>NZ_BAABYB010000001.1:0-2455658 GCF_042849575.1 Collinsella sp. i06-0019-1H4
GGCGCAGGCCGGCTTGGTCATCAAGCATGGCCAGAAATACCATCTGACCGAACTCGGCGCCGCTCGCGTGCGAGCTCAGAGCTAAAGAACGGGAGAGACAGTGGACGAGGAAGCAAGCATCATCCTGGGGGATGCCATCGCCTTTTGCCAGCGCGACGGCCAAGATGCACGCCTCATCAACATGCTGGGGCAATCGCGCGCCATAAGCCTGACCGAAGATACGCTCACGATCGAGGCCCCCTCGCGCTTTGCCATCGCGCAGCTCAAAAAGCATCAGCCGACTATTGAGGCTTATCTGGAAGAAATCGCCTTTGCACCGATTGCGCTCGACATCGTGGCACCGCAAGGCGCCGCGACGGAATCCACTGCCGCGACGGCGCCCGCCACGGCTCCCGCCGCTTCCCCGTCGGTGCCGGCCTCCGCAGACGACGTGCCGACAATCGAGCACCAGCACAGCGATGTTTCCCGTGAAACCATGGCACCGTTGCCGACCGCGGCGGCGACGTCAACGAGCGCACCCGTCACGCACATGCCCATCGCACACGACGCAGCGGCGGGCGCGGATTCGGGCATTGCAATCAAGAACACGCTCTCGGCCGACGATTTTCGTCGCATGATGAACCAGATGAAGGGCGGAGCGCCGACCAAATCCACGCAAGCTGCGACCCCCGCTTCACCCATGCCAGCACCAACCGTGCCGGCCGAGCAGAATACGGATGGAGCCCCGCTCGCCGCGAACTCAAAATTTACCTTTGAGAACTTTGTCTACGGCCCCGAGAACAGCCATGCCTATCGCTCGGCGCTCAAGTTTGCCGCCCTCGCGGACGAGCGCGGCACATGCACATCACTGTTCATCTACGGCAAATCGGGCCTGGGCAAGACGCACCTGCTGCTTGCCATCAAAAACGAGCTCGCCGAGAAGTCGCCCGAGATCAAGGTCAAGTATGCCAACTCCCAGGCATATCTGGACGACCTGATGACCGAGTTCGACCGCCAAAAGAAGAGCAACGCCCCCATCATGCAGGCGTACCACGGTGTGGACGTGCTCATCATCGATGACATCCAAAACATCATCGGCAAGCGCGCGAGCGTGGACTACTTTTTCCAGCTCATGGACGAGTTCATCCGCAACAACAAGAAAGTCGTCATCGCGGCAGACCGCGCCCCCAAGGACCTGAGCATGGACGAGCGTCTGACCAGCCGCTTCAACGCCGGCATGCTCTGCCTAGTCGCAGAGCCCAGCTACGAGATGAAATACAAGATCTTGCAGCGCTATTACGAGAACACCATCGTCGCCGCTCCCGAGGCAGGCGACGACTCGCTGCTGGCGGCCTATGGGGGCGACGGCGGGCACCTGACCGATGAGCACTTTAAGCACATGGCAGAGGTGTCGGGCACCAACATCCGCGAACTCGAGAGCTTTTGCGAGCGCTGCGCCGGCGAGGCGGGCGACCGCGAGCGCGAGGGCGGAGAGCTCACCTTTGACGATATCGACGCCATCGCCAGCCAGTACTTCGACACATCGGCCAAAAAGATCAACGTCCAGACGGTTCAGTCCGTCATCGAAGAGCAGTACGGCGTGACACACGAGGAGCTCATCGGCCCGCGTCGCAACGCCAATATCGCCAAAGCACGCCATATCGCCATCTATCTGGCCATCGAGATGTGCGAGATGACGACCACGGCGGTGGGCGCCGAATTTGGCAACCGCAACCACTCGACCGTCAGCACGAGCTACAAAAAGGTCCAGAAGATGATCCAGGAAGACCGCACCGTCACCGAAGACCTCAAGTCGCTGCGAGATAAAATTACACTGCGCTCGTAGGGAAATAGAGACACCTGTTGAAAACTTGTCGAAACGCCGGGCATAACATGTCTAAAACTCGCCACAAGGCGATGAAAAGTTTTCCGCAGGTTTTGAACGTGGAAAACACGGTCGGTTACGCACAGGGCGCTGTCGATTCTCTTTTTGGGGTTGACCAGCGCTTTTGGGAGTAATCAACAGTTTCGTCAGTGCTATTACTATTATTAAGATATTTATATCTATAGAAAGGTATTAAAAGATGAAGTTCACCGTCAGCCAAAGCTCGCTCACGCAAGCCATCGGCGTCGTTATGAAAGGCGTCGCTTCGGCATCTACCCTTCCCATCCTGTCGGGCGTGCTCGTTAAGGCGCAGGACGGCATCTTGGAATTCCAAACCTCTAACTACACCATCTCGATTCGTCATCGCATTGCCGCGCATGTCGAAGAAGAGGGCGAGATGGTGATTCCCTGCAAGATGCTCTCGAACATTACGAAGACCCTTCCCGACGCCCCGGTTACCTTTGAGCTCTCGGAGCGTCAGGTGCTGATCGGATGCGAGAAGAGCTCCTTCCGCCTCAACACGCTCGACGCCAACGATTTCCCCGAGTTCCCCGCCTATGCCATCGAAAGTGCGGTGGAGCTCCCGACCGATATCCTGTCCGAGATGGTCGGCCGCGTGTGGCGCGTCACTTCGACCGATAAGGCCCGCCCCATCCTGGGAGGCGTGCACATGAAGGTCGAGAACAACACCGTGCGCCTGGTGGCAACCGACTCCTTCCGTCTGGCTGTATGCGACACCCAGGTCGAGACCTCGACGCTCGAGGGGTCCTTTGAGCTCAACGTTCCGGCCGACGCCTTCAACGACGCCCTGAGCATCATGGCCAGCCAGGCGACCATCATGATCGGCGCCACCGACACCCAGGTTGTCTTTGAGGCCGGCAACACCACCTACGTGTCGCGCCGTATCGAGGGCGTGTACCCCAACTACAAGCGGCTCATCCCCGATTCGTGCGTAACGAGCGTCAAGATCGACGTGGCGGCTTTTAATGCCGCCCTCAAGCGCGTGGCGGTCATCGCGAGCGCGAACCCCGCCGTCAAGTTCGAGATCGATGTCGAGAACGGTCAGATGGGCCTGTCCTCCATCTCCAATGACCAGGATCTGGCGCAGGAGACGATCGATGTCGAGGCCGAGGGCGAGTCGGGCACCATCGCCTTTAACTACCACTACATCTTTGGCTGCCTCAATGCCCTGTCCAAGGAGAAGGAGATCACGCTTGAGCTCAAGAGCTACTCGCAGGCGGGTATCTTTAAGTCCTACGACAAGATCAACTACCTGTACCTGGTCATGCCGGTTCGCATCTAGCGCTGCGCCATGACCATGTTTGCCCGCAACCTTTCCGTCGCGCGCTACCGCAGTTTCGATAGCTACCGTCTTGACCTGGACGAGGGCGTGACGGTGCTTGCGGGGCCCAACGCGGCGGGAAAGACCAACCTTATAGAGGCGCTGCAGCTTTTGACGAGCGGCGTCTCGTTTAGGCATCCCACCGCTACCGAGCTCGTGCACGACGGCACGGGCTCGTGCAGGCTCGAGTTGAGACTCGAGGGCGATGGCCGCGTGCTCGATATGGGGCTGGGCGTTGAGGACGGCAAGCGCTCGTTTAGCCGTAACGGCAAGAGATGTTCGGCCCCCGGCGTGCGCGGGGTTTTGCCGAGCGTGCTGTTTTGCCCCGATCATCTGGATATGGTCAAACGCGGTGCCAGTGTGCGCCGCGCCGCCCTCGATGACTTTGGCGTGCAACTGAGCGCCCGTTACGCCGACCTGGCGAGCACCTACGGGCGTTGCGTGACGCAGCGCAACGCCCTGCTCAAGGAGTCCTGGTGCTGCCGCGAGATGCTCGGCGCATGGAATGACTCCATCGCCCGCGCCGGGTCAGCCCTGCTCGTACATCGTTTGGCCCTGCTCGACCGACTGGCAGGCCATGTGCGCGCCGCGTATGGGCAGGTGGCGTCCGGTGAGGACGCAGGCGTGTCCTATGTGTCCACGCTGGGGGATTTGCCTCAAACCGAGGGGCGCGAGGAACTTAAGGACTGGGCATACGAGCATATGCTCGCGGCCCTTGATGAGCGTGCCGATGAGGAGATGCGCCGCGGCGTGACGCTTGTGGGTCCGCATCGCGACGAGATTGAGTTTTCCGTCGCGGGCCGATTGGCCCGTTCATTTGCCAGCCAGGGCCAGCAGCGAACGCTGGTGCTTGCCTGGAAGGTGGCAGAAGTGGCCGTGGCGCGCGATATCCTGGGCACCGCGCCACTGCTGCTTTTGGACGACGTGATGAGCGAGCTCGATGCCGGGCGGCGAGGCGCTTTTCTGCAGCTGATCGGTGATGACATCCAGACGGTCATAACCACCACCAATCTGGGGTATTTTACCGATGACCTGCTTGATCGAGCCAAGGTGGTGAGCATGGGTGAGACGTGCTAATTACGAGCGCGAGGACGGAACGGTTGCCTTTGGCGGCTTTTTGGATGCCGAGCGTCAGCGCATCCTGGCGGCCGCAACACCTGAGCGCCGCGCGCAAATGGAGGCTGCAGAGGAATCTCGTGCGGTCTATCGCGCCTGGAATGCGGTGTGCTCGGGCACGCGCGAGGGACGCCACGTGACGGGCCTGCGCTACCTGCCCGAGTCCAATGAGCTGCTGGTGTATCTCGATTCGCCCTCGTGGACGCAGGAGATGACGCTGCTGCGCGAGATCATCCGGGCACGCATGGAGCGGGCCGGGGCGCATGTGGACGGCCTGGTGTTCAAAACGACCGCGCCCGGTCACACGCCGCCGGCTGCCAAGGAGCGCCTGCGCCCAGCCGTGACCGAGCGCCCGCCGGCTCCGCACGCCGATCTCAGCGAGGCCGAACGCGGCGAGATTGAGCGCCAAGTGGCGCCCATCGAAGATCAAAAACTGCGCGAGGCCCTCGAGAATGCCATGAGAGCTAGTGCCGAGTGGGCCAAGGGCGTGCAAAGCAAAAAAGAGCCTTAAATCGCATCTGGTGGCCTTGTAGAGCCAAATACCCTCGTTCCCGAGGGTATTTTTTTACGATAAACTAGTAAGGCTGTACACATTTTCTTAGCTGAAGGAGGACGTGTGGCAAACGAAAACGATTACGATGGCGGCGAGATTAAGATTCTCGAAGGTCTCGAGGCCGTTCGTAAGCGCCCGGGCATGTACATCGGCTCGACGAGCGCCAGCGGCCTGCATCACCTGGTGTGGGAGATCGTTGACAACTCCGTTGACGAGGCCATGGCCGGTTTCTGCACCGAGATTCAGGTGACGGTCCACGCCGACAACTCCATCACGGTCGTCGACAACGGGCGCGGCATCCCCGTCGACGAGCATCCTATCAAAAAGATCCCGACGCTCGAGGTCGTCATGACGATCCTGCACGCCGGCGGTAAGTTCGATAACTCGGCCTACAAGGTCTCGGGCGGACTGCACGGCGTGGGCATCTCCGTCGTCAACGCGCTGTCCAAGCGCGTGGTCGTGCAGGTGCGCCGTGATGGCAACGTCTACGAGATGGAGTTCTCGCGCGGCAAGACCGTCAAGAAGATGAAGGTCGTGGGCACCTCGGATTCGACGGGTACCACCGTCAACTTCTGGCCCGACGACGAGATCTTCGAGACCTGTGTCTACGATTTCGATACGCTGCACAACCGTCTGCAGGAGACGGCGTTCCTCAATAAGAATCTCAAGATTGTGCTGACCGACGAGCGCGAGGCGACTCCCCACGTGGAGGAGTTCTGCTACGAGGGCGGCATCATCGACTTCGTTAAGTTCCTCAACGACGGCAAAGACGTCCCCGAGGCCTTTAAGGAGCCCATCTATATCGAGGGTAAATCGGATCCGGATGCGCCCGTGACCAAGATGGGCGAGGTCGAGGTGTCCCTGCAGTGGAATGCCGGCTATGGCGAGAACGTCATGTCGTTTGCCAACGACATCTACACCCCCGAGGGCGGCATGCATCTCGAGGGCTTCCGCACCGCCCTCACCCGCGTGATTAACGATTACGCCCGCAAGCAGAACCTGCTCAAGGAGAAGGACGCCAACCTGAGCGGTGACGACGTGCGCGAGGGTCTTTCGGCCGTTATATCGGTCAAACTGCCCGATCCACAGTTTGAGGGCCAGACCAAGGCGAAGCTCGGCAGTTCCTACATGCGCGCGCTCACGCTCAAGATCGTGACCGATGGACTGACCGATTATCTGGAGGAGCACCCCAAGCCCGCCCGCGAGATCGTCAAGAAGGCCCAGCAGGCCTGCAAGGCCCGCAACGCCGCCCGCAAGGCGCGCGAGGCGACCCGTCGCAAAAGTCTGCTCGAGACGGCGTCGCTGCCCGGCAAGCTCGCCGACTGCTCGGTGCGCGATGCCGAGCTGACCGAGCTCTTTATCGTAGAGGGCGACTCGGCAGGCGGTTCGGCCAAGGACGGCCGTCGCCGAGACATCCAGGCGATTCTGCCCCTGCGCGGCAAGATTTTGAACGTCGAGCGCGTGGGTGACCACCGCGCGTTCTCGAGCGACACCATCCAGTCGCTCATCACCGCGATCGGCTGCGGCGTCACGACGAGCGCCGGCGACGGTGGCGACTTCGATATCAGCAAGGCGCGCTACCACAAAATCATCATCATGACCGATGCAGACGTTGACGGTGCGCATATCCGCATCCTGCTGCTGACGTTCTTCTACAAGTACATGCGCCCGCTGATCGATGCCGGCTATGTCTATGTTGCCTGCCCGCCCATCTTTGGCATTAAGGTACGCAACAAGATCCATTACGTGTATCCCAACGGCCGCCAGCCCGAAGACGAGATTCTGCGCGACACCATTCAGAGCCTGGGCCTGAACCCCGACGACAACGACGAGGACGGCAAGGCCAAGGACGGCAAGATCACCAAGAAGCGCAAGGGCTATACCGTTCAGCGCTACAAGGGCCTGGGCGAGATGGACCCCAAGCAGCTTGCCTCGACGACGATGGACCCCAAGACTCGTATCCTGCAGCGCGTGTCGATCGAGGACGCCGTGGTGGCGGACCGCGCCGTGCGCGAGCTCATGGGTTCCGAGGTCGGCTATCGCCGCGAGTACATTGAAAAGCATGCGCATGATGCTCGGTTCCTTGACGCTTAAGAGGAGGTAACGTGGCAGACGATATCAACAACAACGAGGGTGTGGACGAGGCCGGCGACGCCGGCATGCCCGATGATCTGAAGCGCCTGCTCGCCCGCGCTGAGCAGGGCGAGGACGGCGATCCGGATTCCTATAACCCCGACGCCGAGGATGAAGAGGACGAGGATGACGACGCCGAGCTCGAGGAGAGCTTCGGTGCGGTCGATCGCGGCGCCTCGGCCGGCGAGGATATCAACGGCGGCCAGCTCCAGATTTCGGAGTTCGGCCGCGAGATGAAGCAGTCGTTCATCGAGTACTCGATGTCGGTCATCACAGCGCGCGCCCTGCCGGACGTGCGCGACGGCCTAAAGCCGGTGCACCGCCGCATCCTGTACGCCATGAACGAGAGCGGCATCTACCCCAACCGCCCGCATAAGAAGTCGGCCTGGACGGTCGGCGAAGTTATCGGCAAGTACCATCCGCACGGCGACTTCGCGGTCTATGAGGCCATGGTTCGTCTGGCGCAGTGGTTCTCCATGCGCACGCCGCTCATCGACGGCCACGGTAACTTCGGCAACATTGACGGCGACGGCGCGGCGGCTATGCGTTATACCGAGAGCCGCCTGGCAAAGCCCGCCATGGAGCTGCTGCGCGACCTGCAAAAGGATACCGTCGACTGGCAGCCCAACTACGACGAGTCGCTCGCCGAGCCCGTGGCGCTGCCCGCGCGCTTCCCCAACCTGCTGGTCAACGGCAGCCAGGGCATCGCCGTCGGCATGGCCACCAATATCGCCCCGCATAACCTCACCGAGGCGATCGAGGCCACCTGCTACCTGATCGACAATCCCGACGCCACCGTCGACGAGCTTATGCAGATCATGCCTGGTCCGGACTTCCCCACCGGCGCCATCATCATGGGCAGCGCCGGCATTAGGCAGAGCTACGAGACCGGTCGCGGCTCCATTACCGTGCGTGCCAAGGCCCACGTGGAATCCACCAAGACCGGTCGCAGCCGCCTGGTCTTTACCGAGATTCCCTACATGGTCAACAAGGGCACCTTGCAGGAGAAGATCGCCCAGCTCGTAAACGACAAGCGCATCGAGGGCATCTCGGACATGCGCGACGAGTCCAACCAAAAGGGCATCCGTCTGGTCATCGAGCTCAAGAAGGGCGTCATTCCG
The DNA here is from genome assembly GCF_042849575.1 of Collinsella sp. i06-0019-1H4. Taxonomy (NCBI): domain Bacteria; kingdom Bacillati; phylum Actinomycetota; class Coriobacteriia; order Coriobacteriales; family Coriobacteriaceae; genus Collinsella; species Collinsella sp. i06-0019-1H4. Next base: position 8,130 of record NZ_BAABYB010000001.1, read on the forward strand.
CAGGTCGTGCTCAACAACCTGTATAAGTACACCTCGCTGCAGACGACCTTTGGCGCCAACAACCTGGCACTCGTCAACGGCGTTCCCAAATGCCTGAGCTTGCGCGAGATGCTGCAGCACTACATCGACCACCAGGTCGACGTCGTCACCCGCCGCACTCGCTTTGACCTTAAGAAGGCCCAGGCACGTGCCCATATCCTCGAGGGCTACTTGATGGCTCTCGACCATATCGACGAGGTCATCAGCATTATCCGTTCCTCGCAGACCGACTCCGAGGCAAGCGGCCGCCTGATCGAGCGCTTTGGCTTTACGCCCGAGCAGACCACGGCCATCCTCGAGATGAAGCTGCGCCGCCTGACTGGCCTGGAGCGCGACAAGATCCAGGAAGAACTGGACGGTCTGCGCCGCGCCATCGCCTACTACGAGGACCTGCTGGCGCATGAGGAGAAGATCCTGGGCGTCATCAAGGAGGAGATGCGCGAGATTTCGAAAAAGTTCGGCGACAAACGCCGCACCGAGATCAGCCATGTCGAAAAGGATCTGGATGTCGAGGACCTCATCGCCGACGAGGACATGGTCGTGACCATCACCCACACCGGCTACGTGAAGCGCATCCCGGTGGCTGCCTACCGCGCCCAGAAGCGCGGCGGCAAGGGCGTGTCGGGCGTCAACCTTAAAGAGGACGACGTCATCGACGAGATGTTTATCGCATCCACGCACGAGTATGTGCTGTTCTTCTCGAGCAAGGGCAAGGTCTACCGCCTGAAGGTGCACGAGCTGCCGGTGGGTACGCGCCAGGCGCGCGGCACGGCGATCGTCAACCTGCTGCCCTTTGAGGAAGGCGAGAAGATTGCGAGCGTCATCAGCTGCCGCGAGTTCCCCGCCGACGAGTACCTGATGTTTGCCACCAAGAGCGGCATGGTCAAGAAGACCGTGATGAGCTCCTACGACCGCAGCCGCCGTGATGGCCTGATTGCCATTAACCTGAGGGACGACGACGCGCTGCTCGCCGTGCGCCGTGTGCGCGAGGGCGACAAGATTATCCTGGCCACCACTGCGGGCAAGGCGATTATGTTCCCCGAGGACCAGGTTCGCGCCACGGGACGCGATACCAGCGGCGTTCGCGGTATTAGCATGAAGGACGGCGTGAGCGTTTTGGGTATGGAGGTTACCAACGGCAACGGCGACCTGTTTGTCATCACCGAGCGCGGCTACGGCAAGCGCACGCCGGTCGCGGACTATCCGGAGCAGAACCGCGGCGGTCAGGGCGTCTACACCATCCAGATGACCGAGCGTAAGGGAAACCTCGCGGCCATGAAGACGGTGGGTCCGCAGCACGAGCTGTTCATCGTGACGGAAGGCGCGACGGTCATTCGCGTCAAGACCGATGAGATTAGCCAGACCGGCCGAGCCACCCAGGGCGTCAAGATGATGACCGTCGACGACAACGACCGTGTGTGCGCTGTCGCCCGCATGACGGCAGCTAAGGAAAAGCCCGAAGGCGAAGGCGCCGAGGCCGAGGCAACGGTCGATGCCGAAAAGACCCCAGTCGATCTAGGCGACGGCAACGACATGCCAGAGGATCTCCTAGACGAGTAAGAGGCCCTAGCTGGTAGAAAATATCAGACCCCATATATCGGCGGTCGGCGCACTGCGCGCCGACCGCTTTTTTGACAATCCTGGACCCCGTGCCCGCCGAGTGGGCGAGATGGGTTAGGTTTGTCGCGAGTTCCGCACGCAAAGAAGGCCACTTAATGTGGCCTTCGTCTTGCGCAGGACTGCCCGAGCGACAAACCTAACCCATCTCGCCCACTCGGCGGGCACACTCCAAAGATTTTCAAAAAAGTTGTTGACGCGCGCGTAACGACTCGTCTAATATATCCCTTGCGCGATGGACCTGTAGCTCAGTTGGTTAGAGCGTCCGGCTGATAACCGGGAGGTCACAAGTTCGAATCTTGTCAGGTCCACCACTTTCTTTCGCAATAAACACCCCAGCGAGAGCCGAGTCGCCGCTGGGGTGTTTATTACTGTCTCCGTGGGGGTTTAGCTCAGCTGGGAGAGCGCGGGCTTTGCAAGCCTGAGGTCAGGGGTTCGATCCCCCTAACCTCCACCATGATGGACCTGTAGCTCAGTTGGTTAGAGCGTCCGGCTGATAACCGGGAGGTCACAAGTTCGAATCTTGTCAGGTCCACCATCAAAACTGTGAAGAGCCTCGAGGCATGGCCTCGGGGCTTTTTTCTTGTGTGTGATAAAACTCATTTTGGTTTTGTGTGCTGTACGAAAGATTGGGTAGTATAGCTATTCAATGCGGCGAAGGCGCCGCGTGTTAACCGCTACGTACCGGAGGTGTTCCATGGTTCGTGTCGACATAGAGACCATCGTCATGGCCGCCGGTCCCGTGCCATCGCTTATCGTACTTCGCGAGCGCTGCAGCAAATCGGACTCCCCTGCGCCGCTGCGCTCCCTTTCTATCCAAACTGGTTCGTTTGAGGCTGCGGCTATTAGCCGCGGTATCGACAGCGGTCGTGCCGAGCGCCCGATCGCCCATGACCTGCTGCTCGACACGCTTGATGCCCTGGATGCAAAACTCGAGCGCATCGAGATTGTCCGTGCCGAGCCTCCCGTGTTCTATGCGACGGTCGTTGTTTTGGCCGACAGCAACGAGCATAGGATCGATGCGCGTCCGAGCGATGCCATCGCCCTCGCCGTGCGCAGCAATGCTCCCATGTTTGTTGAGGACGACATCATGAACCGCCTGGGGACCGTCTCTCCGGTTGCCGAGGAAGTCGATGACGAGCAGGAATTTGAGAAGTTCGACGAGTTCGTCCATACGCTCTCGCCCGATGATTTTTAAATGACGAGTAGCCATGAGACGGAGTGTGCACTGATGGGTCGCGGCGTTTCAGCCGAAGCCGCCGCCATTGCCCGCGAGGCCCAGATGCGCTCGGAGGCATCCGAGGCCGCACGCATCGCCTATGTGACGCAGGCCCGCACGCTTCGCGAGCGCCGTGCCTCCTTTATCAAGATGGTTGCCGTCTCCGCACTTGTCGTGGCAATCTCATCGCGGCTTCGTGGTACAGTTGGTGCGCTTGGGTTTTCGATTTCGACGGGCTTGGTCATCTGGGGCGTGGTCGATGCCGTGATGCTGACCAACCAGATCAAGGTACTCGATAAGCGCGCGGCCGATATGATGCGCGCCCGCGACGCCGCCGCCAAGATCGCTGCCGAGGCACAAGAGATGTAACGACGCCGGACTCGATGGGAAGGTCTAAAAATGGCACAGGATATGCAGGACGCCGGAAACGTCTCCGCCGAGCTCGACGCCATGGTGTGCGACCTCATCGGGGCATTTTTAGACGACCTGGCCGCTGGTGAGAACCCCGGTGTTGTCGTTGCGATCGAAGACGCCGCGTCCAACCGCTATCTGGCGGCACTCGACGAGGACGGCGAGGAGGCATGCCTCGAGGCTGCCACCAACTTTATCTCCGAGCACAAGATGGGCCTTAAGGACGAGGGCCTGGGTCGCATCGCCCGTTACGCCATCGGCTACACCGGTTGTGTCGAAATTGATGGCGGCTACCATGACGCCCTGCTTGTGAGTTTCTTTGAGACGACGCTCGAGAGCGGCTTTTCGGCATATGTACTGTACGAAGGTGTGGGCGCCGGCGATGGTTTTATGTGGAGCGACCCTGAACCTGCAGGCGAGGAAACCCCTCTTATCTAAAATCGCTAAAATAAACGAGTTTTCGGTAAAAGGCTCAAAATTCCCGCCGAGCGTTGTGTTACTGGGCGGGTCGCATACGCGTGCCGGTTGTATATAGATAGAAGATAGGGGAACTACATGCGCGTAGACAATCTGAGGAACATCGCCATCATCGCTCACGTCGACCACGGCAAGACGACGATGGTCGACAAGCTCCTGCGTGCCACGGACGCCTTCCGTGCCAACCAGCAGGTCGAGGACCGCGTCCTGGATTCTAACGACCAGGAGCGCGAGCGCGGCATTACGATTCTCGCCAAGAACATCTCTATCGAGTACAAGGACGTTAAGATCAACGTCATCGACACCCCGGGCCACGCTGACTTTGGCGGCGAGGTCGAGCGCGTGCTGCGTATGGCCGACGGCGCCCTGCTGCTGGTCGATGCCTTTGAGGGCCCCATGCCCCAGACCCGCTTCGTGCTGCGTCACGCCATCGACACCGGCCTCAAGATCATGATCGTCATCAACAAGATCGACCGTCCGGGCGCCAACCCCGAGAAGGCCTACAACGACTGCCTGGACCTGATGGCCGACCTGGGCGCCACCGACGACCAGCTTGAGTTTGCCATGGAGCACGTGGTCTACGCCAGCGCCATGAATGGCTTTGCCCGCCTTGACCCCAACGACGGCAACATGGACATGTATCCGCTGCTCGATATGATCATCGATGACATGCCCACGCCCGAGGTTGACGAGAACGCCCCGCTGGCCATGCAGTGCGTGACCATCGACCACTCCAACTTCGTCGGCCGTATCGGCATCGGTCGCGTGTACTCCGGTACCATCCACCAGGGCGATCAGATCCTGGTCGTCAAGAACGACGGCTCCAGCGCCACCGCTACCGTCAAGCAGCTCTTTACCTTCGACTACCTGGGCCGCACCGAGTGCCAGGAAGTCGGCGCCGGTGACATCGCCGCTGTCGTGGGCATCGACCGCACCGACATCGGCGATGTCTACACCGATCCCGAGAACCCCGTCGAGCTCGAGCCCATCGAGATCGACCCGCCGACCCTGTCCATCGTCTTTGAGGCCTCGACCTCCCCGCTCGTCGGTCGTGACGGCGACATCGTGGGCGCCCGTCAGCTCAAGGAGCGCCTGTTCAACGAGGCCGAGAACAACGTGACCATGAAGATCGAGGAGCTCGAGGACAAGAGCGGCGTCGAGGTCTCGGGCCGCGGCATCCTGCACCTGTCCGTTCTGATGGAGTCCATGCGCCGCGAGGGCTTTGAGTTCCAGGTCGGTCGTCCCCGCGTTCTGTTTAAGAAGGATGAGAACGGCAACAAGATGGAGCCCGTCGAGCAGGCCGTCGTCGAGTGCCCGGACGAGTACTCGGGCAAGGTCGTTGAGGTCTTCGGCACCTCCGGCGGCATCATGACGAGCATGGATACCTCGGGCATCGTGACGCACCTTGAGTTTAAGATCCCGACCCGCGGCATCATGGGTCTTAAGAACCGCATCATGAACGTCACTCACGGCGAGGGCGTGTTCTACCACACCTTCCTGGAGTACGGCCCCTATGCCGGCGAGATCGGCAACCGCCAGAACGGCGCCATGATCTCCATGACCACCGAGAAGGCCGTTGCCTACGCTCTGGGCACGCTGCAGGAGCGCGGCCAGCTGTTTGTTGAGCCGGGTACCGAATGCTACGAGGGCATGATCGTGGGCGAGCGCAGCAAGGCCGGCGACATGGTCGTCAACATCGCCCGTACCAAGAACCTGGGCAACCAGCGTTCCTCGACCTCCGATATCTCCGTCCAGCTGGTGCCGCCCCGCACCTTCTCGCTGGAGGAGGCGCTGGAGTACATCGCCGACGACGAGCTGGTGGAGATCACTCCCAAGAACATCCGCCTGCGCAAGCGTCTGCTCAATGCCACCGACCGCAAGAAGGCCGCCGTCCGCGCCGGTCAGGTCAACAAATAAGCGCCGAGCTTTATAGCGACTAACAAGAAAGGGCGCCGACCATCGCGGTCGGTGCCCTTTTTTGTGTACAGGGATTGAGTTGGTCTGCACCCCCACAAAGGTGCCTGTCCCCTTTGTGGGGCTGACGGCTAGGCGGTGGGGAGTCCTGGCGTGTTGGAGGCTTGTTGCGGCTTGAGGCGGGCGTTGCGCCAGATGATCTGGATGACGTAGCCGAGCGTAAAGACGAAGGCTACGCCGCTGACAAAGCTGCCCATAAGGGGAAGTGCCGTGAGTACGCCCGCGGCGATACCGCCCACGACGGCCATGGCGTAGCGGTTCTGGTTGTGTCCGACCATGCGTGCGATCGCGGTGCCCGTAAATGCCGCCGAGACCAGAGCGATGCCGATCACGGCGCACATGAGAGCTCCGGCGAGCGACAGACCTGCAATCGAGATGGTGAGCAGCAGGACGGCGGGAACGGCGGCCACCGTGCCCAAAAGACCGCTCACCCACAGAGGGGTAGGTCGTTGACGAAGCATGCCGGCGGCGCTGGCGGTCGCGCGCGGAAGGACGAGCTCGAGGAGGATTGCGACAAAGCAGGTAGAAAGCGCCGCGGCGACGATGCCGCCGATGGTGTCGTTAATCGTTGAGGTGTCCTCGTTCTCGGTGCGGTCGATCTTGAGGGCTCCGACCTGAGCGCCCTCGGCCCGCTCGGGATCCTCGGAGATGTGGGCGTTCACCGTGCCGGTGATGCGGGCATTTTTGCCCAAGACGAGCTTATCGGCCCAGACCTCGATATCGCCATCGACGGTGCCGTCGATGGTTACCGTACTGCCCGCGAGCGCTGCCGACTTGGCGGAGCCACGCAGGGCAACCGTCTCGCCCATCGCGTAAAAACAGCTGGCGGTGCTACCGGTGTTGAGCACGACGTGCTGACCGGCTACCGTCACGCTGCCATCGATTGCGGTTTTGGAGATATCGATGGTGCGTGCCGCCAGACGAACGGCTCCGCCTACGGTGCAGTCGCGAATCGATAGGCTGTCGCCTGCCGCGATAATATCGCGGCCGATGGAGGCATCGTCCAGGTTAAGGCTTTGGCCAGCCCAGTACAGGTCGCCCTCGGCGCTAGACGGATTTGAGTCAGCTTCGGTTGCGAGTACGTTGCCCGCGGTGTCTGTGCCGGCGAACGACGTAGTGGGAAGCGCGGTCAGCGCAAGCGCAATCAGTACGAATAGGAGGGCGATGCGGCCCTGCGCTTTGTGGCGCTTGGTCGACGGTTCTAGGTTGCAAGGCATAGTGAATCCTTCGTTAGATACTCGGCATATATCTAACAGGATACCCAACGTGCGAGCGCTCTAAAAGAACCTCTCGGTTGCATTTCGAAGGGTCGTGCCTTGCTATCTACTTTTTGCGATGTAAAAAGTGCGCGATGTCTTCTTCGGTGGGGCTTTTGATGTCAAAGCGCAGCGAGAGCCAGCGCAGACCCATGGTCACGATAACGCATACGACCAGCGCGGCGACATTGCTGACCAAGCCACTCATGACGAGGCTTACATAGCTTGCCGATCCGGCGATGGCCGCGATGGCATAAAAGTTGGTGCGTTGGAAAATGCCCGGAACCACGCCCATAAAGCCGTCGCGCAGCATGCCGCCGCCCACCGCGGTGAAAAAGCCCATCATGATGCAAACGACGGGTGCAAATCCGTAGACCAGTGCCTTGTCTGCGCCGGTTGCCGCATAGATGCCGACCGAGATGATGTCGAGCAGGGGGATGAGTTTGTCGGGCTTATCGACGATTGCCGGGAAGATGTAAATGATGGCCGCCGTGGCGATGGAGAGCGGCAGCGCCATTGGCTGGTTGAGGATGTAGACGTTGCCGACCTGGAGTGTCATGTCGCGCAAAAGACCGCCGCCCAGACCGCAGACTACCGCGAGTGCGACCGCGCCCACCAGGTCGAGCTTGTGTTCGCGCGCAACCAGCACACCCGAGATCGATGCAGCGACAACGGCGAACATCTCGAGCCAAAATGGGATAGCGACCATGGCATCCGAGGCATGTGAGGTAACGGTTATGGCGGCGACGACGGGCAAGATGGGGTCCTTTGAGTTACGGGATTGGACAATGCCCGTACATAGTACATGTTCGGCGACGATCGCGACCCTATTGCTCGGCAAACGGTCGGGACTGGGTGCGGTCATAGGTTTCAAGTATGTACATCAGCCTCCAAAGATGTCGAACAATGCCGTTTTTGGAGGGTGATGTACATGTTTGGGGATCTGGGTTGATGCTGAACGCGATGGGGGCTTGGCTGAATAGGAGGGATGTCTAAATTTTGAGCAGAGCTCAAAATTTATCCGGTCGGCTTGCGCCGACCGCGCTGCGCTAAAAACGCGCCACTGGCGCGTTTTCTTTACGCTTTGCGCCCTGGCGGGTTCGAATCCCTCCTCCTCCGCCGTATTTGCTTGTTAGGGACTCAAAACAAAAAAGCCCCCATTCCTTGGAGCTTCCTCAATCTAAATGGCGGAGGAGGAGGGATTCGAACCCTCGTGACCTTATACAGGCCAAACGGTTTTCGAGACCGCCGCATTCAACCACTCTGCCACCCCTCCGCGTGGGGTAAAAACAAAGCAGGCACTAAGGCCTGCTTTGGAATTAACTGGCGGAGAGTCAGGGATTTGAACCCTGGAGACGCTTTTGACGCCTACACGATTTCCAATCGTGCTCCTTCGGCCACTCGGACAACTCTCCGTTAAATGCGAAAGTCAGTATACACGAGGAATCGCAAAGTGCAAACAGAAAAGTTGGCATTTTTTGAATCGCTTGGCTTCGTGACGGGATCGAGAAGGTCAAAAACGGGCTCTGACCAGCATGGCTGCATACAACAAATTGTTCAAAATAGGTATTTATAGACGACGTGGCAGCAATTTTAAAAATATTTGAACGGTGTTGTGAGCCACTGGTATGCATTTTGCGACCACAGCCTTGCAATGGCTGACCTGCAGTTTGATTTGGTTTGTCCCCGCAGCGCCGTATCTTGTCCACAGTTCCGTCAAGCATTTGGTCAGCATTTGGTTGGAAGACGCATGAAATGCCGTGTGAGTATGGGCATATGTGGAGGTCATGAGGTTGTAGCTGCATATTCTTGCGGCCTGGGAGGTTGAAAGATATTATTACAAAGTCTTTTCCTGCTTCAGGCGCACCTTCACGACCTGAAGCCACATTTGCCCAGAGGAGGTGACAATATGAAGGCTTATGAACTGCTGTTCTTTGTTGACCCGTCGCTCGACCCCGAGACTCGTCTCGCTGTTATGAAGCGTATCGATACCACGATCGCTGAGGGCGCTGGCAAGGTCGACTCCGTTGACGAGTGGGGCAAGCGCAAGCTCGCCTACGAGATCAACGACCTCACCGATGGTGACTACACCCTCATCAACTTCCACGCAGATCCTACCCAGATCGCCGAGCTTGATCGCGTCCTGCGCATCACCGACGCTGTGGTCCGCCACATGATCGTCCGTCGCGACGACCAGGAGTAAGACTGTCGTTTTGGACTGGGCTTGTTCCCCAAGAGGAAGTAGTGAGTTATGAGCATCAATCGAGTGAACATCACCGGTAACCTCACCCGCGATCCCGAGCTGCGCGCCACCGCCGGCGGAACCCAGGTTCTGTCCTTTGGCGTCGCCGTGAACGATCGTCGCCGCAACCCGCAGACTGGCGAGTGGGAGGACTATCCCAACTTTGTCGACTGCACTATGTTCGGCACGCGCGCCGAGGCCGTGAGCCGTTTCCTGGCAAAGGGAAACAAGGTCGCGATCGAGGGCAAGCTGCGCTACAGCTCTTGGGAGCGCGATGGCCAGCGCCGGAGCAAGCTTGAGGTCATCGTCGATGAGATCGAGTTTATGAGCTCCCGTGGTGGCCAGGGTGGCTACGATCAGGGCGGTTACGCCCCCGCAGCTCCCGCGCCCGCAGCACGTCCTGCCGCACCGGTGGCTACGCCGCCCGCGGTCGACGTCTACGATGAGGACATCCCGTTCTAAGGGTTGTTCACCTATTTTTGAGTGAGAGGCGGCTTCGGTTCGCCGAAGTTGCCAAATGAAAGGTATTTTGACATGGCTAATGATTTTTCTGCACGTCAGCCGCGTCGTAAGTACTGCCAGTTCTGCAAGGAGAACACTGAGTTCATCGACTATAAGGACACTCAACTTCTCCGTAAGTACATGACCGACCGTGGCAAGATCAAGCCCCGTCGCGTCACTGGCGCTTGCACGCAGCATCAGCATGACATCGCCAACGCCATCAAGCGCGCCCGCGAGATGGCTCTCCTGCCGTACACCGTCCCCGTGGTTTCCTCTCGTGGCAACCGCGACCGCGGCTAAGAAGGGAGACGCATCATGAAGGTTATTCTTCTCGATGAGATCAAGGGCAAGGGCGGCGAGGGTGACGTCGTAGAGGTCGCTCAGGGTTACGCTGAGAACTTCCTGTTCCCCAAGAAGCTCGCTGTTGCCGCCACCAAGGGCAACCTCAAGCAGCTTGACGAGCGGCGCAACAACATCGCCAAGCGCGAGGCCGTCCGCCTGGCTACCGCCAACGAGACCAAGGCTGCCTTCGAGGGCAAGACGGTCACCGTTGACGTCAAGGTCGGCGACGAGGGCATCCTCTTTGGCTCCGTTACCGCCGCTATGATCGCTGACGCCATCAAGGCTCAGCTCGGTATGGACATCGACCGCAAGCGCGTCGAGCTCGGTAAGCCCATCAAGGTTGCCGGTGCCCACACCGTTGCCATCTCGCTGTACCGCGAGATCAAGGCCGAGGTTGTCGTTCTCGTCGGCGTTACCGCCGAGGAGCTCGCTGCCGAAGCTGAGGTCGAGGAGGCCGCTGAGGTCGCCGAGGCCGAGACCGCCGAGGTCGAGACTGAGGCTGCTGCCGAGTAGCATTTGCTGCAACGCAACAATCTTGTTCTAAGAAGGGCGCTCTGGGAAACCGGGGCGCCCTTTTGTTTTTTGCGCCGGGTGAGTTCATAGCAGTCATTGAGATGCGGTCCCGTGTATAGGACCGTTCATCCGTTTGGTTCGGTGATGATTGCCAAGGCGCGGCTCGATTTATAGCCGTGGCTGATACTATGGATGCTCGCAAGCGATATGAATGAGGATGCTCATGGCATATGACGATAGGGAGACGGGACTGACGGTCGAGGACCGCGGTTCCAAGTTGGGTCTCCCCCAAAACCAAGATGCAGAGGCCAACGTACTGGCCGCTATGCTGCTATCGCCCGAGGTGGTCGAAGAGGCCCAGGTCGAGCTGCAGCCCGATGACTTCTACCGGCCCATTCATAAGACCATCTATACCGCGATGGTCGATATGTACAACAGTCGCATCCCCATCGACTCCATCTCGCTGATCGATTACCTGCGAAGCATCAACAAGCTCGATGCCGTGGGCGGCGAGGCGTACATTTTGGAGCTGATGGGACAGACCCTGTCGCTCGTCAACTGGCAGCACCATGCCGCCATCGTTCGTCGCGACTCGATGCTGCGTGAGCTGATTGGCGCCACCAACGAGATCAACGCGCTGGCCTACAACGCCCCCACCGACACCAAAGAGGTCGTGGAGCTGGCCGAGAGCAAGCTGCTCAAGGTCACGGCGCGTGAGGTTAAGTCGAGCTACAAGACGCTGACCGAGTTTATGGTCGAGGCCTATAACGAGGCCGAGGAAGTGTGCAAGGCTGGCGGTCAGGCTGCAGGCGTGCCCACGGGCTTCCCGTCGCTCGACCGTATGCTCATGGGTTTCCGCGAAGGTCAGCTCATCATCATCGGCGCCCGCCCCGCCGTGGGTAAGACGTCGTTCGCCCTGAACTTGGCGCTCAACGCCGCCGCCGCGGGCTATACCGTCGGCTTCTTCTCGCTGGAGATGTCGGGCAAGGAAATTGCCCAGCGTCTGATTTGCGCCTATGCCATGATCTCGATCAGCGATTTCCGTACGGGCCGCATTAGTCCCGAGCAGTGGGCCAACATCAATGAGGCCACGCAGACGCTGTCCAAGCTCGATATTCTGATTGACGATACGCCCGGCACCACGGTGACCGAGATTCGCGCCAAGAGCCGCCGCATGCTCCATAACAAGGAGAAGGCCATCATCATCCTGGACTATTTGCAGCTGGTGAGTCCTCCGCCGGGACGTCGTTCCGAGAGCCGTACCGTCGAGGTCTCCGAGATGTCGCGTGGTCTGAAGATTATGGCCAAGGAGCTCAAGATTCCGCTGATCGCGCTGTCGCAGCTGTCGCGTCAGGTTGAATCCCGTACCGGCAAGCGCCCGCAGCTGTCCGACCTGCGTGAATCGGGCTCCATCGAGCAGGACGCCGATATCGTCATGTTCTTGGACCGATCCGCCGACGAGGCCGAGGCCTCGCGCGACGACCGACCCGACGAGGGCGTTACGCGTATCGTCGTGGCCAAGAACCGTTCGGGCCCGATTGGCGACGTCGACCTGATGTTCCTGCCGGCATCCACCAAGTTCTATGAGCTTGATGGGGCGCATACCGAGGAGTAGGACAGGCGCCCGTTGCACGGGTATACTGGGAATGTTTTGTGCTTCTGCGCACTTGCGGTGTGCGGACAGTCCATGAATGTGAGGAGTAAACATGCCGTCAACCGTTTTGGTCGGTGCCCAGTGGGGCGATGAGGGCAAGGGTAAGATCTGCGACCTGGTCGCCGGCGACTTTGATGCCGTCGTGCGCTATTCGGGCGGCAACAACGCCGGCCACACCATCGTCGTCAACGGCAAGAAGTACGGCCTGCACCAGGTGCCCTCCGGCATCATGTATTCCGACCACGTGTCGGTGATCGGTAACGGCTGCGTCGTCAACCCCAAGGTCGTCCTTGAGGAGATCGACATGTTCGAGGCCGACGGCATCACCACCAAGAATCTCAAGATCAGCGGCAACGCGCATGTCATCATGCCGTACCACATCGATCTGGATGGCGCCTTTGAGCAGAAGCTCGGCAAGAAGAACATCGGTACCACCAAGCGCGGCATCGGTCCGTGCTACCAGGACAAGATGGCCCGTATTGGCCTGCGTATGCAGGACATGCTGGATGAGGCGCTGTTCCGCGATAAGCTGGAGACCGCTCTTGCCCGCGTGAACCCCGAGCTAGAGCTCATCTACAACCTGCCCACCTACACCGTGGACCAGATTTGCGACGAGTACCTGCCCATGGCCGAGCGCCTGCGCCCCTACATCACCGAGACGAGCCTGCTGCTCAACAACATGATCGACGAGGGCAAGGATTTGCTGTTTGAGGGCGCCCAGGCGACGCTGCTCGACATCGACCACGGCACCTATCCGTACGTGACGTCTTCCAACTGCACCGCCGGCGGCGCCATTACCGGTTCCGGCGTCGGCATGAAGAACGTCGACCGCGTGCTGGGCGTCATGAAGGCCTATATCACCCGCGTCGGTTCGGGCCCCATGCCCACCGAGCTTTCCTACGAGTCCGAGGCCGGCCACACGCTGACCGAGGAGGGCTACGAGTACGGCGTGACCACCGGCCGCCGTCGTCGCTGCGGCTGGTTTGACGGCCCTATCGCCAACTATGCCTCACGCGTCAACGGCCTCACCGACATCGCCGTGACCAAGCTCGACGTGCTTTCGGCCTTCGACACCATTAAGGTGTGCGTTGCCTATGACGTCGACGGCGAACGTTACACGAGCGTACCCGAGCACCAGGTGCGCTTTGAGCATGCCAAGCCCATCTACGAGGAGCTCCCTGGCTGGAAGTGCGACATCACCGGCTGCCGCAGCTTTGACGAGCTGCCGCAGGAGGCTCAGGACTACGTGGCATTTATCGAGGATCTGGCACACACCCGCGTGACGTTTATCGGCGTCGGCGCCGGTCGCGAGCAGATCATCAACCGATTCTGGAAGTAATCGGCGTTATTTGGTTATTGCGATATACCCCTTTGCAGTCCAGATGGGCGGCCGAGGGGTATATTTGCTTGTAATGGGCCCGCGCGGAGCGGGCCGGTAATCCATAGAGGAGGCACCCTTGAAGGCGGACACTCAAACCATCGACATCCTGTTGTTGGGCAGCGGCGGCCGCGAGCATGCTCTGGCAGCCAAGCTCGCAGCATCACCGCGCGCCGGCAAGCTCTACATCGCGCCGGGTAACGGCGGCACCGCGAGCTGCGGCGAGAATGTGGTTCTCGACGATTGCGATCCTGCGGCCGTGGCGGCGTTTGCCCAGAGCCATGGATGCGGACTCGTGGTGATTGGCCCCGAGGCTCCGCTCGTGGCGGGCGTTGCAGACGCCGTCCGCGCGGCGGGCATCCCGTGCTTTGGCCCGGGTGCCGAGGGCGCCCAGATGGAGGGCTCTAAGCTGTTCTCCAAGCAGCTCATGGAGCGCGCTGGTATCCCGACGGCAGCCTATGGCTCATTTATCGACGAGGCTTCGGCTCTTGCCTATGTGCGCGAGCAGGGTGCTCCGCTGGTCGTCAAGGCCGACGGCCTTGCCGCGGGCAAGGGCGTTATCGTGGCAACCGAGCTTTCGCAGGCCGAGGAGGCTGTGCGTGAGTGTTTTGGCGGAGCCTTTGGCGATGCCGGTAATACGGTGGTTATCGAGGAGATGCTGACCGGCCCCGAGTGCTCGCTGCTGGCCTTTACCGACGGCAAGACCGTTCGTCCCATGGCCACCTCGCAGGACCACAAGCGCGCGCTCGAGGGCGACAAGGGCCCCAACACGGGCGGCATGGGCGTCTACAGCCCGGTGCCTATCGTGACCGACGAGGAGCATGCCACCATGGTGAAGGTCATGGAACAGACCGTGGCAGAGCTTGCCGCCGAGGGCATCGACTACCGCGGCTGCCTGTACGGCGGCTTTATGCTTACCCCCGCCGGCCCCAAGGTGCTGGAGTTCAATGCCCGCTTTGGCGATCCCGAGACGCAGGTCGTGCTGCCGCGCCTTAAGAACGACCTGGTCGAGGTCATGCTTGCCTGCGCCAACTGCGAGCTCGATCAGGTTGAACTCGATTGGCGTGACGAGTGGGCCGTTGCCGTTGTTCTGACGAGCGCGGGCTATCCCGGCAGCTACGAGAAGGGCAAGCTCATTACCGGTATCGAGGACGCCGAGGCCATGGAGAACGTGACGGTGTACCACGCCGGCACCGCTGTGGTGGACGGCAAGCTCGTGACCAACGGCGGTCGTGTACTCGCCGTGACCGCACTGGGCGATACGTTCGAGAACGCTCGCGACCTTGCCTACGAGGCCTGCGAGAAGATCAACTTTGAGGGCAAGACCCTGCGTCACGACATTGGCCTGCGCGCACTGCGCGGCCGCGATGCCTGGGATGCCTAAAATCCGAGAGGAATGAGACGGATGGACGAGAAGAACGAAGAGCTCGTGGACGCGCAGATCGTCGAAGAGGACGGCCGCATGTATGGGCACGCCGAGGGCGAGCCTGGTGGCGAGGTCACTGACGAGCCGGCGCTGGTGCTGGGGGACGAAGACCCGCATGACGCCCTGCTGCACGAGAAGATTCTTTCGGAGGAGTGCGCCTGGAAGGGCAAGATCCTCGACGTCCACCGTCTTGAGGTTGAGCTGCCCAACGGTCACCGCAGCGCCCGCGATATCGTTCGCCATCCGGGTGCGGCGGCCGTTGTGGCACTGACCGAGAACGGCAAGATCGTGCTGGTACGTCAGTATCGCACTGCCATCGACCGCGTGACGGTCGAGATTCCCGCCGGCAAGCTCGATCCGGGTGAGGACCCGCTCGATTGCGCCAAGCGCGAGCTGCATGAGGAGACGGGCTTTAAGGCCGGCCGTATTCGCTTTTTGACGTCGATTGTCACGACCTGCGGTTTTTGCGACGAGATCATTCACATCTACCTGGCTACCAAGCTCGAGTTTGATGCACCCGACCCCGACGATGACGAGTTTGTCAACGTCGACCTGGTACCACTGCATGAGCTGATCGACGCCGTACTCGACGGCAAGATCGAAGACGCCAAGACCGTTGTGGGTGCCTTGGCTTGCGACAGCATTGCTCATCGTTTGGGTGGAGCGGAGCTCTAGGTTACGCGGTTTTACCAAACCGCGTAACGAGTCGACGCTGCAAACGCCCCTAAGCGGCAATCTGCCTTTCAATCGTCGCTCGCGTACCGAAGTACGCGTCGCTCCTCTTTCAAGGCACCTTGCTCGCTTAGGGACGTTTTCGCTGACGCTGCCAGAACATTGGCGTTATATCTGTCGTGGGTTTTTCTTTCGGTTCGCTTGGTCAACCGATTTTTCCGTTCTTCCTATTTCTAGAGGACCACATGCTGAAGCGTTTTCTGTCTTATTACAAGCCCCAGATGGGGCTTTTTGTTGCTGATACTGTTTGCGCCCTGGTACTTGCTGCCATTGACCTGGCGTTCCCCATTATCTTGCGTAATCTGACCGGAGGGTTGTTTACCCAGGGTCAGGCTGCCATTATGCGGGCACTCGGTATGATTGCGGTGGGGCTGGTGCTGATGTATGCCATCCGCTGCGCCTGCCGCTACTTTGTGAGCTATTGGGGCCACGTGATGGGCGCGCGCATGGAGTCCAAGATGCGTGAGGACCTGTTCGATCAGTACGAACGGTTTAGCTTTGCATACTTCGATCGCAACAGCTCGGGCGATATGATGAGCCGCGTGGTCAATGACCTGTTCGATATCTGCGAGGCGGCGCACCACGTGCCCGAATGGATCATTATTTGCGGCATCGAGATTATCGGCTCGTTTGTGATTCTGTTTACCATCGCGCCGGTGCTCGCACTCGCCATGGCTGTGGTGACGGTGGTGTTCGCGGTCATTATGTTTTGGCAGAATATGCGTATGCGCGAGGTCTTTAGCGATAACCGCAAAAAGATTAGCGGCATCAACGCGCAACTGCAGGATTCGCTGGCGGGCATGCGTGTGGTCAAGAGCTTTGCCAATGAGCAGACCGAGCGCTCTAAGTTTCGTGCCTCGAACAATCGCTACCTTTCGTCCAAGGAGAACATGTATCACGCCATGGGCGTCTATACCGCGACGTATGGCCTGCTCTCGGGCGTGCTCTATGTGATCGTGGTGCTCCTCGGCGGTTGGCTCGTTGCCCAGGGTCAGCTGCAGGCGGTCGATATGGCAACCTTCGCGCTCTACATTTCGCTGTTCTGCACGCCGCTCGAGACGCTCGTCAATTCGGCTGAGACGTATCAGAAAGCCATCGCCGGCTTTAAGCGCATGGATGAGGTGCTCTCGACTGTCCCCGATATTCAGGATAAGCCGGGTGCTGCGGATCTGCAGGTGACGGCTGGTGCTGTGGAGTACCGCGACGTGTGCTTTAGCTACGAGGATGTTGAATTGGGCGAGCGCGGCGCCGACGGACGCCCTGTTATCGACCACATGGACCTGTCCATCAAGCCCGGTCAGACCATCGCTTTGGTTGGTCCCTCGGGCGGCGGCAAATCGACGACTTGTTCGCTGTTGCCGCGCTTTTACGACGTTGCCGCCGGCTCCATTAGCATCGACGGCCAGGATGTGCGCGACGTGACGCAGCATAGTCTGCGCCGTGCCATCGGCTTGGTGCAGCAAGATGTGTACCTGTTTGATGGAACGATCGGCGAGAACATCGCCTACGGCAAGCCGGGCGCCACGGCAGAAGAGATCGCCGAAGCGGCCCGCCGCGCCAATATCGATACCTTTATCGAATCGCTTCCGCAGGGCTACGACACCGTGGTGGGCGAGCGCGGCAGCCGTCTTTCGGGTGGTCAAAAGCAGCGCGTCGCCATCGCGCGCGTGTTTCTCAAGAATCCCAAGATCCTTATTTTGGATGAGGCGACGAGTGCCCTGGATAACGAGAGCGAGGAAGCGGTGCAGGAGTCGCTCGAAGAGCTGGCACGCGGCCGTACCACGATCATCATCGCCCACCGTCTCTCGACTATTAAGCATGCTGACGAGATTGCGACCGTTGAGCATGGTCGCGTTGTGGAACGTGGCACGCACGAAGAGCTTCTCGCCCGTGGCGGCACCTATGCCCGTTACTATCGAATGCAGTTCGAAGGTGCGCGTGCGCACGAGCTCGACTGATTGATATGACAGGAAGATCATGGCTGATAAGAACCCTTTGACTCCGGAAGAAGTGACGGAGTTATTCTCCGAAATCGATGCATCCGGCGTCTTGGATCCTACGCTCGCCAAAAAGCGCACCGAGCGCATGCGCGAGAAAGAGGCCGCCGTCAAGCGCGGCGACAAGGCGACGCTGGCGCGGCTGCGCAGCGAGGATCGCGCGAGCCAGGCAAAACATATCGACCCGCTGTCCGAGGACGACCCTTCGGGCTCGCAGGTGAGCCATACCATTACGAAGACCGCCATGGCCGTGGTTATCGGCATTTTGGTGCTGATTGTTGGCATGCAGATTGGCTACGGCGTGATGCGACGTCTGAATACCGCGAACCTTTCCGAAAGTGTTTCGGTGGATACCGTTTCGACCGCGCTCAAGGGTGGACTTGAATGGGGCAATGGCTTTACGCAGTTCCCGCTCGATTTTACCGTCGACGAGGCAGATGAGCGCACGGGCACGGTTGAGGTGACGGTGCTGGACACGTCTTCTGCCAATGAGCTCGAGCTGCTGTCCAACGGTCAGATTCAGGCGGCGGCGCTCGCAACCAACGCCCTGCTCAACGACAAGATCGACCGTGTGGTGTATAACGTTCACGCCTATATCGACGAGGACAGCAGGATCCAGCATGATTCCTTCTTTGGCATGTTTCCTGCTCAGGGGCACCAAAGCGCCATCCTGACGTTCGTTTGGACCAAGAGCTCGTCCAACGCCACGAGTATCGACTGGAAGATGCGCATCGTAAGCATGGACGACACCATTGCCGAGCGCATTCAAAAACAGGTCAACTCGGTTTCATCGCTGATCGAGGACCCGGTGGTGAGCCAGACCAAGATCACGGAGGAGCAGGCCGAGCGCGATCTTGAGCATCGTCTGCACGGTCGAGAGATCTTCCGCGGCGGAAAGCCCGATCGCACGCCGTCCGAGCTGCTGGAGCAGGACAAGCAAAAGTAGTCCGCAGCCACATAGAACGATGCCATCCCGCGTGAGCCGCAAGCCCACGCGGGATGATTTTTCTGGGACGGGGATTAAAAAATCATTCTGTCATGTATGCAGTTGGCGACAAAGCCCTGCTCTCAGAATAATTTTTTAATCCCCGTCCCAGAAAAATCATTATGCACAGGAAGTCATAATTATCATTTTGTAAACAATTCTATGTAATTAATGCCATGGGCGATGCTTGCGGTTAGAATACCGCGAGGCCTAACTACACACCTTTAAGCCGGTCCTGTGAGACCGGGAAGGAGAACTATGGCGAACAACCATATTGCGGGCGCTGCCGCCCGCACCGTCGCGCCCAGCGAGCTGTGCCAGCGTATGCTGGCTAAAACCAGCAAGGGCACCTGCGGTCCCTGCATCCTGTATCTTGAGGATGGGACCATTTTTTATGGCCGTGCATGCGGTGCCGAGGGTACCGCAACCGGCGAGGTCTGCTTTAACACGTCGCTCGAGGGCTACTTTGAGGTCATGACCGACCCGAGCTATGCCGGCCAAATCGTAACCATGACCTATCCGCAGATCGGCAACTACGGCATTGACGAGACCGATGTCCAGTCGGCCTTCCCCGGCGATACCGCTCGCCCCGCGAGCGCTCCCGCCATGCGCGGCATGGTCGTCCACGACATGTGCGCCACGCCTTCTAACTGGCGCTCGACCGTCAGCGTGCCGGAGTACCTGCGTGCACACGGCATCGTCGCTATCGAGGGCGTCGACACCCGCGCTCTCGTGCGCCACCTGCGCGACAACGGTTCCAAGATGGGCATAATCTCGACGGAGATCTTCGACGTCGACGAGCTTGCCGAGCGCCTGTCCGCCGCGCCTACGCTGGTCGGCGAGAACCTGGTCAAGACCGTGAGCTGCCCTGAGCCCCATGCCTTTGCTGCGAACGACCTGCCCACTACGCATGACTTTGCGCTTGCCCCTGCCGCTCCTGCCCGCCACAAAGTGGTCGCCTACGACTGCGGTGTCAAGCGCGGCATCCTGGAGGGCCTGGTCCGTGCTGGCTGCAACCTCACCGTCGTGCCGTGGGATACACCCGCGCGTCAGGTGCTCGACATGAATCCCGATGGCGTCTTTTTGTCCAATGGCCCCGGCGACCCCGATGCCGTGGTGGAGACCTACGAGCAGGTGCAGCAGCTGATCGGCAAGGTGCCGGTCTTTGGCATCTGCCTCGGTCACCAGATGATCAGCCTGGCGTGCGGCGCCCAGATGGAAAAACTCAAATTCGGTCATCGTGGTGGCAACCAGCCGGTTATGAATTTGGTCAGCCGCCGTGTGGAGATCACCGCGCAAAACCACGGCTTTGGCCTGTTGTTCCCCAGCTTGGGCAAGCTTGTCCCCAAGCTTTCGGGCGGCGAGACCGAGCACGCGGCCGATGGCGATCTGCGCGTCTGGGTACGCCGCGGTATCGCGCCGGTCGTGATGAACGAGCGCTTCGGCCGCATTCGCCTGACGCATGTGAATCTCAATGACGGCACCGCCGAGGGTATTCAGCTGCTCGATGCGCCGTGCTTCTCGGTCCAGTACCATCCCGAGGCCTCGCCCGGCCCCACCGATGCCCACTATCTCTTTACCGCCTTTACGCGACTCATGGACGGCGAGGAGAACTATCTGGACATCGATACCGCCAAGGACCGCCTTGCCGGCTGGAATTTCGCCGATAGTGGTTCCGCCGTTCTACCGAACGGCGGACCTGTCGACGCTGCGGCTGCATCTGGCACATCATCTTGCCGTTCTGCTTCGGACGCGCGGGCATAAGCCCAGCGCGCCCTCGCATCACGGCAACCTGATGCACCAGCTGCACCCTCGCTGACTTTTCCAAAACATTGAGTCAGCCTCTCTAGGAGGTTTTAAACATGCCTAAACGTACCGACATCAAGCGTATCCTCGTCATTGGCTCGGGCCCCATTGTCATTGGCCAGGCCTGCGAGTTCGATTACTCCGGCGCCCAGGCCTGCAAGGTGCTCAAGGAGGATGGCTTTGAGGTCATCCTGGTCAACTCCAACCCGGCGACCATCATGACCGACCCGGGCTTGGCCGACCGTACCTATGTCGAGCCCATCACCGCCGAATTTATCGAGCGCGTGATCAAGAAGGAGCGCCCGGATGCGCTGCTGCCCACGCTGGGCGGCCAGACCGGTCTGAATGCCGCCGTCGAGCTGGCAAAGGACGGCACACTCGACAAGTACGGCGTCGAGATGATCGGCTGTGACCTTGCCGCCATCGAGCGCGGTGAGGATCGCAAGCTCTTTAACGAGGCCATGGCCGAGATCGGCCTGGAGGTCGCGCGCTCGGGCTATGCCTACAGCGTGGCTGACGCCGAGGCCATCGCCGAGCGTGTGGGCTATCCCTGTGTGCTGCGTCCGAGCTTTACCTTGGGCGGCGCCGGTGGCGGCATCGCACATACTCACGAGGAGCTCGTCTCCATCGTGAGCCAGGGCCTTGAACTCTCGCCTGCCCACGAGGTACTGGTCGAGGAGTCTATCGAGGGCTGGAAAGAGTATGAGATGGAGGTCATGCGTGATCACGCCGGCAACGGCATCATCGTGTGCTCCATCGAGAATCTCGACCCCATGGGCGTACATACCGGTGACTCCATCACCGTGGCGCCGGCGCAGACCCTCTCCGACCTTGAGTATCAGCGCATGCGTGTCGCCTCGCTCGCTATCTTGGAGAAGATCGGCGTCGAGACCGGTGGCTCTAACGTGCAGTTTGCCGTGAACCCCCAGACCGGCCGCCTGATTGTCATCGAGATGAACCCGCGCGTGAGCCGTTCGTCCGCGCTGGCCTCCAAGGCCACGGGCTTCCCCATCGCCAAGGCCGCCGCTCGCCTGGCCGTGGGCTATACGCTCGACGAGATCGTCAACGACATCACCAAGGCCACGCCCGCCTGCTTTGAGCCCACGATCGACTACTGCGTGGTCAAGGTGCCGCGCTTTGCCTTTGAGAAATTCAAGGGCACCGACCCCACGCTCACCACGCGCATGAAGGCCGTGGGCGAGATCATGGCGATCGGCCGCACCTTTGAGGAAGCCTTTGGCAAGGCCATGCGCTCGCTGGAGGACGGGCACCAGGGTATTTGCGCCGGTGGCAAGGAGGGCGCCGATAAGCTGAGCGACGATGAACTCGCCCAGGCCGTGGGCACCCCGACTGAGCACCGCATCTTCTTTGTGGTCGAGGCCCTGCGCCGCGGCTGGGATGTTGCGCGCATCCACGCCATCTGCGGTATCGATCCGTGGTATCTCAACCGCATCAACGATATGGTGCAGGTCCAGGAGAGCGTTCGCGGCCTGCGCGTGGAGGACATTGACGCCGACGCGATGCGCCTGCTCAAGCAGTATGGCACGAGCGATGCCGAGATTGCCGCGCTGACCGGCTCGGATGAGCGTTTTGTTCGCGCTTACCGTAAGGGTCTGGGCGTGGTTCCCAGCATGAAGACGGTCGACACCTGCGCCGCCGAGTTCTCGAGTGCCACGGAATACCACTATAAGACCTACGAGAACATTTACCGCACGAGCCCGATCGCCAAGAAGTGCGTTGCCCCCGACGAGACCACGCCGGCAAGCAAGCCCAAGGCGATGATTCTGGGTGCCGGTCCCAACCGTATCGGCCAGGGTATTGAGTTCGACTACTGCTGCGTGCATGCGAGCTATGCGCTGGCGGCCCGCGGCTTTGAGACCATCATGGTCAACTGCAACCCAGAGACCGTCTCGACCGACTACGACACGTCCGACCGCCTGTACTTTGAGCCGCTCACCTACGAGGACGTCATGGACGTTATCGACGTTGAGCGTCCCGACGGCGTCGTAGTGACGCTCGGCGGCCAGACCCCGCTTAAGCTGGCACGCATGCTCGAGGAGAGCGGCGTGAACATCATGGGTACCAAGACCGACGCCATCGATTTTGCCGAGGACCGCGAGCGTTTTGCCGCCCTGCTCGACAAGCTGGGCATTATGTACCCGCCGGCGGGCCAGGCCACCTCGTTTGAGGAGGCCGAAGCCGTTGCCGCGCACATTGGCTACCCGCTGCTGGTGCGTCCGAGCTATGTGCTGGGCGGTCGCGGCATGATGATCGCCTACGATGCCGAGCATCTGCGCGATTACATGGCCGAGGCTGCGCGCATTAGCCCCGACTACCCGGTGTATCTGGACCGCTTCCTGGAGGGCGCGATCGAGTCCGATGTCGACGCCCTGTGCGATGGCGAAGAGGTCTACATCGGCGGCATTCTGGAGCATATCGAGGAGGCCGGTATTCACTCCGGTGACTCTGCGACCTGCATTCCGCCGTTCAGCTTTAGCGAGAGCCTGCAGGCGAAGCTCCGCGAGACCACGCGTCGCATCGCAATGGCGCTGGGAGTTCGCGGCTTGGTCAACGTGCAGTATGCCATCAAGGGCGAGACCGTCTACGTGATCGAGGCCAACCCGCGCGCCAGCCGTACCGTGCCGTTCATCTCCAAAGCCACTGGCGTGCCGCTGGCCAAGTGCGCGGCGCGTATCATGGCGGGCGATTCTATCGCCAGTCTTGGCCTGCCGAGCGACGAGCGTCAGCTGGATTGGTTCTGCATGAAGGAAGCCGTTATGCCCTGGGGCCGTTTCCCGGGAGCCGACGTTATTCTGGGGCCCGAGATGAAGTCGACGGGCGAGGTCATGGGTATCGCCAAGAGCTATCCTGAGGCATACGCCAAGACGCAGCTGGCGATTGACTACAAGCTGCCCGACCCGAGTTGCGGCAAGGTGTTCATCAGCGTGTGCGACCGTGATAAGCGCCATATCCTTTCGGTCGCCCGCATCCTGCGCTACTTGGGCTTTGACATCTGCTCTACCGAGGGTACGGCGCGCGTGCTGCGCGGAGGCAACGTGACGTGTGAGGTCGTGGAAAAGATCAGCGGCCCGCACGACGGCGAGCGTCCCAACATCGGTGACCTCATCGCCGATGGCAAGATCGCGGTGATCATCAACACACCGTACGGCCCGGGCTCGCGTGGCGACGGTTATCTGTTGCGCACCGAGGCCGTGCGCCGCGGCGTGACTTGCGTGACCGCGATGTCTGCCGCCAACACGTACGTGAGTGCCATCGAGGCGGTGCGTGAGGACCAGCAGGGTCACGGCAGCGCCAACGACATGGGCATGGACGTCATCGCCCTGCAGGACCTGCCGCAGCACACGGTGTAGTTGACCTGGCCGGCCGGGGCGGCAGCCGGACACTTTCTCTCGGAAACTGGGCTTCGCGAAGTTTTCCGAGAGAAAGGACCGCCTCCCGCCCCGGCCTGCGGTGACTTGGCTGCACCGTGTGCTGCCGAAGGGGCTTTGTGCGATGACTAGGGCTGAATAAAAAGTGAGTGTGGGCTCCGCCGTTCGTTCGAACGGCGGAGCCCACGTTAATATTTCAGCCAACGTACGTCATGGCAATCCCCGGTAGGTCGCAGGGCGCTTCGCGGGCGGGCCAGGCTTTATCTGAACGACTTTGCGAAGCAACCGGAGTGAAGATAAAGCCTGGCCCGCCCGCGAAGCGCCACAAAGACCGCAGGGACGGGAGCAGCTATACTACTCTCAGTAGTTAAGGGTCGCGGATCCGCCGCGTCGCCGCTCTCAACAGGAGGTCTTTGTTTATGGCAGATCAAAAGCCGGTTGTCGGGATCATCATGGGCTCTAAGTCCGATCTGGGCGTTATGGAAGGCTGCACCGCCGAGCTCGAGGCGCTTGGTGTGCCCTATGAGCTCGTCATTGCGAGCGCACACCGCACGCCGGCGAAGGTCCACGAGTGGGCCTCGACTGCTGCCGATCGCGGTATCAAAGTAATTATCGCTGCCGCCGGCAAGGCCGCTCACCTGGGTGGTGTCGTGGCTGCCTTTACGCCGCTGCCGGTTATCGGCGTGCCTATGAAGACAAGTGACCTGGGCGGTATGGACTCGCTGCTGTCGATGGTGCAGATGCCTTCGGGCGTGCCCGTGGCCTGCGTTGCCATCAACGGCGCCAAGAACGCCGCCATCTATGCTACGCAGATTCTGGGTGCTTGCGACCCCGAGTACCGCAAGGTTATCGAGAAAATGAAACAGGAGATGGCCGACGCCTAAGCGGCTTGCCATTCCGCTGCAATCATAGGGAGAGTCATGTCCGACTATCAGGGAAAACGTTTCTCGGCTTCTCAGATCCCCGATCCATCCAAGGCGGGATCGGCCCGCTCCATGCAGCAGGGTCGGGCATCCTCTCCTCAACAGGCTCGTGCGCCGCGCCCCGTAACGCCGACGTCCCATCGCCGTCAGGATACGCCGGCTGCGTATCGCCCCTCGTCATATGGCACGGCAAAGAAGCGGACCCGGACGACGAGGCAACTGAGCGGCGCTCCGTCCAGCTACACCGAGCCGCCGCGCAAGAAACGCCGCTCCATCATCCCCATTCTGCTCATCATCATCGGCATCGGCCTGATTGTTGCCGCCGCTGCCATCTTTATCAATGCTCAGATTGGCTATAAGCAGGCAAGCGATTCGTACCAGAAAATCGAGAAGCAATATGTAAGCGATAAGGACGCCAGCGGCGTGCCGATTATCGACTTCGATGCACTTGCCCAGACAAATCCCGAGGTTGTGGGTTGGATTTACGCGCCGGGAACCAACATCAACTATCCCGTGGTGCAGACCAATAACAACTCCAAATACCTCAACACGCTGTTCGACGGTACGGCCAATGCGTCCGGGGCCATTTTCCTGGATAGCGATGACACCGCGCCGGGAATGGTTGACCAGCAGACCACGATCTACGGCCACCACATGAATGACGGGTCGATGTTCAACGTGATTTCGGACACCACCGACCAAGCGACATTCGATAGCATCGAGTACGTATATTACATCACGCGCGATGCAACGTATAAGCTGCGACCGCTGGCGACCAAGGTCGTCGAGGATACGTATGCCAAGGCGCGCACGCCTAATTTTGAGGGTGACGACGGGCTCAAGAACTACCTGTCCGAGATGCTCGACGGCGCTTCGGCAGTGGCGAGTGATGCAGGCGATCGCGCTGCTTCGGCAACCAAGGTCGTGACGCTCGTGACCTGTCGCTCACTGTCATTTAGCAATACGCGCGCCGTCATGGTGCTCACGCCGGTCGAGGAATAGATTGTTAAGAGTAGCTAAAAGAGCCCCGTCCCAAATGAGCTGCTCGATGACGGTAAAAGGAGGAAATGATGCTCGAGAATGGCAAAACGATGCCTTCGATTGATGCTTGGCTGCGCGAGGCCAAAGCCGATTCGTCGGCGCCTGCGTGCGGTATGTATCTGACGCATAACGGTGTGGTGCGTGCGACGCCCAAGGCCGAGGTGCGCGGAGTTGAGACCGGTGGCGTGGCGCCGGGCCACAAGGTGGGCGGCATGGTCTTTGACTACGACGCCGAAAAGGTGCGGTCTGCCATCGAAGCCACGCGCGCGATGCCCGGCATCGGCTATGTGCGCGTGTGGCTGGCGAGCGGCGAGCTTTCCGTGGGCGACGATATCATGCTCGTGCTCATTGGCGGAGACATTCGTCCGCACGTGGTCGATGCCCTGCAGTCGCTTGTCGGCACCATCAAGAATGAATGCGTGAACGAGGTAGAGCGCGAGGCATAGGGCTTTGCGATCGATTCGAGCCCATCTGTAGCAAGAGCCCGCTGGCAGTTAGATTGAACTGCCAGCGGGCTTACTTGTCCGTTGGAACCGACTTGCAGCAGCGCCAGCGCTATACGCGTGTGGCGTCCTTGGGGCTCATGGTCATGCTCTGGAAGCGATTTTCCATGTATTCATTATCGAAATACTTGCCGTAGAACTGCGCGACGGGAATATCCGGCTCCGTGCCGTTGACGCGCTGGTACCAGTAGTCGAGCGACTGCAGCGTCATGACGCCGTCGACCAGCATAATGACGGTAAAGATGACGGTAGCCGAGTAGCGGCTCTTCCACGGAATCATGTTGATGAGCTTGAGCAGCCTCGGCAGCAGCAGCTTGATCCAGATGAGGCCACCCAGGCCCCACAGACAGGCGAAGCCCGTGCAGGTGCGTCCGCCCGTGAGGACCACGAGCGGGTCGGGCATACCGAACAGCGTTATGTGCGAGTAGCTCCACGAGACCACGCCAAACGCGGTCTGCATAAACCAGCCCACGAACACCTCAAAGCTGGCGCCGAGCAGGGCGCTCACCAGGAAAATGATGATGGGGTTCTTTTTATAGAAGCGGTTGAGCACCATGGTCATGAGCACGGCACCAAAGCCGTAGATGGGGCTGAAGGGGCCAAACAGCATACCGGCGCGGTCCTGGTAGACACCCGGATCATTGACGGTCATATGCCAGATATCCTCCAGGACCAGGCCGAGCACGCAGCAGACAAAGAATACCCAGAACAGGTTGAAGTAGTTGAGCTTGATGTAGCCCTCGCCGGTTTCATCGCGCCCGAGCATGCCCTCGGCGGCGGCGTCGCGGTCGAGCATCTCCTGCAGGCGGCGCTGCAGCTCGCGCTCCTGGCGCAGTGTGGGGTCGACGGTGGCCGAAAGCGCGACGAGGATGCCGAGCTGGATGGCAGGGCGCAGCAAGAAGGGCCCGATGCCCTGGAGCATCACGTCAACCAAAAGCTCGACGACGGTAAACGCGATTAGGATATAGGACAGACGGGCGGCATTGCGGCGCTGGTTCTTGATGAGGTCCAGGCCAAAGATGATCAAGATGACGGCACTGGCAGCCGAGAGCATGATGCCGGCGACAATTAGTCCGACCGCGACGAGCGTGTTGTCGCCGAGCTTGGCGGCGGCGTTGCCGTTGATGAGTGCGGTGATGACCTGCCACATAAAGGCGCCGACCGACGGGAGCGTGCCCACGCCGGACAGGATGCACAGGACGGCGTATACCTTAATGATGAGGGGGATCTTCTTGACCTCCGTGGCGCTGGGGACGCTGGGGTCGAGTTCGTTTCGATCCATACATAACCTTTCTCGTTTTGCTGTAGGCACAAGGATACGCCGCCGACCTGCCAAAAGACAGGACGAACGTCCCAATTGCAACAATGTAAGTCCTAACGGCGGGCGAAGCGTGGCGTAGTGAGGGTCGGCGTGGCACTGCCACCCACGTCGTGAAGCCAAATAAATGTTTGGCAACAAAACTGATTATTAGCTCGGTGGGCTTTTAAAAAGCGCTGCTCATGCGCTGGGGAGCGCGTCGCGCCGTGCGTATAATAAGGCGGGTAACGCCAAAATACGAGGCTCTGAGGGGATGCCATGTCTCAAGAAACCATCCGCGCGGCCGAGCGCGCCGCGGGACAGGTGAAGACCATGTCGACGTATGATCCGGACTCCGACCAGCTGCATGAGGAATGTGGCATTTTCGGCGTATGGGCGCCCGATCGCGATGTGGCTCGACTGACGTACTTTGGCCTGCGTGCGCTGCAGCACCGTGGCCAGGAATCGGCGGGAATCGCCGTGGGTGACGGCGGCACGGTTATGGTCCGCAAGGATCTGGGGCTGCTCGACCGTGTGTTCTCCAACGCCGACCTGTCGACGCTCTCCGGCCAGCTGGCCGTGGGCCACGTGCGCTATGGCACCGCCGGCGCCAAGAGCTGGGAAGCCTCGCAGCCGCATCTTTCCACCATCAACAGCGTCATTATCGCGCTTGCTCACAACGGTACCCTCGTCAACACCGACGAGCTGCGCCGCCAGCTGATCGAGCTGGGCGTGCCGTTCCTCTCCAATTCGGATTCCGAGGTCGCGACCAAGCTTATCGGCTACTTTACCCAGCGCACGGGTCATCTGCGCGAGGGCATTCGCAAGACCATGGAGCTCGTGCGCGGCGGCTACGCCATGACGCTCATCAACGAGCAGGCGCTCTACGCATTCCGCGATCCGCACGGCATTCGCCCGCTCGTGCTGGGCAAGCTGGTGGACGAAGGTCTGGACCAGGCCGATGCCGCTTCTGTTTCGCAGCTGCCCTCGCAAGACGGTGCCTCGACGGTCGACTCCGCCGTCCATGTCACGCGCGCCGGCGGCTGGGTCGTTGCCTCCGAGACGTGCGCGCTCGACATCGTGGGCGCCGAGTACGTCCGTGACGTCCGTCCCGGCGAGATTTTGCGCATCAGCGCCGAGGGTCTGGTATCCGAGCAGGGCGTGCCTGCAGCCGAAGAGCCCGCAAACTGCATCTTTGAGCAGGTCTACTTTGCCCGCCCCGACTCCATCATGAACGGCAAGAGCGTCTATGCCTGCCGTTACGACATGGGTCGTCAGCTGGCACACGAAGAGCCCGTCGAGGCCGACCTGGTCATCGGCGTGCCCGACTCCGGCCTGCCGCCTGCGGAGGGCTATTCGCACGAGAGCGGCATTCCCTTTGGCGAGGGCCTTATCAAGAACCGTTACGTGGGCCGTACGTTTATCGAGCCTACGCAGGAGTTGCGCGCCATGGGCGTGCGCATGAAGCTTAACCCGCTGCGCGACAACATCGAGGGCAAGCGCCTGGTCGTCATCGACGACTCCATCGTGCGCGGCACCACCATGGTGCAGCTCGTCAAGATGCTGCGCAACGCTGGCGCCAAGGAGATTCATATCCGCATCAACTCGCCCGAGGTCATCTGGCCATGCTTCTACGGTATCGATACCGACGTGCAGTCGCAGCTTATCAGCGCCAACAAGACGGTCGACGAGATTTGCGAGTATATCGGCGCCGATTCGCTGGCCTTCCTTTCGGTCGAGGGCCTGCTTAAGGTCATGCCCAAAGGCGGTTACTGCGATGCGTGCTTTACCGGCCGCTACCCCGTGGCGATTCCCGAGAGCTTTGGCCGCGACAAGTTCATGGAGGGCTTTAAGCCCCGCAACCTGGACAAGCCGCTGCATGTTGATGACGACGCCGTGGTCGAGAAATACGACGACCGCAGTTGGGAAGAGGAGCACGGCGAGGCCTAAAACCTGCCATGTAGGGACAGGTTTATTTTGGTAGGTTTTACCTGCTGTTTTGTTGATATGGCGGCGCGTGCTGTTATGGCGCGCGCCGAAATGAACGCAACTATGAGCACCGTTTGGCGCACGCGCGGCGCCACGGTAGTGGGAGAGGAAGGCTCAGATGAGCGACAGCAAGCATGTGACGTATGAGGATGCCGGCGTCGATACCGCTGAGGGCGGCCGCGCCGTCGACGCTATTAAGCAAATGGTTAAGGACACCAACCGTCCCGAGGTCATCGGCGGCATCGGTGGCTTCGGTGGCTTATTCTCGGCCGCCGCGCTTAAGGATATGGAAGACCCGATTCTGATTAGCGGTACCGACGGCGTGGGCACCAAGCTCGTGCTCGCCCAGATCATGGACCGTCACGAGACGGTGGGCCAGGACCTGGTCGCCATGTGCGTCAACGACATTTTGGCTTCGGGCGCCGAGCCGCTGTTCTTCCTGGACTACGTTGCCATCGGCCACATCGAGGCCGAGCACATGGCAAAGATCATCAAGGGCGTGGCCGACGGCTGCAAGCTCGCGGGCTGCGCGCTCGTGGGCGGCGAGATGGCCGAGCACCCGGGCGTCATGGCTCCGGCCGACTACGACCTTGCCGGCTTTACCGTGGGCGTCGTCGACCGTCCCAAGATGCTCGACCCCGCAAACGTCCGCCCGGGCGATGTGATCCTGGGCCTGCCTTCCACCGGCGTGCACTCCAACGGCTACTCGCTCGTGCGCAAGGTCATCGGCGTCGACGGCATTAAGCCGGGTACGCCCGAGGCCGCCGCTAAGGCCGAGGAGCTGAGCCGTCCGCTCGAGGAGCTCGGTGGCGCTTCGCTGGCTGACGCCCTGCTGGCCCCCACGCGCATCTACGTCAAGCCGGTTCTTGAGCTGCTCCGCGGCGGCGCTCCAGTGCACGCCATCGCCCACATTACTGGCGGCGGTATTACCGAGAACCTCAACCGCGCGCTTGCCGACGACGTTGACGCCGTGGCCACCCGTAACGGTGCCGAGATGGGCTGGGATGTTCCGCCCGTCATCACCTACGTGTCGCGCCAGGCCGAGCTCGCGCCCAACGAGGCATGCAGGACCTTCAACATGGGCGTCGGCCTGTGCCTGATCGTCGCTCCCGAGGACGAGGCCGCGGTGACCGAGGCCCTGGTCGCGCTGGGCGAGAAGCCGTTCCGCGTGGGCGAGTGCGTCGAGGGTTCCGGTAAGGTCGTGTACTCCGATGAGCGCTAACGAGCAGATGGCTGCCGCCAAGGGCCTGGACTTTGTGTCCTATACCCGTCCGACCGGCACCGATACGGCCGAGCCGCTCAAAATCGGCGTGCTCATCAGCGGTTCGGGTACCAACCTGCAGGCGTTGATCGACCTGATCGCCGCCGGCAAGCTCAACGCTTCGATTGAGCTTGTGGTGTCGAGCCGTCCTTCGGCTAAGGGTTTGCAGCGCGCTGAGCGCGCGGGCATCCAGACGCTCACGCTGTCCAAGGATGTCTACGCCGACCCTATTGCCGCCGACGAGATCATCGCGCACGAGCTGCTCGAACGCGGCTGCGAGTATGTGGTCATGGCCGGCTACATGCGCATGGTGCACACGCCGCTGCTGGCGGCGTTTCCCAACCGCGTGGTCAACTTGCATCCGGCGCTGCTGCCGAGCTTTACCGGCGCGCATGCGATCGACGATGCCTTTGCGCGCGGCGTCAAGGTAACTGGCGTGACCGTGCATTTTGCCAACGAGATCTACGACAACGGCCCCATCATCGCCCAGCGCGCGCTGGCTGTCGAGGAAGATTGGGATGTCGATACGCTCGAGGAGCATATCCACGCGATTGAGCACGTGCTGTATCCCGAGGTAGTTCAGATGCTCGCCGACGGCCGCGTCCACGTGCTGGAGAGCGGCAAGGTGGCAATTGACGCGCCTCGCGGCTAGCGGCGCACAGTACAATTTAGCTGAGTGGTCAGGGTGGTCATTGGCGCCAAGGCGTGCGTGGCCACCTTTTGTTTTGGGTAGTCATCGGGGACGTTCTTGAATGACTGGTCGTTTAAGAACGTCGCAGGTGACTAGGTGAGAGAGGTGAGCGCATGGCGGATAACGAAGCGCTGTTTACGCCCGAGCTGGTGTTTTTTGATTGGGAGTGCGCGACGCCGGATGAGGTGTTTGCTCGGCTCGAGGACGAGCTTGCACCTCGCGGTTACATTGCGCCCGATTGGCTCGATGCCGTCCGCACGCGCGAGGATGCCT
Source organism: Collinsella sp. i06-0019-1H4 (assembly GCF_042849575.1). NCBI lineage: Bacteria > Bacillati > Actinomycetota > Coriobacteriia > Coriobacteriales > Coriobacteriaceae > Collinsella > Collinsella sp. i06-0019-1H4. Next base: position 40,066 of record NZ_BAABYB010000001.1, read on the forward strand.
ATCCCACGGGTCTTGCCATGCCGGCGGCCAACATCGCCATCCCGCACACCGATCCCGGATTTGTGGCTAAGCCCTATATCGCGGTGGTAAAGCCCGCGGCGCCCGTGGTGTTCAGTGCAATGGCGGGCATGGGTGCCCCCGTGCCGGCGCAGATCATCATCAATCTGGGCATCGCCGAGCCGAGCGGCCAGGTCGAGGCCCTGCAATCGCTTATGAATATCTTTATGGATGCCGCCGCCGCAGCCGATGTGCTCGGCCAGACCACATGCCAGGGCATGGTCGACGCCATCCGTCGCCACTTTTAGGGCCGGCACTTGGGGACTGTCCCCAACTGCCGGCAGAGACGATATGAGCAGGACATAAAAACATTGGGAGCCCCCGGCATGAAAGACCGCGGATTAGGCCGACAATGGTGAGTGTCTAATCCAGCCGTGGCGGCCACGCCGCATTCATGGAAGGGGCTCCCATGCTCGATACTACCACCTTCGTCGGCCTCGACGTCCACGCCCGCTCGATAAAGGCCGTCTCCCTCGACGTCATGACCGGGGAGGTGCGCTGCGCGACCTTCGGCTACGACGCCGCGGCCGTCGCGGAGTGGGTCCGGTCCGTGGACCCCAAGGCCAGGTGCGTGTACGAGTCCGGGGTCACGGGGTTCGACCTCCAGAAGAGGCTCTCCGGCCTGGGTGTCGACTGCGTGGTCGGCGCCGTCTCGAAGATGATCAAGCCCAGCGCGGACAGGCGCAGGAAGAACGACCGCAACGACGCCGAGTTCCTCGCCCGCATGCTGTCGGTCGGCAGCGTGGTCGAGGTGTGGGTCCCCGACGACGAGTGCGAGGCCGCCCGCGACCTGACCAGGGCGCTCGAGGACGCGAGGGACGACCTCTCGCGCTCGAAGCAGCGGCTCTCCAAGTTCCTGCTCAGGCACGGGCTCGTCTTCGACGAGAGGACGCCCACCGGCCGCAGGAAGGGGAACTGGACCCGGGCGCACTGGTCCTGGATCGAGTCGATTAGGTTCGCGGAGGGGGCCGACAACGACGTGCTCGCCTACTACGTCGACGCGGTCAGGCGGGCGGCGGAGGAGAAGTCGAGGCTCGAGGGGCTCGTCGAGGCCGAGGCCCGCAAGCCCAGGTGGAGGAGGAGGGTCGACTCCCTGCGCTGCCTCAAGGGCGTCGACACCGCGTCTGCCGCCGACCTCGTGTTCGAGGCCGGCGAGTTCTCGAGGTTCAGGAACGCCCGCTCGTTCGCGGCGTGGGTCGGCCTGACGCCCTCCGAGCACTCCAGCGGGGAGAGCGACCGAAGGGGCGCGATCACCAAGGCCGGCAACAAGCACCTGAGGAAGACGCTGGTCGAGGCCGCGTGGCACTACCTGACGTGCTCGGGGCGGCCGAAGGACCTCGCCAAGGGCCAGGCCCCGGACCGGGGCGCCCGGAGGCATGCCGCCAAGGGCGTGCGGAGGCTGGTCGAGAGGCGCGGGGCCCTGCTCGCGCGCGGGGTCCACAACAACAAAGCGAACGTCGCCACGGCGCGCGAGCTCGCCTGCTGGGTGTGGGCGGTCGGCCTCATGGCCGAGGAGGCGTAGGGGGCGGCCCCCCGCACATAAGCCAGTCACCCCGGAAGCGGTTCGATCCGAAGCCGTTGAGGCGAACCTCAGGTCCCTTTTCTGCGAGCGCCCAGGGCGCCACACGCGTGCACAGACTGTCGGTTCGACGTAGAAGCCTCAGCCGTAGCAACGGATTGCCCAGCGAGAGATCGCCACGGGCGGATATTAAACTGCAAAGACGAGCGTCGGTAAGACACGCCGAGGTCGCCGCGGACGGGTTGATATAGGGAGAGGGCCTGACCCCATATCGTTGGGGCCAGGCCCGATTTTGCCTCTTGACAATGTCCTGCTCATATTAAAAGGAATGTCCCTAACTGCCGACAGCCAGAAGAGCCCCCTTTGCACCAAAATGGTGCAGATTGACCTGTCCCCCATGCACCAGGTGTGTCGCGGGGTCCGCGTTGTGACACAATGGCGTTTGTTCGATTCGTGATGCGAAAGGCCAACTATGGCAAACAAGAAAAAGAACTCCGAGGCCGCGCCGACGCCCGAGCAGCAGGCTCGCGCTGCCTCCAGCTCTCGTAAGAAGCAGCGCAAGACGTACGTGTCTAAGACCGTCAAGATCGTCCTGGTGGTTATCGGCGTGCTGGCAATGCTGCTTTCCGTCTCGGCCATGGCATGCTCCGGTCTCATGTCGCAGGCAGAGGATACCTCGAGCTACAAGCTTACCGGCGGTGTCGCCGCCACCATCAACGGCACCAACCTCACCGAGGACACCGTGACCAAGCAGATCATGAGCATGCGCACGTCCTACGGTTACACCAAGGACAAGGACTGGGCGCAGTATCTGGTCGACAACGACCTGACGCCCAAAAAGTACCGCAAGCAGCTCATCGATTCCTACACGCAGCAGATTCTGCTCCAGCAGGCGCAGAAGGAAAACGGCGTGACGGTGTCGGACGAGGAGGTCGAGAAGGCATGGAAGGACGCGTGCAAGAGCGCGGGCGGTGCCAAGGCCTTTAAGAAGACCCTTAAGACCTACGGCTATACCGAGGACACCTACAAGGACTCGCTCAAGGAGAACCTGGCACAGCAAAAGCTTAAGGACGCCGTGGCGCCCACCAGTAAGCCCAAGGACAGTGAGATCGTCGATTACATCAACGAGAACCTGTCTAACTACAACGATGCCCGCCGCTCGTCGAACATCCTGATCAAGGTTGATTCCGACGCATCTGACGAGGACAAGGCCGCCGCCAAGGCCAAGGCGCAGGAGTGCCTGGACAAAATCAACTCCGGCGAACTGAGCTTTGAGGACGCCGTGAAGCAGTATTCCGATGACACCGGCTCCAAGGAGAAGAAGGGCGATGTGGGCTGGGACAAGCTCACCACCTTCGTCGACAGCTACCAGGCGGCGCTCGAGGGACTAAACAAGGGCGATGTGAGCGACGTCGTCGAGTCGACCTATGGTTATCACATCATCAAGTGCACCGACTACTTCCATGTCGATAATCAGGTCGATGACATTAAGCAGGTGCCCAAGGACATCAAGAAGTACATCTCCAACGTGGTGAAGACGCAGGCGGCCAGCACTGCATACAGCGAGTGGCTGGAGCAGTACAAGAAGGACGCCGACATTACCGTCAACCCCATGCCCAAGGACGTACCCTATAACGTGAGTCTAAAGGGCGTCACCAAGAGTTCGACCGACGATTCGTCGACGACTAAGTAATCATGGGGCGGCGCTCGTGCGAGTGCCGACCGCACTATTGAGGAGGATTTGCAGATGACCAACGAAGAACTGCAGAAGGAAATGATTGCGGCCATGAAGGCCAAGGACAAGGTTCGCCTGTCTATCATTCGCCAGGTCAAGGCCGAGGTGAAGAATATCGAGGTTAACGAGCGCCGCGACGTGACCGAGGAAGACGTCAACAGCATGATCAAGCGTCTGATTAAGCAGACGAGCGAGACGCTGGAGATGTCCATTAAGGCCGGTACCGACCAGGAGCGTACCGACAACCTGACCGAGCAGGTCAAGATCCTGGAGAGCCTGCTGCCCGCGCAGGTTTCGGGCGAGGAGCTCGAGGCTCTGATCGAGCAGGTCATCGCTGAGCTGGGCGCCACGTCCAAGAAGCAGATGGGCCAGGTCATGGGAGCACTCGGCATGGCCACCGGTGGCAATTTCGATAAGCCTGCCGCGGCAAAGATCGTCGGCGCCAAACTTGCGTAATTTGTTACGCGGTTTTACCAAACCGCGTAACGGCTCGACGCTGCAAACCCGTACACGCGGCAATCTGACGTTCAATTTCAAGGGCGCGACCATAAGGTCTGTGCCCTTTCATTTCACGTCACCTTGCTCGCGTGTACGGGTTTTCGCTGACTTATGCTCAACAAGGGCGGTTGTATTATTTTAGCGCTCATTGGGGACAGACTTAAATGAGTGCCCAATGAGCGGGTACTCATTTAAGTCTGTCCCCAATGAGTGGGTGGAAGGTTGCGGGTTCTTTACGGGAATGTAGCGTGGGCTGCGGAAACGTGGTTCTTTCCGTACAATAGTTCAACTCGTGTAAACGCAGGGAAGGGACATTCATGGCAGACATGATCGAGATCAAGCATCTCAACAAGTACTTTGGCGACCTGCATGTGCTCAAAGATATCAATCTCACCGTCAAGCGCGGCGAGAAGCTCGTAATGATCGGGCCTTCCGGTTCGGGTAAGTCGACGCTCATCCGTTGCGTCGATTATCTGGAGGAGCCCACATCGGGCGAGGTCGTCATCGACGGTACGCCGCTCACCAAAAAGAATCACCTGGAGATGGCTCGCAAGTATAGTTCCATGGTGTTCCAGCAGTTCAACCTGTATCCCAACATGACGGTGCTGGGCAACCTGACGCTCGCGCCCATCAAGCTGCAAAAGAAGAGCAAGGAGGAGGCGACCGAGATCGCCATCGCCGCGCTCAAGCGCGTCGGCATGGCGCATAAGGCCGGCGAGTATCCGCAGAATCTCTCGGGCGGTCAGCAGCAGCGCATCGCCATCGCCCGTGCCCTGTGCACCAAGCAGCCCATCATCCTGTTTGACGAGCCGACCTCGGCGCTCGACCCCGAGATGGTCCAGGAGGTTCTGGACGTTATGATTGAGCTCGCGCAGGAGGACATCACCATGATCTGCGTGACGCACGAGATGGGCTTTGCGCGCCAGGTGGCCGACCGCGTCATCTTTATGGAGGACGGCCGCATCCTGGAGGAGGGCACGCCCGAGCACTTCTTCGATAACCCCGAGAACCCGCGCTGCCGTGAGTTCCTGTCCAAGATTCTGCACTAGGCGCGGTGATGGACATGACGGATATGACGAGGGCGGCCGTGTCGCGCCGTCACTTTTTGCAGCTGGCTGGCGCCAGCATGCTTGCGCTGACGGGGACCGCGCTTACCGGTTGCGGCAACTCCACCAGCGGCGAGGGCTCCGACAAGGGCTCTAAGCTTGTGGCCATCAAGTCGCGTGGCCATCTGAATGCCGGCGTTAAGAAGGACGTTCCCGGCTATGGCTATTACGACACCGCCAAGGGTCGCTTTGAGGGCATGGAAGTCGATTTGTGCTACCAGATCGCCGCTGCCGTCTTTGGCGTGAGCTATAAGGAGGCCCGCGCCCAGGAGCTTGTCGAGTTTACCGACGTAACGCCCAAGACACGCGGTCCGCTGATCGATAACGGCCAACTCGACGTGGTCGCTGCGACCTACACCATCACCGACGAGCGCAAGAAGAGCTGGGATTTCTCGACGCCGTACCGCACCGACTACGTGGGACTCATGGTCAAGAAGCGTTCGGGCTTTACCTCGATTGAGGACCTGGACGGCAAGATCATCGGCGTGAGCCAGGGTGCTACCACGCAGGGTCTGATCGAGCAGATGATCAAGGACAACGGCTTTAGCTGCAAGCCCGAGTTTAGGGCCTTTAGCGGCTACCCCATCATCAAGAGTTCGCTCGACGCCGGCAATATCGACGTCTTTGCCATGGACCGCTCTACGCTGGCCGGTTACATGAACGAGACCGTTGAGCTGTTGCAGCCCGAGGTCAAGTTTGGCGAGCAAGGCTACGGCGTGGCGACCAAGAAGGGCTGCGACCTTTCGGCCGTGGTCGATCAGGTGATTTGCGATCGCCTGGCCGATGGCTGGCTCGACCAAGAGGTCAAGACCTGGGGTCTTGTATAGGCGCATCGTCCAAGGAAGGAATCAAATGCTCGAAGGATTATTTGACGCCGACCGTTGGTCGACGACATTTCAAAACATGGGGCCCTTCTGGGAGGGCTTTGGCGTGACGCTGCAAGTGGTCGTTGCCGGTCTGCTGCTGTCGCTGGTGCTGGGCACGCTGCTGGGCGTGTTCTCTACCACTCGCTCGCGCGTGCTGCGCGCCATAAGCCGCGTGTACGTGGAGTTTTACCAGAACACCCCGTTGCCCGTGCAGGTGCTCTTTATGTACATGGCCGGTCCGCAGTTTTTGCAGGCCATAACCGGTGCCGACCAGCCGGTGCGCATCGCGCCGTTCGTGCTGGGCTTCTTGGGTGTGGGCCTGTATCACGCGGCCTACATTTCGGAGGTCATCCGCACTGGTATCGAGGCGGTTCCGCGCGGTCAGATGGAGGCGGCCCAGAGCCAGGGCTTTACCCGTGCGCAGGCGTACTGGTACATCGTGCTGCCCCAGACGTTCAAGATCATTCTGCCGCCGCTGTGTAACCAGGCGCTCAACCTGGTCAAGAACACGTCGGTGCTGGCGCTCGTGGCCGGCGGCGACCTTATGTACCGTTCCGACAACTTTGTGAGTCTGTACGGTTACCTGCAGGGATACATCGTCTGCTGCCTTATGTACTTCATCATCTGCTTTCCGCTCGCCATGCTGGTGCAGTGGCTCGAGCGTCGCTCCAAGGAGCGTCCGCGCGGTGTGAGCTTGGCCGAGCTGGGGCTCGACAACGTAGAGGAGGCCTAGCGCATGGAAATCTTCAACGCGACCAACCTGCTCTACATTTGGGGCGGCTTTGTTAAGACCATCGAGATCTCGGCGCTGTCGATCTTTTTCTCGCTCATCTTTGGCACGGTGCTGGCGCTTGTTAAAAGCTATGCGCCCCGCCCGTTCCGTATTTTGGTGAGCGCCTATATCGAGCTGTTCCGTTGCACGCCGAACCTGCTGTGGATTCTGTTTATCTACTTTACGGTGCAGGGTTTGGACATTGTGATCTCGACCATCGCCTTTACGCTGTTTACCAGCGCTGTTATGGCCGAGATTGTGCGCGGCGGCCTCAACTCGATTCCGCGCGGCCAGTTTGAGGCAGCGCAGAGCCAGGGCTTCGGCTTCTTTGCCACCATGCGCTACATCATTCTGCCGCAGACGTTTAAGACGATCATTCCGGCGCTGTTTAGCCAGTGCACGACCGTCATTAAGGACAGCTCGTATCTTTCGGGCATTAACGTGGCCGAGCTCATGTACACGGCAAACGTCGTGATGGCCCACGCGATCGACCTGTCGCAGGTGCTTATGCTCTACGGCCTGGTGTTTGCGATGTACTTTGTGCTCAACTTTGGTATTTCGCTGCTGGTTCGCGCATACCAACGCCGCATCGTAGCCGCATAGCCTGGCTTTTCCTGGCACCCAACCTTGGCCTTCAAACCGTCGCTCGCGTACCAAAGTACGCGTCGCTCCTCTTTCAGGCCAATCTTGGGCACCAGGAAAACCCAGGTACGGTATCGTGGGAATAAGAGATAAACAGTCCTTTTCCCATTTGTTAGAAAGGAATCGCGATGAGCGATCTGGAGAACAAGAAGAGTCCTGTGGTCATTACCATCGCGCGCGATTTTGGTGCCGAGGGTCACGAGATCGGACGCATACTTGCCGACGAGTTGGGGATTCCGCTGTATGACAACGAGCTGCTGGTGCGTGCGTCGCTGCGCGCGGGCGAGTCGCTCGACAAGATGGCTGCCTACGACGAGCGCCTGGCCGTGGAGAATATGGCGTTTCTGCCCGACCGCTACGATGCACGTTCGTACTCGGACAAGTTGTTCCAAAAGATGAGCCAGGTGATTTTGGATCTGGGCGAGACCGAGAGCTGCATTATCGAAGGCCGTCTGTCCGATTACCTGCTGCGTAACAATCCCAACCACATTGCCGTGTTGGTGACCGCACCCTTTGAGGACCGCGTCGAGATCGTGCGCAAGAAGCGCGGCCTTAACAAAAAGAAGGGCGCCAAGCTGGTCAAGCAGCAGCAGAAGGCGCGCGAGGCGTTCTATAAGCGCTACAGCGCCGGAAAGTGGAAGATGACGAGTGGCAAGGACATCGTCGTCAACCGCGCCAAGCTGGGCCGCGAGGGCTGCAAAGATGTCATCGCCGCTGCCTACCGCTACAAGGTAGCGCAGCTCGAAGGCTAGCCGATCAATAACCACCACAAAGGGGACAGGCACCTTTGTGATGGTTTTTGTTTTAGGCCGAGGGGAAGGCTTTGGTGAGACCGGCGCGCGTTTGCGTGTCGGTCTTTTGGTAGATAGAGCTCAGGTGGCGCTGCACCATGCGCATCGAGATACCGAGTTCCTCGGCAACCTGCTTGAGCGGGCGTTCATCCTGGGTCACGGCTATGAGCACGTCGACTTCGCGCGGGGTGAGAGCGTGGTTGGCGATGAAGGCCTGGCGTTGCTCCTCGATGGTGGGGGCGGCGAGTGCTTCTTCTGCCAGCTGCTCGCGCTCGCGCTCCTGCTCGGTTTGGGGCAGGCGGAACAGGCCCGCGGCTACAAACGCCACACTCGCCGCCACAAGCAGCATGAGCGCGCCGATCATGATGAGGGCGACATTGCCCGAGGTCACAAGTGCCAGCGAGATGCCCGACGTAGTGAACGCACACACGTTGTTGGCTGCGCGGCCCATGCCAGCCCACAGTGCGGGCGTATGCATGCGCGGCGCCAGCTGCGTAAACGTGGCGGTAAAGAACGTGACAAAAAAGCCCGAACTCAGATAAAAGACGACAAGGCCCAGGTTGGGATCGGCGCCGGCCTCCACGGCCAGGATGGAAATGGTCGAGAGCGCGGCGATGCCGAGCATGACAAGTCCCATGTAGCGACGCTCGGCAAGATCAAAGACGATACCGGCGACGAGACCGCTCGCCGCCAAAAAGAGGCGCGGCCAGGTCTGTACGGCGATGGTGCCGTGGGCGTTGGAGAGCGTGACCACGTTGTCGAGGGTCGAGAACAGGCAGGCGAGAATCATGACGAGCGCGATACTCCAGCACGCCTGCTTGGCGAGGGCGTGCGAGGGCTCGGCAAAGGGATTGATGGTGGGGCTGGAGTTCTCGGCGGCCTTTTGGGGAACGACGCTGAGGACGGAGATGGCGATAGTCGCTGTGCCAAGGACGATGAGCTCTGCGATGCCGCCGCAATCGAGCAGGTTGATGGCGAACTGCATCAGGATGCCCGCAGCATAGGCCGCTCCTGCGCCGGTGGCGAGCTTGGGGTCATCCTGGAATGTCAACGAAAAGGCGTGGTGGGTGGCGGCGCCCAGCAGGCCGAGCCCGAGGAATGCGAGGCATCCCAGAATCTCGAGCGCAAGCGGGCTCGTGGGGGACTGAATCTGAGTCAACCCCAAGATGGCGATGGGGACGGCGGCACTGACAACTGCCTGAGGCTGGCCTTTGTGCTGCGCGTGCTCAAGCAACGGAGCGTACCCGATAAAGCCGAGCACGCTCGCGCCCAGAATAAAGCCCTGTGCGAGCACAACGCGCTCGGCGCCGGCGAGTAGCCCGATATTGATATCGAAGCGAAACTCGGCGGCAAGGAAGGCGAAGGTGAAGAGCGCGAGCGCCAGAAGCGCGTTGATTTTAGACCTGCTCAGGTTCAAGGACGGTCCTTTGGGTGGACGAATAATCGTGTCCTCGATTGTAGCGTTCCCGGGACGAGTGTGGCGATGGCGAAATCATATTGAATTAAACCGCAGGTAGAGGCCTAGGTTCACATCTACGAACCTAGGCATACGGAGTCATTTGGCACATCTTGGTGGTACAGAACCACCGCAAAGGGGACAGGCACCTTTGTGGCGGTATGCCCCTACGACCAAGGAGGCCGTTATGAACGGAAGTCACTTCGATAAGCAAACTCAGCGTGAGCGCACCTGCTCGCTGGTTCACGGTACTTGGCGTTGTGTGGGTGCCAAAATCGCTTGCGCCGGCGCGTGTGCGCTTATGGTCGGTCAGTTGCTGCTGCCGAGCGTGGCGCTGGCGACGGAATGCGCCGATCCCGCCGCTGGGACGGATGAGGTTGCCGCGGCTCCGGTGACGCCGACGGTTGCGGAGGATACGGCTGCAACGACCGCACCAGCTGCTTCGACCGCGCCTGCAACCGATGCCGCTCCGGCGGCGCAAGCCACCGTTGAGCCTCAGCAGACAATCCCAGCCGATGCCGCCAATGAGTCTAGCGGTGCTGCGCTCGCTGGGCAAAACGCTTCTGGCGACGACAACGCCGCCATGCCGGCGAGCAACGCCATCATGCCCTGCGGTGTGACCGATGTTGTTGGCGGCAGCGACGTTAGGGTCAATACGACCGTGGTTCCCCGCTACACGGACTGCGCGCTTCCGAGCAATGTCACACTCGAAAAGGGCCAGTCGTATACCTATGATTTTCCCGATGTTGAGGGTGGCATTCCAGAAGCGCTTGCGAGCGAAGTCGTCGAGGTTAAGTACTACAGGGCCGATGCCGCTTCGGGCACTCTGGTCGAAGTTCAGGATGCGTCCATGTCCGACGTGACGGCTCACTTTGAGCCTGTTGGCGATCACATGAGGCTGACGCTGACCTTTACGGGTGGCGCGGCAGGCGGTTCGTATCGACTCACGCGCAATGAGGCTCTCTATATTGGCGCGGCACTGGAGTATACCGGAACTGACTATGAAGGCAGCTCGACTATCCTCAACGAAACCAGGTACGATTATTACCTCCGCTACGCCATCAATCGCAAGATTACGCTTGTTGCGTCAGAAAACGAAGCCCTCCATAACCTGGACGTCAACGATGTGAAAACCGACTATGCGCCCGGCGAGGCGCCGCGTGCGACCGCGACGATTCCTGCCGCCGATGCCGACAAGTACGAGATCGCCTATGAGTGCTGGGAAGAGATGGAGCTCGATATGGAATCCGGGGAGTCGGTACCCGTTGCCTTCTGGTATTCCGATCCCGCAAAGTACACGCCGGGCATGAAGAAGATTGACCACTTCGAAGAGGGCAAGTTCTACATGTACTCCGTTGAGCTGAGGCTCAAGGGCGACAATACCGTGGCCGATGACTGCAATATGAACGTCAACGGTCATTGGGTGCACCACATTAAGACCGTCAACGGCGTCTTCGCGCCAAACGCTGACAATATGCTGTGCGAGCAGCCGATCGACGAATGGCGTGCCATCGACGTTATAGAGATCAACGGCGCCACGACCACCTTCAAGGCGGGCGATAAGCCGGTCTTTACGGCGAATGTTCCGACGGGCTCCAACTCCCTTCCTCAGTGTGAGTACTGGACGGGTAGCGACGGCAGCGAAGTGAACTCTCAGAAGTTCTGGGATCAGAACATCACGAACCACATCGACGCCTTTAAGCCTGGCGTGACCTATCGCTACGGTATCTACCTCAAGCCCGCGCGCGGATTCTACTTTACGCCCAACACCAAGCTGGTGATCAACGGCCAGGAGTGCGGCTACCAGATGGGCGAAGCGAGTGTAGTTGATCCCGAGAGCGGCTGTATCTTCACTCTGTGGCTCAACACCGATCTGACGTTTACGCCCGAGGCCACGCCGGCTCCGGTCGACCCCGAAAAGCCCGCGCCGCAGCCTGAGGTCAAGCCTGAGCCCAAGCCCGAGGTGAAGCCCGAGACCAAGCCCGCGGCTAAACCGGTCACGACAACCACCACGGCCAAGACGGTTGAGAAAACCACGCAGGCCAAGAAGGGCGATGCTGTCCTGGCTACCACGGGGGATACCACCGCGATGACGGTCGCCGCCCTAGGCGTCGCCGGCGCAACCGTAGCCGCCGCCGGCCTCGCCGCGACCAAGCGCCGCAAGCATTAGAGCTGGGTGACGGCTCTCGTTCTCGGCCTCAGCAAAATCTCAATCTGTAACACCAAGCCAGTCAAAACGGCTCTAGATGTTACAGATTGAGATGAACCGAATGGCCGCCAATCTAATGTCTCGATCTGTAACACCAGGCGGGGAATTTGACCTCTAACTGTTACAAATCGAGACAAACTGGCCGGCCGAGTCCAGAACCACCGCAAAGGTGCCTGTCCCCTTTGCGGTGGTTTGCGCAGGTAGAACGGTAGGTTCGTATATATGAACCTACCGTTCGCTTTGTTTTTGAACAACGATTACGCTGGATGACTTTTGGTTTGCAGGAAAGGAACGACCATGAGGTGGACTACTGCTCGAGCGCTTTGCCGACGGCTGACGGTTGCCACGGTGACCCTCGCGATGGTGACGGGTTCGTTTCCCGCGGGCGCGTTTGCTGAGGCCCTCAACACCGACGGCACTTTTGTGCAGACGGATAACGGCCAAGCAGCCGACGCCGCTCCCGCCGATTCGGCTGACGCCCAAACGTCAGACTCTGCTTCCGCCGACCCCGCGCCCGATGCCGGCGCTGCCGACCCCACGGTGCTCGATAACGGTGACACCCCTACGCCCCCGGCCTCCGAGATTGCATCGGCGGCGGGCCTAACGGGCGCCGGGCAGACCGAGAGCACACCTGCGGGTACGCTTGCCACCGATCTTGTCGAGGGCAAGGAGCTCGCCGAACAGCAGAAGCAGGAGGAGACCGCCGAAGCCGAAGCAACCTGGAATGAGGATCTTGGGCTCTGGATGACCTCGAAGGGCGCCACGGGCGTAAAGGACGAATACGACGATGGCTACGTGGCCGGCGAGCAGACCCCCGCGCAGTACTACTTCTCGATTGATAGCCTCACCAACGAAATTTCTATCGAGTATGGCGACGCGGGCATTACCACGTTGGAGGTGCCCTCGACCATCGACGACAAAAATGTCGTAAGCCTTACGGGTATGGGAAGCGCTGCGCTCACATCGATCACCTTCGCCCCTAATTCGCATGTCCGCTCGGTTGGAGGCTTGGGCGGCAGCAGCATCAAAGAGATCGCACTGCCCGATTCGGTCGAGGAGCTCAAGAGCTATGCATTCTACAAAAGCAAGACGCTCCAAACGGTAACCTGGCCCAACAACGCGGCCTTTACCACGATTCCCGAGCAGGCCTTTAAGGAATGTGAACAACTTGACGACAAGGTGGTGGCAACGCTGCCGACTTCGGTCAAAACTATCGACTATCTTGCATTCGCCTATTGCGGCGTGCCACAGTTCTATGTCTCGGACACAACAGTGCTCACCTTTACGCAGATCAATGTGCCGGGCACGGTGGAGCGGATTGAGCGCAATGCCTTTGACGGGTGCTCGCATGTGTCGTCGGTGACGATCGGCGACGGCGTTAAATATATCGGGGCGCTCGCGTTCGCCTCTCTTGATCCTGCGATTGCCGGCAAAGAGATTGTGCTACCCAAAAGCGTGGAAATGATAGAGTGGGGAGCTTTTGAGAACACGAGATACGGAAACGAGACGAACCATAATGCCGTTGCCCTGCGCGTGATGAACCCCGATCTTCAGTTTGGTGAGGCGGGCTATCCGGGCGACTATAATGAGCGCGTGACAATCGATGGCGTAACGTATGCGATTCCCTTTAGTGAAGGCCAGACCATCTATGCCTATGCGACCGATTCGGCTGGCAACCCCTCGATGGTCAAAAAGCTTGCCGATGCCGTGGCCGATCGCATGGACTCGGCCGACCCAACGCGTCCCGCCTATACCTTTGTGTGGATGGGCGAGGCCGCCCAGATCGCGGGCAAACTTCCCCAGAGCGCGACGGCTACACTCGTGCAGGCGGGGCAGTCCACGCCGCTGGTGGTTGGCGATGACGGCAGCTTTACAGCGGACGCTCTCTCCAAGACAGCAGCCACCCTGCGCATTTCGCTCAGCGGTTACTATGACATGGTGCTGGCGCGCCCGGGCGACCAGATGACGGGCACATGGAATATCGGAGAGATAAAGGCGGAGGACTTTACCAAGATTCCGGCCTCGCGCGCGATTGAGCTCAACGTGGCCTATCTCGAACCGGTCGCAGGCCAGGATAAGACCGAACGCATTGAGCTCGATAGTCTCAATAACATCGATCTGACGGTGAAGAGCGGCGGCAAGACGCTTAAGCCTGCCAAGGGTGACAAGGAAAACGACTTCCGTATCCAGGGCACAGCACTCGTGGTGTCGCAGGCCATTGCCGACGCGGACCAGGATCTGGAGATAACGCTCGAGCCCAAAGACAGCCTCAAGCTGGGTGGGGCGACGGCGACGGTGAAGCCTTCGGCCGGCAAGGTCGATATCGACTTGAAGCCTTGGGGCACGGCGACGGTCACGACCAAGGGCGACTACCAGGGAGCCAACCGCGTGCTGGTGTTCCGTACGTCCGACGGCAAGCTGGTCGCCGACGGCGTCACCTATTTGATGGGTTACGAAGACGATGGCACCACGCCTATCATGAAGGCCGAGACGCCGCGCCTTAAGGCCGGTTCGTACACTATCGTCGCCTTTAACAAGACGAGCTACGACATCCAGGCGACGAGCTATTCCACGTTTAGCCGCCTAGGGCTGACTGTGGGTAAGCATATCGCGCAAAAACAGGTGAAGATTGAGGACGGCAAGCAGCTCGACGTGACGCTCGACGTCCCCACGTTTGACGTGGAGACGTATCGTGCCGAGCGCGGGCTGACGGCGGGCTCGGTTATCGCTGATTCGTCCGCGGTCGTTGGCGCGGAGACCGAGCTGCGCATTCATTACGAGCTCAAGGACAGCCAGGCTGCCAAGATTGAGATTCCTCTGGCCAAGGATGCCGTCGAGGATGTGTCCGCAGGCGCTCGCGAAGCCGGCGCCAGCTCCGATGCCATGTGGGCTGCCACAACTTGGGAGGGCGACAACCTCGTTCTCGATATGAAGAAGAGTGCGGGCGCCGATGTGTTTGTGCGCTTTAAGCCTAAGGCCGCGGGCATCTATGCCGTCTCGCCGCTTATTACGCTGGGCGAGGTGACATTGCCGCTGGGAAGCACCACGCTTGAGGTTAGCGGATCGCGCATCGAGGTCGACAACACCGACGTTCACAGCCTGCTGGGCAATGTGGCCTACGTTTATGCAGCGCCGGGCAAGAGCGTGCAGCTCACCGTGGGGACGGGCTCGTCGGCTGCAAAGTACACCGGCAAGACCAATAAACTCGGCCGTGCCAAGATTGAATACGAACTGCCGCAGGATACGCTTGCCGCCGAGCGTGTGACGCTCGAAGCGCGCGTGGGCTCGACCGATGTCGCCGCCGCTGCCGCAGAGGTGACGGCTCGCAATTATGTGCGCTATGTTCCGGGTGCTTCGGTCTGGAACTTTGATGTGACGTATCGTGGCGGTACGCAAAACCTGGTCAAGGACGGCAAGGACACCGGCAAGGGCCTGTGGACCTTCCATCATCTGCCACAAAAGAAGAATGCCTACTGGACCTTTGACATCACGCTCGAGGTGGGAAACGAAGAGGCCGCCGACACGCTCGACCTGTACGTGGACTGCGTGGGTGGCAAGACGGTGACGATTCCTCTGACTCAAAAGTCGCGCGAGGGCACCCGCGTGCGCTATGCGGCGGAGTATGTGGACGAGGGTTACCTTAAGCTGCTTAATGAGTTTAACAAGGCGAATGACTCGACCTATGTGAACTGCGGCAACTTTGAGCAAATCTTTATGCCGCAGACCTACCGCATCTCCAATGCCCAGCTTATGACCATGCTGAGTTTTGACGCCAAAGCTTCGGCCAAAAAGCATTCCGCCGCGGCCGAGGAGCGCCAGCAGGAGTTCTCGAATGCCGTGCAGCAGTGGCACGAGTATATGATGGATAACTCGTTTAATGATGTCGACGAGGCCTTTAACGACGCGATTGACCAGATGGTCGCCGATGCGTTTGCCGAAGAGGACAAGGACGGTAAAGAGGATGAAGCCCAAGGTGGAGCTGCGCGTAAGGCTCGTCGCGCCCCTGCCGCCAGCGACGGCGAGGGTGATGGTGCTGGCAACGACGAGGCCGCGCAGTTTGCGGCTGAGCTCAAGGCCGCGGTCGGCGGGTCGTCGGCGCTGCTGACCCAGCAGGGCGACAGCTATGGCGTCAATGTGGACAAGATGATCTTTGAGGATGCTTACGGCACCAGCGAGGATTGGTATCAGGAACTCGCGGCGGCCCAGGGCGCGAACGCTGCGGATGCGGCCGCCATCAAGGAGCTCGTCGACCATGCATCGCGAGCGGAGTTTATTGCCCAGCAGGCCGAGGATCTGGTGGGCCAGTCGATGGGTATCGGCCAGCTCAACCAATACGGAAGCTGGAATGACGCAACCGCTGCGGCGCTCAACAAGTGTGCGGGCATTAAGGCCAGCGAGTACAACGGCCAGTCGACGAGCGGGTTTAACGATTTGGGCCAGGTGCTCGGCAGCTCGCTGAGCTACAAGGCGGCTGACGACGATACCGTCAAGGGCTTTAAGGTCGCCGCGCCCGATGGCGAGCAGACGGCCTATATCGAGTCGGAGTTTATCGAGAACTCCAATAACAACAAGAACCAGGCGCTTCTGTTTAACTCGATCGCCATGCAGTGCGACATTCTGGACAACCTGTACGACAACTGGAATGTGGTCCATAGCCTCAACAACTCCAAGGTGCGCGGATGGCTCATGGCCTGGAAGCTCAACGGCGACGTGAGCGCCCATATGAAGCTCATCCGCACGATCCGTTCGCTCAAGAGCTATAAGATCGAGTGCGAGATGTTCGGACAGGTCTTTAAGACCGACGCGTGGAAGGCGGCCGGTCAGGCGTTTCCCGCGGCGACCCAGGGCATCGGCATCTTTACCGGCATTTACGGCGTGAACGATGCCAGCAAGAACTGGGAGAACGTGAACGTCCGCATGCAGAAGGTGAAGGGCGAGCGCGAGGGCTATGAGCTTCAGCATACGCGCTTGCTTGCCAAGCCCGAGAAGACCGAGGACGACTGGAAGTGCATTTACGCGCTGCGTGACGCCATGGAGAAGGCGCGTGCGTTTGAGGATCTGCTGTATCGCCAGCTCTGCCACGATAGCACCGATGTGGCAGTGGGCTCCATTATGACAATCGCCGGCGTGCTGACGGCCGGTTCGGCGGGTACCGTGGTGGGCGCTGCCTATGATGCGGCTTCGACCAGCGTAGGTTCGGAGCGCGCGATTAAGCTGACCAATGCCGAATGCGCCTACGATGTTGCCTGCGAGCAGGTGGAGCGCGCGTGCCAGAATCGCATTACGGTCAACTGGGGCGAGCTGACCGATGCCGAGGTCTACAAAGCCAACAAGGACGGCTTGATCTCGGACGAGAAGATGCAGTCGATCTTCGAGGCGCGTTACCGCAATGTGGCTGCCAAGGCTGCACCCGACCCTGCGGGCGTGGTGTACGAGGGCCTGCTGTCCAATACGGTTGAAGGCGCGACGGTTGAGCTGTGGAGCGCCGACAATGCGGCCGGTACCAATGCGGTGCGTTGGGATGCCGAGGAGTATGAGCAGGACAATCCGCTTGCAACGGGTGCGGACGGCGCGTACAACTGGAATACGCCGACCGGCTGGTATCAGGTGCGCGTGACCAAGGACGGGTATGAGGAGGCGCGTTCGGCTTGGCTGCGCGTGCCGCCGATTCAGACTGAGGTGAACATTGGCTTGGTGTCGACGGCGGCGCCCGAGGTGGCCTCGGCCCATGCCTATACCGATTGCATCGAGGTTGAGTTTGCGCAGTATATGGATGCGAGCGACGATGCCCTGGTCGCATTGCGCGCGCAGGGCTTGGGCGACGTGACGTATACGTGGCTCGACAAACAGGACGATCCCAATGGCAAGCCGCTATCGCGCGTGCTGCGTATTCGCTATGCCGATGCGCGTGAGGCGGGCTCGACGGTGGCGTTTGAGCTCGACGGTGCTCGCAACTACGCCGGCACGGCCATGGCGCGCTGGGCAAGTGGCGAGCTTGTCGTGGGCGTTCGTGCCGACAAGCTCAAACTCAACGTGGAGCAGGCCGTGACCATGCTTGATGGCAGTGACTTTGAGCTGGTGGCGCACGTGACCGATAAGGCGGGCAAGCCGTTTGCGGGCGCCAAGGTTAGTGTTGGGCTGGAGTCCTCGGCTATCTGCTCTGTCGATGCCACCCAGGCCGTGACGGGCGAGGACGGTGCGGCGACGTTTGTGCTGCATGGTGCTCTGCCCGGTTTGACGACGTTGACGGCGGCGGTGGGCGGCACGGCGCTGTCCAAGCAGGTCGACGTTCGCGTGTCTGCCGAGGCAGTGCGACCGGCGCGACCGGTGGCGACGATTGGTGCGACGACGTTTGGTGCATGGTCGCCCAAGGAGAACTACATTACGGTGCCCAAGGGCACGAAGCTGGAGCTTTCTGCCGAGGATGGCACGACGATTTGGTACACCACCAACGACACCTGTCCCTGCCGTGACGAAGACCGCGTAAAGTACACCGAGCCCATTGCGCTCGATAGCAACATGTATGTGCGCATTGCGGCGCAGCGCCCTGGCATGTCGTACAGTGAGTATTCCGAGCGTCTGAACATTACGATTACGGTGACCGATGAGGCGGTGCCTGAGCCGACGCCCGATCCCGGTCTGAAGCCAGAGCCCGAGCCGACGCCTGGCGACGGCGAGCAGGGCGGCGGTGCGGATGGCTCTGGCGGCACCGGGGTACCTGCGGGCGGTTCGACTTCGACGACGACCACGGTGACGACGAACAAGTCCAAGGGTAAGGGCGAGAACGGCAAGAAGTCCGGCGGCACGGAGCTCGCCAGCACGGGTGACTCCACCGCGATGACGGTCGCCGCCTTGGGCATCGCCGGCGCAACCGTTGCCGCGGCCGGCATCGCCGCGACCAAGCGTCGCAAGCGTTAGGTTTTGGCGACAACGCCCATTCTCGGCTTTTGCAAGATCTCAATCTGTAACACCAAGCTGCCCAAAACGGCTCTAGATGTTACAGATTGAGATGAACTGCTCGGCCGCCAACCTAACGTCTCGATCTGTAACACGTAGCGAGGAATTTGGTCTCTAACTGTTACAGATTGAGACAAACAGGCGGATGTTCGCACAATATCTTGATCTGTAACAACTACAAGGCTCAACAGGGTCTAACTGTTACAGATTGAGACAAACGCTGGAATTGGTTTGCCGACCAGGCCCCCAACCACCACAAAGGTGCCTGTCCCCATCGTGGTGGTCGGGCGGCTGGCATAGAAAAAAGTCCCCGCCGGGCGTGTGCTCGACGGGGACTTTGCCGTTTGGTGGCTAGCGCTGTAGGTGATTACTCGCCCAGCAGGCTCTTGGTGATCGAAGCGGCGGCCTTCTTGCCGGCGCCCATCGCCAGAATGACCGTAGCGGCACCGGTGACGATGTCGCCGCCGGCCCAGATGCGGGGATCGGTGGTCTGGCCGGTCTCCTCGTCGGCAACGATGTAGCCCCACTTGTTGAGCTCCATCTTGCCGCCGATCTTCTTTGCGAAGGGGTTGGCGTTGGTGCCGATAGCCGAGATCGCGACGTCGCAGGGGATCTCCTCGATGGCGCCCTCGATGGGCACCGGACGACGGCGGCCGGACTCGTCGGGCTCGCCGAGCTCCATCTTCTGGACCTTGACGGCGCACACGGAGCCGTCCTCGCCAGCGACAAACTCGAGCGGGGAGACGAGCGGCAGAACCTCGACGCCCTCGGCCTTGGCATGGTGCAGCTCGGCGCGACGGCAGGGCATCTCGTCCTCGGTACGACGGTAGGCGATGATGGCGTGCTCGGCGCCCAGGCGCTTGGCGGTACGGACGGCGTCCATAGCCACGTTGCCGCCACCAAAGACGACGACGTTCTTGCCATGCTTGGTGGGGGTGTCGTACTCGGGGAACTTGTTGGCCTTCATCAGGTTCACGCGGGTGAGGTACTCGTTAGCGAAGAAGACGTTGGGCAGGTTCTCGCCGGGGACGTTGAGGAACTTGGGCAGGCCAGCGCCGGTCGCCACGTAGATGGCGTCGAAGCCCTGCTCGAACAGCTCCTCGGCCGTGGCCATGTTGCCCACGACGGAGTTGTACTCAAACTTGACGCCCATGTCCTCCAGGCCGTCGATCTCGCGCTTGACGACTGCCTTGGGCAGACGGAACTCGGGGATGCCGTAGACCAGCACGCCGCCGCCGGTGAAGAATGCCTCAAAGACGGTGACGTCAAAACCGTTACGGGCGAGCTCGCCGGCGCAGGTGATGCCGGACGGGCCGGAGCCGACGACGGCAACCTTCTTGCCGTTCTTGGGGGCCATCTTGGGCGTGGAGGCGAGCTCGGGGCGGTCACCCAGGAAGCGCTCGAGCTGGCCGATGGCCACGGGCTCGGACTTCTTGCCACGGATGCACTTGCCCTCGCACTGGTTCTCCTGCGGGCAGACGCGGCCGCAGATGGCGGGAAGCATGGAGTCCTCGCGGATGGTATCGAGAGCGCCGCCGAAGTCCTTCTCGCGGATCTGCTCGATAAAGCGGGGGATGTTGATGTTGACGGGGCAGCCCTCAACACAGAACGGCTTCTTGCAGTTGAGGCAGCGCTCGGCCTCGGCCAGCGCCATCTCCTCGGTGAAGCCCTTGTCGACGGGGCGGAAGTCGCAAGCGCGCTCGGCAGCCGGCTCCTCGTTATCGGGGGTGCGGGGCGACTTCATATCGGCAACGAAACGACCGTTAACTAGTGGCATGCGCAGCTCTTTTCCTCATAGGCCTTGAGGGACTCGCCCTCTTCGGAACGGTAAGCGGCCTGGCGGGCACGAAGGTCATCCCAGTCGACCAGGGTGGCATCGAAGTCGGGGCCGTCGACGCAAGCGAACTTGGTCACGCCGCCCACCTCGACGCGGCAGCAGCCGCACATACCGGTGCCGTCAACCATGATGGGGTTGAGCGACGCGGTGATGGGGGTGTCGTACTTCTGGGCGGTGAGGGTCGAGAACTTCATCATCGGAACGGGGCCGACGCAGAAGACCTGGCTCACGGCCTTGTCCTGCAGCAGGCGCTCCAGCGGAGCGGTGACAACGCCCTGCTCGCCGTAGGAACCGTCGTCAGTGGTGATGTGGATGTGGTCCTCGTCGAGGAGCTCACGGAACTGGTCCTCCATGAGCAGGAGGTCCTTGGTGCGGGCGCCCATGATGGCGTGGACCTCGTGGCCGGTCTCGACCAGGTGCTTGGCGACCGGGAAGGCAATTGCCAGGCCGACGCCGCCGCCAATGACGGCACAGGGGCCCTCAGCCATCTCGGTGGGAACGCCCAGCGGGCCCACGACGTCGCGCAGCGACTCGCCGGCCTCGTAGGTGGAAAGCATTTCGGTGGTCTTGCCGATCACCATGAAGATGAACTCGACCCAGCCCTCGTCACCGTTCCAGCCGGCTAGGGTAAACGGGACGCGCTCGCCCGTCTCGTTGGCGCGAACCATGAGGAACTGTCCAGCGTGCGCATGCTTGGCGATTGCGGGCGCCTCGATGCGGAACTTGAACACCTTCTCCGAGAACTGCGTCTTCTCCAGGATCTTATACATAGAACCCCTCTCTTGTTAGGGCTGCCGAACCGTGCCTCCACGGAAATGGGCGGTAGCCCGAATAAAACCGTACGTGCACAGGCGTTGTGCAGACATACGGTGCAAATTATACCCTCATGGACATGTCACTTACGTGTGTCTTCGGCGGTTGGGAGCAGGGTTTATCCACTTTGGCCTACCAAATAGGGGCAGGTTTATTTTGGTCAGTTTTATCGGGTAAAACGGCAAAGGGGGCCGGCCTCGCGCTTCGTTGAGGCCGGCCCCTTTGGGGTGTTATGCATGTATGGTGGCAGCGCGTTTATTGCGATGTGTCGACTGCGGCGTTTCCGCAGGTAAAACCTGTCAAAATAAACCTATCCCTAAATGATAGGTTTTAGTGCTTGCCGTTGGCGGAGGCGGCGCCGTTGACATGGTCGCGGGCATAGACCACGCCGTGCACGATCGCCAGGCCGGCGGCGTCGGCCGCGCGGGCGCAGGTGTCCTGGAAGTCCTCGGCCTCGCGGGCGCGTAGCTGCTTAAGCACGTAGTCAGCGACGGCCATCTTGCCGGGAGGGTTGCCGATGCCGGTGCGGATGCGGCTGAAGTCGCGGCTGCCCATCTTGTCGATGATGGAACGCAGGCCGTTGTGGCCAGCATGGCCGCCGCCCACCTTAACGCGCACGTCGCCGGCGGGAATGTCGAGCTCGTCGTGGATTACGAGCAGCTCCTCGGCCTTGATCTTGTACTCGCGGCAGAGCTTGGAGATGGGACCGCCCGAGGTATTCATGTACGACTGTGGCTTGACCAGCACAATCTGGCGCTTGCCGCCCTCTTCCTCGGGGTCGTTGATGTTGATGAGCGCGACCTCGGCACCGGCCTGGTTTTTCCAGTACGTGACGCCGGCCTGACGGGCCAGCTCGTCGATTGCCTTAAAGCCGGCGTTGTGGCGGGTCTCGGCATACTCATCGCCAGGGTTGCCAAGTCCGGCAACCATGCGAATCTTGAGCGGCTGTGCAGCTGCCATGTGCTTCCTTTCGTCGATTTGTCGCCTGCTATGGTGAGCGACCCCGTTGCTGCTGTCAAATGGAGGGTGAATGAGGCTGCATGAGGGCGTTGGACAGTCGTCAGAAGCCGGGGTGGACAGTTAGTTCAGATTTGTATAAACCAAGAGGTCTTCGACTGCCAAAATTGGGACCGCGGAACTGCCACGGCGCTTTGGAGAGCACATTTTGCGCTATTTCAGATCTTTCGAGTCTTCAAATGAGGTGATTGGCGCCGGAATGGCGGCAAACTACCTCGATATTAGCCGTCTGTTTATACAAATCTGAACTAACTGTCCAGCCATGCTAGGTAACACTGGGTAAAAGTCTTTTAGACCGGCGCGAGGCCGATTCCGGCCCGCAGGGCGTTGAGCCAGGCGGCCTGACGCTTTCGATAGCCCTTGATGCGATATCGGAATCGGACTCCCGCGAGTCGATGCATCGTTTGTGCGAAGGCTTCGAGTGCAACAAGGTCCTTCATTTGGTCACGATTGATAACCAGGACGTGGATACCCATGGCTTTAAGGCCATTGTTACGATTGCCATCGTGGATGCGGGCGTTTTGAAGCTCATGTCCAATTCCGTTGTATTCGTTGTCGACTCCAGCGGCCGGGCAATATAAGTCGCAGATGGCGTAGGGGATGCCCGAGGACATGTTGACCGCAAGGGTGTCGAAATCGACACGATAGTTGAGCAGTAAGCCTCCCATGGGCAAGCTGCAGCACCCGAATCCGCCAAAGCGCATGGGTGCGCCCAGGACGGCGAACATCAATGATTCCGCTGGGGATGCGGATCCGGCCCGGGCGAGTTTGACAGCCGTACGAAATGAGGCGTAGGAACTGCTTTTGGCAAATCGTGCGACTGCCTCGAGCTCTTCGATGGTTGTGGCGGGTTCGCATTTGTAGTGTGCCTGTTCGTAGCGGGTTTCGGCTTGCTTTTCGGGTGTCGGTTGGTCGCCCTGGCAATCGAGGCCGTCCATCGCTTCGAAGCCGTTGGCCTTGGGCCATGTGTCGTCGTAGGCGATGGGGTAAGTTGCCTCGGGCGGAAGTGAGTAGGTTCCGAGCAGCTCCATGAGAAGCATCAAGGTTTTGGCAACTGATTCATTTTTGGAACAAAGCATGGCCGTCATGGCGGGGGACGTTACGTAGATGTCGGCTTCGATGTGCATGATCGCACCTTGGGGAAGAGGGGCGGTGATGGTGTGCTGGAGGAGCCGTCCGTCGGGCCGTCTGTTGTTGCCGCCCGCAACAAAGAGATCTAGACACTCGGAGTCATCTTCGCTCCAGGCGTCAAGTATTGCAAGGGCCGCAAAGTCTATGGCGTCCTTGTTGGGAACGCAACCTTCGAGGGATTGTGTCTGTTGCTCGTCATCGATGACGTCCCAGGGAAGGGCGGAGTACGCCCGTCGAGCGCGGCGAATTGCGCGGAGGGCGGAAAGATGTGAAATCACGGTCGTCATAGCTATAAGGTACTAATCCGTTGGCGAAGTGATACTGCCGTATCGGTCTTTTCGCTCAAAGGGGTGTCGCGCGCCGCGGGCGGTAGCGTGATCATGTGGAATGCCTTGAAAAAGTGGAGAATGGAGCGATGGGCTGGCCTTGGAGGCATCAGCTGAGGTGGGTGTTGGACAGTTATTTCAGATTTGTATAAGGCGACCGGGGCGTATTGCCGTTGTTGAAGGAATCGGTGGGCAAAATGGGGCCAACGGCATGGTGAAGAGATCCATAGGCGGAGGGATCGAACGGAATTATGCCGGCAAGAGCGCTTTCGACGTATTAAATGGCCCAAACGAATGCCTAAATTAATACAAATCTGAACTAACTGTCCATGGCGGGTTGTCGAGGGGTAGAAAAAGGGTCGGAAGCGAGCCTCCGACCCTTTAAAAACACCAAAGATGATGCGATGCACGCTGGATTACAGCGCGAAGTCGCCGCCGACGAGCGTGGAGACGGGCTCCTCGTGGTAAACGGCGGAGATGGCCTGAGCGAACTCCTCGGCGACCGAGATGGTCTTGATCTTGCCGCCGACCTCGACGGGGATGGCGTCGGTGACGACGCACTCGACGATCGGGGCGTCGTTCAGGCGCTCGATGGCCGGACCGGAGAAGATACCGTGGGTGGCGCAGACGTAGATGTCGCCGGCGCCCATGGCCTTGAGCTCCTTGACGTTGGCGCACAGGGTGCCAGCGGTGTCGATCATGTCGTCGTTGATGATGCAGGTCTTGCCCTTGATGTCACCGATGATGCCCATGACCTCGGCGGCGTTGTGGCGCGGACGGCCCTTGTGGGCGATGGCCAAGTCGCAGCCGAGCATGTCGGACAGCTTCTTGGCGGCCTTGGCACGACCCACGTCGGGGGAGACGACAACCAGGTTGTCGGTGTCGAAGTGCATGTCGTTGTAGTACTGGCCAAACAGCGGCAGTGCGGACAGGTGGTTAACCGGGATATCGAAGAAGCCCTGGATCTGACCCTGGTGCAGGTCGAGGGTGATGATGCGGTCGACGCCGGCGCGCTCGAGCAGGTTGGCGACGAGGCGGGCGGTGATGGGCTCGCGCGGGCCGGCCTTGCGGTCCTGGCGGGCATAGCCGTAGTGGGTGATAACGGCGGTGATGGAGCGGGCGGATGCGCGCTTGGCAGCGTCGGTGGCGATGAGCAGCTCCATGAGCATGTCGTTGACGTTGCCGCCGGCCACGGACTGAATCAGGAAGACGTCGGCGCCGCGGACGGTCTCGTCGTAGCGGGCGTAAATCTCACCATTGGCGAACTGCTTTAGCGTAAGGCCCGAAAGCTCGACCCCAAGGTACTCAGCGATCTTCTGAGCGAGGGGACGGTTGGAGGAACCGGAATACACGCGGATGGACTTGCGCATATTCTCCGACTTCTCGGGATCATTAATCGGCATTACCCTTCTCCTTTATACATCGAATGCCATATAGATGCCTTTTTGCATTGTAACCGTGCGGCGGGGTTATTCGGGTCTTGATAACGTCTTTACCGTCAACGGACACGAACCGACCACTCATCCGGTCGCGCAGGTCACGATAGAAAAAGGAGCCGTCCCCATGGAACAGCTCCTTAGATGCTTGGTAAAACGTTATACCTCGTCGTCCTCGTGCAGGCGGCGGCGGTAATCGGCGGCCCAGCCCTCAATATTTACCTGACGGGCGCGGCCCAGTCCGAGCGCGTCTGCCGGGACCGGCTCGGTGATGACGGAGCCGGCAGCCACGAGCGCGCCGTCGCCGATCTGGGCGGGCGCGACCATCATGGTGTCGGAACCGATGAAGGCATCCTTGCCGATGACGGTCTTGTGCTTGTGCACGCCGTCGTAGTTGCAGGTGATGGAGCCCGCGCCCACGTTGACGCCGGAGCCCATGGTGGTGTCGCCGATGTAGGACAGGTGCGGAACCTTGGAGCCCTCGCCGATCGTGGACTTCTTGATCTCCACGTGCGTGCCGGCCTTGGAACCGTCGAGCATGTGGGTGCCCGGGCGCAGGTAGGCGCGCGGGCCGCAGTCGACGCCGTTCTCGATGACGGCCTCGATGGCGATGGTCTCATCGATGGTGCAGCCGCTGCCGACGGTGGTGTCGGTGAGGCGGCTGTTGGGGCCGAGCTGGCACTCCTCGCCCACGGTGACGTGGCCGATCAGGTGCGTCTGCGGCCACACGACGGTGTCGCGGCCGATGACGGCGTCGGGGCCGATCCAGGCCTGCGTGGGGTCGATGAAGGTAACGCCCTCGGCCATCCAGTGCTCGTTGATGCGGTCGCGCGCGATGGCGGTGAGCTGCGCGAGCTGGATGCGGCTGTTGACGCCCAGGCCGTCGCGGTAGTCGTCACAGTGGAAGATGGAGACCGCCTGGCCGTGACCCTTGAGGATTTCGAGCATGTCGGGCAGGTAGTACTCGGACTGTGCGTTGTCGTTGCCGATCTCGTTGATGTGGGCGGCAAGCTGCGCGCCGTCGAAGGCGTAGCAGCCGGCGTTGCACTCCAGCAGCGTGGCGGCCTGCTCGGGCGTGCAGTCCTTCTGCTCGATGATGCGCTCGATCTGACCATCGGCGCCCAGCTTGATGCGGCCGTAGCCAAAGGGATCGGGCGGGGTCATGGTCATGACGGTGCAGGCGAGCTCGCCGGTGGCGACGGTCTGCGCGAACTTGGCGACGGTGTCGGCGGTGATGAGCGGCAGGTCGCCGTTGAGCACGACGACGGGGCCTTGCGTGATGCCGCAGGCCTCGAGCGCGACCTTGACGGCGTGGCCGGTGCCCAGGCGCTCGGTCTGCTCGATGCACTCGACCTTGGTGGCGCTGTTGGCGTAGGCGCCATCGATGAGGGCGCGCATCTCGTCGGCATGGCTGCCGATGACGACCACGACGCGGCTGCAGCCGGCCTTGATGGTAGCGTCGACGATCCACTGAACCATGGGCTTGCCCAGGATCTTGTGCGAAACCTTGCAGTGGTTCGACTTCATGCGGGTGCCCTCGCCGGCGGCGAGGATAATTGCGGTTGCGTCCATGTGATCTCCTGTTACGTTATAGAGACGTGTGTTTGGAAACGATACACGGCGCAATATGATACCGCAGGCATATGATGAGCGCGTAACGATTGATGCGCGGCAGCTGAGGCTTGGGCCGCTGGTGTGGTGTTTGCGCTGCTTGCGGGCGGTGCCGGCAGTGCTTCGGCGTCGGTGATTTGGCGGGAGGGCGGGGATGCCTATGGACAACATACGAGAGGGTTCGGGCGCCGAGCCCGTGGGGGCATTTTCGATGTCGCATCCGGCAGTTC
The DNA here is from genome assembly GCF_042849575.1 of Collinsella sp. i06-0019-1H4. NCBI lineage: Bacteria > Bacillati > Actinomycetota > Coriobacteriia > Coriobacteriales > Coriobacteriaceae > Collinsella > Collinsella sp. i06-0019-1H4. The sequence continues at coordinate 67,075 of NZ_BAABYB010000001.1, forward strand.
CGGCGCTCTACATGGTGCTGACGTTGGGGCTCACCATGTTCTCGATGCAACCGGTGTTGATCGCGCTGTCGCTTGCGGGTGGGTTGGCGTACGGGTTTGCGACGCGCGGTGCTGCGCGCACGTTGGGGGCGCTTCGCTGGCAGCTGCCAGTGATTTTGATCATCGCGGTGCTCAATCCGCTGTTTAGCGCCTCGGGCTCGACGGAGCTGTTTCGTATTGGCATGCGCGCGGTGTATCTGGAGAGCATGGTTTACGGCCTGTGCATGGGCGGGCTGTTTGTGGCGAGCGTGCTGTGGTTTGAGGCGGCGGCGTCGATGCTCGAATACGACAAGGTGCTCGCACTGTTGGGCAACGCCGCGCCGGTGCTCGCGCTCATGATCTCGATGTGTATGCGGCTTATCCCGCAGTTTTTGCGCCGCGGCCGTACGGTGCTGGCGGTGCAGGACGCGATCGATGTGCCGGGGCGTGCGCCCGCCGATCCCGTGCGATCGCGCCTGCGGGCGTCGAGCGTGCTGATGGGCTGGGGCATGGAAGATTCGCTTGAGCGCGCGGATGCCATGCGCTCGCGCGGGTGGGGTGCTGCGTCGCGCCGTACGACGTACGCGCGGTATCGACTGGGACGCAGCGACGTTGCCGCGCTGGTCGAGCTCGCGCTGTTTGGTGCCGCCGCGGTGGCAGTGGCATGGACCGCGACAACGCAGTATTCGTTTTACCCGCAGCTTTCGGTGCCCGCGCCGTGGCTGGGCTATGTTGTATACGCGGCCTGGATGGCGCTGCCCTGTGTGCTGCACGCGATTGACGAGAAGAGGTTTGGCTGATGACCCGGTTGGACGGAAGCATGATGGCGGGCATGGTGTGCGGCTCGGATACGCCGGCGATTGAAGCGCGGGGTCTGCGCTTTGCCTACCCCGGGGCCGAGGCGCCGGTGCTCGACGGGCTCGACTGGTCTGTTCCCCAAGGGGCGTTTGCGCTGCTGGTAGGTGGTACGGGGTCGGGTAAGTCAACGTTGCTCTCGCTGCTCAAACCCGAGATTTCGCCGACGGGCGAATGCGCTGGCGAGCTGCGCGTGCTGGGCGAGAGCGTTGCCGACATGGATGTTCGGGCGTCCGCGGAGCGCGTGGGCTATGTGTTTCAGGACCCCGAGAACCAGATCGTGTGCGAAGCCGTGTGGCACGAGATGGCGTTTGGTCTGGAAAACTTAGGCATGTCGCGCGACGAGATGCGCCGTCGCGTGGCCGAGACCAGCTATTTCTTTGGGTTGGAGGATTGGCTCCACCGCGATACCGATACGCTTTCGGGTGGACGCAAACAGCTGCTGTCGCTGGCGGCTGTGCTGGCGTTGCGCCCACGCGTGCTGCTGCTCGACGAGCCCACGTCCCAACTGGATCCCGTTGCCGAGAAGAGTTTTCTGCATGCGCTGTTCCGCGTGAATCGCGAGCTGGGCTGCACGGTTGTCGTGGCAACGCATCAGCCACGTCCGATGCTCGAATACGCGACGTGCGCGTATCGGATTGAAGACGGACGCGTGTGCGAGGTGGCCGATATTGCCTCCCTGGGGCATCGTGAAGAGCTGTTTTCTGGCGAGGCGTCAGGGTGGGGTGCCTCGCGGCGTGCAAAAAACGGAGTTTTCAGCAGCGCCAGTGGCCAGCTGGGCTCTTTGGACCCGCGCGCGGGCGCTCCGGGTGCAGAAAAATGGCTGAAATCGGACAAATCGGGTGAATTTGAGGCGCAAATACTGCCGCAGGGTGACTCGGGGGCGCCATCGCGCGCCGGTGGATGCCGAATTCTCCCAAAAATGCACGCTGGGTCGGCTACCACCCTGGCAGGGAGCTGGTTTCGCTACGATCGGGCGTCCGGCTGGGTGCTGCGCGGACTCGATGCGTCGTTTTCGGCAGGCGCGGTGCATGCGGTTGTGGGCGGCAACGGTTGCGGCAAGTCGACAATGCTTTCGGTGCTGGCCAAGACGGTCAAGTTGCAGCGTGGGCATATGGAGCGCGGGGCTGCCTCGACGGCACTGCTGCCTCAGAATCCCAAGGCGTTGCTGGTTGCCGAGACAGTGCGCGATGAGCTGATGGAATGGGCTTCGACCTGCGGGTATGACGAGGGCGCGGCCCAGGAGCGCGCGGCGCAGCTGGGATTGGACGGCCTGGATGGGCGCCACCCGTACGATCTTTCGGGCGGGCAGCGTCAACTGCTTGCGTTGGCAAAACTGCTTCTGATTGGCCCCGAGCTGCTGTTGCTCGATGAGCCCACCAAGGGTTTGGACCTGACCAGCCGCCGCATCATTGCCCGCGCTCTGCGTGACCATGCAGAGGCTGGCGGCACCGTCATCATGGCCACGCACGACCTGGATTTTGCCGAGCAGGTTGCCGATGACATTGCCATGATATTCGACGGTGAGATTGCCTGCATGGAGCCGCCGACCGACTTTTTTGCCGACAACGTGTTCTACAGGGCGTGATGGGATGACGGATTATCGCGTCTCGCGCCTACTAGCAAAACTGGAGATCCCACTGCTGCTGGCGGTGCCGGCGGTAATGGCCGCGGCGTTGCTGGCGGGCGTTGAGCAGGCGGCGCTTGCCATGCTTGTCGTGGTGGCGCTGGTGCTTGCGTTGTTCTTTGCGGGCTACGAGGCGTCGCGACCGGGCCTGCGCCAGATTATGCCAACGCTGGTTTTGGCGGCGTTGGCCGCGGCGGGGCGCATCTTGTTTGGCCCCATTCCCGACTTTAAACCTGTGAGTGCCATCGCCATTATCGCCGGGGCGACGCTCGGTCGTCGTAACGGCTTTATGGTCGGTGCGCTGGCGGCGCTGACCAGCAACTTCTTTTTTGGACAGGGCATGTGGACGCCATGGCAGATGTATGCCTGGGGCCTGGTTGGCTATGTTGGCGGCGCGCTGGCGCATGCGGGCGCGTTCGACCGTGCGGATGGAACCGCGCGCATGCCGGCGCTGATGGCGTACGGCTTTGCATCGGGCCTGCTCTACGGCGTGGTAATCAACGCCTACGACATCATCGGTTTTGTGCAGCCGCTCACGTGGGCGGGCGCCGTGGCGCGTCTTGCCACGGCAGTGCCGTTCGATATCACACACGGCCTCGCGACCTGCGTGTTCTTAGCCGCCCTGTACAGGCCCTGGTGTCGACGGATCAACCGCGTCGTCGTGAAGTACGGACTGTAGGGCTGGCTGCGTTCCCTTACGAACTTGCGGTGGAATAGTTCTCGTTTGGCTGTTTGGGGCCGAAGCAGGAACTATTTCACCGCAACTTATAGGGGGACGAGGTCAGATGATCCCTTTTCCTCCGTCCCCAGGGGGTCAGTTGGGGCTAGAACTCTAGGGTGAGGGTGACGGGACAGTGGTCGCTGCCGAAGATGTCGCCACGGATACCGGTGTCGCGAACGTCGGCGGCGATTGAATCACTTACCAGGAAGTAATCGATGCGCCAGCCGGCGTTGTTCTTACGGGCATTAAAGCGGTAGCTCCACCAGCTGTAGACGCCCTCGACGTCGGGGTTTGCCGCGCGCCAGGTATCGGTGAAGCCGGCGTCGAGCAGCTCGGTAAACTTGCCGCGCTCCTCGTCCGAAAAGCCGGCGTTGCCGCGGTTGGACTTGGGGTTCTTAAGGTCGATCTCCTCGTGCGCCACGTTAAAGTCGCCGCAGGTTACGACGGGCTTGCCGGTCTCGCGCTCGAGCGCGTTCAAAAAGCCGCGGTAGGCATCGTCCCAGGCCATACGCACATCGATGCGCGCGAGCTCATTTTGGGCGTTGGGCGTGTAGACATCCACGAACCAAAACTTGTCGAACTCGAGCGCACAGACGCGGCCCTCGGTTGCGGCTTGGGCGACGAGCTCGGCCGCCTCGCCCTCGCCGGCGTAGGGCAGCAGTGCGTCGGCGCGTAGCACGCGCAGCGGTTCCTGGCGGCTAAAGACTGCGGTGCCCGAATAGCCTTTACGCTCGGCGTAGCTCCAGGTTTGGTGATAGCCGGGCAGGTCAATATCGACCTGGCCCTCCTGCAGCTTGGTCTCCTGCAGCGCCAAGATATCGACATCGAGTTCTTGCGCGATTTGGATAAAGCTCGGGTCCTTTTTGAGCACGGCGCGCAGGCCGTTGACGTTCCACGAGGCGAAAGTGTAAGTCTGAGGCATGGTGTCCTTTCGACGGGGTTGGCAGGCTTAAGATTAGCGCAACAGGGGCGGTGGTGGGCTCCGCGCGTGTCGATCCAAAGGCTGCGCGCCGGGCAAGCGCCCGCCGCCATCCGACCAACAAGGACGGAGGACTCATATGACGCAGGCGATAACGGATCCCAAGCAGGCCTCCGCCGCGCTGGCGGAGCTGTTCGGCACCCACAAGCGCGTGGTCTTCTTTGGCGGCGCGGGCGTTTCCACGGCGAGTGGCATCCCCGATTTCCGCAGCGTGGACGGCCTATACCACCAGCAGTTTGCCTATCCGCCCGAGACCATGCTCTCGCATAGCTTTTACGAGGCGCACCCGGCCGAGTTTTTCGACTTCTACCGCACCAAGATGATCGCGCTTGGCGCTAAGCCCAACCGCTGCCACACCAAGCTGGCCGAGCTGGAGCGCGCCGGCAAGCTAAATGCCGTGGTGACGCAAAATATCGACGGCCTGCATCAGATGGCAGGCTCGCAGCGCGTGTTCGAGCTGCACGGATCGGTCCATCGCAACATTTGCCAGTCGTGCGGCGCGGTCTATAGCGCCGAGTGGATTTGCTCGCGCGAGCACGAGGACGCCGCGGGTGTGCCCGTGTGTCCTGCGTGCGGCGGGCGTATTAAGCCCGATGTGGTGCTCTACGAGGAGCCGCTCGATGAGCGTGTGCTGACCGGCGCCGTCGCCGCCATTGCCGCGGCCGATGCCCTCATTGTGGGCGGGACCTCGCTCGTGGTGTATCCGGCGGCGGGCCTTACGCGCTACTTTACCGGCGATACGCTGGCCATTTGCAATCTTGCTCCCACCGATCAGGATGCAAATGCCGACCTGCTGATTTCTTGCGACATCGCGGCCGCGTTTGCGTTCTAGCCCGTGTGCGCGGATACAATAGAAAGACTGATTGCAAAGCAACCCCGCCGCCTGCGCCCGAGCGCGGCGGCGCGGGCATTTTAGGAGGATGTTCATGGCGAACGATAGCAAGACATGGCGGTGCGGAAAGTACGAGCTCAGCTTTGACCGCCCGCGCATCATGGGCGTCCTCAACGTGACGCCCGATTCGTTTAGCGACGGCGGGGAGCACTTCGACCCGGATGCCGCTATCGAGTACGGCCTGGCGATGCTCGACGCTGGCGCCGACATCATCGACGTGGGCGGCGAGTCCACGCGCCCCGGATTTACCCCGGTCAACCCCGACGAGGAGGCTCGCCGCGTGCTGCCCGTGGTGCGCGCGCTGGCCAAAGAGGGCGCCATCGTCTCGATCGACACGCGCCACGTGGCGGTTGCCAAGGCGGCCGTGCGCTGCGGCGCCTCGATCGTCAACGACGTGACGGGCTTCACCGACCCCAAGATGGTCGAGTTTGTCGCGACGAGCACCTGCGGCGTCATCGTGATGCATGCCGGTGAGGTCGCGGCGCCTACGCGCGCGCATGCAACGGTGCAGCTCGATACCTCGGCCGCGGCGTTTGTTGCCGAAAAGGCGCGCGAGGCGGCCGCCGAGGCTGCGCGCGAGGCCGAGAAGCCTGCCCGCCGTCGCCGTGGCAAGTTGCTGGGCGAGCCCAAGACGGAGGCAAAGCTCCCGGGTGGCGTGGTGCAGCCCTCGCTGCCGTTCGGCGATCCGGAGCCTGCACCCGAGCCTACGGACGAGCAGAAGCAGGAGGCACCGGCCGCCGAGCAGGCTATCCCTGTCGCCGAGGCCGTCGCGACCCCTGAGCCCGCGCCGGAGCCCAATGACCACCTGGCAGCCATGATGCGCCGCAGTGCCCGCCGCGAGGAAGCCTACGTGCCCACCTCGCAGCTCCGCCGCTTTACCCTGCCTGATTCGGCGCCCATCATGCGCCGTGTCATGGGCTTTCTGTCCGACCAGGCCCGCACGCTCATCCATGCCGGCGTGTCGCGCGACCGCATCTGCATCGATCCCGGCCCGGGCTTTGGCAAGACGGCCAACGAGGATATCGTCATCCAGCGTGAGACCGCCAAGATGGCGTCGCTGGGCTATCCGCTCATGTGCGCCGTGTCGCGCAAGCGTTTTGTGGGCGCCGTCTCGGGCGTGACCGAGGCCGCCGCGCGCGATGCCGCCACGTTTGGCGTATGCCTGGGCGCTATCCAGGCCGGTGCCAACATCGTGCGCGTGCACGACGTCACTGGCTTTGCGCACTTCCTGAACGGCTACTGGGCTGTCGCCAAGCCGCAGCCGCGCCGTGCGTTTGTGGCCGTGGGCTCCAACCTGGGGCATCGTTGCGACAACATCCGCGCCGCACGCGACATGATCGCCGAGATTCCGCTCACCTGCGTGTCCAACTGCTCGCGCATCTACGAGAGCGAGCCGGCCTACGAGACGCGCCAAGATGCGTTTGCCAACGCCGTCATCGAGATCAAGACCGAGCTGGCGCCGCTGGTGCTGCTCGACGAGCTTATGAAGATCGAGGCTGAGCTGGGGCGCGACCGCTCCAAGAAGGCCAAGGTCAACGGTCCGCGCACCATCGACCTGGACCTGCTGTGGATGGACGGCGAGATCCATGGCGGCAAAAAGCTGCGCCTGCCGCATCCACTCATTGGCGAGCGCGACTTTGTACTGGTGCCGCTCGAGGATCTGATGCACGACCCGGCGCGGTTCTTCCGCTACAACGGTGTCGAGGTCAAGGAGCCCGAGGACCGCGTGGGCCATATCGTGGGCGAATTGGGGCGTATGTAGATGATTGAGATGAATGTTGTAGCCGCCGGCACCGAGCTTGACGCCGCGCGCGACGCGGGTCGCGAGGGTGTGTCCGCGGGCTGGTGCGCTTGGAGCGCGGGCGAGGCGTCGTTGACGTTTTCGCTGGTCGTGCGCCCGGACGTGAATATGCATGCCTTCCACGGCCTGCCGTTTGTGGCGGCGATGGGCATGATGGACGCGCTCGCGGGCACGGCGTCGACGCCGGGCCTGGGCCTTGCCGGCAAGGTGGGCATCCAGTGGCCGAGTGACATCGTGTGCGGTGCGCCTGTGTTTGAGACGTCGTTCGCGCGCGTCACCGTCAACGGCGGCGCCGGTGCTGCGGGCATGTTCGGTGCCGTGACGGTGGATATTGAGCGTTCGGCATTGAGCGAGCTCGGTGTGGATGCGGCCGACGAAGCGCTGGTCGAGGAGTTGTCTGCCGCCGTGCTGACCCGTGTGGACGCCTGGGCGGCTGTTGCCAATACGCCGCAGGGCGCCGCAGGTCCGCTGGCCCCCGTGTTGGGCGAGTACTTCGACATGGTGCCGCTGCTGGGTCGCCAAGTTGCGGCGGTGTCGCCCAGCGGCTTGCCGCTTGCTGTTGGTGTATTTGCGGGCCTGGACATCTGGGGTCGTGCGACCATCAAGACCGATGCCGGCGAGCAGGAGTTTCCGCCCGAGGCCGTACGCATTCGCGGGCTGTAGCGCGAGGCGTCCGCGTCCATAGATAACAATGACAACGAAGCCCTCCTCGGCCTGCACCGGGGAGGGCTTTTGCGTGACTGTGGAGCGGCATCTCGGTCCTATTCCTCAAAATTGAAAAAATTTCGTTTTTGAGGAATAGGAAACATGCACGATATCGCTGTGCTGGGCGTATTCGAGGAGTCTCTATTCCTCAAAATTGAAAATTTTTCAGTTTTGAGGAATAGGCTTGGCGAACGTTTGCGGGGGCTGGGGCATTGGACGTGCTCGACTTATGCCCCTGTCTTACCCCAGCTCCTGCATGCGGCGGTAGATTTCGCAGATGCCCTTGATGGTGAGCTGCCCGTCGACCACGTCGAAGGCATCGGTCGAATCGGCGACGATGCCGGCGAGACCGCCCGTGGCGATAACGGTGGCATCCTCGCGGCCCAGCTCGCGCTTCATGCGCGCGACCAGGCCCTCGGCCATGGCGGCAGCGCCCACCACGGCGCCGACCTTGATGCACTCCTCGGTATCGCGGCCGATGGCGTGCTCGGGCGCCTCGAGCGGCACGCTAGCGAGCTTGGCGGCACGTGCGGCAAGCGCGTCCATGGAGATGCGGATACCCGGCGCGATCGCTCCGCCAATGTAATAACCGTCCTCATCGATGACGTCGATATTGGTCGCGGTGCCAAAGTCCACCACGATCGCCGGCGCGCCGTAGAAAGTTTCGGCCGCAACGGCGTTGGCGACGCGATCGGCGCCTACGGCCTGGGGACGCGCCGCGCGCAGCTTGGTCACCGCGGCCGTCTGCGGCCCAATAACGATGGCGTCTGCGGTAATGCGGTCGGCCACGGCGTGCCATTCGCGCGAGAGCTGCGGCACCACGCCGGCAAAGGCGATCGCGTCGACCGCGTCGAGCGAAAGGCCGTACATCTTAAAGAAACCCATCAGGCGCACATGGATCTCGTCGGCGGTATAGGAGCGGTCGGTGGGCATGCGCCACGACTGCACCAGCTCGTTTCCGTCAAACAGACCCATGGCCGTCTGCGTGTTTCCCATATCGATAGCGAGCAGCATGTCTACTCCAGGTGTCGGCGTAAAAGGACGCGCACCATTGTATACGCGCCGCCGACGGCGCTAGGCTGCGATTTGTTCACGGTGATATGGGCTGAGGGGTTTAAATATGAAGGAATTATGCTCTACGAGATTTTCCTTGCCGTTTACCGAACTCCCACGTAATATTCTTTCTTGCGCACATGAGGCGCCCAGACATTGCGGGGTGGAGCAGTCTGGTAGCTCGCCGGGCTCATAACCCGGAGGTCGTAGGTTCAAATCCTGCCCCCGCGACCAAGAACTTGCAGCTCGGAAGCAAAATTGCTTCCGAGCTTTTTCTTTATCGGTTTACCTTGCGGGTGAATTGCGGGTGAATCCTGAGTCAATTTATTATGTGAAGCAGATAAACCATTGATAATCGCGGACCGGTCGGCTTGACTTATCGACCGATAAACTCCAATTGGGAGGAGTCCCGGCGGTCCTTAGCTAAAATAGTGACGTCTGAATAACAACAAGGGAGTCGCTATATGAAGACCGTCTACGATGCCCTTGACCCTATCGTCAACGGGTCGGCAACGACCAAGGAGAAGGACGACAAGTACGAGGCGGCCTGCGTTTACTATCTCAAGAACGACCCCTTCTACGCGCTGTTCCTTTCCCGTGTCGGGACGATAACCCAGGCACCCGAATGGGATAACAGTTTGTTTTAAGGGAAAGGAAGCCGTATGGCGAAAAAGGGATATATCTTCTGGGACAGCGAGACGGCGAATCCCCAGCAGAGGATATGCCAGGTCGCTTATATCCTCACGGATCTTGAGGGAAACTGCCTGGGCGACCCGGTTTGCCGGGTGATCAATCCTGAGAGCGAGATTGGTTGGTGGAGTAGGTCTCATCTGGAAATCGATTGGGACTCACTGGACGACATGCCGACCTTTGTCCGCTTCTGGGAGGATGCCGGTCTGGCGGATTTGCTGCGAGACTACATCCTGGTCGCGCATAACGCCAACGGCGCCGACATCCACCACATCAAGAAGAGTCTGGCTGCCTACGACATCGAAATGCCCGAGATCGAAGTAATCGATACGATGCTGGTGGCGAAGCAGAAGGGTCTGCCCGGAGCGCTTGTCGACCTCTGCGAGCATTACGGCGTGCATCTTGATAGCCACCACGATGCCATGAGCGACGCCGAGGCGTGCCTTGGGGTTTTCCGTGGGCTGGCCGGCGAGTTCGGTGCGCTCGAGCCCGCCGTTTGGGCTCCGAATGCCTCCTCCCATCATGGCCGCAAGCGTGTTTTCACGGGCTTGGGGCTGGTGAACGGGTCGCAGGAAACCATCGAAGAGATTTTGGCGAAAGCCGAGGAGGCGGGCCACAGGGGCGATCCGGGCGAAATCACTGATCCGGTCGGACTCAAGGTGAAGGTATCCGGCGTTACTCCGGGCTACAATCGCGATGAGATCCTTGCCGCACTTAAGGAATGCGGGATGAAAGCGACCGATGGCAAGCCCGCGCAGAGCACGAAGTACCTCGCAATAGGCGACAACGTGGGACGAAGCAAGCTCGACGCAGTTTTCAGCGGCAACTCGCAGGCAAAAATCGTCACGACGGGCGAGTTGCTTGAGGTCATGAACCGATTTGGCAAGGCGGAATAGAAGGGAAGGCTCGATATGGCCGTCAATTTGAAAACCGTAAAAGACACGGTGAATCTTGCAGCGGGGGTTTTAGCCGCCGCCGCCGGGGTTGTCGATGGGGCAAAGCAGCTCGGTTTCGATGTCGATGGAGCCGTGAAAAGCGCTGCCGACGGGGCAACCAACGGCGCGCGTGCTGTTGCCGACGGCATCGGCAAGGGATTTGGTGCGGCGGCGGAAGGCGTCGGCGCGGCAGCCGGCGCGTTGGGGGATGCCACGAAGGCGTTCCAGGACTCAAGGGCCGCCGCGGAGGCTCGCAAGAAGATCGATGCCGCCAGGCAATCAATATTTGAAGGCGCGTCGACGGTGATGCCCCTGCACGAGTTCATCTGCCAGCAGGTCAAAGCCTCCGAAGCTGCGTTCAACGGCTACGATATGCCCGGCTGCTATCTCATCGCGACATACCGCAGGCATGACCACGATAAGAACTTCAGCGACTATCTCGGAATATACGTGGGGTCAAGTGAGCGTATGGCGGACGATATCGCGTCCATACCTACGCGATTGGGCGATCCGGATGTCTACGCTGACTACAAGTACCGACAAAACATTTTGCTATTCGTGTATCCGTGCGAGCTGAAGGACGTCGACGAACGTCGTGGGCTCCTGCTGCGTTCGTTTGACGGCGAGAGGCTCTACAACGGCACTGGATTATCGGTCGAGAGGGCGGCGGATGAAGACCTATAACCTGGACACCATCCATAAGGTCCCCCTGCGCGAGGTGTGGCCGCATGAGGCCCACGACTTCACCAAGTGGCTGGCCGAGGAGCAGAACCTCGCAACCCTCGGGACGGCGGTCGGAATCGAGCTCGAGCTCATAGAGACGGAGTCCTCGGTCGGATCGTTCAACGTGGACATCTACGCGCAGGAGTCCGGTACGGGCCGCAAGGTGATCATCGAGAACCAGCTCGAGGACACCAACCACGACCATCTCGGCAAGGTGATCACGTACGCCGCCGGCAAGGGCGCCGAGGTCGTCATCTGGGTCGTGGCGCGCGCCCGCGACGAGCACCGCCAGGCCATCGAGTGGCTCAACCAGCACACCGACAGCGACTTCGGGTTCTTCCTGGTCGAGGTCGAGCTCTGGAAGATCGGGGACTCCCTGCCCGCCCCGCGCTTCGGCGTGGTCGAGCAGCCGAACGAGTGGACCAAGACCGTGAAGCTCTCCGAGGGGCTCAGCGAGACCGAAAAGGTCAAGCTGGCGTACTGGACGGCCTACCGCGATGTGGCGGGCGGCCATCCGGAGTTCCTCAAGGAGTTCAGCCCGCAGAAGCCCAGCAAGGACCATTGGTCGACGCTTCGCCTGGGGGTCTCGGCATACCATCTCGCCCTGCTCATCGATACGCAAAGGGGCCGCACGGGCATCGAGCTGTACGTGGACGACGACAAGGAGATCGGGCACCGCGCCATCGCCAACAGCGGGGTCTTCGAGGAGCACCTCGGGCTGACGGCGGCACCCTTCGATGCGAAAAAGGCATCGGGGCTGCGCTTCTACAAGGCGGGCCACCCCATCAAGGGCCACCAGGACGCATGGCCGGGGTACATCGAGGAGCAGCTCGGATGGGCCCTCGAGATGAAAAAAATAATCGCGGAGATCGAGCTCTAAAAAACGCCCCGGCAGTAAATTGCCGGGGCGTTTCTTATTGACGTGATTTAGCACTGGCCGTTTCGGTCCGAATGCGCCGCTCGGTTTCTTCGAGGTCCCTGACGATCCTCCCCAGCGCCATGCAGTAATGCGCGAAGACCGGGTCCTCCTTACCGAATCGGTCCTCGCAGCAGAAAAGCATCGACTCATGAAGGCAAGTGAGCTCGTAAATGATGTCTTCGAGTTCCATGCGACTCCTTTCAAAAAGTAAATAGGGCATTAAATGGTATCGATGTTGGACGCGGGCTGCCGGCGTCCGCCGTGAATCGGCCACGGCTCCGCGGCCGGGTGGCACCTCCGCTACGCCGCGTCAAGGGGGCCCATGAGACCCCGCACAAACCTCCGCTCCGCTCCGGTTGGTGGAGGTCGTCATGGACCTCCCTTGACCCGTCTTCACTCCGGTGCGGCTTTGCAGGGAGCAAAGCCGACGACGACGCGCGGCGTCGCCATTCGGCTTTGCCCGCAGGGGCGAGATGTTGAGGGTCACGTGCCCGGAACGGAGGAAGACATGCAGCAGCTGATGACCGTGGAAATCGCCAAGACGGTGCCGGGGCTCTATGGGCAGGACGGGGCGGAGGACCCCACGGTCTACGCCCACTACTTCTCGTGCGTGAACGGATGGGACTGGTGGCTGCTCGAGTTCGACGGCACGGACGAGGCGTTCGGCCTCGTCGAGGGCTACGACGACGAGCTCGGCTACTTCAGCATCAAGGAGATGGCCGAGCTGAACCGCCAGATGGGGTTCGCCGCCGTCGAGCGCGACGAGCACTTCTCCCCGAAGCCGCTCAGCGCCGTCAGGAGGAGGTAGCCGCATGGTCACGGTCGTTTTCGACTCCATGGGCGAGGCGGTCCGCCTCGCCCTCGTGGCCGATGAGTACGTGGGCGGCGGCCTGGCCGTCCTCCTCCTCGACGCCACGGACCAGCGCTCCGAGGGCTACATGGCCGAGTGGGGCGTGCTCACGGCGAGCGTGCCGGCGGCGGCCGAGTGGTGCCGCGGGCGGGGCAACATCGCCATCGACGCCGACGTGCCCGCGGCGCTCCTCGAGGCGCTCGAGGCCGCCGGCTTGCTTCGCATGGCCGTCCGCTCGGTGGCGTCCGGGATGGCCCGCTACCCGCTGGCCACGGTCGCCGGGCACGCCCTCGACGGCATGGGCGGCCTGAGCGAGACCCTCGAGGAGGCCCTCGGCTCGACGGTCGTCGTCGAGTACGAGTCGGGAGGCGACGGCGGGGCGTTCGAGGTGGGGACCGCGCCGGCGGGCTCGGCCGAGCTCGAGCGCCTCATCGCCGCCGCGAGGTCCGAGGCCGACGCGTTGGCAGCCGCCGGCGGATGGGCGGCCGTCCGGGTCGGTTTCGGGGATGCCGGGACCATCGACTGCGAGACGGGCCGAACGGTCTACGTCGCGGGGTGAAATGGGAGGAGGGCGCGGGCGCGGTCCGGATGGGCCGCGCTTTTCCTTTCCCGGGGATGCGGAGCTCCCACCGTCCAAGTGCCTTGGACGGTGGGAGCTGGATACGACGATATACTGCGCGTGCAACGGGGACACGCGCCTCCTTTTCGGTTGACTCCACCAGTTCGTACAGAGACTTTTCGATTTCCCGCTTTGATTTGGAGGTCTGTAATTCCATATTTCTGGAATACGGCACGAGGCTGAGCTTCGAAATCGCGTCTTGCGTCGGTAGATTGTTCCGCGTCCGCGACCAGTTTTTCAAGGGTGCTAAGCTGGGACTGTATTGAGAGTTCGTTTAGGTGGTTCACATTGTCCATAGCGGTGACCACCAATGTTGAATAGCTGTCTTGAAAGACTGTGTATTTATACTTGATTTAAGGCGGAGTGGAATGTGAGCGCGCAAGGAGATGCGGAATCGATGAGAGCCTCAAAAAAAATTACCGCAGTGTTATCATCCTTCATCCTCTCTATTCTTCCATTTCTGATTCTATGGGCGGCTTGGTCAGTCCTCCCTGATACAATTCCCGCTCATTGGAGTGGGGGCGTGGCTGATCGATGGGGTAATAAGCTTGAATTGCTGGTTGTTCCGCTGTTTTCTCTGATTGGCTCTATTGCAATTTCTGTGTACCTTATTGTTTCCACGCGGCGAAGAGAGTTCGCGGATTTCTCTGTTCGAATGCGACGGGACTTTGTTGCGTGCTATATTTCTAGCCTTCTTTTATCGACAACCTGCTCAGTGATAATTGCCGTTTGGGTTCAGTTGATTCTTACGCAAAACACTGCGGTTGATGGGGGGCTTGGACTATCGATCCTGTATTCCCTTCCCGGGCTATATGTGATCTTGTGCGCCTTGCCGCCTTTTTATGCGAGCGGCGGGAGCAAAAAGGCAGAGCGCCTGATAACAGTTCTTATTGGCGGCGCGGAGATTGTTCTTTGTGGAATAGTGCTTGAAGGTTCGGCTGCCTCTTATGCGATGATTGGACTGATGATTCTGTTCTGTGCGTTTGAGATTGTGTCACAGGTAAGGGATAGCCGGTCCTTATGAGCAGGATAAGGGCGCACTACGGGCGCCCGGGATTTTGCGGCGCAACTCGGCGTGCCGAGTTCGTTTCCGCTGGTAGCGTGGAAAGATAAACCGAAAGACCGCCACGGCCCGCCGTCATACGCGCCTCGCGCGCCGTATGACGGCGGGCCGTTTTCGCAGGCAGGGCCGTATGACGCATCAGAACCCGTCGGGCGCGGCGGATACCTTGCGCTTCCTGCCGCCGGACGGCGACCCCTTGGGCTTTTTCGGCTTCTCCGGGATGCGCCACACCGGTGCCGGGGAGGTGTTCCGGACCTCCCCCTCGAGCGCCCGCGCGAGCAGCGCGCCCTCGGCCTCCGGCGACGTCATGCCGAGCAGCGGTCCCAGGAACGTCTCGGTGATGTCGCGGCTGGCGAGTGCCATCGGGCCCTCCGCGTCGATCACGAGCGCGCCGTTCTCGCGCGCGCTCCAGGCCATGAGCTCTGACGGGGTGATCAGCGGCCGGCGCGCCACGGAGAACGACTTGCCGGACGAGGAGCTCTGCGTCCCCTTGGTGGAGCTCTGCCCGGTCGTCTTGACGCTGTAGTCGCCGAGACGCTTGCTGATCTCCTCCGCCTCGCCGACGGACTCCACCGAGAGGACGACCTGGGTGCCGAGCAGCGCCAGCAGCGCGTCCGACTCCGCCCTGGAGTAACCGCATCGCGCCTCGAGCAGATGGGTGTTCTGGAGCACGAAGACGACGTGCAGCCCGATGCTGCGGACCTCCGCGAGGTCGCCGAGGAGGCGGGGGATCTTGGGGATCCCGGACCCCTCGTCGATGGCGAGCAGGGTCTCCGCTGGCAGCCTGCCGCCGGACAGGCGCGCGATCTCGCGCAGTGCCGACAGCGCCTGGGAGAAGATGCACGAGACGAGCGCGCCGCGGTCGCCGCGGTCCGTCGCGCTGGCGATGTAGAGGATGGTGGGCTTGCGCCCGACCGATGCGAGGTCGACCTCGCCGTCCCAGAGCATGCGGCTGACGTCGTCGTCGCAGAAGGACATGAGGTAGTTGCGCGCGGTGGAGACGAGGGCCTCGCCCCCGCCGCCGTTCGACGAGGCGACGAGGAGGAACTGGCGCGCCGGGTTTCCCGCCGGCAGGTCCGCGGCGAGCTCCTCCAGCGACTTTACCGCGCTCTTCCCGTCGCGGGGCTCCAGGAGCGCGAGCACGGTCGATAGGTTCCGGGCGCTGTCAGGGATCCGCCCGTCCGTTATCGCGAGCAGGCAGAGGCCGGTTAGCAGGTTGCGGCTGGCGTCCGTGAAGAACCTCTGGCCGGAGGAGAAGGCGTCGGGCACGATGGCCGCCGACAGCTCGCGGAGCTCGGCCACGGCACCTGCGACGCCTTCGGTCCCGAGTGCCGCGATGGCGCGGTCGAGGGGGTTGAACCTCGCCGACTTGACGGGCTCGTCGAGCCGGATGGCGACGACCTCCATCCCGGCCCTCCTGGCGAGCGGCTCGGTCCATGCGCGAATCTCGGACTTCGGGTCGTGGACGATGACGGACGTCGGGATCCCGTGGGCGTTGCGGTCGATCGCCGCGACGATCGAGGGTGCCGTCGCGCGTCTGCTTTTGCCAGCGCCACTGCCCGCCCTTATGAGGCAGTGGACGGCGGGGACCATCGCGATCCCGCCGCCGATGCAGCCGGCCGCCACGAGCCCCTCCGCGGCGGCCTTCCCGTCCCAGGGAGGGCAGCGCCTCGCGACCCTGGAGGGCCTCGACTCGAGCCAGGCGTCCCCGTGCGTGCGCGTGGGCGCGCGGTCGCCGGCGAACGTCCCGTCGTGGAGCCTCGCCCATGAACGGCCCCACGAGACGAGGCCGAGGATGAGGACGGAGGCCGCGACGAGGGCGAGCGCCGCGAGCAGCTCGCCCGCCTGGCCCGACGCCGCCGTGTCGGCGGCCGCCTCGAGGGGGCCGCGGAAGACGTAGGCGGGCTCGGGTCCCGGGTCGGCCGTGGGCAGCCGCAGCAGGACGGAGAGGCCTGAGATGAGGGATAGAGTCCACCACCTGGCGTAGTCCCAGGCGCTGGCGGTCGCGGCACAGGCTATGACGGCGGCGACGCCGTGGGCCGCGAGCGTGCCGGCGAGTTCCTTTTTCATGTCGCGGTTGAAGGATTTTGGTTTCATCTCGTGATCGTCCTCTCTATCCTGTTTGCTATCTTCAGCGCGGGGACGCTCGACGGCCCGGTGCCGCCGGAGGCGAGGACCCTCAGGGTCGCGGCGATGAGTCTCAGTGCCCTCTCGCCGGCCTCGTCTCCCATGTCGCATCCTCTGTCGTCCCGTGTGGCTTCCCTGGCGACCAGGGTCGCCATCGCGGCGGCGCGCCCTAGGGCGGTGCCTGCCGACGGGGCGCGCCTGAATGCCCGGTCCGCCGTGGGACACCCCCTGAGGTCTGCCGGCTCGAGGGTCCGGCCGCGTGCGGCCTTTCGCGCGATCCTTTCGAGGTGCGTCTTCGGGATGCAGGCCCGGGCCTCGGTGGCGAGTCCGGCTTCCCGCCGCCTCTCCGTCGCGGGGCCGGTTTGGGGCGCGGCACGTCGTGTCGGCACCTCCTCGCGAGCCGGCGTTCTGTCTGGGACTATGACCCGCAGCGCCGCGTTCTCGCACCGGAGGCCGAGGTCGGCGGCCGCCTTGTGGACGTAGGTGTCCCGCGCCTCACCGGTCAGGCACTTGAGGTCGGCGCACCTTTCGACCGCCTTCCTGTGGCGCTCCAGTGCGCCGGCGAGTGCGGGGGAGTCGGACGCCGCCCGGCCGAGGGCCTCCCTCAACGCGGCGGAGGCCTCCGGGTGGAAACGCCTGAGGTGGGCGGCCTCGATCCTTCCGTCCGGCGGCAGCTCGATATCGAAACGGTTCCGGTCGATGCGGGCGACGGCGTCCAGCGCGGTCTCCCTCGCGAGGTCGCGCTCGATGTAGGCCTCCCGCAGCAGCGGCGCCATGGCCTTTGAGGAGATTTCGAGCCGCGCCGTCTCCATCTTCCCCCTGGGCAGCAGGAAGTCCCAGTCGCCCTCGCGGTCGACCGTGAGGATGTGGACGTGGTGGCTCGTGCCGTTGATGTGCATCGCCGCGTAGAACTCCACGCGGCTCTCGGGCACGCCGGTCATCTCGGAGAAGAGCCTCGGCCACTCGGAGCGCACCAGGGCCTGCCAGGCGTCCAGGCGGTCGAGGCCGGCTCCGGGGGCGATGTCGTTCGGGACCGTGACGACGGTGGTGAGCACCGCGCCGCCGTTTTGGGCGATGGCGCGCCTGACCTTCGTCACGGGGACCGGGCCGTCCGCGCCCCAGAGGCCGCCGGTCGAGCCGGTCCTGTTCGCGGCGTAGGCGGCCAGGCCGTCCACGCCGAGCCTCCTGCCGTCCGCCTCGCTGACCTCGATGACGACGCCGCGGCGGGTGCCGGCGTATGCCGCCAGACCCGCGGCGGCCGCCCTTGCTGACGCCCCCGCGCGGACGACGGAGTGGTTGACGATGACGGGCGGGCTAGCCATCGGCGCGCTCGCGCGCGTGGAGCTTCACCTCGTCGATGCGGCCGAGGCCGGCACGGCTGAGCTCGCCGGCCTGCGCGAGGTAGTTCTTCCAGATGTCCGCGACGGGGACGTCGTCGAGCGAGGCGTAGGAGGCCTTGAGGACGTCGGCCGACATGAGGCCCGCCATGATGGCGGCGGTCATGGGGCGCGAGAGGACCGCGGCGATGCGGTCCTCGGTGGCGTCGAGCTTGCGCTCGATGTCGAGTGCGGCGACGTCCATCCGCGCGTCGACGACGCCGCGGATGAAGCTTGCGACCTCGTTGCCGTAGAGGTCGAGCTCCTCCGCGGCGAGTGCCGAGCGCAGGAGCGAGCGGATCTCGTCGCTGACGCTGGAGTTGTCGAGCTCCGCCCGCGTCTTGAGGGCGGTGTAGAGCTTGTGGTCGATTTTTACGCTGACATTTCTCGTTGTCATTTTTCCTTCTCCGTTAAAGAAAAGGCCGCCGCCTGTGTAGGCGGCGGCGCGTGGCGGATTAGTCGTCAATGTTTTCGATAGTCTGGTAGGTGAAGGTGTTGTTTGGGATAATTTTGAGGAAGCGGGCCGGGATTGCGGCGAAGATCCCGAGTTCCTGCCCCATGTCTTCAAGGCGACGCATATAACGATCGCAGAAGGTGTCATGCGCCTCACCGTAGCCGTCGACGATATAGGAACGTGCCGCGACCTTGATGAGTTCATCGTCGGGGATGCCGTAGAGCTCGTCAATGTCAGCGAGATACTCGATGGGGTCAAGCGGGCGTTCGGTCTGGCTAAAGACGATATAGGCCTGCGGAAGCCCATCGATTTTGTTCTTGAAGCGCAGAACCCAAGCGCTCTTTGCGGTCGCGATAGAGTCGAGGTTGAGGAAACGGGGGTCGTCGGCGGCACGGTAGGTGTAACGGCGGTCAGCGATATCGAAAACAAGAGGAAGGCCGTAGCCCTTCTGGACGATCTTGTTGCTGCTCTTGATGGTGCTCATGTGATACTCCTTGGGGTTGAGCGGGGCGCATTTGCGCCCCGCAGATTGCTATTCGGTGGCGGCGAAATGGTGGTACGCAGGCCAGTACGTCAGGTCGACGCGGCCGCCCGCGGCGCCGTTGCGGTTCTTTTTGATGTCGACATGGAGATCGCGGCTGCCGTTCTCGGCATCCTCGCGGTCGGTCATGATCGAGAGGATGATGTCCGCGTCGAACTCGAGCTTGGCGGTGCCACGGAAGCTGCCGTCTTTGCCGGTGATGGCGACGGCGATGACGGGGGTGCGCTCGTGATGCGCCATCTGTGCGAGGCCGAAGGACACGCGGTCGAGGATATCCGTCGTCGAGAATGCCGGTGTGGACACGGTAACGAGCTGGGCGTAGTCGACAATCACCGCCGGCGGGATGCCATCGCGGATGGCGATGGCGTGCACTGCCTCGGTGAGGCACTCGATGCTGTGGCCGCGCACGTCGTCCATCGTGAGATCGTCAACGATGATGAGGTTGTCTGAGATGGCGCGGACGGCCGCGACAGTGTCATCGACGACCTCACGCTTGCTCTCGTCGGCGAAGTCGGCCTCGGTGAGCGGTGTGCCACCGGGGATGAGACATGACGCGGCAGGAAGGATGCGACGGACGCAGGCCGCGCGGGCGATCTCGTAGCTGGCGATCACCACGTGACGGTGACGCGCCATGGAGAGGCCCATGTTCAAGATCAGGTCCGTCTTGCCGCCGCCGGCGACGCCGGTGAGGAGCACGAGCTCCTCACCGAGTCCGTTGAGCTCGGCGCTGAGCGGAGCGGGCTCGAAGGTAACGCGGCCGTCGGTACCAATGAAGACGGCATCGAGGCAGTCGAGCAGGGGACGGATGCCGCCGCGGAAGGCCGGGGGCACGGCGGGGGGATGGTTGGGGCTAGGCATCGTGGCTCTCCTTGTCGTTAATCGAGTTGACGTAAGCGATGAAGCTGGGCGCGTACACGCGGATATGGCGCATGGCCTTGATGCACGCGCCGGAGGCGTGCATCAACTTGTAAGCCGTAGGGCGGCTGACGCCCAGCTCCGCCATGACGCGATCGGTCGACCAATAAAGCGGGCCGTCACGATGGGCGACTTGATTGACCATGGCAGCTCCCTTCTATTCGTGGGTATAAGTGCTGTGCTCGAGCTGACTGTAGTTTCCCGTGATTGCTTCAGCGAAAAGAGGGGGTAACTCCGCGGACAACGTGATTGGATTATCTTTATGCAGCTAGATGGGACGACTGGACAATTTAAGGGTGACTTTGATGTCCGCGTCGAAGGCAGTCTTGCTGACGGATGCCTTGTGTTCGGCTTCCGTTCGACCGATTTGGATGCGCCGATATGGGCGAAGGGGGCGAGGCCGCTTAAAGATGCGGACGATTGGGATAAGTCGACAGGGATGTCTCAGCATAAGATTGCCGAAAGGGGAAGGCTTACTGTCGACGATGCGGATTGTTTCGTCGCCCTCGCGGACCTAGTCGACAACAAGCATAAAGAGAGGTATCCCGAGAGTGCCGATTGGCCGCCATATCTCTTGGCGGGGCCCGACGACGGCATGCGGATGATTCGCCATAAAGACGGGCAGTACTGTTTGCGCGCCGACGGAAGCCTGCTACGGCTCGCGAAGCGCGTGGGGCCGCTCTTTGGGCTATATGGCGATCAAGTCGGTTATGTCGATGGAGATGTGGTCAGGGAGCCCATCGCGGAATGGGTTGCCGCTGCCGGCTTTGCTCTGTTCGCGAGCAGGCTTGTCGCGTTCCTCAAGGATGGGCGCGATGCGGTTCCTCTTCTTGACGATCTTCATTTCTCCGAAGCGATTGCATCCAAAGCCGACGGAAGCCAGTTTTCGATGTGGACGTGTTCTCATTTAATCGATGACGGGCTCACCCCTGCATATGCTGAACTCCTGGAACGCGCCTCGCAGGAATCCTTCTGGCTCGAGTCTGGCCATATCGCTACCACAGACATGGGGGCGCAAGTTGCCGTTCACGGGAGTGCCGTCATCGACCAAACCGATGGCGTTTCGCGTCTGATCGGGCTTAATGGGGCGGGCTCGTATATTACCTGCGAGTTGAAAACAGGGGACGGCATCACCAGGCTTAAAACCCAGATGGCAGCTGACTTTATTGACCCGAGGTTCGAAGCTGCGCCGTTCACGGATATCACGCCGCGTTTCATGATGGAAGACGAAAGGCTGGCCGAGATCGCAACGGCGCTGCTTCGCGGGAGTCTCGATAGCACTATCGGCTGTCATGGCACTCATGCCGTGATGACGAGGTTGGTCGACAGGTGTGCTGCCGTGACCTATAACTCTACTCTGGAAAGGTTGTGGGCGGGGTTTGCCTCCCACCTTTCCCATGGAACAATCCGCATCTGTCCTTATTGCGGGCGTGCCTTCATTCCGGAGCCTAGCAATATGAAGTACTGCAAGCTCGATCCCGTGAAGGAGTGCAAGGTACGCAAAGACGAGGACGACAAGAACAGGAAGCGGAAGGCTCGCTCTCTGGTGGCTGAGGCGGTTAAGACCAACTGCAACGTTGGCGATATCGTTCGGGCGCGCGATTTAATTTACAAACAGCCCCTCGAGGGTATGTTTGAAATATCGGAGATCGATCGTGCGCTTGCATATCTCGCAGAAAGCAAGCGGAGTAATAACCTAAAAGCGATCAAGGGCGACGGATATCTCGTATGCTAATGCATGCTTACCCGTTCAGCAGGCGGCCGATGGTGTTACCGGCCTCGCGGGAACGCTCCTCGAAGGCATGGGCGTAGATGTTGAGCGTGGTCGAGGCAGACTTGTGGCCAAGCTGGGTCTGAACGGTCTTGACGTCCAGGCCCTCGGCAACGAGAAGGCTAGCGACGGTGTGCCGAAGCTCATGGACCGTTAGGCCCTGATAACCCTTCCCCGCGTGAAGGTTCTCCCACCATAGGTTTTGGTGACGACGTCCTTCGTATATTCGCCCCATCCGTTGTCGACGCAGAAGTTGCGGAAGAACTTGTCAAAACCGTCGGGGTCAATCCTCTGCCCGTATTTTCCGTTAACGACCGGCATGAGGCTGTCCAGAGCCAAAGGCTCCATGGAATGCTTCAGGCGAAGGCCGTTGATATGCTCCAGGTTGAGGCGTTGGCTGTTTTTCCAGACAGCAAGAATTCGTGCCAGGGTATCGTCCATGCAGACGCGTCGGCCCGCTGAGCTCATTTTGGGATTACGAAGGACTTTGTCCTTTGCGTACTGGTTATAAAACGTAATGGTATTGCTGGCGAAATCAATATCACCCCAGCTTAGCCCCAGCATCTCTCCGCGACGGCAGCCCGTTCCGAGGATGATGAGGATCCCGACGTATTTTGCGTCCCCCTCTGTCTCAATTTTGCGTAGGATGGCCTTTCTGAACCGTCGGGCCTCAGAGAGGGTGAGGCTATTTCTTTTGTTCTCCTGAGGCGGTTTTGGAAAATCGACCATATCGGCGGGATTGCTGGGGATTTCCCCATCTCGGTATGCCTGTTTAAGCACCTGTCTTAGTTTGACATGGACCTTGTAGAGGCCGTTTTCTGAAAGGGGCCTTTCGTCTCCGCACCCTTCCGTCCATACTGCACGCCTTGCACGTTCTGCCGAATATGCATTGCGGATCCTCGAAGGAGTTAGGGATGTGAGTGCTACGCCACGGAATAGCCTTTCGATCTTTTTGATTTCCAAGGCCTCCCGGTCGTAGGCGAGGGGTGAGTTCAACTTATGTTGGGCGTGGAACTTGCTCGAATAGCTTGCGACTGTATTTTTCGACCCAGCTGCCTGCCCGCTTTCGTATTCGACCCGGTAACGGGCAAGTTCCTTTTTGGCATCCGATTTAAGCCCGTGTATGGTTCGCTTGGGTGCACGCTTATATTTTCCACTGGCATCCTTTTCCGGAAGGTTAAAGGTGATGAGCCAGGTGTTGGGTTTGCGACCCTTTTCGATGGCCATAGGGCGTCTCCTGCTGACGGGGTTGATACGATACTCCCTGCCCGTGCCTTTAAAGGCACGGGCAGGGAGTATCGTATCCCGAATTGTGAAAGAAATTCACCCACAAGTGAAATTCTGCGGGTGAATTGCGGGTGAAACTTTTTGTAAATCAAAATAAAGCACAAGCAAAAATAACTAGCTACCTGCTATTTTCTTTTCTATAATTAGAATTCATTTACTATGATTAACAATAATTACTCCGGGCTCATAACCCGGAGGTCGTAGGTTCAAATCCTGCCCCCGCGACCAAGAACTTGCAGCTCGTCGGTCAAGCCGGCGAGCTTTTTTGTTATCCCGGGATCGTTTCTTCGGTTCAATTCTCCGCCTCTCAATCAAAGATCTCGATCTGTAACACCAAGACCCGATTTGGGCGGCTAGGTGTTACAGATCGAGATATACCGGCGGTTTGGGCCGCGTTTGTCTAAATCTGTAACACGAGGGACGGATTTTGCCGGGCAGCTGTTACAGATTGAGATTTTCTAGCAGGCGGGTTTGGTTTGTCTTGATCTGTAACACCTGGGGTCGTTTTTGGCCGATGGATGTTACAGATCGAGACATTTTGTTGGGACGGTTCCCGTTGTCCCGATCTGTAACAGGTAGGGGCCAAAAGTGGGCCTAGATGTTACAGATTGAGATGTTTGGTCGGACCGAATTTGTTCGTCTCGATTTGTAACATCTAGGGTCGTTTTTGGTCTGTAAGTGTTACAGATCGAGATTTTCCGACGGACCGCTCCCGTTTGTCTTGATCTGTAACAGTAAGACCCGGTTTTTGCCGAGTAACTGTTACAGATTGAGACGAACCGACGGGCCGTCCCGCCCCATCCACCTGCCGTCACCTGATATTCGCCGATTTTCGTTGTGCCGCCGTGCTCTCATGCCATATCCTCTAGACAACTACGCGGCATCATCGCCGCCGCGCCTACAAGAGAGGAATATCCATGACCGCACCTGCATCCAAGCTGCTCCAGCCCATTACGGTTGGCCCCCTTGAGCTCAAAAACCGCATTATGTTCCCGCCGCTGACCACCGGCTACGAGGAGCGCGACGGTTCCATTGGCGAGCGCAGCCTGGCCTTTTACGAGCGCCTGGCCCGTGGCGGCGTGAGCTACATCGTCATCGGTGACGTCGCTCCCGTCATGACCGCAAGCCCCACGCCCAAGCTGGCGACCGACGCCCAGATCCCCACGTTTAAGGCGCTGGCCGATACCGTCCACAAGCACGGTGCCAAGGTCGCGCTGCAGCTGTTCCACCCCGAGTACGACGTGCCCGGTGTTGGCCGCATGGTCATGGGCTCCATGGTCGCTGCCAAGGCCGCGCAGGAGGCCAAGGCCGCCGGCGACGAGGAGACCTTTGCCGCCAAAATGGCCGAGTCCAACGAGATCCGCAAGCAGGCATACGCCAAGCTGCACCACGACATGCAGCACTTTGTGAACGAGGCCAGCGTAGAGCAGCTCACCCAGATCAAGGAAGCCATCGCTGCCTCGGCCGCCCGCGCGCAGCAGGCCGGCATCGACGCCATCGAGGTCCACGGCGACCGCCTGGTGGGTTCGCTGTGCTCGGCCATCCTCAACCAGCGTACCGACGAGTACGGTGGCTCGTTCGAGAACCGCGTCCGCTACGCGCTCGAGGTCGTCGCTGCCATTAAGGAGGCCGCGCCGCAACTGATGGTGGAGTACAAGCTCCCCGTGATCATGGAGAACCCCGACGGCACGCCGCGCGGCAAGGGCGGCCTGCAGCCCGACGAGGCCTGCGAATTCGCCAAGCTGCTCGAGGGCGCGGGCATCGACATGATTCAGGTCGCGCAGGCCAACCACACCGGCAACATGGGCGACACCATTCCGCCCATGGGCGCCATGCCCTACAACTGGACGCTGCCGGTGGCCGAGCGCGTCAAGGCCCTGGTCTCCGTGCCGGTGGCAACCGTGGGCCGTGTTGTCTCGGTCGAGGCCGGCGAGAAGATTCTGGAAGACGGCGCGGCCGACATCATCGCCTACGGCCGCTCGCTCATGTGCGACCCCGACATTGCGCTGAAGGCTGCCACGGGTGAGCCCATTCGCGAGTGCCTCAACTGCAACAAGGGCTGCGTCGACGCGATTCAAAACCGCAAGTACATCTCGTGCGTGCTCAATGCCGAGAACGGCGACGAGGCGACCATCGCCATTAAGCCGGGCGAGGGCGACAAGAAGATCGCCGTGGTGGGCGGCGGTATCGCCGGTCTGGAGGCCGCGCGCGTGGCGGCCAAGCGCGGCTACGATGTGACCGTCTACGAGGCGAGCGATCATCTGGGCGGCCAGATTGTGCTGGCGGCTGCGCCTCCGCGCAAGGACGAGATCATGCGCTCGGTCGAGTACTACGAGAAGATTCTGCCCGGCCTGGGCGTGAAGGTTGAGCTCAACCATGCCGCTACCGCTGAGGACCTCAACGCCGCCGATGCCGCGATTGTGGCCGTGGGCGCGCACGACGTGGTCATCCCCGTTCCGGGTGCCGATTCGGACAAGGTCGTCTCGAGCTGGGACGTGCTGGCCGGCAAGGTGGAGCTTACGGGCCGCGTCGCCGTCATTGGCGGTGGCCTGGTGGGCACCGAGACTGCCGAGTACCTGCTGCAGCACGGCTGCGAGGTGGCGATCGTGGAGATGCTCGACAAGATTGCCGCGGGCGAGTCCGAGACCATTCTGCCGCTGATCATGAGCGACTTTGCCGAGCACAACGTGGAGCAGCACGTGAAGACCCGCCTGACCGCCATTACCGACGAGGGCGTGGAGGCCATTCGCACCACCGAGGACGGCGCCGAGGAGCCGGTGAAGATTGCCTGCGATTACGTGGTGATGGCCGTGGGTTCCAAGGCCAACGCGTTTGACCTGGACGGCGTGACGGTGCCCGTGACCTGCGTGGGCGACTGCTCGGGCGAGCGCACCGCCGACATTGCCAGCGCCATCCGCACGGCATATCACGCGGCCAACGAGCTGTAGTCGAGAAAGCTATCGCGTATTGAGTGGGCGGGGAGTGCCGTATCGGTGCTCCCCGCCTTTTTGTCGATAAGAGGTACTCCTGACCAGCGGATTCAGAAAATCCGAATCTCACTCACCCGAAAATCCGAATCCTTAGAACAGGAAAATCCGAATTATATGAACATGAAAATCCGAATCGCAACCACCCGAAAATCCGAATTTGCTACAGTGGAATAGAAGAATCAGAAAGCAGGAACTGGAAATCTGCGGGGGTGGCTCATGGCAGGCGAGAGGCTACATCGGGACGGATACATCCCACGTATCGTGGATGCGCAAATCGAGCGCTACCTTCGTGTCTTTGGCGCGGTCGAGATTGCGGGCACCAAGTGGTGCGGCAAGACGTGGGCCGCGCTCGAGCACGGGGCGTCCGCCTCGTATGTCGACGAGAATCTCGACCTCGCGCGTGCCGACCCGGCGATGATGTTGCTGGGAGACCGTCCGCATATTATCGATGAGTGGCAGCGCGTTCCCCAGATTTGGGACTACGTTAGACACGAGGTCGACCGCACCCGGGGTACGCGCGGCGCCTATATCCTCACGGGTTCCGCCACGCCTGCGTTTGGCTCAAAGGCGGAGGCGCCCGCGCATAGTGGAGCCGGCCGCATCGGCCGCGTCCGCATGCACCCCATGACGCTTGCCGAGACAGGTGAGTCCAACGGCAAGGTGAGCCTGGCGGGCTTGTTTGAGCATCGTTTTGAGCCCTGCCGGTGCAATGGCGATACGCCGGGGCTTGTCGAAGCCGCTTGCCGTGGCGGCTGGCCCGAGGCGATCGATATGGTTTCGGCTGACGCCCAGCTCATCGCCCGCGAATATCTCAACACCACGTTTTCGAGCAGCTTCCCGGCGGTCGGTCTCGACCCCGATATTGCTCGTCGAGTCTCCGCATCGATCGCGCGCAATCTGGGACAGGCAGCCACGTATAAAACGATTCTCATGGATATGTTCGCTGCCGAGGAGGAACCCGCAGCGTTTGCCGATGAGACCAAGGTGCGCAGGTACCTAGATGCCCTCAAAGGCATGTTCATTCTCGAGGAGGTCCCCGGTTGGGTTCCCGCCGCGCGCGACAAACGGCGCTTTACCGTCAAGCCCAAGCGCTATCTGGCAGATCCGAGCCTTGCTTGCGCCTTGCTAGGTATGTCCTCGCGGGCGCTGCTTGCCGACTGGCAGACATTTGGTCTGGTGTTTGAGAATTTGGTCATACGCGACCTTTTGGTCTACGCACGTTCGCTCGACCTGCTGGATAGCACGCCCGTGCGCTATTATCGCGACGATTCGGGCCTTGAGTGCGATGCTATCGTGCAGCTAGCCGACGGACGGTGGGCCGCCTTTGAGATTAAGGTGAGTGAAGATAAAGCGAACGCCGGCGTCGAGAGCCTCAAGCGCGTTCGCAAGAAGGTCTGTGGAAATCCTCGTTCACGCACACGCGAACCGGAGTTTATGGCCGTGATTGTGGGGGTGGGTGAGTACGCCCGCGAGGTCGAGGACGGTATCTACGTGATACCCGTTCGCGCGTTGGGGTGTTAAGGGGCGGCACGCCGTGTGTCCGCTGCCCGGTGCCACAGATTGGTGCAAGTGGTCATGTTTGTTTGCGCCATGTTGGTGCGAAGTGACCTGACCCCTTGCGCCAAGGGTTTGACTTTTAAGACATCGTTAAGGTTTGCGTTGTGGAGCAAGCCGCAGGTCAATGCTATTCTTTTACCTTATCGTATGGTGTTGTATTCTGCCTGAATTCTCTACCTGCGAACAACAGATAAACGCGACCAAGCAGAAAAGGATGGCACGCCCGCAAGCAGGGCAAACGTAAGCGATGAGTGGCATGGACCGACATAGCGAGCTCCAGCAGCACAAGACAGCGGCCGAGTACCGCCAAGCTGTCGACGAGCACGTGCGGACCCTCAAGGATTTCTGGAAGGATTTCCTGGTGAGCGGCCTGTTTGTGCTGGCTGCCATCGTTGCTATCTTTGCGTGCCTGGCCTGGTTTGCCGCGAACAATCGAGTGAGCGCCACGGGGAGCACGATCGGGGCGAAGGCCGCGCGCTATAGCCTTACCGCCACCGGCGAAGGCGAGCCCGACGCCCACACGGGATATTACGAGCGCACGGACGCCGAAAAGCAAAACATCACGAGGCTCGATACGACGGACGCCATGACGGTGACGCTCGGCTCCAACCTCAACAACGAGTCCGCCGGCTCTCTGTATCCGGGTGCCCGAGGCAAGATTACGTTTACGGTGAAGCCGCTGGTGGATGACCTGAACGGGGTCACGATCAACTTGTCACGCGTGCTTAAAGTCACGGGCAATGTCGTTGTTGAGGACGGAAAAACGCTGACGTCTGATGCGCAAACGCTCCTTGGCTTGGTTAAGGGCCATTTACTGTTCTTTACGAAATGCGACAACGGGTATTACTCGGATCGTGTAATAAACAACCAAATCACGATTCCAAAGAGCAAATTTTGCGAAGACGGCAAAACGACCAACCCCACAAAGAAGTCCGTCCCCGTCACCCTGTACTGGGTATGGCCGGAGTACTTCCAGAACTTTGTCCTTACCGGCAACACGAATTACTACAAGAATCTGTTTGCGGCGGCGGGCGACGCAAAGTCTGACTACGGCGCTCTGCAGGCAGATATGAACGCGCATAAAACGAACTACTTCTATGGCGCGGTAAACGGCACGAGTGCTGCCAACGCCCCCGCGGTTTCGTCTAGCATGTCCTTCGGCGACACCGCCATCTGCTCGGCGCTGTACAACAATGCTGACGAGCAGATCGGCAATAAGGTCGAATACATCCAACTTAGAATTAGCGCTCAGGAGGGCGTGAGCTCATGAGCACCATGCAAACGCGCCTCGGCGATGCCCGCAATTGGATAGAAAACCACCGTGCACAGGCCCTTGCGGTCTTGGTGCTCTTGGCGGCAATCGTTCTTATCATCGGCTTGTCGCTCTCGTGGTTTGTGGGCAGCAAAAGTCTGTCCACGGTGGGCAAGATCCAAACGCCCGCGCAGCTCAAGATCATGGGCCCCAACCAGACAAGCATTGAGCCCATCGAGATTTCGTATGACGAGTCACGGGGCGGTGAGAAGAAAGACGACGGCACCGTGACCGTTCGTCGCGCGTTTTGTGTGCAGAGCGACAATGGCGATCCCGCTGCCGGCGGTCAAGCGTTTGAGCTGCAGATTGCCAACACAACGAATATCACGGGGCTGACAATCAACGTGTATCACGTGACGGTCAATAATCCGAACGATAAAAACGGCACCGTGGTCGGCCTCGACGGGCTCAACCGCACCTACTCATGGAGCAAGAAGAGCAGCACCCCGATTGAGTTTGCTTTTATCAACTCCGCGGACGGGACAAGTGCGTTGGCTAAAGAGCTTGAGGCAAACGACCCGACGTACGGCTCGTACGCGAAAGTCCAGAAAAACGCCCGTCCGCTGTATCGGTACCACAAGTTCGCAGGGAGTGGGCTCGATGGCTGGAATGGCAAAACAGCCAACGCCGCCACGAACTTCATCATCGAATGTACGTGGAATCCAGGCGTTGTGACCAACACGGACGGTACTAAGGTCTCCAACGTCAAAGAGACCGACATGGTTTATCTAATCGCTCGCGTCACGAGCGGCAACTAATAAGTAGGAGGGGAGGGGCACCAGATGCGAAAAGACAAGAACGAGCAAAATGAAATCGCGAGGCCTGTTGGCAAACACTTTGCACAGGTTGATGATTCTAAGGCAGAGCCTTGCTGCGCGGAGTCGGCGGCCCCTGCTTTCAAAGTGCGTAAACGCCTATGGGCAGTTGCGGTGCTGCTGTGTGCCGTCGCGATTGCAACGGGAACCTACCTTACCTACACGGCCTTTTTGGCGGGTGACTTTCTTAAGTCGGTCGCTGTCTCGGGCACGTCACAGGCGCTGTTTGCCTCGGACATGCTTACGGGCTACACGAATGAGACGCTGAATGACGGGGATATTGCCGTCCGAAGCGTCATTGCCGACACGAGTGGGGAAAACTGCTCTTTTACCTTTCGCATTTACAACCATCTGCTGGGCGACAAGAACAAGGTCAACGACAAGGACGTTAACACGACGCTGAGCGTGACGGCGACGGGTACGACGGGCACTTGGAGTGTTGACGGTAAGCCCGCGCTGACGGAGGGCAGCAGCGTTGCCCTATCTTTCCCTGCCAACAAGGCGACCATGTATACCTATAAGGTTGCGTTTTCCAAGGCGGACCTCAACAAAGCATCCTTCACCGTTAAGGCCCAGGTCGGCTCCAATAGCCCCGGCACCAACCTTAAATGGCTCGCCGCCAAGATTGCGCCTTCCGAGCGTGCAGAGGTAACGGCTTCGGGCGTTTCTGGCGAGTGGGTCGACGAGAACTCGGATACCGGCGCTTTTGACGCCTACAACTATCGTGTGACGGTTACGGGCGTTACGACTAAGGTAAAGCTCACGTGGGGAAGCGGGGTCGAGCTCGATCCGTTCTTTAAGCAGAACCACGAGAACGTTGACGTGCAGAAAACCGTCAACGGCGGCTCGGTCGAATATGATGCATCTCCCGGCTCGGAAATTATTACCTTTTACCGAGCGGGCACCGGTAAGCCGACCGGCTGGGATGCCGACGACATCAAAGTTACGTGTTCGGCCGCACAGAACTAGCCGAAGCGATCCGCAAGCATAGATTTTGAGACCCCACGCGGGGCATGAGATAGAACGAGGTAGGATCAGATGAGAACGGCAAAGCGCATAACAACCGCATGCCTGACTGCGATCATGATTTTCCAGGCGCTCGCGCCTTCCACAGAGGTGTTCGCGCAAGAGCTCGACGCCGTTATGGAGGCGTCCGTCTCCGCCGCGCGCGCCGCGGGCAATACTGCCCGCTCCGTACAGGATGCCGTGGCCACCTCGCTGCAAGATGCTGACCAGGCTGCATCTGATGATGCCGCGACGACTCCGGGCGCCGATGCGGGCGCCACCGAGGGCGGCGACGGTTCTACCAACGCTGGCGAATCGCAGGACTCCACGACCGATGGAACCACTAACGGCGATACCCCAACGGAGGGCGACGCATCCCAAGACGATGCGGCTGCCGATGAGGGCGCCGCCGACGAAGATCAGGCGGATGACGCGGACACAGATGCGGCTGCGCAGGCTAGCACCGACCCCGCCATCAAGACTGCTGGTGAGCTTGATGGCGCGCTGGTCGACGGCAAGGTCACCGTGAACGACGCTGGCGAGGTCACGGCCATCACCTTCGGATCCAACGCCGACCTTATCGCCATCTCCAACACCGACCCCGCCATCTACCAGAACGCGAGCATCTCCAAGACCGGCTTGAGCGGCGTCGACTTCGACGTGTGCAGCGCGCAGGCCGTGGGCGACCTGGGCAATCTCGCGTTCCAGGGGTTCGGCAGCGATGCCCACCCCTTCAAGGGTACGCTCGACCTGGGCGGCAGGTTCCTTACCGCCAACAAGACGCTCTTCAACAACATCGAGCTCAACGATAACAACGGCACCGTAAAGCTCACCTGGAAGGGCACCGATGCTCAGCCCATCGTGGCCGCAAAGGTCACGGGCGCGGGCAAGACGCTCAGCGCTGCCATTACCGTAGACAAGCCCGAGAGCGGCGATACGAGCGTCGTCAAGCTCACTTCGCCGCTCGTGGGTGAGGTTACGGGCGAGCTCACGCTTGACGCCACGTATTCGACAAGCGCGAATAGCCCCCTGGCGATTGGCATGCAATCGTCCACGGGCAATCTGGGCCTACTCGCGAACACCCTTACTGCAGGCGCATCTCTTACGATTGCGGGGCTGAATGGCCTGCCGAAGAGCTTCAACGGCACCCCCACCATCGATGCTACGGGCGCTGGTGCCAATGCCGGCGGCCTTATTGGCGAGGCAGGCGAGGGGGCTGCCGTCACCCTTGCTTCGAATGTCGATGTTTCGGCACTGAGCGTCGCGGGTAATAATGCGGCGGGCGGCCTTATCGGTAAGGCGACCAGGCTTACGCTTGCCGTAGATACGGACAACAGCGGAAAAGATGCCTCGGGCAAGGATATCAGTATCAAGCCAGCGCACTCGGTTGGGTCGTCATCAGCCGGTACGTATGCCGGCGGCCTTATCGGTGACGCCTCGTTTGCCAGCGATTTCACTATCGAGAATGGCACCTTCGATTTTGGCGAGGGCGTGGCGCTCAGTGTGGCCAACACGACCGCCGCCCCCTCTGTCGGTGGCCTGTTCGGCGTGCTCGACATCTCGAACGGCGATGTGACCGTAAACGGCGGATTGTATAAAAGCACGCTGCAAAACGGCGCGGACAACAGCAACAACAACGGCGTGCGCGGGAACTACGGCGGCTTGGTGGGCAAGCTGTGGGGCCAGAAATACGGCGACGCACTGCACGCGTTCACGGTGAAGGGTGGCGCTGAGGTGTCGTTTGGCGTGGGCTCTAACGGCAAGCTCGCGTATGCGGGCGGCCTGGTAGGCTACCTTGGTGAAGGCGGCGGGAGCGACAATGTGTCCGCCGTGGTCATCAGTGGCGCAGCGGTGACGTGTGCAACCTCGGGCTACGCCAGCAACAACGGCAAATACGGCGGCGCCGTGGGCGTCGTGGACACCAAAAACGTGCTGGAAGTGCGCGGCCTAACGGTCAAAACCGCCAGCGGCGCTACCATCGGCGGCACAAACGGCGGCTTTGCCGGAGTCGTTGGGTCGTCGTGGCTCGGCATCGTCAAGTTCAGCGGTATCACCGACCTGTCGGATGCCGCCTTCGTGGAAAATGATCACACCGCGCAGCTGATTTATGAGAACTTCAATTCACTGATTTTTGCTGCCGGTAGCGGAAGCGACAGAGGTGCCACCGTAGGCGGTACCACGGAATGGCAATACAAGCGTCCCTCTAAGCCGGTCAAGATCGATGACATCTACAGCTACGGCCAGGTTATTCGCCTGGGTGATAGTTTTATTACGCTGAACCCGACGACACACGAGCTGACTCTACCGGCACCGTTGGAACTGACTAACGGCGTCTATGCTCTAGCCTCGCTTGAGGATTTCGCCAAACTTGCAATCACCTGGCAAACCAACGGCTGCTACTCCATGGTCGAGGGCGTTTCTGAAAACAACCCGAACATCTTGCAGTCCGCGACCATTACGGTGAACGGCACTATTAATCTCAAGGGCACGGGCCTGACGGGTTTCACGCAGGATCGTGCAGACGGCTCGCAAGTTTTCTTGGGAACGTTGAATGGCAACGGCACAAATGGCAACAGCACAATCAACCTTGCCGTCGGCGAGTCGTACGGCATGCGCGGCGGGGCCGTGCTCGACGGCAATGACACGACCAATGGCAACGGCAAAATCTACCGCCACGGCCGCTTGGGCTTGTTCGCGGCCGTCAACGGTGCAACCATTTCCAACGTCACAATCGCTGGCTCCATGAAGTTCGATAACGGTTCGGCTATCGATGCCGGGTCGCTTGCGGGTGCCATCGTCGGCAACCTGTCATTGTCTGGCGTAACGTGCAAAACGAATATCGCGTGCGATGATACGTTTGCAAATGACGTGAACATTGGTGGTATTGCGGGAAGCGTGTTGGCGGCTTCTACGGTTGCGTTTAAGGATAACAGCAGGGCTCAAGCGACCATCGCTGCAACTAAAACGCTTAACGGCAATAGTCGCATTGGCGGCGCCATTGGTTATGTGGGCGATTATGGCTCGTCATTCAATGTTGCGGGCCTCGAAGTCGCCGGATCAATCGAAACCGGCAATTGCACCAGCGGCAAGATTGCCCAGGTCGGCGGTCTTATCGGCTGCATCGCACAGAGCACCTATGGGGCTGATGGGGCAATAGCCAACTCGGCCAAAAAGGACGTTAACATTACGGGCCTTTCGTTCAACTCGTTCAAGATGGGAGTCGGAAAGAACGGCGATAAGCTCAATGGCGTGGGCGGTCTCTTGGGTTATAGCTGGGGCAACGCGGTCGTAACTATCGGAGATGACAACATTAACAAGAGTGAAAACTCCTATGCTTTGAAAACGACCAACGCTTCTATAATCGCGACTGTGGATGATTCCAAGGAGCTTGGCGGCCTTGTATACGCAGCCAGCGGTCACTGGATTATCAACAACTACGCCATCGATCTCTCGGGCACAAAGATTAATGCAGGCGCCGCTCAGACGCTCGGCGTTCTAGTTTGCCGCGGCTGCAAGGTGGATGATAAGACGACATATGGCGTCGAGAGCTACCTAGGCCTGTACTTGGAGGACAGGGCTTATTGGGATACCGCCTATAGGGTGCCCACCGGCGAGGGGGCCATCGTTGCGTCGGGCGTAACGTCCTTCGATGAATGGGTTGGCAGCGGTGTAAAACCAAACAACGGCAGCAAGCTCATGGACGCCGACTGGAACACGGTCGTTTCGCTACACACACAGAAAAACAAGCTGGACATGGACGGCGATTCCACAAAAGACAACAGCTACCATAATCGCTCGTCTTTCGGTCGAAGCCAGAATACGAACGGCAATACCCGCTACTTCTACAACCTCGACATAGCCTCTAAGAATTGTGAAGGCGGCTTTAGTGGCAGTCAAATCGATACAGCGGACAAGCTGCTCTTATGGTCTGCTTTCTGCTATGCTCCCGCCGGTATTCGTTCGACAATCGTTCCCGATGGTACGACAGGGCTCGATGATTCCATAACCATAACGGGCACAATCGATTTGGCCGGCTACAGCTACTATCCCACTCAACCGATCGGAGAGGTGACGGTTAATAATGCGGCCATCACCTTCTACTACTCCAAGATCAAGGCCGAGCAGAATGGCAACAAGCTAAACTCCGATGCCACCCAGCACGAGAACATGCACTGCGGTCTTTTTCAAACGGTGGCAGACGGCGATCTCACAGTAAGCAACGTCACTTTGGGTGGTACCGTTGGGCCCGTTATCAATGACGGAAAGAGCTCTACTGACGCTATTGGCGCGGGCGGAAGCTCATCGGGCGCGCTCGTGTGCCGCTACGTGTATGGGTCCAGCGACGGCAATGGCACCAAGATTAGAAAGATCTCAATTGATGATCTTACACTCAACAATCTGATTGTCGACGGCGCCAACAGCGCCACGGACGCTAACGCCTATATGCCTCTGCTCATCAACGAGATGCAGAAGTACGTGAGCCTGAACGCGAAGAATATCAAGACTACTGGGTACACGAGTGGCACCAAGGCGGCTACGTCGCTGTTCGGAAAGCTTGGTGTAGGCAGTGAGGCCGATCAGGTGACGGCGAAGTTTGAGCAAATCAGCTTGCCCAGCCAAGAGAACAATACGATCTTCACCCATGCGAGCCTGCTGGAGAGTTTTGGCTACGGAAGCACGGGCACGGGCTCTGCGGACTACACCTTTACTAGGGCTGATGCCGATGCGGGCAAGGTGACCTACGGATCCGAGATTGATGGGAGTACGGAGTACCCGGGCAAGCAGCTTTGGTATTACGACGAAGCGACGTATGGTGCCGTGAGCGGCTATGTGACGGTTGATGGTAAGAAGGACGGTGACGTCAGGCCTTGGTTCGGTGACTACCTTCCTTATGTTTACAAGGGAAAAGCCGCCGAGGATGGCGTCCAGTATCACGAAATTAAAGTCAACCAGCGCATTCCAAAGCTGGTAATGGGATGTGGTACCTACGGCGATCCTTATTCCGTCACAAACGCGGCGGAGATGAATGCCATTGCCAACTACATTAATAACATGACGGCGCTTGACGGCTGGGAGGTCACCATTGTCGCCGACCAGGGTAGGCTCTGCACTCGCCGCAGCAGCGATCACTCGACCGACAATGAGGTTACGTACGTCTACAAGCAGGCGAACGGCACCGATAATAAATGGGAGAAGAAGACCGGAGACGCGTCGACCAATTCCCCGCAGACGCTGAGCGACGAAACCATGCACCGCTATATGCAGAGCGCGTATTACAGCATCGAGCCTACTGAGGGCAATACGATTACTCTCGACGGCGCATCGTTTGGCGGTTTTGGAAATAGGGCCAACCCGTTTAGGGGCGTCATCGTTGGCAACTTTGGCAGTGATAATAAAAACGCAACCATCAAGATAGAGAATAACGAGGGTTCGCTTCGCGGCCTTATTCCCTATAGTTACGGCAGCGTGGTGCGCGATCTGAATATTCGCTATGTGAACGCGTCGGCGACTATTACTTATTCTGCCAAGGATGCCGACGGCGTTCCGACGGCGTTTTTCGGTGGCGTTGTCGGCTGCATCCTTGGTGGCGATAACATTATCGATGGCGTGGTCGTTAATGGGACGACGGCCGAAAACCCTACAACGGGATTTACCGTCACGGGCGGTGGCGACAAGCCGCATCTTGTTCCCATTGGTGGCTACGTCGGTGCCATTGCGGGTGGCGGCGTGATTTTCCGCAATATGGACAAAAGCGGAAAATCTTCCTGGCGTGCTGGAACTGGTGACAAATCTCGTGGTCTGGGAAAGGGCAACTTTGATCTCTACAACAATCCCTACGTCGGTCGCGTGATTGATGGCTATGCCTTTAGCGAGGGCTGTAAGGTTGAAAACGGTAACGCTAACTACCAGATTAACGAGCTCACAAAAAAAGGAACCCCCTGTGTCACCACCACGGGCACCGACAACAAGTACCTCGGCACTAACGCCGAGGCTCCTGTGACCATGGTGAAAAACGCCCAGGGCCTTTTGGTGCTCTCGGCCATCATCAGCTCGGGTGCGGGTGCTGGCGCGGCACATACCAACTACTCCAATAATGGCGTGTTCCGCGGTTCCAAGGCTTACTGGGGCAGCGATTCGCAAGACCCGGCGATATGCGGCTACCTGTTTGGCAACAAGGAATATGGCAAGGTACGGAATGCTAACTACGCAAATGTGGGCAAGCCTGAGAGTGCTGCCGGCGATTTCGAAATCGCCAAAAACGACGACCAGAAGGCCCCCGGCAAGCAGGGGTGGCACGGCCCGCTCGACCATGATGACGATGTAAATTCGCCCTACCTGGTGGCGTCCTACGCTGCCGACTACCAAACGGGCTATGTGTGCGCGTCGAAATCGATCGGCATGAGCTTGGAGTTCAAGCAGGGTGACACCTACGATATGACCGACTACGGCACGGGGTACGTGGGCCTAAACGGCCGCTACTATTCCAATGCCTGCAATTCGAACCAGCCGGGCACCGACCGCGACCGTATTACGCCGCACGTAGCCACGATCGACGGTAACGGCGCCACCATCACGGTGGGTACCGAAGGCACCGCCTACGGCGTCGTCGAATACGCCGACGACGACTATAAGGTCTCGGGCGTGGGTGGTCTATTCAGCACCGTGATGTTCACCTCCACCAATGTGGGGCAGAGCGTCACCGCGAACGACGGCGCGCAGGTCAAAGACCTCACCTTTAGCAACTGCAACGTAGCGCTCACCTATATCGACACCAACGGCGAAGCCAAACCAGGAGAGGCGCCGAACGACCTTACCGGTGCCGGCCTTTTGGCGGGTGCAACGGCCAACTACGACGACGGCACGTGCGGCATCTACCGCAACGTGCAGATGAAGAACTGCACCGTGTCGGGCGCAAAGAGCGTAGGAGGGCTTCTTGGCAGCTCGGGCCGCGCCAGACGAACTACGAGCGAAGACAGAACCTATATGGTCGAGTTCGGGGACGGGTGGGGCCCCGCGTATCTCTATGACTGCTCATACACTGGCCTTAACGTCACGGGCGAGAAGAATGTCGGTGGCTATGTGGGTACGGTCGCCTCGGCGTGCGGTGTGTGGACAACCGCAGGCACAGGGGTGAGCGAAAGGACCGTTGGCAAAAACTCGACCATAACTGCCACAGGGACAGTGCCCTACGTGGGCGGCGTGCTCGGCTATGTCGAAAGAAGCGATATCTCGGTCAACACCAACATCGGCACCACCACAGCGGCCCAGTCGTCGTGCACGGCGGTCATCTCTGGGGTAAACGTGCTAGCCACCGGGTCGAACTCCGATGACCATATGGGCGCCGGCGGCGTGGTCGGACGCGCCCGTGGCGGCGTTATTTCTATGAGCAACGTGCGCATTGATGGCGGAAACGGCACCGAGAACGCCGTCATCGGCGATAAGGCCGGAACGAACAATAGCATCTACAATGCGGGCGGCCTGATTGGTGAGGTTACGAGTAGCGGTAGCCCCAACAAGTACTGGTTCGACGACTGCAGTGTCAAGAATGTCAGCATCGCCGGCACCGGCAAATGCTCGGGCGGGCTTATCGGCTACTTCTTCAGCAATGTGAATATAGCCTGCAACAACATCGCGATCGAGAACGCTACGATTAAGGGTAACTGGAGCGGCGGTCTGCTGGGCGCGAATAACGCGAGTAACAGCGGATCCGTCGTCATCGACGTTACCAACACAAAGGTATCCAACACCACGTTTAGCGAAAGGTCCAACGGCGGCATTATGGGCGACGGGCGCGGCCGGTTCCATCTGTTAAACGTGCTCATGGACAGTAATAGCTACAATGCGGGCAAAACCCAGGGCGTACTCTTGGGCGAGGTTGACACGGGGGATGGTAAGTACAGCCTTTCCGCAGCGGGCGTGGAAGTAAAGCCCGGTAGTGGCAAGACCACGAGCGACCTGCCGCCGATGGTTTACACGACCAATACGAATACGGCTGCTGTTAACGAGAAAACTTATATTGCCTTCGGCGACTACAACGGCACGGCTGCCGCGCCCAACGAGAACAAAACGCTTTACGGCGCAGGCGATACTGCTACCACGGCAACGAGTCCGTACGTGACCACGAGGCCCGTGAGCGCGCTGGCGGTGCGTGCCTCCGACGGCGATACCACCGACCGCTACCTGTTTGGCGACGGCGCCGCCATTGACACCGCGACGACCATCCAAAGCCAAGCGGGTGCCCGCGTTCCCGGCCGCTACACCTACACCAACATCGCCGGCATCAATGATGCCGGCGCATACCAAAACACGAGCACCTATAGCGCGGACAGCTCGCGTAGCACCTATAACGCTAACAACATTACTTCGGGCAAGAAGGCCAAAACTGACTTCCCCGTGCTCGTGATTCCGGGCAACGATACCACGACGGTGGAGAGCTACCTGAACATCGTGACCAATGGCGGCTTCTCCGATGCCCGCCGCCTCAACGGCAGCACCGCGCATGTGACCGCCACCGCCGAGGTCTTCTCGCTCGCCGATAACGGCACCTTCGTCAAGGACGTAGCCGCCTCGCGAGCGCCCACGCTCAAGGTGCTCAACAATGGCACGAGCTCTATGGCATTCCGCGCGAGCACCGACTGGGACAATGAGCAGGGGCGCTTCACGCTGCTTACGGTCACCTTTAGCGAGGCCGGCCAGAGCTACCGTGTACAGGTACCCATCATCGTCAAGCGCATGCTCGAGATCGACTTTACCGCCACCTACTCCGAAGGTGCGAACTTCAAGGCTGCCGACTATGCGACAAAATACGACAAGCACGTACTTGTGAGCAGCGGCGACACCATGACCGGCTACCTTACCTGGACCTATGGCAGCGCTCGGGGCAAGCCGGTCGATTACGGCTGGAACACGCTGCTCGAAGCCGGCGGCTCTATGGGTCCGCTCAACAAGAGCATTACCTTCGGTGCCACGCTGCCCGAGGGTACACAGCTCACACTCGTGGACACGGCCAACAACAGCCGCGAATATCACTACACGGTGGGCACGGGTGGCGCGACGTCAGTCAAGCTCACCGAGTTTGTGGACGCTGGCAACAAGGCTTACTACACCGAACCGTGGCTGAGCGAAATCGTGGGCGTGAAGGCCGATGAGGCCAAGGAGGACAAGGACGGCGCTTGGGTCAAGCTCGCCGATGACGAGGTCAAGGACAAGAGCCAGGCCGAACTCGCGAAGATGGCTGGCGCCAAGGTCGATGGCGCGTACTACCGCGCGCGCACTTCTTCCGACGCGACGGGCACGTTCTATACCCTCTCCGTTGATAAGGAAGAGCCCAAGAGCGAAAACTTCTACTTGGTGGTGCGCACGCCGGCGGGGTCCGCGGGCGTCAACGGCTACACCGCCACCACGGTGGACACGAGCCTCAACGAGCACATCAACTACCTGCTGCGAGGCAAGAAAGCAGCCGACGGCAAGGCTGCCGAGGATGGGCACCAGAATACGCCCTCGACCTACAGCGTGGCATCAAACTACACGCACAGCCTCGTTGACAACAAGCGTAACCTCGTCGACAACAGGGACAGCATCAACCGGATGGAGCTCAAGGAAGCCACCTATTCGCTTTCCATGAACGTGAGCGACACCGTGACGTTTGACTCGAGCCAGCAATACACGAGCTCTGACGCGCTGTATTATCAGCTCGATTCGTCGCTTGTCACCTATCACGATGGCGTCATCGCGGGCTCGGTAGGATACCCCACGGGCACGCAGGGCACGTATGAGTTCTACGTTAAGGTGGGTGATAACTACTACACCTGGGGCGGGTCGGGTTGGAATCTGGCCGGCACGAAGGAGACCCCAGTGGTGTCGGGTCTTAGTTGGACTGCGAACGGTGGCGACATGTCACTGGTGCTTACCGATGCTGAGGGTAATCCCATCGATATGTCGGGCCTGCGCGAGATCGCCAAGAACCATGTCAACGCCTTCACCGTTACCATGAGGGCCGCGCTCACCATGACGGAGCCTGCCTGCCAGGCGGGTATCGTGGCCTCGCAGAACAGCGGCACCGACCGCTACACCAAACCCAACTACCGCGCGTACCTTTCCACGCATGCCGACACGCTCAGCACCAGTAGCAACTCGGCATACAACGATGGCGGCGCCGGCTACTACCGTATGGATGTGGGCTCATCGACCATCGCGCTCGAGGCGTCTAAGAAATCCCAGTTGGGCATCAACATCGATGACCTCAAGTCCGCTGACGGCGAGATCGCTCTGGTGGGTACCTACGACCTGAGCAAGCTCACGGTCGCCGAGGCTAAGATCGACGCCGCAAGCACGGTGACCTACACGCTGAGCCTGGAGCAGCGGCAAGATAATGGCGGCTATGCTCCGGTCGGCGATATCTCGAACTACATTACGGTGCTCGGCAGCGATTACCTAGGCACGGGTGCGGCATCCGCCGACGGCAACAGCTATGTGTTCACCGACACCAAGACCAACGGCGCGTTCCTCACGCGCGACGGCAACAGCCTTGCCTTTAAGCATGCCTTCCGCGTTAAAGTGAATACGAATGTTGAGGGTGAGAACCAAACTTACGCAAACTACCGCTTGGTGCTTACGGCCAATATTATGACCGGCAACGTTGTCGACGACACACCGGTCAACGTTAGCAACCTTGATGGCTATTCGCACTCCGACTACGTGACGTACACGCTAGCGCGCATCAACACCGAGGGCATTCGGCACGAGACGAAAACCAACTAGCTACGCGAGGGGCGGCAACCACCCGGTTGCCGCCCTTTTTCTTGTTCGCTTGGCCTACTGCTGCCCCAGCTCTCCACCAACTTTCCAGCTTTCCACTTAACTTACCGCTCAAGGTGGAAAGCTGGAAAGTTAAGTGGAAAGCTGGTAAGTTAGGTGGAAAGTTGGAAAGTTGGGAGGTTCGGCATGAATGAGGAGTGGTTGGCGCAGGTTATCCATCATCTGCGGGCAATAGGAAACGACACCCAGCAGTACGAAGTAAAAGAAGCCAAGGGCGCGCTCCCCAAAAGCATCGTCGAGACGCTTTCGGCATTTTCCAACGCGCAGGGCGGCTTTATCATCCTCGGCATTTCCGAAAAGAACGGGTTTATGCCCGTCGAGGGTTTTGATGCCCGCAAGATGCAAGACGCCCTCTCTTCTGCATGTGAAAAGCTGACGCCCGTTGTGAGGCCGGATATCCAAGTGCTCCCCTTCGAGGGTAAGCTGGTGCTTTGCGCGCGCATCAAAGAAATGCATCCACGCGATAAACCCTGCTATATTGCGGCACGCGGAATGTACGATTCGTCCTTTATCCGTACGGGCGACGGCGACCGGCGCATGACTCCCTACGAAATCGATCGCTTTATGGAGGAGCATGTTCAGCCTACATACGACGACGAGCCGGTCGAAGGTGCCACGCTCGATGACCTTGACGCCGATCTTTTGCAAGGGTTTATAAAACGCCAGCGCGAGCTACACCCTAGGCTTTTGGGCACCAGAAGCGACGATGAGATTCTCCTTGACCTGCATGTGACCAAAAGGGTGGACGACGCAATCGTGCCGACGCTTGCTGCAATTGTCGCGCTGGGACGGTTTCCGCAAAAGTTCTTCCCACGTCTCAATGTGACCTTTACGGCGTACCCCGGGACCACAAAAACGCAGCGAGTAAGTGATAACAAGCGTTTTGTGGATTCTCAGACCATTTTGGGTCCGATCCCTTTCATGATTGAGGACGTGCTTGCCGCCGTTGCGAGAAACACTCGAAACGCCGCGGTTATCGAGGGTGCGTTCCGGAAAGATGTGCCCGATTATCCGCCCGTGGCGCTGCGCGAAGCGGTAGCGAACGCGCTCATGCACCGCGACTACTCTTCCGCCGCGCGCGGCTCACAAGTGCAGGTCAACCTGTATATCGACCGCGTCGAGATTCTCAATCCTGGCGGGCTGTACGGCGATGTAACGATCGATTCGCTGGGAGTTTCTGGAGTTTCGTCATCCAGAAACCAGTTTCTTTCAAATATCCTCGAGACCACGCCGTTCCCAGGTGGTGGCTACGTGGTCGAAAATCGCGGCACTGGTTATCAGGAGATAGGTGAGCAGCTCGAGCGGGCAAACATGCTGCCGCCCGAACCAAAGAACTCGACGGTTTCTTTTTCGCTGACGTTCGATAAGCGAAAGATAATGCGGGCGGAACAGGTGACGTCTGTGGGGCATGTGGACGAGGCAATCTTGGATTACCTGGCAACACATTCTTCGGCCTCGACCAAGGAGCTCACCGACGCTTCGGGTTTGAGCAGGAGCGCCGTTTCCAACCACATAAAAGGCTTGATTGGTGCGGGCAAGATTGAGGCGATGGAGCCTCCGCGCAGCCCGCGACAACGGTATCGACTCGCGAAGTAGGGCTGTCCGTCGCCCATGCTTCGGTCTCCCAACTTCTTTCCAGCTTTCCACTTAACTTACCACTTAAGGTGGAAAGCTGGAAAGTTAAGTGGAAAGTTGGGAAGCAAGTGGAAAGCTGACATGTTAGGTGCGGACTGACGAGGGGTTAATAATTGCACAAACCATACCAGCTAAACAAAAAGATACCAATCTGGTTGGTAAAACACCGTCAATGAGCCGCGAGCCAACTAGCTGCGTAAATAAAACCTAAAGAACTGTTGCAAATGAATGGCAAATACCCAGATGCCGCCGTTGCGATTTTCAATTAACTGTTACGCGGGAACAGCAAAATGCTACTATCTAACAAGCACGTAAGAAAGCAAATTAACGGTTAAGGCTAAGAAGTGGCAGGTATGTCGGAAGCAACTAGGACTCGCACGCATGCGCCCGAGGTTAGGCAGCGCGCCGTCGAGATCCTCCGAGAGGGGGTCGGTCACCGCGCCCTCGCCGCAAAGCTTGGCATTCCCCAGGCCACGGCTCGTCAGTGGGCCCGCGCATATGCCGTGGGCGGTGCCGACGCCGTGCTCAACGCGGGCGCTCGTCATCACACCTATTCGTACGACGTAAAGCTCGCCGTGGTTAAGGACCGTTTGGAAAACGGCCTGACGGTTCGCGAGGCTATGATCAAGCACAAGATTCCCAGCGAGTCTTCAGTCAAGGCTTGGTGCCGCCAGTATCGCGAGAGCGGTGAGTCCGCGCTGGTCGATAAGCCGCGCGGTCGCAAGCCGCGCGTTAAAAAGGCGGAATAGCGAACGGGATGGTGCGCCCACAGGGGCGCATTTTTCTTGCCGCCCCTCTGCTCCAATGCGGACAGACTCCTTGCCCCGTACGCCTAAAACTCCCCAGTTGACCGAAAACCCGCCGCCGCTACTCCTCAATTGAGCTATAACGTTAAACAATTGCAGCGTTTTTGCATGGGGGAGTGATGGTATGACGCTACTGTATTTCCTTACCCTGTTTCCGCTGGTACCGGCGCTGGGCATGCTGCTCGCGCACGGTGACCGCGCCCGCGATGCGGTGGGGCTCATAGGTTCCGGCATCATTATGGCGGTGACAGTTGTAGTCGCCGTCATGTTTTTTGGCGCGGGCCCGCAGAGCTTTGAGGTTGCCTCCGACACCTCGCATGTGCTCTCGATCATCAGCTCCGCCATCGATGTCATTCTGTGCGCCGTCATCCTGTACAACGCGTACAAATATAGGAACGTGCTCACCACGGTGCTCGGCATAGTCCAGCTGGTGGGCTCGCTCGCCTTTGCAGCCATGACGCTGCCCGCGGCCGAAGCCGTCACGGCGACGCCGCTCTACCTGGATTACATGAGCGTGATCATGGTCCTCGCCGTCGGCATTGTCGGCAGCCTAATCTGCGTGTATGCCCTGGGCTACATGAAGGACTTCCAGGCCCACGACGAGCACGAGGCCGCGCTGCGCGGGCAGACCGCGCCCGACCGACGCCCTCAGTTCCTGGCGCTTATGTTCCTGTTCCTCTCGGCTATGTTCGTCATCGTGACGAGCGACAACCTTGAGTGGCTGTTCTGCGGCTGGGAAATCACCACCGTGTGCTCGTTCCTTATGATTGGCTATACGCGCACGCCCGAGGCCATCAAGAACGCCTTCACCCAGATCATCCTCAACATGCTGGGCGGCATCGCGTTTTTGGCCGGCCTCATGTACCTGCACGTTAACGGCATGCCGCTGACCATCTCGGGCATGATCGAGCTTTCCGGCGCCGGAACCGCGCAATCCGCGCTGCTGGTGATG
The DNA here is from genome assembly GCF_042849575.1 of Collinsella sp. i06-0019-1H4. NCBI lineage: Bacteria > Bacillati > Actinomycetota > Coriobacteriia > Coriobacteriales > Coriobacteriaceae > Collinsella > Collinsella sp. i06-0019-1H4. Next base: position 111,886 of record NZ_BAABYB010000001.1, read on the forward strand.
CCGGTCATCCTGTTGTCGCTCGCCGCACTCACCAAGGCCGCACAGATGCCGTTCCACACTTGGCTGCTCGGTGCCATGGTTGCCCCCACCCCCACGAGCGCCCTGCTGCACTCGTCCACCATGGTCAAAGCTGGCGTGTTCCTGATGGTCAAGCTGAGCCCGCTCTATGCCATCTATCCTGTGACCGGCTTTATGGTCACGAGTGTGGGTGCCATCACGTTTTTGCTCGCTGCCCTCATGGCCATCTCGCAGAGCAACGCCAAACGCGTGCTCGCGTACTCCACCATTTCCAACTTGGGACTCATCAGTGCCTGCTTGGGTGTCGGCGCGCCCGAGGCCGTGTGGGCGGCCATCTTCCTGATCCTGTTCCACACGGTGGCCAAGTCGCTGCTGTTCCTGTGCGTGGGCACGGCCGAGCATCATATCGGCAGCCGCAATATCGAGGACATGGACGGTATGTTCAGCCGCATGCCGCACCTGACGCGTCTGATGATGCTGGGCATCATGGGCATGTTTGTGGCGCCGTTTGGCATGCTCGTGTCCAAGTGGGGCGCCCTGGTGGCGTTTGCCCAGACCGGCAACGTGCTCATGATCATGGTGTTGGCCTTTGGCTCGGCTGCGACGTTTTACTTCTGGGGCAAGTGGCTTGCCAAGCTTTCGGGCGTCGACCCCACGGCTCAAAACGTTGAGGTCAATGTCCATAAGACAGAATGGATGGCGCTCAACACCATCGCCGCGCTGCTGATTCTGTGCTGCGTGGCGTTCCCGGTTATCTCGAGCGGTCTGGTGTCGCCTTACTTGGCCATGGTGTTTGGCCGCGTGCCGTACGTTATCGGCAAGGACGCCATGTATCTGATGGTGGTTATCGTGGCGTTTATCGCCGTGGTGCTGCTGACTTCATTCCGCGTGAGCAACAAACCGCACGTAAACGTATATCTTTCGGGTGTGGGAACCGACAAATATCGCCATTTCCGCGGCTCGATGGGCCACGAGGTAAAGGCCGAAAAGCGCAATTGGTACTCGGAGGACGCCCTTGGCGAGAAGCGTATTGGCCCCGCGGGTAGCGTCGTGTGCTGCAGCATTATCTTGTTTGCGCTGCTGTGCTGCGCGTGGATTGGGCCCGAGCGGCTTGCCATGAGTGCGCCCTCGGTGCTGCGCGGTAAGTATTTTGAAGGTTCGGGTGTCGTGGGCATCTTTATTGGCACCGTGGCGTTTGCCCTGCTGGCGCCGCTTGTGGGCGGCCTGATCGACGGCGTTGACCGTAAGCTTTCGGCTCGCATGCAGGGCCGTGTGGGCCCGCGCCTGCTGCAACCGTTCTACGACGTTGCCAAGCTGCTGCGCAAGGCCCCTGCCAGCGTAAACACCATGGACGATACCTATATGGCGTGCGCGCTCATCTTTACCGTCGTGGGCGGCGGCATCTTTGTGTCGGGCTCCAACACGCTGCTGTGCGCTTTTATGGTTACGCTCGCCGCGATCTTTGTGGTGCTGGCGTCCGCCTCGACGCAAAGCCCGTTTGCCCAGGTCGGTGCCGACCGCGAGTTGCTGCAGGTCATGAGCTACGAGCCCGCCGTTCTGCTGATGAGCGTGGGCCTGTACCTTGCCACCGATAGCTTTGATTCCATCGCCGTGACCGGACAGTCGGCGCCCATCATCGTGTACAGCGCGCCCATTTTCTTGGCGCTGCTTGCGGTGCTCACCATCAAGCTACGCAAGTCGCCGTTCGACCTTTCGTACTCGCATCACGCGCATCAGGAGATTGTCCAGGGCGTCGCCACCGAGATGAGCGGCGGCACGCTGGCCAAGATGACCCTTATGCACTGGTGCGAGACCGTGCTGTTTTTGATGTGGGTGGGCATGTTCTTTGTCTGGGACAACCCGGTGAGCTGGGTCGTGGCCCTGGTCGTGATGGCCGCGACGTATTTTGTCGAGGTACTGATCGACAACACCTTTGCCCGCAGCACCTGGCGCAGCTGCTTTAAGCTCGGATGGGGCGTGGCGCTGGTGTTTGGCCTGCTCAATCTTATGCCCATCCTCGTCGACGTGTTTATTTAGGAGGCGGCATCCATGGATCATAAAATGTCGCGCTCGCCGTGGGTTATTCATTACGACGGCTCGAGCTGCAACGGATGCGATATCGAGGTGCTGGCCTCGCTCACGCCGCAGTTCGATGCGGAGCGCTTTGGCGTGGTCAACACCGGCAACCCCAAGCATGCGGACATCTTTTTGGTGACGGGGTCGGTCAATGCCCAGAACCTGCCCGTCGTGCGCCAGATCTACAACCAGATGCTCGAGCCCAAGTGCGTGGTGGCCTGCGGTATCTGTGCGTGTTCGGGCGGCGTGTTCCGCGATGCCTATAACGTGATCGGCGGCGTGGACCGCGCGATTCCCGTGGACGTGTACGCGCCCGGGTGCGCCATTCGCCCCGAGACCGTGATCGATGCCATCGTGGAGGCGTGCGGCATCCTGGACCAGAAGGAGGCCGTGATGCGCGCCGGCGGCGATCCGCTTACCGTGGGCGGCGCCGCGACCTGGGACGGTGGCGTTGAGCTGGGCGAGGACGGGTTTGTGGCTGCGGGGGCCGGGACTGATGGTGCCGGTGACGCGCCTGCCGGGAAGCCTGCTGCGCCCGCCGCTGGCGACGCACCTGCTGAGACGCCCGCCGCTGCAAAGGAGGCCGAGTAATGCAAAAGGCTATCTATACCACCGTCGGGATCGACAAGCTCCTGTCGCATGTCCAGGCGCTCAAGGGCGTCGGCGCGCGCTTTGTGCAAATGCATGCCGAGCGCAACGTCGACGACGGCTCGTATCGCTTGGTCTATACGTTTATCAACGTCCGTGCTGCTCAGGAGCATATTGCGCAGGACGGCAGCTATGCGATCGAGAACCTGGTGGTCGAGGGCATCGACCAGTACCAGGAGATTCCGTCCATCAGCTCGTATTACCCCGCGGTGTTCCCGTTTGAAAATGAGGCCCACGACCTGTTTGGTCTTGCCATCACCGACATGCAGATCGACTTTAAGGGCTTTTTCTACCAGGTCTCGACTGCCGAACCCATGAGCGTCATCACGCCCGAGGTGAAGGCTGCGCGCGAGAAGGCCATGAAAGTCCGCGCGGCCGCCGAGGCCAAGGCGCGCAAGGCCGCGGCCGAGAAGGCCGCCGCGGCTGCGGCTGCTGCGGGGGAGGGTGCCGCGGGTGCCGGCGATGCTGCGGGCACTGCCGCTGCTCAGCCCGCTGCTGCTGCCGGCTCCGATGCCCAGCATGACGATGCCGCTGCGAAGGCCGCGCTCAAGGCCGCCGAGATGGAGGCAAAGCTCGCCGCCATGGATCCCGAGAAAGCGGCCAAGGTCCGTGCGGCGCTTGCCGCCAAGGCCGCCCGCGACAAGCAGAAAAAGGAGGCGTAAGGTCCATGGCTCATCGCTCCGTAATTCCGTTTGGCCCGCAGCACCCGGTGCTGCCCGAGCCGCTTCATCTGGACCTGGTGATCGAGGACGACCGCGTCATCGAGGCAATTCCGCAGATCGGCTTTGTGCACCGCGGACTCGAGAAGCTCACCGAAAAGCGCGACATGCACCAGTTTGGCTACATCGCCGAGCGCATCTGCGGCATTTGCGCCGTGGGCCACAGCTACGGCTATGCCAGCGCCTGCGAGCGCATGCTCGACATCGAGGTGCCCGGCCGCGTGCAGTATATCCGCACTATTTTGCACGAGCTTTCGCGCATCCACTCGCACCTGCTGTGGCTGGGCCTGCTCGCCGATGCCTTTGGCTTCGAGGCGCTGTTCTATCGGTCGTGGACCCTGCGCGAGCAGATTCTCAAGATCTTCGAGAGCACGTGCGGTGGCCGCGTGATCCTTTCGATTAACGAGATCGGCGGCCTAAAGCACGACATTGAGGACTCCGAGCTGGCTGGCATTGTCCAGACGCTCGATGCCATGCGTCCCGACTACGAGGCCCTGGTGCATACGTTTTTGGACGACGTCAGCTGTGGCGAGCGCCTGCATGGCGTGGGCGTGATCAGCAAGAAGGACGCGCTGGATCTGTCGATGGTCGGCCCGTTTGGGCGCGCCTCGGGCGTGGACTACGACGTGCGCATGTTTAGCGACGGTGCCTATGCGGACCTGGCTGCGTTTGAGCCGGTTGTCGCCACCGATGGCGATTGCTATGCCCGCTGCCAGGTGCGCTGTGCCGAGGTCACGCAGGCCATGGACATCATTAAGGAGCTTGTGGGCAAGATTCCGCACGACGGGATCGGCGGGCGCACCAAGCTTACGCCGGCCGACGGCGCACGCGGCGAGGTTGTGATTGAGCAGCCGCGCGGCGAGGCGTATTACTATGTGCGCGGTAACGGCACCAAGAACCTGGACCGCTTCCGCGTGCGCACGCCGACGTCGCAGAACCTGGCGGGTCTGACACATGCGCTGCAGGGCGTGCTCCTTGCCAACGTGCCCATGATTATCCTGACCATCGACCCCTGCATTAGCTGCACGGAAAGGTAGGCGCGGCATGAGTTTGCTGACATTTGCCAAGACGGCCTTGGGCTCTATGGTCAAGCAGCCGGTAACGGTGTGCTATCCGCAGGAGAAGCTCGCGGCACCCGAGCGCTTGCGCGGGCATATCGTCAACGACATGGACGCGTGCATCTGCTGCGGCATGTGTGCGCGTCGCTGTCCGGCGGGCGCGCTCGCAGTCGATCGCAAGGGTGGAACGTGGTCGATCGACCCGTATGCCTGCGTGGTGTGCGGTGAGTGCATCGAGAGCTGCCCCAAGCACTGCCTGACTATGGACACCGCCCGCACCCCAGTCGCAGCGGACAAGACTCCCACAGTAGAAACCAAGCCTGAGTAGCGCAGGGGTAGAACTGGAATAGGGGCCGGCGGGGCAAAAATGCCCCGCCGGCCCCGCGCGTGAGCGCGCGGTTGTGCCGCTGCGAACAAAACTATGTCGGTTTACTACGAAGAATTCGACATTCCCGACCATGACTGCATTTTTCTAAATACTGCAAGCGTTCTACCTGCGGTTTTGCAAACGCGCAATTTACCGTGGTCGAAGGCGGGCGATTCGTCGTAGTAAACCGACATAGTTTTGAAATGGCATTAAATCGGTAGCAGCCATTTTGCTATGCCGGGGCGGTCGGCCGTTGGGAAATTACCCTCGCAGGTAGGCGATGGCGATCTGTGTGCGGTTGCGCAGGCCCATTTTGGCAAGGATTGAGCTGATGTGGTTGCGTACGGTGCCTTCGCCCATATAGGCGGTGGCAGCAATCTCCTTGTTGTCGAGGCCGCGGGCGATGAGCTAGGCGACTTCGAACTCGCGGTCAGTCAGGCTGACAAAGGCCGCGGGCCGGCGGGTTGCGCCGGCCTCGACGTCCACCCCATCAAAGTCGACATCCTCGATTGCCTTGCCCTCGAGTACGCGTTTGCCGTCCATGACTTGCGTCAATGCCGGAGGAATGGCGGCGACATCGGTCTTGATCAGGTAGCCGCGGGCGCCCAGTTTGAGCGCCGACACAATGTACTCGTCATCCGAGAATGTCGTCAGAAACACCACGCTCGCCGAAGGGTCGCGCTCAAGGATCTCGCGTGCCGCCGAAAGTCCGTCACGCCCCGGCATCTGAATGTCGAGCAGTGCGATATCGGGCGCGTGTTCGGCATAGAGCGAAACCGCATCGTTGCCGTTGGCACCGGTGCCCACCACTTCGATCTGCGGCTGGGCGCCCAGGATAATCTTGAGCGAATCGACCACCAAGCGGTCGTCGTCGACAACGATGAGCCTCATCGGCTCTCATCTCCTTGCTGTTTGGGAACGGTGGCAAACACGCGCCAGCCGCCGGCGCTGGCACGCGGGCCGGCGGTGAAGGTGCCGCCAAGCGCCTCGATGCGCTCGCGCATGGAGGCGAGCCCCATGCCCTCCGCGGCGCCGCGGCTGCTTGCTTGGACCCCGCCCGTGCCATCGTCGGTAACGATGAGCTGGTAAAACGACGGATGCTCCATGCATCGTACAGTGACAGCATGGGCGCAAGCGTGGCGCATGGTGTTGGAGAGCGCCTCGCGTAGGACCGCCGCAAAGCAGTTGGCGACGTTTGCGGGTGCATGCTCGGCCATAACTTCAAGCTCAATCTGCGGACCGCCGTCCGAGCGCGCGCCTTCGACAATGCGTTCGAGCTGCACGGAAAGGTCGACGGCGTTGTCGTTGAGCGCATGGACGCTGGTGCGCACAAGCTGGAGCGCCTCGTCAACCGTGCGTTTGACGTCGGCGAAATCGGCGGCAACCCTGGGCTCGTCGGCGTGCACGACGCGCAGGGCCTCGGTCTGCAGCGAGGCGCGCGTGAGCTGGTGGCCGACGTTATCGTGGATCTCGCGCGCGATACGGGCGCGTTCGGCGAGTGTCGCGAGCTCGACTTCGTAGTCCTGGCGATCGGCAAGGTCGCGGTTGCGCGCTTCGAGCGCGAGAGCTCGTTCCTGCAGCTCCTCGCGGATGCGGCGCATGCGCTGCTGCTCGCGCTCCAACTGGGCGGTACGTAGCGATAACAAGGTGGCGGCAACTGAAAGGATGGCGGTCAGTAGAAGCGTTCGGGCGGTGAGCGCGTCGGCGCGTAGGTCCGCGACGAGTGCGAAGACAAAGGCGACGCCAATGCCCAACGCGACCCAAACGTGTTCACGGCGCACGCGCCGCGCAATGTCATAGAGGGCGAGAGGCGCAAACGGCACAAACGGCGGCGCAAAGACGGCCGCGATGATGTAAGCGTAACTCGCGGCCTTGCTTACACGGCGTGTGCGTTCCCCCTTTGCGACCTCGGCCAGCGAGGTGGCGATAACGCCAAGGCAAAACGCCGCGACCAGGCGAGCGTCCACAGCAAGGCCCGTGGCGGCCGCAATGCAGCACGCCAGAACGATCGATTTGTCGAAAAGCCTGTTCATACGGGTATTGTACGCGAAGCCGCGCGTGGTGGAGGGGCCGCCTGCGCAACCGTGACATTCCTCCCGCGCGGCAAAGCGGGGGCGTCGGCGGGCTGCACGGTCAAGCCCCGCACTCGTGACAAAGCTCACTGGCGCGCGCCGGCGACTCCTGCGATGATGCAATCGTACCGGGCCACAATCAACAGGAGGGCCGCCTCATGACAGACATCGTCCACGTCGAAAACCTCGTCAAGCGCTACGACGATCTTATCGCGCTCGACCACTTTAACCTGAGCATCGCCCCTGGCGAGATCTTTGGCCTGCTGGGCCCCAACGGCTCGGGCAAGACCACATCCATCAACTGCATTCTGCAGCTGCTCGCCTACGACAAAGGCACCATCGAGCTGTTCGGCGAACCCATGACGCCCGCCCGCTACGACCTCAAGCGCCGCATCGGCGTGGTGCCGCAGCAGGTGGCGGTGTTCGACGAGCTCACGGTGCGCGAGAACATCGACTATTTCTGCAGCCTCTACGTTAACGATCGCAAGCGTCGCCGTGCGCTGGTGGACGAGGCGATTGACTTTGTCGGGCTGGGTGACTTTACCAAGTTCCGCCCCGGCAAGCTCTCGGGTGGACTGGCGCGCCGCCTCAACATCGCCTGCGGCATCGCGCACAAGCCCGAGCTCATCTTCTTTGATGAGCCCACGGTGACAGTCGACCCACAGAGCCGCAACGCCATCTTGGAGGGCATCTGCCGCCTGCGCGACGAGGGCGCCACGGTGGTGTATACCAGCCATTACATGGAGGAAGTCGAGCAGATTTGCAGCCGCATCATGATCATGGACGGCGGGCGCGTGCTGGCGCAGGGCACCAACGACGAGCTCAAGCGCATGATTCAGATGGGCGAGCGCGTGACCGTCGAGGTCGGCGCTGTCGAGCCCGCTACGGTCGAGCGACTGCGCGCCCTCGAGCACGTGCTTTCGGTCGAGCTGTCCGGCGGCGAGCTCGTCTGCACCTGCGAAGCGAGTCCGCACAATCTGGTCGACATCCTTGACACGCTGCGCGCTGCTGACGTGGCACTCGGCCGCGTGTGGAGCGAGCCGCCGACCCTCAACGACGTGTTCCTCGAGATCACCGGCCGCGAGCTGCGCGACTAGGGGGCAGCCATGTTCAACACCATCATCACCACGGTCAAGACCCTGCTGCGCCGGCCGAGCACGTGGGTCTGGGGCGCTCTCTTTCCCATCGCGCTTTCCACGATGTTCATGTTTATGTTTGCGAATCTGAGCTCCGACGGCACGGTCGACCCGGTGCCGGTGGCCGTCGTAGCGGATGAGGCCTGGGACGCCTCGACCTTTAAGGACGTGGCGACGTCGCTCGACGAGGAAAGCGACGACCAACTGCTCGAGATCCACGAGTACGAAGACTTGGCCGCCGCCCGCAAGGCGCTTAAGGCCGGCGAGGTCGCGGGCATCTACACGGTCGATGCCGCGGGCACGCCCAAACTCACGCTGCTATCGAGCTACGACAGCTCGCGTGCCTCATCGGTGCTCACCGACCGCAGCATCCTGGAGACGGTGGCAAGCTCGTATACGCAAAATGCCGAGCTCATGTCCCAGATTGCCCAGGACAACCCGGCGGCACTCGCCGACCCGGAGGCGGTTGCGCGCGCCCTATCGCTCGAGGGCGGCACCCGCCGCGTAAGCCTGACGCGCACCACGCCCGACGGCACAGTCATCTACTACTACGCGCTTTTTGGTCTGGTCGCGATGATGTCTGCCGAGTTTGCCGCCTTGAGCGTCGTCGATCTGCAGCCCAATCTGTCCGGCCTTGGCGCACGTCGCTGCGTGGGCGGTCTTTCCAAGACAGCGTCGCTGGCTGGCATCTTTGTCGGCTCGTGGCTGGTCTCCTTTGCTTCGATGGCGATTGCGATTGGCTACGTGCGCCTGGTCGTGGGCATCGACTTTGGCGGGCGCGAGGGACTGTGTTTGGTGGGCGGCGCCGCTTCCGCGCTTGCCGCCACGGGCTTGGGACTCTTTGTGGGCACGCTTCCCGTTAAAGGCGGCAAGGCGTCCAAGTCGGGCATCCTCACGGGCTTTGCCACCACGTGCGCCCTGTTCGCCGGCCTCTACGGCGAGCCGGCGATGGCGCTTGCCGACGACGTCGCCCGCGCCTGCCCGGCTGAGTGCTGGCTCAATCCCGTCAAGCTCATCTGCGACATGTTCAACCGCCTGTATTTCTTTGAGGACCTGGGCCCCTTTGCCGTTCGCGCCGGCGCACTGGTCCTTATGGCGCTGCTGTTCGTTGCCGCCGCCACGCTGATCTTTGGAAGGAGCCGCTATGAGCACCTTTAAGACCGCGCTTCGCATGGCGCTCGCGCACCCGCTCTATCTGCTCATCTACACGGTGTTCATTTCGCTCATGGGCGTATTCATTGCGGCCTCGGTGAGCTGGAACTCGTCGCAGCTCACCGCGTACAAGCCCTACGATGCCAACGTGATCGTGGTCGACCGCGACGACAGCGACCCTTCGCGTGCGCTTACCAAGCATCTGGGTTCGCGCTTTGAGCTGGTCACGGGCATCGGCGACGGCACCTACGACCTCGCGGATGCGCTTTCCAAGGGCAACAGCGCCAAGGGTAGCGCCGACTGCGTGTTCTTTATCCCGGAGGGGTTTGAGGGCGATCTCGTTGCAGCCGCTCGCGCGGGGGAGTCCCTGCCCAAGCTCGATGTGACCTACGGTGCCGGCACCATGGCGGCGGCGCTTTCGTCTGCCGAGGCCTCGCGCTGGATCTCGCTCGCGGGCGCTGCGGCCGCACTTGAGCCCGCCGCCTCCAACGGTGACGTCGCCAAGGCTGCCGATCATGCGGCCGCGAAGCGTGCCAAGGTCGAGATCGAGCAGGTCAAGGTTGACTCGACCGCCGCCGCCACGCTCGAGTCGTACTTCAACTTTGGCGCGTACGCGATTATCTCGTCGGTCATCGTGTCGGTGGGGCTGGTGTTCTCGGGCATGAACGAGCCCGAGCGCGTGCGTCGTATGGATGCCGGCCCAATCTCCGAGCGCCGGCGTTCGCTTGCCGTGTTTGCGGCCGCCGCCGTGCTCACCGTCTGCATCTGGTTTGTGTCGAGCATGATGGGCGTCGTGGGCTTTGCCGGCGCGGTCGCCGAGGTCGGCGTGGGCCGTGTGTGCCTGGCGCTGGCGGCGACGTTTGCCCTTGCGTGCACGCCTCTGGCCGTTGGCTTTGCCCTTTCGAGCCTGGGTGCGCGCGAGGAGCTGCTCAACGGCGTGGGCAACCTGCTCGGCATGCTCATGACGTTTTTGGGCGGCGCCTGGATGCCGCTGTCGCTCATGGGCTCGGCCGTGCAGACCGTTGCGCATTTTGTGCCGACGTTTTGGGTGAACGACGCGATCAGCAAGGCGCTCGCCGCGGACCTGACGTCCGCCGTGCTGGGCGACATCGCCTGCGACCTGGGCGTAACGGCACTCTTTGCCGTGGCCATTGCCGCCGCAGGCCTGGCCCTCGCACGCGCTAAATCCCGCGCCTAGCCACCTAGTCATTTAAGAGCGTCCCCAATGACCAGTCTGAAATAAATCCCAAGCCTCGCTCCAAAATAGTTCGCCAAGGTTTACTATTACGCTCATAAAGTAGTATGAGGCTAACAATGGGGGATACCATGGCAACGCAGAAAGCCTACGTCCAGGTTAAGGATCTCAAAAAGCACTATGGCGACGGTGATGCATGCCTGACGGTGCTCGACGGCATCGACACGTCCATCAACCGCGGAGAGATCTGCGTCATGCTGGGACCTTCGGGTTCGGGCAAGTCGACGTTTCTTAACCTAATCGGCGGCCTGGAGGATGCCGACGCCGGCTCTATTCTGGTGGACGGCTGCGACCTCACGGTGCTCAAGCCTACCGACCTGGGCGAGTATCGCCGCCGTGAGCTGGGCTTTGTCTTCCAGTTTTACAACCTGGTGTCCGATCTCACCATCAAGGAAAACATCGAGGTCACGGCACACCTGTCCAAAAAGCCGCTCAATGTCGACGACCTGCTGCGTTCACTGGGCCTCTACGAGCACCGCAACAAGTTCCCGCGCCAGGTCTCGGGCGGCCAACAGCAGCGCTGTGCCATCGGCCGCGCGCTCGTCAAAAACCCGGGCCTGCTGCTGTGCGACGAGCCCACGGGCGCGCTCGACTACAAGACGTCCAAGGAAATCTTGCAGCTCATGGAGGATGTCAACCGCACCTACGGCTGCACCATCATCATTGTCACCCACAATGCCGCCATCGCGCGCATGGCCAATCGCGTGCTGCGCCTGCGCGACGGGCGCATCGTCGAGGATGAGCTCAACGAGTCGCCCGTCGCGGCCGCCGAGCTCGATTGGTAGGCGGCGCCATGACACCTCTCACAAAACGTCTCCCGCGCGAGCTGCGCCGCAATATCGGCAAGTACCTGGGCATCTTTTTGCTTATGTGCGGAAGCATCGCCCTTACCTCGGGCTTTTTGCTCGCAGCGTATTCCATCGGTTGCCTTATCGACGACATGCGCGATGCGTACACGATTGAGGACGGCCGCGTGACCACCTCTTTCGAGGCCACCAAAGACCAGCTCAAGGCAGCCGAGGGTGCAGCCGGCGACGTCGGCGGCGTCACGCTCTACAAGAATTTCTCCATCGACGCCATCATCAAAAAGACCGCCGGCGACGATGGCACCAAGCGCACGCTGCGCACCTACGCACACCGCACCAAGGTCGATATCGCGTCCTACTGTGAGGGCAAGGAGCCCAAGACGGACGATGAGGTGGCCATCGACCGTGTCTTCGCCACCAATAACAACCTGTCCGTGGGCGATAAAGTCGAGCTCGAGGGTCGCACCTACACCATCTGCGGCATCATAACTCAGCCCGATAGCCAGGCGCTGTTCCTCAACAACTCCGACTTTACGGTGAACACCATCACCTATGGCGTGGCCGAGGTCACCGACGCTGGCTTTGCCGCGCTCGAGGACGTCGGCGGCGCGCCCGCCTACACCTACTCCTTTACCTTTACCGATCGCGACCTCTCCACTGCGGACCGCATCGATGCGGAGCAGGATATGGTCGAGGCGCTGACCGATGCCGATGCGCGCGTGGACGATCTGATCGACGCCGATTCGAATCAGGGCATTGGCTATGCGCGCGACGACGTAGACGGCGACTCTATGATGTGGATGACGCTGCTCGACATCATCATCGTGATCATGGCGTTCGTCTTTGTGGTCCTTACCGACGCCACCATCGAGGAGGAGAGCGCCATCATCGGCACGCTGCTCGCCAGCGGCTATCGCCGCCGCGAGATCGTGCTGCACTACCTTGCACTTCCCGCCATCTTGGGCGTGGTCGCGGCGCTTTTGGGCACTGCGCTCGGCGTTGTGTTCTTTACCGAGCCCATGCGCAGCCTCTATTACGGTTCGTACAGCCTGCCGCCCTTCCAGGTGTACTGGAGCTGGGAGATCTTTGTGAAGTGCGCCGTGGTTCCCGCCGCCGCGCTCATCCTCATCACGCTGGTGGGCTTGCTTCGCAAAATGGGCAAGACGCCGTTGCAATTCCTTCGTCACGAGGCGAGCGGCAAATCGGGCACCAAGCGCGGCCTGCAGCTGCCGGAGCGCATGGGCTTTGTCTCGCGCTTCCGCCTGCGCATCTTCCTGCGCAACCTGGGCAACTTCGCCACGCTCTTCGTGGGCATTGCGTTTGCCTCGCTGCTGCTGCTCTTTGGCCTGGCGATTCTGCCCACGATGACGCACTACGCGGACAACCTCGAGACGAGCTTGGTCGCCGAGCACCAGTACACGCTCAAGGCGCCGCTGGAGCTCGAGGGCACCGCCGAGGAGCGCGAGCAGTGGTCGGCACTCGAACGCTTGCAGTCGGTTGACGGCGCGCTGCTAACCGCTGCCCAGGATGCCGATGACGAGCTTGACGACGCGGCCGATGCGGCGCAGACGGCAGCCGATGCCGCGACCGCATCTCCGTCTGCCGAGAGCCTGACTGCGGCGCAGGATGCGCTTGCCAAGGTCCAGGACAAGAAGGATGCGCTTTATGCGCGCCTCGATGATCTTGCCGATGCCCTCGGCTGCAACCGTGATGAGGCTATCGACCTGATCGACAAAGCCTCCAAGATTGACACTGACAACGACGATATTCACCCGGTCAATACGACCGACAACGGCGCGGGCGCAATCGCACAGGCTGAGAAATACACCGTTTACCAGCTGCAATACGACCGCGGCGATGGAAATGGCGAGGAGACGATTTCCGTCTACGGCATTTCAACCGATTCGCGCTATTGGAAAGACCTCAACGTCGGCGATGGGCGCATCGTCTTTGGCGGCGGTCTGCTCGATAAGTTTGGCTGGAGCGAGGGTCAGAAGGTCACGCTCGGCGACAAGTACGAGGGCGAGCATTATTCCCTTGAGTACGCGGGCAAGGACTGTGCCTGGGGCTCCAAGTCGGACATGAATATCTATATGAGTATCGACGACTTTAACGAGCTGTTCGACAACGACGCCGCCTACTTTAACGGCTATGTGAGCGACGAGAAGCTCGATCTCGATGCGCGTTACTTTGCCGGCGACACCACGCCCGACGACATGCGCGCCGTGGGCGACCAGTTTATCGGCATGATGAGCAAAATGATCGGAATGATGGTTGGGCTCGCGGTGTTTATCTTTCTGCTGTTTATGTACCTGCTGACCAAGGCTGTGATCGACCACAGCGCCCGGTCGATCAGCTACATGAAGGTCTTTGGCTATCGCGATAGCGAGATCTCGCATCTGTACATCCGCTCGATCACGCTGTGCGTGGTGGCGTCGCTTGTGCTGAGCCTGCCGGTCATTATTGGCTCGCTTACGGCCATCTTCCGCTCGATGCTGCTCGCCTACAACGGCAATATCGAGATCTACGTGCCCGCTTGGTCCATGACGGCGTGCGTGGGCATTGGCTTTGCGACCTACCTGGTCGTGGCGCTGCTACACACGCGTTCTATCAAGCGCGTCAGCCTGGCCGAAGCCCTCAAAGTCCAAGAGTAGTCATCGGGGACGTTCTTAAACGACTAGTCATCGGGGACGGTCTTTGCCGATTCGCCGGCTCGCTGGCCGGGCCGGCAAGGACTGTCCCTGGCGGCACTCATTTAAGTCTGTCCCCAATGAGTGGTTTCAGTCATTTGAACTGCGTCCCGAATCTTGGCCTTCTTTATTAGAAGCGAACACTAGGACGCTTTCAATAGCCGTTTCCGAAACTCCACCGGGGTGAGGCCGCCGAGCGCCACCTGGCGACGCCTCGTGTTCCAATGCACGACATAGGCGTCGAGGTCCCTCTTGAAGGACTCGAAGTCGGCCCACTCGACGCCCCTGAAGAACTCGTCCTTGAGATGCCCGAACACCTGCTCCGTCGCCCCGTTGTCTAGGCAGTTGCCCTTTCTCGACATGCTCTGCCTGGCGCCGTGCCTCCTGAGCTCGCCGGTCCACCTAGGGTGCTGGTACTGCCATCCCATGTCGCTGTGGACGATCGGCGAGGCCCCGGCCGGCATCCTCGCGAACAGGCGCCTGAGCACCTCCTCCTGCTGGGCCATGTCCGGGCTCGTCGACACCGACCAGGAGACGATCTCCTTCGTGCAGAAGTCGTAGACCGGGGCGAAGTACGCCTTGCCCCAGGGCTGCCTGAATTCCGTGACGTCGGTCCCGAGCTTCTCCCACGGGGCGCCCGCGCGAAAGTCACGCGCTATCAGGTTGTCGAATCTCTCGCCGACCGGACCGCGGTAGGAGTTGTAGCGATGGTAGTCGGTCTCCCGGCGGATGCCGCAGCGGATGCCGAGCTCCCGCATCATCTTGAGGACCGTCTTGTCCGCTATCCTCGCGCCCAGCTCGGCCCTCAGGCACATCGCTATCTGGCGGTGGCCGCACCCGTTCGCCGTCCTCGAGAAGATCTCGCGCACGGCCTCCCGGAGCTCTGGCCGGGTCGCTCTCGGCGGGTGCGCTACGGCATAGTGGTAGCTCGACGGCGCGAGCCGCGCGGCCGCGAGCAGGTCGCATAGGCGGTGGTGCCCTGAAAGGGAGGCTACGACCTGGGCTTTCTCCCAGTTTGAGAGCTCTTCTCCGCTTTCAGGGCTATCGATTTTTTTAGATACGCCACCTGGGCCTCGAGTTTGCGCACGCGCTCCTCGAGCTCCCGCTCGCGCGTCCGCCCCCCGGGGCCCTCCGGCCTGCCGCGGCGTCCCGGCTCGAGCGCCTCCGGCCCGCCGTCGCGGTACAGCCTGCACCAGCGGTCGAGCGATGTGGCGGCGGCGATGCCGAAGCGGGCCATCGCCTCCGACCGCGGCATCCCCTCGTCCACGACGGCCCTCGCGACGGCGAGCTTGGTCTCCATGTCGTAGGTCCTGCGGCTCTCGCCCATCCCGATCAGCCCCTTCCTCCCGGTTGCCCGGTACGCGTAGAGCCATTTTCTCACCGCCGGGGCGGGAACGTCGAGCTTCTTGGCCGCGAGTTCGAAGCCGAGGCCGGCCTCGAACAGGTCGGCGGCGCGTGCCCTCATCTCGCGACCGTATCTTGCCTTCTTCCTGCGGGGCATTTCCGATGCCTCCCTTTTCTCGAACCTTAATTTCAAAGTCCAAGAAATGGGATGCAGTTCAATTTAAGTCTGTCCCCAATGACTACCCAATGACTGGGCGCCGTGCTTGACATTAACCCTGCTTCAACGGGTACCATCCTCTTATGTCTGTAACGCCATATAGACCGAGGGGATAGATCTATGACCGCAACCGCACCCGCAGCACCGGCAAAGGTGTACTTTACCAACCTGCGCACGCATGCTCGCGAGAGCCAGCTCGACAAGCTCAAGCGCCTCATCCGTCACGCCGGTATCGAGCAGATCGACTTTGAGAACAAGTTCGTCGCCATCAAGATTCATTTTGGCGAGCTGGGCAATCTGAGCTTTTTGCGCCCCAACTACGCTCGCGCCGTCGCGGATGTCGTGAAGGAGCTGGGAGGCAAGCCCTTCCTCACCGACTGCAATACGCTCTATGTGGGTAGCCGCAAAAACGCGCTCGAGCACATCGATACCGCCTACCAGAACGGTTTTACCCCGTATGCCACGGGCTGCCAGATCATCATCGCCGACGGCCTCAAGGGCACCGACGAGGCACTCGTCCCGGTCGAGGGCGGCGAGTACGTGCGCGAGGCCAAGATCGGTCAGGCTCTCATGGACGCCGATATCGTGATCAGCCTCACCCACTTTAAGGGCCATGAGCAGGCCGGCTTTGGCGGCGCCATGAAGAACCTGGGCATGGGAGGCGGCAGCCGTGCCGGCAAGATGGAGCAGCATGCCGCCGGCAAGCCGAACGTCGCGACCGAGCACTGTGTTGGCTGCCGTGCCTGCGAAAAGGTCTGTGCGCACAACGCTATCTCGTTTGACGACACCCGCGAGCGCGAGCTTGCCAACGGTAACACCCGCACGGTCCACGTGGCCGCCATCGACCACGATCGCTGCGTGGGTTGCGGCCGCTGCATCGGCGTGTGCAACCAGGACGCCATCAAGCCCGGCTATGACGCCGCGGCCGACGTGCTCAACTGTAAGATCGCCGAGTACACCAAGGCCGTCGTCGACGGCCGCCCGAGCTTCCACATTTCGCTCGCCATGGACATTAGCCCCAACTGCGACTGCCATCCCGAAAACGACACGCCCATCGTCAACGATATCGGCATGTTCGCGAGCTTCGACCCGGTCGCCATCGACCAGGCCTGCGCCGACGCCGTCATGGCATCCGAGCTGCTGCCCAACACCGAGCTCACCGATAGCGCGGCCAAGATGGAGCACAACCACGAGCATCTGGAGGGCGATCAGGCCAAGGACCCCTTCTGCATCACGCATCCCGACACCGACTGGCGCACCTGCATCGCGCACGCCGAGAAGATCGGCCTGGGCACGAGCAAGTACGAGCTCATCGAGGTCAAATAGCGCCTATCTATTGGACAAAACAAGCGCCTTTGTAGCGTTAGTTGAGCAAAAGCCGCCCGTGAGCACAGCGCTCGCGGGCGGCTTTCCGGAAGTATGCGGCAAATTTCGAGACCGCCGAACACACGACATTTTTTGGCAACAAAACCCCTGATAAATTGTTGGTAAAACTGTGGTCTGGTCGGCAGTTCCAGATTTTGCCGCATACTTCCGAAAATAGGGGGTCAGATAAAGCCTCAGACGTTGCTATTCGCCTAAAAATACTCGTCGAGGAAGTTGTTGACTGTGTTCCAGTAGAGCTCGGGGTCAACTTGCGCACTCTTGGCGTGGGTGGCGCCATGGATGGTGAGCTTTTGCTTGACCTTGCTGGCGCACGCGTCGTAGTTTTGGTCGAGCATGCTGTACGGCACAAAGGTGTCCTGGTCGCCGTGGATAAACAGCATGGGAACCGTCGCGTGTTTGAGTTGCTCCACACTGCTCGCCTTATGAAAGTCGTAGCCCGCGCGCACGTTGCACACCAAGTTTGCTACATCGAGCAAGGGAAAGCTGGGCAGGCCGAACACGTCCTTGAGTTGCAGGGAAAACTCGTCCCAAACACTCGTATAACCACAGTCCTCGATAATGCATTTTACGTTTGCGGGTAGAGATTCCCCCGCGACGTTCATGGCAGTTGCTGCACCCATCGACTCGCCAAAGACCAGGATGCGCGCCTCGGGGTCGGCCGCAACGATCCGCCCAATCCATGCAACGATATCGAGCCGCTCGGGCCAGCCCATGCCGATATAGTCGCCGCCGGAGCGCTCGTGGGCGCGGGCGGCAGGCGCGAGCACGTTCATGCCGCGGTCGTGGAATCGCTTGACGTATCGGGCCATGCCGATGGGCTCGTTGGTATATCCATGCAGGCAGACGGCGTAATCGTGGGTGTTCTCCGAGGCGGCAAAAAACCAAGCGGCGAGCTCGGTTCCGTCATCTGCGGTGAGGCTGCTGCTCTTGCGGTTTTCTTTAAACCATGCCCGCGCCTCGGTGTCCTCGGCATCCGGCTGCTCGCCTTCTTTGTCGTTCTTGCTATTCTGCATCATCTTCATGGTGTACGGCGCTTGGGGATTCAGCGCGAAGTCAAACAGAAAGTTGCCGGCAAATCCGAGCAGCACAACGACAACCACCAGTGCAACGATGCCGGCCATCTTGAGCTTTCGATGGGAACGTGCGTTTTGAGCCATGCGGTATTCTCCTATAAGATGTTAATACGTCAACATTTAATGCAAGCGCATTATGGACGTTCGCCGTTGATGCGTCAACAGGCAAAGAATGGGTAAACAAAGGGTCACGTATGGTGCAAATTTCGCACGTACCTAGACGCTTTGATATAGTGTTGAGAACTCTTTACGTTGGAGGATGTAACCGGCATGTCCGATTCGAGCGACAGTTCTAAGCCGCGACCCAAGACCGCGGCCGTTCCACACTACACGGTGGGCGAGGAGATCATGAACTCCGTCACCCATGGTGTCGGCTGCCTGCTGGGTATCGCGGGCCTGGTACTCCTGATCGTATTTGCTGCCCTGCGCGGCGGAGGCCCGGCCCACATGGCCGCGGCGATTGTCTATGGTGTCAGCATTATCCTCGAATACCTTGCCTCCACGCTCTACCATGCGATTCAGCCCGCTCGCGCCAAGCGCGTGTTTCGCATTATCGACCACAGCTGCATCTACCTGCTCATAGCCGGCAGCTATACGCCGTTTTGTCTCATCACGCTCGCAAACGACGGCGGTCCTATGCTGTTCTTTGCCGTATGGGCCATCGCCATTATCGGCATCGCCCTCGAGTGCTTTATGCGCGAGCGTCAACCGCACTGGGTAAGTGGCCTGGTCTACCTGCTGATGGGCTGGCTCGTTGTCTTTAAGCTGCCCGAACTTGTGGCACTGCTCAACCCCGTGGCGCTTGCCCTGCTCGCCGTCGGCGGCGTGTGCTACACCGCGGGCGTGCCGTTCTATATCGCCAAAAACGTGCGCTATCTGCACAGCGTGTTTCACCTGTGGGTGCTCGCCGGCAGCATCTTCCAGTTCATGGCGGTGATCCTCTTCGTAATCTAGCGACCACGCCAGCGCCCGTGCCCCCGCTCGGTCGCCAGCGCAATTGCCCTATCCGCCATCAACGTTTTACCCTAACGTCCCGAATCTTGGAGGTTCGAGAAACTCCCGATGGACATAACCATCTCCCTTATCACCACCCTCGTTTTGACCCTCATCAACGGCTACTTCTCCATGTCCGAGATGGCGCTCACCACGGCTAAGCGCGCCGTGTTGGAGCACGATGCCGAGGAAGGCGACAAGCGCGCCGAGCGCGCCATTAAGCTGGCCGCCGACTCCGACCAGCTGCTCGCCACCATCCAGGTCGCCATCACGCTCGTGGGCTTCGCCTCGTCCGCCGTCGCCTCGACGAGCCTGTCCGACCCGCTTGCCACGTGGCTCATGAGCTTTGGCATCGCGCCGCTCTCTGCCATCGCGCGCGGCCTGGCACCGGTCATCATCACCGTCGCCGTCGCCTTCGTGTCCATCGTGGTTGGCGAGCTTGTGCCCAAGCGCATCGGCCTGGCTAATGCCGAAGGCGTATCCAAGCAGGTCGTGGGACCGCTCTCCGTGTTCCAAAAGATCGCCCGCCCGCTCGTGTGGCTGACCGGTGCCTGCTCCGACGGCCTGGCCCGCATCCTGCGCATCAAGAGCGCCGACGACCGCCAAAACGTCTCGGAGGAAGAGATCAAATACATGGTCTCGGAGCAGGACGATCTGCTCGACGAGGAAAAGCGCATGATCCACGAGATCTTCGACCTGGGAGACACCGTTGCCCGCGAGGTCATGGTGCCGCGCGTGGACACCACCATGTGCGAGGACGACGAAACGGTCGCCGACGTGCTGTCCGCCATGCGCCAGACCGGCTTTAGCCGCATCCCCGTCTATCACGAGGATCCCGACAACGTCGCCGGCATCGCGCACATCAAGGACCTGATCCAGCCTTCGCTCGACGGCAAGGGCGACCAGCCCATCGCCGACTTTTTGCGCGACGCCACCTTTGTGCCCGACACCAAGGACATCCTGCCGCTGCTGTCCGAGATGCAGACCTCGCACGACCAGATCGTAGTGGTCGTGGACGAGTACGGTGGCACGGCCGGCATCATCACCATCGAGGACATCGTCGAGGAGATCGTGGGTGAGATCGAGGACGAGTTCGACCCCGACAACAAGTACCTCACGCGCCTTTCGCGCCGCGAGTGGCTCGTCGATGGGCGTTTTTCGTGCGATGACGCGATTGAGCTTGGTTGGCCGCTCGAGGAAAGCGATGATTATGAGACCATCGCCGGCTGGATTTTGGAGCTTTGCGACTCGGTGCCCGACATCGGAGAGGTGTTTGAGGTTGCGGGGTACAAGTTTAAGGTGCAGTCGATGCGTGGCCAGCGCATCTCGCTCATTCGCGTGATCGCTCCGGCCGAAACCGATAAGAAGGATTCCGAGCCCTCGGCAGACGAGCCGACGGCGTCTGGTGCGGGCTCTGCGGACCCGCACGACGGCGACGAGTAGGGTAAGGAAGAGTAGGGGAGAGTTATGGCAGGCCTGTTCAACATCCTTAAGGTCACCGTCAGCGAGGACAAGATCTGCGCGCACGTGCTGGTGAACCCCGGCATGCCGCTCATGACCTCGGAGGACATCGAGGCCACGGCGCGCGTGTATTACCTGGTGCCCGCGATTGCCAAGCACCTGTGCCTGGGCGATTCCGGTCGCGAATTCCAGGACTGCATGGGCCAGACCGAGCTTTGCCATCTGCTGGAGCACGTGACGGTCGAGCTCATGAACGAGACCGGTCTCGCTGGCAGCATTTCGTGCGGCCGCACTCGCGTGAGTGAGCACGATGAGCGTGTCTTTGAGGTCGAGCTTTCGTGTCCCGACGACGCGCTGGCCATCGGCGCGCTGTCTTCGGCGACCTTTATGATGGATTGGGCCTATCTGCATGCCGACCAGCCCGCTCCCGATGTGGACGGTACGGTCGCGGGCCTGCGTAACCTGGTACTGGGCATGCGTGCCGAGGCCGAGGGCAAGGACCCGCACGAGGCCGTCGCCGCCGCGAACGCCGAAGGCGAGGCCGGGGACACGACCGAGGGCGAGGCGCCTGCCGAGGTTGCCGCCGAGTCTGTCAACGATGCCCCTGCCGAGGAGGCCGTCGAGGTCGAGCCCGCGGAGCCCCAGGGCGTCCCGAGCTTTGACGACGAGCCGCAGGAGGTAATCGATACCGAGGGCGCGACCGCTGAGAGCCATGAGGCCCCCGCTGCCGTCTACGGTGGTGCGGCGACGGCTCCGGTGGCCCCCGCGCGCGAGGGAGCGCTGCCGCTCGTTGACGGCGCCGGCGAGGACCCGGGCGCTACAGTGGCCATGCCTGCCATGCCGCAGGAGTAGGCTCACCCGCTTATCACCATCATGTACCTGCGCCTTTACCGTACGCAGATGAGCAAGACGGCAAGCGCTGTGCTGCGGGTATAATGGACAGCATTCAAACGGTGGGCGCCGAGGTGCCCGCAGGAGAGGAATGAACATGGGTAAGACTTTCAACTTTATCTCGGGTGCGCTCTTCGGTGCCGCCGCCGGCGCCATCATCGGCGTTGCCCTGGCTCCGCGCTCGGGCGCCGAGACCCGCGCCATGGCTGCCGATATCGCCAACGACGCCTGGGATAACATGCGCGACACCTACGAGCACGGTGCCGAGGAGGCCCGCGCTGCGGTCAACGATTTTGGCCCGATGGTCGACGCCAAGACCGATGACCTGCGTGCCAAGGTTGACCTTGCCCGCGAGCGCATGGACCAGCTGCGCGAGCAGCTCAACGACGCCATATCGGGCGGTAACGTGACGCCCGCCGCCGATGTCGTGGTCGAGAACGCCGTCGAGGCCGACGCCGAGGCCGCGGAGCCTTCGACCGAGGCATAATGCGCGCCGGGGATTTTGTCGGCGCCAAGATCTATCGCAAGCCTACCGAGGATAAGCGCACCAAAAAAGACGGCACGCCGCGCAGCCCTAAAAAGCTCGGCAAGATTCACTTTCCGGTCTTTACCCCGGGCGGTACGCGCGTGGTGGGCTTTATGGTGCGCCAGTCCGATATCGCGGGCATGATCGAGCGCCCCGACCGATTTGTGGCGCTCGATGCCATTGGCGTCTACGAGGGCGCCATCGCGGTTGACGACGTCAAGGGCACCTACGATGCCGCTGCGGCCAAGCGCCTCGACATCAACCTGGACGATTGCATTATCTGGGTTGGCATGGACGTGCGCACGGAGTCGGGCGATGTCGTGGGCTATTGCTCGGATGTGGAGTTCAAGCCGCGTTCGGGCATCGTGCAGACGTTCTACGTGACCGCCGGCACTGCCTCGAGTGTGCTGGTGGGCGACACGCAGATGCCGCCGACGATGCTGCGCGGCTATGCGGACGGCGCGATGATCGTTTCGGACGAGGTCAAGTCGCTCGGGTATTCGGGCGGCGCCGCCGCAAAGGCTGCCGAGGCAAGCGTCGTGGTGGGCGATAAGGTCAAGAAGGGCGCTAAGGTGCTCGATGACAAGGGTTCGGTCGCCGTGGACAAGGGCAGTCGCGCGCTGGGCAAGCAGCTCGGCAAGACGCGCGGTATGTTCAAGGCCTTTAAGGACGAATATCAAAAGGCGAGCGGGGGCTCGTCAAAAGCTAGCAAATAGCGACGTACCAATTGATGGGAGGCAAGCCGGAGACCTGTTGCTCCGGCTTGCTGCGTTTATGGGGGAGGGCACATGCGCCAAAACGGATCTAACTTAAACGGGCGCTCGGGTGCGCGTCCGACGGCGCGCCGCGACCTGGGGCAGCTGCCCAGCGGTCAGCGCAAGCGTCACCGTAAGCCCGGCGCGATGTATCTCAACCATAGCCGCGGCTTTAGCGACCGCAGCGCTCGCATCGGAAACAGCCGCACGCCCCGTCGTCCGTCTCGCCTGCCCTATGCGCTCATCGCCGTGGGCTGCGCACTCGTGCTGTTCATCGCTGCCGTCGTGGGCTACGTCAACCGCAGCGTGGATGTCGTCCTCAACGGCCAGGAGACTGCGGTGCGCGTCGGCTCTACGCTGCAAAATCTCATCGACGACCAGGAGCTGACCGATACCTACGACGCCGGGGACTTGCTGGCCGTTGACGACAGCGTGCTTACTCGCCATGGCGGCGAAAAGCTGTCGGTTAAGGTGGACGGCAAGCGCATAAAACAGGGCAAGTGGAAAAGCCGCGAGCTTACGGGCGGCGAGAAGGTGACGGTCAAAGACGGCCGCGACACGTATGAGAAGCATGAGGTCCAGGCGACGGTTATCGAGCCCAAGCTCAAGGTCGAGGGCACGGGTGCTATCGAGTACGTCAAGACGTGGGGCATCCAAGGTCGCTCCGAGGTGTGGGTCGGCGAGCAGTCGGGTAAGACGCAGGACCGCGGCGAGGTCGTGCCCGCCACCGATTGCGTGGTCGAGTGCGCGAGCGTGGCGCCCAAGGGCAACGAAAAGTACGTGGCGCTGACGTTTGATGAGGGCCCGAGCGGAGCGACCAAGCAGATCTTGCAGGTGCTCAAGGAAGAGGGCGTCACCGCGACGTTCTTCCTGTCGGGCGATGCGGCCGAGGCCTCGCCCGCCACGGCCAAGGCGATTGTCGATGCCGGCTGCGAGGTCGGCTCCAACAGTTACAGCGACGAATCGCTCAAGGGCAAGGATCGCGATGCGGTGCGCGAACAGGTTTCGAAGGGCACCGAGGCGATCAAGTCCGCGACCGGAACGTCGACGATGCTTTTGCGTGCTCCCTACGCAGCCTTTGACGAGCAAAACTGGATTGATGCGATGGACCTTGTGTCTGCCGTGGTCTCGTGGAATATCGATTCGGGCGACTGGCTGCTCAACGGTGCCGACGAGCAGGTCTCGACGGTGCTCGATTCGGTGACGCCGGGCAACATTGTGTTGCTGACCGATAACGATGAATGCGCCGAGCAGACGCTCGAGGCGCTGCCGCAGATTATCGACGGGCTTATTGCCGACGGCTACAAAATCGTGACATTGAGCGATCTGGTCAAGACGGATACATCGCTGAGCAAAAAGCTCACCTCGCTGACGAAGGCCGCCATGCCCAAAAACGCCGTGTTCCCCCAGCTCGCCGAAGATGACGACACCACAGACTAGTCATGTAAGAACGTCCCCAATGACTATGTCACGGTTGCGTCAGCGTTTGGTATGCCTGCGATGTTTGGAGCATAAATTTGGCGCCACGGCGCGATGCTGATGCTATAGTTACTGCGGATAACAAGGGTCAAGAGAAAGGTTGCAGGTGAAATCCAAACCTCGACCATACAGTCGATGACCCCATGCAGGTGCTTCTTGCGCATGTACGGGGTGTGAGCGCCGAGCGGCGTGCCGCCCGCGCATGCGTATACATATCTAATAGTCCACGGACGGCGTGCCGGCATGGCCGCAGTTCGAAGGGATAATGATGGGGAGCACCAGTGAATTATCTGAGTGAGATGCTCAAACTGCCGGTCTTGGACGTCGATGGCGAAAAGCTCGGCGTTGTGAATGATTTTGGCATTGCTACCGGCGAAGTTTTTCCGCACGTGACGTCGCTCGCGTTCCGCGGACCCGGCAAGACGCCGTTTATGATCAGCTGGCGCAAATGGGTCGACCGTATCGACGAGACGGGCGTACACCTTAAGTCGCCGGCCACCGAAATCCGTTTTTCGTACCTGCAGCCGACCGAACTCTTGCTCGCGCGCGACGTGCTCAACAAGCAGATTGTCGACACGCAGGGCATGAAGGTCGTGCGCGTAAACGACATCAAGTTTTCCATGTCGGGCGAAAATCAGCTGCGTCTGCTGGGTGCCGAAGTTGGCGCCCGTGGTCTGCTGCGCGCGATCAGCCCCGCCCTCGAGCATGTCGTCGAGAGCTTTATGAAGCACCTGGGCAAACCGCTCGGCGAGGACATCATCGCCTGGTCCTACATGGACCTGCTCGACCGTTCGACTAAGAACATCCAGCTTTCGGTGTCGCACAAGACGCTCGGCGAGCTGCACCCTGCTGACATCGCCGACATTATCGAGCAGCTCGACCCGCGCCTGCGTGCGCAGGTGTTCGCGCAGCTCGACACCGCCCAGGCCGCCGAGGCCATCTCGGAGTTCGATGACGACGAACTTATGACCGAGATGCTCGAGGGCCTGTCCGACACCGATGCATCGTCGATGCTGGCCATGATGGATCCGGACGACGCCGCTGACCTGATCGACGAACTCGATTACGAGAAGGCCGAGAAGCTTCTGCGCCTGATGGGCGTTCAGGAGGAGAAGGCGATTCGTAACCTGTTGGGCTATGAGGACAACACTGCCGGTCGCATCATGACCTCGGAGTTTGTCTCCCTGCCCGCCACGGCGACGGTCGGTGACGCCATCGAGGCGATCCGCAAGCTCGACGAGGACTTCGAGAGCGTCTACTACGTCTATACCGAGGACCCGAGCGGTATGCTCACCGGCGTGCTCTCGCTGCGCACGCTCATCGTGGCCGACCGCGACGCCACGCTGGGCCAGCTGGCCTATCGCGACCTGGTTTATGTGTCGCCCGACGATGACCAGGAAGACGTAACGGACGAGATGACCAAGTACGACCTGGTCGCCATCCCCGTTTGCGACGAGAACCGTCACATCTTGGGTATCGTGACCTTTGACGACGCCATGGACGTTATCGCCGAGGAACACCAGGAGGACCTGCAGATCGCAGGTGTCGGCTCGGGCGACAGCGCGTCCGACGACTCGACGAATGTGCTCAGCTGGTTTGTGCATCGCCAGTACTGGGTTGTCGTGTGGGGCATTGCCTCGTGCATCATGGCAACAGCGCTGGGGACGGCGCTGGGCTCCGCGCATCTGGTGGTGTTCCCCATGTGCGCCATGCCGCTCGTGCTGCTGGCTGCCTCGCGTATGGTGTCGTTCGTCAAGAACTACTTCCTGGAGTACGACGGCCATGACGATGAGCCCAAGCCGTATCTGGGATTTTTCTTCCAGAGTACGGGCATGGGCTTGATTCTGTCGCTCGTGACCTACCTGTGCGCCCAGCTGGTGCGCACCGCCGCATTCCCCGACGCGCCCATGTTTGAGGAGCAGCTCTTTACCGGCTGCTTTAACATCGCGGCCATCGTCTGTCTGGTCGGCAACATGAGCGCCGTGATTTACCTGATGGTGCTGTTCTGGCGTGACGAGCACGACCTCAATACGTCGGGTACCGCCATGAACGTTATTGCCGTCATGATCTCGTGCGTAGCGTACTGTGCCGCTGCGGTGCTGCTCACCATGTCGGTCATGGGTTAGGTGGTCGCGTGCAAAATACCAAGCAAAAGTCGGGCACCAAGCAAAAGTTGACCATCGCGGCCATCTTTGGCGCTATGGGTCCCGGTCTGCTGGCGGCGCTTTCGGGCAATGACGCCGGCGGCATTGCAACGTATTCCAGCGCGGGCGCCAGCTATGGCTACAAGATGCTGTGGATGCTTCCCGTCATGACCGTACTGCTCATCGTGACGCAGGAGACCGCGGCGCGCTGCGGCTGCGTCACGGGCAAGGGCCTGGCATCGCTCATTCGCGAGCGCTTTGGCGTGCGCAAGAGTGTACTTGCTATGGCGGCGCTGTTGATCGCCAACACGGCTGTGACCATTTCGGAGTTTGCGGGTATCGCCAGTGGCCTTGCTCTCTTTGGCGTGCCGGCGAGCATCTCGGTGCCGTTGGTGGCGCTGCTGGTGTGGATGCTTACCATGTCGGGTAGTTTCCAGCGCATCGAGAAGATTCTGCTGTTGGTAAGCTGCGTCTTCGTGACCTATATTGTCGCCGCGTTTATGGCTGGCCCCAACTGGGGTGAGGTCGCGGTCGACCTGGTCGTGCCTAACATTCAAAATGACCCCAGCTACGTGTCGCTCGTGGTCGCAACGATCGGTACCACCATCGCGCCGTGGATGATTTTCTTGGCGCAGAATAACGTGGTCGATAAGAATGCGGGCGAGGACGACATCGTGCTGCAGCGTATTGATACCGTGAGCGGCTCGATCGCTGCTGATATCATTGCGGGCTTTATTATCATCACGACCGGTACGGTGCTGTTCCCGGCGGGTATTCAGATTAGCGATGCTGCCGATGCTGCCCGCGCGCTGGAGCCTATTGCGGGTCAGTGGTCCACGGTGCTGTTTGCCTCGGGCCTGGTCGCGGCGAGCTTCTTGGCTGCTTGCGTGCTACCGGGCGTTACGTCGAGCGCTATCTGCGAGGCATTTGGCTGGGAGCGCGGTGCCGACCGCAGCTGGGACGAGGCCCCGGTCTATCGCGGCATCATTACGGCCATCATCGGTATCTCTGCCGTGCTGGTGCTTATGCCCGGCGTCGATCTGTTCCAGATTATGATGACCTCGCAGGTCATCAATGGCGTGCTTTTGCCTGTGGTCCTGGTGTTCCAGGTGCTTATTGCCGCCGATCGACACATTATGGGCGCCAACCGCAACGGCCGCGTGTGGAATGTGCTCACCTGGGCGACTATCGGTGTGATTACGGTGCTGACGGTCGTCATGTTTGTTCTGCAGGCGATGGGCTACAGCGCATAGCGTCTCTTTTGGGTTTCGAGCGGGCCGTGGCCATGGGCTGCGGCCTGTTTTTTGCCTGATGTAGGGGGTTGGTTATATATGTGTGGGCAAAAAATGCCAAATATGAGTACTGTTGCTAATCCAGTGGCAATTAAGACAAAGAAGATAATGAACATAACTAAAGTATCTGCTCATTAATATCGATACAGCCAGGCTTTAAACCGATCATTCTGTTCGGTCCAAAGGGGTATGGCGACCGAAAGAACGCCATTTTGGGCAATTTTGCCTGTTACTAAAATGGTATCAGTACTCATATTTGGAATTTTTTGCCCGCGGCCCCTTGGGGCCGGCTCGAAAAGAGCAATCTGGGGGCGTTTGCTGCGGGTGCGGGGCTTGCAGACGACACTCGGGGTGGCGAGGAACTCAGAATTCGGCCGCGGGAGGGCATTCATCGGCCGCGTCAGGAGTGTCCCTAAGTGTCGGCACATAAGGAACGTCCCTAACTGCCGGAGGGGGCGTCGGTTGTGGCCGACGGCCCCCTCCGGGTGCAAGCTGATTTGACAGTGTGTTACTTGTCGGTGCCTAGCTTGTGCGGTTTGTAGGCGAGGGCGTTGACGAGCGCATCGGTGGCGGATTTGACAGCCGCCGGCTGCGGATCGTTAACGTGATCCTCGGGATGCACGGGCAGGTCCTTCTTGACGGCATCGTGGATGAGCTTAAGGTACTCGGTCACACCCGCGTTCGAGAGGTGCGTGCCATCGCCATCGAACAGATCATTGCGGTTGGCACTATATCCGTACCAGTCGATAACGCGTACATTCTTGTAGCGCGTGGCGGCGTTGGCGATGGCCTGGTTCGTGGACCCGACCCACGGCTGCGGGCTACGCGTGTTTACAAACACGACAATACGCTGCTCGCCGGCATCGGCCATGATGGCGTCAATCTGGGCATCGGTCACTAGGCCGTTGGTACCCAGGGCAAAGACCACGATCTTGCCGGCAAGGTTCTGCTGGATATAGCCCTCAAATGTCGCGCGGCCCGCATCAAACTGACGGCCCTTTTCGGCATCGATGTGACTGTGGGGGAACACGCCGTCAAAGGAATCGACGGCGCGCAGCGACACGGAGTCGCCGATCATCAGCAGGTCGTATGATCCGTCGGGGAAGCCGTCGTTGTCCTTGTCGGTGTCATCGGCCGCCTGCTGGTCCTGGGGTTTTGCATTTTTGGCTTCCTTGTTTAGGATTTCGGCGCCCTCGCCGCTCAGCGCGGATGTGTCGGGCACAAAGACCAGGCCACCCAGCGCCACGACAAACACGACGCCGCAAACGGCGCACACGGGAATATGCGCGCGCACCCAGCTTGCGGGCGTGGTGGTGCCTTCGCGGAGCTCGGAAACGGTGCGGCCGAAGGCGCCCTTCCTAAACGGCGTTTCGATAAAGCGATAGGAGCACTCGGCTACGGCGACCACCACAAGTACCTGCAAGATGTACTGCCACCAGGGCGTATCGCTGATGTTGGCGACCGGGTTCATAAGCAGCAGCAGCGGATAGTGCCACAGGTAGATACTGTACGAGCGCTTGCCAACCCACACGAGCGGATCGGCGGACAGCGCGCGGGCAACCATTCCCTGGGGCTGCACGCAGGCCGCGATGACCATGAGCGTGAGGATGGAGCATAGCAGTGTGCCGCCGCGATACTGGAACGCGGTGTAGCCGTTGGTGAGCGCGACCATGGCGGCAAGGCCAACCAGACCCACGACGCCCTACACATCGATGGATGCGGGCGAGGACCAAAAGCGCACGAGGGCACTCGGCTGTGCCGGGGCGGTATCGGCTGATTCGTCGACCTTCTCGCCAGGCTTGCCCTCGGCGTTCTTGCCGTGCTTGGCGGCGCCAGCCAGGCGATTGAGGCCCAAACGATGAGCGAGACGCGCCGGCGCCAGGTCGCGATCGGGGATAAAGGCCATCCAGGCACCCAGCAGCAGCGAGAACACGCGGGTGTCGGTGCCGTAGTACACGCGGCTGGGGTCGGCGGCAGGGTTGTAAAGCACCATCATGGCGAGGGCAGATACCGCGGCAAGGCCCAGAACCACGCGGCGCGTGTTGGGCTTGCTCACATGCATGGATACCATGGCAAACAGCAGTGGCGGCCAAATCAGGTAGAACTGTTCCTCGATGGCAAGCGACCAAAAATGCGTGAGCGGCGAGGGATCGCCCAGGGCATTGAAGTACGAGACGTTTTGGACAATCTGCCACCAGTTGTTGAAGAACAGCAGCGACGGCAGGATGTCGGGGCGCATCTTGGTGAGCATCACGTGGTTAAAGATGGTGCACAGCGCGCAGGTCACGAACACTACCGTTACCACGGCGGGGACCAGGCGACGGATGCGGCGAATCCAGAAGCTCTTAAGGTCGATGCGGCCGGTCTTAGCGACTTCGTTGAGCAGCAGGCGCGTGATCAGATAGCCCGAAAGCACAAAGAAGATCGTGACGCCGAGCAGGCCGCCCTGAGCCCATGTGAGGTTGAGGTGATAGAGCACCACTGCGACGACGGCAAGCGTGCGCAGGCCGTCGAGGGCGGGGATATAGCGAGATTTGGGGCGCGTGGGTGCTTGTTCTTTTGCGGCGCCGTTGGTGCGGGCGCCCTTGTTGGCGGGCACGCGATGAGAGCCTGCGGCACGGCTCGGCTCGGTGGCTTGTCGGCTAGCGCGCGAACGTTCGTGCGGCGCTCGTTGATCGCTCGCGTGGCGTGAGCTGCGCGAGCTCGATCGCGGGAATTGTTCCATAAAACATCATCCAATGACGAGAATAATCAGCACGTTTTCATTGTAACCGCCTGCTCCTGTGAATGCTTGCTGCCGGCGCAAGCTCAAGTGCGCGTCCACATCAAAGTGAACTAAAGTTATAGAGGCGCGAGAGCGCACGATTGACGGCCAACAGCGGGCGCAGAGCCCGCGGACGAGGAGGTTTCCATGGCAGATTGCGGCATCGTTGCGGTGTTCGGTAGCATGAACATGGACCTTTCGGTGGCGTGCGAGCGCATGCCGCGTGCGGGCGAGACCGTCGGCGGCAGCGGATTTATCAGCAATGCCGGCGGCAAGGGCGCCAATCAGGCCGTAGCTGCCGCGCGTATGGGCGCGTGCACGCACATGATCGGCGCGGTCGGCTGCGACGCATTTGGCACGTCGCTCGTGGCGGGGCTCCAAGATGCTGGCGTGGACTGTGACTTTGTAGCGCATCGCGATGACGTAGAGACGGGAACGGCGACCATCATTCGCTGCGAGGGCGACAACCGCATCGTGCTGTCACCGGGCGCCAACCATGCGCTTGCGGGCGAGGACGTTGCCCGCACGCTAAGGCGTTTGGTGGCCGATGAACTCGACGGCGATGCCAGCAAGATTGCCCCGGCTGCCGGAAGCGTCTTTATCGCCCAGGGCGAATGTGACCTTGCGGCGACGGCCGAGGCGCTTGTTTGCGCTCACGAGCTGGGGTTCTATACGGTCTTTAATCCGGCACCTGCCTGCGAGTTGCCTGCGGAGGCCTGGCCTGCGGTCGACCTGGTCTGCCCCAACGAGACTGAGTGCCAGGTGCTGACGGGCATCTTGCCCACGGATGATGCGAGCTGCGTCGCGGCGCTCGATGCCCTGCTCGCCAAGGGTGCCGGAGCTGCGGTCATCACGTTGGGCGGCGCCGGGTCGGTTACGCTTGGCGATGACGGCGAGCCGCTGCGCATGCCGGCGCTGTCGAGTGCGGTGGTCGATACGACGGCCGCGGGCGATACGTTTATCGGTGCGCTTGCTGCAGCTCGTCTGGAGGGCCTGCCGCTCTTTGAGTGCATGGCGGCGGGCGCACGCGCCTCGGCGGTGACGGTGTCGCGCTTGGGCGCGCAGCAGTCGATTCCCACGCGCGCCGAAGTTGATCGCGTGTTTGGTTTAGACGATTTGGTACAAGACGGAGAAGCGGAGTAGAACAATGGCAATCAAGAAGCTGATCCTTGATCTGGATATGGGTGTGGACGATGCGATGGCACTTGCCTATGCCATCGCGAGCCCCGAGGTGGAGCTCGTGGGCATTACCACGTGTTTTGGCAACGTGCGCGTCGACCAGTCGGCGCATAACTGCCTGGCGGTGCTCGACCTGTTGGGTCGTCCCGAGGTGCCGGTGTACCTGGGTGCCGACCGTCCTCTGCAGGCGACTGAGCCTTATACGCCGCCGGCGTCCACCGCGCTCATTCACGGCAAGAACGGCATCGGCGGCGCGAGCGTGCCCGCGTCACCCTACGAGCCGGTGGGGGCGACGTCTGCCGATGGCAACGCTGCGGTCGATTATCTGATCGATGCCGCGCGCACCTATGGTCCCGATCTGGTCTACGTAGCGACCGGCCCGCTCTCCAACCTGGCGCTTGCCCTGGAGCGCGATGCGGCGGCGGTGATGTCTATCGGCCGCGTGGTGGTAATGGGCGGCGCCCTGACCGTGCCCGGTAACGTGAGTGCGGGTGCCGAGGCCAACATGGCAAGCGATCCCGAGGCGGCCGATGCCGTGCTGCGTTCGGGCCGCAAGCTCACCATGGTGGGCCTGGACGTGACGCACCGCGTGGTGCTTACGCGCCGCGACATTGCCGGCTGGACGGGCTCGGGCACCATGGCGGGCTGCGCATTTGCGAGCATGGTCGAACACTACATTGGCTCGTACGAGATGAACGCACCCTACCTGGGTGGTTGTGCGCTGCACGATCCGCTGGCCGTTGCCGTGGCGATCGACCCCACGCTCGTGGGTGCGCTCGGCTGTAACCTGCGCGTCGACCTGCTCGGCGAGTATCGCGGCCGCACCATTTGCGATGAGCACCGCCTGTCCGATCCGGACAAGAGCGCGCTGGTGGCGCTGACTGTTGACGCTCCGCGCTTCCTGTCCGAGTTCAAGACGCGCATGGCCCGCATCCTAGGCTAGGCTCGGGATCGAAGCACGCCCATCTGCTCGATGTGGCCGCTGGCGGGCCGACATCTACCGTTCGCCAGCCCGATGGTCCCCGGGGCGGGGAGAGCGCTATAATGCATTCTGCATCTTGGATTGTTACTCCTGTGTGGAGGCATGCCCAAGAGCAATACAACACGGATTGTTACGTAAGGCATGACCGCAATAGCACTGCTATTGGCTATCATGCCTTTTTCTGTGAGTGTTCTTGAAAGGAGGTTCACCATGCTTGCAATTAAAAAGCTTAACAACAACGCGGTTCTTTGCCGTGACGGACAGGGGCGAGATGTCATCGCCATGGGCAGGGGCGTCGGTTTCGGCGGAGATTTTCCTCGAGAGCTCCCTCTTTCTAAAATCGAGCATACGTTTTACGACATTGATCCTAAAGGACAAGATGTCATGAGGGATCTTCCCTCGGATATCGTGATGTTTGCGGCGAAAGTTATGGACATCGTTGCCAACGAACTGCCCTACGACCTCTCGACCAATGCGACGCTGTTCATGGCTGATCACCTGTCGTTTGCCGTTGCGCGAGCCCAAAAGGGGGTCCGCATCGCGATGCCTCTTGCCTATGAAGTGCGGGAGACGTATCCGAAGGAATACAAGGCTGCCCAGTTTATCGTCATGCGACTCGAGAAGGAGCTCGGAGAGCGGCTTCCCAAGGATGAGATTGCCAGTATTGCGATGAATCTCGTGAACGCACGGGTTGTTGAAGCCGTCAAAGCCACGGCCGAGCCCGCAAAGCAGTTCGACGATATGCTCGAGGACGTTATCGAGATTCTCGAAAGCGATTTCCGCATTATTGTCGACCGCGATTCCTTTGATTTCACCCGCTTCGCCACGCATCTGCGGTACCTGTTCAAGCGCATTCAAGCCGGCGAGTCGCTGAACAGCGCCAACATGCAGATGTACAAGAACTTTCGTGAGGAGTTTCCGCAGTTGGCAGAGTGCGTGAAGCATATCGGTTCCTATTGTCGTGAAACGTGGGACGCCACGCTCTCCGAGGAGGAGGAACTCTATCTGATGATCCATCTCAACCGGATCATCTCCAAAAAAGGATTGTAACCCGTAGCCATTCGGGGCATGACCTTTGCCGATTCGAACAGTAAGCCAAGATTGTGCAAAGGAGCCAATGATGGCAAATTACAAAAAGGTGGCAGAGCAGATTCTCTCCACTGTGGGCGGGGCGGAAAACGTGGCTTCGGTTACGCATTGCATGACGCGCCTGCGCTTCAACCTCAAGGATGAAAGCCTCTCGAATGATGAGAAGCTTGAGGACATCTCGTCTATCATCAGCGTCGTGCACGCCGGAGGGCAGGTGCAGCTGGTGGTCGGGCCCACGGTCGACAAGGTCTACGACGAGGTTTGTAAGCAGGGCGGATTCGAGGTCACGGTATCGATTGACGAGGAACTCGATGGCCCTCAGCTTAGCTGGAAGGAGCGCTTGGCGCCCAAGCACCTCTTCAATCAGCTGCTCGATGCCGTGAGCGGCGCTATCACCCCGATCCTTCCGATCTTTTGTGTCGCCGGTATCTTCAAGATGCTCGTTATTCTGTTTGGGCCCGAAGGCGCCGGTTTTATGTCCGAAACGAGCGACCTGTATCGGATCCTTTCCCTGGTGGGCGATGCGGCGTATTACTACTTCCCGGTGTTTGCCGCCTATAGCTCGGCTAAGAAGTTCAAAACGAGTCCTGTGCTGGCACTGCTCATCGCTGTTGTGATGATTTATCCCGACATGCTCGTTATTGTTGAGGACGGAAAGCCTTTCAGCGTCTTCGGCATCCCCATGCAGCTCGTCAACTACACCCAGGCTGTTCTTCCGGTCATCTTGATCACCTGGGCCCAGTCCTATGTTGAGCGCTTCTTTAAGAAGATCTCGCCTGATATGTTGCGCATTCTGATCGTACCCGTGGGTACGGTGCTCGTGATGTTGCCGGTCGCGCTGTGCCTCTGCGGCCCTGCCGTCCAATTTGTCATGGGCCTTGTGGCCGATTTCATCATTTGGCTCGCCTCTGTTGCCGGTCCCGCTGCGACCGCGGTTATCGGCGCATTCTGGAATCTGATCATCGCCACCGGCATGCACGTGCCGATCTATACCGCCATATTGCCCGCCGCGCTCCAGAACGGTTACGACGCCATCTTATACCCCGGCACCGCGGTTGTAGCCTACACCACGCTTGCCATCGCGCTCGCCTATGGCCTGCGCACTAAGGACAAGGAGAGTCGAGCCACGGGCTGGAACTTGTTCATCACCTATGCCTTCGGTCGCGTGAGTGAGCCCATCATCTACGGCATCCTGTTTCGCGACAAGAAGGCTCTTGCCTGGAACATGATTGGTGGTGCTGTCGGTGGTCTGCTGGTAAGCCTTCTTCATGCCAACGTCTATATCTTCACTGGCGTTGGTTTCCCATGGATGAACGTGCTCATGTTTGCTCAGGATATCATCCCTGGCACCATCGGGTGTCTTGCTGGCGGTGCCGTGACGTTTGCGTTGGCGATGATTTTTGGATTTGAAGGACAGGAGAAGATGCCGTTGAAGTCCAAGAGCGGCGATTCTGAGGCCGTTGAATCCGTCGAGGCATAAGAGGCTACTACACAAATATGCTCCCCAGCCGTTGCGCGGTCCGACCCCTTGGCCGCGCAACGGTACTGTGCTGTTGCGCGGCACTTGCCGAGTCCGTTGC
The DNA here is from genome assembly GCF_042849575.1 of Collinsella sp. i06-0019-1H4. Taxonomy (NCBI): domain Bacteria; kingdom Bacillati; phylum Actinomycetota; class Coriobacteriia; order Coriobacteriales; family Coriobacteriaceae; genus Collinsella; species Collinsella sp. i06-0019-1H4. The sequence continues at coordinate 147,038 of NZ_BAABYB010000001.1, forward strand.
GTTCGACAGTGTGGGCCGGGAATTTGATAGAAAGGACGACACCATAATGTTTAGAGAAGATTTTTTATGGGGCGGGGCTCTGGCTGCAAACCAGTGCGAGGGAGGATGGAACGAAGGCGGTCGCGGTTTAGCCAATTCCGACATGCTGCCGTTTGGCGATCAACGCATGGACGTCATGCGGGGAGACCTTGATCCGCGTGCGTTGGCACCCGACAGCTTCTATCCCGCTCGCAAGGGCATTGATTTTTACCATAGGTACAAGCAGGATATTGAACTGTTTGCCCAGATGGGTTTTAAATGCCTGCGCTTATCAATCGCCTGGAGCCGCATTTTTCCCAAAGGAGACGAAGCCGAGCCCAATGAAGAAGGCCTTGCCTTTTACGAGGATGTTTTTAGGACGTGTCGCGCGCATGACATTGAGCCTTTGGTGACGCTCAACCACTATGATGTCCCCATGCATCTCGTCGATGCGTATGGCGGATGGCGCGATCGCAGGTTGGTCGACCTGTTCGAGCGATATTCGCGTACCGTGTTCGAGCGCTATCGGGGATTGGTCAATTATTGGCTGACCTTTAACGAGATCAACATCATGACGCAGGCGTGCTTTATGGCGGCGGGGATCATCTTCGAGCAAGGGGAGAATCGCTATGCAACGGTTCACACGGCCGTGCACCATGTATTGGTTGCGAGCGCCCGTGCGGTCGGGGCGTGTCATGAACTGTGCCCTGGGGCGAAGATCGGTTGCATGCTCAACGCAGGTGTCTTCTATCCGGCTACATGTGATCCGGACGATGTGCTGGCTGCGCAGGCTGAGAATCGCAGCCATTACATGTTTACCGACGTCCAGGTGCGCGGTGCGTACCCGAGCTATGTTCTCAAGGAATACGCCCGCCATGGTTTTGAGGTGCCCTATCGGGATGATGACCGCGAAGTACTGGCTGCAAACCTGGTCGATTTCGTCTCGTTTTCGTATTACTCGACGCGCGTCGCAAAAGCGCATGCGGAAGGTCAGTTCGATTCGAACCTTCTTCGCTCGGCGCCTAATCCGTATCTAAAACAGGAGCCTTGGGGGAGGTTTATCGACCCCAAAGGGCTGCGCGTCACCATGAATGAAATCTGGGATCGCTATCAAAAGCCGCTGTTCATCGTCGAAAACGGTTTGGGTGCTCCTGATGTGCCGGAAGATTCGGGTGAAATAGAAGACGACTATCGAGTTGAATACCTGCGGGCCCACATCGAGGCGATGAGGGAGACCGTCGAGCTCGACGGGGTGGAACTCATGGGATATACCTGTTGGGGCCCGATCGATTTGGTTTCGGTCGCCACAGGACAGATGCGTAAGCGCTACGGGTTTATCTATGTCGATCGAGACGATAGCGGTGCGGGCTCGTTTGAGAGACGTAAAAAGAAAAGCTTCGAATGGTACCGACGCGTAATAGCAAGCAATGGCGAAGACCTTGCGTAATAACGTTAAGATGGACAAATACGCCCGTTGGGGGAATAGTCGCGCCGCTTCGCTTGACAACAGGCTAAACTAGCTATTAAACATTTACTATTCTGTTTAGATTGAATTTGCGGTCGTTTAGTTGTCGAGTCACGGGGCGGTCAGGCCACGATGCTCGACCGCGACCGTTACTAGGGGGAACAATGGCCAAAGCAAGTGTCCGCGAGATCAGCCGCATCACCGGTTTTTCGCCCGCAACCGTGTCCAACGCGCTCAACCGCAAGCGCAGCGTGAGCGAGGAAACCGCCAAGGTCATCCTGGAGTGCGCGCAATCGCTCGGTTATCAGCAGTCGACGCAGCTCGAGAGCATTCAGTTTGTGCTCGCGCGCAAGACAGGCGCCATCCTGGACGAGAGCACCTTTCATCCCGCAGTCATCGAGGGCGTGGAGCGCCAGGCGCGTCGCCACGGCATGAGCACGAGCTTTGTCTCGCTCGACTTTAGCGACCTGGACGCCGTGCGCCCGCAGGTCGAGGGCCTGATCGCCGACCCGTCCGCCGCCATCGTGCTGATGGGTACCGAACTGGGCGAGGAAGACTACGCCCTGTTCGCTAACGCCGCCGCCCACCTGATTGTGCTCGATGGCTGGAGCGACCGCCAGTACTTCGATGCCGTGGTCATTGCCAATACCGATTCGGTGCTGCGTGCCGTGGACTACCTTATCGAGAAAGGTCACAAGCAAATCGGCTATCTGGCGGGCGACCTTCGTATCCGCAACTTTAAGGACCGCGAGCGCGGCTATCGCCAAGCGCTTGAGGATGCGGACCTCGAGGCAAACCCGGCATGGCGCGTCACGCTGGGCACCACGCTCGAGGGCGCTTATCGCGACATGGGCGCGTGGCTCGACAATACCTCGCACGACGACCTGCCGACGGCTTTCTTTGCCGAGAACGACGTGCTCGCCGTGGGTGCCATGCGCGCGTTCAACGAGCACGGCATTCGCGTGCCCGAGGATGTCTCGATCATCGGCTTTGACGACCTATCTCTGGGCGCCTTCTCCAACCCGCCGCTCACCACGGTGCATGTTCCCAAGCACGAGGTGGGTGAGATCGCGGTGCGCCGCCTGGTGGGCAACATCCGCAACCCCAAGAGCTACACCTGCAAGACCGCCGTGTCGACCTATTTTGTCGAGCGCCAGAGCGTGCGCGAAATCTAGGCGAAGGCGGCATCGTCTGCGGCGTGCCAAAGCACACTAGGGCAGTAAACATAGCGTCATTCAGAAGAGGATCCTTCGGGGTCCTCTTTTTGTTTCCCTTGTATGTTCAGTTCGTTTACATACCGTTTAGGCTGATTTCTCTACCGCCTACGGGTATTTCGCGCTAAACTTCTAAACAGAAGAGTAAAACATTTAGTAAACAGAACAAAACGAAACATGCGTCTGTTTACTGAACATGTGACTAGGGGAGGACGTACATGGATAAGATCAAGCTTGGCTTTGTGCCCACGCGCCGCAGTATCTTTAGCGCGCCGGACGCGATCAAGTATCGCGGCCTTACGGCTGATCGCCTGCGCGAGATCGGCGTCGAGATCGTGGATATCGACGACATCAACGACGAGGGCCTGCTGTTCGACGACAGCCATATCGCGCCTATCGTCGAGAAGTTCCGCGCCGAGGGCGTCGACGGCATCATGCTCTGCCACGCCAACTTTGGTACCGAGTATGTCTGCGCCCGCCTTGCCCGCGAGCTCGGCTTGCCCGTGCTGCTGTGGGGCCCGCGCGACGAGCGCCCCGAGCCCGACGGCACCCGTCTGCGCGACAGCCAGTGCGGTCTGTTCGCGACCGGCAAGGTCCTGCGCCGCTTTCAGGTTCCCTTCACCTACATGACCAACTGCCGCCTGACCGATCCCGAGTTCGAGCGTGGCGTTTGGGACTTCTTGGCCGTGTGCAACGTGGTCAAGACCTTCAAGCACACCCGCATCCTGCAGATGGCCACCCGCCCGTTCGACTTCTGGTCGACCATGTGCAACGAGGGCGAGCTGCTCGAGAAGTTCAACATCCAGCTTTCGCCCATCCCCATGACCGAGCTTGTCCAGGCCGTGCGCGACGCCCAGGCAGACGAGCAAGCCATGGCAGCTATGCTCGCCCACATTGCCGACAGCTTTGAGATCTGCATCCCCGAGGACAAGGTCCCCGCGGTCGCCGGTCTTGCCATCGCCATGAAGCGCCTGGTAAAGAAGTACGGCTGCAACGCCGGCGCCATTCAGTGCTGGAACGCTCTGCAGGACGAGTTGGGCATTATGCCCTGCGCCGCCAATGCCATCCTCAACGAGATGGGTATCCCCATCGTATGCGAGACCGACATCCATGGTGCCATCACCGCGCTGATGGTCGAGGCCGCCGACCTGGGCCGTCACCGCGGCATGTTCGCCGACTGGACCGTGCGCCATCCCGATAACGAGAACGGCGAGCTGTTGCAGCACTGCGGCCCCTGGCCCTGCAGCTGCGCGGCCGTCAAGCCCAAGCTCACCTACCCGCTGGCCTTCGATCACCCCGGCGCGCTGACGGCCGAGGCCAAGCACGGCGACCTCACCCTTGCCCGCTTTGACGGCGACAACGGCGAGTACTCGCTGCTGCTGGGCAACGCCCGCGGCATCGACGGCCCGGCCGGCATGGGCACCTACCTGTGGGTCGAGGTCGAAAACCTCAAGCGCCTCGAGGCCAAGATCGTTGAGGGTCCCTACATCCACCACTGCGTCGCCATTCACGCCAACGTGGTGCCGGTGCTCTACGAGGCGTGCAAGTACATCGGCATTGTCCCCGACCTGTACGACCCCATCGAAGAAGACGTCAAAGCTTACCTGCGAGGAGAGTAGAAATGGCAACTATCGAAGAGCTTGAATCCCTGCGTTGGGACCTTCGCCGCGATTGCGTCGATATCATCATGGCCGGCGCCGGCGGCCACATCGGCGGCGACATGTCGGTGATCGACGCCCTCATGACGCTCTACGCCAACCACCTCAACATTTCGCCCGAGACCGTCGACGATCCCAACCGCGATCGCTTCGTGCTCTCCAAGGGCCATGCCATGGAGGCCTACTACGCGGTACTCTGCCACGAGGGCTATCTGGACCTCGACGACGTCAAGGCCCGTTTCTCCAAGTTCGGCAGCCCCTACATCGGCCACCCCAACAACAAGCTCAAGGGCATCGAGATGAACTCCGGTTCGCTGGGCCATGGTCTGCCCGTGGCCGTCGGCATGGCGCTTGCCGGCAAGATGGACGGCCGCGACTACCGCGTCTACACCATCATGGGCGACGGCGAGCTTGCCGAGGGCTCGGTTTGGGAGGGCGCCATGAGCGGCGGCAACTACCAGCTCGATAACCTGTGCGCGCTCGTGGACCGCAACCGCCTGCAGATCAGCGGCAGCACCGAGGACGTCATGAAGCAGGACTCGCAGGAGGAGCGCTGGGCCGCCTTCGGTTGGAACGTGCTCTCCATTCCGGGCAACGACATTCAGGCCATCGACGCCGCGCTGACGCTGGCCGCCGAGACCAAGGGTAAGCCCACGGTCATCATCCTCAACACGGTGAAGGGCTATGGCTCGCCCGTTATGGAGGACAAGGCCGCCTGGCATCATCACCTGCCCAACGATGAGGAATATGCCCAGATCATCGCCGATTTCGCGGCCCATAAGGAGGCTATCAATGGCTAACAAGATCGCCAACCGCAAGGCTATCTGCGACGCGCTGCTCGAGGCCGCCGCAACCGATAAAGACATCGTCGTCCTGTGCTCCGACTCCCGCGGCTCCGCATCGCTCACGCCGTTCTTCGATCAGTATCCCCAGCAGTCTATTGAGGTCGGCATCGCCGAGCAGGACCTGGTGAGTATCGCCGCCGGTATGGCCTCGTGCGGCAAGAAGGCCTGGGCCGCCTCGCCGGCGTCCTTTGTGACCACGCGCTCGTATGAGCAGTGCAAGGTCGACGTTTCGTACTCCAACACCAACGTCAAGCTCATCGGCATCTCGGGTGGCGTGTCCTACGGCGCTCTTGGCATGAGCCATCACTCCGTGCAGGATATCGCCGCCATGAGCGCGATTCCCAACATGCGCGTGTATCTGCCGAGCGATCGCTTCCAGACCGCCGAGCTCGTGCGTGCCCTGGTCGCCGACAACAAGCCGGCCTACATCCGCGTGGGCCGCAACCCGGTGGAGGACGTGTACACTGAGGACGAGTGCCCGTTCCAGATGGATCGCGCCACCTGGGTGCGCCGCGGCACCGATGTGACGATCGTCGCTACCGGTGAGATGGTCCGCCACGCCGTGGACGCCGCCGATCTGCTGGCCGAGCAGGGCATCTCGGCGACGGTGCTCGATATGTACTGCGTCAAACCGCTCGATGCCGAGGCCGTGATCGAGGCCGCCGGTGCCACGCGCGCCGTCGTGACCGTCGAGGAGCACAGTCCCTTCGGCGGCCTGGGTTCCATGGTCGCGCAGGTCGTGGGTGAGCACTGCCCGCGTCCGGTCAAGTGCCTCTCCCTGCCCGATGCGCCGGTCATCACCGGCACGAGCCCCGAGGTCTTCGCGCACTACGGCCTGACGGGCGAGGGAATCGCCAAGACGGTCGCCGAGGTCCTTCCCGCAGAGTAATTGGTGCATCGGGGACAGGTTTGCGCCAATCCTTTTTGGTTGAATTTTGAGCAGGCCGGCTGCGCTCTCATGAGCCGGTCGGCCGCTCGCTCCTTGTCCGTCGGGTTGTAGTTTTTGAATCGACGGGGGAGACAGGAGAGTACATGAGCAAATACATCATCGGAATCGATCAATCCACGCAGGGCACCAAGGCGCTGCTGGTGGACGAGGGCGGCCATTTGATTCATCGTGCCGATCGCCCGCATCGCCAGATTGTCAACGAGGCTGGCTGGGTGAGCCACAACCCGGCCGAGATTGCCGCCAACGTGCTGGCCGCGGCGCGCGCCGTGGTGGAGGAGACCGGGGTCGATCCGGCCGACGTCGCCGGCATCGGCATCTCCAACCAGCGCGAGACCACCGTTGCCTGGAGGCGCACGACGGGCGAGCCGCTGTGCGACGCCGTGGTGTGGCAGTGCGCCCGCGCCCGTGAGCTGTGCGACGAGCTGGCCGCGCGCGAGGGTGTGGCCGAGCTGGTGCGCGACACGACGGGTCTGGTACTCTCGCCCTACTATCCGGCGGGCAAGATGGCTTGGATTCTCGCGAACGTTCCCACGGCTGCCGAGGCCGCGGCGGCAGGCGAACTGTGCCTGGGCACCATCGATGCCTGGGTGGTCTGGACGCTCACGGGCGGCGCGGAGTTTCGCTGCGACTGGTCCAATGCCAGCCGCACGCAGCTCTTCGACCTACGCCGTGGCTGCTGGAGCGAGCCGGTGTGCGAGGCCTTTGGCGTCGATGCAGCCTGCCTGCCGCAGGTGACCGATTCCGATGGCCTGTTCGGCATGACGGACCTGGGCGGCTTTTTGCCGGCGCCCGTGCCCATTCACGGCGTACTCGGCGACAGCCATGCCGCCTTGTTTGCCCAGGGCTGCCATAGCCGCGGCATGGCCAAGGCGACCTATGGCACCGGCAGCTCGGTCATGATGAACGTCGGCGACGAGTTCGTTGCCAGCTCGCACGGGCTTTCGAGCTCGCTTGCGTGGCGTATGGACGGTGTGACCGAGTATGTTCTCGAGGGCAACGTGAGCTACGCCGGCGCCGTCAAGACGTGGCTGCGCGACGATCTTGAGCTCATCAACAATCCCGAGGAAGTCACCGACCTGTGCTACGCCGCCAATCCGGCGAGCCGCGTCTACTTTGTGCCGGCGTTCACTGGCCTGGGCGCGCCGCACTGGGTGAGCGATGCCGAGGGGTGCGTCTTTGGCATGACGCGCACCACGGGCCGCGCGGAGTTCGTGAAGGCTGCCGATGAGTCGATCGCCTATCAGATCTTCGACGTGATCAATGCGATGGTCGAGGATTCAGGCGCGGCGCTGGCCGAGCTTCGTGTTGACGGCGGTCCCACGCGCGACGCGTACCTGATGCAGTTTGAGAGCGACCTGGTCGGCTCGCCCATCCGCATTGCGAGCAACGACGAGATGAGCGGTCTGGGCGCGGGCTGGGCCTGCGGCATTGCGCTGGGCATGTACACGCGCGACGTCGTCGACGTCTACGGCGCCCGCGGCATCGTGGAGCCCGCCATGTCCGCCGACGAGCGCGCCAAAAAGATCGCCGGCTGGCGCCATGCTGTCGACGCCACAATTGCATACACTGCCTAGGCGGCTGCGCGGCGCCCAAGGATTTTTCTGGGACAGGGATAAAAAACTCATTGATCCCCGTCCTAGGCAGCTCATTTGGGGCGGGGCTTTTTTGACTGGTATGATTGGTGCGACCATTCGAACCAGCTAAAAGAGCCCCGTCCCAATTTAACTACCGAGAGGAACTGCCATGGAGCGTATCGCGAGTTTTTCCGTTGACCATCTGCTGCTCGAGCCCGGCGTGTATGTGAGCCGCATCGACCGCGATCCGGCGACCGGCGCCGCCGTCACCACCTTTGACCTGCGCCTGACCACGCCCAATAAGGAGCCGGTCATGAACACGGCCGAGTGCCACACCATCGAGCACCTGGGTGCCACGTTCCTTCGCAATCATGCCGAGTGGTCGAGCCGCATTGTCTACTTTGGTCCCATGGGCTGCCGCACGGGCTTTTACCTCGTCGTGTTTGGCGAGGTGACGAGCGAGGAGATCCTGCCGCTCGTGCGTGAGCTGTTCGAGTTTGTCGCCGGCTTTGAGGGCGATGTCCCCGGTGCCGCTCCCGAGGAGTGCGGTAACTATCTGGACCAGAACCTCCCCATGGCAAACTGGCTCGCGCGTCGCTATCTCGACCGCGACCTGGCCGATATCGATGAGAAGCACCTGCATTATCAGCAGGCGTAAGGGCTTTATCGCCCAAAGCGCGCGCATTGGGCGCCTTCGCTTATGCGGGGGCGCCTTTTTGTTGAGTGGTCGGGACGAGCGTTCAAAATCGCTCATGTTTGTTCTAGAATGTTCATATAGTCACATTTACGAACAGGAGCGAACATGCACATCTATTCTGTCAACGATCCCGAGTTCAAATCCTATGGCAACGTTTGGGATGACGTTCCGTCCGAGCTCACGTTGCTCGTGCTCGAGGCGCTCTCTGCCACGCCCATCCCCGAAGGCAGCAAGTACGTAGCAAGCGCGCCGGAGCTCGAGAGCGTCAAGGGTGCCGATAAACTGGGCTTTCTCATGTTTGGCGGCCGCTCCTTCCAGCTCGGCTGGTGCAACGGGCACAACACACGCCTCAACTGCCTGGAGTATCACCGCGCCAGCGAGTTTAACCTGGGCGCCCGCGACTTTATCCTGCTCGTGGCGCATCGCTGGGAGATTGAGGGCGGCAAGCTCGACACCGCGTGCGTCAAGGCGTTCCGCGTGCCGGCGGGTACGGTCGTCGAAGTCTTCAACACCACGCTCCACTACACGCCCTGCATGGTCGACGACGGCGGCTTCCAGGTGATGGTGGCGCTGCCGGCGGGCACCAATGGCCCGCGCCCCGAGGCCGCAGCCGACATGCCCGCTGCCGGCGACAGCTACTGCTACTGGAAGGCCGACAAATGGGTTCTCTGCCACGCCGATAGCCCCAAGGCTGCCGAGGGCGGCTACGTGGGCCTCGTCGGCAAGAACCTCGACATCGCCGTGGACTAGAATCTTCCGTCTCGATCTGTAGCATCTAGCGGGCTAAATCGCCTCTTCCTGTTACAGATTGAGATAAACCGGGCCCAATCCACCTCAAAGGTGCCTGTCCCCTTTGTGGTGGTTGCCTAGAGCTGGCCGCGTAGATAGTCAGCCATATATGGAACAGCGAAGCGCACGTAACCGCGGCGCGCCTGTTCGATTACGCCGGCGTCGATGAGGCGCCGGCGATACTTTTGCGCGTAGTCGGGCGTGACTGACATGCGCTCGGCCACATCGGAAATGCGCGACGTGCCGTCTTCGTCGTCGGTCATTGCGGCGAGAAACGCAACATCTTGGTCCGAGAGCGCGGCGAGCGTCGTTTCGCACACATCGTTTTCGAAATCGGCCTTTGACGCTTCGATTGCTCCGTCAACTTGCTTTGGCGTTACGTGTTCTCCCGCCTGGCAACGATTGGCGATGTTGTAGCCGATGAGCTGCAGCATGTAGGGCGAGCCCTGAGTTGCGCGAGCGGCGTCCAGCCGAAGACCGCTTGGGATATCAAGGCCGAGTTCTTCGAAAGCTCGCTGATAGCAGGCATCCACATCTCCGACTGAAAGCGGTTCGAGCGTGACCTTGCGTGCGCGGTTGAGAAATGTCAGTACGCGGTCGTTGAGTGTCGCGGAGACTGCTCCCGGGAGCCCTGCCATAACAAGCGCGACGTTGAGTCCCTCGCCGACGAGCTCTTGATAGGCGGTGACGAGTTGCCTGATTTCGGCTGAATTGGCCTGGAGCTCATCGATGAGGATGAGGATGCCATGTCCTTGCTCGGTCAGTTTGCGCGCCAGCTGCGTGAGCTTGAACTGGAAGCTTTTGGTTTCCTGCACATCGCGCGTGAACTCAAGGCCGGCTGAGAAGCCGAAGACGCTCAGGCTGCCACTCGTGAGTTTAGGAAGATGGCGTTTGTTAGCATAGGGCTCGCCTGCCTCTTGGATTTTTTCAACAATACGCTCGAGCATGTCCTCGGAGGCTACGGTGGGTGTGGCAACAACGAAGCCGAGCTTGCGGGCGCGATCGGCAAGTTCCCACAGGAGAACCGTTTTGCCGCTGCCTCGCTGGCCAAGCATGAGCATGGCACGGTCTCGATTGCCCGGCTCCTGCTCAAGGCCGGAGATGAATGTCGAAATCACGCTCCCACGCCCCACCAGATAGGACGGGCGATTTCCAAATGAGGGGGAGAAGATGGTTTCTGTCATAAGTCTCCTTTCCTTTTTTTCCTATTTTTTCCTTTTTTTCCTATTCGGTCAAATGACCTGCTGCCGGGGGCGGCTGCGTAGGCCTCACCGGCAAGAACTTCGACATCACCGTGGACTAGGGTCCTTGTCTCAAACCACCACAAAGGTGCCTGTCCCCTTTGTGGTGCGCCTTTGGTTGCCTTCGCCTTGGGGGGGGGTCAAGGGATGAACGGTAGAAAAACAGGGGCGAACGGTAACTTCTATAAAATCACTTTAATAACCCAGCAAAACCTCTATACTGGCAACTGCACCGCGTTACTCCTCGGGAGGCGCCACGAGCACATGTCATAGCAACCGCCGACTCGAGAGCCGGTGTGGCGAGATGTCCAAGTGGAGCCCAGGGGAGTTTTTTCATGCTGATAACCAAGGCAATAAACAACAACGTTGTCCTTGCGGAGGACGATGCCGGGCGCGAGCTCGTGTTGTTTGGCAAGGGCCTTGGCTTTCGCGGCGCCCCTTCCTATATTGAGGACGAAAGCTCCAGCCAACGGAGCTTCCGCGATATCAGCCCTGAGATGTACGATGCTGTCGCATCGCTTTCGGACGATGTCATCATTATCGCGTCGGGTATCGTGGATATCGCACGCAACGAGCTCAACTGCACGCTCAATCCCAATCTAGTCTTTACGCTCGCCGACCACCTTCAGTTTGCCATCGACCGCGCCCGCAAGGGAGCTTCGATCAAGAACCCGCTCTACGAGGAAGTCCGCCTCGTCTATCCGCGCGAGGCCGAGGTCGGTCGCCGCGGCGTCAAGCTCGTTATGGCTGTGGCCGAGGACGTTGATTTTCCTGAGACCGAGGCCGCTTCGATTGCGCTGCATATCGTCAACGCCGAGATGGTCGATGACGAGAACGCGGGCGCAAAGGGCAACATGGACTTGGTCGTAAAGAGTACCGAGGTCATCGATGCGGTCACCGGGATTATCGAGCGTACGCTTGGCGAGACCATCGACCGCTACTCATATAGCTATGCGCGCTTTGTGACCCATATGCGCTTTCTTATCAGCCGCCTTATCAAGGGTGAGGACGAGGAGACGCGCAATAGCGATCTTTTCAAACGAGCGACCAGCGAGTTTTCAGACGCGTACGCCTGTGCACGCGCAATCGACGAATACATGAGGGCAACCTGCGGCTGGCACTGCACGGACGAAGAGCTGCTCTATCTGATGATGCATATCAACCGGCTCTGCCCGGGACATTGATACGGCGGCCGGGCACCCGTCTAACTGCCCAACTGGCCGGCTTTGCGTCGGCAGACATCGCGGCATCGCCGCGCAACCTGCTGTTAAGCTCCAAGGCGCCGGGGCTGCAGATATCTTTGTAACGAGTGAAACAAGGAGGTTTCACATGGCACGCGATTACGAGGCTCTCGCCCGTACCATCGTTGAACTCGTCGGTGGCGAGGACAACGTCAAGTCCGTCACCCACTGCATTACCCGTTTGCGCTTTACCCTCAACGACGAGAAGAAGGCCCAGACCGAGAAGCTCAACCAGACCGAGGGCGTTATCTCCGTTCTAGTGGCCGCCGGTCAGTACCAGATTGTTATCGGCAATCACGTTACCGACGTGTATGACGCCCTGCCCAAGGTTTCCAACATCCAGCTTGGCGGCGAGGTCGAGGACGAGGCCGGTGGCAGCATCGTCAACCGCGCCATCCAGCTCATCAGCGGCATCTTTATGCCGATGCTTCCCGCCATGTCCGCCGCCGGCCTTCTCAAGGCCTTTGTGATCATGGCCAACTCTTTTGGTTGGCTCGCGGCCGAGTCCACCACCTACCAGCTGCTTTACGCCATCGGCGACGGCGTGTTCTACTTCATGCCGGTCTTCCTTGCCCGCACTGCGGCCAAGAAGTTCAAGTGCAACGACTGGACGGCCATGGCCATCGCCGTTGCGCTGTGCTACCCCACGCTCTCCACGCTCTTTAGCGCCGGCGACCCGGTTGACCTCTTTGGCATCCCGGTAACGCTCATCAGCTACACGAGCTCGGTTATCCCCATCATCTTTGCCGTGTACGCGCAGTCCTGGATCGAGAAGGGCCTCAATAAGGTCGTCCCCGATATCCTCAAGGGCTTGATCGTTCCCGTCGTGACCCTCGTCGTGGCCACTGCGCTCACCCTCTACATCATCGGCCCCGTCACCGACTTCATCGGTGGTCTCATCGCTAACGGCCTGGTTTCCCTGCTTGAGGTTGCCCCGCTGCCCGCAGGCTTCCTCATCGGTCTGCTTTGGCCCTGCCTCATCATCTTTGGTATGCACTGGGCCTTTATCCCCATCATCCAGATGAACATCGGTATGCTCGGCTATGACGTCATCCTGCCCATTACCGTCGGCACCAACTTTGCCATGGGTTTCGCGGTCCTTGCCATCTTCCTCAAGACCAAGAACACCGAGCTCAAGGAGCTCGCCGGCGCTGCCGCCATCTCTGCGCTCCTCGCCGGCATCACCGAGCCCGCCATCTACGGCGCCGTCCTCAAGTACAAGCGCCCGTTTGTGATCGCAATCGTCTCTTGCGGCATCTGCGGTGCCATTGCTGCCACTTTTGGCCTGCACCAGCCCGCGCTCATGACCACCTCGCTCATCACCATCCCGGCCATCATCGGCTCGGTGGGTATGGAGGACGTCATCGCGCTCGCCGTCGCCTCCGTCCTCACCTTTGTGGGCACGCTGACCTTCGGCTTCAACGACGACATGATCCTCGAGAACAACTAGTTCTGGGAAACCGGCGTCTTTGGACGCCAGCACACGGGGCGCGGCGCCAGATGCGCCCCGTGTGCCCTTATGGGAGGGCGCTGACCCCTACACGAATCCGGCGTCCTCCCATAAGGGCACACAACAGAAACGAGGTAGCCATGAAGCAATCCGAGCTCGTTGACCTTTTGGGGCGTATGACCCTGCGCGAGAAGATCGGGCAGTTGGTGCAGCTTGACGGTGGGTGCTTTGGCACCGATGCCGTAGCGGTTGGTCCGCGTGCCAAGCTGGGCGTGACGCAAGAAGATGTTGACGTATGCGGCAGCGTGCTCAACGTGTTGGGCGCCGAGGAAGTGCATCGTATCCAAGATGCATATCTTGAGCGCAGCCGTCTTAAGATCCCGCTCGTCTTTATGGCCGATGTGATCTATGGCTATCAAACCTGCTATCCAATCCCCCTGGGCCTGGGAGCCACGTGGGACCCAGAGCTTATCCGCGAGGATTACAACCTTATTGCCGAAGAGGCCGTGGCCGATGGCTGCATGGTGACCTTTAGCCCGCCGGTGGACGTGGTGCGCGATGCCCGTTGGGGTCGCTGCCTGGAGATGCCGGGCGAGGATCCGTACCTAAGCAGCCGCTTCGCTCGCGCGATGGTCGAGGGCTTTAAGGGTGACGGTACGCCGCAGAAGAGCTTGGCCAGCTGCGTCAAACACTTTGCGGGCTATGGTGCGCCCGAGGCGGGTCGCGAGTACAACACAGTGGATATGAGCGAGTGGCGCCTGCGCAACGAGTACCTGCCTCCGTACCGTGCGGCGGTCGAGGCTGGTTGCGATTTGGTGATGACGAGCTTCAACACCATCGATGGCATCCCCGCCACGGCAAACCGCTGGCTCATGCACGACGTGTTGCGCGACGAGTGGGGCTTTGACGGTCCCATCATCACCGATTACGCGGCGATCGACGAGCTCAGGGCACACGGTGTGGCGGCAAACCGTCGCGAGGCGGCCAAGCTCGCCATGAATGCCACCGTGGACATCGACATGAAGACGCCCTGCTACGCACATGAGCTTGAGGCCCTCATCGAAACGGGTGAGGTTTCGCTCGAGCAGATCGATACCGCCTGCATGCGCGTGCTCGAGCTCAAGAACAGACTCGGCCTGTTTGAGGACCCGTATCGTACGTGCTCGCCCGAGCGCCGTACGGAGGTCACGTGCACGCCGGAGCGTCTTGAGAGCGCGCGTAAAACGTGCGACGAGGCCCTCGTGCTCCTTAAAAACGAAGGCGGGCTGCTACCGCTTACGACCGGGGGCAACGCTCCGCGCGTGGCGCTCATCGGTCCCTATGCCAACAGCCGAGACATCATCGGCATGTGGGCGATTCATGCCGATAAAACTCATTCCGTAACGCTTGCCGAGGCATTTGCCGAGGTATTGGGCGACGACGGCTTTGCGTGGGCCCAAGGCTGTCCCACGCTCGACGACTACAGCGAGCTTGGGGAGTTTGGCAAGATTCCCGCGTTCGGTGCGCCGACGGGTGAGGGCGCGGATCTAGAGACGATGGCTGCCGAGTCGCTTGAGCTGGCCGCATCGAGCGACGTGGTGGTCATGGCGCTCGGAGAACACATGCTGCAGAGCGGTGAGGGCGGAGCGCGTACGGACATTACCATACCGGCTCCGCAGAAGCGCCTGCTCAAGCGCGTGCGCGCGCTCGGCAAGCCTGTGGTGCTCGTGCTCTTTAACGGGCGTCCTCTTTCCCTCACTGACGTGATCGATGATTGCGATGCAATCGTAGAGGCGTGGTTCCCCGGTACGGCTGGTGGGCGTTCGGTAGCCGACGTGCTCTTTGGAACGGTCAATCCGAGCGGCAGGCTCACGGTGAGCTTCCCACATAACGTGGGCCAGGAGCCGCTCTACTATGCGCAGTTCTCCACCGGACGTCCCGCTAAGACATCAACGCATAGCGGTCGCTTTGTGAGCCGCTATATGGACTGCCCTAACGATGCGATGTTCCCCTTTGGCTACGGCCTCTCGTATCATACGGCGCGCTACGATAACCTGCGCCTGAGTGCGGACGAGCTTACGGCGGACGGTGTCATCGAGGTCTCAATCGACGTGACCAATGAGGGCGATATTACTGGTACTGAGGTCGTGCAGCTCTATATCCACGACAAGGTGGCAACGCGCGTGCGCCCCATGCTCGAACTGCGTGACTTTGCGCGTGTTGAGCTTGCGCCGCGTGAGCGCCGCACGGTGACGTTTATCCTGCGCGAGGAGGCTCTGCGTTTTTGGACGCCCGAGCGCGGCTGGGCAAGCGAGCCCGGCGCGTTTGAGGTCATGGCGGGGCCTAACAGCCGCGACCTGTTGGTGGGGGAGTTCGAGCTCGTCTAGTTGCATTTGCTTAACGAATGGTGCATGCGGTGCGCGGCAGGCGTTCGGTCTTGTCGCCGGCGCCCGTCCGGTACCGCGCCCGATATCGATAGGAGGGGTCTGACATGGCTCATATCGCAACCAATCCGTATCTGCCGGGATGGGAGTATATCCCCGATGGCGAACCGCATGTCTTTGGTGACCGAGTCTACGTGTATGGAAGCCATGACGCACCCGAGGGCACCGCATACTGCCCGGGTGACTACGTGTGCTGGTCAGCCCCGGTGGACGATCTGGGCTCCTGGACGTTTGAGGGGACCATCTGGCGCAAAGAGGATGACCCGGCCAATGTCGATCGAACCGGGTACGGCGCGCCCGATGTGTGCCAGGGTGCCGACGGGCGGTTCTATCTGTATTACTTCACGCTAAGCATGACGAGCGGTTGCATCATGTCGGTCGCCGTGTGCGATGAGCCAGCGGGACGCTACCGCTATCTGGGCCCTATTGCCAAGCCCGACGGCTCGCCGTTTGCGGGCGAGGAGGGCTGGGGCATGCCCTTTGACCCGGCAGTCCTTCCCTGCGGGGACGGGGGCTGCTGGCTCTACTATGGGTTTGGCGCCAAGAAGCCGAGCTCGCGCATGCCCGCATGTTCCATGGAGGGCGGCTACGTGGTACGGCTCGGCGCCGATATGCGCACGATGGCCGCGGCACCCAAGCATCTGGCTCCGGCAGTGACGCAGGCGGCGGACACGGGTTTTGAAGGGCATGCCTTCTTTGAGGCCTCGAGCATCCGCGTGCTCGACGGGCGCTACTACTTTGTCTACTCGAGCGAAAACGGACATGAGCTCTGCTGGGCCACGATGCCAACGCCGGAAGGTCCGGTAACCTACGGCGGCGTGCTCGTTTCCAACGGCGATGTGGGCCTGCCCGGGCACGAGGCCGAGGATGCCGCTGTGATGGACCTGGGCAACAACCATGGCGGCATGGCGCGCATTGCCGGGCGCGACTACATCTTCTATCACCGTCATACGCACGGTGCGCAGCACGCGCGCCAGGGGTGCGCTGAGCCCATCGAGATTGCTTCCGATGGACATATCGAACAAGTAGAGATAACGAGCTGTGGGCTCAATGGCGGAGCGCTTCCTTGCGGGCGCGCGTACCCGGCGAGTATTTGCTGCTACTTGGTGGGGCCGGCCGGCGCGGTTCACTATTCCGGCAATCTGGAAATCGCCGATAACCATCCGGTGATTACCCAGGAAGTCGATGCGGGCTGTGTGACTTCGGCACGTACCTATGTGGCCAACCTCTGCGATGGAGCGGGCGTGGGCTACAAATACCTGGCGTTTTCCGGTGCGGAGCGCACGGTGGAGCTCGAGGTGCGCGGGGATCTTGCCGGTGTGGTGAGTGTGCGCTTGGACGCGCCGGATGGCGCTGAGCTGACGCGCGTCGAGCTCGTGCCAGGCGAGGGCTGGTGCACGGTGGTCGCATCCCTGACGAAGACCGTTGCCGGTGACCATGCACTCTACCTGGCTATCGAGGGCGTCGGTTCGGTCGATCTCGCCTCGTTTGCCGTCCTTTAACCCATCTCCCATCGGAGGGGCGGCTCGCATGGACGACAGGTAGGCCCTGGTCGCGCGTCCGGTGCTCTCAACACGGCTCGGCCCTCAGGGGGTTGAAACAAAACGGAAGAATGGAGTTGCCATGGCGGAGATTCCGCAGTTGTACACCTGTGCTGGCGGCGGGAAACGCCTGATGGTGGACGGCCGGCCCTATACGCTGTTTGCGGGCGAGTGCCATAACTCCGCCTCGGGTGGGCGCCGCGCTTTTGCGGATGCTCTCGATCGCGCGCGGGCGCTCGGTATGAATACCGTGCTCGCCCCGGTTACCTGGGAGCTTTTGGAGCCCGCAGAGGGCGAGTTTGACTTTGGCCAAGTGGACATGATGCTCGAGCTTGCCCGCGAGCGCGGGCTGCGCCTGGGCGTGCTGTGGTTTGGCGCGTACAAAAATGCGCAGTGCTACTATGCGCCCGCGTGGGTCAAACGCGATATCGAGCGTTTTCGCCGTGCGCAGATGGTGCCCGGGCAGAACAAGGTTCGCTATGCCGAGTTCCATAACTTTGAGATCACGGCGCTTTCGCTCTATTGCGAGGAGACGCGCGCGGCGGATGCCGGCGCCTACGCGGCTTTGATGGCGCACCTGCGCGAGGTGGATGCGCAAGATCATACGGTGATACTCGTGCAGGTAGAAAATGAGTGCGGCCAGATGGTCGCGGCACGTGAGCACTCGCCTTGGGCGGATGCTGCCTTTGCGGAGAGCGTGCCTACGGAGCTGATCGAGGCGCTTGCGGTCGATCCTACCTCCCTGGCGTCTGAGCTTGCGGAAGCCCTTGAAGCGGGCGCCGGCTCTGGTTCGTGGGAACAGGTTTTTGGCGAGCATGCCGAGGAGATGTTTACCACCTACCACATGGCTCGCTACGTGGAGGCGGTCGCCGCAGCGGGCCGCGCCGAGCATCCGCTGTCCACGGCCTGCAATTGCTGGCTCGACAAGGGTCACAAGCCTGGGCGCTTTCCCACGGGCGGTCCCAACCTGCGCGTGATGGGCGTGTGGAAGCATGCCGCCCCGAGCATCGACATGCTGGGCCCCGATATCTACATCCCGGCGTTTTGCAAGGTCTGCGACGGATATGCGCGCGAGGACAACCCGCTCTTTATCCCCGAGACCGCGACGCACGCCTACGCCGCCGCGCGCCAGGTCTGGGCGGTGGCCCATCACCATGCCCTGTGCTTCGCTCCTTTTGGTTACGAGGAGATGGGCGAGCCCTTTGGCGATTCGGCGGGTATTCTCTTTGGCATGGATACGAGCGACCCCGCTTTGCTCACGCCTCAGGACCGGGAGGAATATGCGGAGGTCACGCGTGGGCTGGCTCAGTTATTTGAACTTGCCGAGGACGATGCCGCGTACGCGACGCTCGATGCCGTGACGAGTGAGGTGGCAGCCGAGGGCCTGCTCGATATGGGTTCCATAGCAATTAAGGTGAGCTTTGATGAGGGTGCCCTGCCCGGTGCGTGTGCGGCCCTTCGCGCCGCCGACGGCGCCGTGTACCTGCTTGCGCTTCGTTGCGGCTTGGCGCTCGAGTCGCACGCGGCGGGTGAGCCGCATGTGGATGTGGCGTCGCTCGAGACGGGGACCGTTGAGAACGGCGCGTGGGTGCGCGACTGCCGTCTCAACGGCGACGAGGTCGCCATTATGCGCTATAGCTCTCCCGTGCTTCTTCGTTTGGAGGCCATCACGTACGCTTAGCCGCAGTCATTGCCGCTCGGCCCCTCACTTCCTTTCCTCCCCGGGGACGGGTTCCTGTGGAGGAAAAACCTCGAGAGGCGAACCTGTTGCCAGGGGACGAAGCGAGGTGTCAGGAAGTGTCAGTCGCTGCGGGCGGATGAGGCCGTTGGGGCGAAAAGAAGTTTCGAGCTGTGCCGTTGCCGTTGAGCGACGCGCTGTTTGTAGAGATACTGAACCTATGACAATTATCGTGTGAAAGGATCGATGTATGGCTTTCCGTAAAGACTTCCTGTGGGGCGGCGCGACGGCTGCCAACCAGTGCGAGGGTGCCTACGACGTGGACGGACGTGGCCTGGCCAACGTGGACGTGGCCCCGCACGGCCCCGAGCGCTATGCGGTGGTCTCCGGCCAGCGCAAAATGCTCGACTTCGAGGACGGCTATTACTACCCCGCGCAGACCGGCATCGATTTCTATCACCACTACAAGGAGGACATCGCCCTCTTTGCCGAGATGGGCTTTAAGACCTTCCGCATGAGCCTGGCCTGGACCCGCATCTTCCCCAACGGTGACGAGACCGAGCCCAACGAGGCCGGCTTGGCCTTCTACGAGGACGTGTTCCGCGAGTGTCAGGTGCACGGCATTGAGCCGCTCGTGACCATCACGCACTTCGACTGCCCGATTCACCTCATCAAGGAGTACGGCGGCTGGCGCAACCGCAAGCTCATCGACTTCTACAAGAACCTCGCGACCACGATCTTCACCCGCTACAAGGGTCTGGTGAAGTACTGGCTTACCTTCAACGAGATCAATATGATCTTGCACCTGCCGTTTATGGGTGCCGGTCTGGTCTTTGAGGAGGGCGAGAACAAGGAGGCCGTCGAGTACCTTGCCGCCCACAACGAGCTCGTCGCCAGTGCTTGGGCAACCAAGATCGCTCACGAGATCGACCCTGAGGTCAAGATCGGTTGCATGCTTGCCGCAGGTAGCTACTACCCCTACAGCTGCCGTCCGGGCGATGTGCGCCAGGCGCAGCTCGACAACCAGGACAACTACTTCTTTGTCGACGTCCAGAGCCGCGGCTACTATCCGGCTTATGCCGTCAAGAAGCTCGAGCGCCTGGGCATCGATGTAGGCATGACTGACGAGGATCGCGAGGTCCTGGCTGCCAACACTGTCGACTTCATCAGCTTTAGCTACTACAGCACCCGCTGCTCTGCCGGTGCCGACAACCCCGATGTCGAGAGAACCCAGGGCAACGCCTTCGCCGGCGCCAAGAACCCCTACCTGCAGCAGAGCCAGTGGGGCTGGGCCATCGATCCGCTGGGCTTCCGTATCACCCTCAACGACCTGTACGACCGTTATCAGAAGCCGCTGTTTGTGGTCGAGAACGGTCTGGGCGCCAAGGATGTCGTCGAGGAGGACGGCTCCATCAACGACGACTACCGTATCGACTACCTGCGCCAGCATATCGCCGCGATGCGCGATGCGGTGACTGAGGACGGCGTCGACCTGCTGGGCTACACCACCTGGGGCCCGATCGACTTGGTATCTGCCGGTACGGGCGAGATGTCCAAGCGCTACGGCTTTATCTACGTCGACCGCGATGATGCGGGCAACGGCACCCTCAAGCGCTCCAAGAAGAAGAGCTTTGACTGGTACAAGCACGTCATCGAGACGAACGGCGAAGATCTGGCCTAGGGATTCCCAACAGTAATAGCTTCCTAACCAAAGCGCCCGACGAGCAGCTATGCCCGCCGGGCGCTTTGGTTAGGTAGTCATTGGGGACATTCTTAAACGACTGATCGCTGGGGACACTCCTTGGGGATTGTCCCAAGGCGGGAGGCGGGGGCGAGCTCGTTCGCGGCTTTCTATAGCGTGGCGATGAAGCGCTCGACCATCTGCAGGGCTGCTCCAAAGGCAACGCCGTGGAAGGGGTGGAGCGAGGTCATGACGGGCTGCTGTCCCGCGCTTGCAAAGGGGTCGAGGTCGCGCACGAGCGCATCGAGCCTGCCGATATAGGGTTGCAGGTAATACGACGTGATGCCGCCGATGACCACGGGGCAGTCGAGCACCATACGGATGGCATGGATGCCGCGTGCCAGGTGCCCGAGGTAGCTGTCGAGAGCCTCGAGCGCGCGCCTATCGCGTTCGGCCGCGCGGTTAAAGAAGTCCTCGAGGGTGCAACCCTGTTCTTCTGCGAGCGCTGCTGTCGAGCAGTATGCCTCGAGGCAGCCATGCTGCCCGCATGTGCAGGCGCGGCCGCCCGTCTCAACGCAGATATGGCCAAACTCTCCGCTCAGGTTGCGCACGCCATGCAACGGCGTGCCGTTGATGAGGATGGATCCGCCCACGCCGCGCTCGAGGGAGAGGTAGGCCATGGTGCGGGCGGATCCGACAAACCCGCAACCGTCCGCGTGGTAGCCCTCGCCCCCGGCAGGGCAGAACTGCGCAAAGGCACCGCAATCGGCGTCGTTGAAGACGCCCACGGCCCCCGGGATGCCCGCGGTGATGTCGCGCGCAAGGACTGTGCTGTCGGTGAGACGCAGGACTTTGGTGTTGATGAGCCTGCCGGTCGCGGGCTCGATGGCGCTCGGCAGGCCGATACCCGTGCCTACGATCTCGATGCCGCGTCTCTCCGCTTTGGCAAAAAGCTCATCCACGAGCTTGCGCAGGGCCGTGTTGAGCGCGGCGGCGCTTGAGGACGCGGCGAGCTCCGTATCGATGACGAGTCCCGTGTATCGCTCTCCGTAGAGGTTGCAGACGACGGCGCGCATCTCGGATCCGGTGACCGAGATGCCGATGGCTCCCGTGCCGTCATGTGGGATCCGAAACGTTGCCGCGCGCCGGCCTCCGGTGCTGCCGCGCTCCTCGCCTGGGGCCAGAAGGCCGCGATCATCGAGTGCGTTGAATGCCTGGTAGACGGTGGGCAGGCTCACGCCCACGGCGGCTGCAACCTCTTGTTTGGTCATGGGGTGGGTCGCATTGAACAGCTGAGTGAAAACGGCTGAAGCGCATGAGGGCGCAACGGCGCCGCATTGCTCTGGTGCTGCCATGGTTCTCCTTTGCGCGAACGCGGTCGCAGCTTCGTTCATCTAGTGCAAGCGACCGTTTACCGATATTTTTCCAATGTCTTAATTCTATCAACAACTTTTATAAAAACATTTATAAAATAGCCTTACAGAAGTTAGGGCCGCAAAGAAGACAGTTGGGGCGCGCCGGGGCGGATGGGCCCCTGCGGTTTTGCAGAGCCACATGGCGCCGGATTCGCACGGCCGGCAGTAAGGAGCATGCGATGTATTACATCGGAATCGATTTGGGAACCTCGGCGGTCAAGCTCTTGCTCGTGGACGAGGAAGGCTCGATCACGAGCACCGTTTCCAAAAGCTATGCGGTCGAGTACCCGCGTCCGGGTTGGAGCCAGCAGAATCCTGCCGACTGGTGGGAGGCCGTAACGGCGGGCGCTCGCGAACTCATGGCCGGCGTCGACACCGCGCAGGTCCGCGCCATCGGTACGGGTGGGCAGATGCACGGGCTCGTGGCGCTCGATGTGGCAGGCGAGGTCATCCGCCCCTGCATCCTTTGGAACGATGGGCGCACCGACGAAGAGGTCTGCTTTCTCAACGAGACGATCGGCCGCGAGCGCTTGAGCGAGCTCGCGGGCAATATCGCCTTCGCGGGTTTCACGGCGCCCAAGCTTTTGTGGATGCGCAAGCACGAGCCCGATAACTTTGCGCGCATAGCCCACATCATGCTCCCCAAGGACTATCTGACCTTTCGTTTGACGGGGGAGTTCGCAACCGACTATTCGGATGCCTCGGGCACGCTTCTGCTCGACGTGGAGCATCGCTGCTGGAGTGCTGAGATGCTCGAGATCTGCGGTGTTTCCGAGGCGCAGATGCCGCGGCTCATGGACGGCGCGGAGGCCGTGGGCACGCTTAGCGCCGCAGCGGCTCAGGAGCTGGGCCTGCCGGCGGGCACCGTGGTCGCTGCGGGTGCGGGCGACAACGCTGCCGCGGCGGTGGGGTGCGGTGCCGTCGCCGCCGGGAGCTGCAATATCAGCCTGGGCACCTCGGGCACTATCTTTATCCCGAGCGACGGCTTTAGGGTAGACGCCCACAACGCGCTCCATTCCTTCGATTACGTCGAGGGGCGCTATCACCTTATGGGCTGCATCCTCTCGGCCGCGAGCTGCTCGGGCTGGTTCGTGGGTGACGTGCTCAAGGCCGAGGGCTTTGATGCCGAGGAGGCGGCCTCCGACCCTGCCGTGGCAACCGTCGACCTCCCATACTTCTTGCCGTATCTGATGGGCGAGCGCTCGCCCCATAACGACACCGCCGCCCGCGGGGCATTTGTCGGCATGCGCGCCGATACCTCGCGTGCCCAAATGGTGCGCGCCGTGCGCGAGGGCGTTGCCTTTGCCATCCGCGACTGCGTCGAGGTGGCGCGCAGCGAGGATATCCGCATCGAGCGGAGCACGCTTTGCGGTGGCGGCTCCAAGAGCGCCCTCATGCGCCAGACCCTTGCAAACGTTTTAAATATCGAGCTCGACCTCCCCGAGACCGAGCAGGGGCCGGGTTACGGTGCGGCCATGCTCGCTATGGTCGCCGCGGGTGATGCTCCGAGTGTCGAGGCCTGCGTCGGGCGCATCGTCCGCACGCGCGGCAGTGTTGTCCCCGACCCCCAGGCGGTGGCCGCCTACGAGGAGCGCTACCAGATCTGGCGCCAGATGTATCCCGCGCTCAAGCCCATCTATCGGCAGATGGCGCGCTAAATGCGCCTTGTATAGCTAAGCCGGCATCCCGGTCGCGGGGTGCCGGCTTAGCACGGGGCCGTCTTGCACGACAAGGCCGACCCATGCGTTTGCAGGCCATGTGATCTAAGGAGGAACTTTGAAGATCTATTCGGTTTTGGACCCGGAGTTTGCGGCATACGGTCGTGTCTGGGCCGACGCGCCCGCCGCGTACACGGATGCCGTCGCGACGGCACTCGATGCTTCGACGCCTCTGCCCGAGGCAACGGACTACGTGGCGAGTGAGCCCGCGCTCGAGGAGCTCGACATTGCGGACGGGCTCAAGATGCTGCTGTTTGGCGGCCGCACGGCTCAGCTTGGGTGGTGCAATGGGCACAACACGCGCCTCAACTGCTTGGAGTACCACCGCGCGAGTGAGTTCAACCTGGGTACGCGCGACTTTATCCTGCTCCTCGCCAAGCTCGACGAGGTTGAGGGAGGCGTGCTCGACACCGCGTGCGTCAAGGCCTTTCGCGCGCCGGCGGGGGTGCTTGTGGAGGTATTTGCCACAACGCTTCACTATGCGCCCTGCATGGTAGATGCGGAGGGCTTTCGCGTGCTGGTGGCCCTGCCCGCGGGTACCAACGGGCCGTTGCCCCAGCTGCCTCCGAAGGCCGCGACGGCAGGTGACGCCCCCTATCTTTGGGCGGCCGACAAGTGGCTGCTCGCACACGCCGATTCCGTCGAGGCCGCCCAGGGCGCCCGCGTGGGCCTTGCGGGCGAGAACATCGACATCGCGCCCTACCTGTAGGTGCTGACGCTGCGCGTCGCTTCCGCTGTCGTACCGCCTTTATGTACTCAAAAGGATAACCAGGGCACAACGCCGGTGCCCGCAATAAGAGAGGATCAAACCATGCTGCAATCGTCCAACCTGCCTACCGTCAAGCTCGGCATCGTCGCCGTCTCGCGCGACTGCTTCCCCGTCCAGCTCGCAGAGCGTCGCCGCGCCGCTATCGTCGCCGCCTGTGCCGAGCGCGGCCTTGTGGTCGTCGAGGTCAAGCGCGCCGTCGAGTCCGAGGCCGATATGCTCGCGGCTCTGGAGGAGGCTCGCGCCGCGGGTGTCAACGCGCTTACGGTCTTTCTGGGCAACTTTGGCCCCGAGACGCCCGAGACGCAGCTCGCCCAGCGCTTTGACGGCCCCGTGATGTACGTTGCCGCCGCCGAGGGTGACGGAGATATGGTCAACGGTCGTGGCGACGCCTTCTGCGGCATGCTCAACTGCAGCTACAACCTGGGGATGCGCCATCTCAAGGCACATATCCCGAGCTATCCGGTGGGCACGGCTGTCGATATCGCCCAGATGATGCTCGACTTTATCCCCGTGGCACGTGCGTATATGGGCGTGCGCGACCTCAAGATCATCACCTTTGGCCCGCGCCCGCAGGATTTCTTTGCCTGCAACGCTCCCATCAAGGGGCTCTACGAGCTGGGCGTCGAAGTCGAGGAGAACTCCGAGCTCGATCTGCTCGTAAGCTATAGGGCCCATAAGGGCGACCCGCGCATCGCCGACGTGTGCGCCGACATGGCGGCCGAGATGGGGGAGGGCAAGTACTATCCCGACCTGCTCGAGCGCATGGCGCAGTTTGAGCTCACGCTTCTTGACTGGGCGCGCGATCACAAGGGCAGCCGCAAGTACGTGGCGTTTGCCGACAAGTGCTGGCCGGCGTTTCCCGAGACCTTTGGCTTTGAGCCCTGCTACGTCAACAGCCGCCTGGTGAGCCGCGGTATCCCCGTAGCCTGCGAGGTAGATATCTACGGCGCGCTTTCCGAATACATCGGCATGTGCGTGAGTGATGACACGGTGACGCTGCTCGATATCAACAACTCCGTGCCGCGCTACATTTACGACGATGACATCGCGGGCAAGTACGACTTTCGCCTGACCGACACCTTTATGGGCTTCCACTGCGGCAACACCCCCAGCTGCAAGATGTGCGCCAGCCGCGCGGTCAAGTATCAGCTCATCCAGAACCGCCTGCTCGAGGACGGCGGCGAGCCCGACTTCACCCGCGGTACGCTCGAGGGCGACATCGCTGCGAGCGACGTGACGTTCTTCCGCCTTCAGTGCGATAGCGAGGGATGCCTGCGCAGTTATATCGCCCAGGGCGAGATCCTCGACGTGCCCACGCGCTCCTTCGGCGGCATCGGCATCTTCGCGATTCCCGAGATGGGCCGCTTCTACCGCCACGTGCTCATCGAGAAGCGCTACCCGCACCATGGCGCGGTAACCTTTGGCCACAACGGCCGTGCCCTCTTTGATGTCTTCCGTTATCTGGGGATCGAAGACATCGCCTACAACCAACCGGCCGGGTTGCCGTATCCGACTGAGAATCCCTTTGCGTAATTTGTTGATGCTGCGGGTCGATGCGCTGTGCGGGTCGGCCCGCGCCGCTTCATGTCTGCTGACTCAAAGGGGCGACGCTTCGTTGCGTTTGGCAAGGGAATGCGCCCATCGCCCGTTGTCGGAGTTGGCACTTAGGGACGTTCCTTTTCCGCCGGCGCTTGGGGACACTCTTAGTAGTCATCGGGGACGTTCTTAAACGACTAGTCACAGGGGACGCTCTTTGTTGAATATTGGCGCTGTCCTTGCTATGCCACGGTCAGGGCGACCTGGGCGTAGCGGGTACAGGGGCGCTCGGCGTGCGTCTGCACGGTGAGGGTGAGCACAAAGCGGTCGCCGGGTCGTGCGTCGGCGGGCACGATGAAAGCGGTGTCCTCCGTGCATTCTTGCCACAGCGACAGATCCTGGACGCCTGCATAGCTCGACGGGTCTACGGCGACATCCCAATGTACATCGAAGCCCTTGTCGTCGGGGTCGACGATGGTCGCTGTAAGGTCGACGCGCTCGCCGGCTGCGACGCTGCGGTCGGCCGTGACCTCGACAACATGTGCCGGATGCGAGCAGGCTGCCGGCGCATGGGCGCACCATTGCGCGCGGGCGGCAAAGTCTTCCTGATAGGCGCGCAGGTAGGGATTGAGATTGTCGTCTTCGGGCGTGCCGAGGGCGGCAAAACCGGCGGGCGCGCTCGCATCGGGGTGTCCATCAAGAAACATGCGGCCGAGCAGCGTATCGAAGCCGCGGTCGTCGATACCGCGCAGACCAAACGGCAGCAGCGGAATATAGGTCATGCTGTCGCCTTCGGCCATAAAATCGCCGCGCTCAAACTGCACCGCGGGCATGCCTTCCAGGCCCCAATCCAGACGGGCATGCTTGCCAAACTGAAAGCGCTCAGGCTCGTTTTCGTAGACCTTGCCATCGCCATAGAGCATGTAGCGCGCCATGAGGGGGCCGTTGTCCTGCGTGAGATTCTGCTCGGGCCAAGGAGCCTTAAACAGCGGCAGCGCATCGGGCTGAGCCGTCTTGGCGTCGAAATAGTTTCCATACATATAGGGCGTACGCCAAAAGATGAGCTCGGGAAAGAGCTCGCACCCATGGTCGAGCCACGAGTTGTCCTGTCCCACGCCATCGGCAACGCCCATCACGCGCACCTTCTGATAGACCCGCTGCTGTACGGCGGGCCACTCGGGTGTGTCGTGATAACGCTCGGCAATACTCATGAGGGCACGAACGATAGTATTCATACCACCCCAGCTGAGCAGCCACAGCGTGCGGGGGTCGTCGTCCATGATGGCATCGGCGATGACGCGCGAACCGGGCGTCTCCTCAGTCACATCACCCTCAAAAGCAGCATTTCCCACAAACGTACGCTCAATCATCTGTGCGGGCGTGGGGAAGGACGGCTCGCCGGCGGCAACGGCATTGGCCTGCAGTGCGGCCAATGCCTGGGCGTATTCGTTGCTCCAAAGACTTTCGATCCAATGCTCGGGAAACGGCCGATACTCACGAAGCTCCCCGGCCAGCGGATCGGGCTCATGAGGCACAGCATCCCACTCATAAGAGCGACGCCCTTTGGTCCGCCAATGCGGATTCACCTCGCCCAGCGTATGGACGCCATCCCCAAGAAAGTGATACTGCGAAGCCGTATACACCACAGCCTGAACATCAAGCAAGTTAAGATACAGAGCCAAATGAACAAGAGAGTTCATATCATCGACTTCCATATCGGTAGTAACAATCACCCGAGTCAAATTCTGAGACATAGGAACAGCTCCAACCAAAATAATTCAGCCAGTTACGCGCAAGGCAAGACGGGGCCCACACCCCTCATCGCCACCGACCCGGCGTGCTGCCGGAAGCGCCCGGCCAGGGCCAACGACAATGGCAACGCAGCGGGGACCGGGGCTTAGTTTTGCAAACATTCCGCAGGGGGCATGGGCCGGCGCAGCGCGAAGCGCAAAGCGCCGACCCATGCATGCCCGAGGACGTTTGCAAAACTAAGCCCCGGTCCCCGCGCTGGGACGGATTACCGTTTGACCCTGGCCGACCACTCCCAGCAGCCCACCGGCTCGCCGTCGATGAGTACGTTGCCCCCGTCGAAGTCTTGATAACACAGGTCGTTGAATTGGTGAATCCACACGCCATGGTTGAACGTCTTCTTGGCCGAGCCGTCGGCCTCGCGATACACGCCGGTCAGGTCCTCGACATGGCTAAAGTAGGTGAGATGCACGTTGGCGCCGGCATCGCGCAGGCGCGCGAACAGCGGCAGCACGGTCTGTTGCGGCGGCACGAGCTCGTCGCCCTTGGAGTGCGTAAACCACAGCGGCGTCTTGGCGAGCGCGGCTACGTCTTCGTCCGTGGCGTTGTACCACGGGGCGCAGCAGGGAAGGCCGGCGGCGAAGAAATCGGGGTAGTCGGCGCACAGGCGCAGGGTCATAAAGCCGCCGTTGGAAAGGCCGGCGACCACGATGCGGTCGGTGTCGATGCGGTCGGCATGCTCGGCGACAAACTCATCGATAAGTGCCTTGAGCACGGGGGAGTAGATGCTCTGGTTGGAGTGACCAAGCTGCTCGACGCCGTTGTCCATCCAAAACGTGGGCGACTGCGGCACGAGCACCCAGGCAAAGCCGCCAAAGTAGCGCTGGATCTGCGCCTGGCTAATGGCCGTCACGCGGTTGCCGATATAGGCACGCGTGGCGCCTTCGCCCTGCGTGGCGCCCTTTCCCTCGCCGGCGCCGTGCAGATACACCACGAGCGGTGCCTTTTGGGGTACGACCGTTGCCTCGGGCACAAAGGGGTTGAAGCATGCCGAGTCCTCGGCCTTAAAGCTGGGCTCAAAGAAGCCGTATTCGAGCGCGATGCCGTCGACGGCGGTCTTTTGCGTGGCGTTGCTCCAGCCTTTGAGCGCGGGGCAGATATCGCCACGGCAGGTGTCGAAGACCAGGCCGCAGGTGGGATCGTCGCCGTCGTTGCCGGGAAGAGCTGTGAGCTGCGTGATGCGCAGCTGGTCATCGAGCATGCGCGAGCCCATGACGCCGCCTTCGATGGTCTTGGTCAGGCGCTGCTCGGCGACCTCGAGCGCCACATGGGTGCCCACGGCGAGCTTACGTCCGTTCTCGTCGCACGGATATGCGGCGAGAATGTCGATGTAACCCACGGAGGGCGCGGCATGGTCGGCGCCGCGCTCCTTGCGCATCAGAACCTCGCCCGAGCGCTCGTGACGCTCTACATATATATGGAAGGTGTTCGCGTCGATGTCGTTGGCGCGCACGGTGCAGGGCAGGTCGAGTACGACCTTGCTGATCCAGGGGCCAAAGTCGCCCAAGGTGGTGACGGTTGCGTAGGTACACAATTTGAGCTCCATGAGCTGCCTCCCTTGCGCCGCGAATGCCTGGCATCTGCGGCAATACAAACTAAACATGTTTAGTGTAATCTAGAATTGAAGAATAACCAGATGAACTCGGTAAACGGCAAAATTGAACACGTCGTGAGCTACTAAACATATGTTTACTAGCTTCTAGCAGGGATTCTGTTGATGAGTTAACAGATCAGTGAGGTGTTCATCAAAATAAAATCCCACGTAAATGGCTATATATCAATAGAGGGTCAAAGAGACCATTTCCCGCCATTCAAATACGTTCACCCCCGATTTTCTACCGTTCACCGGACTGTAGACGGCAAAATTGCCATAAATTCGGCGCTCCGTGTAAACTAAAGCCCGTAAACGTTCAGTAAACACCTTGTTTACAAAAGCGTATCCAAGGGCCCGGCAACCGTAAGGGGTTATAGTCGCCGGGCCAAAGGCGTGCCTAAGCCCAAGGGGGCTGGCACACGAAGATATGTGGAGGGGTCCCATGGCAGTAGATAACAAGCAGATTGCCACCGATGTCCTCGAGCTCGTGGGCGGTGCGGAGAATGTCACCGTCGCCACCAACTGCATGACGCGCCTGCGTCTGATGCTCAAGGATAACAACAAGGCCGACGTGGAGAAGATTAAGAAGGTCAAGGGCGTTCTGGGTTGCCAGTTCGTCGGCAGCCAGCTCCAGGTCATCATCGGCCAGAACGTGCCCAAGGTGCTCGCCGAGTTCGTCGCCATCTCCGGCGTCAAGCAGGGCGAGGTCGTCGAGGAGAACCTCGACA
Source organism: Collinsella sp. i06-0019-1H4 (assembly GCF_042849575.1). Lineage (NCBI taxonomy): Bacteria > Bacillati > Actinomycetota > Coriobacteriia > Coriobacteriales > Coriobacteriaceae > Collinsella > Collinsella sp. i06-0019-1H4. Next base: position 177,071 of record NZ_BAABYB010000001.1, read on the forward strand.
AGGAGCCGTTCAACATCAAGCAGCTCCCCAACATCATCCTCGACTATCTGTCCGGCTCCATGACCCAGCTCATCCCGCTGCTCATGGCCGGCGGTCTGTTCCGTACCATCGCGGCCGTCCTCGGCCCCACCATGCTCGGTGTGCTCTCGGCCGACGACCCGACCTATACGTTCCTCTACACCACGCTGTACGAGGCAACCTTTACGTTTATCCCCATCTACCTGGGCTATGCTGCGGCTAAGAAGCTCGGCGCCTCTCCGGTTCTGGGCATGCTCCTCGGCGGCGCTCTCATGGCCCCGTCCGTCGTGAGTGTCGCGACTCAGGAGGGTGGCGGAATCATCTCCGTCTACGGCATCCAGATCGCCGCTGCCAACTACCAGCAGTCCGTCCTGCCGATCATTCTCTCGGTGCCCGTCCTGTACTTTGTTGAGAAGTTCTTTAAGAAGGTCATGCCCGACGTGCTTTCCACGGTCTTCACGCCGTTCTGCACCATGATCGTTACCATCCCCATCGCCTTCATCGTCCTCGCCCCCATCGGCAACGAGATCGGTACGCTGATCGCTAACGCGCTCTTCGGCCTTGCTGACCTTGGCGGCATCGGTATCCTGATCGTCATGGCCGTCCTCGGCGCCTTCTGGCAGCTCTTCGTGGTCTGCGGCATGCACATGCCCGTCATCCTGCTCGCTCAGGTTCAGATCATCGCTGCCGGCTACGATCCCTTCGTCTTCGTTTCCACCAACTGCGCTATGGCCGCTGTCTGGGGCTGCGCCTTCGGTGCCTTCCTCAAGATGAAGAACCCCGACGAGAAGTCTCTCGCCATCGGTTACGTCATCTCCGCCATCGCCGGCGGCGTCACCGAGCCCGCACTCTTCGGTATCCTCATGCGCTTCCGTCGCACCATGTTCGGCATGTTCATCGGCGGTGCTATCGGCGCTGTGTTCTCCGGCCTCATGGGCGTCACCTATTACCTCGCAGGCGGTGCCTCCAACTTCCTGGTCTTCACCAACTACCTGCAGGGTGGCCAGATGAACACCGTCTGGGCTATCGTCGGTATGGCAATCTCCTTTGTCATCGCCGCTGCCGTCGTCTTTGTCTCCGGATTCTCCAAGGAGGAGCTCGCCGAGATGGAGGCCTAAGGCCAAACCATTCGGTCACATATGACCTTACCTACACGACAGGGCCCCGTCAGGCGTAAGCCCGGCGGGGCCCTTCTTGCAAGGTAGACTGATGGGGCGGGTGAGCTTCGCCCGCGAGGGTTTGCCAAGCGGCGGAGGCTTTCGCGCGGGGTTACCGCGAAAGCCCCCGGCGGTTCGCAATTCTTTTATCAAGCGAAAGGACATGCAGATGAGCTTGGGAAAACTGACCGTCAACGGTCGCCAGGATGGTTTTTTGTGTGAGGGCAAACCGTTCTTCTGGTTTGCCGATACGTGCTGGAGTGCATTTACGAGCATTGCCGAGGACGACTGGGACTACTACCTGACCCGCCGTGCCGAGCAGGGCATGAACGTGCTGCAGATCAACACGCTGCCGCAGTGGGATCGCTGCTGCCCCGACCTGGGCATTTGGCCCTATGCCAGCGAGGACGGCGTGCACTTTGACTGGTCCCACCCCAACCAGGCGTACTGGGATCGCGCCGCCGCCATGTGCCGTGCTGCCGTCGAGCACGGCATTCGTCCGGCGCTCGTGCTTATGTGGTGCAACTACGTGCCCGGTACCTGGGGTGCCAAGATCGTCGAGCGTTGCGGCGCCGAGGTTATGCCGTGTGAGGAGGTCCGCGCCCACGTTGCCCGCGTCGTCGAGAACCTGGGCGAGTTCGACCCCGTCTACGTGGTGACGGGCGATACCGACTTTGCCGGCGACGAGGCGATCGCCTATTATGAGGACGCCCTCGACGAGGTCGTCAAGCGCGCGCCCGAGGCACTGCGCACCATGCATATCAACCGCGCCAATCGCACCATTCCAGCGCAGTATCTGGACCGTCTGGACTTTTACATGTTCCAGCCCGGCCACAACTACGAGGGCCAGCCCGAGGCATGGCGCTTGCCGCAGGACTTTATCGCCAACTATCCCAAAAAGCCGATGGTCAATTCCGAGCCCTGCTACGAGCAGATGGGTGCGTCGCGCAACGTGTACTGGCGTTTTACCGCGCAGGATTGCCGCGCGAGCGTATGGTCGAGCATTCTGGCTGGTGCTTCGGCGGGCATCACCTACGGTGCGCACGGCGTTTGGAACTGGCAGACCTCTCAGAGCCGTGGCAGCGTCCTAGGCGAGGGCTTTGACATGCCGTTCCGCTGGCAGGAGTGCCTGCAGTTTGCGGGCGTGTGGGACTTTGGCCTGATCGAGCACGTGCTGCGCGGCCTGGGTGCCACGGCTGGCGACGACGCACTTGCCGTGGTTCCGGCGCAGGAGCTGCTCGACGACGCGCGCGAGGCCATCCGCGTGGCCCGCGTGGGCGAGCGCGTGGTGGTCTATCTGCCGAGGACCACGGCCGTCAAGCTCAAGCTCGAGGGCGGCGTCACCGCCTGGAATGCTGTGGCGTTTGACCTGGAGACCAAGCGCGTTGCCAACCTGCCGGTTGCGTCCGTCGACGGGGACGGCGAGATCCGCGTGGCCCAACACCCCTTTGAGCACGACGCGCTCCTGGTGGTCTCACCTGCAAAGTAGCGCGCAGCCCCAACATAACCAATGGCAAAAAGGCCCGAGCGCTGTCTCGGGCCTTTTTTATATCGACATAGTCGTTACGGTCGGTGATGGCAATCACGTACTGCCGCTCTTAACGGTAGCCCTCCCAGAGGGGAAGGGGAAAGAGGATGTCCTCAAACTTGGACCACTCGGCGGGATAGTCGATCTCGTCGGGTCGCGCCACCCAACGGCCTTCCAATCCATACATCGCCGCCAGCGCGCACGAGATGGCTTCGGTGGCGTCGATTCCCTCGGGAACGCTCCAGTTAACATTGGGCTCGGGCTCGATAACACCGCGCGAGCTGTCGTTGAAATACTCGTGCAGGGGGCTCTCCGTGCTCATGGCCTCGGTATTGAGCATCTGGAAGAGCATGACGAGCTCGGGCTGGTTGTTGTTCTCCGCCACGAGCAGACGGCAGTATTCGGGAATCTTGGGGCTCTGGCCCTCAGATGCCCTGCCAGGATGAAAGAGGGAGAGATAGTCGTCTAAGGTTGAGCTGCGATCGTAATAGCGACGGATTACCTCGACCAAAAGCCCGTGCTTGCTGCCCACGTAGTGCAGCACGCCCGCCTGGGTGATACCCACCTCATCGGCTACCGCCTGGAGTGACATGCCGTTAAAGCCGCGCGCGTTGATAAGCCGCACGGCCGCCGAGACAATCTGGTCAAGGCGTTCCTGCGCCGCAGCGCTGCGTTTCTTTGCCGCGGGTGTGGGAGTTTTCTGAGTGTCCATATAAATCGCGCTGCCTTATTTAGGGCGGCTCGAGTATTGCCGCCAAATGCCTTTTGTATACCCCCATAGCTTACCTCAGCCGTTCAGCGGCTCAAAACAACCGTTTACCGCTCTTATAGCTTACTAAGTACTTAGTAAGCGTACTATACAGGTCGTGGAAGTTACTTACTAGTTAGTAAGTAACAACCCAACAGACGCTCGCGAGCGGCCGTACCCCATTCCACGGCCGCCGCATCCAGCGGGTTTGACCCCTTGACCCTTGGTGCACGGGCGCCCTCGCGCATTCCATCAGAGAGAGGATCTATCCCATGGCAAATCAAACCGCCGCGGCGATTGACGAAAACGCCATCGCCCCCGACACCGGAAAGCCCATGACCAAAACCGAGACATGGCGCTTTATGATCGGTTTTATTATCTTTGGCGTTATGTGGATGATGTCGGGCACGATCGGCTCCAACGTCTTGTTCCCCGAGCGTTTTAACGGCCTTAATATTGGTCAGCCCGAGGCAATTCTCGCGGCGATGAACTCGGTCGGTTCAATCTTCGCCCTGTTCTCAAATCTCGTTTTCGGCGCGCTTTCCGACCATTGCCACAGCCGCTTTGGCAAGCGCACACCGTTTATCGTTCTCGGCGGTTTTATCTGCGGCTGTGCTTTCTGGAGCACTTCGGTCGCGACCACACTTCCCATGATCGTCGCCTCCTGGTGCGTGCTGCAGATTGGCCTCAACTGCATGCTTGCCCCTGCTGTTGCCGTGCTTTCCGACCGCATTCCGCTTAACAAGCGCGGCACGCTCTCCGCATTCTATGGCGGCGGTGCAACGGCTGGCCAGTCGATTGGCACCATCATCGGTACGCAGTTCCTCTCCAACCCAGTTCCTGGCTTTATCATCGGCACGGTCTCTTGGCTGCTGACCGGCATCCTCGCCGTCATCATTTGGCCGCGCGAGAAGTCTGCCGCTCTTGACGAGGGCGAGCAGTCTGAGAAGCTCAATCTCAAGTCGCTGCTGCTCATGTTCGTTCCGCCCACCAAGAACTGCCGCGACTTTTATCTGGCGCTCTTTGGCCGCCTGCTCCTCATCTTCGGTTACTTCTGCATCAACGGATATCAGCTCTACATCCTCGAGAAGTACATCGGTCTTCCCGTGGCAGAAGCCGGCGCCGTCCTCTCCTCCATGTCCGTTGTGATCATGGTCGTGTCGCTTGTCGCCTCGCTTACCTCGGGCGCTATCTCCGACAAGATCGGCCGCCGCAAGCCCATCATCCTCGTCGCAACGATCATGATGTGCATCGGCATCGCTCTGCCCTGGCTGCTTAAGTCCGTTATCGGCATGTACGGATTCGCGCTGCTGGCCGGACTTGGTTATGGTATTTACTCTTCCGTCGACCAGGCGCTCAATGTCGATGTTCTGCCCGATAAGGAGAACGCCGGCAAGGACCTGGGCATCCTCAACATCGCCAACACCATCGGCCAGATCCTTGGCCCCATCGTGACCTCGGCAATCGTTGTCGCCACCGGCTCCTATTTCATGGCGTTCCCGATCTCCATCGTGCTCATCGCCGTGGGCTATGTGTTCATCATGCTCATCAAGAACGCCAAGTAATCCGTCGCTCTCTTTCCTTCCGTCGGGCAGCGTTCGCGTTGCCCGGCGGACTCCGACTATTCAATCGCTTAACTTGGAGGCTTATTATGACCACCGTCGAGCAGTACAAGGTGTTTAAGCTCGAGCTCACGGGCACCGCGGCCGGCAATCCCTATGTCGAGGTCGAGCTGTCGGCACGGTTCGCCCGCGCAGATGGCCAGGACAGCTTTGAGGTCCATGGCTTCTACAAGGGCAATGGCTGCTACCGAATTAACTTTATGCCCGAGAGCGCCGGCGTCTGGAACTACGCGGTGAGTTCCAACGACCCCGAGCTCGATGGTACCGCCGGCTCTTTTGAGGCCGTGCCTGCCACGGGCGACAACCATGGTCGTGTGCTGCTGGCAAAAGACGTGCTTGCCCACGACGCTCCGTTCATTACCGACGAGGATTCCAACTTTGCCTACGAGGATGGAACGCGCTACCTGCCCTTTGGCACCACTTGCTATGCCTGGACCAACCAGGATACGGCCTTGCAGGAGCAGACGCTCGAGACGCTCGCCACCTCTCCGTTCAACAAGATCCGCATGTGTGTCTTTCCCAAGTTCTACGACTATAACGTTGAGGACCCGGCGATGTATGCCTACGAGGGCGAGAAGGGCGATTTCGACCATTACCGCTTCTATGAGCCGTTTTGGGAGAACCTTGAGCACCGCATCGAGCAGCTCGACGAGCTGGGCATCCAGGCGGACCTCATCGTTTTGCATCCGTACGACAAGCCCGAGGACTGGGGCTTCTCTCGTATGACGCGCGAGGAGGATGTTTTCTACCTGACGTATGTCGCCCGCCGCTTCTCGGCATACAAGAACATCTGGTGGAGCCTTGCCAACGAGTGGGATCTTATGCCGTGGAAGCCGGCCGAGGACTGGGATCGCTATGCCCGCATCATCATGGCGAACGACCCGTATGGTCATCTGCGCAGCATCCACAATTGCCGTGAGATCTTTGACCACAGCCATCCGTGGATTACGCATGTGAGCTACCAGAGGTGCGACCTTAAGAACACGGCCGAGGACGTTACCACGCTGCGCGCGCAGTATAACAAGCCGGTTTTGATCGACGAGGTCGGCTATGAGGGCAACATCAACTGGGGTTGGGGCAACCTGACCGCTCAGGAGCTCGTGCGTCGTTTCTGGGAGGGCAGTTTACGTGGCGGTTATGTGACCCACGGTGAGACCTACGTCGACCGCGGACCCAAGCTGTGGTGGGCGCACGGCGGCAAGCTCTACGGCGACTCGCCCGAGCGCATTGGCTTTTGCCGTCGCTACATGGAGGCGCTGCCGGCCGATTTTGACTGGGTGCCCGATGAAGTCGGCATCCTTGACGGTACGTTTACCTGGGATGTCACCTGCATGTCCAACGACCATGGCCGCGGGACTGCCGATGTCCTTATGTACTTTGGATTCAACCGTCCGGCGTATCGTGAGTTTGAGGGCGAGTCGGGCGCTCGATACAAGGTGAGTGTCGTGGACACATGGGGCATGACGGAGGAGGAGCTTCCCGGAACTTTTGAGGGCAAGTTCCGCATCGATCTCCCAAGTAAGCAGTATATGATGCTTCGCCTGACCAAATTAGAGGCATAAAACAGAGATAATCGGCTCCGGGCGTGACTTGCTGCACGACCATCGCAGGGGGGTAACCCCTGTGATGGTCGCGGCGATGCGCGTCCGGGGCTACGCTTGTAAGGAGTGAGCATGCAGGAGTTTTTTGGAATCGATGTGGGCGGTACGGCCGTTAAATGGGCTGTGCTGGGCGAGGATTTTTCCATCCGCGAGCGCGGAAGCCTGCCGACGGGCTTTACCACGGCTGATGAGACGGTCGCGGCGCTGATCTCGCTCGTCGAGCCGTATCGCGAGCGCGTGAGCGCCGTGGGCGTGAGTGCGCCCGGCGGCATCTACGAGGGAGATGTCACAGGAACGATCCATCGCGGTGGTGCGCTCACGTTTATGGATGGCTGTCCGCTCGGAAAGCTTATGCGCGAGGCTCTGGGGGTGCCGATTGCCGTCAATAACGACGGTAAGTGCTGTGCGCTCGGTGAGTATGCGGCTGGCGCTCTGCGCGGGGCGCGTTTTGGCGTGGTGCTCGCTATCGGCACGGGCATCGGCGGCGGTATCGTCATCGACGGCAAGGTCCTGCGCGGCGCGCACTGCTTTGCAGGCGAGTTTAGCTTCTTGCGCAACGATGTCACGACTGCTGCGAGCATGGAAAACTCCTTTGCGGGTTCGGGCGGTTGGCGTGCGCTCCGCGATGCCGCTGTTGCCGAGAAGGGCCTGCCTGCGGATTCTCCGGTGGACGGCCGCCGCGTCTTTGAGTGGATCGCGGATGGCGACATGTCGGCGCAGCGCGCGCTCGACCGCTACGCTCGCGCCTTTGACGGACAACTCATCAACCTGCAGGCCGTGCTCGACCCCGAGGTCTTTGTGATCGCAGGCGGCATCTCGTGCCATCCCGAGCTCGTCGATGCCCTGCGTGCGCAGATGCCGCTGGCCCTTGCGAGTTACGAAGGGACCCTTGCCGGCATTCCTGTGCCGCAGATAAAGGCGGCCGAGCTCGGCAACGACGCCAACCTTTACGGTGCTGTCCAGGAGGCTATGCGACTGGTGTAGCGCATTGGACATAATCGTTGGGGACGTTCTTGTTTGACTAGTCGTTTAAGAACGTCCCCAATGACTACCCACAGAATGAGAGTGGATAATCTCCCGTTTTTGGCCTGCATACAGGCTAAAAGTGGGAGATTATCCACTCTCGTCATTTGATTGGCACTTGCGGCACTTGTACTCATTGGGGACGTACTTAAATGAGTGGCAGTTGGGGGATACTCCTTGCCGAGTTGGAGCTTGCGCGCGCCCCTTCTGGGTCATGCGGCTCAAAATCGCGGCGTCATGCGGACGGCTGGGGTCGAATTTACAGTATTTCGAGCTCGGCTTCGATATTGAGATTGGTTCTTTATTAAAATGGTGTTCCGGACAACAAAGCGGGTGGGGGTTACCATGAGGGACCTGGGAGACACAACCGCATATTTGCGCTGGGCATGCGGGAGATTCTGTGCCTAGCGCTGTTCTTCTTCACGTTTTTGGCGTGCGAGTATCTCTTTGATGCGCGCATGGTCGAGTTCGTGCCATCGAGTGAGGTCGTCATCTACGAGAGTATCGTTGTCGGCGCGAGCGTGATTGGCTTTTTCGTGCGCCCATTTCTGTACTATCGCTGTCCCCAGACGATCGATGCGACGAGCGATATTACGGGCGTGCTGTTGGTATCGGCGTTGCTGCTGATGATTATGGCAGTGCGGTTTGAGGTAGTAATTGCCGGCGGCCTGGTGGCGTGCTGCGCCCTGGGCTATTGCGGATCGACCGCCCATGCCAATCTTGCGCGGCGTTTTGCGCAGACGCCCTGCCTGGCGCGCGCCGTGGCGGTTTCCTATGCTGTGGGCATTTTGGTGCAGGTGCTCAACCATATGGTGATGCCTGCGGGCATTCCCCAGCAGTCTGTTCTCATTGCCTGTGCGATTGCGCTGGTGGGGCTGCTTCACGGTGTCCGCCGCGCTAAATTGCGTGATGAGCCTGCGCCCGAGTTCGAGGTCGAGATTGCCGAGCTATCGGTCGATGCGTCGGAGCGTGGCGCCAGGTGGCACGATGACCCCGAGGCAAAGGCGGCCTTTCAGGGTGCCGTGGTGCGTCTGACGGTGGCGACCGCTTGCCTCACCGGCGTGTTCGCGGCCCTCAATGCCGGCCTTACGACCTCGCATGCCGCTGGCGCTATCGACCTGGGCGACTGGCCGCGCTTGCTGCTGGTTGTGAGCGCCCTTGCCGCCGGCGTCCTGTATGACCTGCGTGGGCGTTCGTATATGAATATCATCATGACGTGCGCCGCCATGCTGTCCACGCTCTCGTTCTTTGTGCTTATCACCGATGGCAACGGTGGCAACACGCTTGCCGCCACGATTATCTTTTACCTTGGCACGGGCTTTTTCGTGGTGTTCTTCACCACGAAGTTCGCCGCGATTTCGATGTATGCCCGCTGGGCGTATCTGTGGCCGTGCATGGGCCGTGTTATCAACAACGTTTGCTCGATGCTCGTGACGGCTCCGGCGGTGGCGATTATCTCGAGTCAAAACGTGCTGGCGGCAGTGAGCGTCGTGTTCGTGCTGTTTGTCGGCATCGCGATTTCGCTGTTGGGACAGTTTGGACAAGACGGCGAGGGCGAGGCGACGCACGGCGGGCTGGCGCTTGCCACCGACGATCTTGGCGTGAGCTGTGAGCCCGGCCAGGCCGACACGATGCCCCTGGAGGCGCCGGAGCTTTCGTTTGACGATCGGCTCGATGGCTTCGTTGCCGCCTTTGGGCTCACCAAGCGCGAGCGCGATGTTCTGGAGGCGCTGGTCGTTTCGGACGACAGCGTGCAGGACGTGGCGGCGGCACTCTTCCTTTCGCGCTCCACACTCTATCGCCACATCGCTTCGATCAACAAAAAGACCGGTGCCTCCTCGCGCGTAGCCCTCATCAACTTCTTCTGGTCCTGGACACCCCAAGACTAGCTAACCACCACAAAGGTGACAGGCACCATTGTGGTGGTTTTTTACCTGCAAAAATATGAATATGAGACATTTGTCACCTGCCGTTTTGGTGCTCAAAGGCATATGAATGTGATGCTGAGCAGAGCAGAACGGAGGGGGTGCACCTATGGCGTCTCGGGATTGCGCGTCTAATAAAATTGCGGGCGCGCTTATCGCCGTGGTGGTCTTTGCCGCGGCGGTGACACTCTTGCGAGTTTACGTTGCCGGCGACCATGGCGCTCAGGGAAAGACTGCCGCGCAAGTGTCGCTCAACGATTGCGCCGCCGTTCCGGTGGCGGTCAAGCTTATCGAGGACGGGGAGGCGCGGACGGTCTATGAGACCGACGATGCCGAACTGGTCGCATCGACTTTTGCTGCGCTCGATGGCTGCACCGTGGGGGATGCGGTGGATGAGCGGACGAGCGATGCCGGCCGAACGCTCGTCTTTGTCTATACGGATGGCTCGGAGCAATCGGTGGAACTTGAGGGCAAAAACATCGTGCTCGATAAGACGGCGTACCGACTTAACGGTGCCGATGAGTTATGGCGGCAGCTTGCCGCGATCAAAAACAGCTAACGAAATTAGGGGTGTACGGGATGAGTGAGTTGAGATTCTGCCCAGCGTGTGGGGCGCAGCTGCCTCGGGTCGCCGGCGTGCCGGTACGATTTTGCCCGGGATGCGGCGTCCGACTTGAGGGCGTTGTGGGCTACTCGGGCGCCGTGGGGCCTACAGATGGGGCGACTGCCGATGACGATGCGGACGAAGGCGCCGACTCGAGCGTGGACGCGCCGGCCGATGCGCTGGTAGAGGCTGTCGGCGTCGCGTCGTCGTCTCGTGACGCGGCCACGACGGATGCGCCTCACATCGGTGACCTTGAGCTTCATACCGCATGCGATACCTCTGGCGGCCAGGCACTCGCGCAGGTGGTGCTGCCGCGGGGCTGGCATATCGAAGAGGCGCATCTTGAGCGCAGCGGCAGTTTCGACTGCCCGATTTCGGTTGGCGTGACGGCGGCGGGTCCGATGGGTGAGCGGATTATGTACCGCTCCGAGCTCTGCTACGTGGATGCGGGCGCCGTTGCCAAGCGTATCCCCACGCAAACCGAACGCAAGGTGTTTGTGCACGTGGAGGCAGCTTGCGACGAGCTGGCTCAGGCCTGTGCGGCACGGCTGGGTGCGCGGGCAGAGGTTGTTGCCGAGCAACCGTACCCATCAAGCGCGGAGGTCGATATCGAGCGCGAGCGTGCCCGCGTAAAGCGCGAGGCGGCAAACGACTTTGCGATCCAGGGCTTTTCGATGGAGCCGAGTGATGTGGTCTATGAGTGCCGCATGCGTCGATATCGGCTCACGGGCGCTCCGGTGCCCACCGAGCTCGCGGTGGCGGCCAAAGTCGAGGGCTATATGTTTTCAATCGGCGGTGTCGCGGGTTCTATGGGCAAAGGTGTTGCCGCTGGGGCCGAGGCGCTGCTGGGCGCGGGCCTTTCGAGTGGACTGATCGGCGGTGTTTTGGGCAAGCGCCTGCGCGAGCGCCAGGCGGCGGCAGCGGCGGGACAGGGCGTCGCGCAAGAACAGCCCACGGGTCGAGGCGGTTGCCCGGACGGAGCGTCGTTCGAGCTGGGCGCGGCCGACCTGCTGCAGTGGCGTATCAGGGACAGCTTCTGTTTGGCTGCGCCAGAAGGTCGCCTGGACGAGGCGGCCTCCACGGCGCTTGCATCAATGGCGTCGACTCTGCGGCTCAATCCGGCGATTGCACGCGAAGCGTCAGCTCAAAAGCAACAGATGGTGCTTGAGCAGCGCCAACGCACGCAGATGAACATTGCCCAGCAGCAACAGCAGTTTGCGGCCTGGCAACAGATGCATGCCTCGCAACAGGCGGCGTTCGACAGCTACCAGCAGGCGTGGTTCGATCGCAGCGACCGTCAGCACGCCGCGAATATGGCTGCCAGCGCCGCCAATTTTTCCAGCGCGGGCGTGGGGACGGGCGCCGCCTCGTATTCCGATGCCATTCGCGGGGTCAACCATTACACCAGACCCGACGGCACCGATGTCGAGGTCTCGGTGATGGCCGACCAGGCCTGGGTCAACGGTTCGGGCGACGTGATCGGTACACGCGATGGTTTTGAACCCGGTTTTGGCTGGACGGAACTGCCTCGTCAATAGCGTGGGGTGGCTTATGTGTGAATCGATGCCGGGTGTGTTTCTCGGCATTGTGCTAAAGAACGGGAAAGGAACAATGATGAGGGAGACGGTACTTTCGCGCACGGCATTTGTCGCGGCGGCGGGAACGGCGCTGCTGACGCTTGTGGGGTGCGGCGGACAGCGGACGCAGGATGCGACGGGTTTTAACGACGACCGCCCGGTAAAGGACAGGATGGACGCGGGTGCGACGTCGGGCGATTCCGGCGACGCGGACAGCGGCTCGGCGGATGCGTTCGATACGTGGTCGGATGATTGCTGGGATGCGCACCGCAACATCAGCATCGCGGCGCTCCTCGAGCTTAAGGGCTGGCAGTTGCAGGAGTTTGCCTCGCAGCAGGGCTATACCTGGCAAGACGCGCTCGAGATGTACGAGGACGAGGCGGGACACGTGCTCAGCGTCTGCAATATCAGCAAGGACGGCGCGACCGAATGGCTCGGCGAGGACGAAATCGGAAAGCTCGACAAGGGCGGCACCGGAAGCACCGTGATGTTCACGCTGCAACTTTCGGGCTATTCGAGCTGCGAGGATGTTATCGCGGGCTTTTCCGTGCCGGTCGAGGACCGGGCGCAGATTACTTCGGGCTCATGGATCGCGTGCGTATACGGTTCCAACATGGCGCGGCACGTTGCCATGGCGAGTCCGATGGAAAACGGTGACTACCGCTTGGATCTCATTACCGAGGAGGCTATCAAGACCGGTAGGTTTACCCAGGGCGGCGGTGCTCCGACGATAGACGAATTTTGGCAGGAAAAGACTGGACGCGCGCTCGGCTAGGTGCGACGTGGCCAATACCATAGCGAGGAACGAACACGATGAATGAAGTGACGATGAACCGTGCGGCCTTTGTGGCAGGCGCGGGTGCGTTGGCTTGTGCGCTGGCTGGCTGCTCGGGCGGATTGGGCGGCGCGGGCGGTGCCAAGAAGGTGACCACGGCGGACGCCGCCTGTGTAGACGACAATGCCAACGTGACGGTCTATGCTGCGATCAACTTGGATGGCGCCGACCTGGTGCGCCTGCTCAAGCATCAAAACTATGAGTGGCAAGGCGAGAGCGTGGGCTACGGTGCCGCCGATGATGCGGGACTTTTCGCTTTTACCTTTTCTAAGATTTCGGATGACGTGGACGAACTTGCGAACAGTGCGATACCGCTTCCGGAGTCCGAGTACGAGGAACTTGAGCCGGGCGGCGGAGACGATAGCGTGGCGATTTTGCTCTCGGTGGGCGGCTATACGACGGGCGATCGTGCGCTCACCGGCGCAATCGGCGATGCGGCGATAGTGCAGGAGAAGTGCACAATCGACGATTCCGTGTATTGGCTGGTCAAGGCGCTCGACGGCAGCCGTTACGTGATTTCGGCCTACGACACCGAAGATGATGGCGACAGCGCGCATGACATCTATATCTATAGTGAGTCTTTTATTCACACCGGTTATCTGAGCGGCGGCGACCAAATCGATATTGACGAACTCTGGAGCCGCCTGACCAATGCCTCGTAGCGCACCAAAACCACCATAAAGGGGACAGTGAGGCGGGACTTTTTGACCGCCTGATGGGTCGAGCGTCACAACTCGTGCGTTACAGCAACTCGCCGTGGCGGGCGATGTAGCGGCGCTTGGCCAGTTGGGTGAGCGCGATGTAGGCGGCGACAATGCCGATGAGCAGCGCGAAGAAGATTGGCGGCAGCGGCATGAGACCCAGCGCATCGGCGATGGGGCTTGCCGGCAGCCAGGTGACGAGCACCAGGCCCAGCACGGTGAGGAGGCACAGCGCGGGCGCGGCGTGGTCGCGCGGGCGTGGCAGGCGCGGGGAGCGCAGCATGTGGACCACGAGCGTCTGCGACCACATGGACTCGACAAACCAACCGCTCTGGAAGAGCGCCGTAAAGGCCGCCATGCCTGCGACGTCGCCTATAGCGGCAAGCTCTGCCCAGCTTGCGCCCACGGCGGCGGGGCACACCACAAAGAAGAGCGCGGCGAAAGTCACGATATCAAACAGTGAGCTCACGGGACCCAACTCGAGCATAAAGCCCTTAATGGACGCGGCATCCCAGGCGCGCGGACGGGCAGTCCAGGCGTCATCGACGGTGTCCCACGGCAGCGCGATGCACACGATCTCGTAGACCAGCGACAGCAGCACCAACTGCAGAGCGCTCATGGGCAAGAATGGCAAGAACAGGCTCGCGACGGTCACGGATAGCACGTTGCCAAAGTTGGAGCTCACCGTGGTCTTGAGGTACTTGAGCAGGTTGCCGTAGGTGCGGCGGCCTTCGATGATGCCGCGCTCGAGCACGCCTAGGTCCTTCTGAAGCAAGATGATATCGGCAGATTCCTTGGCGATGTCGACGGCCGAATCGACCGAGATGCCGCAGTCGCTCGCACGCATGGCGGCGGCGTCGTTGATGCCGTCGCCCATAAAGCCCACAGTGTGGTCGAGCAGCTCGCGCATGACGCGCACCAGGCGCGCCTTCTGCAGTGGCGAGAGCTTGGCGAAGAGGGGGGTGTGCTCGGCGCGCTCGGCAAGCTCGGCATCGTCGAGCGCATCGATCTCGGAGCCCAGCAAGACGTTGCTCGCGTCGATACCGATCTGCTCGCAGATGGTGGCGGCGACACGGTCGTTATCGCCGGTCAGGACCTTAACGGCGACGCCCTTGGCCTCGAGGGTGGCGACGGCGCCCGTGGCACTTGCTTTGGGCGGATCGAGGAAGGCCAAAAAGCCCATCAGCACCATGTCGCACTCGTCGGCGATGCCAAATTCGCCCACGCAGCGCGGATTGGTCTTCTGCGCCACGGCAATCACGCGCAGGCCCTCGGCGTTGAGCCCGGCGACCTGCTTGCGAATCTGGGCGAGCTTATCTTCGGTGAACGGCTGGGCGGCGCCGTCGACCTCGACAAAGGAGCAGATCTCGAGCATTTCCTCGGCAGCTCCCTTGGTGACCATCTGGGTTTTGCCCTGGGCGTCGGCGACAACTACGCTCAGGCGACGGCGCGAGAAATCGAAGGGCACTTCGTCGACCTTGATATAGCGGTCGCGCAGGCTCTGGCCCAGCATGGAATCGGGCGCCACGCTCGAGGGCGTCACGTCGGCACGGTCGATGACGGCCAGGTCGATAAGGTTTTTGAGGCCGGTCTGGAAGAAGCTGTTCAAAAACGCATGGCGCAGCACGCGCGCATCCTCGTTGCCGTCGGTGTTGAGGTAGCGCTCGAGCACGATGCGGTCTTCGGTGAGGGTGCCGGTCTTGTCGCAGCACAGGACATCCATCGCGCCGAGGTTTTGGATCGCCGGCAGTTCCTTGACGATAACCTGGCGACGGGCGAGGTCCTTGGCGCCCTGCGACAGGCTTGTGGTCACGATGACGGGAAGCATCTGCGGCGTGATGCCCACGGCCACGCTCGCGGCGAACAACAGCGCGTCGATAACGTTGCCCTTGGTGGCGGCGTTGATGGCAAAGACGGCCGGCGTCATAACGAGCATGAGACGTACGAGCAACATGGAGACGCTCGAGACGCCGCGGTCAAACGCGCTCTTCTCGCCGCGTCCGTTGAGCATCTTGGCGATGCCGCCCAGGTAGGTGTCCGAGCCGGTGGCAACGACAAGTGCCAGGGCGGTGCCGTTTTGCACAGAGGTGCCGGTAAAGACGATGTTCTTGCAGGCAGACAGCGGCAACGCGGAGCCATCGGCGCCCTCGACGACCGTGGCGGCAGAGGTCTTCTCGACGGCCTCGCTCTCGCCGGTGAGTGCGGACTCGATCACAAACAGGTCGCGCGCGGTGATGATGCGGGCATCTGCCGGCACCATGTCGCCGGCAGAGAGACGGATCACATCGCCGGGGACGAGCTCGTCGAAGGGGATTTCGAGGCGCTCGTCGTCGCGCAGGGCGCAGCAGGTGTTAGAGACCAGGTCCTTGAGGGCCTCGGCCGCATTGCCGCTGCGGGCTTCCTGGATAAACTTCATGCCGCCCGATACCAGCAACATGATGCCGATGACGATGACCGTGGAGGGGTCGCGCTGCGGCTCGGGCACGGCGAGCACGTCGATGTAGAGCGAGACCAGCGCGAGCGCGGCGAGGATGCCGGCGAAGGGGTCAACGAATGCGTCGGCGATGCGGCGCACAAGCGTCTTGGTCGGCGCCTCGATGGTGTTGGGGCCGACGGCGTTCAGGCGCTCGGCGGCATGCTCGGCAGTGAGTCCGTCGGCCGTGGCGTCGAGCAGCACGAGGGCGTCCTCGGCGCTATGGGTGGCGGCGAATATGATGTTCTTGGACATGCCGGCGCGAGCGGCGGGGCGCGCCGTGCGGCGGCGCTTGGAGATGGCTTCGAGTACCGTGGCGGTTTTGAGCATCAGCATAGGGTCCTCCTTGTTGAAGGGAGTTAGCGTACGTGTCGTATTTGCTTCAAAAAACCTAGATGTCGCTCACGTCATGCTTTCAAACCACCACAAAGGGACAGGCACCTTTGTGGTGGTTTTGACGATCGGTTAGTGGCGCTTATGCGTGCGCGGAATCCTCGCGGCGTGCCGAGGGCGACATGCAGGTTTTTCGACTATGGCTGCCTTCCATGGCACACCCCCTTAAGGCCGGGCGCGGCGCGCTTTGGGTATCTCGTACCCGTTTTAATCCGCCCGTATTTTTGATGAGGGGGTTTGCCGTGTCAACCCCTTTGTTTGGAAAACCATTGCCCCTGACAAAGCCTTTACAGAATGCTGAGGCCCCAAAGCGCGCCCGCAACGCGCCTTGCCTGCGCTAAACTGGAAGACACGTACGCGATTACGAGAGGAGCCCGCATGGAGGCTTACAAGCAAGAGTTCATCAAGTTTATGGTCGAGTCCGATGTTCTTAAGTTCGGCAGCTTTACGCTCAAGAGCGGCCGTCAGTCCCCGTTCTTTATGAACGCCGGCGCTTACGTGACGGGCTATCAGCTCAAGAAGCTGGGCGAGTATTACGCCCAGGCCATTCACGATAACTTTGGCGACGACTTCGACGTGCTGTTTGGACCGGCCTACAAGGGCATTCCGCTGGCCGTCGTGACCGCCATTGCCTACCACGAGCTGTACGGCAAGGAGGTCAAGTACTGCTGTGACCGCAAGGAGGCCAAGGACCACGGTGCCGACAAGGGCAACCTTTTGGGCTATGAGCCCCAGGACGGCGACCGCGTGATTATGGTCGAGGATGTCACCACCTCCGGCAAGTCCATCGACGAGACCTACCCCAAGGTCAAGGCTGCTGCCGATGTCGAGATCAAGGGCCTTATCGTTTCCCTCAACCGCATGGAGGTCGGCAAGGGTGGCGTGACCACCGCGCAGAAGGAGATCGAGGCCAAGTACGGTTTCCCCGTCGCGAGCATCGTCTCCATGGCCGAGGTCGTCGAGACCCTCTACAACCACGAGATCGACGGCAAGGTCGTCATCGATGACGAGCTCAAGGCCGCTATCGACGCCTACTACGAGCAGTACGGAGTTAAGTAGGTTACGGCGTTTTACCAAACGCCGTAACCGGCCGACGCTGCGCGGGCCGCATTTGGACAATCTGACGTTCAACTTCAAGGGCGCGACCAGAAGGTCAGCGCCCTTTCGTTTCACGTCACCTTGTCTCAAATGCGGCCCGCTCGCTGTCGTTGCCAAGACATCGGCACTCCCGTTGCTGGCGATGCGGCATCTGGGGACACTCCTGATGTAGTCATTGGGGACGTTCTTAAATGACTACTTAGGATGAGCGTCCAAAATCCGCGCTCGTTCGATTGGCGCATGTCTACGCAGCGTAGGTTGTCGAGCCTGGCCTTCAAATGGATACTGACTGTCGAACCGGTTCACTCCATTTCTTCAATTTGATTGGACAGCCCATGAACCAGACACGGCAAACCAATGCCTCCCATACTTTTTTGGCAGCGCATGCCATCAAGCAGCTGCGCGAAGAGCGCGGCCTCACCCAGCGCGCCCTGGCGGAAAGCCTTGGCGTGACCGATAAAGCCGTCAGCAAGTGGGAATCCGGCCGCGGCCTTCCCGACATTTCCCTCGTTGAGCCTTTGGCCCAGAGACTCGGCATAAGCGTGGCTGAGCTTTTGGCTGGTGACATTCGGGCCAACGCCAACCGTGCAGGCAATATGCTCAAAGGCGTCTTTTACGTTTGCCCTATCTGCGGAAACGTTGTGCACGCGCTCGGAGAAGGCAGCTTTAGCTGCTGTGGCTCCACGATGTTTCCCCAGGAGGCCGAAGAGCCGGACGCGGACCACGCCTTTTCCATCGAGCGCATCGAGGACGATTGGTACGTCACGCTCGATCATCCCATGACCAAGGATCACTACATTAGCTTTGTGGCATATGCGACTATGGACGGCATCTGCTTTAAGAAGCTCTATCCAGAGCAATCGGTGCAGCCGCGCTTCCATATTACCGGGCGCGGCAGGATATATCTTTACTGCAACCAACACGGACTCTTTACGTCGCTGACGCCTCGCAAATAACGGCTGTCTATCCGCCCTCCTCATGCGTTCCCGGGGGACCCAAAATGAGCGTGGATAATCTCCCGGTTTTGGCCTGTGTGCGGGCTCAAAGTGGGAGATTATCCACGCTCGTTATCTGAGTGTCCAAAAATCCACGCTCGTCGCTACTTGAGTCCGGGCAGGCGGGTGTAGGGGAACGAGCGCTCTAAGAACTCGGAGCAGCGGGCGTAATCTTTGGCAAAGTAGCTGCTATAGAGCGAATCGAGTACGTATTGCACGGCGATATGGCTGGCGAACTGCGTGATGCGGTGCGTCATGCTCTCGTGGTCGCTTACCGTGAGATAGGCGGCAAAGCCGGGGTGAATGCGGGCGCAGTACGGCGTGCCGATGACGATGACCGGGACATGTCGACTGCTAAGGATCGGCAAGATCTCCTTGAGGTTGGGGGCAAGGCCGCTGTAGGAGATGATGATTGCCACATGGTCGGGACCCGAGGCGAGTGCCGTGCGCACCTGCGCCTCGACGCTGTCGTGGCACGTCGCGCTTTTGCCGGCGGAAAGCAGGCGATCGCGGAACATTCCCGCTGGATACAGGTTATGCGAGCCCGTGTAGATGTCCACGGTGCCGGCGCGCATGATGAGCTTGGCGGCGTGGTCGAGCTGTGCAGGGTCGAGCAGCTCCTGCGTTTCGGCCAAGGTGGTCTGGTAGAGCCCCTCCATGCGCTCCATCACCTGCGCAGGGGTGGAGGTGGCATCGAAGGGAAAGTTGATGTCCACGTCGCGCCGGTTGCCCGCCTCGGTCGCCTGGCGGATGAGCTCGACCTTGAGGTCTTTGAAGCCCTCGAGGCCGAGCTTTTTGCAAAAGCGGTGAACGCTCGCGACCGAAACGTTGGCGCGCGCGGCAAATTCCTTAATGGAAAGCCCGCGCACATCCTCGCCCATGGCGAGGGCCGTTCGCCCAAGTTGTTGCTCGGTGGGGGTGAGGCTTTTGCCCTGCGTGATCTTCCGCCTGATATCCATATGGCTCCTATGCGTTTGCGTCGCGATAAACCAATCATAGCGATAAATAAAACGTTCGGCTTGGCTGGGAGTTTTGGTCCGCCGGTCTATGAACGACGGACCGCTCGACGCTGTGCGGGCTCAACATAGGGGCGCTGTCCTTGTTGGGCCGTTTGCGCCCGGGGCGTTACCCGAGCACGCGTACGGGCCCCAAGAGACCGCTGGGCTCGGAGGGCTCGGTCATGCCGAACACGTCGGGGACGGCGTGGTCGAGGGTGTTGATGATGTCAATCGTGAGCGCGTGCTCACCGGCTAAAAGTGCGGCGGCCTCAAAGCGGTAAGGCGGACAGATGCGGGTGCCGAGGGATTTGCCGTCGAGGGTGACGGTTGCGGTCTCAAAGACCTCCCCAAGGTCGATGACAGCGCGGCTGGCCGCTTCGCCCAGGACAAAGGAAGCCTGGTAGCGGAATGTGCCGGCCTTGCCGGGGAACTCGGCCGAGGAAAGGTCGTGCAGGTCTGCAAGCTCAACAGACTCGCCAAAGGCATCGGTGCCAGGGGCAGAGAAGGCAACCGCCCAGGGCCCGTCGACGCATGTGGCTTCGTCTTCGGCGGTTGCCACAGCAACGGAACCTGTAGCCCCAAGGACCACGATGCAGCTCTCGTAGGGAGCCAGCTCGAGCGTGCCGTCAAAGGCGGCGGGCTCGGTGCCGTTGAGCAGATCGAGGCGCGCGCCTGCAACGGGTGTGCCGTCGGCAAGCGCAATCTGAGTGGAGATACCCTGCTTGGGATGCTCGTTGACGAGCATCAGATAGGTCTCGCCCGCCCGCTCGTAGCGCAGTGCGCGCAGCCAGGGCTGGGGCTCGGCGCAAACCACGGTCTGCATGCCGGTGTTGGCAAGTGTGTCTGCGAGCTCGGTGGTCGCCAGGAGCTTGATGCCGGCGACCGCGGCTGCATCCAGGGAGGCAAAGCCCTCGCGACCTGCAGTGTCACCGTCGTAGCGCTTGTTCGGCAACTCATCCAGCGCGTACACGGCAACACCTGCGGCTGCGGCACGCGCGGCAAAGTCGAGCACGGCTTCGCCGACAAACTCGGCTCCGGGCATCACCAGGCAGCGGTATGCCTGGCCGTTCACGCTAAAGCCGCTACCGTCTGCGGCAATTTCAACGGCATAGCGCCCTGCGTCCTCAAATGCCTCTGCCGGCACGATGTCAAAGTCGACCTGCGCGCGCATAAGCTCGGAGCCGGCTTGCTGCATAAAGTTCGCCTCGCCTGCCCACTCGGCGTCCGCATGGTAGAGAAGCGCCACCGGGGTCGTTGCGCGCCCGCCGCTCAGCAGGCTCGCCGTACGGTTCATGTAGCTCATAAGCTGCCCAAAGTGTGCAAACTGGGGGTTTTGGCCATGCGCATAGAAATGCGGCGGGCAGTCCCAGTCGGGGAAGGCGGCCATGCTAAAGGCATGCGGCACAAACCAATTGACGCCGCGCACCAAAAAATGATCGGCGATCCACTTCATCTCGCGTAGGCCTTCGTGCCATCCAAATGCGCCAAAGACCTCGGCCATGCAGCGCCCCTGCTTTTTGGGGTCGAGGTGTGCTGCCGAGGAGCCCAGCTTGGGCAGCACGTAGTTATAGAACTCGAGGTCCCACACGCCGCGTCCGTAGCTGTGAAGGCCGCGGTCCATGCCGGGTACCAGCTGGTTGATCACGATGTCGACGCCCGCCATGTCCTGACCGCCCACGGCGCGGAAGTAGTGCCCGGCGCCCACGCCCAGGCGCGCGTGGCAGTCCTTGTCCTCGATAACGTGGCCGATGTACTGCACGCCGCGCGCGCGGCACCAGTCTCCGAGCTGGTCGCAGAAGCACTCCTTATAGAGGGTGCTCGCGATGTCCATATAGACGTGGCGTACGTGCGCGCCGGCCGGCTCGCGGTCCCACAGGTGCGGGAGCTCGGCCAGGTAGCGCTCGCCCAGTGCCGCGCGCAGGCGACGCTCAAGCTCGGCCGACCAGGGTAGGGGCGCGGTGGCCTTGCCGATGAGCGTGTCCGAGATGCCATCGGGGCCCGTGGTGCCCTTCTCGTTGGCAAATCCGGGCTCATCGGAGAAAAAGCCCAAGATGGTCTTGCCAAACTCATCGCCCAGATGCTCAAAATGCGGCTCGTAGACAGCATCGATGAGCTGCGCCACCGAGGCGCGGTCGACCATATTGATGTAGTCCTCGTTGTAGGAGGTCTTGCCGCTCGTGAACATCACGCATGCCTGCGTGAGGCCCGCAGGTGCATCGAAGACCAGGCGGCTGGGGTTGCCGTCTGCATCGTCGATTACTCGGTAAGCGACGTCGACGGGGCTGCCGTCCTGCATAAATGTCACGCCGTAGAAGCGCTCCGTTTTGTCGAGCATGTTGGCGAGCGCGATGCTCGCGGCGGACGTGGGGCCCACGATGTCGAACGTGCGGTGCGTGAGCACGATCTTGCGGAGCTCGGGCACGGCCTCCTTGACGGCGCCGTTGGCAAAGCCCGTGGGGAAGTGCGCGTCGTCCAAGATCCAGAGCTTAAGGCCCAGCTGCTTGCACTCGTCAATGACAAAGCGCAAGTCGCGCCACCAGCCTTCGCCGCAAAAATCGGGGTGTGGGCGGCTTTCGAGACAGACCTCGTGGATGTCGGCGCCGGCGATCTTTTCCAGATACTCGGCAATGGTCTTATGGCTCTCGCCCTTCATCCACAAAAACGGAAGCACGTGGTTGTCGTATGTGCCCTCGAGCACCTGCTGATAGTACGCGGTCATGGATCCTCCTTGGCTCGATCGATCTGCTGCATAGCACAGATTATGGACGCGTCGGCGCGTTCTGCTAATATCTGAATCACGACGAACTATGACCAAATCAACGATTGGCAAGCCATGGAGATCGACGAGCTCGAGCGTGGGCTCAGCGAACTGAGCACCAGTGAGATCGCTTATAAAGACGGCATGGCATTTGATTGGTCGATTATGACCGAGCATGTCGAAATCGACGGATGCCCAGTGCGCAAGATTGGGCAGCCAGGGTTTGCCTATGCCCAGCCCGGCATGCCGCGTGGCCTGACGATAAGGAAAAACTCGCGCTTTAATGCAGTTCCCGAGCACGTGCATGATTACGTGGAGCTGAGCTATGTGTATCGCGGACGCTGCCCGCAGACGGTGGCGGGGGAGAGGCTCGAGCTGGGCCGCAACGAGGTGCTTTTGCTCGACGCCCTCTGCCCGCATGCCGTGGCGGCGCTTGGTGAGGACGACATCATGCTAAGCATGACCGTTTCACGCTCTTTTTTGCGCCGGAGTCTCGAGTCGAGCCTCTCGCGCGAGAGCGCGGTCTCGCGGTTTTTGTTCAACGCGCTCAACAGCGAGACGGACCATCGGGGCCATGTCCGTTTTCATTGCGGCGAGAGCCGTCGGATTCGGCGCTACATGCAGGAGATGCTCTGCGAGCTGTACGACCCGAGCCCCAACGGTCCCGAGATCGTCTTGCGTCTGTTTCAGCTGTTTTTGGCCGAGCTCATGGATTGCTACGAGCGCGAGCTGGTGCGCGGCGCGGCGGACGGCGCGGCGGGGCCCACTGCCCTGGTGACGGGAATGCTCGGCTATATCGATCGCGAATTCGCCGCGTGCTCCCTCGAGGGGATGGCGGCGGAGTTTGGCTTGAGCCCTAATTATGCGACGGCGCTCCTCAAGCGGCATGTGAGCAAGACCTTTAGGCAGCTTGTGCAGGAGCGACGCCTGGTACGTGCGGCCGAGCTTCTGTGCGGCGGCGCCACGGCCGGGGCGGCTGCGCATGCGGTGGGCTATGAAAACATGAGCTTCTTCTACCGTAAGTTTCACGACAAGTATGGCTGCACCCCCGCGGCATACCGCCGGTAAGCGCGGAGCGGATCGTCTTCGCTCCTTCGGTGTCAAAAAGTTTCAGCTGCAGCGCTGTTGCAGCGCGCGTCTGCGAAAAGAAGTGTCGGGTTTGGCACCCCTGCCCCTGCCTGTCGCGTGCGTGGGCGATACTCGGCTTATCGACCCGCAATGCAAAGGAGATGCTCATGGCAAACATCAAGTTCCCCGAGGGTTTCTATTGGGGCGGCGCCACGGCCGCCAATCAGTTTGAGGGCGCTTGGAACGTGGACGGCCGCGGTCCTTCCGTCGACGACCATTTCTTGGGCGGCAGCTACAAGGAGCCGCGCCAGATTACGATCGACATCGACCCCAACCGCTTCTACCCCAATCATGACGGCATCGATTTCTACCATCACTACGAGGAGGATATCGCGCTGTTCGCCGAGATGGGCTTTACCATGTTCCGCATGTCCATCTCTTGGAGCCGCATCTTCCCCAACGGCGACGACGCCGAGCCCAACGAGGCCGGCCTCGCCTTCTACGACCGCGTCTTCGACTGCCTGCGCGCTCACAATATCGAGCCGCTCGTGACCCTGTCGCACTACGAGATGCCCTATCACCTGGTCGAGAAATACAACGGCTGGGCGAGCCGCGAGCTCATCGGCTTCTTTGAGAAGTACTGCCAGACCGTCTTCGACCGCTATCAGGACAAGGTCAAGTTCTGGCTCACCTTCAACGAGATCAACTGCGGCACTCAGGACATGGGCAACCTCTTTGAGACCAGCATGATTCAGGGCTTTGAGGGCCCGGCTTCGGCGGTCCATGCTACGCCGCAGGCTCGTATGCAGGCGCTGCATCACCAGTTTGTCGCCAGCGGCCGCGTCGTGCGCTATGCCCACGAGCATTACCCGCAGTTTAAGATGGGCAACATGGACTGCTTCATCCTTTCCTATGCCGCCACGTGCGATCCGGCCGACGTGTTCGCCACGCAGCAGGAGATGAATACCATGAACTGGTACTGCTCCGACGTGCAGGTGCGCGGCAAGTATCCGTTCTATGCCAAGCGCTTCTGGGCCGAGAACGATGTCGAGCTTGTGATGGAGGACGGTGACCTGCAGGATATCGCCGACGGCAAGGTCGATTTCTACACCTTTAGCTACTACATGTCCGGCACCGTGGGCACCCACAAGGATCACGAGATGACCGAGGGCAACATGACCTTTGGCGGCAAGAATCCCTATCTGGAGTCCACCGACTGGGGCTGGCAGATCGATCCGCTGGGTCTGCGCATCGCCCTCAACGAGATTTACGCCCGCTACGAGATTCCGCTGATGGTGGTCGAGAATGGCATGGGCGCCTACGATGAGGTCGAGGAGGACGGCTCCATCCACGACCCGTATCGTATCGCCTACTTGCAGAGCCACGTCAAGGCCATGGGCGAGGCCATTGCCGACGGCGTCGACCTGATCGCCTACACCTGGTGGGGCCCCATCGACCTGGTTTCCGCCGGCACCGGCGAGATGCGCAAGCGCTACGGCTTTATCCACGTCGATAAGTACGACGACGGCACCGGTACCTACGAGCGACGCCGCAAGGACAGCTTCTACGCCTACCAGAAGATCATCAAGTCCAACGGTGCCGAGGGCCTAGAGTAATTAGGTTCCGGCGTTCTACCGAACGCCGGACCTGCCGATGCTGCGCCGGCCCAAGCACCCCATCTCGCCGCTCAAACCGTCGCTCGCGTACAGAAGTACGCGTCGCTCCTCTTTCGCGGCGACCTGGGGCACTTGGAGCCGGCTCGCTGACGTGGGCTCAACCTGAGGGTTTATCACTGCTGTCGCGTCCTGTTTCCATGTAAGAAGTTTTTTCTCGAAGGGAGTTGCCATGTCCGCCGCCAAGGTCATCTTTCTTGATGTTGATGGCACCATCACCAATTACAGCAACGAGGTGCCCCAAAGCGCCATGGCTGCTATCCGTGCCGCGCGCGCAAACGGACACCACGTGTACATGTGCACCGGCCGCAGCAAGGCCGAAAACCCGCCCGAGATCACCAACATCGGCTTCGATGGCATGATCGGCGGCAACGGCAGCTATGTGGAGAGCGACGGCGAGGTGGTGATGCACCAGCTCATCACGGCTGACCAGTGCCGCCATATCGTCGACTGGCTGCACGGTCGTGGCCTCGAGTTTTATCTCGAGAGCAACAACGGCCTGTTTGCAAGTGAGAACTTCCGCGAGGCCGCGCGTCCGGTGCTTAGGACCTATGCCGGTCGCAAGGGCGTGGAGGGCGCCGACGAGCTCGAGACCGACGACGTCATGCACGGGATGGTCTACGGCGCGCCGCTCTACCGCGATGACCTCAATAAGGTGAGCTTTATCCTGTCGAGCTATCAGGACCATCTGGATAGCATCGAGGAGTTCCCGATCTTGAGTGTCACACCTGGGGCGGTGCGGGCGAGACGGCGCTCTTTGGTGACATGGGTGTGCGCGGCATCACCAAGGCGCACGCCGTCAACACGCTGCTCGAGCACCTGGGCGCCGACCGTGCCGATACCGTGGCCTTCGGTGACGCCAAGATCGATATCCCGATGTTCGAAGCGTGCGCGACGAGCGTGGCCATGGGATCGGGCGGCGACGAGTGCAAGGCGGCGGCCGATTACGTGACCACCGACGTCGATGATGACGGCATCTGGAACGCTTTTGTACATCTGGGGCTTATCGAGGATTAATCGACAATATGAGTGCCACCGGGGAAAGCGTTGGGATGGGCTCGCGATTCGAGTCCCCACCTTAGCATTTGAACCATTTGGCACTATAATCACCATAGGCATGCGCACAACGTTGCGCTTAATCAAGAGGAGAAAACGTATGGGTCTGTTTGACATGTTCAAGAAGAAGGCTGAGCCCGCGGCTGCCGCTGCTCCGTCCTCCATCTCTGCTTCTGCCGGCGCCGACGTGCTGTGCTCGCCCGTCAAGGGCAAGGTCATCAAGATGGCCGACGTGCCCGATCCCGTCTTTGGCGGCGAGGTCCTGGGCAAGGGCTGCGCCGTGTGGCCCGAGGACGATCTGGTCTACGCTCCCTGCGACGGCAAGGTGACCGTCACCATGGGTCACGCCGTGGGCCTGCAGTCCGATAGCGGCATCGAGGTTCTGGTGCACGTTGGCGTCGATACCGTCAACATGAACGGCGACGGCTTCGAGGGCTTCGTCAAGGCCGACGACGTCGTGAAGGCCGGCCAGCCCATGCTCAAGATCGACCGTGCCAAGATCGCTGCCGCCGGTTACAAGGACTGCGTCGTCGTGGCCGTGTCCAACACCGCCGAGTTTGCCGATGTCGAACTCGCCGTCGAGGCCGACTCCGCTGTCGCCGCCGGCGATGTCATCGTCAAGGTCGTCCGCAAGTAAGCTGCGGCAACATAAGGATGTGCCAGGGTGGTCGGGTTATCCGACCACCCTTTTTTAATGGCCCGAGCAGGCGCATTTTATTGCAGGGGGCTTGCTTTATGGGCCGTTCGTTCGCCAAATTGAGCCGCTTGCGCTTTTGTGGACTTATGGTCTTGATTTGTTTTCGCCTGTAATCGTTCAACTGTCTATGCGATTAGGGCATTTTTTGTATTGGATGAAAACACTTGCCATGCAAATTCTACCGTTCGCATTTGTTGCTCAATAATTTACCAGTTCCTCCCTGTAGTCTAAGTATGAAATTGCCGCACGCATAGGGGGAGGAATTGATGAATGGCATCTCGAGAAGAAGCTTTCTAGCCGGAATTGCAACATTAGGCCTTGCTGGATGTTCGAGCGAACGCGATAAGATAAGCGGCTCTACGCTAAAACCGAAAAAGGGCACGCTTGAGATTGAAAGTAGTCCACAGAGGTCCGATATCGTAGTAACCATGGACCCTATTTACAACTATCAGGTTGGCCAAAATGGTTGTGACTTTATTACAAAAATCAAAAACACTAGCGACCAAGTTGCTGTCGGCTGGGAAGTTGATGGCATCGCAAAGAAGGCCGACGGTGCGCTATGTGGCACCGTGGCTACTAGAATAGGTAACTGCTGCACTCTTCTTCCGGGGCAAGAAATATGGTATGTCGGTGGAATCAGTAACATAGATGAATTGCCAGCGTCACTTGAGCTCACGATCAGGGTTAATTCCTTTGAGAAAATCACCGAAAAAGACACCTACGAGTTCACGGTGTTAAATGAGCGATTGGAACAGATCGCTACTAATATGTACAGTTTTGATGTCGAAATACAAAATGATTCACCGTATGACTTTGGTCCGGGCACGACACTCATGGGTGTATTGAAGGATGATATGGGAAACGCTGTAAACGGATTTACGGGTGGCTCTGATGTCATTGAAGCGGGCTGTCACACGATAATCTCGGCCAATAGCGGTCTCGATTTGACTGGATCCCCCTATGCGTCGTACGAGTACGGCATTTTGAAGAGCGGTTTTGAATCCTACTAAGCAGATAAAAAACAACAGCGTTTATCAGCTTGCAGCAGCCAACTATGGTTCTTACCCGTAGTTCCATCACAACGGAAAGAATCTCACATGTTTCATGATCGGCGTGAACAGGCGCGTATCGAATATCGCAACATCTGAGCGCTTGGACATTATCCTAGTCAATTGGGATATCATCGCTATTTTGATTTTGTTCCAAACTTGGGGGTCAAGGAATCGCTGGTTCGAATCCAGTCGTTCCGACCAGAAGCTCGCTTTTGCGACGCAGGGGTTTGGGTCGAGCCGCTAATATGGACTCACTGTCACAACGTACGCTGCGCAGGGAACGCAGCGCCGCTTGTTTGGAGGAATGTCATGAAAAAGAAGCTGCTGCTTGTGCCCCTTATGGCTGTAGTGGTTGCATGTGTGTTTGCCCTTTCCGGTTGCGGTAGTCCCACGGTTGAGCAACTTATTAGCGAAGATCTGACTACTCAGCTTGATGAGATTAAAAATAACGACGAATCATTTCTGGACGGCCTGAATAAGGTTGCAGGAAAAGAGTTTAAAAGGGTCGACATCAAAACCGAGGAATATGCCAAGAGCTATCTCGAGGGTTTCGACTATAAAATCGGCAGTATTGTGGTCGATAAGGATAAGGGTACCGCTGCTGCCGAAGTGACTATTACTTGCAAGTCGATGAGTCAAATCCAAGAGAATTTTGCTACCAAATATCAAGAGAAGGTTGCTGCTCTTGATGGATCGCCTTCCGAAGATGAGTTGTACAAGCTTGCCGGCCAGGTGATGGTCGATGTGACCAAGGCTGCCAAGCCCAAGGACACCAAGGTCACCTTTAAGTACTCTGTCAACGATGACAACGAATGGTCAGGGGACGACTCTAATATCTCCGAGATGATGAGCGCTCTGCAAGGGTAGCGCCTTATATGTAGATTATTGCGCGACAAGCAGACCGTTATGCAATAAAGGGAGGGTCGTTGGAACGACCCTCCCTTTATGCTAACTAAAGCCAAGTGTGTCTGCGATATCGGCAAAAGTTATTCTGATGGCAGATGGGACGTTCCTATTCTGCCGGCAGCTGGGGGACATTCCTTGGGTGTGGTTGGTGCATCGAGTGCTTGGGAAAATACGACCCAGTTTTTGGCCGAATAGCGGGTCGCGGTTTCCGGATGGGGCGGGTTGCGGACCATGTGCGTTCGCGCCTTTGTCGAAAACCGCCTTCCAACGCGCTCATCAATGAGGATTGATTGCGAAGCTTGGACATTTATTGGCTTATCTGCCTGCTAATTCATCTCTGTGATAGACTAAATTGCATAAAATTAGTCTATCCACTAGTCTATGGAGAGCGATTTGATTCGACAGCCGTCAGAAATGCCATCTCTTATTCGTGCCCTGCTTGCTGACGTGGAGACCGAGGTGGTTGAGTACAAGGAGGCCAAACAGAGCTTCGACTTTGAGAAACTCGGCAGGTACTTCTCCGCGCTTAGCAACGAAGCGAATCTCCGAAACGCGGAGTGCGGCTGGCTTCTGTTCGGCGTGACCGACAAAAGAGAAATATGTGGCACGGCCTACCGTAAGGAGAAGCGCAGGCCGAGTATCGGTTTGAGAAGCCTCAAGCATAAAATCACTGAGGGTCTCAACAATGGGCTCACATTCGAGGAAATCTACGAGTTTGACCTTGATGGAGAACGCGTTGTCGCGTTCCAGATACCTCCCTGCGAGTTTGCCTCGCCCACGACATGGCGCGGTATTCCGTGGTCGCGGGAAGACTCATCGCTCAAGGAGATGCCGCGCTTCAAGCTTGAAGCCATCTGGGGACAATCCCGTCCCGACTGGTCAAAAGGGGCTTCATTCGAAGCCAATCTCGATGACCTCGATACTGATGCTGTCAAGTTCGCATGCGAGCGCTACATTGACAAGTACGCCGCTAAACAACCTGCCATAACGTCGCTCAGCGAGGAGGAAATGCTCCGAAAGATGGGGTTTCTCGTCCACGGGCACGTCACGAACGCTGCGCTGGTACTCCTTGGTCGGCCCGAGTCAGCCGCCTTCCTCGGCGGGGCGGCGCCAAGGATCACGTGGACGCTTTACTCCTCCGAGGGTCGGGTGGAGGCCTACGAGCACTTCGATCCCCCGTTCATCCTTCAGGTCGATAGGGTACTGGAGAAGATTAGGAACGAGCGTTACCGTTACTTCGACAGCCAGTTGACGCTGTTCCCCACGCTTGCCAACAAGTACGACCCCGAGGTCATTCGCGAGCTGCTGCACAACGCGATCGCTCACCAGGACTACCGGAACTCCGGTAAAATTAACGTGTTGGAATATGAGGATCGCCTCGTGTTCAAGAACGAGGGCTCTTTCATCCCGGGATCTATCGAGAAGGCGATCGAGCCTGGCTACAAGCCTCCGTACTACCGGAATCGCCTGCTCGCGGACGCGATGGTCAAGACGGAGATGATTGACCAGAATGCTATAGGGATCAGGAACGTCTATGAGATTCAGCGCGGCAGGATGCTGCCGCTGCCCACTTACGACCTTTCGGAGCCAAGCCGCGTTTCGGTCACCGTCTATGGCAAGGTCCTCGACGAGGCGTACACGCGACTGCTTGCCTCGGAGCCGGATATGGATCTCGAGACGGTCTTCATGCTCGACCTCGTCCAGAAGGGAAACCCCATCACTCGAGAGCAGGCTAAGACCCTTCGGGGCAGGGGGCTCGTCGAGGGCCGCTACCCGAAGCTCACGCTCTCCTCGAGGGTCGCGGGCATTATTGGCACCCATGAGGAATACGTGAGACAGAAGGGCTTGGACGCGAGCATCTGCAAGGAACTCATCGTGAAGCTTCTGCGTACCCGCTCCTGCACGCGCGCCGAGATAGTGTCAGCCATATCGCATGCGCTACCTGAGGACATGAGTGGCGAACAGCGCAAGAAGCACGTGAGCTATCTTCTCCAAGAACTGCGTAAAGAGCGACGCATTCGGCCTGACGGCGCCCGAGGGGGTGCGAAATGGGTGATAGACGAGTAGACTAGAAGATAGACTAATAGTTTGTATCTCTAGTCTAATTCACGAATGCGTCTGGCCCTATGTGCGTCCCCTGATCGCGTCAGCGTAGTGCAGCAAGGGGCCAGTAGATTCCCTGCACCGGGTGCTCGGGAAAATGCGACCCGGTTTTTTGGCCGAATAGTGGGTCGCCGTTTCCGCATGGGGTAGGTTGCGGAAAGTGCGACCCGGAATATCGCTCCGAAACGGGATGCCGTTTCCCCGACAGGGTTCAACCGGAAAGCGCATCCCGGAATCCGGCGGCAAAACGGGATGCGCTTTCCGCATGAAAGAATCACTACAACCGCGTTGAGCGGCGGCTTCGTTACTCGCCTAGAATCAGCGCCGCGAGCTCTGCCTGGCTGTCCACCACGTAGTCGGCGCCGGCGGCTTCCAGCTCTGCGCGGCCGCGGAAGCCCCAGGTGACACCGGCGCTCTTGAGGCCGGCATTGTGACCGGTCAGGATATCGACATTGGAATCGCCTACATAGAGTGTGGTTGCCGGATCGGCGCCTAGCTCTTTCATCACATGCAGCGTAACAGGCGCCTCGGGCTTGGGAGGAAACGCATCGACTCGGCCCTGCACCAGCGCAATGCGCTCGGAACCAAAGTATTTCTCGATAAGTGGAACCGCCGAGACGTGGTCCTTGTTGGTGAGCACGGCAAGCTGAACGCCCGCGGCGCGTAGGCGGTCGAGCATCTCGATCGTACCGGCGTACGGTGCGGTGTGGTCCTCCTTGTGCTCGCCGTAGTAAGCCCTAAACTCGGCAAGCGTCTGCTCAAACATACGGCCGTCGCCCGCATACTCGGCGGGCATAAAGCGCTCGACCAGCTTGAGCATGCCGTTTCCCACCTTGTAGCGGTACTCGTCTACGGCAAACGTGGGCCAGCCGTGCGTCTCGCAGGTATGGTTGCCGGCGGCCGCCAGGTCCTCGAGCGTGTTGAGGATGGTGCCATCCAGATCAAAGATCACATGGGAAAAAGCTGCTGCCATGGGTGCTCCTGCCGCTTGAGTTGTAAAACGCACCCCATGATACTTGGCATGCGTGCCGGGCATGTTTGGAATCTGAATATCTTTAATAGCCCTGAGCCTTTGTCGTTAGCAAATCCTCGGCAGCTGCTCTCCTACGAGCATGTCGAGGATACGGGTCGAGCCCCAGCCGGTGCGTACGCGCACGGCGGGACGGGCGCCCTCGGCAAGTGGCAGCACGCGACCGACGATGGCGGCATTCTCGCCGTAGCGGGCGGCGCGCATGGCGCTCAGCGCGGCATCGGCTTGCTCGGTCGGCACGACGGCAACCATCTTGCCCTCGTTTGCCACCTGCAGCACATCGTAGCCGAGCATCTCGCAGGCGGCCTGCACGTCGGGGCGCACGGGCACGGCATCCTCGTCGACCTCCATGGCAACGCCGCTGGCCTGCGCAAACTCGTTAAGCGTGGACGCCAGGCCACCGCGCGTGGGGTCGCGGAAGCAGCGTGTGTCGGGTGCTGCGGCAAGCACATCGGCAATCAGGTGGTTGAGCGGCGCGGCATCGCTTTCGATGGTGCTCGAAAACGCCAGGCCCTCGCGTTGGCTCATGATGGCGATGCCGTGGTCGCCGAGTGTACCCGACACCAGGATGATATCGCCAGGCTGGCAGTTGGCGCCGCTGAGCGTCACGCCCGCGGGCACCTCGCCCATGCCGGCGGTATTGATGTAGACGCCGTCGGCCCCGCCGCGCTCGACCACCTTGGTGTCGCCGGTGATAATCTTCACACCCGCCTCGCGCGCCGTCTCGGCCATCGTCTGCACAATTTGGCGGAGCTTATCCATGGGATAGCCCTCTTCGAGGATAAAGCCGCACGACAGGTAGCGCACGTGGGCACCCGAGGTCGCGACGTCGTTGACGGTTCCGCACACGGCGAGGCGGCCGATATTGCCGCCGGGGAAGAACTGCGGCGAGACCACAAAGCTATCGGTCGACATGGCGATACGCCCGCTTGTGGGCAGCGCGGCGACGCCGGCATCGTTGCCCTCGAGCAGCTCGGGCGACCCAAAGGCATCCAAAAAGACCTCATCGATGATGCGTTTCATCATCTGGCCGCCAGAGCCGTGGCCCAACAGGACAGTGCTATCGGTGATGCTATGGGACATATCCAAAACTCCAATCGTGGGTGGAATTATATGGGTGAGGCGCAGCGTCGACCGGCCCGCCGTTCGTTAGAGCGGCGAAACCCATTAGCCTCGGTAGCGGAAATATGCTGCACAGCTGCCCTCGGAGCTCACCATGCAGGGGCCGACGGGATGCTCGGGTGTACAAGCTTGGCCGAACAGAGGGCAGTCGCTCGGCGTAATGGCCCCGCGCAGCACGTCGCCGCAGCGGCACCCACGCGGCTCGACCGTCGTCTCAACGGGCACGTCAAAGCGAGTGCGGGCATCAAAGCGCGAGAACTCGGGGCGGATGGAAAGGCCCGAGTTGGCAATCGGCCCCAGCCCGCGCCACGTGGTGTCGCATGGCTCAAACACCTGCTCGACCAGCTGGCGCGCCACGGGGTTGCCGTCTGCGTTGACGCCACGGCGGTAGGCGTTGTCGATCGCCGGCCTGTTCTCGACAACCATCTGGACCAGCATGCAGATG
The DNA here is from genome assembly GCF_042849575.1 of Collinsella sp. i06-0019-1H4. Lineage (NCBI taxonomy): Bacteria > Bacillati > Actinomycetota > Coriobacteriia > Coriobacteriales > Coriobacteriaceae > Collinsella > Collinsella sp. i06-0019-1H4. Next base: position 210,277 of record NZ_BAABYB010000001.1, read on the forward strand.
CCCTGCAGGATATCGACCGGTTCAAATCCCGTGACCACACCCGGGGTATTGAACTCGTCGACCAAAAAGCTAAAGGGCGCCAGGCCCGTGATGGTGGCGACGTGGCCCGGCAGGATAAAGCCGTCGATAGTGGTCTCGGGATCGTTGGCGATGGCGCACAGCGCCGGCGGCGTGGTCTTATGGGCACAGTAGACCGAGAAGTTCTGCAGCCCGCGCGCGTCTGCCTCCAGGATGGCGGCGGCGATGGTAGGCGTCGTGGTCTCAAAGCCGACGCCCATAAAGATGACCGGGCGATCGGGGTTGTGTTCGGCGATATCGAGTGCATCGAGCGGGGAGTACACAATGCGAATATCGCGCCCCGCCGCCTTTTGCGCGGCGAGCGAGGTAGACGACCCGGGCACGCGCATCATGTCGCCAAAGGTGGTGATGATGGCGCCGTCCATCTTGGCGAGCGCGATTGCATGGTCGATATCGCGGTTGGCGGTAACACAGACGGGGCAACCCGGACCGCTCAGCAGTTTGAGCTCGGCAGGCATAATAGAGCGAAAGCCATAGCGACCGATGCTCACGGTGTGCGTGCCGCAGACTTCCATAAGGTTGATGGTGCGGTCGCCGACGAGTCCATGGATGCGTTCGATGAGCTCGCGGGCCAGCTTGGAATCGCGAAATGCCGAAAAGTCGATACCGGAGCGAGCCGGCTGCGCCGCCGCCACTAGTATGCCTCGGCCGGGTTGGTGGCGAGCTGGTCCTCTTCGGCCAGCTCGGTCATGGTGTTGACCAGGTCGAGCGTCTCCTGCGCCTCCTGCTCGTCGACAATCTGAATGCCAAAGCCGGCGTGCACGAGAATATAGTCGCCTACCTGTGCCGTCGGCACGAGGCGCAGCGAAACGGGGCGCTCGATGCCCATCATGTCGACGGTCGCCTTAAGGTCGTCGTCGCGTTTGACCACTTTACCGGGAACGGCAAGGCACATAATGTTCCCCTTTTATACGTTTTGCGCTGGATAGGCGCCTAATTACCCATCAGTTGATGGTAGCGCTCGCGGGAGTCACGAGCAAACGCGTTACACCTGTGAGACGGCGGCGCGCAGGCTGGCAAAACAGCCTATCGCGATGTTGTCTGCGCGAGGCGAGCGCGAGCGATGGCGGCCTGACCGTAGGCGATGCAGCCGTCATTGACGGGTGCGGTGTGGGGGACAAGGACAGTAAGGCCTGCGCTTTTGAGCTCGCGGGTGAGGAACTGAAGCAGGAGTCGGTTCATGAACACGCCGCCCGAGAGCACGACGGTGTCGAGGTCTTCACGGACGCAGATCTCGCTTGCGATGCGGGCCGACGCGCGTGCGATGGTGACATGGAAGTCGAGCGCGAGCTTGCCGGCGGGCACGCCGGTCCTGATTCCCTCCAAAAGCGCCTCAAAAAGCGGCCTGGAGTTCAGAACATGGCAGTCGTCCGGACGGGATGATTCGGTTACGGAAAAGCTGGCCATATTGCCGGTGGGGCAGGCACTTTCACTGCTGAACGCGCGCCAGGCGGCGGCTTCGAGTTCTATGGCGGGTTCGCCCTCGTAGGTTGCCTTGTCGCAGATGCCCAGAATCGCTGCCGCGGCATCAAAGAGACGCCCCATGCTGCTGGTACGCGGGCTGTTGATGCCGCGCTCGATCATGGTGGCTGTCACGCTGCGTGTTTGCTCGTCGAGGGTGCCCAATAGCCCCGCGGCACCCGGATGCTCGAGCAGGCCGAGCTCGCTCAGCAGGGCAAAGGCATTGCGCCGGGCATCGCGCACGGATGCGGCTCCGCCTGGCAGCGCCCAGGTGCGCAGGTGCGCGGCGCGTTCAAAATCGGCAAGGCCGGCGATAAGAAACTCACCGCCCCATATGGTGCCGTCGGTGCCGGCACCCGTACCATCAAAGGCAATACCGAGGACGCGCGCATCGGGCGCAAGCCGGCCAGCGACAATCGCCTCTGCCATTACGCTCGCGATGTGCGCATGATGATGCTGGATTTCGATTAGCGGCAGACTGTGCTCCCGTGCCCGCTCACGCGCCCACTGGCTCGATAGATAGTTGGGATGCATGTCGCATGCCAGGGCGGCAGGCGTCAGGTCAAAGAGGTTTTCTAGACGTGCGCGGGCGGCGCTCCAGGCATCGAAGGTCGCGCCGTTTTCGACATCGCCGATATGCTGCGACACAAAACAGGCCACATGGCCGTCGGCGTCCTCGCGCGTGAGCGCGATCGTGGCTTTTTGCTGCGGCCCGCAGGCGAGCACGCAGGGTGCAGTGCCGTCGAGCGCCGGCAGCGACAACGGTTGCGGCGCATATCCGCGTGCACGACGCACAGGCATGACGGTGCCGTCGACCACACGTACCACGGAGTCGTCGTAGCGTGAGAGAATCGCACGGTCGTTGCCAAGTAGCGCGTCGGCGATGCCGGCGGCAACAAGATGTTCCCATGCAAGGGCATCGTCGGTCTCGATAGGTTCCTCGCTCAGGTTTCCGCTGGTCATGACCAGCGCGTGCATGCCATGCGACGAGGCAGCTGCAAGCAGCAGATGCTGAAGCGGTGTATAGGGGAGCATGGCGCCGAGCTCGGGTAGATCGTGCGCGACGGATGGCGCGAGCGTAAGGCCGTCGGGGGAATCTCCCTCGCCAACAACACGGCGGCGCAGCGGCACAATGGGGCGGATGCTGCCGGCCAGCAAGTCGCGCTCGGCATCATCGACATGGCACAGGCGTTCAGTATCGGCAAGGCTGCGCACCATAACGGCAAGCGGCTTGTTGCTGCGGCGCTTGCGACGGCGCAGCTCGACCACCGCCTGCTCATTGGCGGCGTTGCAGGCCAGATGGAATCCGCCCAGCCCCTTGATGGCGACAATACCGCCGCTGGCCAGCAGCTCGACACAGCGGTCAATAATGGCATCGCTGGTTTCGCGCGTGCTGCCGACGGCCGGCATCGCCCCCAGACCCTCGAGCTCCATGTCGCCCGCCGCCTCGCGCCAGGTAATATGTGGCCCGCAGTCAAAGCAGGCATCGGGCTGCGCATGAAAGCGCCGGTCAAGCGGGTCGCCATACTCTGCGGCGCACTCGGGGCACATAGGAAAGCAATCCATCGACGTGGCCGCTCGGTCATAAGGCAGCGATCGGATGATGGTAAAGCGCGGCCCGCAGTTGGTGCAGTTGATAAAGGGGTAGTGATAGCGTCGGTCGGTGGGGTCGAACAGTTCGCGCAGGCAGTCGTCACAGGTGGCGATATCGGGGGAGATGAGCGTCGTGTGCACGGTCTGATCCTGCGACGCTACAATACGAAAGGCCTGCTCATCGTCGGCATCCCAAGCGTCGGGCTCCAGGTCCTCAACAGCGACATGCTCAACGCGGGCCGCGGCAGGCGCGTGCTCCGACAGCGCGGTGACAAATTCGTCGAGTGCCTCGACTGAAGCATGCGCCTCGATGTGCACGCCATCGCCCGCGTTGAGCACCCAGCCGCAAATGCCATGCGCCATAGCCTCGCGATACACAAATGGCCGCATGCCAACGCCCTGCACAATGCCCGTTACATGGATATGCACATGTCGCATGCGACCTTCCTTCGTTGAAACCTGTCCCTTTTTGGCAGGTGCGCTGTGGGAAATCCCGCTACAGCCCCAGGCTTTGCTTGGTGGCGGCGCAGGTGAGCTCGCCGTGCTTAACGCCGCGCAGCCCCAGCAACCGGTCCACTAGCTCATAGACGCGTTTGCCGCGACCCTTGAGCGCCAGAATCTCCAGGCAGTTGTGGTGGTCCAGATGCACGTGCATGGTCGAGACGATCTCGTCGGTGTAGTCGTGCTGCACCTCGTCCAGACGGCGCGTCAGATCGCCGGTATGGTGGTCATAGATCATGGTGAGCGAACCGATGACCTGCTCGTCGGGCGTGCGCATCTGTTCCTTGGCGATCGAGGCGCGAATCAGATCGCGTACGGCCTCGGATCGGTTAGCCACGTCACCACGGCGCGCGATCTGCTCGTCAAAGCGGCGCAGCAGGTCGTCGGGCGCGGTGACCGAAAAGCGGACCAGCTCGGAGCTGGAGCCGCTGCAGCGGCAGCTCGCATCGTCGTCCACACCGTGATCGTGCGCGTGCTCGTGCTCGGCCACGTTACACCAGTTTCACAGAGCCGACGGAGTTGTGATCTGCCTCGATGGCCTCCTCGTAGCCCTCGAGCGCATCGTGCGCCTCGTGCAGCGCAGACATGGCGGCCTCGAGCTTGGCGCCAATGCGCTCCATATCAAAGTTCTCGGTCGCATGCAGCAGCTGATGGCTCCACTCGTGAGCGAGCTCAATGGTGTCGTCGACCTGCTTGACGCTCATGGCAAGCTGGCTCATGTTCATTCCGACGTCATGCATAGGAATCTCCTTTTGTACGGGGCGATATGGTGGTTCAGATTCTACTACGCCCGCCTTGGGCGCCGCCGCATAAGAAAACGGGCGCGAGTCCGTCTGACCCGCGCCCGTTCACTGGGGGCTGTTTGTGTCTACCATACTATCCGTGGTCGCATGCCTTGCGTTTGGCACTCCGGTGAGCGGTGCGAAACCGCTCATGGACGGCAGACAAGTAACAAGCGTATTACAGATGTTTCTCCAGCAGTGCCTGAAGTCTTGCCTTGGGCAAGGCGCCGACCGAGCGGTCGACCTCCTCGCCGTTCTTAAAGACGATCAGCGTGGGGATGCTCATGACGCCAAACTTCATGGCCAGGTCCTGGTTGTCGTCGACGTTGCACTTGGCCACAGCCAGCTTGCCGGCCAGCTCGTCGGCAACCTCGTCTACGATGGGCGAGAGTGAGCGGCAGGGGCCGCACCACGGGGCCCAAAAATCAACCAGTACGGGCAGACTATCGTTGACGACAGCGCCGAAGTTCTCGGGGGTAATCTGCTTAATGTCAGCCATGGTGACCTCCATAATACGACGCGGCTCGGCCGCGTAAAACTCAGTACGACCGTGCTTATACCCAGCGGCCCGCAAAGCAACCACTCGCGGGCGGCTCTTTTATATAATGGTGGGCACGCAAACGATTGGAGAGCGCATGCCCACGTCACAAAGCCAGAAAAAAGAAGCCATCGCTCAGGCGACCGAGCAGGAGCTCGCGTCGCTTGCAGGTCGCGGTGTGCGTATCGCGGGCAACGCGTGCTCGCCGATTGTGCTGGTCAAAGGCGATTTGGATGAAGCCGAGTGCTCGGGCGGCGAGCTGGCTGCCGGCGCGGATGGCGCCGCGTTGCGCAAGGCGCTCGGCGCCATCGGATATGCCCCCGAGGACTTTTGCGTGCTGGCAAGCGTCGCCGGCGCGGGCGACGGAACGGTCGCGGCGGGCGAGGACCTGACGTGCGACCTGTTCCGCGAAGCGCTGGAGACCTTGGACCCCGAGGCGGTACTGCTGCTGGACAACAGTGCGGCCGATGTCATGCGCGAGACCTATGCCGATATGCTTGTGGCAATTGATGACTTTGACACCGCCATGCTCAAGCCCGGCCTGGTCGCCCATGTGCAGGGGCGCCGCGTGCTGGCGCTCGACGGTTTTGAGGCGGCGCTCACCGACAAGGCCGCCAAGCAGCGCATGTGGGCCTACATTAAGCAGCTGACCCCGGCGGCTGCACCGCTGTAGCGAGGTTGGCGGCAGCCCCTACATCACGGCGCGCAGCTCAAACCGGTCGCCGTTAATGCGGAACTGGCAGTTGCCGTTCATGCGCTCGACGGCAAGCATAATGCTCTTGGTGCCAAAGCCGTGCCCAGTGTGCTGAGCCACGGGCATGCCGTCGACCATGTGCGGCGCACGGCCAAACGTGTTGGAAACCAGCAATAGAAGCTGACCGTCTTCGTAGCGAAGGTCCAGGTCGACAAACCGCTTGCCTTCGGGGGCGGCGCTCGCCGCGGCGATGGCATTGTCCAGGGCGTTCGATACCACACTGAATAGATCGACATCGCCCACGTGGACGGTTTCGGGCACGGCGGCGCGCAGATCGGCGGTGATGCCGCGCGCGTTGATGTCCGCGGAAAGCGACGAGAGCGCAATGTTGACCGTTTCGTTGGCGCAGTAGCGGCGCACGGCGGTGCGGTCGTTGGTCTCGCAGAGCGCGTCGATGCGCCCGAGTGCCTCATCGGTGTGACCCTCTTCGATCAGGGCCGCAAGACCGCGCAGGTAGTGGCGCATGTCGTATCACATTGAGACCAAGTCAAGAAGAATCGCTTCGGTCGAATCGCGTCTTTTGGGTGAGTTCTCAACGTCCGCTGCCGCTGGTTTCCACCGTATGCCGAAAACACCCGGACGATGCCGTGCAGATCGCTTCGCTCTGCTATAGTCTCCCAAATTCACGTTTTCTATTGGGATGGTGGTTAATATGGGCGACATACTCGAATCGTTCCTGCGCGTGGCGATGGTGGTGTTCATCGTCGGTCCGCTCACTGCATGGGTCGCCCGTCGCGGCGCGCGCGAGCGCAGTGAGGCGACGGACAGCCTCGATCGCTTCACGGTGCGCATGCCCGCTGCCATTCGCACGATCATCGCCTGCTGCGCCGTCGCGTTCGAACTGCTCATGCTGGGTGTCTACGTCTGGCAGGGCGTCTCGTTGGGCGAGTGGGACCACGAACTTGTGTGGTTCGGTCACGCCATGGCGCTCGCGGGCATGGCCATCTGGGCCCTGCTGAGCATCCCGCGCATCGACGTGGACGGTGAGCGAATTCTCTCGCGTAACGCCTTCGGCATCCGCAAGGAGACGACGTTTGGCAACATCACCCGTGCAACGCTTCACACGCAGATGATGAGGATCGACCTGTTCGAGGGCGACCGGAAGTTCTGCTCGATAAGCCTCGAGGGGGTGTGCTCGCTCAACCTCCTCGCCCGTCTGGAGGAAGAGGGCATCGAAGTCTCGGACGCCGTCGACGGTCCCATGACCAAGGCGGGCCTGTGTTGGTCTGCCATCAGGCCGTTGACGATTGTTTTCAACGGCATGGCGCTCGTCTTCTCGCTCGTGATCGCCTTCATGGCTGTTTTCACCGATGCCGGTGCTCGTCTGCTCTTGCTCGTCCCGTTCCTCTTCCTGTTCATAGGGGGACTCCTGCCCCTGCTCATGCTCAGCATGCCCGCCCGCGGCATCCTCGAGATCGGCAGGCAGGAGCGCGAACTCGGCTTCTCCTTCGCCGAGGAGATGGCAAGTCGAGGTACCACGGGCACTTCGCTTGTCGACGATGATTGGTTCATCGAGATCAGCAATGCCCGCGTCGTGGCGTTCCGTCGCGATTACCTCAAGAAGGTCACGGCGCACGAGAACAGCGAGAGCGGCGACCGTTGCACGGTGACCACGAAAGGCGGTCGCAAAATCAAGGTGTATGCAGCGGGCAGCACGCTCGAGGACCTGCGCTCGTGGTTCAAACAGGGTGCCAAGGCCAGAAGCACGCTCGACCGTGCAGAGGACGCGCTCGAGACGACGTCTGATTGGGTTGTCTGACCTGTATCGTCTTTTCGGACACGCATGCTAGAGGCCCAATCCTTTAGAATGCATTCATCGACGACCGAGAGGACGGTATGCTATGTCCAACCCAGCCGCCAAGTACACCGACGAGTTCAGGCGCGAGACCGCCGACTACATCATCTCGACGGGCAGGCCGATAACGGAATGCTGCGCAGAACTGGGCCTGAATTCCAAGACCGTGAACAAGTGGGTGCAGAATCGCCGGCGCGAGCTTGCCGGCGGGCCCGACCCCAAGGCCGAGGACCGCGAGCTTCGCGAGGCGAAAAGGCGCATACGCGAGCTCGAGATGGAGAACGCCTTCTTGAAAAAAGCCGCGGCCTTCTTCGCCAAAAGCCAGGCGTAGCCGCGTGCTACCGGATGATGTTGGCGGAGAAGGCCGAATTCCCGGTGAAAATGATGGCCCGCGTGCTCGGCGTGAGCCGATCGGGCTTCTACTCGTGGCTCTCCAACGGCTGCCCGCGAGAAGACTGGTCGGCCGAGCGCGAGGCGGTCCGGCGCGTGTGGCTGGAGTCGGACCGCAGGTTCGGCTTCCGGTTCGTGAAATGCTTCCTGCCCGGCGAGTTCTCCGGATTGACCCTGTACAGGGTGCGCAAGCTGATGCGCGAGCTGGGAATACGCGGCTGCACGCCCAACGCCAGGAAGCGCACCACCATCCCCGACCCGAAGGCCAGGCCCCGGCCCGACCTGGTGCGCCGCGACTTCACCAGTCCCGTTCCAACCTACAAGCTCGTGGGCGACATCACCTACCTGCGCACCGGCGAGGGATGGCTGTACCTGTCGACGGTCATCGACCTCAACACCCGCATGGTGGTGGGCTGGTCGCTCTCCGAGCGCATGACCGCCGACATCGTGGTTTCGGCGCTGGCGTCGGCCAAATCGCGCGGCTACGTGGCCGGCAACGCGATATTCCACGCCGACCGCGGCGCCCAGTACACCAGCAGGCTTCTGGCCGAATGGGCGCGCGACAACGACGTGCGGCTGTCCTGCAGCCGCACCGGCAACTGCCACGACAACGCGGTGGCCGAGTCGTTCCTCGCCACGCTGAAGAACGAGATGTACTACAGGCGCAGCTTCCCGACCAGGGATTCCGCCAAGCACGCGGTGGTCGAGTTCATCGAGGCGTACTACAACCGCCGAAGGCCCCGCTCGACGATCGGCTACAAGGTGCCGGCCGAGGCCATGGCGGCCTTCTTCGAGAGAACCGAGCCCAAGCCCGAGGCCATGCCTATGGCCGCTTGATTCCTCGAGCTTGCGTGTCCGAAATCTTGACACAGGTCAGAAGGCCTCGATGCCAGCGCTGCGCCGATATGGGGCAGCGGCCCCCCGTTGGCCGCCATGGCCCTGACTTCCGAGCGTATGCTGGCGCCGCTCGTCTTAAGACGTCGACCTCCATCCGGAGCCTGCGGTTCTCGCGCTCGAGCTCCAGGATCCGGTTCTGCTCGGGCGTGCGGTTGTCCGCGGCGCGCGGCGAGCCGGTCTCGTTTATCGACTTGACCCGCCTCTCCACGGTGCTCTTGTCGAGGTCGCACTCGTCCATGGCCTCGCGCCTGGGCTTTCCGGCGTTGTGGAGATCGACTATCTTCCTCTTGAACTCGTCGGTGAAATGCCTCGGTCTGGGGCCGGTCGAGGCCGAGCCCCCGGTCCGGCTGGGGTAGCATGTCGCTGCGGACCATTGTCTTTCCTCTCGTTGAATATCTAGGCGCTGACGATTCTAGGCGATGGCCCTCTCTTGCTTCTTACACCTCGATTGTGCTCGCTACCCCCAGCGGGCCCGGATCGAGCGATTCGGGCCCGCTTTTGGGGCCTGCCGGAAACCCGGTGGTCAAAAAGGGCCAAATATGAGTACTGTTACCAGTTTGGTGGCAGCCAAATGGCCTCAAAAATCGGTGCCAGAGGCCAAAAGTGCATCGATTTTCGTTCTTCAGAGTCGTGATCGGGCTCCAAACAAGGCGATTTTGCTGCTCTGGACCGGAAAATCGCTGCTACTAATTTGGTGACAGTACTCATATTTGGCCTTTTTTGACCACCGCTCCTTGGTCCAGGACAATGCGGGCCGCTCGAATCTTGGGGCGGGTCCATTTTCGACTATCCTCAGCTTGCCAGTTCGAAAATGGACCCGCCCCAAGATTGAATCTTTATTCCAACTTTACACCTGGCTTTACAGCTGTCTTGTCAGCTGTAAAGCCAGGTGTCATACTAAAGCCCCAAGATTCGCCAAAAGAGAGGGGCCTTGATGGCACAGAGCGCGAACATGGATGCATCGGAGCTTGCACGCGATATCGCGGCCGGCCTAGCATCGGCAACGACGGCAACGGAGCGCGCGGCACTGGTGCCCGCAGAGCTCGTCGAGGCCATTCAGCAACTAAAAACCCAACGTGACGCGGTGATCTTGGCGCACTACTATGTGGCGCCCGAGGTCCAAGCCGTTGCCGATTACGTCGGCGACAGCTTCTACCTGGCAAAGCTCGCCAAGAGCCTGCCGCAGCAGACCATCGTGCTGTGCGGCGTGGAGTTTATGGGCGAGAGCGCCAAGCTGCTCAACCCCACCAAGACCGTGCTGCTGCCCGAGCCGGGCGCGGACTGCCCCATGGCGCACATGGTCAAGCGCGAGACGGTCGATGCGGCGCGCGCCGAGTACGGCGACGACCTTGCCGTGGTCTGCTACGTCAACTCGACGGTCGAGATCAAGAGCTGGAGCGACGTGTGCGTCACCAGCTCCAACGCCGTCAAGATCGTGTCCGAGCTGCCGCAGCAGCACGTCCTGTTCATCCCCGATCAAAACCTGGGCCGCTTCGTAGCCGAGCAGGTGCCGCAAAAGCACGTCATCCTCAACAATGGCTATTGCCCGCGCCATCACATCATCACCGTCGAGCAGATCGTCGATGCGCAGGAGGCGCATCCCGACGCGCTCGTGCTGGCGCACCCCGAATGCAAGGCCGACGTCCTTGCCGAGGCCGACTACATCGGCTCCACCGCCGGCATCATCAAGTACGCCGAGGATTCGGACGCGAGTGAGTTCATCATCGTGACGGTCCGCGGCGTGCTCTACGAGCTCGAGCGCCGCTGCGAGGGCACCGGCAAAAAGTTCTATTTTCCCGCGGTGCAGCCCACCTGCGTCAACATGGATCTCATCACACTCGAAAAGCTCGTGCGATGCCTGGAGACGGGCGAGGGCGAGGTACAGATCGGCGTGTCGGACGAGGCTGCCGACCAAGCCAAACTCACGCTCGACCGCATGCTCGAGTACGCGGCGCGCTAGAACGATGTGACATGAGGGACAGTCCCTTATGCCACAGTACAAGGGAGAGGATTCCTGTGGAAACCAAACAATACCCCGATATGGAGTGCGACGTTGTCATTGCCGGTTGCGGCGTGGCGGGCCTGTACGCGGCCCTCAATCTGCCGACGAGCACGCGCGTGATCATGCTCTCCAAGGGCACTGTCGACGAGTGCGACTCGATGCTTGCGCAGGGCGGTATCTGCGTGCTGCCCGAAGGCTCGGATTACGATGCCTTCTTTGAGGACACCATGCACGCCGGCCACTACGAGAACCGCCGCGAGAGCGTCGACATCATGATCCGCTCGAGCCGCTCGGTCATCAACGACCTGCTGGCCATGGGCGTGGATTTTGAGCGCAAGACCGACGGCAGCCTCGACTTTACCCGCGAGGGCGCACACAGCCGTCCGCGCATTGCCTTCCATGCCGACATTACGGGCAAGGAGATCACGACTAAGCTGCTCCAGGCCGTTCGCAAGCTTGATAACGTGCAGATTTTGGAGCACGTGGCCATGACCGACATCCTGACGGGCGAGCGTGACGGCGCCACGGTGTGCACCGGTGTCGTCGCCGTTTCCGTGGACGAGGACAACTCGGTTCGTCCCGCCGACGAGCTGGCAAACGCCGCCGAGGACGTGCATGTCGGCGAGCCGTTTAAGATCCATGCCCGCCATACGCTGTGGGCGACGGGCGGTATCGGCGGCGTGTACGACCATTCGACCAACTACCCGCAGCTCACGGGCGATGCCTGCTACATTGCTCAGGAGCATGGCATTAAGATGGAGCACCTGGACTACGTGCAGATTCACCCCACGGGTCTGTTCTCGCCGCAGCCGGGCCGCACCTTCCTGATCAGCGAGAGCTGCCGCGGCGAGGGAGCGATTTTGCTCAATGCCGCCGGTGAGCGCTTTACCGACGAGCTTCAGCCGCGCGATGTGGTCGCCGCCGCTATTCGCGAGCAGATGAAGCAGGACGGCACCGAGCACGAGTGGCTAAGCTTTGCCCCCGTCGAGCGCGACGTAGTGACCGGGCACTTCGCCAACATCCGCGCACGCTGCCTGGAGGACGGCCGCGACATCTTGGACGAGCCCATCCCCGTTACGCCCACGCAGCACTACTTTATGGGCGGCGTGTGGGTTGACAAGGACGGTCGCACCTCGATGCTCGAGCTCTACGCCGCGGGCGAGACGGCTTGCAACGGCGTTCACGGCAAGAACCGCCTTGCATCAAACAGCCTGCTCGAGTCTCTGGTTTGGGGCCGCCGCGCCGCGTGGTACATGCGTACCGGCGAGTCGCTGGCCGTGGAGCAGGCGGGCGATCCCGCGCTCGATGGCCGTCATCGTACCCTGAGCGCCGACACCCTGGCAATCGATGATTTGGCCCGTGCCGCCGGCACGCAGGCCGTGGAGGAGTAGACCATGAATCCCATTACCATGAAGCTCGTCGTCGATGATCTGATTCTGCAGGCTCTGCGCGAGGACATTACCTTTGAGGACGTGAGCACGGCGAGCGTGTGCCCCACGGCGCGTCCCGCTACGGTGGAGCTTATCGCCAAGGCCGATGGCATCATCGCGGGCTTGGATGTGTTCGCTCGCACCTTTGAGCTGCTGGATTCGCAGAGCTCGGTGCTGTTTGATGTTGCCGACGGCGACGAGGTGCACGCCGGCGACCACGTGGGCCAGGTGCGCGGCGATGCACGCGTACTGCTTTCGGGCGAGCGCGTGGCGCTCAACTACCTGCAGCGTATGAGCGGTATCGCTACCTATACACACCAGATGGCCGCGGCGCTCGAGGGCACCAAAACCGTGCTCGTCGATACGCGCAAGACCACGCCGGGCATGCGCGTCTTCGAGAAGGCCGCGGTCGAGATCGGCGGCGGCAGCAACCACCGTTACAACCTGTCGACGGCCGTCATGCTCAAGGACAACCACATCGATGCCGCCGGTGGCGTGACGCGCGCGATCGAGATGGCGCGCGCCCATGCATCGTTTACCACGACGGTCGAGATCGAGTGCGAGAACCTGGACATGGTGCGCGAGGCCGTGGAGGCCGGCGCCGACATCATCATGTTCGACAACATGACCCATGACGACATGGCCGCCGCTATTGAACTTATCGCCGGCCGCGCCAAGACCGAGTGCTCGGGCAACGTGGATGCCAGCAATATCCGCGCGCTTGCCGACCTGGGCGTTGACTTTATTAGCTCGGGCGCCCTGACGCACTCCGCGCCGATCCTCGACCTCTCGCTTAAGCACCTGCGTCTGCTGGACGGTAAATAATGAACGCCCGCGAGCGTCGCCGTGCCATCATGGCCGTGCTCGAGGGGGCCAAGGGGCCCGTATCGGGCAGCGCGCTTGCCCGCGAGGTGGGTGTGAGCCGCCAGATCGTGGTGCAGGACATCGCCCTGCTGCGCGCCGATGGGCACGATATCGTGGCGACCAACCGCGGCTACGTGCTGCAGGAGGCCCCCAGCAGCCCCGCCGTGCCTACGCGCTTGGTCAAGGTTCGCCACAGCGTGGAGCAGGCAGGCGATGAGCTCACGAGTATCGTCGACGCCGGCGGCGCCGTGCTCAACGTGATTGTCAATCACCGCGTGTACGGTAAGATTACGGCCGACCTGGACATCCGCAATCGTCGCGATGTCGAGCGCTATCTGCGCGATATCGAGAGCGGCAAGAGCTTTCCGCTGCTGACGGTGACCAGCGGCTACCACTTCCATCGCATTGCGGCGGAGGACGAACAGACCCTCGACGAGATCGAGGCGATGCTCAAGGAGAAGGGCTACCTAGCAGACCTGATGCCCTACGAAGACGATTTCTCTTAGCCGACGCTGCAAACGCCCCATTTGGACAATCTGGCCTTCAATCGTCGGTCGCGTACCAAAGTACGCTTCCCTCCTCTTTCAGGCCACCTTGCCTCAAATGGGGCGTTTTCGCTGGCGCGAGTTCAACCAACGGCGGTGCCAAATTAGCTGCCCACGAATGCAAAAAAAGGAGGCCTCCGCGGCGATGCGGAGGCCTCCTTTTTGTGCACGGTGTACTTGTGAGTGCGCAAGTGGGGGAGTTGTTACTCCTCGACGATCTCGGTGATCGCGCCAGCGGGGCAAGCGTCCTGGCAAGCGCCACAGGCGACGCAGGAGTCCTCGTCGGCGACGGTAGCGACGTCCTGGAGCTCCAGAACGCCAGCGGGGCAGGAGTCGACGCAAACGCCACAAGCGATGCACTCGTCGGCATCAATTACGGGATGAGCCATGGTAGTTTCCTCTCTGTTGACCGACGCTACAGGCGATGCGCGCCGGTTTGATTCGGGCAAAAACATACCACGGGAGCGACCGTTTGCAATACCCTCTGGCCGGCATCTTCATACCGTTCGCCGAGTATGCCAAGGTTTACTAAAAAACGCGCAGGTGGGGCCGTTGAGCTGCGCAAATGTTAGCTATAGGTGACTTGTAATATTGACCTATTGAGCGCGCCTGCGGAAAGGGCATCCCGTTATTTGGCCGAAAACCGGGTCGCAGTTTCCGGTTGGGCCCGCTAGCGGAAACTGCGACCCGGTATCAGCTCTCAAAACGGGATACGGTTTCCGGTTGAGCCTTCAGACGGAAACTGCGACCCGGAATCTACGCTCAAACCGGGATGCGCTTGCCGCAAGACGGCCCCCAGGCACCCCCGGACGCAAACCTCAGCCATCTCTACATAGATCTCAATAGATCTGCCGAGAACTCATTCAGCGCATCTACCTGCGCATTTAAGAACCTAAACTCTCAACAATAAGAAATCTTATATGAATTGACTTAGATTTTGTATATTCCGGCCCATAAGGGGATACACTACATCCTGAAAGACAAGCCGAAGCGCCGCGCGACAGATCGTCGAGGCGGCGCGAACGCAAAAGAGAGAGGGAATTTCTAATGAGTAAGATTCTTGGTATCGACCTTGGTACTACTAACTCCGCAATGGCCGTTCTCGAGGGCGGTTCTCCGACCATTATCGTGAACGCCGAGGGCGACCGCACCACCCCGTCCGTCGTGGGCTTCCGTGCCGACGGCGACCGCGTCGTGGGTAAGGCCGCTAAGAACCAGGCTGTCACCAACCCCAAGAACACCGTGTTCTCCATCAAGCGCTTCATGGGCCGCAAGTACTCCGAGTGCACCTCCGAGATCAAGACCGTGCCGTATGAGGTCAAGGAGGGCCAGGGTGGCCGCGCCGTCGTCGACATCGAGGGCAAGGATTACACCGCCGAGCAGGTGAGCGCCATGACGCTCGCAAAGATGAAGGCCGACGCCGAGAAGTATCTGGGCGAGACCGTCACCGACGCCGTCATCACCGTCCCGGCCTACTTCAACGACGCCCAGCGTCAGGCCACCAAGGACGCCGGTAAGATCGCCGGCCTCAACGTCAAGCGTATCGTGAACGAGCCGACCGCTGCTGCTTTGGCCTATGGCCTGGACAAGCAGGGCACCGACCAGCGCATCCTGGTCTTCGACCTGGGCGGCGGCACCTTCGATGTCTCCATCCTCGACCTCGCCGACGGCGTGTTTGAGGTTCTGTCCACCTCGGGCGACAACCACCTGGGCGGCGACGACTGGGATCAGCGCGTCATCGACTGGATGGCCGATAAGTTCCAGCAGGAGAACGGTGTCGACCTGCGCCAGGACCCCATGGCCCTGCAGCGTCTGAAGGAGGCCGCCGAGAACGCCAAGAAGGAGCTCTCCGCCGCCCAGCAGACCACCATTAACCTGCCGTTCATCACCATGAACCAGTCCGGCCCGCTGCACCTCAACTACACGCTGACCCGCGCCGAGTTCGAGAAGATCACCCGCGACCTGCTCGAGCGTTGCAAGCAGCCTGTCACCAACGCCCTGCGCGACGCCAAGCTCAAGCTCTCCGATCTGACCGAGGTCATCCTCGTCGGCGGCTCCACCCGTATGCCCGCTGTCCAGGAGCTCGTCAAGACCATGACCGGCAAGCAGCCCAACATGTCCGTGAACCCCGATGAGGTCGTTGCCGACGGCGCTGCCGTCCAGGGCGGCGTGCTCACCGGCGACGTCGAGGGCATCCTGCTGCTCGACGTTACCCCGCTGTCGCTGGGCGTCGAGACCATGGGCGGCATCATGACCAAGATGATCGACCGCAACACCACGATCCCGACCTCCAAGACCGAGGTCTACTCCACCGCTGCCGACAACCAGACCAGCGTCGAGATCAACGTGCTCCAGGGCGAGCGCGAGCTTGCCCGCGACAACAAATCGCTCGGTAAGTTCCAGCTGACCGGTATCCCGGCTGCCCGCCGCGGCGTGCCGCAGATCGAGGTCACCTTCGACATCGACGCCAACGGCATCGTCAAGGTCTCCGCTAAGGACAAGGGCACCGGCAAGGAGCAGCAGATCACCATTTCCGGCTCTACCGCTCTGTCCGACGACGAAGTCGATCGTATGGTCAAGGACGCCGAGGCTCATGCCGAGGAGGACAAGAAGCAGAAGGAAGAGGTCGAGGTCCGCAACCAGACCGACAGCCTGTGCTACTCCACCGAGCAGACCCTCAACGAGCTGGGCGACAAGGTTTCCGCTGACGTGAAGTCCAAGGCCGAGGCCGCTATCGCCGACGCCAAGAAGGCGCTCGAGGGCTCTGACGTCGAGGCCATCAAGGCCGCCGGCGAGTCCCTGCAGTCCGTGGCCTACGAGCTGGCCCAGGTTGTCTACGCCGACGCTCAGCAGCAGACCGACGGTGCCGCTGGTGCCCAGCCTGCCGACGATGACGTAGTCGACGCCGACTACGAGGTTGTGGACGACGAGGACAAGTAATCATGTCCGCCCGTAAAGCTCGCACGGAGGCGGCTGCCGCCGGCGCCGCCCCCGTTGACTCTGAGGAGAAGGACGTGAAGATTCCCGTAGAGGCCGCAGACGATACCGAGGTCAATGAGGCCGAGGCCGCCGAGGCTGCCGAGAACCAGGTAGAGGATTCCAACAAGGAGGCGACGATGACCGAGGACGAGATGGTGGAAGCCGCTATCCGCGCCGGTGAGGAAGCCGCCGACAACGACTTTAAGCTCAAGTTCGAGCAGGCCCAAAAGGAGCTTGCCGACGTGCGCAATGAGCTCGATGCTGCGGCAGAGGCTCAGAAGGCCGCCGAGGACAAGGCGAAGGACGCTACCGAGCGAACCGCTCGTCTGCAGGCCGACTGGGAGAACTTCCGTCGCCGCACCGCCAACGAGCGCATCGCCGAGCGCGAGCGCGCGACCGAGAAGCTCGTCACCGCGCTGTTGCCGGTGATCGACGATATCGAGCGCGCGATCGACCATGCCCGCAGCCAAGAGCTTTCCGACGACTTTAAGCAGTTCGTCGATGGCGTTGACGCGGTACATGCCAAGCTGCTCGATGTGTTTGCGCACGAGGGCGTTGAGCCCATCGATCCCAAGGGTGAGGCGTTCGATCCGCTCGAGCACCAGGCTGTGGGTCGCGTCGAGGACGCATCGCAGTACGACGAGACCGTCAACGACGTGTACCAGAAGGGCTACCGCATGGCGGATCGCATTCTGCGTTCCGCGATGGTGACGGTGACCTACGGTGGCGAGAAGCGCCCCGCACCGGAGCCCGAAGCGGCGCCCGAGGATGCTACGGCCGATACGGCCGAGAGCACCGAGGAGTAATTGAGAAGGGCCCCGGGGCAACACCCGGGGCCCTTTCTGGCCTAGTGCCATATGACAGTATGAGCCGCCGTCCGCAGGGGCGGCGGATATAACAGGAGAGGAGCTACGATGGCTGCAGGCAAAACCTTCTATGACATCCTGGGCGTATCCAAGAGCGCCTCCGACAAAGAGATTAAGAGTGCGTTTCGCAAGCTCGCGCAAAAATATCACCCCGATGCCGGCGGCGACGAGGCCAAGTTTAAGGAGATCAGCGAGGCCTACGAGACGCTTTCGGACGAGAAGAAGCGCAAAGAGTACGACCAGATGCTCATGTTTGGCGGCATGCCGGGCGCGGGCGGCGCGTATGGCGGCGGCTACGGTGCCGGTGCGGGCGCCAGCGGCTGGGGCGACATCTTCGACAGCATCTTTAGCGGCAACGGCGCCTGGGGCAGCGATTGGGGCTCGGGTTTCGCCGGGGCTGCGGGCGCTGCCGGTGCGGGTGCGGGTCGCAGCCGCGCTCGCAAGGGCGGCGACCTGTCGCTGACCGTCGATGTGACGGCCGAGGACGCGTTTCGCGGCGTGACGCACAAGGTCACCTACCGCATTCCCTCGACAGGCGAGCAACAGACCATTACGGTCTCGGTGCCCGCGGGTGCGGTCGACGGCGGCAAACTGCGCTACAAGCGTCGCGGCGAGTACGGCGTTGCCGGCGGCGAGCGCGGCGACCTGGTCGTGACCACGCACGTGGAGGAGCATCCGCTGTTTAAGCGTAAAGGTGCCGACGTGACCATGGAGGTACCGGTCTCGGTCTATGAGGCGGCGCTCGGCTGCACGGTGGACGTGCCGACGCCCGGCGGTGCGACGGTTCGTCTGAAGGTGCCCGCGGGTACCCAGACGGGCAAGAAGTTCCGCTTTAAGGAGATGGGCGCGCCCGACGTTAAGCACCGTGGCCGTACGGGCGCGCTGCTCGTCGAGATCAAGGTGCAGGTTCCCACGAACCTGTCTGATGACGAGCGCGATGCCATGACCAAGCTGCGCGAGGCCGACACGCGCGACTATCGCGAGAAGGTCAATCGTTACAAGGCGACGTACTAGGGCGGTCGCGGCGCACGACCACGCCCGCGGGCTTATGATGGACGATAACGAGACGGAAAGGGGTCAGGTAGCATGGCCGAGGACAATAGGAACAAACCGCTGTACATGATCAGCGTGGCGGCCGAGCTGACCGGCATGCATCCGCAGACTCTGCGCGTCTACGAGTCCAAGGGCCTGGTGAACCCCCAGCGCTCGGGCGGCAACACGCGCCTGTATTCGCGTGCCGATATCGAGCGCCTGGAGCTCATCAACCAGCTGACCGACGAGGGTATCAACCTTGCCGGCGTGGTGCGCATCCTCGATATGAAGGAGCGTGCCGAGGAGCGAGAGCGCGAGAACGAGAAGCTCCGCGCTCGCGTGCGCCAGCTCGAGGACGAGCTGCACGAGTACAAGATGCAGAAGAAGATTACCGCTCTGGCCCCGCGCGACGGCTCAGTCAACCCCGAGCAGGTCATGCGCAAGCTGCTAGGTACGGGTAGCGACCTATAGCTCCGCCGACGCTGCCGGGCACTCATTGGGGACAGACTTAAATGAGTGCCCACAGAATGAGAGTGGATAATCTCCCGTTTTTGGCCTATGTGCAGGCTCGAAGTGGGAGATTATCCACTCTCGTCATTTGAGCGTCTAAGTCTGCCTCCTCGGCACTTAACTCGTCCTATGCTTTACCGAGATAAAGTGAACGCGCAGATTCGTAGCCCACTCGCAACTGTTCTATGGCACGATATTGAACGAATGTATGCTATGCGCCCAAATCTTTTGGGCAGAGTGGGAGACAGTATGGTCAAGCTGTACGAGGACGGCATCTACCTGCGCGGCGGCAGCGAGGTTGTGCCTGCGGCCGAGGCTGCCGAGCGCGGTATTACGCAGACGCCCGAGGATGCCAAGCGCGGCACCATCGCGTATTCGATCCTCCAGGCACACAATACGTCCGGCGACCCCGAGGCGCTCAAGATTCGCTTCGACGCCATGGCGAGCCACGACATCACCTTTGTCGGCATCATCCAGACGGCGCGCGCCTCGGGCATGGAGCAGTTCCCGCTGCCCTACGTGCTCACCAACTGCCATAACTCGCTGTGCGCCGTGGGCGGCACCATCAACGAGGACGACCATGTCTTTGGCCTCTCCGCGGCCAAGAAGTACGGCGGCATCTTCGTTCCGCCGCACATCGCCGTCATCCACTCCTTTATGCGTGAGAACTTCGCCGGCTGCGGCAAGATGATCCTGGGTTCCGACTCGCACACCCGCTATGGCGCCCTGGGCACCATGGCCGTGGGCGAGGGCGGCGGCGAGCTGGCAAAGCAGCTGCTGCGCGACACCTACGACGTTGCCTATCCCGGCGTCGTCGCCATCTACCTCACGGGCACCCCGCGCCCCGGCGTCGGCCCGCACGATGTGGCGCTCGCTATCATCAAGGCGGTCTTTGCCAAGGGCTACGTCAAGAACAAGGTCATGGAGTTTGTGGGCCCGGGCATCGCGAGCATGACGACCGATTACCGCAATGGCGTCGATGTCATGACCACCGAGACCACCTGCCTGTCGAGCATCTGGGCCACCGACGAGGACACACGCGCGTTTTTGACCATGCATGGCCGCGGCGACGACTACCGCGAGCTCAAGCCCGCCGATGTCGCCTACTATGACGGCTGCGTCGAGGTCGATCTGTCCAGCATCAAGCCCATGATCGCGCTGCCGTTCCATCCTTCCAACGGCTTTGAGATCGACGAGCTCAACGAGAACCTCGAGGATATCCTGCATGAGGTGGAGCTCGAGGCTGCCAAGATCGGCGAGGGCAAGACGCACTTTAGCCTGCTCGACAAGATCGTCGACGGCAAGCTGCACGTGCAGCAGGGCGTTATCGCCGGCTGCTCGGGCGGTAACTACGACTCCGTGGTCCAGGCTGCCCGCGTGCTTAAGGGCGCCAACACCGGCTGCGGCGAGTTCTCGCTGTCGGTCTATCCCACAAGCCAGCCCGTGGCGCTCGAACTTACGCGCCGTGGCTACATCTACGACCTTATGGAGGCCGGCGCGATCGTGCGTACGGCGTTCTGCGGTCCGTGCTTTGGCGCCGGCGACACGCCTGCCAACAACGGCCTGTCCATCCGCCACACCACGCGCAATTTCCCCAACCGCGAGGGTTCCAAGCCGGGTAATGGCCAGCTGAGCGCCGTGGCCCTGATGGACGCTCGCTCCATTGCGGCGACGGCTGCCAACGGCGGCGTCCTGACGCCGGCGACCGACCTGCCCGAGGAGACTTGGGACGAGGCCTGCGAGTACACCTTTGACGACGCGCCGTACAAAAAGCGCGTGTACTGGGGCTTTGGCAAGGCGGAGCCTGCCGACGAGCTGGTCGAAGGCCCCAACATCAAGCCGTGGCCCGCGATGGAGCCCCTCGGCGACGATATCCTGCTCAAGGTGTGCTCCAAGATCATGGACCCGGTCACTACGACCGATGAGCTCATTCCCTCGGGCGAGACGAGCTCCTTCCGCTCCAACCCGCTGGGCTTGGCCGAGTTTACGCTCAGCCGCCGCGACCCGGCCTACGTGGGCCGTTCCAAGGAGGTCGACGCGGTGGAAAAGCGCCGCGTTGCCGGCGAAGCGGCAGGCGACCTGGCGGCGCTCGATGCCGAGCTTGCCGGCGTGTTTGAGGCGCTGGCTGGCGCGGGTGTCGCGGCAGACGCCAAGGCAACCGAGTACGGCTCCATGCTCTACGCCAAGAAGCCGGGCGATGGCTCTGCCCGCGAGCAGGCCGCGAGCTGCCAGCGCGTAATTGGCGGTCTGGCAAACATCGTCCACGAGTACGCCACTAAGCGCTATCGCTCCAACGTGATGAACTGGGGCATGGTGCCCTTCCAGATGGAGGCCGAGCCCAGCTTTGAGGTGGGCGACTACGTCTTTGTGCCGGGTATCCGCGCCGCGCTCGACGGCGACCTGAAGGACATCGCCGCTTACGTGGTTCGCGCCGACGGTACGGTCGAGCAGATTGAGCTCTATATTGCCGATATGACGGCAGAGGAGCGTGCCATCGTCAAGGCCGGCTGCCTGATCAACTACAACAAGTTCAAGGCCGCTGCCGAGTAACGCACTTAATTGTCCGCCCGGGGCTTATCCTTTCCCGCCCGCTCACGCGCTTCGCGAGGGTCGCGTTCGGGAAAGGGTAAGCCCCGGGCTACATTTCTGCGTTCTCGTTGGGTCTTGAGGGACGCTAATAAATAGACTTGTTTGATGCCGCCCCTGTTAATGGGGCGGCTTCTTTTTGTCGAGAACCGCCACAAAGGGGACAGGCACCTTTGTGGCGGTGGGGACGAGCTCGATGTTGTTGTGATCGTTGAGCGGCATGTTAATGGGCACCTCTACAGAATTTCATCTGGGCTGGCGGGTTTGGTTGTTTTGGGGATGCCGAGTTTGGATGACGCGAAATCGTCAACATTGTCCTTAATTCCGTCTTTGGTGTAGACAGTGACCATATAGGTGCTGTGTCCGAATTCGCCCTTGTCGCGTGTTGCCCAGGCATCCCAGTAGGCGGCCCCGTTTCGCCCTTTGATTTTTCCGACACGGCGGAGTTCTGTTCGCTTTAATTTCTGGTTGCTATAGATGGTTCGACCGGCTTCCGCGGTGAGCCCGCACTGTCCAAGCAGCTTGTCGAGGACTTGGTTCATGTGGCGCTCATCGGTGTTTGGTGCGTAGTCGTAGGCGAGGGTGATGGAGTCAAGGGGCTGGTCGTCGATCAGATAATTCATTGTCTGAGGTTCGAGGCAGAAATAAGGAGAGCATCCGTCGACCTTGCCGAGCAACGGTAACTTGGACTGCCAACTTCCGGTGGGAATTGCATATTCGTAGAACACGCCACGGCAGACAAAGGAGAGCGAGGTGGCACGCGAGCCGGCGTCGATCATCCCGCAAAGATCGAAGGGCGAGGCGATACCAAAAGAAAAGGGCGTGATGACGATAAGGAAGAGCATCACGATGGGTATGGCGAGAATGGCGATGACGTTGCGACCGGTGGAATGAGACGGCTTCATATGCGCTCCTCGAGACAAAGAGCTGTTGAGGATAGGCAGAAATGGATATGTTCAGAGAACAATTCAAGTTTAATCTCATGGCGTGAGATGGTCGACCGTTAGCGTCGAAAACCACCACAAAGGTGCCTGTCCCCTTTGTGGTGGTGGGGAGCGCGCGGCTTCTTTGGTGATAGTGTTAGCCGGCGGTATCATTAGGACAAATGGCGCGGGTTTGCATTGTGAGGTGCTTTGCTGTGAGAAGTCCTGCCCGTATTGGATTGATTGTCTTGGCGCTTGCGATTGCTGTGGTTGGCGCGGGCGCTGTCGGTATGGCATTTCTACCTGCTGCGGTGACGGAGCCGGTGGTCAAGCCTGTGACTCAATCTGTCGAACTTCTGACCGGCGACGACAAGCCTGAGACCATTACCGTTGATTTTGATGAGCAACCGGCTGCGCTGGGCATTAGTAATTATCCACGCATTCAGCTTGGGGCTATGCGCTATACCACGGATTCTGGTCTGATCGACAGGGCGTCCGAGCTGCTCAAGGGCAAAATCTTTAAGCGCTGGTATGGATATGCGTCCTATCGGGCAAAAGCGAACGACATGGTTGGCGGATGCCACTCTTCCATCGAGCTGGACACTGCAAACGGCGCAAAGTTATGTGATGTCTCGTACGATCCGGGCTACGAGGACAATGAGGGTCCGGGCATCTACATCATGGACGGCGATGTCGCCTATGTCATGGAGGGCGACCAGACCGAGCTCAACGATTTTATGGGCCAGTGTATCCAAGATGCCTATAAACAGACCTGCTTGCCTGACCCGCAGGCTGCACGCGATAGTGGGTCTGCCCGTACATGGCTGTTCGAGGATGAGATGCCCTGGACCGTCGAATCGGGAAGTACGGGTCCGGCGAAGGAGTAGAGACCGCGACCACCACAAAGGTGCCTGCCCTCTTTGTGGTGGTTTTCGGTCTGTCTCGATCTGTAACATCTTGGCCGCTAAAAGTGGGCCTGGTGTTACAGATTTAGATTTTTGATCCGGGTGTCTTCTGTTTGTCTCAATCTGTAACAGGTAGAGCTCTATTTGCCGAGTAGATGTTACAGATTGAGACAAACGGGTGCCGCTGGTCATTTCATCTCGATCTGTAACATTTAGAGCTATAAACAGCCGCTAGATGTTACAGATTGAGATAGTAAGGGGACGAGGCCGTAGCGGGTGAGCGCACCTGCCCCCTATCTTTCAATCACTCAGAAAATCTTATATATAGAGACTTAGATTTGTGTATAAGATCGCGCAAAGCTGGCAACAATACATCTCGAACAACGTGAAGCCGCCCCGTAGGGCGGCCACCCCAAGAGAGGTGATTCCATGAGAATCGATAAGCTAGCAATGACGTCGCGCGAGGCGCTGCAGACCGCCATGAGCACGGCTGCCGACGCGCAGGCCGGCGCGGTGGAGCCGATTCACCTGCTGTCTGCCCTGCTCGGTGCCGGCGAGCGCAATATCTCCGTGATCATCGAGCGCATCGGTGCCGACCCGGCTCAGCTCGCACGCTCCACGCAGGATGCCATCGACCATGCGCCTAAGGTTTCGGGCGAGGGCCAGCAGATGGGTCTTTCCAATGAGCTCGTCCGCGTCATCGAGAAGGCCGAGAAGAAGGCCACCAAGATGGGCGACAGCTTTGTGGTGACCGAGCATCTGCTGATGGCACTTGCCGAGGACAAGGGTGAGGCCGGCCGCGTTCTGCGCGACGCCGGCGTGACCAAGGAGCGCATCGAGCAAGTCTACGAGGAGCTGCGTGGCGATGACCGCGTGACGTCTGCCGAGGACAAGACCCAGTTTGAGGCGCTGGAGCAGTACGGCCGCAATATCTGCGACCTTGCCCGTGCCGGCAAGCTCGACCCGGTCATCGGCCGTACCGACGAGATCCGTCGTACCATCCAGGTCCTGTCCCGTCGCACCAAGAACAACCCCGTGCTCATCGGCGAGCCGGGCGTCGGCAAGACGGCCATCGTCGAGGGTATCGCCCAGCGTATCGTGGCCGGCGACGTTCCGAGCACCCTGCGTGACCGCGACCTCATCGAGCTTGACATGAGCGCGCTGGTCGCCGGTGCCAAGTACCGCGGCGAGTTCGAGGACCGCTTGAAGGCCGTGCTCAAGGAGGTACAGAAGTCCGAGGGCAAGGTCATCCTGTTCATCGATGAGCTCCACACCATCGTGGGCGCGGGTGCCACTGAGGGCTCCATGGACGCCGGTAACATCCTCAAGCCGGCGCTCGCCCGTGGCGACCTGCATGCGATCGGCGCGACCACGCTCGACGAATACCGCAAGTACATCGAGAAGGACGCGGCGCTCGCGCGTCGTTTCCAGACCGTTATGGTGAGCGAGCCTACCGTCGAGGACACCATCTCGATCCTGCGTGGCCTCAAGGAGAAGTACGAGATCTTCCACGGCGTGCACATCACCGATAGCGCGCTCGTGGCCGCCGCCGACCTCTCCGATCGCTATATCGCCGACCGCTTCCTGCCCGACAAGGCCATCGACCTGGTCGATGAGGCGGCAAGCCGTCTGCGCATGGAGCTCGACAGCATGCCGGTCGAGATTGACGCCACCACGCGTCAGCTCACCCAGCTGCAGATCGAGGAGCAGGCGCTCATGAAGGAGACCGACGATGCCTCCAAGGAGCGTCTGGAGGCTCTGCGCCAGGAGATTGCCGAGGTCCAGGAAAAACTCAACGTGCAAAAGGCTGGCTGGCTCAACCAGAAGAACGCCATCGACCACGTGCAGGAGCTCAAGGGCCAGCTTGACGAGGCCAGGAGCGAAGAGGAGCGCGCGACGCGCAACGGCGATTTGGGTCGTGCGTCCGAGCTGCGCTACTCCGTGATTCCGGGCCTGCAGCAGCAGATTCAGGATTCCGAGGCCGCGCTCGAGGCGCAAAAGCAGCAGGACGGCGAGGGCCTCAATGAACAGGTGACCTCCGATGAGATCGCCGAGGTCGTGAGCGCCTGGACCGGCGTGCCCGTGTCCAAGATGATGCAGGGCGAGCTCGACAAGCTGAAGGGCTTGGAGGGCGAGCTGCATAAGCGCGTCATCGGCCAGGACGAGGCCGTCTCCGCCGTCGCCGCAGCTGTGCGCCGCAGCCGTGCGGGCCTCTCCGATCCGGACAAGCCCATCGGCAGCTTCTTCTTCCTGGGCCCCACCGGCGTGGGCAAGACCGAGCTCGCCAAGGCGCTTGCCGAGTGCCTGTTCGATGACGAGCGCGCGCTCGTGCGTATCGACATGTCCGAGTACATGGAGAAGTTCAGCGTCCAGCGTCTGATCGGTGCGCCCCCGGGATACGTGGGCTACGACGAGGGCGGCCAGCTCACCGAGGCCGTGCGCCGTCGTCCGTACTCCGTAATCTTGCTCGACGAGATGGAGAAGGCCCATCCGGATGTCTTCAACGTGCTGCTGCAGGTGCTCGACGACGGCCGCCTGACCGATGGCCAGGGTCGCCAGGTGTCCTTCAAGAACACGATTATCATCATGACGTCCAACGTGGGCTCCAAGGCCATCGCCGATCTGTCCGGTAAGGACGAGGAGGAGATGCGCCATCAGGTCGACGCCGCCATGGCTCAGACCTTCCGCCCCGAGTTCCTCAACCGTATCGACGATATCGTGGTGTTCCATCCGCTCGGCATGGCGCAGATCGAAAGGATCGTCGACATCCAGCTTGCCGACGTCCGCGCACGTCTGGCCAAGGAGCGTATGACGCTTGCCATCACCCCGGCGGCCAAGCAGATGCTCGCCGTGGGCGGCCTGGACCCGGTCTTTGGCGCCCGTCCGCTCAAGCGTCTGGTGCAGCGCGAGGTCGTGGATGCCATCGCCGCCGCTATCATCGACGGCACGGTGCGCGAGGGCGATCAGGTGACGGTCGATGTCGACAAGGACGGCGGCTTTACCGTCGTGTGCGACAATACGCCGGCGGCCACCTACGAGGTCCCCGACGCCGAGTAGATTTTGGGCCATGCCTTAAAATCTGCCTTTTGAGCCGAACGCCAAGGGCGGCGGATCCGATTGGGTCCGCCGCCCTTTTTCGTGCGACAATCGATGGTGTTGAACGTGAGCACATGGCAAGGAGCTATGCAGATGAAAGACGAGAACAAGACGAACGCACCGGTGGCTGAGGCGGCGCCCGCCGCACCGAAGACTCCGCCTAAACCGGCGCCCAAGCCGCGCGACCCCTATATCCGTGCCGAGAACGAGGACGATGACGGTTACGATCCCTACAGCGATCGCCGCCCCGAGCGCGAGCCAATGTTCGAAGCCGATCCGTGGCGCTGAGTGCCACCCAAAAGGTCACCAATAAGTTGCGGTGAAATAGGGACTGTTTTGCGGTTTGACCAGCAAAAACAATCCCTATTTCACCGCAACTGCGTTAGGGATGTGGTTGTTGGGCGGCTGTCTTCGGGCCGACTAGTCCTGGGCTTTGATGCTCGGCAGGAGAATCTGGGCGAGGTAGTCGGTCTCGAGTTTGGTCGCGGCGTCTGCCTTGCCGTCTTTACCGACCAGGTCGTTCTTAATCTGGCTATAGGTGTAGCGGTTGCCGGTCGTAAGCTCGACAAGCTCAATGGCCGTGTCCATGGGGTAGGTCGACACAGGGTCCTGCGTGCGTCCATTAACGGTTTGCGGAATCACGTACGGATAGACGGGGCCGCTGGCGTAGACGGTGTAGCCGTTGCCCAGGCTGACCGTGCCCAAAACCGTATCGCCGTCATCGGGGGTAAAGGTCTCGCCGTCGCGCACTGCGACAAGCGTCACGAGCGGTGTGTTGGTGTCGCTGTCCAGATAAATGCACAGCGTGCTGCCGTTTTGCCAGGTTGCGACCTTGCCATACCACTCAACCGGAATATCGAGCTGATACAGGTTCGTCGCCTTGTGCCGAGCGTCGGCATCGCGGGCGGACTGAGCCTCGCTTGCGCTTACGGCGTTGGCGGCGGCATCGCGGCGCGTAATTGCCGCCTGCTGGAGTATCTTTGCCGCGGCGGCAGAGCTTGCGCCCCCTTCCTCGGCATACTTGGCGGCGGCATCGATCTGGTCGTCAGTCACCGTGTCGGCCGAAGGTACCTTGAGCTTAAAGGTGGCTTGAGCGCGCAGATCCTGCCCATCGCTCTTAATGGTGACCTGCGCCTTGGTGGTCGGGACGGTGTAGATGGTGCCGTCTTCCGCGATGGGGGATCCAGCAATGGAGAGCGTGTAATCGCCGGGCAGCAGCTTAATGCCGCGACCGTGCTCGTCAACGTAGAGCGTTTCGCTCACAGAGGAGCCGTCGGAGTCCTGGCCACTCACCTGCACGGGGATCTTTGAGCCGGTGGAGCAGTCGAGCCCCGCGGCATGTACGCCAATTTGCACCGACATCATCGTGTGCGCACTGGCGGCGACAGCGGCAGCCTGCTCTTGCTGATATCCGTTCCAGGCAGCATAGCCTGCGTCGCCGGCGACGAGCGCGACGGCCACAACGCCGGCAACCATCAGGTTGCGGCGCCTGGGCGACATCTTACGATGACGAACCTCGGCTTCGCGTGCCGAAGGAACGGACGGTAGGGGAATATCGCCCATGGCGATGGTCTCGTCCACGGCAGGCGCAGAGCCTAAGCCAGGGAGCTCGCGGGTCAGCGAATCTTCGGCCGGCAAGTTGTCGAGCAAGATGGTTTCCTCGCTCGTGTCGGATCCGGGCTGGCCGTCGGCCTCGCATTCGGATTCCTCGTGCCCCGCCTCGTCTTCGGCGGGCGCGGCGCCATCGTCTTTTGCATCCCGATCATCGGGCTGCGCCTCGATTTCCGGCTTATCCTGCACATCAACGCTCGAATCGTCAAACGCAATCTCGGCCAGCGCAATCCGGTCTAGGCTCTCCAGGGCCTCGGCACACGCTTCTGCATCTTGGACCGCGTCCTCTTGGCCCGTCGTCTCATCTTTCATATATCCCCCAAGCTCAATATCGGGACAACACTGTACCCAAAAACGGGACCCTATAGAGCCGCCGCATGATTTGAAATCCGATTTTATATATGCGCATGTTTTTGAATAGATGAATAGAGGCGCAATGACAAAAGCCCCCGAAAAGCGAGCGAAACGCTTTCCGGGGGCTCTGCGAGACATTGGATGAAAAACCTGGCGGGCGGGCCTATGCCCAGGCGCCAACAGCGACCAACATGTTACTCGGCGTGCGCGTAATCAACCTTGGCGCGGCGAGCGGTAGCCTTCTCCCAATCGCTGGTGCCCTCAAAGACATCCTGCTTGTAGGGATTGCGGCCGAGCTTCTTGGCACGGTAGGCGATGTAGATGATTGCGGCGACGTTGGCGATCAGCGCGGCGACCGAGACCGCGGTAGCGGCGCCGGGGTCGAGCGTGGAGTGGGTCACAAAGATGGACTCCTCCTGGAAGTACGGGAACACCTGGGCAAACATGCACCAAATGGCCAGCGTGAAGGCGCGGTTCTGGATCCAGCCGCCCTTGTTCCAGATAAAGGCGGCGACGGTGGGCGCCAGCAGCACCGCAAAGCCGCAGAACCAGGAGTGGGTGGGCAGGCAGTTGTAGGTGTAGCAGAAGTTCCAGATATCGTAGGCGATGATGTAGACCCAGGTCATGTCGGGCCACAGCATATCGGTCTGATCCTCGGAGGCGTAGACGCTCCACCAACCGGTCATGCAGAAGATGTTGATGATGCCGGCGATGCCGTTGAACACGTTGTTCCAGCCGGCCAGCTGCGTAGCACCTTCGGAGGTGACCCAGGTGGATTCGCCCAGGACAAAGAAGTGATAGGCGCTCTCAAAGTCGGACACGACGGCGATCATGATGTTGATGGCGACGATCACAAACGGCCATGCGCGGAACCAATGCGCCTTGCCGATCTTGCCCCACTGGTACTTAATGGCAATGAAGCCCCAGCAACCGGCCAGCGCCGCGTATACCTTGGCGTAGTGGAACCAGCTGTTCTGGTACACATGGGTGGGGTTGGTGAGCGCCCACTCGGCACCCTGCGAAACGCCCACGGCGATGGCGACGCAGTAGATGGTCATGGCCAGCGGAGCCACGCCAAAGATGATTGCCGCGCCCAGCTTGGTGCGGCGGCCGACCTCGTTGAGCACGATCAGGCCAATAAAGACCATGGCCCAGCCAGCCCAGTGGATAAGGGTATCGCTACCCCAAACGTCGAACAGCATGCTGCTCTCCATTCACACGCCCGCGGCCCCTCTTCTGATCGCGGGCAGTTTGGCCAAATGTCGTCAGTTCTGGGGCTTGCGCTCCGGATACTTGGCGGTATAGCCCTCGATGTGGAGTGTCGAGGCGATGATTTCCTTGACCGTCTCGTCGGGCACATCGGGGTGTGTGCGGATATACATCAACAACCCCATGATGAGGGTGTAGAACGTCTCGTAGACATGGTCGATGCGTAGCTCATGATGGGCGACAAAATCCACCACGGTGGTGTCGCAGATATACTGCGCCACGCGCTGGACCACGTTGTGCAAAAAGCCGCCGTAGAGCGCACCGCTGCTCGAGGTGAGCGTGCTCGGCAGCTCGTGGCCGCTCACGACCAGACGCTTAAAGAGCGGGGCGACGGTGTCGAGCGCGCCTTCGATATCACCGACGGTGCGGCCGGCGTTCCACCGCTCGAGCTCGGAGATAAAACCGTCGATTGCCTCGTCCATGACAGCGGTGACGGCGGCGTCCATATCAGCAAAGTAGTGGTAGAACAATGAGCGCGTGCAGCCGGCTCGCTTGGTCACGGCCGATACCGAAAGATGAGACACGCCCAGCTCGGAGCTCACGGTGCGCACGGCGGCGAGGATCTCGCGACGGCGTTCGTCGCCCGTCAAGCGCTTTGCCGCGCTATCGGATGCGGGGACGGCATCGACCACAGAGGTATCTGCTGTGTTGTCGCCCATGTTTTGCCGCCTTTCATCCTCTTTTGCCTGACCGTTCACCTAACAGTCTTGAATATTGTTGACGGTTCGTCAATACTATTTTTGACACAATGTCAACAATGGCGGGTGAACGGCATGGGGCATGCCCGACCTGCAAAAAAAGAGGGGCGCTGCGGCCTCGTCGGGCTGCGGCAAGAGAAGGGACAACCATGATTCTCAACGGACCGGGAATTAGCTACACCGAGCCCGATATCGGTTCGGAGTTCGTGCCGCCGCTGCCGGAGCATCCGCGCGAGGCAATTGTCAAGCTGTGCGAGCACTGCACCAACCGTCTGCTGCATCGCGACGAGCTGCTGGGCTACGAGTACTGGTCGTTTGCCGAGGCCGCGACCGACGAGCAGGCCGAGGTGCTCTGCAAGATGAAGATGCGCCGTCCCTACACGCTGCCCGAGATGGTCAAGCTCACCGGCATGCCCGAGGCCCAGATCGAGAAGATGCTCGACGACATGAGCTACACGGGTCTGCTCGAGTACAACTGGGAAAACCCCGAGCGCGCCAAGCAGTGGGTGCTGCCCATG
Organism: Collinsella sp. i06-0019-1H4; assembly: GCF_042849575.1. NCBI lineage: Bacteria > Bacillati > Actinomycetota > Coriobacteriia > Coriobacteriales > Coriobacteriaceae > Collinsella > Collinsella sp. i06-0019-1H4. The sequence continues at coordinate 241,254 of NZ_BAABYB010000001.1, forward strand.
CTGGTACCGGGTTCCGCCGAGTTCCTCAACATGCGCGTGAGCCAGCTCGAAGAGCACCCGGTCTACGCCAAGTTCTTTGAGCAGGCGTCCAAGGGACCGCTGTCCAAGGCCACGCCGATGGTGCCGCCCGGAGGCGCCGGCATCGGCATGCATGTCATTCCGGTCGAGAAGGCCATTGATGCCACGAGCACCTCGGTGCCGATCGAGCATATCGAGCATTGGCTCGACAAATACGAGGGTAAGTATGCCGCCAGCACCTGTAGCTGCCGCGCGAGCCGTCGCGTGATGGGCGAGGGCTGCGCCGACGACCCCGCCGACTGGTGCATCGCCGTGGGCGATATGGCCGACTACGTGGTTGAGACCGACCGCGGCCACTATGTGACGCGCGAGGAGGTTTACGACATCCTGCGCCAGGCCGAGGACAACGGCTTTGTGCACCAGATCACCAATATCGACGGTGAGAACAAGATCTTCGCCATCTGCAACTGCAACGTCAACGTGTGCTATGCCCTGCGCACCTCTCAGCTGTTCAACACGCCCAACCTGTCGCGCTCGGCCTATGTCGCCAAGGTCGAGAAGGACAAGTGCGTGGCCTGCGGTCGCTGCGTTGAGGTGTGTCCGGCCGGCGCCGCCAAGCTGGGCCAGAAGCTCTGCAGCAAAAAGGCCGGCGGACAGGTGCCCGAGTATCCGCGCCAGGAGCTGCCCGACGCCACCAAGTGGGACCACACCAAGTGGTCGCCCAACTACCGCAACGACAACCGCATCGAGACGCATGAGTCCGGCACCGCGCCCTGCAAGACGGCCTGCCCCGCGCATGTCGCCGTTCAGGGCTATTTGAAGCTCGCGGCTCAGGGCCGCTATGACGAGGCGCTGGCGCTCATCAAGCGTGAGAACCCGCTGCCCGCTATCTGCGGCCGCGTGTGCAACCGCCGCTGTGAGGATGCCTGCACCCGCGGCCGTGTGGACGCCGCCGTGGCTATCGACGAGGTCAAGAAGTTCATCGCCCAGCGCGATCTTGATGCCGCGACCCGCTATGTCCCACCCGTGGTGACCCCGACGCGTGCCGGCGGCTTCGACCAGAAGATCGCCATCATCGGTGCCGGTCCGGCAGGTCTGTCCTGTGCCTTCTATCTGGCCGAGAAGGGCTACAAGCCCGTCGTGTTCGAGAAAAACGAGCGCCCGGGCGGTATGCTCACCTACGGCATTCCCAGCTTTAAGCTGCAGAAGGATGTTATCGAGGCCGAGGTCGAGGTCATTCGCCTGATGGGCGCCGAGTTCCGCTATGGCGTGGAGGTCGGTCGCGACGTGACGCTCGACGAGCTGCGCGAGCAGGGTTTTAAGGCCTTTTATGTTGCCATCGGCTGCCAGGGCGGCCGCTTCGCCGGTATTCCGGGCGAGGATGCCGAGGACGTGACCGTGGCCGTCGACTTTTTGCGCGAGGTCAACAGTGGCAAGATCGACGCGCTGCCCGGCCGCACCATCGTGGTGGGCGGCGGCAACGTGGCCATCGACGTCGCGCGCAACGCCTGCCGTCTGGGTTCCGAGCACGTTGAGATGTTCTGCCTGGAGAGCGAGGCCCAGATGCCCGCCAGCGAGGAGGAGCGTCGCGAGGCCGTTGAGGACGGCGCTCACATCAGCTGCGGCTGGGGCCCCAAGGAGGTTCACCTGGACGAGGCCGGTCGTGTGTGCGGTATCACCTTCAAGCGCTGCACGCGTGTCTTTGACGACGAGGGCCGGTTTGCGCCCGAGTACGACGAGAACGATCTGCGCCGCGTCGATGCCGACCGCGTGGTCATGTCGATTGGCCAGTCCATTGTGTGGGGCGACCTGCTGGCTGGCTCCAAGGTGGAGCTCGGCCGCGGCCAGGGTGCTCTTGCCGACCCCCAGACCTATCAGACCGCTGAGCCCGACATCTTTGTGGGCGGCGACGTCTACACCGGTCCGAGCTTTGCCATCGACGCCATCGCCGCCGGTCACGAGGCCGCCGTGTCCATCCATCGCTTTGTGCAGCCGGGATCCACGCTCACCATCGGCCGCAACCAGCGCCACTACACCGCGCTCGACCGCGACGATGTCGTGATCGAGAGCTACGACAACGCGAGCCGCGAGGTGGCGCATGTCGACCGCGAGCGCGAGAAGGCTGCACCCTTTAGCGAGTACGTCGAGACCTTTACCGAGGAGCAGGTGCGCGCCGAGACCGCCCGCTGCCTGGGCTGCGGTGCCTCGATCGTCGATCCCAACAAGTGCATCGGCTGCGGCCTGTGCACCACCAAGTGCGCGTTCGATGCCATCCGCCTGGATCGCGATCGCCCCGAGTGCTCCACGATGGTCAAATACGAGCAAAAGCTCCCAAGCCTCGGCAAGTACGCGCTCAAGCGTGCCATCAAGATTAAATTCGGTCGCAAGTAAGTAGTCATAACGGGAACGGCGGAAGGAATTAAAAGTGCACGAGCTCGGAATCGTTTACCACATCATTCGCGATGTCGAGAACGTGGCGCGCGCCAATGGCGTGAGTCGCGTTTCGAGCGTCACGCTGCTGCTGGGCGAGGTCTCGGGCGTCGTTCCCGACTTGCTGCTCGACGCTTGGCGCTGGGCGGCAGATAAAAAGCCCATCGCGCAGGGCGCGGAGCTTATTGTGGAGCCTGTCGAGGCCGTGACGCATTGCGAGGCGTGCGGCCGCGACTATGCGACAGTCGAGCACGGCAAGACCTGCCCTCATTGCGGCAGCGGCGAGACATACCTGCTGCAGGGCCAGGAGGTCATGATTAAGCAGATTGAGACCCCCGACGAGGAACCGGCAGACGCTGCCCCCGACGGCCCTTCCGACGTCCTCGACGCCGTCGATGCCGCCCACCCCCTCCACATCGTCTAGGATTCCCTATAAGTTGCGGTGAAATAGTTCCTAAATCCAGCCTTCTGGCTCTTAAACAAGAACTATTCCACCGCAACTTTTTTGAGTGGTTTCGTAGATCATAAGTCGCGCAAATAGTCAAGTCATACCTGTTTGAACAATGTAGCGGCAGTACAAGCGCATTCGCGCTTGCCTAAAATCGATATTAATGAACAGTCTGCTTGTATCTGTAAAATGCGTGGCTTGATGAGCGACGCCTTGGCGGGTAATGAGTCGAAAAGCAGCAACGTAACCAACTTGTAACAAACTTAGACGTTTAAACAAATAATCCAACCTTTTGCGGATTTAGCTATAATTCCACAAACCAAACAGGTATACTCCTTTCATGTCGTGTAGGAATTACGTAGACAAAAAGGAGGTTATGTGATGGTAAGTATTGTTCTTGCTAGCCACGGGGACTTGGCAGCTGGAATCAAGCAGACGGGCTCGATGGTCTTTGGCGATCAGCCGTCTGTGGCCGTGGTCTCGCTCGAGCCGAGCATGGGCCCCGACGACTTCCGTGCTAAGGTCGAGGAAGCAATCGCTTCCTTCGAGGACCAGGAGCAGGTGCTCTTCCTCGTTGATCTGTGGGGCGGCACGCCGTTCAACCAGATTAGCGGGCTCATCGAGGGCCATGATTCCTGGGCTATCGTCACCGGTGTCAACCTGCCTATGCTCATCGAGGCATATTCGCAGCGCTTTGATGCAAAGAACACTGCACATGCGATCGCAAAACATCTCGTGACTGAGGCTAAGGCTGGCGTGCGCGTCAAGCCCGAGTCTCTGGAGCCCGAGGAGAAGAAGCCGGCTACGGCCGCCGCTGCTCCTGCAGGCGCCATCCCTCCGGGAACGGTCATCGGCGACGGGCACATCAAGATTGCCCACGTCCGTATCGACACCCGTCTGCTGCATGGTCAGGTGGCCACCACGTGGACCAAGCAGATCAACCCCAACCGCATCATCGTGGTTTCCGACGGCGTTGCTCACGACGAGCTCCGCAAGACCATGATCGAGCAGGCTGCCCCTCCGGGAGTCCATGCCAACGTCGTGCCTATCAAGAAGATGGCCGAGGTCGTCAAGGACACGCGTTTTGGTGACACCAAGGCCATGCTGCTCTTCGAGAACCCGCAGGATCTGCTCAAGGCCATCGAGGCCGGCGTCGACATCAAGGAAGTCAACATCGGTTCCATGGCTCACTCCAAGGGCAAGGTCGTCGTCACCAACGCCGTCGCTATGGGCGATGACGACGTTAAGACCCTCGAGGCCCTCAAGGCCAAGGGCGTCAAGTTCGAGGTCCGCAAGGTTCCTTCGGATGCCTCCGAGGATCTCGACGCCATGTTGAAGAAAGCTAAGGCCGAACTGGCCGCTCAAGCATAGTAAAGGAGGGTCCGATACATGTCTGCAATCACTATTCTGCTTGTTGCGATTGTCGCGTTGCTTGCCGGTATGGAAGGCATTCTGGATGAGTTCCAGTTCCATCAGCCGCTCGTGGCATGCACGCTTATCGGTCTCGTAACCGGTCACCTTCAGGAGGGCATCCTCCTGGGCGGTTCGCTCCAGATGATGGCCCTTGGCTGGGCTAACGTCGGCGCCGCCGTCGCGCCTGACGCCGCTCTGGCCTCGGTCGCTTCTTCGATCATCATGGTGCTCGCCCTCAACGGCGGCGCCACTGATTCGGCCAAGGCCGTTACCGCGGCCATCGCCGTCGCCGTCCCGCTGTCGGTCGCTGGTCTGTTCCTGACCATGATCTGCCGTACCATTGCTACCGCTATCGCTCACGCCATGGACGGTTGCGCCGAGAAGGGCGACTTCTCCGGCATCGAGCGCTGGCAGTACGCTGCCATCCTCATGCAGGGCCTTCGTATCGCCATCCCGGCAGTACTTCTGTGCGTTATCCCGGCCGAGGCTGTTACCAACGCGCTTAACGCTATGCCCGACTGGCTGTCCGGCGGCATGGCCGTCGGCGGCGGCATGGTCGCTTCCGTCGGTTACGCCATGGTCATCAACATGATGGCCACCAAGGAGACCTGGCCGTTCTTCATCCTCGGCTTTGTCCTTGCTGCCATCCCTCAGCTCACGCTGATCGCCCTTGGCCTCATCGGCATCTCCCTTGCCCTCATCTACCTTGGCCTTAAGGATCTGGCCAAGCAGGGTGGCGGCACGGGCGGTGGCTCCGGCGACCCGCTCGGCGACATTCTGAACGATTACGAGTAGGAGGGGAGTGATACATATGGCAGAGAACAAGATTCAGCTCACCAAGGCTGACCGTAAGAAGGTTTGCTTCCGTCATCAGTTCCTTCAGGGCTCGTGGAACTACGAGCGTATGCAGAACGGCGGCTGGTGCTTCGCAATGATCCCTGCGATCAAGAAGCTCTACACCAGCAAGGATGACCAGATTGCCGCGCTTAAGCGCCACCTGGAGTTCTATAACACCCACCCCTATGTTTCCGCCCCCGTCATTGGCGTTACCCTCGCCCTCGAGGAGGAGCGCGCCAACGGTGCTCCGATCGATGACGTCGCCATCCAGGGCGTCAAGGTCGGTATGATGGGCCCGCTCGCCGGCGTCGGTGACCCCGTCTTCTGGTTCACCCTTCGCCCGATTCTGGGCGCTCTGGGCGCTTCCCTGGCCATGTCCGGCAGCATCGTCGGTCCGTTGCTGTTCTTCTTCGCGTGGAACATCATCCGTTACGCTTTCCTGTGGTACACACAGGAGTTTGGCTACAAGGTCGGCTCCTCTATCGCCAAGGACCTCTCCGGCGGTCTGATGGGCAAGGTCACCGAGGGCGCTTCCATCCTGGGTATGTTCATCATCGGCGCCCTGGTCGAGCGCTGGGTGTCCATTTCCTTCACCCCGATCGTCTCCACGGTCAAGCAGTCTGCTGGCGCCTTTATCGACTGGGCTAGCCTGCCTTCCGGTTCCGAGGGTATCAAGGAAGCGCTGACGATGTACAACTCCGTCGGTGCTACCGCCCTTGATCAGATGAAGGTCACCACGCTCCAGGGTAACCTCGATCAGCTCATCCCCGGCCTTGCCGCCGTGTGCCTGACCCTGCTGGTCTGCAAGCTCCTCAAGAAGAAGGTTAGCCCGATCGTCATCATCCTGGCTCTCTTCGCCGTCGGCATCATCGGTCGCTTCTGCGGCTTCATGTAAGCACGCTTCGGCTTAAGACCGAGAGTTGCTAGGTAAGGGCTTTTGAGCCATTGAAACGGACCGCACCCGGTGGGTACACTGGATGCGGTCCGATTGTTTTTATTGGAGGGCGAGGCGCGTATGGCGCAATCTCAGAACAGCACGGTCGATCTGGCAACGCCGGCAACCTGCCTGATGGGGCTTACCAGCCACGGTAACGTCATGGTGGGCAATAAGGCGTTTGAGTACTATAACGAGCGCAATCCCGAGGATTATATTCAAATCCCGTGGGACGAGGTCGACTATATCGCCGCCGAGGTTTTGCGCGGCACCAAGAAGATCACGCGTTTTGCCATCTTCACCAAGGACAACGGCCACTTTACGTTTTCGACGCGCGACGATAAAGAGACGCTTCGCGCGGTCCGTAAGTACGTCGACGAGGATAAGCTCGTGCGTTCGCCTGACTTTATCGATGTGACGGCTAAGGGCGCCAAGAGCATCCCCGCTGCCATCAAGAGCCTTTTCCACAGAGACAGCTAATCGTTGGCGATAGATGGCGGAAAATGCATCCCGGAATTTGTTCTCATTCCGGGATGCATTTTCCTTTTGAGGGCCAGTTGGGAAAGCTTGTCCCATTATTTCGCGTTATTCCGGGTTATTCTTTCCGATATTGAGGATTGCCCTCGGAAACTATTCGCTATAGAGCCTTCTCGATGAGTGGCCATGCGCTACATGGCAAAGGGGTAAATCTGCTACACTAGTACAACATGCCTCCGTAGCTCAGGGGATAGAGCACCGCTCTCCTAAAGCGGGTGTCGACGGTTCGAATCCGCCCGGGGGCACCAGGGAATATGACGGCGTCGCGGGAGCGGCGCCGTTTCTGGTTCAAGACTTTAGTCCGCTGGCCGCGCAGCGGCCAGCTTTAAACCACCCGCTACGCGGGTGGAGACAAACGGCTTTACAAAGCCACCCCTCCGACCGATATTGACGATTGTTCAGGCCGTCAAGAATTCGAGTCGAAGGGGTGGTCGCCATGGCCCAGAAGGCCTACAGCCTTTCCCACACGAAGTGGATGTGCAAGTACCACATCGTGTTCACGCCGAAGTATAGGCGCAAAGTGATCTACAACCAAATCAGGAGCGACATAGGGGAGATCCTCAGGAAGCTGTGCGAGTACAAGGGGATCGAGATAATCGAGGGGCACCTGATGCCCGACCACGTGCACGTGCTGCTGGCGATCCCGCCGAAGTACAGCGTCGCGAGCGTCATGGGCTACCTGAAGGGGAAGAGCTCGCTGATGATATTCGACAGGCACGCCAACCTCAAGTACAAGTTCGGCAACAGGAAGTTCTGGGCGGAGGGCTACTACGTGTCCACCGTCGGCCTGAACGAGGCGACGATCGCCAAGTACATCAGGGAGCAGGAGTCCCACGACATCGCGCTGGACAAGCTGAGCGTGAAGGAGTACGAGGACCCCTTCAAGAGGGGGTGATGCTGCCGGTTCGACCGGCGCGCCACGGGTCAAGATGCACTAGGCCTGGACGAAGTCCGGGCCCGCGCCTTTAGACGCGAGCCCGGGGCCCGTGGGTTATACCCTAAGAGCAAACCACCCTTTTTAAGGGTGGTTCTGATTTGCGGGGGCCGCCGTGCTGCTCGCCCGTGGGGGACTGGCATCTGTTTCCTAGAGTGCGCTGCGGTAAATCTTTCTCGCGTTGTCCAGCGTGAGCTTCCTGAAGCTGCCGAAGAGCTCTCCGCGGTTGATCTTGAGGCCCGGAATCATCTTTTCGATATCGTCCTCGGTGACTCCGAACTCCGATAGCGCGCGCGGCATTCCCAGCGAGACGAAGAAATCCTGCAGCTCGTCGATGGTCGCTTCGACCGCGTACTCGATTGCCTGCTCGGGGGTTACCTCCACATCGAGCTCGTCCGCGTCCGAATCGATGGGTTCGATGCCAAGGGCCTGGGCGCTGAACTCCAGGAAGCGCTCAGGGTGCTCTCGCCATACGTAGCGCATCCAGGCGGGGAAGATGACGGCGAGGCCGGCGCCGTGCGTGATCTTGGTGTCCAGTGCGGATAACTCGTGCTCAAGGCCGCGGCAGGTCCAATCGCCGTCGCGCAGGGCGTTATGGGCGAGCGTACCCACCCACATGATCTCGGCGCGGGCGTCGTAGTCATCGGGGTTCTCCATCACCTTGGGCGCCGCCTCCCTCGCGGCGCGCACTAGCCCGCAGGCGATGTTGTCGGTTACGCCCACGGCGGGCTCGCCGGAGAAGAGTCGCTCCATGATATGGGCGATCATGTCGGTCACTCCCGCGGCGGTCTGGCAGGCGGGCAGGCTGAAGGTCAGCTCCGGGTCGAGGAAGGCGATGGCCGGGCGGTTGAGGTCCGTGTTAATGCTGCATTTGAGGTGCTCCTCGTCGTTGCTGATAACGCAGGAGTTAGATGCCTCGGAACCGGATGCGGGGATGGTCACCACGCAGGCGACGTCGATGCGGTCGGCGGGAACGGCGCGCTTGCGGAAGAAGTCCCATACGTCGCCGTCGTATACCGCCCCAGTGCGATGGCCTTCGCGCAGTCCATGACGGAGCCGCCGCCCACGGGCAGGATGATGTCGGCGTCGTTTGCCCGTGCGAGCTCGACGCCTTCTCGTGCCAAGCCTATTTCGGGGTTTGGACGCACCCCTCCAAGCCCGATGTGCTCCACGCCCGCGGCATCGAGCGATGCCCTCACGCGGACGAGCGTTCCGCAGCGAACTGCGGAACCCCTGCCGTAGACAATGAGCGCTCAGCGGTAGCCGGAGGCGGACAGAGTCCCCCAACCTTGTCGGTCGCTTTTCGCCCAAAGACAAAGCGGGTGGGGGAGTAGAAAGAGAAATCGTTCATGGAGCTCCAATCTGGCGTTTCGCCCTACATGCGCGGAGGAGTTTTTCGGGCGCATCGCCTGCGTTCGCGTCGCAATCTCGGCGGCGCGGTGCGGTCCGTGGATTCCATCGTATCGCCCGCGGCACCCCTTACCGACGATTGAGGCGAGTCTGCATTTCGCGGCGCGACGTCCACCTGGCGGACGATATCCGTTCGCGACACGTGGCCGTCCCGGTCGCAATAGCGTATGCGCACCGGGTTGCCGAGATGGGCCTGCGACCCCTTCTCCTGATGCGAGCGCGCGAGACGGGCGAGCAGCGGCGCGAGCACCTGCTCGACCGTCTCCTCCCGATACCACGCCGCCACGGGCAACCCGTTCACGTCAAACCCGTACGTTCGCCATGCCATTCGCCTCGCCGCCTTCGCCGAACGAAACCGCGTATCCAGACCGCCGGTCCCCCACCCAGCACTTCGACGAGCCTTCGCGCTCACTTCTGCGGTCGGGATGCGCCCGCGAGGCGCTCGGCAGGCAGCGCCATTTCCGCTCGCTGTGTCGAGCGCGAGTGTCGAGAAGTCGCCATATGCCACTCAGATGTAGCATGGAGTGCCGAAGCGCACGCGCCCGTGACGAAACACTGGCGCCAACCCGTTCCGCGCACCACCCCGCCCGTAAGGTGTGTGGCGAAAGGAGGACCAGCCGCATGAACATCCCCGAGACACAGAGCCTACCTCGATCGCATTCCGCACGAGCTTCTCTGACATTTCCGCCCATTACCACGTGGAGGTCCCCGTCGCGGAGATCGCCTACGCATACGACTACATCAATTCCCGGCATGCCCCGCGCAGGCAGGCCACGCTGAACGACGGGTCCGCGGCCCGGCAGGACGAATGACGCGCTTCGGCACAGGCCATGCCGAAACGCGTCACGCAAGCAAAGGAAGGAAGCCAACATCACATGAGCATCATCGCAGCACGCATCGACAACCGCCTGCTACACGGCATAGTGGCAACCCAGTGGGTACCCGAGTTCCGTCCGCAGCGTCTCATGGTCATCGATGACATCGTCGCCAACGACCCGACCAAGAAGGCCGCCATGCGGATGGCAAAGCCCTCGGGAGTCGCCCTCTCCATTATCAACAAGGAGACGGCTCTCACGAACTATCGGGCGGGCAAGTACGACGACCACACGGTCTTCATCGTGGCGCGAGACCCCCAGACCATCCTCGACGTCATACAGACGGGCCAGGTTATTCCCACACTCGTGGTCGGAGGCACAGTCTTTCCCGAAGAGGGGTCAGACGCCGTCCAGGTGAGCAGTCGCGCCTACGTCACCAAAGACGAGCTGCCCGCATATCGAGCGATTGCTGGCACCGGCTGCGACATCACCGTTCGCTATGTGCCGGCCGACAAGCCCGTAGAGCTCTCCAGCATCATCACGCTTTAGCAAGGGAGTGAACTTATGACACCATCCATCATCCAGATAGCCGTCGTTACACTCATCGCCTTCATCTACGGAGCCGAGAAGAACGCGGGACAAATTCTCACGAACATGTCCGTCACGCCAGCATGGTTCGTCGGACTTGCGCTCGGCGACCCCGTAACCGGCCTCGCCGTCGGCGCCATCGTCCAACTCATGAGCCTGGGCGTGGCGGCCATGGGAGGAGCCTCCGTCCCCGACTATCCCACTGCCGCCATCATTGGCGCCGTCGTTGCCATCACCTCGGGTCAGGAGGCGAGCGTCGGCGTTGCCGCCGGAATCGCAGTCGGCATGCTCGGCCTTCAGCTCGACGTCATCGCCAAGACGGCAAACGGCTTCCTCGGGCGTACCTCGCAGCGCTTTGCCGAAGAGGGCAAGTACTCGCAGATGAAGAGCGTACTTTTCCTCGGTCCGGTCTTCTATGGCCTTACGGCGGCCATCCCCACGTTTGCCGTACTGCTCTTTGGCGCCGATGCCGTCAACGCTTTCCTCTCCGTCATGCCCTCCTGGTTCACGACCGGCCTCTCCATCGCCGCCGGTATCCTCCCCGTCGTCGGCCTTGCGATGCTTCTGTCCTTCATGCCAATGAAGAAATTCATCGCCTACGCCATCGTTGGCTTCGTTCTGGCCGCCTACCTGCAGATAAGCATTCTCCCCATTGCCCTGCTCGGTGCCGCCGCGGCCATCGAGTACTACAAGTCGCACAGCAATCCGTCCGTAAACGCCCTCGACGCTGGAGGTCTGGAAGATGAGTAACGAAGTTAACGCCACCAAGGCAAACGAAGCGCCAACCCGCCTGGCAGACGGAACGTACCAGCCAGTCCTCACCGTTTCCGATCTCGACCGTTGCGGCCGCCGCTGGATGCTCGGCGCGTCCATCTATAACTATGAGTCCCAGTGTGCCCCGGCGGTCATGTTCGCAACCGAACCCGCCCTGCGCAAGATCTATGCAGGAGACGAGGAGGGCTACCGCAGGTCACTTCTGAGCACCTATCGCTATTACAATGCGACTCCCCAGGTAAGCGGCCTGCTCCTCGGCGCCGGCCTAGCCTTGGAGGACAAGGGGCACAATGACGCCATCGACGCGGTCCAAGACCTTAAGATTGGCCTCATGGGCTCCCTCTCAGGAGTCGGCGATACGATCTTCGCCATCCTCATTCCCACCATCTTCGGCTCCATCGCCGCCTACATGGGACAGGCGGGAAACCCCGTCGGCGTGCTTCTCTGGCTCGCCGTCGCCATCGCCATCTTCGTATGGAAGCTCTTTGACTGGCGCATAGGCTATAAGTTCGGCGACAAGCTCTTCACGACCCTTGCCGAGAAGATGTCCGTTTTCACCGAGTCGACGTCGGCACTTGGCATGATGGTCGTCGGTGCGCTCATCCCCACCGTCATCAAGGTCTCGTGTGGTCTCACGTTCACCATGGGTGACGTCACGCTCGACGTCCAGACGGGCATCCTCGACCAAATCATGGTCGGCATGCTGCCCGTAATAGCCACAGCCATCGTCTACGCCCTCGTCAAGCGCAAGGTCAGCATCAACAAGATTGTCCTCGGCATCCTCATCATCTCGTGGGTGTGCGCGGCTTTCGGCATTCTTGCTGCCTAGCCTAGGGCTAGACCAACCCACAAAGGACGCATTATGAGGCACATCATCATTGCATCGCACTACGGCCTGGCAGCCGGACTCGGAGACACGCTCAAGGCCATCATAGGACCGGGGCACGACATCAGGGTTGTCTGCGCGTTTACAGACGAAACCCCGCTCGAGGAGAAGCTCGCCAGCGCATTCGAGGGCATCGCCGAAGATGACGAGACCCTCGTTCTCACCGACATCCTTCAGGGCAGCGTAAACCAGCTCGTAGCCTGCTCGGCTCCGCGAGGCGCGTTCATAGTGACCGGCGTAAACCTTCCCGTGGCCCTCGAGCTCTCGCTCCACGCCGGACAGCTTACTCCCGATGTGGTGAGGCATGTCGTCACCCAAGCCAAAGAGCAGCTCGTCTACCTCGGAGATCTTACTCCGGACGTTGACGAAGAAGACGAATAGGAAAGACGCGACAGTAAGGAGGACGAGACATGCGCAAAGTCCCGACCAATAACCAGCACCTGTTCTACCAACCGAAGGACGTGTGGGTGGGAGACGTCATGCCCTTCGGCAAGGACGGCACGTTCTATCTATACCACCAGCGTGACACGCGCGACCCCGCTCCGCTTGCCGAAGGACAGCCCTTTGGGTGGTCGCTCGCGACCACCCAGGACTTCGTGACGTACCAGGAACACGGAACGGCGATCCCCCACGGCGGAGAAGACGACCAAGACCAGTTCATCTACGCCGGAACCGTTTACGAGGCAAAAGGGGAGGTACGCGCTTTCTATACCGGGTTCAACCGCAACTACCTGCGAGAAGGCAAAACGTCCCAGGTGCTCATGCAGGCGAAGGCCTGCTCGGATGATTATGCGACGTGGAAAAAGACGGGCGTTGCAGTAGAGCTCACGCCTCAGCCAGGATACGATGGGCGCAACTGGCGCGACCCTTTCGTAATATGGGATGACGACCGGAAGGAATACCTCCTCGTACTGGGCACGCGTAAGGGAGACGACCCCTCCAAAACCCTCCAAACTGGCAGGCTCGTTCACTTTACGTCGAAGGACCTCGAGCACTGGCAGTTCAAGGGCGACTTCTGGGCCCCCGGCCTCTACACCATGTTCGAAATGCCAGACATTTTTAAAATTGGCGATTGGTGGTACCTGGTCTACTCTGAGTACAGCGACGAGAACAAGATCGTCTACCGCATGAGCCGCGATCTCTACGGTCCGTGGGAGAAGCCGAGAGATGACGCCTTCGACGGGAGGGCGTATTACGCCGGACGGACCGCCTTCGACGGATCGCGCAGGATTCTGTCCGGCTGGGTCCCCACGCGCGAGAACGACGATGACCGGGCCAACTGGCTTTGGGGTGGCTCGTTTATGCCCCATGAGGTGTACCAGCGCCCCAATGGCACCCTCGGCGTTCGCCCTCCCCAAAGCATAAAGGATGCGTTCGAGTGCCCTGATGCCGTCCCGGATATCGAGCTTCGCGGAGACCACGAACGAACGGAGTGCGTAATCACCGAAAACGCAGGCGAGATCTTCTGCTTCGAGGCAGACGTGACGTTCAGGGACGCTTGCGACTTCTCAATTCGAGCCTACAAGAATCTCGAGACCGACGAGTCGTACGAATACCGCTTCGACCTCGACGCGAATCGGCTCTCGTTCGACAAGAGCCCCTGTTACAAGTGGTTCCGCGTAATGGATAAGGGGCTTTGGAGGCCAGTCTGGCTCGAGTCCGGGCGTTCTTACCACCTGCAGTTCATCGTTGACGACAACATCCTCGTCCTCTACCTCGACGGTACCGCACTCACGACACGCGTCTGCGAGAAGTTCGGCCACTCGCTTGCTGTTACGGTAACGAATGGCGAACTCAAACTGTCCAACATAGCCTTGGCGAAGGGGCTGCGCGAACAGGAAAAGTAAGCCAGTGAACCTCGTCACCACAGCGACTCCCCCAGCAAAACACGCGAACAACGGGTCCGGCCGCATTCCGGCGACCGGACTCGTCCTGTGCCCTGATGGCACATGGCCCCGGGCTGCCGACAGCGAGGCGGCCTTAGGGGCCTCGCCTACAGATTCCTGAGTGCGTCGACGAGGGAGACCTTGCCCGCGGTGACCTCGTCGGCCTGCTTGATGACCTTTGCGGGCACGACGGCCACCACAGCGCCGGCGGCAGAGTCGATTCGAGCGATGTGGTCAGAGACGGAGCGAACGGCGAGCCGCTTGCCGACAGGGAGGCAGTCAAAGGTGGCAAAGCGCACTCCTACGGTTGGGATACGCCCGTGAGGCGCTCGGCGGACAGCGCTGTTGCCGCTCGCTGTGTCGAGCGCAGGTGTCGAGAAGTCGCCATATGTCACTACAGATGTATCATGGAGTGCCGAAGTTCACGTGCCCGTGACAAAACGCGGGCGCCAACCCGTCCCGAGCACCACCCCGCCCGTAAGGTGTGGGACGAAAGGAGGACCAGCCGCATGAACATCCCCGAGACACAGAAAGACCTGCTTGCCTACCTCGATCGCATCACGCGCGAGCTTGGCAGCACGCGGGGCGGGCGCATCCAGAACCGTCTCGACCACTTCACCACGGCATCTATAACCGACTCGCTCGCCATCTCGCGCAGCCTGGCAAGTCAGTATCTCAACGAGCTCGTGCGCGCTGGCCTCGTGGTGAAAGCAGGGGCACGACCGGTGTGCTACTTCCACCGCCGCTCCCTCGAACGCTTCTTCCAGTCTCGCATTGAGCGTAGCACCTACCCTTCGGTCGAGCAGCTCTTCGCCACGCTCGGAAACGGCGAGCGACTCGACTTCGACCGCGCAATCGGTCACGAGCTGAGCCTTGCGCCCTGCATCAGCCAGCTCTGCGCCGCGCTCAAGTACCCGCCAGCTGGCCTGCCCATCCTGCTCTGTGGCGCCTCGGGAACCGGCAAGGGTCTACTCGCCGAACTTGCCCTCGAATACGGCAAGAACGTCGGCGTCCTGCAGCAGGAAGCCAAGCTTGTGAGCATCGACTGCTCGCATTACGCAGACGATGCCCGCGCGCTCACTCACGACCTGTGCGCAGATGGCGGGCCTGCAGATCGGGCGAGCGGCGGCATCGTTTATCTCAAGGACGTCGACGCCCTCTCACCCGCTGCCCAGGACGCGCTCTTGGAGTGGGCCTCCGCACAGGCGGGCGCCATTGTGCCAGCCCCTGCTGTGCGCCTTATCTTTGCCACCTCAAACGAGGCAGACAGTACCGAGTGCCGCAGCCTCACGCGTCGCATCCCCATGTCCGCCCAGGTGCCGTCTCTGCGCGAGCGCACCCAGGAGGAGCGTGAGGAACTGACTCTCCACTTCCTCAAGGAGGAGGGCCGACGCATAGGACGCGACATCCTCATAAGTCGCGGAGCCTTCCGAGCCCTCGCCGGCACCAACTTCGAGGAGAACGTACGCGGCCTGCGCGACTGCATCACCAACTGTTGCGCCGAGGCCTATCTAGACACGAAGGGTGACAGCCTGGAGATTCGCACCTACCAGCTTCCCTCCGCAATCCTTGCCGGCTCCGCACTCGAGCGCAGCGAGAACGACATGCAGCTCATCGACACCACCCGGAGCATCCAAAGCCAGGCGGACGACCGCGCACGGCATGTACTCGACGCCATGCTGGAGCCATACGAGAGCTATCGCGAAGGCACGCTTGATGGGGGCGCGTGCAGCGCTCAGCTGGTGGAGCGAGCCCGCGACCTCGAGGACTACCTGGCGTTCGGGCAAAACCCGGGCCGCTCGAAGTCCGATGCATACGAGCAGATCGCCGACAGCGTCGTCACTTCCGTGAACGAACTCTACTCGATCGATTTGTCCCGAAAGAGCTCGCATCTAATCGCCCAGGGCATCTGCCTCCAGCTGTGGCCGCCCGCAAGCCTCTCGCGCTGGAAGAGCTCCCATGCAAGCGAGCTTTCCGGCATGCGCGGCGTCGTGGCCCAGCGCAACCGCTTTGCCGTTACTGTCTGCGCCTGCATCGCTGATGAACTCAAGGCCACGCTCGGCATCGCACTCGACGATCTCACGTGTCTGCTCGTCCTTGCGCATGCGGCACTCGCACTCGACCCGTCTAAGCGTCGTCGGAGCGTCGGTATCGTCCTCAGTCATGGCTACTCGACCGCCACGAGCATCGCCGACGCCGCCAATCGGATTCTTGACACGAGGGTCTTCGAGGCCATCGACATGCCCTACGACCAGAAGGTTACGGACGTCGCTGTTCCTCTTCAGCAAATCATCGACCGCTTCTCCTACGCAGACGAGGTCGTCATCCTCGTGGACATGGGATCGCTCCAGGATATTTATAAGAGTCTGGAATCCACCTCCGGCATGACGCTCGGCATCATCAACAACGCCTCTACCGGCCTTGCGGTGGAGGTTGGCGCCGGACTTATCGCGGGTCGCTCCGTGCGAGAGGTTCTCGACGATGCTGCGGCAGCTTGCACCTGTAATTATCACATCGTGGCGCGCAACGCCCGACCGGACGCGATTGTCTTCTGCTCCGAAGGCGGACTTGACGCAGCTGCGCGGATCCGCGATCTCGTGGCGCAGAGCCTGCCTGGCGAGTCCCCCGCGCGGCTTGTCGCCGTTGACTGGCGGCAGCTCGCCAATAACGGATCTGAGGATGCCGCCTTCTCCCAGTACAACGTGCGCTCGGTCATCGGCACGGACAATCCGCACGCCGACGGAGTCCCGTTCATTTCGCTCGAGGAACTCATCGCCGGCGAAGGAACGGCCCAGATAGACCGCGCCTTCGCACGCTTGCTCGACGCTGACAGCTTGCGCACGTTCCACCAGAATCTCGTCAAGAACATGACCCTCAGGAACGTGGTCGAGTCCATCACAATCCTTAACCCCAACAAGCTCTTCGGCGAAATCGAGAGTGCCGCAGAGCGGCTCCAGCAGCTCACCGGAGACGTGATTGGCGCTCGTGTGAGCATGGGGCTCTACGTGCACCTGTGTTGTCTCGTGGAGCGCCTCGTGACCAGAAGCCCCATCGAGAACTACGCAGACGAGCAGCGCTTCGCCAATGAACACAACGATTTCGTCGAGGCATTCCGCACGAGCTTCTCTGACATTTCCGCCCATTACCACGTGGAGGTCCCCGTCACGGAGATCGCCTACGCATACGACTACATCAATTCCCGGCATGCCCCGCGCAGGCAGGCCACGCCGAACGATGGGCCCGCGGCTCAGCAGGACGAGTGACGCGCCTCGCAAGCAAAGGAAGGAAGCCAACATCACACGAGCATCATCGATCGCTGCGTGCAAGGCGGCGGGCCTCACCGTGTTCGCCAAGCGCGAGGAGCGTTTTGGTTTTTCGCAAGCAAATGCGGACGAAATCAGCGACCAGATTCCCGATCCGCTCAAACATGCAGGGCCCCTATGTGTTTAACCTCATTTTTCCGTGTGCGGTAGAATGGAGTCGTTGAGATCGCGAACGCCTTAAAGGGAGAGTTTTTGTGGATGCGCATCTGGATGGGGGCTCTTCCGCCCCGCTGTATCAACAGGTGCTCGATTTGCTTAAGAGCGATATCGAACAGGGGACATATCCCGTTGACTCGCAGATTCCAACGGAACTTGAGCTTTCTAAGATGTACGGCGTGGGAAGGGTCACGGTTCGCCGCGCAATAGAGGAGCTTGTGGGCGAGGGGTATCTCACCAAGCGGCAGGGGCGTGGTACGTTTGTGACCGCGACAAAGATAATTCGCAAGGTGCATCAGAAGGACGATGTTCAGAGTTTTACCCAAGCATGCGCTGAAAACGGCATGAAGGCGGGCGCTCGCGTCGTTGCCCGCAAGACCGTTGCCGCCGATCGCGACCTCGCTTCTTTCTTTGGCTTGGATGAAGGCTCTGACCTCATCTTGGTCTCACGCGTGCGTACCGCAGACGGCGTGCCGGTCCTGTTCGAGAACAACTACTATCCTGTCGATGGATTCGAATTTCTCAAAGATATCGGTCTCTCCAATTGTTCGATATTCGAGGCCGTGGGGGAGCGTACGGGTAGGTATCCCTGCTCGTCCGATCCCTGCAGGCTGGAGATCGCCCGTGCGGGAATTGATGCCGCCCGCGAGCTCAAGGTCCCAGTAGGGGAGCCGCTGTTCTTCATGAACGCGGGCTTTCTCGATTCCAACGGAGAGCGCTTCTGCTATGGCAGACAGTACTACGTGGGTTCGCGCTACAGCTTCGATATCTAGCGGCTCTGTCTCACACAGCGCTGTTCTCGTATTGCCGCGGCAGGTCCGTTTAGCGCGTAAAAGTTACCACTTATAGAACAACCTAATATGTTTCTTGACCGACGCCTTCATGCAGGTTATACATAGAACAACCTAAGATGTTTGCCTATACGTGAAGGATTTTTGGCAAGCATCGTTGCTCTGGCAGGAGGTTAAGAATGTCGGATGCCAAACAGGAGAAGCCCAAGCGCAGATTCCATCTCCAGCTTCCCCATGTGTACACCATCGCGTTCATGCTGATCGTGTTCTTCGCGGTGCTCACATGGATCGTCCCATCGGGTCAGTTCGACCGCCAGACCATTCAGACGGCCGCGGGCGAGCGAGAAGTCGCCGTAGCCGGAACGTACCAAGAGGTCGACAAGGTCTGCACCGATTCGGAGACGGGGGAGACCGTCGATCTGCGACAGGGCATCGATGCCGTCCTGCAGGCTCCCGCCAAGGGCATTCAGGCTGCGGCCGATGTCGTCGCGTTCGTCCTGCTGATCGGCGGATCGTTCGCCATCGTCACCAAGATCAACGCCCTAAACGCCGGCATGAGCCGCGTGATCAAGAAGCTGAAGAACAAGGACATCTTGATCATCCCCATCTCCATGATCCTGCTCTCGATCTGCGGCACCACGTTCGGCATGTCCGAGGAGGCGCTGCCGTTCTACGCGATCTTCATCCCCATCATGCTGAGCATCGGGTATGACTCCATGACCGCGTTCATCATCTGCTTCCTCGGCCCCAACCTTGGTTACTGCGCATCCACTATTGATCCTTTCAACGTGCTGATCGCCCAGGGCGTTATCGGCATCGAGGGAAATCCCCAGCTTTGGCTCCGCGCCATCCTGTGGGTCATCTTCACCGCCGCGGGCATTTTCTGGGCCATGCGCTACGCGCGCCGCGTCAAGCTCGATCCCAAGTCCTCCATCACCTATGAGGACGATAAGCAGAAGCGCATCGAGTTCTCTGTCACCGATGCCTCTATCGAAGAGGAGTTCACGCTTCGCCACAAGCTCGTCCTCATTGATTTCGCGGTCGGCATGGGCGTTATCGTGTGGGGCCTCGTTACCCAGGGCTGGTATATGGACGAGATCTCCATGGTGTTCCTGGCCATGGGCCTTCTTGCCGGCATACTCGGCGGCCTGGACGAGAAGACCATTGCGGAGGAGTTCGTCCGCGGAATCGCCGACTTCGCCTACGCAGCCTGCATCATCGGCATCGCCCGCGGCATCCTGGTCGTCGCAGAGGGCGGAATGATCATCGACTCTATTCTTAACTGGCTCGTCGGACTCCTTGCGGGCGCTCCGTCCTTCATCTATACCACCTTCATGTACATCGTCCTCGGCCTGCTTTCGCTGCTGGTTCCTTCCAGCTCCGGCCTCGCTGCACTCACCATGCCCGTCATGGGCCCGCTGACCGAGCTTATGGGCCTCAATCCCGAGGCTGCCGTCACCGCTCTGCAGTTCGCGAACCAGACCGTCAACACCATCAGCCCCGTTGCGGGCATGACCGTCGCGGGTCTTGCCGTGGCGAAGATCTCCTTCGGGCAATGGTGGAAGACCATCTGGAAGTTCTTTATCTTCATGGTTCTGTTCGGATTGGTCGCGACTGTGATCTCCGGCCTACTGCCGATGTAGGAGGTGCCCAGCATGGATTTAAGCGCTTCCACACCCCGTCTGCGTCGCGAGCAGGTCGCCGGCATGAACATTCACTACATCATGTGGTCGCTCGATTACTTCCTTGATGCTCAGCAGCGCCTTGGCTTCAAAACCATCGAGCTTTGGGCGGCCGAGCCGCACGTGACGCTGGACCACACGGGGTATTTCGAGGCCGACGAGCTTCGCCGCAAGATCGAGTCCCGCGGACTCTCCGTGAGCTCCCTGTGTCCGGAGAACGTGGTGTATCCGTGGCAGTACGCTGCCAGAAAGCCCCTCCACGCGCAGCGGAGCCTCGCTTACTTTAAGCACGGCATCGAGCTCGCCGAGGTGCTCGGCGCCCCGTATATGTCCATCAACTCCGGTTGGGGCGATTGGGACGGGGACCGCGAGGAGGCTTGGAAGCGCTCTGCCGAGCACTTGGCGATTCTTGCGGACTATGCCGGCGAGCACGGCGTGACCCTCTGCATGGAGAGCCTGAGGCCGGAAGAGAGCAACTTGGTGGTTACACTCGCGGACGCCAGGCGCATGCTTGACCAAGTAGCCAGCCCGCACCTTACTCCAATGGTGGACACTACCGCTATGGGAGTCGCCGGCGAGAGCCTTGAAGAGTGGTTTGCCGAGTTTGGCGATGGTGCCATAAGGAACATGCGCTTCATTGATGGCGACCCATATGGCCATCTGGTTTGGGGCGATGGAAAGCACAGTATGGACGATTTCGTACGCGTCCTCAACGCGCATGGGTTCGAGGGCTATCTTGGCCAGGAGATCACCGATGGAAGGTATTTCGATGATCCCGCAGCAGCGGACCGGCACAACATGGACGCCTTCGAGAGGTATTTTGTCGACTAGCGCGTAGCTCCCATTCGCGTGGGGAAGTCAACACGCTTGACGAGAAGACTCGCAGTAAACGTTGGCGGATTCGTCCGCCGTATCGAAAGGAAGAATAACAATGAACGCACATGATCTTATCGCCGACGCAATCGCTGAAAAGGGCGGTTTCGATAGCGTCTTCTGGGTTGCCTGCGGCGGCTCCCTCATCGACCTGCTGCCCGCCCACGAGCTGCTCAAGCGCGAGGCGACTACGTTTGCCAGTGAGGCGTATACCGCCCGCGAGTTCGATATCATGCGTCCCAAGCGCCTGGGCGAAAAGTCCCTTGTCATCGCTTGCAGCCACTCCGGCAACACCCCCGAGGTAATCGATGCGTGCTCGATCGCCAAGGCGGCGGGCGCGACCGTTATCGTGCAGACGGACAACGCGGGTTCCGGCATCGATAACGGTGAGTGGACGTGCTGGGTATATCCGTGGGGCGAGGGAGTTCCGCAGGCGGAGGTGCCCGCCGGCATCTCTTTGGCTCTCGCTTCCGAGCTCCTGGATCAGCAGGAAGGTTATGCCGACCTTGCCGACATGTACGAAGGCATCGCCAAGATGGACCAGATCCTGCCTGCAGCTCGCGAGAAGGTCAACGCCGAACTCTGCGACCGTTTTGCCGCCCTGTGCCAGGACCACAAGTTCCTGTATATCTTGGGGTCCGGTCCCGTGTTTAGCCAGGCCTATGGCTTCGCTATCTGCTCGCTTATGGAGATGCAGTGGCAGAGCTGCGCCTATATCCACTCCGGCGAGTACTTCCACGGCCCCTTCGAGGTGACCGAGCCCGGAGTCTTCTACTTCCTGCAGATGTCTTCTAGTGAGTGCCGAGCCATGGATGAGCGCGCCCTCGCATTCCTCGAGACCCATACCGACACTCTTATGGTGCTCGACGCCATGGAGTACGGCATGGACCAAGTACCGGCGAGCGTTCGCGCGTTCCTTGATCCAATCCTGTTCTACGCGATGAACTGTGAGCTGCGCTCCGCTCGCGGCAAGGTGTTCGACCATCACCCGGACGTGCGTCGTTACATGGGCATCGAGAAGTACTAGCGATTTTAAAACGGGGCGCGAGGCGCGTTGAGACGTGCGAATCCCTCGCGCCCCGTCTGCTCGCCGTAACCACGGCGGTTTACCTGAATGGAGATAACCATGGCAGCCTATCCTATAAGCGTGCTTGGCTTTGGAGACAACGTTGTCGATAAGTACGAGCACATCAAGGCCATGTATCCCGGCGGCAATGCAGTTAACTTCGCCGTCTTCGCCAAGAAGCTCGGCGTCGATCGCAGCGCCTACATGGGAATCTTCGGATCAGATGAGGAGGCCGAGCACGTTATAGCATCGCTCGAGGACGAGGGCGTCGAGCTTCTTCGCTGCCAGCAGGTCCTGGGCGTCAACGGCGCCGCTCGCGTGACCGTTGACGAGACCGGGGACCGTATCTTCCTGGGCTCCAATGAAGGCGGCATACGTGGCGACATGCGCTACGTGATAGACCGCTTCGCCGCCGAGTACGTCAGCGGCTTCGATTTGGTGCACAGCGGCAACTACTGCTTCACCGAGCGCGAGCTCCCCAAGATCAAGGCTGCCGGCGTGCCTATCAGCTTCGACTTCTCCGATGACTCCACCGACGAGTACTTCGGGCAGATTGCGCCATTTGTGACGTACGCCTTTATGTCCATGGGCGACGCTTCCCTGGAGGATATCAAGGCGAAGCTCGAGTGGGTGAAGGCCCTTGGCCCTCAAATCGTATGCGCATCGCGCGGGAGCAAGGGCTCCGTCGCCTATGACGGCGAAAACTTCTACGAGCAGGGCATCAAGCCCGTGGCGCCCGAGGAGCTCAAAGACGCTATGGCGGCCGGCGATTCACTGCTGACGGCGTTTTTGGTCACCTATCTTTCCAAGAAGAAGGCCGGCGAGTGCGGCGAGGCCGCGATTCGCGAGAGCTTGGACTTCGCTGCCGGTTTTGCGGCGGAGACCTGCAGGATCGAGGGCAGTTGGGGCCACCCGCTGGTCTACGAGAACTAGTTTTTTGTCGTGGCGGGGTGTCTTGGGGCGCCCCGCATTGCGTTAGGAGTCAAGATGTCCGTTCGTGCCTGCGCGGCAGGATTTTGCTGCGCCGATGTCTACCAGAATCTGGATCCCCTGGGTTGCATCCAAGGGGGCCTCTCAGGAGCGCTTCGAGGGGTGCTTCTTGAGTATATGAAGGCAAAAGGGATATGCAATCTTCATATACGGCCTTCTTTTAGAGGGCGTTGTCCTTACTCTTTCATCTCCTTGCCTATGGACATTTTGTCCATAGGCAAGAGTCCATGGTCGAGATCATGGTGAAGTTCTGCGGCCAGTAATTACTGCATTACATATTCTGTTGTCACCTGGGAGGCTCGCTTTTGCGGGCCTCTTTGCGTTGCTAAGGGGCCATGGTCTGTCGATAAATAAAGCGCCCGCTTGCGGGGGAGCAAGCGGGCGCCGTTGAGCGAATATGTTTGCGGCCCTAGCCGCTGCGGGTGATGGGTCCTCGACTAGTTAGTCGTGCCGGAATCGTCGCCCGAATCGGAGCCAGAAACCGAAACCGTCAGCGTGATCGTGCTGTCGGTGGACTGCTTGCCAGTGGGGGAGACGCCCGTCACGGTGGCGTTTTCGTTGCCACTCACGGGATTGCCGTTCTGATCGCAGAATGCGATGTTGTAGAACCCGGCGTTGTTGAGCGCGGTGACGGCGGCGGAGATGCTCTTGCCGTACAGGTTGCCCGGAACGCTGGCCTTGCCGGACTTCTTGGCGATGACGACGGTAATCGTGGCGCCGGGCTTCTGCTTGCCGCTGGGGTTCCAGCTAATGACGGTGCCCTCGGTGACGGAATCGTTCTCCTGGTAGCTCACGTTGACGCCAAAACCGGCCATGTCGAGAGCGTTGCGTGCCTGGGCCTCGGTCATGTCGGTCAGATCGGGGACGGAGGTGGTGTCAGGACCGCTGGAGACCTTATACGAGATGGTCGTGCCCTTCTCGACTTCCTTGCCGGCATCAGTGCCCTGCTCAAAGACCTGGCCTTCGTCGGCCTCGTTGGCCTCCTCGGTTGCGTTGCCCTTCAGGCCCACGCTTGCCAGCGCGGCCTCGGCCTGGTCCTTGGTTAGGCCGACGAGCTGCGGAACCTCAACTTTCTCGGAGGGCTTGGGGCCCTTGGAGATCACCAGGTTAACCTTGGAGCCCTTGGGCTTCTTAGTGTTGCCGTTGGGGGTCTGCTCGGCAACCTTGCCCTCGTCGACATCGTCGTTATAGCTCTGGTCGACAGTTCCGACCTCAAGGCCGGCCTCCTTGATCAGCTCGATAGCGGTCTGCTGGTCCTTGTTAAGCACATCGGGCACCGTAACCTGCTCGCCCCCAAAGAGCCCGGTGGCGAAGGCCACCACAACGCCAACCACGGCGATTGCGGCGACTACGGCGGCGATAATCTTGTTCTTGTTGGACTTGGGCTGATCGACCTCGTAGGAACCGGTGGAACCCGAGACGGCGCTGCGGGGGTTGGTCTGTCCGCTTACGCCCGATACGGGGCGAACCATAGCGCGCGTGGAGTCAGACAGCTCACGGGTCTTGGTGGCGCCCAGGTCGCCCGCGGCACCGATGATGTGCGTGGGCTCGGAGACGTTGACGGCGCGGCCGGACAGGTAGTTGTTGAGCACCTGGCGCAGCTCGTCTGCCGTCTGGAAGCGGTTCGACGGGTCCTTTTCCATGCACTTGAGGATGATGCGCTCCAGATCGGCGTCGACGCCGGAGTTGATCTGGCTCGGCGGAACCGGCAGTTCGTTTACCTGCTTGAGCGCAACCGAGATGGCGTCGTCACCGTCAAAGGGGACGCGACCGGTGGCGCACTCGTACATCACGACGCCCAGGGAGTAGATATCCGAAGTGGGACCGAGGTCCTGGCCGCGCGTTTGCTCGGGGCTTACGTAGTGGGCGGTGCCCAGTACATTGTTGTCCTGCGTGAGGTGGCTGTTCTTTGCGCGCGCGATGCCAAAGTCCATGACCTTGATGTTGCCGTCGGGCAGCACCATGATGTTTTGCGGCTTAATGTCGCGGTGGATGATCTCGTGCTTGTGGGCGACCGAAAGCGCGGAGCTGATCTGCGAGCCGATCTGCGCGACCTTCTTTGGATCGAGGGCGCCGTGGCTCTTGATGCCGCTCTTAAGGTCGGTACCGCGCAGGTACTCCATGACGATGTAGTAGGTATCGCCATCCTTGCCCCAATCGTAGACGCCCACGATATAGGGGGAGGAGAGACCTGCTGCTGCCTGGGCCTCCTGCTTAAAGCGGGCGGCGAAGGTGGCGTCGCCGGCATACTGCGGCAGCATGATCTTGACGGCAACCGTGCGGTCGAGGACCTGATCTTGCGCACGGAAGACGGTCGCCATGCCGCCCGTTCCCACCTTATCCTTGAGGAGGTATCTTCCCCCGAGGACCCTCTGTTCCATTCCTGCTCCTAACTAACTTATTCGCTCAACGATGTGTGTGGTACCAAATGTGTGGCCGCTGGGGCCGTGTGGCGCGTTGCCGCTAGCTCATCGGCCGTGGCGTGCCCCAAGTATCCGCCTTGATCACGGGCATCACGCTCCCTGTGCGGCGAGCGCCGCGGTCAGGACGATGCCGGCAATCTTGGCCGCCTCGACGTCATGCTTGTCGTAATCCTCCAAGGCCACCGAGATGGCGACCGTGGGTGAATCGTAAGGTGCAAAGCCAACGAACATAGAGTTGACGTTGGTGCCGCCGGTCTCGGCCGAACCGGTCTTGCCGGCAACCTTGACGCCCGGAATCTGGGCATCGGTGCCGGTGCCGGACTGGACGACGGCGAGCATGGCCTGCTTGACCTGGTCGGCCGTGGCGGAGCTGACGGCCTGACCCAGCGAGCGGGACTGCGTGGTCTTGACCACGGTCCCGTCCGGGGCGAGTATCTGTGACACAAAGAACGGGTCCATGACCACGCCGCTGTTGGCGATAGCGGCAGCGATCACGCAATTCTGCATGACGGTGGTCTGCGGGCCAGGTGTGTGGTCCATGCCGACGGGCTGGCCGGCGCCGGCCCAGGCGGTCTCCCACTCGGTCATAAGCGAAGGGTCGGCCATGATGGAAGCCGCGGTGGTCAGGTCCTGACCGAGCTTTTGACCGTAGCCAAAGGCGTTGGCAAACTGGACGAGCGAGCTGGCGCCGACCTCGTTGGCCACCTGGCCAAAGACGACGTTAGACGACACGGCGAAGGCCTGCTGCAGGCTGATGGTTCCGTAGCTTTCGTTGGCGGAGTTGGTGACCGGCGCGTTGCCGATATCCATGGAGCCGGGCGCCTGGTACGTGCTGGTAAGGCTGGCGGTGCCGGTTTCGAGCGCCGCGGAGAGTGTGACGACCTTAAAGGTCGAGCCCGGGGTATAGAGAGCGTCCATGGCGCGGTCGTACATGGAGCCGTCCTCGCCACCGCCCGACTGCATCAGGGCATCGATGTTGGTGTTGTCATAGGTGGGCGAGCTTGCGCATGCGAGGACCGCGCCGGTGCGCGGATCCATAACCACCACGGCACCCTTAAAGCCCTTGAGTGCCTGCTCGGCAGCCGTCTGGATGCGCGAGTCGATGGTGAGCTTGGCGGTGTTGCCCGGTTGGTTTTGGCCCGCGAGCGACGCGAGGGCGTTGTCCCAGCTGGAGTAATCCTTGGAGCCGGTGAGCGTTTCGTTCATGACGCTCTCGACACCAGCGGTGCCGTACTGCTGGCTTACATAGCCCACCACGTGAGCGGCCATGTTTCCGTTGGGGTAGGAGCGGGCGTAGGTGCCGTCTTCCTGTTGCAGCGACTCGGCCAGCGTCACGCCGTCGGACGTGATGATGGAGCCGCGCTGGATGTACTTGGAGCGGGCGATGGTGTGGTTGTTGGTCGGCATGTCCTGATAGTCCTTGGCCTTGATGACCTGGACATAGGTGAGGTTGCCGATAAGGATGGCGAATAGTGCCGTAAAGGCGAGCACGGCGCGGGTCAGTCGATTGGCGAGCGCCACGCGGCCGAGCACACCGGATTCGGGCGTGTCGAGCAGGCGACGACGCATGCGCGAGCCGGCGGAGTGGCTGCCGCGGGCATACGAAGACGAAGTGGCGAAGCGCGTGCCGGCCGGGGAGGACGCCGAGGCGACCTGGTCGTCGGTGATGGCGGCCATGGTGCCGGTGCCGGTGAGCTCGGCCTCGCGACCGGTTGCCTCGTCACCGGCGCGCAGCAGCAGCGCGACGATGATAAAGCTTGCCAGCAGCGAGGAGCCACCCTGGCTCATAAAGGGCAGGGTGACGCCGGTCAGCGGGATCAGGCGGGTAACGCCGCCAACGATCAAGAACGCTTGGAAGCTGATAGCGGCCGTAAGACCGGTGGCGCTAAAGGCGGCAAGGTCGGACTTGGCACGGGCTGCCGTGGTCAGGCCACGTACGGCAAAGAGCATAAACAGGATAAGAACGGCGCCACCGCCCAAAAGGCCCATCTCCTCGCCGATAGCCGAGAAGATAAAGTCGGACTCGACGACGGGGATGTTGTTGGCCATGCCGTTGCCAATGCCGACGCCAACAAGGCCGCCGTCGGCCAGCGAGAAGAGGGACTGGACAATCTGGTAGCCCTGGCCCTGTGCATCCTTAAAGGGATCGGCCCAGATCTGGAAACGAACCTGGACGTGCGACAGGAACTTGTAAGCGCCCACGGCCCCCACGGCCAAGAGCACAAGGCCGATGATGACATACGAGAAGCGACCCGTGGCAACGTAGAGCATCAGCAAGAAGATGGTGTAGAACAGCAAGGCCGAGCCCAGGTCACGTTCGAAGACAACGACGAGCAGGCATACGCCCCAGACTGCGAACAGCGGTAGCAGCAGGCGCAGACGCGGAATCTTAAGACCCAAGATCTTGCGGTTGGAGATAGAGAGCAGTTCGCGGTTCTCGGCCAGGTAACCGGCTAGGAACAGCACGATAAAGACCTTGGCGAACTCGCCGGGCTGAATGGTAAAGCCGGCGATGCGAATCCACAGTTTAGAGCCCGAGATCGTGGTGCCGATAAAGATGGGCAGCATCAGCAAGATGATGCCGATGATGCCAAAGGTGTACTTGTAGCGCATGACCACGTCGAGGTTTTTGACCAGCGCAAGCGTCCCCACCATCAACGCCACCGAGATAAACAGGATGACGAGCTGCGAGATGGCGAGCGTGGGCGCCAAGCGCGTCACAAACGTGATGCCAATGCCCGAAAGAACAAAGACGATGGGCAGGATGGCCGGGTCGGCGCCGGGTGCCAGAATGCGCACGGCGATATGCGCCGCGGCGAAGGCGGCAAAGAGACCGATCGGAACGGCAAGTGTCTCAAACGAGATGGCGGCGCCTGCGGTGAGCACGTACATCGCATACAGCAGGATGACGGGGAACGCCGAGGCGATGAGTAAGAGCAGTTCGGTATTACGGCGACTCATAAGCGGCACTCCCTTTCTAATTCTTATCGGAGGCTTCGGCCTCGGCGGACTGTTCGGCGGTATTCTCGGAATCCGATTCGGAGATCGAACCCTGGTCGGTGTTATTGCGGATCGTTTGCGCGTCGATCACCTGACGGGTCTGCTCCTCGTCGATCTGATGGCGGTACTTGGAGATGGTGTCCTGTGCGTCGTCGATGCTCGTCTGCTGAATACCTGCCTTAAGGCGATTTTGTGTGTCTTCGGGCAGGTCGGACAGTTTGATGGTGGTCGTGCTGTCGAGCCAGTGCAGCTTAAGGCCGAGCGGCTTGCCGGGAATGCCCCGGTAGACCGCGACGGTGTCCTTGTAGGTGCCCAGGTAGTACGAGCCGGTGATGCCTGCGTAGGCCCAGATGGCTGCCGCCAGCACAAAAGCGATGCCCAGTACGGTGGCAATGGTGATGTTGCGGCGGCGGACGCGCTTTGCCTCGCGCATGACGCCATCGTCGACCAGGTCAACGACAAGCACGGTGACGTTGTCATGCCCGCCGGCGACCAGTGCCGCGTCAACAAGGTTGTCGACGCAAATCTGCGCGGTCGAGGACTGCGTGGCGATGTTTTCGATATCGCTATCGGGAATCATGCTCGAAAGACCGTCCGAGCACAGGATCAGGCGGTCGCCTTCCTCGATATGCAGGGTAAAGTGGTCGGCATACATTGCGGGATCCGAGCCCAGCGCGCGGGTGATGACCGAGCGGTTGGGGTGGATGCGAGCCTCGTCTGCCGTAATCTCGCCGGCGTCCACGAGCTCCTCCACATAGGAGTGGTCGCGGGTCACGCGGATGAGCGTGCCCTCGTGGAGCAGATAGGCGCGCGAGTCGCCCACGTGGGCGATAGCGAGCATGTCGTTTTCGATATAGGCGCAGGTTGCCGTGCAGCCCATGCCAGGCTTGCCAAGCCCGTTGAGCGCAGCCTCGATGACCGCGGCGTTTGCAGCTTCGACGGCGGCCGCCAGTCGTGCGGCGTCGGCTGCCTGCGGCGCTGTCTTGGCAATGGTCTCGACGGCGATGGAGGAGGCTACCTCACCGGCGGCGTGGCCGCCCATGCCGTCGCATACGCAAAAGAGCGGCGATTGCACCAGATAGGAGTCTTCGTTATGCGGGCGCACACAGCCAACATCGGAGCGGGCGCCCCACATGAGCTGCGTGGTCGTGCCGGCGTCGTAGGTCGAGTCAGTCTCGACGCGCTCGTCGGTCAGCGGCTCAAAACTCATGGTCGAGCCGGGGTCCTTAAGCTTGGCCTCCACGGCGGCAACGTCAATCTCGGCCGTATCGCCGGGCGAGACGGTGTCGGCATCGTTGCTCGGGTCGTTGACGTTGGGCGTGGCGGGCTCTTCGGTTGTACGGTCGACAGGCTCGTCGTCTTGCGGGGCGACGGCTGCAGACTCGGGCGTCGCGAAGTGCGCGGGCGCGGGCGTGCCGTGGGATTGGGAGACATCCTCCGTCGTTGCTGCGGGTACGTCTTCGGTTACAGACTGCATGGCTTCGGGCGCCGCCGCGGGTTCCGGTGCAGATGCGGACTCGGGTGCTGCGGCGGGTGCCGGCGCTACGGGAAACACCGGTGCCGCGGGCTCGGGAGCCGCAAATACCGCGGAGCTCTCGGTAATCGCCGTGGCGACGGGTTCGGCAAAGTGAGCCGGCGCGGGCATGTCTTGCGGGACCGCGGGCTGCTCGGTAGCGGCGTGCACGCCGATGGGGGTGTTACCGCCGTCAGCGTTGTCCTCGGTATCCTCGCCGTCGGTCAGCGTCGGATATTCTTGCGTTACATGCGAAAGAGGCAGGGAGAACACAGTGTCCTCGGGCTCCACGGGCGCATGGCCCGCCGGGGCGGCATGAACCGGCGCGGTCGCGGGGGCGGCCGACGTCTCTGGCATGGTTGCGGACTTGTTCTCCTCGTCGATCATCGACGGTTCACCTTCATGACCACGTCGCCAATCTGGACTTCGTCGCCCTCGCGCAGCGTTGCGGGTTCCACCAGCTGGCGGCCGTTGACGAGCGTGCCGTTAAGCGAGTTGAGGTCCTCGATAATAAGTGCCGGACCCTGCAGCGAAAAACGCGCATGCGAGGCCGAGACAAACGGTTCGTTGATGCAGATGTCCGACGACGGCGAACGGCCGACGATGACGGGGCCGAGCATATCCACGTGGATGCCGCGGATGCCGCGCGGGCCCTTGTCCACATCGATCGTCCAGATGGCCGAGTCGCGGCGCTGGCCGCGGACGAGCCCCACGCCGGTCTTCATGACGGCAAACAGGAAGATATAAAGCAGGACGACCAGGACGATGCGGCCTGCAAACAGGACGATATCGATGTTCATAAGCGACTATCCCCTAAATTCGAACGTGCTCAGGCCAAACGTCAGCAGGTCGCCGTTGCGCAGCGGGCAGCGCGTGATGCGACGGTTGTTGACGAGCGTGCCGTTGGTGGAGTTGAGGTCCTCGATCGACCAGTCCGAGCCGGTAAAGGTGAGCTGGGCATGACGGCGCGACACGTTGGGGTCGCGCAGGGCGATGTCGGAAACCGAGCGCTCGCGACCGATGGTCACCTGTGCGGAGGTGATGGCGTGGCTCTCGCCGCTCACGACGTCGACGAGCTGGGCGAGCGGACGCTGCGGGGCGCGAGAGCTTGCCATGTTGGAGGCGATGCTGGCTGCGGCGCCAAGGCCAGCGGCGGCGCCGGTCGCGGCGGCTCCGCCCATGCCGGCAAGCGCGTCGCGCGAGACGGTTTGGGGCACGGGGATGGGTGCGGCGGCGGGATCGGGCATATTGGGCGCAAAGGGGTCGGCCACGGCAAGCGGGTCGGGAGTGGCAGCACGAGGTGCCGGCTGCTGCTGCGGCATAGCAGCGGGGTGTTGCTGCGGGGCGGCAAACTGCTGCTGGCCGGCGCGCGGGGCGCTGGCGGCACGGCTCGCGGCCGAGTTGTTCTGGCCCAGGCCGTTTTGGTAGGCGCGCTCTTCCTCGTACAGGCGACCGAGCGTGGGGGCATCGACGTTCTCGGCAAAGACCGAGAACTTGCCGCCGCGCAGCTGCGGGTCGATCATAAAGCGAACGAGGGGCTCGCCGACAAAGACGTAGCGGCGCTTTTCGGCCTGCGCTTTCACAAACTCGCGGACCTCGCGCGAAAGCTCGGGATAGAACGGGGCGAGCATGGGATCGTCGTCGGCGGCAATCAGGATGGTATAGAGCGCCGGCGCGGTGTTGACGCCGTTGATCACCAGAGTCTGATCCTCCATGTCGCGAGCGGCCTGCTTGGCAAGCTTCTTAAAGGAGAACGGGGCACGGGTGGCACCGAAGATGCCGGCCACGTGGTCCTCGAAGATGTTCAGGAAGTTCACGAAAGATCACTCTCCGTATAGGTTCTTTGGTATCCGAGCAAATAAAGGCATATCCCGACGATTATAGAGGATAGGATTCCCGTAACCGCCGCCTTGGCGACGACCGGGCCCGCAAGGCTGGCAATTTCCATATGGTGTGCAAGACAAAACGATACGGCCGAGCCGATGCCGGCGACGGCAATTGCGACGATGGCGGCAAGGTTCGATCCCTGCTCGGCGCGCTTGGCATGAGCATTGAGCAGCAGCGATGTTGCCGCGGCTATTGCTGCAACCAGCACGATTGCAGCGAGAAGGAGCGCGTCTCCCAGCGCTGCGACGACATTGCTAAGCCCCAGTACGCCTCCCGCAGAGAGAGCCGCTGCGGCAAGGCGGGCAAAGAGTGCGCCCATGCCCGTGGCCGCCGCTGCGCTTGCCGGGCCGAGCCAAAACGCCGCGATGCTCGTGGCGGCTCCGGCGGCAAGGAGGGCGTCGCCGGTTAGGCAACCCAGCGCAAGCGCGCAGGTGAGCGTCGCGCTCGCAGCCGCCTCGGTGCGTCCCCAAGCAATCCACCAACCGGACATGGCAGCGGCAAAAATGACCGCGACCGGCAGCATCGACAGGATGCCCTGCGCCTGCATGGTGGCGTTGGCCATGAGCACCAAAAAGCCCACGGCCGAGATGGCCGAGCCAATCTGCGGGGCCAAGCCTGCCGCCGCGCCAATGGCGACGGCCGCCACGACCAGCCCGGGAAGCGTCGCGACGCCGGCTGTCTGCATAAGCAAAAAGCTGAAGGCTCCGCATGAGAGCGCCGAGATGCCGCGCATGGTGTAATTGCGTGCGCGGCCCCAGCGCGTGCCCGCCCAGCCAAGTGCGGGGTCGACCTCGACGGTGTCATCCTCGTAGCTCGATGGCTCGATATCATCTGCCGCGCACTCGTCATTCGAAAGCTCGCCTACCATCTGCTCCAAGCTGCGACGGCCTTCGCGCACGCTCCCCAAGCCGGCAAGGAGCTGGTCGCAAAATGCCTCGATGCTGCTGGGGCGGTCCTGCGGCATGGGGGAGAGCGCGCTCATGAGCGCGGCCTCGGCTCCCGGGGGAAAGTGTGGTATCAGCTCGCTGGGATAGGTGGCGCCGCCGATGATGCGGTCGAGCGAGTCGGCGGGCGTGGCCGCCATAAAGGGGGCGCTGCCGCACAGGCCCTCATAGATTACACAGGCGAGGGCAAAGACATCGGCGCGCTCATCGACCGTGCCGGTCTCGATATCGAGCTGCTCGGGTGGCATGTAGCCGATGGTGCCGCCGCGCGAGCCGCCAAAGCCGCCGGCAGACGACAGTCGCGCCATGCCAAAGTCGGTGAGCTTTACGTTGCCCGAGTGGTCGATGAGCACGTTGGCGGGCTTAATATCCAGGTGGAGCACGCCGTTGCTATGGGCGAAGGTGAGCGCCTGGCCCAGCGCGTCGGCAATTGCCGCGGCCTCGTCAAAGGTGAGCGAATGGCCGTCCACGCGATGCAAAAAGTCGGCGAGCGACATGCCGTCGACATATTCCATGACGAGGTAGGCATAGGCGGTATCGTGCGTAAAGTCGATAACCTGCACGATATTGGGATGTTGAAGCATGGCGGCGGTGTGTGCCTCGCGCAGGACATCCATGATGTCGCTGGCGGGCATGCCGGCGCCGTTGATAAGGGGGATGCGCTTAATGGCGACGCGGCGGCGCAGGTGCGTGTCGCGGCAGATCTCGATGGAGCCAAAACCGCCGGTCGCAAGTGTCTCGAGCGGCTGGTACCGCTTGAGCAGCTCGCGAGAGCTGGTGCCCTCCAAAGGAACGTCCGGCGAGAACCGGGCGGTATGTTGCGGGAAAAGCGGCATGGCCAACCCTCGTGCGTTTAAAGTTCGTTTGCGAGCGGCGGGCGCGGGGCCGAGCCATTCGCGGTGGCATAGATGCTGCTAGTGTAGCACGCTCGGGCGGATGGCGAGGATAACGGGATGCGAGGCTGCCTGTCTGTCTTGGCCTTCGTCTCGACCCATCCGGAAAGCGCGCCCCAGTTTGCGGCCAAATACTGGGACACGCTTTCCGAATGGGGTGTGCTGCGGAAACTGCGTCCCAGAATATTGACTCAGAACGGGATACAGTTTCCAGATCGACGCTCAAAAGGAAACCGCATCCCGCTTTGATGCGGGGACTGCGGACAAAAGCTGAACCGTGATCTGGCTCGGATTGGAGTTCGCCTGAATCGTTGATGCTGGCTGGTGTGGGCGTGGAGATAAACGAGCAGCCCGAGCGATATAATGACACGCTATGGAGGTCATATGCTCTTTTCCCGCTGTTCTGCCACATCTGCTTTCGCCATTGCGCTCGTCGTAATGGCGGTTACCCCTTATCACCGGTTTTCATCTTCAATCGGCTTGGCATCAGGTGCAATGACCTGGCTCGTTATCCTTGGCGCATGCCTCGCGGCGTTTGGTCATGGTGTTGCGCTCCGCAAGGGGAGAGAAATAAGACGGCCGGGTCGCCTTGGCGTCTTCGGTGTTTTCCTTGCTGCTATTGCGGTGGTTCCCGAATGGGTCGACTTGGCCTTCTATGCTCGCGGAGATTCTATTCCAATCGTGTTTGCACCAATCTGGTTGTTGCATCGTGTTTCGTGTGCCTTGTGCTTCACTGGGTCGTTGCTCCTCTCATATGTAATTTGGGATACGGCGGGCTCTCCTTTGATACGGGGGGCGGCGCGGGACGGCGAAAGGGGGACCCGCCGATCGCAGAGCACGCTTTTTGCAGAAACAATAGTTGTCCTGTCTTGCCTGCTGTTTTGCTGTCGAATTTCATGGAGAGTCGTTCCCGAGCCATGGGGGATGCCCTCTGTAACGGCCGCATCAATTGGCCTCGTGCTTTTAATTCCGCTGGTCTATCTCGTATTGGCTGCGGTCCCGCTGCTTTGCTGTCCCCGCGCCTTTGGTCGGGGGCAGGGCGACGTGTTTGCCCGTTCTGTGCTTGTAGCAGTTCCCATTGGCCTTGTTCCGGCTGTCGAGGTGGCATACTTTGCAAGCGATGCCGCAGTCATTGCATCACTGTCGATGGGGTCCGCTATTGCTGTTGCCGCCTTCGTATGCACATTGCTAAGGGAGAAACGGGACAACAATTCGGATACCCCTCGCACGTCCGACCCATTCGATGCGGGGGTGTTTTCCCCTGCCCTGTCGCCTCGAGAAGAGCAGTTTGTTCGACTGCTGCTCAAAGGGAAAACGCCGGCGGAAATTGCCAGGGAGACGGGTACGAAGCCATCGACGGTGCGAACAACGCTTCACCGAGCATACGGGAAGGCATCGGTTGCGGGCTCACGCGAGCTCGTGGCATTGTTTGCGGGTGAGGGTGATGCTACAGGGCCTGGTCTGCTGCAGCGGCATGCTGGTGATATGTTGACATCAGTTCGGACGCGCCGGCTGTTTCGATACCTGCTCACAACATTTTTTATCCTCCTTGCGGCGGGCCCCTTGGTAATGGCGGATAGCGATTGGGGATCCGGTGTTTCGCGGGCAGTCGCCTTTTCTCTCGCAAGCTATGCATTGGGTCTCGGACTGCTTCTGTCGCTGCACTACGCGGGTGAAAAACTGAATCGTGAAGTTGCGCTGACTAGAACGGATGGGGCGATTGGGCTCGGAAGCCCGTGCGTATGGGCGGTGCTGTCTGCCGTGGAATGGTCTTTTGTCTATATCGCGGCATGGAGGTGTATATGCGATCCGTTGATGGCTGCGCCGGTCCTGCTGTGCGGCGTGGCATCTACGGTCTCGCTCGCTGTTGGGCTGCGTCCGTTTAAGGTGCATGCCCGTGTCCGGGCTATCGTGCCGTTGGTGTCAATAGGTGCGGCTACTTTAATCCATGCGGCCACTAGGGGGCGAATCCATGGGTTCGCGGTGCTGACGGGGATGTTGCTCACATACATAGTGCTGCGTAGCTGTCCGCAGCGCAAAATGCTTGGGATATGGATGCTTTGCTTTGGGGCGGCGGCTCCTGTCTGGGTTGTCTTGCTCAACATGGTGCAGGATCTGACGGTTTTCGAGCCTCTGTTCCTTGCGTCGTTGCTGGGGCAAAGTTCGGCCGTCAATGTCGTCGTGGCAACGGTGATTGTTTGCTGGTCTGTGCCCATGCTCGTTACGCACATCGTGCTCGTACGCTCGGTTGAGGACGAGAAGGCCGTCTTGAAGTACCGTGCGAACGGGTCCACCGAAGCAGCTCACGTGCGCCGGCTGGCTCTGCTTACGTCGCGCGCCCTGTCCGATGTTCAGGCCCGAATATTGTTGATGACGGCAGAGGGCACAACGACAAAGACTATTGCGCAGGATGTCGGTTACGCTGCATCTACGGTGCAAGCGCTGCGATCCGCGTCCTATCGCCAGTTGAAGATCAAGAACAAAGCAGAGCTTATTTCATTGTTATCGCAGGTAGATAACGTGTAAACGCCTGGATTATCAACTCAATAGCGAGTGTTTACAGACATCTTTCTCCATTCATGCAAAGGTTGCTGTGCGTCGACGCATTGTTAGCCGCTTTTGATTGGAGAAGGCCATGATTAAGCCAAGGAGCGCTATTACTCGAATCGGAGTCGGGTTGGCGATTGCTGCGGGTCTGTCCCTAGGGGTTCCCGCTGCATCGTTCGCGCAAGAGGAGTTTGACACCTCTCAGGTTTCTAGCATTACTCAAAACGCCGATACGGGAATTACGACCTGTACGAACAATGCCGATAGGGCATTTAGTTTTCAATGTGCCGGGACGAGTGCAACTGGCTACCGTCAAAAGGATGATTCCTCATCGCTCTATCTGGATATCCAAGGTTATACGGGAAATCCGCTTCGGTTATATACAGACGGTGCGTATAACACAAGCGGTAGCGGCAGCATGAATTGTACTCAGGGAACGTATCGTTCGAATCACAAGGGACAGTGGGAAATGTATAACCTCGTCCGTGAGAACGGGCGATCTGCGGCGCGACTGACTGCATGGGCGGAGTCTGGCTACGGCACTGTTATTGGTGTATGGAGCCCCGACTGCGTCGGGCATTTCCGCAAGCTTCCCGCATAGTTGTTTGAATTGGCTCCCTCCGGCTTTCTGGGTCGGAAGGGGGAGGAGGACGTATGAACCAAAGGCTCGTAAGATATGAGCTGTCGAAAACGATAAGACGCCCAGCTTTTATCTTTGCTCTCTTGATTGCAGTCGCAGTTGCAATAGCTGCTGCGCTGGAGCCGTGGGCAAATTTGGAAAAAGAACGTCACAACCTTCTTTCTTTTGGTTACGGCGTTGGCATGCAAGCCAAAAACTATCTCGGTCAAACACGTGAAAGCAGCTTCGGTAACTGGATTGTTGTGAGCGCGAACGCGCCACTGTCTGCGTCGGTGTTTTTCTATGCACTGCCCCTGCTTGCAATGTTGGCCGGATCTTGGTCGTGCCTCTTTGAGCGTTTGAGTGGTTATGACATGCAGATATGCACGCGCGTTTCCAGAAAGGCATACGTGAACGTAAAGGTGCTGTCTGCTTTCCTCTCCGCGTTTACAGTGACTGCCATTCCTCTGCTCGTCAATTTCCTGATTGTCTCGATGCTTTTTCCTGCGTATCTTCCTCGGGTCGATGAGTCGACCTACGTAGGGCTTTACCTACATAGCTATTTCTCCGGTCTATTTTATTCACATCCTTTGTTATATGTGCTTGCATACACGCTGTTCGATGCGGTCACGCTCGGGACTTTATCCATGGCTGTAACTGGCTTCTCAATTTTGTTTCGTAGCAGAATCAAAGCGATAATTGTCCCGTATCTGCTAATGGTTGCGTGGCATTTTGCAAATGGCTGGATCTTCGGCGTAATGGCTTGTGTGGGGTTTAACTGCAATATCTTCAACAGCATCAGGTCGGAATCGCTGAATAACTGGCCAGACATTCGAGCCGGTTTTGCGGAAATCATATTATTGACCCTTGCTTCGTTGGCTTTTTCTGGGGCGTGGAAAAGGCGGGAGATGGTCTGATGCTGTTTAGGCTGGTCGCCGCGGACCTGAGGACCGTTTTGAAGAAGAACATCATTACCTTTATTGCGATTGCGGCAGTGACCGTTGCGAACCTGGTGTACGCCTACGGTTTGTCTTCTGTGTATGGGGTCAGGACGGATGCCTTGGGGTTTGCGGACAATCTTGCGCTCGTGTTTGCCGGATCTGCTCCGTTTGAGCCTAGGCCCGGGGTCATGTTTGTGCCTCCGCTAGGATGGCTATTTCTCATTCTGCTTATTCTCTATACAACACTCGATTATCCCGCCGAATCGTTGCACGGGTTTGGTTTGCAAACGCTTGTCCGATGCCGGGCGAGAACCCTTTGGTGGGTCTCGCGTTTTATCTCAGTGGCGGCGATAACAGCATTTTCGCTGCTCGTGGTGGTTTGCTCTGTTGTGATTTGGAGCTTGATGGTGAGTGCCTCGTTCAGCGCGGTCATCCATGGCGAGTCGCTTCAGCTGGCTAATTTGGCGCCGTGGTTTCTCAAGGCGAGCGAAGCAGGTGCACTGCCGTTTTTCGCAGGTCTCTTTCTTGCTTTTGAGGCGCTTGCGTTTGTGCAGGCAACGGTTGGGTTTGTGCTTGGGCCGTCAGTTTCATTTGCGGTTGTAATGAGCTACCTGATCTGTTCGGCATATGCGCGGCATTGGGCGCTACTGGGAAATGCCTTGATGCTGTTGCGCTGGGGTGGAATCGTCAAAGAAGGAATTGCGACGGGCTCGAGTGGCTTGTTTTCAATTGTGATTATGTCGTTATGCCTATCGTTGGGTGGACTGTGGTTTCGAAGGGCCGACCTTATCGAAAAGAGGGACAAGATATGAGTGTGATCGTTAGGGACGTATCGAAGCGCATGGGCAAAAACGATGTCCTGCGCAACGTGTCTATCGAGGTTGACCCTGGGACTGTGGTCGGGCTTCAGGGGATAAACGGTTCGGGTAAGACCATGCTCATGCGAGCGGTCTGCGGATTGATTAGACCCACCGAGGGCGAGATTATTATCGATGGCCAAAGACTTGGGGCGGATATCTCGTTTCCGCCGAGTCTGGGGATGTTGATAGAGGCGCCTTCCTTTTTAGGATATCTGTCTGGTTACGACAATCTGGAGCTCATAGCTCAAATCAATGGCGTTGCCACCCCCGAGGACATTCGCTCTGCCCTGCGGCTCGTGGGGCTCGATGCAGACGAAAAAAAGAAGTTTCGAGCATACTCGCTTGGGATGAAGCAGCGTCTGGGAATAGCTGCGGCAATTATGGAAAAGCCGAAGCTGCTTGTTCTCGATGAGCCAACGAATGCCCTCGACGAAGCGGGCGTGGAAATGCTCAAGCGCGTTGTGGCGATGGCGGCATCAACGGGTCGCGAGGTTCTTCTGTCTAGCCATGACGGAGAGGTGCTCGAGGAGCTAGCCGATCGTGTTTACTGCATGCGCGACGGTGCCGTTGTGAAAGTTCGGGAAAGGTCGTGAGCGCGATGAAGAAGGCCCTGTTGACGAGAAGGTCGATGCTCGCGCTTTTTGGCTGTGCTGTTACCGGCCTTGCGGGCATGAGGGTGAGCGTCGTTAACGGGAACCGGACAGTCATTCCTGAAAAATATTACGCGGAGGGCGAATGGCTCTCGATGGATGGGGCGTTTCTGGGGTCGAAGGATGTGGCGACTGACGGGTATTCGTTTTGCATAGACGGGGCAGAGCTGCTCACGCCGCGCGAGTATCTCAAGCGTGCGCATGATGATTATTCAAAATATGGCATCGTAGATACGAAAACGAAATTGAAGGACGCCGACATCACGTGTGTTATCGCCGTAAAGATGCGTGTCAGGAATAAGGACAATGTCGAAGGCGGAATTAAAGCGTATGTTTGGCATTTGGTGCCGGAGTCTGCGCCAAACTATGACTTTGTGGTCAATACCGATCTGATAACGCAGGCAATGCCGGTGCTGGGCGGTTCTGCTGCGTTTGCTGTACAGGTTGGGGCGGAGAACGAGTTACTCGTCCCATTCATGATGCAAAACACCAACGACTATTTCGAAGGTTACGAGACCGTCCGTTTTGAGAAAGCGTTTCCCGGGACCTATACGATGAAGATGACCGATCTGCCGGAGCGAAGGCTCTTCAGGTTTGAAGTTAAATAGCTCGAAGGCCCTGTTGGGGGAGCCTCATCCTACGCTGAAGCGGGATGAGATTCCCTTCGCAGTGGCGCTCGGCCCTAGCGCTTCTTCTTGCTCTTCTTCTGCTTGCGCTGCTTGCCCTTGTTGTCCTGGGGCTTGTCGGCCTTGTCGCCCCGCTTGGCCTCGGCGGCAGCCTTCTCGGCCTTCATTTTCTTCTTCTTGGTCTCGATGCGGAGCTTTTTGTTGATGCGCGCCTTAAGGAAGGGACCGAACTGCTCGGCATCGCCGCGGACAAAGGTGTCCTTAGGGATCGTCACGCCCTGGTCGGCGAACATGGCCACAAAGATGCGCTCGCCGTCGAGCACGTGGTCGAGCTTTTCAAACGGGAAGAACTGCGACTTGCCGCTCGTGCCCCAAACCATCAGGCCGTCCTCGTTGGCGGCGACGCGGCGATAGCGGCCACCCATGGACTCGTCGGCCTCAACGGCGTCGATAAAGTCGCGGGCGAGGGTGTGGTGCAGGTTTTTGCTCCACCAGGCCAAAAAGGCGCCGAATACGATCAAGACGACGCCAAACTTGATCCAGTTGCCGCCGGCCACCAGCATGCCGATGCCGATGAGCGCGGCAATTGCCGCGGCGACATACAGCGAGCCGCGACGCCTGGGCGAGGCGACCAGGCGGGCGAAGTCGGTGACGAGGTCGTTTTCGTATTGGTACTCGTTGAGGTACAGGATGCCGTCGTCGGCTGCGGCCTGCTCCTCGAGCGCGACCTCGACCTGGTCGGCTGCTTCGGAGGGAATGAGGTTGCTCTCTGCGTCTGCCATGCTCTTTGGACTCCTATCGCGGCGGGCTCGCCGTACGGGTTATTATGGAATGCAGTATGCCGTGCGACCGCATGGCCGCCGCGGCAACAAGACTCAGTATACCCGGGGGAGCACCCATGGAATCGTTGTACCGAAAGTATCGCCCGCTCACCTTCGACTCCGTGGTGGGCCAGCAGCATATCGTCTCGACGCTCGAGCACGCCATCACCGAGGGGCGCCTGTCCCACGCCTACCTGTTCTGCGGACCGCGCGGCACGGGCAAGACCACCATGGCGCGCATTCTGGCCAAGGCGCTGCTGTGCCGCAATGCCGAGGCGGCGCGCGCCGAGGGTGCAAGCGGCTGCATGCCCGACGGTACTTGCGAGGAGTGCGAGCTCATTGCCGAGGGTAACCACCCCGATGTCTACGAGCTCGATGCCGCCTCCCGCACGGGCGTGGACAATGTGCGCGAGGAAATCATCAACTCCGTCAACTTTGCCCCGGTGCGCGGCAAGTACAAGATCTATATCATCGACGAGGTCCACATGCTCACGACGGCGGCGTTCAACGCGCTGCTCAAGACGCTCGAGGAGCCGCCGGCACACGTGATCTTTGTGCTGTGCACCACCGACCCGCAAAAGATTCTGGAGACCATCCTCTCGCGCTGCCAGCGTTTCGATTTCCATCGCATCGGCAACGAGGATATCGAGCGTCGCCTGGCATACGTGTGCGAGCAGGAGGGCTTCGATTACGACGATGAGGCGCTGGCTATCGTGGCGCGCCATGCCAAGGGCGGTATGCGCGACGCGTTGTCCACGCTGGAGCAGCTGAGCGTCTTTGGCAACGGTTCTGTGCATGCGGACGACGCCCGCTCGCTTTTAGGCGAGGTTTCGGACCAGATTCTGGGCGAGTTTTCCCGCGCCATTGCCGATCGCGATGTTGCCGAGCTCTATGGACTGATCCGTGCGCAGGTCGAGGAAGGAAACGACCTGCTGGAGCTGACGCGCGACCTGGTAGCGCATGTGCGTGACGTGTACGTTGCCTGCGTTGCCGGTGCCCGTGCCGAGCTGTTTGAGGGCGGCTCCGAGCAGGCCGAGGCGCTTGCTGCCGAGGCCGCTGCCTTTGGCGAGCATCCTGCCGACCGCCTGGCCCGCGTGCTGACGGTGCTCGACGATGCCGCACTGGAGATGAGGGGCGCGAGCGACGTGCGCCTGGTGCTCGAGATTGCCTGTACGCGTCTGGCACGTCCCGAGGCTGATTTAACGATTGAGGCATTGGCCGAGCGCGTGGCTCGCTTGGAGGCCATGGTTGCCAACGGCGCCGTGCCGGCGAGCGTGGCTGCTGCTCAGGCCGCCGCGCCTGCAGCATCCGTACCCGCTGCTGCCCAACAGCCGACGCTCATTTCGGGCGCTCGTGCTGCCGCTCCGGCGGCATCCGCTGCCCCCGCTGCTACGTCCGCGCGCCAGGGCGGTATGCCTTGGGACCGTGGTGCTGCTGTTCCGGCTGCCCAGCCTGCGTCCCGTTCTGCGTCCGTGTCAGCTTCCAAGCCTGCAGCGCCTGCACCTCAGCCTGCGCCAACTCCGACGCCTCAGCCCGTTGCGGCCCCCGCGCCTGCCACCGCTCCGGCACCTAAGCCCCAGTCCAACAATGCCGCCCAGGTTGCCGCCGCCGGTACTGCCGAGACGCCCGCGGTCGATGATGCCGGAGAGCTGCAGCGCAAATGGGCCGAGGTTGTCGAGCGTGTCAAGGCGCGTCAGGCTTCCTACGCAGGGCTTTTGCTCAACGCTCGCGCCACGGCCGACGACGGCTCCAAGCTCACGGTCTCGTTCCCCGCGGGCTCGACCTTTGCCATGAAGATGCTCGGACGCGCCGACACGCAGTCGGTGGTCCTGCCGACAGTCAGTGCGGTCTTCGGTCGTCGTACCGTCGACTATGTCCTGAATGGGGGTGGCACGCCGGCTCCTCAACATGAGGAGCATTCTCCATCTGCACGGGCTGCGGTATCTGCGGACCCGCAACCCGTGTCCTCGGCGGCCCCTGTATCCTCGAGCGCCAGCGCTCCACAGCAGCAAGCGACGCCGGTGATGGCACCGACCCCGTCGGCGCCTGAACCCGTTGCGCCCAAACCGGCTGCTCCGGTCCCCGGGCCTAAGCCCGCCGCCGCGCCTGCGCCCAAGTCATCCGACCTGGCTAAGGCCCCCTGGCTGCGCTCCGACAACCCCGCCGGCGCTCCTGCCACAGGCAAGCTCCCGACCGAGCCCGCACCCCGAGCGCCCGAGCGCGCGTCCGCTCCCAAGGCTCAGCCCGCCGCGCCGTCTGCGCCGTGGGAATCCGAGCAGGTTCCCTACGACGATG
The DNA here is from genome assembly GCF_042849575.1 of Collinsella sp. i06-0019-1H4. Lineage (NCBI taxonomy): Bacteria > Bacillati > Actinomycetota > Coriobacteriia > Coriobacteriales > Coriobacteriaceae > Collinsella > Collinsella sp. i06-0019-1H4. Next base: position 284,064 of record NZ_BAABYB010000001.1, read on the forward strand.
TCATGGTCGGCGGTTTTGCTGCCGATGCCGGCGGGGACGATCTGCCCCCGTTCGACGTGCCGGGTGCGGCGTCCGCGCCCAAGCCCGCTGCAACTGCCCCCAAAGAGGAGGACGCTCCTGCGGCTCCCTGGGAGTCCAACCCCGGCGCGGGCAGCCCCTTCGGCCATCAAGGCGCAGCCCCAAGCATCCCGCAGACCGAGGACGAAGCCAAAGCCCTCATCCGTAGCGTCTTCGGCCAGTCCACCATCTTCAAACCGGTGGAGTAGCTGTACGGGCGGGTACGCTGCTCAAGAAGAGATCTCTTTGTTCGGGCGCATCTGTATTTCGGACATGTGTAGTGTGGTGCCGCGTATATCGCATTCGAGCAGACAGGCGCGTGACGGTCGGCCTAGGATGCTGAGGTCGATACGATATGTCGCATGGCTGTCCGTGTATTCGACTTGCTCGGCGTTGACGGTTGCTCCGATTGTAAATAAAGAGCCCAGTTCGGCATCGACAATCTTGGAGTCCTTTATCTTGACCTTGAACTCTTGGTAGAGGGACGGGCTGTTGTAGTAAATGGTTCGGGTTCCGTCGGTGCATTCATCGGTCGTCTCCCATTTGACGACGGGCTGGTCCGAGCTGGCTATCAGCAGTTCTGCTCCAAAAGCTATGGCATGGGTGATGACAACCAGCAATGCCCAGCCGACAAAGAGATAGAGAACCACATATGCAACGGGGTGTTTTGAGCGGATGTTTTGGAGCGCGTCGGGGGCATTCATGGGGCACCTCCAAATTGCAATCTATGACAATCAAATTATACCCTGCCGCCATGTGCTCCGCCTCGAGCAGCGGTTTGGCATTTAGCTATTTAGTGGCACACATGAAATGCCGGATTCGGCTCTACTAGATTGAGTATGCGATATTATGCAACCTTGCATAATTCGGCCTTGCATAATCTTTGCGCGTGGTTTGTATTGGAGGACATGTATATCGACTGAGGTAGCGTGTCCGCCCCGCTTGCTTGCCCCGCGCCGTGGTACGATTTTTGAGTTTGAAAGTCCCGTCGCGCTCCGGCTGCCCTTGCAGCTTGTCGCGCGGCCGCACGTAAAGGAGCCATCATGGCCGGTATGAACATGCAGCAAATGATGAAGCAGGCTCGCAAGATGCAGGAGCAGCTTGCCGCCGCGCAGGAAAACCTTAAGTCCCAGACCGTCGACGCCTCTGCCGGCGGCGGCATGGTCAAGGTGACCGTTAACGGCGAGATGGAGCTTGTCAACCTCACCATCGACCCCGATGCCCTCGATCCCGAGGACGTCGATATGCTGCAGGACATGATCATGGCTGCCGTCAACGAGGCCGTCCGCGGTGTCAACGAGCTTGCCAACAAGCAGATGGGCGCCATCACCGGCGGCCTCAACATCCCGGGCATGCCGTTCTAAGACACGCATATATATGAGTGCCAACCATAGTCTGCAAAAATTGCTCGATGAGCTGGGCCGTCTGCCGGGCATTGGTCCCAAGTCGGCCCAGCGCATCGCCTATTACCTGCTCGAGGCCGATGCCGAGGAGGCGCGCCGCCTGGCCGAGGCTATCCTGGAGGTTAAGCAGGAGGTTCACTTTTGCAGCCGCTGCTTTAACTACGCCACGGCCGACGAGTGCTCCATCTGCCAGGATTCGATGCGCGATACCACTCGCATTTGCGTGGTGGGCGAGCCGCGCGACGTCCAGGCAATCGAGCGCACGGGCAGCTACCATGGCCTGTACCATGTGCTAGGCGGCGTGATCAGTCCCATGGACAAGATTGGTCCCGAGCAGTTGCACATTCGTGAGCTGCTGGCACGCTTGGGCCACGAGGACATCCACGAGGTCATCATCGCCACCAACCCCAATATCGAGGGCGAGACCACGGCGAGCTACCTGGCCCGCACTATCAAGCCGCTGGGCGTTGAGGTATCGCGTCTGGCGAGCGGCCTTCCCGTGGGCGGCGACCTGGAGTATGCCGACGAGCTTACGCTTGGGCGCGCCATCGAGGCCCGTCGCACGATTTAGTCGCCGGGTGCTCCGCGGCATGGCCGGCCGTTCTGCCGCACGGGGTACTCATAATTAGGCACGCGTTCGCTTGTTTGTTGTGCAACAAACCTGCTCTACTTTCGCTTATCGCGTGGATGGGGCCGTTTGTACTCCGTATTTGCTCATTCGTTGCGCAACCTTTTAGATTCGCTGATACACTCACATATGGATATGAATGAATGCGCCGCTCCTGAGCGGCGTGTTTTTGTTAGAGGAGAGCGCATGCGACCCGGGGGCACTCAGACAAAGCGTGGCACCGCGGTGCGCATACGACGCCGGCTGGGCCTGGCGCCTCGGGCGTACGTGCTGCTGTCGTGCTCGCTGGCGCTCGTCGTTGCCGGCGTCTCGGCCTATGGCATGACGGTGCCGTCCATGGTGCAGGCGCATGCTGCGCGCGAGTTGCATATAGGGCGCAAGGCCAAGAACGACCTGGGGACGACAACCGGATATGCATGGGCGAGCGTGGTCGGGCGCACCGTGTTTGGCGTCGATCCTGCTGACGAGGGCGAGCAGGCGTCTAACGAGATCACGCTGGCAAACGGCAAGACCATCATGCTCACCAACACCAAGGTCATTACGAAGCTTTCCAATAACAACGTGGCTTCTGTCATTAACAAAGCGGAGCAGCAGAAGGAGCAGGATACGCAGCAGGCGGGTAAGCCCGGCGGCTCGGACGGGTCCGGTTCTGGCACCGGTTCGGGCTCCGCCTCTGGCGGTGGATCTTCGAGTGGTGGCTCGACGGACGGCGATGCCGGCGGGGACACGGGCACGGGTAGCCTCTCGGCTGCCGAGGAGGAGAGTATCCACAGTTGGCTCGTGACCAAATACAACATGCTCGATGGCTATGTCGCCCGCGCCAATAGCGTGGTGTCGACCTATAACGCCACGGGCGACACCGGACCATGCGATAGCCTGGTCAATGACATGTTTGTCATCCGTGCCGAGTTTGGCCGGCAGACGTTTCCTCCCCAGTCAAAGTGGTATCGACAATTCGCCAACCTTTGGGGCTGCTACACAAACCTGTGTCAATGGGTCGGACATTACGGCGACGATAACGTCGCGCTCAACAACTTCAATAACAATGTGGCGGCGATCGCCCTATGACGAATAGCCTTGCTTCTAGCGCATCGTGCGCGCTAGACCGCGACCCTATGGTGGGCCTGCGCCTGGCGCGCGTTGGAGGGTTTGAGCCTGCTATTGCGCTGAGCCCGGATGAGCTTCCCGCCTACCTGCGCCGTTTTACGATGCTGTTTGCCGATGACGCCACCATGCGCCGCGGCGGTATCGGCCGTGTGACGCGTGCCGTCAACGCGCAGGGCGAGGCCGTGGCGCTCAAACAGCTCATCTTGCCAACGCGCGACGAATTTGATGACGATGTAGCCCGCGAGGCGCTGGTCGCCAAGTTCAAGGCGGCGTTTCGCGAGGAATACGAATGCCACCGCGCCCTTTCGGGCCTTAAGGGCTTTCCCCGCCTCTACGGATGGGGCGAGGTCGACGGCGTCCCTGCGATTGTCATGGAATGGGTCGAGGGCGAGACGCTCGCCCGCCTGCGCTCGCGCCTTGCCGTAGATGATGCCGGGCGCCTGTCGCCGCTTGTGGCGGCACGTCTGGGTCGCGACCTGTTCGATCTGCTCTGCCGCATGAGCCTGGTGGGTGAGGGCTTTGTCCATCGCGATATCTCGCCTGCTAATATTATGGTGCGTACGGCGCGTCTACCGCTTGACCGGCAGCTTGCCGAGGGCACCTTTGACCTGTGCCTGATCGACTTTGGCTCGTCGCTGGCGCTCGAGCCTGCCTCTGCGGTGGCGGGAACCGGCGGCAAGGAGTCCTTTACAGAGCGCTACGCCACGTTGCGCCGAGCGACGGTCGCCTACGCTCCGCCCGAGATGCTCACCGACGATATTGCCGACCTGCGCGTTTTGCGCATGTCGCCGGCAATCGACGTGTATGCCGCGGCGAGCACGGTCTATGAGCTCATCGCCGGTGTCGCGCCGTACGAAGTAGCGCCGGGCACGTCGGGTACTTCGGGCTCGCGCAAAAAGACGCGCGATATCGCCAGCCCTTATCGTCTCAAGATGGATACGCTGCCCGATTATCCCGTCGGCGCCCACGCGCCCGGCTGCGACTTGACGCAACTGCTGCGACGCGAGCCCGATGTGGCACTTGCCGCGGCCGAACAGGCTCAGCAGCTGGGGCTCGATCCAAATTCCGAGGATCTGCGCGATGCGCTGGCGTTTGTCGACGCTCAGCTGTTCGATGTGGTGATGGCCTGCCTGTCGTGTAATCAGGGCGATCGTCCCGAGCCCGCCGCGGTGGAGGCGGCGCTTACGACGTTTTGCGACCACTACGCGCAAAACGTCGGTCGCTCGCTTCGCGGCGAGCCGCTCACGCCCTGTCCCATGGACGCGTCCGGCCGCGTGGTCCGTCGCGCTGCGATGATCGGCGCTGCGTCTGCCTGCGGCCTCGTATGGGCCGTTGTGGTGGTGTCGGCGGCACTGCTGGCGTCTGGTGCTCGTGCGACGGTTGCCGTGGGGTACATTTCGTGGTCCGGTACGCTGCCGGGTATCGTTGCCGCGCTCGCGCTGGCGCTGCCGGGCATGGCGGGTATTGCCGCCGGCGCCATGGCGCACGATCGTCGCACGGGGTTCCTGCATGGCGTACTGGCGCTTTCTGCCTGCGAGGTTCCGGTGCTGATTGCGGTTGCATGCACCGTGTTTTCCCAGCGCGCCGTAGCGAGCGGCTTTGTTGCCGCCTTAATTGCAACATACGCGCTCGTATGGTTTTTGCTGTCGATGGGTTTTGCCTTTGAGCTTCCCGTCGCGGCGCCGCGGCGCGCAAAAACCCAGACGGTGACGCCGCTTGCCGGTGGTGCCGCGGCGGTTCGCGCCTTTGTCGGGACGACCGAGACGTCGTCCGATACGAGTTCAACGACCAAGGAGGTCTAGGCCATGGCATCTCAAATCAAGCTCACCCCGTGCGGAGCCATGTTCGACATCTTTAAACGCGCAGCGCACCTGAGCCATATCGAGCTATGTGGCATGGTGCTTTCGAGCCGTCCGCTGGCCGATGGCCGCAGCCCCCAGAGCCGCGCCGCTGATCGCTCCTGGGTCTCGCGCTTTATCGTGCGCGCTCCGGTCGGCACGCTGCAGGAGCGCTATTTTGCCGATTACGGCACCTCGGCCGCGCGCATCATGTCGCATCTTGCCCTGCACCGCCGCAATCCCATGAATGCCACGGCGGTGATCAACATGGTGTGCGGCCCCGCCGGCGAGCCCATGGTGCGGGCGCTCGAGGAATGCCATCAGGATACGAGCCTCTACCGCAATGCGGTCGAGCGCCTGTCGCAGGCGGCGGAGCTTATGCCCGCCGAACGTGCCGAGGCCGTGCTGGTGCTGTTTGTAGCCGTCGGTTGCTCGGCAGATGTTCGATCCTCGGTGACCTATGCCATCGACTACGCTCATGCGACCTGCGGCGGCGCCACGTCGACGCCGCGCTCGCTGAGCACCTCGACGGTCACGGGCGATCACGAGGCGGCGCCTGCGCATCCGCTGGGCCTGCTTCGCGTGCAAAACGGCTACGTGGTGAGCGCTCCGCGCTGGATTCAGCCGAGTGAGCAGGGCGTGGAGATCGGTGCGCTGGCGACGGGGGAAGGCGATATCACCGATGTGGGCGATGACGTTTCGGCTCGCCATGCCCACGTGTGGTGCGATGGCCAAAATGTCTGGTACGTCGAGGACCTGTCGTCCACCAACGGAACCGTGGTGGTAAACGGCGCGACGAACGTCTGCACCCAGGTCGAGCCCGGCCGCTCCGCTCAGCTCAACCCCGGTGACGAGCTCAGGCTCGGCGAATCCACCACCTACGCCATCCTCCTCGGCGCTCTCTAACTCATCTCCTAAATAAGTTGCGGTGAAATAGGGACTGTTTAAGGCCGCGACCGGCAAAAACAGTCCCCATTTCACCGCAACTGCCGTGTGGTCGGCGATAGAGAAACGAGAGTGGATTTCCGGACGCACGAGAGAGGATTTTCGGACGCACAACCCATGAGAGTGGATAATCTCCCACTTTTGGTCAAGATACAGGCAAAAAGTGGGAGATTATCCACTCTCGATGCAGGCTGCGACTTTTCCGTCCGAGGGGCCATCTCGCCCCTTGGCAGTCACCTAAGGTAAACCTTTACCGCCCACCTATATTTGTCGAAATATGGCTTGGCGGCGGGGTACAATAAGCCCGCATGCGGATTTCCGTTGCGGGCGCTTCCCATCGCCGGGGCGTGCCCGGGAGCATCCGGCATGCGGCCTTTGCGGCGCTCGGTCATGTGCAAGACGGGTAGCTGGGCCTGTGGAGCGCGTGCAGCCCTCCTCGCCTTGGCATGCCTTCTCTCCACGCCATGTGCCTGCTGCTCAGTCTGCCTGCCAGATGATTGGAAGCAACAGCGAAAATCCCATCACGCCAACATCCCGGCAATCGCCGGGGCCTGTATACCTATATGAGAGGAGAGGGGTATATGGCGCGTAAGTTTAAGTCTATGGACGGCAACGAGGCGGCCGCATATGTTTCGTATGCGTACACCGAGGTAGCGGGAATTTATCCCATTACGCCGTCCAGCCCGATGGCCGACCATGTCGACCAGTGGGCGGCCCAGGGTCGCAAGAACATCTTTGGCACCCCGGTCAAGGTCGTCGAGATGGAGTCCGAGGCAGGTGCAGCCGGTACCGTTCACGGTTCGCTGGGCGCCGGTGCTCTGACCACCACCTACACGGCTTCTCAGGGCCTGCTCCTGATGATCCCGAACATGTACAAGATCGCGGGCGAGCAGCTCCCGGGCGTCTTCCACGTCTCCGCGCGTTGCGTCGCTTCCCACGCCCTGAACATTTTTGGCGATCACTCCGATGTCATGGCCTGTCGTCAGACCGGCTTCGCCATGCTCGCCGAGGGCAACGTCCAGGAGGTCATGGACCTCTCGCCGGTGGCTCACCTTGCCGCCATCGAGGGAAAGACCCCGTTCCTTAACTTCTTCGACGGCTTCCGCACCAGCCACGAGATCCAGAAGGTCGCCATGTGGGACTACAAGGATCTTGCCGAGATGTGCGACATGGACGCCGTCCAGGCTTTCCGCGATCACGCGCTCAACCCTGAGCACCCGCACACCCGCGGCAGCCACGAGAACGGCGATATCTTCTTCCAGAACCGTGAGGCCTGCAACAAGGTCTACGACGAGCTTCCCGCCGTCGTCGAGGGTTACATGAAGAAGATCAACGAGAAGCTCGGCACCGATTACGGCCTGTTCAACTACTACGGCGCTCCCGATGCCGATCGCGTCGTCGTGTGCATGGGCTCCTTCTGCGACGTGCTCGAGGAAGTCATCGACTACCTCAACGCTCACGGCGAGAAGGTCGGCCTGGTCAAGGTTCGCCTGTTCCGTCCGTTCTCCATCAAGCACTTTGTCGACGTTCTCCCCGAGACCGTCAAAAAGATTGCCGTCATGGACCGCACCAAGGAGCCGGGTTCCATCGGCGAGCCGCTCTACCAGGACGTCGTCTCCGCTCTCTACGAGGCCGGCAAGACGGGTATCAAGGTCGTCGGCGGCCGTTACGGCCTGGGCAGCAAGGACACGCCTCCCGCGTCCGCGTTCGCTGTCTTCGAGGAGCTCAAGAAGGACGAGCCCAAGCGCGAGTTCACCATCGGCATCGTCGATGACGTGACCAACCTGAGCCTGCCCGAGGCCGAGGATGCGCCCAACACCGCAGCCCCCGGCACCATCGAGTGCAAGTTCTGGGGTCTGGGTGGCGACGGTACCGTCGGCGCCAACAAGAACTCGATCAAGATCATCGGCGATCACACCGACAAGTACGTTCAGGCCTACTTCCAGTATGACTCCAAGAAGACCGGCGGCGTCACCGTCTCGCACCTGCGCTTTGGTGATTCCCCGATCCGCTCGCCGTACTACGTGACCAAGGCCGACTTTGTCGCTTGCCATAACCCCAGCTATATCGTCAAGGGCTTCAAGATGGTCCGCGACGTCAAGCCGGGCGGTACCTTCCTGGTCAACTGCCAGTGGAGCGACGAGGAGTTCGCCGAGCACATGCCCGCTGTGGCCAAGCGCTACATCGCGAACAACAACGTCAACGTCTACCTGATTGACGCTATCGACCTGGCCGCCAAGGTCGGCATGGGCAAGCGCACCAACACGGTGCTCCAGTCCGCCTTCTTCGCGCTGGCCAAGGTCCTGCCCGCCGAGGACGCCCTGCAGTACATGAAGGACGCGGCTACCAAGTCCTACATGAAGAAGGGCCAGGCCATCGTCGACGCCAACCACAAGGCTATCGATGCCGGCGCTACCGCCTTCCGTAAGTTCGAGGTTCCGGCCGACTGGGCAACTGCCGAGGATGCCGCTCCCGTCGAGCTCTCCGAGGAGACCAAGTCTGCCATCGCCCAGCAGGTCAAGAACCTGCTCGAGCCCATCGATCGCATGGATGGCGACAGCCTGCCCGTTTCCGCCTTTGTCGATTGCGCCGACGGCCAGTTTGAGCTGGGCGCCTCCGCATACGAGAAACGCGGCGTCGCCGTGGTCGTTCCTCACTGGGACGAGACCAAGTGCATCCAGTGCAACCAGTGCGCCTATGTGTGCCCGCATGCCACCATCCGTCCGTTCGCGATGACCGAGGACGAGGCTGCCGCCGCGCCCGAGGCTACCCGCACGCTCGACGCCATGGGCCCCAAGGCCAAGGGCATGAAGTTCACCATGGCCGTGTCCCCGCTCGACTGCATGGGCTGCACCAACTGCGTCAAGGTCTGCCCCAAGGGTGCCCTCGAGATGGTTCCCACCGAGCAGGAGATGGACCAGCAGCCCGTTTGGGACTACATGGTCGAGAACGTCTCCGAGAAGAAGGAGCTCATCGCGGCCAACGTTAAGGGCAGCCAGTTTAAACAGCCCTACCTGGAGTTCTCTGGCTCCTGCGCCGGCTGTGCCGAGACCGCCTATGCACGTCTGGTGACCCAGGTCGCCGGCGACCGCATGTTCATCTCCAACGCCACCGGCTGCTCCTCCATTTGGGGCAACCCCGCTGCCACCGCTCCTTACTGCAAGGACAAGGACGGTCACGGCCCGGCGTGGAACAACTCCCTGTTCGAGGACAATGCCGAGCACGGTCTGGGCATGGCCGTGGGCTATGAGGCTGTTCAGCACAAGCTGATTGCCGCCACCCAGGAGATCATCGCCGCCGATGGTCCGTCCGACGAGCTCAAGGCTGCCGGCCAGGCTTGGATTGACTCTGTCAACGACGCCGAGGCCTCCAAGACCGCTGCCGCTGCCTACGTTGCCGAGCTCGAGAAGTGCGGCTGCGAGGCTTCCAAGGCAATCCTCGCCGACAAGGCTTACCTCACCAAGAAGTCCTTCTGGATCTTCGGCGGCGACGGTTGGGCCTACGACATCGGCTTCGGTGGTCTGGATCACGTCCTGGCTTCCGGCCACAATGTCAACGTCTTTGTCTTCGACACCGAGGTTTACTCCAACACCGGCGGTCAGGCCTCCAAGGCCTCGAACCTGGGCCAGGTCGCTCAGTTCGCCGCTGCCGGTAAGGTGACCAAGAAGAAGTCCCTGGCCGAGATTGCCATGAGCTACGGCTACGTCTACGTGGCGCAGGTCGCCATGGGCGCCAACCCGGCTCAGACCCTCAAGGCCATCCACGAGGCCGAGGCCTACGACGGCCCGTCCCTCATCATCGGCTACAGCCCCTGCGAGATGCACTCCATCAAGAAGGGCGGCATGCAGAACTGCCAGGCCGAGATGAAGAAGGCTGTCGAGTGCGGTTACTGGAACCTCTTCCGCTTCAACCCCGAGGCTGCTGCCGGCAAGAAGTTCTCGCTCGATTCCAAGGAGCCCGCGGGCGGTTATCAGGAGTTCCTGATGAACGAGGCCCGTTACGCTTCGCTGACGCGTTCCTTCCCCGAGCGCGCCGAGGAGCTCTTCAAGGAGAACGAGCAGGCCGCTATGGATCGCTACGCTCACCTGCTGAAGCTCAAGACGGTGTACAACGAGGCTTAGGTCTCCCACCGCAGGATCTGAGGGCTGACCTTCGCGGACGTCCTCGGACATGAAAGAACCCCCGCTGCGCACTACGTGCGGCGGGGGTTCTTTCGTCCTGCGGAGTGTCCGCGAAGGTCAGCCCTCAGATCCTGCTACGACTACGTCCTCAGATTGTGTGGGCTGATGAAGGACGTGGTTGGTGGGGTGCCTTGTCCCGGTCACTGTTTCGCGGCTTTGCCGCGAAACCACGCGCTGCTTTGGGCATAGAGGGGGACCTAGTTGCGGACCCAGATGGCCTAGAGGGATATGGGTGCAAACGAGAAATCGTTGTTGGGGTCGTCCTTTTCCATAAACTCATCGAGGCAGAATGTCATATAGATTGGAACGTACAGGACCTTGCCCTCTTTGCTGAGGTTCTCGTGGCTTAGCACAACGGCCTCGGGGATTTTGTATTCGTTCACGCTCATCAGACGGTCGAGGGCCGCATGGGCTCGAACCTTCTTGCCCGATTTGACCTCGATTGGGACAACGTGCCCACGGGTGCCTTCGATCACAAAGTCAACTTCGCCGACCTCGCGTGTCTGGTAGTACCATGCATCAGTTCCAAGGGCGACAAGCTCCTGCGCGACCACGTTCTCATAGAGACCGCCGAGGTTGGGGGTTTTCATATCAAGGTAGACAGCGCGTGCCGTGCTGCCGGGATACCGTGATGCGAGCATGCCTGTATCAGACTCGTATAGTTTAAAGGCGGTCGCCCTTTCTGTCCTCTTAAGAGGACTCCGGGCCTCCGTCACCTGGGCGACCATCAAACCGACGCCCGCGTTCACCAGCCATAGGAAATCCTGCTCGTATTTTTGAAGGCGAGCCCCCTCGCCCAGGGATGAAACAACAAAGCGATGGGACTCCGCCTCAAGCTGAACGGGAATTTGTTCGAAAATCGCGCGAACGTTAAACGCTCGAGTCGATGCATATTTAGAGATATCGCTTTTGTACTGATCGACCAGCTGAATTTGAAGCTCACGCGTCCTCACGAGTGAATAACCCGAATCGATATAGTTCTGTACGACCTCCGGCATGCCGCCGCAAACGATATAAGCTCTAAAGTTTTTGAGCATCGCCTCATGAATATAGTTTTCGACGGGACGCCTCTCGACAAGGCAGCTGCGGATGTCTGCAAGCACATTCTCGCTGATGCTGTTTGCCCAACAAAACTCTTCAAAATCCATTGGCCGCATAACAATGTGCTCGACATACCCCACCGGGAAAGAAGAGATCCCCTTAAACTCAGTCCCAAGCATAGACCCCGAGAAGACATAGCTAAAGCGCCCGTCCTCGACCAGCGCCTTCATGAGCGTGACGATCTGCGGATACTCCTGTATTTCATCGACAAAGATAAGCGTATCTCCCTCAACAAGCGGTGCATCCGCAAGAAGGGCCACGCGGTTGATAAAGTCAACGGCGTTCTTAGCGCCAATGAGCACATCTCTTGCCTCGGTATCGAGCAGCAAATTGGCCTCAAAATACGACGCGTAGTTGTCTTTACCAAACGCGCGAATCGCATAGCTCTTGCCAATTTGACGCGCACCGGTAACAAGCAATGCCTTATGAGAGTTATTTTTCCAGTTCAAAAGCCTATTAGTGACCTTACGGCGTAGCATTAAAACCCCCAAATGACAAAAATTGGCAAATAGATTTGCCCTAATCATACAAAAATTGGCAGATAGATTTGGCTCTAATCATACAAAAATTGGCAGATAGCAAAGATTCGCTTAGGTCTCAAAGCCATCGAGTCGGCGCGGTGCCATGCGAAAACGCTGGGGACGCCGTTAGCGTTCTCGGCTGCTTGAGTGGGCAGGAGCGAAAGGGCATCAGCGGCGTTCATGCAATACCCGACGGTAAAGTTCCATACTGCAAACTCACAGTCGCTTGCCGCAAAGTGAAGCGCGATTGGCTATCCCTTTTGTTGGATGAAAAGCCCCTTGTTTTTGCAGGGGTGCATACTCGTCTTATAAGTGCATAGAATCTCGTATAGTGCGAGTAAGATTTTGCGCTGTCCGTTTTGTGTTTAGCAAAGATATAGTTTGCATAATCTGGTCTAATCCCTGCTCTATTTAAATAAAGTTGCACGTAAATGGCGTAGATATGCGTGAGCTGGGGTTCTTTACGCTGAGCGGGTAAAAACGACCGTTCACCGTTCAACTATTTTCAAAATGAATAAAATGAGGGATAACAGGAATATAAACCTTAATAAACTCGCGTATCGCACGGACACGAGTTATTAATGGGTTGTAGGCCTTTTACAGAAAGGATTCCAGCAATGTCTAAGCCTCTTGGCAAGCCCGATCGTATTGTCGTCGCCCTCGGCGGCAACGCCCTCGGCAACAACCCCGTCGAGCAGATCGAGGCCGTGAGCAACACCGCCCACGCCCTCCTCGGCCTCATCGAGCAGGGCAACGAGATCATCATCACCCACGGCAACGGCCCGCAGGTCGGCATGATCCAGAACGCCTTCGCCGCTGCCCACGACGCCATCGGCACCCCCGAGATGCCGCTGCCCGAGTGCGGCGCCATGTCTCAGGGCTATATCGGCTATCACCTGCAGCAGGGCATCGGCCGCGAGATGCACAAGCGCTATAAGCGTTGGCACGCCGCAACCGTCGTCACCCAGATCGAGTGCGATCCGGACGATCCCGCGTTCAAGAATCCGACCAAGCCGATCGGTCCCTTCTACACCGAGGAGCAGGCCAAGGAGTTCATGGCCGAGGATCCTTCCAAGGTCTTCGTCGAGGATTCCGGCCGCGGCTGGCGTCGCGTCGTCGCCTCCCCCGACCCCAAGAAGATCGTCGAGGCCGACTCCATCCTCAACCTGCTCGACAACGAGTTCATCGTCATCGCCTGCGGTGGCGGCGGCATCCCCGTCGTCCGCGACTACGAGAACAAGGGCTGCTACAAGGGCGTTCCCGCCGTCATCGACAAGGACCTGGGCGGCGAGCTGCTGGCCGAGGACTGCGACGCCGACGTCCTGTTCCTGCTGACCGCCGTCGAGCATGTCGCCATCAACTTCGGCAAGCCCAACCAGGAGGAGCTCGAGGACCTCACCGCCGACGAGGCCGAGCGCCTGGCCGACGAGGGCCAGTTCGGCAAGGGTTCCATGGAGCCCAAGGTCCGCGCCGCCATCAAGTTCGCCCGCTCCCGCAAGGGCCGCACCTGCATCATCGGCGCCCTGGACAAGGCCGCCGAGACCATGGCCGGCCTCTCCGGTACCCGCATCCACGAGTAGCCCCTACTCCGTTGCCTCTCCCGTGGGCGCCAGGCAAAGCGCCCACAAACTAGCCTCTCTTCATGAGCCCCGCGGTCCGCTCCGACTGCGGGGCTTTTGCTATTCACCTAGTCATTGGGGACGTTCTTAAACGACTAGTCAAACAAGAACGTCCACAACGACTACTCATTTAAGTCTGTCCCCAATGACTGCGGAAAGCGCATCTCACACCGGCACATGGCTTTCGGGCCCTTTCTCCGTGCTCCCTATAAGTTCGGCTGGACTCCCCGCAACCTGTTCCGAGTTGGCGGAACGAGCGCGACGTGGAGTGTCATTCTTTACCGCGTTAGACTAGACGCAGGGAAAGGAGGAGGACATGGATGCTCGCGTCAAGCAGCTTGTAAATATGATCGAGGACGCTCAGCCTGTCGCTGTCGCGGTACTTGCCAAGCGTCTCGAGGTAAGCGAGCGCGCCGTGAGAAACTATATCCATCGCGCAAACGACAACCTTGCAGGGGTTGCACGCATCGTTGGCAGCAAGGGGCAGTATCGTATCGATGTTGCACGTGCAGATGAGCTTGCTCGCTTGCTAGACGGTGCGGCTCTGGCCCATCCGGGCATTCCTGATACGCGCGACGGCCGTGTGTCCTTCCTTCTTAACGACCTCCTCATGCGGTCCCAGTGGGTGACGATTGAGGAGTATGCGGATTTACTCTACGTTTCGGCGCGAACTCTGTCCAATGACATGCGTCTGGTAGAGCAGAAACTCGCCCAATTTGACTTAACGCTCGAAAAGCGCCCACGCTACGGAATCCGCGTTGCGGGCGGGGAGTCGCAGCGGCGCCTGTGCCTGGCCTCGCTGGTGAGGCCCGTGTTGCCCGACACCGACGATGCAAAGCTCGCCGAGCGCCTGCGGGCCATCGCCGCATGTGTGGACGATGCTCTGACGGCCTCGCCCGTCACGGTGAGCTCGCTGGCATCCCGCAATCTCATCATGCATCTTTACATTGCTCTTGGCCGCATCGAGCAGGGCTGCTATGTCCCAGCTGCAGAATCGGACGTTCAAAAACTGGAGGGAACGCGCGAATACGCCGCGGCTTTCCAGATTGCCGCAAACATCAAGGATGCCCTGGGCGTGAGCATGCCCCGAGAAGAGGTTGCCTTTATCGCAATCCATTTGCTCGGCAGGGGCACGGGCGTGCCCGAGAAGGGCTCTGCCGTTATCTCGGACGAGATGTGGGAGATTGCTTCCGAGATGGTACGTGCGGTCAACGATGAGTTTAGGTTTGACTTTAGCGGCGATCTTGAACTTCGCATGAACCTTGCTCGGCATATCGGCCCTCTGGGCTATCGCCTTGAATATCACATGCATATGGATAACCCCATGCTGTCCGATATCAAGACGAGGTTTCCGTTGGCCTATTCGATGGCAGCTGGCACCTCGCAGGTACTCGAGCGTCATTTTGGCAGCCAGCCCTCTGATGAAGAGCTCGGCTACATCGCCATGGCATTTGCCCTGGCCCTCGAGCAGCAAGCCGACCAGCCGCGTCGCAAACGCATCCTGATCGTGTGCGCCTCGGGAGCGGGAAGCGCCCGTATGCTCGAGCACCAGTACCGCAAGCAGTTTGGCATGTATATCGATTCGATTGAGACATGCGATGTCGCCCGCGTGGGAACGTTCGATTTTTCGCATATCGACTACGTGTTCACAACGGTGCCGCTCAACGTCAAGTTGCCCGTGCCCGTCCGCGAGGCCGATTTCTTCTTGGAGACGAGCGATGTCAACGCTATCCGCAAGGTGCTGAGCGACGACACTGCGCAATCGGACTCCGTGAGCTCTTTCTTTAGCCGTGCCCTGTTCTTCAACCGCGTTGAGGCGTCGTCGAAGCAGGCCGTTCTCCGATATCTCTCCGAGCGCGCCGTCGAGAGCGGCCGTGTCGATGCCCAGTTTGCCCAAGAGGTCGCCGAGCGCGAGAGCGCGAGCGCCACCTCGTTTGGCAATGGGGTAGCCATGCCCCATGGGATGCATCCCTTGAGCGCCGAGGCCTTTGTTACCGTGGGCCTGCTCGAACATCCCATTCTTTGGGACGAATACGGCCATGAGGTCGATATCGTCTTTATGGTGTCGTTTGCCCGGTCGGGCGGCGATGAGGCGCGGATCTTGAGCTCACTGCTCGCCGAGATCTTTATGGACCGCCAGGGGGTCGAGCGCCTACGCGAGCGCCGGTCCTGGCATGAGCTGATGGCGCTTGTGCAAGCGCATACGGCTTAAGACTTCTTTTGTCGATGACCCTGTCAGTCTACCTGCAATAAACCTCGAGGATTGCGGGCGGGAGATAGGCGTTTCGAATATTCAAGTACAAACCAAACATCACGGGAGAGGAGACCGTTATGGACGATCAGGGAACCGAGATGGTTTCGTTTCAGCTGGTCGCTGCAGCGGGAGAGGCACGCAGCCTTGCCTTCGAAGCCCTTGAAAAGGCAAAGGCGGGGGATTTTGACGCCGCCGCCAAACTCATGAAGCAGTCAAAGGATGCGGGAATCAAGGCTCACCACATCCAAACGCAGCTGCTTTCGACTGAGGCAGCGGGCGAGCATCTGTCGGTGGATGTGTTGCTGGTCCATGCTCAGGACCACCTCATGTGCTCCATGCTTGCTCAGGAGCTCGTGCAGGAGCTGATCTGCCTGTATGAGCGCACTGCAACCAAGAACGCCTAGCGGCGTGCGGTGACTATCCAACCAATCAATGCGAAGGGAATCCCTTATGAAGATCCTTCTTGTTTGCGCAGCTGGTCTGTCTACAAGCATTCTGATGAAGAAACTCGAGAAATATGCGGAGCAAAACGGCATCGAGCTCGATATCGATGCGGTGGGTATCGGCGAGTATCAGGAGACGTGCGCCAATTATGACGTGCTGCTCTTGGGGCCGCAGGTGTCCTACCAGCTCAACACCGTCAAGCAGGGGAGCGGTAAGCCGACCGCGGTCATCCCCGCACAGGACTACGGCATGGGCAACGCCGCCAACGTGCTGGCACTCGCCCAGTCGCTGTTGGGTTAGGAGGCAACCATGGAGAAGTTCATGACCCTGCTTCAGGAAAAACTGACCCCTATCGCCAATTTCTGCGGCACCGAGCGCCACTTTGCCTCCATGCAAAAGGGCTTTATGAGCGCGATCAGCTTCATCTTGGTATCTGCCGTCTTTATGATCCTCGCCAACCCGCCGGTCACGGCCGACCTGGTGGCGCAGGGCGGGTTCTGGTCCGTCTTTGGCCCTTGGCTCGATTTTGCCACGGCCAATAAGCTCACGCTGCTCATTCCCTTCAACATGACGATGGGCATACTGTCGGTGATCGTGACGTTCGCAATTGCCTATAACCTGGCGGGCACCTACAAGATGCCCAAGCTTAACGCCGGCATGACCTCGCTGGTGATGTTCCTGATCGCCGCGGCGCCGTCGTCCTACTACCAGCTTGCTGACGAGTCCGTGCTCCAGGCGGTCCCCTGCACCTATCTGGGTGCGCAGGGCCTGTTTACCGCCATCATCGTTGCCTTGGTCTCCGTCGAGGTCACGCGCTTCTGCCAGACCAAGGGCATCACCATCAAGATGCCCGATGGCGTGCCGCCGTTTTTGTCCGAAACCTTTGGCGCCATCGTACCTATGCTCGCCAACATCCTCATCTTCTTTGGCGGCAACCTGCTGATCCAGATGATCGATCCCGCGCTGTCCATCCCCTCGGTTATCGAGAAGCTGCTCGCTGCCCCGCTTTCCGTCGCAGTTGACTCTGTGCCCGGCGCACTGCTTATCTGCTTCATGACGCTGCTGTTTTGGTGCTTTGGCGTCCACGGCAACATGATCGTAATGCCCATCACCGCCCCGGTCACGCTTGCCGCCTTTGCCGCCAACGCCTCGCTCTATGCTGCCGGGCAGCCGCTTGAGTTCCACCCGGCGCTCATGTCGTTGGCCATCAACCTCATCGGCGGCACGGGTAATACGTTCTCTTTTGTGGCGCTCTGCGCGTTTAGGGCAAAGTCGCAGCAGCTCAAGGCATTTGGCAGGGCATCGATCGTGCCGAGCTTCTTCCGTATCTCCGAGCCCGCGATCTTCGGCGCGCCCATCATCTTCAACCCGATCCTCATGATTCCGTTTGTGCTAGGCGGCATGATCTCGGCCCTGCTGTATTGGGGTGCGGTCTCACTGGGTCTTGTCTCTAACTTCTACATCTTGGTGAGCGGCACGTTCCCCATCTTCGTTCAGGGCTTTGTCCAGTGCCTCGACCCGCGCATCTGGGTGTTTACGATCGTTTTGATCGTGGTCATGGCTGTGGTCTGGTACCCGTTCTTTAAGGTGTACGATAACCAGCTCCTGGCTCAGGAGCAGGAGAACGCCGCGGCAGCTTCTGCCGAGGATGCTGAGTAGCATGAGTTACTTTGACAGAACGTCTGCCGCCGGTATGCCCGAGGGCTTTTTGTGGGGTGGTGCCCTCGCCGCCAACCAGGCCGAAGGGGGCTGGAACGAGGGCGGCCGCGGCATGTCGCACTCCGACCTGATCCCACAGGGTTCCGACCGCTGGGATGTAATGTTTGGCAGGCAAAAGCCCGTGGACGATCCGGACAGGCTGTATCCATGCCGCTGGGGCAACGACTTCTTCCATCATTGGCACGAGGATGTCGAGCTCTTTGCCGAGATGGGCTTTAAGTGCCTGCGTCTTTCAATTTGCTGGAGCCGTATTTTTCCCACAGGGATGGAGACCGAGCCCAACGGCGAGGGCTTGGAGTTTTACCGTCAGGTATTCGAGGCGCTGCGCGAGCATGGAATCGAGCCGCTTGTGACGCTGTCGCACTACGACTATCCGTTGGCTCTGGTCGAGCGCTATGGTGGCTGGCAAAGCCGAGAGATGATCGAGCGGTATGCGCACTACGTCGAGACCGTCGGACGCGCGTACCAGGGCCTCGTGCGTTATTGGCTTACGTTCAACGAGATCAACAGCGTGGCGCTGTCCTATCTCAACGCGGGTGTCACGCTCGAGGATGAGCGTGACCGTGCAGCCGTGACCGCGGCGTTCTCGCACCATATGTTTATGGCGAGCGCTCGCGCTGTCGAGATTCTGCACAAGATCGATCCCGCAAACAAGGTGGGTTGCATGGTCGCTGCCGGTGCGACCTATCCGTACCGTTGTGCGCCCGAGGACGTATGGCTTGCGTATGAGGAGGACCGCGGCCGCTACTTCTACACAGACGTGATGGCTGCGGGCGCCTATCCTGCTTGGAAGCTGCGTGCACTCGAGAAAGAGGGTGTTCACGTGCCCTTTGAGCCGGGCGATACGGAGTATCTGGCAGAGCATACGGTCGACTTCATCTCGTTCTCGTACTATTGCTCGCGCTTGGTGTGCGCCGATGATCAGGTGATCGCCGAGAAGGCGGAGGGCAACGTGTTCCCGACGTTGCGCAATCCGTACCTCAAGGATAAAGAGACTGCCTGGAAGTGGCAGATCGATGCGCTGGGTTTGCGCGTGACGCTTGCCGGCTACCACGATCGTTACCATCTTCCGCTCTTTATCGCCGAGAACGGTGTGGGCGGGCTCGATGCGCTGGAAGACGGCAAAGTCCACGATGCGTATCATATTGATTACCTGCGAAGGCATATTCTTGCGCTGCGCGATGCAATTGTCGAGGACGGTGTTGACCTGATGGGATACACGCCGTGGGGCTGTATCGATTTGGTGTCGGCCTCGACGGGGCAGATGAAGAAGCGCTATGGCTTTGTTTATGTTGATGCCGATGATATGGGCAAAGGCACGTTCGATCGCTACCGAAAGGACAGCTTCTGCTGGTACCAAAAGGTCATTGCATCAAATGGCGAGGACTTGAGTTAACTCTTGCAGGTCTGTTGCCCCCGCGGTCCGCTTCGGCCGCGGGGGCTTTTGTTATTGAGGCGGCTGTTCATGAGGAGCATTGCAGGCTGCGGAAACCCGGCACTTGGGGACGTTCCTTTCCTGCCGGCAGCTTGGGACAGTCCTTAAAGGCCGCATCGATCAACTGCGGAAAGCACATCCCAGAATGAGCGTCCAACATGGGGTGCGGTTTCCCTTGAGGCCCTCAATCGGAAAATGCATCCCGGATTTTTGTCGAAAAGCGGTCCCTAGTTTCCCAAACGGGCCGCTAACGGAAAGCGCATCCCGCTATTGGGCCCCAAAGCAGGATGCGCTTTCCGTGCTGGCAGTTCCAAGCAGTTCGGGATGGCCCTTTTCGTCTGCTCTCGGCCGGCGTCCGTAAGACTGTCCCCAATGACCACTCATTTAAGTCTGTCCCCAATGACTAGTAGTAGGCCCACATGGCTTCGACTTCGTTGAGGACCTCCACCACGCCCCAGCGGCGGGCGCTGCGGCTGGCCGAGTTGGGGTCGTAGACGCCAATCTGGTTGGCATCGTCGATGCCGTAGAGCACGATGTAGTGGCCTACGTTGGTAAACGTACCGGGGCGCACTGCGGCGATGACGGGCACACCCGAGCGAAGTGCTTGGGTAATCGATTCGCGATCGTTATAGAGCTGTGTTCCGTTGAGCCCTAGCTGCCACGCACCGCTTGTCATAAACGACCACTCGGTGGCACCAGTGGGGGCGTAGTTGCCGGCTTCGGCCAGTGCGCATATATCGACCGGCGTCTTATCGGTGTGGCCGGTCTTAAAGATATAGACCATGGTGAGGCAAGTGGGACCGCAAGCGTTTTCGCGAATAGTGCCACCGGCATAGGGCAGCTCCGACCATGCGGGGTCAATTTGGTAGATGTGGGGCATGGTGCCGGCCTGCCATTGCGAGCGTGGGGTCGAGAACGCAAAGGAGTAACCGGGCGCGACGGGAGCTTTAAGCAGCTTGTCCTCGGCAGTGGGCTCGAGACCGGCTGATCCGTGAGAGATACAGGATCCCAAAAACACAAAGACGAGGCAGGCGGCGATGGAGCAAAACGCAAGGCGTAGGCGGCGGGCCGGAAGCGCGTGACTTGTGGTGTGCGACGCGGGGCGAGGGGCGGAATTGCCGCGATCGCGTTGAGGTCGCGAAAAGGAGCGCTTAACGTAGTAGTCGGTCTTACGGCGATCGTAGCGGCGTGGCTGCGATGTGTCGGTCTGGCGTTGGCGTGTGCTCGTACTCATTCGGTCTGACTGCTGCACGGTACGGCTTTGTTGCCGCGAAGAAGCCCCGAGCTGCTCTTGGGGGCGCTGCGGGTTGTCGTTGTCGGAGGTGCTTCTGGGCGTTGGCGTGGTGCGGCCGGCAAGGCGCACGCTTTGTGGCCGTTGGTCGCCGTCATTGTATCCATATGCCATTCGAATCACCTTGCCTCATGTGTAACTTGTCTATCCTACATAAAAAGATGCACGACACATGGGCATGTGCGCCAAAAGCCTGACAAATGGTATGAACGTTGCCGCGCCGCGCGCCAAGCGTCACGGCAACAGGTATTCAAAAGCAGCCAAGATGAAAGCGTCCAAGACGAATGACGTCTTCCTCCGTTCGTCCCAAAAACGGCGCCGCTCGTTTTGCAGTTCTGCCTTCGGTCGAGCTACAAGCGGCACTGCTGTGCCAAGGCCGTATCTTAAAGCCATGAAATAAAAGCGCGCGGCAAAGCGGACCGCGCAAGGGGTGACGCCAAGGGCGTCAAAAAGGAAAGGAGGGGAACAATGGCGGACAAGAACGCAGAAGTTGCAGTCGAGGACAACGGCGGCATGAAGAAAACGCTTTCGCTCTGGAACTTCTTCACCATCGGTTTCGGTGCCATCATCGGTACCGGTTGGGTTCTGCAGGTCGGCGACTGGATGGTCGTGGGCGGCGGTCCCGTTCCCGCTATGATTGCATTCCTCTTGGGCGCAATCTTCCTCGTGCCCGTCGGAGCTGTTTTCGGTGAGCTCACGGCTGCTATCCCCATTTCGGGTGGCATCGTCGAGTATGTCGATCGTAGCTTTGGCCGTACGATGAGCTACATCACCGGCTGGCTCCTGGCCCTGGGCAACGGCATCCTGTGCCCGTGGGAGGCCATCGCCATCTCGACTCTCGTGTCCGAGATGTTCGGCAGCCTGCCCGGCCTTGAGTGGCTGCGCGCCGTCAAGCTCTACACCATCCTGGGCGCCGACGTTTACCTGTTCCCGACGCTGATCGCGCTCGGCTTTGCAGCCTACGTCATCTTCCTCAATTTCCGCGGTGCCAGCTCGGCCGCCAAGCTGCAGGCCTTCCTGACCAAGGCCCTGCTCTGCGGCATGCTGCTCGCCATGGGTGTCTCGCTGTTCACCGGCTCGCCTGACAACGCCATGCCCGTGTTCTCCCAGGTCACCGGTGCTGGCGGCGGCAAGCCTGCTACCGAGGGCACCAGCCTGTTCGCAGGCATCGTTTCGGTCCTGGTTCTGACCCCGTTCTTCTATGCCGGCTTCGACACCATTCCTCAGCAGGCTGAGGAAGCAGCCGAGGGCCTCAACTGGAACAAGTTCGGTAAGATCATCTCCCTGGCCCTGCTGGCCGCCGGCGGCTTCTACATGGTCTGCATCTACTCGTTCGGCACCATCCTCGACTGGCATGAGTTTGTTAAGAGCCCGGTTCCCGCGCTTGCCTGTCTCAAGGGCATCAACATGCTCCTGTACCTGGCCATGCTCGTCATCGCCACGCTTGGACCCATGGGCCCGATGAACTCCTTCTACGGCGCCACGAGCCGCATCATGCTCGCCATGGGCCGAAAGGGCCAGCTGCCCGAGAAGTTCGCCGAGGTCGATCCCAAGTCCGGCGCTCCCAAGCTCGCCTGCGTCGTTCTGGGCGTCATCACCGTCGTCGGTCCGTTCCTGGGCAAGAACATGCTCATCCCTCTGACCAACGTGTCGGCTCTCGCCTTCATCTTCTCCTGCGGCATGGTCGCCCTCGCTTGCCTGCGCATGCGCTTCACCGAGCCCGACCTGCCTCGTCCCTACGAGGTGCCCGGCGGCAAGTTTGGCATCAGCCTCGCTATCGTTGCCTGCGGCACCATCATTGGCCTGCTCGTGATCCCGTTCTCTCCCGCCTCCCTCAACATGGTGGAGTGGAGCATCGTGATCGGCTGGCTGGCTGTTGGCCTGGCCCTCATGGCCTTCACCAATTCGCGCAAAAAATAACGCCTAGCCGGGGCGGATCGGGTGCGCGGAATCCTCTCTCCCGCGCACCGAACCCGGCACCACTTGGGTAGTTTTGTGAGGCCTTAACCCAACGCGGCCTCGCCCACTATATGGATCCATAAGGAGGAACCATGTCCACTAAGTATGCAATCGTTGGCGGCAAGCTCATCGACGGTACCGGTGCCGAGCCGGTCGAGAACTCCCTCGTTCTCGTCGACGACAACGGCAAGATCGAGTACGCCGGTGTCATGCAGGACCTTCCCGAGGGCGTTGAGGTTATCGACGCCGCCGGCAAGACCGTCCTTCCCGGCCTGATCGACACCCACCTGCACTTCTCGGGCAACCTGACCGACGATGACACCGACTGGGTCATGCAGCCGCTCCTCGAGAAGCAGGCCGTCGCCGTCAAGCAGGCCTACGACTGCCTCACCCACGGCCTTACCACCGTCTGCGAGATCGGTCGCTTTGGTATCCAGATCCGCGACTGCATCGACAAGGGCGTCTTCAAGGGCCCGCGCGTTCTGGCCACTGGCCTCGGCTTCTGCCGCGTTGCCGGCCACGGTGATTCTCATCACTGCAGCCAGGAGCTCAACAAGGAATCGCACCCCTGGGGCGACCAGGTCGACGGTCCTTGGGATCTGCGTAAGGCCGTCCGTCGTCGCCTGCGCGAGAACCCCGATGCCATCAAGATCTGGGCTACCGGTGGCGGCATCTGGCGCTGGGACTCCGGCCGCGACCAGCACTACTGCTCCGAGGAGATTCAGGCTGTGGTCGAAGAGGCCAAGATGGTCGGCATCCCCGTGTGGAGCCACTGCTACAACAACCACGCCGCTGCCTACGATTCCGTCCGCTTTGGCTGCGAGCAGCTGATCCACGGCTTCGATATCGATGAGCGCACCATGGACCTCATGGCCGAGCAGGGCACCTTCTTCACCCCGACGATCGCCTTCCTGCCCACCTGGTACGCCACCTATCCGCCCGTCTACGTCCCCGAGCTGCACGACAAGTACGAGGGCACTCTGGTCGAGAAGGAGCTGCAGCGCAACTACGACTGCCTGCGCGAGGCCAAGAAGCGCGGCGTCGTCATGACGATCGGCTCCGACTCCTTCTCCTTCGTCACCCCGTACGGCACCTGCTCCATCGAGGAGATGTACGAGTTCGTCGACAAGATCGGTTTCACCCCGGTCGAGACCATCACCTGCGCTACCCTCAACGGTGCCAAGATGTGCCACATCGAGGACGAGACCGGTTCCATCGAGGCCGGCAAGTGCGCCGACCTGCTGGTCGTCAACGGTGACGTCGCCGCCGACATCCACGTGCTCAACACCGACAACATGGACGTCATCATGAAGGACGGCTGGATCGTCGAGGCTGGCACTTTTGGTGAGGCTAACAAATACAGCGCCTAAGATACCGTTTGTCGATGGCTTGATGTAAAACACAGTATTTGATTGCATAATGCAATGGAGAGGGTCGCTTGCGGCCCTCTTTATTGCTATGGGTGCGTCAGTAAGAAGGGGATGACGGTGGATCTCAATAGGCTGATTCTGGGCAAGAGCTACAACTCTACCAAGGTCTTTCGTACCGCTCAGCATGTGGTTCAAGCCATCTTGCTCGGTATTGTCGTTCCGCTGCTTATCCTGCTGCTCATCTGGGATCTAACCGATAATCCCAATCCCGTTCCAGCCGTTGTCGTCATTGCCGGCTTGGTCATGCTGTGTTTCTTCTTCTCGTACGTCTTTGTCGTTCCCGACGACCTCACATCGAGCGCAACCGACCGCACGCTCGCCATCGCTTCAAAAATATTCGCCTACACGTCGCGCGGCCTTACGCCCGAAGCTGCCCTGGGCGCCTCTAAGATCATCCTGTCCGAAACTATCGCCTCTGCCATCTGCTTTACCGACGGCAAGCAGGTGTTGGCAAGCTGGGGCGAGGATTCGGCAAAGTGTCCCGCCGGCACCCCGGCGGTGCTCGAGACCACGCTCAACGTGATCAACAGCGGTGAGCAAAGCGTGTTTTCGCGCGACGCCTCCAATGAGACGGGTGGCTACTTTCCGCGCCTGCGCGCCGGTATTGTCGCACCGCTTACCGTGCGCGGGCATTGCGTGGGCACGCTCGAGCTGTATTATCCCCGTCTGAGCAGCATCGATATGCGCCAGACGGCGCTTGCCTCGGGCTTTGCCGACCTCATTTCCACGCAGCTTGCGAGCTTTGAGCTCGAGCGCCAGGACGAGCTCACGGCCCGCGTGGAGCTGCGCGCCTTGCAATCGCAGGTCGATCCTCATTTTCTGTTTAACACCATCAGCACCATCGTGTCGCTCGTTCGAACCGAGCCTGACAAGGCGCGATCGCTGCTCATCGATTTTTCCAATTACTACCGTCAGACGCTTTCTGATTCCGATACGCTCACCACGCTCGAGCACGAGGTGGAACAGGGCACTCGCTATATCAATCTTATGCAGGCTCGTTATGGCGACGGCCGTCTGCGCGTCTCGGTCGATATCGACTTTGAGGTGCGCGATTGCATGGTGCCGCCGTTTATCTTGCAGCCGTTGCTCGAAAACTGCATCAAGCACGCGCAGCGCGAGACCGAGCCGCTTTCTATTCATGTTAGGGCTTTCGAGACCGATGACGGTTTGGAGATCATCGTCGAGGACGACGGCATCGGTATGAGCGAAGAGGTCTGCGCGCATCTGTTTGAGCAACATCGCCGAGAGGAGCCCGAGAGCATTACCGCCGACGGCTCCGTCAAGCGAGGTTGCGGCCTGGCGCTCTTCAACGTGCTTCAGCGCATCCATTTCTTTTACGGAGAAGATTCCGGCATGCGCGTGAAGTCCCAGGAGGGCGTGGGAACGCAGGTCATCGTCGAGCTGAACGGCGAGCCGCATGAGCCGGCGCCGTTGACGGCGTAGCGCGCGGTTGGATTGAGAGAAAAAGAGGGGAAGCACATATGTCCGAAGGCTGGAACATCTTGGTGGTTGATGACGAGCCCCCAATTAGGGCTGAGCTACGCTATCTGTTGGAAAAGGATACGCGTGTGGGTCAGATTGCCGAGGCGGGCAATGTCACCGAAGCTGTGGAGTCGATTCTGTCGAACAAGCCCGACGTGTTGTTTTTAGACATTACCATGCCCGGTCGCTCGGGAATTGAGCTTGCCGAGACGCTGCAGAACCTAAAAACGCCGCCGGTCGTGGTGTTTGTGACGGCGTTTGCAGAGTTCGCGGCCGACGCGTATAACCTCGATGCCGTCGATTACGTCGTTAAGCCGGTCGAGGATGCCCGCTTGTCAAAGGCGCTCGACAAGATCGAGACCGCCCTGGGTGTCCGCCGCGTCGTCCATGCTCCGCGCCAGCCCTTGCGCCTGACGGTGGATCGCGGGGGCAAAAAGGTGTTTATCCCTGTGGCGGATGTCTGCTACTTTGAGGCGCGCGCCGATTTTTGCAACGCTATCTGCGCCGAGGGAACGTACCTGATCAATGAGTCGATCTCTTCGCTCGAGCGTCGCTTGGCCTCCGAGGGCTTTATCCGCGTCCATCGCAGCTATCTGGTCAATTTGGAAGACGTGCACAATGTTGAGATTGGCTCCACGGGGTTGATGGAGCTCAGGCTCGACCGCGTGAGCTCGACGGTGCCGGTGTCCCGTCGTCGTGCCGCTGAGGTCAAGTCGCACCTGGGACTTGCGTAAGAGGCTTGCGTGCCGTCGTTTACCGCCGTGGGTTTGGCATGACCGTGCGGTGGGCATAATGGGTGGCATCGAATGAAATCGAAAGGATCATTATGCCCGCGCTTATCACCCATCATCTGTTTGGCGAGGAAAGCATCGACCGTCTTCCTCAGGGCGTTATTACGTCCGACGAGGAGCGCATCGCCTTTATCCTGGGAAACCAAGGTCCCGACCCGTTTTTCTTCCACATGCTCACGCCGCGCATTTCCGACTGTACGTCGCTTGCTCAGGTCATGCACCGCTCGCGCATGTCGCGCCAGTTCTCGTGCCTGCGCGATGGCGTGTCGCACCTGCAGCCGCGCGATGCCAATCTGGGTCGCGCGTTTGCGCTGGGCCTGCTGTCGCACTATGTGCTCGACCGCAATGCCCATCCCTTTGTCTACGAGCAGCAGTTTGGCATTGTTGAGTCCGACCCCGAGCTCGAGGCTTCGGGCAGTCAAGTTCACGCCGTGCTCGAAAGCGACCTGGACGTGCTGATGCTGCAGCTTAAACGTGACGGGGCCACGGTCGAGGATTATCCGCCGGCGGGCGAGATCGTCACCACCGATCGCATCAATCGCGTTGCCGGCGTGCTGATGAGCTACGTCGCCGGGCGCGTGTACGGTATCGACATCCCGGCGGGGGAGTACGGTGCTGCCGTTGCCAATATGCAGCGACTTTACCGCGCGATTGAGCCGGCCGGCTCCGCAAAGACGCGCGCGATCTCGCTGGTTGAGGGCTTGGTGCACGACTACTCGCTGCTCGACGGCCTTGCGCACCGCGTGACGACCGAGCTGCCCGAGCGTACCGGCAACCTGGGCCACTTGGCATGGAAGAACCCCTTTACCGATGAAGTCTCGACCGAGAGCTTCCCCGAGGTCTTTGACCGCGCGCTGCTCGATTACGAGTGCACGGTTGCCCGCTTTATCGAGACCGGCGATATGGAAGCCGTGACCAACCATGTCAATTACAGCGGTCGCGTGCTCAATGCCGATGAGGAGTTCGACCGCGAGGAATAGGGCTCATGCGTGCCCCTTTGCCGAATCCTTACCGGTGCTTCTGGACAATTGGGGTACGATGAACTAACTGCATATCGGGCAAATACGAAGGGTCCCTGTCCATGAAATACACCAAGCTCGAGCGTAACTGGGTTATGTACGATGTGGGCAATTCGGCCCTCGTGCTGCTCAATACCTCGGTGGTGCCCATTTACTTTAACGCCATCAATACCGGCGCTTCCTCGGCCGACCTGGTGGTCGCTTGGGGCAATGCGCAGACGATCGCCTCGCTGGTCATCGCCATGCTCATGCCCATTCTGGGCGCGCTTGCCGACTACGCCGGCAACAAGATCAAGTTCTTCTTGGGCTTCTTCCTCACGGGCCTGGTGCTCTGCCTGGCGCAGGCTATCCCAATGTCCGCCATGGCATTTTTGACCGTGTACGTGCTGTGCACCATCGGCCTTAACTCTTCTATGACGTTCTACGACGCCATGCTGCCCGACATTACCACCGACGAGCGCATGGACGCCGTGTCCAGCTCGGGCTATGCCTGGGGCTACATCGGTTCCACCGTGCCGTTCGTCATCTGCCTTGCGCTCATCATGGGTGGCCCCGCTCTTGGCGTCCCCACCATGCTGGCAACGCGTCTGTCGTTTATCATCACTGGTGCCTGGTGGCTCATCTTTACCCTGCCGCTCATTCGCACCTATAAGCAAAAGTACGGTCGCGAGCGCGGTCCCGAGGACACCATCGGCCACATCGTGGGCGGTGTGTTCTCCGAGGTCGGACACACCATGCGCGAGATCGCCCACAACAAGACCGTGCTGGTCTACATGATCGCGTTCTTCTTCTATATCGACGGTGTGCACACGGTCATTTCTATGGCCACCAGTTACGGATCGGCCTTGGGCATCGATTCGACGCAGCTGGTCCTGGCGCTGCTCGTCACGCAGTTTGTTGCTTTTCCGTCTGCCATCATTTACGGCAAGCTCGCCGGCCGCGTGGGCACGCTCAACATGATCTTGGTGGCAGTCGCCGCCTATATGGGCATCGTGCTCTTTGCCGCGTTCTTCCTCAAGACCGCCTTTGAATTCTGGGTGCTTGCCATTTTGGTCGGCCTGTTCCAGGGCGGCGTGCAGGCGCTCAGCCGTAGCTACTTTGGCCGCATTATTCCCAAGGAAAAGTCCAACGAGTACTACGGCTTCTTTGACATCTTTGGTCGTTATGCAAGCGTTATGGGCACCTTCCTGGTGTCGGTCGTCACCTCGCTGACCGGCAACCCGTCGCTGGGCGTCCTTTCCATTGGTGTGCTGCTGGTCGTTGGCTTTATGCTGCTGGTCCGCCTGTCCCGCATGACTCGGGCGGCAGAGCATGCCGCATAGGAGCGAGCGGCTATTGTGCCTGTCCACGGTACTCTTTTGGGGTTATCCGCAATAAACATTGCGACTTGCGAGCAATGATTTGCCCAAGTGGGTATGATGGAATCAGCTAGGTCGCGGGGCGTCGCCTGTGTTTGGCGGCGTCCCGTTTTTGTGTTGCAGGGAGGGTAAGGCATGAACGCCACGGTCGTGATTCCAACGTATTGGGCGGGCGATGACGCTTGCGCAAACGCCCCTGGCACCTATGACCATTCGACGCGACTCAACGCCGACAATCCCGAACTCGACCGCTGCCTGGCCTCGCTTGAGCAGGTACGTGACATCCCGCGCATCATCCTTTTGGTGGTCTGTCCCGTTTCTGCCACAGCCGATGTGTCGCTGCGCGTGCACGAGATTGTCGACGCGCATCCCACGCTCAAGGTCACCGTTGTCACCAACACCCAGGCCTCGCGCATCGCAGACCGGGTTGCTCAGATCGCGCCTAAGGGTTCGGGCGAGTGCGTGAGCCTGCGAGGCTACGGTGCCATCCGCAACATGGGGCTAGCTTGTGCCGCTGTGCTGGGGCATGACGCGGTTATCTTTTTGGATGACGATGAGACTGTCATCGATGCCGACTTTATGAAGCGCGCGACCTACGCGCTGGGTCAGCAGACGCGTCAGGGCCTGCCGATCTTGGTCAAGAGCGGCTATTTCTACGATCGCGACGGCTCGCCGCTGGCTCCCACGGACAAGGCGGGCATCTGCCATCGTTGGTGGACCAAGCGCATCGAGTTCAACCGTTGGATGAAAAAGGCGCTCTCGGGCACCCGCATCTCGCGCTCCAACTACGTGTGCGGCGGCCTGATGGCCCTGCACGCCCGCGCCTTTACGCGTGTGGCCTTTGACCCGTTTATCACCCGTGGCGAGGACTTGGATTACCTCTTTAACATGCGCATGTTTGGCTATGACGTGTGGTTCGATAACGAGTGGACCGTGCGCCATCTGCCTCCGGAGTCCGAAAAGCGCTCGCCGCGCTTTATGCAGGATGTATACCGTTGGTACTACGAACGGGCCAAGTTGACGTTCGCCGCGCATCAAAAGGAGCTCATTCCCGTTACGGCGGCATCGCTCATGCCCTACCCGGGCCCGTGGATTTCGCGCGAGCTCGACGACCGCGTGCGCAAGACCGCTATGGTCCGCAGCGTGTTTACCCGCGAGCATGAGGGCTACCTGCGCATCTGGCGCCATGGTATCGACGAGGCAAAGGCCTATGCGCGCCAAAACGCTGCAAGCTATCTGCGTTTCCAGAGCTTTTGGCCCAAGATCATGGACGGGCTTTGGCGTGACGCACAACTGATCAGTATCCTGGAGGGGGCCGAATGATCGACCGCCGCGCCCAGCGCGATAGTTCAATATCAATCTTTCGCATCATTGCCGTTGCCTGCGCCATTTGCGTGCTGGTGTACTTTATTTTTGCCTTGGTGACCGGTATCGAGCCGATCGCCACGGTGATTGCCTGCGCGCTGCTGTGCATCTTTCTGTGCATCTTTATCTTTTTGACGCTCAATCCCGATTCGGTGCGCTCCCAGTACACCGAGGAGACGCTCTCGGTGGCCTCGGCCATGCTCGAGGACATTAAGGGCGGTCTGACGCAGGAGTCGGCGCGTTTGGTGTGCCGGCGCATTTTGCCCGAGACGCGCGCCATGACGGTGGCCATCACCGACGAGGACAACGTGCTTGCCTGCGCGGGCGAGTTTGAGGAAAAACTGCTGCCCGATACTCCCATCCACACGCTTGCCACACGCTACGTTATCGAACATGGCATCGTGCAGTCGTTCAACCGTATGGTGGATGTCGTGGGCTCGGACGGCTCGCACAACCAAGTCCCCGCCGGCATTATCGCCCCCATCAAGGTGGGCGATCGTACCGTCGGTACGCTCAAGTTCTACTACAAGACCCCGCGCGCCGTCGACCGTACCCAGTATGCGCTTGCCTCGGGCTTTGCCGAGATCTTGTCCACGCAGCTCGCCATCCACGAGCTCGAGGTGCAAAAGGAGCTCACGGCGCGCGCCGAGGTGCGTGCGCTGCAGGCGCAGATTAACCCGCACTTCCTGTTCAACACGCTGAACACCATTGCATCGTTTACGCGCACCGACCCGCTGCGGGCCCGCGAACTGCTTCGTGAGTTCTCATCGTTCTATCGTGCCACGCTCGACAACTCGGGATCGCTTATTCCGGTCTCGCGCGAGGTCGCACAGACCAAGCGCTACCTTACCTTTGAGAAGGCCCGCTTTGGCGAGGACCGCGTGCTTGCGACGTTCGATGTGTCCGAGGACGTGGAAGATACGCTGGTGCCGGCGTTCGTGATCCAGCCGATTGTCGAGAACGCCGTACGTCATGGTATGGGCGATGACGACGCCCTGAGGATCGACGTGACCGTTCACCAAGACGGCGAGGATGCAATCTTGATTGCTGTGGCCGATAATGGCGTGGGCATGGATGAGGGCACCGCCGCCAGACTGTTTGACGAGCGCTCTGCCCGTCCCGACGCCAGCTCTCCCCAGGGTGGCGGCGCCGGTGTGGCCATGCACAATATTTCGGAGCGCATCCATCGCTTTTATGGGCCGCACTCCTATACGCGTGTCGAATCGGCGCCGGGCAAGGGCACCAAAGTGCTCCTTCATCTTGATTTGTCAGAGAGCATCTTTGACATTCAAGAGTAAAATAAAAGGCTACGGGCTCAACGTCATGCGACGGATGCCCGGCGTAGTTAGTTGACGAAAGGTTTTATCCCTATGCTGCGTGCGATGATTGTGGATGATGAGGCGCCGGCTCGCTCGGAGCTTCGCTTCCTGCTCGAGCAAACGGGCAAGATCGGCACGATCACGGAGGCGTCGAGCGTCCGCTCCGCCATCGAGATGCTTATGGAAAGTCGCGTGGATGTCGTGTTTCTCGATATCTCGATGCCCGGTGCCTCGGGCCTGCAACTTGCCGAGGCGCTGCATAAGCTCAAAAATCCGCCGGCGATCGTGTTTGTGACTGCGTATAGTGACCATGCGGTCGAGGCATTCGACGTGGATGCCGTCGGTTATCTGATGAAGCCGGTTGAGGAAGCTCGGTTGGATCGCGCGATCGAGAAGGTCATGCAACGCGCCAAGCCGGTTACGGACAGCAAGGTGACCATCGAGCGTATCCCGGTGGAAAAGGGCGGCCGCAAGGTGCTCATTCCCGTGGACGACATTCGCTTTATCATGGCCAAGGACGATTACTCCTGCATCTATACCGTCGATGATCGTTTTTTGTCGACGACCTCGCTGGCGCAGTTTGAGGCCAAGCTCTGCGACTTTGGCTTCTTCCGTGTTCACCGCCGCTATATCGTCAACTTGGCGTGCGTTACGGACGTCGAGACGGTGCCCTCGGGCGCCATCCAGCTGGGCATTACGGGCGTCGACGAACGCGTGCCGGTTTCGCGCCGCCGCGTCGTGCCGCTCAAGAAGGCCCTGAGTCTCTAGCACACTGGCCCCGCAGCCCTGTAGACCCATCGTCTGCGGAGCCGTGGGGCCTTTTTTGTATGTATCTGCCGAATCGTTTTTTGCGGAAGGGATCCCATGAACAGTGCAAGCGCCAAGCGCATCGACATCATCTCGGACACCCACGGCTATTTATCGCCTGCGCTCTTGGATGAGCTTGAGGGCGCAGACCTGATCATCCACGCCGGCGACCTCACGTCAGAGATGGACTACGAGCACCTATGCACCATCGCCCCCGTGCGGGCCGTACTGGGCAACAACGATTACTACCGCGACTACGGCCCCGATGTAGACCGTCTTGCGCTCTTTACCTACGAAGGCCTCAAATTTGCCGTAGCCCACTACCGCGAAGACCTTCCGGTGGGATCCGTAGACGTAGCCATCAACGGCCACACCCACGTAACCAAAGAAGCCCAAGTGGGCCGCTGCCTAGTCCTCAACCCGGGCAGCGCCAGCTACCCCAGAGGCAGCCGAGGCCCCACCATGGCCAGAATGCTCGTCAAAGACGGCAAGATACTGACCACTAAGTTTATTGACTTGGACTAACCGCAACAAAAACGGGGGATGCACAACGCATCTCCCGTTTTCTTTGAGCCAAAGGCAGAGTCCCAACAAGAATCTAAGACAACCCCGCCACGGAGAACGGGGCCGCCGAGCCGCGAAGCGGCGAGCAACAAGAACTGGTTGAAGAAAGTGACGGCAGGGAGGGTCCGAAAAATTTTTTCAAAAAAGTTGTTGCGCACCGGACAGGCTTCTGTGTATACTAATCCCCGCAGCGCACGCGAGCGGAAACAAACGTGAACGACTGCCTGGGGAGTTAGCTCAGTTTGGTTAGAGCGCCGGCCTGTCACGTCGGAGGTCGCGGGTTCGAGCCCCGTACTTCCCGCCAACGCAATTAAAACCACGTCTTCGGACGTGGTTTTTTGCGTTTGATAGGACCTTGATCCCATCGGCTCCTTTCGCCCAAAACCAAAGCCTTCCAATTCTCGGACAAGCTCCGCTTGAGACATGGTTCAAACAAGGAATTTGTTGCGCAACGCCTGCTCAATGAAGTAGGGGCAGGTTATACTGAATTGCACTGTGGGCCGTTTTTGATGCAAGAGGCTTCAAACACGGCATTCAGTGGGCACCCATTTTTCAATTTGGGCGTCCATACGGTCATTGGTGTCTCGACGTAAGCTCGGCCCCGGAGCTCGTTCGAGCTGTTCCTATTCTTTGAAAGGGGAAAAATGGACATATCGAGGAAGACTGATTACGCCCTTCGCATGCTCGCGATGCTTGCCGAGGACCCGGAGCGCCTGCTTTCTGTTCGCACCGCCGCCGAAGAGGTCAATGTCCCGTATTCGTTTGCCCGTTCGATCCAGCATGGTTTGGTTCAGGCCGGTATTGTGGAGAGCCTGCGTGGCGTCCATGGCGGCATGCGTCTTAAGGTCAGCCCCGACGATGTCACCATCCGCCAGGTCGTTGAGGCCGTTCAGGGTCCCATCGTCATGAACGATTGCACCGCGCCCGATGGCGACTGTGCGCGCATGGGTACGTGCTGCTATCATTCCCTGTGGGCCGGAGCTCAAGCGCTGATGCGCGACTACCTCGATTCCGTTTCGCTGGGCGATATCGTCGCTCACCGCCAGTTCCCGGCCGTCGATTCCAAGTTCGCCGACCGCGATGCGTTTCCCGAGTACGCCACCTGTGCGTGCGCTTGCCGGGGGGAATAGCGCCGCATAAGGAGCATAGCCATGATTCAGGACCCCTTTCGTTCGATGATTCGTTCGGAAGGGGTCCTGCGTTATCGCGACCTTCCGTGGCGCCGCACGCGCGACCCGTACATTATTTGGCTTTCCGAGGTTATGCTGCAGCAAACGCAGGTGCCGCGTGTGGAGACGCGTATGCCCGCGTGGCTCGACCGCTTTCCGACCGTACAGGCGCTCGCCCAGGCCGCTCCTTCCGACGTTTTGGATGCCTGGCAGGGGATGGGCTACAACCGGCGTGCTCTGGCGCTTCACAGAGCCGCTCAGTGCGTTATGGAAGACTGGGATGGGGAGTTTCCACGTGAGACGCGCGACCTGGTCGCTCTGCCTGGTATTGGCCCGGCAACGGCGCAGGGTATCCGGTCGTTTGCGTTTGATCTTCCGGGTGTGTATCTGGAGACCAACGTGCGCACGGTCTTTTTGCATCATTTCTTTCCCGATGTGCCGGCTGTTCCCGATCGCGAGCTGGTGCCGCTGATTCAAGCCGCCTGTCCGGCGGCCCCCGGTGCGGCGGCGGACGAGATCGCGCCCTTTGCCGCGCCTCAAGACGATGCCGACACGCCGCGCGCGTGGTATTACGCGTTGCTGGATTACGGCGCGTATCTTAAAAAGACGCTGCCCAATCCGTCCAGGCGGTCGGCGAGCTATAGTCGTCAGTCCAAGTTTGAAGGCTCGCGTCGCCAAAAGCGCGCCCACATTGTGCGCATGCTGCTGGCGGCGCGCGATGGGCAGCCGGCAGGTATTACGCTCGATGAAGCTGTTGCAGGCGTTAACAAGATGGAGGCGGCAGCCGGCAGAGAGTCGGTCGAGCGCGAGCTGGTCGCAAGTATTCTTGCCGATCTGGAGCGCGAGGGCTTTTGCCGCTCCGAGGGCGATCGTTGGCGGAGTGTGTAGCCCGCTCAAATCTGAAGAACAGGATTGTAAGGTTTAGATTTTCGACATGAGGGCATCCTAAAGACAAGGCCGCCCGAAGCCTACGGGCGGCATCTGTTGAAGGGAAGTACACCTATGGATTTTGAGAACTCCCAAACCAAGAAGAACCTCGAGACCGCTTTTGCCGGTGAGTCCCAGGCGCACACCAAGTATCGCTACTACGCATCTAAGGCCAAAAAGGACGGCTACGTTCAGATCTCGAATATCTTTGCCGAGACCGCAGGTAACGAGTCCGAGCACGCCAAGCTGTGGTTTAAGTATCTGCACGACGGCGCCGTTCCCGACACCCTGGACAACTTGCGTGATGCCGCTGCGGGCGAGAACTACGAGTGGACCACGATGTACGACGAGTTTGCCAAGACCGCCGAGGAGGAGGGCTTTGCCGAGATTGCCGCAAAGTTCCGCGGCGTCGGTGCTGTCGAGAAGGCTCACGAGGAGCGCTACAACAAGCTTGTCGAGCGCATTGAGTCGGGCGAGGTGTTTGAGCGCGAGGGCGTGAAGGTATGGAAGTGCCTGAACTGCGGGCACCTGCATGTGGGTGCCGAAGCGCCCGAGGTGTGCCCGGTGTGCAACCACCCGAAGGCGTACTTTGAGGAGCAGGTGGTGAACTACTAGCGCCGATACGAACGTGGACTGCGGAGCGCAGGGCGGGGAAATACCTTTCCCTCTCGCTCACGGCTTCGCAGGGTCGCGTTGAGGGAAGGTAGTCCGGCCCTCCCGGCCCGCTTTGGGTCGTCGCGTGCTCGCTACAGAAAAGCTGATAATTAAGTTTGTGTGCCGTCCCTTTTTGGGGCGGCACATCTTGTATGGGGTGGACAGTTAGTTCAGATACGTATTATTCCAATCACTCTGCGGTCGGCTTTTTGGCAGTTGGAGGCCTATCGAGCCCCTTTGGGCTGCCTGAAGGGCCTGGTTTTAGGTCTTACTTGCCCGTTGTGTGGACTCAATCGCACCAAACGTAGCATCTTATAGCATATGGAGGGGGCCTGAATTATGCGTATTTGAACTAACTGTCCAGGGTGCTTCGCCCAGGGCCGTGCCGCCTTGTTTTTTCGCACCTCATTCGGGGCGCCGCGCCTTGTTTGAGGTTCCGGTCTTCACAATTTCCGTCAAGCTTTTGGTTAGATTTTGGTCAGTTGGCGTAAGGGTGGAAGGCCAAAAGATTGCTGACGAAAAAAGCTCATAGAAAGTGCTGGTAGGGGAGTCGTTGAGCTTTTCGACAGCTTTCTGGTAAAAGAAACTTTGCAGCTATTGCTACGGATTGCGTTGCCGTGGCCTTGGCGGTGCGGGATGCTGGGCGTAAGCGTCGAATGCTCCGATTGAGGAGGCCAGCATGGACCTGTTTCTTGAGACTCCGCAGCAACAAGCCGAGCGCATGTTGCGCCAACAGCAATGGCTTATGGAGATGCAAATGCAAGGAGTAGCCGCCCAGCCCCCTGCGCAACATGCCACGCCCGCGGTTTCGCTTGCGGGCGGATCGGTGCCAGAGAACTATTCTGTACAACAAGATTCATATGCGCAGGAGCTTGCGTTCGACAAACGCCGCACGCGTCACCGCCGCGTGGGCCAGCGCCTGCGCACATTAGCGATGATCGTTCTCATTCCGTTAGGACTTGCGGTGATTTTCCTGGTCTCGTATGCGTTCACCTGCATCCTCAACGGCGCCTCGCCCAATGAAGTGCTCCAACATCTGTCAGCCCTCGGCCAGCGCCTAGGCGATGTCATAACAACCATCCGCGCCGGCTGGGAGAGTTAGCGTTTGTCACATTAGGACTTCTAGGATGTAGGGATTATCGCCACGAGTAGAATTCTTGCATCCTGTAGGTCCTGTCGTGCGACTGAATAGTATTATTGAAGATGAATAATAATAGGATTTGCCATGTATAAGCAGGATTTAGAGAAGACTCTTTTGGGTATTGACGAAGAGGCGGAGCTGGAAATAGGTCCAAGAGACGATAGGCCGAGCGTTGTATCGGTGGGAGGAAGCGCCTTCATGCTAAACGATGTGACGAATCGGTCGGTTACACATGACATTGATGTGTTTGAGGCAGACAGGTGTCTCCGCGAGATCATAGCTCGATACCCCGAGGTGAATGGTATGGCAGTGGCATATTGCAACCAGATGCCATTCAATTACGAAGATCGCCTGATCCCATTGGAGATTGGGGCGCATTTTATCAGGTACTTTACGCCATCTTTGGAGGATCTGGCGGTGATGAAGCTTTATGCCTATCGTCCGAACGACATCGTTGACCTCCATAGTCGAGAATTTATCGATCGACTTGATTGGGATCTGCTCGAGCGGCTTATATTCGATGAAGGAGAGGCGTTGGCCTCGTCGCCTTCGGAGCGGAGTTATCAAGAGATGGTCTGCGCATACAGACAATACAAAAAGGAGGTGTTCGGTTGAATTTGACCTTTGAGGGATTCTTAAAAGGCTATTGCCGAGAGCTGTCCGGACAGCAGTCACTAAGTTTTAGAAAACTGGTTGAGCGGGCGACGACGGTTGCGCCGCGCGTGGCGGAGCCTCTGTTTTTGCTCGCTTTGGCGCAAGGAAAAGCCGAATACGTTCTGGGTTTATCCGAGGGCTCGTGGATGGAAGAGGGCTATCGTGGTGTTTTGTCTCTGTATGACCAAGCGGGTAGCCTGGCATCTCTATGCTCCGAGGATAAGCTCCCCAATCGTTACGCCAACGTTTGGCGCGCGTATAGAGCGGTGAAGGAAAAGCCAGCGGCCAACAGAAGGGTGAACGCCCTGATGCGAAAAAGAACATTGGGAGCGCTAAGGAAATCGGGCGTAACGCGCTACGGTCTCTGCCGCGATTTGAATCTGAATAAAGGAAACGTATACGCATACTTGGCCGGCAATGACTCAAAAGTGAGCAGGGAAACGGCGCGTCGCATTATGAAATATGCGGAGGAGAGAAGCGCACAAGAAGGGGCCGGGCGCCCGGTGCGTGTGGCGGGGTAAGATTGATCACGGTTTTGATTGATGCTCGATTGGGTTTGTTGGGCGGAGTCTATGTCTGCTATTGATATTGCGCTTGTTGTGATTGCCTTGGTGTCGGTGGGAGTTGCTGTGGTTTGCGCCCTGCAGCTTAAAGGCCTTCGTGCCGAGTTGCGAGAGCGTGGCGGCAACGACGCGGAGACGCTCGCGGCGCTCGAGCAGGCCAACAGCACGCTCGATGCCCTCAACGTCGCGCTGGCAGAAACCCGCCGCACGGCAAACGCCATAGCGCAGCAGCAGACGACCGACGCCGCCGTGGAGCAGCAACGCTACTTGACCATTGCGCGCGAGTTCTCACAGGCCGGCGACCGTATGGATGACCTGCGCCGTGAGACGGCCCAACAGCTTGGCGCCAACCGCGAGGGTATCGAGCACCGCCTGGACAAGGTGCGCGAGACGGTCGATGCCCAGCTGGGCGCCATCCGCAAGGACAACAACGTTCAGCTCGACCAGATGCGCGCGACGGTGGACGAGAAGCTTTCCCGTACGCTCAACGATCGTCTGTCCGCATCGTTTAAGCAGGTGAGTGATCAGCTCGAGGCCGTGTACAAGGGCCTGGGCGACATGCAATCTATCGCCACCGGCGTGGGCGACCTTAAGCGCGTGCTGGGCAATGTGAAGGCGCGCGGCATTTTGGGCGAGGTGCAGCTGGGCGCGATCCTGGCGGACATCCTTACGCCCGACCAGTATCTGGAAAACGTTGCCACCAAGCCTGGTGCCTCGGAGCGTGTTGAGTTTGCCGTCAAGCTGCCGGTAGACGAGGGCGATCCCGTGCTGCTGCCGATTGACTCCAAATTCCCGGGCGACGCGTACGAGCATCTGCTCGACGCCCAGGAGTCGGGCGACGCGGAGGCTGTCGCCGCTGCGCGCAAGACGCTCGATGCGATGGTCAAACGCGAGGCAAAGGACATCTGCGAGAAGTACCTGAGCGTGCCCGCGACGACCAACTTTGGCATTCTGTTCGTGCCGTTTGAGGGCCTGTACGCCGAGGTCGTCAGTCGCCCCGGGCTTATCGAGATCCTGGGCCGCGACTATCACGTCAACGTTGCCGGCCCCAGCACCATGGCGGCCATCCTCAACAGCCTGCAGATGAGCTACCAGACGTTTAGGCTGCAAAAGCGCACCGATGACGTGCTGCGCGTGCTTTCCGCCGTCAAGGCCGAGCTGCCGCGCTATCAGGCGGCGCTGCGCCGCGCCCAGCAGCAGATCGAGACCGCGGGCAAAACGGTCGAGGGCATCATCACCACGCGCACCAACGTTATGGAGCGCAAGCTCAAGGACATCGACGCCCTGGAGGATGCCGACGAGGCCGACGCGATCTTGGGGCTCACATCCGCGGGCCTGCCCGCAGACCAAGAAGACAAGGACTAGCCGTGCCTGACGGCGGGGCGTCTGCGCAAGCGCGGAGCGCGGGCGCTTTTCGTGTCGTACGTGCCTGAAGCGCGCTTTAGTGTGCAACAATGGCGTTTCGCCCTATCAGACGCGAAAGGAAGCCTATGTCTCAGAAAAGCACCAGTCCGCTCAAACGCTCCACCGTGCGCCGCACGTTGCAGCGTTTTTGGGATGTCACGCGCACGCAGCCGCTGATCGTCTTTCTCTCGGTATTCTCGTCGGCGGGCTATATCTATTTGCTTACGTTTGCCAACACCTACGTGATGGCGCTTATCGTCGACCGCGTCCAGGCCGGCCCCGTGGCAGGCGACCAGGTGTTTGAGGTCTTTAGCCCCTATATTCTGGCGCTCGTGCTCGTTAACCTGGTAGGCCAGATCCTCTCCAAGCTGCAGGACTACACCGTCTACAAGCTCGAGATTGCGGGCAACTATCACCTGGCGCGCTTGTGCTTCGACACGCTCTCCAATCAATCCATGACATTCCACACCAGTCGATTTGGCGGATCGCTTGTGAGCCAGACGAGCCGTTTTATGAGCGGCTACACGGGCCTGGTGGACGTGACGGTGTATTCGCTCATCCCCACTATCACCTCGGTTGTCTGCACGGTGGCGGCGCTCGCCCCGGTGGTGCCCGCATTTACCGTGATCCTGGTGGGCATCATGGTCGTCTACATCGCGTTTGTCTGGCTTATGTACAAGCGCATCATGCCGCTTTCGGCCGCGACGTCCGCCGCGCAGAACAAGCTGTCGGGCGTGCTGTCAGACGCGGTCACGAACATCCTGGCCGTCAAGACCTGCGGGCGCGAGGACTTTGAGCGCGACCTATTCGATACCGCCGACCGTGCCGCGCGCGATGCCGAAACGGTATCGATGCACGCCATGATGCAACGCAACTTTACGACCTCGGGCCTTATCGTCATTACCATGGCCGTGGTGAGCGTGTTCGCCGCGGGCGGCAACGCGTGGTTTGGCATTTCGGCCGGCGCGCTCGTCATGATCTTTACCTACACGTACAACCTCACTATGCGTCTGAACTACGTGAGCTCCATGATGCAGCGCATCAACCGCGCGCTGGGCGACGCCGCCGAGATGACGCGCGTGCTGGACGAGCCGCGTCTGGTGGCAGACGACGCGAATGCCCCCGAGCTCAAGGTGCGCGAGGGCGCGATTGATTTTGAGCACTTGAGCTTTGCATACCGTGACGCCGCGTCGGGCGAGAACGTGTTCGACGACCTGACGCTCCATGTGGCGGCGGGCCAGCGCGTGGGCCTGGTGGGCAAATCGGGCTCGGGCAAGACGACGCTCACCAAGCTGTTGCTTCGCCTGGACGACGTGCAGGGCGGCCGCGTGCTCGTGGACGGCCAGGATGTCTCGCGCTGCACGCAGCAGAGCCTGCGCCGCCAGGTTGCCTACGTGCCGCAGGAGGCGCTGCTGTTCCACCGCTCCATTCGCGAGAATATCGCCTACGGACGCCCCGACGCCACCGACGAGCAGATTCGCGAGGCGGCTCGCTTGGCTAATGCGACCGAGTTTATCGACCGCCTGCCCCGTGGCTTTGACACCATGGTGGGCGAGCGCGGCGTTAAGCTTTCGGGCGGCCAACGCCAGCGCGTGGCCATTGCCCGCGCCATCCTCACCGACGCGCCGATTCTGGTGCTCGACGAGGCGACGTCTGCCTTGGACAGTGAGTCCGAGGCGCTGGTGCAGGAAGCGCTCGAGAACCTGATGCGCGGCCGCACCTCCATTGTGGTGGCGCATCGCCTGTCCACCGTGGCGGCGCTCGACCGCATCGTGGTGCTGGCGGACGGCGAGATTGTCGAGGACGGTACGCATGCGCAGCTCGTCGAGGCGGGCGGCGAATATGCAAGCCTGTGGAGCCGCCAGACCGGCGCATTTTTGGAGGCTTAAGGTCCCCGTACGTGGGACAATCGTTTTTGTGAAGTTATGTTTCTGCCGATCCGAGGAGTCGTTATGCCACGCGAGACCAATGCCGCCAAACGCGAGCGCGCCGTTGAGGTGTGCGAGCGCCTTAGCCGTCGCTATGGCCCGGTCGAGTGCTTTTTGGACCACGAGAATCCCTTTAGGCTACTTATCTCGGTACTGCTCTCGGCTCAGACGACCGACGCGCAGGTCAATAAGGTGACGCCCCAACTATTTGCCCAGTGGCCCACGTCCGAGGCCATGGCCGGGGCAAGTGTGACCGACGTGGCCGAGACCATCAAGTCGCTCGGCTTTTATAAGAGCAAGGCCAAGCACGCCGTGGAGGCCGCGCAGATGATCGTTGCCGATTACGGCGGCGAGGTACCGGCCGACATGAAGGAGCTCGTCAAGCTGCCGGGTGTGGGACGCAAGACGGCGAACATCGTGCTCAACGTGGGGTTTGGCATTGTCGAGGGCATCGCGGTCGATACGCACGTCAACCGCATCGCGCACCGCCTGATGCTGAGCCCCAAGACGCATGCCAAAGAGCCGCTCAAGACCGAGCAAGATCTGCTCAAGATTCTGCCGCACGAGTATTGGGGATCGGTCAACCACCAGTGGATCACCTTTGGCCGCGAGATCTGCGACGCCCGCAAACCCAAGTGCGATGAGTGCCCGCTGGCGGATTTATGCCCCAGCGTGCGTGTGATGGAGTAGGGGTCCGGCGCATTTTGTCGGCACCCGAGGACGGCGACTAATGTTGCGCAGCACATGTGGGTCGCGAGGGCTCAATATGATGGCGACAGATGCCGTTTGTTGTGAGGGGGTGCCCGAATATGTCTTGCACCAAGTGTGGCTCCGAGATGCCCGACGGAACCGATTTTTACACGAACTGCGGGGCTGGGCATGCGTTTGAGCAGGAGTATATGTTGCTTCCTGCCGCCTCATGCAAAAATGTGTTGCTAATTTAGAAGCCTATTCAAGCGCGCCGAAGTCGTGGCGTGCTGGCGTAGCATGAACAAAAAATCAAGCAATGGAGGGCAACGTGGCAACATTGAAGACGCGAGAGCTTGAAGATTATTTTGAGCGCATTGTGCGCACGCGCGAAGGTGACCTACCTGGTCGTCGCAAAGGCGACGAATACTTGTCTCAAACCCATGTACTCTACCACGGAGATCCTGCGCCCTGGGCTTTAACGCCAAAGATATTCGATAAGGATATGACGGCGCTTCTTAAGGAGGCGGCCGAGCGTATGTACGGCATTATGGACAAGGTGACGCGGGCGTTTTGTTCTGATGCCTCCGTGCGTGCGTGGTTTCGTATGGATCCGGCTTTTGCTGACCTGTGCGCTATGGATGCCGGCTATGATTGCCAGATTCCCCTTGCGCGCGTTGATATCTTTCTTGACGAGGACGCCGGTTCGTATACGTTTTGCGAGCTCAATACCGACGGCAGTGCTGGGATGGTAGTGACCGATGCGGTCTGCCAGGCAGTGCAAATGACGCCTTCCTTTGAGGAGTTTGCATCCGACCACCCCGGCTTTTGGCAGTACGATTTATGCGGCAGCTGGATAGATGCATTGTTTGACACCTATGCAGAGTGGGAGCTGGCCCAGCCTCGTCGCACCGAGGATAGTGCACGATCGGACGACGGAGTCTGTGTTGACGAGGGGCTCTATGCACCGCAATCAAAGATATATCCCGCTTCGGTGGCAATCGTCGACTATTCGGAGAGCATCGACTTGGAAGATGCGGCTCATTTTGTCGACCTTATGAGGCAGCGGGGTGTAGTCGCGCGCTTTGCGGATGTGCGCGACCTGCGGATTGGCAAAGGCGAGAGCGGTGCTAGGCGCCTATGCGATGCTGCTGGTCCTATTGATTGCGTTTGGCGGCGCGCGGTGACCGGCGAGCTGTGGGATAAGCCGTGCGACGGACGCTCGGCCTTAATCGAGGCTGCCCAAGAAGGGCTTGCATGCATCGTCGGTGGTTTTAGAACGTGGCCGTGTGCGACTAAGACCGTATTTGCGTTTTTGTGGTCTCGAGCCGGGCAGTCCTTGTTGAGCCCTGAGGAGCAGTCGTTTGTGCGGGAGCATGTGCCCTATACCGAGATTTTGGACGAAAGCACCCAGTTGTCGAGATTTGCCGAAAAGGATCGATGGATTGTCAAGCCGTGCGGCGGCTACAACGCTGTTGGCGTTGTCGCCGGTTTGGATGTCACGGAACGGGAATGGTCCCAGGTGCTTGCTCGCGCTGCGGCAGCTGGGGCGATTGTGCAGGAGTATGCTCAGCAGTATCAGACTCCCTGCTTGCGCGGAACGCTTGTCGATGGGCCGCATCGAGGAGAGGCGCCCAAAGGACTTGTGGATGATCTTGGTTTTGCGCCCGCTTCTAATATGGAAGGCCTGTACCTGTATCGCGGCCGTTTTGCGGGCGTGTACACACGCGTCGGTTTTGCCAACACCATAGGTGAGTGGACGAGCCGCCTGAACGTTGCGAGCTTTTTTGAGGAATAGCCGTTTCTTGGGGCACCTTCCGTGGTTGCGGCGTTCGACGTGACGGGGAGATTTTGGCGAGGCCGATGAGTTCAGTACTATCTGGCGTTTTTGTTGCGGGGCTGGGCGTACGCCTGAGCTGGAGTCCTCTCCATGCGCTACCATGACAACAATGAACTTTGACGCACGACCCGCCGAGCTTGCCCCGGCGGGCTTTTGGCGTTGCAATGCCGGAGGAACAGCATGCTCATTCACCGTATAGCCGCGCAGCTCTACACTGCCGAGGCCTTGCAGACCGTCGAGGCCGGACTCGATGCCGGCGAGGACGTGACGCTGGCCGTGTCGCAGTCGGGCCGCACGCTTATGGCCGCCGCCCAGTTTGCGCGCCGTCCGCGCCCCACGGTCTATATCGTAAGTGGCGAGGACGCGGCCGATCGCGCCGCGCGCAGCCTTGCCGCCTACGTGGGCCTGGCACACGTGTGCCGTTTTCCCGAGCGCAAGGACTATCCGTGGCGCGAGCAGGCGCCCGACGATGCCGTGGTTGCCCAGCGCTGCGA
The DNA here is from genome assembly GCF_042849575.1 of Collinsella sp. i06-0019-1H4. NCBI lineage: Bacteria > Bacillati > Actinomycetota > Coriobacteriia > Coriobacteriales > Coriobacteriaceae > Collinsella > Collinsella sp. i06-0019-1H4. Next base: position 328,162 of record NZ_BAABYB010000001.1, read on the forward strand.
GGCCCTGGGACGCATCGTGCGCGGTGACAACTGCATCATGGTCGCCTCGGCCCGCGCGCTGTTGCGCTGTGTGCCACCAGTCGAGAGCCGCTACTGGGAGTCCACGACCTTTGCGGTGGGCGAGGAGATTCCTTTTGACGAGGTGCCGCAGCGCCTGGTGGGCATGGGTTACACCAATGCCGGCGCCGCCGACGCGCCCGGCCTGTTCCGCGTGCACGGTGACACCGTCGAGGTGTTCCCGGCACAGGAAAAAGCGCCCGTGCGCATCGAGTTCTTTGGCGACGAGATCGACCGCATCCGCCGCATGGTGGGTTCCACGGGCCAGACCATCGGCAACGAGGACAGCATCGAGATCTTCCCGTGCCGCGAGTTGGCGCTTACCGACGAGGCCGTCCACAACATGCATGTGGCGCTCTATCGCGCCAGCCAGGACGACAGCAAGTTGGCGGCGCTGCTCGAGATGGTGGATGCGCGCATCGTCACGCCCGAACTCGACCGCTTTTTGCCGGTGATGTACGGCCAGACCGTGAGCCCGCTGGCGCATGTTGGCGGCCGTGCACTTGTGGTCCTGTCCGAGCCGCGCTCGCTGTTCGACGATTGCCTGCGTGCCTACGAGGATATCGAGGCGCGTGCCGTCGAGGCGGGGATTGACCGACTGGATGGCCTGTATGTACGTGCCCAGCAGCTCGATTTTGGTGCTCAGCAGCGCATGAACTATGTGAGCCTGATTCGTGCCGGTGGCGCGGTGACGGCAGAGCTCAAGATTGAGCAGCCGGCCATCGCGGGCTCGGACAATCGCTTTATGACGCGCATCCAGGAGGTCGTGGGCAAGCGCTATGCCTGCGTGTTTGCCATCCCCGACCGCGGTGCGCGCGAGTCGATGGAGCTCACCTTTGGTGACGAGGGCATTACCTTTGAGGAGTCGCTGACGGCCGCGCCCGAAAACGCCGGCGTCATCGGCGACCGTGTGCGCGTGGCGGAAGCGGATTCCGCCGACCGTGCTGTCCGCCAGGAGGCCCATGCTGCAATTCGCGAGCGCCGCGCCGACGCACTCAACGCCCGCTCGCTCGAGGCGGGTGCCGCCCAGGCTGCCGCCGGTGCCGCCGTGCCCACCATCTCGCGCGGACGCGTGACCTTTGTGGATGCCGCCCTGCCGCAGGGCGTGGTGGTGCCCGATGCCAACCTGGCCGTATTCTCGATTGCCGACCTCAACGCCCGCATGGACGCCAACCGCGCGCGCAGTCGCCGCAAGGTGGACATTACGCAGATCACGTTCCCGTTTAAGCCGGGCGACTACGTGGTGCACGCAACGCATGGTATCGCGCTCTTTAGCGAGATCGCGCGCCAGGAAGTGGGCGGCAAGGAGCGCGACTACTTTTTGCTGGAATATGCCGATGGCGACAAGCTCTACGTGCCGTTGGAACAGGTTGACCGCATCACGCGATACGTTGGCCCCGACGGCGACAAGCCGCGCCTGACCAGACTCAACACCGCCGACTGGACGCGTGCCACCAACAAGGCGCGCAAGAACGCTAAAAAGCTGGCGTTTGACCTGGTCGACCTGTATACGCGCCGCTCCTCGATTGCCGGTATCGCCTGCCCGCCCGACACGCCCGAGCAGATTGAGATGGAGGAGAGCTTCCCCTACGACGAGACGCGCGACCAGCTGGAGGCTATTGCCGACATTAAGGCGGACATGGAGGCACCCAAGCCCATGGACCGCCTGCTGTGCGGCGACGTGGGCTTTGGCAAGACCGAGGTCGCCCTGCGCGCAGCGTTTAAGTGCGTGGACTCCGGCCGCCAGGTCATGGTACTCTGCCCCACGACCATTCTGGCCCAACAGCACTACGAGACATTTTTTGAGCGCTTTGCACCGTTTGGCCTGGAGGTCGAGGTGCTCAGCCGCTTCCGTACCCCGGCGCAGCAAAAGCGCGCGCTCAAGGCGTTTGCCGAGGGCACGATCGATGTGCTCATCGGCACGCACCGCCTGCTTTCGGCCGATGTGAACCCCAAGAACCTGGGCCTGGTGATCATCGACGAGGAGCAGCGCTTTGGCGTGCAGCACAAGGAGCAGCTCAAGAACCTGCGTGAGCAGATTGACGTGCTCACGCTTTCGGCAACGCCCATTCCGCGAACTATGCAGATGGCCACGAGCGGCGTGCGCGACATGAGCCTGATCACCACGCCGCCGACCGGGCGCCGCCCCGTGATCGTGCACGTGGGGGAGTACGACCCCGACGTGGTGAGCGCGGCGATTCGCCTGGAGGTGGGTCGCGGCGGCCAGGTGTACTACGTGTCCAACCGCGTCAAGACCATCGACGATGCCGTGGCGCGCGTGCACGAGGCCGCGCCCGAGGCGCGCGTGGGCGTGGCGCACGGCAAGATGAGCCCGCGCGAGGTCGAGGACGTGATGATCGAGTTCGCGACCAAAAAGATCGATGTGCTCATCGCCACGACCATCGTGGAGAGCGGCATCGACAACGCGACCGCCAACACGCTCATCATCGAGGACTCGCAGCGCCTGGGTCTGGCACAGCTCTACCAGCTCAAGGGCCGTGTGGGTCGCTCGGCCACGCAGGCATACGCGTACTTTATGTTCCCGGGTGAGCTGCCTCTCACCGAGGAGGCCACGGCGCGTCTGACCGCACTTTCCGAGTTCCAGGACCTGGGCAGCGGCATGCGCATCGCCATGCGCGACCTGGAGATCCGCGGCGCCGGTTCGCTTATGGGCGCTGAGCAGCACGGCAACCTGTCGAGCGTGGGCTTCGACCTGTTTACGCAGATGCTGGGACAGGCCGTGGCCGAGGCGCGCGGCGACGACGATGCCGGCGTGGAGGCGGCGAGCGTGGGCATTAACCTGCCGGCCGATTACTTCTTGTCCGAGGAGTACCTGCCGGCGGTGGACCAGCGCGTGCTCGTGTACCGCAAGCTCGCGGCGGCCGAGGACCTGGAGAGCATCGACGAGGTGCAGGAAGAGACCGAGGCCGCGCATGGCGAGCTGCCGTTGGCGGGACTCAATCTGTTCAACCGCGCGCGTATCCGTATCCGCGGCGAGCGCTTGGGGCTCGAGAGCGTCACGCTCAGCGGCGGACGCATCACTTTTTTGGGTGTCGACGTGCCCAAGAAGGTGGCCTTTGAGCTCAAGACCCGCTACGGTGCGGTGAACTTCCCCAAGAGCCGCAAGCTGTCGGTGCCCTACAAGGCGGGCGCCGGTGCGGGCAGCGGCCTGGGTCGCGGTCTCGATGCCAACGACGGCACCGGCCCCGTGGCCGCGGCGCTCATGCTGCTGCAGCAGCTGGGCGTCAGCGACGACGAATAGCAGGTAAGTGGCGTGGTGGGACATGGTTGTCTTTGCCCCGCCGCGTTGCAGGTTGAAAGCTTCGTCCCATCGAAAGGGAGCTATGTTCGGGTACATCTACAAGAAAGATGCTGCCGCCATCGCGGTTGTCCTGTGCCTTTGTCTGGGCGTGGGCAGCTTCTTCGATTACCAGATCTCGAGCGCGCTGTTCAACATCGCCAGCATGTACGGCCGCTTTATCGAGGCCGCCGGCGAGCTGCCGTTTGAGCTGACGGCGAGCGTCGCAGGCGTTATGCTCGTACGCGCGGTGCGTCCCGACTCCAGGGGGAGCAAATGGCTCGCCGTGCTGGGCGTTCTGGTCAACGTGGGCCTGGTCGGCTACGAGATCGTTTCGTCCCTGCGGGTTGGCGGCAAACTCATCGTGGTTCAGTTGGTGCTGACGTTTGTGCTGGTCATCGCGGCCAACCTTATCGTCTATCGCCTCACGCGCACGACCGAGCCCGACGAGCTCGCGCGCTGGGCGTTGATGGTACTTGCCGTGTGGGTCGTTCAGGCCATTATCCTCAACGTGATCGTCAAGCCGTTGTGGTCGCGCCCGCGCATGCGTGTGATCGAGGTGACGCAGGGACTCGAGTTTCAGCCATGGTGGGTGATCGGCAACCCCGACAAGTGGAGCTATATTGCGGCCGGCGTAATCAAGGACGGCTTTAAGTCGTTCGCGAGCGGACATACGGCGCACGCGGCGATCGGCCTTATGCTCGCCGGGCTTCCCGCGGCGGCCTTTAAGGAAAAACCGTCGCGCCGCCGCGTGGTCTTTTGGACGGCGGCTGTGGTCGCGGCGCTCGTCGCCTTTGGCCGTATCGTGATCGGGGCGCATTTTTTGAGTGACGTGAGCTGCGGCTTTGCTCTGGTACTGGCACTTGAGTGCCTTGCCGCGCGTATTGCCTATCCCAACGGCGTACAATAGCTCCGTTTGAATCATCGGGCCCGTGCCCGGTAAGAGAGGATTGCCATGCTCGCGTTTAACAACGATTATTCCCACGGCGCACACCCGGCGGTGCTGCAGGCGCTCGTCGACACCAATATGGAGCCGCAGCCCGGCTACGGTACCGATGCACATACCGAGCGTGCCAAGCAACTTATTCGCGAGGCCTGCCAGGCCCCCGATGCCGACGTGTTTTTTCTGGTGGGCGGCACGCAGGCCAACGCGACGGTGATCGACATGCTGCTCGCGCCGTACGAGGGCGTCGTTGCTGCTGAGACTGGCCACGTTGCCTGCCACGAGGCTGGTGCCATCGAGTTTGGCGGCCACAAGGTGCTCACCATCCCCGGCTACGAGGGCAAGATGCACGCCGAGGACCTCGAGAACTATATCCAGGTGTTCTACGAAAACGAGAGCTACGAGCACACGGTGTTCCCGGGCGCCGTGTACGTGAGTCTATCGACCGAGTACGGCACGCTCTACTCCAAGGCCGAGCTCGCGGCGATTCATGCGGTATGCCAGAAGCGCGAGATTCCGCTGTTTGTGGACGGTGCTCGCCTGGCCTATGCGCTGGCGGCCGATGAGTGCGACATTACCCTGCCCGAGCTGGCGCAGCTGTGCGACGTGTTCTACATCGGCGGCACCAAGTGTGGCGCGCTTTGCGGCGAGGCCGTGGTGTTTTGTGGCATGCACGCTCCGGCGCATCCCATTCCGCGCATTAAGCAGCACGGCGCGCTGTTGGCCAAGGGTCGCCTAACGGGCGTCCAGTTTGAGGCGCTCTTTACCGATGGCCTGTATTTTGAGATTGGCCGCCAGGCGATTGAGACCGCTCAGGCGCTGCGTCGCGTGCTGCACGAGCGCGGCTACCAGTTCTTTTTGGAGACGCCCACAAACCAGCAGTTCGTGATTCTGCCCAACGAGGACATGGCCCGCATTCGCGAGCATGCGGCGATCGAATACTGGGAAAAGTACGACGAGACCCACACGGTGGTGCGCTTTTGCACCAGCTGGGCCACGACGCAGGAGGATATCGACGCGCTGGCGGCTGTCCTGTAGCCTGATGTAATGACGAGAGGCCGCCTTGCGCTGGGTTTGGCGCAAGGCGGCCTTTGTTTTTGAGGGGGAGGGGCTGTATGCCCGAGATGTCCGAGCCGACGATTCGCCTGGCGACGCCCGATGATGCGCCGGCGTTGCTTGCCATCTATGAGCCGTATGTGCGCCAGACGGCGATTACCTGCGAATACGAGGTGCCGAGCGTTGAGGAGTTCGCCGGGCGCATCGAGCGTACGCTCAAGCGCTATCCGTATTTGGTGATGGAATTGGACGGGCGTCCGGTAGGCTATGCCTATGTGAGTCCGCTTAACAGCCGCGAGGCATACGACTGGTCGGTCGAGACATCGATCTACCTGGCGCGCGATGTGCGCCACGGCGGGCTGGGCCGCAAGCTGCACGATGCGCTCAAGCAATGCCTGATCGCGATGGGCATCACCAACATGTGCGCGCTCATCGCCGTGCCGCACGATAAGGACGACGAGTACCTGACACACAACAGCCAGGATTTCCATGCCCATATGGGGTATCGCCTGGTGGGCGCCTTCGACCGCTGCGCCCAAAAGTTCGGCCGCTGGTACGACATGTGTTGGATGGAGTTGGTCCTGGCCGCGCGCACACCCAACCAACCCAAGCCAACCTGGTTCCCCGACCTCCCCAAACCTACCATTTAGGGACAGGTTTATTTTGGCAGGTTTTATCTGGGCAAACGTTAAGGGCCGCCGCGAAGGATACGAAAACCTTCGCGGCGGCATTTGTTTTGGGTGTGTATGACCAAGGCGATTGACCTGCGGATATAACAAAACCCCAGATAAAACCTACCAAAATAAACCTGTCCCTTTTTGGCAGGTTAACCGATTGGCTCGGTGTATTTGGCGCGGTCGGTGCGCTGGATGCGCTTGGAGATGTGCAGCGGGCGGCCGTCGGTGTCGTAGACGTAGTCAGTGATTAGGATCAGCGCCTGTCCGCGCTCCACATTGAGCAAAAACGCCTCGTTTTGCGAGGCATAGCACACCTCGAAGGTCTTGTGCCCCTGCGCCGGCGCGCGATGGAACTCCTGGCGCAGCGTGGCGTAGAGCGATCCGTTGATATCGCGATCGATGAGCGCCTCAAAGCTTGGCGGCAAATAGGTGGTCTCCAGGCACAGCGGCGCATCGTCCAGATAACGCAGGCGGACAAGTTTGACGAGCTTGCTGCCCACGGCGGCATCAAAAAACCTGGCCGCATTGCCCACAGCCTTGGTAAAGCCTGAGTCCACCGTGCGCGTGGTGGGCTTCATACCCTGTCCCTGGATCTGCGCCGTATAGCTCGAAAACACCAGGTTGTTCTCGTGTAGCGCCGGCGTGTCGGCCACAAAGGCGCCGCGCCCGCGCTCGGTTCGAACCAGACCCTCATCAACGAGCACCTTAAGGGCATGGCGCACGGTGCTGCGAGACAGCCCCGATTCGTCCATGAGTTCCATCTCGGACGGCAGCTTGTCCTCGCGTGCGTAGGTGCCAGAGGCGATGCGGTCGCGCAGCATGCCCGCCAAGCGCTCGTATTGGGCCAGTTTCCTCTTGACCGAAATACTCATACGGCTAACCTGTATCCTACTTTTATACCTAATCAATCACGCATGTATCTTATATATCCATAAAACTGCTGGTAATGAGCCGGTGAAGGGCACGTACCTTTTTCCTTTCACCAAGATTGAGTTGAGCAATATAGCGCATGTGGATATTAGTCAACTCGTAATTAGTTTAGTTCTATAAGTTTTACTAATTAGCCACCTATTGACCGTTCGCCTCTAAAAATCTACCGTTTGTCCGGGTAAATTGGATAATTAGTGTATACAACATATAAGACGTATATGATGACTTATATCAGACGGGTACAAGATCCGGACTTGTATGCTGTCCTTCGCAACGTAGGATGTTGTGATTAGGAATAGTTGGAAAGGAGACGGTAATGAATCAGCTTTATGCAGCAGTAGCCGTTGGCCTCGTGGGTGTCATTTGCATCATGGACTCACGCATGTTGGGTCGATTGAGCCTTGAACGACCTCTTATTGGCGCGACTATGGTCGGTATCGTATTGGGAGATATTCCTACCGGTTTGGCGGCTGGCGCAACGCTGGAACTGATGAGCATTGGCCTGATTAATGTCGGTGCTGCAATGATTCCCGATATGAATATGGGATCAATTGTTGCTACGGCGTTTTGCATTCTGACGGGCGCTGGCCCAGAGGCTGCATTGACTATTGCGGTTCCCGTAGCTGCCTTTGGTCAGGCAATTGGTCTTGCGGTACGTATGGTGCTCGCGGCGTTTTCCCATAAAACGGACGTTCTCATTGACCAGGGAAAGTTCAAGCAGGCACTTCATCTGCACATTATTTGGGGAAACGTCCTGTATGCGCTGATGTATTTCGTCCCCATTTTCTTGGCGATCTATGTGGGAACTGATTTCGTACAGGCTATTGTGGGCATGATTCCCGGTTGGGTGACTAGTGGCCTCGGCCTTGCTGGAAATGTTCTTACGGCGCTCGGTATGGCTCTGCTGCTTAATATTATGCTCACGAAGAAGATGGCTCTGTTCTTCTTCGTTGGATTCTTTGCTGCCGCTTTCCTCAGTATTAATGTGACTGCAGTTGCTATCTTCGCAGTTCTGCTCGCACTTATACTCTCGGACATCAAGTTTCATGATGGCGGAAGCCAGCTCGCGGCGCAGTCGGCAGATGATTACGATCCGCTTGAGGACGACGACTAGGTATCGAGGAGGTCATTAAAATGGTGGAGCAGACTGTTGGAGCTCAGGCATCCGAAACTACTGAGCTTAAAAGCCTTGAACCGCAAAGCGTTTCTGAGAATAAACGACTTTGGCAATTCTTTTGGCGAACATGGGCGATTCAGGCTTCGTGGAATTACGAGGGCCAAATGAATCTGGGCTTCCTGTATTCAATCGCCCCTACTCTTGATCGAATCTATGCGGATGAATCGGATCCCGAGATTCTGCAGCGAAAGAAAGACGCTTATCATCGCCACACCGCTCTTTATAACATTACGCAGCAGCTTAATAGCTTTGTGCTTGGACTTGCTGCGTCCATGGAGGAAGAGTATGCGCGCGATCCGAAGAACTTTAACCCTGAAGTTATCAACAGCTTAAAGGTTTCGCTCATGGGTCCGCTTTCGGGCATCGGTGATTCATTGCTCGAGGGAACCCTTCGAATTATTTCCTTTGGTCTGGGTGCGTCTCTTGCCGCTCAGGGTTCAATTCTCGGTCCAATTTTGGCTCTTTTGATTTCAGGCATTCCTAAAGCCCTCATTACCTGGTTCGGCGGAAAGTTCGGATATACGCTCGGCGCTGATTATGTCAAGCAGCTACAGGGTGGCGGCATGATGGAGCGTGTCATGTATATGGCGAGCGTAGTCGGTTTGATGACCGTGGGCGCAATGATTGCCACCATGGTTGGGATTACGACTCCTCTGCAATTTCAGGACGGTGCCGTAGTGATTCAGGATGTCTTGGACGGCATTTTCCCGGCAATGATTCCTCTGGCAATTACCATGCTGTTCTACTGGCTTCTTAAAAAGAAGGCAAGTCTGACAGTTCTCCTTCTCGGTGGCATCGCAGCGAGCCTTATCGCTAGCTTCTTGGGCGTGCTCGCTTAGACCTTGCTTTAAGAGGGATCAGAATAATATGTTTTAATTAGGGGTATCGACCGTGTCGGTGCCCCTAATATCGTCTAAAGTGATTCCGGATTGATGCCTTGTTGGCACTGTTTATAGAAAGTCGTTTTCAGTGGCGTGATGACAAATCAACCTAATACTCATCGCTGCGCTGATCGTCTTCGACTAATGGGCATCCAGGCTTTAGTCAAGAGAACCGGGCTTATAGGACAAAATGTGTGTCCGCATTGGGGGTATCGGCGCAGGTCGATGCCCCTTTTTCAGCCGTTTAAATTTCGAGTCCGTTTTTAACCATTCGGACAGAATATGTGTCCGGTTGCCTATCGTTCCCGCGGGTCGATGACCTTTTCCGGAATCGTTAAGCCCTTTCGGAAGAGGTGCCCATGCAGGCCGTTTACCGGATCGCTCGCCCTTTTTGGAAAAGGTGGATGCAGAGATCTGAATATGGGGGGTACGTGCGGGCTCCGGGCATGTCTGCCCCTTGTGTCTGCGATTGTTCCTGCGCGGGTGTTTAGAACTGTCCGCGAGCAAATATGGGGTAGATTGGTTTGCGTGAGATTGTCGAGGCATTTTCCTTATTAAAACGTTAGAAGACTGCTGTCAGCGGTCGCTGAAGTGTGGCGTTTGGGTGCGATGAGGTGTCTGAGCGAATTCTTAGCCCTTGCTCCACGGCCTATAGTGCATCCCGGTTGCCGTTAAACGGTTCGATACTTGTCTTTGTTGCCATTGGATTGTCAAGCGATGCGGAGGCGAGGGATTCCCATATTGGGTAACGGACTAAGGCATGGGAGGCTTTTGAGCTGAAGCGAGTACGCTGGTCGTTGCGGAACGCGATTGACTAATCTTTGTGGGCCTTGCGTTGCAGCGACTGGGGCGAGCTCGAGGTGATGGAGAGGTGCGGATGGTGGTTGAAATCGGGAACACGGTCGGATTTCTATCCAAAGCCGGCAAATAGGGTTAAGTCTGCATGAACTATCAGCCGTATTCCAGGCGCTTGGATGTCGGATTGACTTGCTTCGAATCGGGCGTTGCTCCAACTATTTCGGTAACAAACCTGCTCTGGCTAGTCTCCATCTGTTACGTTAACTCCTCCTTGCATGCCTCTTTGAGGTCTGCTAGAACGGCAACGTCTTTTCAAAGAAAATGGGCATCAGCTGACGCTGATGCCCATTTTCAAAGCTGTTTGTTATCAAATTATCGTGAGCCAGCCGCCCCTATGCCCTCAATGCTGCGGTAGGCCTCTAAATAGGCAGACATCGAGCGCGCGTCTGCTGCCATTGGATTCGTGAGTGTTTCTGAATCCGTGCATTCAACGCTTAGAACTCCTGTGTAGCCGTTGCGCTCAAAGGTCATAATATCTTCCGCGATATTTCGATTGCCATCACCGAGTGCGAGATGAAGCGAACGTTCTCCTGTGTCAACATAATGCGAATGAATCAAATTGGCGCCAAATGCGTCGAAATATCCCTGTATGGTATCTCCGGCGCTGACCATTGCACCGATATCTAGGCATACCTTAAGGGCCGTTTCATCAACCATCTCAAGTAACAACTCGAGGTCCTTAACAGTATTGGCAATTCGCGATTCCGGTGCTCGAAGTGCTTCAATGGCAAGATTTATGCCTTGTGACTCTGCATAGTGCGCAACTTTCTTGAGCATAGATGCACTTCGCTCTCGTGCTTGCTCTACCGGTTCATCGTAATATGCCCAACCGCTGGTAACTAATACCTGGCTTGCTCCAAGCGTTTTTGCAACATCGATCGCACGGGTAAAGTATGCAAGGGTGCGATTTTGAATTGACTCATCCTTTGCGGCCATATTGTGCGGCTTGGGGTTGCATTGTTCGGGGCAGATGCCGTGAACACGTACACCGAATTTATCCATTAATGCTAAAACGCGTTCCGTTGGATCGTTTTGCTGGTAATCCATAAAAAAATGCTGCGGGGATGTCCACAGCTCAACGCACGGATAACCCAGCTTGGATGCGTTTTCAAAAAAAACGTCCAAGTCATAAAACATGTAATGATGGTTCATGGTGGCAAGTTCGATACGTCGTCCGGTCATCAGTTCTCCTTTCAGATAAAATGGTATGGAACGTCACAGACGTTATATATAATTATAGCCAAGGAGGTGCCACGTGCCAGTTTGCTTGTCTGTTCGCCGTGAACGGTAGCAAATAGCCGGCAAACGGAAAGAAATATATTATCTGGACATACACGTATATAACGTCTATGATGTAGACAACCGATAGGAGGTAATGATGAATCAGATAATTCTTGCATCGCATGGTGGGCTTGCCGCTGGAGCCCGCGATACACTTGAAATGATTATCGGAGATGTATCACGTGTCCATGTCATTTCATTGAAAAGAGATGATAAGGACCAAATTGACGAGCGCACAATTGCCTTAATCGATTCCTTTGATGCGTCCGATAAGGTTTACATTTTGACGGATATGATGGGCAGCAGCGTAAATAACTCAATGGTATCTGTCTTGTCAAAGAGGGCTTCAGTAAGTGTGATCGCCGGGATGAACTTCCCTCTGATTCTCGAGATAGCATTGTCGAGCGATCCGCTTCCGCAATCGCGGCTTGATGAAATAATTGCTCAGAGCAGGGCGGGTATTCAGGATGTAGCTGCCCTTTTGGCTCAGAAGGTACAGGAAGATGAGGAGGACGACCTATGATTAAGCTTGTTCGTTTGGATTACCGCTTGGTTCATGGACAGGTTCTGGCAGCATGGGTAAATCAAATCAGCGCACAACGAATAATTGTCGTTGACGACGCTGCGGCCAATGACGAGATGAGGTCTGCTGCATTAAAGTTGGCAAAACCTGCGGGGATCAGGCTCAATATCTTTACAACGGAAAAAACCATTGCAAAGATGCCTAAGATTCTTGAGCTAAAAGAAAACATCATGATGGTATTCGGTACAACTAGGGCCTTAGTTGATGTTTGCAGTGCGACTGGTGCAATTACTGAAGTGCAGTACGGCGCGACCTTTAACAAAGAAGGTTCGAAGCAGATTGACCAAAGCGTTTTCCTGGACGATTCGGAAATCAACGATACGCGCGAGCTGCTTGGGATGGGGATTAAGCTCTACAGCCAGCAGACTCCGTCATTCCCGAAGGATCCAATTACGTCTGTCTAGTGGTTGCTGAGTAGCGCAACACCCGACGCGAATGATGGATAAATTCGTGATCGCCATCGTGGGCGGCATCGCCCTCTCCGCGGCCGGCATCCTGGCCTAGTCGCGACCCAGCGCTTCCCCCGGGGGCCTGCCTGGCATCCCATACCCCAGGCAGGCTTCCATCCCTAACATGTGACAAAGGGATAGTCCCTTTGTCACATCCTCAACGGGCCGGCGACTCGGTCCTAACTACGGTAACCCTGCGAGCGTCCGGCAATGTGACGCCGCAACAAATCGAAAGGAATGTGTCAGATGTACGAGATCGACCTTAACCTCCCTAAGCAGATCGTCGCTGACGTCCTGTCCAACCACGAGATCCACAGCGTCGCTTTCGTCGGCTGCGGTGCTTCCATGTCCGACCTTTACCCCGCCAAGTACTTCCTGGCCAACAACACGGACAAGCTGAACGTTCAGATCTTCACCGCTAACGAGTTCAACTACGACACGCCTTCCTGGGTCAACGAGCACACCTTCGTGATCACCTGCTCCCTCGGTGGCTCCACGCCCGAGACCGTCGAGGCCAACAAGACCGCCAAGAAGCACAACTGCCCGGTCGTCTCCCTCACCAACAAGGCTGGCTCCGCTCTGACCGTCGACGCCGACCACGTCATCGTTCACGGCTTCCACGCCAACTACGCTGCCAAGTGCGAGAAGCCCGGCTACGCCATCGCTCTTGCTGTCGAGATCCTTCAGCAGACCGAGGGCTATGACCACTACGAGGACATGATCACCGGTCTCACCAACGTCTTCGAGCTCTGCGAGAACGCCGCTCAGTCCGCCAAGGGTCTTGCCAAGCAGTTCGCCCAGGACTTCAAGGACGACGAGATGATCTACTTCATGGCCTCCGGTGCCTCCGAGAAGATGGCTTATTCTCACGCCGCCTTCCTGTTCACCGAGATGCAGTGGATCGACGCCGCCGCCTACAACACCGGCGAGTACTTCCACGGCCCGTTCGAGGTTTCCACCGAGGGTAAGCCCTACGTCTTCTTCATGTCCGATGGTGCCACCCGTCCGATGGACGCCCGCGCCCTCACCTTCCTTAAGCGCATGGGCGCCAAGGTCGCTCTGATCGACTCCAAGGACTACGGTCTGGCCGACGCCGTGCCGGCAAGCGTCGTCACCTACTTCAACCCGCTGCTGCACCTCGCCGTTATGCGCGAGTACGGCAACCAGATCGCCGAGGCCCGTCAGCACCCGCTGACCATGCGTCGCTACATGTGGAAGCTTTCCTACTAATCACAAGTAAGTAGACCTTACAGGTTGATTGAGAGGGGATGGGGTTTGTGCCCCATCCCCTTTTTGCTATTGATGGGAGATACGTATGATTAAAGCAGTGCTGTTTGATATGGACGGCGTGTTAGCCGATACCGAACGGTTCTACAATCGTCGACGCGTGGCGTATATGGAGGAGAAGGGATTCCACTTTGATGAGATTCCTGATCTTTCGGGGTCTAATGAACCGGCGATCTGGGAAGCACTAGTTCCCGGCAATCTCACGTTACGTGAGGAATTGCTCGCGGAATATAAAAAAAGATATTGTCCCGCTCATCCTATTCCGTATGCCGAGCTGCTCAACGAGCAAACGGAGCCGGTGATGCGCGAGCTGCACGAGCGCGGCGTGAAGTGCGCCATTGCGAGCTCGTCCTACCGTGAGCTCATCGACGAGCTGGTGGAGATTGCCGGCATAGCCGACGTGCTGGACTACACCATCAGCGGCCACGAGTGCAGTGCGTTTAAGCCCGATCCCGAGATTTACCTGCGCGCCATGGAGGCATTGGGTGTCGATCCGGCCGAGTGTCTGGTTATCGAGGACTCGCCTTTGGGTATCGAGGCCGGCAAGCGCTCCGGCGCCCGCGTCCTGGCACTGCGTCCGCACGAGGGCGTCAACCTGGATCAGTCCGCCGCCGACACCATCATCGACAATCTCGCCGACATTTTGACTGCTTTGTAGCGTCAATTCGCCGCGAGAAGCACGGATTCACACGTCTTTTGCGGTGGATTGGCTCATTTTGGCTTTGATTGGATCCGTTCGGCTTCGGCTCGGACTAAGTGAGTAGACTTTTTGGCGCAGGCCAAGCACAAAGCGTATCTGCCTTAGTAAAACCGACGCTCCTATAAGTTGTCAAGAGGCAGTTTGCGGGAGCGTTCTCTCCAATTCGCACAGGAGCTCGTAATACCTCCTCTCCAGTTTCGTCGACCGCCGTTTCCCCCGTTCCAAGTGCCCGAGTGTGGCTGCGGACAGGCCGAGCTCCGCGGCGGCTTTCTTCTGAGTCACCCGCATCGCCTTGCGCATCTTCGCGAGCTCGGGGCCTTCCGGCGCGGCGCCGTCGGGGTTCGGGTCCATGAGCACGTGGTACACCTCCCGCGCTATGTAGCGCTTCAGGCAGCGGACCGCCTCCCGCCGGGACTTCCCCTCGGAGGTCCGCCTCGCCACGTACCTCCTCGTCCTCTCGTCGTACGCCATGCGCTTGATCGCGATCTCGTAGAGCGCCCAGTTCGCCTGCCGGTTGCCGCCGCGGTTGAGCCTGTGCCGGTCCGTCTTCCCGCTCGACGCGGGGATCGGCGAGGCGCCGCACATCATCGAGAACGCCGCCTCGCCCTTCAGCCTGCCGGGGTTGTCGCCGGCGGCCACGACCAGGGCGGCGGCGGTCGTGGTGCCGCAGCCCTCGACGCCGAGCAGCGCGGGCGCGTTCGCCTCCAGCAGCGCGCGGATGCGCTCGTCGAGGGACTCGACCTGGCTGCGGGCCTCCTTCCAGACCGCCGCGACGGACCGCAGCGAGGCCAGCACGCTCTCCTCGAGCGCGTCGCCCGCCTTCCTCCCGCGCGCGAGCAGCGGCATGAGGTCCTTCGGCCGCTCGCGGCCCCTGAACCGCTCCCTCAGGGCGCTCGGGGCCGTCGTGAGCATCGACTTCGCGCAGGCCACGCAGGACGTGGACGTCGCGACGGCCAGCCTGCGCGCGACGTAGAGCTGGCGCACCGCCTCGACCCAGCCGTCCTGCGACTTCGGCACGGAGCAGCCCCTCCCGGACGCCGCCTTGCGCGCCGCGCGCTCGGCGTCCAGCGGGTCGCTCTTCCCCTCGCCGGGCCTCACCTTGTCCCTCTTGGGCCTGAGCACCTCGACGACGTTGTACCCGAGCTCCACGAGCCTCCTCGTCAGCCCGGCCCCGTACGATGCCGTGCCCTCGACGCCGACGACCATGCAGCTCCCCGGGTCGCCTATCGCCTCCGCCAGCCTGTCGTAGCCCTCGGGGTCGGCCCCGAAGCTCCCGCTCCAGATCTTCCTCCCGAGGCCGTCGAGCAGGCACAGGACATGCACGTCCTTGTGCGTGTCGACGCCCGCGATGACCGTTTCGCCTTCCATTTTCGCTCCCCTCGGTCTGCCGCCTGCTCCGCGCCCGGGTCTCCCAGACATTGCACTGACGGGAGCGCTACAATCCAATTGGCTTGTCCGATTGTCCGCGCTCATGCTCCTATTAGGTCATGGCAGGACTCCGGGACGCGGATGCCGGGGCGAGACAGGTCGGATTTGAGGACGGCCGAAGAGGCGTCAGCAGGTCAGTGGGTCATCGTCCCGGCATTCAGCATCAGGGTAGCGCTGCGACGCGGAAATCGCGCGCCGTTGCCGCG
This sequence comes from Collinsella sp. i06-0019-1H4, assembly GCF_042849575.1. Lineage (NCBI taxonomy): Bacteria > Bacillati > Actinomycetota > Coriobacteriia > Coriobacteriales > Coriobacteriaceae > Collinsella > Collinsella sp. i06-0019-1H4. Next base: position 343,973 of record NZ_BAABYB010000001.1, read on the forward strand.
CCCCGCAGTGCCCGCTTCCCCCGAGAACAATTATCAGTGCAGGTCACAGAGGTGACTTTTTTGGGTATGCTCGGTGGGTCGCGAAAAGTCTACTCACTTAGAATTTGGCTCTTTGGTTGGGGGGTTGCTGGCTCGTTTTGGCTCGTTTTGGTTGTCGAGAGAGGGTGAATTGAGGCGCCTTCTCGCGCTCCATGCTACAATCGCCGGCATGCCCCACAACTACATCTGCCCTCGAAAGGAGCCTACGTGGCGAACGCCATCGATCAGCTCACGGACCGCGTGCTCGTGCTCGGCCGCCTTACCATTGTCCGCCGCGCCATCACTGCTGTAGCGGTCACAATTTCCGCCGTTCTCCAGACATTCCTGATCCAGGCGTTCATTCGCCCCGCCGACCTGCTTCCGAGCGGTCTCACCGGCGTCGCGGTCCTGCTCGATCGCGTTACCTCGCTCGGCGGCGTTCATATCGACATCTCGCTCGGCATGCTCGCGCTCAACATCCCCGTGGCGCTTCTGTGCTGGAGCGGCATCAGCAGGCGCTTCGTCATCTTCTCGATGATGCAGGTCGTGCTTTCGTCGCTGTTTCTCAATATCTTTCACTTCGCCCCGTTTTTGGGCGACAAGATCATGCTCATCATTTTTGGCGGCGTGGTCTCGGGCCTGGGCGCTGCCATCGCGCTTAAGTCCGGCGCATCCACCGGCGGTACCGACTTTATCGCGCTGTGGGTTTCCAACCACACGGGCAAGACCATCTGGGGCGTTATCTTTGGTTTCAACTGCTTTATCCTGGCGATCTTTGGCTTTATGTTTGGCTGGGACAACGCGGCGTACTCCATCGTGTTCCAGTTTATTTCGACCAAGACCATCGACAGCTTCTACCGCCGCTATGACCGCGTAACGCTGCAGATCACGACGCGCAAGGCCGACGAGGTCATGAACGCCTATATCGACCATTTTCAGCACGGCATCAGCTGTGCCGAGGTCGTTGGCGGATACAGCCGCGAAAAGATGTACCTGCTGCACACCGTTGTCTCGACCTACGAGAGCCAGGACATCATCAAGTTGGTGTGCGACATTGATCCCGGCGCAGTGATCAATGTGTTCCACACGCTTAACTTTGTGGGCGGCTGGTGGGGCGGTCATGTCGACGAGCCCATGCCTACGGCCGTGCCCGATCCCGACAAGCCCGCGCGCATGGCGAGCCGTCAGGCGCGCCTCAGCGAGCAGGACAGCCTGCAGCAGGATGACGGCAAGTAAAGATTTGTTGTATGTGGTGTATCGTTTTATCAAACTGAGGTAACATATAAAAAGACGTTATATACGTATTAGATATTTCAAATATCGATATTTTGATAAGAGTGATCAGATATGCCCGCATCCAACAACGCGCCACTTTACCAGCAGATTTACGATGAGATCAAGGAATCGATCGAAAAGGGCGTCTATGCACCCAAGGAGCGTATTCCATCTGAGCTTGAGCTTGCCGAGCAGTACGAGGTGAGCCGTATCACGGTGCGCCGCGCTGTTGAGGAGCTGTGCTCCGATGGCTATTTGGTCAAGCAGCAGGGCCGTGGCACGTTTGTCGCTACGCCGCACATCAACCGTCAGTTCCATGCTTCGACGCTGCAGACGTTTACCGAGCTTTGCGCCGATAGCGGCATGAAGGCGGGCGCGCATGTGATCGATCGCCAGATTGTGCCGGCGCGCCAAAACGAGATGGAATTCTTTGGCCTGCAGAAGGATGCGCTGCTGCTGCATATCAAACGCGTGCGTACGGCCGATGGTGAGCCCATCTTTGAGGAAAACATCTTTGTGCCGTTTGATACATACCGTGAGCTGTTGACGGCCGATCTTGAGGACAAGTCGATTTTTGCCGAGGTCGAGCGCGTTGGCGGAATCCCGGTTGTCTCCGCTGGCTACCGCACGGTCGAGGCTGTTCGCGCCAGCGCCGAGCAGGCGGCCGAGCTGGGCATTGCCCCGCACGATCCGCTGCTCAACCTGCGCGCCGGCTTTATCGGCCCCAATGGCGAGCCGGTCCTGATGGGTAAGCAGTACTACGTGGGTAGCCGTTACGTCATGGTCATGTAGGTTGCGGCGTTTTACCAAACGCCGCAACCGCTCGACGCTGCAAGCCCGCCAGAGCGGCAATCTGCAGAATGAGCGTGGATAATCTCCCGTTTTTGGCTTGGTGACGGGCCCAAAGTGGGAGATTATCCACGCTCATCCGGAAAGTGTCCAAAAATCCACGCTCGTTCCTTTCGGATTGCGCCGCCCGTGGCCGGCAACCGTGGGGCACCGGTCCGCGTGGCGGCGTATAATCGGCGGCAGATGACTTGGACGTTAGGAAACCATGACCGATAGCATGCAGCAGATGGCGCTCGACACGCTCGGCGCCTATTTTGGCTACACCTCGTTTCGCCCGGGGCAGGACCGCATGGTCGATGCGATCCTTGCCGGTCGCGATGCGCTGGGTGTTATGCCCACAGGCGCCGGCAAGTCCATTTGCTACCAGGTGCCCGCACTCATGCTGCCCGGCATCACCTTTGTGGTGAGTCCGTTGCTCTCCCTTATGGAGGACCAGACCCGTGCGCTGCTCGCGGCGGGCGCGCGACCCAGCTATCTCAACTCCAGCCTTACTCCGGCCCAGCAAAATACCGTGCTCAAGCGGGCGCGCGAGGGCCGCTACCAGCTTATGTACGTGGCGCCCGAGCGCCTGCTCGAGCCGCGTTTTCTGGCCTTTGCGCAGGAAGCTGCGGCCGAAGGCGGCATCGGCGTTCCGCTCGTGGCCATTGACGAGGCCCACTGCGTGAGCCAATGGGGTCAGGATTTCCGCCCCGCCTACCTGCAGATTCGCGAGTTTATCGATTCCCTGCCGCAGCGCCCCATCGTGGCGGCCTTTACCGCTACAGCGACTGAGCGCGTGCGTGCGGACATTCAGCAGATGCTCGGCCTGCAAAACCCGGCGACGGTGGTGACGGGCTTCGATCGCAAGAACCTCTACTTTGGCTGCGAGGAGATGGGCGACAAGGCCAAGGCCGCGTGGGTGCGCGACTATGTGATCGCGCATTCGAGTGAGAGCGGCATCGTATATTGCTCGACCCGCAAGACCGTCGATGCACTCGCCGGCGAGCTTGCCGAGGCGCTGGGCCCCAGCGGCATTCGCGTTGGCCGCTACCATGCCGGCATGGGCAACGACGCCCGTCGTCAGAGCCAGCGCGCCTTTATCGACGACGATATTCAGGTGATGGTTGCCACCAACGCCTTTGGCATGGGCATCGACAAGCCCAACGTGCGCTACGTCATCCATAACAACGTGCCCGAGAGCATCGAGGCCTACTATCAGGAGGCGGGCCGCGCCGGTCGCGATGGCGATCCGGCCAGCTGCCACCTGTTGTGGAACGGCAACGATTTTCGCATGCGTCGCTTTTTGATCGACCGCGGCGACGCTGCCGACGAGGCGCTCGATGACGAGCAACGCGCGTGGGCGCTCCAGAACCGATATCGTCTGCTCAGCCAGATGGAGGGCTACTGCAATACCACCGGCTGCCTGCGCGAATATATGCTGCGCTACTTTGGCGACGAGGCCGCGGCCGAGCATGCTGCTGCGGCTGGTGCGGGCGCCACCGCCACAGACGACGCCGAGGGCTGTGGCAACTGCAGCAACTGCCTCACGCAGTTCGAGGTCGAGGACGTCACCGATATGGCCCGCGCCACCGTGCGCTATGTGGCCACGCGTCCCATGCGCTTTGGCAAGTCGCTCATCGCCGATGTGCTCCACGGCGGCAACACCGAGCGCATCCGCCAGATGCATCTGGACGAGGACCGCGGCTATGGTGAGCTGTCGAGCGAATCGGTCGGGCGCATCAAGGACATCATCGGCCAGCTGTGCGGCCGCGGTTATTTGGCCACCTCGCAGGGGCAGTACCCGGTCGTGGGCCTGGGTCCGCGTGCCGGCGAGGTCGAGGACGAGGCGTTTGCCTTTACCGTTAAGCGTCGCGCGTCCAAGCGCAAGGCCTCGGCCCGTGCTCGCCGTGCGGTGGATCTGCTGCGCGAGGAGGCCGAGCTGGATCAGCGCCCGCGCGTGGGCGACGATGCCGAGCTGTTCGAGCGCCTGCGCGCCCTGCGCAAGGAGATCGCGGCCGAGCTGGAGATGGCGCCGTACATGGTCTTCTCCGACAAGGCCCTGCGCGGCCTGTGCCGCCTGCGCCCGCAGACGCGCGACGAGCTGATTCAGGTCAACGGCATTGGCGAGAAAAAGGCCGACGCCTTTGGCGAGCAGTTTATGGCGGCGATTGAAGAGTTTGAATCCGAGCGTGCGCGAGATGGAGCGTAACAATGGCAACCGACGATAAAACCGGCCGCGCTGGCGTATCCGCCGTACCGCTGTACCAGCAGGTCATGGACGACCTAAAGGGCGAGATCGCGCGCGGCGTGTATGCGGCCGGCTCGCGCATTCCTTCCGAGATGGAGCTCGCGAAGTCTTACGGCGTGGGACGCATCACCGTGCGCCGCGCCATCGAGGAGCTGTCGCGCGCGGGGTATCTCGACCGCCAGCAGGGGAGGGGCACCTTTGTGTGCGCTCCCAAGCTCAAGCGCAAGATTGTCCAGAAAGGCGACGTCCAGAGCTTTACTGAGGGTTGTGCCGCCAACGACATGGTGGCCGGAGCGCGTCTGGTGTCGCGTACGGTGGTCGCGGCGACGCGCGAGGATGCGGCGTTCTTTGGCGTGGAGCCCGGCTGCGAGCTCATCGTGGTCGAGCGCGTGCGCACGGCCGACGGCATCCCCGTCATGCTCGAGAACAACGCCTTTGTGCTGGCCGACCATCCCTACCTGCAGACGCTTGCCGACAAGGACCTCACGGACAATTCCATCTTTGCGCTCGTTGCCGAGCATTCGGGCCGCGCGCCGCTCAAGTCCGACCCCTGCACCGTGGAGATTGCGCTTGCCGATACTCAGACGGCCCCGCTGCTGGAGGTGCCGGTCGGCGAGCCTCTCTTCTATATGGAGGCCTACTTTACCGACGCCGGCGGGCGCCCTCTACTGCTCGGCCGCCAAAAGATCGTGGGCTCGCGCTACGTCTTCGACATCTAACGTTCACGAATAGAACAACATGGAACAAATTTACCGCAATGGCTTCCACCGTGGCTGCATGCGTGGTATATATAGAACAACATAGAACGACAGCAGGTACGAGCAGCCGTCGCCAAAAGCCGCCACACAAGGAGGGGCATCAGCATGAACGCACATGATCTGATTCAGGAAATTATCGAGCGCAAGGGCAAGGTCGAGAACGTCTTTTGGATCGCCTGCGGTGGTTCGATGATCGACCTCATGCCGGCCAACGAACTGCTCAAGCGCGAGGCCACCACGTTTACCTCGACGGTCTACACGGCGCGCGAGTTTTGCCTGATGACTCCCAAGAGTCTTGGCGAGAAGTCACTCGTCATCGCCTGCAGCCACAGCGGCAACACGCAAGAGGTCGTCGACGGCTGCGAGATGGCGTTGGCTGCCGGCGCCGAGGTCATTGCCCTTACCGACTGCGAGGGCTCAAAGATCGGCAACGGCAAGTGGACTACCTGGGTCTATCCCTGGGGCGAGGGCGTGCCGCAGGCCGAGGTGCCGCAGGGCATCGGCGCTCTGATCGCCGCTGAACTGCTCGACCAGCAGGAGGGCTACGAGGCGCTCACTGACATGTACGCCGGCCTTAAGCAGATGGACGCGCTGCTGCCCGCCGCACGCGAGAAGGTCAACGCCGAGCTGGGCGCCCGCTTTGCCGAGCTCTGCCAGCAGCACGAGTTCTTCTACATCCTGGGCTCCGGCCCCAACTTTAGCCAGACCTACGCCATGGCAATCTGCTCGCTCATGGAGATGCAATGGCAGCACTGCTGCTACATCCACTCCGGCGAGTATTTCCACGGCCCGTTCGAGGCTACCGAGCCCGGCGTGTTCTACTTTGTGCAGCTCGGATCGGGCGAGTGCCGCCCCATGGAGGAGCGCGCGCTGGCGTTCCTCAACACGCACACCGACACGATCATGGTGCTCGATGCGCTCGAGTACGGCGTGGGCGAGGTGCCGGCCAGCGTGCGTTCGTTCCTGGAGCCGATTTTCTTCTACGCGATGAGCTGTGAGCTGCGCGCCGCCCGCGGTAAGGTGTTCGACCACAGCCCAGAGGTTCGTCGCTACATGGGCGTCGAGCAGTACTAAGTAGCGGGAAAAGCATTCACCTTCGATTCGCAAGCGTGTCGTGTGAGTCAAAAGCGGGCCGTGCCGGGGATTTCCGGCACGGCCCGCTTGGTATCGCGCTTAGATTCGCAAGGTTGTGGCAGCCAACGGCCTACTTCGCGTCGTATGCCTCGGCGTCCCACCAGTCGAGCTGGGCGATGTTGTCGCGAATGTGCTGACAGCTCTTGTGGAAGCCCTCGAGCTCGTACTCGGACAGGTCGAGCGTGTAGACCTCCTCGACGCCCTCGGCACCGATCACACACGGCAGGGAAGTAAAGATGCCCTCCTCGCCATACTGGCCGGTCATAAGCGTGGAGGCCGAAAGCACGGCGTGCTCGTTGTGAAGCACGGCGGCGCAGACGCGCGCGGCGGAGTTGGCGACGGCGTACTCGGTGCACTGCTTGCCCTGGTAGGTCACATAGCCGCCCTTGCGCGCGAGCTCTTCGACCTCCATGTGGTCGAAGGCGTACTTGTCGGGGTTCTCGGCCTGAAGCTCGTTAAGGCTCTTGCCGGCAATGGTCGCGGTCTTAAAGGCGGCCAGCTGGCTAAAGCCGTGCTCGCCGATCATGTAGGCGTCGACGGACTTGGGGCTCACGCCGACCTTCTTGGAGATCTCGGTGCGCAGGCGGGCGGAGTCCAGGCCGCAGCCCGAGCCGATGATCTTCTTGGGGTCGTAGCCGGTCAGATGCCACAGCTCGGTGCACACGACGTCGCAGGGGTTGGAGATACTCACGAAGATGCCGTCGAAGCCGGCGTCGACGATGCGCTTGGCAAAGGTGCGGGCGGCGTCGGTGGTAAAGAACAGCTCGCCGTCGCGGCTGCCGGCAGCCAGCGCGACCTTGCCGGCAGCGTTGACGATAACGTCGCAGCAGGCCAGCTCCTCGTAGTGGCCGTAGCAGTTGACGATCTTGGTGTTATACGGGACAAACGAAAGGGAGTCGCGCAGGTCCTGGACCTCGGACGTCACCTTGGCCTCGTTGATATCGCACAGGTACAGCTCATCGGCAATGCCCTGCATGAGCAGGCTGTTGGCGACATGTGCTCCTACGTGGCCCTGGCCGACCACACCGATCTTACGCGTCTGGTACATATATGTATCCTTTCGGCCGAGTTTTTCGCGTCGAACCATTGTAGCGTTCTGCTGTTACTTTGCTAGGCTAAAGTGCAGTAGATTTTGGGACATGCCTTAATCTCTACTTTTGGAGTGATTTGGGCCGCTGACGGCATCGCTGGGCGATGCACTCGCGCGGATGGGGCCGGTCGTTGTACCATAGCTGCAACTGACTCGTAAGGAGCATCCATGCCCATTCGCATCCCCGACGCCCTCCCTGCCGCTGCGCAGCTCGAGAGCGAGAACATCTTTGTCATGACCGAGTACCGCGCGCTGCACCAGGACATCCGTCCGCTGCGCGTACTCATCCTCAACCTCATGCCCACCAAGATCGCCACCGAGACGCAGATCATGCGCAAGCTCTCCAACACGCCCCTGCAGGTGGAGGTGGACCTGCTGCGCACCAAAACGCACGAGGCCACGCACGTGAGCGCCGGCCACCTGGAGACGTTTTACCGCACGTTCGACGACATCCGCGACATCCACTATGACGGCCTGATCATCACGGGCGCGCCGGTGGAGCAGATGCCGTTCGAGGAGGTCGACTACTGGCCCGAGCTCTGCCAGATCATGGATTGGTCCACCACGCACGTGCACTCTACGTTGCATATTTGTTGGGGCGCACAGGCGGGGCTCTACCATCACTACGGTATCCAGAAGCACGACTTGCCGGCAAAGGCGAGCGGCGTGTTCGAGCATTATCTGGTGAAGCCGCAAAGCCCACTGGTCCGCGGCTTTGACGACCGTTTCTATGCCGTGCATTCGCGCAACACCGATGTGCGTCGCGAGGACGTGGAGGCCGAGCCGCAGCTCGAGGTCGTAGCCGTATCCGACGAGGTTGGTCTGTACATCGTCAAGTCGACCGACAGCCGCCGCTTCTTTGTCTTTGGCCATCCCGAGTACGATACCGACACGTTGCGCCTGGAGTACGAGCGAGACGTCAAGCGCGGACTCAACCCGGAGGTGCCGGCGCATTACTTTCCGGGTGACGACCCCTCCGCCGAGCCGCGCAACGTCTGGCGCAGCCAAGCTCAGCTGTTCTACACCAACTGGCTCAACTACTACGTCTACCAGACCACGCCCTACGACCTGGCCCGCGCCGGCGAGGAGCACTAGGCTGCGGCCGTGGCTGCGACTGTGGCTGTGCTCACGGCATGACGAGCGTGGATTATCGGACACGCGAGCGTGGATTTTCGGACGTTTACAAATCGAGCGTGGATAATCTCCCACTTTTGGCTTGAAACTAGGCTCAAAACGGGAGATTATCCACGCTCATTTTTTATATGTAGATGCTGATGGCTCGGCTAAGAGACGGTGCGTGCAGAAGCAAAGTCGCATTTGGCGTGGTCTTGAATCTCGACGGGTTTTTCTTTCTGATAATCCAATGGACCAAGGCATCGAATTGTGGAGACGGGGACCTTTCGACAACCGCCCTACCTGCAGATATAAGCCATCAGCCTAAAACGCCCAAAACCGTCAAGCATTTGGTCAGCGCCTGGACAGCGTTTGGTCAGACTTCGCATGAAACCGTCTGGTACGTTTGCGCCGTTCCAAGAGTTGGGAGGCGACATGGGAAACATGACGGCGAATCAAAGACTTGCAAGCCACATTAAAGCATGCGAACAGCAGATGAACTGCGTGTACGCGCGCACGACAGCAGAGGCAAAGCAGATTGAGCGGCGGGTGGCGGCGGGAAGTCTCGAAGTGGTCATGCCGGGGCTGTATGCGCGTCCGGAATACTGGTCCGAGCTCAAGTTTCGGCAGCGTTATCTGCATCGGGTGCGGGCTCTTGCGCAAAAGCACCCCGACTGGACATTTTGCTCCTATACGGCGGCTGTTATCTATGGCCTTTCGGTTTCGCATGCCAATTTGACGCACATCCATATCGCCGCGGCGCCGGCGCAATCGACGACGCCCGGCTCTCAGGTGATTCGCCATCGTTATGTTCGTCAAACGCGGGCAAGCCAGATGGATATTGCCGTGACCGATATCGATCAAACGATTACGGATTGCCTGGTCGATGCATCGTTTGTCGAGGGGCTGATCATCGCAGACTCGGCGCTCCATGAGCAGCTTTTGTCGAAGGAGCATCTCGTTGAGGCAGTCGACAAGCTTGGCTTGAATCGTCGCGGTGTTGTGGCGGCGCGAAGTGTTGCACGGTGTGCCGATGGCCTGTCGGAAAGCGGCGGCGAGTCCAAGGCGCGAGCGCTGATGATCGAGCGCGGCTGGCAGGTTCCGGAGCTGCAAGTTGAGCTGTTCGACCCGGTTGAGCCGGGGAGGCCGTATCGCGTTGACTACCTGTGGCGCGTGGGCGACCGGTTGATTATCGGGGAGTTCGACGGATTCGTTAAAAGCGAAAAGGCGGCGGAGGAGGGCAAGCTCGCAAAGGCGCAATTTGACGAGCGCCAGCGCGAATCGAGGCTTTCGCTGCTTGATAACTGCAAGATTGTGCGCCTGTGCTGGGATGATTTAAGGGATCCGGCAAAACTCGACCGCAAGCTCAGAGTTGCCGGCGTGCCGCGCGTGCGCTGAGGCGGTTGCAGGGCGTTGAGCCGCACGAGCGTGGAAATTCGGACGGACGAGCGTGGATTTTTGGACGCTTGTTGAATGAGCGTGGATAATCTCCCACTTTTGGCTCGTAAGGGGGCTCAAAGTGGGAGATTTTCCACGCTCATCTTGCGGGTGCGATACAGCGGCGATCAGGCGCTGATGATGTGGAGTAGCGGCAGGTCGTGGGCGTCGGTGGGAACGTGGTCGACACGCTGCTCGTCAAAGGCGATGCCGATGATTTGACATGCGGGCGAGAGCGTGAGCAGGTAGCGATCATAGCAGCCGCCGCCGTAGCCCAGGCGCGCGCCGGCGCGGTCGAAGGCTACGAGCGGCACGACGACCATGTCGAGAGCTTCGGCAGACACGATAGGGAAGCGGTCGTTGTCGATGTCCACGGCCGCAAAGACCCGCGTGGGGTGGGCGATAAACGGTGCCGCGGACGCATCGTCGGCGGCAACTGCCCGCATGCACATGCGCTGGCCACAAGCTGCGGCATCAATTGCCGAGAACATGCACGGATAGGCCACGCGCCAGCCGCGTTTGGCGGCCGCTGCGGCAAACGCGGCAGGATCGACTTCGGAACCCATCGCGGCATAGACGGCAACGGTGCGCGGCGCCGCGGCATCCGAGCGATCCAACAGCTCAACCAGCCGCGCACAGATAACGGCAGACTTCGCCGCCCGCACATCTAAATCAAGAGCATCGCGCCGAGCAATCATCGCCCGTCGCAACTCAGCCTTGTCCATCCCAGCCTCCTCTAGCAAACCTGCCAAAAAGGGACAGGTTTATTTTGGCAGGTTTTATCTGGGCAAACGCGATATGGGCAGTAAAGCCACCGCAAATATGCCTGTGAGCTGCGCCCTTTGTGGTTGTTTGGGCCTATGCGTTAATGCTATAACGCCGCAGCGATTGCTTCAGTCACAAACTTATTGAGTGACTCACCCTTCTTTGCCGCTGCCAGCGCCGCTTGCTTGTGGAGCTCAGAGCCCGTTCTTACGTTGAACGAGCCCTTAAAAGCCCGCTCGGGTTCCTCGCCTTTCTCGGCGCAAAACTCAAGGTAATCGTCGACGGCGTCGTGGAAGCATTGCTCCACTTCTTCAGCTGTGGAGCCTTCAAATACGATTGCGTCCCTAATGCCGGTGACCATACCTGTTAGCACATGCTGTTCGGCATCGAACTCGACTGGGGCGAAATAACCCTTGTATGCCAAAACGTTACTCATGACTACCTCCGACATCTTGCAGAAATCGAACGATGTTTCGAATGGTCCCCGCCGTCAATTCGTCAGATGGATGTGGCGCGTGCATTACGAACATCCTGCCATCTGATGGCCTGTAGAAGCGAATGCGCGATCCGGATGTCTTGCCTTTGTTGTCCATTTCAAAGCCATATGAAGCCATGACTTTTAAAAAATCGGTATACCGATACGTCGAAGGGCAGCTAAGCAGTTGGGCGATGAGTTTATCGGTCCGAGTCATCCCGCCTCACATTCTGCAACTATATCTTAGTTGCAATTTAAGTCCGATGCAAGCACCCCTACTATAGAACAAGTGTTCGAATCAACGCAAAGGCACCTGCCCCTTCGTGGTGGTTTTTGCTGGTGGGGCGGGTGTCTGCGGCGGTTTGTCTCGATCTGTAACAGTAACTCGGCAAAATCTGACCTAGATGTTACAGATTGAGACAAAGGGCCGGCGTCATCCGAAAACGTCTCGATTTGTAACATCTGGAGCCAATATTGCCGCCTAGATGTTACAGATTTAGACAAACTGGTGGGACGGGTGAGCTGCCCCGCCCAAGCAGCGGCAAAAGAAAAGGTAGATTTTCAGGCATGTCCCAAAAATCTACCTTTGTGGTTAGCTGAGCAGGTCGACGACGTTAAAGCCGGCGTTGCTCTTGGCGATGACGTCTCGACCGCCAAAGACACAGGTTGGCGACTCGGCTGCGATGCGCGTCACGTCGGCGCCGAGCGAGCGAAGCTCACCGGGCGTGGCGGCGAGCATCTGGGCGCGGCGCTCCTCGCGTGCGTGCGGATCGAGCCCGGCCAGGTAGGTCGTGTTGCGGCGCTTGGTGAGCGCGTACGGCTTCACCGGCGCGTCCATGCCGCTCACGCAGCTCACGATAAAGCCCTCAAAGGCGGCCTCGTCGGGCTCAAAGCTGCCGAGCCATTCGCCTGCGCGCGCCACACGCTCAATCGAGGGGTCGATTGCCGGGTCGCGGTAGGTGTAGAACGCCGCCTGACGCTCGCCGGCCGCGCGGAATCCGCAGCCGTACGCGCCGCCCTTCACGCGGATCTCGTTCCACAGATAGTCGTAGGAGAGTGCGTTGGCAGCAACCGCCCAGGCGCCCGTCACGTCAATGCCCAGGCGACGCGGGTCGCACGCGCTGGCCGCAAAGCAGATGTCGCTGGGGATGACAAAAGCCTCGTGGCGGTCGCACGGCGTCGGCACCACGAGCGCGTCACGGCCGGCATCGGCGCCGTCGCCAGCGCCCAGCCCCAGGTCGCCCGCGGCGGCCCAATATGCGCCAAAGTCTTCATCGCTGCCAGTAAAGCTCGCCAGACAGCCATCGGCCACAAAGATGCGGCCTGCCAGCTCGGCAAGCTTGGTGCGCAGGCCGTCCAGACGCTCGTCAAAGTGGTCGAGCAGATCGCGCAGGAACAGATAGAAATCCACGCCCGAAAGCTGCTCGCGCACCACGGCCGAAGGCGAGCTGTAGCTCATCGCGCGACCGAGCGCCGCCGAGTGACCGTTGTTGATAAAGCCCTGCTCGAGCCCAATGCGAATCTGCGTGAGCACGTCGCGCACGCGGTCGGCATCGGCGTCGAGCAATAGCGTGCTCGACCACACCTCGCGCGGCAGGCTTGCCAGCGCATCGATCTTCTCGGACAAGGCGCCGGCGCTCACCAGCAGGTAGGGGCGCACGCCGTCCACGTCGGGCTGGGTCATGACCTCGGTCGTAAAGCTCAAAAAGCCCAGCTTGCCGGCGAGTAAGTTGTCAAGTTCCTCGGCCGAATGCTCGCGTGTGGGCAGCTGCTTGAGCAGGCGGCAGAGCAGCGTCACGTAGGGCAGGTCCTCAAATGCGACGCAGCTCAGGTCGAAGTATTGCATGGCGTAGGCCAGGCGGTTGGTGGGGATGCCGTGGCGCAGGCAGGGGATGGGCGCGGTCGTGTCCACGACGAGCGGCGGCTCGGGGCGCGCCTCGCCAATGTCGGATACACGCAGGCGCGGCAGCGTTGCCTTGTCCTCGGGCGTGTCCTCGGCCTCCTGCGCGGCACGTAGTACGGCCGTGCGCTCGACCACGTCCGCCAGCTCGGCATCGGACATGGAGTCGCGCTTGGCAGCCAGCTCGGCGGCCTCGGCACCCTCTGCACCCTCGACAGCGTCTACCGGAACCAGCTCGACCAGCGCCATATGGTCATTCTCCAGCACGAGCTCGCGCAGCAGGTCCTCAAAATGGCTGCCGTCCAGCTCGCCACGAAGCTCCTCGTACACCGGGCCATACTTGAGCGCCAGCGTCGCGGCGTCGTCATCGTAGAGCCAGGTGCTCAGCGCGTCGCACGCAATGGCCACGCCGTCGGCGATACCGTAGTCGCGCTGGCGCAGGTCGTATTCGTTGCTGCTGATGATGGCTTCCAGGCGCTCGCGCGGAACGCCGTGCTCGCACAGGTCGCGGCAGGCGTCCTGGAACACGCGACGCAGCTCACGCGCCACGCCGGGCTGCGCGTTTTGCAGCATGATGAGCTCGTAGGGCTGCAGGCTCTCGGCCGCGGTGTAGCTCACCACGTTGCCGCCCAGGCCGGCGGCAAGAATGGCCTTCTTAACCGGCGCTTCGTTGGAACCCAGCAGCGCCTCGAACAGGATATCCGCCGCGATTGTGCGCTTGCGGTCGAGCGCGCTGCCCAGTACAAGACCCAGGCCCACCAGGGCGTTCTCGGGCGTGGTGGCCATCTCGACGCGCTGATACTCGCAGGTCACGGGCGCCTGCACGCCCAGCGGATTGGGCGCCAGCGTGGACGGGTCCTCGCCGGCGGCAACGGCGGCGTCCATGCGGCGGCTCGCGGCACTCGGCTGCGACAGATAGCGCTCGTCCAAAAATGCCAGCGCGCGGTCCACATCTAGGTCGCCGTAGAGCGTTATATAAGAGTTGGAAGGATTGTAGTGGCGCGCGTGCGTATCCAGGAACTGCTCGTAGGTGAGCGCGGGAATCGCGCGTGGGTCGCCGCCGCTCTCGTGCGCATAGGCGGTGTCGGGATAGAGCGCGGCGTTGACGGCGTCGTCCAGCACGCTCATGGGGTCGGACAGCGCGCCCTTCATCTCGTTGAACACCACGCCGTTGTAGCGCAGCGTGCCCTCGCGCAGGCTCTCGGAGCTGCCGTCGCCCTCGCCCTCGGCGCCCTCCGGCAGGTCCAGCTCGTAGTGCCAGCCCTCCTGCTCAAAAATGGTGGGCTTGGTATAGATGGCCGGGTTGAACACCGCGTCCAGGTACACGTCCATCAGGTTGTACAGATCCTGCTCGTTGGTGGTAGCAACGGGGTAGATGGTTTTGTCGGGGTAGGTCATGGCGTTGAGGAACGTCTGCATGGAGCTCTTAATCAGGTCGACAAACGGCTCCTTGACGGGAAACTTGGCCGACCCGCACAGCACTGAGTGCTCAAGAATATGGAACACGCCGGTGGAATCGGCCGGCGGCGTCTTAAAGCCAATGGCAAAGGCCTTGTTTTCGTCGTCGCACGCCAGGTACAGCAGGTGAGCGCCCGAGGCAGTGTGGCGCAGCACGTAGGCGTCTGAATCGAGCTCGGGCACGGTCTCGCAGCGCTCGACGGCAAAACCGTGGCAGATGGTACCGGGTACCAGCAGCGCGGCAGCAGCGGCGCGCGGGTCGGTTGAGGTGGTGGGCATATGCAGTCTCCTTTGACGCCCCAGCGGGGGCGAATCGAGTCGAATCCTCGTGAGTATACCCATATGGGGCCCTCGACCAATCTGCCGCACGAGCGTGGATTTTCGGACACACGAGCTTGGAAATTCGGACGCAAATTGAACGAGAGTGGATTTTCGGACGGAAACAGCCCCAAAACGCCAAAAAACCGTCCGGAAATCCACTCTCGATTCCTGACCGTCCATCACTCATGCATTTCTCATTTCTCACTCATCTCTAATATGAGAGATAACTGAAAGACGAGAGATAAATATGAGAGATAACTGAGCAGCAAGGAGACAAGCAATCATGGTATTGTCTCAATACTGATTGTTCTACCAGCAAAAACATGTTTAAATGAAACAGATGACAGACATCTTTTCTTTCATCTCTCACTTATCTCTAATATGAGAGATAGCAGAAAGATGAGAGATAATTACGAGAGATAACTGAGAGACGAAGGAAATCTATTCGTGGCATTCTCCGCCGGGCCGAGCGAAAGGACATGCAGATGAACGAAAACGAGCTGACCGGTCTGCTCGAGTCTTTAAGGCGCATGGGCTCGGACGATCTTAACGTCGAGGTCAAGGAGAGCGCCACGACGCTTTCCCGCGACGTATGGGAAACGGTTAGTGCATTCGCGAATACCGCTGGCGGAATTATCGTGCTCGGCGTGAGCGAGCGCGCGGGCTTTGTCCCGGTTGAGAACTTTGAGACCGAGAAGGTGCTCAACCAATTCGTGGCGGGCATGGGCGATGCCGGCGGTCGCGGAAAGCTGGCCAATCCGCCCAAATACACCATTGAGCGCGTGGAGCTTCGGGGTACCGTTGTTCTCGTCATCACGATCGAGGAGCTCGACCCGTCGAGCAAGCCTTGCTATGTAATAGAGCGGGGCGCTCAAGGTGGCAGCTACAAACGCATCGATGACAAAGATGTCCCGCTTTCGTCGACCGAGGTTTTGGCACTGTCGTCATATGAGCGGACGAGCCCCAGTGATCGCGACGCAGTGCCGGGCGCGGGTGTGGGCGACCTCGACGAGGCCCTGGTCGACCGCACGATAGAGCGTGCTTTCTCGCTGACGCCCCGAGCTATGCACGGTGCGACGGACAAGAAAACAAAGCTGGAGCGCCTGAATTTCCTCGATTCCCAAGGCAACGTGACTAAGGCCGGACTCCTGGTTGCGGGCGCCTATCCTCAGCAGTTCTACCCCAAGCTCTTTATCGATGTGGCGGTCTATGCCGGAACGCAGAAGGGCGCGGCGGGGTCGTTGAGGTTCATGGACCGTACGATCTGCGAGGGAACGTTGGGCGAAATGATCTCGGATGCCGTCGCGGCGGTCGCCAAGAATTTGCGACGAACCTCGATGATCAAAGGCGTCTCGCGTGTCGACTCGCTGGAGATTCCCGAGGAGGTCCTGCGCGAGGCAATTGCCAACGCCGTAATCCACCGAGAATACGGAGACCGGTTCTGTGGGCAGTCGATCGCTGTTGACGTCTTTGATGACCGTATCGAAGTGACGAACCCCGGCGGCCTATACGGAGGAAAGACTCGCGAGAACCTGTTTGACGGCAGCTCCCGATGTCGCAATGCGACGCTTGTGAAGCTCATGTCGCTTGCCCCATTGCCCGACGGCGCGGGCTCTCCTGCCGAAGGCAACGGGTCGGGCATTCCAATGATGCTCGATGCCATGCGTGCGCAAGGTCTGGCCGAGCCATTGTTTTGCCCGGGTTTCGACCGGTTTAAGGTTGTCCTCTACCGAGCGAAGGTTGAGCAAATCGATCATGGCGGGGACTTAATTGTGGCGGCACTCAAGCGCAACGGCGAACTGGGAACACGTGAACTGGCAGAATGCACGGGACTCACCGTCTCCCAGGTTAGGGTACGCGTCAATGCGCTTATCGCACAAGGCGAGCTTGAGCCCACGGCGCCGGCGACGAGCCGCAACCGCAAGTACCGGCTGACGGAGCGCGCGGGGCAGCTGCACTAGTGGCTGCCCCGCCTCACATCCGCGCCATTTCACGCGCTGCACATCGAAACCTGCGGCAAAGCAGTTACAATAGCCCAATGTGCATCGCGCACGACGATGATATCGGCGCCCGCGACTGGGGGAGAATACATGGCAGAGCAACAGATAACGCCGGGGACTAAGCTTCAGGTGGCATTCGACGTGCCCATGGGCCAAAAAACCGACTTCAACATGCTCGCCACGTACAAAGAGAACCTGGACGAGGCGTACTTTCTTATGAGCGCGCCCATGCTCGCCGGCAAGCCGCTCATCATGGACGAAAACCAAAAGCTGTTGCTGCAATACAAAGTGGGCGAGGAGACGTTCGTGCTCGCCGGCTACCCCGAGGCAGTCGAGAAAAAGGGCATCCGCACCTACTGGAAAATGCGCAAAGTCGCCGAGCAGCGCACCTTCGTTAAGCGCCGCGACGAGCGTTTTAAGGTCGCCATGCGCCTGAACTACCAGCGCGACAACGCGCCGACCCACGAGCCCGAGGACGCCATGACCATCGACGTCTCGGCCGGCGGTCTGGCTATCTACCTTAACGATTACCCCGACGTGGGCGAGGCCCTGGCCGTGCAAATGCCCACGATCCGTCTGCAGGGCGAGCGGCACGAGCTGCCAGAGCAGCTGGGCATCGTGTGCTGGGTGCGCCGCGCGCCCAAGGGTAGCCTGTACCGCAACGTCTGCGGCCTGCAGTTCCGTTACGCCGACGACATGGAGCGCGAGCTCGTCAAAGAATACGTCGGCTACATTCGCACCAAATATAAGATCTGATTGCCATGGCTCTGTTCAAGCGTAACGACAACAAAGATCAAGCTGCCGAGGATTTGGCTGAGGATTTGGCCGAGGGCCAGGCCGAGGACACGTCGCAGAACGCGCCCGGCACCAATGCCGAGGACGTGCCCGGCGAGGACTCCGCGCCCGAGCAGGCTCCCGCCTCCCGCACGCGCTTCGGCAAGCCCAACCGCAAGCCCAAGCCCAAGCGCAACCTGCGCGGCGTGGTACGCATTGAGGAGCTGGAGCAGGCGCTGGCCGACCAGGACCTCGACGACATCGACCCCGACGCGGTCGTATCCATGTATATGCCCAAGCGCCGCATGGAGCGCATCGGCGCGGCACTGCTGCGCATGGACAAGCTGCAAAAGGCCCTCGTGGTGCTGGCGCTTGCCTTTGGCGTGCTGTTTGCCCTGTCGTTTATGCAGGAAAACATGGGTAACTTCACCATCAACCTCAACCGCCTGGAGTTGTTCCGCCGCGGCGTGGCCATTGCCGACAACGGTGACTTTAACAACGCCACCGCGCGCCTGGCGGCCGACGCCGTGGACAACGGCACCAATATCGCCGCCGAGGACCTGCCCGATAACCTGGACGACATCGACGGCAGCCACAACGGCAAAAACTACGTAGCGTACACCTTCTATATCCGCAACGCCGGCAAGACCGATCTGGGCTATAGCGCCAAGCTCAAGGTGGCCAGCGCCAGCAAGGGCGTGGAGAAGGCGGCGCGCGTGAGGGTGTATCGCAATGGCGAGCCCACCACCTATGCGGCGGCTGCGGCCGATGGCAGCCCCGAGCCCAACACCGAGCCGTTTGCGTCCAAAGACGTGGTGACGACCATTAGCCACGCGAACTTCCGCGTGGGCGACGTGGACAAGTACACCGTGGTCATTTGGCTAGACGGCGACGATCCAGAGTGCGTGGACAAGATCATTGGTGGTGCGGTGGAGTTCGGCTTCGACTTTGATTCGTCCGAGACCGACGACTCGAGCCTGTTCATTAAGTTCGTGCAGGATATTGCCGACACCCTGACCGGCAACGACCCCATTAGCGCGAGCGGCAACGAGGCGCCCGATTACTACAAGGAGCACAACGTGACCTGGAGTAACCGCCGCAACCAAAAGAACTCGCCCGTAGGGGACGGGGATAAGTAGAACGAACAATCGCCGGGCCGGGATTGATTTCCCGGCCCGGCGCTTTTGCTATGCAGAGGCGTTGTCTTTGGAGGTAGCGCCGCTGGCAGTGGCGGCATCCAGCAAGAACAGTCGCAGCGCGAGCTTGATCGCGTAGCCCGGTTTGACCTGCGCCGCGTCACCCGTGCGTTCGCCCAGGTCACTACAGTAGGCGTAAACGTCGCGGATGAGGTCTGCGCCCGAGAGGGTGAACATGTAGCCCGCGTCCGAAAGCGCGTTGCGCGCTGTGGGCAGCCCCGCGGCCGCACAAAAGCTTGCGAGGTCGGGGGCCATGACGGCTTTGTAGTCAATCGTGCGTCCATGGTCCTGTGCGGCATGCTGCTGCGCGCGGACGTGCGATAGCGCCGCTGCCAGCACAAAACTGGGCGTGGGTGCGTTGACGTCGTCGATGGTAGCAACTAACTTGCCGGCAGCCTGCGTGATCAGCCAGGCGACCTCGCGCTGGCAGCGAACGGCCTTACGCGTCACCGGTTTGATCGATCCGGTGGAAACGCTTCCTTTAGGTTGAGCGGCAGCAGCCATAGGGACCTCCTAACAAACAGCCTACGCAAGCGAGCAGAAATTACACGTGCTACATCAGTATAGCGGGTGGGGAAGGGCTAGGGCGAAGCTCGGCGGAGGGTGAATGTATGCGATGGCGTGGAACTGCGGTCGCAAGGCTTAAGAGGGACTTACAGCTTTGTGGGAGAGAGATCAAATAAGGTAAACGATGTTCACATAGCACCACATATAACCCGAGGTGGGCCTATGAATCTGCCGGAATGTAAGCTCTCGAAAACTCATAAGGAAATCGTAAGAATTATGGTATTCTCGATTCCATGTCTAAAGGATGGGCAAGCAACATCCAACACGAAAGCGCGGGCTCCCCTTCCGGGCTTCTCGAGGGTCGTCTGGGATGAATGGGGAAAGAAAGGGGTCCGTATGGATACCAAGGCATTAAAGAAGCAGATGGGCGCCGCCATCGCCATGGTGCTGGTAGCAGCCGTAGCGTTGGGCTCTGCCACCTTCGCATGGTTTGTGAGCAACAACAAGGTCGACGCTACCACCAGTAAGATTTCTGCTCAGTCGAACTCTGCGTTCATGTATATCTATGACGAAAATAGCACCAGTGCCACAAAAAAGGACCAGCGTGCTGATCAGTCGCTCGTGAGGGATACGCCGCTTTATCCTGCTCACTGGGCTTACACCGGCGACGCTGTCACCTATGCGACTGCCGGGAATTTTTACACTGCGTTTGGTGATAGCGCCGATAAAAGCGATATGAGCACCGATGGCGCGAGCCTTGTTCCCGAGTCGGGAGATAAGGCTGCGGGTTCGGTTGAGGCTGCCGTAGCCGGACAATATGCTGTCAAAAATACATTCAAGATTGGCTCGAAGGGCGCTAACCTGGAGAATCTTATTGTCAAGGGTGCATCTATCAAAGATGATGGATCGGATAACGGCCAGTTTGATACCGCGCTTCGTGTTCTTGTGAAGTGTGGAGACAACTGGGTTCTTTGTGACAAGGGCGGTGTGAAGGCCGCTTCTAACACTGGCAATAAGCTTACTGATACGGTTTCGTCTACATCGGAAACTACGGTTGATATGTATGTCTTTTACGATGGTGACGATAGCAACGTCTTTACGAACAATCTTGAGAACCTGACGAAGGCTTCGAAGCGCATCACGGTTGCTTTCAGTGCCACCTCTACTCAGACGGACAAGAAGGCCAACTAACGCCCGCGGGCGTAATGAGAGGCGGGGGAGAACTGTCCCCCGCCTTTTTCTTTAGAGAGGAGGATTTCCGTTGAGCGTTCAGCAGATGAAAAAGCAGCTTGCAGTCGCAGCTTTGTCTGTCGTTATGGCAGCAGTTGCGCTTGGTTCTGCAACGTATGCCTGGTTCGTCTCGAACACAAAGGTCGAGGGCACTACCAGCACCGTTAGCGCTCAGGCAAACGGAATGGTTCTCCAAATTGCTTCTGGTCCAAATGCCATTCATGACGGCAGCGATCACCAAACGACCGCCGCAAGCACTGGCCATGAGATCAGTCCGTCTTCCACGGACGATGCCCATAGCTGGTTTGTACCAAAATCATGGAATGGTACAGATGTGAGTGGTTACCAGAAGGCAACGATTTCTAAGCAGCTTGAGGGTTCCTATGCGCTCAGGGGAGATACCGAGACTTATTACGCCTATACGATGGCGGAATATACGCTCTACACGATTAACCAGACTGGCGAGGCTGACGTCTATCTCGACAACAGCAGCTCGAACGGTCCCGTTGTTGTGACTGCGTCGGAAGGCGCTTCGCAAGATTGGTTCGACAAGATCAAAGGCAGCCTTCGTGTTGGCCTGCTGATTAATGACGAGCTCAAGGTTGTTTATGCTCCGGTCCTTCCGACCGGTAAGGGAAACGATGTTTCTGCTACCGAGGGCTGGAGTTGCGTGAATTCCGGCAGCCTCTCGGTGACCATAGCGCCGTCTTATGCCCACGTGTACGGCGGGAATATGATTGACCAGAACAACAAAAACTGGGGAGCAACTGGAAGCGGCGACTCCTACGTAAAGCCGACGGGCGATGCTCAAATGCTCGCACACGTTGGTTACAACGGGACGAACTTCAAGGTTGTCATTTGGATGGAAGGCACCGACAGCGATTGCCAGAACATGTCTGGTCTCGAAGTCGGCGAAGGAAGTCCGACCTTCGACGTCACCGTCAGCTTGGTCGGCATCGTTCCTGATTCCAAGTAGTGCAAACGCTACAGTAACTTAGACAAAAGACGAGGGCCAGTTCAGAATCGAACTGGCCCTCGTCTTGTTTATGCCAATAGTGGTTCGGCTACAGCCCATACACCGCAACCATGGCTTCACCGATGCGGTGGGGAACACCAGTGACAAGTGCGTTACCCATGCAGAAGGCTCGATGACCATCGGTCATGCCGGTGTCGGTCCAGCCCTTCGGGAATCCCTGGAGCTGATCGAGCTCGTCGGGAACAAGACGACGGAAACGACCGTCGGGGCACTCGATGACATGCTTAAAACGGCTGGCGCCCGTGCCGCCTTCACCTGTGAGAATCGTGCGGCTTGGTTTGTCGATGGCATCCGGGAAGCTCATGGCTCCCTCGGAATACGTATACGTAAAGCCCGTCTTCTTGTTGGTGCGCTCTTCGCGTTTGCTGCCCTTGAGGTAGCGCCAGTCGGGAAGCTTTTCGTCAGAGATGTAGAACTGCTCTGGAACAAGCGCTTCGTTGACAAGCACATCGCCAAGCACACGGCGCTCGCCATGATAGTCCTCGGTGAAGTCGCACGTCAGAACATGGCAGCCCTGCATAACGCCAGCATTCTTAAACTGTGATGTCTTTTGACCAACGCCAAAGCGAGTCGAGTTCTCGTAAGGGTCAGGTAACACATCGAGCTCGGCCATTTCGTCGGGATAGATGGCGGGGAAGGCCTTTGCCATAACGCCGTTATGCATGCGGTCGGCAAGATCGACCTTGCCGGCGTTCTTCTCGCAGAAGATATAAACGCGCTTGCGGCGCTGGGGGAACCCGTATTCCGCAGAGTTGACTACGCGCCATTCAACGGTGTAATCGAGATCGGCGAGGCAGCTCAAGATGATGGCGAAGTCACGGCCGCGCTGAGATGCGGGCGACTTAAGCAAGCGGTCAACATTTTCAAAGAGGCCGAAACGGGGCTTCTTCATCTCGAGGAAGTGATAGATATCCCACCAAAGGACACCCTTCTTGCCCTCGATGCCATGTGCCTGGTTAA
The DNA here is from genome assembly GCF_042849575.1 of Collinsella sp. i06-0019-1H4. Taxonomy (NCBI): domain Bacteria; kingdom Bacillati; phylum Actinomycetota; class Coriobacteriia; order Coriobacteriales; family Coriobacteriaceae; genus Collinsella; species Collinsella sp. i06-0019-1H4. The sequence continues at coordinate 366,496 of NZ_BAABYB010000001.1, forward strand.
GCGGACGTGCGACAGAGTAATCCTGGCAAGGGAAACCACCGACGACCATTTGCACGTCGGGGATTTCAATCTCGCCGGCTTCAGCCTGCTCCAAAACCTTATTGATATCTTCGTTGACAACGGAGTTCTCACCAAAGCGCTCCATGTAACAACGCGCCGCAAACTGGCGGGACTTGGTTCCGGGCGGCTCCCACTGGTTGGCCCAAATGGTGCGGAAGGGGCCGGCTGGTTTCATATAAAACTCGGGATGGCGCGGGTCGGCATAGCCTTCAAGGCCCAGCCGAAATCCACCGACGCCCGCAAAAAGCTCGGCAATGTTAATCTCAGACACGTTTCTCCAATCGCTGCTGTGTCCGTTTATGGTGCTCACAACAATAACCGATCGAGCGGACAAGATCAAGCCCTCAATTTTATGGAGGAAATTGCTGCCCTGAACTACCATGGGGCTAACTGCGACTTTCGGAGGTACCCCATGTCCAAGAAGCACCTCGATTTCAAGCGCATGCTTGACGATACCGATTTTTCTGACCCCTCAAGCATTGAGCGGTATGCTGCCAATCTCGACGGGATGACGTTTCGCGATATTCTCGAGCTCGGTATTGCGCCGGAGGGGGAGAGTGCGCCCAAGGACTTTGGGTCTAAGAAGTACAAGGGCGGTATGGGAACCCTGATTGAGGAACGTTACTTTGGCTACAAGGCCAACAGCGATGATCGGCCGGACTTTCCCGAGGCAGGCGTCGAACTTAAGGCAACGTGTTTTGACGTGCTCAAGGACGGTCGCAAGTCGGCCGGCGAGCGCCTTGTCTTAACGATGATTCCTTACGACCGCCCTGTCTCGCTTGACTACGACAACTCGCATCTCAAGACCAAGCTCAGCAATATCCTGCTGATTTACTACGGCCGTGATCGCTCTATCGATAAATACGACCAGCGTATTGAGCGCGCTGTTATGGTTCGCCTGCCCGAAGAGGACATGAAGATTATTCGCGCTGACTACGAGAAGATCATTTCATACATTCAAGATGGCCGCGCGGATGAGCTTTCGGAGGGCATGACCACCTACTTGGGCGCCTGCACAAAGGGTGCAACCGAAGCGACGATGTGGGTTGACCAGTATTACGAGTATTTCAATACCGATACGGGCGAGATCGAGCGCCGTCGCGCAAAGCGTCGCGCCTTTTCGCTCAAGCGCTCGTATATGGACTACGTCCTCCACACCTATGTCCTCGGTGCCCCGCGCGTTGGCGAGAGTATCGTCCAGGCCGGCGACAAGTCCATTGATTTCGAAAGCTACGTTACCGCGCTTATCGAGCGCCACTATGGCGAAACCGATCGCCAGATTGCGGAGCAGTACGGCCTGGAGTATACGGGCAACAAAGCGCAATGGACGACACTCGTTTATCGAATGCTCGGTATTAAAAGCAACGCTGCCGAGGAGTTCGTTAAGGCCGGGATTAACGTCCGTGCTTGTCGCGTTAATAAGAGAGGGCACATCGAGCAGGCAATGTCCTTCCCTCCGTTTGAGTTTAAGCAGCTAATCAATGAGGACTGGGAGACGTCTTCCTTCCGTGCGCGCCTAGAGACCAGCCGTTTCTTCTTCGTCGTGTTCCGCGAGGACCACGAGGGGATGTGGCGCCTTGACCGCTGCCTATTCTGGGCAATGCCGGCAAACGAAATCGAAGGCCCCGCAAAGGCTTGCTGGGACGAAACGCAAAAGGTTATTCGCGAGGGAGTTGAGCTCAATCCGTATAGGGATTCGAGCGGAAAGCTTAAAGTGGCCAACAACCTGCCTGGTATGGCAGACAATCCAATCGTTCACGTTCGCCCGCATACGTCGAAGGCTGCGTACAGATTCGCCGACGGAACCGAAATCGGCGATATTGCGAGGAACGCCTACGAGCTGCCCGACGGACGCTGGATGACCAGGCAATCGTTCTGGTTCAACAAGGGCTATCTGGAGCACATTCTGGGGCTGTAGGTCCTCGAGCTCGCAACTCAGCTACCTGCGCATACTCGATTTTCGAGGATAACTGGACTCGATTTTCGAGTTTTGCCCTACAGGTAAATTCCCTCGCACAGGGTCTTGTGGAACTGGGTGTGGTGGTCGCGTGCCCAGGTGAAGAGTGCCTGGTCAAAGTTGCCCTGACTAGCGGGGATGCCAAAGACGCCAGCGACTTCTACGCGCACGAATTCCAGCGCGGGCAGCTTGTTGATGGCCGTGAGCGCAAACGGCGACGTGGGCTCCTCGAACAGGTAATGGCTGCCTTGCAGCGCGCCGCAGGCGGTGCAGGTGCTGGCGAGCGATACGGTCTTGGTGGTGCGCGACGTTACGGGCTTGTAGCCGCAGCGCTCGCGCAGGTAGTCGCGGATCTCGGCCGGCACGCAGCCCAGCGCGGGGACGATGGCTATGGCGTTGGCGCGGGCGGTGTCAATCGCGATGTGGCCCGCATCGTCCATGGCGGGCGCGGCGTTGGGCGCAGCCTTGCTGCCCGAGTCCTCGGCCGCCCGATACGGAATGCCAAAGGCCGCGACCGTCGTCTGCTCGTGGCACTTCCAGCATTCGCGCTTGCCCAGTACCAGATAGATGTAGGGTGCGCTGGGGTCGGAGCGATCCACGCCGGGCAGCCATGCGGCAAAGGGCTCGGGGTTGACGCCATCGGGCACGTACCAGATCTTCTTGACCCGGTCCCACTTGGCACCCAGGGCTTTGGCCTCGTCTTTGTGCAAAAAGGGAACATCGAGCTCGGTGCGCATGGCGGCTCCTTTGCGTGGCTTGCGGTGCATGTGCTCCAAGGATACCCCAGCGGCGGACGTCCGATGCATGCCGACGGAATTGCTGATGTTCTTGCTGTTGGCCGCGGCTGTTTGCAAACGCGACGGTGCCGTTGGGGCATTGCTATAAGTCAGCAAATGAGCAATTTGGCCGTCCAAGCAGTCGCAAAGCAAAATGGAAGTCCCGCGCCGTCAAGCAGTTTTGCCACTGCTGCACTACATAACCACAGTTAAACGCGGCAATTCGCTCTTGTACAGTCTTAACCGTGATCACACGTCATTAGTAGCTCAGAGGTTAGGGCGGTGACTGAATGGCTCGGTACAAAGGCGAGAATAGGGCATGGGAAGGAGCCGCTCGGCTGCTCGCAAATCCGGCGCGCGGACGTGAAGGTGTGCGAGACCCCCAAGCACGTGGCCGAGATCGGCGGGTGGAGCCTGCGCCAAGTCCAGAAGTGGTGCGCGGACGGGACGCTCCCCGCGATGATGATCGGCGGCACCTGGGCGATCAGCGGGCAGAAAATCTGCGACATGCTCGGCATTGAGGACTAGCGATGCCTATGGAAGCATTCAAGGAAAATGACACCGGTGGCCGTATACTTGGCGGCGGGGCCACCGGCGGCGAGTGGACAGGCCGGGGGCCTGTCGTGGCTGCATCTTACAGCTCGGTCACGGGGAGCGTCGCCTCGCAGCTCGATTGCGGGGTGAGCCAGCATGAACGATAAGGAGAAGGCCGACTTGGCGTTCCTCTCTATGGAGCCGCCCAAGAACTACGAGACTTGGAAGAACATCGGCATCAGCTACGAGGCCGCTGGAGGCGACCACGACACGTTCCTCAGCTGGTGCTCCCACGACCCCGAGAAGTACGACGAGGCCGTTACCCGCAAGCTCTTCGAGCATGTGGACGAGGGCGGTAGGATCACGGCGGGCACGCTCTTCTGGCATGCGGCGAACGCAGGTTGAAAGAGCACGGGCGACCATACAAGCGGAGCGCTTTGCACGGCCTCCGGCGGCCAGGACCTCTCCGGATTGCCGTACTTGGAACAGGCGATCAAGCAAATCGAGGCCAAGGCGTTTTACCTGCACTTCTGCTGTTTACGGGAAGCAAACAGCCGTTCGGTGACGTTTTCAAGCTCAGGTCTCCAATCCCTCTGATTGCTGCTAATCTATAAAGTTAGCGAGTTGAATTCTTTTCGAGTTTGTGACGCTCGCATACGGTCATTCTAGGACGCCGAAGGGGTGATTGCGATGAGCGTTGATAGTTCCACGGAGGATAAGGCTCAGAGCGCCTCCATTGGTGCTGTGGATTTGTTTTGCGGGGTCGGGGGTCTGACCTACGGTTTACGCACCGCTGGCATCGATGTGGTGGCTGGGTTTGACCTCGATTCCTCTTGCCAGTACGCCTACGATGCGAACAACGGCAAGGACAAGTTCATCTGCAAGAACATCGCCGAGGTCACCGGGGAGGAAGTCAAGGAGCTCCTGAAGGACTTTGACATCAAAGTCTTGGTAGGGTGCGCTCCTTGCCAGCCCTTCTCGAAGCACCGCAAGGACAAGAAGCATCGCGAGAGGCACAAGGACTGGGGGTTGCTTGCGCAGTTTGGGAGGCTTGTACGTGAAGTGCAGCCAGATTACGTGTCCATGGAGAACGTGCCCGAGCTCGAGAAGGAGAGCATCTTCTCTGGTTTCTTGAACACGCTTAAGGAGTCCGGATACTCGGTGGAATACAGCGTCGTAAAGGCTGAGGAGTACGGTGTGCCCCAGCATCGGCGGCGATTGATTCTGCTAGCTTCTAGAAATGGGTCCATCAGCTTGATTGACCCTACGAATGATAACGCTCATGCTGTTACGGTTCGGCAGGCAATAGGTGCGCTGCCTGCCGTGAGCGCTGGCGGCTCTTGCAGGGGGGACTCTCTGCAAACGGCGTCGGCGCTATCAGAACTAAACTTGAAGCGCATTAAGGCTTCGACGCCTAATGGCACGTGGCGAGATTGGCCTGAGGACCTGAGGCTTGATTGTCATAAAAAGGCTGCTGGCCAAACGTACCCTGCGGTCTACGGGAGGATGGCTTGGGACGAGACGTCCCCAACTATAACTACGCAGTTCTATATGTACGGTACGGGCCGGTTTGGGCATCCAGAGCAAAATCGAGCCCTAACCTTGCGTGAGGGTGCCGTCTTGCAGAGCTTCCCGCAGGATTACAAGTTCATTAGGCCTGGCGAGAAGATCAGCAAGAAAGCTGTGGCACGGCATATTGGAAACGCCGTGCCACCAAAGCTCGGCGAAGCGGTTGGCAAAAGCATAATTGCCGCTTGCGTACACTAGCCCTCTTCTGATTCGGTCATACCGCGCCGATATTCACCGGCGTTGAGATAGGTCGAAACATCCTTGCGGAGCTGCATCAAAAATGAGTCAACATGATTGACTAGCTCCGCAAGCTCCGATGTTGTCACCTGATTGCTTGCTTCTGCAAACGAAATTGATCCATGAGCTAGGTCATTCCGTCGATTCTTGATGTCTTTAAGCTCGCTCTTAATCTCATCCCTCTTGCAGTTCGCTATATCATCATGAATCGATATTCCGTGGTCATCAAAGAGCTTGAGGATTTTGTCTGCATCTAGATTTCCACCGGCGATGGTGTTCCGAACGCTGAATTGAAGTACGTTATTTTTAACAGCATGATCAAGCAACTTCTTGCTTATGGACTCGGCAGTACTATTGCTGGCTTTTGGGTCGCTCAACCCGTTATACATTTGGGTATGGTGCCAAATCGATTGAAGCTTTTCGGAAACCTCAGCGTAGCCGCAACCCTCGTCCTTTACTCTGTCGTAAATCGCCTGCATGAGATTAGTGACCGAGTACTCAATGATGTTGTAGATCATAAGCTTGACGTTGGAGCGGATGACACTGGAAACGAGGGTCACATCTGGTGTCGATGAGGGCAGGCCACTGGGATTTGCCTTTTCAGCGTTTTCGTACGCTCCTCGCATTACAGCATTGTAGCGCACGCCCTCTGCGCCTTGGTCAAGCGAATCGAGCAGGGTCGCGAGCGTAATCATGCTCTTGGTCTCACCAAGGCGGTCGTTGTAGACCTCTTCGTACCCCAAGTTAAAGTCATTGGAATCCATAAGGTTTACCGCTCCGCCTTCAGCTTGTTGGCAACGAAATCAATGCGAGCTTTCAACTTGGCCTTTACGTTTGCCGAGTCTGACCGCACAAGGGTCTGGAACTCTTCGCAATCAACCCAAGACATGTCTTTGCGCGAAAGGTCCTTGTCCTCCGACAACGCCACGGCAACGCCGACCGCAATAGCTTCGAAACGCGCATGAGGAGTCGTTTTTCCTGTCGGTGTCTTTTTGAAACCCCTGTCTCCCAAGCACTTCTCAACGTATTCCAACATTTCTTTGAAGCGAGCGACGAGTTCATTGCGCTTGTCAGGTGACTCGGCAAGCTCGATGTTCATGCGATTCGTGTATTCATCCAGGTAACTAGCAACGCGGTCTTTGTAACCCTCGAAATCTGGGTAGCCGTCTGCATAGGCGAAGAAACGAGTGACAAGTTCCATGTCATCGTAGTGTTTGCGCGCCGTCTCGCTTAACGGGGCAAGTTTTATAAAGAGCGGATCATTGGAGAGCTCGCTTACTAGTTTTGTAAAATCGCCGCCCATGGAGCCACGGCGAATTTCTTGCGATTTGAGCTGCTTGCCCGATGAATTGATACGACGAAAAATCTCCTGTCGGACGTCAAAGGTGGTCCCTTCCTCAAGGTAAACCACTCGAAAGCTCGCGTTATCGAATCTTCTTTGTACTTCTATGGGAAGTTCTGAATAGGTCTTTCCGTTGACAGATGTAAGGATGTTTAGATTGCACAAGGTTAAATCGCCTCTGGCAAAGTTCACCAAGGCGTTCATCCTTTGCGCTCCATCAACGATTTCCGTTCTGCCATCTTCAGCATCGGCAAAGAACATGTAGGGAATGGGCAGACCAATTAGCACAGACTCAATAAAGTAGCTGCAGTCAACGTCCGTCCAGACGAAGTTCCGTTGATAGTCAAGCGGAATGTAGAATGCATCAGCATTGAACTTATTGATGAGGTATTCCGCAACGTATTCGCGAGTGCTGAATCGCACATCCTTTTTCTTGTCGCGAATCTGTTCGGAAATCTCGATCGTCTCACTTTGTTGATCGGTCAATCGCCTTCACCTCAATCTATAGCAGGACGAAGCCAACTTAGGTCTGACTGGCCGTGGGATGTGAAGTCCTCTCCCATAGCCAATGCTGCACTCTAATGATACCAGCAGATGCCTGGCATTAGAGTCGTGCCCCTCTGCCACTTTGTGACGCCCGTCTAGGCTGCTCGTATCGAGTAACTGGGCGGGCGCCTTGTTGTGCCTGCCGCGATTTGAAAGCAGGATACATGGACGGTGAGACTCATGGCGACGAGGCGGCGAAGGTCGAGCTCGCGGAAGGGCAAGAGGACGCGAGGTCGGCAGAGGTGGCGGACGCCCTTCGCTCGGAGATCGAAGCGGTGGAGGGCGCAGCAGCCGACGAGCGCGTGGAGTACTGAGCTCAGGCTCGCTGGGGCGCGGAGCGTCAAGGCCGCGCGTGCCCTTCTCGACGAACACGGGGGCGACGTGGGCGCGCTCAAGGAGGCGGAGCCCTGGCTCTTCTCGGTCCCCCCGCGCCCGCTGGGATCACGGGGCTGTCAAACGCGGGAGCCGCTGTTTGTGTCGACGACAAACTGAACATTGTGGCGCGACCAAATTGAGCACTTTGGCAAACACGCCGCGTTAACCTATCCCACCGCCTTGCCGAGCATGAGCGTCGCCTCCATACGGTGACTCGCGCCGGTGAACTCGACCAGGCGGCCGTGGTGGACGATGCGGTCGATTATCGCCGCCGCCATCTTGTCGTCCCCCAGGACCGTGCCCCACTTGCTGAACTCAATGTTTGTGGTGATGACCAGGCTGTGCCTCTCGTAGCAGTCCGACACCCCCTGGAACAGCAGCCTCGCGCTGTCGAGGTCCAGCGGCACGTAGCCGAACTCGTCCAGGATGACCAGGTCGTTTCTGGCGATGTCCCTCATCGCCGCCTCCAGCGAGTGCTCGCGCGCCGCCTTTTGGGATACATTTGGGATACAGCGCTATATACAAGAAACCGGTCTACCGCATTTCCGCAGGCAGACCGGTTGAACAATTGGTGGGCGTTAGAAGATTTGAACTTCTGACCTCTTCCGTGTCAGGGAAGCGCTCTCCCCCTGAGCTAAACGCCCGATCAAGGGTGCGCGAGTGCGCAGGGAATAATATAACGGAGCTCCCGCCCAGTGGCAAGAACTATTTTTTAAAAAGCGGCGATTTGCGACCCTATCCGCCCCGATGCAGTGCGAACAGCACGCGGAAAGTCGCGTTTGTACCCCCGATGAACTGCACATTCGCGTAAAATAACTCCATTATGGGCAAATGGTGTCCAGGTAGTTTGCAGCACGGCATCTGGGGGAGGGGCATGTCGGACGCGCGTTCGCTGAAAAAACAGTTCAATCGCATGCTCGCCACGTTGCTGGTGGCCCTTGCTGTTGCCGGAGCCGTAACGTATGCCTGGTACATCTACAACGCCAACCGTCATATCACCGACGTCAAGATGGCCGCGGGCACGGGCGTAACCTTCCTCATCTCCAACGAGTACGACGGCGAATACAAAACCAACGCCGGTTTAAGCTTTGCGGGCCTGCTCGATCCCGTCTCGACCGACAACGTGCTCAACGGCTTTCAAAAGGTAACGGGCTTTACCGGCGGAACCACGCAGGACTCGCTGTTTGCCAGCATGTTTGGCGCGGCCGAGCACTCCGACTACTACAAGACCTCCCTGTACCTGGCCACCAACTCGGCCGCAACCGACGTGTACCTGTCGGGCATCGACTTTGCCGAGCAGGATTCGGCAAGTCCCATTTCCACCGCCCTTCGCGTGGGGCTGGTCACTTATGCCCCGGGCAAAAGCGATACCGTTACGGGCCAGTACGTCTTTGAGGTCTCGGGCGAGCACAATCCCCAGGCGCGCTACAACACGCTCGATGGCAAGGACACCGGCGAAAACGAGCAGAACCACCTGGTGCTCGACAGCAGCCGCTCCGACGGCGCCACGGTCTATTTTGACCAGCTGACCAGCGCAAACTTCTGTGACTACAACGAAGACACCGGTATCGTGAGCCTCAAGGAGGCCACGACCAAGATCTGCAGCCTGCCCGCTGCCGCCAAGGGCGCCAACCGCAGCACGCCCGTGCGTGTGGATGTGTACGTGTGGCTGGAAGGCTGCGACCCCGACTGCACCAACAACCTGGCCGCCACCAGCCTGCAATCGCTGGCGCTGCGCTTTGCCGGCAAGCGTTCGTAAGGGGGCCGGGGATGAGTACATCGAACATCAAAGACATCCTAAGCTCGCGCCGCCGCATGGTTGCTGCGGCCGCATGGATGCTGGTGCTGGTAGCTGCCCTGAGCGCCGCCACCTACGCCTGGTTTAGCAACTCGCGCTACACCAACGTGACGCCCGTGGCGCATACGGTAAGCGACGAGGGCTCCGATCTGCAGATTGGCCTTTCGGCCAACGGGCCCTGGGACACGACGGCCACACTTGCCGCCGCCGACAAGACGCTCTATCCCATCTCGACGTCAGACCTTTCCCGCTTTTGGCGCGGCACGTTCCAAAACGCTGCGGGCATCACGACCGACTACGCCGACTGCACCGCGCAGCTGGACGACTATGCCCTTTCGGGCACGCTGTACCTTAAGGGCGGCGACAGCGCGCTCAACGTGTACCTGTATCAGGGCCAGATGAGCGTGACGAGCGATCCGCAGCTGCTTGCCGCATTGCGCCTGGGTCTTGTGATAACGACCCGGTCGGGTACGCAAACGCACATCTTTACCTGCGACGACCTGGGCAGCACCGCGGGTGCCACCAGCAGACGTACCACCGCGCAAGACGGCGTTGTCGTGGCAGTGGGCGCCTCGGGCTGGACCTATACCGCTGACCCTGCGCGCGCCATAAGCGCCTACAGCATGGACGGCACCGGTGACACGCCCACGGCGCGCGCGGGCGCCACGCCCATCTGCACGCTGACCGCCAACGAGGTGGCAAGCGTTCGCTACGTTGTGTACATGGAAGGCTGCGACGCCAATTGCATCGACGAGGCCCAGGCCCGCGATGTGGTGCTGCAGCTTGCCTTTGCCGCGGCCAAGGCGTAAGGGGGCGAGCGACATGGAAGATCAGAAGCACATGCCAGCAGATAGCTGCGAGGCCAAAACCCAGAGTGAGAGCCCCGCGGGCTCCTCCAGCGTAGCCGCCGAGCGCCAGGTCCTCGAGGACGTCGTCACCCGCCGCCACGCCCGTCGCGCGCGTGCCTACATCGCACTCGTTATGGTGGCACTCGCCGCCACGCTGGGCGCCGCGACCTACGCTTGGTTCACGAACAACATGAAGGTCAACACCAACTCGGTGAGCGTGCACAGCGACACGTCCAAGCTGGTGCTGGAGCTGGGCGATGCCGATCGCGGCAGCTGGTCGCAGCAGGGCGACGTTTCCCTAACTTCCAACGCGACCGGCGCCGTGACGCTCTACCCGGTCTCGACCTTTGACCTCAACGGCTTTGCTGCCTGTGCGCAAAACAACTCTGCCGGCGATGCCACAGTGTTTGAGCAGGCAAAAGACAACGGCTCCGCGTTCTACCACGGCTGGATCGACCTGCGCCCCACCATTACCGGAACGGGCGCCAGCAAAGTAGCGGGTAAGGTCAACCTGTATCTGGCCGAATCGCTGGCCCCGCAGGGTGCCGATGCCGAGCTGCTGCGCGCAGCCCGCGTGGGCATAAAGATTTCGAGCGGCAGCCAGGTGCTTGCCAGCAACATCTTTGAGCTCGACAGCTCCGACAGCGGCCATCGCGACGAGCATCCCGCGACCGCGCCTGCGGGCCTGGCGGGCTACACCGAGGGCATGCTCCTGGGTTGGCAAAACGGCCAGCTCGCTTGTGGCGCCAACGTGACGCAGGACCCGGCCGCCTTTACGCTGGACACGAGCGAGACGGCCACGCGCCCGCAAAACACGCTTGCCACGCTGGGGCTTGGCCAGACCTATCGTCTGGATATCTATTACTACATCGAGGGCACCGACCCCGATAGCGCCGACTATCTCTATCAAGATCCGGGCACCTTGCACCTGGCGCTCTTTGCGACGCTGGATGGTGAGGCGTAATGGCACGCATCATGCCCGACGACCGTCGGCCCATCGCCAACGGCGCCCAGACACAAGCCGCCGCGCCCACCGACACCGACCTTCGCCGCAAGCTCACCACCACCATGGTGCTGGTGCTGTTTGCGCTGGTGGCGATAGCCATGGCAACGTTCGCCTGGTTCTCCATCGCCGATAGTGCCAAGACCCGCATGCTCATGATCGACGCTAACGCCGACGGTTCGCTGCGCTTTGACCTGGACGAGCACGCCACGTTCGACGAATACGTCCACAGCCTGGGCTTCGACCAGATCTCGGCGCGCATCGCCAGCGAAAAGGGCGTGGACATTGACGCATCCAAGCTCAAGCCCGTAACCACGAGCGACTACCAGACCTTCACTTTCGAGGACGGTTCCACCGCCGATCCCGCCACCGGTGCCTACCTGGAGTTCACGCTGCACTTTATGAGCAGCACGGACCTGCGCGTTCGCCTGACCGGGCAGGATGGCGACGGTGGCGTGTCCGGCACGCGGTTTAGCTCCGACACGCAGGGCATGGCAAGCGCCATGCGCATGAGCTTTACCGCCGACGGCCACACCTGGGTCTACAACCCCAACGGGGACGGGGGCTCATCCGGCGCGGCCACCGTCTTTGGACTCGACTCGAGCGCTGCCACCGCGGCCAGCGATATGTTCGACCTGATAAAAGATACGGATAAGCCGGTAACCGTTCGCATATGGCTCGAGGGAACGGACCCAAATTGCACTAATATGCTAAAGGGAGCTAACTATTCGGTTTCGATGCGCTTTGAGGGCATCGAGGAACAGTAGATATGCACGGCGGCCACCGGGCCGCGCACGACCTAGACAGACACGGTAGTAAGGGACATCATGCAATCTGTTAAAAAAGCCGCATCCATCGCGTTGAGCGTCGTCATGTGGATCATCATCCTGGTGGCGGCCCTGTATGCGTTTACCACGCTCGCCACGCGCGAGGACGGCAGCGTCTCCGACATCGCCGGCTTCACCCCGCTCGCCGTGCAGTCCGACTCCATGGCGCCCACGTTTAACAAGGGCGACCTCATCTTCATCAAAAAGTGCGACACCTCCAAGCTCGAGGTGGGCGACATCGTGACGTTCCATACCATCATCGACAACGAGTACGCGCTCAACACGCACCGCATCGCCGCCATCGACGAGGTCGACGGCATGCGCAGCTTTACCACCAAGGGCGACAACAACGACGTGGCCGATACGCACATCATCAGCGACGGCGACATCGTGGGCAAGTACCTGTTCGCGTTGCCGCAGATGGGCAAGGTCATGGACTTCCTGTCCAGCTCCATGGGCTTCCTCATTGTGATCGTGCTGCCCATGCTGCTGTTCTTTATCTACCAGGTGTATCACCTCATCGTGGTGGGCATGAACCTCAAGCGCGCTATGGCCGAGGAGGACCGCCTGGCCGCCGCGGCTGCCATCGTGGACGCCGAGGACAAGGGCGCTGCTGCCACCGTCACGGCCGATAACGCCGCCGAGCAGCTCGCCCAGGCCGAGGCCAAGCTCGAGGAAGCCCGTCGTCTGAAGGCCGAGGCCGAGGCGGCGATGAACGCGACCAAGCAGGAGGGTACCGACGGTGAGTGAGTTTCTGGGATTTGCCTGGGAGCTGCTGGCAAAGGTCGTCTACAACGTCGTTGCCGTCGTGAGCTCCATCCTTAACCTGCTGGTGTTTGGCTGGGTTGAGTACTTCAACATCTTTATGACCTACTTCACCACGTTTGACCTGGTGGGCAAGATCGGCGCGGTCATTCTGTTTGCCATGCTCATCGCGGTCCCCGTGCTGATCGTGGCCATTCTGGTCCACCGCTACCGCATCAACCGCCGCCTGCATCGCGACGACACGTCCAACAAGGCGCTCTACCGCGAGATCGGCCGCCTCAACAAGCAGGTGCTCGACCTCATGGACGAGAAGAACAAGCTGCTGGCGCTCAAGGTCAATGCCATGGGCGGCACCAAGCAGATTCCGTACGTGGGCGCCTCGGCCCTGGCCGACGACCACCTGCCCACGGTGGGCAACGTGGTGGGCGCCGCTGCGGGCGCCGGTGCGCCTGCGGGCGAGGGCGCCACGGCCGCCGTGGTGTCGGGCAACGCGTCGCTCGCGCTCGATGGCGATGGCGTCAAGGATGCCGCGGCCGCCATGGCCAAGGCCACCGTCGAGGCCAAGACCCTTGCCGAGGAAAAAGAGATCGCCCAGGCCAACCGCTTCCCCAAGCTGTCCCTTGTGGACCTTAAGTACCGCGACTGGGAGCCCCCGGTCTACGACGATGCCATCTCGCTGGAGGACTTTGTCGACAGCTTCCGCGCGTTCGCCTGCAGCCAGATGAAGCTCTACTACACGCCCGAGGTCATCCGCCGCTTTGTGGCCGGCATGGCCGCCTCCAAGCTGCTGATTCTGGAGGGCATTTCGGGTACCGGTAAGACGTCGCTGCCCTACAGCTTTAGCCGCTATCTGGACAACCCCGCAACCATCGTGTCGGTGCAGCCGAGTTTTCGCGATCGCACCGAGGTGCTGGGCTACTTCAACGAGTTTTCCAAGCGCTTTAACGAGACAGAGTTCCTCCGTGCCGTGTACGAGGCGGGGCTGCGCCAGGACCCGTCCATGATCGTGCTCGACGAGATGAACCTCGCCCGCGTGGAGTACTACTTTGCCGAGATCCTGTCGGTGCTCGAGATGCCCAGCCACGACGAGTGGGTGCTCGACCTGGTGCCTACCCGGTGGGCCGCCGACCCCAAGGGTCTGCACGACGGAAAGCTCACCATTCCCGACAGCCTGTGGTTTATCGGCACGGCCAACAACGACGACTCTACCTTTACCATCACGGACAAGGTGTACGACCGCGCGATTCCCATCGAGCTCAACGAGCGCGCCGACGCGTTTGAGTGCGAGCCGCACGAGCGCGTGCACGTGACGGCCGACCACCTGCAGTATCTGTTCCAGAAGGCCAAGGTCGAGTACGTGATCGATGACGATCTGCTCGAGAAGATGCACAAGCTGGACCAGTACCTGCAGACCCGCTTTAAGCTGGCCTTTGGCAACCGTATCATCAAGCAGATGTACGACTTTATCCCCGTGTACGTGGCGTGCGGCGGCACCGAGTTGGGCGGCATGGACTACATCATCGCCCGCAAGGTGCTCAAGAAGTTTGAGTCCATGAACGTGAGCTTTGTGCGCGACGAGATGAAGGGCCTGATCGAGTACATCGAGAAGACCTTTGGCGAGGGCGGCCTGCCCGATTCCGTCATGTATCTGCAGCGGATCCAGAACTTCTACTAATGCCGTAAGCGCGGGGCGTGGGACAAGACAATCAGTAGCGTTTGCCCAGTGTGGTGTCGTCACGCCCCTTACCGATCGATCCAACCTATGGAGTAACCCATGTCCGAGACCATTCAGGACCTCTATACCAGCTTCTCCGAGCAGATGGAGCCCATCCAGGAGGGCAGCCGCTACTTCCGCTATCTGTTTGAGATGGCGCAGGCCTCGGGCACCACGATCGAACAGCAGCGCGAGGAGCTCGTCAAGGTGGTGGACGAGGAGTGGATCAGCATGATCGAGGACTCGCTCGACGCCATCAACACCATCATCGAAAATCCGCGCCGCTTCATCACCACCGAGGAAGAGGTGGTGCCGGTCTCGCTCGCCAAAAAGATCAGCGCCGACAGCGTCCGTCATCTGAGCCAGAACACGCAGTTTTTGGCGCCGAGCGACGATGGCGGCGTCCACCCCACGCGCATCCTCAACGTCAGTACCGTCGAGACGTACGACCTGTACGAGAACCGCTTTATCTACCACCTGATTCAGCGCCTGCTGACGTTTGTGGATAAGCGCACCGACGTGATCTTTTGGTCGACGGGCAACGAGATCCGCAACCGCTTTAAGATGCACAGCAAGATCGACGACGCGTACGAAGAGATCGAGTACAACGTCGAGATGACGGTCAAGAACCGCCAGAGCTTTGCCGAGAACGACGCCGACAACATGGACATCTTTATGCGCATCGACCGCGTGCGCCGTCTTGTCATGGCGCTGCGCGGCGCGTCGTTCTGCCAGATCATGAACGGCTGCAGCGCGGTCCGCAGCCCCATCCAGCGCACCAACCTCATCATGAAGGACCCCAACTACCGCAAGTGCTACCAGCTGTGGCAGTTTATGGAGCGTTACGACAAGGTGGGCTACAACATCGACGTGCAGCAGCAGGCGCTGGCGTTCGATGACGAGTACATGGTGCAGATGTACACCAACCTCATCAACATCTACACCGTCTTTAAGAGCCTGACCGACGACGAGCGCAATCTGCAGGAGCTCGAGAGCGTGCAACACGCGCCGGTGGCGCCCAAGTTTATTAAGGAGATTAAGGAGGTGCAGGTCGATAGCCCCGACCTGCCCGATGTCGAGATTCGTCGCGTGTTTGTGGAGGAGGTCACGCAGGCCCAGCTCGACGCCGAGCAGGCGCTGGCCGAGGCTCGCGAGCAGATTGAGGAGCTGCAGGGGCAGGTCAAGTCTTGGAAGGTTCAGGCCCATGCGCTGACCGACGAGCGCGACGACCTGGCCGACGAGCTGGACGAGGCAAAGACGCGCGAACTGGCGTTGACGCAGCGCGCTCAGATGGCCGAGGCCGATGTTGAGGAGCTGCGCGGCTCGCTGGAGGATGTCGAGGCCGGCAAGAAGGCTGCCGAGGATGCTGCGGCAGAGGCACGCTCGACCGCGGCGGCGCAGCTTGAGCAGATGCGCACCGAGGCTGATGCCGAGGTCGCGGCCGCTCACGCCGATGCCGATGCCAAGATCGCAGCTGCCGAGCAGACGGCCGCCGAGCAGGTTGCGCAGGTCAAGAGCGACGCTACTGCGGCCCTGGCTGCCAAGACGGAAGCCGATGCCGCCGAGCTGCAGGCCGCCAAGGACGCCGCCGCAGCTGAGCTCGCCGAGGTGCGCGAGGCGTCTGCCAAGGAGCTCGCCGAGCTGCATGCCAAGCTGGACGCCGCCCAGCTGCAGATTGAGGAAGTGCAGCTGACGGCCGAGCGCGATGCCCGTGCCGCGGCCGAGGCGGCCGACGCCGCCGCTGCTGTGGCGGAGCAGAAGCTCGCCGACACCGTTGCCGCGGCCGAGGAAAAGGTTTCCGCTGCTCAGCAGGCAGCCGATGCCGCGATCGATGCCGCCCGTGCGGCCGCCGATTCTGCTGTGGAGCAGGCTGCGGTGGACGCCAGCGAGAGGGTCGCCGCTGCCGCTGCCGAGCGCGATGCCGCCGCGCGTGCCGCCGAGGAGGCTCGTGCCGACGCCGACGCGCGCATCGCTGCAGCCGAGCTCGAGGCGAGGGAGCGTATTGAGCAGGAACTCGCCGACGCCAAGGCCGCGCACGAGCGTGAGCTCGAGGCCGCCCGCGCGGAGATGCAGCAGCGTCTGGATGCACTGGCGCAAGAACTGGAGCAGGCCGAGCGCGATCGCGCCCGCGCCGAGCGCCGTGCCGAGGGCAACAGCCTGTCGCGCTATCTGCTGGCCCGCTTGCGCGGCGAGGCTGGCGAGCCGGCTGCGGGTGCCGAGACGGCCGCGGGCGCCGAGGGCGACGCTACGGCTTCTGCAGAGGACGCCGCCGAGGCCGCTGACGCTGCACTTTCCGCAAAGGACGACGACAAGTGATGAAGCACGTGCTCCGCGTGATCAACGTGCTGGCGACCGTGGTAATCCTGGTCGCCTTTGTGGTGTTGCTGCGCACGGTGTTCACGCCCGCCGGCGAGATTCCCACCATCATGGGCTACGGCTTTATGCGCACGCTGACCGGCTCGATGGAGCCGGCGATTCCCGTGCATTCGTTTATCGTCGTCGATACCGACAACAGCCAGGTCTACCAGATCGGCGACATCATCACCTTCCATTCGTCCGATGACGCGCTGGAGGGTTCGCTCAACACGCATCGCATCGTTGCCGTGGAGGATGCGGCCGACGGCACGCCGGTCTACCGCACCAAGGGCGATGCCAATCCGGTCGAGGATGCTGCGCCCGTGCCTGCCTCCGACGTGGTGGGCCGCGTGGTCTTTGTCTCGGCAGGCCTGGGCGTGGTGGTGTCGCTGCTCACCAATCCGCTGCTGTTCTTTCCGCTGATCGTGGTGCCGTTGATTGCGCTGCTGGTGCTCGAGATTCGCCATATGGTCAAGACCACGCAAGAGGTGGCGCGCGCCGAGGACGAGGCCGCCCTGCGCGCAGCCGTGGAGCAGATTCGCGAAAAACGTCGCCGCGAGCAGGAAGGCCAGGACAACGCCAAGGAGCAGAACGACGGTGGCCATACCGATGAAAGTGCGGAAGCCGACCCCGGCGCCCTAGACGATTCCAACCACTCGGCATAGCGCGTCTGCGCCTTTCGTCCCTGCAATTTGGATGCTCGTAGATGTTCCGAATCGTCTGCTTTTTCATGCCGATATTCGTGCTACAGTTTGAGCGCTTTGTTGCCAATTGATTTCGGGGGAGTGGAATGGAGCAGGAGCGCGCAGCGCAGCGTGCACGCAAAAAGACTTCGGTACCGATGACGGCGGCGTCCGATTTTGTCGTGCCCGAGGGAACTGACGAGCTCAGCCGCAACACCCGTCGCGCCTGGCGCGACCGCCTCAACGATGCCCAGACGCGCAAGATGATCACGGGTGTTTTAGCCACGCTGGTGGGCGGTTCGTTTTGGGGTTTCTCGGGTACCAGCGCGAGTTTTTTGTTCGATACCTACCATGTCGATACGCTGTGGCTCATGAGCGTGCGCCAGATTCTTGCCGGCCTGCTCTTTATGGTCGTGGTCGTCGCGCGCGACCGTGCGCGCCTGGTCAAGCTTTGGACGACGCCGGCCGACCGCAAGCAGCTGTTGCTCTTTACCGCTTTTGGCCTGCTCTTTAACCAGTTTTGCTATCTTTCGGCCGTGCGCCTGACCAACGCCGGAACCGCGACGGTCCTTCAGTGCCTGCAGCTGGTCATCATCATGGGTTACGCCTGCGTGGTCGATCGCCGCATGCCGCGCGTGCGTGAGGCCGTTGGCATTGGGTTGGCCTTGGGCGGCACCTTTTTAATCGCTACCGGCGGCGACCCTACCAGTCTGAGCATATCGCCGCTTGGCCTGGTCGCAGGCCTTATGTGTGCGGTTAGCGCCGCCTGTATGGCGGTGATTCCCGCCAAGATCCTGCCCGAATACGGTAGCCCCATCGTCACGGGCTCGGCAATGCTCACGGCGGGCGTGGTTTCATGTGTCTTCGTGCGGCCCTGGGCGCATATGCCGGCGCTCGACGCTGCCGGCATCGAGGCGCTCGCGGTGTTCGTGGTTATCGGCTCGTTTTTTGCTTACATGCTTTATATGCAGGGCGTTAAGGACATCGGCTCGGTGCGCGCGAGCCTCATCGGAACTGTGGAGCCGGTCTCGGCGACCATCACCAGCGCCGTTATGCTGGGCACGGTGTTTTTGCCGACCGACTTGATTGGCTTTGTCATGATCATCGTGATGATGTTCCTGACGGTATAACTTATGCCGCTGCCTAGACGGACACGGTGTTGCACCACAATTCCGCGAATTGGTGCCTGCATCTGGAGTTTAACTGACGATGCCAAATATGTCATAAACTAATAGCGTTATTGACTTTTAGTATTGCGAGGACTCCTCTATGGCTGGTAACCACTTTAAGAACGGCGACGGCGAGCGCTCTGCAGTTCCGCCGCGTTCAAATGGGACTGGAAACGCTGGCGTACCGAGTGGATCCAGCCAAAACGGTGCTGGCAACCGTACGTCTCCGGGCGAAACGGCGATGTTTACCGCTCTGTACGAACAGTCTCAAAAGGCAAAACAGGCTGGTCGCGTAGGCAGGCAGGCATTTCCGGGCGGGGCGGGCTCTGCGGCTTCGTCGGCCGGGGTCCGTCCGGCGCCAACGGGCGATGCAAATGTCGCCGGCCCCACTGGCCCCACTAACAACGCTCATCGCGCCCACAACGCCGGCCCCATCAACCCCGCCAATTCCGCCAATAGTGCTTCTTCTGCTGGAGACGCAGGGCTTACGGGTAACCTAGGCACTATCTATACGGGCGCTTCCGAAACCGGCACGTTTGCCCGTCTCAATGACGACGGTGCCGAGTTTAAGGGCTCGGGCTCTAAAGAAGATTATTACGATTTTGGCTTGAACTACGGCGGTGATTCCTCGACGAGTCCGACCTCGAACGGCCTGGTTCGCCATCGCCATCGCAAGGGCGAGCGCAAGAACCGCCGCGTTTCGGCTGTTGTCGCTGCCATCGTCGCGGTGGTTCTTGTCGCGTTTGGCGTGAGTGGCTTCATGCTGCTTAGCTCGGCAAAAACCGTGAAGAGCCAGGCAAAGGAAACTGTTGAGATCGTCGGCGGCCTTAAGGACAAGGTCACGTCGGGCGATTTTTCGACCCTGCCCGACGATGCGAAAAAGATCGACGGGCTCTGCAGCAGCATGAAGAAGGAGACCTCGAGCCCGGTGTGGACGATGGCCTCGTTCATTCCGGTGTATGGCAGCGATATTAATGCCGCCCGCACCATGGTCGATGCTCTGTCCGATGTTTCGAGCGGCGCGCTGGTCCCCATGGCCGATAATCTCGCTCAGGCAACGCCCGGCAAGCTGTTCCAGGACGGGACAATCAACGTGTCCGCGCTGCAGGCGGTCGCCGATTCGCTCTCCGATAGCTCGAAGGCGTTCAAGAGCGCCAATGAAAAGATTCAGGGTATTGGCGATACGCATATCGCCCAGGTGACCGAGCTGGTCAATAAGGCAAAGGACGGTTTTGCCACCCTGGACGGTGCAGTCGATGCGGCGGAGAAAGTCGCCCCCGTTCTGCCCCAGATGCTCGGCGCCAACGGCCAGACGCGCAACTATCTTGTGTATGCCATGAACAACGTCGAGATTCGTGCTTGCGGCGGTTTTGGTGGTTCGCAAGGTTTGATTTCAGTCACCGATGGCCAGATGTCGATCGGTGACTTTGTTCCATGTATTGCGCTCAGCAAAGACGAGGCGGTTGAGAGCGTCGACGAAGAGGACGAGGCACTGTTTGGTGACCACAGCAACCTGTACAACTCTGGCAACGCGTATTCGCCCGATTGGCCCCGCAACTCGCAGCGTGTTGCCGCGCTGTGGGAGTCCCAGTATGGGCAGGACGTTGATGGCGTCGTTGGCATCGATCCGGTGTTCTTGCAGTACCTGCTGGGCCTTGTCGGTAATGTCTCGCTGCCCGATGGTACGGTCGTCGACGGTACCAACGCGGCGAAGGTTCTCATGCACGATGTGTATTGGAACTATCCGGTCGAAGAATCGGACGGCATCTTTGCATCTGTTGCCAGCGCCGCCTTCGACAAGATTCTCGGTGGCATCGGTGACGTCGACGTTACGAAGCTTGTCGGTGCATTCGAGCGCGGTGCCGAAGAGGGCCGTCTGATTGCTTGGATGAGAAACGATGATGAGCAGAATGCCATCAAGGAGACAGGCATTGACGCTTCGCTGCCCGATCCGGATGATCCGAGTGCCGAACCCGTTGCCGGCGTTTACTTTAACAACCTGAGCTTCTCCAAGCTCGACTGGTATCTGAACGCCGACACGCAGATTGGCCAGGGCGTGAAGAACGGCGACGGCACGTGCTCCTATCGCATCACCGTTACCCTGACGAACATCATGACGCAGGGGGAGGCTGGCAAGCTGCCCGACTACGTTGCGGCGAGCGCACCCGGTGCCGCGCGTGACGACGAACGCCTGAATGTCTCAGTGTTTGCCCCGACGGGCGGCAACATCAGTGACCTTACGGTTGAGGGCACCCAGTTTGGTCTTGGCGCCGCTACGTGGCATGGAATCCCCTTCTATTCGGGCACCGTTGACCTGCATGCTGGTGAGACGACGACGATCACGTATACGCTGACCACGTCGGCCGAGGCGGGGGACAAGCCGCTTACGCTGCGTCAGACTCCTACATGCCAGGCGGCTCGCGACAGCGCGTCGGCATAGGGTTTTTCTGGTAGCGCAGATAATCGAGTACCATTTTGGGGCGGACAGGCAATCTGTTCGCCCCTATTTTGTAAGGAGAGCGTATGAAGTACTTTGGCACCGATGGCTTTCGCGGCGAGGCCAACGTTGGGCTGACGGTAGAGCACGCTTATAAGATCGGCCGCTTTGTGGGCTGGTATTACGGCGCCAACCGCGGGACCAAGGCGCGCGTGATCGTGGGCAAGGACACGCGTCGCTCGAGCTATATGTTCGAGGCGGCGCTGGTGAGCGGCTTGGTCGCGAGCGGCGCGGACGCCTACATGCTGCACGTGATCCCGACGCCGGGCGTGGCGCATCAGACCGTGGAGGGCTGCTTCGATTGCGGCATCATGATCAGTGCGAGCCACAACCCGTTTTGCGATAACGGCATTAAGCTCGTCAACAGCGACGGCTATAAGATGGACGAGGACGTGCTGGAGCTCATCGAGGATTACATCGATGGCAAGAGCGAAGTGCCGCTGGCCACGGGCAACCACATCGGTGCCACGGTGGACTACATGCAGGGTCGCAACCGCTATATTGCCTCGCTCATTGCAAGTGCGAACTTTTCGCTGCAGGGCGTCAAGATCGGTCTCGACTGTGCCAACGGCTCGGCATCCTCGGTGGCCAAGCCGGTGTTCGACGCGCTGGGTGCCGACGTACGCGTGATTAACGCCGCGCCCGATGGCTTTAACATCAACGTCGACTGCGGCTCCGCGCATATGGAGCGCCTGCAGCGCCACGTGGTGGAGCAGGGCCTGGACGTGGGCTTTGCCTACGACGGCGATGCCGACCGCTGCCTGGCCGTGGACGAGCGCGGTCGCGTGGTCGACGGCGACCAGATCCTGTACGTGTGCGGCGTGTACCTGAACAAGCACGGGCGCCTCTCGGGCGGTACCGTGGTGCCGACGATCGCCAGCAACTTTGGCCTGGTCAAGTCGCTGGAGCTTGCCGGTCTGAGTGCCGTGACCAGCGGCGTGGGCGACCGTCATGTGTATGCCAAGATGCGCGAGGGCGGCTACAGCCTGGGCGGCGAGCAGACGGGCCACACGATCTTTGGCGATATCGAGCGCACGGGCGACGGCATTATGACCTCGCTGCGCGTGATGGAAGTGATTCGCGCTGAGCGCGAGACACTCTCGCAGCTCACGGCTCCGTGCAAGCTGCTGCCGCAGGCTCAGGTCGCCGTGCGCGTGGCGGATAAGGACGCCGCGCTGGGCAACATGGGCGTCCAGGCCGCCATTGCCGAGGCCGAGGCGTCGCTGGCGGGCGAGGGCCGCGTACTGGTGCGCAAGAGCGGAACCGAGTCGGTGATTCGCGTTTTGGCTGAGGCTCCGGACCAATCGGCCGCCGACGCCGCTATGAAGCGCATCGCCAACGCGCTGGAAGCTTTATAGTTACGCGGTTTTACCAAACCGCGTAACTGCTCGACGCTGCAAACGGCCCCAAGCGGCAATCTGACGTTCAATTTCAAGGGCGCGACCAGAAGGTCAGCGCCCTTTCATTTCACGTCACCTTGCTCGCTTGAGGCCGTTTTCGCTGACGTTGCCAAAACATCGGCGTCAACATGGTTGGCGATGGCGATGGCGTGCTGGTCAATCCTTACAGCTCGTACAGCGTGGTGAACTTGTCCTGCAGGTAGCTGCAGTAGTAGCGGGCATCGAACGCCATGCCGCACGCGCCCTTGATGAGCTCCGGCGCGTCCTTGGCGCGGCCCCACTGCCAAATGTGCTCGCCGAGCCAGGCGCGGACGGGTCCCAAATCGCCGCTCGCGCAGGCGCCGGTGAGGTCGACGCCGTCGCGGCACATGGCCGGCACAAACATGGCATCGTAGGCGCTGCCCAGCGCATACGTGGGGAAGTAGCCAAACGAGCCGCCGCTCCAGTGCGTATCCTGCAGGCAGCCGCGCGTGTCGTCGGGAACGGGAATGCCCAGGTACTCGTCCATAAAGCGATTCCAAAGCGCGGGAATGTCCTTGGCTGTGGCCTCGCCGGCAAACAGCATACGCTCGATCTCGTAGCGCACCATAACGTGCAGCGGGTAGGTGAGCTCGTCGGCCTCGGTACGGATCAGCGACGGCTGCGCGATGTTCACGGCGCGGTAGAGCGTGTCTTCGTCCACGCTGCCGTAAACCTCGGGCGCGTGACGGCGCAGTACCTCGAGCAGCGGTCCCATAAAGGCGCGACTGCGACCAACGGTGTTCTCGAAAAAGCGGCTCTGGCTCTCGTGGATGCCCATGGAGGTGCCGCCCTCCAGACACGTGCGCGCATAGGCGGGGTTCACGCCCAGCTCGTACATGGTGTGACCGGCCTCGTGGATGATGCTGTAGACGTTGGAGATGCAGTCGTCCTCATAGATGTGCGTCGCGATGCGCGCGTCGCCCACCGAGAAGCCCTCGCTAAACGGATGCTCGGTAAAGGCAAGCGTGGTGTCGTCCAGGTCCAGGCCGACGAGCTTCATCAGGTCGAAGCTCATGGCGCGCTGGGCGGCCTCGGGCACGTGGGCATGCAGAAAGTCGGCAGCGGGCTGCTGGCCGCGCTCGCCGATGGCGTGCACGAGTGGCACGACCGTGGCCTTGACTTCGTCGCAAAACGCGTCGAAGCTCTTGGCGGAAAGGCCGCGCTCGTACTGGTCGAGCCAAACATCGTATGGGTCGCGCTTGGGGTCCATGAGCTCGGCCTGATGCTTGAGCTGGCAGACGATCTTGTCCACATAGGGTTCAAAGCTCGCCCAGTCATTGGCTGCTTTGGCTTTGTGCCACACGGCATCGGCCTCGCAGGTAAGCCTGGTCCAGGCTTCGGCTTCTTCGGTGGGAATGGCGCTCGCCTCGCGCTGGTCGCGGCCGAGCACGCGAATTTCGTCGAGCAGCTGCGGGTCGTCGATTTTTCCGTCGGCGACCGTCTCACGCGCGAGAGAGCGCACGAGCTCAACGGACTTTTTGCTGGTCAGGAGCTTGTGATGCTCGCCGGCAAGGGTGCCCATAGCATCGGCGCGGGCCGCGGCGCCGTTGGCGGGGGCAATCGTCGCGCCATCGAACTCGGCAATTTTGAGCAGGTACTCGCGGGTCCACAGTTTGCCTTCGAGCTTGCGGAGCTTCTTGATGCCCTTGCCCGCCTTGGCGTTCTTAGAGGCCTTGGCCACGGCGGCTTTGGCCTTCTTATCGAGTTTCTTTCCCATACCATATCCTTGATCTCGCGAGCCGTGCACCACGGGTGGGCGCACGGCCAGTTTGCACAGCTACCCGACTTGTACCCAGTGCGAACAAAACGGAACGCGGCGATATGCTCGCAGAATGTGTTATCCTATAGCCAAATGCGTTGACGGAGAGGGTTTTGCCCGTCGCGTCGCCGGCAAGAGAGGGAAGGTCATGGGCTGCAAGCCTTCCTGCGGTGGCAAGGGCCAAGCGTTCACTCCCGAGCAGCGACCTCAACGGGCACGCGGCCAGCGGCGGCGATGTCCCCAGTAGGGAAGCCGTGAGCCTCGCGACAAGGGGCAAAGAGTGGGCGCGGCGGGCCAGACATCCGCCGGGTCAAACAAGGTGGTACCGCGGAATTCAACCGTCCTTGGGCAATACACATGCCCGAGGACGGTTTTTTGTTACCGAACCGGGCCGCGTTTTCGCAACGTCAGACGGCGGCAGCCGCCTCGGCAAGCGGGGAGCGCGAGAGACGAAAGGGAAGACATGAGTCTGATTGATGATCTGGTCAAACTCGAGGAAGAGGCCAAGGAGCTCGTCGCAGGCGCCGATGACGCCGCAAAGCTCGAGGCCGCGCGCGTTGAGCTGCTCGGCCGCAAGGGCCGCATCACTGGCCTGATGCGTATGATGGGCAAGCTCGCCCCCGAGGATCGTCCCATGATGGGCAAGCGTGCCAACGAGATGCGCCAACTGATCGAGGGCATGCTCGACGAGCGCACCACCGAGATGAAGGCCGCCGCCCTCAAGCACGCTCTCGAGCACGAGGCCGTCGACATCACGCTGCCGGGCATCCGTCCGCAGATCGGTCACCAGCACCTGATCAAGCAGATCATCGAGGAGGCCGAGGACATCTTCTGCGGCATCGGCTACACCGTCGAGTCCGGCCCCATGGTCGATACTTCCTACTACAACTTCACTGCGCTCAACGCCCCCATGGATCACCCGAGCCGCTCGGCCCGCGATACCTTCTACGTGGTCGACAACAACCCTGGCAGCGTCGCACACCCCGAGGCTCACGCCCATGGCGAGTCCGACGTACTGCTGCGCACCCAGACTTCGGGCGTGCAGATCCACACTATGGAGTCGCAAAAGCCGCCCATCTACATGATCTGCCCGGGCACCGTCTACCGTCCCGACACGGCCGACGCCTGCCACCTGCCGCAGTTCAACCAGATCGAGGGCCTGGTCGTCGACGAGGGCATCACCTTTGGCGATCTTAAGGGCACGCTCGACTACTTTGTTAAGTGCATGTTTGGCGAGGACCGCAAGACGCGCTACCGCCCGCACTTCTTCCCCTTCACCGAGCCTTCCTGCGAGGTGGACGTGAGCTGCCACGTGTGCGGCGGCAAGGGCTGCAACTTCTGCAAGCATAGCGGCTGGATCGAGATCCTGGGCTGCGGCATGGTCGACCCCAACGTCCTGATCAACTGCGGCATCGACCCCGAGAAGTACACCGGCTTCGCCTTTGGCATTGGCGCCGAGCGCGTCGCGGCCCTGCGCTACGACCTGCCGGACCTGCGAACCCTGATGACTGGCGATATGCGCTTCCTGAACCAGTTTTAGGCTTGCCCAGGCACCCCATCTTGGCGTTCAAACCGTCGCTCGCGTACCTTTAGTACGCATCGCTCCTCTTTCACGCCAACCTGGGGCACCTGGACAACCCTAAGGTGAACGTCTTCATTTGATATTTCCTCCCTTTGCGGAGATTAAGAACTAGGAGAGCTACATGCGCGTTTCTTACGACTGGCTCAAGACCATGATCGATATTCCGGAGGATCCCAAGACCCTTTCGGACGAATATATCCGTACCGGCACCGAGGTCGAGGCGATCGACACCGTGGGCGAGTCCTTCGACCACGTGGTGACCGCCAAGGTGCTCACCAAGACCCCGCACCCCGATAGCGACCATATGTATGTGTGCTCGGTCGACGTGGGCGACAAGAACCTCGACGCCGACGGCAACCCCGCTCCGCTGCAGATCGTCTGCGGCGCGCAGAACTTCGAGGCCGGCGACCACATCGTCACGGCCATGATCGGCGCTGTGCTCCCCGGCGACGTCAAGATCAAGAAGAGCAAGCTTCGCGGCGTCGTGTCCATGGGCATGAACTGCTCTGCGCGCGAGCTCGGCCTGGGCGGCGACCACTCCGGCATCATGATCCTGCCCGAGGACACGCCCTGCGGCATGCCGTTTGCCGAGTATGTGGGCTCGAGCGACACCGTGCTCGACTGCGAGATCACGCCCAACCGTCCCGACTGCCTGTCCATGATCGGCATGGCCCGCGAGACCGGCGCCATTTTCGATCGCGATTTCCACGTTGAGCTGCCCGCCATCAAGGCCGAGACCGGCCGCGCGACCGACGACGAGCTTTCGGTCGAGATTGCCGACGAGGGCCTGTGCGACC
This sequence comes from Collinsella sp. i06-0019-1H4, assembly GCF_042849575.1. Lineage (NCBI taxonomy): Bacteria > Bacillati > Actinomycetota > Coriobacteriia > Coriobacteriales > Coriobacteriaceae > Collinsella > Collinsella sp. i06-0019-1H4. Next base: position 393,110 of record NZ_BAABYB010000001.1, read on the forward strand.
GCTATGTCGCCCGCATCGTGCGCAACGTGAAGGTCGGCCCCTCGCCCGACTGGATGGTCAAGCGCCTCAACGCCCTGGGCGTGCGTCCGCACAACAACATCGTCGACATCACCAACTACGTGATGATGCTCACCGGTCAGCCGCTGCACGCCTTTGACCTGGACACCTTTGCCGAGCGCGAGGGCAGGCGTCGCGTGGTGGTTCGCGCCGCCCAGCAGGATGAGAAGTTCACGACGCTCGACGGCGAGGAGCGCGTGCTCGACGCCGGCATGGGCCTCATCACCGACGGCGAGCGCCCCGTGGCGCTGGCCGGTGTTATGGGCGGTATGGATTCCGAGATCGAGGACGACACCGTCGATGTGATGGTCGAGAGCGCCTGCTTCAACGCCGGTCGCACCTCGCACACCAGCCGCGACCTGTCGCTGATCTCCGACGCCTCCATTCGCTTTGAGCGCCAGGTTGACGAGACCGGCTGCGTGGACGTCGCCAACGTTACCTGCGCTCTCATCGAACAGATCGCCGGCGGCGAGGTCGCTCCCGGCTATGTCGACGTGTTCCCCGCGCCCAAGACCATCGATAGCATCAAGCTGCGCTTGGCCCGCGTGCACGCCATCTGCGGCGCCGACATCGAGCCCGACTTTATCGAGCGCTCACTCACCCGCCTGGGCTGCACCGTCGAGCGCGACGGCGAGGACTTTATGGTCACCCCGCCGAGCTTCCGTCCCGACCTGCCGCGCGAGATTGACCTGATCGAGGAGGTCCTGCGCCTGTGGGGCATGGGCCGTGTGACGGCGACCATCCCGGCTGCCAAGAACCACATCGGCGGTCTGACGCGCGAGCAGAAGCTTACCCGCAAGGTCGGCGAGATCCTGCGCGCCTGTGGCCTCAACGAGACCACGACCTTTGGCTTTGCCGCCCCGGGCGACCTGGAGAAGATCGGCATGTCCACCGAGGGCCGCGGCTGCCCCGTGGTGCTCATGAACCCGCTGGTGGCCGAGCAGACCGAGATGCGCCGCTCGCTGCTGCCGGGCCTGCTGCAGTCTGTGGCCTATAACGAGGCCCACGGCACGCCCAACGTGCACCTGTACGAGGTCGGCAGCCTGTTCCACGGCCGCGAGAACGCCAGCCTGCCCAAGGAGACCAAGTCCGTGGCGGGTGTGCTCTCGGGCCAGTGGAGCGAGCAGTCTTGGACCATGAAGTACCGTAAGCTGCGTTTCTTCTTTGGCAAGGGCATCGTCGAGGAGCTGCTCGCCCAGCTGCGCATTGAGAAGGTTCGCTTCCGTCCTGTCGAGGGCGAGGGCTATGCCTTCCTGCAGCCGGGTCGCGCCGCCGAGGTCCTGTCCGGCGGCACCGTGCTGGGCTGGGTCGGCGAGATTCACCCCGAGGCGCGCGAGGCGATGGGCATCGATGAGGTCGTTGTTGCCTTTGAGCTCGATCTGGACAAGCTGATCAAGGGCGCTCGCAACCAGGAGAACTACCGCGAGTTCTCGCAGTATCCGGCTGTTGAGCACGACCTGGCTATCGTGGTCGATAACTCCGTGACCTGCGAGGATCTTGAGCGCCGCATTACCAGCGCCGGTGGCAAGCTGCTCGAGGGCGTGCGCCTGTTCGACGTCTACCGCGATCCCATCCGCATCGGAGCGGGCAAGAAGTCCATGGCCTTTGCGCTTACGTATCGCTCCGACGACCACACGCTCACCAGCGAAGAAGTCGAGAAGGCACACCAGAAGATCGTCACCAAGGTGTGCAAGGGCGTAAACGGCGAGGTCCGCGGCTAGGATTTGCGCTGGGTATAGGCCAGCGGTGGCTGCCGCCGAGTCCTACGTGACTGCTATGCTCGATATAAGGCGCTGCTGAGCCTGCATATATGACACGCGCATTACATAACGGCGTGCTGCTTTGTCGGCAGTGCGCCGTTTTGCTATGATAGCCCGCGGCGTGTTACGAATCTGACATTACGTAACACTGACAAGGTGATTTTAGCGGCGTTGCAATTCCGCGCGCCGATAACCGGGAGGCGTATATGCACATTCCAGACAACTACCTGTCCCCGCAGACCGATGCCGTCATGGCGGTGGCGATGGTGCCCGTTTGGGTTCACTGCATCAAAAAGGTGCGCGCCACGCTCGATCGCGAGCATATGGCGTTCCTGGGCATCTGCGCCGCATTCTCCTTCTTGCTCATGATGTTCAACGTGCCGCTGCCCGGCGGTACCACGGGTCACGCCGTTGGCGGCGCGCTCATCGCGCTGCTGCTTGGCCCCGAGGCCGCTGCCATTGCCGTCTCGGTCGCGCTAGCGCTGCAGGCGCTGCTATTTGGCGACGGCGGCGTTCTGTCGTTTGGCGCCAACTGCTTTAACATGGCCTTTGTGCTGCCGTTTGTCGCTGCTATCGTGTTTCGTGCGCTCAACAGCCGTCTGCACGACAAGAGCTGGGGCACCTCGGTTTCTGCCATCGTAAGCGGCTGGGTCGGCCTGTGCCTGGCGGCCCTGTGCGCGGCAATCGAGTTCGGTATTCAGCCGATGCTCTTCACGAATGCTTCGGGCGCTCCGCTGTACTGCCCCTTCCCGCTGTCCGTGGCTATTCCTGCCATGTTGATCCCGCATATGCTGGTTGCCGGCGTGGTCGAGGGCGTGGCGACGGCTGCGATCTACGGTTTCATTAAGAAGACGGCGCCGAGCATTATCGTCGGGCCCGAGGCCGTCGATGGCCAGCTTGCCGCCGATGGTACCGCCAAGAAGACTTCCCTGATTCCCACGCTCATTCTGGTCGCCGTGCTCGTGGTGGCCACGCCGCTGGGCCTGCTGGCCACCGGAGACGCCTGGGGCGAGTGGGACGCCGAGGGCGCCGCGACTGCCGTTCAGGAGGCTGGCGACGACAGCCTGCAGGCTTCGGTCGGCCTCGATACCCCGACCTTTGCCGACGCGCTGCCCACGGGTGATTACCTGCAGGCCTATTCCGAGGAACAGGGCCTTGGCTTTGCCGGCCAGGCTGCCATGTATATCCTTTCCGGTGTGATTGGCGTGGCGGTGCTCACCATCGCATTCCGCCTGATTTCGCTGACGGTCAAGGAAAGCGGTGCTCATGGCAATAGCCGAGCTGCCTAGCTGGCTTGCGGCCGAGGAGCGATACGAGCCCGCGGGGTTTCGGCATCGTGTGATGCAAAAGAATGTCCTGCACCTGGCGAGCCTGCTTGAGCGGGTTCGCCTGGGTGGAGGTGCGCACGAGGGCGGGTCGATGGTCGACCGCGCCCTTTCTTGCGTTTCGGCTCCGGTGCGTCTGGTGGGGATGTTCGTTTGCGTCCTGTGCGTGTGTCTGACGCAAAGCCCGCTGTACCTGATGTTGATGGCGGCAATCGCGTTGGTGTTGGTCGCGGTGCGCCCTGCACGCGGGCTGCGCGCGACCTTTGTACCGGCGCTCGGCGCCACGGGGCTTGCGGCGGCTCTGACACTGCCTGCCCTGCTGCTGGGCGCGTCTGCCACGGGCACCATGCTCAAGATCGCGCTCAAGACGTTTATTAATGTGTCGCTGGTGCTGGGCGTTTCGTGGACCCTCACGTGGAGTCGCATGTCGGCGGCGCTCAAGATGCTGCATCTACCCGACGAAGTTATCTTTACGTTTGATATGGCGCTCAAGCACATCGAGGTACTGGGTCGCACGGCGCACAGTCTGTGCGAATCGGTCATGCTGCGCAGCGTTGGCCGTGCGCCTGAGGGATTTTCGCGTACCGATTCGATCGCGGGTATCATGGGCATGACCTTTATCAAGGCGATGGAATGCAGCCGCGCGATGGACGAGGCCATGCTCTGCCGTGGCTTTGCCGGTGCGTATCCGGCTCCCGCGCGCGCCGGGTTTGGCTGGCGCGATGCGGTCTATGCGGCCGGCGTGGCGCTGCTGGCAGTGTTGTGCGCCGTGCTGTAGGCACTGCTGGTTTCGGCTGGGGATGCAAATAGGGAAGGGCGACGTTTTGGCAAACGATACGAATAACGCGATGGGTGCGAGCGGTGCTGCCGGCGCCGAGGTCACGCCGCTCATCGAGTTTCGCGACGTGGTGTTTTCCTATGCGGGTCATACGGTGGTTGACGGTGTTTCATTGCAGGTGAACCGTGGGGAGCTCGTTGCTCTGCTCGGTCCCAACGGCTGCGGCAAGACGACGATTATGCGTCTTATCAACGGCCTTGAGCTTGCGGACGCGGGTGCGTACCTGTTCGACGGGCATGCGGTCGATGCGGCATATCTCAAGGATTCCGCGACGGCCCAGCGGTTCCATCAGCGCGTGGGCTTTGTGTTCCAAAACGCCGATGCGCAGCTCTTTTGTGCCACGGTCGGCGAGGAAGTCGCGTTTGGCCCGGCTCAAATGGGGCTGCCGGCAGACGAGCTCGAGCGCCGCGTCCGCGATGCCATGGAGCTGTTCCAGGTTGCCGATCTTGCCGACGTCTCTCCCTATCAGCTCTCGGGCGGGCAAAAGAAGCGCGTTGCGCTGGCTGCGGTGGTGTCGATGAACCCGGATATCCTGGTGCTCGACGAGCCCACCAACGGACTTGACGAGGACTCGTGCGACATCGTGGTCAACTTTCTACTGGCCTATGTTGCTGCTGGCAAGACGGTCTTGATGAGCACACACCATCAGGATTTGGTGCGGCGCCTGGGTGCCCGCGCCATCTATATTGATCGATATCACCATGTGGTTGAGGCGCCGGTGTCGTCGTATGGAACCGAGAGCGGCGCTGCGGAATAGTTGCTGCGTAGAGCGTGCGTAGCCGCCCGCGCGGCTTTGCCGTGATGGTATAGTTATCCAGGTTTTTATGGGGGTGGCTATGCCAAGCTGGAACATTCATATCGCTCAGACGGAGCGTTTGCTGGAGCGCACCGGTGCGCTTGCCAATAGCGTGCGCGACCGCAATGCCTTTTTGTTTGGCTGCGTGGTTCCGGATATCTTCGTGGGCTATATGGTCCCTGGCATCGCTGATCCCATTCCGTATCGCATTACGCACTTTGCAAAGCCCGAGCCTATCCCTAAGCCTCGTGAGCATGAGTTCTGGGATACCTATGTGGCGCCGCTGCTTAAAGGCGCACCCGCGGGCGAACCTGCTGAGGCCACCTCGATTGTCGAGGAACGCGAGCGACTCAATCGGGTGCATTATCCCCAACGTTACAAGGACGCCGAGCCGGTTGCCGGTCCCGGCGCCTATGAGTTTTCGCTCGCGCCCGATGACGTGGCGCAGTCGCTGCTCGATCTGACGCTGGGCGTTTGGTCTCACCTTGTGGCCGATACTGTGTGGAATACCCGCGTGAACCAGTACCTGGAGGCGCACGGCGGCAAGCCGTGCGAGGAATTCCGCATTAAAAAGCAAGGCGACTTTGACTGGTTTGGCAAGACGCTCAGCATTGTTTCGATTCCGCGCGCGACCGATCGCCTCTATACTGCGGCGACGCGTTTTGGTCAGTATCCCATCCATAAGGAGTATGTGCTCAAGACCATCGGCGTTATGCACGAGATTGTACGCGAAAACCCCGGCGAGCCCGATCATCCGCCGTATCGCTTGCTAACCGAGGAGTTTTTCGATGCAACGTTTACCGAGGTCGTCGAGCTAACCGAGGCGGGTTTTGCCGCCCGTGTCGAATCGCCCGATGTGTCTGCGCTGCCCCTGATTGCTAGCGGCTAGCTGGCCGGCCCGGCAGTGAATAGCTCAACCCAATCGACAAGTAGCTCTTGCCGCAGGGCATCTTCGGCAGTGCGCTCCTGTTTAGTCTTTGGGGTGTAGGGAAGCCCAGCCTTTTTATGGATGAGCTCGGCTATGTGGTTGAAGCTCTTCTTCTCCTTGATCTGGTCATAGGTAATTTGGATGACGTCGTAGCCCATGCTTGTGAGTGCGGTGGCGCGCTCGGCATCGGAGAGGCTCGCGGCTTCGCTGTCGTGGGCGGAGCGGCCTTGGCATTCAAGGATGACGCCCATGCTGTCGGTGGCGCTTTCGATGAGGATATCGGCGTAGCAGCAGGTTTTGTCATACAGCGAACGCGCGGCTTCGCTGAGCGGGATGCGCGCGTTATTGGTGATGTCGATGCCCAGACCGCCCTCATCGCGGGGGAGCGAGATGAGAATTGACGTCTGGACTTCAAAGGGCGAGGCGGTCTGTCCTGTCATGCGTTCGGCGGCCCAGCGGAGCTGCTTAACGCCGCGCAGGCCTGCGGCCTGCTTGGCGAACGCGGCGATATCCGCTGCGGTAAGAAGCGGCGTGCGCTTCCACAAGTTGGTGTCATTGCCCTTGGTGTCGTTAGCTCGCTCCCAGCCGCAGCTGGGCGGAATGAGCTTAAGCGAAATAGCTTCATCGAGTTGTTGTTGCGTTCGCTCGCAGGGCTTAAACACTGCAAAGGAGCCGCACATCTCGTAGCAAGCCATGAGTAACTGGCTGCGTGAGACCTGCGTGGCAAGGCTGAGCAGCGTGAACTCCGGTGAAGTGACATCAAACCCATGCTCAGTCTGCCTAAACGACCCAGGAGGCGGCTCTTGGGTTAGCAGACGGCTATGAAATAGCTTTCCGTTCGCGCGCTGTTTTCTTTCGCCCACGAATCTCCAAACTGGTGTGCCGAGCAAGTCTTTAAATACTGGTTGTTTTGAGTAGTGTACCAAGCGATGGTCATGGTCGGGCGGCAGGATTGCCGGATAGAGTCCCAGTATCTGGGGCGGGATGCGATAGTACTGAAAAGCCGTGGGTCCGCAGGCAAGAAATGACATGGCGATCCGATCGTTTGAGCGTAGTTTGGGCTAGAAAAGCTATCGGTTTCGGAAGTGCGGGGAAAAAGACAAACAGGCAAACCACAAGCGGTATTTGAGCCAACTTTATCAGGGGTTTTGTTGAAATAAAAGGGCTTGTACTCGGAGGTAAGCAATTTTTCCCCGCACTTCCGAAAACCAGGTCGATCTGACTCTTGCTAAAACGATTTAGCAGTGTCGGTTAAGGTGTGGGTTTGCCACCGGGCGAACACTTTTAGCGCTTGCGACTTTATTTTTGGGCCTCGAAGGGTGGATTTCGCGCTTTTGGTAAAGAAATGAGTGCGTGTTTTGCCGTGCGCCGGCATTGGCACAGAAAAAGGGCCCGGAAGGCAATGCCTTCCGGGCCCTTTGCAATGCAAGTGTGCTTGCAAGTGCGTTTTAGCGCACCTGAGCGACGTAAGCAACGTTGGTCGAGGAGACCTTGTCCTCGAGCTGGACGCTCATGCGGGAATCGCCGGCGGTAGCGACGGTCAGGTCTCCGGCCTCGACGTAGCCGAGCTCCTTAGCAGTCTCAATCGCCTTGACGATCGTGCCGTTGACGGTGCCCTGGGTAATCTCGGCCTGGTGCGGGATAACGCCCCAGTACATGATCATCTGCTGGACGGCCCACTCGTGGCGGGAGAACGCGCAGATCGGCATGTTGGGACGGAAGTGCGAGATCAGGCGAGCGGTGCGGCCGGTGGTCGTCGGCACGGTGATGCACTTGGCGCCAACGGTGGTAGCCATGTTCACAGCGGACATACCCACAACGTTGTTGACAACACGGGTGCCGTGGGCATCAGCCGGAACCTCGAGCGGAGCGTGAGCCGGGAGGTACTTTTCGGTCTCGAGAGCAATGCTGGCCTGCATCTTAACGGCCTCGACCGGGTACTTACCGGCAGCGGACTCGCCAGAGAGCATAACGGCGTCGGTGCCGTCGTAGATGGCGTTAGCAACGTCGGCAACCTCGGCGCGCGTCGGGCGCGGGTTCTGCTGCATGGAGTCGAGCATCTGCGTAGCGGTGATAACGGGCTTGTAGGCCGCGTTGCACTTGGCGATGATCTCCTTCTGGATGTGGGGAACGAGCTCGGGCTTGATCTCGATGCCCAGGTCGCCACGGGCAACCATGATGCCGTCGGAAGCCTCGAGGATCTCGTCGAAGTTCTCGACGCCCAGGGCGCACTCGATCTTCGGGAAGATCGTGACGTGCTCGCCACCGTTCTCGCGGCAAAGCTTGCGGATGCCGCGGACGGACTCGCCGTCACGGATGAAGGAAGCGGCGATGTAGTCGATGTTCTCGGTCAGGCCAAAGAGGATGTCCTGACGATCGCGCTCGGTGATGGCGGGCAGCGAGATGTTGACGTTGGGCATGTTGACGCCCTTGCGCTCGCCGATCAGGCCGTCGTTCTTGACGACGCAGGTCATGTCCTGGCCGTCGACGGACTCGACCTCGAGGGCAACCAGGCCGTCATCGATCAGGATGAGGGAGCCCTTCTCGACCTCGGAGGGCAGAGCCAGGTAGTCGAGGGAGATGTGCTCAGAGGTGCCGTGGAAATCCTCGGACGTGGGCTGAGCGGTGACGACGATCTTGTCGCCGGTCTTGACGGCAACCTTCTTGCCATCGACCAGAAGGCCGGTGCGGACCTCGGGGCCCTTGGTGTCGAGCAGGATGCCGACGGGCATACCGAGCTCCTTGGAAATACGACGGACGCGCTCGATGCGACCGTGGTGCTCGTCGTAGGAGCCGTGCGAGAAGTTAAAACGGGCGACGTTCATGCCCGCCTTGATCATCTCGCGGATGGTCTCGTCGCTATCGCAGGCGGGACCCATGGTGCATACAATCTTAGTGCGCTTGTACATTCAGACCTCCATCTGACATCGTCTTGCGCTGATAGATAAACCATAAGAAATAAAACTGAGTTGATTATAACGAAATGGCGACCGAATACCCCAAAAAATCGACCGTATGCCGAATTAGAAGTTCATTTTTTGCGGAAAAACGGTATATGCAAAAACTTTACCAACCGTTCTAACCGCTGCTATCTGGGCGATATTTCAGTTTGATGATGCGCCGAAGAAAAAACGTTTTATCAATGTTGAGCATCACACGGCCTGCACCGTTGCTTATGGACCATATTTCCAAATGGATTGTTTTGGCTAGACGCGTTGCTTTGGGGTACCATAGCTCCACTATCAACTGCCGCTCAGCACGGCAGCCTTGATGAGCCCTTGCCCTTCTCCTGGGAATTATGATCGGGCATCAATCTGCTGAGTGGCCCGAATCCCAGGAGGGGACTCTATATGCAAAAGGAATACCTGTCCGCCGCGGCGGAGGTGCTCAGCGACCAGGGTGTCGATGAGAACCTCGGCCTGAGCGACGACGAGGCGTCGTCGCGCCTCGCTAAGACAGGCCCTAACAAGCTCGAGGAAGCCGAGAAGACGCCGCTGTGGAAGCGTTTCTTTGAGCAGATGGTCGATCCCATGGTCATCATGCTGATCGTTGCCGCCGTCATCAGTGCGCTCACGGGCATGGTCAAGGGCGAGCCCGACTTTGCCGATGTCGTCATTATCATGTTCGTCGTTATCGTCAACTCGGTGCTGGGCGTGGTCCAGGAAGCCAAGAGCGAGGAGGCCCTCGAGGCCCTGCAGGAGATGAGCGCGGCGCAGTCCAAGGTACTGCGCGACGGCAAGCTCGTGCATCTGCCGAGCGCCGAGCTCGTGCCCGGTGACGTGATCATGCTCGAGGCGGGCGACTCCGTTCCGGCCGACTGCCGCGTCCTCGAGAGCGCCACGATGAAGATCGAAGAGGCCGCACTCACCGGCGAGTCCGTGCCCGTAGAGAAGCACGCCAACGTGATCGAGCTTGCCGCGGGCACCGATGACGTGCCGCTCGGCGACCGCAAGAACATGTGCTACATGGGTTCCACCGTTGTGTACGGCCGTGGCCGCGCCGTCGTAGTCGGCACCGGCATGGATACCGAGATGGGCAAGATTGCCGGCGCCCTGGCCGAGGCCAAGGAAGAGCTCACGCCGCTGCAAGTGAAGCTCGCCGAGCTCAGCCGCATCCTTACCATTATGGTTATCGTCATCTGCGTCGTCATCTTTGGCGTCGACATCATCCGTCACGGCGTGGGCAACGTCCTCACCGACCCGACTGCCCTGCTCGACACCTTTATGGTCGCCGTCTCGCTTGCCGTCGCCGCCATCCCCGAGGGCCTGGTCGCCGTCGTGACCATCGTCCTTTCGCTCGGCGTGACCAAGATGGCCAAGCGCCAGGCGATTATCCGCAAGCTCTCTGCCGTCGAGACCCTTGGCTGCACGCAGACCATCTGCTCCGACAAGACCGGTACCCTTACCCAGAACAAGATGACCGTCGTCAAGCACGAGCTCGCTGCGCCCAAGGAGAAGTTCCTGGCCGGCATGGCGCTGTGCTCCGATGCTCAGTGGGACGAGGAGCTGGGCGAGGCCGTGGGCGAGCCGACTGAGTGCGCGCTCGTCAACGACGCCGGCAAGGCGGGCCTCACTGGCCTGACTGCCGAGCATCCGCGCGTGGGCGAGGCCCCGTTTGACTCGGGCCGCAAGATGATGTCCGTGGTCGTCGAGACCCTGGATGGCGAGTACGAGCAGTACACCAAGGGTGCGCCCGACGTGGTGATCGGCCTATGCACCCATATCTACGAGGGCGATAAGGTCGTCCCCCTGACCGAGGAGCGCCGCGCCGAGCTCGTGGCGGCCAACAAGGCCATGGCCGACGAGGCCCTGCGCGTACTGGCGCTGGCAAGCCGCACCTACACCGAGGTTCCCGACGACTGCAGCCCCGCTGCGCTCGAGCATGACCTGGTCTTCTGCGGCCTGTCCGGCATGATCGACCCGGTCCGTCCCGAGGTGGCCGACGCCATCCACGAGGCGCACGACGCCGGTATCCGCACCGTCATGATCACGGGCGACCACATCGACACCGCCGTGGCCATCGCCAAGCAGCTGGGCATCGTCGCCGATCGCAGCCAGGCCATCACCGGTGCCGACCTCGATCGCATGAGCGACGAGGAACTCGACGCGCACATCGAGGACTACGGCGTGTACGCCCGCGTCCAGCCCGAGCACAAGACACGCATCGTCGAGGCTTGGAAGTCGCGCGACCAGATCGTGGCCATGACGGGCGATGGCGTCAACGACGCCCCGTCCATCAAGCGCGCCGACATTGGCGTTGGTATGGGCATCACCGGTACCGACGTCACCAAGAACGTCGCCGACATGGTACTTGCCGATGACAACTTCGCTACCATCATCGGCGCCTGCGAAGAGGGTCGTCGCATCTACGACAACATCCGCAAGGTCATCCAGTTCCTGCTTTCGGCCAACCTTGCCGAGGTGTTCTCGGTGTTTATCGCCACGCTCATCGGCTTTACCATCTTCCAGCCGGTGCAGCTGCTGTGGGTGAACCTGGTCACCGACTGCTTCCCCGCGCTCGCGCTGGGCATGGAGGATGCCGAGGGCGACATCATGAAGCGCAAGCCGCGCAACGCCAAGGACGGTGTCTTTGCCGGACATATGGGTCTGGACTGCGTGGTCCAGGGCCTAATCATCACCGCGCTGGTGCTGGCGAGCTTCTTTGTGGGCGTGTACTTTGACATGGGCTACATCCATATCGCCGATATGATCGCCGGCAATGCCGACGAGGAAGGCGTGATGATGGCGTTCATCACGCTCAACATGGTCGAGATTTTCCACTGCTTCAATATGCGCAGCCGTCGTGCGTCGCTGTTCACCATGAAGAAGCAGAACAAGTGGCTGTGGGCTTCCGCCGCGCTGGCACTGGTGCTGACGGTGATCGTGACCGTGCAGCCGACGCTTGCCGAGATGTTCTTTGGCCCCGTGACGCTTGAGCTCAAGGGCGTTGTCGCTGCCCTGGGCCTGGCCTTCCTGATCATCCCGCTGATGGAGATCTACAAGGCGATCATGCGCGCGGTCGAGAAGGAGTAGGTCGAAAGGTCTTCCTTCCCACCGGCCCGACCGCCTGCGGGGTTTCTTCCTCGCTGGTCCTCGCGCTTCGCGCTGCGGGATCGCTCGGAAGAAACCCCTCCCGGCGGGCGGGCCTTCGGATAACCTCTCGGGACCATTGGCTGAGGGAAAGTGTGTGAGTCGGTCGAGCATTTGCTCGACCGACTCTTTTTTGTGGGAAAATACCTGCTCAGTTGTGATTTGTGGTGCTGGGAGGCGCTTGTGGGCAAGGCTAAGGCTAAAGCGAAGAAAAAGACGACGGGGGCGCGGGCTAAGCGTGATCGTCGTCGGAAGCTCGCGACCGAACCCCCTGTATCTGCTGAGGAGTTGCTGGCGAGTGTACCGGGGCTTGACGCGCTGCAGGATGTTCCGGCGTTTGATGACCTGCCGGTCGATGAAGCTCAGCAGGCTGCCTTTGATGATTTCTGCGCACATGCCGAGGAGCCCGAGCAGATGCAGCTTGGCGCCGTGGTGCGCTTGGATCGTGGGTTTCCGCTGGTGGCGACTGCCGACGATACCTTCCGCGCCGAGCATGCCGTGGGATTTGCCAAGTCGCGCGGTGGGGACGAGGTCCTGCTGCCTGCCGTGGGCGATCGTGTGGCGGTGCGCCGCGCTCCCGGGCACGATATGGGCGTGATTGAATGCGTGCTGCCGCGCCGTACGAGCTTTGAGCGTTGGCGCGGCCGTGCTCGCGGCGAGCGTCAGGTGCTTTGCTCCAACGTGGATAGCGTGCTGATCGTGCAGGCGCTCGGCGCCGGCGAGGTACTGCTCGACCGCGTGGCGCGCTCGCTGGTGTTGGCACTCGACTGCGATGCCGAGCCGGTGGTGGTACTCACCAAGGCCGACCGCTGCGACGCCGATGAGCTCGAGCGCGATCTGGACCGTGTGCACCGCTTGGTGGGTCCGGACGTGCGCGTGATCGTGACGTCCTCTGCCGAGGGTCGTGGCCTGGACGAGGTGCGCGCCTGCGTGCCCGCCGGGAGCTGCGCCATGATCTTGGGTGAATCGGGTGCTGGCAAGTCGACGCTGCTTAACGCGCTGCTGGGTCACGATACGTTGGCGACCGGCGGCGTACGTGAGCGCGATGACCAGGGTCGCCACACCACGGTCGCGCGCGTGATGGTGGCGCTGCCGGGCGAAGCCGGCGTTATTGCTGACGCGCCGGGCCTGCGCAGTCTGCCGCTCGTGGGGCATGAGCGGGGCTTGGCACGCGCGTTTCCCGAGATTGTCGAGGCGTCGCGTGCGTGCCGGTTTGCCGACTGCACACATACTCACGAACCGGGCTGTGCCGTTCGCGAGGCCGAGGGTGCCGGGCGGATCGACAGCCTGCGTTTGGAGACGTTCCAAAACTTGGCGTCATCCATGCGCGTGAGTGCTCAGATGCTCGATCCCGATGTTCATCTGTAATTGAATCTATCTATGACAGCCGTCTCCCAATGGTGCGGGAGGCGGCTTTTTTATTGCCGATGCGCCCCTAAACGTGCATTTATCCGACGTGCTGACAAAAACCTTGCCACGAGCTTGACGGGTCGGTCAGCTTTTGGTCGGCAATTGGTTTGACACTCAAAACCAAGATTGCGATCGCGTTGTTTTGCCGCTTGCTCGCTCGGACAATGGTGGTACGGGCATCCGCCCGGTGCTACCTTGAGAGGAGCGGCCGTGAACAAGAGCAAGCGCATCGCCATCAGTCTGATCGCGGGCGTGCTCGCCGCGCTGCTCTGTATGGTTTACGCGTCATCGATTCGCTCGCAGGCAGAGCAGGCCCAGGCCGAGACACTGGCCAAGTACGGCGGCGATCGCGTCGAGGTGTGCGTCGCGGCGCGTGATATCGATGCGGGCGAGACCCTCGACGAGACCAATGTCATAACCCAGGAATGGCTGGTGAGCCTGCTGCCGCGCGATGCGGCGACCGAGCTGCGCCAGGTGCGCGGTGACGTGACGACCTCGCGCATCCCTAAAAATGCCGTGATTTGCGATGTCTACACCAAGGCCGAAAGCCACACGCTCGAGGTGCCCAAAGGCAAGGTCGCCGTTTCGGTGGCGGTCGATGCCGAGCATTCGGTCGGGGGCGCCACGGGCGTGGGCAGCTACGTGGACGTGTACGTGCAAAAGGACGGCGTGACCGATCGGCTGTGCGGCGCGCGCGTGATCGATACCAGCGAAGTGGCCGGCGCCACGCGCGAAGGCAAGATCGAATGGGTGACTCTGGCGGCCGACCCCGAAGACGTTAAGGAATTGCTGGGGGCCTCGGGTAAGGGGACGGTCAGTTTGACGATCCCCGCCACGGTGCGCGGCAAAAAGAGCGGAGGCGACGAGTGATGAAGGCGATCTGGCTTGCATGCTGCGCGTGCGGTGATTACGGATTGCTGCAGCGGGAAGTCGAGGGCCGCGATGCGGGCGCGCAGGTGCTTCGCGTGGGCGACCTGGATGGGCTGGTGTCCATGGCGCGGGCGTTTCCGTCGCGCCGCGGGGCGGCGATTATCGCGGCAGCCCTGTTCGATGCCGAAGACGTGCGAAAGACCGTTGCGCGTCTGACGGCCGAGGGCCGCGTGAGTCGCGTGGTCGTACTGATAGAGACGCTCGATCCTTCGGATATCGAGAGGCTGTTTCGCGCGGGGGCGACCGAGGTTATCGCTGCGCGCAGCATATGCGGCAACGGGCGCGCGGGCGAGGGAACGGTTGATTACGACCGGTGTCTGACGATTGAGCCCGATGCTTTTGTTGATAGGGAACCCGGGGCGCCTCGCGCTACAAGAGGCCCGCGTGTTGATGATTGTGGAAAAGCGGAAGCCGAGCATGGTCGGTGTCCCCGGGACCCCCTTGCATACGATGAAGTCGGAGAGCCGGTGCCGTATGGCGAGGATCTTTTAGCTGTAGATATGGGATACGTGCATGGCGTAAGCCTGGTCGATGAACTCGACGAGGTGGAGGGGCTTGCCGGGAGCGACAGCGTGCGTGTCGATGCGACCGTGAAGTCTCCAGACTCGGTTCCGCAGACCGAGCAACCTGCCATACCGGCTTGGGCGCAGCATATGAGCGCTGCCGGGGAGACGGGGGCGTTGCCGTCCGTGCCCGCGTCGCCTGCCCCCGCGTCGCCAGCGGATGCCGCCGCTCCGTCGCATCGAGCCCCGGTTGTCTGCGTCGTCTCGGGTTCGGGCGGTTGCGGCAAGTCGACAATCGTCGCCGCCATGGCGCACGCGGCGTCGCTGCTGGGCCTGCGTGCTGCCGTGCTCGATTTGGACCTGATGTTTGGAAACCTCTACGACCTGTTGGGTGCCGATGCCCCGCATGACATGGCGACGCTTATCGAGCCATCGGCTGCGGGCGCACTTGCCGAATCGGACATCGTGGCCGCCTCGATGCGTGTGGCTCCGGGCGTCACGCTTTGGGGCCCGGTCGCCGCGCCCGAACAGGCCGAGCTCATGGCGCGCCCGGTGGAGCTGCTGCTCGACGTCTTGCGTCGCGAATCCGACGTGGTTCTTGTCGACACCTCGGTCTTTTGGGGCGACGCCGTGGCGGCCGCAGTGGCGGCAAGCGACCGCTGCCTGGTCGTGGGCGATCCATCGGTGTCGTCTGCGACGTCCGCGGCGCGCGTCATCGAGCTGGCGAGCCGTGTGGGCGTGCCGCGTACGCGCATGAGCGCCGTGTTCAACCGGTTTGGCGCGCGCGGCGCCGACGAGGATGTCGCCATGCGCTTTGAGATTACCTGTGCGTTGAGTTCCAAGATCCGCATCGCCGACGGCGGGCAGGACTTGGCGGCGCTCATGGCGTTCGGCCGTGCTGACGAGGCAGTGGGCCAGACCAGCGCTTTTGCCACCAGCGTGCGCGAAGCCACGCGCAAGATGCTCGTGGAGTTGGGCTGCGCCGTCGGTCCCTGGAGTGACATGGTCACCGACCGTGCGACACGCACCGAGCGCCCGCGCATCCGTCTTCCCTGGTCGCGCGAGGGTGATTCGCGATGAGCTTGCAAACAAGGATTAAGGCGGCCGGCGCGGCCGCGGCGACAGTGCCTGTTGACGCAGGGCGCCACCGTGCCGTCAAGCGCCGCACCAAGCGCGCCGTGATGGATCGCATGGGCTATGACGAGGTGGCGCGTATTAGCGCATACATCGATCCGGCGCGCGCCCGCTCGGAATTGCGTCCTGCGGTGGAGGCGGCGCTCAACGTGGAGGAGGCGACCGACCTGGCGACGCCCGAGCGCGAGACCATCATCGATGAGATCCTGGACGACGTGGTGGGCCTGGGCCCGCTGCAGCCGCTCATCGAGGACGACACCGTCACCGAGATCATGGTCAACGGCTGCCGATCGGCTTTCTTTGAGCGCGGCGGCGTCTTATATCCCATCGAGCATGCGTTTGAGGATGACGAGCAGATCCGCGTGCTCATCGACCGCATCATCTCGCCACTGGGCAGACGCATCGACGAGCGCAGCCCCATCGTCAACGCGCGCCTCAAGACGGGCTATCGCGTCAACGCGGTGATTCCGCCTGTGGCGATCGATGGGCCGATCCTCACCATCCGCAAGTTTTCAGACCGCATCTGTTCGTTGGACGAGCTTGTGGGCCTGGGGTCGCTACCGCTTTGGTATGCACAGCTGCTGTCGTGCGCGGTATCGCTGCGTCAGGATTTGGCGGTTGCAGGTGGCACGGGGTCGGGCAAGACCACATTGCTCAACGCGCTATCGTGCGAAATATCCACCGGCGAGCGCATCGTGACGATCGAGGACTCCGCCGAGCTCAAGTTTGCGCATCACCCGCATGTGGTTCGCCTGGAGGCGCGTGAGGCTTCAATTGAGGGCGAGGGCGCGGTGACAATCCGCGACCTGGTGACCAACGCCCTGCGCATGCGTCCCGACCGCATCGTGGTGGGTGAGGTGCGCGGTGCGGAATGTTGCGACATGCTGCAGGCCATGAACACCGGGCACGATGGGTCGCTCACCACGCTTCATGCGGGCACCGAGCAGGAGACCGTGGTGCGTTTGACGCTGCTTGCGCGCTATGGCATCGACCTGCCGAGCGAGCTTATCGAGGAGCAGATTGCCATGGCGCTCGACGGCATCGTGATGTCCGAGCGCCATGCGGACGGCAGGCGTTTCGTGTCCTCCTATTCGGGGGTGCGACGCGGCACATCAGGCGGCGTGGAGCTTGAGCGCTACGTGACGTTCGATGCCGCCACGCGCGCCTGGACGCTCGATCGCGAGCCTCCGTTTATCGCAGAGGGCCTGCGCTCGGGAACGCTCACGCAAGAGGAGGTGGACGAGTGGAGATCGTTGTGCCCCTCGTCGTAGGGGGTTTGACAGGACTTTCTGCCGCGGTGGCGTGCGGGGCGGAGCCTCGTGCGCCGCGCGTGCCGCCGGCGGAGCTGGTCAGCCATGCGCTTGAGTTGGTTGCCGAGAAGCTGCCGCGCGAGTTGGTAGAAAACGACCTGCTAAAAAAGATTGCCCGCTCTTGGGCGGCGCTGGTTCCAGCACATCGCGTTGGCCTTGTTATCGAGGATGACGAGGCGCGCCTGGCATGCTTGCTGCTATCGAGTGGTGTCTGCGGCATTGCCCTGACTGTCGTATCGCTGTCGCCCATCGGCTTTGTCCTGGGGTTGCTCGCGCCGTTTGGCGTAGGCGCCGCTCGCGACACCTTCGACCGTCGCCGCGAGCAACACGATGTGGAAGAAGCCATGCCCGAGGCCTTTACGGCGCTCTCTATGTCGCTCGCCTCGGGTCATTCGCTGGCCCAGGGCATGAGGTTTGTGGGAACTCACGCGCAAGAGCCGGTGCATACCGAGTTTTTGCGCGTGGCGGCGGCGATCGACTGCGGCGTCTCGGCGACTGATGCGTTGGATGACCTACTCGACCGTATCGATGCCCCCGGCCTTTCGCTTGTCACCTTGGCGCTTAAGGTGTCGCAGCGAACCGGTGCCCCGCTTGCCGACCTGTTGTCCGAGGCGTCGAGCATGGTGGGGGAGCGCATTGAGCTCAAGCGCCGCTTGGACGTCAAGACATCGCAGGCTCGTATGTCGGCACACATGGTCTCGGCGATGCCGGCGGGTATGTGCGCGGTGCTGGCGCTGCTTTCGGCCGACTTTCGCCGCGGCCTTGCGACGCCGGCGGGTGCCGGTGCCGTGGTACTGGGACTTGCCCTCAACGCCGTCGCCCTGGTGGTCATCCGACGCATTATGCGGGTGGAGCTATGAGCGCCCTGGTCGGGGTCGCGGCATGCCTGTGCGCGCTCAGCGTGTTTGTCGCGACGGGGCTCAATCGTGCGGACGCATGCAAGATCGCCCAGGTCTGCAAACGCGAGGCGCTGCTGGTTGTTGCGGCTGCCCGATCGGTGACCGATGTCCTGGTAGCACGGTTGAGGGGCATGCTCGGCACGGGTGGTACGGCGCAGGTGTCGCTTGGCGAGGTGTCCGAGATGATCGACGTGGTGCGTCTGGGGCTTTCGGCCGGCCTTTCGTTCGATGCGGCGCTTGAGGTTTTTTGCGCCAATCGCCGATTGACGTTGGCGCTCCGCCTTGAGCGAGCCTGCATGGCATGGCGTGTGGGCGTAGGGACGCGAGAGGATGAGCTTCTGGCGGCCGCGCGCGACCTGGATGTGCGGGCGCTCGAGACCTTTGCCATCACAGCGGGGCAGGCGCTTGCCCTCGGTGCCCCGCTTGCCGAGACGCTGGCGGCTCAAAGTCGCGAGATTCGCGCGGCCCATCGCGCTGCAGTCGAGCGCGAGATTGAGCGCGCGCCGGTCAAGCTGCTGATTCCCACCGGCACGCTCATCTTGCCGGCGTTGCTTCTGTCCATATTGGGCCCGCTGCTGGGGGCAGGCGGGATGATGTAGGGAGGAATACATGAATACGATGACTGACGTTGCTGGCAAGGTCTGGAGCTGGGCGTTTTGCCAGTCAATTCACGCTCGCCGGCGTGCCGAGGAACTGCTGCGGGAGGAGAGCGCGCAGGGCACCACCGAGTACGCCATCCTGGTCGGTGTGCTCGTGGTGATCGCCATCATTGCCATCGTCGCATTTAAGGGCAAGGTCCAAGATCTATGGAGCGCTATCAGCGAGGGCATCAACAGCCTGTAGAGGGCGCCCGTCCCGTCGGCGCGTTGTTGGTGCTCGCCTGTGCGGTCGTGGCGGTGGCAGTGGCGGTTTGGGGGCTTAACGCAGCACGGCAACAACGTTTAGGGGTTGCCGCGGATGCGGGCTCGGGTTCGACTGCGGCGTCTCAAATAGACGATGCGCGAGACGCGGACGATGCGAATGCCGCCGTCACGGCGCAAACGTTCTTGCAAGCACTCGACGAGCGAGCGGACGCTGCAACGGGTTCATCTGCAAACAATGCCGTCGCTGTTCGTCTCGCATGGTCCGAGTGCCGACCGATGACCGAAGCGGCGGCGGATATGCTGCGTGTCTATCGCGAGGTGCCCACGGCGCAACTTGCTCTGAGTGGCTATCTCGACATCAAGGGCAACGTGTGGGGCGCCATCGTGCGTGACGGACGCGGCTGGGTCGATATGGTGACGGTTGCCGCGGATGCTGGTGATACTTCGTGTCGCCTGCGCGTGGTCCGCCTGATCCCGCAGACAACGAACTCAAAGGAGGGGTCGTGAAATGCATGATGTCCTGCGTGAGGAATCTGCCCAGGCAACGGTCGAATACGCCATCGTCACGGTGGCACTGCTTTCCATCGTGCTGGCGATCGCAGGGCTTTGGCGTGCCGGTGCCGATGGGCGCTTGGCGGCGCTGGTCGAGCGGACGGCGTCTCACGGCGTCACCTCGACATCGGTTGTTGACGCTGCTGCGGGTGCTAAGGACATCGTGCTCTATTGATGTCACGCGCGAGGACCGGGCGCAGTCTACGGTCGAGGCGGCATTCCTGCTGCCGACGTTTCTGACGCTCGTCCTGTTGGCGCTGCAGCCGGTGTGCCTGCTCTACACGCGCGCCGTCATGGAGTCTGCCGCCGCCGAGACCGCGCGGCTTATGACCACGACGACGGTGGGGGATGACGAGAATATTAAGGAGTTCGCCCGCCGCCGTCTTGCCGCGGTGCCCAACGTCTCGATTTTTCATGCCGGCGGGCCCCTGTCGTGGGATATCGAGCTTGGTCGGGCCGATGCGGGCGGCGTCTCGTCCGTTTCCGTTACCGGCGAGGTTAAACCGCTGCCCGTGATCGGTGCGTTTGCGCAGGCTATGGGTAGCGCAGGCCATAACGGCTATGTCGAGCTTAAGGTCGACGTCTCGTATCGATCGCGTCCCGAGTGGCTGGAGGGAGATTATGATTCATGGATTGCTGCATGGGATTAAGCGCTGCCTGTTGAAGGTGACGAGGGGGCTTGCGGGCCGTTGCCGACCGCGTGCTCGCTGCAAGCGAGGCGGCTTTATGGGTCGAGCCGGGATCGACCTGTTTATCGAAGACGGTGCCTATACCACGCTCTCTTCTGCGGTGGTCATCTTGGTGGTGCTCACGTTGCTGTTTTCGTCGACGGCGGCGATATGGAGCATGTCGCGTGCCGGGGACACCCAGGTGGCTGCCGATAGCGGCGCGCTGGCAGGCGCCAATGTGGTGTCGTCCTACCATACGGCTGCGACGGTGGTGGATGCGAGCATTTTGAGTTTGGGCCTGGCGGGGTTTGCCACGATCGGCACCGGCTTGGTCGCCATCCTTATTCCGGGTGCCGAGCTTGCCGCGGGCGATATGGTCGACACGGGAGTCGAGATCATTAAAACGCGCAACAAGTTTGCCAAAAGCGCCTCCAAGGGCTTGCAGAAAATCGAGACGGCTCTACCGTATCTGGTTGCCGCGCGAGCTACGCAGGCCGTGTCGGCGCAGGATACCGAGGGTGCGACCTATACCGGTACGGCGCTTGCCGTGCCCAGGACGTCCGAGTCGGATTTCGTTGCGCTCGAGGGGTCCGAGATCTCGACCGATGCGATGAAAGACACATCGAAAGATCTGGAACGCGCGGCAGATGAGCTGCAGAAAGCCTCAGAGGAGACGGCGAAAGCAAAAGAACGCGCCTGGCTTGCGGATTGCGGCGGGTCGGTTCCGGCTTCGGCCGGTAGCTGTTCATGTATGTGGGAACGCGCGGGGAGCTTGGCAAAGCTCTCAGGTGAGCAAAACCCGCATTATGCCTCAAGCGTTACGTGGGAGCCACAGGTGGCGCTCGACCGCGCAAAAGCTTACTACCGTCAGCGTCTGGCAGACGAAAAACCGCAGAGTTCAAGCGTCGAGACGAAGGCGGAGTCGGCGGCGCGCAAGGCGTTTTACACCTATGCGAGCGCAGAGGTCAATCGCGCATATATAACCGAAGACGGAGACCGGGCCGCTTCCTATATCCCGCTGTTGCCGCGCAACACTGACGAGGTGCGAGCGACGGAACTCTATACCGATGCGGTGTGGCCAACCAGTACCAACGATGGCAAGACGTATCTGCATTACGGAACGAGTTGCCCCAACTATAAGAAGGGGGCGCCATGCGGGCTAGCCTCGGTTGCTGATTATGACGGGCAGGACAGATGCAACAGATGCCATTTTGGCGTTTCGTCGCTCGGTGCCGTTGCAGCGCCTTCGACTTCTATCGAAAACGGCTTCGAGTACCACTTTGATCGATTCAAAGACGCTCTGGAAGACTATGTCGAATGCCGCAACAAAGAGCTCGAGCTCATGCGCCAGACCGAGGACGAGGCTGACCGTGCGGGTAATGCGTTTGACCAGGCCATTAAAGCGCTTTCGGGCGAGCGTCCGCGTATCGCTCCGCCCGGTCGCAACGGCGTGGTTGCCCTTGCGGTTTCGGGTGCCATCTCGAGCCCCGATGAGCTCAACTCTTCGTTTAACACGACAGTCAGGCTTGGCGATCGCGGCGCGATCTCTGCTGCGGTGCTGGCGCCCGATGACGCGACGGCGCAGAACAACGTTCTCTCGCGGTTTTTCTCGACGCTGGAGGAGCGTTCGGGTGGCGTTGTCGGCGTACTCGATGGCGTCATGGATGTTTGGGGACGGCTGCTTGTGGGATACGGAGACATCCAAGGCTCGGCCGACGAGCTCATGGACGAGATGATCGATGACCTGGGAGGGGGCAGTGGCGCGTTGGGCTCCATTGCGTCGTGGCTTGGCGATACCGTTTCGGCGTCCGTGGCGGCGCTAGGCTTGGAGCCGTGCGACTTGCGCCTACGAAAGCCGGTGCTGACCGACACCGCCAACGTCATCAAGAGCCCGGGGTCTGACATCACAGGTCTTTCTAATGTGCAGGACAAGCTACGAAGTATTCCGCTGGGCGTAACCGACCCCAAGGCGCTTTGCGAGGCGCTGGAATATCAAGTCGAGCGCACCATCAGCGGCACGGTGTTTACGCTTGCAGAGATTCCGCTGCCCGGCGGCGGTTCCATCCCACTTACCGTCGATGTCGCCACGCTGGCGGGTGCCTTGGGCGGTGGGTCGTAATGGGCATCCGCACGCGCCTGTGCGAGGAGCGCGCCCAGGCGACGGTCGAGATGGCCGTGGTCACGCCCGTCCTGCTGGTTCTGGCGCTTATCGTGTACAACGTCATGGTCTTTGCCGGCGTGGTCGCGCGCTTCGATCGCGTGGTGCCCGATATCGTGCTAGCGCATGCCGTGGCGCCGAGCGGGGAGGGCGATGACAGCTCCATCGATGCCTCCGCGACCGTTCAGGCTCAGATCCAACATGCCATGGAAGGCTATGACTTGCAGATTGAGGTCTCGAGCGAGCAGGGTGCGACGACATCGGATGGCGGTCTGCTTTCGCTTTCCGGCACGTTTAGGACCTATACCTGTACCATGCGCTATGAGCCGTGGCCGAGCTCGCTCAGCATCGCCGGCGTTTCGCTGGGGGCACCGGCAAAGTTGTCGCACGAGCGCGCAGTGACAGTCGACCCGTGGCGTCCGGGGGTGGTCACGTGAACGCGGTCTCATCCTATATTGCCTACGCGCGGGCGCTCAACAGGCTGGGTTGGACGCCTGCCGAGTTTGTGGTGGCGGAGTCGTTTGCCGTGCGTCTACGCGGCATGCTGGGACGGTCTCCGATTGCTGCAAACGGGTTGCCGCTCGTCATGGCGTTTACACGCTGCTCTTCGGTCCACACCTGCTTTATGGTCTATCCCATCGACGTTGCCTTTATTGACCGTAACGGCAACGTCCTCGCGCGCTACGAAAACGTCCGTCCTTGGCGTATGTGTTCCTGTCCCGGTGCCTGGGCAGTACTGGAACGCCCTTCAATCCTCGCTACACCTCCCGCCCTTCAACAAGTGCCGGCGTAGGAATTGGCGACAGCTGACTTTCGTCATACGAAATTGGGTAAGATGGAGGAGAAGATGCATGGATGTTGAGATCCATCCCAACGCCAAAAAACACTTGACGGAAAAGCAGGTGCTTGGTGCCTGGTTCGCGGTTACTGAGTGCATTCGCCGCGAGTCGGAGGATGAGCCGCCGAGATGGCTTGCCATTGGATGGCTTCCAGATGGTCGAAGTGTGGAACTTGTTGCGGTCGAACTAATTCGTGGATGGCTCATTGTTCATGCCCTGTCTCCGGTTCAGAAGAAATTCTGGCAAGAGATCGAGCGAGCTCGGCAGAGGGGTCGATGATGAACAAGGCGTATACGGCTGCCAATGGTCAGGTTGTAACGGATGAAATGATTGACGCGTGGTGCGAGTCGTACGAGCATGGCGGGTTTCCGGACGGCGAGCATACCGTTGGGGGGATCGTGCACGGGCGGCCTCCGCTCTCAAGCGAAGGGACGGCAACGCTATCGGTCAAGATTCCCCTAGGGATGAAGGAGGCGATTCGTCGTCGGGCGGCGGCTGAAGGAATGACGCCAAGTGAGTTTGCCCGTGCAGCCCTGAGCGAAAAACTTCTTGCGGCCGGTTGATGTCTCTAACGTGCTGTTCTATAGGGTCGGACTTGTGGCTGACGCCGTGCTCAAAAACTTTTTTCAAATTCTCGGTTGACCGGAGCGCGTCCTTGGTTATACTAATCAAGCCTTGAAACAAGGCACACCTCAAATGGCTGGGTAGCTCAGTTGGTAGAGCAGAGGACTGAAAATCCTCGTGTCAGGGGTTCGATTCCCTTCCCCGCCACCTTGAATTGACTAGGACCTCTGCAAAGGGGTCCTTTTCTTTTATGTGGACCATGCGCGGAATCGAACCCCGTGAGGGCGCGGAGCTGAGGAAACGCGCAAGCGTTTTCCAGCGTAGCTCGCAAGGCGCGCAAGCGCCGCAGCGGTCCGTCCGCGCAGCGCGCGGACGCGATTCCCTTCCCCGCCACCTTGAATTGACTAGGACCTCTGCAAAGGGGTCCTTTTCTTTTATGTGGCGCCCGCGGGTTATGTGGACCCGCGGAAAATGCATCCCATTATTGAACGAAAGAATGGGATGCGCTTTCCGGCGCTTACTTCCGACGTGCGTGCGCATCTCAGCGTGCCCGCCCCAGACATTTCTCCCGCTTTTGCGCCACTTTGCAGACCGTTCGGTCGTCTGTCCGCACGCGCGGGTATACTCAAAACGATACTTTTCCTATGCAATACGATGCAGGCTCAGCCTGCACGATCCGAAGGGGGCAGTGATGGAGAGGATACTCGGCGTTAATCTCTCTGGCTGGTTTATTCCCGAGCCTTGGGTGACCCCGTCGCTATACGCGGCGACCGGTGCATCCAACGCGGCCGAGCTGCAGGAGGCCATGGGCACCGCCGCCTATAACGAGCGCATGCGCCGTCATTACGAGACGTTTGTGAGTGAGGACGATTTTTGCCGCATGGCGCAGATCGGTCTCAATGCCGTGCGTCTGCCGGTGCCCTGGTATGCCTTTGGCTCGCAGGAGTCCGATGCGTCCTACATCTCGGTTGTCGACTACATCGACCGTGCAATTGAGTGGGCCGCCAAGTACGACATCCGCGTGCTGCTCGATTTGGCAACTGTGCCCGGTGGCCAGGGCGATTCCAATGATTCGCCCACCACGCCGGAGGCTGTTGCCGAATGGCATTCGTCCACCAACGGCCGTCATGTCGCACTCGACGTGCTCGAGCGCTTGGCCGATCGCTATGGCGAGGCCGAGAGCCTGCTGGGCATTGAGCTGCTGGACACGCCGCAGATGAGCGTCCGCAAGAGTCTCTTTACCATGACGGATGGCATTCCGGCCCACTACCTGCGCAATTTCTATCGCGATGCCTACGAGCTCGTCCGTTCGTATATGCCCGAGGATAAGATCGTCGTCTTCTCGTCGTCGGGGCATCCCAGCGAATGGAAACATTTTATGCGCGGCGCCAAGTATAAGAACGTCTACATGGACCTTCACCTGTACCATTACCGCGACGAGTATGCGCTCGACATCACGAGCCCCCGCGGGCTGACGACGGCGATTTCGCGTAACAAGCGCGAGCTTAAAGAAGCGATCTCGACTGGGTTCCCCGTGCTGGTGGGCGAATGGTCGGGCGCGGCGATCTTTGCCAACTCGTCGGTTACGCCCGAGGGACGCAATGCCTACGAGCGTGTGTTTATCGCCAACCAGCTGGCTTCGTTTGCGCCGGCTGCCGGTTGGTTCTTCCAAACGTGGAAGACCGAGAAGCGTATTGCAGCATGGGACGCCCGCGCGGCGCTCGGTACGCTCGAGCGCGGCATGATTGAATAGGTTGATATGACGCAAAACAGCGCCCATACGGGCAAACTCTATGTGGTCGGCACGCCCATCGGCAACTTGGGTGACCTGTCCCCGCGCGTTGGCGAGGCCTTTGCCGCCGCCGATGCCATTTGCTGCGAAGACACGCGTGTGACGTCAAAGCTGCTGATGCACCTGGGCATTTCCAAGCCGCTTGTCCGTTGCGACGAGAATGTGATCGCCAGCCGCGCCGCCGGTCTGGTCGACCGTCTGCTGGCGGGGGAGACCCTCGCCTTTGCCTCGGACGCCGGCATGCCGAGTGTGTCCGATCCCGGCCAGGCGCTGGTCGAGGCGGCGCGTGAGGCCGATGTGCCCGTAGAAGTTATTCCCGGGCCCTCTGCTTGCGTCACGGCGCTCGTTTCGTCCGGCATTCCCTGCGAGCATTTTTTCTTCGAGGGCTTTTTGGGCCGAAAGCACGGCGACCGTGTGCGCCGTTTGCAGCGCCTTGCCGTGGTGCCCGGCGCACTCATCTTCTACGAGTCTCCACATCGCATCGTGGCGACGCTCGAGGCCGTGGCGGAGGTCTTTCCCCAGCGTGAGGTTGCCGTCTGCCGCGAACTCACCAAGCTGCACGAGGAGGTCTTGCGCGGGCCCGCTGACCAGCTTGCCGAGGAGCTGCGTGCTCGCGGCGAGGTAAAGGGCGAGATTGCGCTGGTCATCGCGCCGCCGAGCGAGGATGAGGAGGCCGGCATCGCGCCGGTTGGCGCTGCGGTAGCGGATCCCGACGAGGCCCTGCGCGAGGATATCCGCGCCGCGCTCGAGGAGGGGGAGCCCGCGTCTGCGGTGGCCAAGCGCCTGTCTCAGAAGTATTCGCGCCGCAAGCGCGATGTCTATGCCATGGTGCTCGATATGCAATAGATGGAGGATATCCAGCCCTTGCGCTAGAATCATCCTCTGTATGCAACGTTTTTCTGGAGGACAAACCCCATGGATCAAAGCAAGCCTTCGTTCTTTATCACGACGCCCATCTACTACGTCAACGCCGATC
The DNA here is from genome assembly GCF_042849575.1 of Collinsella sp. i06-0019-1H4. Classification (NCBI taxonomy): domain Bacteria; kingdom Bacillati; phylum Actinomycetota; class Coriobacteriia; order Coriobacteriales; family Coriobacteriaceae; genus Collinsella; species Collinsella sp. i06-0019-1H4. Next base: position 419,501 of record NZ_BAABYB010000001.1, read on the forward strand.
CGCACCTGGGCACGGCTTATTCCACCATCATCGCCGACGTTCAGGCTCGCTATCGCCGTTCCGCCGGCTATAACGTCAAGTTCCTGACCGGCATGGACGAGCACGGCGAGAAGGTCGCCGAGGCCGCAGCCAAGCATGGCATGACGCCGCAGGAGTGGACCGATAGCCAGGCCCCGCACTTCAAGGAGCTTTGGAGCAAGCTCGAGATTTCCAACGACGACTTCATCCGCACCACCGAGCCGCGCCAGCATCATGCCGTGCAGTATCTGTGGGAGCGCATGAAGGAGTCCGGTTACCTGTATAAGGGCAGCTACGACGGTTGGTATTGCGTGCCTGACGAGACCTACTTCACTGATACGCAGGTCCAGAAGGGCGACGAGGAGTACGGCAGCGTCGGCCAGCATCTATGCCCCGACTGCCACCGTCCGCTTGAGCGCGTGCAGGAGGAGTCCTACTTCTTTAAGCTTTCCGCCTTCCAGGACAAGCTTCTCAAGCTCTATGACGAGCACCCCGACTTTGTCGAGCCTGCGTTCCGCATGAACGAGGTACGTAGCTTTGTCGAGGGCGGCCTTAACGACCTTTCCGTGAGCCGCACGAGCTTTGACTGGGGCATTCAGGTCCCGTTTGACGAGGGTCACGTGACCTACGTGTGGTTCGATGCGCTGCTCAACTATATGACGGCCGTCGGCTACGGTGTCGACACCGACGAGGCGCGTGCCGAGCTGGCCTATCGCTGGCCCGCGCAGTTCCACATCGTGGGTAAGGACATCATCCGCTTCCACTGCGTCATTTGGCCCGCCATGCTCATGGCCATCGGCGAGGCCCTGCCCGAGCACGTCTTTGCCCACGGCTTCCTGACCGTGCGCAATGCCGAGACCGGCAAGGCCGAGAAGATGTCCAAGAGCCGCGGTAACGCCATCGCTCCGCAGGACGTTATCGACATGCTGGGCGTCGAGGGCTACCGCTATTACTTTATGACCGACGTGGTCCCCGGCACCGACGGCGCCATCAGCTTCGATCGTATGGAGCAGGTCTACAACGCCGATCTGGCCAACAGCTGGGGCAACCTCATTTCGCGCTCGCTCAACATGAGCGCAAAGTACTTTGACGGCTGCGCCCCGGCTAAACCGGCGTCTGCCGACGCGTTCGATAACCCGCTGGCAAAGATTGCCGACGGTTTGGTCGAGCGCTACATGGCCAAGATGGACGTGCTCGATTACGGTGGAGCCAAGGATGAGGTCATGGAGCTCATCCACGCCGCCAACCACTACATCGAGGACTCCGAGCCCTGGGCACTTGCCAAGGACGAGGCTAAGGCTGACGAGCTGGCGTTTGTGATCTACAACCTGCTCGAGGCCATCCGCATTTCCGCTCACCTGCTGATGCCGCTCATGCCTCAGACCTCTGCCGAGGCCCTGCGCCGCCTGTCCTGCGAGAACGAGGCCGCGACCGACGACCTCAAGGGCATTTGCGCTTGGGGCCTGCTTGCTGGTGGTCAGCCCGTCGAGAAGGGCGATCCGCTGTTCCCGCGTCTGGCGTAGAGACCGCGCGAGCGCCATATCGGCAATTTGCTGTTTAGATGTAAGGGCATGGCCGCAACGGTCCATGCCCTTTCGTTTCAAGACGCCGCCATCATGCTAAGGAGGCAACCATGACAACTTCGCCTTTGGCAAACCCCACGGCCACCAGGGAGCTGCTGGAGGAGTTTGGCCTTGCGACCAAGCATCGCCTGGGCCAGAACTTTCTAATCGACAATCATGTGATCGAGCGTATCTGCGAGCTTGCCGAGCTTGCAGGTGACGAGCGCGTACTCGAGGTGGGTCCGGGTTGCGGTACTTTGACACTTGCGTTGCTGCAGGAAGCGGCGTGCGTTACGTCCATTGAGGCCGATCCCGAGCTTGAGCCGGTGCTCGATGCCCACGCCGCCGACTATGCCAACTTCCGCTTTATCATGGGCGATGCGCTCAAGGTGACGCCGGAGCAGATTGAGCAGGCTGCGGGCGGTGAGCCGACGGTATTTGTCGCGAACTTGCCCTATAACGTGGCGGCGACGATCATTTTGCAATTTTTCCAGACAATGCCGGCGCTCAAGCGCGCCGTCGTCATGGTGCAAAAGGAGGTTGCCGATCGCATTGCCGCAGTGCCGGGCAACAAGACCTATGGCGGCTATACGGCAAAGCTTGGCCTGTATGCGCAGGTGACGGGTCGCTTTGAGGTGCCGCCGCGTTGCTTTATGCCGGCGCCACACGTGGACTCGGCCGTCGTGCGTATCGACCGTGTTGACGGTGTGGTGCCCGAAGGACTCGATCGCGAATTTGTGGCCCGCGTGATTGACGCTGCATTTGCTCAGCGTCGCAAGACCATCCGCAATTCCATGAGCGCCAACGGCTTTGCCAAGGACGTGCTCGATGCCGCCTTTGAGGCTTGCGGTATCGCACCCACCACGCGCGCCGAGACGCTCGGCGTCGCCGACTTTGTGTGCCTGGCTCGGGAGCTTTCCCATGACGCTTAATGCCGAACGCGTGACGTTTACCAAGAAAAAGAAGACGGTTGCTTGTCCCGTGCCCTTGGCACCGCTTGCCGACACACATGCGCATCTGCTTTCGTTCTGGGGCAAGGATGTGCCCGAGACACTCGTGCGTGCCAAGGCGGCAGGCATCGACCTGTTGGTGACGGTCTTCGATCCCATTGCCGACAAGCGCAGCGTGACGGACTATAGCGACTGGCTGACGCGCGAGATTCTGCCGATACGGGATATCCCGCAGATCAAGTATCTTGCCGGCGTGCATCCGTATGGCGCGCCGGACTATACCGACGACGTTCACGCACAGGTCGTTGCCGCGCTTGATGATCCCTTATGCGCCGGTATTGGCGAAATCGGTCTGGACTACCACATGGATTACGACGACGACATCACGCCGGCGCCCTACAGCGTGCAGATTGATTGCATGGCGCGCCAGCTCGAAGTCGCCGTGCGCTGCAATGTGCCGGTGGAGTTGCACCTGCGGCACGAGGACTCGGATGGGGAGCGCACCTCGCATATGGATGCGCACAACGTGCTTCGTGAGGTGGGCGTGCCCCAGGCCGGTTGTGTGCTGCACTGTTTTGGCGAGGACCGCGCCACGATGGAGCGCTTTGTGGAGCTGGGCTGCTATATCGCCTATGGTGGTGCGGCCACCTTTAAGCGCAACGACGACGTGCGCGAGGCATTTGCGGCAACCCCACTCGATCGAATTTTGTTCGAGACGGATTGCCCGTATATGGCTCCGGAGCCCATCCGCGGTCTTGAATGCGAGCCCGCAATGATCTCCATTACGGCAAACGCGCTGGTTAACGACCGTGTCGATCGCACTGGTGAGGACGCCGAAACAATCGCGCATGCCGCTTGGGAAAATGCCTGCAAACTTTTTCAAAAATAGTTCTTGCGTTCGCGGTGGCGCTCCGTTATTCTAATTCCTGCACGCGGGCGTGGCGGAATTGGCAGACGCGTACGGTTCAGGTCCGTATGGGGGCAACCCCATGAAGGTTCAAGTCCTTTCGCCCGCACCATTAAATGAAAGAGCTCCCAGCAATGGGAGCTTTTTTGTTATGTGCCCATCGCGGGGACTTGAACCTGCGAAGGAGCGAGCGTCAAGAAAACGCGGAGCGTTTTTAGCGAGCTGGCAAGGACGCCGGCAGGCGGCCGATGCCGGTGCGGATCCGCGAAGCGGATACGCGGACGTCCTTTCGCCCGCACCATTAAATGAAAGAGCTCCCAGCAATGGGGGCTTTTTTGTTATGCACGATCTCCTTGGACGGGTATCCTAATGGCAACGTGTGCCTATCAGAGGAGAGACCATGCTGTTTTCCGGTATCATCGCCGCCCTTACCAGCCTTTTGATTCCCATCATCATCCTGTTGCTGCTGCTCCCCAACGCCTGTTATGTCGTTGAACAGCAGCACGCCGTAATCATCGAGCGCTTGGGTAAGTTCAATCGTATCGTCAACGCGGGCTTCCACGTGAAGGTGCCCGTGATCGACCGCAAGGCCGCCACGGTGAGCCTGCGCACCATGAAAAACGGTTTTGGCATCGACGTTAAGACCCAGGACAACGTGACCATCGGCCTTGAGGTCTCCGCTCAGTACCACGTGAGCTACGACATGGGCGCCGGCCCGGCAGATTCGGGCATCTACAAGAGCTACTACATGCTGCAGGAGCCCGTCGACCAGATGCGTGACTTCATCACCGACGCCCTGCGCTCTTCGATTCCTGTCTACACACTCGATGAGGTCTTTGCCAAGAAGGATGACATCGCCAAGGATGTCAACGCTACCGTTTCCGAGCAGATGGCCGCCTACGGCTTCACCCTCGTGTCGACGCTCATCACCAAAATCGCACTGCCGACCGAGGTTGAGAACTCCATGAACGACATCAACGCTGCCCAGCGCAAGCGCGCTGCCGCGCAGGAGCTCGCCGAGGCCGACCGCATCAAGCGCGTCACCGAGGCGACCGCCGAGGCCGAGGCTATGGAAAAGGCGGGCGAGGGCATCGCCAACCAGCGCAAGGCCATCGCGCTGGGTATCAAAGATTCGCTCGAGATCATCCAGGAGACGGGTGTCGGCAATGACGAGGCCAACCAGCTGTTCATGTTTACGCAGTGGTCCGAGATGATGACGGAGTTCGCTCGCACGGGTAAAACCTCGACGGTCGTGCTGCCGAGCGACTTTTCGCAGTCGGCCTCGATGTTCGAGCAGATGCTGGCCGCCGGCAAAGTTCAGAACGATTCGAAGGAGTAGACGCGCGTGAAATACACCGTCGTTTGCGTCGGTAAGCTCAAGGAGCGCTTTTGGAAGGACGCGTGCGCTGAGTACACCAAGCGCCTAGGTGCCTATGCCAAGGTGGATATGCGCGAGGTGGCCGATATCGACCCGGCCAAGGCGGGCGGTGTGGATGCCGCGCGCGACAAGGAGGGGGCGGCGATTCTTGCCGCCTTGCCATCTCGAGCGCATGTGATCCTGCTGGCTATCGAGGGCAAGGAGCGCTCGAGCGAGGAGTTTTCGGCGAGGCTCGACGATCTTATGCTGCGAGGCAGCAGCGACATTGCCTTTGTAATCGGCGGTTCGGACGGCGTGAGTGATGACGTGCGCGCACGAGCCGACGAGATGCTCAGCTTTGGACGCATTACCTTGCCGCATAACCTGGCGCGTGTGGTGCTGCTGGAGCAGATTTACCGTGCCTGCAAGATCAGCCGTGGCGAGCCGTATCACAAATAGGTCGGCAATACGAAACAATGGCGTGGGACAATACCTTTCGTTTTGAGGAATGTGTCTGAAAGGACTATGCGATATGAAGATTGGATTTGTCGGTTTTGGCAATATGGCGAGCGCTATGGCCGATGGCTGGATCGCTGCCGGTGTAGCTGCGAGCGACATGTGCGCCTGCGCGGGTCGCTACGACGCACTGGTTGAGCGCTGCGAGGCGCGCGGCATGGTCGCCTGCCACGATGCCGCCGAGGTTGTCGCCGCATCCGATATCGTGGTCGCTGCGGTCAAACCGTACGTGATCGAGAAGGTATTCGCCCCGCTCAAGGATGCTCTTGCCAAAAAGGTCGTTCTGTCGGTTGCCTGGACCTGGGACAGTGCCAAGTGGGAGCAGGTCCTGCCGGGCGTCGCGCATATCTCGACGGTGCCCAACACGCCGGTTTCGGTGGGCGAGGGCGTCATCGCCTGCGAGAAGGCTTCGACGCTTAACGACGAGCAGCGTGCTGTGGTGCTCGACCTGCTCGGTAAGCTTGGCGCTGTCGTCGAGCTCGACACAAGCCTGCTGTTTGTGGGCGGCACGGTGGGTGGTTGCGCTCCGGCGTTTGTCGCCATGGCAATCGAGGCCCTGGGCGATGCGGCGGTCAAGCACGGTATCCCGCGTGCGGATGCTTATCGCATTGTGAGCCAGATGGTGCTGGGTACGGCAAAGCTGCAGCTTGCAACTGGCCAGCATCCTGCGGCGATGAAGGATGCCGTATGCTCGCCCGGTGGTGCCACCATCAAGGGCGTCGTTGCGCTCGAGGACGCCGGCATGCGCAGCGCCCTGGTCAAGGCAATCGACGCAACCCTCCAGTAAAACCGACCAAAAAAGGGACAGTTTATTTTGGCAGGTTTTTCCTGCGGTTTTGTCCTTTTAGCGAAAAGTGCCCCGCAACTGGCTCAATTCCAGTTGCGGGGCACTTGCGTTTGCCCAGATAAAACCGACCAAAATAAACCTGTCCCTTTTTGGCAGGTTAGTCCCAGAAGCTGTCTTCTTCGTCCTCGGACTTGGGGCCGCGGTCGACATACATCTTATGGGTGCGCTTCTCCATTACAAAGGCAATAATCGCAAACAGCAGGATGCCGCCGGCGAAAAGGATGGCAAAACCGGTGCGGGTGCCAAACAAAAAGGAAAAAACTGCGTCCATTGGGTGCCTTCTTGCGTAGTTGAGTTGGGTCGTAAACGCTCATAAGTATATACTTGCCCATACATGTACAAGGTTGCAACCTAAATGGAATGTATATCGCCGGAGGATCTAATGCTTGATATCAAGTTTGTTCGCGAGAACCCCGATGCCATCGATGTCGCCATGGCTAACCGCCAGACGTCTTGGGATCGCGAGAAGTTCTTTGAGCTCGACGACGAGCGTCGTGCCGTCATCACCGAGGTTGAGGAACTTCAAGCCACGCGCAATGCCGAGTCCAAGAAGATCGGCGCCCTGATGAAGGAGGGCAAGAAGGACGAGGCCGAGGCCGCCAAGGAGGCCGTGCGCGCCGTCAACGAGAAGATTGACGGTCTGGCCGAGCGGCGCACCGCCCTCGAGCAGGAGCAGTACGACTTCATGGCTCACCTGCCCAACATTCCTTGCGAGGCCACGCCGTACGGCAAGGACGAGGACGAGAACATCGAGCGCCGTCGTTGGGGCACCCCGCGCGAGTTCGACTTCGACTTTAAGCCGCACTGGGATCTGGGCACCGACCTCGACATCCTTGACTTCGAGCGCGGCAACAAGCTCTCCGGCAGCCGCTTCACCGTTCTCGGTGGCGCCGGCGCCCGTCTTGAGCGCGCCCTCATCAACTTCTTCCTCGATACGCACACCAGCCGTGGTTTTAAGGAGTGGTGGCCGCCCATCGTCGTCAAGCGTCAGACCATGTTCGGCACGGGCCAGCTGCCCAAGTTCGAGGACGACGCCTATCACGTCTCGGGCGACAACTTCCTGATCCCCACCGCCGAGGTCGTGCTCACCAACCTGCACGCCGGTGAGGTCCTCGACGCCGACACCCTGCCGCGCCGCTACACCGCCTTCACCCCCTGCTTCCGCGAGGAGGCCGGTTCCGCCGGTCGCGATACCCGTGGCATCATCCGTCAGCACGAGTTCGACAAGGTCGAGATGGTCAAGTTCGCTAAGCCGGAGGAGTCCGACGAGGAGCTCGAGAGCATGACCGCCGAGGCCGAGTACCTGCTGCAGCAGCTGGGCCTTCCGTATCGCGTGATTAGCCTGTGCACCGGCGACTTGGGCTTCTCTGCCCGTCAGACCTACGACATCGAGGTCTGGCTGCCGAGCTACAACGCCTACAAGGAGATCAGCTCCTGCTCCAACTGCGGTGACTTCCAGGCTCGCCGCGCCAACATCAAGTATCGCGACCCCGAGAACTTCAAGGGTTCGCGCTACCTGCACACCCTCAACGGTTCCGGCCTGCCGGCTGGCCGTACCATGGCTGCCATTCTGGAGAACTACCAGAACGCCGACGGCACCATCACGATCCCCGAGGTCCTGCGTCCCTACATGGGCGGCCTCGAGAAGATCGAGCCGGTCGCGTAACTTGGCTGCATAGGCGATATGCAAGGGCGCTCCTTCGGGGGCGCCCTATTTCGTGCGCAGGTCCATACCATGCTGTGCGGACAGCTCAATAGAAAACACACGAACAACTGTTCTGTATGCAGCCATCTACCTGCTATGCTTTTGTTGGCTAAGAGCAAGAGAAAGGGGACGCGATGGAGCTGTTTGATGATCGGGTGGTTTTGTTTGAGAGCGACGAGGGCGGGGAGTACCTGCTTGTGACGTGTGAGCCGTCTGGCATGGGTGGCCTGGTGGTTCGACAGACGAGCGAGGGGCCGTTGACGCAATGGTGCTACGAGGAGTCGCCTCATGTGGTTGAGACGTTTGTGGCGCACGAGGGGCTTGTGGCCCTAGAGCATTTCTATGGGGTCCAGACATCTAATCAGGTTGCTCGCATGTTGAGCATCTCGTTTGCCGATTATGATTGTGCCCAGCGGGTGAGATCGCTCCTGAGGGAACTTGATGCTAAGTTTGACGTGATCGAAAAGCCAATCGATCGTACGGGGAATGGCGGTATATGCGGAGCAGCATGACAAGACTGCGTTCCACAAAAAAGTTTGAAATTGTGCTTGACTCCAATAAGCTAAAGTGGTTTTATATGTCTTGTGCTGCGGCGTTACCTCAGCTGGATAGAGGGTCTGACTACGAATCAGAACGTCATAGGTTCGAATCCTATACGCCGCACCAATTGAAATTGAAAGCCTCCGGCAACGGGGGCTTTTCTTTTAGGCGGACGCCGCATGGATTCGAACCTCGGTCGAGGCGCGGGCGTCAAGAAAACGCGGAGCGTTTTTAGCCCGCGGGCGAGTCCGCCGGCAGGCGGGCGAAGCCGGTGCGGATCCGCGAAGCGGATGCGCGGAATCCTATACGCCGCACCAATTGAAATTGAAAGCCTCCGGCAACGGGGGCTTTTCTTTTATGGCAACACCGCATGGATTCGAACCTCGGTCGAGGCACGAACAACTTAATTATCACTCCGTAAAATTTTTTCTAATTGTCGCTTGACCCATCGGGGGCTCGCGTGCATAATAATCCGTGCGTTGCGGCGTTACCTCAGCTGGATAGAGGGTCTGACTACGAATCAGAACGTCATAGGTTCGAATCCTATACGCCGCACCAACTGAACTTTAAAGCCTCCGGTAACGGAGGCTTTTCTTATATGTCGACATACTTGAGGAGTTGCTTTCGCCGTGTTTGAAAGTATCGATTCGATCGACTGCATCAAATGAGTAAAAATCAAATTCGATAACTTTTTTGAAAAAATGCTTGACCATTATTCAGTCCATGTGCATAATAATCAACAAGTCGCGGCGTTACCTCAGCTGGATAGAGGGTCTGACTACGAATCAGAACGTCATAGGTTCGAATCCTATACGCCGCACCATTTGAGATTAAAGCTCCCGGCAACGGGGGCTTTTCTTTTGCGTCAGCTTGAGTGCTTTCGTCCAAAGGGACGATTTCCTGTCGACTCGTGTAAGATTCCGAGTAGATGTCGCGACTTATTCGCGACCACTCCTTCTTCAAGCGACCGATCAGGGTGATATTTCGTGGCAGAGCGTCCGACATACAAGCTCAGGTTTCTCGATCCCAAGAAGCGCTTTCCGGCGATGCCCGAGCAGCCTGCGGGACGCTCATATGGCGTAGTCTGGAAACTCTTTGGCGAGGATCAGCATGAATCTTGTTATGTCGTCGAATTTGTTGGCAAAAGTCATGTGTCGCTTTTGGGCTACGTAAGCGTTTCGGGTGAGGTGTACAAGGTGGACCGCCCCGTCAGCGAGGCTCCGCTGCCCAACGATCCCGACATGGAACTGGTCCTTGACGAGTCGGACTCCGGTATTGGTGAGATTGTGGTTCGGGGAGCCAACGGCACGATGCGCGCGTGCGCGCGAACCGTCGGCTCTCCCGAAGGCCCCATGCGCGAGCAGTCCGACCACGAGACATGGAATTCGACCCGCTCCCTTCCTTACGGCGAGTTCATGGCATCGATGTTCCTGCGCTACGTGATATTCGCTGACTCCGAAAATGCCATTGCGAGCACGGCGGACGCCGGCGGACTCGACGAGGGTATGCAAAATGTTATCGACAAGATCAAGCTCGTAAAGTTGCCCGAGCCGGTCGAGGTGTTTTTGGGCTTTAACACGGCACCGCTCCCTGATGCTATCGAGACGCTGCTTTACCGCGTTGACCATGCCGAGAATCCGAGCGGTATCGAGCGCTATGCCGCTGCCCTTATGAGTGAAATTGACTTGCCCCGCCTGCGCACCATCGCTGCCAAGTCCGAGATGAGCCTGGCTCGCATTGATCGTTCAAAGCTTTTCTATCTCAATTTTGATCGTAGCCTGCTGGACCAGGACGAGATTGACATGCTGCTTGCCATCGAGTGCCGTCTCAACCGCCTCTCCGGCATCCTTGAGCGCATCGGGGCTGGATTGGTCCCCGCGGCCTCGTCGCCGAGCCTTGAGGGCTGCGCGCTCTTTGATGCGTGGCATATCGCTAAGACGACCAACGATGTTCCTCGACTGCTCGATACGGCCTCGAGCGATAACCCGTGGGGCGAACCGGGTACGGTGGCTTGCCAGCCGGGCGGTGAGTGGGATGTGCGTACCCGCTTCGCGCGTATTGTCGAGGCGCTTAACGTGGTCACGCGGCTCGACTATACCTATCGGGCAAACGTTGCCGAGGGGATTATGCTCGTTCGGTTTGGGCAGTCTGTCGTTGATGCCATGCCGCAACGTGAATACGACGCTCAAGATGACGCCTGGCACGAGCTGGACGAGGACACGCGCACGATCTGGGCCGCGGAGCACGATGCGCGCGTGGCGCTCACGCTTGCGGCAGCGTGTTTTGCCGCGGGCACCTGCATCACGCGCTGCTATGTGCAGATTGCTGCTCCCGACAGTGAGCAGGGCGAGTGCGTTGTCGCAACGTATTTCTTTGGGCGTGCGGCCTATCTGGCCGATTGCGTGCCTGTCGCCAAGGATCTTGAGAGCATGGACATGGACGATATGCCGTGCAAGCGTGTGCTTGAGGCGTATGAGTCAACCGCTCCGGAGACGATTGAGCCGGCGGAGGTTCATGCTCGTCCGCGTGATGACCATCGCATGCTGCCGCCGGCGCTGCGCGATCTGCTGCTTGCCGATACGGCTGACGAGCTGGAGGTCATGGAAGAGGACGACGACCCATACGTGGCCCGTGTTGTTGAATTGCGCGAGCAGGCAAAAGTCGACCGTACAGGTGCTTTTGAAGGCTTTTCCCGTCTTGTCGAGGAGTTGGAGGCCAAGTGCGCCGTCGCCGAGCTTTTGGCGACAGGTCCGGTTCAAACGCAGTTTTGCGATAACCAGCTGGTGCGCATGGTGCTACCGGTGTTGGAAGAAGACCGCTCTGTGCGAATCCTTCGTGCGCCCGATGCGCTGTACTTTGCCCAGCACGAGATCTGCAGCTTTTACGCCGAGCAAGAGGACTTTGAACGAGCACTGCCCGAGGTGCGCCATCTTTACGATCTGGCGCGCTCGTCCATGCAGTCGCACTTTGCGCTCATCAACGTGCTTGCGCGTCTGGAGCGCTTTGACGAGATTATCGAGGTGGCGCGCCACGGCCTAGGTATTGCCAGCGATCGTTCTGCAATCGGCTACCTGTTCTATCGCTTGGCGTTTGCCTATTGGAATTGCGATCAGCTCGACCTGGCGCTGGCTTGTTACCGTCTGGTGCCGCGCGGCGAGGAGTCGGGCAGCAGCGCGCTGGAAGAAATGCAGGGCCTTATGAACGAGATGGGTGTCAGCGAGCCTCCGACGTTCGAGGAAGCGGTCGAGACCATCCGCAGGGCTGGACTCGAATTGCCGCCCGTGCCCGCGGTGGCCAACCAGCTTGCGGATGCCGCCGTGCAACTGGTCGATAACGGCTTCTTTTTCCTGGCGCGCGGCTGCATCTTCCAAATGTGGCGCACCATGGGCAACGATGAGCTCGGCTCCCTCAATCGCTCGCTGGGGTAGGAGCGGCATAGAAGGGCTGGACCGCGCTTGTCGCCTATTTGCTCGCCATGCCGACAAAACGAAGGGGCTACTGCTACCGGCGGTACGGGGAACATTTGCGTATAGATAAGGTATAACGAATTAAGTCGTAACGAATTAAAGTACGAATTACTGTATTGAGCAGGTTACCGACAAATTGAATGGAGCCATTTGTATTGGCTCAGGTGGGTGGCTCCAGCGGGACCGGTAAGGTCAAAAGCGGCTAGGTCTGCTAAACCTGTTAAACTCTGCTAAAGTTGCTAAACTTTGCTAAAGTTGTTAAAACTAGCAGAGGAGGATCGAATGCCGAAAGCAATTAATCCCTTTAAGCCAACGGCGGGCATGAATCCGCCTGAGCTTATCGGGCGCGATGCTGTTTTGGGCGACTTTGCCGAGGCTCTAGAGAATGGTCCTGGTGCCCCCGATCGACTTATGCGCATCTCGGGTGTCCGAGGCACGGGCAAAACGGTGCTTCTCAACGCATTGGGTGATCTTGCACGAAGAAAGGGATTCGAGGTCGTTGATGTCGCCTCGAATGCCGGCTTCTGCAATAGAATCCTCGAGGCTCTGCAGCGAAATGTTCGTCTTGAGTCAATGTCGATTTCCCCATCGATTTTAGGAGTCAGCCTTGGCTCCGTGGAGGTGTCAAAGTCGGCCTCTAATTTGGGCGAGGCGATGTACGATGCCGCGAAACGCGGTGGCCTGTTCATTACGCTCGACGAGATTCAGGATGCCTCAACTGAGGAAATGCGCGAACTGGGCAATGAGATGCAGCTTTTGATTCGCCAAGGGGCGAATGTCGCCTTTGCATTCGCTGGCCTGCCAACGTCGGTGGATGGCGTAGTGGTGGATGATACCCTTACGTTCCTTCAGCGGGCAAAGCATGTCGAACTCACTCGGCTTTCCGATTTTGAAGTCGGTGGATCGTTTGAGGATACGATGAGACGAGCGGGCAAAGAGCTCGACGAAGGCGCTGCTGAGCTGTTGACTAAGGCTTCGGCGGGCTATCCCTTTATGGTCCAGCTGGTCGGATATTACGCTTGGCAGGTTGCTGCGCGCAGCGGGGCGGAGAGCGTGAGCGAAGAAGCCGCTCGCAAGGGTATTCAGGCGGCTCTTGATAGTTTTAATGCTATGGTGATTGCCCCGGCGCTGCGCAGGGTGTCGGAGCGGCAGTTTCAGTATCTCGCGGCAATGGCTCAATGCGAGGGCGGCGAGATTGCCAACGGCGATATCGCCAAAAAGATGGGGTTACCGGCGAATAAAGTCGGGTCGTATCGTAAACGTCTCATCGATGCGGGGTTGATTGAGCCTGCGGGCTATGGCTGTGTTTCGTTTGCAATTCCGTATATGCGCGATTATCTGCTGGCGGCAGTGCGAGAGAGATAAAAATGGAATCCCCCAAATTCCCTCTTGCCCATCTTCGGCTGTTTGGTTACTATAGAACGGCTGTTACGGAGAGCTGACCGAGAGGCCGAAGGTGCTCGCCTGCTAAGCGAGTATGCCCCAAAAGGGCATCTGGGGTTCGAATCCCCAGCTCTCCGCCAGTATGACTTTAAAGAAGGGTTCCGAAAGGGGCCCTTTTTTAGTTGAACCACGTTAGCTGGGGATTCGAACCTCAAAAAAAAGAGGCATCCTTTCGGACGCCTCCTTTTAATGGGCTTATTATTCTTGCGCCCTACACCTCGGGCGCCTTGGCGACGGTCTCGCTTTCTGCCGTGAGTGGGCGGTTGTCGATGCGGCGGCCCAGGCGGTCGAGCTTCACGAGTAGCCACTCAATGGGATTCGGCCCCGAGCCTTCCTCGTCGGCAACCAAATCCATGACGGCGATCTTGGTGCCGTCTTGCTTGAGCGTCACGCTACCCACCTTGTCGCCCACATGTACCGTGCCCGAAAGGTCATCATAGGTAACCTTCTCGGTCACCTCTCCGGCAAGCGCAAAGACGGTCGCCTGAGCTGCGGGATCGGCGAGCGTGGCATCGATCGTCTTGTCCGTCCAGTCGGTCTGGCTGATGCGCGCGATGAGCGGATTGCCGTTGGCGGTCTTTTCCTGCGTGTTGGCGATCGCAACCGTCACCTTGTGGTCGTAGTACCAGTTGGCAAGGGCGGCCGTGTCGGCAAAGCGCTGGTCGGTGGTGCTGGAGTTCAAAACGACGGTGTAGGTCTCGTCGTCATCGCGGTTGTAGGCTCCCGTAAAGCAATAGCCGGCATCGTCGGTGGTGCCGGTCTTACCGCCGATATTGCCGTCCTGCCCCAGCAGCTCATTGTGCGTATCCATGGAATGCGAATGGTCGGAACCGTCGGCGCCCGTAACCTCAATCCAGGAATCGTCGCTCGCCACGATTTCGCGGAACGTGTCGTTCTTCATTGCCTCCTGCATCATCAGGGCTACATCGTGCGCGGTGGAGTGCATGTTACCGGCCCACTCATCAAAGTCCAGACCGTGCGGATTCTCAAAAAGCGTTCCCGTGCAGCCGAGCTCTTGAGCGCGCTCGTTCATGGCCTTTACAAAGGTGGCCACGGCGTCCTTGGTCTTGGGGTCGATCTTTTTGCCCACGTGCTCGGCAAGCGCGATGGCGGCATCGTTGCCCGAGGGGATCATCAGGCCGCGCAGAGCTTGCTCCACGGTGAGCTCGTCGCCTTCGAGCAGGCCGGCGGTCGAGTTGCCTACGGTGGCGGCAGCATTGCTCACCGTGATCTTCTCGTCCATTTTGCAGTTCTCGACGGTCAGGATTGCAGTCATGACCTTGGTAATTGAGGCGATCTTGACCTGCTCGTCGGCACTTCGGGCGTAATAGACGGAACCGTCCTTGCTCATGACGATGGCGTTGGTCGCATCGATATCGGGTAGATTATCGGCCGTGATGCCGCGGGCGTCGGCGGTCTTACCGCAAACGATATCGGTCGTAAGCACCTGGGCGTTGGCGATAGACGGCACGCCGGCAGCAAGGGCGAGAGCGCAGGCAATGCCGGCGGTCAGTTGCGCGGAGCGCTTTACAAGAGAACTAAGGGTCTTCACAGATTTCGCTTTCGACGGGATGGTCTCTTTAGAGTTCAAAGTATATCGTTTACCGGCGCGGACAATCAGTGCGCGGGCGTGCACTGCCCATGTATGCGCCCGAACGGACGCATAGGTGCTTAAGGTCGACTTAAACGACCGCGCTTGTTGTGTGTGGCGCGCGCTGCCTCGGGCATAATGGAGCGCGAGAGGAGCACGCATGAACGAGCGCATTTTGGTAGTTGATGACGAGAAGGCCATCGCCGACCTGGTCGGTATCTACCTTACAAAAGAGGGCTTTGATGTTCAGATTGCCTATAGCGGAGCAGATGCTGCCAAGGCGATTTTGGAGCAGGAGTTCGATCTGGCGCTGCTGGACGTCATGCTGCCCGATATCGACGGCTTTGAGTTGCTGCGCACCATCCGCGCTGGCCATACCTATCCCGTTATCATGCTGACGGCGCGCGATGCCCAGCAGGATAAGATCGAGGGTCTCTCGCTGGGCGCAGACGATTACGTGGTCAAGCCGTTCCGTCCGCTGGAGCTCATAGCGCGCGTTCATGCTCAACTCCGTCGTTACACCAGCTACGGCAGCCGCGCACAGGCGGTCGAGTCACCGACCATCCAGCTCGACGGCCTCGAGATCAACCGCGACGCTCGTTGTGTGACGGTGGACGGCGCACCGGTGCGTCTCACGCCCATCGAGTATTCCATCTTGCTGTATCTGGTGGAGCATCGTGGCAGCGTGGTGGCCGTGGGGGACCTGTTCCGCGCGGTGTGGAACGAGGACTTTATGCCCGGCTCCAACAATACGGTGATGGTGCACATCCGCCATCTGCGCGAAAAGATCGGCGACGATGCCCAAAAGCCGCGCTTTATCAAAAACGTCTGGGGCGTCGGCTACATAATCGAATAACGCCTTTGGTGGTGGGGAAGTGGATATGACAAAAGACGATAGGCGGGTATTCGAGGTGCCCGATCGACTCTTTGAATACATAAGGGCGGTCGTCGACAACCGCGCGCTTGCGACGGTGCTGCTCTTTTTGCTGAGTCTGCTACTCATTGGCATTGATAATATCATTGGCATCCTGGCAGTTCTGCTCGTCGGCTTCTTGCTGATCGATCGATTCGAAATCGTCCGCCGTTGCGTGGTAATCGGCGGTGCCGCGTGGACAATTACGCTGGCGATCGGGGCCATGGCGCTTGGCGGTATTGGCGAGCCCGTGTTCTTTGACGCCGCCTTTGTGTTCAACATGCTCGGCTTTGTGCTGGCGCTTGCCGTGTGCGTCCTGTTCTTTTGCGGACGCGCCCTGTATTACCAGGGTTATGAGCAGGGCGAGCAGCATGCCGACCGCGTAATCGCCGCCCGTATTCAGGACCGTCTGATCGATAGCCCCGACACGTGGGATACCATCGACGGCGACTTTCTCGAGGTCGAAGGTGCGCTCAATCGGGCGCGCGATTGTGAGCGCAAGGTTCAACAGGCCCTGCGCGACGAATCGCATCGCAAAGATGACCTGGTTACGTATCTGGCGCACGATCTGCGCACGCCGCTTGCCAGCGTGGTGGGCTATCTTTCGCTCCTACAGGAGGCTCCCGATTTGCCGCTCGAGCAGCGTGCACGCTTTACGGGCGTGGCGCTCGACAAGGCCCACCGGCTCGACGCGCTCATCGAGGAGTTCTTCGACATCACGCGTTTCGATTTCCACGATATCGTGCTCACCCGCGCCTACGTCGATTTGGGGCTATTGCTGGCGCAGGTGGCCGACGAGTTCTATCCCATTCTCAACGAACAGCACAAGGAAGCCCAGGTTGATATCTGCGAGGACCTGACGGTGCTCGTGGACGGCGACAAGATGGCTCGCGTATTCAACAACATCATGAAAAACGCCGTTGCCTATAGCTATGAAGGCTCGACGATTACGATCGAGGCCAGGCGTTTGGGCGACGGTGGCGTACGCGTACGATTTGTAAACCAAGGCGATCCGATCCCTGAGCCAAAGCTCAAGGTAATCTTTGAGAAGTTCTATCGCCTGGATGCAGCACGTGCGACCAATCGCGGCGGCGCTGGGCTGGGTCTTGCCATCGCCAAGGAGATTGTATGCGCGCATGGCGGTACCATCGTGTGCGAATCGACGCCCGAGCATACCGTCTTTACCATCGAGCTGCCCGCCGCATAGCCAGCGTTCCCTTACAAACACCTGACAATGCGCTCACGTGCATATGAGCCGCGATTTCTACTATCGATACTGCTGAATTGATATCGATGTGGAGGTATGCGGTATGACGGCTGCTGCGGCCATGGGGCCCACGGAGCTCGAGGAGCTAATGGAGGCGCAAGCCGAGGCTGCGCACGAGCGCGAAGTCGGGGACGCGACTCGTCCCACGGCGCAGGATCTTGCCGCCTCGCCGACGCGCATCGACGTCAAGGGCCTCGACCTGTTCTATGGCGACCACCACGCGCTCAAGGACGTATCCATCAAGATTCGCGACAAGCAGATCACCTCGTTTATCGGTCCTTCGGGCTGCGGCAAGTCGACGCTGCTGCGTTGCTTTAACCGCATGAACGACGACATCAAGGACTGCCGCATCGAGGGTAAGATCGCGCTCGACGGCCAGGATATCCTGGGCGACTACGACATCTGCCGCCTGCGCCAGCGCGTGGGCATGGTGTTCCAGCGCCCCAACCCGTTTCCCATGAGCATCTACGACAACGTCGCGTATGGTCCACGCGGCATGGGCGTGCGCGACCGCGCCGTTCTGGATGAGTTGGTCGAGGACTCTCTTCGTCGCGCTGCGCTATGGGATGAGGTCAAGGACAAACTCAAGGAGTCGGGGCTGGGCCTTTCGGGCGGGCAGCAGCAGCGTCTGTGCATCGCCCGCGCGCTTGCCGTGCAGCCCGATATTCTGCTGATGGACGAGCCCACGAGCGCTCTCGATCCCGTGTCGACGCTGGTGGTTGAGCAGCTGGCCTGCGAGCTCAAAGAGACCTGTACGCTCGTGGTCGTTACGCACAATATGCAGCAGGCGGCGCGCATCTCCGACTCGGTCGCGTTTTTCTTGCTGGGCGAGTTAGTGGAGCACGCACCCACCGCTCAGCTCTTCAAAAATCCCACCGACCCGCGCACGGCGGATTATTTAACGGGACGTTTTGGCTGATACCATCTAGTAAAGGTACCTTTAGGGTTAAGATGCGGTCATGCCGGCCGCAAAGGGGTTCAACATGATCTATTACGTCGAGGACGATGACAACATCAGGGATTTGACGGTCTATGCACTGCGCAAGCAGGGAATCGAGGCCGAAGGCTTTTCGTGCGATGGCGAGTTTAAGGCCGCCGTGGCGCGACGGGTACCCGATGCCGTCCTGCTCGACATCATGCTGCCCGATACCGACGGTTTGGCAATTATGCGTCGCCTGCGCGCCGACCGCCTGACGGCGACGGTGCCCATCATGATGCTCACCGCCAAAGATACCGAGCTCGATAAGGTGATGGCGCTCGATGGCGGTGCCGACGATTATCTGACTAAGCCGTTTTCGCTCATGGAGCTTGCCAGCCGTTGCCGTGCGCTGCTGCGCCGCGGCGGTATGGTCAAGCAGGTGAGTGATGTGCTCAGCGTGGGCGATATCGTGCTTTCGCCCAGCCATCGCGAGGTGACCGTTGCCGGTGAGCCACTCAAGCTTACTTTGCGCGAGTTCGATTTGCTCGAGTATCTTATGCGCAAACCCGGTGTGGTCTTTACTCGCGAGTCGCTGCTGCAGAGCGTGTGGGGCTGGGACTTCGATGGCGGCTCGCGTACCGTCGACGTTCACGTACAGACGCTTCGCCAAAAGCTCGGCGAGCGTGCCAGCGCTATCGAGACAGTGCGCGGCGTGGGCTATCGTCTGGCCGAGCCTTCCGCTGGTGGCGATACCGAAGATGCCGGCATTGCGGACGCCGCAACGGAGGAGTAGCCCGTGGTCTTTGCCCCTCAGGGAAAACACACGCTCTCGCATCGCGTGTTTGCGACGATATTTGTCTGCGCAATGTCCGTCATTTTGGCGTTTACGGTGTTGGGTGCGTTCTTTGTGCAAAACACCTTGGCAGATGCCACGAGTGCCAACCTTTCGCAAGAAACCGAGCTTATTGCCGCCGCCTTAAACGAGCAGAAGGAACCCATCGCATTTTTGCGAAGCCTCGATCGCGAGGACCTTCGTATCACGCTGATCAACAGGGATGGATCGGTCGCCTACGACAACGAGGCGTCTCCTTCCATGTTGCCCAACCATGGCGATCGCCCCGAGGTCGTTGAGGCCCTTGAGAGCGGTTCGGGCTCCGCGGAGCGCTCGAGCGCCACGCTCGACGAGATTATGCTCTATCGCGCCGTCGCCCTTGATAACGGTCAGGTCGTTCGTTTGGCGCAAGCCCAGCCTGGCGTCGCGGCGATTTTGCTTTCGCTGGTGGCGCCGATGCTGCTTATCGCGGCGGCGGGCGCGGTGCTTTCGTTTTTCCTTGCGCGCCGCGAATCCCGTGCCATCATTGCGCCGCTGCAGGAGGTCGATTTGGACCACCCGCGCCGTAGCTATGAACATGCCTACACCGAGATGGTTCCCATGCTCGAACGCATTGAGTCGCAGCGCCAGGAGCTTAAACGCCAGATGGCGGTGCTGGCCGATAACGACCGCATGCGTCGCGAGTTCACGGCCAATATCACTCATGAGCTCAAGACCCCGCTTACCGCGATTTCGGGCTACGCCGAGCTTATTGCAAACGGCATGGTTGAGGGCGAGGATGACCTGCGCAACTTTGGCGGTCGAATCTATCGCGAGGCGCGCCGTCTAGCAGCGCTGGTAAACGACATCTTGACGTTGTCTAACCTGGACGAGGCCGAGCGCGCGACCGAGGGCGAGGCAGTGCCTATTGGTTCTACGGAACCCATTGAGCTCTCGCGCGCTATTACGACGGTGGAGCAGCGCCTTGAGCAGGTCGCCCGACAGTCGGACGTGACCATCGTGCGCAAGACGAAGCCCGTTGTGGTCGAAGGTGTGCCACGCCTGATCGACGAGCTGATTTATAACCTGGCCAGTAACGCTATTCGCTATAACCAGCCCGGTGGCACGGTTACGCTTCGATGTGGGACCAATGATGAGGGCCATCCGTACCTGACGGTTGCCGATACAGGTATCGGCATCGCGCCCGAGGAGCAGGGCAAGGTGTTCGAGCGCTTCTATCGCGTGGACAAGAGCCGCTCCAAGGCACGTGGCGGAACAGGCTTGGGTCTGGCCATCGTTAAGCATGCCGCCGTGTATCACCATGCTTCGCTCGACCTATCGAGCGAGCTGGGTGTGGGGACTACCATCACGGTGACGTTTCCCGTACAGCAAGAGGGACCGTTCGCGTAGCTGTGTGGCAAAAACCGAGGATTAGACGATACGCCCGCGTCTCCGCTGCCGCGTAGGTTGTTGCGCAACTTACGCGCGGACGCTGTATCTTATGTATAGAGTTCGGACATGGCAGAAAGATGCGATATCATATGAGCAGTTTTGTCAATCCGAACTGGGGAAATGAAAGGCAAGCTGCATGACCCTTCTCGAACTGTTCCAGCTGCTGAAGAAGCACCTTCAGCTGGTCATCACCCTTCCGGTGGTCTGCGCGATCGCCATGGGCATCGTGTCCTTCGTTGCGATGGACAACACCTATACCGCGACGACGAGCATGTACATTCTCGCCAAGACCGACGATAGCGGTCAGATGAGCTACAACGATCTCTCGGCGAGTCAGATGCTTTCCAACGATATCGCCACGCTGCTGGATAGCGATAGCGTTAAGAGCGGCGCAGCCAATGAACTGGGCCTCACCGATCTGGATGACTACAAGGTGTCTGTTTCCTCCGAGACCACCACGCGTGTCATTACGCTTTCGGTTACCGGCACCGATGCCAAGGAGACGGCTAAGGTCGCAAAGGCCATGGCCAGCTCGGTGAGTACGGTCGCTCAGAACGTCGGCGCTGCCCAGAGCATCAACGTTATCGACGAGGCTAAGACTCCCGAAGTCCCCAGCGGCCCCAAGCGCACGCTGTACGTTGCTGTCGCGTTCCTCGCCGGTATCTTTATCGCAGTCGCCTATGTCGTTTTGGCAGACATGCTCAATACTCGCATCCGCGGTGCCGAAGAGGCAGAAGAGCTCCTGGGTATTCCCGTTGTTGGCCGAATTCCGGCTATGAAAGGTGGTAAATAGGCATGGCTAAGGCAAAGAACACCGATAAGCTCGTTGTACAGAATGCCGCCAAGACCCTTCTGGCCAACATCCGCTTTGCGAGCGTGGACGACCCCATTCGCACCATCACCGTTACCTCCTCGATTCCCAACGAGGGCAAGTCTACGGTTTCCATTAACCTTGCCCAGGCTATCGCCACGAGCGGCAAGTCCGTGCTCCTGGTCGAGGCCGATATGCGCCGCAGGTCTCTTTCCGATATGCTCGGCGTTCGTTCGCGCGGCGGACTCTATGCGGTCCTTTCCGAGCAGATCTCCATTGACCAGGCAATTGTCGAGACGGGTCAGAAGAACTTCTACTTCCTCGATGCCGAGCCGCATATTCCCAATCCTGCCGACATCATCGTCTCTCACCGCTTTGCCAAGCTGGTAAAGGCACTGTCCGCCAAGTTCCAGTACGTCATCTTCGACGCTCCCCCGGTCGGCACCTTCATCGATGCTGCCGAGATCGCCAGTCTGACCGACGGCACGCTGTTCGTAGTGCGCGAGGACTTTACCAAGCGCGAAGAGGCGCTCAACGCTATCGGTCAGCTTAAGAAGTCCGAGAAGGTCAAGCTCATCGGTACCGTTATGAACTACTGCGAGACTGAGACCAGCGAGTACTACTACTCCTACTACACCAAGGACGGTAAGAAGGTGAAGAAGGGCTCCGACGATCAGGGGACTTCCAAAAAGGGCATCTTCACCAACCGAGCAAACGTTTAGTTGATTAAGGCTGACCTATGCGTGACATTCATTGCCATATCTTGCCGGGTGTAGACGACGGCGCCGCCGATCTCGATGAGAGCTTGGCGATGCTCGAGGCTGCCAAGCGGGTCGGTGTAACCAGAATCGTTTGCACTCCTCACTGCCGTGATCCCTATTTTGATTACGACAAGATGTGGGATGCCTTTGAGCTGCTGCGTGATAACGCTGACGGTTTTCCGCTCCAGATGGGCTTCGAGGTCAACCATCGAAAGCTCGTTGAGCTTGGTATCGATGCCGCGGAGCACTTGCATTTCGATGGAACCAACGAGTTTCTGCTCGAGCTTTCGACGCATGCCGATGCGTATGCGTTTAGAGAGTACGAGAACACGATTTACGATTTGCAGTGCCGTGGCTACCAGGTGATCATCGCTCATCCTGAGCGCTATCGTGCGGTTCAAAAGGATGTAAGCGTGGCGGAGCGCCTGGTCGATATGGGCTGCAAGCTGCAGGCTTCGGCGGACTTTATTGCCGGCGGTCGCTTTGGTCGCGAGAAAAAGCCGGCACAGCGCCTGTTCGATCAGAACCTGTACAGCTTCATCGCGAGCGATGCCCATAACGTGGGTCATTACGATTGCCTGGCGAAGGCTCGCGCGAAGTTTAGCGTGCGCGGAGCTCATTTTCGCTAAAATCTGTCCCTAACGTTCGCATTGAATGAAGGGGCAGCCATGGATATTCAACTTAAGACGGGATGCTTTGATGACGCGGCGTTGGTGCGCCGCGTCGTTTTTATGGACGAGCAGGGCTACGAGAATGAGTTCGACGCTATCGACGAGGACCCGAACTGCGTTCATGTGACGCTCTATGTAGACGGCGAGCTTGCCGGTTGCTCGCGCGTGTTTCCCGAAGAGCTTGAGCGCGCGGCTGACGCAGAGGCTCCGGTGTCGCCGGCGTGCGATTTGGACGAAGGCGTCGCGGCGGGGGAGACCTATATTATGGGGCGCGTGGCTGTACTGCCGAGCATGCGCCGTCGCGGTCTGGCGAGCAAGATTGTCGAGGCCAGTGATACGTGCGCGCGTGATGCCGGCGCCAAGCTCATTAAGCTGCATGCGCAGGAATACGTGCTGCCGCTCTATGCCAAGGCGGGCTACACACAGATTGCCCCGGTGGACTATGAAGACGAGGGCCAGCCCCATGCTTGGATGGCCAAGCGCGTAGATGGCAGATAGGGACGTTCCTTTTCTGCCGGCAGTTGGGGCACTCCTTGGCAATTGGCGCATCAGAGCGCTCTGACATACAGTTTTTCGATTCCGTATGTATATATGCGCGCTAATGGGTTATAAAATCTAAGTCTGAACATAGCAGGTCTGCGATGCGGCTCGGGCAACCGGGCCGTTTTTGCGGACGGGGGTAGCGCGAAAGGACTGCACATGCGTCAATTTAAGACCGAGAGCAAAAAACTGCTCGACCTTATGATCAACTCCATCTACACCAATAAGGAAATCTTCCTGCGCGAGCTTATCTCTAACGCGAGCGACGCCGTCGACAAGCTCAACTTTAAGAGCCTGCAGGACCCGAGTGTCAAGCTCGATCAGGGCGACCTGGCTATTCGCGTCTCCTTTGATAAAGACGCCCGCACCATTACCATCTCGGATAACGGCATTGGCATGACCGCCGAGGAGCTCGAGCGCAACCTGGGCACCATCGCCCATTCCGGCTCCGAGGAGTTTAAGACCGAGAACGCCGAGCAGCAGGGTTCGGATGTCGATATCATCGGCCAGTTTGGCGTGGGCTTCTACTCGGCTTTTATGGTCGCCAGCCATGTGAAGGTCGTCAGCCGCGCCTATGGCGAGGATGTCGCCCATGTGTGGGAATCCGACGGTCTTGAGGGTTACACCATCGAGGATGGCGAGCGTGCCGAGCACGGTACCGATGTCATTCTGACGCTGCGTGAGAACGAGAAGCTCGACGCCGACGGCGAGGCCGAGACCTACGATCGCTTCCTGACCGAGTGGGGCCTCAAGAGCCTGATTCAGCAGTACAGCAACTATGTGCGCTACCCGATTCAGATGATGGTGAGCAAGAGCCGCCAGAAACCCAAGCCCGAGGACGCCGGCGACGATTACAAGCCCGAGTACGAGGACTACCAGGAGCTCGAGACCATCAACTCCATGACGCCAATCTGGAAGAAGCGCAGCTCCGACGTTGAACAGAAGGATTACAACGAGTTCTACAAGTCCACGTTCCACGACTTTGACGATCCGGCGCGCACCATCAGCTTCCATGCTGAGGGCACGCTCGAGTATGACGCCCTGCTGTTTGTGCCGGGCCGCGCGCCGTTCGATCTGTACAGTAAGGACTACGAGAAGGGCCTGGCGCTCTACAGCTCCAACGTTCTGATCATGGAGAAGTGCGACGACCTGCTGCCCGACTACTACAACTTTGTGCGCGGCGTCGTGGATTCCGCCGACGTGACGCTCAATATTTCGCGTGAGACGCTGCAGCAGAACCGTCAGCTCAAGGCCATCGCCAAGCGTGTGGAAAAGAAGATCACTGCCGACCTTGAGGATATGCGTGACAACGACCGCGAGGCTTACGAGAAGTTCTTTGAGAACTTTGGCCGCGGTCTTAAGTACGGCATCTACTCGAGCTATGGCATGAAGGCCGATGAGCTCGCCGACCTGCTGCTGTTCTGGTCTGCCAAGGAGCAGAAGATGATTACCCTGGCCGAGTATGCCAAGGGCATGCCCGAGGATCAGAAGGCCATTTACTACGCCGCCGGCGACTCGCGTGAGCGCTTGGCCAAGATGCCCGTGGTAAAGGGCGTGCTCGACCGCGGCTATGACGTGCTGCTGCTGACGCAGGATGTGGATGAGTTCACGTTCCAGGCCATGCGTGAGTACGTTGCCGCCGATATGCCCAAGATCTACGAGGACGATGCTGCCCGCGAGGCTGCCGAGAAGGCCGTTGCCGACGGTGCTGAGCCCGAGGTCGAGGATCGTCACTTGGAGCTCAAGAACGTCGCGACCGGTGATCTTGACCTGGCGACCGAGGACGAGAAGAAGGAGGCCGAGGACGCCACCAAGGAGAACGAGGACCTCTTTAGCGCCATGAAGGAGGCGCTCGGCGACAAGGTCGAGAAGGTCGCCGTCTCTGCGCGCCTGACCGATGCTCCCGCGTGCATCACCACCGAGGGCCCGCTTTCGCTCGAGATGGAGAAGGTGCTCCAGAAGGGTCCCGAGGGCGCGCCCGACGGTATGCCCAAGAGCCAGCGCGTGCTCGAGCTCAACGCCAAGCACCCGGTCTTCGCCAAGCTCGTCGCCGCCCAGAAGGCGAGCGATGCCGACAAGATCAAGCAGTATTCCGGTCTGCTCTATGACCAGGCCCTGCTGGTCGAGGGCATTTTGCCCGAGGACCCCGTGGCCTTCGCGGCGGCTGTCTGCAACTTGATGTAGTTCGGGGATACGGCACCGTAACTAGATTAGAACGAGAGTGGATAATCTCCCACTTTTGGCTCGAATGCGGGCTTGAAGTGGGAGATTTTCCACTCTCGTTTCCTTTTGAATGATCCCTTGGGGACGGAGGAAAGCGGATCACCGGATCAGGCCGACCCCCTCGGTGATCCGTTTTCCTCCTTCCCCAAGGGATCAATTATTTGTCGGGGTTGTGGTTTTGTGACCTGCTGAAATTTAAGATACTGTACAACTGTACGTTAATTCGTCTTCGTAGTATATTGCTACCCGCAAAACTCAATACCATTGTGCTCTGAGACGCTAAAGCGCCTACGTACAATGGTTGTCGATAGTACGATTTGATTCAACGACAGGATGGATGGCCCAAGCGTGAGTCTCGGCAGCAAACTATCCGATGCAAAGGTCTCCTTTGCGATATTCAAGCGCGACATTAAGCGACTACTTGTGAACCCCGTCGCCTTGGTGGTTACCCTCGGCGTGTGCGTTATTCCCTCGCTGTATGCCTGGTACAACATCGTGGCAAACTGGGATCCGTACGGAAACACTCAGGGTATCAAGATTGCCATCGCCAACAACGATCAGGGCACCCAAAACGACCTGGTGGGTGAGCTCAACGCGGGTGATAAGGTCGTCGATCAGCTCAAGGAGAACGATCAGTTGGGCTGGACCTTCGTCGATTCGGCGGCCGACGCCAAGGAGGGCGTCGAGAGCGGTGAGTACTATGCGGCCATCGTAATCCCCAAGAACTTCTCGGATAACCTGGTCTCGATGCTCGACGGCAACTACCATCAGCCCAAGCTTACGTACTACGTCAATGAGAAAAAGAGCGCTATTGCACCCAAGGTTACCGACACCGGTGCAAACACCATCGAGCAGCAGATTAACTCGGAGTTCGTCTCCACGGTGGGTGAGACCGTTGCCAGTATTGCCAAGGATGCCGGAGTCGATTTAAAGGACAAGGCAACCCAGGCTCAGGATTCGTTGGCCGGTTCGGTATCAGAGGCTTCTGATACGTTGGGCGAAGTGCGCGATTCGATTGGCGACATGAATGCCGCCATCGATAAGACGTGTGGTTCCATTGCCTCGGCAGATGCAGCACTTGCCGGTCTGCAGGGTCAGGCGCCGTCGCTGACGCAGGCGATCTCCCAGGGCAACGACCTGCTGGGCGAGGCTCGCGCCACGGCGGGTAACTCTGTCGCCTCGCTCTCCAAGGCGCTCTCGGAAGGCAGCCTTGCGCTCACCAAGACGTCAGCCTCCGCGAACGCTGCGATTGGCAAGCTGACGGGCACGATCACATCTACGACCACCCGCATCGACAACTCGCTCGAGTCTCTCCAGGCGACGATCGACCACAATAAGGCCGTTATCGGGCACTTGGAAATTCTCGTCAATGACACGTCGACAGGTTCCAAGGAAATTGACGCGCGCATTGTATCGACCATCGATTTGCTCCGCGAGCAGAATGAAAAGCTTCAGAGCATCAAGGACGGTCTGTCTGCACAGTCGAGCGCCATGGCGAATGACGCCGCGGCTGTCTCGGGTGCCAGCGACGCTATCAATAACGCAATCCAGACCGGTGCGACCAACCTTGGCCAGGCCCAGACGGACCTGGGTCAAAACGCGCTGCCGAAGGCCTCGAGCGCGCTCGATTCCTTTGCCGCCGTCTCGGGTGATCTGACGGGAATCGTGTCTGGCCTCACGCCTACTATTGCAAGTGCGCGCGGTACACTTTCGCAACTCAACGCTACGCTCGGTCAGGCCAAGACCACGCTGTCCCAGACCGACGCCTCGCTTGCCAAGGTCCAGGACAAGCTCGCTACCGCCGCCAACGACATCGCGGCGCTGCAGACCTCCGAGTCCATGGGCGAGCTGGCCGACCTGATGGGCGTCGACGTCGATGACGTTGCTGACTTCATGGCATCTCCGGTCGAGCTGACCTCCAAGTCGATCTATCCGGTTAAGAGCTTCGGCTCGGGCATTGCTCCTTTCTACACCAATCTGGCGCTTTGGGTGGGCGGCTACGTGCTCATCGCCATTTACAAGCTCGAGGTCGATCGCGAAGGCGTTGGCAGCTTTACCGCGCGTCAGGGCTACTTTGGCCGCTGGTTGCTCCTGGTGATCCTGGGCGCGTTGCAGGCCATTATCGTTACGGTGGGAGATCTGGTCATTGGCGTACAGTGCGTCAGTCCGCTCCTATTTGTGCTGGGCGGCATCGCCATCTCATTTACGTACGTCAACATCATTTACGCGTTGTCCACTACGTTTAAGCATATCGGCAAGGCAATCGGCGTCATTCTTGTCATCGTGCAGATCCCGGGTTCGTCGGGCATGTACCCCATCGAGATGATGCCCGGCTTCTTCCAGTGGCTGCACCCGCTGCTGCCCTTTACCTATGGCATCAATCTGCTGCGTGAGACGGTCGGCGGCATGTATTCGTTCAACTACCTGTTTAACCTGTGCATTCTGGGCGTGTTCTTGATCGTGGCGCTCTTTATCGGCCTGCAGCTGCGTCCGCTGCTGCTCAACCTCAACCTGCTCTTTGATAAACAGCTTTCCACGACCGGTATGATGATTTGCGAGTCTAACGACCTGCCGCGCGAGCGCTACTCCTTGCGAACGGCCATGCGCGTCGTGCTCGATTCCGATTCGTACCGTCGCGAACTGCTCGATCATGCGGTCGCCTTTGAACATCGCTACCCGTACTACATCAAGGGCGGTTTTGCCGCCGTGGTGGGCGTCCAGGTCCTGCTCTTTGTCCTGTCGACGGTTCTCGATATCGACAATAACGGCAAGATCATCCTGCTGGTCATTTGGATCATCTCGGTTATTGCCATCTGCGGCTGGCTTATCAATATCGAATACATCCGCGCGAGCCTCAATACCCAGATGCGCATCTCGGCGCTTTCCGATGAGGACCTGCGTCGCGAGATGCGCGAGCACACGGCCGCCATTCCTGCCGCCCGCCGCATGTTTGGCCTCAACGCCAGCGAGCGTGGTGCCAAGGGTGGCGATCAGTCCACGGGCCGCTTGCCGCATATAGGCTCGCACCATAAATCTCAGGGCAGCGACAGCACAGCCACAAATGATGGAGATACCACCCCGCTTGGCAAGCACTCCAAAGGAGGTGAGGCATAAATGAAGAACATCCTGCATCTGTTTAAGCGCGATGTCCAAAACGTGTCTCGCTCCGTAATCGGCTTGGTTGTCGTGATGGGCCTCATTATCGTGCCGTGTCTGTACGCGTGGTTTAACATCGCCGGCAGCTGGGATCCGTACGGCAACACCGGCAATCTTAAGATCGCCGTGGTCAACACCGATGAGGGTTACGAGAGCGATCTGATCCCCGTCGAGGTTAACGTGGGCGAAAACGTGACCGCCACCCTACGCGGCAACGAGAGCTTCGATTGGGTTGTGCTTAACGATCGCGAAAAGGCTATCGAGGGCGTTAAGTCGGGCGCGTACTATGCTGCCGTCGTTATCCCCAAAACGTTTAGCGCCGACATGATGACGCTTTTCTCGACCGACGTGAAACACGCCGATATCGAGTTTTACGAGAACCAGAAGGCCAACGCCATCGCGCAGATCGTGACCGAGAAGGGTTCGAGCGCCGTTCAGAACCAGGTTAACGAATCTTTTACCGAGACCATTACGAGCATCGGTCTTAAGACGGTGTCCAGCCTGCTCGATTACATGAGCACCGACCAGGTCAGCAACTTTATCGCCAACCTGTCCTCGACGCTCGGCGATTCGGTCCAGGACCTGAAGGACGTTCAGGCCAGCGCAACGTCGCTTGCGGGCATTTTGAGCTCCACGTCCGATTCGCTGACGTCGGCGAGCGGCATGCTCAAGCAGACCGGTGCCGTCGATGAGTCGACAAAGCAGCTCATGGAACATGCCAAAAGCGGCATCGATGATTCCAAAGAAGCGCTTAAGGCGGCAAGCGATGCCATCGATGCCGCGATCGATGGAAGTGCGGGTTCGTTCGACAATGTGTCTGCCGAGCTCGCGAAGGCGTTCGATGCCGCGAACCAGCATGTCGACCTTACGGTGTCCCAACTCAACGATGCCGCTGCGGCCCTCAATGCGCGCGCCAAGGATATCGATGAGATGGCCGATCAGCTCCGCAGCCTTGCCGACCAGGTGAGCGATGAGAATTTGAAGGACGGTCTCAAGTCTGCCGCGACGTCGCTGGGCAGAATCGCCGTTGAGTACCGCAACAATGCCAAGGATCTGGCGGCCACCGCGAAGTCTCTCTCCGATAGCATGGCAGAGGTTAACAAGTCGCGTGCCGAGGTCGATCAGGCAATCGCGGATGCCAAGGCTGGTATCTCGGGCGCCAAGATTGACTACGACTCTACGTTCTCGGTTAAGGCCAAGGAGCTCAAGAAGACTATTTCGGGCATTTTGGATTCGCTCAACGGTATCTCGGGCGACCTGGATAGTGCTGTTGCCGGCCTGACCGACGCATCCGGTTCGCTGGCAAAGGGCCTCTCCAAGGCTGCAAAGCTGGTCAACAAGGCTTCCGATCAGCTGGGCGAGGCGTCGGGCAAGATCAGCGCGTTTAAGGACGAGCTCGACGGTGCCCTTATGTCTGATGATCTAGCCACGATCAAGACGATGATCGGCAATGATCCCGAGGGTCTGGCCGTGTCGCTTTCCGGCCCTGTCGCACTCGACCGTAAGCCGGTCTATCCGATCCGCAACTACGGTTCGGCCATGGCGCCGTTCTACACGATTCTGTCGCTCTGGGTCGGCTCGATCGTACTGGCGGCCATGATGAAGGTCTCGGTTGACGATGAGCTTATCAACGAGCTCATCCCCGTGCGCCTGCACGAGATCTATCTGGGTCGTTACCTGTTCTTTGGCGGTTTGGCTCTGCTGCAGGCAACGCTCGTGTGCGCGGGCGACATTCTGTTCTTTGGCATTCAGTGCGACAACCCGCTGCAGTTTGTGCTAGCGGGCTGGGTCGCGAGTCTCGTGTTCTCCAATATCGTCTACACGCTTACGGTTTCGTTTGGCGATATCGGCAAGGCGCTTGCAGTCGTGCTGTTGGTCATGCAGGTCGGCGGTTCGGGCGGCACGTTCCCCATCGAGATGACCGGCCCTGTGTTCCAGGCGATCTATCCGTTCTTGCCGTTCACTCACGGCATCAACGCCATGCATGCCGCCATGGCTGGCGCCTACCATATGGAGTACTGGGTTGAGCTGGGTATTCTGGCGAGCTATCTGATTCCGTCGCTGGCCCTGGGCGTCATCTTCCGCCGCCCGGTCATCAAAGCCAACGACTGGATCATCGAAAAGCTTGAAAGCACGAAACTTATTTAGTGCAACAGCGTGACATCGACGAAACATCGAGGTTTACTCTGCCGACGCTTTAGTGGGCTGGATTGCGTGGGCTGCTTGGTTGTTGCTACAGTAGCGGGGCGTGCCGGGGGTCCGGTGCGCCCCGTTTTTATTTGACCATGAGGCGGCACGCAGCCATACGCGTGCGGACACCACGCCCAGATTGAGTGTGAGGATGTTCCATGGCCCAATACGCTGCCAACGAAATCGAAAACATGCCCGATAGCCCTGTGGCCCGTGAGGATTTGGGCGCGGGCGGTATTCCCAGGGGCGCCGGCGCACGCTCCCCGCTGTTCTGGAAAGTTTTGCTACTTTCGGTGGCGGTCATCTGGGGCTACTCCTTTACCACTATGAAGGACGCACTCGGCACCATTCCGGTGTTCGAGCTGCTCTATGTACGCTTTCTGCCTGCAGCGTTGGTCATGTTTGCCGTCTTCCACAAGCGCATCACTGCACATTTCAACGCTCGCAATCTGATCGTTGGCCTGAGTATGGGCGTGCTCATGTGGGCGGCCTATGCGTTGCAGACGGTCGGTCTGGCATATACTACGGCGGGCAAGAATGCTTTTTTGACGGGCACGTATTGCATCCTCGTGCCGTTCGCGAGCTATTTTCTGAGCGGAGAAAAACTCACCCGCTATAACCTGGGCGCGGCACTGCTGTGCTTGGCGGGCATTGGCTTGGTGGCGCTCGATAGCGTCGAGTTCAACATCGGTGACGTCATTACGCTGGCAGGCGCGGTCTTCTTCGCCATCCAGATGGCGGTGACCGCCAAGTACGGTCGCAAAATGGACATCAACGTTATCACGTTTTGGATGTTTGTGGGCAACGGCGTGCTGAGCCTGGTTTCGTCGCTGTTATTCGAGACCCAGGCGCCTCTGTCCGTGTGGACGCCGAACTTTATCGGTGTGATGGCGTTTCTCTCGGTGGGCTGCACATGCGTGGCTCTGCTCATCCAAAACGTCGGCCTGGCGCATGTCCCGGCTTCGACGGGCTCACTGCTCCTTTCGATGGAGTCGCCTTCGGGCGTGTTGTTTTCGGTGCTGCTGATGGGGGAGGCGCTCACCTCGCGCCTGCTCGCCGGCTTCGTGCTTATCTTCCTGTCGATTATCTTGAGTGAGACTCACTTCGATTTTTTGCGCAAAAAGCCGCGCCCGCAATTGTAAACAACTTGTTGCGCCGCCCTCCCGGGGCGGCATTTTTTATGCGTCGCCCTTAAAGTTGTACCTTGCACTTTATGCTATCAAAGTGCTTGCTGCAAAAACGTTACTGGAGGGCATCTATGGCACCAGCTTTGTCCGATTTTCAACCGCAACCAGCGCCCAAGGCTACCGCAGCGGCGCAGGCCGCTATCGGTGACGGTCTTGTTGCAGAAGCTCAGACTTTTGCAGACGAGCTTGCTGTGTGGCGACACGATCTACACCAGATGCCCGAGCTGGGTAACAACCTTCCGCAGACGTCCGCCTTTATCCAGGCGCGTCTGGACGAGATGGATATTCCCTATGCCGTGCTTGTCGACGGCTCCTGTGTCGTTGGCCTTATCGGTGCCGGCGCGGCAGCTGCTGCTCGGGGTAACGGTACGTGCACGGACAAGCAGGCCGGTACGGTCATCATGCTCCGCGGCGACATGGATGCCCTTCCCGTTGCCGAGGAATCCGGCGAGCCCTTTGCATCCACCAATGGCTGCATGCATGCTTGCGGTCACGATATGCACGCGACGGCGCTGCTTGGTGCGGCTCGTATGCTCAAGGCCCGCGAGTCCGAGCTTCTCGACGCCAACGCCACGGTTAAGTTGCTGTTCCAGCCGGGCGAGGAAACCTTTGAGGGTGCCCGTGCTGCCATCGTCGACGGTTTGCTGCAGAGCCCACGCCCCCAGGCCGCCTTTGCCATGCATGTCAATAGCCAGTCGCCGCTTGGCCTGGTGCTCTACGGCAGCCCGGCGCTCTCGGGCGTGTACGGTTTTCGCGTCACGCTTCAGGGCAAGGGCGGCCATGGCTCGAGCCCCGAGATCTGCATCGACCCCATCACGGCCGGCGTCCATGTGCATCTGGCGCTTCAGGAGCTCATCTCCCGCGAGGTGCCGGCGGCCAAGGAGGTCGCGCTTACCGTTGGCAAGTTCGCCGGCGGTCAGGCCGCAAATGTCATCCCCGACACTTGTGTGCTCGAGGGAACGCTGCGTGGCTTCGACGTCAAGCTCATGGAGCACCTCAAGACCCGCATCGCGGAGGTCGTCAAAGGCGTTGCCACGACCTATCGTACGCCGGCGACTATCGAGACGCTCTCGGATGTTCCGCCGCTGGTACTCGATGACAATATGACCCAGGCTTCACTTGGCTATGTGGGTGCGACACTGCCCAAGGCCACCTTCCTGCCGCTGTTCCACGCCATGGCGAGTGAGGACTTCGCGTTGATCTCGAGTGAGATCCCGAGTGCGTACTTTACCGTGGGCGCTGCCGTGACTGATACGGACGAGCATTTTGCTCAGCATCATCCCAAGGCACGTTTTAGCGATGCCGAGCTTCCCCTTGGCGCCGCGGCTTATGCGGCAGTCGCTTTGGGCTACATCGCCGACCACCGGTAGCACCCAATCTTGCTACTCGTTTGTTTAAAAAGGAGCAGTATGTCCCAGCAGCGTAAGTTCTTCCCCGGCTGGCTCGTGGTGGCTTCCGGCTTTGTCATCATGGCCACGTGCTACACGATTTTCGTTAACTGCATGAGCCTGTTTCAGCCGCTCGTCGTCAGCGACCTGGGCATCACGCTTGCGCAGTACAACATCTCCAACGCCATTTCCACCGTGGTGAGCGTTATCGGCTCACTTGTGATCGGTCATGTTGCCGATAAAGTAAGCGGTCGCGTTTTGGGCTCCCTCACTGTAATCGCCACCTCTGCCGTTCTTGCCGGCATGAGCCTTGTCGGTGAACTGTGGCAGGTCTACGTGCTCTTTTCTGTTTGCCCCGTTCTGTCCGTGGCTGCCCTGGAAGCCGAATGGATGCTCGTACCATCATTCGGCTTCCAGGGCGGCCACGGGCCTACGAAATGCCCCGTTTTCCTCCGTCCTCAAGGGATCACGTGATCCGAAGGGGACGGAGGAAAACGGATCGCAAACCGCGGCGGCGCATCTGGCCGAACGAGCCCCCATACCCTCGTTCGGTCAGACGCGCCGCCGCGTTTTGTTTTTGTGCCGTATAATGACCACTACCTATGACGCGATACAAAAGAAAGGTGTTTGCCCATGCAGGCACAGAAGGCGGAGGGAACCCGCGACCTTATCGGCGCCGAGATGCGCGCCTGGCAAAAGATGCAGCAGATCGCTGCCGGCGTGTTCGAGCCGTTTGGTTTTAAACCCATCGAGACGCCCGCGATCGAGCAGGTTGACGTGTTTGTCCACGGTATCGGCCAGTCGACCGACGTCGTGCGCAAGGAAATGTTCCGCGTGTTCAGCGGTGCCAACCTGGAGCGCGTCTTTACCGAGGGCACCGACACCAAACTCAAGCCCAAGCAGCGCCTGGCACTTCGCCCCGAGGGCACGGCCGGCGTGGTGCGCGCCGTCGTCGAGAACAATCTGGTGCCCCAGGGCTCCACGCCGTTTAAGGCTTACTACGCCGAGGCCATGTTCCGCGGCGAGCGTCCCCAGAAGGGCCGCCTGCGCCAGTTCCACCAGGTGGGCATCGAGTGGCTCGGCGCTCCCGATCCGGCGGCAGACGCCGAGTGCATCATCATGCTCATGGAGTTCTACAAGCGCCTGGGCTTCGATCTTTCCAAGCTTCGTCTGCTCATCAACTCGATGGGTGACGCCCAGTGCCGTCCGGCTTATCGCGAGCAGGTCAAGCAGTTCATCCTCGATCACGCCGACGAGATGTGCGATGAGTGCCGCGAGCGCGCCGAGCTCAACCCGCTGCGTGCCTTCGACTGCAAGAACGACCACTGCCGCGAGATCATGGCCGAGGCTCCGCTGATGGGTGACAACCTGTGCGATGAGTGCCGCGAGCACTACGAGCAGGTCAAGCGCTATCTGGATGCCGCCGGTATCGAGTATGTCGAGGATCCCACCTTGGTGCGCGGCCTGGACTACTACACCCGTACTGTCTTTGAGGTCGAGGCCCCTGGCGCCGGCGTCGGCTCCATCGGCGGCGGCGGCCGCTACGATGGCCTGGTCGAGCTCGAGGGTGGCAAGCCCACGGCGGGCGTCGGCTTTGCTGTCGGTTTTGAGCGCGCCCTGCTGGCCCTGCAGGCCTTTGGCAGCGATTTGGGTGCCGATGAGGCCCCGTGCGTCTATGTCGCCAACGCCGGCAAGGAGCTGCGTCAGAACGTCTTTGCCATTACGCAGGAGCTTCGCGCCGCAGGTATCGTGACCGAGGCCGACTATCAGGGCCGTTCGCTCAAGGCCCAGTTTAAGCAAGCCGATAAGGTGGGCGCCAAGCTCATCTTGGTCCTGGGTGGCGACGAGCTTGCCGCCGGCAAGGTCAAAGTGCGCGACATGCAGAGCCATGACGAGGTGCTCGCCGATCTGGACAACGTCGTCGAGGCGGTTCGCGAGCGCCTGTAGCGCATCTTTTTGAGCTTCGGGCCTGCTAACGTGCCCTGCTCATGGAGAGCGATTGTTACGGGGGTGTTTCGCTTTTATGCGGAATGCCCCCGTTTACGTATGCCGCCCACCGAGAAATACGACCATTTAGGGCAAAAACCTTTGCAATGCAGAAAATACTTTTGTGTGGTAAAGCGCAATCAGTGTCGAAAGTATTTCTCAAGCGCCTATAATGAATACCGCATGTTACGTGCACAGAAGGAGGAATGGGAGGAAACGTGGCTGAGAACCTAAGCAACCAGTCTGTACCCGAAGCCGCGGCGCGCGTCGCTGCCGTGGTCAACCGCCTCGTTAACCGAATCGGCTCGAATGCCGAGTCCAGGGAGCGTCTCGCCGAGATCGAGATCCCCGAGGAGCTGCGCGACAATCTGGCGCTGTTCTTGCGCCTGGAGCGCCGTGTGCTTAGCGAGTATGATCCCGAGATCGCGGACCTGTTCGACAAGATTTTGACAGCCGAGATTGTGGTCAATGCCGGCAACCCCGGTACCTGCGCTGCCGACGAAGCCGTCGACGAGCAGGGCGTGCCCACCGCCGACGAGCCCACTGCCGTGGCATTTCGTGAGGTCGTCGATTTGATCGACAGCCTGCCGCTCGATAAGCAGCAGGTCATCGTTCGCGCCTTTACGAGCTTTTTCCATCTGGCAAACCTGTCGGAGGAGAACTACCGTGTGGCGCAGCTGCGCGAGCGCGAGGCCGGTGCGTCGACCGATACCGAGGTCGATCCTGCCAACGAGCTTACCGTTGCCTATCACCAGCTGGTGAATGAGCTGGGTGTCGAGGGTGCCAACGAGCTGCTCGACAAGCTCGAGTTCCACCCTGTCTTTACCGCACATCCCACCGAGGCCCGTCGTAAGGCCGTCGAGGGCAAGATCCGCCGTATCTCCAACCTGCTGGAGGAGCGTCCGCGTCTGGGCGGCTCCGACCTGGTGGAGAACGAGCGCCATATGCTGCAGGAGATCGACGCCCTGGTGCGTACGAGTCCCATCGCGCTCAAGAAGCCCACGCCGGTCGAGGAAGCCGATACCATCATCGACATCTTCGATAACACGCTGTTCGACGTTATCCCCGTTATCTATCGTCGTTTTGACGACTGGGTGCTGGGCGACAAGGCCGGCACCGTGCCGCCGCTGTGCCCGGCGTTCTTCCATCCCGGCAGCTGGATCGGTTCCGACCGCGACGGTAACCCCAACGTCACCGCCAAGGTGAGCCGTGAGGTCGCCGCCAAGTACTTTACGCACATGGTGCTCAAGCTCGAGGACAAGTGCCGCCACATCGGCCGCAACCTCACGCTCGAGGCTACCTACAGCAAGCCGTCGGCCGAGCTCATTAACCTGTGGAACCATCAGGTCGAGATGAGCCCTCGTTACACGGCCCGCGCCGAGCTGATCTCCGAGCACGAGCCGCATCGCGCCGTCATGCTCGTCATGGCAGACCGACTCAACGCCACCGTCCGTCGCATCACCGACACCATGTACCACAGCGCCGATGAGTTCCTGGAGGACCTGCGCGTCGTCCAGCGCTCGCTGGCCGCCTGCGGTGCCGTCCGTGCCGCCTACGGCCCGGTCCAGACCATCATCTGGCAGGTCGAGTCCTTCGGCTTCCATATGGTCGAGATGGAGTTCCGTCAGCACTCCGTGGTGCACGCCCGCGCCCTCAAGGATATCCACGAGAACGGTATCCATGGCGACCTGCAGCCCATGACGCGCGAGGTCATCGATACCTTCTGCGCTATCGGCTCCATCCAGAAGCGCTACGGCAAGAAGATGGCGCATCGCTACATCATCTCGTTTACCAAGAGCGCCCAGCATGTGGCCGACGTCTTTGAGCTGGCCCACCTGTCCTTTGCACACGAGGAGGATGTCCCCGAGCTCGACGTGATCCCGCTGTTCGAGCAGCTCGAGGACCTCGAGGGCTGCGTCGACGTGCTCGACCAGATGCTTACGCTGCCCGTGGTGCAAAAGCGCCTTGCCCAGACCAACCGCCGCATGGAGGTCATGCTGGGCTATTCCGACTCCTCCAAGGACGCCGGTCCTACCACGGCCATGCTCGCGCTGCACTCCGCGCAGGAGCGCATCGCCAAGTGGGCCGAGAAGAACGATATCGACCTGGTGCTCATGCACGGTCGCGGCGGTGCCGTGGGCCGTGGCGGCGGCCCGGCCAACAAGGCCGTGCTGGCGCAGCCCAAGGGCTCGGTCAACTGTTTCTTTAAGCTCACCGAGCAGGGCGAGGTCATCTTTGCCCGTTACGGCAACCGCACGCTGGCCCAGCGCCATGTTGAGTCCGTTGCCGCCGCAACGCTTTTGCAGTCGGCCCCGAGTGTCGAGAAGACCAACACCGAGACCACGCAGAAGTTCTGGGATATGGCCGAGAAGCTCAACGCCGCAAGCCACGAGCGTTATCTGGACCTGCTGAACA
Source organism: Collinsella sp. i06-0019-1H4 (assembly GCF_042849575.1). Classification (NCBI taxonomy): domain Bacteria; kingdom Bacillati; phylum Actinomycetota; class Coriobacteriia; order Coriobacteriales; family Coriobacteriaceae; genus Collinsella; species Collinsella sp. i06-0019-1H4. The sequence continues at coordinate 457,094 of NZ_BAABYB010000001.1, forward strand.
CCGAGGACTTTACACCGTGGTTCTCGACCGTGACGCCGCTGACCGAGGTCGGTCTGCTGCCGATTGGCTCGCGTCCCGCCAAGCGCGGCTTGGGCGCCAAGTCGCTCGACGACCTGCGTACCATTCCGTGGATCTTCAGCTGGAGTCAGGCGCGCATTAACCTGGCCGCTTGGTACGGCCTGGGCACCGCCTGCGAGCAGCTGGGCGACCTTGACCAGCTCAAGGCTGCCTACCAGGAGTGGCCGTTCTTCCGCACCTTTATCGACAACATCGAGATGTCGATCGCCAAGACCGACCAGCGCATCGCCAAGATGTATCTGCACCTGGGCGACCGCCAGGATCTGTCCGAGAAGGTCTTCACCGAGATGCAGCTCACGCGTAAGTGGGTCCTTGCCATCGTCGGTGACGAGTGGCCGCTGCAGCGTCGTCGCGTGCTCGGCTGTGCCGTCCGCGTGCGTAACCCCTATGTCGACGCCCTGTCCATCGCCCAGGTCCGCGCCCTTCGCGAGGTGCGTATGAACCAGGACGAGATGGCCGAAGAGAAGAAGGCCGAGTACATGAGCCTGATCCTTTCGACTGTGACCGGCGTCTCGGCAGGATTGCAGAACACGGGGTAATCGATAGCCCTGTGGCTCTCACCGGGACCCGATGGGTTTCCCTCTGAATGCGTCCTCGCACTTGAAGCCCTCTTATCCTGCTCCTTCGGAGCTGCGGATAAGGGGGCTTCGTGCTGCGGAATGCATTCAGAGGGAAACCCATCGGGTCCCTGCGTCCTCGGTCTTCTGGGATTAAAGCTGAAGGGAATAAGGCGCGCTTCGCGCATAGCGTGGAGTGCGGCGAGGGCTTCTTGCGTCCTGCGGAGTGTGCCTAAAAGTAAACTAATGGCGGGCCCTGCGATGTCTGGTCTTCGGCGGATCAGCCGCTGGGTGAGGGTGGTGCTTGGGGCGACGTGCAAAAAACGGAGTTTTCAGCAGCCAAAGATTGGTGCATAAGGCTATGGGTGACGTTCGCGGCCCCTGTTGATGCTTTTGCACGACAATTGGGCTTTGGCGATGTTCATATATGGCTGGTTTCTCGCCGCATGCTATCCAGATGGGACGAGTCATGAGGACTATCTAACTTTTGAAAGACTTTTGACACCAAAATCTTATTCCGCGATGCTGAATACTCGCAAAAATGCACGCTCCGGAGGGTACCACCCTGTTACGGCTAGAAATCCATACGCCAGTTTATGCAATTAATTAACGCATTTATGCAAAATGGCTTACGTGCGTACGTCTCGGGCTAGATGTTTGCCTCGGCGCTGCGTAAATCATCCTGTCTATAGTGTCTTTGACAGGCGGCCGCGATCCCGTTTGGGATCGCGGCCGTTTTGTAGTGGGCCAAATATGAACGTTGTGTTAACGAGTCGGTGGACGGTGGTGTTTTTCGGTGAGCGGCGTATCCTTCCAACGGTTTATCTAGTGTGTCAGTTGAAAGGAAGAGGGCGCTCGTCATTGTTTGAATGTGAACTGCCGTTTGACCACAAGACGTTGCATCTGGAGCTCGAGGATAAGAACTTCGCGGGTGTGATGGAAGGTCATCAAAACGAGTTTAAGACTACAAAATCGCAGGAAGAGCTGGTAGAGGAGTCGCTTGCCAACCCTTATGGCTCGCCTTCGCTCGAGGAGCTTTGTGCTGGCAAGAAGGATATTGTTATCATTAGCTCCGATCATACGCGTCCCGTTCCCTCGCGTGTGACGATGCCTATTCTGCTGCATCACATCCATTCCGCTGCGCCCGAGGCTCGCGTGCGTATTTTGGTTGCTACGGGTATGCACCGTCCGTCGACACACGAGGAACTCGTCAACAAGTATGGCGAGGAGATCGTTGCCAACGAGGAAATCGTTATGCACGTCGCGACTGACGACAGCATGATGAAAAAGATCGGTACCCTGCCTTCTGGTGGCGAGTGCATCATCAACAAGATTGCCGCCGATTGCGATCTGCTGCTTGCAGAGGGCTTCATTGAGCCGCACTTCTTTGCCGGTTTCTCTGGCAGCCGCAAGTCCGTCCTGCCTGGCATCGCCAGCTACAAGACCATCATGTACAACCACAACGGCCAGTTTGTGAACGATTCCCATTCGCGTGCCGGCAACCTGTGCCATAACCACGTGAGCGAGGACATGTTTGCCGCTGCCGAGATGGCTCACCTTGCCTTTGTGCTGAACGTGGTGCTCAACGGCAAGCACGAGGTCATTGGCTCCTTCGCCGGCGACATCCACAAGGCACACGAGGCTGGCTGCGAGTTCGTAAAGAGCCTTGCCGGCGTTGAGCCCGTCGAGTGCGAGATTGCCATCACCACCAACGGCGGCTACCCGCTCGACCAGAACATCTACCAGGCCGTGAAGGGCATGTGCTCTGCCGAGGCCACGCTTCCCGAGGGCGGTGTGATCATCGACGTCGCCGGTTGTGCCGACGGTCACGGCGGCGAGGGCTTCTATCACAACATCGCCGACAACGATCCGGCAGAGTTTGAGCGCGCCTGCATCGACCGTCCTAAGGACGAGACCCTGCCCGATCAGTGGACGAGCCAGATCTTTGCCCGCATCCTGGCGCATCACCCTGTGATCATGGTCACCGACCTGTGCGATCACCAGATGATCAAGGATATGCACATGACGCCGGTCAAAACCCTCGAGGAGGCGCTCAAGCTCGCCTTTGAGATGAAGGGTGCCGATGCCAAGGTGGCCGTCATTCCCGATGGCCTGGGCGTTGTTGTCGCTCAGCACTAGCGCGCGGCCTAAACGAATCGTTTATAACTGACAAGAAAGATAAGGTTTTATGCTTACCAAACTCCTCTGTGAATTCGGCGCAACGGCCCTCATGATCATCTTTGGCGTGGGCGTGCACTGCGATACCGTGCTCAAGGGCACCAAGTATCAGGGCTCCGGCCACATGTTTGCCATCACCACCTGGTCTTTTGGCATCTCGGTCTGCCTGTTTGTCTTTGGCGGCGCCGTGTGCATGAACCCCGCCATGGTGCTTGCCCAGTGCATCGTAGGCCTGGTGCCGTGGAGCAGCTGCATCCCCTTCATGATTGCCGATATGCTCGGCGGCTTTGTGGGCGCCGTAATCGCTTGGCTTATGTATGCCGATGAGTTCAAGGCTTCCGAGGGTGTCGTCGACCCCATTGCCCAGCGCAACATCTTCTCGACCAACCCCACCACCGAGGGCACGAACTATGTTCGCAACTTCTTCTGCGAGGCTATCTGCACCTTCGTGTTCATTAGCGCCATCCTTGCTGCCGCTAGCCGCGCCGGCGAGAACGTTCTGATGCTCGCCATCTGCGTCGGCCTGATCGTTTGGGCTGTTGGCATGGGCATGGGCGGCATCACCGGCTTCGCCATGAACCAGGCTCGTGACCTTGGTCCTCGCATGGCCTATCAGGTGCTGCCGATCAAGAACAAGGCTGACAACAACTGGAAGTACGGCCTGCTCGTTCCTGGCATCGCTCCGTTTGTCGGTGCCGCTCTGGCTGCACTGTTTGTGCACGGTTTCTTGGGCATGTTCTAGTCAAAGGACGGCTCTATAAGGTCCGGGCTCGGTAGGGGTTAAGGGCATTCTTGGCTGTGTTCGAACAAGCAACTCAACATATATATCTGAATTTGGATGGGAGGGGCTTGTTGCTGGTAGGGGCGTTGAAGCGTGAGTGAATCTTTGGGATGCGTGGCGCCTTGGGTTGGGGCGATGCTTTGGGATGAGGTTCTTACTTAGTTGAAGAGGGGTTTTATGGCTGAGAGGTAGTCTTTGGCTACGTCCTCTTTTGGGGCTTGGAAGTTGTGCCAGGCCCACCATTGGACCATTCCTACGAAGCTTGAGGCTATGTGGTGTAGTAGGAAGCTTCGGTCCATGGTGGCGGCGGGGCCGTTTGGGTCGGTGGGGACGGTTTCGGCTGCTCGTGACATGATGGTCTTGCGTAAGCAGTCGGCGAAGACGCGTGAGCCGGCGCCGGCTACGAGGGCTCGAACGCCCTGGCGGCGCTCCCAGAGGTTGTTGAGGATATGTTCGACCTGCACGAGTGGGTCGTCGAGCGGTGTGCCATCGTCGTCGAGGGCGTGGGTGCAGATGTCGCTTACGAGCTTGGACAGTAGGTCGTCTTTGCTCTTAAAGAGGCCGTAGAACGTGGCCCGACCCACATGGGCGCGCGCGATGATGTCGCCGACGGTGATCTTGCCGTAGTCCTCCTCGCGAAGGAGCTCGGAAAACGCCGTGACAATGGCGGCGCGGCTTTTGGTTTTGCGGGCATCCATGGCTATGCGTCCGCGTGAACGAGCAGGCAGCGGAGCGTACCGGAGCAACCTTCGTAGGGGCGTTTGCCGGCGCCGTAGCCGACAGCTTCGATGCGGTAGCGTGAGGGCAGTTGGTCGGACGTACGCAGCGCGGTGACGATGGCGGCGCCCGTCGGCGTCACGAGCTCGCCGGCGACCGGTGCGGGCGTGAGGGCGATATTGCCTGCCTGGCATAGGTTGACGACGGCGGGCACCGGGATGGGCATAAGGCCGTGGGCACAGTGGATGGTGCCGTGACCCTCGGAGAGCGACTCGACGACAATATCCTCGATGCCCAGGTCATCGAGGCAGATGGCGACAGAGCAGATGTCAACGATGGAATCGATGGCGCCTACTTCGTGGAACATGACGGTCTCGGGCGTTTTGCCGTGGGCCTTGGCCTCGGCGGCGGCGAGCGCGGTAAAGATGGCGAGCGCGCGACGCTTGGTGCCATCACTCATCTGCGAGCCATCGATGATGGCGGTGACGTCCGCCAAAGAACGGTGATGGTGGTGGTGGGCGTGATGGTGACCCTCGTGGTCGTGGTCGTGGTCGTGGTCGTGGTCGTGGTCACGCGCGTGCCCATGGCGGTGCTCGTGCTCACCATGGGCATGATGGTGGTGCTCATGCTCGTGTGTGTGCTCGGCAGCTGCTTCGTTGCCGTAGAGCCAGGCCATGTCGTGGTCGTGGTTCTCGAGCTCCTCTGCCAGCTGAACGTCAAAGTCGCAGGCGTCGATGCCATGCTTGTTTACGCGGGTGACGGCAATCTCAAAGCCGCCGACCGGCAGCGTGGCGAGCTGTTCGCGCAGGTGCTCCTCGCTGGCGCCCAGGTCGAGCAGGGCTGCGACGGTCATGTCGCCGCTGATGCCCGAGGTGCCGTCGATGATAAGCGTGTGCTGATGGTTGGACATAGAATGCTCCTTAACGGGCGCAGGGCGTGCCGGCGCTCAAATGATTGATAAGACTTGCCTGGTAGGCGGCGCCGAAGCCATTGTCGATGTTGACGACTGAAACGCCGCTGGCGCAGGAGTTGAGCATGGCGAGCAGTGCGGCCACGCCGCCAAAGCTCGCGCCATAGCCCACACTGGTGGGGACGGCGATGACCGGACAGCTCACAAGACCGCCGATAACGCTCGCCAGGGCGCCTTCCATGCCGGCGATGGCGATGACCACCTGCGCCTGGGCAAGTTCCTCAGCATGAGCGAGCAGGCGGTGCAGGCCGGCGACACCCACGTCGTAGAGGCGATCGACCTCGTTGCCGTAGAACTCGGCCGTCAGTGCCGCCTCTTCGGCGACGGGCAGGTCGCTCGTACCGGCGCAGGCGACGACGATGTGTCCGTTGCCGGTGGGGGAGGGCTTGCCACCCACCAGGGCGAGCTGGGCGTCCGGGACATATCCCAGGTCGATGTCGTTGCCGAGGAACTCAGCGGTGCGCGCGGCTTTTTCGGCATCCAAGCGTGTGACTAGGATGCGCTCCTGGCCGGCATCGCGCAGCGCCTCGATAATGGCGGCAATTTGCTCGGCGGTTTTACCGGCACCGTAGACAACCTCGCCGGCTCCCTGGCGCACCCCGCGCGAAAGATCGAGCTGCGCAAAGCCCAAATCGGCAGTCGGAGCCGTCTGGATGCGCGTAAGGGCGTCGGCGGGGGTGACTGATCCGCCGGCAACATCGCTCAGCAGCTGCTCTAGATCTCGCTTATCCATATATGTTCCCTTCGACGGCGCAAAGTCTAGCACTCAAAGGGTATGTTTCCGAACACTAAGACAAAATTGTTCGGAAACTATAGGACAGACTGATTCTATTGTTAGAAGGATCGACTAGTCGCGCAGGATGATATCCATGGCGAGTGTCAGGTTGCGTTCGTCGATGGCAAACGGGGCGGCTTCGCGCGTCTTGGGCTTGGCGCAAAACGCGATGCCCGTGCCCGCGGCCTGAATCATGGGGATGTCATTGGCGCCGTCGCCGATCGCGACGGTGTGGGCCATGTCGACACCGCACTCAACCGCCCAATCCAGCAGCTGAATGAGCTTGGATTCCTTGGTCACAATGTCTGCCGCCAGCTTACCCGTGAGCTTGCCGTCCACGACTTCCAGACGGTTGGCCAGGCAAAAATCGATGCCCGCGGCGGCCACGATCTTGTCGGCGACCTCGTGGAAGCCGCCGCTCACCACGCCGACCTTCCAGCCCTTGCTGTGCGCCGAGCGCACAAGCTCCAGCGCGCCGGGAGTAAACGTCACGCGCTCAAAGGTGCGCTCGAACACGCTCTCATCCAAGCCGGCAAGCAGCCCCACGCGCTCCTCGAGCGCCTGCTTAAAGTCAAGCTCGCCGCGCATGGCGCGTTCGGTGATCTGTGCAACTTGCTCTCCCACGCCGGCTTCCTCGCCCAACAGGTCGATGACTTCCTGGTTGATGAGCGTGGAGTCGATATCCATAACGATGAGGCGTGCAGTCATGGCGGGCCTTTCCGAGTGCAGTTGTATTGGGGCACATTGTCGCACGCGGCGCGCCTGGGCGACGGTCAGGCCGCGTCAATTGTTTCGTCTCCGTCAAGTCTTTGGGCAGGAGCTACTTTTCCGCGGCACATCGACGCGGGTGCGATAAGATAGAACGCCATGTCTGGCTGCGCGGTTTACGCAGGCTGGGCAAATCTGTACGACGCCGCCCGGAACGACACGGGGCGGCACAGATCCATAAAGGAGGATCACTGGTATGAGCCAGACCCGTCCCATCGATGAGCATTCCATGCACACCCGTACCTGCGGCGAGCTTCGCTTCGAGAACGTGGGCGAAGAGGTCACCCTCACCGGTTGGGTGAGCCGTCGCCGCGACCACGGCGGCCTTATTTTCTGCGACCTTCGCGACCGCGAGGGCATCACGCAGCTCACCTTCGACCCCGAGCACTCCGACGGCGATGCCTTTAAGATCGCCGAGACCATGCGCCCCGAGTGGCCCATCAAGATCCACGGCGTCGTGCGCGCCCGTGGCGAGGAGACCACCAACACTAAGCTCGCGACCGGCGAGATCGAGGTCCTGACCGACCACGCCGAGGTGCTCAACACGTCCGTCACCCCGCCGTTCCAGATCGAGGACGGCATCGAGACCAGCGAGGACACCCGCCTGCGCTATCGCTATTTGGACCTTCGCCGTCCCGAGATGATGGCCAACCTCAAGCTGCGCTCCGACTTTACCTTTGCCATTCGCGAGGCGCTGCACAACCGTGAGTTCATGGAGGTCGAGACGCCCTCCCTGTTCAAGTCCACGCCCGAGGGCGCCCGCGACTTCATCGTTCCCAGCCGTATTCAGCCGGGTAACTTCTACGCCCTGCCGCAGTCCCCGCAGCTCCTGAAGCAGCTGCTCATGGTCGGTGGCGTCGAGCGCTACTACCAGGTTGCCAAGTGCTTCCGCGACGAGGACCTGCGTGCCGACCGTCAGCCCGAGTTCACCCAGGTCGATATCGAGATGTCCTTCGTGGACCAGAACGACGTCATGAGCGCGCTCGAGGAAGTTCTGTCCGATGCCTTCGGCCGCATGGGTGTCGAGATGCCCACGCCGCTGCGTCGCATGGACTACTGGGAGGCCATGGACACCTATGGCTCCGACAAGCCCGATACCCGCTATGGTATGCACCTGGTCGACCTGACCGACATCTTTGCCAACTCCAAGTTCAAGGTCTTTGCGACTGCCGCGAACGAGGAGGGCTCTGTCGTCAAGGCCATCAACGCCAAGGGCGCCGGCGCCTGGGCACGTGCCAAGATCGATAAGCTCGCCGGCGTGGCCTCCACGTTTGGCGCCAAGGGCCTGGCCTGGATCGCCTTCCGCGAGGACGGCTCCATCAACAGCCCCATCGTCAAGTTCTTCTCGGACGAGGAGATGGCGGCTCTGCGCGAGCGCATGGACGTCGAGCCTGGCGACCTCGTGATGTTCGCCGCCGGCCCGCGCCTGCTCTCTGACGAGATCCTGGGCGGTATGCGTTCCCACATGGCCAACGCGCTCGAGATCAAGCGTGAGGGCCACGACTTCCTGTGGGTCGTCAACTTCCCGCTGTTCCACTGGGATGAGGACCGCAAGGCCTACGCTGCCGAGCATCAGCCCTTCACGCTGCCGACCGAGACCGACATCGCCAAGATCGAGGCCGACCCGCTGGCGGCCGGTTCCTGCACCTACGACTTTGTCATGGACGGCTTTGAGGCCGGCGGCGGCGGTATGCGTATCCACAACGCCGAGATGCAGATGTCTATGCTCAGGCTCCTGGGCTTCACCGAGGAGCGAGCCGAGTCGCAGTTCGGCTTCCTCATGGAGGCGCTCAAGTTTGGTGCACCCCCGATGGGTGGTTTTGCTCTGGGCCTGGACCGCGTGTGCATGCTGCTCACCGGTTCCGACTCCATCCGCGACGTCATGGCGTTCCCCAAGACGGCCAGCGGCTCCGACCTTATGTCGGGTGCTCCGAGTGCCGTTTCCGGCGCCCAGCTCAAGGACGTCAGCCTGCGCCTGATGTAGGCGAGCGGCTACCTATTGCCAGCAACGAGGGAAGGACGTGTGCCTTCCCTCGTTTTTTGTGAGACGGGGGTGCGCCGGTAACGTACAATAACTACCACGTGGCTGGGTTTGCCGGCCGAATGTGCGATGCCGCGGGAGGGGACATGGTCGAGTTTACAAAGACGATTAAAGATCCGTTGGGACTGCATGCCCGCCCGGTTGCGCTGCTTTACGACATCATTGCCAAGCATCGTAGCAACGTATCGGTCAGTATCGGCGATCGCCATACCGACGGCCGCGATGTAATGGGGCTCATGGCTCTCTACGGCGAGTGCGGCGAGGACATCATCTTCCGCGTTTCGGGCGTAGACGAGGCTTCCTGCGTCACGTCGATCAGAAACCTCTCGCTCTAAGCATGACAGGGCGCGGCAAAGGACAGCTCTTTGCCGCGCCTTTTTGTTTCGTATAGGAAACTTTTTCGGAATCTAAATGGGGACCCTTTCCAAAAAGTTAACCACGTGCTAGTTTACTAAAGCGAACATAGATGTGGTTAACTTTTACCGCGTCGATGTTGAGGACGAACTGACGTTAGGAGCACACTCATGTCTTGCGGACCGCAGATGCCGGCCATGCCGCTTTCGATGGTAAAAGCGGGCGAAACCGTGCGCGTGTCTCGCGTAAAGGGCAATGAGGACATGAAGCACCACCTCAAGGACCTTGGCTTTGTCGAGGGCAACGAGGTTCACGTGGTGAGCTCGAGTGGCGCCAATATCATCGTCACCGTGCTCGGTGCGCGCTTTGGCATCGATTCCAAGGTCGCCATGCACATCATGACTGTCGGTTAGTTCGCAGCATTCCATAAAAGCTGAAAGGGGGAAAAGAATATGAAGACGTTGGGTGACGTTAAGGTGGGCGAGAGCTCTACCATCGTCAAGCTTCACGGCGAGGGCGCGCTTCGCCGTCACCTTATGGACCTGGGCCTCATCAAGGGCACTTCGTTCAAGGTCGTTAAGGTTGCACCGCTCGGAGATCCGGTCGAGATCAACGTGCGCGGCTACGAGCTCTCCATCCGCAAGGAGGAGGCTGCCGTCGTCGAGGTCCAGTAAGGGCTCGCGGCGTATATTTCTGCAGATAAAGTTAGGTTTTTCTAACTCAATAATGCAGTGTTGAAGCACATTATCCAGCCCGCGCGGAGAAAGCAGCGCGGGCACACAAGGAAGAAGGATTGAATGGCGGATTCTCAGATCCATGTCGCGCTGGCGGGTAACCCCAACTGCGGCAAGACCACGCTTTTCAACCTGATCACCGGCGCCAACGGCTACGTTGGCAACTGGCCCGGCGTCACGGTTGAGAAAAAGGAAGCCAAGCTCCTGAGTGACAAGAACGTCACGATTACGGACCTCCCCGGCATCTACTCGCTTTCCCCCTACAGCCCCGAGGAGCAGTGCTCGCGCGACTACCTCATGAGCGGCGAGCCCGATGTGGTCGTCCAGGTTGTCGACGCCACCAACCTGGAGCGTAACCTGTACCTGGCACTTCAGGTCGTCGAGACCGGCCTGCCCGTGGTCGTCGCCCTCAACATGGCCGATTTGGTCGAGAAGAACGGCGATAAGATCGACACGGACAAGCTTTCCAAGAAGCTCGGCTGCCCGGTCATGATGATCTCGGCCCTTAAAAACAAGGGTATCAAAGAGCTGTTCGAGCAGGTCAAGAAGTCCGCTGCTTCCAAGGGCCAGGTGCCGGAGCACAAGTTCGATTCTTCTATCGAGGACGTTCTGACCCACATCGAGAACAACCTGCCGGCGAGCGTTTCCGCCAACAAGCGTCGCTACTACGCCGTCAAGCTGTTTGAGCGCGATGCGGACGCCTGCAAGCTCATCAACCTCACCAAGGAGAAGGCCGATCGCGTTGAGCAGCTGGTCGCCCAGTGCGAGCAGGATTGCGACGACGATGCCGAGTCCATCATCACCGGCGAGCGCTACGGCGTGATCGCCCACATCATTGACGAGTGCCTCACCAAGGCTCCGGCCAAGATGAGTACCTCCGAGAAGATCGACCGCGTGGTTACCAACCGTATCCTGGGTCTGCCGATCTTTGTGGTCATCATGTTCTGCGTGTACTACATCGCCGTTTCCACCCTGGGCGGCACGGTGACCGACTTCACCAACGACCAGCTCTTCGGTACCGACGGTTGGTACGTGCTCGGTCAGGGTCGCGACGCCTACGATGCGGCCGTCGAGGCCGTGGGTGAGGACGCTGCCGATTCGATCGACCCGGCGCAGTACGGCCCCTATGTCCCGGGTCTCACCACCGTGGTGCACGACGCCCTTGTGGCCGGTGGCACCGAGGACGGTGGTCTGGTCGATTCGCTCGTCTGTGACGGCATCGTCGGCGGCCTGGGCGCCATCTTTGGCTTTGTGCCGCAGATGTTCCTGCTCTTTATCATGCTGTCTTTCCTGGAGGACTGCGGCTACATGGCCCGCGTCGCCTTCATCATGGACCGCGTGTTCCGTCGCTTTGGCCTGTCCGGTAAGTCCTTTATCCCCATGCTCGTGTCCTCGGGCTGCGGCGTCCCCGGCGTCATGGCTACCAAGACAATCGAGAACGAGAAGGACCGCCGCATGACGGTCATGACCACCACGTTCATTCCCTGTGGCGCCAAGCTGCCGATCATCGCCCTGCTCATGGGCTCCATCATCGGCGATTCTTCCACCACCGCCGCATGGATCAGCCCGCTCTTCTACTTCCTGGGCGTCTTTGCCGTCATCGCCTCGGGCCTCATGCTCAAGAAGACCAAGCTCTTCGCCGGTCGTCCGACGCCGTTCGTTATGGAGCTTCCCGCCTACCACTTCCCGGCGATCCGCTCTTGGGCTCTGCACGTGTGGGAGCGCTGCTGGGCCTTTATCAAGAAGGCCGGCACGGTCATCTTCGCGTCCACCGTCGTTGTTTGGTTCCTCTCCAACTTTGGTAGCTATAACGGTTCCTTTGGCTTCCTGCCTGCGATGGACGGCATCCCCGAGGAGTTCATGGACTACTCCGTGCTCGCCATGCTCGGCAACCTGGTTGCTTGGATCTTCGCCCCGCTCGGCTTTAGCACCTGGCAGGCCACCGCGCTGACTGTCTCGGGCCTTGTCGCTAAGGAGAACGTCGTCGCCACCGCCGGCTCGCTGCTGTCGGTTGCCGACGCCGCCGAGACCGATCCGAGCCTGTGGACCGCGTTTGCCGGTATGTTCCCGACCATGGGCGCTTGCGTGGCCTTTGGCGCATTCAACCTGCTGTGCGCCCCGTGCTTTGCCGCCATGGGCACTATCCGCAATCAGATGGACTCCGGCAAGTGGACCGCGATTGCCATCGGCTACGAGTGCGCCTTCGCTTGGGTGATCGGCCTGTTCATCAACCAGTTCTACAACCTGCTTGTCCTTGGCCAGTTTGGTATCTGGACGGTTGTGGCCATTGTGCTGCTTGTTGCGATGCTCTTCCAGATCTTCCGTCCCATGCCCAAGCACGTTTGGACCGACGAGGACGAGACCAACGCTGCTTCCGCCGCAGTTTCTGCCTAGTTCTGAATAAGGATTAGCCCCTTTCCATGAGCCCGGGTGTCCCAGCGACACTCGGGCTTTTTGGTGAGGGAGATGTGGCGTTTCCGCAGATGAAACCGACCAAAATAACCCTGTTCCTGTTTGGTAGGTGGAAGATGGGGTAAAGTAAGTGGCGGTTAACTAGAGGAGGCTTACTATGGCACCTATCGATATTGTTGTGCTGGCTGTTATCGGCATTGCGTTTGTCGCAGTGTGCGTGCGCATCTACCGCAAGGGTACCTGCGCCGACTGCGCTCAGGGTGGCGTTTGCACGGGACATTGCTCCAACAAAAAGACCTGCGCCGCACTTAAAGGCGTGGATAAAATCGCCGAAGACCTGGGCCGCGGTATCAAATAAGGTTCGGCTTCAAGCGCCTCGCGAGCATCCGTTCGCGGGGCGCTTTGTGCATTTGAGAGAGAGCACGGTGAGTCGAAGAGTATTTTTTGGGTATCGTTAACTATGTGGTCAACGGCCCGCTCACGGTCGTCCATGCCGCCGTCGACGCCAAGCTCGCGTCGAAGGCATGACCACCTACCTGGGCCTCTAACTCCATCCCGCCCATCAGTTGCGGTGAAATACGGACTGTTTTGGCTGTCAAAGGCCTTATCTACTCCGTATTCCACCGCAACTTTTTGTGGGGTGGGCTAGAGACGCTGCATGCGGTACCCGACACCCATGTGCGTCTGAATCATCTTGGGATGAGAGGGGTCTGCCTCGATCTTCTTGCGCAGGGTGCGCATGAACACGCGCAGGCTCGCCAGATCGCTGTCCCAGCTCGTGCCCCATATCTCGCGGGTGATGAAGGTGTGGGTGAGCACCTTGTCGACGTTTTTCGCCAGAAGGACGAGCAATTTGTACTCGGTTGGGGTGAGCGAGAGCTCGCGTCCGTCTTTCGTCGCGTATCCCGCGGCGTAGTCGATATGCAGCGGACCGTTGTCGAACGTGCTCGCTTCTGTCGACTCGCTCGACGCCATCGAGGAGCGCCTCAAATTCGCGCGGACGCGCGCGAGCAACTCATCCACAGAAAAGGGCTTGGTGAGGTAGTCGTCTGCCCCTGCGTCAAGTGCTGCAATCTTGTCGGAATCTTCGGTGCGCGCCGAAATGACGATAATGGGGACTGCCGACCAGCTTCGGATCTTCGTGATGACCTCGATACCGTCAATGTCGGGAAGGCCGAGGTCGAGCATGATGAGGCTGGGGCCGTGCGACACCGCATCCATGATGGCGGCCTGGCCGTTGCAAACCTTGCTCACGACATAGCCGTGGAGGTCAAGCGCGGTCGAAACGAGGTTTTGAACGGTCAGGTCATCTTCGACCAGGAGGATGCGTGGCTTAGCGGCATTATTCATGAATCTCGATCTCCTCAGCGGGCAGGGTAAAACGGAAGACGGCCCCATGGGGGTGGTTGTCGCGAACTTCGATGACGCCGCCATGTGCCTCCACGATGGAGCGGCAGAGCGACAGCCCAAGGCCGATGCTTCGACGCGAATCCACGGGCCGCGTATTGCCTGAGGTAAAGAAGCGCTCAAAGATATGAGGCTTGTCGCAGTCTGCCACACCCGGCCCATCGTCTGCGACGTCCACCACGACGAACGCACCCTCGCGACGTGCGCTGATGGTGACAGTCGAGTCCTCGGGCGTGTATTTGAAGGCGTTCATGATGAGATTCGTAAGCACCTGCATGATGAGATGGACGTCGATGCGTACCAGCAGGATGTCGTCAGTGTGCTCGATGGTGACGGTACGTCCATGCGATGCTTGGGCGACATGGCTGAGGGCGGCCTCGATGACCTCGTCGATGAGCTCGGATGTGAAGTTGAGGCAAATGGTGCCATCCTCGACGCGTGTGATGGCGAGGAGGTTCTCCACGGTATCGATAAGCCAGAGGGAGTCGTCGTAGATGGCATCGGCAAGATCGCAGCGTTGTTCGAGGCTGAGCTTCTCGTCGCTCTTCCGAAGGATTGCCGCAGATCCGGATATAGCCGTGAGGGGTGTCCTCAAATCGTGGCCGATGGAGCGCAAAAGGTTGGCGCGCAGCTGCTCGTTTTTCGCCAAGACCGCAGCCTCTTCGCGCTCTTGCGCCGCCCGGTCGCTTTCGAGCGCCAAGGCGCATTCGCCTACGATAGATAGGACGATCGAATGCTCGAAGGCTTCGATCTCGCGCCCCTCCAGGTCGATGCCGATGACACCGAATACCTTGTCGCCGGTGCGAACCGCGAGGTAGAGGCAGCGCGCTTCGGGCAGGGTCCGCGTGCTTGCGCCCGCGCGTTTGTTGTTGGTGTAGGTCCAGGTTGCAACAGCGCGCTCGTAGTCGGTGAACAGCGACGCGGATCGGTTTTCGGTGCCAGCGGACTCATAGAGCGTCTTGCCGAGCGTGCCGTGTTCGGCGGTGTAGAAGACCACGTCGAGTTTTAGCAGTTTGATGAGTTGGTTCATGGCGACGCGGGCGCACTCCTCCGCGCTATGGGCTTGCTGCAAGAGCTGGTTCGTTTCGAGGAGTACGCGCGTTTTGAATGCGTTCTCGGCGGAGGTACGGGCGTTGTCGGCGATGCGCGCAGTTAACTCGCCGGCGACCATAGCGGTAGCGAACATGATGCCGAACGTGACCAGATAGCTTCGGTCGTAGCTGGCGAGCGAAAACAGAGGCGTGACGAAGCAGAAGTTGTAAAGCACTACAGAGAGCACGCTCGATACGATCGTGCAGATACGCCCCGTCGTGGTGACGGCGGTCAGCAGGGCCGTGAGGATATAGAGGGATATGATGCAGGAATCGGCAAATCCCAGATGGCGAAAAGCCGTGCCGATCGCCGTGGCGACAAGAGAGAAGGCCAGCGTGCGAAGCGCGTCTCGGCTGCTGGGCGGCTGCAGGGCGCGCGCACGGCGGCGTCCTTTGGGCCGGGAGGGCGGAGTCGACTGGTCTGGAATGATGTAAATGTCGAGGTTCGGGGCGAATGCTATGAGCTGTTCTACGAGAGATTTGCGGCCAAAGAGGGCCTGACGGACGCTGCTGCGCTCGCCCGTGCGCCCCATGACGATCTTCGAAATACCCGACAGGCGTGCGAACTCGGAGATCTGAAACGCGATGTCGTCGCCATAGACGGTTTCCATCTGTGCTCCGAGCTGCTCGGCTAGGGCGATATTGGCTGCAAGCTTGGCGCGCTCATCATCGCTCATGGCTTGCGTGCGCGGGCTCTCTACGAACAGGGCGACGAGCTCGCTGCGAAACGCTTTCGCCATGCGTGCGGCGGCACGGACGATGCGGGGATTGGTCGGCGCCGGGGAGACACAGACCAAGATACGCTCCCTGGTGTAGTAGTCACGGTTTCCCAGCACGCGTGCGGCGTCTGTGAGGTGGCCGGTGCGATCGGCGCAGCGGCGCAGCGCGATTTCTCGGAGTGCGGTGAGGTTCTCGACGGTAAAAAAATGCTGTTGCGCTCGGTCGGCTTGTGCGGGACGGTAGACGAGACCGGCGCGAAGGCGCTCAAGTAGGTCTTCGGGCTCTATGTCGACGAGCTCGACCTGGTCGGCATCATCGAAGATACGGTCGGGGATTCGTTCGCTCACGACAACGCCGGTGATGGATGCAACCATGTCGTTTAGGCTCTCGATATGCTGAACGTTCACGGTCGTATAGACGTCGATGCCCGCATGTAGAAGTTCCTCGACGTCTTGATAGCGTTTGTCGTGGCGAGACCCCGGCGCATTTGTATGGGCGAGCTCGTCGACAAGGATGAGCTGAGGGGCGCGTTCGATAGCCGCATCTAGATCGAACTCGCTGAGCGCAATGCCGTTGTGCTCGATGAGTTTACAGGGCACGTTCTCAAGCCCTTGTGCAAGATGGGCAGTTGCCGGACGTTCGTGCGGCTCGATGTATCCCGCGACGACGTCGACACCTCGCCGCTTGGCGGCGTGGGCGGCTTGAAGCATCGCATAGGTTTTGCCTGTGCCAGCAGCGTAGCCAAAGAAAATCTTGAGGTGTCCCCGGCTGGTTCGAGTGTCATCGGCGACCTCGTCTTTCTCAATTGCCTTGAGGATGAGGTCTGGATTGACGCGAGTGTCCGATGCGTCGCGCTGCATAGCGTAGCCTTTCTGAAGCGTTGTCCATGCGTGCATACGCGGTGAAGACACCACTGTATGCTCGCGAGGTCGAGTATAGGCGCACTGCAGCTGCAATAGTGCTTTCTACCTGCATCTTTACGGCATCTTAAGGACGTGAGCCCCGGCCCTCACGCCTCTTTAATCCCTAGAAGCGTTTACTGTCCCCAGACGCTTGCGAGGGCAGGCGTCCGAGACATCGGACCGCGTGTGAAAGGGGCGGTAAATGGACATCCTCATTCCCATCATCGGAGTCGTCTGCATTGGACTTCTTATCTATTACATCTACATTCTGATGAGGAGTGATTCGTAAACTATGGACGCTGCGATTCAGTACATCTTGTACTTTGCCGTACTCGTCGTCCTGGCCGTTCCGCTCGGTCGGTTCATGGCCCATATCATGGATGGTGAGCATACGTTCCTGTCGCCTGTGATTGCTCCTGTGGAGCGTGGCGTCTATCGTCTGCTTCGCATCGACGCGGCAGAACAGATGGGGTGTAGGCGCTATCTGGCGAGCGTGCTGGTCTTTTCGGGGATCGGCCTCGTGACTCTTGTGGCACTCCAGGCGCTTCAGTCCTTCTTGCCAGGCAATCCCCAGCACCTGCCGGGTGTGTCATGGGACCTGTCGTTCAATACGGCTGCTTCCTTCATAACCAACACCAACTGGCAGTCCTACTCCGGTGAGACCACCCTGTCTTACCTTGTGCAGTTCATGGGTCTCACTGTGCAGAACTTCGTTTCCGCTGGCACCGGTATCGCGGTCATGTTCGCGCTGATCCGCGGCTTCCGTCAGGTCAAGGAGCAGGGTCTGGGTTCCTTCTGGGTCGACCTCACCCGCACCGTCCTGTATGTGCTCATCCCGCTGAACCTCGTGTTCGGCATCTGCCTGGCTGCCGGTGGCGTCATCTCCAACTTCCAGCCGGCTCAGAAGGCTGAGCTCGTAGAACCCGTCGCTGTTCAGCCTAATGCAGACGGCGGCTGGAGCGTCATCGACGGCGCCCAGATTGAGGGCGACACGGTCAAGGTCGACGGCAAGGTTGTCGAGGGCGCGCGCGTGGTCACCGAGCAGTTCCTGCCCCAGGGTCCCGCGGCTCCTCAGGTCGCCATCAAGCAGTCCGGCACCAACGGCGGCGGCTTCTTCGGCGTGAACTCCGCCCATCCGTATGAGAACCCCAGTGCCTTCACCAACATCATCGAGATGACCAGCCTGCTGCTGATCCCGGCCGCCTGTTGCTTCGCCTTCGGTATCGGCGTCAAGAACACCAAGCAGGGCAAGGCCATCTTTGCCGCCATGTTCATCCTGCTGGTGATCTTCACCGGCATCATCGCCGTCAACGAGCATGCGGGCACCCCGCAGCTGGCCGATGGCGGAGCGGTCAATATCGAGATGACCGACGGCCAGGCCGGCGGCAACATGGAGGGCAAGGAGAGCCGCTTCGGTATCGCCTCCTCTTCCACCTGGTCCGCTTTCACGACGGCTGCTTCCAACGGCTCGGTTAACTCCATGCACGACTCCTACACCCCGCTCGGCGGGTTTGTCCAGATGCTCCAGATGGCTCTGGGCGAGGTCGTCTTCGGCGGCGTGGGCTGCGGCCTGTACGGCATGATCGGCTTCGCCATCCTCACAGTGTTCATCGCCGGCCTCATGGTCGGACGCACACCCGAGTTCCTGGGCAAGAAGATCGAGCCGGGCGAGATGCGCTGGGCAGTTGTCCTGTGCCTGGCAACTCCGTTTGCCATTCTGGTGTGCTCGGCCATCGCCTGCATGGTGCCCGGTCTTGCCGACCAGCTCAACAATGGTGGCGCGCACGGCTTCTCCGAGGTGCTGTATGCCTTCACCTCATGCGGCGGCAACAACGGCTCGGCGTTTGCAGGCATGAACTGCAACATTCCCTGGATCAACGTCATGCTCGGCCTCGAGATGCTGTTCGCACGCTTCATGCCCATCATCGGTACGCTGACTATCGCCGGCTCGCTGGCCAAGAAGGGTAAGGTCGCCGAGAGCGCCGGTACCCTGTCTACCACCAACGGCATGTTCGTATTCCTGCTCGTGTTCATCGTTCTGCTGATCGGTGCCCTGAGCTTCTTCCCGGCCCTGGCGCTTGGCCCCGTTGCCGAGTTCTTCCAGATGATTGCGTAAAGGAGGGCGCAGATTTATGGCTATGCAAAAAGACATGATGGGCCGCGCGGTCCGCGACTCGTTTGCCAAGCTGGATCCTCGCGTCCAGATTCAAAACCCGGTCATGTTCCTGGTGTGGCTTTCCGCCGTCATGACCTCCGTCCTGGCCGTCGCTTCCATCTTCGGTGTGCAGGACGCGGGTGTGCCCACCTACTATGTGGTCGCCATCGCGGTCATCCTGTGGCTCACCGACCTGTTCTCGAACTTCGCCGAGGCGCTTGCCGAGGGCCGCGGTAAGGCTCAGGCCGATTCCCTGCGTGCGGCCAAGAAGGATGTCGAGGCCCATCGCATCGAGTCCGTTGAGGACAAGGAGCACTTCACCGTCGTTCCCGGCACCGAGCTCACGCGCGGCGACCTGGTGATCGTACGCGCCGGCGAGCAGATTCCCGGCGACGGCGACGTCATCGAGGGCGCTGCTTCCGTTGACGAGTCCGCCATCACCGGCGAGTCCGCCCCCGTGGTCCGCGAGGCCGGCGGCGACCGCTCTGCCGTTACCGGCGGTACCACGGTGCTGTCCGACTGGATCATCGTCAAGATCTCCAGTGAGCCCGGCCAGAGCTTCCTGGACAAGATGATCGCGATGGTCGAGGGTGCCGCGCGCAAGAAGACCCCTAACGAGATCGCTCTGGAGATCTTCCTGGTGGCCCTCTCCATCGTCTTTATCCTGGTCACGCTGGCCCTGTATTGTTACTCCTGCTTCTCGGTCGGTCTTAACGACATGGACAACCCCACGGCCGTGACCACGCTCGTGGCGCTGCTCGTGTGCCTGGCTCCCACTACCATCGGCGCCCTTCTTTCCGCCATCGGCATCGCCGGCATGAGCCGTCTGAACGAGGCCAACGTGCTGGCCATGTCCGGCCGCGCCATCGAGGCCGCCGGCGACGTCGACATCCTCATGCTCGACAAGACCGGCACCATCACCCTGGGTAACCGCCAAGCCGCCGAGTTCATCCCGGTCGACGGCATCGATCCCGCGGAGCTGGCCGATGCCGCCCAGCTTTCCTCGCTGGCCGACGAGACCCCCGAGGGCCGCTCCATCGTCGTCCTCGCCAAGGAGCAGTTCGGTCTGCGCGGCCGCACACTCGAGGATAAGGGTATGGAGTTCATCCCGTTCACCGCGGCAACACGTATGTCCGGCGTGAACTACGAGGGCAATGAGATCCGCAAGGGCGCTGCCGATTCCGTGCGCACCTATGTGGAGGCAGCCGGCGGCGTGTTCTCAAAGGAGTGCGACGAGGCCGTCGAACGCATCGCCAAGGCCGGCGGCACCCCGCTGGTCGTGACCAAGAACTGCCGCGTGCTGGGCGTTGTGTACCTCAAGGACATCATCAAGTCCGGCGTTAAGGAGAAGTTCGCCGACCTGCGCAAGATGGGCATCAAGACCATCATGGTGACGGGCGACAACCCGCTCACCGCCGCGGCAATCGCCGCCGAGGCCGGTGTTGATGACTTCCTGGCCGAGGCCACCCCTGAAGGCAAGCTCGAGAAGATCCGCGAGTTCCAGCGTGAGGGCCACCTGGTCGCCATGACCGGCGACGGCACCAACGACGCGCCCGCTCTGGCCCAGGCCGACGTCGCCGTGGCCATGAACACGGGCACCCAGGCTGCCAAGGAGGCCGGCAACATGGTCGACCTCGACTCCAGCCCCACCAAGCTCATCGAGGTCGTGCGTATCGGCAAGCAGCTGCTCATGACCCGCGGTTCGCTCACGACCTTCTCGGTGGCCAACGACATGGCGAAGTACTTCGCCATCATCCCGGCGCTGTTCTCTCCGATTTATCCGGGACTGGGCGCGCTCAACATCCTCGGTCTGGCAAGCCCGCTGTCCGCGGTTCTTTCGGCCATCATCTATAACGCGCTCGTTATCGTCGCGCTAATTCCGGCGGCCCTCAAGGGCGTCAAGTACCGCGAGGTTCCGTCCGGCCAGCTGTTGACCCACAACCTGCTCGTGTGGGGTCTGGGCGGCATCGTTGCCCCGTTCGTATTCATCAAGCTCATCGACATGCTGCTCGCGTTCTGCGGCATTATGTAAGTGGAGGTTTGTATGTTCAAAGGTGTTGCATCGCGCGCACTGGGCGTGTTCGCGCTGTTTACCGTTGTCTGCGGCCTGGGCTATACGCTCGTCGTGACCGGCATCGCCCAGGTTGCGTTCCCGTATCAGGCGAACGGTTCACTCATTACGGTCGACGGCAAGGTTGTGGGTTCCGAGCTCATCGGCCAGAACTTCGATGACGAAGCCCACATGTGGGGTCGTATCCAGAACGTGTCAATCGTCGAAGGCGAAGGCGGCGAGCTCATGGCGTATGGTGCCCCGTCCAACCTGTCCCCGGCGAGTGAGGAGTATCGGCAGCTGATAGATGCGCGCGCGAAGAAGATCCGCGCCGCCAACCCCGATGCCGATATGGACGCTGTACCCGTCGACTTGGTGACGTGTTCGGGGTCCGGCCTCGACCCGGAGATCTCTCCGGATGCCGCCGAGTACCAGGTCCCGCGCCTTGCCAAGGCCACGGGCAAAAGTGAGGACGAGGTGCGCGACATCATCGCCGCGTGCACCAAGGGCCGTTTCCTCGGCATGTTCGGCGAGCCCACGGTCAATGTGCTCAAGGTGAACCTTATGCTGGACGGCGCGCTGTAAGTGAGGGAGTGGCGGATGAGGGCATGACTGACTATCTGAGCCCTCAATTCCACCCCGCCCATCAGTTGCGGTGAAATAGTCCCTGTTTGGCGCGCCAAGAGCCTTATTCAGGAACTATTCCACCGCAACTTTTTGTGAGGGTCGGGATTGAAGGTGGGGAGTGCGAGCGAGTGCGAATGCGGCGGATACTGATACGATAGGTGTGTCAGTAACTGCCGCCGAGCGGCTCAAACGAAAGGAAGCCTGCATGGAGTCTTCTGCCTACCCGATGCTCTTTAGCCCGATCAAGGTCGGTACGACCGAGGTCAAGAACCGCGTCTTTATGCCGCCGGTGTCTACCAACCTGGCCGATCACGGCTATGTGACCGACGATTTGGTCGATCATTACCGCGCCCGTGCCAAAGGCGGCGTGGGCCTGATCATCACCGAGGTCGTGACGGTCGAGCCCACCTATACCTATCTGCCGGGTGACATGTGCTGCTACGACGACACGTTTATCCCCGGCTGGGAAAAGCTCGCCGCCGCCGTCCACGAGTACGGCTGCAAGATCATGCCGCAGCTCTTCCACCCCGCCTACATGGCCTTTAACATTCCGGGCACGCCGCGCCTAATCGCTCCGTCCTTTGTGGGCCCGTCCTATGCCCGCGAGGCGCCGCGCCCCATCACGGTCGATGAGATCCACGAGCTCACGCATCAGTTCGGTGACGCTGCCGTGCGCATGCAGAAGGCCGGCGTCGATGGCGTCGAGGTCCATGCGGCGCACGCCCACGGCATGCTCGGCGGCTTTTTGACCCCGCTCTATAACAAGCGTACCGATGAGTACGGCGGCTCGCTCGACGCCCGCATGCGCTTCTTGCTCGAGGTCATCGCCGAGATTCGCGAGCGCTGCGGCAAGGACTTTATCATCGACGTCCGCATTTCGGGCGATGAATACACCGATGGCGGCCTGACCCTCAACGACATGATCTATGTCTCGCGTCGTCTGGAGAAGGCCGGCGTCGACATGATTCACGTGTCGGGCGGCACCACCATCAAGCGCGGCTCCGCGATTCCCGCCGCCGGTACCCAGCAGGCCTCGCATGCCGCCTGCTCGCGCGAGATCAAAAAGCACGTCAACATTCCCGTTGCCACGGTCGGCCGCATTAACGAGGCCTGGATTGCCGAGGAGCTGATCGAGGACGGTGCCGCCGACATCTGCATGATGGGCCGCGCCAACCTGTGCGATGCCGAGTTCTGCAACAAGGCCGCTGCCGGCAACGCCGACGACATCCGCCCCTGCATCGGCTGCCTGCGCTGCCTGAACGGCATTATGTTTGGCAAGCGCATCTCCTGCACCGTCAACCCGGACGTGGAGCGTGACGAGGCTGGCTACGAGCCTGCCGCCGAGGCCAAGAACGTGCTCGTTGTGGGCGCTGGTCCTGCGGGCATGGAGGCAGCCTACATTGCCGCCAAGCGCGGCCACAACGTGGTGCTCGTGGACAAGCAGGATGAGCCGGGCGGCGAAATGCGCATCGCAGCCGTTCCGCCGGCAAAGCAGGAACTCACCCGCGTGATCAAGTATCAGTACCGTCGCCTGGCCGAGGCCGGCGTCACGTGCGTCTTTGGTACCGAGCTCTCGGCCGAGGACATTCAGCGTGATTACGCGGGTTACGAGGTTGTCCTGGCTTATGGTGCCGAGCCCATCGCTCCGGCCTTCATGCAGGGCTTTAAGCAGGTTATGACGGCCGACGACCTGCTGGGTGGCAAGGCTTTCCCGGGCAAGAAGATCGTCATCGTGGGAGGCGGCACCGTCGGTTGCGAGACGGCCGATTACCTGGCCCCGTTGGTCAACGACCTGTCGCCGGCCAATCGCGACGTCACCGTCATCGAGATGACTAAGACGCTCGCCGCCAACGAGGGCGGTGCCGGCCGCGCGGTGCTCATCACGCGCATGCTCTCCAAGGGCGTCCACGTGCTGACCGAGGCCAAGGTGACCGAGATCACCGAGGACACCATCAGCTACGAGAAGGACGGCGAGGTCCACACCATCACCGGTGCCGATACGCTGGTGCTTGCCATGGGCTATCGTCCCAATACCAAGCTGGCCGACGACCTGGCTGCAGCCGGTGTTGCCACCCACGTGCTGGGCGATGCCAACAAGTGCGGCAACATCCGCGACGCCATCGGCGATGGCTACAAGGTTGCCTGCGAGCTCTAGCCAATCCCTTAGTGCATGGGGCCAGGTTACTTTGCACTAAGCTGATGCATGTAAACCTGACCCCATTGACGAGGTTGCCGCCATCCCAGGGCGGCTTCATGGAGTAGCGTCCGTACGCATCGAATTTCTTCTCTCATAGATGTGCGGCACAAAGAGCCCCGAGTTCATACGAGCTCGGGGCTCTTTTCGTTTGGATTGCAGACGTATTGACAGACGAAAACAGTCTGCGTCCGGTATTGAGCCATACGAAAGCGAAATTATGCGTCTTAATTCCGTACGCAAATCAAGACGAAAACCGTTTGCGTCTTCTATAAATCAGTACGCAAACGGTTTTCGTCTTATAATACGGTTATGAATGGTACGAAACGAGGGGGTTGTGCATATGGTTGTTAGAGAGAGCCCTACAGTCGAATACAAGGAAAGCGTTACGCCGACGTTTCTTAAAACGGTGAGCGCCTATGCAAACTACGGGACGGGCAAGATTGAGTTTGGCGTTGATGACGAGGGTGTGACTGTCGGCCTTGCGGATCCGGTTGCAGAATGCCTGCGCATCGAGAACATGATTAACGACAGTCTTGATCCCGCACCCCGTTATTCGCTTGAGCCCGATGAGAAACACGGGATCGTAATCCTTACGGTTTATGAGGGGCAGGACAAACCCTATCGAAGCAAGGGAAAGGCCTACAGACGAAACGATTCGGCAACGGTGGAGGTCGACCGGTTTGAGTATGGCAGGCTGACGCTCGAAGGCAGCAACGTAACGTTCGACGCGCTCACGTCGGCTCGCCAGGACTTGAGCTTTCATACGCTCGAGCATAAGTGTGTTGAACACCTCGGCATTTCCGAGCTAACGTCGGATATCTTGCGTACGCTCCGCTTGCTCGGCAAGGATGGCTATACCAATGCCGCGGCGATTTTAGCGGATAAGAATGATTTTCCGGGCATCGACTGCGTCCGTTTTGGCGATACCGAGGATGTGATCTTGGATCGCGAGGCGGCGACAAATGTATCCGCAATTGAGCAGGTGGACAGGGCGGTAGCTATGTTTGCACGCTACTACCGTTATGAGCGTATCGAAGGGATGGAGCGCGTCCAAACCGATCGAATTCCTCTTGAGGCATTCCGCGAAGCTGTTGCAAACGCTTTGGTGCATCGGACGTGGGACGTTCGAGCGAACGTTCAAATTGCCCTGTACGATGATCGCGTCGTTGTGACCTCCCCCGGATCGCTGCCCGCCGGTTTGACGACGGAACAATACCTGTATGGGCAGATATCCGTGCTCAGAAACCCCATCGTTGCAGAGGCCTTCTTAAAGCTGGATTACATCGAGAAATTTGGTACGGGAATTGCGCGCATTAGACGTGCCTATCGCGATTCGATCAATCAACCAATTTTTGATGTTCGCGGCGGCATGGTGGCCGTCACATTGCCCGTTACCGATGCCCTTGAAGGGTCCGAGGAAGAGGTCCAGGTTCTCAAGGCCTTGTCGGGCGGTCGAATTATGTCGCGAAGCGAGATTGAAAAACAGACGGGGCTGAGCCGCATGCGGACGTTGGCGGCACTCGAATCTCTGCTTGAACGGAATGCAATCGTAAGGCAGGGAACCGGGCGGGCCACGAAATACGAGCGCTCATAGTCAAAAAGAGCCATGGTACAAGACGGACCCCAAGCCAGCGTTGGCTTGGGGTCCGTTATATCCCGGATGGTAACGGGCCGATTATTGTCAAGTTATAGCAAAGTATAGCGACGTACAGCAAAGTATAGTGAGATATAGCAAGCCGTATAGCGCGCCTTGATTATCAACCGTCCGTATTTCACAGCAACTTATAACAGGCTCGGGGTGCCAATTTGGGGTGCAGTAGTGCTGCGCCACGAAAAGGGCCTATCTACTACGTTTAAGCCGCAGGGGTCAACCATACTCGGCTTTTTCGAAAATCGACAAGCTGTCTACCTGCGGTTTTGTTTTCACGGTTTTCGGTATGGCCGAGGCTATCCGTGTTAATGTAGTAGATGGGCCACTTTTGTGGCAAGGGGGCCGATCTGCGGGCCAGGGTAGCTAAAAGAGCCCCGACCCAAAAAGACTGATTGGGAGCTGGGGCGTGTCGATGCGATAGTATTACGTGGTGAAATTCGACAAACCGTGGGCTTCATCCGAGGGCTTTATGGAACAACACCAGCATTATCAGAGCCTGCAAGACCAGGCATACAACGCATTGCGCTCCAAGATCATCTATGCCGAGCTCAGGCCCGGCACGCGCCTTTCGGCGATTGGTCTGGAAAAGGAGACGGGAATCGGGCGCACGCCCATTCGCGAGTCCTTTGTGCGCCTGCGCGAGCAAGAGCTGGTGGAAACGCGTCCCAAGAGCGGCACCTACGTCTCTAAGATCAGCATGGAACACGCCGAGAATGCCTGTTTCTTGCGCGAGAAGCTCGAGAGAAGCGTGCTTATTAAATGCTGTTCGGCCGCCTCGCCCGAGCAAAAGCATCGGCTCGAGCAGATTCTTGCCGAGTCCGAGTCGCTCGACCATAGCGAAACGCGTCGTTTTTTTGACCTGGACAACCTGTTCCATGAGACGTGTTTCGTGATTGCCGGTCGTCACATGCTGTGGGATTGGATGAAGAGCGTCAACACGCATTTTGAGCGATACAACTGGTTGCGTATGGTGTCGCAGGACCTGGATTGGGAGCCGATTCGCCGGCAGCATCGCCGGATTCTCGAGGCCATTAAGAGGGGCGATACCGACACGGCGAGCTATCTGGCAGAGACGCACTTGCATCTGATGCCCGAGGAGCAGGGCCCGGTTATCGCCTTGCATCCCGACTACTTTGAGCTGCCTAAAGACTCGTCAGTCTAGTCCATCATCGCATCTGCTCGAGGCGCAAAAACGATGCCGCTCACCTACAGCGTTTTGCAACCGAGAATGTTAAAAAATGCCTAAAATGGCTCAGACTGCCGAAAATGGGGAAACGGGGTGCGCTATGGCGCAGATGAGAATCACGGACATTGCCGCCGAGGCGGGCGTGAGTCCGGCCACGGTCTCGCGCTATCTCAACAACCGCCCCGGGCAAATGACCGAGGAAACCCGTGCTCGCATCGCGGCGGTTATCGAGCGCACCGGCTATCGCCCGCGTGCCGCCGCGCGCAATCTACGCAGCTCGCGCACCAACCTCATCGGCGTGATCCTGGCCGACATCGCCAACCCGTTCTCCAGCGCCATGCTCGAAGGGCTTTCCGTCAGCGCCGCCGCGCGCGGCTGCTCGCTCATGACGGCCATTAGCGGCAACGACCCCGCTAAGGAAGCGGAGTCGCTTACCAGGCTTATCGATGCCGGCGTGGACGGCCTGGTCGTCAACACCTGCGGAGGCAATGACGAGGCGATCGCCGCGGCAGCGGGACGTCTGCCTGTTGTGCTGCTCGACCGCGACGTTGCCGACGGCGGTGTCGATCTGGTGACATCTAACAACCGTGAGCTGGTCGCTGGCTTGGTAGACGAGCTCGCCGCCGCTGCCAGCGAGCGCCTGTGCCTGCTCACCGAGGCAAGCGACGACAGCCCCGTGCGTCGAGAGCGCGCCGAGGCCTTTACCGACGAGCTGTCGCGCCGCGGACTTGCGGGCGAGGTTGTCACCCTGGCCGACGGTGGCGCCACGGGCATCGGCCGCTTGGACGAGACCATGCGTGACTATGCCGGTAAAAAGCTCGGCCTCATTGCCGTCAACGGCCTGGTCTTCCTGCGCCTGACCGAGGCTCTGGCGCAGCTTGGTCCCTCGTTACCGGCTGGTCTTAAGATTGCGACGTTTGACGACTACCCCTGGAACCATGTGCTCTTTGGTGGCGTGACCACGGCCGCGCAGGACACCCTCACCATTGCCGAGCGCGTGGTCGAGCGCCTGTCCGAGCGCATCGACGTTGTCACCACCACGGTGGGCGAGGCCGCAAAGCTGGCGCCCAAACGCATCGAGGTTCTCGGTCACATTGAACACCGCGCCTCGACCTCGCGCTAACCGCTCGTTCGCAACTGCCTGTTCGCACACGTTTTTTGAGCGCTTGATACGCTTTAACCCTGCGGAAACATTTTTCTGCGATAGTATCTGCGATATAGACCAGTCGAAACCCGCCCGAAAGAAAGGGGAGCGACATGAACCAGCAGAACATCGATTACGTACTCCGCTCCGTAGAACAGCGTGACATCCGCTTTGTGCGTCTGTGGTTTGTCGACATTCTCGGCCGCCTCAAGAACTTTGCCATCAGCCCCGAGGACCTCGAGGTCGCATTTGAGGAGGGCATTGGCTTTGACGGCTCGGCCATCGAGGGCTTTGCCACGCCCGAGGAAGCCGACATGCTGGCGTTCCCTGATGCCTCGACCTTCCAGATTTTGCCGTGGCGTCCGAGCCACAACGGCGTCGCCCGTGTGTTCTGCGACGTGTGCACTCCCGATCGCGAGCCCTTCGCCGGCGACCCGCGCGCTGCGCTGCGCCGCATGTTCCATAAGGCCGAGAAGGCCGGCTATCTGCTCAACGTTGGTGCCGAGCTGGAGTACTACTATTTCCCCGACGAGCGCACGCCCGAGCCGCTCGACAACGTGGGCTACTTCGATCTTTCGGTGAGCGACGCCGCGCGCGACCTGCGCCGCAACACGGTCCTTACGCTCGAGAAGATGTCCGTGCCCGTGGAGTACACCTTCCACGCCGCCGGTCGCTCGCAGCACGGCATGAGCCTGCGCCACGCCGAGGCCCTGAGCATGTCCGACGCCATTACCACGGCCAAGCTCATCATTAAACAGCAAGCTTACGAGAGCGGTTGCCACGCCTCCTTTATGCCCAAGCCGTTGGCGGGCGAGGATGGCAGCGCCATGTTTTTGCATCAGTCGCTGTTCGACCACGACGGCAACAACGTCTTTTGGGGCGAGGACGACGAGAAGTACCACCTCTCCGATATCGCCAAGCACTACATGGCCGGTATCTTGGCGCACGCGCGCGAGATCAGCGCCATCACCAACCCCACCGTCAACTCGTACAAGCGCATCACCACGGGCGGCGACTCCGTGCCGCAGTACGCCACGTGGGGCCTGCGCAACCGCGCAAGCATGGTTCGCATCCCGGTCTACAAGCCCGGCAAGCAGCTGTCCACGCGCATTGAGCTTCGTAGCCCCGATCCCATGGCCAACCCGTATCTGGTCAACGCCGTCACGCTGGCGGCTGGTCTCGACGGCATCGAGCGCAAGCTGGAGCTCCCGCTCGAGGCCACGGCCGAGACGCTCAAGCTCAACGACCGCCAGATGCTCGAGGCCGGTTATACGCCGCTGCCGCGCTCGCTTAAAGAGGCACTCGACGTCTTTGAGGACTCGCAGTTTATGAAGGATGCCCTCGGCGAGCACATCCATAGCTTCTTCCTCAAAAAGAAGCGCGACGAGTGGCATAAGTTTGAGTCCACGATCACCGAATGGGAGATCAAGCACTACCTGGCGAACTCCTAATCGCGCTGGCTTGTCCCAGTACGATTGAGCTCATTTCTTTGGAGGCCGATATGTCCGAAAAGAGTGCCCTGTTCATGGCGCGCACGACGCGCTTCCACGAGTTTGCCCGCAGCTTGACGACCACCATGGGTGTCGAGGTGAGTCTGGCCACCCCCGATTCGCCAACTGCGGCGCACGACTTTGACCTGCTGATCCTCGATTCCGATGGCATCCGCAGCGACCGCATCGATCAGATTGCCAAGTGGCTTGACGATCGCGGCGGTGTCCCCATGCTGGTGATTGTCGACGACGAGGCACTCGGCACCTTGCGCCTGCCCAATCACGCGCATGCCGACTTTGTATGCCCTACGGCGACGCCCAACGAGCTCAAGGCTCGCGCGCAGCGTCTGATGGGCGAGGAGGAGACCGTCACCGCCGACGATGTGCTCAACATCGATAACCTCGAGATCAACCTGGCCACCTACCAGGTGACGCTCGATAACGAGCCCATCGACCTTACGCTGATGGAGTACTCGTTGTTGAGCTTTTTGGCAACACACCCCAACCGTGCCTACAGCCGCGAGGTGTTGCTGCACCGCGTGTGGGGCTTTGAGTACTGCGGCGGCACGCGCACCGTCGACGTGCACATCCGACGCATCCGCTCCAAGGTGGGCCCGCAGATCGCGGCGCACATCACCACCGTCCGCGGCGTGGGCTATCTGTTTAAGGACTAGATTTCCACCACAAAGGGGACAGGCACCTTTGTGGTGGTTTTGACGCAGGTGCGGGTTCCTTTCGAGTTTGCAGCAGAACTTAAGCCTTCCTAAAAGATTGCGTTCTCGTACACGTACGCCCGCATATTGGGGTACAACTCAACGTGAACAATGATGGCCCGCCACGGTGTTTGGCGGGCCTTTGGTTATTTGACGAAAGGATCGCAGCTATGAGCGAGAACGATTCCCAGCGTCCCCAGGATGTTGGCAATGCCGGCGAGACTCAGCAGCAGCCGCGCGTGCAGGTGGAGTCGACGCCTGCCGACGGCAACAACATTCCCTACGTGCAGGCCTACGATACGCAGACCGGCAAGCCGCTGGGCGGCCAACAGGTCGTGAACAAGCACACAGTGGTCAAGACTAAGACCAAAAAGCTGCCGATCTTTATTACGGCGCTTGCCGGTTGTGCCTGCGGCGCCCTGCTGGTCATTGCGCTCATTATGAGCGGCACGCTCAACATTGGCGGCGGAAAGAATGCCGTGACGGCGGGTGCTTCGGGTTCATCGACGCAAAAGATTACGATTGATTCCGAGGACACCACGCTGGCCGAGGCCGTTTCTGCCAAGGCGTTGCCCTCCGTGGTTTCCATTACCGCCACTTCGAGCGGCAGCCAGAATGGCTCGCTTTCGCAGTCTGCCGACGAGTCGGACAGCTCGGGCAGCGTCGGTTCGGGCGTGGTGCTCGATACCGAGGGCCACATCCTCACCAACAACCACGTGGTCGATGGCTATGACCAGTACGTGGTGACCATGGATGACGGCACCACCTACGAGGCCGAGTTCGTGGGCAACGACGCTTCGAGCGACCTGGCCGTCATCAAGCTCAAGGACGCAGACGCCTCCAAGCTCACGCCGATTGAGATCGGTGATTCCTCCAAGCTCAACGTGGGCGAGTGGGTCATGGCGATCGGCTCGCCGTTCGGCAACGAGCAGTCTGTCTCCACCGGTATCGTCTCGGCGCTCTACCGCTCCACGGCCATGAGCTCTACCAACGGTAACACCATCTATGCCAACATGATCCAGACCGATGCCGCCATCAACCCGGGCAACTCCGGCGGCGCGCTCGTCAACGACAACGGCGAGCTGGTAGGCATCAACTCGCTCATCGAGAGCTACTCAGGTTCCAGCTCGGGTGTTGGCTTTGCTATTCCCGTTAACTACGCCAAGAACATTGCCGACCAGATCATCGACGGCAAGACGCCGGTGCATCCGTACATGGGCGCCACGCTTTCGAGCGTCAATGCGCTTAACGCCCGCACCAACAAGCTGAGCACCGATAGCGGCGCGTACGTGGCGAGCGTCGTCGAGGACGGTCCCGCCGCCAAGGCTGGCATCCAAGAGGGCGATGTCATCACCAAGCTGGGCGACGATGAGATTTCGAGCGCCGATGGTCTGATCATCGCGCTGCGCAGCCACGAGGTGGGCGAGAAGGTCGAGATCACGCTCATGCGCGGCAAGGAAGAGAAGAAGGTCACGGTCGAGCTGGGCTCCGACGAGGAGCTGCAGAACCAGCAGCAGAACGACAGCGCGACCGACACCGGCAACGGTGGTATTACCGATGAACAGCTGCGCCAGTACCTGGAGGAGCTGCTGGGCCAGCAGGGCCAGGGCCAGGGTCAAGGCTACGGCCAGGGTTACTAACGAGCCGTATCGCACATACCGATGCCAGAGGGGCTGTTCCGCCAACGCGGGACAACCCCTCTTTTCGTAGTGATCCATTGGGGATGGAGGAAAACGGATCATTTAGAACTGGCAAGGGCATGGTTTGATCGCGCGATCCACCCCAGTCTGGCGGCTGCCGATTCGGTGCGGTTCGAAAGGGCTATTCGGCGCCATGGTGACCGGTGGTACTCTTGTATCCGTTTGAAATCGAGCGAAGGAGTGCCGCTATGGAGCAATCGAGCCTGTTTGGTGACGGTATGGACATCGATACCGAAACGCCCGCGAGCGCGGATGCCGCCGCACCGACCGACGCCCGTGCTCAGGCGGCAGCGCGCGCGGCCGAGCTGCGCCACGAGCTCGATTACCACGCCTATCGCTACTACATGCTCGATGCGCCCGAGATCACGGACGCCGCCTTTGACAAAATGCTCGTTGAGCTGCAGGAAATCGAGGCGACCTACCCCGACCTGGTGACGCCCGACAGCTATACCCAGCGCGTGGGCGGCTACGTGAGCGAGCAGTTTACGCCGGTCACGCACATGGCGCGCATGTATTCCATGGACGATGCCATGGATCTGGACGAACTTGACGCGTGGCTCCAGCGCGCCGAGGATGCGCTCGGTGCCGGCAGCGTTACCTATACCTGCGAGCTTAAGATCGACGGTCTGGGCGTGGCGCTTACCTACCAAAACGGCACCTTTGTGCGCGCCGCCACGCGCGGCGACGGCACCACGGGCGAGGACGTATCGCTCAACGTGCGCACCATCAAGGATGTGCCCATGCATCTGTCCGAGCCGGCGCTCGCCCACATGGCCGCCGATCGCGAGCGCACCATCGAAGTACGCGGCGAGGTCTATATGCCCAAGGGCAGCTTTGTTCGTCTGAACGACGAGGCCGATGCCGAGGGTCGCGACCCCTTCGCCAACCCGCGCAACGCCGCCGCCGGCAGCCTGCGCCAAAAGGATCCCAAGGTCACGGCACGCCGTGACCTGGCCACCTTTATCTATGCCATTGCCGATACCGACCCGTTGCACGTCCACAGCCAGCGCGAGTTTCTGGACTGGCTGCGTAGCGCCGGCTTTAGCGTCAACCCCAACGTGGCTCGTTGCGCCACGCCGGCCGAGGTCCACGAGTTCTGTGCCCAGGCGCTCGAGCATCGCGGTGACCTGGACTACGATATCGACGGCGTGGTCGTAAAGGTCGACAGCTTTCAACAGCAGCTCGACCTGGGCTTTACCGCCCGCGCGCCGCGCTGGGCCATTGCCTTTAAGTTCCCGCCCGAGGAAAAGCAGACCGTCCTGCGCGAGATACGCATCCAGGTGGGTCGCACCGGTGTGCTCACGCCGGTCGCCGAGTTCGATCCGGTGACGGTTGCCGGCTCCACCATCGCGCGCGCCACGCTGCACAATATCGACGAGATTCACCGCAAAAACGTGCGCGAGGGCGACACTATCATCGTGCACAAGGCAGGCGACGTGATCCCCGAGGTCGTGGGCCCGGTGCTCGATAAGCGCCCGGCCGACAGCGTTGACTGGCAGATGCCCGAGGTCTGCCCCGTGTGCGGCAGCCCTGTGGTCCACGAGGATGGCGAGGTCGCTTACCGCTGCGTCTCCATCGACTGCCCCGCGCAGCTCAAGGAGCGTCTGCTCCACTGGGTGAGCCGCGGCTGCATGGACGTCGACGGCCTAGGCGACGAGATCGTCGACAAGATGATCGCCGCCGGGCTGATCCACGATGTCGCGGACTTCTACCAGCTCACAGTCGACGACATCGCCGGCCTGGACACGGGGCGCACTTATGCCGGCTCCAACAGCAAAAAGGGCGTCAAGAAGGGCGACCCCATTCCGGTAGGCCTCAAGACGGCCGAGAAAATCATCGCCGAGCTCAACAAGTCCAAGAGCCAGCCGCTCGGTCGCGTGCTGTTTGCCCTGGGCATCCGCCACGTGGGCAAGAGTGTGGGCGAGGTCATCGCCGAGCGATTCCTGTCGATTGACAAGCTCATCTTGGCGAGCGAAGAGGACATCGCCGAGTGCGAGGGCATCGGTCCCAAGATTGCGGCGAGCGTCAAGCAGTTCCTGGCCGTGCCCGAGAACCTTGCCGTGCTGGAGCGCCTGCGTCAGGCGGGCCTGTCGCTCGAGGTCGACCTGGGCGCCGCGCACGCGCAAGCCGCAGCCGACGCTGGCGTGGCAGGCGAGCTTGCCGACGCACAGCCGCTTGCGGGTCTGACCTTCGTGCTCACCGGCACGCTCGTCAACCGCACGCGTGACGAGGCGGGCGCGGCGCTCAAGGTGCTCGGCGCCAAGGTTTCGGGCAGCGTGTCGAAGAAGACGAGCTATCTGGTCGCCGGCCCCAAAGCTGGCTCCAAGCTTACCAAGGCCGAGCAGCTGGGTGTGCCCGTGCTGGACGAGGATGCACTCGAGCAGATCTTGGCTACTGGTCAGGTGCCCCAGGCTTAGTGCATCAATAGTCAAATTGAAGAACCGCCCGGAAGCACGATGTCTTCCGGGCGGTTCTTACTTTGCTGGGGCAATCGGCACCGTGATCTGTGTCACGTAGGTTGTGGGGTCGTCGCTGATGATGCCGTCGATGGGGGCGATTTCGCGTCGCCTCGCTACGCTGCCAACTTGTCAAAAGCTCCGCGACGGTTGAGCACGGTAAATGCCACCACGCAAATGACCACTGACAGAATCGAGCCGCACGGCGAGGCGATGCCCATGGGGAACAGCGTGTCGGAATAGGCGTTCGACAGCAGCCACGCGCCCGGCACGCGAATGAGCGCCACGGCCAGCACGTTGTGCGCAAAGCCGATGTAGCTCTTACCGTATGCAGCGAAAAAGCCACTAAAGCAAATATGGATGCCGGCAAAGATCGCGTCGAAAATGTAGCTGCGCATGTAGCCGGTGCCGGCCGCGACCACCGCGGCGTCTTTGGCAAAAAAGCCGATAAACGCCGGCGCCACCAGCCACATCAGCACCGTGATCAGGCAGCCGTACACTACCGAGATCGTCATGGCGTCCTTGAGCACCTGACGCGCGCGGTCGCCCTTGCCCGCGCCGGCGTTTTGCGCCGTGAGTGCGCTGACGGTAGCGCCCATGGAACTCGGCACAATGAACAAAAAGCTGATCATCTTCTCGACCAGGCCCACGGCGGCGGCGTCGACGAGCCCTCGGTGGTTGGCGATGACGGTGATAAACATAAACGCCACCTGGATGCAGCCGTCCTGCACGGCCACAGGCACGCCGATCTTAAGAATGCTCCCGAGCACCTCGGGCTGGGGGCGCAGGTCGCTGCGCTTAACGTGGATGTTCGTGCGACGGCTCTTGAGCCACACGAGCGCGAGGGCAACGCTGGCCGTCTGGGCGGTTACTGTGCCGAGCGCCGCGCCCACGGGGCCGAGCCCCATGTGTCCGATAAAAAGAAAGTCGAGCGCGATGTTGATGATGCATGCCACGCCGATCACGTACATGGGCGAGCGCGAATCGCCCAGGCCGCGAAAGATGGCCGAGAGGATGTTGTACGCGGCGATAAAGGGAATGCCGACAAAGCAGATACGCAGGTAGGCGGCGGTTCCTTCGACCGCCTCGACCGGCGTGCCAATGAGTGCCACGATTTGCGGGCACAGCGCAAGCAGGACAGCGGCCAGCACCACCGAGACACCCATAAAGAGCGTGATGGTGTTGCCGATGGCGGTCTCGGCGCGATCGAAGCGGCGCGAGCCCACGGCGTGGCCGACGATGACCGTCGTTCCCATGGCCAGGCCCACGAGCGTCACGGTGATGATATAGAGCGTCTGCGCGCCATTGCCCACGGCGGTGATGCCGGCGGCGCCGCTAAACTGCCCCATCATGTACAGGTCGGCCATGCCGTAGAGCATCTGCAAAAAGTACGAGAGCATATAGGGCAGGGCAAAGACCGCGATGGTCTTGAGGACATTGCCGCGTGTGAGGTCGTGTTCCATGGGCGGGGCTTTCTGGCTTGGTTTGTTTACGTACCAGTGTAGTGAAAACCCTACAACGATTGTAGAGTCAAGGTTTGTGATGACGACGGGGCGAAAAAAGTCACGCTCCAAGCACGATGCTTTGGCCCTCCGTGCCCGCACCTCGCCTCAAACCATCACAACATTCGACGTTTTTTGCCAAAATCGGGAAAAGCATCGAATGTTGTGATGGTTTTTCTGCCACTCGGCCGGGTGGAATCGCTTTCTTTCGCGCGAAGGTGTGCGGATCCGTGGGCAGGGGAATAAGGTTGGTTATCCGACTCCTTTGGAGGGCTCATGGACCTGCCGATCGTCCTGTCCCATAAGACTGCCTGGCTGTACCACAACGTGGCGCGCCCGTCCGAGCCGCTCTCGCGAGCAAGCAGCCTATACGATGAGGACTCGATTGCTAACGAGGCGGAGCCGACCGCGAGCTTGCCCAAATTGGGACTCGATGCCAAGGGGCTGAGGGCTTCAACGGCAGTCGGAATCGTTACCGACTATCTGGTTTCGCTTGGTATTCCACGAGAAGAGCTCGATTATATCGACACGCTCGTTAACTTCGATTTTGAGCGCTCGACGCCGGCTGGATTTAGGTGCCACGTGTTTGGGGCGCCGGTACCTCCAGGCCATCTTGTCGAGGTGGCAGAGGGCCTTCTGGTGGTTGATGAGGTCATGTGCTTTGTCCAAGCGGGTTCGTGGATGAGCGAGCCCGAGCAGCTGGAATATGGCTACGAAATCTGCGCCCGATACCATTTGAATCATCTGTCGACAGGCGATTATATCGAGATGGGGCAGAGGTATACCGTTGCCGACTTGATTGCTTATTGCAATGAGAACCGATCTCGTCAGGGGGCTGTACGCGCGGCCTCCGTGCTCAAGCGCGTGCGCGATGGCGCGCGTTCGCCCATGGAGACGGCCACCGCAATCATGGTCGTAGCAAAACGTTCCCAGGGAGGGCTGGGATACGCCAAGATCGAGCTCAACCATCGGGTCGATGTTCCCAACGAGTTCAAGTATCTCGCAAAGGCCGGGTATTTCGAGATCGACGTATATGCGCCTGCGAGTGGTACGGGGATTGAATACAACGGCTCGGGCCATCTTGATAAACAACACAGCGCGTCGGATGCGGAGCGTATGACCGTGCTGAGCGCGCTGGGCTTTAGGATGATCGTCCTCACCGGGACTCAGTTTGCCCACCAGCTGCAATTGCACCGGGCGATGAACGCCATTGCACTCGCTATGGGTCTCAAGTGCGACCGAAGCGAAGCGTTCCAAAAGCGGCAGAACGACCTGCGAGAATTCGTGATTCGGCACTGGGGCGGCGACCTTTAGGGGCGCTTTGGTCCTTCTGCGGGGTGCTGCGGGCAGGCAAACCATCACAACATTCGACGTTTTTTGCCGAAAACGGGAAAAGCATCGAATGTTGTGATGGTCTGTGCTGAGGATGGGCTTGGGAAGCTGGTTTTGCTCGAAGTGACCTGTCCTGTCGTACGGGTGTCGGCATGATTCTCTCGTGGGGTATTATGTTTTCCGAAGAATAAAACGCCGCGTGAGGGGAGGGCTGCGTGGACGGGCACGTGCAGCATGACGGCTTTGGTCGCGATATCAACTACCTGCGCATTGCCGTTACCGACAAGTGCAATTTCCGCTGCATTTACTGCATGCCGGCCGATGGCGTGGCACCCCGCGCGCACGACGAGCTGCTCAGCGCCGAGGAAATCGCCCGCTTTGTGCGCTTGGTGGCGGGGGAGGGCATTCGCCGCGTGCGCCTGACGGGTGGCGAGCCGCTGGTCAGCCGCCGTATCATTCCGCTCATTCGCGACATCCGCGCGAGTCCGCAGATCGAGGACATCTCGCTTACCACCAACGGTGCCCTGCTGCCCAAGCTGGCGCCGCAGCTCAAAGACGCCGGGCTTGATCGCGTCAACATTTCACTCGACACGCTCGACCCTACGCTCTTTGGAAAGATCACGCGCCTGGGTCGGCTCGAGCAGACCATGGCTGGCATCGACGCGGCGCTGGTTTGGGGCTTTGAGCCCGTTAAGGTCAACTGCGTTGTCGTGCGCCGGCTCAACCAGGATGTGGCGGCCCTCGCGCGGCTCACGCTCGACCGCCCCATCCACCTGCGCTTTATCGAATACATGCCCATCGGCGACGAGCGCACGAGCTCGCATTGCGCTGTGGACCCGCATGCGCCCGCGCTCAATCCCGAGCTGTGGGACGCGAGCGATACCGTGCCGAGCGACGAGCTTCGGGCGCGCGTCAACGCCGGGGCCGCCGCGGTGGGTCTGGGCGAGCTCGAACCGCTCGACATCAACGACGCTCCTGCCGGCGCGGGCCCTGCACGCTATTGGCACTTTCCGGGTGCGGCGGGAACGGTTGGCTTCATTAGCGCCATGTCCAACCATTTTTGCGCGAACTGCAACCGTCTGCGCCTGACGGCCGATGGCAACGTGCGCCCGTGCCTGTTCAGCGATGCCGAGTATTCGGTGCGCGACGCCCTGCGCCGTGGTGATGATATGCAGGTACTTTCGATTTGGCGCGATGCCGTGGCCCACAAACCGCAGGAACACGCGATAATTGGGGGCACGCAACGATTTATGTCCCAAATCGGAGGATGATCATATGGCCAAGAGCAGGTACGCCGATGCCACCAAGGCCGCTCGCAGGGCCGCGATGTCTGCCCACAAAGCCACGGCTGCGGCGAATACTGGCAACGCCGACGCGTCCGCGCAGCCGTCTGCCGGCGCTGCTGCCCAGCCCGCCCGCGACGCCCGCCGCGACGAGCTGACGCACGTGAATGCCAAGGGCGAGGTTCGTATGGTCGACGTGTCCGACAAGGCCGAGACCCATCGCATCGCCATCGCCGAGGGCACCATCCTCATGCACCCCGAGACGCAGGCCATGGTACTGCAGGACCGCGCCAAAAAGGGCGACGTGCTTGCCTGCGCGCGTGTGGCGGGCATTATGGCCATCAAACGCACGAGCGATATCATCCCCATGTGCCATCCGCTGCTCATTACCAAGAGCAAGTGCGACATTGCGCCCATCGCTTCGGCGGGGACGCCGGCCGAGGACGTGCCCGAGGGCTGGGCGCCGGCGCGCGCGGACGGACAGGTTGGCTTTCACGTGCTGGTCACGGCGGGCGTGACGGGCAAGACGGGTATCGAGATGGAGGCCCTGACCGGCGCGAGTGCCGCGTGCCTGACCATCTATGACATGTGCAAGGCCGTCGACCGCGGCATGGAGATCGTCGACGTGCGCCTGCTGCACAAGGAAGGCGGCCGCTCGGGCGTGTGGGATCGTGCCGAACGCCAGGCTGCTGCCGTTGAGTCCGTGGCCGCTGCCGGTGCCGCGCCCGCGAGCGCACCCGTCGCCGTCGCGCCCGCAGCTCCCACTCCGGCCGTCCCCGCGATCGCGTTTATCGGCTACCAGAACTCGGGCAAGACCACGCTCGTCGAGAAGGTCATTGCCGAGCTCACCCGCCGCGGCCTGCGCGTGGGTTCGCTCAAGCATCATGGGCATCACGGCTTTGACATCGATGTACCCGCTAAGGACACCTGGCGCCATCACCAGGCTGGCTCCAAGCATGTGGGGCTCATCTGCGCCACGCGCTGGGCGGAGTACGCCGACACGCGCGAGGAGGACGAGATGCCCGCGCGCGAGTTGCTGTCGCGTTACAACGATGTCGACGTGGTGATCATCGAGGGCTACAAGACCGAGGGCTTCGACAACATCGTCGTCGCGCGCTCCGGTGTCGACCGTCTGCGCGGCAAGAGCTCGCTCGACCTGGTCGACGGTCACACGCTGGCCCTTGCCTGCAACGAGGCCCTGGCACGCCAGGCATTCGACGCCGGCTTTGCGACCCGGGCCATCAACATTAACGACGCCCGAGCCATCTGCGATCTGATCCAAGATCATCTCGGTAGATCTTAGGGACATGCCTTACAATCTACCAAGTAGTTCATGACGGGCGAAAAACGGAGAGAAGGGGCTTGATGCGTCCTTAATGTTTCATGCGGATAGATTGATTTGACAGACGGTGGCGAATGCCCGCCGTCCGCATTCGTATGAAACAAGGAGTCTCCATGCTCGTCTCTCTTTTCTCAAAGCCTCAATCGTCGCTGTCCGCGCAGGCCAAGCGCCTGGTAGCGATGCGCTTTCTCATCTACACCGGGTTTCAGACCAGCTACTTTATCGGCGTCATCGGAACGCTTACCTATGCGGACGGCGCTTCGGTCGTCGCGACATCGCTGGCCGTCCTGTTTATGAACGTTTTCGTGATCCTGGGATCCTTTGTGGGTGGCGCGGCGCTTGACGCCTGGGGTTCGCGCCGCCATTTCTTGCTGAGCATCGTCGGCGCGCTCGCAACTGGCACGGCAATCATCGCCTTTGGTAGCGCGACCGGTATCGTCCTGCTCGGCGCGGTGTTCCTGGGCTTTACGATGGGATTCGCCCAGCCCATCGCCACGTCCTATCCGGCCTACCTCACCGACGATCCTGTCGAGCTCAAAGACATCAACTCCGCCATCGCCATGTTTTCAAACGTGAGTATCATCGTTGGCCCCACGCTGGGCGGCTTTGTCGCGGCGGCTGCGTCGTCGCGCGCGGTGTTTGTGCTCATGATGCTCTTTACCGTGCTGGCGCTCATCGCCGGCTGGGGCTTTAGGCCGCAGACCAGCCATGTCGCCGGGCATGCGGATGCCGATTCGGCAGAGGAAGGGGAGCGTGCGGGGCAAAGCTCCAACCCCAGCGCATCCACTCGCGCCACCTTCGCGACTAGCATCAAGACGGTCTTCACCAACAGCGTCCTCGCGCTACTTTTCTGCATCATTTTTCTTTCGAACTTTGGCTACGGAGCCTTCGATCCGCTCGAGTCGTTTTTCTATCGCGATGTCCTACGCGTCGGCGTTGAGTGGATGGGCTGGCTCTCGTCGGCCTCGGGCGTGGGCGCGGTGCTGGGTGCCGTGCTCGCGCTCCGCTTGCCGCCGCACTTGGTAAACCTAAAAACGCTGCTCGTGGCACTTATGTCCGTGGGCCTGGGAAGTCTGCTCTATGTGGGGACGCCGTACGTGGGCGTGGCCCTCGTCGGCCAGATCGCCCTGGGCATAGCTTGGGGTGTCGTCAACCCGCTCCACAACACCATTGTGCAAACGACGGCACCGCTTGAGCAGCTCGGCCGCGTGAACTCGGTTATGGGCTTTGGCAACATGTTCGCCGGCGTGGCCCCGCTGGCGATTGCCCCGTGGCTGGCGGCGACGTTTGGCGTGCAGCAGACGCTCATCGGAGCAGGCATGGTCGTGACGGCAGTCCCCGCGGCGTTGCTGCTGTTTGGGCGCTGCCATTTTGATCGTGCCGTAAAGCAGTAAAGACCATCACAACATTCGATGAAAATCGCGATTTTGCCGAAAAACGTCGAATGTTGTGATGGTTTGGCCCGCAAACGTCACTTCCACCACAAAGGGGCCAGGCACCTTTGTGGTGGATTTTGCTTTGACGGGCCACGCCTGTGCCTTGGTATACCATGTACGCCGTTCACGAATACACCCCACACCGCCGCACAACCCAGAAAGGCCCCTATGGACACCACCTTCAGCCACATCAAAGCCGTGTTCTGCGATATCGACGGCACGCTGCTCACGAGCCAGCACACGGTGTCCCCGCGCACCGTGGCGGCGATCCGCGCCCTGCGCGAGCGCGGCGTGCTCTTTGGCCTGTGCACCGGGCGCGACGCCCACGCGACCGAGGCCATGTACGAGCTCTGGGGCATCGAAGGCCTGGTAGACGTGATGGTGGGCTGCGGTGGCGCCGAGGTCATCGACCGCGCGCACGACATCAACGAGCTGAGCTATCCGCTGCCGGGTGAGACCATCGCGCGTATCTGCGAGCACATGGCGGACCTTCCGGCAACGCCCGTCTGCCCCCGAGACGGCGTGTTCTACGTGCCCGAGAGCAACGCGTGCGTCGAGCACCTGTCGCGCGTCGATGGCGTGCCCTATCAGGTGGTCGATTTTGCCGAGTTTTTACGCGAGCCGCAGCCCAAGGTGATGTTTACCATGGCGCCCGAGGTAATGCCGCGGGTGATTGAGCGAGCGTCGACGTTTGCCGATAACACCGTTAAGGCGGCGGCTCTGCAAACCACGCAGCGGCTCTACGAGTTCATGGATCCGCGCGTGTCCAAGACGCGCGGCCTTGTGCGTGTGGCGGAGCTCAACGGCATGGAGCTCCAGA
Source organism: Collinsella sp. i06-0019-1H4 (assembly GCF_042849575.1). Classification (NCBI taxonomy): domain Bacteria; kingdom Bacillati; phylum Actinomycetota; class Coriobacteriia; order Coriobacteriales; family Coriobacteriaceae; genus Collinsella; species Collinsella sp. i06-0019-1H4. The sequence continues at coordinate 498,663 of NZ_BAABYB010000001.1, forward strand.
ACATCTGCGTGTTTGGCGATGCCGATAACGACACCTGCATGGTTGCCGACGCCGGCGTGGGCGTGGCCATGGCAAACGGCAGCGATGCCACCCGCTCCGCCGCCGATTTTGTAACCGCGAGCAACGACGAAGACGGCATCGCGATCTTTATCGAGGAACATCTGCTGTAGCGCCGGGGGAGAGCCACCACAAAGGGAATAGGCACCTTTGTGGCGGCCTCAGGCGATTTGGGCGAAATGATGCCTAAAATCTGCGCGAAAATTTAAATATAGTTGTCTGAACATCACGCTTCTAACTACCGACGGGTTAAAGATATTCTCATCAGTTTGGTAGGATATTCCTTCCGGTTAATGACCTACCGCCCACGGTCGATTTTCGACCGTTCACAGGATGTTTGCTCTTGAGCAAAATGTTGTGCAAATAAATCTAATGCCATTAAAAAATAATAGGCAACTAAATTACCAGCAGAAACAAAATATAGATAGCGAATAAACGAAGGTAAATCTGAGCAAATGTCAAGAGAATTGAGAACTCGCTACAAAAATGTCGGTTTTGTTGCTCAGATGTTTAAACAATCGTTATAATTGCATTACTAAACGAGCGCAATTACAGATTGCGCAGATACGTTTGATGGTGAAAGAGCAAGATCGCGGTCTCTTGGGGAGGAGACATCGATGAAAGCGAATTCAGACAAATCTAAGCAGAGTAAAAAAGCGACGCGCCGTGTACTGGCAGGCGTTTTGTGCGGAGCCTCCGTTTTGAGCCTGGTACTGTCGCTCGTCATGCCCCCGATCTCGCAGGCCATTGCCAACGATGCCCAGGCAGCTCCTACCGAGGAAACTGTGATGGGGGGGGGGTTCCTCAAGCGAATCTACTGTTGTAGACAACACCACTAACGGGGATGCCGAGAACCAGAATAGTGATGATGCCGAGAATGGCGAGACCGATCCTTCAAATGGCCTTGAGCAGAATCAGGTTGAGGATCAGCCTGAGGACGAGCTACTGGGTGAAGACGGCAAGTCGTCGGATGACAATGCTGCAATGGCGGTCGCGGAAGGCGAGCAGGCCGAAGCGGCATCCGGTGAGATAGATAGTGCGGAAAAGCTGAAAACTGAGCTGGAGAAGGCGAGCGACGCTGCCAACTTTAAGCTTACGAAAGATATTGTTACCAGCGAGACAATTCAGCTCAATAAAAGCGGCAGTATTATCACGTTGGATCTAAATGGCTGCAAGATTAAGCATGAGAGTCCCAATCAGCCTCTCTTCAATATCACCGCTGGAGCAACGTTGACCGTCAAGGACAGCCAGCAAGCTGCCCCGACAGAGACCATGGTTAATGGAGTAAATAACGGCAATCTCGCTTCAATGGAATACGACGGTTCCAGCATCCCGACCAAGCTTACCTACTACGTAACCGAATCGGTCGCAAAGGGAACCGGTACAACCGAGACCCTTAAAGGGTATAAGGCTGATATCAAGGGCGCCATCGTGGCGTGCGGTAACGCCGACGCTACTGGTTTAAAGCTCGTCAACCTTTATAATGGCGGCAACTTCAATTTTGAAAGTGGCGTACTCACACAAAAGAAGGATGACCGTATCGGCAACCTCATCTATGCCGAGAACGGCTCTACCGTCAACATGAGCGGTGGATACGTTTGTGGTGCCTCTACGGGAACTTCGGGTGCCGGCGCGGGCATTATGGTGTCCAACGCGAATGGCGGCGCTTCGACCCTCAATTTGACCGGTGGCGTAATTGCAGGCAACTATGCCTCCAATGGCGGCGGCGTGTACGCTAACGGATCCACAATTAATATGACCGGCGGCACGATTTCCGGTAACGGTACGTTCAAAGATCGATCAGGCTACGGCGCCGGTGTTTGTGCCGTTGGTTCAACAGTAGTCATTTCAGGTGGTTACATTACCAACAACAACTATCAGTTCTACAGCGACAATGAAGGCTCTACGAAGCATATCGGCAACGGATGTCACGGCGGTGGTGGTATTGCTGCCTTCAATAACGGCAGTCTCACAATTAACGGTGGCTACATCACCGGTAACTATTCTGCCGAGGCCGGTGGCGGTATTTATGCTGGCGCTTGGAATCAGGCCCTCTCCTTGTTTTCGTTCTCTGGTGGAAGCATCGCCAGCAATGTGGCGCAAAACTCTGAGGGCGGCGGCATCCGTATCGCTGCGCCTACAGTTGGCGAATTTAATGTGATCGGCAAGAAAGCCTACATAACTAACAATACGACTAATACCCCCAATGACTGGGGCGGCGGCGGCGTGTTTGTCCAGGGAGGCAACAGTGCCGAAGGCGTTAATTCGGCGTGTCTCAAGATATCCAACGCCCTGATTACCAAAAACTCGGCCAAGGGCTATGGTGGTGGCTTCGCGGCCTGCCCGAGCGGCAAGACGGCGATTACAGATGCCAATGGTATTGCGATTTTCGGAAACACCGATGCAAACGGTGAGAATCTATCAGGCGGCACCAATGGTAAGAATGAAGACCAGCCTTCAAGTGTTGATGGCGGTGAGATTACTGATGACTTCAAGAGGCGTGGCCATGAGGACCTCTTCCTTATCCGCAAGTCGGATAACGCTGACTATATCGCAGCCGTAACGGGCCAGATGCTCGGCGGTGGTGCTGCAAATTGGTCGGGCACGATTGACGGTCAGCTTGCGACCATCGGTAAGTATGACGGAGCCCAAGCCAAGTACATGATTGGCCTAAAGTCCAAACCGTCCGCTGAAGATCAAAATGCTGCTATAGGGCTGGCTACGTTATATATCACGGGCAACAGCTCCAATATCCACGGTGGCGGAATCATGACCAACGGAGACGTTGTCGCCGGTTCCACTCGAGAGGTCAAGGTTTACCCCAAGATGAAGCTCAACGGCACCAAGGTGCTTGAGGGCGGCAAGCTTAAAGGAAATGATTTCGATTTCCAGCTTCTCAGGCAGAACAAGATTATTAACGAACTAGGCGAGATCTCATATACGATTCCGAGCTTTGACTCCAATGGTGATCTTCAGCTCAATCGCTGCTCGGTGGTCGATACGGTGAAAAACGATGAGAACGGAAATCTCACCTTTGATCTGGGTGAAGTTTATGCCGATGACGATCTTGTTTACTACTTGGTAGAGGTTCCGGGCACGGACAAGGACAAGGGCGTGACTTACGACAAAACGATCTACAAAATTGATCCTGAGGTTGTGAAGGATGAGGGCAAGTCGCACAACGTGCTTGACATTAAATACACGTATTACAAAGTCAAGAGCGTTTCGGTAACAAAGGTAAAAAATGACGGCGCTGGCGCAAGAACGCCAGAAACAGAACCAGCAGCCGTCACAGAAGCTGAAGGCGAAAACGCTGTTATCGTTGCGCTTACTAGTGGTGCAGCTTTCACCAACAAGTACACTCCGTACACCTCCAAGGGCTCTTGGACTCCCAAGGTGACTAAGGTTGTTAGGGGTGGCGAGATGAAGGAGTTCACGCTCGAGCTTGCGGATAACGATAAGTTCGATAATGCCGAGACGGTTACGACTGACCCCAAGGGCGAGATTACCCCCACTGCCGACGGTGGCAAGTCCCAGACCCGGAGCTTCAAGCCGATCGAGTACGAACTCAATCAACTCGACAAGCTCGCGTCCGACTCCACGGGCCGTGGCGCTTCCAAGACCTTCACGTACTATGTGCGCGAGAAAACTGACGGTTCGCTGTTCTCGCACTATAAATATGACAAGTCTGTCTATCGATTTGACGTCACGATGACGGACAATACAAACGGCAAAATCGAGCCCACGAATGTGGCCTGCACCAAGATCGTTGACGCCGACGGTAATCCCATCGATGGCACCAAGCCCGAGTCCACCCCAACCTTCACCAATATCTACTCCACCTCTTTGCCCCTTTCTGGTATGTCGGGCGTCACTCTGACGTACCTTGCCGGCGCGGCGGTGCTTTGCGCTGCTGCGGCCTGGATGCACATTCGTCGCAAGGCGAATGCGAAGGGAGGCGAGCGTCGTGAATAAGAAAGTTTGCTCCTTCCCGATCTTGTTTGCGCTGCTTGCCCTCCTGATCGGCGCCTGCGCGGTCGTGTTCCCCGCTTCCGCGCAGGCCGCGCCGACCTCGACCGGTTCCATCACGGTGAGCGGTACCGTGGCGCGCAGCTACGACGCCTACCAGATCTTTAGCGCCAACGTCGTCGACGGCGACAGCGACGCCAAGATCGCCACCGACCTCGCCTGGGCAAGCGACGCCGTGCGTGACGCCGCGCTGCTTGTGCTGCACAGCGCCGGCATGCCCAATTCCCAGACCACCGCGCAGGAAGCTGCTGAGTGGCTCAACACCGATTCCCACCTCACGAGCGCGCTGAGCGCACAGCTCGCTCGTTCCCTCCAGAGCTCTGGCGCCGTGTCCGTGGCCCTTAACGCGGGCACGACGGCCGGGCTACCCTGCGGCTACTGGCTCATCGTCGCCAATGACGACGCCATCTCCCAAAACGAGGCCGGCACCGCGCCGGTCATGGTCCTGGTCGGCGGCAGCGCCGTCACCGTCAAGCCCAAGGCCGCGACGCCCAGGGTGGCCAAGCACGTGCTGGAGGACAGCACCGCCGCCTGGCAGAAGGCCGCCGACGCCACGGTCGCAGACGACCTGTACTGGCGCCTCTCGGCCACGGTCCCGGCGGGGCTCACTGCCTACGACACCTATACGGTGCGGTTCGTCGACACCATGAGCGCGGGGCTCGACCCCTCCAAGGTGGCCGCGAGCATGCATGTGTACGTGGCGGCGGGTGCGGACGGCGGCTTCGACGCTGTCTCGACCGGCAAGGACGGCCGCGTCGGCACCGAGCCCGCGAAGGGCTGGACCGACATCACGGCCCAGTGCGCCACCAAGGTAGCGGCCGACGGCAAGACCTTCACCGTGCGCACCGGCGACCTGATCGCCGCGCTCGGCGGGGCCGACGCCTTTACCGCGGGCGCCCGCGTGGTCGCCGTGTACAATGCGCCGCTCAACAGCGCGTGCAACCACGGCATCACGAAGGGCAACCCCAACGAGGTTTACCTGCGCTACCCGCGCTCTCCTCTTGCCGACCAGTCCGGCGACGCCGGCTTCACCCGCACGCCGAGCGACGACGCGTGCGCCTACACCTGGGATCTCGCGCTTACCAAGCGCGGCAGCGACGGCGACAAGCCGCTGCCCGGGGCGGTGCTGAGCATCACCGACGACCGCGGTCGCACGCTGGCGGCCGACGGCACGTGGGATGCGGAAGGTAAGGCCACCGTCACCACGGGCGAGGACGGCCGCGTGACCGTCTCGGGCGTGGACTCGGGCAAGCTGGAGGTCCGCGAGCTCAAGGCGCCCAAGGGCTACACCGCCCCTGAGGGCACGCGCTCCGTGACGGTCAAGACCGAGGGCCTGGACGTCGACCAGGTGGCCGCCGCCAAGCCCAAACTCACCATCACGGCCGAGTCGCCCCTGCGCGCCGACAGCGCGGACGGGTCGACGGGCAGCCTGGAGGCGTCGCTCATTAATACGCCCACCAAGGATTCCCCTCGAGGCTTTATGCCCTCGACAGGAGATATGGCAATGTTCGCCGCGGCCGCCGTGGCGGTCGCCGGAGCCGTGCTGATTCTGGCCGCGCTCCTGGTCAAGGGGGGAAGTGGCAACCATAAAGAGTAGCTGTCGCTCCCACCGAGAGCGGGGCGAGACATAACGAAGCAGATGCTAAGGCACAGACAGACAGATTTAGATCAAACGGACTTCAAGCAGAAAGCAGAGGAAAAGAAGATGAGCATGAGCAAGAACATCGCACGCCTGGCAGTAACCGCCGGCCTCACAGCAGCGCTGAGCTTCGGCGGAGTTATGGCGCCGGTGACCATGGCGTTTGCCGAGGGAACGGGGTCGACCGTCACGTTCGAGGACGCCGATTACACTGCGTCCACGACCTATAAGGGTATCCAGATCTTCAAGGCAAAGGTCACGACGACCGGTGGGAATACGACGGTGAGTAGCATCGAATGGGCCAGCTCCGAAGCCCAAACTGCTGTCGTAAACGCCATCAAGACAAAGGATACATCCTACGATAGCGAGAACGCACAGGATGCTGCCGATTGGCTTAGCATCAAATCTGAAGTTACCGGGACCGATTCGAAGGTTGCTAGCGACAACGTTCTCAGTCTAATCGCCGATGGCCTGAAGAGCAGCACCGCCTGGAAGGTGACGAGCGAGGGCAGTGCATCCCTTTCCGGACTCGGCGCCGGCTACTGGCTCTTCCTCACCGCTACTCCCGGTAAGCCTGCTGACAAGTCGACCGATGTGTTCACCTCTCCCGTCTACGCCGTGATCGACGGCGTGAACGCGAAGACCGTTATGCCAAAGAAGGGCGTGCCCACTGTCGAGAAGAAGGTCCTCGACGATGCCGACGCCGCCGATGCCGCCGACATCAAGGGCTCCAACAAATGGAATGATGTCGCCGATTCCCAGATCGGCCAGGAAGTTAACTACAAGCTTACCGGCACGATCGCCAGCAACTACGCTACCTTTGGCACGTATGCTTACAAGTTCACCGACGGGCTTTCCAATGGCCTTGACTATGTCAAAGGCTCGGTTAAGGTGTACGCGCTGAACGGCGAGACTTACAGCGAGATTAAGTCGAGCAATTATACCGTGACGGATGCTGATGCTAGCAACAACAACACGCTGACGGTCGAGTTTAAGACCGGAGACGGCAAGAAGGGCCTCAAGGACGTCAGTGACGTGAACGCCGACACCAAGATCGTTGTCCTTTACAAGGCCAAGCTCAACGGCAACGCCGTGATCGGCAACGCAACCGACGGCAACAAGGGCGGTAACCCCAACACCGTCAAGCTCGAGTACTCCAACAACCCGTATGCCGAGGGCACGGGCGAGACGATCGAGGATACCGTCGCCGACTTCGCGTTCAAGCTCAACCTCAACAAGGTCGACCAGGGCACCGAGAGGGGCCTTGCGGGCGCCGTCTTCACCATCCAGTCCGATGATGCGAACACTCAAGGCCAGTATATCGCCTCGAAGGACGACCCCACCGCGGGCGTCGTCGCGGGCCAGCTCGTGACCGTTGCCGGCACCACCAGCCTTCCCGGTTACGTGAAGTTCACGTCTGGCGATAATGGCCAGATTGCCGTGAAAGGTCTCGATGAAGGCTCCTACAAGGTGACCGAGGTCCAGGCTCCCAATGAGAAGTACACCAAGGCCAACCCCTTCACTTTCACCATCACCGCGACGTATGATGACGCGAGCATGAAGGTGACGGGCCTCACGGCGGCGGTTTCCAAGGCCGACGAGGGCCGCACCGACATCGCCTTCGGTAAGCTCGACGGCAATGACGGAGACAATAAGCTGACCGGTACGGATGGCACCGGCACCAACGCCGCCACCGGTGAGATCACCATCAACGTCGGCAACACCAAGTCCGTCGGCCTCCCGCTGACCGGCCTCAACGGCGTGACCTTCACTTGGATCGCTGGTGGCGCGGTGCTGTGCATCGGCGTGGCGCATCTCATCCGCAGCCGTAAGCAGGCTGAGGAGTCCGAGCAGGAGTAACGCTCGCTCACCCATCCCTTTGGCAGGTGGGATGTGATGGCCATGAGACTTGCGGACACTTTTCTCGTCCATCGACGTTCTTGCTTTGCCATTCTCTTTTCGGGGCAGACTCCGCACTGGAGTCTGCCCCGTTCTTTTTGGTAACACAGCCAGGCTCCATTGCCCGATGGATCAAGCATATGAATATCGAACAGATGTTTGCAATTATTGCGTTTACCAGCTGTGGGTGCATACACTCGCAGTAAAATGGCCTTGCGACGCATCCCGTACGCGGGCGGCCGACGACTCGATCGGAGGTCCCCAAATGCTGAAATTCCTTAACGCGCTCGCCGCCCTCGCGGCAGTGGGCACGTTCGTCATCGCGTTTCTTGACTCGCATGAGGTTCGGTTTAAGGTCCGTAGGCGCACGCGCGGTGCGGACGGTGGACGGCATTTGCGCCGAAAGCGCAAATAAGAATGCCCGGGGGTCGGATCCCGGGCATTTAACAAAAACTGAAAACTAGGCCGCCCGCGCTCTCGTACACTTACGCGGGATGCGTCGTTTCCTATTGACATTGTATCCCGAATCGCTCAGCCGATTCGGGACATTTTGAAAACGCAAATGTAGGCTTAGGCACGAACGGTATCTCTTTAATTCCGATAATTATGTATAATTCCAATAAGAACTGGAATCGAACGAAAACAATGGAAATGAACGAAGCGCTAATCTACTTACAAGAAGCACTAGGCCTCTCCGCCAAGACCGAAACTTGGCCTGGATCCGCACGCTTGCCGCTGCATCTGCGGGCGATTGAGGTCCGCGCTGTTGACGCAAACGGTTTTTCGTTTTTGCTTGCAAGTTTGCCTACTGGTGTCGGGCTTCCCGAGGCTAAGAGGGTCTATAGTCAGCTAGCCTTGCGTGCGGAGACTCCTGTTGTCGTTTCGTTTCCTGATGCCGATGCACGTCAGCGCAAAGCATTGGTCGCACAAGGGATTCCCTTTGTCTGCCCCGGTAGACAGGCTTTTCTTCCATTTATGGGCACAGCTTGCACGGAGAGGGGCGGTGCCCGGTTTCGCAATCACGCGACCAAGATGTCACCCAACGCACAGGCTGCCGCAATCTGGGGAGCAGCCCAGGAGCCATATCGCCCCCATGACCTTTGTCGTGCGCTTGGGATCTCGGCAAGCCGCGCGAGTGAGGCCATAACCGAGCTTGTTGACAGGGGACTCGCGAGGCGCGAGCGTCGCGAGCGACGTGTCGTCGTGTTCCCTGTTGCCGTTGATCTTTTGCTCAGCGAGCACATGGCAGAGCTCTCCTCGCCTGTCTCGAAGGTCTTTTTTGCAAGGAAGACGCCGCAGATCGACTATCTTGTTGACGCCGGGGAGACGGCGCTCGCCGCGCGTTCGATGCTCGCTGCACCGGGCATGGAACAAAAGGCCGTCTTAAGAAGTGCATGGCGTCAACTGAGCGACCTCGAAGTCGCAGACGGGGAGTTGCCGGATAACGAAACGGCGATGATTCAAGTGTGGCGCTATGCACCCGTGTTTGCCGGCTCCTCCCGTGTCGACGACATTTCGCTTGCGCTATCTTTGGCGGCAATCGACGATGAGCGAATTCAGCTCGAAGTCGATCGCATGTTTGGAAAGGAATATCCATGGCAAGAAGCGCTGTAGAGGGTCTCCAAGAATTTCAGCAGCATATGCAAGAAGCTGCAGGATCGTATGCTCTTATCGGCGGCACGGCATGCGACATTTTGCTCGCGGAGGCGGGGCTTTCATTCAGGGCGACTCACGATTTTGATGTGGTAATTGTCGCCGATGACCGGTTGCCTCAGACGGCAGAAGCCATATGGACTTTGGTGCGTGATGGCGGCTACCGCTGCGGCTGGGGCGAAGGCAAAGGCTCATGTTTTTATCGGTTTACAGAGCCCAAGAGGCCGGGTTACCCCCATATGATCGAACTCTTCGCGAAGTGCCCCGACTTTCTAAAGGGTCGTGAGGGGATTGATGTGGCGCCAATTCACGTTGATGAAAACATAAGCAGTCTTTCGGCAATTTTGTTGGACGATGCTTACTACAGCTTGTTCCTTCAGGGAATTCGGACCGTAGACGGCGTTTCGGTCCTGGGTACGGAATACATTGTCCCGTTCAAAGCGAAGGCGTATCTCGACCTAAAAGCCAGAAGGGAAGCGGGGGAGAACGTTGATTCGAAGAAGGTAAAAAAGCATAAACGCGATGCGCTGAGGCTTGCTCAGCTGCTTGGCGAGTCGGAAGGTGTAGACCTGGGCGAAGAACTGAAGGACGATATGCTTGCGTTTGTTAAAGATTGCGAGGTGGGCGACGTCAATCTGAAACAGATCGGGGTTGCGGGCGTAACGATGGCGCAGTTGCTCGAGACGATGAAAGCAACATATGGCTTGATTGGTTGAGTGGGGTTACGTGGCCCGAACGGTGCAGTCTAGCTGCGTTGCCAGCCGCGGAAGCTCGCTAATCGGCTATTATTTGTTTAGACAACTTGAGTTGTAGAGGAGTGACCGGCGATGGTGCAGGGCGCCAAACATATGAAGAGCAATAACGCCGCGGACAACGGCGGCTCAAGCCCTCAGCCCAAATCTCAACCAAAGCCCAAGCGCCGCCGCAAGCGACTGCCGCGCTGGGCCGACCGGCTCATCACCATCGTCATCATCCTTATCGGCGTGGGCCTTATGACCTGGCCGTGGATCTTGGACCGGCTCGAGGCCTCGGGCGTGTTTAACCAGATCAGCACGGTGTCCAGCACCGTGGACGCGCTGTCTGCCGAGGAGCGCGAGCGCATCCTGCTCCAGGCGCGCTCCTTTAACGAGCAGCTGGCGGGCGAGGCCACCGAGCTCCCCGCCGACCAGATCGAGCCCTACGCTCAGCAGCTCATCTTTGACCGCGACCCCATGATGAGCTGGGTCGAGATCCCCTCCATCGACGTGAGCATGCCCATCTACCACGGCACGAGCGAAGAAGTCCTCATGGCGGGCGTCGGCCACCTGGAGGGCACGAGCCTGCCGGTGGGCGGCACCTCGACGCATTGCGTGCTCACCGCGCACTCGGGCATGCGCAACCTGAGCATGTTCGACGACATCCACTCGCTGGAGCCCGGCGACCTGGTGCTGCTGCACACCATGAACAAGACGCTCGCCTACAAGATGGTGGACTCCGAGGTGGTGCTGCCCGAGGAGATGGAGTCACTGACCATCGAGCCCGGCGCCGACAAGGTGACGCTCGTCACCTGCACCCCTTACGGCGTGAATGACCATCGCCTGCTGGTGCATTGCGTGCGCACCAAGTACAACAAGAAGGACGTCGACAAGCAAAAGTCGCTGGCCGGCCGCCACTGGGGCAAGCGCGAGTTTGCCGTGCTCATCGTGGTCGTAGCCATTGTGCTGTTGCTGCTGGATATCGTGATCCACGCGGTTCGCAAGCGCCGCAAGACCAAGGCCTCGGCATAAGGCATTCTTCAGAACCACCACAAAGGGGACAGGCACTTTTGTGGTGCTCGTGGCTTTCAAACCATCACAACATTCGATGAAAATCTCGATTTTGGCGAAAAGCGTCGAATGTTGTGATGGTTTTCGTTGTGGACGAGATGGTTTTCGCTATGGACGGTGCGGTTTCGCTGCAGAACCGCCAGCCCGCCGCCTGCCAACCGCCGCCCTCGTTACGTTTTCGCTGCATTTGGGTAAAGCGCCTGCTCCAAGCGGCGTTGCCTTGTATACTAGAGCGGTTTATCTGTTATGCGGAAGGGAGCGCCTATGGCACTCAGCGAGAAAGACGTGCGCGGCATCGCCGAGTACGCAAAAATCGCACTGACCGATGACGAGCTCACCCAGATGACGTCCTACATGAACGACGCCGTCCAGATGCTCGAGCCCGTCTTGCAATATGACTTGCCCGACGTGGAGCCCACGTTCCATCCCATCGGAAGCCTGTCCAACGTGATGGGCGACGACCTGCGCGAGCCCGAGCGCGATCTGCCGCTCGACGTCGCGCTCGAAAACGCCGGCAGCGCGCGCGACCGCTACTTCCGCGTGCCGTCCATTTTGGGAGAGGGGGAGAGCGAGTAATGGCGCAGAGCTTCGATTCCCTTACCGCCGCCCAGATCGCCGCGGGCGTTGCCGCCGGCGACTTTACCGCTACCGAGGTGGCCCAGGCCTCCCTTGCCGCCATCGAGGCGCGCGAGGGCGGGGTCCAGGCATTCCTGCAGGTGGCGCCCGAGCTTGCGCTCGAGGCCGCCGCGCGCGTGGATGCCGACCGTGCCGCAGGCAAGCCGCTGCCCCCGCTCGCGGGCGTGCCGCTGGCCATTAAGGACAACATGAACCTCGTGGGCACGCGCACCACCTGCGCTTCCCGCATGCTCGGGGACTACCAGAGCGTCTACACCGCCACCTGCGTCCAGCGCATGCTCGACGCCGGCTGCCTGCCCATGGGCAAGGCCAACATGGACGAGTTCGCCTTTGGCAGCTCCACCGAGAGCTCGGCGTTCCACCGCACCAACAACCCTTGGGATACCGAGCGCGTGCCCGGCGGCTCCTCGGGCGGCTCCGCTGCCGCCGTCGCCGCGGGCGAGGTCGCGCTCTCGCTGGGCTCGGACACCGGCGGCTCCATTCGCCAGCCGGCGTCGCTGTGCGGCGTGGTGGGCTTTAAGCCCACGTATGGCGCCGTGAGCCGTTACGGCGTGGTTGCCTTTGGCTCGTCGCTCGACCAGGTGGGCCCCTTTGGCCGCACGGTCGAGGATGTCGCGCTGGCCATGAACGCGCTTACCGGCGCGGGCCATGATCCGTACGACTGCACCAGCCAGGATTGCGCCGTCGACTTTACCGAGCATCTCAACGACAGCATCGAGGGCAAGCGCGTGGGCATTATCCCTGCGTTTATGGAGGCCGAGGGCCTGACGCCCGAGGTTAAAGCCGCTGTTCAGCGCGCCGCCCAGGAGCTGCAGAACCAGGGTGCCGAGCTCGTGGAGGTCGACCTGCCGCACCTGGACGCCGCCATCGCCGCCTACTACGTCATCGGCCCGGCCGAGGCGTTCTCCAACCTGGCTCGCTTCGACGGCATTCGCTACGGCTATCAGGAGGAGGGCTGCGCCAACCTGTCCGACCAGAGTTCGCTTTCGCGCGCCCACGGCTTTGGTGCCGAGGCCAAGCGCCGCCAGATGCTCGGTGCCTACCTGCTGAGCTCGGGCGTGTACGACAAGTACTACTACGCTGCGCAGAAGGCCCGCACGCTCATCACGCAGGACTATGACGCCGCGTATGCCAAGGTGGACACCATCCTCATGCCCGCCTCGCCGCGCACGGCCTTTAAGTTTGGCGAGATCAGCGACCCCACGCAGATGTACCTCTCCGACCTGTACACCATCTCGCTCAACATCTGCGGCAACGGTGGCATCTCGGTGCCGCTGGGCCTGGGCGAGGATACTCAGCTGCCCGTTTCTGCCCAGCTGGTTGGTCCGGCCTTCAAGGACCGTCAGCTGCTCACGTTTGCCCGCGCCCTGGAGCGCGGCTTTGCCGATGCCGCCACGGGTGCGCCCGCGCTTTCCGTCGCGCCCGATTTCGCCGGGAAGGGAGGCGAGCTGTAATGAAGGAGCTTTCCGAGGTCCTGCAGGATTGGGAGGCCGTGATCGGCCTAGAGATCCATACAGAGCTCACCGCACTCGATACCAAGATGTTCTGCAACTGCAAGCTCAGCCACGATGACGAGCCTAACGCCAACGTGTGCCCGGTGTGCCTGGGCCTGCCCGGCGCGCTGCCAGTGCCCAACAAGCGCGCCATCGAGAGCATCGTCAAGGCCGGTCTCGCTACCAACTGCGAGATCCAGCGCCACTCGATGTTCTACCGAAAGCACTACTTCTATCCCGATATGGCCAAGAACTTCCAGACCACGCAGGGTCCGGTCGCCTTTGCCATGTACGGCCACCTGGACCTGGACGTGACCGGTCGCGGTGCCGCCGAGCGCCCCGACTGCGCGTTTGGCGAGGCCGAGGCCCAGAGCCTGGCGAGCGCCTCGGCCAACGCCGAGGGTCTGTCCACGTCCATGACGTCGACCATGCGCGAGGGCAACCAGCGCGCCGGCCATCTGGCCAGCTATGACGCGTCCAGCCTGCAGATGCCCGAGCGTCGCGAGGACGGTTCCTACACGGTGCCCATCCGCATCCTGCGCATCCATATGGAGGAGGACGCCGCCAAGATGGTCCACGTGGGCGGTGCCGAGGGCCGCATTACCGCCGCGGCCGAGTCGCTCGTCGACTACAACCGCTGCGGCACGCCGCTCATCGAGCTCGTCACCGAACCCGACCTGCGCACGCCCGAGGAAGCGCGCCTGTTTATGGAGAAGCTCCGTCGCATTTTTGTGACGCTGGGCATTTCCGATTGCTCCATGGAGAAGGGCTCCATGCGCTGCGACGGCAACGTGTCGCTGCGTCGCCGCGGCGAGACCAAGCTGGGCACCAAGACCGAGCTCAAGAACCTCAACTCGTTTAAGAGCCTGCACGATGGCCTTGCCTACGAGATCTGCCGCCAGGCCGAGGTGCTCGAGGAGGGCGGCATCATCTATCAGGAGACCCGCCACTGGGAGCCCAGTCGCAAGCGAACCGTGGTCATGCGTGTGAAGGAGACGGCCGACGACTATCGTCTGTTCCCCGATCCCGACTTGGCGCCGTTCGATCTGGACGACGAGTTTATCGATCGCTGCCGTGGCGAGATTCCCGAGCTGCCCGATGCCAAGCGCGCCCGTTTTGAGGCCGACTTTGGCATTAAGGCGGCAGACGCCGAGCAGATTGCCGGCGACCCCGAGTTTGCCGAGTTCTTTGAGGCCGCCGCTGCCGGCATGGCTGGCAAGGAGGCCCAGACGGTCGCAAACTTGCTGGTGAACGAGATGATCGCCTACCTTAAGGGCGCGGGTGTGTCGCTCGCCGAGTCCGGCATCGCGCCGGCTCAGGTGGCAGCCCTTGCCAAGCTGCTGGCGACCGATGCCATCAGCTCCAATCAGGCGCACGAGGTCTTTGAGGCCATGGCCCAGACCGGCGACGACCCCAATAAGATCGTCGACGAGCGCGGTATGCGTCAGGTGAGCGATGCCGGCGCGCTGCAGCCGATCGTGGACGAGGTGCTGGCAAACTGTGCCGATCAGGCACAGCAGTATCGTGATGGCAACCAGAAGGTCATCGGCTTTTTGGTGGGCCAGTGCATGAAGGCGAGCCGCGGCAAGGGCAACCCGAAGCTCTTCAACGAGTTGCTGAGAACGTCGCTCTCGTAGCTGCGAGGCCGGGGAAGCCCCGAGTCGCCGGGGTATTTCCTCCAAATTTCAAACAGTCCTATGCAAGACGAAGGCCACATTTAGTGGCCTTCTTTGCATGCGGAACTCATTTGGAGCAAACACCCCGGCGACTCGGGGCTTCCCCGGCCAGACGACTCGGCCGTTCGGGTCAGACGGGCTGAATTGAATAGAGTGAATGGGCGCGCCGTTGGCGCGCCCATTTTTGTAAATGTGACAAAAGGACAGTCCCTTTGTCACATTGCGTGTGGAACTCATGGGGCTGTCCCTTTGCCGTCTTTTTATTGATGTTGGGAGCGCCAGGTGGTGGGGGTGGTGCCGGTGTGTTGCTTGAAGGCTTGGGCGAAGGCGGCCTGCTGAGGGTAGCCTAGACGCTCTGCGACCTGCGCTATCGTGAGCGAGCTATCGGCCAAAAGGTCCTGTGCTCGCTCCATACGGCGTCTGCGAATGTAGGCACCCAGGGACTCGCCGGTTTGGGCCTTAAAGGTGGCGCATAGCTTGGAGCGGCTTGTGTAGAGCCTCTCGGCTACCTCGTTGATACCCACACGTCTGCCTTTGTCGAGCGCGCGCTCAATCATTGCCGTTGCTTCTTCGGCAATGGTTATGCTGGCGCGTGTGTCTGCCGCCCGCCGCGCCTGCTTGTGGGCCGCGCGCGAACAGGCGAGCTCCGCGACCATGGTCTCCACGATGCCTTGCATATAGACGTGTCCGCCTACGGTGCGGGCGCGGTCCTCGTTAATCCGGCGCAGCGTGTGGCAGATGGCAGACGTCGCCTCCTCGTGCCACGACTCGGCAAACGCCTCAAAGACTCCCGCGAACTCAGTGGGATACCGATGCTCCAGCTCGTCAAAATACCCGGGCAAAAAGAGCACCGAGCGCGAGTGATAAAGCTGCCCTGCAAACAGCGGACTTAGTTCCTCGCCGCAGCTATCTTGGATAAAGCTGCACACCGCGCTGTTCGGCCACGGTCCATGCAAGGGTTTAAGGTTCGCAGGCGTTATGCCAGCCTCGGGCATGCATATAAGTGTGGGCGCGCTGACCTCGCTCACGCAGGCGTACGGTTCGGGTGTGTATTCGGCCAGGTACATATCGTGCATCGGGGTAATGAAATGCTCCATAACGATGCAGGCGGGGGAGAGAGGCATGATCCATGCGCGTCCGTGCGCCCGATCGTTTGCCACCTCGCCGGTAAAGACGGCGCCCTTGCCGGTAAGCTCCAGGCCAAACTGCTCAAACTGCGGTGCGTAGAGCTCGGTTATGTCGGTCGCTGCCCGCCGTATTTGCAAAAGCGTCCCTTTCCTTTGCAGAAACGTCCACGCCTGGCTCGATTGTGAGCCATGGCTAACACATCAATGATAAGTTCATTACGGTTAACTCTCAAGCCGTTAGAAAGGAATCTCATGGCAAAGGGATCAAAAAAGGAAGGCGGCGGTATCGGCGAGCTGCTTGCATATGCCGGCGACCGTAAATTCCTAACATATTTGGGCATGGCCCTCTCGGCGCTCTCGCAGCTGCTGAGCTTTGGCCCGTACGTGTGCATTTGGCTTGTCGCGCGCGATCTGATCGCCGTGGCACCTAACTGGAGCGAAGCCTGCGATATCGCGATGTATGGTTGGTGGGCCGTCGGTTTTGCCCTGGTGAGCATCGTGATTTATTTCGTGGGGCTCATGTGCACACACCTATCCGCGTTTCGTTGCGCGTCCAATATCCGCAAGGCTACGAGCGAGCATCTGCTTAAGCTGCCGCTCGGCTACTTTGACACGCACGCCACCGGTGAGCTGCGCCGTATCGTAGACGGATGCGCCGCCTCAACCGAGACACTGCTCGCGCACATGCTGCCCGATATCGCCGGCGCCACCGCCATGGTCGCAGGTCTGCTCGTGCTGCTTTTCGCCCTCGATTGGCGCTTGGGCGCGGCATGCCTTATCTCGGTCGTCGTTTCGCTTGGCGCCATGGCCGCCATGATGGGCGGCAAGGGCGGCGAGTTTATGAAGGCCTACATGGGCGCGCTGGTCAAGATGAACAAGACCGGCACCGAATACGTACGCGGTATCCCCGTGGTCAAGGTATTCCAGCAGACGGTCTACTCCTTTAAGGCCTTCCACGATGCGATCGCCGAATACGCCGACATGGCGCAAAGCTATGAGGGCACGTTCTGCCGAGGTCCACAGGTGCTCAACCTTACCGCGCTCAATGGTCTTGTGGCATTCCTTTTGCCCGTGGCGTTGCTGTTGGTGCCGGGCGAGACGGACTTTGCACGCTTTATGACCAACTTCACGTTTTACGCGATCTTTTCGGCCGTGGTGCCGACGGCCATGACCAAGCTTATGTTTGTGGGCGAGGCGTCTCAGATGAGTGCCGATTCGCTGACGCGTATCCGAAGCGTTATGGATTCCAAGCAGCTCTCCGTGCCTGCCCAGCCCAAGCATCCTGTTGGTAGCGATGTGCGCTTTGAGGACGTGAGCTTTACCTACGAGGGTGCCGAAGCGCCTGCCGTCGATCATGTGAGCTTTAGCGTTCCCGCAGGTAGCACCCTTGCGTTGGTTGGTCCCTCGGGCGGCGGTAAGTCAACCTGCGCAAGCCTGATCCCGCGTTTTTGGGATGTTTCCGCGGGTCGCGTGCTCGTAGGCGGCGTAGACGTTCGCGACATGGATCCCCACGAGCTTATGGACCAGGTTGCCTTCGTGTTTCAGACCAACCAGCTGTTCCGACAAACACTTGCCGACAACGTGCGCGCCTCCAAGCCCACGGCCACTGACGACGAAGTGCGCGCGGCCCTCTCCGCGGCCCAGTGCGACGATATCGTGGCCAAGCTTCCACAGGGCATCAATACCATGCTCGGCCCCGGCGGAGCATATCTTTCGGGCGGCGAGGTCCAGCGCGTGGCACTCGCCCGCGCGATCCTTAAAGACGCGCCTATCGTGGTGCTCGATGAGGCCACGGCGTTTGCCGACCCCGAGAACGAGGCGCTCATCCAGCGCGCCTTTAGCAAGCTGGCGGCGGGTCGCACGGTCATTATGATCGCGCACCGGCTTTCGACCGTGGTGGGGGCCGACAAGATCGTGGTGCTCAACCAAGGTAGCGTGCAGGAGGCCGGCACCCATGCCGAGCTGCTGTCCCAAAAGGGTCTATACGCCAAGATGTGGGCTGAATACGAACAGGCCGCGAGCTGGAAAATCACTGCAGCGACCGCGGATGCCGCCGTCACGAAGGGAGGCGAGGCCTAAATGTTCGCCTCATTCCAAAAGAAGTATTTCCTATCCGATAAAGGCGTCGCCGGCGTAAAACGCGGCATTTTCTGGACCACGCTCACCAATCTCATTACCATGGCCGGCATGGGCTTATTGTTCCTGGTCATGGCCGGTTTTGTCGAGCATCTTGCCAGCGGGGCCGATCTGCCGGGCGCACTGCCCATTGTGGGTGGTCTTGTTATCTTTTTTGCGCTGCTCTTTGCCTCTAATTGGCAGCAGTACTATTACACGTACTGCATCTTTTACGAGGAGTGCGGCAAACAGCGCATGGAGATCGCCGAGCGCTTGCGCAAACTGCCGCTGTCGTTTTTTGGTCGTCGTGATCTGGCCGATTTGACCGAGACCATCATGGGCGACGTTCAGACCATGGAGCATGCTTACAGTCATGTGCTGGGAGAGCTCTGGGGCGCCATCATCGCAAGCGCCATCGTGTTCATATCATCGCTGTTCTTTTGCTGGCAGCTGGCGATAGCGGCGTTCTGGAGCGTGCCCGTGGCCTTTGCCGTGCTGTATCTAACGCGCGGCCCCATGGCCCCGGTGTTCGACCGCGTGCGTGCCGAGAAGGTCAAGGTCACCGAGGCCATCCAGGAGACACTCGACTGTGTGCGCGAGATTCGCGCTACCAACCAGGAGGCCCATTATCTCGAGGGACTCAATGCCGTCATCGACGCCGAGGAGCGCGAGACCACCACAGGCGAGCTCGCTAGCGGGCTTTTGGTCAATTCCGCTTTTGCCATCCTGCGCCTGGGGATTGCCACTACGTTGGTCACGGGCGCCGCGATGGTCGCCTCCGGCCAGGTCGACTTTTTGGTGATGTTTGCCTTCCTGCTTATGGTGAGCCGCATCTATGCGCCCTTTGATCAGGCGCTGATGCTGATGACCGAGCTGTTTGCCGCCGAGTCGTCGGCCAAGCGCATGCGCTCCATCATGGAGGAGCCCATAGCGCGGGGCAGCGAGAAGTTTGAGCCCGTGGGCCATGACGTGGTGTTCGATCACGTGGCATTTAGCTATGGTGCGGGCGAGGACGGCCGTGCCGGCGAGAAGGTCTTGACCGACGTGAGCTTTACCGCCAAGGAGGGCGAGGTCACGGCGCTGGTCGGTCCTTCGGGCTCCGGTAAGTCCACGGTGAGCCGCCTGGCCGCGCGCTTTTGGGATGCCACCGCGGGCAAGGTTACCGTGGGCGGTGTGGATGTTGCAAGCGTCGATCCCGAGGTGCTGCTGCGCGACTACGCCATTGTGTTCCAAGATGTGCTGCTCTTTGACGATACGGTGATGGGAAACATTCGTCTTGGCCGTCGCGATGCCACCGATGAGGAAGTGCTTGCCGCCGCGCGTGCCACCAACTGCGACGAGTTCGTAAGCCGCATGCCGCAGGGATATGACACTATGATTGGCGAGAACGGCTCCAAGCTCTCCGGTGGTGAGCGCCAGCGTATCTCCATCGCCCGTGCGCTGCTCAAAGACGCGCCGATCGTGTTGCTGGACGAAGCGACGGCGAGCTTGGATGTGGAGAACGAGACCGTGGTGCAGCAGGCGCTCTCCCGCCTGCTTGCAGGCAAGACGGTTATCGTGATTGCCCACCGTATGCGCACGGTGGAAAATGCCGACAAGATCGTTGTGCTCAAGGATGGCGTGGTAGCCGAGCAGGGCGCTCCGGCGCAACTCAAGGCGGCAGGTGGAGAATTCGCCCGCATGGTGGCGCTGCAAAAGGAAGCAGCTACCTGGCAGTTGTAAGAAGGGGCAAAGGGACAGTCCCTTTGTCACATTGACAATCGGTTACTCCGCATCGTTAATTTTCAAAAGGTTAGCCATGGCTGACCTAGATAGTTAGATAGAATTAAGGTATTTCAAAAGCGTGCTCGAGCAAACTTGTTTACTCGGGTGCTGAGGCACCGTGCCGCGTCCAATGCGGCAAAAGGGAGAAGCAACATGAAGAAGTCGACGTTTAACACCCTGCTTGTCGGTGGCGGTTTTCTGCTCGGTACGGCCGGCATCAAGCTGCTCACCAGCGCTCCGGTAAAGAATGCCTGCGTGCAGGGTATCGCGTGCGGCATGCGCATCAAGAACGGCTACCAGGACATGGTCGAGCAGGCCAAGGCTAATGTCGACGACATGGTTGCCGAGGCTGCTTACATCACCCAGAGCGAGGCCGCTGCTGACGAGGCAGCCGAGTAACGCTCCCAGGCACAAACTATGAGATTCTCGATTATTAGCGAGATCCCCGGCAGGACCCGTCTTCAATTGGCGGGTCCTGTGCCAGAGAGCGATCTCGATGCACTTCTTAAGCTTGGCGGCGACATCGACGGCGTGCACAAGGTGCGCGTCTACGGCCGCATCGGCCAGATGGCGCTCGAATACGATGAGCCGCGCCGCGCGAGCGTGCTCGACGCCTTGGGCGCACTCGATGCTCAAGCTATCGCCGATGCCAAGTCGGGCTACGTGATGCAACTCGAGCCGCGCAAGCACAAGCTCGTCATGGATCTTGCCACGCTTATCGGCGCCCACTACGCACGTCGCTGGTTTCTGCCCACGCCCCTGCGTGCGGTGTTTGTCGTGGCCGGTTACATGACCTTTTTGCGCGCCGCCCTCCGTGAGCTCGCGCAGCCGCGCCTGACCGTTCCCGTGCTCGACGCTTCGGCCATCGGCATTTCGTTCGTCAAGCGTGATATCGACACCGCGGGCCAGACGATGTTCCTGCTCAACGTGGGCGAGCTGCTCGAGGACTACACCCGCGCCATGAGCGAAAACGAGCTCATCAACTCGCTGCTCGATGTGCCCGACAAGGCGCAAAAGGTCGTCGGCGACACCGAGGTAAGCGTTGCCGCCACCGAGCTCGAGCCCGGCGACTTGGTGGCCGTGCGCACTGGCATGTCCATTTGCATCGACGGTGTTGTCGAGCAGGGGAGCGCCATGGTCAACCAGGCGACCCTGACCGGCGAGCCGCTTGCCGTCGAGCGCAGCGTGGGCGACGACGTGTTCGCCGGCACCGTCGTGGAGGACGGCAGCGTCTTGGTGCGTGTGCGCGCCAATACGGCGCAAACCAAACTGCGCTCAATTGTCTCGCTCGTGCAGACGGCCGACTCGCTCAAGTCCGAGGGCCAGTCGCATATGGAGGACCTTGCCAACAAGATCGTCCCGTGGAACTTCCTGCTCGCGGGCCTGGTTGCGCTCACCACGCGCAGCCTTATCAAGACCTCGGCGGCGCTGATGGTCGACTACTCGTGCGCACTCAAGCTCACGGGTTCCGTCGCCGTCATGACCGCCATGAGCGATGCCGCCAAGATGGGCGTCATGGTCAAGGGCGCGAAGTACTTTGAGTCGTTTGCCAAGGCCGACACCATTGTGTTTGATAAGACTGGCACGCTCACCGAGGCGCAGCCGCGCCTGGCTTGTGTGCTGACGACCGACGGCTGGAGCGAGGACGAGGTCCTGCGCCTTTCTGCCTGCCTGGAGGAGCATTTCCCGCATCCTGTGGCGCGTGCCGTGGTCAACGCCGCCCGCGAGCGCGGGCTCGAGCACCGAGAGCGCCATGCCGCCGTCGAGTACATCGTGGCGCACGGCATCGCTTCGTCCATCGAGGGGCGTCGCGCGATTATCGGCTCGGCACACTTTGTGTTTGAGGATGAGGGCGCGCAGCTCGAATCCGACATCAAGGAGCGCATCGAGTCCCAGATGCAGGGCTTGTCGCCGCTGTACCTGGCGGTCGACGGCACGGTCGTGGGCGTGCTCGGCATCGAGGATCCGCTCAAGCCCGGAGTGCGCGAGGCCATCGCCGATCTGCATGCGCTGGGCGTCAAACATGTCGTTATGCTTACGGGCGACTCCGAGCGCACGGCCGAGCGCATTGCGCGAGAGGCGGGGGTCGACGAGTTTAAGGCCGAGCTGCTGCCCGAGGATAAGTACGCGTATGTGGAGCGCATCAAGGGCGAGGGGCGCCACGTTGCCATGGTGGGCGACGGCGTCAACGATTCGCCGGCGCTCGGTTTGGCCGACGTGGGCCTGGCGATGGGTGGCGGAAGCGACATCGCCAAGGAGGTCGCCGATATCATCCTGACCGATACGGATCTCGCCGCGATCGTGCGCCTGCGCCGCATGAGTCAGGGCCTCATTGATCGTCTGACGAGCTCCTACTCTAAGGTGATGCTCACCAACTCGGCGCTCCTGGCGCTCGGCATTACCGGCGCGATTACCCCGCAGACGTCGTCGTTGCTGCACAATGGCTCGACGATTGCCTACAGCCTGAGCAACGCGAAAGCATATCTGCGCTAGCACTTTTACTTTAGTTTTCGGCCTGCATTTGGGCGGTGTTGCAGCCGCCAGAATGCAGGCCTTTTGCGTTTGACCATGTGCTAGCAGCAATATATAGTTGTGCTAGCTAAGATAGCGGAAGTCGAAGGTGAGGTTGAGATGGGTGCTGTTGACGGCATGGCGCAGGTGAACGTTCGCGTGGATCGCCAGGTCAAGAACCGTGCCGAGGAAGCGCTGCGGCTTTCGGGCGGGTCACTGCCCGAGCTCATCAAAAAGGTGGTGGCCAAGGTCGCGCAGGGTGGCGGGCAGTGCGAGGAAGTGCTTGCGGCCGTCGACGACCGGCAGCAGACCGTCGCGCCCGATACTCCGTTCGCCGCATCATGGGCGGCGGCGGATCAGCTTTACGCGGACCTGGGCATCGCTACGTTGCCCGTATCCGACGATCGCGATTGGGACACAATCTATTCCGAAGCCATGGACGAGCGCTATCGCCAAAAGGGGATGATCCTGTGAGCGGGGCTCCCCTCAAAATAATGGTGGATGCCAACGTATGGGTTGATTCGTTTTGCGTCGACCATGCCGAGTCGCTTGCCGCGCGTGCGTTTATCGGACGGGCTGCGGAATCTGGCGCAACGTTGCTCTTTCCGGTGCATATCGCCAAGGATGTACTGTACGTTGTCCAACACGAGCTGAAGCGCAGGGTTATTGCTAAAAAAGGCTCGGCCGACGAAGCATCGGCACGAGCGATAGGCGAGGCCGCGCTGGCGTTTGTTCGAAATATGACCGAAAACGCCACCGCCGTGGGCGCAGACGCATCCGATCTGTGGCTAGCCGACAAATACTTAGCGCTCCATTGCGATTACGAGGACAACTTGGTACTCGCCGCATGCAAACGCGCCCAGGTTGATTACTTGGTAACTAACGATCGCAAACTGCTCGAACATGCCGATCTTGCAGCAAAGACACCTCGTCAAATGATGCCGATTCTTATTTTGGCCGAACGCGGCGGCGCGGCTATCAGTTGACGCGAACTGTTTGCAGGCCTCTTGGACGACGATGCGCCAAGGGACCCGCATCTGCTATTTACAAAAGCTCGGCCTTAATGGCGGGACTTTCTGCGAGCTGCTCGGCTGCCTTTTCGTCGGAGCTATCGAGTGCTGCCAGACTGCGGTAGACCCACTCGTTGACCTGGGTGTTCTTGACGCCTGCGGTCTGCATAAGGGCGCCTACCTCGCAGATTGCTGCGAGCAGATCAGCTTTTGGACCCGCGAGCTCGACCTCGATGCCGTGGTAGGCGGACACGCCGCGGTTCTCACTCACATGGTCGATAAAGCCCTCGACGGTCTCAAGCTGCTGGGCGAGAGCTGCATCATCGTCAGCGTCCAGCACGACGAGTGCGTTCGATACCGTGAGGGCGGGATGTCCGCAGGGGACAAAGCCTTCGATGACATCCATAGCTTCGGTAATGGTTGAGCCCAGACCTGCGAGGGCATTGACGAGTTGCTGCTTGGTATCCATAACGGTCCTTTCGATGGGTCAATTTTGCTTGGCGAAAATATACGTGACGTGTCCGGTAGCAAAAGTGCGAAGTGTGGTGCACATTATGGTCTTCACAGCTCGTGCATAGAGCAGCTGTCCGCCTTTAGAACGTGGTAAGATAGCTATCCACGAGCGGGGCTCACCCCGCGTGTTCCTTGAAAAGTCGACGGGTGTTGGGTGCTCGTGCCCAATGCCATCCAGACTTTCCCGACATTCGGGGGCGACTGGTTTCGACACGATAGCTCTGAGAGAGGAAGCAAGCCGAGGTCTCCTCGCCTCGTTAAACAGGGGTACCGTCAAATTGAATTGACAACAACTCTTCTTTTGAGCCTATGGCTCTCGCTGCTTAGTTTATAGCGGCGCGTCAACCCGGTGATTTCCCCGACACCGGCGCGACGTCATTTTAGGGGAATGCTCCTGCGCACGTAATCGGTATGGCGCGGGCTAAGACCGAACCGGTTGGGATGCCGCGAGCGTGTCGCTGCGCGCAAAGCGTCCGAGACAAAACCAGCGACTGAGCTTGGAGATGCCAATCAGGGGGCTTTCGTGGACCGGAGTTCGATTCTCCGCGCCTCCACCAATAGTTACAAGCAGGTAGAGAAGTGTTTCTACCTGCTTTTTTATTACATACAGATACCGCGGAGAATCGAACTCTGCGCAGGGCGCGGGCGTAAAGAAAACGCGTGAGCGTTTTTAGCCCGCGGGCGAGGGCGCCGGCAGGCGGCCGAAGCCGGTGCGGATTTGCGAAGCAAATACGCGGATTCTCCGCGCAAAGCCTCAAACCTATATAGATGCGATGATATCGAATCTCAGCCTGCCATGCGCCGCAGCAACGCAGAGTGGGACGCGCTTTCCCGCCGACCGCCCCGTCCTCCGCAACTCCAAAACCAATGCGCTCTCTATCCCAAAACTGGGTAGAAGAAGCCCAAACGAAACAGCAGGAGGTCAATATGACTGCAGAAGATAGGGCAAAGAACGCCGGCAAGGTCGCGCTCGTTTTGGAGGGCGGCAGCTTCCGCGGGCAATTTACCGCAGGCGTGCTCGACGTCCTCATGGAGGTCGGCGTCGAGATTCCGGCTGTCTATGGCGTATCGGCCGGCGCCCTCAACGGCGTCAACTACAAGTCGCACCAGATCGGCCGTGCCAACCGCATCAACCTGGCTTTCTGTAACGACAGCCGCTACATGGGTGCCGCATCGTTTGCGTCCACGGGCTCTATTGTGGGTTACGACTTTATCTTTAACGACGTCCAGGACCGCCTGGATCCCTTTGACAACGAGACGTTCGACGCCAGCCCCATCGAGATGTACGCCGCCGCGACGGACATGCTCTTTGGAACCGCCGCGTACCTGCCGGTCAAAAGCGCCGTGCTCGACCTCGATGCCGTGCGCGCCTCGACGTCGCTGCCGCTGGTGACGCCGCCGGTCGAGATTGACGGGCACAAATACGTCGACGGCGGCGTAGCCGATTCGGTCCCTATCGAGCATGTGCTCGAGGAGGCGGGCTTCGACCGTGCGGTCGTTATCGTTACGCAGGACCGCTCATACGAGAAAAAGCCTTACGAGTTTATGCCCGCCGCGCGCGCCCGCTATGCCGACTACCCCTACCTGCTCGAGGCTATCGAGACGCGCCACGACCGCTATAACATCCAACGCATGCATCTGTGGAAGTATGAGCGCGAGGGCCGTGCGCTGGTCGTTGCTCCGCAAAAGCCGGTCGAGGTCGGCCACGTTGAGCACGATCCGGCAAAGCTCCTCGACCTGTATATTCAGGGCCGCCAGGAGGCAAAGCGATTGCTGGGAGATATCGAGGCGTTTGTCGAGCGCTAGCGTCGCGACGTCATGACCCATGGACGACATGTGCAGAAAGTCTGGTCAGAGCCAAAATACCTGTTGACTCGGGCGACGAGCGGGGTAATATGGACGGGTTACTTGCAGAGCCCCGTGAATCTCTGTAACAACACGTACTGTACATGGAGGAGTCTAAGTGATTTCGAAATCGACTCACTACGCCAAGCAGGGCGAGGTCCAGCGCAACTGGGTTCTCGTCGACGCCGATGGTGCTGTCCTGGGCCGTCTTGCCACCCAGATCGCAATGATCCTGCGCGGTAAGAACAAGCCCCAGTTCACGCCCAACAGCGACTGCGGCGACTTCGTTGTCGTCATCAACGCCGATAAGGTCCAGCTTACCGGTAACAAGGCCGACACGAAGACCTATTATCGCCACAGCGGCTACAACGGCGGCCTCAAGGCTGAGAGCTTCCGCCAGGCTATGGAGAAGCACCCGGAGAAGGTCATCGAGCGCGCCGTTCGCGGCATGCTGCCCAAGACCACCCTCGGCCGTGCCCAGATGACCAAGCTTAAGGTCTACGCTGGTGCCGAGCATCCGCACGCTGCCCAGAACCCCACGAAGATTGAGCTGGAGGCTTAAAGATGGCTGAGAACACCGTTGTCTACCAGGGTACCGGCCGTCGTAAGAACGCCGTCGCCCGCGTCCGTCTCGTCCCCGGCACCGGCAAGGTGACCATCAACAAGCGTGACGCCGAGCAGTATTTCGGCCGTCATCAGCTCGTTGAGAACGCCCTTGCTCCCTTCAAGGTGACCGACACCGCCGGTCAGTTCGACGTTATCGCTCTGTGCGATGGCGGCGGCATCTCCGGTCAGTCCGGCGCTCTGCGCCTGGGCATCGCTCGCGCTCTTCTGAACGCTGGCGACTACCGTGCTGACCTCAAGAAGGCCGGTTTCCTTACGCGCGATGCTCGCGTGGTCGAGCGCAAGAAGTACGGCCTCAAGAAGGCTCGCCGCGCTCCCCAGTTCTCCAAGCGCTAAGGTTTTATCTCCTTACGAGATACAATGTACAAGCGGGGCCTGCCGATTGCTCGGCGGGTCCCGCTTTTCTTTTTCGACTAGGGTGGGCGACTGCGTTTTGCCCACTTGGGAAGGAGCGATCCTATGCCCCAGAACATCTTCGGTACCGATGGCGTCCGCGGCGTCGCCAACGCCGACCTCTCGTGCGACCTCGCGTTTCGTCTTGGCCGTGCGGCGACCAAGTTCCTTGGTCCGGACATTTGCATCGGCCGTGACACGCGTCTTTCGGGCACCATGCTCGAGAGTGCTCTGACCGCCGGCATTATGGCCGAGGGCGGCCGACCGCACTGCTGCGGCGTTATCCCTACGCCGGCCGTGGCGCTGCTCACCGTCCAAAACGAGCTCGACGGCGGCATCGTCATCTCTGCTTCGCACAATCCGCCGGAGTTCAACGGCATCAAGTTCTTTAGCCGCAAGGGCATGAAGCTTCCCGATGCTGTCGAGGAAGAGATCAGCGCCTGGGTCATGTCCGAGGAGGCCATGGCTGCCGACACGCTGCCGACCGGCGCCGGTGTGGGTCACATCATCAAGATGAAGGACGCCCGCAAGGCATATGTCGATCATGCCATCAACACGCTCGACGGCCTTAAGCTCGACGGCTTGGTTGTTGCCGTCGACTGCGGCCACGGCGCTTCTTGCCAGACCACGCCCGCCGCACTGCAGCGCCTGGGCGCCACGGTCCATGCCATCAACACCGACTACTGCGGCACCGACATTAACGTCGAGTGCGGCTCCACTCATCTTGAGCCCTTGCGTGAGCTCGTACTGCGTACCCACGCCGACATCGGTCTGGCTCACGATGGCGACGCCGATCGCGTGCTGTTCGTGGACAGCGAGGGCAACGAGATCGACGGCGACTACATCCTGGCCATCTGCGGCTCTGACCTGGCCGCTCGCGGTAAGCTCGCCAACTCCGAGATCGTCTCGACCGTTATGTGCAACCTCGGTTTCTCCATCGCCATGAAGGAGCAGGGCTTTGAGATGGTGCAGACCGCCGTGGGCGACCGCTATGTCCTCGAGCGTATGCTCGAGGACGGTGCCGTCATCGGCGGCGAGCAGTCCGGCCACATCATCTTCCTGGAGCACAACACCACCGGCGACGGCTTGGTGACGGCCCTGCAGCTTCTGGCCGTGCTCAAGCGCACCGGCCGCACCCTCACCGACCTTGCCGGCATCATGAAGAAGTACCCGCAGGTACTTGTCAACGTACATTCCGACAATAAGGCCGGCCTGGACGATTGTCAGCCCATTTGGGACGCCGTCGCTGCCGCCGAGAAGGAGCTCAACGGTCGCGGCCGCATTCTGGTACGTCCGAGTGGCACCGAGCCGCTGGTCCGTGTGATGGCCGAGGCCGAGACGCACGAGTTGACCCAGCGTGTGGTTGACGACATCGTCGAGGTTGTCAAGCGCGAACTTCCCTAATGGTCAAAAACGGGTGCCAAGTGGTAAACTGTTAAAGTTATTTTGATTGATTGGTATGTCCGAGGGGGAGCATGTTCACTAAAGTCCTGAGGTCTTTTGGTATGCGTGGTCGAGTCCTTACGCTGGATGCTCCCATCTCGGGCGACGTCATTCCGTTATCCGAGGTCAAAGACCAGACGTTTGCTACCGGCCTTTTGGGCCAGGGCGTGGCGATTCAGCCTACGGGTACACGTGTGATTGCTCCGGCTGACGCTAAGGTCGAGGCGATTTTTCCCACGGGTCATGCCGTTGCGCTCAACACGGTCGATGGTCTAGACGTGCTCATCCATGTTGGTTTGGACACCGTTCAGCTCGAGGGCAAACATTTTACTGTGTATGCGCAAGTGGGTGACATCGTCCATAAGGGCGATGTACTCATCGAGTTCGATCGCGAGGCAATTGCTGCCGAGGGCTACGATGTGACGGTTCCCATCTTGGTGTGTAACTCCGTTGAGTTCTCGAGCATCAAGGGTTCCGTTGGCGAGCATGTCGAGGAGATGGACCAGCTTATCGTCGCGCGTGAGCGCTAGTCGCTCCGCTTGGCCTTTAGCCTACAATTCAAACACGTTTACGGAGGGCGCCCTTGAAAGAGGGCGCCCTCCGTGGCAAGATGGGAAACGTCCGAGGCTAAACAGCTTTGGGTCACCGTGGACGGGCAGGGGCCCCGACGCGGTTAGACACGAGACACATATATTACGCGACCTCGCCCTGGTGGCCGCACACGTTGGTTGCGGCCGACGCGGGCCGCGGGCAAGTGCTTGTAAGGGGAGCCTTGCCTCTCTTGTACGAGAAAGGACGCGTAATGAAAATCATTAAAGCTAAAGACTACGAGGATATGAGCCGCAAGGCCGCTAATATCATCTCGGCTCAGGTTATCCTCAAGCCCGATTGCGTGTTGGGTCTTGCCACCGGCTCCACCCCGATTGGCGCTTACAAACAGCTCGCTGCTTGGTACGAGAAGGGCGACATTGACTTTGCCGAGGTCAGCACCTATAACCTGGACGAGTATCGTGGTCTTTCGCACGACGATCCCCAGAGCTATCACTACTTTATGCGCGAGAACTTCTTCGATCACATCAATATCGATCTGAACAACACGCACGTGCCCGATGGCTCCAACCCCGATGCCGCCGCTGCCTGCTCCGAGTACGACAAGATCGTCGCTGCCGCCGGTTACCCGGATCTGCAGCTGCTCGGCATTGGCAACAACGGTCACATCGGCTTTAACGAGCCCGATGACCACTTCTCCAAGGGCACGCACTGCGTCGACCTCACCGAGAGCACCATTCAGGCCAACAGCCGCCTGTTCGACAGCATCGATGACGTGCCCCGTCAGGCTTACACCATGGGCACCCAGACCATCATGTATGCCCGCATGATCCTGGTTGTCGCCAACGGCGAGGCCAAGGCTCAGGCCGTGCACGATATGTGCTATGGTCCGGTTACGCCCAAATGCCCGGCTTCGATCCTGCAGCTGCACACCAACTGCGTTGTCGTTGCTGACGAGGCCGCTCTTTCGCTCTGCGAGTAACGCGATCAGCGATCTTACATAGTTTCTCAAAAGGCCCTCGCTTTGCGGGGGCCTTTTTAGTGGGCATACGCCGTGGCGTATACATGACGGAAACCTTGCCGCGTGCTTGACTGGAGGGTTTTAAATTTTTGTGATTCATTCTATAGCAGATTCTGTGCACATTTGCCACCATAGAGTCGCAGGCGGTAGCGAGGAGTAGGCGAGTTGCGCAACTCAAATAAAAATAGCCGACTGCGCTACACTGCAAATGGGATGGGACATGCTGGCAAGCGCATTGACCTGCGCAAAGACCTATTGGTCGGGGGATAAGTTACCATCGGGCCTCGCTGTACAAAAACTTGCCAAACACGTACCGGCAGACAATTAAAAACTCTAAGCCGCGCTATTCACGGGGCGGCTATTATGGTCCTGCAGCTACGGTGTCCATATGGTCGAGTTGAGGAGCAAGTATGGTAAACGATCTGGGCAATACGGACGACCTCGAGTTGATGCCGACGGGCGGCGGCTATATGGTGCGGCGCGATCGCTTGATGAACGAGCTCATCGTTAAAGGGCGCAAGGCGGGAATTGTTTTGCTCTACGCGCCCGACGGGTTTGGTAAGACGTCGGTGTTGCTGCAATACGTGCAGGAGGTTAAATCGGATCCCACGCGAGGGCCGGTTCGGATTATCGAGGCCGACCGCGCGATTGGACGCGAGCTCTTTATGCAGCTCGAGGTTGTCGCCGATGAGCTTAAGGACAAACCTCATTCGCTCGTTGCGATCGACAACGTGCCCAATCTCGAGCAGCACGAAACCGAGGACCTCATCGATCGAATCCGCAGCTTACGTGCTACGGGGACGGGGGTCTTTATTGCCTGCCGCCCCTCCAACCGATTGCTTATCCACGGGCTGGGCGATTCTGTAAAAGTCAATGCGCAGATGCTCAAGGTGCACGCCTATGAGTATTCGTCATGGGCCACGGCGTTCTCTATCAGCACATCGCTCGATTTTTATCGGCTCACGCAAGGTGTGCCAGAGCTGGTATCTGCCTTGCAGACGGGGATGTATGGACAGGGCGATGTTGCCGGGTTGCTCGAGAACGAAATCGTCAACGTGTACGGTGCGGCGCTGGCCGATCTCGCATCGCTCGAGAACAACCTGTTGTTTACCGTTGCCTGCTTGATGGTATTGATGGGCGAGGGCCGCATTGCGGAGCTAGAGGCGTGCGGTGTGAGGCTTTCGATGGTCGACCAGTCTATCTTTGTGCGCGATTATCCGATTTTTGGCGTGGATCCGTCTGATCGCACCTTTAGGTGTTTGGGTGCTAAGGACAACGCGCGCCTGAGGCTGCGAAAGCTTGTTGCCGAGATCCGTCCCGAACTAGTATCGCGGGCTGCTCGCATTTTGATAAAGGCGGCCCGATGCGATTTGGCCATGGACCTGGCCGATGCGTTCTTGGACCGCCGTGTGGTGTTGGAGCTTGCCGGGCAGTATGGGGCCGATCTTGCCCTGACCGGGCATGGAGGGGACATTTGCCGTGCAGCATCGGCGATGATCAATGCGGAAAAGCAGGAGCAAGAGCCGACAGCCGCCGAGGCACTCGGCGTGTATCTGGCGGCTGTCAGCGTGTGCAATACAAAGCTCGCAAGGTATATGGCGTCCGTTATCGAACGTGCGGGTGACCAGGCGGCCCGCGAGGTCGACCCCGCTACCTGGAAAATAGCCCAGGCGCTTACCATCGCCTTTTACGGCGACAATGACCTGGGGCTTCCCGCCAACCCTGTTGTGCAAGAACAGACATCCTGCGAGGTGCTCGACATGCTGTCCGCGCATATCGAGGTCAAGCGCCACCTAACCGAGCGAGCGGAAGACGGCAATGTTCTCGCGAAGCTCAAGGCGTGCAAAGCTTATGATTGCGAGCTCGACATCGCGGGGATTCTCATACAGGCCGACCATATGCTGGTGGAGCTGTTCGACGGCTCGTTTGCTAAACCCGACGAGCGCGATGACAAGATGGCGCAGATACTCGAGGCGCTCGATATCCGCGGGCTTAAGGCACCATCCATTTGGCTGCGTATGGTGCTCGCGGCGCGGCGCCTGCTCGCGGGCTTGCCCGTGACCGACGATGTGGCGTTTGGCGAGCTCGACCGCTTTGCGGTGCGTGTTCGTGACAATCAAATTCAGCTGTTTGGGTTATTGCTGGAGGGTTGGCAATCGCTGGCGGAGGGGCGGCCGGTCAACGCGAAGTTCCGTGCGGTTCAGGTGCTCAAGCTCGCCGACGAATCGATTGCGTACATGCGCGAAAACGCGTTGCTGCTGGAGCGCGTGGCGTACCTGCGCAATACGTCGCTGGTATCGGTTCGCGAAGAGGCGGAGCTGCTCGACATTAGCAAGACGCAGGTCGGTGGCTCAGAAGCCTGGATCGTGGCGCTGCACCTGGCCGCTGCGGGCCGCGATAGCGATCTTGCCGCCTGGATGTCTATGAATCGCTCGGGGATTTTAGACCCATCGTATCGGCTATTTGCGCGTCTTGCGATGCACTGTCTGGGCGAGCCTGCCGTCAGGATTCGCAAGAAGCTTCCGGTGCGTGAGCTTTCGCGGTATTCACTACGCGATGATTTTGAGGGCGAAAGCGAGCACCTGTTCCAGGCGGGCGAGGTTGAGGCTGTCGATACGATCGGCCATATTGAGATGCGCATGTTTGGCACATTTCGCGCCGAGCGCGACGGCTTTCCCATCACGGATAAGATGTGGCGTCGCAAAAAGGCGGCAACACTTGCCGAGCGGCTCGCGTTGGGCATGGATGCCATGGTCGACCGCGAGACAATCGCCATGGAGTTGTGGCCCCATGCCGAGTTTAGCGCGGCGCGCAACAATCTGTATTCGACGGTATCGCGCTTGCGCTCGGCTTTGGGTCCAACGCCGGATGGCAAGTCGTGCGTGCTCATCCAAAACGAGTGCATAGGGCTCAACGGCGACTACGTTAAGACCGATGTAAGGCTCTTTGACCAGCTGAGCCGCGAGATCCTGGGAAACCGTATGGGCGCGAGAGGCCCTCACCTGGTTGAGCTTTGTCTTAAGGTTGAGCAGCTCTACGCGGGGCCGCTGTATGTTCCCACCGGTTGCAATCCCACGTTTTTTACGCGCATGCGCCACATTATGCAATCCAAGTACATCGACTGCATGATTAGGGGAGCGAATGCCGCTCTCGAGGAAAATGACCTGCAATCGGCAATTTGGCTCGTTGAATCGGGGCTTCGCCAAGAGACTGCGCGCGAGGACATGGTTCGCTGTGCCATGCGCGTTTACGGTGCGGCGGGACGACGCCGCGATGTTGTCGAGCTATACAGCGGCCACATGCACCACCTGCGAGAGCAGGTTCAAGGCGTGCCCGAGCCCGAGACAAGGCGCCTGTATGAGCGCCTGGTCGAAGGCAGGCTCAAGCGCGTGCTTGTCGAGCGATAAAAAACGGGCGTCCGAATCACTCGGACGCCCGCAGACTTGTTCGGTATGACCAGCCGGTTTTAGACGAGCTTGATCTTCTGGATATCCTTGCGCGAGGACTCGCGATACAGCGAGAACTTGCGGCCGATAACCTGAACGACGTCGGCGTGGCAGCGCTCGGCGAGCTCCTCGGCGGCCTCGCGGGCAGAAAGGCTGGAGCCGTCCAGCACGGAGCACTTAACGAGCTCGTGCTTCTCCAGGTAGGCGACCGTCTGCTCGACGGTGCCCTCGTTGACATCGGACTTACCGATGATGATGGCGGGGTTGAGGTGATGGGCCATGCTGCGAAGCTGCTTGACCTGGGCTCCTGTCAGTGCCATGGGTTCTCGCTTTCTATGTATGGGGCGCCCCGCAATGGGGCCTTAATCTACGTGAGCTGTCCCACGATAGCGCAGGAACGGCGTGGTGTGGAGCGCGTTTGCCCAGTTCGCAAAGAATGCGGATGCCGGGCGGGAAGACGATGCAAGCTTTAGATGGGCTACGGGCGGGGTACGGAGACCGGCTCCCAGGCGATAAACGCCCATCGGACTTTGCGGATGTGGTCGAGCATGTAGCGTCCCTGCGGTACGCCCTTGGATCCCGGCTCACCGGCATGCGGGTTCTCGATCATGTGGTGGGCGATATAGTTGCGCAGGCGGTCGATCTTGTCCTCGTTGCCGTGCTCGAGCATGCGAGAAAAGTCTGCCACGCCTGCCTCGAGACTATCGAAGGTGTCGCGGCGGGGTGATTCAAAATACGTGACCTGTGGCAGTGCACCCATCTGAATAAGGATGTTAAAGGCGTACACAAAACCATTGCTGCAGGTAACCGAGGCGCCGATGGCATTCATCAAGTGCAGGTCATAACGCGGGCTCGAGTTGGCGACCATCGTAACGGCACAACGCCGACGAGCCGTTCGATCAAGCTTGGCAAGTGCGCCTTTTAGGTTGGTCGTGGTGACAGAGCGACTGGCAAAGGCAACATCCACCGCTTTTGCGACCGGTCCAACCAAATCCCAATCATCATCCCAAGCAAGCTCAAGCGGTGTAATGCGATCCTCGAGCCCGTAATACTCAACGCCGGCATCAAGCGTGCCCAACATAGCGGGGGAGAAGTCGGCTGCAATCACAGGATGCCCAGCCTGAGCAAGCGGAATAGCAATCGACCCAGCCCCACACCCCATATCGAGCACCGACTCACCAGGCTCAAGCGCCAGCAGTTTTATAAAATCCCGAGCATACGGGGCAGTCTCCGATGGCCGAAAATGCCGAGCCCGCTTATCCCACTCAAAAGGATCATCAGCCCGATGCCGATCAGCTTGCAAGCGCATCCATTCGTCATTCCAATCAGCAGAAAGAAGCTCAGAGCGAGCATCCCCATCAACCACGGGCCAACCTCCTAGCAACAAAAAAGCGACTCCTCCCAAAAGAAGAGCCGCAACCAGCATATATCAGAAAGAACCGATCCAACGCCAAACCGCCATACCAGCAAAGTAGGGCAGAAGCGAAGCGACTGCCAAAGGGATAGAACCCAACCGAGGTCCCGTTGTGCGTGAGCCCCGGGGAGGGCAAATATATAAGGTCGATCGCGAGTTCCGCACGAGCCGGAGAGCACTTAATGTGCTCTCCGTGCGAGTCAGGACTGTCCGAGCAGGCGACCTTATATATTTGCCCTCCCCGGGGCTCCTCGCCAGTCCCCCTCAGCTAGTTCTTCAGCGAGTTCAGCGGTGCCGGGAAGCGTCCACCACGGTGGGCAAGCACGGTGCCGGCGTTGGGGTTCACCGGCATGATGGGTGCACGGCCAAACAGGCCGCCGTACTCAACGCAGTCGCCCACGCCCTTGCCGATAGCGGGAATCACGCGTACGGCCGTGGTCTTATTGTTGATGACGCCGATGGCCATCTCGTCAGCGATAATGCCGGCGATGGTCTCGACCGGGGTGTCGCCGGGGATGGCGATCATGTCCAGGCCAACGGAGCACACGCAGGTCATGGCCTCGAGCTTCTCGAGCGAAAGTGCGCCGGCCTCGACGGCAGCGATCATGCCGGCGTCCTCGGACACGGGGATAAAGGCGCCCGAAAGGCCGCCCACGCTGGAGCTGGCCATGACGCCGCCCTTCTTGACGGCATCGTTGAGCATGGCGAGCGCGCAGGTCGTGCCGGGGCCACCGCAGGTGCCCACGCCGATGATCTCGAGGATACGTGCGACGGAGTCGCCGATGGCGGGCGTGGGAGCCAGCGACAGGTCGACAATGCCCTTCTCGACACCCAGGCGACGGGCGGCCTCGCGGCTCATGAGCTCGCCGGCACGGGTGATCTTAAAGGCGGTCTGCTTAATCTTCTCGGCGACTTCCATCATCGATGCGGAATCGGGCAGCGTCTCCAGGGCTGCCGCCATAACGCCGGGGCCCGAGACGCCTACGTTGATGACGGCGTCGGCCTCGCCACCGCCGTGGACGGCGCCCGCCATAAACGGGGAGTCCTCGACCATGTTGGCAAAGCAGACAAACTTGGAAGCGCCGACGGAATCCTGGTCGGCCGTGAGTTTAGCGGCATCGATGATGGTCTGGGCGGCCATGAGCACGGCGTCCATGTTGATGCCGGCACGCAGGCTGGCGACGTTGACGCTGGAGCAGACGCGGCTGGTGGTGGCAAGCGCCTGGGGGATGGACTGGATGACGCGGCGGTCGGCGTCGCCGATGCCCTTCTGGACGAGTGCGGAGAAACCGCCCAGGTAATCGATGCCGAGCGTCTCGGCCGCGCGGTCGAGGGCATGCGCGATGGGGGTGAGGTCCTCATCCTTGCAGCACGCGGCGATCTGCGCCACCGGGGTGACGGAAACGCGCTTGTTGACGATGGGGATACCGTACTCGCGCTCGAGGTTCTCGGCGGTCTCGACCAGGTGCTCAGCCGTGTGCGTCACGTGGTCGTAGATCTTCGTGCACATGCGGTCGAGGTTCTCGTCGCCGCAACCCATGAGCGAAACACCCATGGTGATGGTCCTGATGTCGAGGTTCTGCTCCTCAACCATGCCGCGGGTTTCCGCGATTTCTGCGGGCGTGATCGCCATCCTTGCGCTCCTATCTGCCAAAACGAGCATAGTCTTATCTATTTTAACGTGCCGCACGCGCCAGGTGGCGCGTGCGGCACGTTTTAGTGCTCGGTTGTTTCCGTTGTGTTACTGCCCAAAGACCTCTTCGGCGATACGCGCGCTCTCGGCGGCGTCCTTGGCGTAGTAGTCCGCGCCAATCTGCTTGGCGTATTCGGGGGTGAGCACGGCGCCGCCCACGATGATCTTGACGCCCGGCACCTCGGCATGAAGCAGCTTGATGGTCTCCTCCATGGCCACGACGGTGGTAGTCATAAGCGCCGAGAGGCCGACGAGCTTAATGTCACGCTCCTTGACGGTCTTGAGCACCTCCTGCGGATCGACGTCGCGACCCAGATCAAAGACGGTGTAGCCGTAGTTGTCGAGCAGCATCTTGACGATGTTCTTACCGATGTCGTGGATATCGCCCTTAACGGTGGCCACGCAGATCTTGCCCTTGTCGGCAATCTCGCCGGCGGGCATCAGGCGCTTGATGGTGTCGAAGCCCACGCGCGCGGCCTCGGCCGAGGCCATGAGCTGCGGCAAGAAGAACTTTCCCTGGTCAAAGAGGACTCCGACCTCATCGAGGGCGGGGATAAAGTGGTTGTTGATGAGGTCCATAGCGTCGTGGTCGGCCAGCAGGCGCTCGGTCTCGGCCGCGATCTCGCCTTTGCGGCCCGAGACGACCATGTGGCGGATGGGGTCGTCGTTGCCGTCGGTGCCAGCGGTGCCAGCAGCGGGCACGGTGTCGGTCGATGTGGCCTGAGCCGCTGCCGGGTTGGCGGCGATCTTGTACGGATCGGTCCAGCCGGCATAGCGCTCGATGTATCCGGTCGAGCCCTCGTCCTCAACGCTCAGGACGCGATAGCTGTAGACGGTGTCCATAAAGCGCTTGGAGCCCGGGTTCATGATGGGGGCGTCCAGGCCCGCGCCAAAGGCGGCGGCCAAAAAGACCGAGCCCAGCAGCGGGCGCGCGGGCAGGCCAAAGCTGATATTCGACACGCCAAGCGCGCATTTGACGCCCAGACGCTTCTTGCACAGGGACATGGCGCGCAGGATCTGTTCGGCTTGGCGTTGATTGGTCGAGGCGGTCATGACCAGGCAGTCGATGAGGATGCGGTCCGGGCCGATGCCGTAGCGGGCGGCCTCGGCCACGATGCGCTCGGCGATGGCGAAGCGAGCCTCGGCGGTATCGGGGATGCCGCCTTCGTCGAGCGTGAGGCCGACGACGTTGGTTCCATAGTGGGCGACCAGCGGAAAGATCTCATCCATGATCTGCTGCTTGCCGTTGACCGAGTTGATGATGGGCTTGCCGGCATAGCGGCGTACGGCGGCCTCGACAGCGGCGGGATCGGTGGAGTCGATCTGCAGCGGCAGGAGCGTGGAGCCCTGGAGCTGCTCGGTGGCCTGCTGGATAATCTTGACCTCGTCGATCTCGGGCAGGCCCACGTTAACGTCCAGGATATCGGCGCCCTGTTCTTGCTGGCTGATGCCCTGACTTACGACGTAGTCCAGATCGCCGTCGCGCAGGGCCTGCTGCAGGCGCTTTTTGCCGGTGGGATTGATGCGCTCGCCGATGACGGCAATCTTGTGGCCATCGCAGGGAAGGTCCACGACCGTCTGGGCGCTCGTGACCGACATGCTGGGCTTGCGGTGACGCGGACTGGGCGTGTGGTTGTCGATAAGCGTGCGCAAGGCCGCCATGTGCGCGGGCGTGGTGCCGCAGCAACCGCCCACGACGCTCACGCCATCCTTGATCATGCCGGCGACGGCCGCGGCGTACTCGGGCGCCTGGATATCAAAGACGGTGTTGCCGTCGTCGTCCACGCGGGGCAGTCCCGCATTGGCCTGCACCATAACGGGCTTGTCGGTGACGGTGAGCATGCGCGCGGCGAGTCCTCGGAGCTCGGCCGGGCCCTGGCTGCAGTTGATGCCAAGGACGTCGGCGCCGATGGCGTCGAGGGTGATGGCGGCGACCTCGGGGCTCGTGCCCAAGAAGGTGCGGCCGTCTTCCTCAAAGGTCATGGTGGCAAAGACGGGCAGGTCGGAGTTCTCGCGGCAGGCGAGGACTGCCGCCTTGATCTCGGCAAGATCGGTCATGGTCTCGATAATAAAGAGGTCGACGCCCGCAGCGACGCCGGCGCGCACCTCCTCGGCAAAGAGGTCGTAGGCCTCGTCAAAGCTGAGGGTGCCCAGGGGA
Organism: Collinsella sp. i06-0019-1H4; assembly: GCF_042849575.1. Classification (NCBI taxonomy): domain Bacteria; kingdom Bacillati; phylum Actinomycetota; class Coriobacteriia; order Coriobacteriales; family Coriobacteriaceae; genus Collinsella; species Collinsella sp. i06-0019-1H4. The sequence continues at coordinate 537,176 of NZ_BAABYB010000001.1, forward strand.
CGCAGCAGGGCGCCGATGGGGCCGATGTCGCCGGCGACGTAGCGGGCGCCGGCCTCGCGGGCGCAGGTGACTGCCGCGGCAAAGACGTCTGCCACGGTGGCAGCGCCGTCGAGCTTGTGAGCGTTGGCGCCAAAGGTGTTGGCGGTGATCACGTCGCAGCCGGCCTCGACGTACTGACGCTGGATATCGGTGATGACCTGGGGCTCCTCAAAGTTGAGCAGCTCGGGCGGGGCTCCGGCTTTCATGCCGGCCGCCTGCAGCATGGTGCCCATGCCGCCGTCGAACAGCAGGTGTCCCGTGCCCTCGATGGCGGCGCGCAGACGATCGTTCTTAATGCGAAGGTCGTCGATTGTGCGCGTCTTGTATGCAGCGCCTTTGCGGCGTGCGGCATCAACAGGCGCCGCCAGCGCGGTACCGTCCAGATCATGAGTGATAAGTATGTTTGAGCTATTCGCCATGTGCATCCATTTCGTCTAGAGCCCACTGAGGAATTTCTATTTGAAGAGATTTGTCGGGCTCGATATCTTCGATTCGCTTGTTGTAGTGGGCAAGAAGCCGTGCGACATTTAATCGAATTAGGTCTCGCTTGTAGAACGATAATTCTTCAATATTGATGCCGATAAACGATTCGAGCGCGATAACCTGTACGCGATTGCCGAGTCCCTCACTTTCGAACAGTCCGTAAGCGAAGGAAACTTTATCGTGGGGGACAACGACGATGGGACGAATGCCATTTCGAATGTTATCTCGGCATCGATCGGTCAATTTGGCCATTGGCGATACAGTCACATGAAATGCAGCATCATTGATTTGGAAATCGCCAGAACGGTCTGTTTGCTGGTCGGCAGCGTTTGAGTTGTCCTTTCCGATTTCTATGGTTGGAAATAACATCTCTAGTTTTGCACCTACCAGGTGCTGTGCGACGGTACCCGTTGGCTTATCGGACCGTAGGCTTGCTTCGGCTAGGATATCATCGACAATGACAGAAATTGGTTTTTGAAGATCAATTTCGACTTTGATTCTCTGCCGGTTAAAGAAATCGACCTGGATTCGCTCGACGAAGAAATTGGCGATTGCATTCGCAGCTTCAAGACGAGCGTCTTCGCAAGTGTCACTGGGTAGGGCAGAGTTGATAATTGTGGCAAGCTCAAGCGCCATCGGGAGTGTGCCGCGTGAGGTCCTGCCGCCCTCTGATGCGAAGGCACGCGTTTCCCCATGCCTGGCTAAAACTGTTTTGATGCATGCTCCACTTAGGCCTCGTACTTGGCTCCCCTTGTCCGATTGCACATAATCGTCGGTGAGCGGAAAACGGTTTTGCAACAGCTCGCTTATGCCTATACCAACCGCCATGACGTTACGGTTGACATTGCCTCGCTTGCTGCGCTTGGATTCGTACCAGAGTTCAATGGCATCCAAGATATCTTTATCGGGCTCGTTCAAGGAGCAATTGGTCATTTCCATTATTGTTCACTCCGTTCCTTGAAGACATAAGCGCGGGTTTGACTGCATTTTTTATAAGCCAAGTGACAACTGGCACGGCAACTGCATCGCCGAATGCGTAGCGAATCTGAGCATCCGAGAAGCCGCTAAACTGACATGAGTCAGCACCTTGGAGACGGGCATATTCAGTTCCAGTCATCCAGCGAACTTCTATCTTTCCGTTTTCGCATATCACGACTGCCTGTCTTGATGAGCCGCCGCGAGCCGTTCTTAGACATCCGGCAATTTCTTCTTCACGGATTTCCCAGCGCACAACGCCTGATCGCGTGCGACGGTAAGCAGTGCGAACAGTTTTTTCTTTGGCATTTAAGAAGCGCTGAAGGCGCTCTGCTTGATGCGGTGCAAGCGAGTCGATAAATGCTTGTACTTGGTTTTTGTTCCACCAACGCTTGTCGCCCTCGGGAATATCTTCAACAACCGTTGCAAGGCCCGTCATGCGAAGTGGGCTCGGCTCGTTTAGGTGAGAGATGTGCGTAATGAGTGAAGGGTCGGAGTGAATCCAGGAGACCTTTTCAGGTCGAAGCGAGGAATCGAGTCGGCTGTTGGGAAGAGGGTTTTTTAATCCGACGACAAACATGCGTGGGCGTGACTGGGGAAGCCAGTGCCGTGCATCGATAAAATAAGCGTCGCATGAATAGCCTAAACGATTAAATTCCTGGCAAACGAGTCTAAAGTCATCACTGTTATTAGACGTGGCAAGGCCGATGACGTTTTCGAGAACAAGTGCCCGCGGGGCACGATCGCTCATTCCTTCGATGGCCTTAATAAAGCCAAAGAACGCACTGGACTCTTTACCAGAGATAAGTCCCTCCCTGTTTCCCGCGAGAGATAAGTTTGTGCAAGGGCTTGACGCCCATGCGATGTCGGCTTGGGGTATTAGGTCGGGGTCGAGCGTGTGGACATCCTGCTCGACTAGATGCTCATCGCCCCAACACTGGCTGTACATGGCGCATTTAGTATGGTCTATGTCATTTGCCCAGATTGTTTTGATTCCGGCTTTTGCCATGCCGGCACGAGCCAAGCCAATGCCTGAAAAAAACTCAAGTGCGGTTAGTTGTGGCGAGAACTGCAGAATGTTGTGCATGTACTGGCTTTCAGATAGTTGTTATTTGGCATCTTATGGTACTTGTTTGTGAGGACATTCGCTTACTTACGGACGAGATTCCCTCGATACCGTGCCATCAATTGACATTTTATTCAGAATGCGAATAGCAGGTGGTGTGGGCGGCGCGGAAGCGACAGTGCTCGCGCATGCGGCAGATATTGCAGGTGGGGCGGCTCTGGGCGTCGTGGACCTCGCCGTCGAACAGACCGATCACCGCGGTCACGCTCTTGGTGGGCATGAGCAGGCTGGTGGGCGTGACGGTAAGCCCGATGAGCCGCGTGGCGTTGAGCGCGTCCACGATTGAGCGCTGTGCCGTAAGCGGGCAGTCGCCGTAGCCGGGACTGAAGCGCCAGTTACCGGCGAGTCCGTGTGCGGCGGCCGCAGCCTTAACCTGCTGGTCCATCTGCTCGACGGCGGCTTCTACATAGGCACAGCATGCGGCGTCGAGCACAGCTCCCTCCAGGGGCTGCTGGGCTCCCGTGGTACGCAGGCGACGCTCGGCGTCCATGCCGAGGGTGCATGCCATGAGTGCGGCAAAGCGGGCGTCTTTGAGATGGCGATAGATATCGCGACCGCGCAGCTCAACGTTGGTGCCGACCAAGCGAATGCAAGGCTCTCCCTGCTCATCGACGCCCGTGGCATCGACGGCAAAAACGCGGCGCACGCCACGGGGCTCAATGTCCAGTTCCAGACGCTCAACGACAAGCTCAATACGCTGCGACAGCTCGGGCTCAATCTGCTGACCGCCGTAGCCCAGGTAGCGCAGCATCTCGGCACGGTCGACGCGGGGGCGATGGGCGGCATCGATACGGTAGAGCGCCGGCGACGCAAGATCGGCCGGCACTTCACCAAAAGCTGTATCGATGTGCGGTTTTTCCATTACCCCAGGCGCTCCATAATGGTCGCGGCGATTGCAGGACGGTTCATAGTGTACAGGTGCAGACCGTCGGCACCGTGCTCCTTGAGGTCGCAAAGCTGATGGGCGGCATAATCTACACCGGCTGCCTGCAGGCTCTCGGGGTCGTTCTCGTACTTGGCGAGGATCTTGATGACGGGGGAGGGCAGCGACGCGCCGCACATAAAGACCATGCGGCTGATCTGCGACTTGCCCATAAACGGCATGATGCCCGCGGTAATGGGCACGGTGATGCCGGCCTTGTCGGCAAGCTCGCGAAAACGGTAGAAGCACTCGTTATCAAAAAAGAGCTGCGTCACAAAGAAGCTCGCGCCGGCGTCCTGTTTTTGCTTGAGGTATTCGACCGAGGCGTTGAGATCTTCACAGGCAATGTGGCCCTCGGGGTAAGCTGCGGCGCCCACGCAAAAGCCGGCGTCGACGAGCTCAGGGATGAGGTCGCGGGCGTAGGCGTAGTCCGAGGCGGGCTTGTCGTCCTCGGTCGCGCCGGCGGGAAGATCGCCGCGCAGGGCCAGTACATTTTCTACGCCGGCGGAGCGGTATTCATCAATCTTGGCGGCGATATCGGCATGCGTGCGGCCAACGCAGGTGAGGTGCGCCACCGAGGGCGTATCGAATTCGCTCGTAATCATATGCGCGATGGGGGCGGTGGTGGCACCGTTGCCCGAGCCGCCGGCCGAGCAGGTGACCGAGACAAAGCTCGGCGAAAGCTTGCACAGATTGCCTGCCACTTTGCGAGCCGTGTCGAGGGTCAGCTCGCCCTTGGGCGGGAACATCTCAAACGAAACGGGTGTGGTGCCCTGGGATGCCGCCTGCTTAAAAAGCTCGTCGACGCGCATATCGTGCTCCTTTAGATACGTAATAGTGCGATGTGTTGTAAGGATTCTACAGCACCACTGTGCCACGATGGAGTTTTACTCGCTATTTGGGGATACCAATCGAAAATGCTTCGCTATCGGCATTTCCTATAACAGAGCGGTCAATGTAGGATGGGGCTATATTGAATGGTATCTGATGCGAAATACCAGTTAATAGAGCCCCATTCTACATTGACTACCCTTAAACCATGGGGAGAGGTCTGCAATTTATGCAGTTGATTGGCTGTTGAGGGTGGCAACGCCGCCTCGATAGGGTAACCTCATTGATTGGTTTCGCGACGGCAACATAACGGTAATGTCGCGGAAACACGGCGAGTCTAAGCTATGACTCGTTCGTTAGTAATCAACACCGCTTCTCACGCGGTGCCGATACGAAGGGAGTTCCGTATGGCCGAACTTACTGACCGCTTCGGGACCATGGTGTTCTCTGAGGAAGTCATGAAGGATTACCTCCCCAAGGACATTTGGAAGCGCCTTGCTGCAACCCTCGAGGGCGGTGAGCCGCTCGACCTGGACGTGGCCAACGCCGTTGCCCATGCCATGAAGGTCTGGGCCATCTCCAAGGGTGCGACGCACTACGCGCACTGGTTCCAGCCGCTTTCGGGCATTACTTCCGAGAAGCACGATAGCTTCCTGGAGCCCAACCACGACGGCACCGCCATTACCAAGTTTACGGGCAAGAACCTCATCCAGGGCGAGCCGGACGCCTCCAGCTTCCCCAACGGCGGCCTGCGCGCTACCTTCGAGGCCCGTGGCTACACCGCTTGGGATCCCACTAGCCCCGCCTTTATCAAGGACGATGTCCTGTGCATCCCCACGGCTTTCTGCTCCTACACGGGCGAGGCCCTGGACAAGAAGACCCCGCTGCTGCGTTCCATGACCGCGCTCTCGCGTGAGTCTAAGCGCGTTTTGGCGCTGTTTGGCAAGACCCCCAAGAAGGTCGTTCCTTCCGTGGGCGACGAGCAGGAGTACTTCCTGATCAAGAAGGACGCCTATCGCAAGCGCAAAGACCTGGTCATCACCGGCCGCACCCTCTTTGGCGCTGCTCCCTGCAAGGGCCAGGAGCTCGAGGAGCACTACTTTGGCGCTATCCGCCCCACCGTCTCGGCCTATATGAAGGACCTGGACGATGAACTGTGGGCGCTTGGCATTCCCGCCAAGACCAAGCACAACGAGGTTGCTCCCTGCCAGCATGAGCTCGCACCGGTCTATGGCGAGGTCAACGAGGCCATCGACCAGAATCTGGTCATGATGGAGAAGATGAAGCTCATCGCCTCCCGCCACGACTTGGTCTGCCTGCTGCACGAGAAGCCCTTCGAGGGCATCAACGGTTCGGGCAAGCACAACAACTGGTCGCTTGGCACCGAGTCCGAGAATCTGCTCGATCCGGGCGACACCCCGCTCGACAACCTGCAGTTCATCGTCTTCCTCACCGCGGTGATCGAGGCCGTCGATAACTATCAGGAGCTCCTGCGTGCCTCCGTTGCCTCGGCCGGCAACGACCATCGTCTGGGCGCCAACGAGGCTCCTCCGGCGATTATGTCCATCTTCCTGGGCGACCAGCTTACCGAGGTCGTCGAGAAGATCATCGATGGCAAGGCTTCCGTCCATGCCACGCGCGGCGTGCTCGACCTGGGCGCCGATACCCTGCCCAAGCTGATGCAGGACAACACCGACCGCAACCGCACCTCCCCGTTTGCCTTTACCGGCAATAAGTTTGAGTTCCGTGCCTGCGGCTCCGAGCAGAACGTCTCCGACTCCAACCTGGTGCTCGATGCCGCCGTGGCCAAGTCGCTCAAGTCCTTCGCCGACGCGCTTGAGGGTACGCCCGAGGATGAGTTCCAGGACGCCGCGCTCGAGTACTGCAAGAAGGTGCTGACCGATCACCAGCGCATCCTGTTCTCCGGCGATGGCTACTCCGACGAGTGGCCCGTCGAGGCCGAGAAGCGCGGCCTTGCCAACAACAAGACCACGGCCGATGCCCTGCCCGCCTTTGTTTCCGATAAGGCCATTGCGCTCTTTGAGGAGACGGGTGTCCTGACCAAGGCTGAGGCCCAGTGCCGCTACGACTGCAAGCTCGAGAAGTACAACAAGCTCATGAACATCGAGGCCACCACGATGGTTCGCGAGGCGCGTCGCACCTATCGCCCGGTCATTACCGCCTATGCCACCAAGGTCGCTAAGGGCCTTGAGACTATTCGTGCCGCCGGTGCCGAGGCCGCCATGCAGTGCGAGCAGAACACGCTCAACAAGCTCTGCAACGGCATCACCACCATCAACGACTCCATCAAGGCACTCGACGCCGTGCATCAGAAAGCCGAGGCTCTCGATGGCCAGGAGCAGGCCAACGTGTATGCACATGAGGTCGTTCCCGCTATGGATACGCTGCGCGCCGCCGTGGATGCCATGGAGGAGATCGTGGCCGCCGACTACTGGCCGGTTCCGACCTACGACGACATTCTGTTCTATGTGTAACAGACACGTTTGATTTTGTGTGCGAAGGGGTCTCGCCTGTGCGAGGCCCCTTCTCTTTATGTCGCTCGGACCTGCTCTGAACTTGCAGCCGAGCAGGTGTTTCGCGCGGGGCATCTTAAAAGTTGTAACCTGTTTTGGCATGCGGACGTTTCGGGCGTTTGTTCGTAAAGGGGAGGATTATCCGATGAAGGTATTCGATATCGTGTTTAGCCCGACCGGCGGAACGGAAAAGGCGTCTGGCTACATTGCCAATGCGTTGGAAGGGGAAACCGTTGCTGTAGATCTGACCGATAGCGGGCTTGGTTTTCGCACAGTTGCGATGACAAAAGAGGATGTAGCCGTGGTCGCGGTGCCCTCGTATGGCGGGCGAGTCCCGGCTGTGGCCGCGGAGCGCTTGGGTATGATGCGGGGAAACGGTGCGCAGGCGGTTCTGGTTTGCGTTTACGGAAATCGCGCGTATGAGGACACGCTGGTCGAGCTTGAGGATGCGGCGAAAGATGCGGGCTTTCGGGTGATCGCGGCGGTTTCTGCCATCGCCGAGCATTCTATTGTTCGCCAGTTTGCCGCCGGTCGGCCTGATGCACAGGACGCGGCGCAGCTCGCTGGGTTTGCGGATCAGATTCAGCAAAAGATGTCTGCAGGAGATGCTTCTGAGCCGGCTATTCCGGGTAATCGTCCCTATAAGAAAGCCGGGGGTACCGGTATGGTGCCTATGGCCACAAAGGAGTGCACCGCCTGCGGGGCTTGCGTCGCAGTGTGTCCCGTTGGCGCTATCGACAAAGACGATCCCAAGCGGGTGGACAAAAAGGCCTGTATCTCTTGCATGCGCTGTGTCGCCGTATGTCCGCGGGGCGCTCGCGCGGTAAATCCCGTCATGCTCTCTGCGGCTACCAAGATGTTGAGCAAAGCCTGCTCTGAGCGAAAAGAATGCGAACTGTTCATCTAGCGCAAGGGCGTTGAGTACTTTTCGTCTTATAACGGCAAAAAGAACGAACCCGTCGGACCTTACATCCGGCGGGTTCGAACATTTTAAAGTTGGTGCCCCCAGCGGGATGTCCGCGTGCGGCTTCCGCCGCTCGCTTCCGCTGCGTCGCTCCGCTCCTTGCGTGCTGCGCTGGAAAACGCTTGCGCGTTTCCTCAGCTCCGCACCCTGTCGGGTTCGAATCCCGGCGCATGGGTAGCAAAAAGCCCGCTACCGAATTGGTAACGGGCTTCTCAGATTCTGTGGTGCCCCCAGCGGGATTCGAACCCGCGATATCCACCTTGAAAGGGTGGCGTCCTTGGCCGCTAGACGATGGGGACAGTGGGAAAGAGTATAGCAGACTTTTTTGCCGGCGCGTATATCGTTGGCAAACTGGAAAACCACCACACAGGAGCTGGCTCCCTATCCCGATCTTCAAACATCTCAACCTGTAACATCTGGGCTGATAAATCGGCTCTATCTGTTACAGATCGAGACAGACGGCGGGCGTCGGGACGAATATCTCAATCTGTAACAGTAAGACGACTTTCAACGGCCTAGATGTTACAGATCGAGACAAACAAACGTGGCAGATCAAAACCACCACAAAGGTGCCTGTCCCCTTTGTGGTGGCGGGGCGTTAGGGGAGGAGCTTCATCGCGGCGTCGTGGGCGGCGTGCTCGTAAGCGTCGTCGAGGGGCTTGAGCGGCAGCAGAGCGGTGGCCTGTGCATCGCCACGGCGCTCGAGAGCGTGGGTGATGAGCCAGTCGGCGAGTTCGGGGTTCTTGGGCAGTGCCGGTCCGTGTAGGTACGTGCCGATGACGCCCTTGTAGATCAGACCCTCAAAGCCGTCGTCGCCGTTGTTACCGGTGCCCGTGACGACGGACGTTCCGAGCGGCGTGGCCTCGGCGTCCAAAAGCGTGCGGCCACCGTGGTTCTCGAATCCCACAAAGGGCTCGGGTGCCAGGTCGGTCTTGACGGCGACGTTGCCGATCAGGCGGTCGGAGCCGCGCACGGTTTCGGCGGCAATGACGCCCAGGCCCTCGAGGCGATTCTCACCCATATAGTACGAACGGCCGAGCAGCTGATAGCTGCCGCAGATAGCGAGCAGCGAGCCGCCATCCTCAACATAGGACGCGACCTTGTCTTTTTGAGCGAGCAGCTCGTGTGCCACGGCAAGCTGGTCGCGGTCGGAGCCACCGCCCATCATAACGATGTCGGCGTCGGTGAGATCGAGCGACTCGCCCATGCGGACCTCGTCCACACGCACGGGAATGCCGCGCCAGGCGCAGCGGCGCTCGAGGGCAATGACGTTGCCGCCGTCGCCATAGAGGTTGAGGGCATCGGGATACAGGTAGACGATGCGCAGGGGGCGCGAGAGTTCGACCGGCGCAATATCGGTGGGGACAGCGCTGCCATCGGCGCGCGTTGCGGCGTGGGAGGCAACCGAGCTCGCATCGGTGCCCTTAAGCTCGTCGAGCTCCTTGACCAGCGGCGGGAAGGCCGTGTAATTGGCGACGGCGTAGAAAGTGTCGCCAGCCTCCTCGTCTGCCACGGCGCCGATTGCCTGCTCGATATTCGAGATGATGGCGGAGTCGATGCCGGCGTACTTCAGGCGTACCTGCATATCGTGTGCACGCGTGCCGCCGGCAAAGGCGACAAGCCCTGGGGTATCGGCGATGCGCTCGAAGTCGACGTCGTAGATCCACGAGACATCGTGGCCGTCGGCGTCGTTGTCGTTCAGAAAGAAGGCGCAGAGTCTGCCGCCCGCCGTCTTAATGGACTGGATCTGGCGATCGAAGCCCACGGGATTCTTGGCCAGGTTTGCCTCGACGGTACGGCCGGCGATCTCCCAGCGGCCCATGCGTCCGCCGGCGGGGACGTAGGCATCGAGCGTGGACTGTAGATGTGCCGCGCCCACGCCCAGCTCGCGCGCCGCAAAGAAGGCGGCGGCAACGTTATAGACCATGTATAGGCCGTTGTAGCGCGTGGCGATGTGCGTTGCGGGTGCGTCAGTATCGGGTCCAAAGTTCAGGTCAAAGCCGTAGCCGTTGCAGGTGAGCTCAACGTCCGTTACGCGACGGACCAGCGCGGGACGACCCCAGCCGCACGAGGGGCAATGGTATGCTCCAAGCTGTCCGTACTGCACATAGTCGTACTCCAGCGGCGCGTTGCACTGCGAGCAAAAGCGCGAGTCGCTAATGCGGTCAGACTCGGTGTCGGTGGCGCCGTCGATGCCAAAGGCGATGCTTGCATTGGGAACGCGCGCGGCGATCGCGGCACACAGCGGGTCGTCGGCGTTATAGATGAGCGTCGTTGTCGGCGAAAGCTCCAGCGCGTGGGCGATGACATCCTGGGTATGGTCGATCTCACCGTAGCGGTCCAGCTGGTCGCGGAACAGGTTGAGCAGCACAAAGTAGGTCGGCTTGAGCTTGGGCAGGACGCGCACCGTGTAGAGCTCGTCGCACTCAAAGACGCCTACGCGCTTGCTGCTGGCGGTTCGCTTAAGGTTGCCGCGCGCCTCGAGCAACGCGCCCACCACGCCTGGCTCCATGTTGTTGCCGGCGCGGTTGCATACCACGGTGGCGCCGCTGGCGGCAACGGCATCGGCGATGAGGTTGGAGGTGGTGGTCTTGCCGTTGGTGCCGGTGATCACCACGCTGCGGTCGACAAGGCCCGCGAGGTCGCTTAGCAGCTCGGGGTCGATCTTCATGGCGATGCGGCCGGGGAGTACGCCGCCCTGGCGCTTAAGGACGGAGCGCAGCCCCCAGCGGGCGATATCGCTCGAGGTGCAGGCGAGAGATGAGCGGAAGTTCATGAAGCCGTTCCTAACGTGAATGACATGGTCGTGGCGTTTGCGCCGTTAAAAGCCGTAACGGCGCGCAAATTCCTGGGCAAGCTGCGATACGTCTTCGCAAGCGTTGGCCCAGGGGGCAAAGTCGGGAGTATCCGAGATGATGCCGTCGGCCTCCCAAACTGCCTGATGCGAAAGGTCCCAGGGGTCGTGCGGTTCGGGCCGGCAGGGAAGGTACGGTGTCTGATACATGGGGTTCAGCAAAAAGAACGCGCCGCCCTCGCAGCGGTTGGCAAACTCGCGCAGCGCGCGTGTCGCCGGGCGCATCTTGTTTGTTTTGAACAACAGGATCGTGCGGGCGAGTAGGTACCAGGGGGAGCTCTCGAGGGCATCGGCCCCCATCTGCTCCTCGAGCTGGTGGGCCAGGGCAAAAAAGCCGTCCTCGTCTTCCAGGCGAGCGAGGGCGAGTAGCACGGTGCCTGCAGCTCGGGTGGGATAGCCTTCCGCCTTAAGAACGCGGCGAGAATAGTTGGCGGCAGCACGGTAGCGAGCGCTCGCCATGCACAGCTGCGAGATGGCCTCGAGCGTGTGGAGCCACCCGATAAGAGCCGGCTCGCTTACGGTGAGATCGGCCGCCGTCACGCCGTCCGTCAAAACCTTGTTGGCCCAGTAGTGCGGGGCCTCCATGTCGAACCCGGGCACGCTTTGCTGCAAGTAATCGGCCGTGGTCGCCTCGAGCTTCATCAAGTCGCCTAGACAGGCGTCGACGGGCGTGTCCGCCAAAATGATGGCGAGCAGCTGGGCATCGAGGACATACGCATCGACGCGGACGATTTTGAGTAGCTCATCGCGCATATCGTCGAACAGGCGGTTGCGCGTCTGCTCAAACTCCTCATCGCTGCCCATGTCCTCGATGCGATGGAGCTCGTCGAGCAGGTGGCGGTGGACGCCTGCATAGGACAGCAGTGCCTGGGCATGCTCGGTCTGCGCATACTTATGAGGGTTGACGCTCACGTCGTTATGGACAAGCTCGCGTGCTGCATCGGTGAGTTCGGGGTGCGACGCAAGGTAGGCGCGCTCCAGGTAGACGGGGATGTAGACGCTCGGATCCATTAGAGGTCTCCTCCCTTAAACGGCAAGCCCTGCTCGGCCGCCCGCAGGATGCGCTCGTCGATCTGGGAGCGGACGATATCGTTGGTGGCGACCCAGGCAGCGAAGCTGGCGTTGTCGGGGGCGCCCAAGCCCTCCTGCAGTACCGGCGTCGCCTCGGACAGCGCAAGGACAAGCTCGTCGGTGGAGCCCACGCCCACGTTGACGCGGGCATAGACGCCATCGGGAAACTCGGTTTGGAAATAGAGCGCCTCGGCTGCGTGTGGGCACGAGCGTGCAAGGATGCGCAAGTAGTGCTCGGCACCCTCGTAGTCCAGCTCGCGCCAGGCAGCGCTCATCAGCGCGATGAGCGTCCATGGGTCCAAGTCGCGCTCCGCGTCCTTGGGACGACGGCGTAGCGGCGTGTTGGTGAGATAGGGGACGGAGTGGGCAGAGCGAAAGCGCTTGAGCTCCTCGGCGGGGTATTCGAGCTTCGCCATGGCGAGCATCGCGGTGTGACGGACGCCGGCCGGATCGTTGGGGGCAAAGTCGAGGCTGCAGTTTGCGGCTTCGAGCGACATGCGATAGCGGCCGCTAATGAGGGCGCGCGACGCAAGGGCGGCAAGCCAGCGCAGGTAGGGGCGGCGCATAAGGTCGCCTGCGGCCTCACGCTCGTAGGGGTCCTGCGCCGAGGCGATCTTGAGTGCCAGGTCGTGCTCGACTTCATCGCGCTTGGATACCAGGTACTGTACGTACTCCTCGTTGGAGTTGGCGGTGAGGGCGGTCAGCATGCGCTGGGCATCCCAGTTGGTGGGGTCGAGCGCGGCTGCCTCGCGAAGCATGTTCTCGGCAGCGGCCTCTTCTTGCTCTGCCTGGGTATCGTCAGGGATAAAGGGAATGCGGTAGTCGACAGCCTCGACCACCTTGGCAATGAGGTGCCCGGCGCGGTCGCGGTCGTGCACGATGAGCGGCGCGGGGTTGCGGGTGAATTGTTCCATCAGACGCTCTACGGCGGCACCGTCGGTGAGCGGGATATTGTCGCGGCGCAAGGCCTCAAGAACGAGGCGATGGCAATCCTCTTGAATGGGATCGAATGCCATGGGGCCTCCTTTGCTGCGGTTAGGGTTCAAATGTCTCTATATAAGGTTCTAGTTTACCCGCATGTGGCACACCGGGGGTGCCGCACTTGGACATGCACCTTTGCACCACGAAGACGGATGTCGCACAAATGTCGGCACCTTGGACGACTGAGTGGTATCACGATGCCGCAAACGGTCGATTTTTGGCGGCGAACGGGGCACATTTTGGAGGGCCACAGTCCTGCCCGGGATATGTGGTCAACCTTGATAAAACGTTTGCCCAGCTTGGGAGTATGAATGCCCCACAAGGGTCTTCAGGGATAGAAAAAACGTTTCATCATTGTCGGCTTTAGGTGAATAACTGACCAACCAGAACGGTAGAATAGTGTTTGTCTGAGCGTTGAGACGTTTAGACATCGCGCACTGTCATCGCCGGCAACGCGCAAAACGGTCCTAACGGAGCCAATCGGGTGCTCCGTTATATACGCAAGTCTAAGAGGGGCTTGTTTAGGAGGCACAGTATGGGACGTTTTACCAATCCTCGTGATCTGTACTTTGGTGAGGGCGCTCGCCACGAGGTGAAGAACCTCAAGGGCAAGAAGGCCATCATCGTTTCTGGCGGCAGCTCTATGCGCCGCGGCGGGTTCCTGCAGGACGTTGAGGCCGACCTTAAGGAAGGCGGCTTCGAGGTCAAGCTGTTCGAGGGCGTCGAGTCCGATCCGTCCATCGAGACGGTCATGAAGGGCGCCGAGGCCATGCGCGAGTTCGAGCCCGACTGGATTATCGCCATCGGCGGCGGCTCGCCCATCGATGCCGCTAAGGCCATGTGGGTCTTCTACGAGTATCCCGAGGAGTCCTTCGATAACATCATCCAGCCGTTCAGCTTCCCCGAGCTGCGTCAGAAGGCTCACTTCTGCGCCATCTCCTCTACCTCCGGTACCGCTACCGAGGTCACTGCCTTCTCCGTCATTACCGACTACGCCAAGGGCATCAAGTACCCGCTGGCCGACTTCAACATCACCCCTGATGTCGCCATCGTCGACCCCGAGCTCACCTACACCATGCCCGCCAAGCTGTGCGCTCACACCGGCATGGACGCTCTGACCCACTGCATGGAGGCCTACGTTTCCACCTGCGCTTCCATGTTCACCGACGCCAACGCTCTGCACGGCATCCGCGAGATCGTCGAGTGGCTGCCCAAGTCCTATGCTGGCGACCATGAGGCCCGTCAGCACATGCACGAGGCTCAGTGCATCGCCGGTATCGCCTTCTCCTCGGGCCTGCTCGGCATCGTTCACTCCATGGCTCACAAGACCGGTGCTGCCTTCGAGAACGGCCACATCATCCACGGTGCTGCTAACGCCATGTACCTGGGCAAGGTCATCCAGTGGAACTCCAAGGATCCCCGTGCTGCCGAGCGTTATGCTTACGTGGCCAAGGAGATCCTGCACCTTCCCGGCGAGACCAACGAGGAGCTCATCGCCGCGCTCGTCCAGAAGATTCGCGACCTCAACGACCAGCTCAACATTCCGCAGTCCATCAAGGATTACGCGAATGGTGGCGTGAAGGTCGACGCCGAGAACCCGCAGATGGTTTCCGAGGAGGAGTTCCTCGCCAAGCTGCCCGAGATCGCCGCGAACGCCGAGACCGACGCCTGCACGCCGGAGAACCCGCGTGAGACCAAGGCTGCCGACTTCGAGAAGATCCTCAAGGCCTGCTACTACGACACCGACATCGATTTCTAATCGACTCTTGTTATCGTAACGAGGGGCTCCGCACGTATCCGTACGGAGCCCCTTTCTTTTTTCTTTTAGAGAATGGGATAGTTATGGCTGCAATTTTCAATAGCCCCAGCAAGTACATCCAGGGTCCGGACGAGCTGGCCAAGCTCGGCTCCTATGTCGAGCCGCTCGGCGCTAAGGCCCTCGTCATCGTGACGCCTTCGGGCAAGAAGCGCGTCGGTGCCAAGATCGAGGGCGGTTTTGCCGAGGCTAAGGCCGAGCTGCTGTTTGAGGACTTTAACGGCGAGTGCTCCAAGGGCGAGGTCGATCGCCTGGTTGCGCTCGCTCGCGACAACGGTTGCGACATCATCGTCGGCGTCGGTGGCGGCAAGATCCTCGACACCGCGAAGGCCGTCGCCTATTACCTGGAGTCCCCGGTTATCATTTGCCCCACCATTGCTTCGACCGATGCCCCGTGTTCGGCACTTTCGGTGCTCTACACCGACGATGGCCAGTTCGATAAATATCTCTTCCTTAAGGCAAACCCCAACATTGTCCTGATGGATACGACGGTTATCGCGGCGAGCCCGGTGCGCCTGACGGTTTCCGGTATGGGCGATGCGCTCGCAACCTACTTTGAGGCCCAGGCGACGCATGATGCCGACGGTGGCACTTGCGCCGGCGGTAAGGGCGGCATGGCCGGCCTGGCGCTCGCCAAGCTCTGCTACGAGACGCTTATGGCCGATGGCGTCAAGGCCAAGGTCGCGCTGGAGAAGGGTGCGCTCACGCCTGCCGTCGAGCATATCATCGAGGCCAACACGCTGCTTTCGGGCATTGGCTTTGAGAGCTCGGGCCTTGCTGCTGCTCATGCCATCCACAATGGCCTGACGATGCTGCCCGAGTGCCACGGCATGTATCACGGCGAGAAGGTCGCCTTTGGCACCATCGTTCAGCTGGTACTCGAGGATGCTCCGACTGAGAAACTCGAGGAAGTCTTGGGCTTCTGCATTGAGCTGGGCCTGCCGGTCACGATGAAGGAACTTGGCGTTGCCGAGCTTACGCGCGAGCAGGCCATGATTGTTGCCGAGGCCGCCTGCGCGCCCGATGACACCATGTGCAATATGCCATTTGAGGTGACGCCCGAGATGGTCGCAAACGCCATCCTGGGTGCCGACGCGCTGGGACACTACTATCTCATGGATGAGTAAATCAAGCTAAGGAAGGGGCAAAGCCAGCAGACGGCTTTGCCCCTTTTTGCTATGGTGCAAACTAACCTGACCCCATCGCACCAAGTTGGTGCAAAGGGGTCAGGTTACTTTGCACCAATCGTTGTTTGATGAAGGGCGGATTCTCGTATGGCGCTTCCTATGGTTTACGGCGGTCCCGGCCGGTATGTTCAGGGGCCGGGCGAACTTTCGCGTCAGGGCAGGTATTTGTCATGGTTGGGCTGCGCTGCCTATGTCTTGTTTGACCAGGGCACCGAGGATCGGCTGTGCAGGCAAATCGTCGATGGATTTCTGGATGAAGATCTAAGCGAGCCGTTCTTTAAGATTTACAACGGTCCGTGTACGGAAGATGCCGTTGTCGAAATGGCCAAGGAAGCCCAGGCCGAGTATTGCGACATGGTGGTGGGCATTGGCGGCGGCAAGATGCTCGATGTCGCAAAGGCCGTTGCGTTTTATGCTGAGCTGCCGTTGTGTGTATGCCCCACGGCGGCTTCGATGGACGGTCCGTGCAGCGCGATTTCGGTGCTGTATCACGAGGATGGGTCGTTCGATCGCTATCTGATGCTCGAGAAGAATCCGGACCTGGTCGTGGTCGATACCAACGTGGTCGCGGCGGCCCCACTGCGCATGACGGTCGCCGGTATGGGCGACGCGCTGGCAACGTACTTTGAGGCGCATTCGTGCGCCGCGGCGCACGGCGCGAACGAGCACGGTGGCGCGCCGGGGCACTTGGCACTGGTCGCGGCACGTGCCTGCTACGATACGCTTATGGAATGCGGCGTCGCTGCCAAGCGCGATCTCAAAAAGGGGCGTACATCGCCGGCGGTTGAGCGCCTGATCGAGTGCAACATCCTGCTTTCGGGCGTTGGCTTTGAGAGCGGTGGCTTGGCGTTGGCGCATGCCATCGCCAACGGTCTGACGATTCTGCCCGAGTGCAAGGCCATGCATGGTGAGGCCGTGGCATTTGGCCTGGTGGTGCAGCTGCGCCTGGAGCGTGCGCCCGAGCTTGAACAGGTGCTCGAGTTTTGCCAACGCGTTGGTCTGCCGACGACGCTCGAGGATCTGGGCCTTGGCGAGATTTCCGATGCCGACCTGCAGAGTGTTGCAAATGCGGCCTTTAGAAACGAGCGTAATATGGCCAACGAGCAGGCCAAGGTGACCAAACAAAAGCTCGTGCAGCTCATGTGCGAGGCATAGTTTGGCGCTTGATTGACCTTGTGCAATCGAGGCGGCGATAGGCCATAGGCTATTTGTCCCAAAGGTGCTCCGCGTGTAATTTGCTCGAGGCACGGGCCGATGGCGTATCATTATCTCTTGCTTGTTTGCACTGCTCAGGGAGGGGCCGCGCATGGCGCAGGAACACGATCTGTTTGATGACATTATCGAAATCAGCAAGGGTTTCGACTTTCTTAAAAACCCGCTTGGCGGTGTGACCGACGCACTCGATCCGTCGGCGCCGCAGTGGAATCCTGCCGACTACAAGGAGCGTCCGCGCGGCAACACCATTCCGTGCCTGACCTGCAAAAACGAAAAGAGCGGCTGCACCGCGTGCATGGATGTGTGCCCGGTCAACGCTATCGAGGTCGAGGAAGACGCCATCGAGATCCTCGACTCCTGTCGCAAGTGCGGCCTGTGCGCCGCTGCCTGTCCGACCGAGGCGATCATCTCGCCGCGCCTGGCGCCCAAAAACCTTTACGACGACATTGTCTCTGCAGCTACGAGCCACGAGACCGCCTACGTCACTTGCACGCGCGCCCTCAAGCGCATGCCGCGCGAAAACGAGGTCGTCGTCGCCTGCGTGGGCGATATTACGGCCGAGACCTGGTTCTCGGTGCTGGCCGACTATCCCAACGTGAGCGTGTACCTGCCGTTGGGCGTGTGCGATAAGTGCCGCAACACCGGTGGCGAGGATATTCTGGGCGAGGCCATCGCCACCGCCGAGGAGTGGGCCGGTACGGGCATGGGCCTGGAGGTCGACCCCAAGAGCCTCAAATGTCATAAGCGCCGCGAGTACGAGCGCAAGGAGTACATGGATAAGATTGCCCGCACCACGGGCCTGACGGTGACCAAGCTCAATCCGGCAACGGCGGCGCTGGCCTCGGTGACGCAGAAGTTGAAGGCCCACCGTCACCAGATCACGCAGCTTGAGCGTACGCTCAACACCATGTGCGGTACCACGTCGGCCAAGCGTCGCCGTTTGCTCACGCACGGGCGCCAACTGGTGCTCTCGACGTTGCAAAACCACCCCGAGCTTGCCCAGAACATGCAGGTGAGCACGCCGGAATGCGATTTTGACAAGTGCACGTCGTGCGGCGAGTGCGTCAACGTGTGCCCCACGTTTGCCTGTGACCTGGTGGGAAGCGGCCGCTTTGCACTGGAGTCCACGTATTGCCTAGGCTGCGGAGCCTGCGTCAAGGTGTGCCCCGAGCATGCGCTTAAGTTGGTTGAACATGATGCATCCAACCTGGTCGTCGTCGATCCCGAGGCCGAGGAAAAGGCCGCCCAGAAGGCTAAGGCCCACGAAGAAGCCCAGAAGGTCAAGGCTGAGGCGAAGGCCAAGCTCGACAAGATGCTCGATCAGGTGGAGAAACTCGCGGACTAGTCAGCGACCCCTATCTCTGCTTCATTCGTGCCGCCGTGGCGTCCGGGTTAGCCCAGATGCTGCGGCGGCGCTATACTTATGCAGTTTGAAGTACCTGTACCAAAAGGAGCTGTCGTGTCCCTTTCCATCGGTATCGTGGGCCTGCCCAACGTGGGCAAGTCGACGCTGTTCACCGCGCTTACCAAAAAGACCGGCCTTGCCGCCAACTACCCGTTCGCCACGATCGACCCCAACGTGGGTATCGTCGATGTGCCCGATAGCCGCCTGCAAAAGCTCGCCGACATCGTTAACCCGGGTCGCATCGTGCCGGCGACGGTCGAGTTCGTCGACATCGCTGGCCTGGTGAAGGGTGCCAACGAGGGCGAGGGCCTGGGCAACCAGTTCCTGGCCAACATTCGCGAGACCGACGCCATCTGCGAGGTCGTGCGCTACTTTAAAGACCCCAACGTCATGCGTGAGGTGGGCCGCACGGGCGAGTTCGTCGATCCCGCCGGTGACGCCGATACCATCATGACCGAGCTCATCCTGGCCGACATGGGCACGCTCGAGAAGCAGCTGCCCAAGCTCGAGAAGGAGGCCAAGCGCGACAAGGAGCTCATGCCCAAGTTCGAGGTCGCCAAGCGCCTGCTCGCCTGGCTCAACGAGGGCAAGCGCGCCGCGTCCATGGAGATGACCGATGAGGAGCGCGCCGCCGCCAAGGGCCTGTTCCTGCTCACCATGAAGCCCATCCTGTATGTGGCCAACGTAGACGAGGACATGCTCAACGAGGACCTGGCGCCAATCGATGGCGTCAAGCCGCTGCCGATCTGCGCCAAGATCGAGGCCGAGCTTTCCGAGCTCGATCCCGAGGATGCGGCCGACTACCTGGAGAGCTTGGGCCTGGAGCAGCCCGGTCTGGACGTGCTCGCGCAGGCGGCTTACAAGCTGCTCGGCCTGCAGTCATTCTTTACGGCCGGCGAGATGGAGGTCAAGGCCTGGACGGTTCGTCAGGGCGCGACCGCCCCGCAGGCCGCCGGCGTTATCCACACCGACTTTGAGCGCGGCTTTATTAAGGCCGAGGTCATTGGCTATGACGACTACATCGAGCTCGGCGGTGAGCAGGGCGCCAAGGCCGCCGGCAAGCTGCGTATTGAGGGCAAGGACTATGTCATGGCCGATGGCGACGTCGTGCACTTCCGCTTTAACGTGTAAGGACGACGCATATGTTTAAATATGGCAAAAAAGCTGGCTACATGGGTATTGCACTGCTCGTGCTTGCGGTGATTCCGCTGGTGGTCGCAGCGTGCGTTATCCCCAACATTGGTCCCGAGGTGGCAACAAAGTTTAATGCCGCCGGCGAGGCGACGCGCTGGGGCAAGAGCTACGAGTTGCTGGCACTGCCGGTGCTCAACCTGCTGCTGAGCGTGGCGACGTACTTTACGGCGGGACGCCAGGCTAAAAACAATGATGACTCCGCCGCCATGGCGCGCATCGTGTGCGAGCGCTACCTGCGCAACGGTTGCATCACGGGTGTGTTCCTCAACGTGGTCAACGTTTACTTTATGTACTCGGCGATTACCGGAACGGGCTTTGGCCTTGGTTTCTAGCTTGTCCTTTTAGGCAACGAGCCTGCACATATATTCAATGGCTGCTGCGAGGCCGCCGCTCGATCGTGGTTTAAAGACCATGTCGGCGGCGGTCTCGTTTTCGTATCCGGAGCCGCGGAGGGCGAGTGCGATACTGGCTTCTAAAAGGAGCGGCAGGCCGCGTTGGCTGGTTGCGATTACGGCAGCCTGATTGAGCGGGCAGCTGTGCGTTTGGCATTGGATGGCAAGTTCACCTTGCGCCGGGCAAGGGATCAGAACGGCGGCGACGCGACTTGATAGCAATGCAAATGCTGTGCGCTCATCGGGCGAAAGGCATTCGGCTTCAACGACGACAAGCTTGGGCGGTGCGCTGTTTGTGCGAAGCGTGGCTGGGTACGTGCGGACCGAAGAACCCGACATAGAAAACTCCTGTGTATTCGGGAAAACGTAAACTATAGTTTACGTTTATGTTCGGCTCCATTTCAAACTCGGCTGCATGGACGAACGTGCGAAACAGATTCTTGGCAGGCGGGTCGAAGAGACACGCAGGGACCTTGGTATCTCCAAGGTTGATTTTTGTGTGGCGACAGGAATCAGCCGACCCTACCTCGACCGAATCGAAGATGGGACGGCAAATTTCACGCTCAAGGTTCTATTTAAGATCGCACCCGCACTCGGTATGACGGTGTCAGAGCTTCTTGAGGGTATCGAGTAGCCTTTTTTGCTAGATTTGCCGCTTGTTGAACGGGTCCCCCCGACGGCGGCGTGCAAAAACGCGAGTATTCAGCATCCCTCAATAATTTGACGGCAGCCGGGGCCACAAATACGACGCGTAATGTTTTGGACTATCCACAAAATTCAATAATATGAGGAATAACAAGCGCGCGGAACGAGTCTTTCGAGTCGAAAGGCAATTTACAGCCAGCGGTTTTAACGTTCCCGGAAGGGGCGGATGCTGAAAACTCCGCTTTTTGCACGTTCCGAGGGGTACCACGTGCCCTACAAGGCCCAAAGAGGCGGATTTTGTTTTAGCTACGCCATCGGGATACGGTCGTGGTTGACTTGGCTGTAGAACAGGCGTTGAATCTCTGCCGCATCACGTGACTGGCCGAGTGCCCACATGGTTTTGGCCACGAGCGTCTCGGTTGTCATATCGTCGCCGCGTAGAATGCCCGGATGGTCGGCGTAGGCACGGCCGACCTCATAAACACCCAAATCGAGGCCCTCCTCGGGGACCTGTGTGGTCATAACGACGGTGCGACCCGAATTGACCCAGCGGAAAATTGCCTCTTGGAATGACTCGCCGGACTCGCCAAACTCGGGGATACCGCCAATGCCAAAGGTCTCCAGAATCACGGCGTCGTAGCTATCGGCAAGGGCGTCAAGGATACCCGGGTTTACGCCGGGCGTCAGCTTAAGGACAAACACGCGCGGGTCGATGCTGTCGTAGAAACGCACCGGGTTTTCGCCCTGATGCGTGCCGTGAAGCCCGTTGCGCACGATGCGGTCGTTGCGGATGTAGGCAATGGGCGGATAGTTGACGCTAATGAACGCGTTAAAGCTCATGGTGCGCTGCTTGCGGGCGCGAGTGCCGGCAATGGCGACACCGCCAAACACGATCGAGACGTCGTGCGAATGCTCGTCGAGCGCATAGAGCAGGCTCTGGTACAGATTGAGCTTGGCATCGGTAAAGGGGTTACCCATGGGCTTTTGCGAGCCGGTGAGTACGATGGGCTTGGGACTGTCCTGAATCAGATAGGAAAGCGCTGCCGCGGTGTAGCTCATGGTGTCGGTGCCGTGCAGGATCACAAAGCCGTCGTGATCGGCATAGCCTTCGACGATGACATCGCGGATGCGCATCCAGTCACTGGGACGCATATTGGTGCTGTCGATGTTCATGGGCTGCACGACGTCGAGCTCGCAGAGGCTCGAGATCTCGGGTACGCTCTGGGCGAGTTCCTCACCGGTCAGGGCGGGGGAGAGGCCGTTGCCGTCCTCGGTCGATGCGATGGTGCCGCCCGTGGCGATGAGAAGGATGCGCTTCATGCTGGTATTCCTATCGTATTTGCCGCCACAGAGGCGGAGTCGTTCGGCAGTATTGTGTCACAGGGCGTCCAATGTTCAAACGTATTACATCATCTGCAACGTTTGGTAACACTTCAATTGCCGTCTAATAGGGGCCCAGGTCGTGCGTTTGCCGTGCGCTGATGGCTGTGAGCGACGAGAAACCCCCATATAACGTGTACACTATGAAAGATATTTTCGTTCATTCACGCGGGTGGGCACCGGCTCCCCGCCAACAAGAGGGGGAACCATGGATCAAAAGGCTTCCGCAAAGGTCCTCGTACTCGACTTTGGTGCGCAGTACGGTCAGCTCATTGCCCGTCGTGTCCGCGACCTCAACGTGTATTCCGAGATTGTCCCCTGCGACATCTCGGCCGACGAGATTCGCGAGATGAACGCCTCCGCGCTCATCCTTTCTGGCGGCCCGGCCTCCGTGTATGCCGAGGACGCTCCGTCTATCGATCCCGCCATCTTTGACCTGGGCCTTCCCGTCCTGGGCTTTTGCTACGGCCATCAGATCACGGCCGTGACGCTCGGCGGCAAGGTCGGCCACTCCGAGGTAGGCGAGTACGGCCGCGCCACCATCACGCGTACGGCCGGCGCCAAACTCTTTAACTCCACGCCCATGGAGCAGACCGTGTGGATGAGCCACCGCGACGCCGTGTCCGAGGTGCCCGAGGGCTTTACCGTTACCGCCAGCACCGACGTATGCCCGGTTGCCGCCATGGAGTGCGTTGAGCGCAAGATTTTCACCACGCAGTTCCACCCCGAGGTCAAGCACTCCGAGTATGGCCAGCAGCTGCTGAGCAACTTCCTGTTTGAGATCTGCGGCCTGGAGCCCAACTGGAGCATGGACAACCTGGTCGAGACCATGACGGCTGAGTTCCGCGAGAAGGTCGGCGACGACCGCGTGATTCTGGCCCTGTCCGGCGGCGTCGACTCCTCCGTCGTGGCTGCGCTGGGCGCCCGCGCCGTGGGCAAGCAGATGACCTGCGTGTTCATCAACCACGGCCTGCTGCGCAAGGGCGAGCCCGAGCAGGTGGAGGAGGTCTTCACCAAGCAATTTGACGTCGACTTTATCCACGTTCATGCCGAGGACCGCTACGCCGAGCTTCTGGCCGGCGTGACCGAGCCCGAGGAGAAGCGCCGTATCATCGGTACGCAGTTCTGGAAAGAGTTCTTCGCCGTGGCGCAGCAGCTCGAGACCGACGGCAAGCCGGTCAAGTACCTGGCTCAGGGCACCATCTACCCCGACATCATCGAGTCCGGCGCTCGCAAGACGGGCGGCAAGACGGCCACCATCAAGAGCCATCACAACCTGATCCCGTTCCCCGAGGGCGTGCACTTCGACCTCATTGAGCCGCTCGACCACTTCTTTAAGGACGAGGTCCGCGCGCTTGGTCTGGCGCTGGGCCTGCCGGGTCACATCGTGTTCCGTCAGCCCTTCCCGGGCCCGGGTCTTGCTATCCGTATCATCGGCGCGGTCGACAAGGAGAAGCTCGAGATCCTCAAGAACGCCGATGCCATCGTGCGCGAGGAGCTCGACGCCTACAACCAGCGTCTGTTTGAGCAGACCGGCGAGCGCAACTCCGAGCACAGCTGCTGGCAGTATTTCGCGGTCCTGCCTGACATCAAGTCCGTTGGCGTTATGGGCGACGAGCGCACCTACCAGCGCCCGATCATCTTGCGTGCCGTCGAGTCCAGCGATGCCATGACCGCCGACTGGGCCAAGCTGCCCTATGACGTGCTGGCCCGCATCTCTGGCCGCATCGTTGCCGAGGTTCCCGGCGCCAACCGCGTGTGCTACGACATCACGTCCAAGCCGCCCGCGACCATCGAGTGGGAATAGAACAGACGTTCGATTCTGTGTTATAATATCCTGCAATGGGCGCGGCCTCTTCCGAAGCCGCGCCCATTGCTATATTTGGTCGGATATCGACGGAAACCCAAGCTCAGGGAGGTTTGTTGCGATGGCATACGATTTCAAGAAGGAGTTCAGGGAGCTCTACAGGCCGTCCGGCAAGCCGAGCGTCGTAACCGTTCCGCCTATGAGCTACGTCGCCGTGCGGGGCAAGGGCAATCCCAATGCCGAAGGCGGCGAGTACCAGAACGCGTTGCCGCTGCTCTATGGCGTCGCTTATACCATCAAGATGTCGAAGAAGGGCCCGCGAGAGATCGAAGGCTATTTCGACTTCGTCGTGCCTCCGCTCGAGGGCTTCTGGTGGCAAGACCGCACCGATGGCGAGATTGATTATGCGCGGAAGGATGACTTCAACTTCATCTCGTGCATCCGTCTGCCCGATTTCGTCACTCGCGAGGACTTCGACTGGGCAGTTTCGGAAGCTGCCGCCAAGAAGAAGCTGGACTTCTCGGCGGTCGAGCTGCTGAGGGTCGACGAGGGCCTTTGCGTTCAGTGCGTGCATACCGGGCCTTACGACGACGAGCCGGCGACCATAGACGCCATGCGCACATTCGCGGCGGAACGGGGCTACGCCCCCGACTTCTCCGAAGCCCGTCTGCATCACGAGATTTACCTCTCCGACCCGCGCAAGTGCGCGCCGGAGAAGCTCAAGACCGTGATCCGTCATCCCATAAAGTTGATTTAGCGAAGCGAGTGACGCCGATCGCTTCGGCGTTTTGGGGGCTCACCGTGGCGTGGTCGGCAACGGGACGCGCCATGCGACCGGCGGCGGAGGTCGAGGAGCGGGAGCGCGCGTTCGTTTGCACCGCCTCGCACGGCTTCGTCACCCCGCTCATGACGGTGACCGCGAACCGCGACGTGCTTGAAGCGGAGGCATCCGATCAGGCCGGCCTTGCGTCCTGGGTCGCCAACATCCGTGCAGTGGAGGACGAGATGGCGACTCGCATCGCCGACATGCTCATGCACATGGGCGGCGACTAGCCAGTGCGATCCCCGCAACGGGCATTATTATCCGGGAAGCGTTTGATTACGAGGCACGCCGGTGTGAGGGCCTGAGTCGTCAGATCCCGCACAGGGGGACCGCGATGGTGGCCACCGCGCCGCCCGAGGGGCCGTTGGCGAGCGAGACGGAGCCCCCGTGGGCGCTCGCGGCCTCGGAGGCGACGTGGAGGCCGAGCCCGTAGTGGCGGCCTCCGTCGCGCGAGGAGCGGGAGGAGTCGTCTGTGAAGAGGCGCTCGCAGCCGCGCTCGAGGGCGGCGGGAGAGAAGCCCGGTCCGTCGTCGGCCACCTCGATGACGAGGCGCCCGCCCGCGACGTCGCAGGAGACCGCCACGCGCGAGCGCGCGTGCTCGGCGGCGTTGGCCACGAGGTTCGCGGCGGCTCGCGCCAGGGCGGTTCGGTCGAGCGGGGCCTCGGGCGCGCCCGCGACAGCGGGGCCCGTGGCCGCGTCGAGCGTCACGCCTCGCGCCCGGGCGATCTGGGCGGCCTCGGCGAGGACCTGCTCGCAGAGCTCGGCCGGCCGCATGGGGGCCCTCTCCGCCCCGCCGGACCCGCGTGAGGCCTCGATGAGCAGGTGCACGTAGCCGTCGAGCCTTTCGACACCGCCGGCTATGTCGCGCGCGGCGGCCGCGATTTCGGCGTCTTTCTCGTCTTCCAGCTCCTCCGCCACGAAGTCGGCGTTGGCGCGCAGCACGGTGAGCGGCGTCTTGAGGTCGTGGGCGAGCGACGCCACCTGCTCGCGCTGCCCCCGCTCCGCGGCCCAGCGGGCCTCGAGCGACTCGGCGAGGGAGGCCCGCATGGCGTCCATCGCGGCGAGGACGTCGTTCACCTCGCGCACGTTGGTGCTGCCGACCGCGAAGTCGAGATCCCCCGCGCCCACGCGCCCCGCCGCCTCCGCGAGCGGCGCCATCTTGCGCGAGATCACGCGGCTCGCGCGGCGCGCCACGAGCGCGAGCGCGAGCGCGCTTCCCGCAGCGGCGCCGACGAGCATGAGGCTCTGCGGGTCGGGAAGCAGGCCGGCGAGGTCGCGCGAGACCCACTGCGGCAGGTACTCGCTGGCGAGTGCGCAGGCCCCGCCGCCCTTGAGCGGGAACGCGGCGTAGGTGAGGCCCGAGCCCCCGCCCTCGATCTCCACTGTGCCCGGATCCGCGGCGAGTGCCGCACGGGCCATTTCCGTCGCGTCCTCGAGCCTCGTGCCCTCGAGGTCTGTCATCAGCGCGTATCCGTCCTTGTTCAGGATGAGGTAGCGGTACGCCGTCGGCACGTCCTGCTGCCCGCAGACGCCGTCGCGTGCCAGGCCCTCCGCGACCTCGCGCGCATTGGCCGGCCCCCAGCTTGCCTCGTAGACGAAGCCCGCGTCGATCGCCGCGGAGAGCGCCATGAACGAGGCGAGCCACGCCGTGGCGACCGCCGCGAACGCGTAGGCGAAGTAGCGCGCGATGACGAAGGAGAGCGGCATGCCCCCGCGACCTCGCGCCCCGGTCCTCAGAGCTGCCACTTGTACCCCATCCCCCAGACGGTCGCGATCGGATCGGCGCCGGCCTCGGAGAGTTTCCTCCGGGCGCGGCTGACCTGCATGGATATGGCCGCGTCGTCGGCGTCGCTCTCCCAGCCGAGCACCGCCTCGCGGATCTGCGCGCGGCTCATGACCTGCCCGGGGTGGCGGGCGAGGTACTCGCAGATGGCGTACTCGGTGGGCGTGAGCGGCACGGCCTCTCCGCCCACGGCGAGGCCGCGCGCCCCGAGGTCGATCCGCACCTCCCCGAAGGAGAGGGCGTGCGAGCGCGGCCGGCGCTCACGGCGTAGATGGGCCGCGACCTTGGCGCGCAGCTCCGCGGCCCCGAAGGGCTTGCGGACGTAGTCGTCGGCGCCCAGGCCGTAGCCGGCCACGGCGTCCTCCTCGGCCACGCGCGCGGTCAGGAAGACGATGGGCCCGTCGAAGTCCGGGCGTATCTGCCGCACGAGCTCGAAGCCGTCGAGCCCCGGCATCATGACGTCGCAGAGCACGAGGTCGAAGCGCGAGAGGTCCATCCCCGGGACCGCCGTCGGGTCCGCCTCCCTGACGACCTCATGGCCGTCGCGGCCGAGGACGCGCGCGAGCGCGTCGAGGATCGCCCGTTCATCATCCACTGCCAGTATCCTCGCCATGTTCGACCTCCTGAAACTCCCGTCGGCATTGTACTAGCGCCGCGCTCAGCGGTCCAGAGCCCCGCGCGCAGCCGCGGGCGCCTCGGCCGCATCGCACGCGCGGTAGCGCACGCCCGAGCCGCCGCGCGCCTCGATCTCGAGCCAGCCCTCGCCGTCCGACTCCCGCCCGAAGAAGATGAGCTGTGAGCTCTCGGACATTGCCCCTGTCGTCCGCCGCGTCCACCAGGTAGACGTAGTTCGCCCCCGCCCCGGTGGCGTCGGCGTAGGAGCTCGCGTGGCTGCCGGGCTCGGGCGCGGGCGCCCACATGGCGATCTCAGGGTTGGGCAGCACGCGGTCGGCGATCGAGTGCGGCGCCGACCCCCAGCCGGCGTCGAGCAGGGCATTCCCGCCCAGGACGAGCGCTGCGGAGAGGAGGGCGAGCACGGCGGCGAGCGGCCTCCTACGCATCTACCCTCCCGTCCTCGAAGCGGCAGAACCAGGCCAGAAGGACGGCGGCGGCTGCCAGGGTGAGCACGAGGCCAGCGAGCGCAGTCGTGAGGAGAGGGCCCGCCGCGCGTGCGGCGTCGATGAAGGCCTCCACCCCGAGCGACCCCAGGCGCGCGGGCCAGGCGAACGGCACCCAGCTCAGGGGCGTCGCCAGGGCACCGGTGAGCTCGCCGGTCATGAGGCCGTGCGCAAGTCCGCCCACCGAGAAGAACGCGAGGAGCACCCCCGCCGCGCCGGCGCCGATGGCGGCGTTGCGGCCGAGGCGCAGGGCCACGCCGAGCCCCAGCGCGTAGAGGGGCAGGCTGCCCAGCACGATGCCCGCCCAGGCGGCCGCAAGCGGAGCGGGCCCGAGCGGCAGGCGCCCGGCGACGGCGAGCACGGCCCCGAACACGCCGAGCGCCACGGCCAGCGCGCCCGCGCCGAGCGCCGCAAGGGCGAGCAGCTTCGCCGCGACGGCGCGCCCGCGCGAGGGGACCGCCGTGAGGTTGGCGAGGCGCCCGGCAGCGCGCTCCTCGTCCACGGCGAGCCCGCAGACGATGGCGGACATGAGCGGCATGAGGGCGCCGAGGAACTGGGCGTAGGCGTCCGCGCCCAGCGCCGGGTCCCATCGGGCTACGGAGAAGTACTCGCCGCAGGCAAGACCGGCTGCCAGGCCGCAGACGAGGTGCACCGCCGCGAGCGGGGAGCGCGCCAGGCGCAGGGCCTCGGAGAGCAGGGCCCGCGGGAGAGTCATGCGCGGCGTCGGGTCGGAGAGTCGTGTCACGGCCATCACCTCTCCTCGGAGCGCGCGAACCAGGCCGCGCCCGCCGCCGTGAGCGCGGCGAACGCGAGCGCGCAGACCGCAAGGCCCGCCAGCGTGAGCATGCCGTCCGCCGCGAGCGCCCCGCCGAGCGCCATGTCCGCCGCGAGCGGCTCGCCGCTCGGCAGCACGGGGATGAAGCTCGTGGGGATGACCATGCTCGCCGACGGCGGAAAGAGCTGCGGCAGCGGCACCAGCGACCAGGCGAACCCACCCACGAGCTGCGCGGCGAGCGGGCAGAAGATGCCCGCGAGCATTCCGAGCCGCGCCGTGAGGAAGAGCCCTGCGGGGATCATCCACGCCGCGGTCACCGTGTTGGCGAGCGCGCAGAGGAGCATCGTGAGCGTGCCCGCGGCCGTGAGGCCCTGCGAGGAGAACGCCGATCCCGCGAGGTAGATGCCGAAGACCACGAGGTTCGAGAGCGCGCAGAGCGCGAGGCACCAGAGCGCCTTGGCCCACCAGGCGCGCCCGAGCGGGAAGCCCAGGCCCAGAAGCCCCCGCATCCGCGTGCGCGCGTCCGCCCGCGCGACGCACGCCACCACGAGCGAGAGAGCCACGGGCAGGAAGAGCGCGTACCAGTAGTTCCACGCGCTGAAGATCTGCACGCCCCGGTAGGGCATCGCGCCGAGCAGCGGCATCGGCAGCGCCATGAGCACGGCCAGGCGAACCGGTGCCGCGTGGCGCGACTTCAGGGCCTCGGCGCGCAGGCCCGCGAGCAGGCCGCCTTTCTCGCCCGTCATGCCGCCACCTCCCCGCGCGCTCATCGCCCCTCCCGGCAGACGCTCATGAAGAGTTCCTCGAGGTCCTGCCCGGGTCGAAGCGCATCCTCGTAGGCGAGGCGCCCCCCGCAGATGATGCCGATGGTGTCCGCCATCTGCTGCACCTCGGAGAGGATGTGGCTCGAGACGATCACCGTCGTACCCGCCGCCGCGAAGCCGCGGATCTGGTCGCGCAGCTCCTCGATGCCGATGGGGTCGAGGCCGTTGGTGGGCTCGTCGAGCACGAGCAGGCGTGGCCGGGCGATCAGCGCCAGCGCGAGCCCCAGGCGCTGCCGCATGCCCATCGAGAAGCGCCCGGCGCGCTTCTTCCCGGTGTCCGCGAGGTCCACGGCGGCGAGCACCTCATCTACGCGGCTCTCGGGAAGGCCCAGCAGCGTGGTGCGCACGCGCAGGTTCTCGCGCGCGGTGAGGTTGGGGTAGAGCGGCGCCTCCTCGATGAGGCTGCCGATTGCGTAGAGGTCCTCGCGGCGCCAGGCGTGCCCGGCAAAGAGGATCTCCCCGGCCGTCGGCCGCAGCATCCCGCAGATCATCTTGAGCGTTGTCGACTTGCCGGCTCCGTTGGGACCGAGCAGCCCGTACACCTCGCCCTCGCGGATATGAAGGCTCACGTCGGCCACGGCATCCTGCGCCTGGTCGCCGCGGCCGAAGCGCTTGGTGAGCCCGCGCGTCTCGAGCATGTAGCCCATGGGTTCGTCCTTTCTCTTCCGGGCGCGCGGGCCGAGTCGCCGTGCCCGCGCGCCTTGCCTTTCGGGTTCACCATCCATGGTGGGGCGCGTTTCTAACGAAGCCGTAACGGCCGTTGGAGTCTTTTGGCGCCAGCCCTTCTCGACCCGTACGCCACTCATGGTATGTTTATCGCGATAATAAGGACGGAGGTACCCGTGGCACGCAATAAGTACCTGGAGGAGACGGTCGAGAAGATTCTCGATGTTGCCGAGCGGCTCCTCGTGGAGCGCGGCTACGAGCACATCACGATGATCTGAAGAGCGATACGCTAAATCGGAAAAGGCAATCGAAGCCGCGCCTGTGGACTTATCGAGGGTTGAGATTCCCGCCCCATCCATCGCCACCCAGCGGAAGGTCGTCGACATCCTCGACCGCTTCGACACCCTAACGAAATCGCTCACCGACGGTATCCCTGCCGAGATCGAGGCACGCCGGGCGCAGTACGGGTACTACCGCGACCGCCTGCTCGACTTCCGAAACTAAGTGAGAATAAGTTATCGGTACGCTTTTTTATAAAATGTAAAAAAGTACCCCCATAACTGATAAAATTGACACTAAAAAAAGGGGTGCATCTTGCGTATATACCGACGTGAAAAGTATCTGAAGCAAATGCGTGGTTTCTACCACGATGACGGGATGATCAAGGTAATCACCGGTGTTCGCAGGTGTGGTAAATCCTGCCTCATGCAATCAATCGCAGACGAACTTGTGGAATCCGGTGTAGCGAGCGACCACATCATCTATATCGACCTCGACTCACGGGAGAACAGGAAGGTCAAGACGACCGATGAGCTCGAAAATCTGATTGACATGTCGACCTCAGCAGACACTGAGGAGACGAAGTACCTCTTCATCGATGAGATTCAGAACGTAGAGGAATTCGAGCTGCTCATCAACGGCTACCGGACAGATGGCGGTTGGTCCATTTTCATTACCGGTTCGAATTCATATCTGCTTTCTGGGCAGCTTGTTACAAAGCTGACGGGTCGCTATATCGAGTTCGAGGTGTTCCCACTCGACTTTGCGGAATATATCGATATGAAGCGTTTTCTCGGCAAGCCTGTCAATGACGTTCTCGTGGGAGAGTTTACCGAGTACCTGACCCTTGGAGGATTTCCCAAAGCGTTGGAGTATGAGGGCGAGGATGAAAAGCGCACCTATATCAAAAGTGTTATTCGTGAGATCTTTGAAAAGGACGTCAAACATTCGAACAAGATTAAGAATGTCTCGGTTTTCGATGCCGTCCAGACGTATCTCATCAACAACTTTGGTGCGCCGACGAACCTGAAGAACCTCCTTGCGTACTTCAATGATGTCGAGAAGATTCCCATCAAGCGCGAAACGCTCAATCGGTATATCCAGATTCTTGTTGACGCGAAGATCCTTTATCGCTGCTCGAGGTTCGATCTCAAGTCTCGGCGATCGCTTATCCGCGAAGAGAAGTACTACCTGGCTGATCCCGGCTTCTATTTCGCCATGAACACGGATGCGAGGATTAACTACGGGCCGGCGTTGGAGAACGTGCTCTACCTCTATCTTGCATCGCGCGGGTACGAGCTTTCTGTGGGCCGTATTGGGAAGCTCGAGTGTGACTTCATCGCTCGTAGGCGCAATGCTTACGCCTACATCCAGGTCTCTATGTCGATTGCCGACAGAGGCGTCGAGGAGCGCGAGTACAGGCCGTTCGGCCACATCAGGGATGGGTATCCGCGCTACTTGTTCACGCTTGATCCTCTATTGCAGGAGAGGGATGGCGTCAGGCACCTTAACATGGCGTCGTTTATGCAAGATGGCGGTGATCTTATTTGAGCGGCGGCCAGATTCTTTTGCTCCCTAGTGCGCAAACAGTGCGGGCATCAAATGGGGACCATTGCCTCACGTAGAATCGATAGATTGAAAACTTGTTTTGATGTTGACAGGCTTTTGACCAGTGGCTCCTATTACTAAGTGGAAGTAGCTGAAACGAGGCGACTGCATAGCTCCATCTGTTTTGGTTACAACAAAATGTGTGCCGCGCGCCTGCGGCATGAAGGAGGGAGATTTCTATGAATATCGTTGTATTGAGTGGTAGCCCGCGCAAGGGAGCCAATACCGACACCATGGTCGAGGCGTTTGCCGAGACCGCGCGCGAGGGCGGCAATACGGTCGAGGTCGTCCGCGTTGCCGGCAAAAAGATCGCTGGTTGTCTGGGATGCCAGTACTGCTTTACCCATGAGGGCACTTGCGTGCAGAAGGATGACATGGCCGACGTGATCGAGTCGCTGAAAGGCGCCGATATGGTTGTCTTCGCTTCGCCTATTTACTGGTTTGATATCACTGCGCAGGAGAAGGCCGCCATCGACCGCCTGTACGCCTTCGGTGCTACGGGCTTCCCGTTCACCAAGACGGCCCTTTTGCTCGATAGCCACAGCGAGGGCGTCTATGATGCGGCGATCGCTATGTACAAGTCGACCTGCGCGTACTGCAAGTGGGAGGACCAGGGCATTGTCACCATCAGCGGTATGACCGAGCGCGACAGCATGGCCTCCTCGCCCAAGTTGGAAGGGGTGCGAGAGCTCGCTCGCAAGCTCGCCTAAGGACAAGAAGAACGCATGGCAATCAGCGTTGGTGGAAAATGCTTGCTATCCTTACCAAGAGGAATGCTGATTGCCATGCGTTGATGCTTCCGCGGACAATTCCGGCGTGCTAAAACGCCTTCTCGTTCAAGAATTCCCTGAACGCGGGAATGTCAAAGCCAACGAGACCACGCCCGCGCTCTCCAATGACGCCGTCCTCCAGGAGGCGGCGTTTGTATTGGCTTGCGTAGTTGCTGGCGACGCCCATGCGTTTGGCTATCTCCGAGACCCTGCTGGGGCCAGAATCGGGCAGCATCGCGAGCAAAAACTCAATGTCTTTATCGGAAAGCTTCCGATAGGTTGTTTCGAGAATTCGATCGCGCAGCTCCATGCGGGCAAGCAGAGAACCCTGCTGTACATCAGGTGCACTGATTTTGGGCGAGTTCTCCGAAACATCCCATGTGCGATATCCGACGAGCTGCATCATATAGGGAAATCCGTCGACGGCCTTCACGGCATCCTCGAGCGCTTCTGGCGTGATTGAGCGGCCTCCGGCCTCAACGGTTTTGCGGAATGCGTTTGCAATTTCAACGTCAGTGATTCGTCCCAACTGATGATATTGGGAACGCCTGAGAAACGAGACGGAATCGTTACGCAGCAACGCCGATACTTTGTAGGGCAGTCCTGCCATGAGTAGGGCAACTTTTTTACCTTCGCGTACAAAGTGCTGGTAAACAGAGGCAAATTGAAGCATTTCTTCGAGATCGACGGTGACTTCATCGATGGTGATGAGAAGTCCGATGTCATGTTTTTCGAGTTGCTTAAAGACGCCATTCATGCGCGTGCGCCAGTTGCCCTGAGCCTCTTGAGCATATGTCCAATCGATGCCTACTGGGCCAATTTGAACACCGTTTATGCGCGCGTGAGGCTGTGAGAGGTAGCTATCTGCGGCTTCTTTGGTTCGCTCGATAATATCTTCGAGCATGCCTGGCATGGCGGAGACATTTGCTGCGATCCAGTCGTGTTCAAGCGCCGTTTCTGAAAGGAGCGAGAGAAGCGCCGTCTTGCCCGTTCCCCTTGCGCCAGTAAAAATGGTCGACAGGTTGGGATCTCCCGGGCCGTTGATAAAGCCACGGTTGATGTCACGCAGGATATGCTCGCGACCCGCTAGAAAGGGAGGGACGCTTCCAAATGTTGGGGTAAAGGGGTTCTTGCTGTACTCCATGGTAGCTCCTTTGCAAGTTTTGCTAATTTTTGCAACTTTTGCCAACTTTTGCTAACTTTTGCAAGTTTTGCTAACGGCTTAACATGCCTTGTGCCGTGGGGTTGCAGGAGTGAAAAACGGGGATTCCTATTATTCCGACTACGTTGCAGCGAGCAGGGCCCGGAGCGCAATGCCGTTGCGTTCCGGGCCTCGTCGCTTTGCGAAGTATCTAACGATCTCGTTGCCGTGGTACCTAGTCAAACAGACTCGGCATGTCGTTTTCTTTCATGAGGGCACCGGCGGAGGGGAGGCTCTGCGCGGTGAACTTCTCGGCTGAGACGCCGGCGCCAAGAATCTCCTCGGTCGTGCCGACGGTGGTGACCGAGCGGCCCTTCTTGGCCGTAAAGGCCTGGACGCCCTGCGTGTTGGTGGTCGTCTTGGTCTTGAGCAGCGACGTGTTGAAGTTCATCAGGCGATAGTCGCTCGAGACCAGCGCGATGTCGCGATCTTCCTTGAGCACCTGGGCATACAGCAGCTTGCTGCCACCGTAGATGGCGTTCTTGAGGCGCTTGCGGTTGGTCTTGGTGACGTATCCAGAAAGCGCGACGCGCACTACGCGGCCGTTCTCAAAGACGAACAGCACGTCGGCTTTGTAGTCCTCGGGGTCGATGACCCAGATGACACTCTCGTCGGGTTCCATCTCGAGGTCGGTGGGCAGGTACGAGCCCAGCTGTGCCGACTTGGTATCCTCAAACGCCGCGACTTTGCACTTATAAACCTGGCTCTTGTTGGTAAACACGAGCAGCTCGTGCGTATTGGAGGACGGGAACTCGATAAAGGGTTTGTCGCCGTCCTTGTACTTGAGCGTGGTCGCCTTCTTGAGTACGCGGTCCGTCATCTTCTTAAGGTAGCCATCGCGCGAAAGCATGATGGTAACCGGATATTCCTCGACCTCGGGCTCCAGGCTTACCTCGATGACCTCATGGGGCTCAATCCTGCCCGTGCGGCGCGGCATCACGTACTTCTTGTTGACCGCGGCCAGCTCGTCGCTGATGACCTTCTTGATGTTCTCCTCGCTGGAGAGGATCTCCTCAAGCTCGGCAATCTCGCCCTCAAGCTTAGCAATGTCCTTGGTGCGGTTGAGGATGTACTCCTCGTTGATGTTGCGGAGCTTGAGCTCGGCAACAAACTCGGCCTGGGTCTCGTCGATGTCGAAACCCTTCATAAGGTTGGGCACGACCTCGGCTTCGAGCTTGGTGCCGCGGATGATGGCGATGGCCTTGTCGATGTCGAGCAAAATCGCCTCGAGGCCGTGCAGCAAGTGCAGACGCTCGGACTTTTTGCCCAGGTCAAAGTTAATGCGGCGACGCGTGGACTCAATACGCCACTTGACCCACTCGTGCAGAATCTGGCGCACGCCCATAACACGGGGATAGCCGTCGACCAGTACGTTAAAGTTGCACGAGAACGAATCCTGCAGCGTGGTCGAGCGATAGAGCTTGGCCATGAGCTTGTCGGGGTCGACACCGCGCTTAAGGTCGATGGCGATGCGCAGGCCCGACAGGTCGGTCTCGTCGCGGATGTCGGCGATCTCTTTGACTTTGCCCTCTTTGGAGAGCTTGACGATGCGCTCGATGATGACATCGGTCTTGGTGGTGTAGGGGATCTCGTAGACCTCGATGATGCGTTCTTCGGGAATCCAGCGCCAGCGGGAGCGGATCTGGAAGCTGCCAAGGCCGGTCTCGACAATCTTTTCCATCTCCTCGCGGCGGTAGATAATCTCGCCGCCGGTCGAGAAGTCGGGCATGGGCATGTACTCGAGCAGGTCGCAGTCGGGGTCCTGCAAGTAGTGCATGGTGGCAGTGCAGACCTCGTTGAGGTTGAAGCCGCAGATGTCGGACGCCATGGCGACGCCGATGCCCTTGTTGGCCGAGACGAGGATATTGGGGAACGTGGTGGGCAGCAGGCGCGGCTCCTTCATGGCGCCGTCGTAGCTGTCAACGAAGTCGACCGGGTCCTTGTCGATGTCCTTGAAGATCTCGGCGCTGATGGGGGAGAGCTTGGCTTCGGTGTAACGCGAAGCGGCGTAGCTCAAGTCGCCCGAATAGTACTTGCCAAAGTTGCCCTTCGATTCAACGAACGGTGCGAGCAACGCCTCGTTGCCGGTTGCCAGGCGCACCATCGTCTCGTAGATCGCGGCGTCGCCGTGTGGGTTGAGCTTCATGGTCTGGCCCACAATGTTGGCGCTCTTCTGGCGCTCGCCCTTGAGCAGACCCATCTTGTACATGGTGTAGAGCAGCTTGCGGTGCGAGGGCTTAAAGCCGTCAATTTCGGGGAAAGCACGCGAGACGTTGACGCTCATGGCGTAGGGCATGTAGTTGACCTCGAGCGTCTGCGTGATCGGCTGGTCGGTGACCTCGGAGTGCAGGCCGATGACGTTCTCGGCGTTGACCTGCTTTTTCTTTGGCTGGTTCTTCGTCTTCTTCTTTGCCACGATATCCTCTTGAACTTCTTATGGGCCGTCGTTATCGATTTGCTGCTACTGCAGGTCCAGCTGGTCCAGGTATTCCTTGCCGTGCTCGGAGATATGGCGCTTGCGGCCCGCTTCGTCGTTGCCCAGCAACAGGTTGAACATGGTTTCCATCTTGGTGACGTCCTCGGGCTCCACCTTGATCAGGCGACGCGTCTCGGGGTTCATGGTGGTGAGCCACATCATGTCCGGGTCGTTCTCGCCAAGACCCTTGGAGCGGTTGATGGAGCACTTTTGGTCGCCAATCTCCTTGAGGATGCCGTTCTTCTCGAGCTCGGTGTAGGCAAAGTAGGTCTTCTCTTTGCAGTTGATCTCGTAGAGCGGCGATTCGGCGATATACACGTAGCCCTCGTCGATAAGCGTGGGCACCAGGCGATAGAGCATGGTGAGCACGAGCGTGCGGATGTGATAACCGTCGACGTCGGCGTCCGTACAGATGATGACCTTGTTCCAGTTGAGGCTGTCCAGGTCAAAGGCGCCGAGGTTCTTGATGCGCTTGTCTTTGATCTCCACGCCGCAGCCCAGCACACGCATAAGGTCCATGATGATGTCGGACTTAAAGATGCGCGGATAGTCCTCCTTCAGGCAGTTGAGGATCTTGCCGCGGACGGGCATAACGCCCTGGAACTCGGCATCGCGCGACGTGCGAATGGCGCCCGCTGCCGAGTCGCCCTCTACGATGTAGATCTCGCGGCGGCTCTTGTCCTTGGAGCGGCAGTCGATGAACTTCTGCACGCGGTTGGCCATGTCGGTCTTTTGCTGCAGGTTGGTCTTGATGCTCTGGCGCGTCTTTTCGGCGTTCTCGCGCGAGCGCTTGTTGATGAGCACCTGCTCCATGATCTTATTGGCGGCGTCCTTGTTCTCGATCAAGTAGGTCGAGAGGCGCTCCTTAAAGAAGGCCGTCATAGCCTGCTGGATAAAGCGGTTATTAATAGCCTTCTTGGTTTGGTTTTCGTAGGACGTCTGGGTGGAGAAGCAGTTAGTCACCAGAACCAGGCAGTCCTGGACGTCCTGCCATTTGATGCCGCTCTCGTTTTTGTTGTACTTGCCCTGTTGCTTAATGTAGGCATCGATGGCGCTGGTCAGAGCGCTGCGGGCGGCCTTCTCGGGCGAGCCGCCATTCTCGAGCCACGATGAGTTGTGGTAGTACTCCTGCATCATGAAGGTGCGCGAGAAGCACATGCACGCGGTAATCTTCACGTTGTAGTCGGGCAGGTCCTCGCGGTCGCGACCTCGACGGTCGGCCTCGATAAAGAAAGGCTCGGTAAGGTAGTCGGTACCGACCTTCTCGAGCACATAGTCCTCGATGCCCTTGGGGTAGCAAAAGTCCTCTTCGGAAAACTCGCCATCGTCGCCCTCGATGCGCAGGCGGAAGGTCACGTTGGCGTTGACCACGGCCTGGCGGCGCATGGTCTCGCGATACCAGTCGTGGGGAATGCTGATGGAAGTAAAGACCTCAAGATCGGGGCGCCACTTGATGGTGGTGCCGGTGCGGTTCTCGTCGCTGGGCTCAATCTCGAGTGCCTTCTTTTTGGCACCGACGACCTTGCCCTTCTTAAAGTGCAGGGAGTACTTGTTGCCGTCGCGCCAAACCGTGACGTCCATGTACTCGGATGCGTACTGGGTCGCGCACGAGCCCAAGCCGTTGGTACCGAGCGAGAAGTCGTAGTCGCCGCCCTGGTTGTTGTTATACTTGCCGCCGGCGTAGAGCTCGCAAAAGACGAGCTCCCAGTTAAAGCGCTTCTCGGAAGGGTTCCAGTCGAGCGGGCAGCCACGGCCGTTGTCCTCTACCTGAATGGAACCATCGCGAAAGGCGGTAAGGGTGATGAGCTTGCCGTAGCCCTGGCGCGCCTCGTCAACGGCGTTGGACAGGATCTCGAAGGCGGCATGTGCGCAGCCGTCGAGCCCGTCCGAGCCAAAGATGACGGCGGGGCGCAGGCGTACGCGCTCCTCGTCCTTGAGCTGGCGGATACTGTCGTTACCATAGTTTGCGGTGTTTTTTGCCATACTCGCTCTCTCGGTGCTCCTTTGCTGCGTTTAAGTCATATAGATAGTCAAGGTAGCATAGCCCAGCCCTTGGGCGATTCCACCCAACACGAAATCCATCGAACAATCGTTCGGAATTTGGTGGAACAGCGTTTACTCGGACAAATCCGAGTCGGTTCTGTCCGAGTAAGTTTGAAAGCGGTCGAATGCGTCCTGCTGCGTTTGCGGTTGGACGCGTTTGTCAAAAACGCGCCATGCGGATTGTTGGATTGAATCGAACATTGGGACATGCGTCTCGTTTTGTGGGCCGAGGGTATGCGAACTGGGGCCCTTTTGGTCTGAAAGGGGGTCTAACGGGGCGTTATTTGGGCCACGGGTCACTTCGCCGGCGCCGTGTTTCGTCATACGCTCATTGTGGAAGCCGATGCCACGGGGCGACGAAGGCCTCGGGCAACGGATGAGCTGCAAGCGAAAGGAGCGGTGAGGATGATGAAGCCCATGACGAAGAAGCTGCTGTTAGGAATTCCCACCGTGGCGCTTTCGGCTGTGTTGGCGTGTACGCTTGCTGGCTGCGGCGGTAATGCGCCGAGTGGCTCGGGCGGGAGCGCACCTGTGCAGGAGAAGTCCAAGAAGGCCAAGGCCTATGATTCGCAGACGGTCGAGGTAGCAGGCATTACCTATGAGTCTGTGGCTCACGGTACGTTCTATCGCGGCGATGCCAAGCTGCAGGACGGCTTTTACCTGCACATCAAGATCACCAACAACAACACAAAGAACAGGACGTTCAGTTCCTTTAACGTGCATGCTGCCCAGGGTGATCTTGAGGCAGGCGACCCGTTGTTTACTTCCGGCAAGGCGGCCGTGCTCGACTACGTTGCAAGCGAGGCTCCCGATGAGCTGCACGAGGGCATCGACCTTTCCGAGAGGCCAGATATCGGCCCGGGCGAGACCGTTGAGTACGTGTATTTCTGGGCGCCCAAGACGGCGTACTACGGGCCCATCACTGTCGAGTTCGTAGACGCTTATGCCCCCGCCAAGAATCATGAGGCCATGCACTTTGACACCACGGGATGCGAGACCAAGGAGTTCAAGGCGGCCGGCGGTGTGGCCGATTCTGGTGACGCGGCCAATATGACCGGCATCGATTGCGCATCGTACAGTATTGAGGCCGCCGATGGGTACACGCTGGATTCGTCCAACGAAGAGCACGAAAAGGCAGACTTCTTCCACGACGAGACTGGAGGACGCCTGAACATCAGCATCTTCCCGCGCTCGCCGGAGGAAGAGGTTGCAAGCCTAGAGCAGATCTACGAAGGTAAGGAGACAACAACCGACCAGGTCGAGTACAACGGCATAACGTGGCTGCGCTTTACCGGTCCCGACAACGGCCATACACTGTTTGCGACGGCTCCCGCAACGGGTGAAACCGTCCGCGTGTCGATCGGCTGGAAGATCGACTGGGATGCTGCCGTGCCCATGATGGAGGCGCTGAAGCTCAAGTAACGCCGCGAGTCTCACGTCAGGCGACTCAGGGCTGGCTCCGAGTTATCAGGGCCAGCCCTTTTGGTGTTCGATGAGCCGAGTCGGCGTCTCTCGCAAAGGTAACTGGGAGCTAGCGAGGCGTATCCGAATTGACCTCATCGGCGGTGTCGTTTTCGAGCACCGTGCGGCGGGCGCTGTAGGCGACGAGGCCGGCGCCTGCCACGGCGAGTGCTGCAGCGGCTGCCGTAAGGGGAGCGTTGACATCGCCCGTGCCCGCAAGTGCGCCCGCTTTTCCGGAGCGCTTGTTATTGTCGTGGTCCTTGCCACTGCCGGAGCTGCTTCCGCCGGAGCCGCCGCCCTCGTCAGTACCGCCGCCACTTGAGCCACCATCGCCGTCCGCCGTCATCGGGGCGTCGTGAAGTCCTGTCGTATCCGCGCTATCGCATACGCCGACCTGAATTTCTGAGCGTTCGCATGCCGCGTCGGGCACATGAAGCTCGTGCAATACGGCACCCAGCGCCGAGTTTGCGCCCGGTCGGATTTCCTTGAGCGTTACGGGATCGAGCGCCACCAGGTCACGCGCCTTCGCATGCAGCGTTACGCGTTTGCCCACTTCGTCGCTCCAACTCTCGGGGATAGCGAAGCTCATGCGGAACTGTGCCGTGCAACCCGGTGCCAGCACGGCGTTGCCGTTGTCGGCTACCAGTGGGTGTGTTGCAAAACGTGTGCCCAGCGTCTCGAGCGCGTACTTCACGTGTGCCATGTCGTTGGCCGAAGCGTCTTCGGCAAGCTCTGGATCGTAGATCGAAGCCATGCGTGCGTTCGCTCCGAATCCGATGGATGCGCTGGAGAACGGCTGGCTGGAGCCCTCTCGGTACAGATCGATCGTGCCGGCGGTCAGCAAAGTGTTGCCGTCGTTTCGCACCGTGACCATGAAGGATTCGCCTGCTGCTCCGGGCACCACTGCGCCCGAGGTGGCAACCGCGCCCGTCGGAGTGGCACATGCCACCAAGGGTACTTCGATGCCGTGCAGCTCTGCCTCGCTCTGCCCCGCGCTCACAATGTGCGTGGCGAGCGCGGAGAGCATGCCTCCCGACGTCAAAAATGTCGTTATCTGATCGACGGGATGGTCCAGCTCGCACATCACGAACGGCTCCGTGAACAGATCGCCTGCCAAGGTGCTGGCGAAGATGCGGAAGTGCTTGCCCATCACTGCTACCGGGTTGCCTTCTTCGTCGTAGGTTTGCCCCACCTTGCCATCGGTGTTCTCTACATAGAGCGCGCACCTGCCGTTGTTGCTTACGCTAAACGATGCCGGGCCACAGCCTGCGGCACCCACGGGCTGCGTTGCAAATGCCGATGCGCCTCGCGTCCAAGTAATATGCTGCAGTTGCTCGTTGACGGTAGCCAAAAAGCCCGTGTGCTGCGGCCACGGCACCGCGTGGGGTACTGTGGCATCTGGCGACATAACGCCCCAGCTCGCAATGGACTGGCCGATCACGGCGTACGATGCACAGCCACAACCGCCTGCGGTCTCGTATGCAATGGGCACCACCATTTTGCCGTTGATATTCTCGGGCGCGCCGAGCTCGATGCTCGACGGTGCCTGCGGAAAGCGGAGGACCTGACGGAACGTGAGACTGTCGCCCGAAACGTCCGACCACAGGGTAAAGCACTCCAGCGCAACCTCGGCCTCGCTGCCGAGCGTCTTTTCTGCGGTGGTTCCGCGGCGGTGGAGGTAGGCGCCCGACAGGCGCCCGTCGACAAGTGTCTTGCCCACCGTGATGCGTGGGCACTGCAGGCAATGGTAGCCATCCTCCTGAAGGCGGCCGCGCGAGATGCTGCGCCACGACGTGTGCGATATCACGCGAACTCCGTCGTTGCTTATGCGCAGGCGCACAACGGACAGTATGCCGGATGTGCTCGCCGTATCGAAAAGGGTGTTGTCGCCGGCGGGGCGCTCGCCCGAGACCAGCAGCACGTAGGCGTCCTGGTTTCCTCTTCCGTCCGTATATTCCACTACGTCGAAGTCGTAATCGTATATGCTGTCGCGCTCCACGTCGCCCTCGCCAAACCCAAGGGGAAAGTCCACAGGCGTGGGAGCGGACCACGTCCCGTTTGCCTTTGTGTGTACCACCAGGCGCGAGCGACCATTGTCGCCGTAGCGCACCGAGGCGATACGGAACAGGCATTCTACGCCGGCAATCATTGCCAGCTTCATGTGGGCTTCGCTGAGCACGCCAGCAAACAGCACGTTGTCGCTCGAGGGCTTGATGCCGCCACGCTCGTCCTCCGACACGCCGGCAGAATCGGCGTTCGGGTCGGCAACGGTGTTCGTTGCCTGACCGATGTAGGTGTACTCATACATCGGCGCGGCGTTTTCGTCGTTCTCTATCAGTGCATGGACGAAATGCTCGATCTGTCCCGTGTCGTCGCTTTCTGCATCCGCCTCGAGCTCAATGCGCGTGACCGCCCGATCCCAATCGCGCACGACAGGCGCGGCGTTTACGGCAGTGGCCTTAACCTCAGCGCGTGCGAGCAGCTCGGCGTTGGTGACGATGGTGGCCGATGCGATAAATTGCGGCACGCCGCCCGCCTCGATGTTGCCGGGCATGCCGAAGCGGGCATCCAACGTGTAAGGCGTATCTCC
The DNA here is from genome assembly GCF_042849575.1 of Collinsella sp. i06-0019-1H4. Taxonomy (NCBI): domain Bacteria; kingdom Bacillati; phylum Actinomycetota; class Coriobacteriia; order Coriobacteriales; family Coriobacteriaceae; genus Collinsella; species Collinsella sp. i06-0019-1H4. Next base: position 579,414 of record NZ_BAABYB010000001.1, read on the forward strand.
ACCCAATGCGAGCTCAGAGCGCTGGAGCACATACTGGTTGCTATTGTTCACCGACATATTCCACGAATCGAGGAGTGTGGGCCACGATCCCGACCAAGCCTTGGTGGTCCACTTGAACATTACGAACTGGAGTATCACATCGACATCGACGTCTGCACCCACGCGCAGCCGCGGAAGCTGGTGCCCGTCCGCCTTCTCGTACCCAATGAACAGGGTGAGGGATGCGGCGCCACGCACGGCAGACGAGGCGACGCCTGCAACGCCGGCGCCAAAGGTAACGGCAAGCCCGATCTGGATGGTGAATGAGCCCGACGTGTTGGAATAGTCGAGCGAAATGTTCTTGAAAAACGCCGCGCCGCTGCCGTGCGTGTGGGCACCCACGGCGAGCGCCAGCTTCGCCAGCACCCAGGGGTTGACGTTTAGGAAAAAGGGCACCGGTCCTAGGGTAAACTGCTCGGTCCAATTGAGGTCGGTTCTTACCTGGAAGAGGGCCTTAATATTGCCGTATGCGGGGTCGTTGTTGCTGCCCCAGGTTTTGCCTACCCAATCGTAGGCGAGCGATCCGTACACCTGTGTGGCGATATCCATCGTGAACAGCAGCGTGCAATGGTGGCGAAGGAGCTTGGTGTTTCTTGGATCAGTGCCCGAACCGGCACTCATGCTCTTGTACTGATTCCACTTCCCTTCCATCTCGTCGAGGTAGCGGTTTGCCTGCTTGGCGCCCGACTCGCGCGGCGATTTCTTCCAGTATTCCAGATCAGGGTTGCCCGAATCGTTCATATAGCTGGCTGGTTTGTATCCTCCGCCAAACAGCACGTACCCGGCAAAAGAGAAATCGAACAAAATGGGGAATGAGGGCATCCAGCACGTGAACTTATTGCCGCCGATGCCGGGAAACGCCGCCGGAAAATCAAACGGAGTGATCTCTTGGTCCATGGTAGTAGGAATGATGGTGGTCGAGCCCGATTCTGCCTTTGCGGCCGGCGCGGTGACAACGGCCATGGGAGAGGAGAGCGTGTAGGTTTTGCCCTGATAGTCGAGCACAAAGCGCAGCTTGCATCCTTCCTCCAGAAGGCCCGATGCCGCATCGAGGAACTTGTCTTCGAGCGTGAATGTCGCCAGATTATCCGAACCCGATGCACCGGCCTTGACTTGGCCAATTTGCGTGACGGTTTCGGGCGAGCTGCCCGTGGCGGGCAATACCTTGTTGATGCACAGCGTTGCCTGTCCACCCTGTGGCAGATGTGCCTGCACGGTAAAGGAGTGCGTATCGGGCTGTTCGTTTGCCGTGTCGTCCTTCGGCAATGCCATGAACGTGGCTTCAGCGTACTGGATGTCCCATTCGTCGAATGTGAGCTGGCGAAAGTACGGCTCGCCATCGGAGAGCGGACGTGTGGGTGCGGTAATGGCGGTGCCGCCTTGGACACGCGCGAGGGGAATCTCGACATCGCGGTAGCCTTTCATGCTGATGGAGATACCGCCGTTAAAGTCGTACGCGTCAAGGAGTGTTGCCTCGTCCACGTAGCCTTCCGAAAGCGGCGCGACCTCAAAAATGGCCGTGCCTTCGTCATCGGTAGTGGCGGTGAGCTGCTTGCCTGCGGCATAGCGCGATGTGAGCGTGACCTGGGCACCCGCGATGGGCGTATTCTTGTTGGCGACATCGACCACGACCACACCAAACATGGTGCGCGAGAGAACGAGCACCCTGAAGGGGTCTTTTTCGTCGGCATAGGCTTCGGTGGGCGCGAACGGCAATATGAAGGCGTTTGCGCTTCCTGGCACGCGCGGCAACATAATGCTCGCCAGCGAGGACGCTCCGGCAACAAGTAACGAACGGCGATCAAGCATCTTTGGCTCCCATCCCGCAGGCATCGGTGGAAATAATCCAATTTTGCGAGAAGGCATCCTGTCACGGTAGTGCCGTTCGATGGCCAAAATGTCCAATTTGAGCGCGCGAAAGCGTCAGGCCCCCCGGAGCGCTTTCGATACGCCGGGCAGTCTGGCCGCTAGCGCAACATGTGGGCAACCAGCTCGGCGCGAGTTCCGATACCAAGCTTGGCATACACTCCTGATAGGCGGTTTTTAACAGTGCCCGGCGATACTTCCATGTGGCGTGCGATTTCGGCGTTGGTCCATCCGCGGCAGGCGAGCATGGCCATGGTGAATTCCGTGGTCGTTAGATCGTCGGCCACGTCCTCGCCCGAATCAGGGTTGTGGATGCGCCGCCAGCCGTAGCTGAAGCGGTACGTGATCTCGATGATGCGCGCGAAGTCGTCTGGGTATTGCGTTTTTAGGCACGCCTCGATGAGCCCCTGTAAAAGGCCGTGGTGCTCGCCAATGAGCTCGATAAGGCCGTCGGGGCGCGCAATGCCCCAAGCGGCTCCGAAGTGTGCCTTTGCGGCGTCGATGTCCTTGAGGCTCATGCATGCCATGGAAGCTGCCAGGTGCAGGAACAGTTCCGAGATCGGATAACTTCCCTGTTTCATGATCAGGGCGTTTTCCGCCATGCCCAGACTGCGGCCATATTCGCCGCGCAGGTACAGGGCATGCGCCATCACGTAGCTGGCGAACAGGCGCAGGCCTTCGGGCAGATGCGCCGCAAGTGGATAAACTCTTCGGCAGAATACGGGGAAGGCAAGTGCAACAGGACGCTCGCGGCCGAGGCGAACAGGATATGCGTGGCGTGGATGGCGGGCGATTCCTCGTCGGCTGGCGTATCGAGGATGCCAGCAAGGCACCGGCGGGCGTCGGCGATACGGTTGAGCGACAGACTGGCATATCCGCAGATAAAGCATGCGGAATAGCGCAGTGCGGGGTCGGTGGCGTCAAGATAGGGGCGTGCTGTCTCGGCGGCGAGCGTGGCCTGTCCGCGAAAGTACAGCGCTTCTGCCGTGGCGATGGTGCGTGAATCGGGGTCGGAAATGCCTGCAACCGCAGCGTCGATCTGCCCCGGCACAAAGGCGGTGCACATCAACGGCATGGGAACGCATGGGTAGCCATCGCAGTCCATCTTCCATCTCCCAACAGCTGGCAACAATAGCAGCAATTGTACTCCTGTTGCTCGGGACTGGAATTGTTGGGTATTGCCTACGATTATGCCGAACGCATAAAGGAAGAGTCTATTGGCGATGCTCTCAAGGTGGCTACCGAAGCCAAGCTGACCTCGATATTAGGAAAAATTGCCACCCCTGCAAAAAGCTCTGTCGCAGTGATGGGAAACGCATCTTCTGGGCATTCCGGCGTCTCCAGCTAGCGCTGGACTGCTGCTGTCGCCTGCGCGTTGGCGAGCGGGGCGTGGGGACCGTCCGGCGACCAGCGGTGACGGGCGAGCCCTGCCGCGTGCGTGGGCCTCCATCGGCGTAGACCCATGACCCCTATGGCATCGGAGAAGTCCACCATCGCGTCCAGGACCTTACCGTCCGGCACGCCCAGCCTAGCGGCTCCCTTGAACCCAAGGTTGAAGGGGGGTGTTGTACAAGGCATATGGGGCCGAGTGGAAGTGGATCAAAAGAGCGTTACTTGACGTTTCATGCATAATGCCAACCGCCCCGCGATATCACGTTCGCAGCGCGCAGGGGCCGGAGAATCTTCGCGATGAGAGTTGACGTCTAATACCTTGCATCGTATAGTGTGTATAGCATAGTATATGACGAGAGGAGGTGTGCGGATGGAGGCACAGATGAAGCGCGGCTTCCTGGAGGCCTGCGTGCTCGCGGCCGTCTCCGGCGAGGAGTCCTACGGCTACCAGATCGTGAAGGACGTACCGGCGAGCATGGGGCTCACGGAGTCGACGCTCTACCCGCTGCTCAAGCGCCTGGAGAAGGCCGGGTGCATCACGGCGCGCTCCGCCGAGCACAACGGGCGGCTGCGCCGGTACTACCGCATCACGGACGACGGGCGAGCGCGCATCGAGGAGTTCCTGGCCGAGTGGCCGTCCGTACGGGAGATTTACGCATACGTTGAGGGGGCGCACCATGACGCGCGATGAGTTCCTGGACCGGCTGGGCGAGCTGCTCGCCTGCCTGCCGACCGAACAGATGGAGGAGACCAAGGCGTTCTATGCGGAGGCCATCGCCGACCGCATGGAGGACGGCATGAGCGAGGAGGAAGCCGTGGCCGCCATGGGCACGCCCGGCGAGGTGGCGGAGGCCACGCTCGACGACCTGCCCGCCGTGCCGCGCGCGATCGCGAGGACGCGCCGGCGCAGCACCGCGCTGCTGTGGGTGCTGACCATCGTGGGCTCCCCGGTGTGGGTGCCGCTGCTCGCCGCCTTCGCCGCCGTGGCCGTCACGGTCTATATCTGCATCTGGGTGCTGGCGCTCTGCGTGTGGATCGTCGCGGCGGCACTCGGGGGCGTGGGCGTAGTTGAGCTCCTGCTTGCCGTAAGCGGCGTCATCATCGGCCACTTCCCGTACGCCCTCGCCTCGGCGGGCGTGGGGCTCGGCCTCGTCGGCGTGGCGCTCTTCGTTGGTGCTGGCGCTTGGGCAGCCTCAAAACAAATTGCGCGCCTCTCGGCGCTCTGGGCGAGGAAGGCCGCCTCGCCCTTCTGGAAGGGTAAGGGCGAGAAGGGCGGCGCTGCCGCGCATCTCGCGGCGTAGAAAGGAGTGAGTACCATGACCAGTGCGAAGAAGATCTACCTCGCCGTGGCGGGCGGGCTCGTTGCCGCGGGTGTTGTCCTCGCGGGCATTGGCTTTATCGCTTCGGGTTTCGACCCGGCCGTGTTCACAACCCATATAGACACACGCGACAGCACCATCGTGCTCGGCGGCGTCGAGGTGGACGACCCGATGGGCCTCCCCCTCATCGAGCAGCTCGCCAATCTGGGCGAGATCGACACCTCCGGCGTCGCGGATCCCGCCGCGCCCTAGGCGCAGCGAGCCCGGGCGCTCTGCCCGCCAAGCTGCGTAAGCCGGCGAAACCCGAACCTCAACCTCTACGCAACTGGCCCCAAGCCTGCGCCGATTCGCTCTCAGCGCCGCGCGGGGGCCCGTGACGCATGCCCAAAAAGGTACGAGGAGAAAGGAACGCGATGACGACAACCACGCCCTTCCGCCTTCACGGGGCCACGCAGGACCGGAAGCGACTGGGCCGTGCGGTGGGGCTGTGCTTGGATTGGCTACACTGATATGGACAGTTCCGTGAGGGGTGCGAGAGGCGGGACTCTGGGGAGATCTTCGAGGAGGAGTGTCTCGACTGGAAGCGTGGGTTCAGTGGAGCAGGAACCTAATCTCTGTCTCTCTTGCTTTTTTGATTTGTTGAGAAGCCGGCATTTGGGGGCATTTTGGATAGCGAACAGTTCAAACAAGAAGCTGAGAAAATAGAACAAAGCCTGAGTGCCTTGAGAGTCGCCGAGCGCAATGCAGTGATTCCCTTCATGAACGGCGACTTTACCCAATGGGATCTATATCTGGCATCCTCCTCTGAGTATGCGATGAGACTGATAGACGGATTCATCTCCATGCTCGAGTCGAGGAATCTTGTTTGCGTCGCCCAGCTTCTCCGCGCACAGGTTGGAGTCTGCCTGCGGACATTCGCATTATTCGCCGCCGAAGACCAGGATGACTTTCTCAAGCAGGTGTTTCAAGGTGTGCCTGTGAACAAGCTGAAAGATTTCTCGGGTGAGAAGATGTCCGATGGAAGACTTCAAGACTTACTCGAGAAGTTCGATCCAAAGGTAAAAGATGTATACAAGGTGACGTCTGGATTCGTCCACTTCTCCATTGATATTCTGCCGAGCATGGGTGTGCCTGGGGAGGGCTATGAGGTCGAGTTTAATTTTGGAGCCGAGCCCAACGAGAGAAACAATGCGCCTCTCGTGGAATGCGGCAAGGCGTTCTGCCACTATGTCGACCTGCATCTCCAGATGCTCCATAAGGTGATTGCTTCGGATGAATGGTATGCCGATCGATTCCGTATCGATTCCGATGGTCCTGCAGACGAGGCCTCGAAAAGCGAGAAGGTGTAGGTCGAACGCATTGACGCTGCCTTGACAGCATCCCGATATGATAACGAATGGGAGGTTCCCTGCGAAATGTGCGCCTCTGTATATTCTCGCTAGGACGCCCTCGACCGATAAGGCATCGTTGAGTTCAATTTGAGTTCAGCTCGGGTGCCTGAAAATCGCCCAACTCTGATAAAAGGGGAGACGACGGTACACCACGTAGACGAGAGGCTATGGAAGTGCACGATTTGATTATATTGGCGCGCTAAACCGCCCCGCTGCCCAACTTGAACTCCGCTCACGCGTGTATGGGGCTGCGAGAGGTAACGGCCTGCGGCCTCCTTTGTGTGCTCGATGATATCTTCGAGCATGCCGGGCATGGCGGAGACATTCGCTGCAATCCAGCCGTGTTCAAGCGCCGTTTCGGATAGGAGCGAGATGGGGCTGTCTTGCCCGTTTCCCTTGCACCCGTAAAGATGGTTGACAGTTTGGGGTCTCCCGGGTCTTTAGCTTTTACCGTGCTAGATGCCTCATGGAAACTGTTGGACTTTAATCAGACAGACCCAGCATGTCGTTTTCCTCCATGAGGACATCGGCTAAAACCGCAACACCTATGCTTGTTTAAGCAAACTTCCTGATAGTCGTGGAGCTGCTGTAGCCCGACATGCAGGACATCGCTCGGCTTAAACACCGGATGCCGCATCCGCGAAACGAGTTGCGGTGCACCCTGTTCCAAAAGGCTGCCAAGTACCATGGCGTGAGCGTTGGGGTAGCCATCATTCAGCGTGGATACATCCGGATGCGCATAGATCCAGACGATTCCAACGTTCTCGTATTTCCCGTGCAGGTAATCGAAGAGGGCAGGCGACACCATACAGTTGCCGCCGACGGTCACGACTCTGTCGGGGTTTTCTGCCGCAAGCTTCCTCTGCGCATCCTGAATCCCCGCCAGGACTTCGTCCTCGGCATAGATGCGAACTGCCTCCCATTTCTCATGTCCAAGTTTTGGGACGCGTTTCACAATGTCGAGTGGGACTCCTGGACAGTCGGATCACGTGGTGGCCCCCTTTGAGAGGGTCACGAGCATCACGGTTCCGTTCTCGGAACTTGCTTCGACCTCTACAGCGCCACCGTGAAGCGCCGCAATCTCCCAAACGAGCGCTAGTCCGAGTCCTGCGCCGCCGTATGCCCTGCTGCGGGATTTGTCTAGACGAAAGAACGGCTGGAAGATGCTATCACGGTACTGCTTGGGTATTCCCGAGCCCTCATCTTTGACTCGCAGGAGTACGTGGCTGTCGCTGTCGCAGATGGAGACGTTGACAGTCGAGCCGGGGCGGCTGTAACGGATGGCATTTTCGACCAGGTTAAACACCAGCCGATAGAGGAGCGTGTCGCTCCCGATCACTAAAGCGTCTCCAGCACAATTGAGGGCTATGCCCTTATTTTCGGCAAGTGGCGCAAGGTCGGTGAGGACCTCTTCGGACAAGGGGCCAAGTTCAACATCGTCCTCGCAAGGAATGCTGCGGAGCTCACTCATCTCGAGCAATACCTTGGTCATCTGCGACATTCGCTCGGTTTGTTCTTGTAACAGGTCGAGCAGCTCGGCTGTTTCGGGTTGCAAACCGGAGTGCTCGGAGATGAATAGTTCAATCTGTGCCTGCATAAGGGCGAGCGGGGTGCGCAGCTCGTGTGCGGCGTTGCCGGTAAACTGGCGCTGTGCAGAGAACCCTTCGCCAAGACGGGCGATCATGTCGTTGAATGAGGCGCTGCATCGCTGTAGCTCGGTGGGTACATCTTTGCTGAGCTTAATTTCGCTTAGATTGTCAGGCTGCACGCGTTCAACCTGGGCTGCAAAAGCCCGTAGCGGTTTAAGTGCACGGCCGCTCACAAAGTATGCCAGCACGCCGCCAAGGAGTGTGATTCCAGCCGTGATGCACCAGGTTGTCGTGCCAAAAGACTCTTGTGCGTCGTTTACGACGATCGTGACCTTTTCATCGAGGGTCGCTTTCGTTGGATCGAACGCTTGGGGCGAATCTTCGCCGGTTGCGTTAAAGGCCGAGATGTCACTGCCGATGGCATCCATGTAGCGCATGCCCGTATAGCCGACCAGGCAGTTCGTCAGCACGCACGCTGCGCACGTGAGCAGCGCCGTCATAATCGTTATGCGCCATTGCAGCGAAAGTCTTTTCATTCGCTATCCTCCATAACGTAGCCCTCTCCAATCCGATTGCGAATCGGGTCGTATCCCAATGCGCCACGCAGCTTTTTGCGGAGTGACGAGATATGAACGCGGGTTGCGTTGCTAAAGCTGTTCACGCTGCTATCCCAAACGTGCTCGATAAGCTCCTCTTGACTTACCGGACGCCCCTGATTAAGCATCAGGTATTCCAAGATTCCCGTTTCCTTGCGCGTAAGAGATAAAGCCTCGCTGTCCACGGAAGCGATGCGCGCCTTGGTGTCAAAGCTGAGCTTTCCGCAGGTTAAAACTACGTCGCTTTGTGTAAAGCGTCTTAGGGTAAGGCTGCGAATCCTTGCCGCAAGCTCGTCCAGATGAAACGGCTTGGTGAGGTAATCGTTGGCGCCGGCATCAAGTCCGGCGACTTTATCGGATACTTCGCCACGTGCGGACAGAATCAGCACTTTGGTCTCGCAGTCAGTTTTCCTAAGTTCCCTGAGTACGGTCATGCCGTCGATACGGGGAAGGTTGAGGTCGAGTACCACGAGGTCGAAGGCCTCAACGTCCAGTAGGTCGAGCGCCTCCTGTCCGTCGTGACAGCAGTCGACGCTGTACGCCAAGTTTCGCAAGCTGCGCGCGATTGCATCACACAGCGCCCGCTCGTCCTCGACGATTAAAATACGCATAACAGTCTCCTTGCACATTCCAAATCGCGCTTAACACGGATTTTATAGCCGATATGGTCCAATGGTCGCGTAACGAAAGGAGTGGTCAGGTTGTTCAAAGCGGTAAAACCCGTGGTACAGGTCGCTTTGTTGATCGTCGGAATTGCCATGGTGTGCTTTGGCGTTATGCGTGGCGAGGCAGATGCCGTGCTGGCCAAAGCGATTAGGCTGTGCTTGGAGTGTATCGGAATTGGATAAAAGAGGAAACACTGCGTCGCATGTTTTGGCCCGATTTCGCGGATTCATTCAGGCGGCGGCGACGCTAATTACCAACATTCACCTGCCAAACTTTGCCAAAGGCGGCATCTATCAGGGCGCAGGAAAAACAGTCTGCGTACCTGGGCTTAATTGCTATTCGTGCCCCGCGGCATCGGGTGCGTGCCCCATCGGGTCATTCCAGTCGGTGGTAGGTTCATCCAAGTTCAACTTTTCCTACTACGTAACCGGTACGCTCATTTTGCTCGGCGTGCTGCTGGGACGCTTTGTATGCGGCTTTCTGTGCCCGTTTGGCTGGCTTCAGGAGCTGCTTCACAAGATTCCCGGCAAAAAGTTCTCCACGAAAACGCTTAAGCCGCTCACGTACATCAAGTATGCCGTGCTGCTGTTTGCCGTGGTGCTGCTGCCTGTCTTGGTGGTCAACGATGTGGGCATGGGCGACCCGTTCTTTTGCAAGTACATCTGCCCACAGGGCGTGCTCGAGGGTGCGATTCCGCTGTCCATCATGAATACGGGAATCCGCTCCGCGCTGGGAAAGCTCTTTACCTGGAAGCTCGCGATTCTCATTGCGGTTGCGGTGCTGAGCGTGTTGTTCTACCGCCCCTTCTGCAAATGGATCTGCCCCCTCGGTGCGTTTTATGCGCTCATGAACAAGGTGTCGTTGTTGGGGATTCAGGTTGACCAGTGCAAATGCGTTTCGTGCGGCAAGTGCGCCAAGGTGTGTCTGATGGACGTGGACGTTACGCGTACGCCCGACCATGCCGAGTGCATTCGTTGCGGCAAATGCGTGGGCGCGTGCCCCGTCGATGCTATTAGCTTTCGCTACGGGCTGGGTGTGACGGGCGACAAGCCCACGCAGCCCACGCAGGCCTGCGAAAACAAATAGGTACCTATATAAGTTTCGATATAAACGGAGGAACCATGAAACTGTCAAAAATTGCGGCCTTGTTGATGCTGCCCGTGCTGGCGCTGACTCTCGCGGCGTGCTCTGCCCCCAAGGGCGACGCGAAGGATGCCACGAGCGGCGATGCGCAGATTGCCGAGCTTGTGGCACAAAAGCCGTCGAGCGCCGAGGAGGCGGCCAAGCTGTACCAGCAGCTGCTGCAAAAGGAAAACGAGATCTTTGCGAGCGATAACGCCCTATGGGAAAAGGTGTTCCTTGCGGCCAACAAAGACACTCCCATGATTGAGGACGGCAAGAACTACGGCGACTTCTTGCTCGATACCATCGAGGGCGCCAAGGATCAGTTTGCGGCTGACGAGCTTAAGACGCTTAAGGCCGGCGCGCAGCAGGTCAAGGAGATCGAGGACAAGCTCATGGCGCTGGAGAAGGAGTTCCCCGGATGCGGCAGCACGCCCGGCGAGGGGGAGAGCGTCGATGCCTCGACCGCAGGCATGACCAACGGCGAGAGCGGGGAGACGAAGTTCCCCAGCTTTAAGGGCAAGGACTTGGACGGCAACGATGTAAACAGCGACGAGCTGTTCTCCAAGAACAAGGTCACCGTCATGAACTTCTGGTTTACCACCTGCAAGCCGTGCGTGGGAGAGCTGGGCGATCTGGAGAAGCTCAACAAGGAGCTTGCCGAGAAGGGCGGCCAGGTCGTGGGCGTTAATTCCTTTACGCTCGACGGCAAAAAAGACGAGGTGGCCGATGCCAAGGACGTGCTTTCCAAGAAGGGCGTGACGTATAAAAACATCTGGTTTAAGTCGGACAGCGAGGCCGGAAAGTTCACCTCCAACCTGTACTCGTTCCCGACCACCTATGTGATCGACCAGAACGGCAACATCGTGGGAGAGCCGATCATGGGCGGTATCAACTCTGCTGAGCAGCGTGAGGCGCTCAACAAACTGATCGATCAGGCACTCGCGAAGAGCGAACAGTAGGTTCGAATGCGACAAAGGTGTGACAAAGGGGCAGTCCCTTTGTCACACCTTCGATGTTATGTGCGGGATGGTGCGCCATGCGGCGTGCCGTCCCGTTTTTTGTTCGTTACATTTTTGTTCGTTACATTCCTTGCTGGTACCGGCAAAAAAGCTGATAGAGTAGGTCAAACGCGTTGGATGCGAACGGCGGGGGAGAGGTTGCCGTCCATGCTGGATCTCAGAGTTATTTGCAAAAGGTACGTTACGCAGTCGTTTACGCAGGTAGCGCTCGACAGCGTAAGCCTGTCTTTTCGCGATAACGAGTTTGTAGCCATCCTGGGTCCTTCGGGCTCGGGTAAAACTACGATGCTCAACGTCATTGGTGGACTCGACCATTTCGATTCCGGCGACCTGCTGATCGATGGCATCTCGACCAAGGACTTCAGCGACCGCGATTGGGATGCCTACAGAAACAATCGCATTGGCTTTGTGTTTCAGAGCTACAACCTCATTCCGCATCAGAGCATTTTGGAAAACGTGGAATTGGCGCTTACACTCACGGGCGTGGGACATGCCGAGCGCCGCCAGCGTGCGTGTAAGGCGCTCGAGGCGGTTGGTCTGGGCGAGCACGTTGACAAACGCCCGAACCAGCTTTCGGGCGGGCAGATGCAGCGCGTGGCCATTGCCCGCGCCTTGATCAACGATCCCGAGATTGTGCTGGCTGACGAGCCGACCGGCGCCTTGGACTCAACGACATCCGTGCAGGTTATGGATTTGCTCAAGGACGTTGCGCGCGATCGTCTGGTCATCATGGTCACGCACAATCCCGAGCTGGCGTACCAGTACGCCACGCGCATCGTCAGCCTGGCGGACGGCAAGGTCACCGACGATTCAGATCCCTTTGATGCTACCGAGGCCGCGCGTCGCGAGGCCAAGCCCACGCGCAAAACCTCGATGAGCTTTGTGACGGCGCTGGGGCTTTCTGCCCGAAACCTCATGACCAAGAAGGGCCGTACGGCCATGACTGCCTTCGCAGGTTCGATTGGCATTATTGGTATCGCAGCGATTCTGGCGCTCTCCAACGGCGTAAACGGCTACATCAAAAAGGTCGAGGAGGACACGCTCTCAAGCTACCCGCTTACGATTTCCAAACAAGATTACGACCTGTCGTCCATGATGGGCGGACAGGGGGCTACCGATGAGGAGGTATCCAAGGGCGAGGCCTCGTCCGATGACGCTACCGGTGGCAAGGCTAAGGGAACGGATAAGATTCCCGTGGTCACGGCCGTAAAGGATATGTTCGCAAGCGTTAAATCTAACGATATGACGAGCTTTAAGGCATGGCTTGACGGTGGCGGCGACGGTATCGACAAAGAGGTCAACGCTATCCAGTACGGCTACGGCGTGACGCCGGTTGTCTATCGTTTGAGCAAGGGCGACGAGAGGCCCGTTCGGCTTGTTCCCAACGCTATGACCGAGGCCATGAGCGGAGGCGTAAGCTCGGCGGCAACGGTGAGCATAGATTCCATGGGGACCTCGGTCTTTAACGAGATGATTGACGACCAGAGCCTGCTCGACAGCCAATACGATGTCGTTGCCGGCCATTGGCCCACGTCCGCCAACGAAGCCGTGATGGTGCTTTCGGACCGCGGCACGGTGGGCGACTATACGCTCTATAGCATCGGCGCGCTGGATATCGATGAGCTCAACGACCTGGTCAACAGCGCCATGACGGCCGACGGCAAGGTCGAGACGCCCGAGACCGGCACCGACTTTACCTACGACGATGCGCTGTCCACGACATTTAAGGTGTTGTCGCCGGCCGATGCCTATCGCAAAAACGAAGAGACCGGCATGTGGACCGACATGTCTGGCGACGCCGACTTTATGGCCGCCAAGGTTGCCGACGGTATTGACGTGCGCATTGTGGGCGTGGTGCGACCCAACGAGACGGCCAACGCGAGCGCATTGACTCCGGGCATTGCCTATACGCATGCGCTGACTTGCCAGCTTATGAAGCGCGCCGCCGATTCGCAGATTGTGCAGGAGCAGCTTGCCCACCCCGAGACGGATGTCTTTACGGGCAAAACCTTCGACGAGCTGCAGAGCGAGGCCAAGCAAGGCGTTGATTTGGGTAGCATGTTCAGCGTGGACGAGGCGGCACTGAAGAGCGCGTTCTCGTTCGATACGTCTGCGCTCTCGGGTGCTGCCGGCGGTATGGACCTGTCGGGTCTTGACTTGTCCGGGTTGGATATTGACCTTTCGGGCGTAGGTAAGGATATCGACTTTAGTGACATCATGGCCAAAGCGCCGACCCCAGATTTCTCGGGCATCTTCGACGGCCTGGAGCTCACGCCCGAGCAAATGCAGCAGGTGGGAACGCTTGCCAACCAGCTGTTTGAGGGCTTTTTGCAGTCTGATCAGTTTAAGGCGCTGTCGCCCGAAGATCTTAAGGACGCATCAAAGCTCGCCGCCGCATTCTCGACGTATCTTGAGAATGATGACGCGGCCCAGCAAATCCTGGCCCAGCTAAAAGCGCTGGGCGGCGATGCCCTGTCCGAGCGCCTGCAGCAGGCGATGACCGACTATGTGCAAAAGCAGCTGGCTCCGTATCTGCAGCAGGCTATGGATCAGGTGATGCAGACAATTAGCGAGCAGATTGCGACAACGGTGTCAGCTCAGCTCAAGGCGGGCGCGGCGGGGCTCATGGGCCAGATGGCGATGCAGATGTCTTCGAGTTTTGCCAACTTGGCGAGCGCTATGCGTGTGGATGCGAGTGCCTTTGCTCGCGCCATCCATTTCAACATGGACGCCGAGGACCTGAGCTCGCTCATGACGAGCTATGCCAAGGCGTCAAAGCTCACCTACGACAATAATCTGACCACGTTGGGCTATGCGGATGAGGCGGACCCCATCTCGGTCAAGATTTTCCCGCGTGACTTTGAGGCCAAGGAGCGCGTGCTCGATCACATCGATGCGTACAACAAGCAGGTCAAGGCCGCTGGTCACGATGAGCAGGCAATCTCGTACACCGACTACATGGGCATCATCATGGGTTCGGTGACCGACATCGTGAACACCATCAGCTTGGTGCTCATCGCATTTGTGAGCATCAGCTTGGTCGTCAGCTCCATCATGATCGGCATCATAACCTACATCAGCGTACTGGAACGTAAAAAGGAGATTGGTATCCTGCGCGCGATCGGCGCGTCGAAGCGCAATGTGGCCAACGTGTTCAACGCCGAGACTTTCATCGAAGGCCTCATTGCTGGCGTCTTCGCCATCGTCGTCGTGGTGCTCGTGAGTTTTCCGGTCAATGCCTGGGCGCTTGCGGTCAAACAGGTCCCCAATCTGATGAGCCTGCCCGTGCAGGATGCGCTGGTGCTCATCGCGATTTCGGTGTTGCTGACGGTTGTCGCTGGCCTGCTGCCGGCCCGCAGCGCATCCAAGAAAGACCCCGTGGAGGCCCTACGTTCCGAATAATGTGACAAAGGGACAGTCCCTTTGTCACATTCGAGAAAAGGCGCGGGAAGGGGGTGACCCTTCCCGCGCCTTTTAGTTTGTTTTGCCCATCAGCGTGATGCGGATACTTGGATGGGTGTATTCGTCAAACTCATCCTCGGGATCGGTATCAAACGAGTAATACGTTTTGACGGGGTCGTCACTCGTCCTGATAGAGATTCTCTCGTAGAGTGAGCCGTTCAAAAATGCCTGCCTAAACTCTTCGGGGAGCTTCTGCGGTGCTAGGAGCTCGGGGCTTGCGGTCTTGACGTCTATGGTTTGGACAACAGAGGAAAGCGCGTCAAGGTCGAGCTCGATACGGGCAAGGTTGTCCTCGAGGCTCGCGTCGGGGTCGATCTCTGCCGCGTAGCTCACTTCCGTGAGCGTTCCCTTGTTGTCAAAATCCAGGTACGTATAGGTCTTTTGAGTATCGGAGTCGCCGTCGTGCAGATAACCGCGGACGTGATAGCCGTAATCTTGATATCGCTCGTAGGGGTCATCGGCGGACACGTACTCGCATGAGGGCTCTAATGCCTTGCGTGCGATGGCGATCTGCTCGGCCGCGGCCGCGGCGTTCTCCTGCATCTCGATGTTTCCCTGCGCCAGCTGCGGGATATAGGCGCCGCATACGATCGCGAGGGGCAGCGCCACAAGCGCGACGACCCACTTCTTTGCACGGGGGACAGACACGCCACAGGCCTCTGCCATAGCCTTCGCGTTGGCAAAGCTCTCGGCAAGCACGTCTGCCGCGGTGGCGACGGCGCCTGCGGCAGCGGCGACTTCTGCCGCGCCGCCCAGGTTGCGCGCGGTCTCGTTGTCGCTGTTCTTGAGCAGGCGCGCGGCGGCCTGCGTGCCAACAACGCCTGCGATTTGTGCCGAGCGGTCTTTCTCACTCTGCTCGACGGCGAGCCGGCGCTGCATTTCCTTCCACTGCTTGCCACGCATGCCAAAGCGCGGGGCGAGAGCGCAGTAGCAGAATATAACGAGCTCGATGGCGGTGAGCACCAAGGCGGTCATCATGCCTGTCTCTTGGAAGCCTTCGTGATGGAAGACGATGTCGTCGATCATTTCGAAAGGAATGATCGATAAGGGCAGCACGAATGCCATGGCAAGCGCCGCGCCGGCAACCTTGGGGCAAATGCAGTATCGCTGGATGCGCTTACGTTCTTGTTCGGAGAGTGTTGCCATAGCTGGTCCTTGGAGTCGTGGCGGTCATTACGGCGCGCGGCGCGCGGGATGTATCAGTCTGAGCTAGCGCTGGATAAGAACATAGAGCAAAATACTCAGCGCGATGAGCAAGATACCCGCGATGTTAAACATCAGCGTGGCAAAGTCGCCCACGATGGGGCGCTCGACATAGCTCTTGTCTGGGCTGCTGGGGTTGTAGTGCACAGTCATTTGGCTGCCGAGGGGCCAAAGCTGCTCTGCGAGAGTATCTAGGCGTGCGATGGGTCCTGTCTGTACGTGCAACCAGCCCTTGGCGTCTTCGTACGCCGCGCTTTGCGTGCGGACGGGGAGTCCCGACAAGCTTTTGGTCTTTACGCCGCGGAATTGTTTTCTCACGTGGTACCGCGTGCCGTCGACGGTGTACTCCAAAACGGGATACATTCTGCCTTCGCCCATAAAGCGGTGGTCAATGACCGTTCCCATGATCATAGCGGTGCAGGCCTTGGCTTTCCTGCGGGCGGCGGCTTTCATGAGCGTGCTCATTCCGATAAGCAGGATGCCGATGCCTCCAACCGAGATGAGCGCGAGCAGGGATATCTGCGACGTGGTCACGGCGTTCTCCTTTGGCGCGATACCGTCATATGTGACTCAGTATAGGGAATCCTGCCATCGATGAGTGCATGGTCATGCGGCTAAAGTGTCTTGACGGCTCGATGGGTTCGCCATTTGCGCCTTCTCCGGTCCATACAAAAAGCTGTACGTCAGCATTCAAAGATGTCAAAAAATGTTGACTTTGGATGTTGACGTACATGTTTTGGAGTGGATGAAAGGTTAGGGTGGCGACTTTGGAATAGGGCAGGCGCTCCTATATCCACTCGATGATGCCGCTTTCATCGTGCTCGCCGCGCCGCCGATTTGTCGGCCTTTGTTGCGTTAGAGGTACCTTGCCGCGAACTTCTCGAGGCTGGCGTTGCTTGCGTTGTTGAGAATGCCGCCGTCAACGATTTTTGCGCCTGGAGCGCTTGCCCTAAGGACCGACGCCGTTTTGCCCATTCCGCTTCCGCCCGAGGTGGCAAATAGGACGATTGTTTTGCCCGTCAGGTCGTAAGACTCAAGGAATGTGTTGATAATCGCCGGCGCCACGTACCACCAGATGGGGAAACCCAAAAAGATGGTGTCGTAGTCTTCGATGTGCTCGACTCTGGAGGTTATGGCAGGGCGGCAGGAGGGGTCGGCGGCCTCGCGCGTGCTGCGGCTCTGTTTGTCGCGCCAGTTAAGGTCGGCGCTTGTGTATGGATTGGCGGGCACAATGGCGAACAGGTCGCTGTCCGTCACGCGAGCCAAGTGGTTTGCAACGTCCATCGTGGTTCCCGATGCACTGAAATATGCCACAAGTGTCTTAGTCATTGGAGTCCCTTTCGTTGCTGCGGTTTAGGCTTTATGGTGAGGTGCTATTAAGTGACGCCTCATGGCTGCGATGCTGAGCGGCTTGAACAGCATCCGGTCGAGGCGCTGCGTAGCCGATAGATGAGATAGTCAAGGCATTCGAGCTTCTGTTGCCCCGCGTGTATGTCGTTGAGCAATTCGCGGCGATGCCGTTTTAGTAGGCAAATGCGCGCGCAGTCGCTGGCGGCCGAGCTGTACAGCTCGATGAGATCTTCGCTGCAGCCGGCGTCGTGTAGGCCGTTGATGATGTTGTCGTTCATGTCGTCACTTTGCGATTTTGACTTTGGTAGTGCCGGCAAGCGGCTTTTCACCGGGACGGGCCTTGGGACCAACGAGCGCGTGCGGTTGATAGAGCTCTTCGAGGAACTCGATCTCGGCGGGGGAGAGCGTTATGTCGAGCGCGGCCACGGCGTCGTCGACGCGCTCGGGCTTGGAGCAGCCCACGATGGGGGCCTCGACGCCACGTGCCCAGTGCCATGCCAGCGCAATCTGCGCCATCGGCACGTCATGATCGGCGGCAATCTTGGCCACGCGCTCAATGACGGGCATGTCGATGGCGCGATCATGGTCGTACTTGTTGGCCATGGTCGTGTCGGTGGTGCCACGTGTGCTCGAGCTTTCCCACGTGGGGCGGCAGAGGTGTCCCGACGCCAGGGGGCTGTATGGCGTAAGGGCCATGTCAAACTGGCGGCACACCGGAATCATCTCCCGCTCGTCCTCTCGGTACAGCAGGTTGTAGTGGCACTGCATGCTCGTAAAGGGCGCCCATCCGTGGTCGCGCGCGACGATCTGCAGGTTGTGCAGCTGGTAAGCATACATAGCGCTGGCGCCGAGCGCGCGAACCTTGCCCTCGCGCACCAGATCATCGAGCGCTTCCATGGTCTCTTCCATGGGAACGTCGTAATCGAAGCGGTGAATGATGTAGAGGTCTAGGTAATCGGTGCCCAAGCGCTTGAGCGAGCCTTCGATCTCGCGTTTGATGGCGTCGGCGGAAAGGCCGCCTTCGTTGAAGTGAACCTTGCTAGCCAGCACGACGCTCTCGCGAGCGATTCCCAGATTGCGCAGGGCGGCGCAAATGTACTCTTCGCTCGTGCCAAAGCTGTAGCAGTTCGCGGTATCGATAAAGTTGATTCCGGTGTCGAGTGCGCGTTTGATGACGGCGCGTGTGTCGTCGGGTCCGATGGTCCACTGATGAAAGTCGGGGCTGGGCTCGCCAAAGCTCATGCCTCCCAGGCAGAGTTTAGAGACTTTAATGCCGGAATGGCCAAGGGTTGTGTACTGCATGATGCTCCTATTTCTGGCTCTCAACGTCGGGGTGCCAGGCGGCATATTGCGCAAGCTTCTCGGGCGTGCGCTCATAGAAGGGTTTCCCGCGATCGAGGGTAGCCATGGCGGTCATGTCGCTGTCCGTGAGCTCGAAGTCGAAGACATCGATGTTGTCGGCGATGTGCGTCGGATTCTTGGAGCCTGGAATGACGATATTTCCCTCTTGGATATGCCAACGCATAATGATTTGAGCAGGCGTTTTGCCATACTTGACAGCGAGGTCGCGCACGACGGGCTCGTTCATGATGCTGCTGTTACCGCGCCCGCCGAGCGGGTACCACGCCTGCAATGCAATGTCGTGCTGGGCGAGCAACTTCTTCAGTTCGGTCTGCGGGAAATACGGATGGCACTCGACCTGAATAAGGGATGGAACGATCTCGCAATTTGCGAGAAGCTTCTCGATTTCGTTCTCGTCGAAATTGGAGATTCCGATGGAGCGGAGCTTACCTTCCTTGTACGCGATCTCAAGCTTCTCATAGCCCGCCAAGTAGTCGCCTGCGGGTTGGTGCAGAATCATGAGGTCGATGTAAGGTGTGTTCAGACGCTCGAGCGTTTCGTCGACGGCGGTGTCGCTATTGTAAAAATAGGGCCAGAGCTTGGTTTCGAGAAACACGTTTTCGTGCGGCGAGTCTGATTCGCGCACGCCACGACCCACTGCTCGCTCATTCACGTATGCATTGGCAGTGTCGATGAGCTCATACCCCATGCCGAGTGCGGAGGTAACCGACGATTGGGCATCGTCGGGTTTAAGCAGATACGTGCCAAGTCCTAGCTGGGGGATTTTGATGCCGTTATTGAGCGTGATGTATTCCATGCGCTTCCTTTCTCGATGGTTCTCTTCTGTAACGATAGTTTCGAGATTTGATAATGTATATTGCCTATAGCAACTAGCTAGATATACGGATTATGTATGTGAAACGAATTGGACCGAATGAGGTTCTCCGTTGTGCACGAAGGAGCAAGCATGGAGCTGCGAACGCTGCGTTATTTTCTTGCTGTGGCCCGCGAGGAAAACATGACCGAAGCTGCTAACGTGCTACATGTGACGCAGCCCACGCTCTCGCGCCAGATAGCCGATTTGGAACGCGAGCTGGGCGTGGAGCTGTTCGAGCGCACCAATCGATCGTGCGTGCTCACGAGCGATGGCATGCGCTTGCGCCAGCGTGCCGAGGAGATTGTCTTGCTGGTGGAACAGACCGAGCTAGAGTTGGCGGATCGGGAGCTCGGCATTGCGGGCGTTATCCGCATTGGCGCCGGCGAAACCAAATCGATGCGGCTGGTGCTTGATGCCTTTGCAGAGCTGCATCGGAATTATCCCGGAGTGACGATTGAGCTCTACACCGGTAATGCCGATGCGGTGGAGGAGCGTTTGGAGCGTGGCCTGCTCGACTTTGCGTTGTTGCTGGAGCCCGTTAACGTCGAGAAATACGAATGGATTCGTATGCCCGAGGCGGATCGAGTCGGTGCTGTTGTTGCCGCGAGCGGTCCATGGGGCGGCCGGGACGTGCTGGCGCCTGCGGACGTGGCGAATATGCCGCTGCTGGTGAGTTCGCGCACCTCGAATCGAGCGCTGGACCTAGAAGCGTGGTCGAGTGGCGTCCTTAGCGTCGATGAACTCAACATCGTGGGGCATTTCGACCTGATCGGCAACGCGTCGCATCTGGTGCGTTCGGGCGCTGCGTGTGCGGTTAGCATTGGAAGCTTGCTGCAGATAGATGAAGACAGCGATCTGCGTTTTGTCCCATTTGAGCCGCCGCTTACCATTGCGTCGTATCTGGTATGGAAAAAATATCGCCTGCGTTCCCGCGCCTGCGAAGAGTTTCTGAACCGTTTGAATAGGATGTGACAAGGGGGCAGTCCCTTTGCCGCATTGATCTGAGAGTAGATGTTGATGATTCTATCGCTGGCCCCTATGGAGGGGATTACCGGGCATGTGTTCCGTCGCGTGCACGCGGAGTGCTTCGGTGCGCTCGATTGCTATTACACGCCGTTCTTGCCGCCGCCACGGGTGGGAAACCGCTTTGGTGGCAAGGCGTTTAAGGAGGTCGACCCTGTCAATAACCAGGGGCTCAACGTAGTGCCTCAGCTGATGTCCAAGAACGCGGACGAGTTTGTGTGGGCGGCACAGGTGCTCGCCGACATGGGTTATCGCGAGGTCAATCTCAACTTGGGTTGTCCTTCGGGAACGGTTGTCGCCAAGGGCAAGGGTTCGGGTTTCTTGCGCAATCTCGACGAGCTCGAGGTGTTCTTGAGCGACGTGTGCGAACGCTCGCCGTTGCCGGTGTCGGTCAAGACCAGGCTGGGGTTGGAAAGCGACGACGAATACGAGCGTGTGCTTGACCTCTATTGCCGCATGCCGCTGGCAGAGCTGATCGTGCATCCGCGCGTGCAAAAGGACCGCTATGCGGGTTCGCCGCGCAAAGAGTTTTACGGCGAGACGCTGGAGCGGGCGCCGTTCCCGGTGGCCTACAACGGCGACATCTTTGATCTTGAGGAGATGGATGCGCTGGTGGAGGCCTATCCCGGAACGCGTCACGTAATGTTGGGGCGCGGCTTGCTTGCGAACCCCGCGCTGGCTCGCATGGTTAAGGGCGGCCCTACTGCCACGGCTGCTGAGCTGCAGCGCTTCCACGACACGCTGTTTGCGGCATATGCGGAAGAGATTGGCGGCAATGCGGTCTTTCGCATGAAGGAGTGGTGGTTCTACGCCAAATGCGCCTTCGCCAATCCCGCTAACGTTCACAAGATCGTGCGCAAGACCAAAAAGGTCGACGAATACCGCGCCGCCGTCGAGCGCGTCTTTCGCGAGCAGCCACTTGCGCCCATAGCCCGCTTTCACGGCTAGTTAGTCGTTGGGGACGTTCTTTAACGACTAGTCATTTAAGAACGTCCCCGATGAATATGTTGCACTAGAGCAGGTTCTTCTGTACCCATGCGATGATGTAGCTCGACTCGTAGAGCGGTTTTCCGTCGATAAACAGGCAGGGAACCTGGCGCTTGCCGCCGATGGCGATAAGCGTCTGCTCGGCATCGGGATCGGTCGAGATGTTGCGCTCGGGGATGGTCACGCCGTTATCGGCCAGGAAACGCTTGACCTTTATGCAATACGGGCAGCCGGTCATAACGTACAGCACGAGCTCGTGATCAGTAGCCATAGGTCTCCAATCGGTTGAGGTTTCGATTGAGATACCCAAAGCCGCCGCGGTCTATGCGCGAATTAGCGACGACTCGATAACCTGAACCAAAAACGCCGTGGCCCCGGTGCCGCAGGGTTTGTCGTAGTAGTCAACAAAACGCTGGTCGGCAAGGTAGCCGCGGGCGAGCCCCAGGTACGCTTCGTCTTGGGGCTCGCGTCCCCAGTTGAGGCTAATCCAACGACGATGCATCGCAACAAGTTTTTGAGCCTCGATGCTTTTGGGGTCGCCGTCTTCCATGGCAATCGAGAGCTGGCCCAAAATTGCGCGCTCGAGTTCTTTCATGTCGTTCCAGGTCTGAGGGTCCATATCCAGCAACGACTCGTTTGCCATATCGATCGCCTCGTCGCCATAGCGCGCTCGCGCCTCGGCACCGTAGCGCTCCTCGTTTTCTTGCACGGAGCGCCAGCGCTCCAGTTGCGGCAGCACGGCGCCCATGAGCGAGACGGCTTCATCGAGCGACATGCCGGTGTTTTGTGCCAGGCGCGGGGCACAATCCTCGATCATTGCTTCCATTGTGGTGTCGTAGGTGTACTTGCCGCGGTCGTAGCACCACTTGCAGTAATGGTCGGTCGTGGCGCCCGCGGCATCGGTGCCGCAGTCGTCGGGCGTGAGCACCATGCCGCAGCTCTGACAATAGTGCTCGGGCATTTCGAGCAGGTGCGACAGTGGCTCTCCGGTAACGGCGGCAATGAGCTTCATCATGTCGATGCCCGGGGTGACTTCGCCGCGCTCCCAACGGCTCACGGCTTGGCGCGTGACGTAGAGCTTGGCGGCGAGCTGCTCTTGGGTAAGGTTGTTGGCGCGGCGGACGGCGATGAGTTTTTCTGCAAAGGCCATGACGGCTCCTTTCTGGTGCTTGTTGGCTTAAGCATACGCGGCAGCCGATGTCCTTCCAAGCAACCGTTGGTTGCATGCAGGTGACGATGAGAGAGAATCGCAGCCTGCGCCCCGCGCGCCTGTGCCGTACAATGACCGGCATGGAACCTATCGCACACATACATACCGACCTGCCGCAGAAGTTCGGCATTCCGCGCAACAGTTTTTTGGCGCCCCATCTGCAGGGGCGCATCGTCTTTGAGCCGGAATTTGCCTCCAACGCAGCGGTTGAGGGCCTGGATTCTTTCTCTCACCTATGGCTGCTGTGGCGCTTCGAAAACGGAACGCCCGGCGGCACGGCTCAGGACATAGCCGCCGATGCCAAGTCGCAGGACAGGTCCGGCACCAACGCAAAATGGTCGAAAACCGTGCGCCCGCCGCGTCTGGGTGGAGCCGAACGCGTGGGCGTGTTTGCCACGCGCAGTCCGTTTCGCCCTAATCCCATCGGGCTCACCTGCGTCAAGCTTGATCGTGTCGAGCTCACCGACGATGGTCCCATCATCCATGTGCTGGGGGCCGATCTGCGCGACGGCACGCCCATCTACGACATTAAGCCCTACATTCCGTTTGCGGATTGCCATCCAGATGCGACCGGCGGCTGGATTGAGGATGCTCCGTGGCAAGAGCTCGATATCGAGTTCCCGCAAGCGCTGCAGGATATGATTCCGCCCGCAAAGCTCCCCGGCTTGATAGAGGTCCTTCGCCAAGATCCGCGCCGCGCGGGTAGCAAACACGAGCCAAACCGCGTCTACCATCTGGCTTACGCTGGGCTCGACATATCCTTTACGGTTGATGGAACCAGGTTGACGGTAATCGCCGTCAACGCGCGCGGGACTAGCCGGCCATTCGCCGGCGCCCGCCAAATTCAACGCCAAACCCTCATGACAAAATCGCCCACGCTGGTGGACAATAACGCCTACCAAAACAATCCGCTTTGCACGGGAGCTCAGCATGAAATACGACTTTACTTCGCTTATCGACCGCCACGGCATGGACGCCATCGCCGTTGACTCCTGGGGTGAAATCCCCGGCATGGCTCCGAACGCGCCCGACGAGGGCTTCGACCGCATCCCCATGTGGGTGGCGGACATGAACTTTGCCACGGTGCCCACGGTCCAGGAGCACATCATTCAGCGCGCCCAGCATCCCATGTTTGGCTATTTCGATCCTCGCCCCGAGTACTTCGACCGCATCATCGAATGGCAGAGCCGCCGTAATGGCGTTAAGGGCCTGCTCCCGGAGCATATCGGCTACGAGAACGGCGTGCTGGGCGGCGTCGTGTCGACCCTGCGCGCGTATGTCCAGCCGGGCGATGCGGTGCTGGTCCACAGCCCGACCTACATCGGCTTTACCAAGTCCATCGAAGCCGCGGGCTATCGCATTGTCCACAGCCCGCTTAAGCTCGACGACCAGGGCGTGTGGCGTATGGACTTTGAGGACATGGAGCGCAAGCTCGCCCAAAACCACATCCATGTTGCGGTGTTCTGCTCGCCGCACAATCCCTGCGGCCGCGTATGGGAGCGCGACGAGATCGAACGTGCCATGGACATCTATCGCCAGCACGATTGTGTGGTGATCTCGGATGAGATTTGGTCCGATATCATCCTGCCGGGCCACAAGCATATCCCGACGCAGTCGGTGAGCGAGGATGCCCGCATGCGCACGGTCGCCCTCTATGCGCCGAGCAAGACGTTTAACCTGGCGGGCCTGGTCGGCAGCTACCACATCATCTATAACGAGACGCTGCGCGACCGCGTGTGCGCCGTGTCCAATAAGACCCACTACAACGAGATGAATGTCCTTTCGATGCACGCGCTTATCGGTGCCTACCAGCCGCAGGGCTACGAGTGGCTCGATGAGCTCAACGAGGTTATCGAGGGCAACATTGACTACTTCTGCGATTACGTGGACGAGCATTTTGAGGGTGTGTCCTATTCACGTCCGCAGGGCACGTACATGGTGTTTCTGGACTGCACCGAGTGGTGCCGAGAGCATGGCCGCGATATTCAGTGGTTGCTCGACGAGGGGGCGCGCGTGGGCGTGGGGTATCAGGACGGCCGCCCGTTCCACGGACCCTGCCACATTCGCGTGAATCTGGCGCTGCCGCTTTCGCGCGTAAGGGAGGCGTGCGACCGCCTGGACCACTACGTTTTTAATGCACGGTAAGTGAGCACTGCATGCGGGGCCTTCTGCCAAGTCGGCTGGAAGGCCCCGCATGGTAAAACGCCTGTAACCATTGGGCGCAGACCTGCTGCGGAGGTTTATTTTTCTTGAATCTGCTTGCCGCAAAGATGCTCAATTGAAATCTCGTAGAGTTGGACGCCCTTGATGTCTTTGGCGATTTCTTCCTCGACTTCTTCGGCAGAGGGGTAGTACTTAAGCGCGAGCTGGCGGACTTTGTCCTCGATAAACGCAGGCGCTTCATCTACCAGGCGGCAACGGCCAAAGACCACGGTACTCATAACGTAGGGAGCCCAGTCGTCGTCCTTGTACCACTCGTTGCCGTACACGGTAAAGCAGACTTTGTCGTCACGCTTGAGTGAATCGACCTTGTGGCCAGCCTTGGCGCCATGGAAATAAATCTTGTCGTGCTCGGCGTCAAAGAAGTAGTTGACGGGAATGGCATAGGGGTAGCCATCATCGCCGTTGACGGCAAAGACGCCGCGCTTACAGGTGGCGAGCAACTCGCGCGCTTCCTCGTCAGTGATGGCGCGTTTCTTTCGACGTAAGGGCCTAAACATCGTTGGCTTCCTTTCTGGCTGTGCATGGTGGTTAAACGCAAACTATAGCGAAACAGTTCCGTTTTTCTTGATGCGGGCGAGTATGTTTTTGAGCTTGTTAAAGTCGAGCGGTTTGGGCAGATGGGCGTTCATACCGGCATCGTGTGCCGCTTTGGCGTCCTCGTTGAAGGCGTTGGCAGTGAGCGCGATGATGGGGATGTCGGCTGCATCGGCCTTTTCGCTCAGGCGAATCGCGCGGGTTGCCTCGTAGCCATCCATGCCCGGCATCATGATGTCCATCAGGATCGCATCGAAGCTGCCGGCGGGACGACTAACGTATAGGTCGACTGCTTTGTTGCCGTCGGCGGCGCGCGTTACGACGATGCCTTCGCTTTCGAGTAGAGCCTGGGCAATTTCGGCATTGAGCTCGTTGTCTTCTGCCAAAAGGACGTTCATGCCGGCAAGCGAGCAACTGTATGTCTGCTTGGACGCACGTTCTTTTGCCTGAGGGTTCTTGTCGATATCGAGCGGTATCTGGACGTTGAACGTGCTTCCCGCGCCAACCTCACTCGAAATCTCAATCGTGCCGCCCATCATATCGATGAGCGATTTGACGATAGACATGCCAATGCCGGTTCCTTGGAACTTGCTGCGCGCATCGTCGCCTTCCTGGGCAAACGGCTCGTAAATGTGCGTCAAAAACTCGGGCGTCATACCAATGCCGGTATCCGAGACGCTAAAGCAAAACACGGCGTGCTCGTCGTCGACCGGTTTGATGGTCGATGAGAACGTGACGGTGCCTCCGTGCTTGTTGTACTTGATGCTGTTGTCGAGCAGGTTGACAAGGATCTGCCGAATATGGGTGGGGCTGCCGATCATATATTGGTCGACAGCGTAGGGCTCGCTGGTGTCGAGCATGGTTATGCCGCGGTCCGATGCGCGGAGCTTGCACAGTACGAGCGCATTGTCGCACAGCTCTTTAAGGTTGAATGATTCGTGCTCGAGCGTCACTTTGCACTCCTCGATCCTGCCCATCTCGAGGATGTCGTTAATCAGTGACAGCAGGTGATTGGCGGCAACGCGCGCCTTGGCGCGGCTTTCGCGGGCGACCTGCATGTCGCCTTCTCTCAATTCCTCAATTTCGATAAGGCCCAGGATGCCGTTGAGCGGCGTGCGGATGTCGTGGCTCATGCGCGTGAGGAAAGCGGTTTTGGCGGCGTTGGCGGCGTCAGCTTTCTGCCGTTCCTCCTGTGCGCGGTAAAGCGACCAGACAAGGATGGCGATGCTGGTGAGCAAGATGCAGATGATAACAGTCGCAATGGCGGTGCGGTTACGATAGAAAAACTGGAACGTGTCCGATTCTTGCGCCGAGTACGATGTGGGGAAATAGCTGTTTGCAGAGAGCGATTCACCTGCATTGACGATGCCCTTATTGATGATTCCCAGCAGCTCGGGCTTGCCGCGCGAAATTAAACACGATAGCTGCGCCGTGTTGGTGAGTTCCTGTGTTTCGAAATCCTCGATGTCGTAGGTGTCGCGGAGAGTTTCCAGGCGCGTGCTGGGGACAATGATGCAACGTGCCTTCCCCTCATTGAGGGCTTTGAGCACCTCGCCGTCATTCGAGTACTCGGTTACTGTTGCGTTCGGGAAGAGACTCTCGAGCTCAAAACGGTTAACGATTGTGCTCTTTGTACAAGCGATGTTCTTAAGGTCGCTGTTCAGGTTTTTGCCACTGTGAATGGCGGTCAGCGAAACCGTTCCCATCGAGTTTGACTGGATGACTCCTGTCTGCTCGGCGAGCCAGTAGTCGCGAAACAATGGCAGGGCGACATCGATGGTTCCGTTGGAAAGGGCTTTGATCATTTGCCTGTTGTTCGAGAGTGCGATTGTTTTGACCGTAATACCAAACTTGTCGTGCAACGTCGTTGCAAGCGAGGCGAGCGATCCTTCCATCTCGCCGTCGTCATTTTGCGTGCAGTAGGGAAGTTGGTTTTTAAGATAGCCGAGCGTGATGGTATTGCCGTTTGCTTTGATCCAGGTGGTCTCGGGGCCGGTGAGCGATGACGAGCCACTGTTTTGGGTCGAGTAACTCGATTTGACTTCCTCGTTATAGCGCGGGTTATCGCGGGCGATGGTCGTCATGGCGGCGTTGATGTCGTTCATCAGATCGGGGCGGCTTTTGGGAACGGCAAAATAGTAGTCGCTCGAGCCTACGTAGAACATGGGTGACGCATCGGGCGACGAAATGGTATCGTTCATGATGACGGCGTCGACCTCGCCGTCTGCAAGCGCCTCAAAGAGGGCGCTGCCGGTGTCGATTTCTTTATAGGTGCAGGTGACGCCTTCGTCGGCGAGCCACTGCTGGCCGACGATAGTTTGCATAACGCCAGAGTTGCAGCCGATGGTGAGGCCTTGGAGCGCCTGGGGGTCACCCTTGGCCAGATCGTCGCGGTCGGGCCTGGCGTAGATGTAGTAGCGCTCGGTGCCCTCGGGGTTCGAGGAAAAGAGCAGCTTCTGCTCGCGTTCTGCCGAATACGAGATGTTGGGCATGAGGTCGATTTCGCCTGCTTCGAGCATGTCCATAAGCTCGGAGAAGGTGCCGCTAACGTATTCGTATTGCCAGCCCTTTGTGTAATACGAGAGGGTCTGGAGGTACTCGTAGCCCCACCCCGAGAGTCGCTCGCCCGGCATGCCTTCCTGGAAGCCTTTGTTGTTGACGAGCCAGCCAACGCGGACCGTCTTGACCTGCTGGTCGGAGTCGGCGGCAAAGGCGGGGGCGGGCATGACGGCGCTCAGTATGGCGAGCGCGGCAAGCGCGACGGCCAGGGTGCGATATAGAGCCAAGCGAAGGACGGCGGAAGGTTTCACATGAAATCCTATCGAGTTGAGACAGTTTCGCATAAGGATACCAGCTCAGCCTGCCCATTCAGCCGCCGCACCGCTAAACGGTTAGGTAGTCATTGGGGACGTTCTTAACTGACTAGTCGTTTAAGAACGTCCCCAATGACTAGTTCCGTTTGCGGGGGAGGCGTGGGACAATACCGAGCGAATGTGATTGGGCGTCTGGAAAAGGGGTCGCGATGAACAAGTTGAGGACGCTTGCCGACGTGTTGCGCCAGGCTGGCTTTGCACGCATCACGGGCCTGTTTCTCGTCTTCTATCTGCTGTGCTCGACGGCCGTCTGGCTGTCCGAGCCCACGACCCTTACGTTTGGCGACGGCCTCTGGTTTAGCTTTGAGACCGTATCGACCATCGGCTTTGGCGATATCCCGGCCGAGACGCCGGTTGCCCGCGCTATCACTGTCGTTTTGAGCGTCATCAGCATCTTCTACATCGCCATGCTCACGGGCGTGGCGGTGAACTACTGCAATACGCTCATCAAGATGCGCCAAAAGGACACCATGGCGCGCTTTATGGACGATCTTGAGCATTTGGAAGAGCTCGATCGTGACGAGCTTGCCGACCTATCGCGCCGTGTGCGCGAATATCGCCGACGCCAACGCTAGAACGGGCGCCGCGCGTCACGATGAGGGGGACAAAAATATGAATATTACGGTATACCTGGGCGCCAGCGTCGGTAACGACCCGGCGTTTCTGCCTGCGGTGCGGCAGCTCGGCACATGGATTGGCTCCAACGGCCACGCGCTGGTATACGGCGGGTCCAAGTCGGGACTGATGGGCGCGCTCGCCGATAGCGTGCTCGAGGCAGGTGGACACGTGACGGGTGTTGAACCGAGCTTTTTTATCGAGGCGGAGTATCAGCACGACGGTATCGATGACCTTATCGTGACGAGCGACATGGCCGAGCGTAAGGCCAAGATGATCGAACTCGGCGATGCGTTCGTCGCCTTTCCGGGCGGTACGGGCACGCTCGAGGAGATTGCCGAGGTCATGTCCGCCGTGTCGTTGGGGCACTTGAGTGCGCCGTGCATCCTGTACAACCTCGGGGGCTACTACAACGATCTTAAGGCGCTGCTCGAGCACATGATTGATAAAGGGCTTTCGAGCCCGAGGC
Organism: Collinsella sp. i06-0019-1H4; assembly: GCF_042849575.1. Lineage (NCBI taxonomy): Bacteria > Bacillati > Actinomycetota > Coriobacteriia > Coriobacteriales > Coriobacteriaceae > Collinsella > Collinsella sp. i06-0019-1H4. Next base: position 608,583 of record NZ_BAABYB010000001.1, read on the forward strand.
GGCAGCACGGAATCTACTTTGCCGACGATTTGCGCGAGATTGCCTCGATTATCAACGGATAAGTCTTGAGCCTGCCCCACTATGACTCCCAATGGTGCCGTTTGCAGCGCAGACGGTTGGCTCGTTCGGGCAACGCTCGCTCTACAATAAAACGTATCCTTGTCGATTTTGACCGCGGGAGGACCCGATGGATAGCCTTGCAAAGCCCAAAAACCGAGCACTGTTTTTAGTTAGCGTTGCCGTGACCGGTGCGTTCGCAGGCGCCGCGGTCTGGCTGTTCTTTTTTGCGATGGAGCACGGTATCGACTATCTATGGACCGAGATTCCGCACGCGCTGGGCGTCACTTCGCCCGAGCTTGCCAGCGGCCCGTTTGGCTTTCTGCCGTACCCGTTTTTCGTCTGCCTGCTGGGCGGCCTGTTAATCGGTCTGTACGAAAAGCTTACGGGCACCAAGACCGACGACCTCAACCAGGTGATGGCAAAGGTTAAGCAAGACGGGCGCTACCCGTACGACAACCTGGGCAAGCTTTCGCTCGCGGCATTGCTGCCGCTGCTGTTTGGCGGAAGTATTGGACCGGAAGCCGGCCTGACCGGCGTTATCGCGGGCCTGTGCAGCTGGGTCGGCGACCGCATGCGCCGCTTTGGCGCCGAGTTTAGGGAGCTCACGCTGCTGGGCACCCAGGCCGCGCTGACGGCGCTCTTTACCGCGCCCGTCTTTGGCTTTGTGGCGCCGCTTGCCGGTAGCGCCGACGGCCAGGGTGCCAATGACGATGAGTCCGCGTCCGACGAGATCACCATCAAGCTTCCCAAGGCACAGAAGACCATGGTCTACGGCATTGCGATTGCCGGCGGTCTGGGCACCTATCTGCTGCTCGGCCAGCTCATGGGCGGCGGCATGGGCATGCCCAGGTTCGAGTCCGCCGAGGTGGGCAGCCTGGAACTTGTCTGGCTCATTCCGCTGGCGTTGGTCGGCACCGTATGCGGTTGGCTGTACTTTGTCTCTGAGCATGCGAGCGAGGCCCTAGCGCACGCGATGGGGGAGCACCCTGTCGTTAAGGCAATGCTGGCCGGTCTAGCGCTCGCCATTTGCGGCACGGTCCTGCCCTACACCATGTTTGCCGGTGAGACCCAGGCCGATGTACTTATGGAGACCTACCTCACCATTCCCGCCGGCGTGCTTATCGCGACCGGTCTGGTCAAGGCCATGCTGACGCCCGCCCTTATCAACCTTGGCTGGCGCGGCGGCCATTTCTTCCCCGTCATCTTCTCGGGCGTAAGCCTGGGCTACGGCTTTGCCATTCTTACCGGCGCCGATCCGGTCTTTTGCGTCGCCGTCTGCACGGCCTCGACGATGGGCGCCGTTATGCGTCAGCCGGTCATGGTCGTGGGCCTGCTGCTTATGTGTTTCCCACTCAAGGGTATCGTCTGCATGATCATCGCCGCAGCCATTGCCGCTGGCATTCCACTGCCCAAGCCGCTGCGCAAGTAGCACGGCAGCGCGCGGTCAGTACAAACATCTCAAGTCCGGTGCGGGCGCTGTGTCACGGATTTGCGGGTGGACTGGATTTCGTTCGGTATCGGCGCTACTTCCAAATTGCAAGCGCGGCGGTGCCCAGTACGATGAGGACGAGACCGATGGCGCTGCGGCGGGAGAGTTTTTCGTTGAATGCCAGGCGCGCAAATAGCACCGATACGACAATCGATAGTTTGTCGATCTGCACCACGACACTCACCTGGCCTGCAGCGATGGCATAGTAATAGAGCAGCCACGATGCTCCAGTCGCGATGCCCGATGTTGCGAGAAATGTGAGTTCGCGCCGGTCAACGTGTGCGACCTGCTCCAGTTTTCCCTTGGCTGCCACGATTGCCCATGCCATAACCAGTACCACGCAGGTGCGGATTGCCGTGGCCAGGTTTGACTCGACGCCTTCGATGCCGATCTTGGCGAGGACGGAGGTGAGTGCCGCGAACACGGCGGCGCCGAGGGCGTAAGCGAGCCAGGTTCGGTCTTGCTGCTGCTCGGGTTCGGCGGACTGCTTCTTCTCGATCATTAAAAACGTGCCGAGGGTGATGGCAGCGGTTCCCACGAGCTTAACCGCAAGGTTGCTCGTCTCGTCAAAAAGCGCGATGGCGACCAGCGCGGCGAGCACGGTGCTCATCTTGTCGACCGGTACGACCTTATTGACATTTCCGATGCTCAACGCCTTAAAGTAACAGATCCACGAAGCACCGGTAGCGAGTCCCGAGAGGACGAGAAAGAGCCAGGATCTGGGTTCGATGCTGCCAATGGTTCCAATGGATCCAGAAATGCCCGCCATTGCCCAGGCGAAAACGAGCACCACGCAGGTGCGAATGGCCGTCGCGACATCGGAGTCGGTCTGCTTGATGCCGCATTTGGCCAAGATGGATGTGATGCCGGCAAAGAATGCTGACGCAAATGCTGCGACAACCCACGACACGGGTGCGGTGCCTCCTTGGATAATGGGTTTATCCTGCGAGTTTTATGGACATGAGGATACCGCCCCACCATGAAGGTTTGATATGGCCGCGGCGAGACGGGGGTTATGTTCCGGGGAGCCATTTGGTGAAGGCTCGAATTGTCGATATGCTGTCGACTTCTCTTTGGTTTCCAAGATCTAAACGGCATGCTTCGAAGGGCGGCGGCGTTGTTGTTGCTTCGTCTTATCTAGTAAATGAGGTGGCGTGCAGCCCAAGCCCTTTGGCTGTCGATTACAGGTCGCGTGCCCGATAGACCTTGGTGCTGACTGCGCAGCTGATTGCACATAGCGCGAGGGTAAGTGCGGCGATGCCTGCACACAGACAGCCCAGAACGGCGGGATCGGGATTCGCTCCGGCAATCGACATGAGCCAGTTGCTGATGGGGTTGGAGGAGCTCAGCGTGGCCATGGCAAGGCATCCGAGCATGGCAAACAGGCCAACGGATAGGCGCAGCGCCTCCATGTGTCCAAATCGAAAGAACAGCGGCTGTGCCAAAAACACCATCATGAGGGAGATGAGCATCGATGCTGCCGAGGCGATTGCGATTTCAAAGACCGTCTGTCCCGTCGAAGGAATGCCCGCGCCATTGAAGAGCGGGATGGAGGCGATGCTCAAAAGCGTAGCTGCACATGCCATGAGGGCGGAGAAGACAATAACGCTCAGGTAGCGTGCGCAGATGATGTCTTTACGCGAGAGAGACAGCGTTGCGCGATAGCGCTCCCAACCGTTTTGATTGTCGAAGCCGGCCAGCGAGCTCATGACCATGATGGGTGACATGGCACTGACCGCGCAGGCGCCAGCGCTCATGCCGGAATCGCCGTCCGATGCGTTGGCAAGGGTCAGCACGACGAATATGAACAGGCCGACGCCCGCGATGCTCGGGACGAGCGTGCGAACGATAGCGAGCTCGGACATAAAGGCGCGTTTCATTTCGAAGCCCCTTTCAGCATGAGGCGCAGATAGTCGTCAATGGTTGCCCGATCGCAGGGAATCTCGGGGAAGGCCTCGAGCGTTTCGCGACGGTTGGGCACGAGCACGTCCACGCTATAGGCGTGGTGGGCGGCACGGGCACCTTCGACGCAAGCCATAAGCTCGGCGGCCTGTGCTTGGGTGCAGTGGGCGATGCCGGCGCGGTCGGTAATGTCCTCGCGCGGCAGATCAAACACAATCGAACCGTTATCGATGCAGATGATGCGGTCGGCGGCACGATCGAGGTCGGACGTAATGTGGCTCGAGAGCAGCACGCTGTGCTGGCCGTCGGCGACAAAGGCAAGCAGCTCATCGAGCAGCTCCTCGCGTGCCATGGGATCGAGGCCCGCGGTGGCTTCGTCCAAAACGAGCAGCTTGGCATTGTGGCTGAGTGCACAGGCAAGCTGCAGTTTCATGCCCATGCCGCGGGAGAGGTCCTTGACCTTTGTCTTGGGATCGAGGCCAAATCGGTTGATGAATCCGGCGAACGTTTCGCGGTCCCATGTGGGGTACGTCGGGCCTACGAGCGACTCGATCTGGCCCACCCTGAGCGTGGAGGGGAAGGGGCACGTGTCCAGGACAAGACCGACGCGGGAGCGTAGATGGCGTTGCGATTCATCGGGCGCGTCGGCGCCACAGCGCTGCCCAAACAGGTGCACCTCGCCGGCATCGAGCTTTATAAGCCCGAGCGCGGCGCGAATGGTCGTTGTCTTGCCGGCGCCGTTTGCGCCTACAAAGCCAACGATCTGGCCGGGCTCCACAGCGAGCGTGACGTCGCGTAGTGAAAAGCGGTCGCTCACACGGCGTGAGATGCCTTTGAGTTCTAAAAGGTTTTGCATGGTATAGCCTTTCTTTCAGATGGCTACTGCATGGTTTCGGGGGCTACCAGGTCGAGCATCTCGTGCAGTTTGTCGCGCGTGACGCCCAGGGTTTCGGCTTGGCTCGCCGCTTTCGCAAGTAGCTCTTCGATATGGCAGAGCTGGTTTTCGCGCAAGAGTTCCTGGTTGCCCTCGGCGACAAAGCAGCCCTTGCCCTGCACGGTGCAGATAAACCCGAGTTGCTCTAGGTCGGCGTAGGCGCGCTTGGTGGTGATGACGCTCACGCCAAGATCGCTCGCGAGCGCACGGATGCTGGGGAGTTTGGCTCCCGCAGTGAGCGTGCCCGAAAGGATTTGAGCTTTGACCTGCGAGGATATCTGTTCGTAGATGGGCTTATCGCTCGAATTGGATAGGATGATGTCCACAGCGGCTCCTTAGCTGTTGGGCTACACGTGTATATAACCGGTAAGCACAGTATATATACACTATGCACAGTTATGCAAGAGCTAAATACGGATTGTCCGCCCGTTCATTCATCTCAATCTGTAACATCTGGAACCGATTTGGACGGCTACCTGTTACAGATTGAGATTTTGCTGGCGGGCCCCACCTGGTTGTCTCAATCTGTAACAGTAAGAGTCGATTTGCGCGGCTAGATGTTACAGAACGAGACATTGGCTGCCTGCCTTTCCGTTTATCTCGATTTGTAACAGCTAGACCCAATTTGGGCGGTCAGGTGTTACAGATTGAGATTGTGCCGGCGGACAAGTTCGTTTGTCTCAATCTGTAACACCTGGATCCGTTTTGGGTCGCCTGCTGTTACAGATTGAGACAGTCTGCTGCAGAATACTTCCGATAACTAGCCGTTCACGCTCTGACTGATGAATTTGTCCTGATAGGCGCCCTAGAGCGGGATTTCGCGGCTACAATAGTGCGGTTACATCGACGTAATGCACTCAATGCAAGAAAGGATCCGCATGGCAAGCCTGTCGGATGAAATCTCGTCGCGCCGCACATTCGCGATCATCAGCCACCCGGACGCCGGTAAGACCACGCTTACCGAGAAGCTGCTGCTCTATACCGGCAGCATTCAGACCGCCGGTTCGGTCAAGGGCAAGAGCTCGGCCAAGCATGCCGTCTCGGACTGGATGGACATCGAGAAGGAGCGCGGTATTTCCGTCACCTCCTCGGTGCTGCAGTTCACCTATAACGGCGCCTGCGTCAACATCCTCGATACCCCCGGCCACCAGGACTTCTCGGAGGATACATACCGTACCCTTATGGCCGCCGACGCCGCGGTCATGGTCATCGACGGCGCCAAGGGCGTCGAGGCCCAGACCAAAAAGCTCTTTAAGGTCTGTACGCTGCGCCACATTCCCATCTTCACCTTTGTGAACAAGCTCGACCACGAGGCTCGCGATCCGTTTGAGCTCATGGAAGAGATCGAGAACGTCCTGGGTATCAATACGTATCCCATGAACTGGCCGATCGGCAGCGGCCGCAACTTCCGCGGCGTGTTCGACCGTCAGACCCGTCGCGTCATTGCCTTTGAGGGCGACGGCCACGCCAACGCCACCAAGAAGGTCGCCGAGGTCGAGGCCGAGCTGGGCGATCCTTCCATGGACGAGCTTATTGGCGAAGAGAACCATAAGAACCTGATGGACGACATCGAGCTGCTCGATGGCGCCGGCGACGAGCTCGACTTGGATGCCGTGGCCTGCGGCAAGCTGAGCCCGGCGTTCTTTGGCTCGGCGCTCACCAACTTTGGCGTGGAGCCCTTCCTCAAGGAGTTCCTGCGTCTGGCCCCGACGCCGCGCGCCTATACCGATACGCTCACCAGCGAACCGGTCGATCCCTGCCGCGATGACTTTAGCGGCTTTGTGTTTAAGATCCAGGCCAATATGGACAAGAACCACCGCGACCGCATCGCCTTTGTGCGCATTTGCTCGGGCAAGTTCGAGCGTGGCATGGACGCCTTCCACGTGCAGGGCAACCGCAAGCTCAAGCTTGCCACGGGCACGTCGATGATGGCCGATGACCGCGCCATCGTGGACGAGGCGTACGCGGGCGATATCGTGGGCCTGTTCGACCCGGGTATCTTTAGCATCGGCGACACCGTGTGCTCCGGCAAGCGCCACGTGCAGTATCCGCAGATCCCGACGTTTGCCCCCGAGATGTTCGCCCGCATTACGCAGGTCGACACGCTCAAGCGCAAGCAGTTTGTGAAGGGCATGGAGGAGCTTGCCCAGGAGGGTGCCATCCAGATCTTCCGCGAGCTGGGTGCCGGCATGGAGAGCGTCATCGTGGGCGTGGTCGGTGTGCTGCAGTTTGAGGTACTCGAGCGCCGCCTCAGGGCCGAGTATCGTGTTGAGGTCCGTCGCCAGCCGCTGCCCTATACGGACATCCGCTGGATTCAGAACGACCCCGATACCATTGATATCCCGGGCCTTTCGCTCACGCGTGACACGCTGCGCGTCGAGGACATGCGCGGCGGTAAGCTGCTGCTGTTCACGAGCCCGTGGAACGTGGATTGGGCAACCGATCACAACCCCGATCTTATCCTGTCGGAGTTTGGCAACGTAGCCTTTTAATGCATCGGCGCGGTGGCCCTGTGGGGCTGCCGCGTCGTTTGCTTGCCTGATGCCGTGTGAGCGGCTATCATACCCACCGTCGTCTCAAGACCGGGGCGTCCGAGCAGTTCGGGTCCGATATCCTGCTCGTTAAACCTAAAACCAAAGGAGTACATAATGATCAAGAAGGTCATGGAGGACTACAAGGTCCTGTTGCGGAGCATTCCCGCGGCAACGGTTTCGCTGTTTTTCGTGAGCGTCATCATGATGAACCTGCTGGCCAACAAAGAGCTTATCAGCCTGCCGTATCTGGCACTCGACTGTGGCTTTGTGGTGAGCTGGGTTTCGTTTTTGTGCCAGGACATGATCTGCAAGCGCTTTGGCGCCAAGGCATCCATCAAAATCTCTATCCTCGCGCTGCTGGTCAACCTGGCCGTGAGCCTGTGCTTTTGGGCATGCTCGCTCACGCCCGGCATGTGGGGCGCCTACTACGACACGGGTATGATCGAGGTCAACACCGCCCTTAACGCCACCATCGGCGGCACCTGGTACGTGGTGCTGGGCTCTTCGCTGGCAATGCTCGTTTCTGCCGTGGTTAACTCCACGCTCAACCAGTCGCTCGGCCGTATGCTCAAAAAGAATAACTTTGCGAGCTTCGCCTTCCGCTCCTATGTGTCTACGGGTGTTGGCCAGTTTATCGACAACCTGGTCTTTGCCATTGTGGTGAGCCACACGTTCTTTGGTTGGACGTGGGTACAGGTCCTTATGTGCTCGCTGACCGGCGCTGTTGCCGAGCTGCTGTGCGAGGTCTTCCTGAGCCCCGTGGGCTACAAGGTTGTGCGTGGCTGGGAGCGTGAGAATGTGGGCGCCGAGTACCTCGAGCGCCACGCAACCGCCTAAGGAGCAAGCATGCGGGTTTTGATCACGGGTGCTTCGGGTGGTATTGGAGCCGCGTGCGTGCAGCGCTTTTTGGACGAGGGTCACGAGGTCGTGGGCTTTGATCTGCTGCCGGCGGCGGTCGAACACGAGCGCTACCGCCATCTGATCGTTGATGTATGCGAGCCGGACTCGTTTCCAGGCGACCTTGAGCCTCAGGTAATCGTGAACGTTGCCGGTGTACAGGATTCGGCCGACGACATTGCCGCCAACCTGCGTGGCACCATCAACGTGACCGAGCGCTACGCCTTTGTGGGAGAGGGGCTTGCCGCCAAGCCGGCGCCGGCTATCAAATCCGTGGTCAATGTGGGGTCGGCGAGCGGACATACGGGATCGGAGTTTCCTGCCTATGCTGCCAGCAAGGGCGGCGTTATCGCCTACACCAAAAACCTTGCAAACCGCCTGGCGCCGCAGGCCATCGCCAACAGTGTGGACCCGGGCGGCGTTATCACGCCGCTCAACCGTTGCGTGATGGAAGACGAATACCTGTGGAACCAGATTATGGAGCTCACGCCGCTTAAACGCTGGGCCACCGCCCAAGAGATCGCCGAGTGGATCTACTTTGTGGGCGTGACCAACCGGTTTATGACCGGGCAGAGCCTGCTGATCGATGGCGGCGAGGCCGGCCGCACACAATTTATTTGGCCCGAATAGGAAACGCGCCCGATGGAAAGCCGTCGGGCGCGTTTTTGATGTATCGATTTTTAGCCGAGGCAAGTCCAGTTGACGGGGGTCGAGCCGTGCTGCTCGAGTAGCCGATTGGCTGCCGAGAAGGGGCGCGATCCCATAAAAGCGGGGAGTTCTGCCGTGGCACGGTTGGCCGAAAGCGGCGAGGGGTGCGTGGAGGCCAGGCAGAACTTGCCGGTTGCCTTGCCCGCGCCGGTCGCGGCGAGCTTGCCTTCGACCATCTGCTGGGCAAAGCGGCCCCATGCCAAAAAGACGACCGACTGGGGCAGCTGGCAGCAGCGTTCGATAACGTAGTCGGTGAGCGCGCTCCAGCCCAGCTTGGCGTGCGAGTTCGCGGCATGCTCGCGCACGGTGAGCGTGGTGTTGAGGAGCAGGACGCCCTGTTGTGCCCATGGCGTTAGATCTCCCGTGGCCGGAATGGGGCAACCCAGATCGGCTTTGAGTTCCTTATAGATGTTGCGCAGGCTCGGCGGCAACTTGGTTTGCGTCGCAGGCACCGAGAACGACAGTCCCATGGCCTGGTTGGGTCCGTGATAGGGGTCTTGGCCCAAGATGACTACCTTGACCAGGTCGGCCGGCGTGTAGGCGAGGGCATTGAGGATATCGTCTTGTGCTGGGTAGATGGTCTGCTCGGCACGCAGAAGGGCGATGCGCTCGAGTAGCTGGTTCGTAGTGTCACGTACCGGCTGCGGCGCATCGCCCAACCAAGTTGCTATGTTGCGGTCGCGGGTCGCGGCGTCCATGGGGCTCCTTTACGTCAGATGCTCTGTTTGCATCTATTGTAAAGGCGCACCGGTTGCCTTTATGCCGCGGCTACATGAGGAGTGGGGCCTACGAGACATGCTCGGGCGCTCCTGCCATGCGAGCGTGTCCAAGTGCGCGAAGGCGCGGAAGCTCGACGGTTGCCACCATGACGCCGGTGAGGATGAGGGCGGCGCCAAAGAAGGCGATGGGGCTCAGGACCTCGCCGACCAGGAAGAACGAGAAGACGGCGGAGCAGACTGGCTCGAGCGAGAAGGCGAAGCCGGTGGTCTCGGCAGGTACGTGGGGCTGCACGAGTGTCTGGGTGATAAAGCCGTAGGCAGAGCAGATGAGTGCGAGCGCAACGACAACGACGATCTCGTTCGGCGTGTTGGGAAGCGTGAAGCCGCCAAAGGTGAACGCGGCGATACCCGAGAACAGGCCGCCGAAGCCCAGCTGCCAAACGCCCAAGGCCAGCGGATCGACTTCCTCGACAAAGCGCTTGGCTACGATAATGTGGCCAGCATAGATAAAGGCCGAGAGCAGCATGATGATCGCGCCGGGGTTTAGGCTGGTAAAGTCGGCGCCCGAGAGCAAAAGCATGCCGCAGGTGACGATGGCGGTGCCGATGAGCACCTTGCGCTCGGGAGCGCGACGCAGCAGGGCCGCGTTGGCAAACGGCACGATCACGACCGTCAGGCTCTGCAAGAAGCCGGCGGTGGAGGCGGAGGTGAGGCTGGAGCCCAGGCACATGCAGGTGATCTCGGTTGCCATGATGGCGCCGATGATGGCGGCGCGGACCATCAGGTCACGGTTGATGCGCACCGCGTGCTTGTGGAAGAGCACCAGGCAAGCTGCAAAGGCGATGATGCAGCGCAGCGCAACGATGCTCGTGGCGTTCATGCTGTCCATGCCGATCTTCATGAGGGGGTACGAAAAGCCCCATGCGACGGGAACGGAAAATGAGAGCGCGATTGCTTTTTTGCGATCCATGGGACTCCTTTTGTTACAGAACGGTTTCGCAAAAAGGATTCTGCTCCCAGATATGGATGTAGTAAAGCGAATGTATCTTCAGTATGATTAAGAAATACTAATGTAGGTAGAAAAAGCCCTGGCAAAACGTTTTACAGCTACATCGATGTGGAGGCACGATGGCATCGCGGTATCAGATTGTTTGTATGGCGGTCGATTGCGGCAGCCTGAAACGTGCGGCCGACGAGCTGGGCTATACGCAAAGCGCGGTGAGCCAGGCCGTCAAGGCGCTCGAGCGCGAGCTGGGCACCACGATTATCGAGCGCGGCAAGCAAGGCGTCTCGCTTACGCGCGACGGCAAACAGTATCTGCCGTATCTGCGCCAAATCGTAACGGCCGAGGCCGAGCTCGAGGGCAAGCGCCAGGAGTTGTTGGGGCTTTCGTCGACCGACATTCGCATTGCGACGTTTACCAACGTGAGTCGTACTGTGTTACCGCGTGTGATCCGCGACTTTGGGGCCCTGCATCCGGGCGTGCACTTTACCCTCAAGCAGGGCGATTACACGCGCAACGCCCAGTGGGTACACGATGGCGTGGTCGACTTTTGCTTTACAGCGCGTGGATTTACCGAGGGGCTCGAGAAACGCGTGGTCTATCACGACAAGCTGGTGGCGCTGTTGCCAGCCGTCCATCCACTGGCGGCAAAGGAAAAGGTGACGCTTGCCGACCTGGCGTCCGAACCGTTTGTGCTGCTGGATGAGGGCGAACAGAGCCTGGTGCTCGATGCATTCGCGGCGCATGGGCTGTCGCCGCACGTGACGAGTGAGGTGACCGACGACTACACCATCATGGCGATGGTGGAGGAGGGCCTGGGCGTGAGCATGCTCTACCGTCGTACTGTAGAGGGCATGCAAGCCGATATTCATGTGCGGCCCATCGTGCATGCCCCCTCGCGCGACGTAGTGGCAGCCTGGCGCAGCTGGGATACCATGCCTATCGCCACGAGGCGCTTTATCGACTATATGAGCTCGCATATCGTCAATTAATGACTAGCGTGGCGTTGAGTGTGGTGATTAGCGGGCTGTCGCTTTGGCTTGCGTCAGACGGTAGGTGTGTGCCGGATGGCAGAGCAATACCGCCACGACCATAAAGAACGCCGTGGTGCCCAGGCTGATGGGGTAGACCATCATGATGTTCGCAAAGTTGCGGAAGTGCGGGAACACGCAGAACACCCAATAGAAGCGGATGCCGCAGACACAGATCATGGTGATGAGGGCGGGCGTGAGCGAGATACCAAAGCCGCGCAGGTAGCCTGACATGTTTTCGTAGAACATGCTAAAGGCGTACGCCGGGAAGATCGAACACACGCGGATATAGCCGATCGAGACGATGTTGGGATCGCTGTTGAACAGCGATAGGATCTCGCGTCCCAGGCCGACAATAACGATGATCGTGGTGAGTGCAACGATACCGCCTTCGACCAGGCAGACCTTGAGCGTCTTGGTGCAGCGGTCGATCTGGCGGGCGCCGTGATTTTGTCCCACAAAGGTGGTGCAAGCCTGGCTAAAGCTGTTGAGCAGGTTGTAGCACACGTACTCCAGGCTCATGGCGGCGCTCGAAGCCGCCATGACCTCGGTGCCCAGGCTGTTGATGGCAGACTGGATGATGATGTTGGCGACGGCAAAGACGGCGCTTTGGATGCCGGCGGGCAGGCCGATCTTGACGATGCGCTTGAGGGCGACGGGGTCTAAGCCTAAGTCGCGTGGGGTGACGCGGACGACGGAGTCGGTCTTGAGCAGGCGGATAAAGAGCGTCGCGGCGCTGACGGTGTAGGCGATGGCGGTGGCGATGGCGACGCCCGCCACACCCCAGTGGAGTACGGGGACAAAGACGAGGTCCAGGCATATGTTGAGGACGGTGGACACGGCAAGCGCCTGCAGCGGCATGCGGGTGATGCCGACGGAGCGGAAGATCGCGGCCTCAAAGTTGTAAAGCAAAATCGAGGGCATGCTCAGCAAAAAGACGCGTAGGTAGAGTGAGGCGAGCGGCATGGTCTCAGCGGGAACGTTGAGCGCGGCGAGCATGGGCTCGGCAAAGATCTCGCCCAGGGCGATGACGACAAAGCCCACGAGCGCCATTAAAATCGAGGTATGGACGGCGCGTTTGACCATGTTCTGATCGTTGCGGCCGATAGCGTTGGCAATGACCACGTTGGAGCCAAGCGACATGCCGATAAACAGGTTGAGCATAAGACTGGTAAGCGGAACATTGGAGCCGACCGCCGCCATGGCGAGGGTTCCCTGGTCGCCTGAGAAGTTACCGATGATGACCGTGGCGATGAGGTTCGATAGCTGCTCCAAGATGCTCGTGGCGGCCACGGGGAAGGCGAACAGGGGAATATTGCGCCACAGCGAGCCGGTGGTCATGTCAATGTGCTTAGATGCGGTGTCTGCCATACGCTCTCAATCTCTAATATGCTCTTTCGTGCTTATTTGCGCAGACGATGATACTCCTAATCGACTAGTCGGCACTTAGGGACGTTCCTTTTCTGCCGGCAGTTGGGGACACTCCTTCAGACTAGTCATTGGGGACGTTCTTAAATGACTAGTCGAACAAGAACGTCCCCAATGACGAGGCGGGGGAGGCGTGCGACAATGGTGGGCGTTGTGTTGTTCGCGCTAAGGAGTTGCCATGTTGTTGTGTCCCGTTTGCCATAAGCCATTGGTGGACGACGAGCGCGGTGCTGCATGCGCGGGCGGACATCGATTTGACCGTGCGCGCGAGGGCTATCTGTATCTGCTGCGCTCGTCCAAGAGCGGCGACTCCATGGGCGATCCCAAGTCGCAGGCGCGCAGCCGTCGTGACTTTCTGAACCGCGGATACTATGCGCCGTTGCGCGACGCAATGGTCGAGCTGGTGCGCGAGCAGGTGTCTGGGCGTGCAACGTCTGCGAATGGCCCCATGACGCTGCTCGATATTTGCTGCGGCGAGGGCTACTACACCAGTGCCATGGGCGCGGTACCGGGCGTGGATGCTTATGGCTTTGACCTGGGTAAAGAGATGGTGCGCCTTGCCGCCAAGCGCGGCGATGCGACCTACTTCGTGGCCAACATGAAGGATATCCCCGTGGCCGATGGTGCCTTCGATATGGTGACCGAGCTCTTTGCCCCCTTTAACGAGCGCGAGTTTGCCCGCGTGCTGGCACCCGAGGGCTCTCTCTACACCGTGGTGCCGGGTGCCCGTCATCTCTTTGGGCTCAAGGAGGTGCTCTACGATACGCCGTACCTTAACGACGAGAAGCTGCCGCAGACCACCGAGCTCGAGTTAATCGGAACGCAGCGGGTGACAGCTTCTATCACCCTCCAGACGCAGGCCGATATCGAGGCAGTGTTCCAGATGACGCCCTACTACTACCGCACGCGCCCTGCCGACAAAGAGCGCCTGGCAAACCTGGAAACCCTTCAGACCGATATCGACTTCATCATCGCCGAGTACCGTCACAGCTAACACCTACCAAATAGGGACAGGTTTATTTTGGCAGGTTTTATCTGGGCAAACGTAAAGGGCCGACCGCGGAGATGCGCGATCGGCCCTTTTTAGTTGCTTGGCTGCAGAGGTTATGAGAAGCGAGCGCTTACAGGCGGTCCTTGTTTTCGGCCTTAACGGCGTGCGCCTGCTGAACAAAGAACAGGTCGTACACCACGATGACAAAGGCGCCAAAGTTGATGGCGTCGCCGCCAAACGCGGGAAGCGTGAGCACCGCCTGGGCAAGCGTGGCGACTGCAGCAACGATACCGAGTTTAAACGCGCCGTCAACCTGCGAAGGCTTGTTGGCACCCTTGATGCCCGCAACGCCCGCGGCAAGATCGATGAGGCCCTTGGCGATAATCACGGCCGCGGCGAGCATGGCGTTCGATCCGTAGGTGGACTCGAACTTGCCGGTCGCGATGCCGGCGATTCCAATGACGAGACTGGCGATGCCCAGAACAAAATAAATCAGGGCAAGGATTTTGAGAGTCTTGCGAGTGAAGCTCATGGCTGGTCCTTTCGATACGAGTACGCCAACCTGGCGCGCCCTATGTGCTGCACATATGGTGAAGCACATTGTAGTTCAACGCGGCGATGCATGCGCCTGAAAGCGTCTCTTGCCTGCACGGTTCAACCTTTCAAAAAGGAAAGCTGGACGTAAGTCAAATCGATGGCAGCGCATGCGCGGCGCTGCGATGATGAGGCCATGGTAAGAGCTGGACCGAAGGAGGAGCCATGATGTACGGAGTCAAGCAAGTGGATGAGCCGCGGTCGCTGGGAAGGCGCATGAGTGATTCTGTGATCGCTGCCGTGTGCACGGTATTGATGGCTGTGCTTTGCATTGGGATGCTGTGGACCATGTCGCATGTGGGACAATAACGGACGGTTGGGTGCCAACTGAGGTGGCGCTCACGTATTCGTTTTGTTTGCTAAGGAGTGTCCATGGGCGTCGTCGATCCCTTTTCTGTTGCTCGGGCTGCTGGGCTCGAGCTCGTGCGGACGTCCGAGGGCCTTACGCTCACCGACGGCACGATGGAGTTGCGTGCCGATTTTGGCCGCATGCTTCCACGGCTCAAGCAGGGTCGTCTGCAGCAAGAGCTGTTGGTAAAGGCTGCGCGCACAAAAGGCATCGAACAACCATGGGCGATTGATGCCACAGCAGGCTTTGGCGAGGACTCGCTGCTGCTGGCGGCCGCGGGCTTTACCGTCGATCTGTATGAACAGGATTGCGTGATCGCGGCGCTTCTCAAGGATGCCTTGGATCGCGCGACAGATGATCCGGCGCTTGCGACAGCCGTGGCACGAATGCGCTTGCATGCGGGCGAGGACAGCATCGCCGGCCTTCGCCATGTAGCTGAGCTGATCGGGCAGGGCGAGCTCACCGCTCCTGACGTGGTATATCTGGACCCCATGTTTCCCGGGCGCACCAAGAGCGCGGCGGTGAAAAAGAAGTTCCAACTCTTGCATCATCTGGAACAGCCGTGTGCCGATGAGGAGACGCTGGTCGAAGCCGCGCTTGCGGTGCACCCGCGTAAGGTCGTTATCAAGCGGCCGGTGAAGGGGCCGCTGCTTGCCGGCGTTAAGCCGAGCTATCAGCTTGCGGGCAAGGCCGTTCGCTACGATGTTTTGGTGCCGCCGCGCCCGTAGCTTGCGTGCGATGGCCGGCGCTTCGCCAGCGCCGTGCCGATGCGGGGTCTATTTCCAGGGGTGCGACGTCAGATGCCATCCGCCGCAGTATTCGCATTTGTAGCAGGCAAGGCCGCGCCGCCCGCGGTTTTCGCAGTCGGCCATAACTGCCTCGGCCTCGGCGCGCGTGTCGTAACGGTTTTTGCGTTCGCACGACTTGTAGCGCCAGGCTTCATCGCGCTCGGCGTCTAGTGCGTCGCGGCGCTCGTCTTCGCGCGCAAACAGATCGCTCATATCGCCGCCGGTGGCAGCGCCCAAAAACTCGCTCTTTGCCTTTGACCAGGCGGCTCGCTTTTTGCTCCCCATCTGCTCCTTGCCCTTTCCAAACGCTGGTATGATTGCTCAATCAAAGTGATACCAATAAACGTGAGGTCGCCGCGTGATGATCAGAAAAACCCTCGATACCGACATTCCCGCCGTCATGGCTATCTATGACGCGGCCCGCGCTTTTATGCGCGCGCATGGCAACGCCACGCAGTGGCCCGAGGGCACGCCTTCGGCCGAGCAGCTGGCTGCCGATATCGCCGCTGGTGGCAGCTATGTGTGCGAAGTTGACGGTCACGTGGTAGCGACGTTTGCCTTTTTACCGGGTCCGGACGAGTGCTATGACGTAATTGAGGACGGTCGGTGGCGCAGCGACACTCCGTACGCCGTGCTGCACCGTGTGGCATCCGACGGCACCGTGCACGGTATCGCGGCTGCGATGTTCGCCTTTGCCAAAGAGCGTGCCGATCACCTGCGCATCGACACGCATCAGGACAATCTGCCCATGCAGCGTGCGAGCATCAAGGCGGGATTCGAGCGTGCCGGCATTATCCATGTGTCGGACGGCACGCCGCGTGTTGCGTTCGACTGGCTGCGCGAGGCATAAGCGCCCAGGCGCATACCAACACTCCATCTAAATGAAAATGGCCCCGGGTGGGGCCATTTTTTGGCAAAACGCGTTGTTGTGGGGCTCGCGTCGCTGCCGTTCCAGATGAACCCGGGCAGACAAAAAGGGGAGGTGCCGGCTTTCGCAAGGCGCGAACCTACGAAAATCGCTGCGCGGCAACGCGGGGCGATGAGCTCGGTCGGGGGATAGGGCCCGCTTCGCCCGCCGGCCCGTAAATTGTATCATCCAGTGTGGAACGAGAGCGCCCGTTGCCGCGTGCGATGGGCTTGCAATAAGAGGAGAGCCATGTCGAAGCAAGCTGTCGTTGGAATCTTGGCGCATGTCGATGCCGGCAAGACAACGTTGGCCGAGGCCATGTTGTTCAACGCGGGTCGCATTCGCAAGCGCGGCCGCGTGGACGATGGCGATTCGCATCTGGACACTAACGCGATCGAGCGCGAGCGCGGCATTACGATTTTCTCGTCGCAGGCCGTGCTCGACCAAGGCGATACCCACGTCATGCTCGTTGATGCGCCGGGGCATGTCGATTTTTCTGCCGAGGCGGAGCGCACATTGCGCGCCCTGGACTACGCGATTCTGGTGGTGGGCGCCAACGACGGCGTACAAGGGCACACCGAAACCCTGTGGCGCCTGCTTGCGCGCTATGACATTCCGACGTTCATCTATATCAACAAAATCGATTTGGAGCATCCCGGCCGCGAGGTTTTGCTGGCACAACTTGGGCAACGTCTTTCCGAGGGCTGCCTGGATGCCAGCGAACTGCTGGCGGGTGGTGCCGTTCGGGAGGACGCTGCTGCGTTGGACGAGGCGGCGCTCGAGGAGTTTCTTGAGACGGGCGAGCTTTCTGTTGCAACGCTGTCGCGCATGGTTGCCGAGCGCAAGCTCTTTCCCTGCTTTGCCGGCTCGGCGCTCAAGGACCAAGGCGTTGACGAGCTGCTGGATGGCATATGCGCGCTGATGCGTGAACAGGCGTGGCTCCCGGAGTTTGCTGCGCGCGTCTATCGTGTCAGCCGCGGGGATCGTGGCGAGCGCTTGGCTTGGGTTAAAGTGACCGGCGGCACGCTGCATGCCAAACAGATGATTGACGGACGTTCCGGTGCCGAGGCATGGGAGCAGAAGGTCGATCAGGTACGCATCTATAACGGCGAGAAGTATGAGCTTGCCCAGGAAGTTGCCGCTGGCGGCATCTGCGCCGTGACGGGCCTCGCACACGTTCGCCCGGGTGATGCCCTGGGCGCGGAGCCCGCGGGCGATGCACCTGTCATTGCGCCGGTCCTCACCTATACGGTGCTGCCGGGCGAACACGATGTCCATGCGGTGTTTAAAGCGCTGACCGAGTTGGCGGACGAAGACCCCATGCTCGGCGTAAGCTGGAATACGCATCTTGAGCAGATTCACTTGCAGTTGATGGGAGCCGTGCAGCTCGAGGTCGTGCAGCGGGTGTTGGCCGATCGCTTTGGCCTTACGATTGAGTTTGAGTCCGGCGGCATTCTCTATAAGGAGACGATCTCGCAGCCGGTCGAGGGTGTGGGCCACTTTGAGCCACTGCGCCATTACGCCGAGGTGCACCTGCGCCTTGAGCCGCTGCCGGCGGGCTCAGGCGTGCAATTTGGTACCGCTACCTCGACTGACGAGCTCGATCTGAACTGGCAGCGCCTGGCGCTCACCAACGCCATGGAGCGCGATCACCTGGGCGTGTTGACCGGCTCGCCCATCACCGATGTGCGCATTACGCTCACGGGCGGCCGCGCGCATGCCAAACACACCGAGGGCGGTGACTTTCGTCAGGCAACATACCGCGCGATTCGCCAGGGTTTGATGCAGGCGCGCGAGGCGGGTGCGGCGGTACTGTTGGAGCCGTGGTACCACTTTGAGCTCGAGGTGCCAGGGGAGTGCGTGGGCCGGGCGTTGTCAGACGCCACGCGCATGGGTGCCGAGTACGAGCCGCCGACGATGGCGGGCGACCGGGCGAAGCTTGTGGGTCGCGTGCCGGCATCCGAGGTGCAGGATTACGCGCTGGAGGTGGCTGCCTACACGAGCGGGCGCGGTCATCTGTACCTGGAGTTCGCCGGTTATGCGGCTTGCCATGATGCCGAGCGCGTCATCGAGACGGCCGCCTACGAGCCCGAGGCCGATCTGCCCAACACGCCCGATTCGGTCTTTTGCTCTCACGGCGCCGGTTACACGGTCAAATGGTACGACGTACCCGCCGCGGCGCACGTAAAGATCGATCCCACCACCTTCCGCCCCTGGCGAGCAGCAGACGCCGAGTTTTTCGGCCATAGGTGATAGAAGGGCGGCCTCTTTGTCACCTGCTGTTGGTATAACTCGGTATAAGTTGGTATAACTATAGGCGGCGTTTGCCAATCCGAGGAGGCCGACATGAATCCAAATCCCTTTAAGCCCACGGCTGGTAAGCGACCTCCGATACTCATCGGTCGCGAGTCGGTCATCGAAGATTTTGAGGAAGGGCTCGATAACGGCGCGGGAGCGCCGGGCAGGCTCATGCTCATTACGGGAAACCGCGGCTGCGGCAAGACGGTTCTCCTGAGGGAGCTGCAACGTCTGGCCAGCGAGCACGGATGGGCGGTTGTCTCCGATTCCGCTTCGCTTGGTTTATGCGACCGCTTGGCCGACGCACTCCGCTCGAATAAGCTCGTTGTGACGTCAATGGAGTTTGGCCCATCGTTTGGACGGATGTCGGTTGAGGCGGCGCGGGCAAAAGGCGAGACGTTGCGAGGGCTGGTCAACGAACGCCTCAAGAAACTCGGCCCAAGCAAGGGTATTCTGTTTGCGATTGACGAGGCTCAATCTGCGTCTATCGAGGAACTGGCGGCTCTTGCCGTTCTCTATCAGCAGGTGCTCGGAGACCAGGATGCCACGGGCTTGCCCGATAGCGACCAGCGCGGTCTTGCGCTGGTCTTTGCCGGCTTGCCCAGCATGGTTGACGATCTGCTCGAAGAGCCGAGCGTGACGTTTTTGCGACGTGCCCAGCAGCGTACGTTGGGGGCGATTTCTTTGCCCAAGGTGCGCGATTCGTATATCCAGACGGTCGAGTGTGCCGGTCTTTGCGTTGATGCGGAGACGGCGGACCTTGCAGCGCACAAGAGCATGGGGCATCCCTATATGGTTCAGCTGGTGGGATATTACATGTGGCGGTCTGCTGTCCGGCGTGGCTCGCAAGTCATCGAAAGGCGCGATGTCGAGGATGGCCATGCGGATGCCGTCTCTGAGTTCTACGAAGCGGTTGACGCGCCTCTGTATTACGGGCTGCGCAGTCCACAGCGCCTTTTTATCGAGGCTATGGCGGTTGACGAGGACAAGCCGACGCGCATGGCGGATATCATTGAGCGCTGCGACCGTACCCAGAGCTGGGCGAGTAAATATCGCGCAAGCCTGATTCGCGAGCGCGTCATCGAGGCTGCCGGATACGGCCTCGTCCGGTTTAGCGTGCCTATGCTGGGCAAATACATTCACGATCGTGTTTTATGGCACGAGTAATGTGACAAAGGGACTGTCCCTTTGTCACATCGATGTCTGAGAGAGGTCAAAACATGGTGATTCATACCGAGCGTTTGACGCTTCGTCCGTGGCGCGAGACGGATGCGGCGAGCCTGTTTGCATATGCGAGCGATCCGGACGTGGGGCCGGCTGCGGGTTGGCCGCCCCATCGAAGCATTGAGGAGAGCAGGGAGATCATTCGGACGGTCTTTGCGGCGCCCCATACCTTTGCCATTTGCCTGGCTGAGGCAGACGAGCCCGTGGGCAGCATCGGGCTCATGCCGCCTCGCTGCGAGTCGAACAGCCAAAGAGGCGGACTCGAGTTCGAGGTGGGGTATTGGATCGCCAAGCCGTTCTGGGGTCGAGGCTTTGCTCCCGAAGCGGTGCGAGCCGTGCAGCGCTATGCGTTCGAAACACTTGGCTGCAAGGCACTTTGGTGCGGATACTACGAGGGCAATAACAAGTCGCTACGCGTTCAGCAAAAATGTGGCTTCGTGCCTCATCACGTTGAACGCGACGTGCCCTGCGAGCTCATGGACGATGTGCGTACCGAGTACTTTACGTATTTGACCCGCGAAGACTGGCGCAGGCAGGCACAGTGTGAGTAACGTGACAAAGGGACAGTCCCTTTGCTACGTTCGGCTAACAGGAAGGGGAGCGATGACGGTGTCGCAACAACCAAGTGCTATTGAGGTGCGCGGCGCGCGTGTTCACAACCTCAAGGACATCGATATCGATATTCCGCTGGGAAGGCTCGTGGGTATTGCCGGCGTGTCGGGTTCGGGCAAGAGCTCGCTGGCGCTGGGGGTTCTGTATGCCGAGGGCTCGCGCCGTTATCTGGAGGCGCTCAGCACCTATACCCGCCGTCGCCTGACGCAGGCCGAACACGCTCAGGTGGACGAGGTGCTGCACGTGCCGGCGGCACTCGCGCTGCATCAGCGCCCCAGCGTGCCAGGTGTGCGCTCCACGTTTGGCACCATGACCGAGCTCAACAACAGCCTGCGCCTGCTCTTTAGCCGTTGCGCCCATCACGTGTGCCCGCATTGCGGGACGCGTGTGGAACCGAGCCTTAACGTGGCCGCGGGTCTGTCGCTCACGTGCCCCGCATGCGGCCACGGGTTCTACGCGCCGGGTGCCGAGGACCTTGCCTTTAACAGCGGCGGCGCGTGTCCTACCTGCGGCGGTACCGGCGTTATGCGCGAGGTGGACGAAGCGAGCCTGGTGCCCGACGAATCAAAGAGCATCAACGAGGGTGCGGTGCTTCCCTGGGGCACGCTCATGTGGGATCTGATGAAGCAGGTGGCCGGCGAGATGGGCGTGCGCACTGACGTGCCGTTTAGCCAGCTCACGCCCGCCGAGCGCGATATCGTGTTCCATGGCCCGGCGGTCAAGAAGCACATCCTCTACGTTCCCAAAAACGGCGAGGGCGCCACGCCGCTCGACTTTACCTATTACAACGCCGTCTATACTGTCGAGAATGCGCTCGCCAAGGTTAAGGACGACAAGGGACTTAAGCGCGTGGCGCGCTTTTTGCGCGAGGGGCCGTGCCGTGACTGCGGCGGCACGCGTCTTTCCGACGCCGCGCGCCAGCCCCAGGTGCGCGGTATCAATCTGGCGCAGGCGGCGGGCATGACGCTGGGCGAGGCGATTGAGTGGGTGCGCGGGGTGCCTGCATCCTTGCCGATCGAGATGCGGCCCATGGCCGGGGACATCTGCGATTCGTTTTTGAGCACGGCCCGCCGCCTGGTCGACCTGGGCCTCGATTACCTTTCGCTCGACCGCGCCGGTGCCACGCTGTCGACGGGTGAGCGCCAGCGCGTGCAGCTTGCCCGCGTGGTGCGCAACCGATCGACGGGCGTGCTGTATGTGCTGGACGAGCCTTCGATTGGCTTGCATCCTGCCAATGTCGATGGCCTGGTGGGCGTGATGCGCGATCTGGTGGACGACGGCAACACCGTGGTTGTTGTCGACCACGACACGCGCGTGCTGGCAGAAGCCGACTATCTGGTCGAGATGGGCCCCGTTGCCGGAGCAGGCGGCGGTCATGTAATCGCCGCTGGTACGGTGGACGAGGTCGAACAATCGCAGGGTAGCCGCATCGCGCCGTTCTTGCGCTCGGACCCCAAGCGCTTGCGCCCGCAGGTGGCTGACGACGAAATGTTCGACCTAGGCCATATCCGCATGGCGACCGATGCCATCCATACCGTCAAGCCGCTCGAAGTCGATATCCCGCGTGGCCGCCTTGTCGCGGTAACGGGCGTTTCAGGCTCGGGTAAGACGACATTGGTGCTCGAGACGCTCATCCCGGCACTCAAAGCGCAGGCAGCCGGCGAGCGCCTGCCCAGGCACGTGCGTTGGGTCGATGCCGAGGGTATCGCGCGTGCCAACCTGATTGACGCCACGCCCATTGGCGCCAACGTACGCTCGACGGTGGCGACCTATGCCGACATCCACGATGAGCTGCGCCGCGCCTTCGCCCGTACGCCCGAGGCCAAGGCGGCAGGGTATAAGGCGGGTGCCTTTAGCTACAACACCGGTGCCTTGCGTTGCCCCACGTGCGATGGTACGGGCTCGATATCGCTTGACGTGCAGTTTTTGCCCGATGTCGAGATCGTCTGTCCTGCATGTCGCGGCTCGCGTTATGCGGATGCCGCCTTGCATATCCATCGCGAGGGCAAGGACGGCAGCTCGCTCACGTTGCCGCAGCTCATGGACATGAGTGTGGACGAGGCCCTCGACGCCACGGTGGGACTCAAGAAAGTCCAGGCGCGCCTGCAGACCTTGCACGACCTGGGGCTGGGCTACCTGACGCTCGGCGAGCCCACGCCGGCGCTCTCGGGCGGCGAGGCGCAGCGACTTAAGCTTGCGAGCGAGATGGGCCGCGTGCAGGACGATGCCGTATTCGTGTTCGACGAGCCCACCATCGGCCTGCATCCGCTCGATGTTCAGGTACTGCTGAGTGTGTTTGATGGCCTTGTTGCCAAGGGCGCCACGGTTATCGTGATTGAGCATGACCTCGACCTTATCCGTAACGCCGACTACGTGATCGATATGGGCCCGGGCGGCGGCGATGCCGGCGGGCAAATCGTCTGCGCCGGCACGCCGGGCGATATCGCAGCCTGCTCCAAGAGCGTTACGGGCCGCTATCTATAGACGATGCGACAAAGGGATTGTCCCTTTGTCGCATTGATGCCTATTTCACGCACTGAGCGGCGAGATAGTCACGGAAAAACGGCAATTCAAAAGCGACGATTCCGCGTCCGCGTTCTCCGATGATGCCGGCGTCTATCATGCGGCGTCGGTAGCGGGAGACCTGCTGTGGCGAACGCTTGAGGCGCTCGACAAGATCAGCGGTGGTGGACTCTTCCTCGTCATCGAGCATGGCGATGAGGAATCGCTTGTCCTCTGCAGTGAGTTCCCGATAGGTTGCCGCGAGGATTCGGTCGTCCATCTCGTCGCGCGCGATTTTGATTCCCAGGTCAAAGTCGCGTGACGAGATTTCCTTCGAATCGCTTGTGAGATCCCAGGCACGATAGCCTACGAGTTGCAATAGGAAGGGAAAACCGGAGATCGAGCGAACGGCTCTATCGATTCCCTCAGCATCTGCCAGGCGATCGTTTTCCTGGATTGTGCGAATCAAGGCCTCGCGCACGTCATAGTCGGCAATGCGACCCAGATGATATTGTTGGGCGCGGCGAAGGAACGAGACCGTCTTGTGGTTCAGCAACGTCGAGACGTTGTTGGGAAGTCCCGCCATGAGCAGCGCGACGCGTTTCCCATCGGTCACAAAGTGCTGATACGTCGCTGCGAGCTGAATCATTTCGTCGAGTGTCGGGTCTACCTCGTCAACCGTGACGAGCAGACCGGTGTCCGCCTCGTTGAGCTGGTCGATGATGTCGCTCATGCGATAACGCCAGGTTGAGGCATCGTGAACGCGATTGACCTCGATGCTGCCGAGCGGTGCAATTCCGAGACCGGTGACTTCGAAGCGGCTGGACGAGTCGATGAGATGGGCTGCGGCGCGTTTCGTCCCGAGTTCGATTTCCTCAAGCATTCCCGGGAGCGCGGTCGTCTTTACGGCTATCCAGCCGTGGGATTCCGCCCTTGTTGCGAGCGACGACATGAGGGCGGTTTTGCCGGTTCCACGCGCGCCTGAGAAGATCGAGGTCAATTCTGGGCGCCTGCGCTGGCTCAAGAAGGCACGGTCCAAATCCCGAATAATCTGTTGTCTGCCAGCGAGATGGGCAGGAACCTCGCCAAAGCTAGGGGTAAACGGGTTCTCGAGCTATTCCACAATGCCCTCCTTTAGCGTCTCGGGTTAATTTCATTTTATTCTAGTTAATCTCAATTAAAAACGATTAATTTCATTTCAAAGCATAAGGTTGGCGTCGTGCGTTATCGAAGCGGTGCTTGAATAGCTTACGTTGGAGCCCGAAAATGGGTTCAACCCATTCGCGAAATTTACACGCCCTATTGTGAGTGGGCTCTCAGATGAGCTGAAGCTGCCATCGTGCGGCTGATAGGGGCAATCATGAAAAATAGAATCTATGGGTATGCTCGAGTTTCGTCAGCAGATCAGAACCTGGATCGCCAACTGGACGCGCTGGAGCGGTTTCCGGTCCAAACGAATTTGATCTATGCTGACAAAGCGAGTGGAAAGGACTTCAGGCGTCCTCAGTACCGACGTCTTCTTCGTCGTCTGCGCGAAGGGGACGTTCTGGTGATTAAGAGTATCGATCGATTGGGTCGCGACTACCGTGAAGTTCTCGATGAATGGCGTCGCCTAACGACGGACAAACGCGTTGCCATTGTGGTGCTCGATATGCCATTGCTTGATACACGCGAACAACCCAATGGAATTACGGGGACTTTTATTGCCGATCTAGTGCTTCAGGTTTTGAGCTACGTGGCTCAGGTGGAGCGCGAAAACATAAAGCAGCGCCAGGCGGAGGGTATCGCGTCGGCGCGTCTGCGGGGTGTGAGATTTGGGAGACCGACGCTCGAACGTCCGGATAGCTACCGCGATGTCATCAAATCATTCGAAGGAGGTGAGGTTACGAGGCAAGAGGCCGCAATGCTTTTGAACGTTAGCGCATCGACGTTTGATCGTTGGAGACGGGCGGACGCGAACGGATATGACCGTTCGCCGTTTGCCCGTCCTCTTTAGCTAGACATTTTGACGAGGGGAGTTTATTGCACAGGGCCCACTCCTTCCCTCGATGTTTATCCAGTTCACGCCCTTGAATCAAATAATGCCACCGCGTCGCCAATTCGTCTGCTATTTGACGAGGGGGAGGTTAAACGACTACCAAGGGATATGTAATGAAGAAAAAGTTATTTACGGCAGTTCTGGCTTTTAGCGCGGCGGCACTAATCGGCATTTCTCTACCACTCGGAATTACGGGTCGCGGCTGGAGTCCGACATGCGCATTTGCAGCGACTAAGAAAAGTGGAAAGAAGCCAAAGCCAGGTAAGAAGGATTCAGTAAAAATCGATCAACTAAACTGGAGTGTCTCAGAAGGCGTTGTTGATGGCGTCGAGATGATGACATTTGAATATGACAACAAATCGAGCTTCGATATTGCTCAGTTCACTATTCAGTTTGAGCCGAAAGGGGAGTTGACTGACGAACAGAAACTTCTGTTTACTGACGTTTTTGATGAAGATGAGGCTGCGCACGATTATTCAACGCTGAAAATGACGGCGGATAGCCAGCGAATCGTCGAGAAGCGAGAATCGGTTGATAGCGTTCCGTGCATTACCCATGGCGACTATGTCGCCAATGCCCAGCAGAATCAATATGACCTGATGGAGCCTTCAGTGGCGACTATTGCCTATCTAGGCGGCGATGGAAAGATATATCTCGAGTACTATAGTTTCAAGTCGAAAACCTATACGACTTCATCAAAGGGCGGTGTCAAGGCGTATGACTGGCCAACAAAAGCCCTTGCAAAATCCTTGCCGAAGCCTGACTGCCCTATTGTTTATACGTCGTTAGACGAAAAAGACTGCCTTTCGTTTTTCGCATTTGGCATCGATCATGATGGGTACGGCAAATACATCAAAGCTTGCAAGAAAAAGGGATACAAGAACATCGAATATTCGTATGACAGCAGTTTTTGCGCAAAGGATAAAAAGGGACGGGAACTGATGATCGGATATAGCGACCGAGATCAGCGGATGGACGTCAGCGTTTCAGTTGATTAACATGGGCATATGATCGAATGATCAACGCGTTATGATGCCTATGTATGGATTGGGGTGCCGGCCTATGGTCTGTGCCCCAATCTTTCTAAAGTTACGTGCAGCAGAATAGGTATTAAATTAACGTATGAATGTGTATTTATATTATGTTGGATTTAAGTCCTTCCTTTCTGAATTGGTTGACATCAAAACCCAATATAAATGAATTGAGTCCGTAATTACCCTGAGGACAACTGGAGGACAAGGGCTAAATGAGCGTTTCCAATCCGTTTAAAACAATTGGCCAGAAGATAATTGTCGCCCTATTGGCGTTAGGCTTGATTGCAGCTTGCGGCGGCTGCGTGTACCTGTGGTTGATGCGCGATCAGACCGTTATAAGCGATGATTCGATTCGGGAAGAAATTAAGCCGGTAACGAAGTTGCTTACCTACGAATACGATTTTACTCAGGTTCTATATATTGACGATGCAGGGAATCCGTTTGGTTTTAACAACCCATTTACTACTAAGCGATATGTAGCGACAATCGATGGCAAGGCGGATATCGGCCTGAACGTAGACGATGAGAACCTGAAGGTCAAAGTCCATCGTTCGAAAAACAACGAGTCGGTAATAAAATCTGTTAATGTTACGCTTCCGCATTCCGAGATCGTGACGTTGTCAACGGATCCGAACTCGCTTAAAAAGTACGTTGAGGACAATGGTTTTCTTAATTGGAATCAGGTCAGTACGGACGATTTAAATAAATTGCTTCAGCAGGCTGATAAGGACCAGAGGCAAAAGGTTCAAGAAAGTGGCATGCTGGAAAAATCTGATGAACGTGCAGTAAAACTGGTGAAAAAGCAGGTGTCGACGTTCTGTGGTTCAGACGTAAGGGTCAATGTCGAATTCGAAGATTAATATCTACCTTTGAAATCAAATTACTGATTCAGCTGAATGCCCGCTATCGCGATGCCTTACGTTGCAATAGCGGGCATCGCTGATTTCGTTTGAAGGGTGTCAATGTGACAATTGTCCGATATGACAACGAGACTGTCCCTTTGTCACATTCCCGGAAAGCCTGTTTGGCGCAGGGCCTCGTAGAGGACGATGGCGGCGCTGTTGGAGAGGTTGAGTGCGCTGATGCGGTAGTCGTCCGGGTTGACGAAGTTGCCGCAGATATCCTGCCGAAGGATGGCCTCGTGGCTGTCTTCGGTATGTCCGAGCGATTCCTCGTGGGCTTCCCAAGCCTCGGCGTTATCGAGTGAGTCGCAATCGCGCAGCATCGGGATGCGCTCACAGCGCTCGGGCGCCGCGGCAAGCAGTGGCTCGGGAATGCCCGAGCTCTCGCTGCCAAAGACCAAATAATCACCGTCGCGGTAGGTACTTTGCGCATAGGTTCGGCGCGCCTTTTTGGTCAGCAGATGCAGGCGCTCGTCGGCGGAGGAGAGGCCGTTGCACGCAAGGAAATCCTTCCAGCCGGTATAGGTGGTCACGTCCAAGTTTTGCCAGTAGCCCAGGCCGGCGCGACGTACCGTCTTGTCATCGAGCGAAAAGCCCAGCGGCTCCACCAGATGCAGGCGGGTACCGGTGACCACGCAGGTACGGCCGATATTGCCCGTATTGGCCGGAATCTCGGGCGCATACAGCACGATATTGAACATGAATCTCCTTGGCTCAGAATGAAAAACCACCACGAAGGGGACACAGGCACCTTCGTGGTGGTTTGGCGGTTACGTGGGCAGAAAATGCTCGCTTCGATAGCCTAGGCGCGGTGCCAGTCGGTCAGGCAGGCATCGAGCGCGGCGATGAGCGCGTCCTTGTCCATATGACGGCCGATGATGCACAGGCTCGTCATGCGGTCGCCCGTCTCGTCGTCCCAAATCTGCATGATCTCGGGGTTCTCGTCGATAATCTTCTGCTTCTCGCCCTCGGGCGCAGAATCGACAAACAGACCGTTCTCCATCAGGCGCATCTGGTAGCCGGCCTGCTCAAACATGTA
This sequence comes from Collinsella sp. i06-0019-1H4, assembly GCF_042849575.1. Lineage (NCBI taxonomy): Bacteria > Bacillati > Actinomycetota > Coriobacteriia > Coriobacteriales > Coriobacteriaceae > Collinsella > Collinsella sp. i06-0019-1H4. Next base: position 636,566 of record NZ_BAABYB010000001.1, read on the forward strand.
GCACATGTCCGGATTGCCGGTCTGCCACAGCGGACCCTTGACGCGGATGACCTCGTCGGGCCACTCCTGCTCAACAAAATCGGTGAACTTCTGCAGGTCGAACGGCTTGCGGCGCGAGTACACAAAGGTCTCGATGTCGTATTCGAGCACCTCGGGGTCATCGTGCTCCTCGGGATGCTCCATGGCCTCGATCCAAGCGGCGGAGTTGTAGGCGCGCATAAAGTCGAAGCGGTCGGTATCGAGCAGCTCCTCCATGGGGACCTCGCCGTTTTGAGCCTCGACAATCACGGCGTCCTTCTGCAGGCTGCGCACGATGGCTTTGAGCTCGGCAATCTGCTCGGGGGTGACGGTGTCAGTCTTATTAAGAATCAGCGTGGAGCAAAACTCGATCTGCTGGATGAGCAGGCTCTCGATGTCGTCCTCGTCGATATCCTCGGCTAGCAGGTCGCGACCGCCGTTGAACTCGTCGTACATGCGGGCGCAGTCGACCACGGCCACGATGTTGTCGAGCGCGAGCTTGGGCTCGCCGCCCACCTTGGCCTCGTCGCAGAAGCTCGAGATGGTGTAGGCGATGGGGATGGGCTCGCAAATACCCGAGGCCTCGATGATGATGTAGTCGAACTTGCCCGAATCGGCGATGCCCTGCAGCTGGTTGGCCAGATCGTCCGAAAGCGTGCAGCAGATGCAGCCGTTGGTGAGCGGGATAAGGTCGTCGGTCTCGGAAAGGCCGCCGTCGGCGATGAGGCTGGCGTCGACGTTGATCTCGCCGATATCGTTGACGATCACGGCGGCGCGGATGCCGCCGTCGTTGGCGAGGATGTGGTTGAGCAGCGTGGTCTTGCCGGCACCGAGGTATCCGGTAAGCATGATGATCTTCACGGGTTTGTTGGGCATGTGCCCTCCTTTGTTAGACATGGCTTACAGTTGAATCTTATGCCAAACGCCTGCTCTTATACCCACGCGCCGACAAATAACACAGGCTACTCCCAGGCTCCCCACACGTCGGGACAATAACCGACGGTGGCCTTTTTGCCGTTGCGCACGATGGGCTCGGCCAGAACCTGCTGGTTCTCGAGCAGCTTATCAAAGCGCTGGCTGGGGGTGAGGTGCTGGATGAGTGCGAGCGTCTCCTCGTCCTTGGCTTTGGGGTTGAGCAGCTTGTCGATGCCACCGACCGCCTGCATCACGCTCGTGAGCTCGCCCTTGCTCATCTCTTTTTCCTTAAGGTCAATAAACTGCACCTTAATGCGGCGCTCCTTAAAATAGCGCTGGGCCTTCTTGGTATCGAAGGACTTCTTAGTCCCGAAAATTTGAATATTCATATCTATGTTCCGCCGTTCTACCTGATGAAGTTGGTCCTAGCGCGATCGGCCTGGGGCGCTTCGATGCCGGCGGCCTTTCCCGCCTCGATGCAACGCAGGAGCCAGGCCATGTTTTTGCCGATGTTTCGCATGGTGGCAAGGCCCTCGGCGTCCTGGGCGGCCTCGCCCGGCATGGCACCAAAGACGTTGTTCCAGTAGGTGGATGCTACCACGGGCATCTGGTTGATGGTGAAGTACTTGTTGAGCACATCGAACGTGGTCGACGTGCCGCCGCGACGGGCAACGGCGACAGCGGCGCCCGGCTTGTGCGCAAAGGCCTTGCTGCCGGCATAGAATGCGCGGTCGAGAGCCGAGAGGATGCGTCCGCTGGGGTGCGCGTAGTAGACGGGCGAGCCAAAGACAAAGCCGTCTGCCTGCTCGGCGGCGGCAATCAGCTTGTTGACCACGTCGTCGTCAAAGGTGCAGCGGCAATCGAGTTTGCCACACTGGCCGCAACCGATGCAATCGCGAATAGGCTTGGCGCCCAGCTGAAACATCTCGGTATCGATGCCCTCGACGTTGAGCTGCTCGGCGACCTCGGCGAGTGCGCGGGCCGTGTTGCCGTTTGCCTTGGGGCTGCCATTGACCAAAAGAACCTTCATCACAAACTCCCTCTGCTGTCGGTGACTTCTGCAGAGGATTATCGCACGAGCGGGCAGATGGCGTGGGGCACGATGCCGGCCCCGAGGGCCCACGGCAGGCACGCTCACCAGGTACGAGCGGGATACGGTCCAGAGGATGTTGGAGTGCGGGGCCTCGTGCGAGCAGATTGTAAGGGGTCTGGGCGGGTCGCCCTCGATGGCGAGCTTTGAGGCCTTGGAAGGCGGGCTGCTGCGGCGGCTATGGTTTATACTAAGGCGGTTGCTATCGAGTAATTCATACTTGGTTTGATTCGATTGTGAATGCGTAACTAGGATGGAAAGCAAAGGAAACTCTATGGAAACAGAGGATGCTGTTTGCTTGATGACTTCGATTGCCTTGATTGTCCTTTCAATCCAATACCGAAGAGGAAGATGGCTCTGCTCAATTGCTGGATATGATGTCACAAAAAGGGAGAGCGAGATTGATATACGCCCTTACGCAAAGCTGATTTCTTCTGTGACGTTATGGATGGGGCTGCTGTTTTTCTTGTGGGCGGTAGAGGGCTGGGTACGCGATTGGAATACCAGCGTTTTTGAAGTTTTGGTTCTACTTCTGTTCAGCTTGGCCTCTTTGTCGTTCGTGCGGCTCGTTAGGTTTGTGTTTATGAGGCGATAGCCAGCGGAAATGGCTGGACGACAAAATGGACCAATGCAGCCAATTGTCAATAGAATTTGATAGGCTTTGCTTAACAGATTTACTCGAGGGCATATCCGTGGCGGGGGATAGGTTCTATCTTGTTGAGCACTTATTTGCATCAGGCAAAGTAAACCAAGAGTATCGAAACGGTGCCCCCGGGCCCCGGGAGGGACTGCGGGGACGTTCGGCTAACTGCGGGTACGACCTATTTGCCCGATGTGTTCGCCTGAGATCGGAATTAACCATCATGCGCCCCATAACGCTAGTCCAGCTTGGTGCCCGGTACCTGCGGCGCCTCTTTAATCAGCGCATTAAGTTCGTTCAAAATGGAAACGGGCTGTCGGTCGACGGCGTCCAGATGAAGCGTCGCCACGCGAAGGGGCGGCTGATATTCAAATGAGCCAAGGAGCACGGGCGATCCCAAGAACCGTTCGATTCCGTCTGCAACCGCGTCGGTCTCTTCGGGATCAAGCTCGTCAAAGAGCGCCACGAACATCGGTCCGGTCGAGCGGAACAGACGACCCTTGCCGCGCGAGCAATCCATGAGGCAGGCGGCGCTTTCTGCCAAAACGCGGTCGCCTGCATCAAAGCCAAAGCGGGCATTGACCTGTGCGATTTCGTCGATTTTAATGGCGATCAAGCCCGCGTTTCGTGCCACGCGACGCATCTCGCCAATGGCGTTGACCAGGGCGTGGATATCGCCCAGACCGGTCACGGAATCGGTCGTATCTGCCAAGCTTCGGTTGGTGACAATGCCCACATACATGTTGGGCTCGGTATCGGTGCCGTCCAGGCGGTAACCCGTGCAGTCGCAAAGCGCGTATTTTCCGGCGGTATTCATGACGCGATACTGCATGCAGTGGAAGTGCCACGTGCCGTTTATCACCATGTCGAGCTCGGCGCGTACGTTGTCGCGGTCCTCGGGATGAACGCGGGCGAGCCACATGTCGACCGAGTTAAAAGGGTGCTGGGAGGGCAGGTCAAAATCGCGCACGGCGTTAACCGACCATTGCGATTCGCCCGTATCGAGGTTAAGGATGAACGGATAGCGCGTCTCGGAGCTCATGGAGATTGCTTGGAACACCCGGTCGTTGCAGGGAAGCTGATCGACGATTGGGCGTTGTAGTGCGTCATTGTCTTTCGGTTGCTGTACACGATGCATAAGCTTATAGCGATACATCTTGCGATCGGCATCCATCGTCATCTGGCGATGCGTGTCGCCGGCAAGTGGATCGACGCGCGAGCAGCCAAAGCTAAAGCTGGCGATCATGGGCGCCTTGCCACCTGAGCTCGCCTCGATCAGCCCGGCACGCACCTGCTCCAAGCGCTGCTCGAGTTCAGTCTCGTTTGCGGAGAGCGAGATAAGCACAAACTCGTCTCCACCGATACGGAACAGCATCTCATCGTGCTCCATGGTTTCGGAGAGCGTGCGGCAGATGCTCAGAATATAGCGATTGCCTTCGGCGTGGCCAAACCTATCATTGCAATGCTTGAGATGGTCGATGTCAATATAGGCGCAGGTGAAGGGATCGCCTTTGCGCCAGAGCTGCTCGACGTGACGGTCGAGTCCGCTGCGGTTGCCCAAGTTGGTGAGCGGGTCGATATAGGCGTTGCGCTCAAGCAGCTGGCGCTCTTGTTGCAGGATAGCATGCGTCTTTTGCAGTTGCTCACCAACGGCGCGTAGCTCAGCAGGCAGCGCGGCAACATCGAGTTCGGCGGTCGAGATGCCATTCGCAAGTCGCTGAAGATAGGCAATAATCGATTGCTCGCCCAGGCGGTACGACTCGTTCATGATGGATAACCTCCTTGGGGGAACAACGGTTTGTATCATATCCCCAATTCGGTTTGAACTGGGGATATAAGTTAGCTAATGGAGACAAATGCCCCCTTCGGCGGTGGCGTTTTGCGCGCGAGCGTATCAGTTGTTATTGCCACCATCGAGCAATGCCTCAAAATCCTTCGCCGGCATGGGGCGGTAGTAGAGGAAACCCTGAGCGTAGCGGGCGCCCATGTGGCGTAGCATGTTCGCCTGCTCATCTGTCTCGACGCCTTCGATTACAATGGGCAGATGGAGCGACTGCGCCATCTCGAGCATCGATGACACGATCTGCGCGCTGCGGCCTTGATCGCGGTCGGTGGGCACAAAGGTTCGGTCGAGCTTGATGACGTCGACGTTGACGTTCTTGAGCATCGCGAGCGTGGACTGACCGGTGCCAAAATCGTCCATATAGGTCGAGAAGCCGCGGGTGTGCAAGTCGGCTGTCAGTTTGTCCACGGCTTCGGACTCTCCCGTATAAGCCGTCTCGGTGATCTCGATGCGCATGAGCTCGGGCGGCAGGTTGTATTGGGCGGCGAGCGATCCCATATGCTCGGCAACGTCGCAGGCAAGAATGTCCACGCGAGACACATTAAGCGAGACCGGAACCACGCGAAGACCGCGATCGAGACGCTCGCGAAGCCATATGGCGACACCCTGCCAAATGTACTTGTCGAGCGTCACCACAAAGCCGCTTTCCTCGAGTGCGGGGATAAACGTTGCGGGCGAAATGAGAGAGCCGTCCTTGTCAATCCAGCGCGTAAGTGCCTCGGCGCCAATGATCTCGCCGGTTTCCATATCGACCTGGGGCTGCAGGTAGTACGTGATGCGGCCATTTGAGAGCGCGTACTGGAACTCGGTCAGCGTGCGGTGGAACGCAATCTCGTGTTCATATTCTTCGGGGCGGAAAATAGCAATGCGCTCCTTGAAGTCGTTTTTGGCGCGTCGATTGGTAAACATGGCCTTTGCCTGCGCATCGATGGTGATCTCCTCATTGGAGTCGATGGGGTAAATGCCCATGGACGGCCAAAAACCTACGCCGTCATCATGCCTGGCTACTGCCTCGCGAACGCGGTTGTAGATTTGATGGACGGTGATGTGCTTAAAGGGGATGAGTACGCAAAAGTCATCTTGGCCCCAGTACCCTGCGACGCCCATATCGGCATTCTCGATGTCCTTGAGGACCGTGCCCACATCGGCGAGTACGCGGTCGCCCTCGGCCTGGCCGTGCCATTCATTAAACAGGCGCATGTGACCCATGTCGACGGTGGCGATGCACCAGGTGTCGTCGCGCCTTGCCTCGAGAAATGCGTTGGCGCGCCGCATAAACTCGCTGGGTCGATAGAGGCCCGTGAGCGAGTCGATACGTTCGGCGATGGCGCTTTTGCGCTCCGCCTCGGGTATGGGGAGGCTGTCGTTGGGAACAAGCCCGCCGGCCGTGCGAAGGCGACGGTCGAGTTCGCCTAAAACGGCGGTCGCTTGATGGGTTAACTGCTCGTAAAAGGCCGGGACGACAAGGCAGACGGGAGTAATGGTGTCGCCCGCGATTTGAACAGGAGCGAAAACAGCCTCTTTAAGGTGGCGGGTCAGTTGCTCGAATGCCTCATGGTCCAAATCGTTGCTGAGCACGACGAACTGGACGCTTCGTGAACGGAAGACCCGGCTTCTGCCGCGGGTGATCGACAGCATGCGGCCTGCGTATTCGGCAAGCATGTTGTCGACAGCCTCGGCCCCGTAGAGCTCGTTGAGATTCGCCGTGCCACGAATGCGCACCGCTATAAGCCCCGTCTCGCAGCGGTCGCGACGGCAGGCATCGATAGCGTTGACCAGCATGCGCTGCGTTCCGAGGCCTGTGGCGGCGTCGACGGTTTCGGCAAGCGAGTGGTTGACGAGTTCGCCGACATAGAGCGAGGGGACATTTCCGTCGCCGTCGATGCGAAACCCGCGAGCACGGCAGAGAACGTAGTCACCCGCGGCATTGCGCATGCGGTACTGCATGACGCGGCGGTGTTTGGAGCCGTTAAAGATCTGGTTGATGTCGTTGGCGTAGGCCTCGAGGTCATCGGGATGGACGCGCGTCTTCCAGAAATCGCGGCAGCTGTCTATGTGCTCCGAAGGAAGACCGAGATCGCGCAAGGCACCTTGCGACCAAAGGGTGCGGTCCTTGTCCAAGTTCTCGATAAAGAAATAACGGCCCTCGTTGAGCATCGAAAAGGCGTCAAAAATGCGATCGCTTATTTCGAAGTCGTCGGCGTGGACTTGCGTGATATTGCGCCGATCGAGGTGCATAGCATGACGTAGCTTGTAGTCGTACATGCGATGGTCGGCATCGAGCGTCATGCGATTGGAGGCTTCGCCCAGGGCGGGGTCGGCGTGTGCCACTCCGTAGCTAAACGAGTGGGGCATCTCGGAATCGTTGTTTTTGAGCAGGATCGTTCGGCAGTGTTCCAGACGTTCGGCGAGGTCGTCCTCGGTCGCAATCGTAGATAGGATGGCAAACTCGTCGCCTCCCAGACGAAATGCCGCCTCGTCTACCTTCATATACAGCTTGAGATAAAGGCTTACCTGCAAGATATAGCGGTTGCCCTCGTCATGGCCAAAGACATCGTTGCAGTGCTTGAGATTGTCGATATCGATGAACGCCATGGTAACGGGAGCGTCCTGCTCCCAGAGCTCCTCGAGGGAACGGGCAAAGCCGCCGCGGTTGCCAAGTCCGGTAAGCTGGTCGGTAAAGGCGGTCCTAATCAGATCATCCTGACGCTCGAGAAGGTCGCGGACGGTCTTTTCGAGCGTTTCGGTGTAATTGCTGACAGTTTCCATGTTCTAAGCGGCTTTCTGAGGTCGGGGCGGATTGCGTCGGGCGAGCTCGTTGTGTACACGTATCGTTGTTCGGCGTTTTGCGTGCATCCAGGCCCCCGCCTTGCTGCGTTGTTGAGTTACTTTGCCGGCTAATGTTCGCTGTTGATAACAGCTGGGTAGTGTAAACAACAATACCCAATTATATATGGGTGCACATGCTGTGGGCGGCTATTGTTCGACAAGCGGTAGCGCGACGATGCGATGCTTGATAAAAATGCGACTGGGGCGGTATATGTTGACGGGTATACTTGTTCCGTTTGAATTTGCGGGGACGGAGATGGTCGCATGGCACAGTCAAATATGATGCGCACGGTGGGGCTGGCGCTCGAAGGAGGCGGCTACCGCGGTATGTATACGGCGGGCGTGCTCGACGTTTGGATGGAGCACGGTTTGACCTGCGACCATATGGTGGGTGTCTCGGCGGGCGCGGCGTTTGGCTACAACTTTAAATCGCGGCAGATTGGACGCGCCATTCGCTACAACAAGGCATATTGTGCCGATAAGCGCTATGCGGGTGTAGCAAGCTGGCTGCGGACTGGAGACATGTTCAATGCCGATTTTGCCTATCATGAGGTGCCCATCGAGCGCGATCCCATCGACCTGGAGGCATATCGCGCCTGCCCCATGCGGTTTACGTGCGTGTGTACCGATATCGAGACGGGCAAGGCCGTCTATCACGACCTGCCTTATGGCGATGAGCGCGATATCGAGTGGATCCGGGCGTCGTCGGCTATTCCTGTGGCGACGCGTCCCGTTGCTATTGACGGACATAAGTATCTGGATGGTGGCGTGGCTGATTCTATTCCCAGCGCATGGCTGTTTGCGCAGGGGTATGACCGAAACATCGTGGTACTCACGCAGCCGGCGGGCTTTGTGAAGCAGCCCAACAGCGTGATGCCCATGCTGCGGCGCGTGTTCCGTCACTACCCGGAGTTTGTCGCAGCGCTTGAGCATCGGCATGAGGTCTACAATGCCACGCTCGATGACTTAGCACGTCGCGAGGCTGCCGGCGAAATCTTTGTGGTGCGGCCGAGCGAATCGGTGAAGGTGCCGTCGCTGTGCCGCGAGCCCGATGAACTCGAGCGCATCTATCAGATCGGCCGCCGCGATGCGGAGGCAACCTTGCCGGCACTGGAGACATATCTGGCAGGGTAGAGGCTGCTGCCGCCATCTCGGCGGGAAGCGCATCCCGGAATGGAGGTCCAAACTGGGATGCGCTTTCCATCGCTGAAGATATGAGGCTGCGAATCGGCTGCTCGGCTTGAGCCTATGCCTGCTGCCAGGTATCGACGAGCTCCTTGGCGGCGGCGTAGGGGTCGTCGGCACTGCAGACGGCGCTCACCACAAAGAAGCCATCGACGCCGGTGGCCTTGAGCTGTGGCAGGTCGGCCGTCTTGACGCCGCCGCCCACCACGATGGGCACGGGGCTTGCCGCGTGGAGTGCGGCCAAGTCCTCAAAGCTCTTGGTGATGATAGAGCCGTCGGCCGCGCGTCCGCAGTCGCGCTTGGTCTCGGTCTCGTGGAGCGGGCCGATGCCCAGGTAGTCGACCAGGCTCATGTCGGCGGTCTTGACGTACTCGAGCATCTCCTCGCAACGGGCCGAAAGGCCCACAATGGCATCGGGGCCCAAAAGTTTGCGGCAGACCTCGACGGGAATATCGCTCTGGCCAACGTGCACGCCGTCGACAGCGATGCCCTGCTCGCGCGCGGCGAGTACGCAGTCCAGGCGGTCGTCGATCAGCAGGGCGACCTGACCGGTCTTGCCGGCCTGTGCGATTGCCTGCGCGGCGTCGCCCGTCAGCGCGATGATCTCGCGGGCACTTGCCACCTTGGAGCGCACCTGGATGCAGGTAAAGCCTGCGTCGAGCGCCTGGGCCACCACATCGCCCACGGGACGCCCGAGCGTGTTTTCGGGGCCGAGTACCAGATAGGCCGAGATATCAAGGTTGTCGCGGATGCTCATCGTGCTTCCTCCTGCTTTTTGATCTGTGCTTCCATGCGCTCGAGCTTGCCGGTCATGGTGTCGGTAAATCCGGGTCGAATATCGGCTTTGAGCACGACTTCGGTGCGGATGCCCTTGCTCGCCAACACAAAGGTTGCGTCGCGCACGACCTGCATGACCTCGTCCCAGTCACCCTCGATCTCGGTGAACATCGAGGTGGTGCGGTTGGGAAGGCCGCTCTCGCGAATGACGCGCACGACCTCGGCGACCTCGGCGGACAGTTCATCGCCGGTGCCGCACGGGGCGATGGCCACGGCGACGAGTGTGTTCATGCCGGCATTGGTTGCGGGCTCGGACATGGCTTATGCCTCCTCGAGCTCGAGTCGGTTATCGGCGATGTCCTGGGCGGTCGCGCGGTAGAGCTCGTCGATAAAGGCGACCTTAAAGCTTGCCGGGGCGTCGGCGACGGCGGCGGCACGCGTGCCGGCAACGTTGTAGACGGCGGTGCCGCAGACGGCGGCCGTAAACGGGTCGGCGGCGCAGGCGTACACGGCCAGCACGCCGCCCTGCGAGCAGCCGCAGCCGGTGATCTTGGACATGAGCGGGCTGCCGCCGTGGGACTTGGCCACGGTCGTGCCGTCGGTAATCAGGTCGACTTCGCCCGAGACGACCACGGCGCCGCCGGTGTAGCGGGCGAGCGCCACGGCGGCATCGCGGGCGGCGTCGACCGTGTCGGTGGTATCGACGCCGCGTACGCGGCTCAGATCGGCCGCCTCGCCCTCAAGACCCCACAGGCCGGCGAGCGCAATGATCTCGGAGGCATTGCCGCGCACGATGGCGGGCTTGTACTGCTTGAGCTCGTTTACCAGCTGGGTGCGCAGGCTACCGATGCCCAGGCCCACCGGATCGAGCACCCAGGGCTTGCCGGCGTCGTGTGCCGCCTTGGCCGCTCGGGGAATCGTCTGCTCGTAGATGGGGAAGAGCGTGCCCATGTTGAGATAGATGGCGCCGCCGCCGGCAACGAGTGCCTCGCCTTCGTCGGGCAGATAGACCATGGCGGCCGATCCGCCCACGGCGAGCTGTGCGTTGGCGACAAAGTCGATCGTCACCGTGTTGGTGATGGAGCCGGCCATCGGATTGGTGGCGCGAATCTCCTCCACGGCCTTGACCATATGCTGCTTAAGCTGTTCCGAATCAATCACTGCACATGCCTCCTTGGCATAGAAAAGGGGCGCTGTGCATAGACAGCGCCCCTGTAAAGGCGGCATGCTCCCTACGCCAGCATTAACTGACAGGTTCAAAGGATTGGGCCCCATGCCCTCTCAGCCTTGTGGTTTGCACCGCCGGCACTCCCGCATCGAATCTGTTGTTCCCTATACTAGCGCACCTGCCAAAAAGGGACAGGTTTATTTTGGCAGGTCGTTACAATAGGTAGGACCGATACGAATGGGGGCCTTATGATTAAACTTGTGCTGACCGATATGGACGATACGCTGATTCCAGCCGGGCATGACGGCGCCAGCGACTACGCCATCGAGGGCATTCATGCCATGCAGGCGGCGGGTCTGCACTTTGGCCCGGTTTCGGGTCGCCAGCCGTCCGCGATGGGCTGGATGTTCCGCAATTGCGTCGAGTGCTTCTCGACCGGCGCGTTCTGCAACGGCCAGGTCATGTTTGTGGACGGCGAGGCGGTGGCCTCGCATGCGACCGACAACGATGCCCTGACGCGTCTGGCCGATTACCTCGAGCAAGAGACCGACGATACGTATCTGAAGGTCTACAGCCTGGGTGATGACTTTTGGGATAACGATGCCTATTGCGTGACGAACGACCCCGAGCGCGTACGCCGCGCCATGGAGTCGGGCGGCAACGCGTGGCTCAAGGGCGAAGAGGCCCCGTGCCGTCCTGTTGTCGATGATGCCCCGGTGTTTAAGGCGAATATTTGGAGTGCCCGTTCACGTGAGGAGCTCGTGGAGCTACGCGAGCGCGTTGCCGCCGAGGTGCCGGAGCTCTCGCTTGTGTTTCCCAACAACCGCGTGCGCCTGTTTGACATCCTTCCGGCCGGTTGGGACAAGGGCTGCGCTGCGCTGGAGCTGGCGCGCGCTTTGGGCCTGACGCCCGACGAGGTGGCCGTGTTCGGTGATTCCGATAACGATCTGCCCATGATCGATGCCGTTCCCAACTCCGTTGCAGTCGCCAATGCCAACGAGGCTGTCACGGCTGCCGCGCGCTGGCATATCGGCGCTGCGGCAGACGATGCGGTTGCCGGGGCTCTGCATCAGATTGCCGCCTGTGCCGCGACGGGGGAGATGCCGCCGTTTATGCGTCAGATGGATGCGACGGGTTTCGACGTCACGAACGTCTAGGGAGAAAGCTATGAAGCTTCAGCAGCTCAGGTATGTCGTCAAAGTTGCCGAATGCGGCAGCATCACCGAGGCCTCGCGCCGGCTTTTTGTGTCGCAGCCTTCGATTACCGCGTCGATTCGCGATCTCGAAAACGAGATGGGTGTGCACATCTTTGAGCGCACCAACAAGGGTGTCATTGTGTCCGAGGAGGGCGAGACCTTCTTGGGCTACGCGCGCCAGGTGCTCGACCAGGCGGATCTGCTCGAAGGCAAGTACAAGGGCGAGTCCGAGCAGGTGCCGCACTTTAGTGTGAGCTGCCAGCATTATTCCTTTGCCGTCAACGCGTTTGTCGATGTGATCCGTGAGTTCGATGCCGCGCGCTACGACTTTACCCTGCGCGAGGAGCAGACTCACGAGATTATCGAGGACGTCGCGCATATGAAAAGCGAACTAGGCATCTTGTACTTGTCCGAGCACAATCGCGAGGTCATCGAGCGCATGCTGGCGGCCAACGAGCTCGTGTTCGAAGAGCTCTTCTGCGCCACGCCGCACGTTTTTGTGTGCGCCGACCATCCGCTGGCGGGCCGCTCCAGCGTGACGCTCGAGGACCTGGAGGACTATCCCTTCCTGTCCTACGAACAGGGCAGCTACAACTCGTTTTACTATTCCGAGGAACTGACCTCGACGTTTGAGCGCCGCAAGAACATCCGCGTGCGCGATCGCGCGACGTTGTTCAACCTGGCCATGGGCCTCAACGGCTACACGGTGTGTTCGGGCGTGATCAGCCACGAGCTCAACGGGCCGGGTATTATCTCCATTCCGCTCGATGTGGACGAGTACATGGAGATCGGCATCATCACGCGCAAAAATACGACGCTCACGCGCTACGGTCGGGCCTATATCGACGCGATCCGCCAACATATCTAGGCTGCTGCGTTCTGCACAGGTCAAATCTCTTTAAGGCAGCCCAAACTGATATAGGAAGCATCTATATCAAACTGTTATAAACATATATTATACGATGGCCATAGGAGCGCTCATACTCTGTCCCAGTAAAGCAACCAATTCAAAGGGAGATATCTATGAGCACTTCGATTCAACCGAACGCGCCGTTTCGCGCCGATATCGTCGGCAGTTTTCTTCGTCCTCAGGCCGTGAAGGACGCCCGTGCCGCCTACGCCGCGGGCACGCTTGATGACGACGGCCTTAAGGCCGTCGAGGACGATGCCATTCGCGATTTGGTGGCAAAGCAGAAGGCCGCCGGCCTGCAGGTCATCACCGATGGTGAGTTTCGCCGCAGCTACTGGCACCTCGATTTTATGTGGGGCCTTAACGGCATTGAACGCCGTACCTCGCGTACGGGTTATATGTTCCACGACGAGGAGACCACAGCCGACACCGCCGTGGTAACCGGCCCCATTAGCGGCGAGAACCATCCGTTCGTCGAACACTTTAAATTTGTCAAGGTGCTCGAGGGGGAGGGCCAGGTCGCGCGGCAAACCATTCCGGCGCCGATCCAGACGTTCTCCGAAGTCACGCTCGACCGCTGCGACGGCCAGCAGGAGAGCCTGCGCGCTGTCTATAAGACCGATGAGGAACTTGCCGACGCCATCGCAGCCGCTTATCGCACGGTGATCGCCGACCTGTACGCAGCAGGCTGCCGCAACATCCAGTTTGATGACTGCACCTGGGGCATCTACTGCGACACCGATTTTGTCGCCAAAACCGGCATGAGCCCGGTCGACCTGCAAAAGGTAAGCGAGCTGGGCGTGGCGCTCAACAATGCCGCCATCGCGGACAAGCCCGACGATCTGGTCATCAACACGCATGTGTGCCGCGGCAACTACCACTCCACCTATGCCTTCGAGGGCGGCTATGACCCCATCGCGCCGTACCTGTTCGCAAACGAGGATGTCGATGCATTTTACCTGGAGTTCGATACGCCGCGCGCCGGCGGTTTTGAGCCGCTCAAGTACGTTGCCCCGGGCAAGAAGGTCGTGCTGGGCTTGGTAACCACCAAGGCGGCAGAGCTCGAGAACGAGGATGTTATCGTCGAGCGTATTCACGAGGCTGCAAAGTATGTTCCGCTCGAGAACCTGTATCTGTCGCCTCAGTGCGGCTTTGCCAGCTGCGAGATTGGCAACAAGCTGACCGAGGATGAGCAATGGGCAAAGATCGCGCTGGTCAAGCGCATTGCCGAGCGCGTTTGGAAATAGCACTAGTGTTTGCAGGTGGCGGCGCGTGCGAGGCATAGTGTATCGCGTACAATGGTTCGGATCGTATCGTTCGGGCAGGTTATCCGATATGCCTGATCGCCCTTCCATTCGAAAGGACATCCATGTCCCAGTCCTCGACGCCCGCCGTCAGCGATGCCATCTACGACGCATCGTCGCTCGGCCGCCCGCGCATGTTCCTGCTCGGCCTACAGCACCTGTTTGCCATGTTTGGCGCCACCGTGCTGGTGCCCGTGCTCACCGGCCTCTCGGTATCGGCAACGCTTTTGTTTGCCGGCTTGGGCACGCTGCTGTTCCACTTCCTGTCGCGCGGTAAGGTGCCGGCATTTTTGGGCTCATCGTTTGCCTTTATTGCCGGTTATGCCGCAATCGCGCCCAACGGCGAGACCGAGCTTTTGCCCTACGCCTGCCTGGGCGTAGCTTGTGCCGGTCTGCTCTATCCGGTGCTGGCGGCGCTCTTCCGCGCGTTTGGCGCCAAGCGTGTCATGCGTTTCTTTCCGCCGGTGGTGACTGGCCCCATCGTCATTTCCATCGGCTTGATCCTGGCAAGTTCCGCTATTGCTAACTGCCAGACCAACTGGCTTGTGGCTGTTATTGCCGTGGCTGTGATCGTTATCTGCAACATCTGGGGCCGCGGCATGGTCAAGATTGTGCCGATTTTGCTGGGCGTTGTGGTGAGCTATGCCGTTGCGGCTGCGCTCGGCGAGGTTGATTTCTCAGGCGTTGCCGCCGCTCCGTGGGTCGGTCTGCCCATCGTGTGGGACAACACCGTGTTTGCACTCTTTGGGCCGCAGTTCGATAGCGGTCTTGCCACGACGGCCATCATCACCATCATGCCGCTGGCCTTCGCGACCATGATCGAGCATATCGGCGATATCTCTGCTATCGGTTCGACTTGCGAGCGCAACTACATTGCCGATCCCGGTCTGCATCGCACGCTGCTCGGCGACGGCCTTGCCACGATTCTGGCTTCGCTCTTTGGCGCTCCGGCCAACACTACGTATGGTGAGAACACCGGCGTGCTCGCCCTGACGCGCGTGTTCGACCCGCGCGTAATTCGAATTGCCGCGTGTTGCGCCATCGTGCTTTCGTTCTGCCCCAAGTTCGCGGCTGTCATTGCGGCCATGCCGGCGTGTGTGATCGGCGGTGTGTCGCTCGTGCTCTACGGCATGATCAGCGCTGTGGGCGTCCGCAACCTCATCGAGAACCAGGTCGATTTCCAGAACAACCGCAACGTGCTGGTTGCCGCGCTGGTGCTCGTGCTTTCGCTCGGCATCGCGTACAGCACCGCCGGCGCCATCGTGTTGGAGCTGGGCGGCGTGACCATTTCGCTGTCCGGCATTGCCGTGGGCTCACTGGTGGGCATTGTGCTCAACGCCATCCTGCCGGGTAACGACTTTGAGTTTGATGTCTCCGAGCTTGAGGAGGCTGCTGAGTAGCAGCTGCGTTCAGCTAAAACAAGATATGGTGCCCATGCGTATATGCGTGTGGGCACCATTTTTAATGTGTCAGTATCCAGTGGATGCCGCGGGCCATGCGTAAGTCGGTTTGGGCAAAGTGATTGCCGGGGTTGAGCTCCAGCGTTGTTGGAATGCCGCGCTCGACGAGCAACGCTTCCATCGCGCGTGTGTCGTCGAGTACATGCCGCATCATGCGGTTGGGCGTCTTGGTTTCCTTTTTGCCGAGTGACAGGTAGACGGCTTGCGGGCTGCCGGCAAAAGGGGCCGTGCTGGCACGGTCGACAAAGTCGGGAAACCATAGCGACCCCGATGCGCTCGCGGCGCGGTCAAAGGCGTCGGTTTGCCAGAGGGACCAGAGTGCGAAGAGGCCCGCGAGCGAGTAGCCGGCAATGCCGCGCCAGGTGGGCGGCTGAGGAAGCGACGACTCGACCTGGGGGATTATCTGATTCAGCAGCTCATCAAGAAAATCGGCAGCTTGGCCGCCGAAAGGCTCGGCATCGCGTACGGTCCCGTCGCATGCCCAGGGGCTCAGCTCGCGATTCCAATCGAGCCCGCCAATGGTGACGAGGGCGAATGGCGGACAGTCGAGCTCTCGGCAACACTTATAAACCTCGCTGCCGTCGCCCACGACCACAGGAAGGTAGATGACAGGCGCGCTTTCCGTATGATTCGAATAAACGGTTATCTGCTTTTGATGCGCTTCCATGACGGGCTTCTCTCAGTGCTGTGATATCGGCAGCCCCAATTGTCGCACGCCAGCGTATGCCGATTGGGCTAGACCAAAGACAATCTCGTGCATCCCCTGCGGACGCATATGGAAAACGCCACCGCCGGAGGGGAGCTCGGCGGTGGCGTTGTTAAACGGTGCTGGGGCTCGGGGCCTTCGCGGGAGCTGCCATGTGCGCAGAGGCGTCTAAGAACGCTTACGGCTCGCCATGGTGCCTGCGGCGATAGCGGCTGTTCCCGCAAGGACGGTTGCCACGATGGCCGCACCCGAGGTGTCGCCGGTTGCCGCGAGCACGCCGGTAGTCTTGGCTTTCGTGGTTGAAGCCGCAACGGCCTTGGTCGGCTTTGAGCCCTCAGGCTTGGGGTTCTGCTTGGACTCCGCGGGCTTGCTTTCTGCGGGCTTGGTCTCGTCGGGCTTGGGGTCTTCCGGCTTGGCTACCTCGGGAGGTGCGATGGTCGTACTTTTGGCGACTGCTTTGATATAGAGGGAGTCGACCGTGGCGTCGCCCGTGCCGATGGCTTGGCCTGCCTCGTAGATGCCGTCACGGAGCTTGCGATAGTCAATGACCTTGCCGCCTTCGGGCGTCTGGATGGCGGCGTTCTCAATCTTGATGGTGCCGATTGTCTTGCCGTCAGCGCTCATGGCACGGGCAAAGATTGCCGCTGTATCTCCTTCGGCCGTTACCTTGCTGCGGATGATCGAGATGACTGCGGGTGTGACGCCCTCGCTGGTCTGGGCGATGATGCCGATGTTCTCGCCTTGGGGTTCGCGCCTCGTCTCGCCATCTTGGTTTTCGCTGTAGGGGATGGGGCCGTCGCCGTTCTCGACATAGCGGGCTATGGCCTTGACAACGGAGTCGCTGATGTAGATGTGGCCGCCCTTCTCGTTGGGTCGATCGTTTCTGGTGGAGAATGCAGCCGAAACCTCGCCTTCCGCAAACGCGTCCACGGTGGAGCCGTTCTTGACGACGATGTCGTCCTGGTAGGTGAAGAGGGCGTTGGCGCCACCGTATCTGCCTTTACTTGCACGGACCGTCACGTTTGCATGATCGAGGGTGATGTCCTTGTGGGCATAGACGCCATATTCAACACCGTTTACGTTGAGGGAGGCGTTTGTGGCTGCGAGGCTGCCCTTGGCCTCGACGGCAGCGTCTTTCTCGGAGCTTGCCTTGACCTGGCTGCCGTCCGAGATGTTGATATTGCCGCCGCTCCAAAGGGCCTCACCATCGGCTGAGCTTGCCTCGACCGTCCCGCCACCCTTGATGGTGAGGTTCTTGTCGGCTCCAATACCCTTGTCCTTGGTAGCCCTGGCGGTGACGGCTCCGCTGTCGTCAATCGTGATATTGCCGTTTGCCCTGATGCCATCCGATGCACCCGTGGCGTTGACGTTGCCCGAACCTTTGATAGCGAGATCACCTCCGGCATTGATGGCATCAAACCCAGTGCTCGTGGCGTTGACGGATCCGGCTCCGTCGATGTTGATATTACCCGTGGTGAGGATAGCGTCCTCAGTAGATGTCACGCTGAGCGTGCCGCCCTCGTCGCCTTGGATATTGAGCTCGGCATTCTCGTTAGTGCCATGAGAAACGTTGATGCTTTCGATCCATTCGGCAGTGACGATGTTGGTTCCCGAGTAATTCACGTTGAGCTTGCCCGCTGCCTCGATCGCGCCGCCGTTATAGCCGTTGAGCTTCATATCGTCGGCGCCGTCCCAGGCCCAGGTGCCGGCGGCGTCTCCCGCGGGCCCCGCGGCCGCTTCGTGGCGGACGCCGCCGACGTCCACCCACTCGGCCGCGAGCGAGACGCTCGGCATGAGCAGCGAGCTCACCGTGAGCGCGCAGGCCAGGCCGCAGACGATGCGGCGCGTCACGCGGCGCCAGCTGCCGTGTGCGAGCAGCGTGCGACGGCACACGTCGGGCTCGACAAAATGGGCTCCAGAGGTTTTGTCATTGCGCTTGGGGGTCGTGAACAAGGCGGCCATGGTTACTCCCATCCTCATAGGGCCTATGCGATTAAGCCCAGCATATCTGCAGGATGTAGCCGGCGGTAGTGCCGTTTGGAGGGCAAAATGTCCAAAACTTGGGAAGCAAAACATCGCGCGTCTGTGCGTTGCCTGGCTTTAAAAGAAAAGCGCGGAGCCGCTCGATGCGACTCCGCGCTTTGGTGTTCTGTTTTAGCAGACTATGCCGTTACGCTACGAAGAAGTAGACGAGGAAGGCGAGAGCTGCGATCCACATGAGCGGCTTGATCTTGGAGGCCTCGCCCTTAAAGAGCGCGACGATCACGTAGGCGATAAAGCCTAGGCCAATGCCGGCAGAGATGGAGTAGGTGAAGGGCACGCCGGCGACAATCATGAACGCCGGGAAACCCTGCGACACGTCGGACCAGTCGATCTCGGAGGCCTCGCTCATCATGAGGTAGCCGACGTAGACCAGAGCACCGCAGGTGGCGGCGCTGGAAACGATGGTGACGATGGGGGAGAAGAACGCGGCGAGAATGAACAGCACGCCGGTGGTGACGGAGGTGAGGCCCGTGCGGCCACCGTCGGCGGCGCCAGAAGTGGACTCGACGAAGGTGGTGATGGAGGAGACACCCATGAAACCGCCCACAGCGGCGGCGGCGGAGTCGACGATTAGGATCTCCTTGATATTCTCGACGTTGCCGTCGTCGGTGAGGAACTCGCCCTGCTTGGCTACGGCCATCGCGGTGCCCATGGTGTCGAAGAAGTCACTCATGAGCAGCGAGAACGAGATGACGAGGAGCGCGGGGTCGGTAAGGACCTTGACGATGGCGGGCACGCCGCCGGCGTCGGCGATGGGGCCACCGATGCTCGAGAAGTCGAGCGGGGCGATGATACCGGTCGGAGCCTGGGTCACACCTAGGGGGATACCGGCGATGACGGCGACGACGATGCCGATGAGCAGCGAGCCGGGGACGTTGCGGCAGGCGAGGGCGACCGTCACCAGGATGGAGATGATGCCGACGATGAAGGTGGGGGAGGTGATGTCGCCCAGACCGACGAGTGTACCGGCGCCAGCGGTGATAATGCCGGCATCGCACAGGCCAATCATGGCGATGAACAGGCCCAGACCCACCGAGATGGCGTGACGCAGGACAACCGGGATGGCGTCCATGATGGCCTCGCGCAGGCCACAAAGCACGAGCAGCAAGATGACGATACCCTCGAGGAAGATAACGCTCATGGCCACGTGCCAGTCACCGCCGCAGACGGCGGTGGCGATTCCAGCGATCATCGCGTTGACGCCTAAGCCCGACGCGCAGGCGAGCGGGCGGTTGGCGAAGATGCCCATGCAGATGGTCATGATGCCGGCGCCCAGGCAGGTGGCGCAGGCGAGCGCTCCCGCATCGATGCCGGCGCCCGAGAGCACCGCAGGGTTGACGGCAATGATGTAGGCCATCGCCAGGAATGTTGTCAGTCCAGCGCGAAGTTCGGTCCCGATTGTGGACTTGCGCTCACTGACGTGAAAAAGTTCGTCCATGCATACCCTTTCCTTGTTCGGCCCCGAGTTTAGGCCGATTGACACGAACGTTCTCACTATAGCCCCTTTACGACGCTGTTGTTCCTCGCATGTTGATGTTCGGCGCTTTGTAGCAGACGGACGGTATTTTTCGCATGAAAATGTGTGGGTACCGTATACTTAAGCGGTTACAACGACCCCTATGGAGGAACGTATGATTAAAGAGCTTTGCCACGACGAGGCTATCCTGTCCCAGCGTTGCGAGGTTGCGACCGTCGAGGACGAGTCGGTTGCTCAGGACCTGATCGATACCATTAAGTCGCTCGACGATGCCGGCTGCCTTGCCGCTAACCAGATTGGCGTTACCAAGAAGGTCTGCGTCTACCTGGACGACGCCGGCGAGCCCCACGTGCTCTACAACCCCCGTCTGGTGTTTGGCCTGGGCGCCAGCAAGATGGAGGAGAGCTGCCTGACGCACGAGGAGGTCACCAAGTCCACGCGCTATATCAAGTGCAAGGTCGCTTATGACGTGATCGTCGACGGCAAGATGCGCGAGCGCAAGCAGGACTTTGTGGGCTTCGAGGCGCAGATGATTCAACACATGATTGACCACTGTCTAGGAAAGTTGGTCTAAGGGGACCAAAGCACCGCACCTTGCCGCTCAATCGTCGCTCGCGTACCTTAAGTACGCTTCGCTCCTCTTTCGTGGCAATCTGCGGCACTTTGACCCCTTAGACGACCTGCGGGGTTAACTTGGTTGAGTTTATCCTGCTTGAATAGCCCGGGCATGACATTGTTGTCATGTCCGGGCTTTTGTGTTTAGCGCCTTTTTGTTTGGAGACAATGAAATTAGCAAGAACGTAAAGCTAGGAGGCGCTATGTGTACGAGTATTCGATTTACCGATAATTCTGGCCACATGTATCTGGGCCGCAACCTCGACTGGAGCTTTGACTACGGCCAACAGGTTCGCGTGATGCCGCGTGGGTTTCACATTCCGTATTCGTTTATCGACGACGCGACAGCGGCACACGCGGTGATCGGTATGTGCATCGATTACAAGAACTACCCTATGTTCTTCGATTGCGGCAACGATGCGGGCCTCGCCGTGGCGGGTCTCAATTTCCCTGGTTATGCCGAGTATGCCGATGACCCTGTCGACGGTAAGACCAATATCGCGGCCTATGAGTTTCCCCTGTGGGTGGCAGCGACGTTCTCGACGGTCGATGAGGTCGAGGCCGCGCTGCGCGACACGGTGATTGTCGCCAAATCTGCCGGAGAGGGGCTGGGCGTGTCGCTGCTCCATTGGATTATCGGCGACAGCCAGCGTAGCATCGTGGTCGAGATGATGGCTGACGGCCTGCATGTATACGACGATCCGGTCGACACCCTTGCCAATCAGCCCACCTTCCCGTGGCACATGGAAAACCTCCGCACCTATATCACTGCCACAAGCGATTTTCCGCAGACGGCGACATGGCGTGGCGCCGAGCTCAAGCCCTATGGCGCGGGTGCCGGCATGCGCGGTATTCCGGGTGACTGCTATTCGCCGAGCCGTTTTGTAAAGGCGGCGTATCTCAATGCCAATTACCCGCAAAAGGAGAGCGAGACCGAAAACGTCGTCCGTATGTTCCGCTCGCTCGAGGGCGTGGTGATGATTGAGGGGGCGTCCAGGATGGGCGATGGCAAGTTCGAGAAGACTATCTACACCGGATGCTTTAGCGCGCGCACGGGCAATTATTACTACGCGATGTATGGGGATCCGTCGATTCGCTACGTGAGCCTGATGGATGCCGAGGGCGCGAGCCCCGATAGACTCGTGGTTCCCGAGCCGCGTCGTTCGTAGCCGCTAGCTTTACTGCAATGCAAGGCGGCCCTGCGTCTCCCGTGAGATGCAGGGCCGCTGTCGTTGATTTGTGACGTCGCTAGAAGTTGGCGTCGTTGAGCTGGGTGCTCTCGAGTCCGTCGAGTTGCTGTTGCTCGGGCGTATCGGCGACGCTCTCGAGCAGCTCGGTGGGATCGACGTTCATACTCTTGCCGGCCTCGTTGCCGTTGACCAAGTCGTCCGAGAAGATATCGACTTCCATTTCCTCGGCCTCTTCGATCTGAACCTCGAGCGGCACCTGGGTGCGCACGAGCTTAACGGCCGGGCGCATGCGGGCAAACAGTGGCACGTACTCGATGATGATGGCCGAGTTCTCGAGACCATACCAACGTGCCGGGCTTCCGCAGGCGCGGCGGACGGCGTACTTGATGGCCATGACGCGATGGTCGTTGCGGTTGATGTCCGTTTCGGGGGCGAGCATCTTGCGCAGCATGCAAAAACGGAAGTCGCCCACGTTGCCGCGCGTCTCGTAGATGGAGTAGGTGTGGTGCTGCGGCGGCAGCTCGCCCGATGCCATCAAGTCGCCAACAATCTGGCGCAGGTAGGCATTGATGCGCTGGTTGACCTTAAAGCCCAGGTCCAAGCGCACGCGGAACAAAAAGTCCGTGCCAAAGGTCTCGACGGAATACTCGTGCGTATAGGGCTCGTCGGTAACGTGCACGTTGATGAACCAGTATGCCTTGGCGCGCTTGGGATGCTTATCCAAGATGGAATAGAGCACGTCGCGGTCGAGCGTGAGCGGGTCGGGACTGTTGGTAAGGAACACCAGATTGTCGGCGAGCACGGGGTAGGTCTCGTCGTTGCGCAGGCGGTCGAGCTGGTCAATGTACTTGGAGACGGGCAGCAGGATCGTCTGCGTGCGCTCGATGGCGGTGCCGCGGCGCCACACGTACATAAGGCCAAACAGCAGCGAGGCCAAGAAGATCATGACGTAGCCGCCGTCAAAGAACATGGTGAGGCACGAGGCGAAGAAGCACAGCTCAATGGCGCCAAAAAGTAGGGCAAAGACGCAGGCGCCCAGCTTGCGCTTGAGAATGCCGGCGATATAGCTCGTCAGCAGCGTGGTGGTCATGAGCATGGTCACGGTAATGGCGAGGCCGTAGGCGCTCTCCATGCGCTCGGAGTTTTGGAACAGCAGCACGATGAAGATACAGCCGACCCACATGATGTTGTTGACGAGCGGAATATAGAGTTGGCCCTTGGTGTCGCTGGGGTAGTGGATGCGCAGATGCGGCATAAGGTTGAGGCGCGTTGCCTCCGAAACCAACGAGAACGAGCCGGTGATGAGCGCCTGCGAGGCGATGATGGCCGCCACGGCCGAAAGCACGATGGCAAAGGGGCGCAGGGGCTCGGGGAGCATCATATAGAACGGGTTGACGATATCCATCGCGAGCATCTGAGGATTGGAATTGTTGGCGAGCAGCCAAGCGCCCTGACCCAGATAGTTAAGGATGAGGGCTGCCTTTACGAACGGCCAGGATGCGTAAATGTTAGCCTTGCCCACGTGACCCATGTCCGAATAGAGCGCCTCGGCGCCGGTCGTCGACAGGAAGACGAAGCCGAGCACCATGATGCCCGAGTGGTTGATGGGCGAGAACAGGAACATGATGCCGCGGATGGGGTTGAGCGCGCGTAGGATGGACAGGTTGCCGAGCATGTTGAACAGGCCGGCGCCAGCCAAGAACAGGAACCACAGCGTCATGAGCGGGCCGAACAGCTTGCCGATCGACGAGGTGCCGGCGCGCTGCATGGCAAACAGGCCGCAGATAATGATGATGGTGATGATGATGACGTTGGTCTGGCCGTCACCCAAAAGCGCATGGCCCCACTCGATAGTGCGCAAGCCCTCGATGGCCGTGGTAACCGTGACGGCGGGGGTGAGGATGCCGTCGGCGAGCAGCGCCGCGCCGCCGATCATGGCGGGAAGGATCAGCCACGGCGCCACTTTGCGCACCAAGCTAAACAGGGCGAAGATGCCGCCCTCGTTGTGGTTATCGGCCTTCATGGCGATAACCACGTACTTGACCGTGGTCACGAGCGTCATGGTCCAGATGACGAGCGAAAGCGCTCCTAAGATCATGTCCTCGCTGACGGTACCGATGCCGCCGTTGTTGGCGACGATTGATTTCATGGTGTACATGGGGCTCGTGCCGATGTCGCCGTAGACGACGCCGAGCGTAACGAGCAGCATGCCAGCGGAGAGGGGAATGGCTCCATGCCCGCCTTGACCACGCTGATCTTGGGGGCTTGCCTCCAGTTTGTTATGTGCCACGTGGACTCCCTTGGACATCCGGTTATCCGTCTAGGACAGATAACCTTTATGCCGTCTTTATACATACAAGAGCAGTTTGGCACATCAGGTTATTTTAGACAATAATCCCCAGCTGAGGATTATTTATGTACGCAGGTAGCATTTCAAAGCAGGGGCTTTAAGCACGTGCTGCCTGGGCGATGCCAGCCTTGGCGTTTGCGCGTTTGCCGGCGAGTTCGCAAAAGATCGCGCCGCCGATGATAAGCACGGCGCCCATCAGACGGACCGGTGTTATGGCTTCGCCCAAAAGGACGGCCGAGAACACGACCGCCGAAAGCGGCTCGAGGTAGCCGACGACGGCGACGGTCTGGACGGGCAGTTTGGCGACGGCGCTAAAGTAGAGCAGGCAGCCGATGCCGGTGTTGACGACGCCGAGCATGACGACGGCGCGCCAATCAATACTGGCGGCGACGCCGGCGGACAGGAATGAGGGGGCGCCCTGCGTGAGGAGCGTAAGGACCAGCGCGGTCAAAAAGGCGGCGCTCACCTGGAGCGCGGAGTTCTCGAGGCCCTCGATGTGCGGCGCACCCTTGCTGGCGATGACCATCAATGCATAGCAGAAGGCCGAGGCGATGCCGCAAGCGATACCCGCAATGGGCATATTGCCGCCTAGACCTTGTGCCGCAATGAGAAAAGCACCGCAGGCGACGGCGATAAAGCCGGCGATTTTGCTGCCGGTCAGCTTTTCGCCAAAGATGAGCGGGGAGAGCGCCATGACGATGATGGGGCCGCAGTAGTACAGCAGCGAGGATACGCCGACGCCAATCGTCTGGTAGGCGCGGAACAGAAAAATCCAGCTGGCGCCCAGCGCGGCTCCCGAGAGGAGGAGGGCTGCGGCTTCGCGGGGGCGGGATGGCGCCTGCAGCTTATGGCGTTGGGTGACGGCGAGGATGGTGACAAGCGAGAGTGCGCCCAAAAACGTGCGCAGTAGCACGATATCGGAGCTCGGCAGCGCGATGGCAGCGGCGATGATGCCGTTGGAGCCAAACAATAGCAATGCTGCTAAGTACGCAAACAGTCCGTTGTTCATGCGCTGAAATCCCCTCTATATCCGAGCATGTTCACTATGGGTGAACTGGCTATAGAAGAAAAGCGAATATAATTCATAGATAGCATGACAAAAGCTCATGCATATGTGGAGGGGTGCCGTGGAAACGAATGTTCAAAAGATGCAGGTCCTACTCGAGACCGTGCGCGCCGGCAGTTTTACGCGCGCCGCCGAGCGGCTGAGCTATTCGCAGTCGGGCGTGAGCCGTATGGTGGCCGATCTTGAGGCCGACTGGGGCTTTAAAGTGCTTGATAGAAGCCGCGAGGGCGTAGTGCTTTCTGCCGACGGGCGGCAAGTTATGCCGGCTGTTGAGGCGTTATGCGAGGAATTCACTCGCTTGCAGCGACGGGTGGATGAGATGCGTGGGCTCATGCGCGGCAAAATCTGCATCGGTACATTTTCGAGCGTGGCGACCCACGTGCTGCCGCCGGTGATTGCGCGCTTTCGCGCCGATCACCCGGACATCGATTACGAGCTGCTGATGGGTGATTACTCCGAGATTGAGCAATGGGTGGCGGAAGGTCGCTGCGACCTGGGCTTTATTCCGCGCGAACCACGCGGCGCCGGCATGGCGTCGCGGCCGTTGGTGCGAGACGAGTTAATGGCGGTAGTGCCAACAGGCTCTTTGCTTGCCGCGGCGGAGGTCGTCTCTCTTGCCGATTTGGCCAACGAGCAGTTTATTCTGCTGGAACGCGGCACAGATGATGAGATTGCGCCGCTGTTTCGCCGCGCGGGCCTGGCGGTACGCTCTAAGCTGTCGACCTGGGATGATTATGCGATTATGGCCATGGTCGAGGACGGTCTGGGCGTGAGCATTCTTCCGGCGCTCATCTTGCGCCGCTGCCAGTTCGATGTTGCCGTGCGCCCGCTCGAGGGACATCCTCATCGGCAGATCAACGCCATATACCGCACCGCTGACGTTTCGCTTGCGGCGGCTCGTTTCCTTGAATATCTCTAAAAGCGCGTACCTGTTGTCTACTTTGGGACAATTCTCGGGGTTCGGTACATTTTCTTATGAAATTGAACTTTCGGATAATGCGCCGCGCTATACTGCTGCCTAAATTGAACTCAGGTTCAATTTGTGT
This sequence comes from Collinsella sp. i06-0019-1H4, assembly GCF_042849575.1. NCBI lineage: Bacteria > Bacillati > Actinomycetota > Coriobacteriia > Coriobacteriales > Coriobacteriaceae > Collinsella > Collinsella sp. i06-0019-1H4. The sequence continues at coordinate 662,394 of NZ_BAABYB010000001.1, forward strand.
TCTATAAATTGAACTTTGCCAGCAAGGAGGTTCTAATGGCCCAAGAGACGTTTAGCGATCGCCTGCGACAGACCATGTCCGATCGCGACGTTCGCCAGTCGGATGTAATCCGCGCATCGGAGATGCTCGGCAAAAAACTCGGCAAGAGTCAGATGAGCCAATATGTGAGCGGCAAGACGATCCCGCGGCGCGATGTGGCAGAGCTGCTCGCCCGTATTTTGGAGGTCGATGTTTCCTGGCTGCTCGCCAGTGACGCCGATCAAGTCGAGACGTCCTCGTCCCATAACGTTGCCAAATCCGAACCTAGTCTCTCAGCTCAAATTCCAAGGAGCACCACCATGCGTACTTTTTCTAAATCCACCAAGCTCGATAACGTCCTGTATGACGTGCGCGGTCCCGTCGTCGACGAGGCTGCCCGTATGGAGGACGAGGGCGAGCGCATCCTCAAGCTCAATATCGGCAACCCGGCGCCCTTCGGTTTTCGCACGCCCGACGAGGTTATCAAGGACATGCGCCAGCAGCTGCCCGACTGCGAAGGCTATTCCAATTCGCGCGGCCTGTTCTCTGCGCGCAAGGCGATCATGCAGTATTCGCAGATCAAGGGCCTGCCCAATGTTCAGATGGAGCATATCTACACGGGCAACGGCGTGTCCGAACTCATTCAGCTTTCGATGAACGCTCTGCTCGACAATGGCGACGAGATTTTGATCCCCAGCCCCGACTATCCGCTCTGGACGGCGTGCGCAACCCTCGCCGGCGGTCATCCCGTGCACTATCTATGCGATGAGCAGGCGGATTGGTATCCCGACCTGGAGGATATGGAGTCCAAGATCACGAGCGCGACCAAGGCCCTCGTCATCATCAACCCCAACAACCCCACGGGCTCGGTCTACCCGCGCGAGGTGCTCGAGGGCATCGTCGAGGTTGCGCGCAGGCATCAGCTGATGATCTTTGCCGATGAGATCTACGACCGTCTGTGCATGGACGGCTACGAGCACGTCTCGATTGCCTCGCTCGCTCCCGATCTGCCCTGCGTTACCTTTAGCGGCCTTTCCAAGTCGCACATGATCGCGGGCTATCGTATTGGCTGGATGGTGCTTTCGGGCAACCAGCGCTGCATGAGCGACTTCATTATGGGTATCAACATGCTCTCTAACATGCGCCTGTGCTCCAACGTGCCGGCCCAGTCGATCGTCCAGACGGCGCTCGGTGGCCATCAGTCGGTCAACGACTACATCCGTCCCGGCGGTCGTGTCTACGAGCAGCGCAACTTTGTGTATGAGGCACTCAACAAGATCGATGGCATCTCGGTGGTCAAGCCGCGCGCGGCGTTCTATATCTTCCCCAAGATGGATGTTAAGAAGTTCAACATCACCGATGACGAGCAGTTTGCCCTCGACCTGCTGCACGAGAAGAAGATTCTGATCACGCGCGGCGGCGGCTTTAACTGGGCCGAGCCCGATCACTTCCGCATCGTGTACCTGCCGCGCATGGAAGTGCTCAAAGAGTCGCTCGAAGACCTCGCCGACTTCTTCGATCATTACCGTCAAAGCTAAGGGATAGAGGCTCTATACAATCGAAAGCTCCCTGCAGTTGCTTGGCTGCAGGGAGCTTTCTTGAATCGGTGGAACTAAATAACGATTCCGTTGCAGTGGTCGATTTCGTGCTGGATGATCTCGGCGGTGTAGCCCGAGAAGTTTTTGATGCGGCGGACAAAGTTCTCGTCCAAATACTCAACCTTAATGCGGCGATAGCGGGTGCAGGGACGCTCGCCGATTAGCGAGAGGCATCCTTCGCTTGTCTGATAGGCATTGACCTGCTCAAGAATTTGAGGATTGTACATCAGGAGCGTCCTGTTGCCGTCCTTTACGCAGATGATGCGTTTGCGCACGCCGATCATGTTGGCGGCGAGGCCCACGCACTCGCGCTCATGCTCGTGGAGTGTATCTAGGAGATCCTGCCCGGTCGCGGCATCGTCGGGTCCCGCGTCTTCGGAAGGCAGACGCAAAAAGAACTCGGATTTCATGATGGGCTTAATCATGGCGGGCTCCTCATGTCTTATGCTTTCGTGGACTTTTAATAATAGCGCGGAAGGAAAGCTACGCGTCCGCGTTACAATCTTTCGACGTTGGACCATGTTGCCAGACTCGTCGTGTACGGCGTCTGGCGTAAGTCTAGGGCTCATTTTTCGCCCTGGACTGTTCCTCTGGGGCGATGCGACTGTCGTTCCAAGAGGAAGGAAATGCATGGGGAGCAAATCTCAGCAACAAGTTAGAGTAACGCCATCGGGCACTGCGGCGCTTCTCGTCGTAATGTATATTGCAGCCTTTGTCGCCGCGTTTAACGAGAACATCATTAACGTGGCGTTGCACGACATTATGGCGGCCTTTTCGGTGAGTGCCACCACGGCGCAGTGGCTCGTTTCGGGCTACATGATCGTGACGTCGATCTTTACGGCCATCATGGCCTTCCTGTCCGGCCGTTTCTCGACGCGCAAGCTGCTGTTTTTCGCATGCGGATGCATGGTCGCCGGCGAAGTCCTGTGCCTGGTCGCTTCGTCGTTTAGCGTTTTGCTGCCAAGTCGTATTTTGCAGGCTGCGGGATCGGGCATCTTGTTCCCGCTCATGATGAACGTGGTGCTGTCATGCGCTCCGCGCGAGAAGCTCGGCCTGTATCTGAGCCTGGGCGGTGCCTGCATTACGCTGGGGCCGGCGTTTGGACCCGTGATCAGCGGTCTTATGTGTACGTTGTTTGGCTGGAGGGCGGTGTTCGTAGTGCCGCTGGTGGGCGGCATTGTGGTCGCTGTGGCGGGCGCAAAGCTTGTTCAGAATGTTGGAGAGCGCTCGAACACTACGCTTGATATTCTGTCGGTTGTTTTGCTCGCGGCCGGCATTACGGCATTTGTGTATTCCGTAGGCGAGTTCTCGACCAATCTGATTGCCAGTATCGTGGCGCTCTTCACCGCCATTGTGCTGCTCGGCCTGTTTGCCGCCCGTCAGCTCAAGCTCGAACATCCGGTGCTTAACGTGCGTCCCATGGCGAGCGTTCGCTTTTGGCCTGCGTGCCTGCTTGTGGTGGTGTCGATGATGACGACGTTCTCGATGAGCGTTTTGTTGCCGCTCTATTTTGAGGGCGCATACAGAATGACCGCACTTGTTGCGGGCTTGCTCATTTTGCCGGCGATTGCCTGCAACGCCGTGACCTCGATTGTGGGCGGACGCGTGATGGACGCCCGTGGCGCATGGCCGCTGCTGCCGGTCGGCTTTGCCCTGATTGCCGTGGGGCAGACTGCCATCTCGATGACGGCGGCAAGCATGAACATCGGCGTCGTCGTGGCGCTGACCGTTGTGGTGTATGCCGGAGTCGGTTTGGTGCTGAGCCCCTCGCAAACGGCCGGCTTGGAGACGCTGCCTGCCGCTGAGCATCCTCACGGAACGGCATTGCTCAACACGTGGAACATGATTGCCGCATCGTTTGGCCCGTCGCTGTTTATCGGCCTGCTCTCGAGTTCTGCGGCGACTGCCGGTGTCGCTGGCGCTGCGACGGACGTTGCCCAGGCGATTGGATTTGCAGCTGCCGTGCGTGTGGCGGCTGTAATTGCCGTGGTTGGGTTCGCGACGTCGCTGGTGTACGCTCGTCGCGAGTCGCACATGTCGCATTAATGTGTGCACATAGATTCTGCAGCTAGATTGGATGGCGACACCATAAACTAATGGACGTTTTGCCGAGAGGCATGAATGTTTAAAGCGCAAAGAGTGCGCGACGGGCCCCGCGAATGGGGCGATGATGCCCGAGAGGGCCAAGAAGGAGTCTCATGTCTGAGAACGAGGAGATCATGAACGAGACCGAGAACGAGACCATGGCTGCCGAGGTCGAGGCAGTCGAGACCGTGGAGACCGAAGCTGCCGAGGTTGAGGCTGCTGACGAGGTTTCCGCCGAGGAGGAGGCCGAGGTTGTCGAGGCCGCCGTTGATTACGATGACGAAGAGCTGATGGACAAGATGCAGAAGGCCGCCCGCCTGCTGCGTAGCCGTCGCTTTGCTATTTCCAAGGAGGAGGAGGCCAAGGCCGAGCGCATGGCGAACATCGAGCGCGCCATCAAGCTTCTTGACCTCAAGCCCAAGATGGAGCAGAAGGAAATGTCCGACCTGCTGGGTATGCGCCTTCGTGAGCTCGATGGCCTGATGGCCGAGGCCGAGGCTGCCGATCTGGTCGGCCGCATCGACGACGCCGAGGGCGATATGCGCAAGATCGTCGTCTTCGCTGCCGAGGATGCCGCTGAGGGCCTGGTCGAGCTTGCCAACAAGAAGGAGAAGCTCCTGCCCGAGCTTTCTTACGAGGAGGCTACCGAGCTGATGGCCGCTCTCGATAAGGTTATCGCTCCGCTCGTCGCCATGGGCCTGGACGAGGACCGCGGTCCTCGCGGCGGCCGTGACGACCGCGGTGGCCGTGGCGGCGACCGTGGCGGTCGCGGCGGCTTTGGCGATCGCGGTGGCCGTGGCGGCGACCGTGGCGGTCGCGGTGGCGATCGCGGTGGCCGCGGCGGCTTTGGTGACCGTGGCGGCGACCGTGGCGGTCGCGGCGGCTTTGGCGGCAACCGTGGTGGCTATGGCGACCGCGGCGGCAACCGTGGCGGCTTTGGCGGCAACCGTGGTAACGACCGCGGTGGCCGTGGCGGCGATCGCGGTGGCCGCAACGGTGGCGGCTTCCGCGGCAACCGTTTTTAGTTACGGCGTTTTACCAAACGCCGTAACGGGCCGACGCTGCGCGGGCCGCATTTGGACAATCTGACGTTCAACTTCAAGGGCGCGACCAGAAGGTCAGCGCCCTTTCGTTTCACGCCACCTTGTCTCAAATGCGACCCGCTCGCTGACTTATGCTCAACCTATGGCGTCATCTCGCCCCAAAAGGGCCTCCCTCGCTCTGGCGGGTTTTCGCTGTCGGTACCAAAATATCGGCGTTGCCTTGATCCAAACCTACCAAAAGGGGGACAAGTTTATTTTGGTCGGTTTTATCTGGGCAAACGTGGCCGTCTATCGCAATGTAGTCGTTGGGAACGTTCTTGTTTGACTAGTCGTTTAAGAACATCCCCAACGACTACATAGCATGAGAGTGGATAATCTCCCGGTTTGAGTCTGCATTCGAGCTCAAAGTGGGAGATTATCCACTCTCATTTGCTATGCGTCCGAAAATCCACGCTCGTTTGATTTCTGCCTACATTTGGAGGAAGAGCTCGTGGAGGCGGGTGTCGTCGTCGAGCTCGGGGTGGAAGGTGACACCGAGCTGTTTGTCTTGACGGGCGGCGACGATACGGCCATCGACTTCGGCCAAGGCCTTGGCGTCGCCGTGCACCTCGACGATGCGGGGCGCACGGATAAATGTTAATGGCACTTCACCGTCGATGCCGTCTACCTGCCCCTTGGTGTGAAAGCTGCCGAGCTGTCTGCCATAGGCATTACGCTCAACGAGTACATCCATGGTTGCCAGGCGCGGCGTCCCCTTATCGTCGTGGGCGGCAAGGTCGCGCGCCAGCAGAATCAAGCCGGCGCAAGTTCCCAATACAGGCATGCCTTCAACAATGCGGGTGCGAAGCCCCTCGAGCATACCGAGTTCGGCAAGTAGCTTGCCCTGAACGGTGGACTCGCCGCCGGGAAGGACCAGGCGGTCAAAGTTCTGCTGCAAATCGGCCGCCTGCCTCAGCTCAATACAGTGTGCGCCCAGCTCGGATAGTCTTGCCTCGTGCTCGGCAAAAGCGCCTTGGACCGCCAGCACGGCGACCGTCTGGTCTGCATAATCGCTCATGTGCGATCCTTTCTGCCGGACTAGCGCCCGCGCTCCTCCATGATAATCTCGATCTCATCGGCGTTGATGCCCACCATGGCCTCGCCCAGGTCCTCCGAAAGCTCGGCGATGAGCTTGGCGTCGGTGAAGTTGGCCACGGCCTTGACGATGGCGGCTGCGCGCTTGGCGGGGTCGCCGCTCTTAAAGATGCCCGAGCCGACAAAGACGCCCTCGGCGCCCAGCTGCATCATCAGCGCGGCGTCGGCGGGGGTCGCTACGCCTCCGGCGGCAAAGTTCACCACGGGAAGCTTGCCCGTGGCATGGACCTCGCGTACTAGCTCGACCGGAACCTGCAGTTGCTTGGCTGCCTCAAAGAGCTCATCATCGCGCAGAGCAACAACGTCGCGGATCTGCTTTTGGATCTTGCGCATGTGGCGTACAGCCTGGACGACGTCGCCCGTGCCTGGCTCGCCCTTGGTGCGGATCATCGTGGCACCCTCGGCAACACGGCGCAGCGCCTCGCCCAGGTCGCGGGCACCGCAGACAAACGGCACGTCAAACTGGGTCTTGTCGATATGGTAGACATCGTCGGCGGGGGAGAGAACCTCGGACTCGTCGATGTAATCGATCTCGATGGCCTGCAGGACCTGCGCCTCGACAATGTGGCCGATGCGGCACTTGGCCATGACGGGGATGGAGACGGCCTCTTGAATGCCCTTGATCATCTTGGGGTCACTCATGCGCGAGACGCCGCCTGCGGCACGGATGTCGGCCGGGATGCGTTCGAGTGCCATGACGGCGCAGGCGCCCGCCTCTTCGGCGATGCGTGCCTGCTCGGGCGTGGTGACGTCCATGATGACGCCGCCCTTGAGCATCTGCGCGAGCTCGCGGTTGAGTTTGACGCGATCGGCCTTGCTGGTCTGTTCTGCCATGGTTGCTCCCTTGGTTGGCATGTGCATTGCTTGACGGAACATCCTATCGGGGAGCTGGGTATGGCGAAATACTCAGTTTTCGAGATAATAACAAGGTCAGACTAATATCAGACTGAACAGCTCGATAAGGTCAGGTGGTAAACTCATGCTTGACTACAATTTGGAAAAACGCGGCGAAGCATCGCTCTATGAGTATGTTTACCAGCAAATTCGAGATGATATCGTAGCTGGACGCATTGCGGCGGGGGAACATCTTCCGTCTAAGCGCGCCTTTGCCAGTCATCTGGGAATCAGTGTCATTACCATCGAGAATGCATATAGCCAGTTACTTGCCGAGGGTTATATTTGCTCAAAGCCGCGGCGTGGCTACTACGCTTGCGAGCTTCCTGATGCACCGGTTTTGCCTTTGGCTACAGGGAACATCGACCGAGATGCCGTCTCTGTGGGTCCTAGCGCGCATGATGCCAACGGACAGGTCGAGCGATTCGATGCGCTCTCTCCTTCCGCTTTGGAGGCGGCGCGGCTTTGGCAAAGCGCACTGCGGGCGACGCTGGCATCCGAAGACGAGCGCGAAATCTTCTCGCCCGCGCCCGCGCAGGGCACCGCTCGGCTACGACGCGCAATTGCTCACCATCTGCGCGGGACAAGGGGTATGAATGTCGACCCCGACAACATCGTTATCGGTGCAGGCGCCCAGTTGCTCGATGCCATGTTGGTTCAGCTGCTTGGCGCGGACAAGGTGTATGCCATTGAGGACCCGGGCTATTTGCGCCTGACGCGCATCTATCAGGCTATGGGCTGCAAAGTTCGACATATCCCGTTGGATGATGAGGGCGTGGACTTGAGCGCTCTGCAGAAAACCGGGACCGATGTCCTTCACCTGATGCCGTCTCATCAGTATCCAACCGGCCTGGTGACGAGCATCGCGCGCCGATATGCGCTGCTGAGCTGGGCCGCCGAGCGACCAGGTCGGTATCTCATCGAAGATGACTTTGATTGTGAGTTTCGCCTTGCCGGCAAGCCGATTCCTGCGCTTGCGTCGATCGATGCCGCCCAGTCGGTTATCTACACCAACACGTTTTCGAAGAGCCTGTCATCGGCATTGCGCCTAGCGTACATGGTGTTGCCCGATGAGCTAATGGAGCGGTTTAGGTGCAACCTTGGTTTTTACGCCTCGTCGGTGAGCTCTGTTGACCAGGTCGCTTTGGCGCGTTTGCTGGAATCGGGTGATTACGAGCGACATGTGAACCGCGTGCGCGTTCGTGCTCGTGAGGCGCGTGATAGCCTGACGGCGCTTGTGCGGAAAGCGTTTCCGACGGGGGAGGTCTCAATCGAGCATGCAGACGCGGGCCTTTACTGCACCGTTGCCCTGTCCGAGGACGGAGCGGGGAAGAGTTTCGCGAAGGCTCTTGCTGACGCTCGTATTTCCTATGTCAACATCGCCGATTGCCTGTGGCCGGGTGATCGGGCATCGACTAAGAGCGCTCCATCTTGCGTCCTCATTCAATACGACGACCTGAGCCCTCAGTCGCTCATCGTTCTTCAAGAACAGCTGCAATAAGCCCACGAAAAAGGCCCGAACCAATACGGTCCGGGCCTCATCGAGCTAGAGGTTATGTCTCAGGCGGTTGGCTTAGCCAAAGTAGCGCTTGAGCAGGCCGGCGAAAGCCTTGCCGTGGCGAGCCTCGTCGCGAGCCATCTCGTGCACGGTGTCGTGGATGGCATCGAGACCAGCGGCCTTGGCGCGCTTGGCGAGATCGGTCTTGCCGGCGGTGGCGCCGTTCTCGGCCTCAACGCGCATCTCGAGGTTCTTCTTGGTGGAGTCGGTCACGACCTCGCCCAGGAGCTCGGCGAACTTGGCGGCATGCTCTGCCTCCTCGTGGGCAGCCTTCTCCCAGTACAGGCCGATCTCGGGATAGCCCTCGCGATGAGCGACGCGAGCCATGGCCAGGTACATACCGACCTCGGAGCACTCGCCCTCAAAGTTGGCGCGCAGGTCGGCAACGATGTCCTCGGAGACGCCCTCCATCTTGGCGACGCCCACGACGTGCTCGGCAGCCCACTCGAACTGGCCCTCCTCCTGCTTCAGGAAACGAGAACCGGGAACGCCGCACTGGGGGCACTTGAAGTCCTCGGGCAGCTGGTCGCCGTCGAACTCTTCCACATAACCGCAAACGGGGCAAACAAACTTCATGATTCGATCCTTTCGATCGATGGCGATGGTGCGCTCGCCCGGTCCCATAAGGGCCCTCTCCGGACGTGCGTCTTGACGAGTTCTATTATCCATAAATGAGACTGAAAGTGAAGCCTATTAGGAATGATTTTTAATAAAACAATTTTGAGATATGAAGATGTTGATTGATTAACGATTAGCAGGCCGTCTTTGACCGCCGCTGAGTACAATCGGTCGAGCAAATGTTGACCAATCAACAAATGAGGGTGTTTCCTTTATGCATCTAGCCCGCCGCGCCTGGTGCCGAACGTATCAAACGGTTTTTCGCATCGCATTGCCGTTGCTGCCCTATACCGAGCCACGCATTCTGGAACACGCTGAGGATGTGCCCACAGTGCTTCAAGAGCGTTCGATACAGCGGGTTCTTATCGTGACGGATCCCGGCATTGCCCGTCTGGGGCTCACGGCACCGCTCGAGACAGCGCTCGCGTCCAAGGGAATTGGCGCTGCGGTCTATGCCAAAACATCAGCGAATCCCACGGTCTCAAATGTGGAGGAAGCGGCGTCCCTGTATCGAGAGAGCGCCTGCCAGGCCATTATCGGCTTTGGCGGTGGCTCGGCCATGGACTGTGCCAAGGGCGTGGGAGCACGTATCGCGCAGCCAAACAAGCCCATCAACAAGATGCGCGGCCTGCTGCGGATTCATCGTCGCCTGCCGCTGCTCATCGCCGTTCCCACCACGGCAGGCACGGGAAGCGAGGTCACGCTTGCGGCGGTAATTACCGATGACGAGACGCACTACAAGTACCCCATTAACGACTTTGTGCTCATCCCGCGCTTTGCGGTGCACGACCCCGAGTTTACGCGCGGTCTGCCCGCCTCCATTACGGGGCAGACGGGCATGGACGCCCTGACGCATGCCGTCGAGGCCTTTATCGGGCGAAGCACTACGCCCTATACGCGCAAGATGGCGCGACAGGCGGTGCAGCTCATCCACGACAATTTGCTCGAGGCCTATGAGCACGGCGACAACATGCGTGCGCGCCGCAATATGCTTTCGGCGGCGTATAAGGCGGGTGTTGCCTTTACGCGCTCCTATGTTGGATACGTTCATGCCATCGCACACAGTCTAGGCGGGCGTTACGGGATTCCGCACGGCTTGGCCAACGCCATCATCCTGCCGCATATGCTTCGCGCCTATGGCGAAACTGCTGCTCCAAAGCTCGCCGATCTCGCCCGCATGGCCGGTATCGCGCCGGTTGACGCGCAGGACAGCCTGGCGGCCGAGGCCTTTATCGATTGGGTCGATCGAATGAATGCCGCCTTGGACATTCCCAAATATGTTTCGGGCATTCGCCGCTCCGACATTCCGCAGATGGCGGTGCATGCCGATGCCGAGGCCAATCCCCTGTACCCCGTTCCGCTTTTGATGGACCGTTTGGAGCTCGAGCGTATGTACGAGGTCGTCGCGGGTGGTATGTTTGAGGACGAGAACTAGGAGGGTGCCATGAACACCGAGGAAATTGCGCGCATCGTCGGCGATCAGCGCACCTACTTTAAGACGCACGCCACGTTTGATGTCGATGCTCGACGCCGCGCGCTCGTGAGTTTACGCGATACGGTACGGGCGCACGAGGCCGATATTGCCCATGCGCTCAAGACCGATTTGGGAAAGTCGCATGACGAGGCGTATATGTGCGAGATCGGCACGTCGCTTTCCGAGATTCGTCATCAGATCGCTCATGTGGCTCGATGGAGTCGTCCGCGCCTGCGTCCGTGTGACCTTGCCAACGCCGTGAGTGTGTGCAAAACGCAAGCCGTGCCCTATGGCGTCACGCTCATCATGGCGCCCTGGAACTACCCGTTTTTGCTAACGCTCGAGCCGCTCGCCGGCGCTCTTGCCGCGGGCAATACCGTGGTCATCAAGCCGAGCGCCTATGCTCCGACATCGAGCGCGGTGCTCAAGCAAATCTGTGAAGAGGCATTTGATCCGCGCCTGGTGACGGTTGTCGAGGGCGGGCGCGCCGAAAACGAAGCGCTGCTCGACGAGTGCTGGGACAAGATTTTCTTTACCGGTAGCGTTCCGGTCGGCAAGCTCGTCATGGAGCGCGCAAGTAAAAACCTTACGCCCGTGACGCTTGAGCTGGGCGGAAAGAGTCCCTGCATCGTGGATGCGACGGCAAACTTGAAGGTCGCGGCACGGCGCATCGCCTTTGGTAAATGGCTCAACGTGGGGCAGACCTGCGTGGCGCCCGACTACCTGCTGGTCGATACGAGCGTGCACGACGAGCTGCTGGGGCTCATCAAGGAAGAGGCCCACCGTATGTTTGGCGAGCATCCGCTCGATAACGAGGATTACGGCCATATCGTCAACGCCAAGCATTTTGCGCGCGTGCGCGGGCTGATCGATCCCTATAAGGTTGTGCTGGGAGGCACAGCGCGCGAGTCATCGCTCAAGATTGAGCCGACAATTCTAGACGGCGTGGCGCCTGAGGACGCCGTAATGCAGGAGGAGATTTTCGGTCCCATCTTACCGGTGCTGTCGTTTGAGAGCTTGGATGAGGCCGAGGCATTCATTACGAATCGCCCGACGCCGCTGGCCCTGTATATCTTTAGCCAGGATCGCGCAGTTCAGCAGCGTTTTGTGCGTTACGTGCCTTTTGGTGGCGGCTGTGTCAACGACACCATCATGCATTTGGCCACGAGCCATATGGGCTTTGGCGGCATGGGTGCGAGCGGTATGGGGCAGTACCATGGCCGCGAGAGCTTCGATACGTTTAGCCACAAGAAGAGCATCGTGAACAAGGCAACCTGGCTGGACGTGCCATTCCGCTATGCTCCTTACGCAAGCTGGAAGCACAAGTTCGTGCGCATGTTTGTGCATTAGAATCAGATGGCGTAAGGACAAACGGTCGAAAAGACGCAGACAGGATGAATTTGTGTCCGCACGAGCTCGTAGACTTCTCAATAAGGTTAAGCGCCGGTTTATCCGGCCGTTAGAGGAGTTGCCATGTACGAGCCTTCGCGTGTTCTTCTGTCGTTTCATATTGCGGGATTTCAGTATGCCGACGGCGCTTTGGTCCTAGGCGATCTTAAAGCGGGCGATAAACTGACGCTGTGCGCCGAGCGCGATAATCCCCATGATCCCGAGGCGGTTGCGATCTACTATGGCAAGACCAAACTTGGCTATGTTCCGGGAAACGAGGTCGGCCCGCTGTCCTTGATGATGTATTACGGCCATGAGGACGTATTTGAGGTCCGCGTGCAGCAGGTTGCTCCCGAGCGCAGCCCGTGGCATCAGGTGCGCGTTGGCCTCTACGTGGTGGACGCTCGCTAATCGGCAAGGGAGGCGGCCATGTTTGATGGCGATGATCTGTTCGATCTGGCAGACGATCCGTTTGAGTGGGATATGCTACTCGATGACGATGAGTTGGAGCAGGATCGTAAGAAGCGCCAGGACAAGAACGCCCGGGGTGACGCGTCGAAAAAGCAAGACAAGCGCCGCCGGGGCCTGTTCGGTGGGCTCTTTGGCTAACCGCCGCGCCAAAGCGTCTGTATACTAGGCACGTGTTAGACGCATTGCGAAATGAGGACAGAGACGATGATGTGGTTTACCGCCGACCTGCACCTGGGCGATACGAATATCTTGCACGACATGGACCGGCCGTTTGGCTCGGTCGAGGAGATGAACCGCAAGGTCATCGATGCCATCAATGAGTGCGTGGCGGCGGACGACCGTCTCTATATCCTGGGAGACTTTACGTATCGCTTGCCCATGGCGGAGGCGGTGCGCTTGCGCGAGCGCATCGAATGCCAGAACGTGACTCTCATCCGTGGCAACCATGACGGCGACTGGGGAGATCCTGGCGCACCGCAGATTTGGGAAGACGTGCGCGATTACCTGGAGATTGCTCCCGGCTATGCCAAGGGCCACCGTCTGGTTATGAGCCACTACCCCATGCTCAGTTGGAATGGCAAGGCGCGTGGCGCCATCATGCTGCACGGGCATATCCACAGCAGGGGAGACCGTACCAACGCGCGCAACCGCGATCGCGAACGCCCCATCTTCCGCTACGATGTCGGTCTCGATGCCAACGATTACAAGCCCGTAAGCCGAGACCAGATCTTGAGCTTCTTTGGACTGTAGCTGCAAGTGCAGGTAGAATAAACGCGCCGTGTGGATGGTCTACACGGTGCGTTTTAGTAGGAGCGATGATTCCATGAGGGCTATCCAGCGCATTAACCACAACGCTGCCATCTGCGAAGACGGAGCGGGGCGCCAGCTCATCGCGTTGGGTCGCGGCATCGGCTTTGGCGACATGCCGCACGAGGTCGACCTGGACGTCGTCACGCGCACCTTTTACGGCATCGATTCAAAGTATCTGGCGTTCATCGACGAGGTCGACCCCGAGGTGCTTGAGTTTTCTGCTCAGCTGGCAGATATTGCGACCGGACAGCTTTCGTACGAATTGAGTCCTAATCTGCCCATTACGCTGGCAGATCATATCCAGTTTGCCATTAAGCGCGCCCGTGAACATATGGTGGTGTCGTTGCCGCTCAAGCGCGATCTGGAGCAGCTGCATCCTATTGAGTATCGATTGGGCGAGCTAGCCGTTCGCGGCATTAAGAAAATTTTTGCCGTTCGCATGCCCCAGAGTGAGGCCGCGGGTATCGCCATGTCGATTATCAATGCGGCGATTAAGCCGAGCGAGCGGCGTGTACTTGCCGAGCAGCACGAGGAACATCTTCTCGATATGACGGTTGCGATTATTCAGGAAGAGTTGGGCGTGACGGTCGATCGCTCGTCGTTTGCTTTTACTCGCTTTGCCACCCATGTGCGCTATCTGCTCGATCGCGTGGCAAAGAAAGAGCCGATTGACACCGAGAACTCAGGTCTTTACGACGTGCTCGTGGAGCAATATCCTGCGGCATCGCGCTGCGCTCATCGTATTGACGCTCTGATTCAAGAGGCCTTTGGCGAGCCATTGGCCCAAGAAGAGCTCGTCTATCTGATCATGCACGTGAATCGCGTGGCTCCTGCAAGCTTGAATAAATAGGTTCTCTGGCGTTTTATTTCCGTCATAGTGACCGTTCGCGGGTCGTTTCCTACCGTTTGTCGGCAATCTGAGCCACAGTAAACGTATCTGCCGCATATACTCGCCGTGTGTTGGGTGTTACTCACGGTGCAGCTCCGAGAGGCACTACCGATTCTGTCGAGGCCATTATTGGGTCTCCGTCGGTTGTGCGTGGGGCTTTTTTCATGTCGATCCACCCGGGAATCACATGCAATGAAATCTCTTGCCAACGGGCGTCGCGCGCTGCGCAGGCGCGAGCGGAATCGTGCGTCTTGATGCTGTGAAGCCCCACAGACCTTTAGTTGGAAGAGAAGGGATTCGACATGGCTGTCGATAACAAGAAGATTGCCGAGGATGTGCTTGCTGCCGTCGGCGGCGCCTCCAATGTGACGAACGTGACGCACTGCATGACCCGCTTGCGTCTGAACCTCAAGGATCAGTCCATCCCCAATGACGATGAAGTTAAGAAGATCAAGGGTGTACTGGGCGCACAGTGGTCTGGCGGCCAGTATCAGGTCATCATTGGCCAGAACGTACCGAAGGTCTACGACGCCGCCATTGCGCTGGGAGTTAAAGGCGAAGGCTCCATTGACGAGAACCTCGATAGCGGCACCAAGGAGCCGCTGACGCTCAAGACTGTGGGCAACAAGATCCTCAACTATCTCTCCAAGACCATGGTCATGACGATCCCCATCATCATGGGCGCTGCCATGTTCCGTACCATCGCCGTGGTTTGCGGTGACGGCATGCTCGGTATTTGGTCTGCCGACTCCGACATCTACAACTTCTTCTACAACTGGATTTATAACGCTGGCTATTATTTCCTTCCCGTTTATTTGGGTTGGGCTGCTGCGAAGCAGCTTGGCTGCAGCCAGCCACTCGGCATGATGCTCGGCGGTGTGCTCATTGCTCCTGAGTTCATGACGTTGGTCAACGCTGCGGCGGATTCGGGCGTAACGACCACCATGGTCTACGGCGTACTGCCGGCCCAGCTGAACAACTATTCCTCCACCGTGCTCCCCATGGTTCTGTCCATGCCGGTGCTTATGGTCGTCGAGAAGTTCATGAAGAAGGTCGTTCCCGACATGCTCTCTACGGTGTTTGTACCCGTGGGCACCATGGCCGTCATGATTCCCGTTTCGCTGTGCGCTTTGGCTCCGATTGGCTCCATCCTGGGCAGCATGGTCGGCAACTTTATGTTCGGTCTCGGTAACGCCGGCGGCATCGTCACCATCCTCTCCCTCGTCGTCATTGCCGCACTTTGGGAGTTCCTAGTTATGACCGGTATGCACCAGGTCCTGCTTGCCCTTGGTATTGTGCAGCTGCTCACCCTGGGCTCCGACTCCTGCGTTATGGTCGCGGCCGGTATCTCTCAGTTCGCTACGTGGGGCATGGCCTTCGGTGCCTTCCTGCGCCTTAAGGAGACCGACGAGAAGGGCGCCATGCTCGGCTTCTCGCTCTCCGGTATCGTGGGCGGCGTGACGGAGCCCGCACTGTATGGCTGTGGCTTTAAGTACACTCGCTGCCTGGGCGCCATGGTTGCCGGCGGTGCTATCGGCGGTTTGATCGCAGCCCTCACCAATGTGACAACGTATGTTCTGGGCGCGACCAATATTCTGGGCGTCACCGGCTTTGTTGCCGGCGGAACGGCTAATCTCGTCTGGGGTTGCGTTGCATCGGGCGCTGCATTTGTTGCCGCCGCTGCCATCGCCTACCTCTTTGGCTTTAGCAAGGATCAGCTCGAGGAAGATGTTGCTGCCGCTAAGGCTTAAGACATCTGTTTAGGTAGGATAATTACCTGGGGCACTTGGCTACACTCCAAGTGCCCCTTTCCATAGATTGGAGTCGTTATGAAGCAATTGCTTATTCGTGCCGATGATATCGGTTATTCGTATGCTGTTGACCTGGGGATTGCCCGAAGCGTCAACGAGGGCCTGGTGCGCTCGGCGGGCCTTATGCCTAATATGCCCGAGGCCGAGCGTGGGTGGTCGCTCGTGGCGGATGCCGATATTGCAGTGGGCCAGCATACCAACGTGTGCCTGGGCAAGCCGTGCGCCGATCCGGCGCTCATCCCGAGCATGCTCAACGAGAGCGGCGAGTTCCATAGCAGCCGTACCTTCCGTGAGCATTTTAAGCGCGGTGAGGAGCTGATAGACTTCGACGAGGCCTGCATCGAGATCCGCGCACAGCACGACCGTTTTGTCGAGATTGTGGGCCGCGAGCCCGATTACTTTGAGGCCCATGCCGTCATGAGCGAAAACCTTAACCGAGCGATCTCGGCGGTTGCCCAGGAGCTGGGCCTTAAGGAGCAAAAGGCGAGCTTCGACCCCACGGCGGTGGTGCGTTGCGGAAATACTGATCTGCGCATGGTGATGCATTCGATGGAGCCGGGCTACGAACCCAAGGACTCGATTATGCAGACGGTTCGCGAGATGTCCGACGGCGAGACGGTCGTCTTTGTGTGCCACCCGGGCTATCTCGATCGGTTTATCCTCGAGAACAGCTCGCTTACGACCGATCGTACCAAGGAAGTCGACGCGCTGATCGACCCTGAGCTGCGCGCTTGGCTCGGGTCTCAACCTGATCTTCGCCTGGTCGACTATCGCGACCTGTAGTGACCCATGCCACCACAAAGGGGACAGGCACCTTTGTGGTGGTTCTGGCGCCGTTGCCATTCTGGCGGCGGCGCCTTTTTGTCCGTGCGGCGCGGTAGAGTGTAGTCGGTTGAAATTTGCGTCCATCGAGGAGCTGCTATGAACGAGATCAAGTGCCCGCATTGTGGCGAAGTTTTTAAGGTCGATGCGTCTGGCTATGCGGACATCGTCAAGCAAGTGCGCAATGCCGAGTTTTCGCGCGACCTGGATGAGCGTGTGAAGGCAGTCCAGCGCGAGGGCGAGCAGGCACTGGAACTTGAGCGCTCGCGTTCGACGGCTGCCTTGCAAAAGGCAGAGTCTCAGCGCAACGCTCAGCTTGTCGAGCAGAAGAACGCCGCGGAGCAGAAGCTGGCACAAGAGGTTGCCAAGCGCGATGCCGAGCTTTCCGAGCTGCGCGCCAAGCTCGAGGGCGCTGCCGCAGAGCGCGAGAGCGCAAGCCAGCGCGCGGCGGTTGAGGCTCGTGCCGACGCTCAAAAGGAGAATGCCGAGCTTCAGCGAAAAATCGACAATTTGCGTGCGCAGCTGGAGCGTAAAGATGACGAAGCCAAGCTCGTCGAGTCGGCGGCGCGCAATGCTGCTCAAAACGATTTGGCTGCACGCGATGCGCAGATTGCCGAATTGCAGGCAAAGCTCTCTGCGGCGGACAAGGCCCAGGAGATGGCGCTTGCCGCCGCCGCGGCCGAGTCGCAGCGTGAGCTCGATGCCGCTCGCGGCGAGGCCGAGCGCGCGCTTGCTGACTATCGCGTGAAGGTGCAAGAGAGGTTTTCTGCCGCAAAGGCACAGTCCGAGCAAGAGGCCGAGGGCCTGCGTGCCCAACTGCGCGAGCAGGAACTGATGGCAAAAATGAACCTGTCAGAGGCGGTCGCCGCGGCGGAGCGAGAGCGCGATGAGGCGCGTGCCAAGCTGACGAGCGAGCTGGCAGTGCGCGATTCTCGCGAGGAGCAGGCCAAGGCGGCACACGAGCTCGAGCTTGCGCAGGCCAAGCGCGCGAGCGATGACCTGATTCGCTACAAGGATGAAGAGATTGAGCGCCTTAAGGACATGAAGGTCCGCCTGTCCACCAAGATGGTGGGCGAGTCTCTCGAGCAACACTGCGAGACCGAGTTCAACCGTCTGCGCATGACAGCGTTCCCTAACGCGTACTTCGAGAAAGATAACGATGCGTCCGAGGGTACCAAGGGCGACTTTATCTTCCGCGAGTGCGACGCGAGCGGTAACGAGGTCATTTCGATTATGTTCGAGATGAAAAACGAGAACGACGAGACTGCGACCAAGCATAAAAACGAGGACTTCTTTAAGAAACTCGATCACG
The DNA here is from genome assembly GCF_042849575.1 of Collinsella sp. i06-0019-1H4. Lineage (NCBI taxonomy): Bacteria > Bacillati > Actinomycetota > Coriobacteriia > Coriobacteriales > Coriobacteriaceae > Collinsella > Collinsella sp. i06-0019-1H4. The sequence goes on from NZ_BAABYB010000001.1 coordinate 680,320, forward strand.
ATCGTCGCCAGAAAGGCTGTGAGTACGCGGTGCTTTGCACGCTGCTCGAGCCCGAGAGCGAGCTCTATAACGCAGGTATCGTCGACGTGAGTTACCGCTATGAGAAGATGTACGTGATCCGCCCGCAGTTCTTCATTCCCATGATCACGCTTCTTCGCAACGCTGCCATGGGTTCGCTGCGTTATAAGCAGGAGTTGGCGGAGTACAAGCAGCAGAACATCGACGTCACGAACTTCGAAGCCAAGATGGAAAAGTTCAAGAATGATTTCGGCCGCAACTACGAGATCGCGAGCCGCAAGTTCCAAACGGCAATCGATGAGATCGACAAGACGATTAGCCATCTGCAGAAAACCAAGGAGGCGTTGCTGTCTTCCGAGAACAACCTGCGCCTGGCCAACAAGAAGGCCGACGATCTTACCATTCGCAAGCTCACGTGGGGCAACAAGACCATGAAGACGGCGTTTGACGAGGCGCGCGGGGCTGCGACAGAGACAAACGATGAGCCAGCCGAGGCGGATTCGTATGAGGTCGAGGATGCCGAGTAAGGCATAGCATATAGTGCAAAAGCGGGGCCGCTGGCGATGTTGCCAGCGGCCCCGCTTCGTTCCAGTATGGTCGGCTAGTTCTCGAGCAGGTCCTCGATAAAGCCGACGCGGTAGTTTTTGAAGATGACCTCGCCGCCATCTTGCGTGGCGTCCAGATCGACATCGCCCATGATGCCAAAGTCGTGGTCGCCATCCTCGTCGGCAAAGATCTGGTGCACGTGCCACACGTGTGCAGCCTTCTCGTCGGACTCATCGATGGAAAACATCGCGGCACTGCGGGCATCTCCGTCGGTGAGGATTTCCTCGTGCTGCTCATGGTAGGCATCGAGCGCTTTTTGCCAGCGGATTTCGCTCATGCCCCAGTCGTCGTCGAGCTCGCCCAGGTCGCGAACATGCTCGCGAGCGGCAAGGGTCACGCGGCGGAAGAGCGCGTTGCGCACCAGCAGCGTGCAGCCGCGGCGGTCCGCCACGACCTCGTCGATGCCCTGCGGCGGCGCGGCGTCGAGGGCTGCCGGGTTGCCGGCGTTCTCCCACTCGTCCACCAGGCTCGAGTCCACCGAGCGCACCACAAAGCCCAGCCACGAGATAATGTCGCGCAGGCGCTCGTCGCGCTTCTCGATGGGTACGGTGCGGTCGAGAGAACGGTAGGCCTCTGCCAGGTAGCGCAGTAAAATGCCCTCTGAGCGGGCGATGCCGAGCTTTTGAATGTAGCCCTTAAAATCGCTCGCGCTTTCCAGCATATCGCGCAGAACGCTCTTGGGAGAGAGCTGGTAGTCGTTTGCCCAGGGTACTTCCTGGCGGTACTTGTCAAAAGCGGCGTCGAGCAAATCCTCGAGCGGCTTTTCGTACGTAACGTCCTGAATGCGCTCCAAGCGCTCCTCATACTCGATGCCGTCGGCCTTCATCTCGGCCATAGCGCGATCGCGTGCTGCGCGCTCCTGTGCGCGCAGCACCTGCTTGGGATCCTCGAGCGTTGCCTCGACCATCGAGATCAGGTCCATGGTATAGGTCTCGCTCTCGGGATCGAGCAGCTCCAATGCGGCAAGCAAGAACGGCGAGAGCGGCTGATCGAGCGCGAAGTCCTCGGGCAGATCGACCGTCAGCGCATAGTCGATGTCTGGTGCGGCGTCAGTCGGGGCGTCGGGTGCGGGCGGCACCTCGGTGCGAACGACGACGCCGGAATCGATGAGCGTGGCGAAGATCTCGTCGGCGCGAACCTCGAGCTTAGCCTTTTCCTCGGGAGTCTGCAGGCTCGTCTCGATGAGGTCGTGTACGCGGGCGCGGGCATCGCCGCCCTGCTCGACCACGCTAATCACCATGGAGTGTGTGATGCGCAGGAGCGGCTTGAGCGTCTCGGGTTGCGTCTCGATTAGGCGCTCGAAGGTCTGCTTGTTCCAGGTGACAAAGCCCTCGGGGGCCTTTTTCTTTTTAATCTTACGGAGTTTTTTGGGGTCGTCGCCCGCTTTGGCCATAAGCTTGGCATTCTCGATCTCGTGCTCGGGTGCCTCGGCGATCACCATGCCCTCGGTGTCGAAGCCCGAGCGGCCGGCGCGACCGGCAATCTGATGGAACTCGCGGGCGCGCAGGCGACGCATCTTGTAGCCATCGAACTTGGTGAGCGCGGTGAGCACCACGGTGTGGATGGGTACGTTGATGCCGACGCCGAGCGTATCGGTGCCGCAGATGACGGGCAGCAGGCCCTGCTGCGCCAAGCGCTCGACCAGCAGGCGATAGCGCGGCAACATGCCAGCATGGTGCACGCCGACGCCGCATCCAAGCAGGCGCTTGAGAATCTTGCCAAAGGCCGTCGAGAAGCTCGTTCCCTTGGCAGCATCCTTAATGGCCTCGCGCTGCTCCTTGCTGGCGATGCCAAAATTGGCGAGCGACTGTGCCGTCGCAAGGGCGGCATCCTGGCTAAAGTGCACGATATAGAGCGGGGCCTCGCCGCGGCGCATGGCGAGCTCGACGGTGCCCTCGAGGGAGGTCGTCACATAGTCGTAGCTCAGCGGAACAGGACGCGGGGCGTCGACAACCAAGTCGCAAGCAGCGCCGGTGTGCTCCTCGAGTGAGGCGGCGATGGCGGTGACATCGCCGAGCGTGGCGCTCATGAGCATAAACTGCGTGTGGGGCAGGGTGAGCAGCGGCACCTGCCAGGCCCAGCCGCGGTCGGGGTCGGCAAAGTAGTGGAACTCGTCCATGGCCACGCAGCCCACGTCGGCGCCCTTGCCCTCACGCAGTGCATCGTTGGCAAGGATTTCGGCCGTGCAGCAGATGACGGGCGCCTTGGTGTTGATGTGCGTGTCGCCGGTGATCATACCGACGTTATCGCGGCCGAGCACCTGTACCAGATCGAAGAACTTTTCGCTGACCAGGGCCTTGATAGGGGCCGTGTAATAGCAACGTTTGCCCTGCGCCATGCCCATAAAGAGCATGCCCAGCGCGACGAGCGATTTACCCGATCCGGTCGGTGTTCCCAAAATGACGTGATCGCCGGCAGCCAGGTCCATGAGGGCCTCTTCTTGGTGATCCCACAACTCAATGCCGCGATCGCTCGTCCATTCAAAGAAGCGTTCGAAGGCTTGATCGGGCGTAAGCCACGGTTCGGGCTCGCTGCCGTCCTCGGGCTCCCACCAGGTGGGGGAGAGCGCGCCGAGCGAGCCAAACTCGGCTTCGGTTCCCGTGCCGCCCGAGAATGAGCTGGCGGCGCCGGCGCCGGAGACGGTGCTGGCGGCGGTATCTGTCGTGGTCTGTGCCATGTGTTTGCTTTCTCTCGCGATTGTCCGCCAACTATTATGGCGTAGCGGCGGCGCGGGGTGCCAGCGCGCGAGAAAATGCAGGAAATGGGCGCGTGAAGTTAGTGCTCTTGCGGCAGGCGCTTCTTGCCTTTGCGGGCGCGGTTTCTAAAGTTCTCGACGGCCTCTTCCATGCCCAGGGGTACATAGGTGAGCTCGTCGAGGTTATCGGGCAGGTAGCACGCAAGGCTTTGCTCCTGCTCTCGGCCTGCTGCGAGTGTCTCTTCGGTAGGCTTCTCGCCGGGTGTGGCACAAATGCCATAGACGACGGCACCCATCTCGCGCGTACGGCATTCATATTCGGTCTCGGGGTGCTCGGGATGGTCGCGGCGGACGTTGTCGCTTACCCAAAGTGTGTCGTAGCCTGCCGCGGCGAACTGCCCCAGGGCGTAGTCGCGCAATGGCTTGCTGTCGGTGCGCAGCGTGACGGTGGCGCCGGCTGCAAAGAGCGGGCGGTAGATCATCAGATGGTCGACATGGACGAGTCGTTTTTTGGCGTACTTGGCCTTGGGCTGCGGCGTGGGAAAGTTAATGGTGATGGCATCGAGCTCGCCTGCGGCAAATAGCTGCGGCAGCGATGCGGCGCCTCGGGGCAGAACGAGTGCGTTGGTCAGTTCCTGCTCGCAGATTTTCTGTGCGGCATAGGCGATGCAGATGGGCTCCTGGTCCATGCCGATAAAGAGCGTGTCGGGCTCACGGCGAGCGCGCTCAACCAGATAGGTGCCTTTGCCGCAGCCCAGATCCAGATGAAGGTGTTCGAAGGGCTTGCTGCCAACTGGCGCGCAAGCCTCGCGCCAATCTCCGGCATAGATTTCGGGGTTCGTCTCAATCGCATCGGCGTAGCGCTCCAGGCGCTCCTCGAGCACAAAGTTCTTAGGCGTGCGAACGTGGACGGCTCCCATGAGGCTCCTTGGTCATAAGTATGGAACGCATGGCCGCGCGTTCCGTCAATGGGTTGAAAAAGGGGTGGGCATAGTTTGCCCGAAAGACGCGGTGCGGCTCGACGGCGAGTCGTCGGTGCCTACAGGCGCTTGAGAATCACATAGCGGTTGAGATCGCCGCTGCGACCGTCAGCATGGAAGCGCTCAAGCTCGCGCACGGGGACCTCGCCGCTCTTGTAGAACGTACGGACGCCGCGCACCAGGTCGGTAATCTGCTGATCGTCAAAGTGATGGCAATAGCGGTAGGCGTGGCGGTCGTTTTGCCAGCCAATGAGGTGGTCACCGGCTTCAAACTGCGTGGAATCGTAACCCTCAAACGGCGGGGTGAGCTCGGCGCGGGCTTCGGCTCGAACGGCCTTGCGCGCCATGCGCTCGTCGTTCATAAACTCCCAAAAGCTGATGGCGATGATGCCGCCTGGGCGCGTCTGGCGCACCAGGGCGTCGAGCACGCGTACGCGGTACTCACACGACGGCACGTGGTGCATAAATCCAAAGCAGACCGAGATGTCGGCGAGCGGGGCGTCGAAAAGCACGTCGGGTGTTTCGGCGGGGTTGAGCTTCATGAGGGCATCGAGCACATCGAGCTCCTGGAAGTGCAGGTTGGGAATGCGCAGGGCGTGGCCGCGCGCATCGATGGCCAGGTCTTGGCACGAGTCGACACCATAGAACTCAAACGGGCAGCTGGCATCTGCCGAGGGGTTTGCTCCGTCGACGCCCTTGGCGGCAAGTGCGCCGCCGGCGGCAAAGTTCTCGAACCGCATATTGCCGCAGGCAAGATCGAAGACGCGGACGGGATGCTCGATCGTGGCGACGTCGAGCTGCTCGAGCGCGATATCCATGGTGCGTACCCAGCCGGGCCACGGGGCCTGGCGCGTATCGGAAAAGGAGGCGGAGTGCTCGCGATAGAACGTGTTGTTGAGCTGGATGAGCGATGAGGCGAAATCGCGGTTCACGGCGCGGAACTCCCTCCGTTGGCGGTGCGGAATAAACAGTACGACCATACTACCGTTAACGCCGCAACGGGGACAACCAAGCTACGGGTCATTGCTTTGTTTGGACACATTTCCGCAGCTCATATGCACCCGCAACCGCCGGTTGTCAAAAATCTTACTAGAATAGGTGGCATGCTTTTGGCGGTGGCGGATAGATTTTTAACTGTGCAAGGCGCCTTAAGAACAAAAACGGTCCGGCGGTACGGCTGGCATCACATAGGAGGAACCATGAATGTAGAAACTGCGCAGCGGCTCGCCGACCTTCGTCGCAGCAAGGGTTTTAGCCAAGAAGGGCTGGCGCGAAAGCTGGGGCTGTCGCGCCAGGCGGTCAGTAAATGGGAGCGCGCGGAGAGCTCGCCCGATACCGAGAACCTGATCTCGCTCGCCAAGCTCTACGGCGTGAGCCTGGACGAGCTGCTCAATCCGAGCGACGAGATCGAGGACGATATCGAGTTTGAGAACGAGGACCGCGCTCGTCAGCGCGAGGCCGAGGCAGCAGAGCGCGCACGCACTCATGAGGCGGCGGCACGAGCTACCGAGGCGGCAACGCAGGCAAGTGACGCGGCAGCCAAGGCGGCACAAGCGGCAAGCTGGAGTGCACAGGCCGCCAATGCTGCTACGGCGCAGGCGACGAGTGGCGGCGCAGTTGGCTCGACTCCGGTGAAGGGCCCCTTCCAGTCGTTCCCGTATTGGGCCGTGTGCTGGCTGCTGTTCTTTTTGCTGATGTTCCTTTTTGGTGCCGGCCCCTTTGCCGCGCTGATCTTCTTTACGATTCCCATCTATCACTGGGTGGCGCGTGCGCTCGATGGTGATTGGGCGCGTGGGGATATCCAGGTTGGTCCGGCACCGGTGGCGGCTAGGGCTCGGAATGTTTCCGCTTCGGTTGATACTGACGTGGCTACCGCGACTACCGCTGAGCCGATTGCCAAAGAGGGTGATGAATGATGAAGCTTTCACATGAATCCAAGGCACGCTTGGGCGTTGGCATCGGAGCGTTTGTGCTTATCATTGGGCTTGTCTTTGGCATTTCGCGGCTATTGGCTCATTCCGATATGGTGCGTACGACCGGTATTCTATTTGGCAATTTGTCTGATTTTGACGATATGTTTGACGACGATGATCTCTTGGATAGCGGTAACTATTCCGCTCGGCCTCAGCAGCTTTCGAGCGAAACGTTTGATGCCGACGCGTTCCAATCGCTCGACTTGGACGTGACGTCGGGGACGGTCGAGGTTAAATGTGTCTCTGGCGGCCCGGTGCGTGTTATCGAAAGCGGTCGCGTTGCGAAGGGAACGTCTGCTTCTGATGCGGCTACCCGGAACCTTGCTAAGGTCAAGGGCTCTACGCTCAAGATCAGTCAGTTCGACTACGATGATAAGCGCGCGATTGACCGCACAATTACCATTGAGCTGCCGCGAGATGTTGCGGATAGCCTGGTGGGCATTACGGCGAATGTAGGGTCGGGCGACCTGGCGGTCGCGGACATTGCGTGCCATGATCTGGATATAACGTTGAATTCGGGAGACGTTGAGTTTACGGGCACCGTGACCGACACCCTGAATGCCGAGGTCGGTTCGGGTGACATGACGTTCGAGCTCTACCAGGCGCCCGCGAAGTCGATGGACGTGAGCGTGGGCTCGGGCGACGTGGAGATGACGGTTCCGAGCTCTACGGGCTTTAAGGCGAGCCTCACCGTGGGCAGCGGCGACTTCGAGAGCGATTTCCTTCCGCTTGGCTACGATGGCGAGACCATATTGAATCTTGAATTCGACAACGGCGATAAGTCTGCCACGTATCGTTTTGAGGTCGGTTCGGGCGACATGTCGTTTAATCCAGAGTGACGGGTGGTTATCGAAGACTTATAAACCATAGACGCGCTGTTTGATGGAGGCGTCGGAGCCGTGACGGGCTTCGGCGCCTTTGCCTTTACAATGGGGGCATGGAACAGATTATCTTGAACATACTTGAGACCCTGCGTTGCGGCGAGACCGTAGACGACAAGGCGCTCGTCAAACTGATACATGCCGAGGCGCGCCGCGAGGGTGCCGACAAACGCGATTTTGCCAAGCGCCGTCTGCTGCCGTTCTACCAGCGGGTTAAACGTGAGGAGCCGGCTCGTTGGGCTGGATGGAATGTCGATGCGGAGCTGGAGCGTCAACTGCTGCAGGTGCTACGCATGAAGCCTCGTCGCACGGCTTCGGGCGTGGCGACCATTACCGTCATCACCAAGCCCTGGCCGTGCTCGGGCGATTGCCTGTTTTGCCCCAACGACCTGCGCATGCCTAAAAGCTATCTGCACGCCGAGCCGGCATGCGCCCGTGCGGAGCAAAACTGCTTCGACCCGTATCTGCAGGTGAGCGCTCGCCTGACCGCGCTTTCGCAGATGGGTCATGCGACCGATAAGATCGAGCTCATCGTGCTCGGTGGCACCTGGAGCGACTATCCGCAAGGGTATCAAACGTGGTTTATGTCGGAGCTTTTCCGTGCGCTGAACGATGACGCCGTTGCTGGCGTGGCAGCTAACCCCATGTTGGCGCGTCCGGGCATCAGTCGTGCCGAGGCGGGGCGCCTGCTCGATGACGCGCCCGCCGATGCCCTGCCGCCGGTGGTAGCGGGGCGCCGCGAGCGCTATCGGGCTGCCGGCATTGCGACCGACGAGGCTGAGCTTGCTGCCGGCGTTGCCGACGAGCAGGAGCGTGTGGATGCTGCCGTGGGCGGCTATAACCGCGCGGTGCGTCGTCTGTACGGCCCCGGTACGCCGTGGGGCGAGGTCACCGAGTGGCAGACGGCAACGATGGAGGAGCTTGAGCGTCAGCAGCGCATCAACGAGACGGCGAAGCATCGCGTGGTGGGGCTCGTTATCGAGACACGCCCCGATGCCGTAACGCCGCAGGCCCTCACACTTATCCGCCGCTTGGGCTGCACCAAGATTCAGATGGGTATTCAGAGTCTTGACCAGCATCTACTCGATATCAACGAGCGCCGCATTTCGGTGGCGCAGATCGAGCGAGCGTTTTCGCTCGCGCGCCTGTTTGGCTTTAAGATCCACGCGCACTTTATGCTCAACTTGCTGGGCGCCACGCCTGATGGGGACAAGCGCGACTACGAGCGCTTTATGACCGAGGGCGCCTTTATGCCCGACGAGGTCAAGGTCTACCCGTGCGCGCTCATCGAGGGCTCGCATCTGGTGGGCTGTTACGAGTGTGGCGAGTGGCGCCCCTATACCGAGGACGAGCTGCTCGATGTGTTGGCCGACGACATCGTGGTGACGCCGGCGTTCTGCCGCATCAGCCGCATGATCCGCGACTTTAGCTCCGATGACATCATGGTGGGCAACAAGAAACCCAACCTGCGCCAGCTCGTTGAGAACCGCCTGGCTGCTCGGGGTGACGGTGCGACGGTGCGTGAGATTCGCTATCGCGAGATCAGCACGGCGGGCGCCGACCTGGACGAGTTGACCCTTGACGAGGAAGTGGCGTACGAGACGCCGGTGACGCGCGAGCGCTTTTTGCAGTGGGTGACACCGCAGGGCAAAATCGCGGGCTTTTTGCGCCTGTCGCTGCCCGACCGCGCGTTTGTTGCCGCGCATGCGGGCGAGTTGCCGACGGTGTCGGACGAGGCGATGATTCGCGAGGTTCACGTGTATGGCATGGCGGCGCGCGTGGGCGATCAAGGCCAGGCGGCGCAGCATCATGGGTTGGGTCGTTTGCTCGTAGAGCGTGCGTGCGAGATTGCCCGGGATGCGGGTTATGCGCGTATCAACGTGATTAGCGCGATTGGCACACGTGAGTACTATCGTCATCTTGGATTTTATGACCATGGCCTTTATCTGCAAAAGGAGCTCTAGATGAACAAGCCGAGTGTTTCTGCCGGCGTCGTTGCCGGCGTTGCTCTGGGGGCCGCGGCGCTTGGCGCGGCCGCTGTCGCTGTCCGTGCTGCCTGTCTGCAGGTTGCGCGAACCCGCAATGGGTTGGCGCGTGTGAAACGCGTGCACGATGAGGGCGGCGACGAAGTCCGTGTATTGGTGCAAGGCGGCGTTTACCAAAGCGCAAGCTACGTTGGCGAGCGTTGGGCGGAGCCCGTCTTTGCGTACTATCGCGCGTTTGACGACGTGTTTGAGGCTGAGGACGCAATGCGTGATGCTTACGGGCATGGTATCGACCGTATGCTCATGCTGGGCGGCGGCGGGTTTGCCTATCCCAAGTTTGCACTGATGTCGCACGAGAGCTTGCGCATGGACGTCGTTGAGTACGATGCCGAGATTACGCGCCTGGCGCGCCGTTGGTTCTACCTGGACGAGCTGGAGCGCACTGTGGGCGATCGCCTGCGAGTGATTACCGCTGAGGCTCGCTCGTATCTGGGCGTGACGAGCGTGGGTCATCGTCGCTACGACGTGGTCGTGAGCGATTGCTTTGGCGGTGCCGAGCCCGTACGCGAGCTGGCGACGGTTGAGGCATTGCGTTTGGTGCGAGGCAGCCTGAACCCCGGAGGCATCTATGTTGCCAATATCGTGAGTGCGAACAGGGGGAGCGACGTGACGTTCCTGCGCGATTGCGTTGCCGCGGCACTCGAGGTATTCGCCCACGCCTGGGTGGTCCCATGCGGCGATGCGGAGTTCGGCGGCGAGGAGAACTACCTGCTCATCGCCAGCGACGGCGACTATGTCTTTGCCGAAGCTGTGCCCTTCGACACCGACTTCCTCGGCACCGTCCTTCACGACAAGTAAGTCTCTCCGTCCCAAAAAGACGGGTCTTAGGCGTGGTCGCTCCAGCTGCAGACACGCTGCTTCATGCCCTCTATGTCGAGCACGCCTTCGGCAAAGCCCTTGCGCACGAGCTCTTCGGGAACAAACTCGTCGTAGCGGTCAAAATAAGGCACCTCGCCGGGATAGACGAGCTCGATGGGATCGAAGCCCTTCTCGGCCTCGGCGGCGAGCACCTCAAAGAACGTCTCCTCGTCGGCCTTCATCTTAAACTGCATAAAGTACGGGCGTGATGGGTCGAGTCCGCGAAGGCCCAACTCCGCGGCACATTTAATCTTGAGCATGCGCTCGAGGGCCAAAAAGGCGTAGCTGCCCAGCCAGGGGAAGAGCACCCAGGTATCGCCGCCCAGGTTAATGAGCGGTTTAGTTCCCGCGCCCAAAATCTCGGCCGTATGACGAGCCTGCGCAAGGCGGGCCCGTGCGTTACCCATAAGGTACGGATACGCGGCGTGTTCGTTGAGCGCCTTGCGCATGCGCTCGAGTACGTGTGTATTGATGTCACCGGGACAGTCGCCAAAGTAGGCCGGCACCCGGCCCTTGACCTGCGTGGCAAAGACGGTATGACGCTTCCAGTCCACTTCCTCGACAATCCAGCAGTGTCCGGCGATGGCGATGCGCTCACCGGGCGGTGGCGGATTGACGATCGTGCCCAACTCGGCCGACTCGCTGCGAACGGTGAACTCCTCGTTTTCCTGGAACACGGCGTAAAACTTAAAGTTGTTAATGATGCGCTCGCCCGCGAGGCCCACAATGAGCCCACCGCCCTCGGTGACCTGGATGTGGTCGATCTTGATGAGGTGGCGCAACAGTACGCGATAGTCATCGGCCGAGACGCGGTGGAAATAGCTGAGCGTGAGCACGCGCTGGGCAAGTTCGGCAGGCGTGAGTTCGCCGGTGCTGGCGAGGGTCGACATGGTCTGGTGATAGAGCAGGCTGTAGGGGAGTCGATCGAGCTCGGGCGGCTCGACCCACTTTTCCTCGCGATAGAGTTGTACGAGCGCGATGCCCTGGAGGAGCTTCCAAGGTATCGTTTCAGGCATCATCGTGCGCGGCTCGGGCTCTTCCTCGCGCATGACAAACCACATCTCGGGCGGAAGATCGCGGCGTCCCGTGCGTCCCATGCGCTGCAAAAAGGAGCTGACGGTAAACGGTGCATCGATCTGGAACGCGCGCTCCAGGCGACCGATATCAATGCCGAGCTCCAGCGTGGAGGTGGTGACGGTTGTCTGTGCCTGTTCCTCGTCGCGCATGAGCTCTTCTGCCGTCTCGCGTAGCGATGCCGAGAGGTTGCCGTGATGGATAAGGAAGCGGTCGGGCTCGTGCCGGCTCTCGCAGTAGCTACGCAGCATGGAGCATACGGCCTCTGCCTCCTCGCGCGAGTTGGCAAAGACCAAGCACTTTCGGCCGCGCGTGTGTTCTAAGATATATCCCATACCGGGGTCGGCGTTGTCTGGTGCTGTATCGGTGGGGTTGAGTAATGCCTGTTCGGGTGCTTGGGGGATGTCGACTTTGCCCTCGGGGGCCGAGGAAGCTTGGCGGTCCTTGGGAGCGGCCTTGCCCTGTGCCCGCTCACGACGTTGACGGCGCTCCTCTTGTGTGAGCTGTCCGCTGTGACGCATGTCTTGGGCGCCGGCGGGCAGTGCCGCGGATGCCGCCGCATCGATGCGCTCGCACGCAAGCACTTCGGCCTCTTGAGGACCTGTACCCAGGAATCCCCGCTGCTGCGCCTGGGGGCCCGAGTTGTAGAAGTGCTCCATGGAGATGCGCCACACGCGGCGCGGTTCTTCAAAGCGGGGGATAACGCAGTCGCGCCCCGTTCCCTGTGAGAGAAAAGCGCCCGTGCGCTCGGGGTCGCCGATGGTAGCCGAAAGGCCAATGCGGCGAGGCTGCACGCCGGCCATGCGCGAGAGTCGCTCGATAAGGCAGAGCGTTTGTCCGCCACGGTCGCCGCGCATGAGCGAGTGGACCTCATCGATGACCACGTAGCGCAGGTCGCAAAACATGCGCGGGATCGCCATGTGCTTATGGATTAAAAGCGCTTCGAGTGACTCGGGTGTAATCTGCAGGATGCCGCTCGGTTTTTTAATGAGCTTAGCCTTGTGCGACTGCGAGACATCGCCATGCCAGTGCCAGACAGGGATATCGGCCTCTTCGCAGAGGTCGTTGAGGCGGACGAACTGATCATTGATGAGCGCTTTGAGGGGGCCGATGTAGAGGGCGCCCACGCTCGCGGGCGGGTTCTCCCAAAACTCGGTCAGGATGGGAAAGAAGGCTGCCTCGGTTTTGCCGGAAGCTGTGGATGCCGTTAGGAGCACATTGTCTTGTGTGTTAAAGATGGCATCTGCCGCCGCAACCTGGATAGAGCGCAGACTCTCCCAATCGTGGGAGTAGATGAAGTCTTGGATAAACGGAGCATATCGGTCAAAGGCGTTCACGGGGCCTCCCCTCAAATACGAACCTCTCAATGCGGTTGGCAATGGTTTGCTGCATTGCTGTCTCAACGTTTGTGCAGATAAAAGCTGCCAAAATAGACCTGTCCCTTTTTGGCAGGTTAGATGGTGAATTCGGCGAAGTTGCGGTCGCCGTCTGCGGTGCCGGTGTCGCCTGTTGCGGCTGCCGGTGCCAGCGCGTCGCCGCCGACGCTTTGCAGCAACTCGGCCACGTTTGCATCGGGGTTCTGGCACAGGATATCGAGCAGCTCGATAAAGTCACGGATGACCTCACGCGGCGTCAGGTGCGTATCGGCTCCCACGCGGCCAAACTCAATCTTGAGAAAGTCTACCAAGTCGTTCTCGGTAAGCGTGGGCGTCCAGCCAAAGTATCCGGCATGGATCTGCATGAGTTTTTCGATCAGCACCAGCAATTCCTCGTAGGTGAGTGGCTGCAGGCGGATGATGGGCGCGAGCATGTCCTTAAGGTCCTCGCGTGCAAAGCGGCCCTGAGCGAGTCGACTTCGCAGGGCCTCGTAGGAGAACACGCCACGGCGGCGGTCTTCGATGGAGGTTGGCGTGCCGCCCATGATCATGCCCAGGTACTGCGCCTTGCCCTGGAGCGTGTCGTTGTACATGGTCAGGATCTTCTCGTAGTTGTATTGGCGCGTGATGGCGTTGGGAATCTTATACAGATTCACGAGCTCGTCGATGAGCACCAGCATGCCCTTGTAGCCGCTGCAGACCAAAAAGCGCGCAATGAGCTTAACGTAGTCGTACCAGTCGTCATCGCTGATGATGGTCGAGGAGCCCAGCTCGGCGCGTGCCTCACTCTTGGTGCGGTACTCGCCGCGAATCCATTTGGTCACGCGGCTCATAGCTTCTTCGTCGCCCTCGGATACTGCCGTGCGGTAGCGGCGGAGCATGCGGGCGAAGTCGAAGCCGTGGACCATTTCCTCGAGCGGGGCCAGTTGGGCATTGACGGCAGACTCATCGGCATCGGCACACGAGGCGACCCAGCGATCGAGGATTAGGTTGAGCGCACCGCCCTCGGGGCGCGTCTTGGTCGATATGTTGCGGATGAGCTCACGGTAGGTGGCAAGGCCCTGTCCCTGGCCGCCCTGTAGGCGGCGCTCGGGCGACAGGTCGGCATCGGCGACGACGAATCCCTCGCCCATGGCGTGCGTGCGGATGGTCTGGAGCAAAAAGCTCTTGCCGGCTCCGTAGCGACCGACCAGAAAGCGGAAGCTCGCGCCGCCGTCGGCGATGAGACTCAGGTCGGTGAGCAGGGCGCGGATTTCGACCTCGCGCCCTACGGTGATGTAGGGAAGGCCGATGCGCGGGACCACGCCGCCCTTGAGCGAGTTGAGAATGACGGCGGCGACGCGCTTGGGCACGCGGGGTGCTGCGGATGCGGTATCACTCATAGTCTAGGTATCCTCTCACGTCTGCTTCGTAGTCCTCGATAATGTGCGGTCCTGCCGCGCCAAATTCAATTACGGTGTCACCCACCAGGTCAAAGAGCGCCTCATTGATGCTATCGACGAGCATGTCCTCGCTCTGAACCGACCTCTCCACTGCCGATTCCGTCTGTGCCGTGTCCTGCTCGAGCAGCGCGCGGAGATAGGCGTCTGCGGCAGGCGTGAGTTCGTTCGCAGCGTCAGCGGGCGCAGCAGCTGCGAACACGGGCGTCGGCGCGAGAAGCGGTGCCACGACACCAAACTGTTCGGTGGAAATGGTTGGCTCGTCGGCTTCGTTGCGCTCCGTGGGCGCCGCGATCGGCTCGGCCATCACGTCGGCCGCGGGCTTGGCTTCCGGTTGCTCGGATTCCGCCGTATCGATCTCTGTGGGCACATCGTCCTCGCGCTCCTCATCAATCAAAAGCGCTTCACGCGTTTGCGCGGCGGCGCTCCGAATGTGCCCCAGCTGACTCAAATCGATATCGATCTTGACAGGCTGGTGCGCGGCGTCCCACGAAAGCCATGCCACGATCTCGTCATCGATGATCTTGGCCAGATATTTGGGGACCTTCTCCTCCTTTAGGGGATGGGTGGGGTCTAGGGCCAGGCGCAGGCGTTGGTCGCAGGCGCGCATCATCTCACCGAGCTTGCTACTTTTTTGTCTGCTGCCGTGGATGCGCATGCATTCCCAAAAGCCATTTTGGCAGCGATAGATGTGAATGGGGTCCAGGCGATATTCGCAGTCCTCGTGGCGCTCGGGCGCAAAGAACACGGCCGAGGCAAACATGGTGTAGGGCATGGCCGTCTCCTCCCCAAACAAGCTCGCTACGATGCCGGTCTTTCGGTGCGTGTCATAGTAGCGCGCCATACGGACATACACGGCGCATGCCACGTGGCGTAGATCGCGATGGTGGCCGCGATCGAGTCTTGAGTTATTGAGGTTATACGTGGAGAGGGCATTGATGGCGGCCATGAGTCGCTCCTCGCGCGCCTCGTCGGGCGGAAGGGGGAGCGTAGGCTTGGAGGTCTTGCGACGCGCAGGCGCCAGGTCTGACGGCGTCGGCGCGGGCGCAAGGTCTCGCGCCGCACGCCGCAGTTCGATGAGGGCGTTGTCGAATGCGACGGTTTTAGAGTCGCGAAGCAGCTCGGGGTCGAGCCCGTGGAACACGGCGTAATCTTGCAACCACACGCGTGCAAACCGGTCGATGCCGGGCTCGAAGGCACGATAGGCATCCCAAAAAGCCTTGATCTTTTTAAAACCATCAAGTGGGTCATCTACGCCAATGCCGCAGATCAGCTCATAGAGATACAGGAAGGCAAAGGACGTAGACGTTTCCTCGATGGTTCCGCGGCGCACTTGGGCACGCCAGGTAAAATAGCCACGCAACTGCCGATCGCTCATGGCGTTATAGGTGGGAAAGTACGACTTGAACGTACCGTTGTAGGGGCAGTCGTCCTCAAAGTCGGCCATCAGCAGGCCTTGACGGTAGAAGAGCTCGGCTTCCGAAAGCCAGCGACCCGCACCGCCTTTGGGGTCATCCTGCCAGCGCGATATCTCGCGCATCTTGCGGTACTGGTCGGGAAGGAAATTCTGCATCTGTCGGCCGGTCTTGAGAATCGGCTCGTCAGCATAGACTTCGTTTGAGAAGCGAGCAGACTGATGGGTCCGGGCCTCGGCCATAATGCGCTCGATGAGCATCTTGATGTCCTGGTCGGCCACCGTCTCTCCTCTCCTAACGCAGCTTCGGTGACCTCATATCATAGCACAGCATCAAACAGGTGTTCGAGATACCGCTACGTAGATAGATTTAGAACAGGAGGGCGTAGATGACGGCTATGACAACGGAGGGGAGCATATTGGCCGTGCGGAAGGTCTGAGGACGGATGAGGTTGACGCCGACGCAGAAGATGAGTATAGAGCCCACGAGCGATAGACTGTCGAGGGCGGCGGCGGTCATGATGGGGGAGAGCGCGCCGGCAAACAGCGTAATCGTTCCCTGGAATACGGCAACGGGCAGGGCGGAGAAGATGCAGCCGCGGCCGAGCGAAGCCGTCATGGTGCAGACGATGATGCAGTCCAACGCGCCCTTGAGGGCAAGCGTGGACCAGTCGCCGAGCAAGCCGTCTTGGATTGATCCCACGATAGCCATGGCACCGATGCAGACGGTCAGCGATGTCGAGACAAAGGCATTGGTGAACTCGTTGTCTCCCTCGCTGCCGGTTTTGCGCTTGAGCCATTCGCCCAGGTTTTCGATGCCGGCTTCCAGGTTAACGGCCTCGCCGATGAGCGAGCCGAGGGCAAACGAGACGATGAGCATGGTGGTGCCGGTGGTCTCCAGCGCTTTCCCGTCAATGACGAGCATCTTTTGCATGGTGCCGCCCAGTCCGATAAACAAAACGCACAGCCCCGACGCCTTCATGAGCGTGTCTTGGATGCGGGGTGTGATAAAGCGTCCGCCTATAAGGCCCAGCAGTCCGCCCGCAATCAAAAGTGCGACGTTGATGACCGTTCCCAAACCCGGCATGAACCCTCCCATATTGATGCCAACCTGGCAATCGTAGCAGAACGGGCTGCAGGGTGCGTCATGCCTCATCCTATACGTTATATAAGTGGTATTAATGACGGCATTTGGTGCCCAAGCCTCAGCCTCCCATCACGACATAGGGGCTGTAATCGAAGCACAGCGTCATGAGTCGCTGCGGGGACTCAATGGCCGCGGCGATGATATCGGCATCTCGAGCTCGGTCAAATCCCACGAGCTCAATTTGATACGAGACGTCTTCCATTTTATGGAGTATCCGGTTATTCAGGAGGTTCTCACCGTCGAATTCCTCGGTTTTGCCTCCGTCCGAGGTTACGGCATACAGGTGCAGTTTTGCGGTGGTCGCAGGGTCGGCGACCGTGAGGTTGTCGATTTGGTTGGCCGTGCCCTTTGCCCCAAGCAAGGTGAGCAAGGTGGGGGCTACGACCTCGCCCGATGGCAGAAAAACAACTTCGACGGTTTTAGGGAATGCGATAATGGCTGCTTTGCGGACGGGCTTATCGGCAGCGGTGACCTCAATGCTCGCGGCGTCGACGGTTTCCGTGCGGTCGAGCGCGACCATCATGCAACAATTGCCCTCGTCGATGTCTGCCGGCATGGGACACCCCAAGTTTTCGCCAGCTTGCGTGCCGCCCACTGCGGTGGCTGTTTCGCTTGGCTCGCTGAAAGTGGCTGAAGGACCGCTCGATGGCGGTGTTATGCCGCCGGGTGCGCCATTGTCCCCAGGCGCTATTTCACCGCTGCTCTCGCTGGAGTCGCTTGCGATGTCACCCGTCGAGGGGGCGAGTCCGACCGCTCCTACTCCGCTCCATTCCATCTCGAGGAGCGCCGGATCGACAAGGACGTGATGCACATCTTGCGTTTCGGCACTGATATCGACAGGACCGGGGTCTGCCCCTCGCGTCAGGCTGAGCGATCCGGTCCGCTGTTTGCCCCGAATCTCCTGGCTTTCTGTGCCGCTCGCGTAGAACATCAGAGCGATCTCGCCATTTGCCGTGGCGTCGGTGCCCGCCTTGGTCATTTTCAGCGATGCGGTGAATGAGATAGCGGGCTGCGTGCCATCGGCGCTCGAGGGGACGCAGCCCAGGCATACACCCCCTCCGTTTTCGAAAAACGTGCTGTCGAAGGCGACTGTTGCCCCGTCCGCCGAGTCATCGGACAGGGTGATGTCGAGGCACAGCTCCACGTCGCAGGAATCGCCATCGGCATCAGTTGCAGCTGCGCGCCATGTGCAGATAACGCATCCCGTTAGGGGGCCGTCCGCTGTGCTCGAGTGCTCGGTATCCACGACTATCGAGCTGTTCGTGCAGCGACGGAGGCACCCCGAGGCCGAAATGCTTGCCTGCGCAAGCGAGAAGCGTTGGCGCGCGATGGTGCTCATCTGGTTTGTGGCGAGACAGTTGACGGCAGGTAAGGGGGCGTCCACGGCGGGTGTCGCTAGAGCGGCAACGGGCATGCCGGTGGCAAGCGCACTACAGAGCGCGGCAACGGGCAAAAGGTTCTTTGATGCCATGGGTTCTCCTTACCTATGCTGGACGGTCTCGATTCGTGTGGCTACCGGCTGCGTTTGATGTGCAGGCCAAGGCCGATGGCGCTAGCGCCTGCCGTGGCGATTCCTGCTGCCAGGAGCTGTCGCGTGTCGCCCGTTTGCGCGAGGGGTTCATGTTGGCCACTGCGTTCGAGCTCCGATAGATCGACAGTCACTTGCGTGGCAGCCTGCGCTTGCTCTTGTTGGGCAAAGGCGGCGATCGGGGCAAACGTTACAACGCCGATGATGACGGCAAGGACAATTGCCTTAGGCCGTGTGCGCACCGGGCTCGACCGTCCACGTAATGGTTGCGACCTGGTCGCCCGTGCCGGTCACATGGAAGATGTCTCGCGTGACGCGGGCGACAGTGCCGCTCGTCTTAAGCTTAATCTTGTCCGTACCATCGGCGATGCCCTGGTAGCCCATGTCGAAGGATGCATTTTTGGAAAGGTCGAGGCCCGCTTCCTGCGTCGCGGCGTGGGCGTCTTGGAGTGCCTTGTCTGGGCCGACCTTAAAATCGATGGAGTTCTGGGCGGTCCCCGTCTTGGCGTCGGCGACGATGCTCCAGGACTTCTGGGCGGCAATCTTCATGTTGGTAACGTGGATGCCATAGGCCGAAAGATTGTCGATGGTGGTTGTATTCTCGGAAGGGCCCTGGAGCGTGCCGTCTGCCTTAGCGACGAACGGAATGACGGTCGGGGCTTTGAACTTGATGTTGTCGATTTCGGTCCTGATGGTCACGTTGGTGGTTCCAGTGCGTCCCTCCGCCAGGGCGGTGGTCGGCGCGGCGCCCATTGCGAGTGCGAGCGCCAGCCCTGCGCCCACGACGAGCACCCTGGCCCCATTCAAGTTCCTGGTGATGTCCATAATCGTTCCTTTCTATTCGTCACGGACCGTTTCCGTGAGGGTTAGACGAAAGCGGCACGGGTGCGCATTTTCATAACAGGTGGCAGGTCTAGTCTTCTGTCTGCGCAACTCGCACCTTGACGCGCGTGGGATTGCCATGGACGTCGTAGGTCTTGGCGTCGAGCGCTTGAATCTCGATATACGCCTCGCCTTCTTTGATGTCACCTGCAGGGCAGGTCTCAACGGTCTTGCCGGTCTCGACCACGCCCGATTCATAGATGGTCTCGTCGTTTTGGATCACGCGGAAACGCTGGGGAAACTTGTTATCCTGGACGTTTTGCACGTTGATGCGCAGCTTGCCGCCTTTTTGTAGCTGGGCGACCGGTGCGACCGAGATCGTCATCATGTTGTCGCGGACGATGGCATCGAGCTCGTCCTGGATTTCCTGACGCGACTTACCCTCTGCCGCTGTGACCGAGGCACCCGTCTCGGCGACAGGCTTTGACTGCCAAGCGTAAAGGCCGACGGCGATAAGGGCGCAGGCGATGGCCAAACAGACGGCGCCGAGCCTTTTTCGATGTTTTGACCCTAGGGGGCTCGACTGCTTCCTTACGCTCATGCGGCATCCTTAGTGGTATAGACGCGCGCGAACGTGGACGGATCGGCGCCAAAGAGCATGTGGAGCATGAGGCGTCGCGAGTAGATGAGCTCGTCGAAGTTTGGGTCGAGTTTGATGTCGTGGATGTGGGCGATGTGGTGGGCGAGTGCCGAAAACGATTCGGGATCGCAAATCACGTCGGTGGTGACGTGATAGACAGCCGCATCGGGAAATGCCTCCTCATCGAAGGGCAGAAGATATGGGTCATCGTCAACTTCGATGGCGATGCCGTACTGGGGCCAGTAATATGCCATGGGAACCTCCCTGTTTTTGGGCCAAACCTTCTATTGGTTTTGGCTGTCGATGCCGACCGTATCAGCCACAACTTGACCAATTTCTGACCAAATGCTTGACGGGTTTACATCGCCGCAGGTGAGAGACGCTAAAAAATATCTCAAGTTTTTTCGAGCGCCAATTGTATGCGTGGCTGCGATGGAAAGGAGCGCGTTAAATAGAGCGCCTGCCGAGAAAACGCCGCCGCTCGCCGAATTGCGCAAACGTAAAATTCGCCAATTATGGAGACGGTCTCAGTCACGTCGACGAAACGATGCGGTAACATCTCCCTGCAAACACTGTAGTTAACTAAAGGGGGAGTTCGCGTGTCTGCAGCCATCAAACCCTTCGGCGACGAGTTCGAAGAATATGGTCGCGATGAATCTCGCACATCGGGCGAGGCGTCGAGCATCTCGTTTCCGACAACGGAGGACGAAGTCCGCGCCATTCTGCGAAAGCTCCATGCCGAGCATGTTCCAATAACGGTCCAGGGTGCTCGGACCGGTCTGGCTGCCGGCGCCGTGCCTCACGGCGGGCATATCCTCAACACTTCTCGTATGAATCGCTACCTGGGTCTTCGCCGCGACGAGCGAGGCCGTTTTCTGCTGCGCGTGGAGCCGGGCGTCGTGCTTTCGGAGTTGCGCAAGCAACTGGGTAAGAAGGCATTGCCGACCGCTGACTGGGATCAGGTATCGCTTGAGGCCTATGAGGAGTTCCAGGCAGCTCCTGAGCAGTTCTTCCCCACCGATCCCACCGAGGCATCTGCCTGCCTGGGCGGCATGGCGGCGTGCAATGCCTCCGGTGCCCGCAGTTACGCCTACGGCCCCATGCGCCCGCACGTTACGGGGCTTCACGTGGCACTGGCGGACGGCGACCTGCTTGAGCTTCATCGAGGTCAGGCGCACGCTGACGCACGCCACTTGTCGCTCGTGACAGCGGAAGGCCGCGCGCTCGAGCTGGATCTTCCTGGCTATACCATGCCCAAGACCAAAAACGCGTCGGGTTATTTCGTTTCGGACGATATGGACGCCATCGATCTTTTCATCGGTGCGTGCGGCACACTCGGCGTCATTACCGAGCTCGAGATCGCCCTGCAGGCGGCACCTTCGGTCGTATGGGGCGTGAGCTGCTTTTTCGACAGCGAGGACAAAGCAGTGTCCTTTACCGATTCCGTGCGCCCCGTGCTGTCCCATGCCGCCGCTATTGAGTATTTCGATGCCGGCGCCTTGGATATCCTTCGCCGCCAGCGCGAGCAGTCGACCGCGTTTGCCTCGCTGCCGGCACTCGACGATGAGGCAAAGGTCTGTATTTACGTGGAACTCGACTGCGACGACGAGGCTCAAGCGACTGAGGAGCTGTACCACCTGGGATGGGTTTTGGAGCTTGCGGGCGGCCGCGATGACGCGACCTGGGTCGCGCGCACCGAGGTCGATCGCGAGTGTCAGCGATTCTTCCGCCATGCGGTGCCCGAGAGCGTCAACATGCTCATCGACGAGCGCCGCCGCATGGATCCCACCATCACCAAACTGGGTTCGGACATGTCGGTGCCCAACGCGCACTTGGCCGATGTTATCGCCCTCTATCGCCGCACGCTGGCGGAAAGTGGGCTTGAATCTGCCGCCTGGGGGCATATCGGTAACAACCATCTGCATGTGAACATTCTGCCGCGCGATGCACAGGATTATCGCCGCGGCGCAGAACTCTTTGCCCAGTGGGCTTCCGAGGTCACGGCCATGGGCGGTGCCGTCTCCGCAGAACACGGCGTCGGCAAGATCAAGGCGGGCTTCTTGGAGACGATGTACGGTCACGAGGCCATGGTCGAGTCGGCGCGGCTCAAGCTCCAGCTCGATCCTGCCGGGCAGCTGGGTCGCGGTAACCTGTTTTCGGAGAAGCTCTTGGATGAGCTCGTCCAGAAAGGGGGCGCGTGAAGATGAGCGATTTCCATATGGTGGTGTGCGTCAAGGCCGTGCCGGGCAGCACTGAGGTCAAGATGGACCCCAAGACCAATACCATCGTGCGCGATGGCAAGCAGGCGGTCATTAATCCCTTTGATGCGAGCGCTTTGGAATGCGCGCTGGCGCTGAAGGACGACTTTATCGGCTTTGGCATGGATGTGCGCGTGACGGTGGTGTCGATGGGCATCCCCGCGACCGAGTCGCTGCTGCGCGACTGCATCGCTCGAGGCGCCGACGATGCGCTGCTGCTGACCGATCGCGCCTTTGCAGGTGCCGATACCCTGGCAACCACCTATGCCCTCAAGTGCGGCATCGAGGCGCTCGACGAGGACTTCGACCTGCTCATCTGCGGCAAGATGGCGGTGGATGGCGATACGGCCCAGATTGGTCCCGAGCTTGCCGGTGCCTTTGATATTCCCTGCGTGACCGACGTGAGCTGCGTGCAGAGCGCGGGCTTTACGACCTGTGGCTCGCTGGCGCTCGTTCACGGATGCGATGCCGGCGAGGAGACGGTGTACCTTGAGATGCCGTGCGCGATGACGACTGCCAAGGAGATTGGCCAGTTGCGTATGCCGAGTATTGCCGGTATTCGCGCGGCGGAGGAGGCGGACGTGCGCGTGGTCAGTGCCGCCGACGTGAACGCCGACCCCGCGCGTTGCGGTCTTGCCGGGTCGCCGACACAGGTCGTGCGCTCGTTTGTGCCCGACCGTGACCAAACGTGCGAGGCCGTTGAGGGGACGGCGTCCGAGCAGGCGGCAAAGCTTGCCAAGATTATCGAGGGGATGGCATAGATGAGCGGACTGATTATCGATAGCGAAGCCTGTATCGGCTGCGGTCGCTGCGTTCGCGCCTGTGCCTCGGGCGGCATCGTAGTGGAAGGCGAGCGACCCAACCGATGCGCCCGCGTAACTGACGGCTGCATCCTATGCGGTGGGTGCGTCGACGCCTGCCCCGTCAATGCTATCTCGATCGAGCGTGACGAGGCCGCTGGTGCGGTGGACCTTGATGCATATCGAGACATTTGGGTCTTCGTGCAGACTGACGAGCACGATGCCGTGGCTCCCGTGGCCTACGAGCTCATGGGCAAGGGGCGCGAGCTTGCCGATGCTCGCGGCTGCCGTCTGGTGGCACTGGTCGGCATGAGCCCCGAGGGCTCGCTTGGGGACCTGGAGCATCTGGTTTGCGCGGGCGCCGACGAAGTCCTGGCCTGTCGCGACGAGCGCCTGCGCCAAAACGATGCGGAGGTCTACGCCCGCTTGATCTGCGATTTGGCAGCCGAACGCAAACCCGAGGCCATCCTATATGGTGCAACCGCTTTTGGTCGCGAACTGGCACCCGGCGTTGCCGTGCGTTCGCAGACGGGTCTTACGGCCGACTGCACCGTGCTTTCGATGGATGCGGAGTCGGGCCTACTGCAGCAGACGCGCCCGGCGTTTGGCGGCAACTTGATGGCCACCATTATCTGCCCCAATCATCGTCCCCAGATGGCAACGGTGCGTCCCGGCATCTTTGGAGCGCCCGAGTTTGATTACGGCCGCTCTGGCACGATTACCCAGGTATCGCTGGCGGATGATGTTAAGGCCCGCGTCAAGATCTCGATTCCAGCCGAGGAGTGGGGGCAGCAGGCATCAATTGCCGATGCCGAGCGCCTGGTCGTGGTGGGCCGCGGCATTGGCTCCAAGAAGAATCTGCCTCTGATGCGAAAGCTCGCCGATGCGCTGGGTGCCGAGCTTGGTTGCACGCGTCCCGTCGTGGAGGCGGGTTGGCTGGAGTACCGCCACCAGATTGGCCAGACCGGCGTGTCGGTTTCGCCTAAGCTCCTCGTGAGCATCGGCGTTTCGGGTGCTATCCAGCACCTAGCCGGCATCGGCGGCGCGGAGTGCATCATCGCCGTCAACGAGGACCCGGATGCTCCCATCTTTGGCGCTGCGCAGTACAAAGTTGTCGGCGACGCCGTCGAAGTCGTCGAGGAGCTCCTGGCCCAGCTCGAGCGCTAGGCGCGCGCCAGCCAGTCGCGCATCTCGTCCTTTAAGCGCTCCCAGGTCGCTTGCGTGGCGGGATCGGTAAAGGGCCGCACGATACCAAAGGGCGCGTCGAGCAGGCGGTAGATATCGCCCTGTTCGCGCGCCAGCGCGCGGCTTGCTGGATAGACGAGCTCAAACATAAAGCAGATAAGCCCCACCAAGAAGTCGGCGGGCTCATCGCGCTCATCGCGTGCGACGCAGCGGTGTTCGTCAAAGGCGGCAAGCGTCGGTACCGAGAAGTGGCTGGTAAGAAATGTATCCTCATCAACCTTGAGGATGGTGTCGACGGTGCTGTCGGCGATGGTGCGCATAATGTCGATCTTGTCGCCATCGCGCACGATATCGCAGAAGTTCCGCGTGCGGGTGTCGAGTTCCGTGGGTAGGCGAAAATCGCTGTGGTGGGCGATGCTTGCACGGATGAGCTCGTCTTCTGCCGGATCGTCGATAAAGTCGCGGATACTTGTTGTCGCGGGCGCGTCTGCAGGGTTTTTGCCAAAGAGAACCTCGACGCCCAACGCCGCATGGCTCATACTCTCGGCATCCTTAAACGTGTCCCAGCGTCGCAACTGTTCAAAGCGACCCATATCGTGTAGCAGGCCGCAAAGCCACGCTAGGTCAATGTCCTGCGGTGACCAGTCCTGTTCGCGCGCCACGGCATCGCATACCTCGGCAACGTGGTACGTATGCTCGATTTTGAGCGCGATACGCGGATTGGCGGCATCGTAAGCATCGGTATAGGTCTTGAAGGCCGCGACTGCCGTCGTTCGATCGATAGCTGTCATAATGACTTCCTAAAAAGCTGTGTCTTTCTGTGTCTTTCGATCCGGTGGCAATTGTAGGCGAACTTTATTGCCACCGGGCGATGATTCTGCCGCGTCGTTGAATGCGGCTCGGAAAGCTTGTCGGGACGAGGAACGCTATGGTGCTCAAAATCGTTAAAACCATCTGGCCGGTGATGCTTACCTATGTTGCGATAGCCGCGCCGTGCGGAATGATCATGGCGCAGACGGGAATGGAACCCTGGATGGTTTTTGCTCTGAGCAGCACGTTCGTGACGGGCAGCGGGCAGTTTATGATCTGCAATCTGTGGCTGGCAGGTGTGCCTGCGGCATCGATCGTCGCGAGCGTCGCCGCAATCTCCTCGCGCTTTGCACTTTACTCGGCATCGATCGCACCGCATCTGAGGGGTGCCTCGAAGCGTCAGACGCTGGCTGTTGCCGCGACACTTACCGAGGAGGCATATGGCATCTCGCTTGGCAAATTGGTTGAAGGGGAGGATTGGGGTCCGCTCGAGTCCTTTGTGCTCAACGTGATCCTCATCGCAACATGGGGCGTTTCGTGTACGACGGGCGCCATCGTCGGTGCCGTTGTCGATGTTCCCACCGCTATTGCGGGTTTTGTCTGCACATCGCTCTTTATCTGCCTGCTCTTTTCGCAGCGACTGTCGCGCGGCAATATCGTAGCTGCCGTTTTGGCTGCGGTGTCCGTCGCCATATGCAAGCTCTTGGGGTGGACGAATATCGCCGTGCCGGTAAGCGTGCTCGTCGGCGTTGTCGCGGCGCTTGCGTGCGATGCTCTCGCCGAAGGAAGGGGCGCTTGCGATGCCCGTTAATGAGTTTTTGGTCCTGTGGCTGTCGTCATGGGCGGCTATCGCATTTTTCCGCATTGCCCCGGCGTTTGCTTTGCGCGGGAGAACGCTGTCGCCCCGCGTTACCGAGGCCTTGGGTTATATCCCGCCCGCCGCCTTCGCGGCACTGGTTGCTAACGATTTGATAAGCCCTGGCGCTTTTGACGCCGGCTTGTGGCAGGGCTTGATTCCCTGGATTGCGGCTGCCGGCGTCGTGGCGGTGGCAATCAAGACAAAGTCAATGTTGTGGTGCTGTGTTTCGGGCATCGTGCTCTATATCGTTTTGAGCCTCGTATAAGAGCAGGACGCGTTTTCATTCCGGCCAACGAATCCAATTTCCCACCGAGGCGGTCTGCTTCTTCTGGTACCATGGTCAAACTTTACTGTAGCAAAGCGTGACGTGGGCTTTTGTTCTGCGTCAGCGGAAAAGGGGGTTTCATGGCACAGGGAGCGACCGCCAACGAGCAAAAGAAATTCAAGGTACCGCGCACCCCGGGTGACATCATGATCTACCCGATGATCGTCGGCCTTTTGCTCAATACCTTTTGCCCACAGGTCTTTGAGATCGGCGGCTTCTTTACGGCAGCCTGCCGCGGCGGCTCCAACACCATCGTTGCCGCGATCTTGCTGTTCGTGGGCGCCGGCATCAGCTTTAAGTCCACACCGGGTGCCATCAAGACCGGCATCGTCGTGCTGATTCCTAAGCTTGTGGTGGCAGCCGCGCTGGGCCTGGGCGTTGCGTATTTCTTTAACGACAACCTTTTGGGCCTGAGCTCGGTCTCAATCATCGGCGGCATTACGTTTTGCAACATGGCGCTCTACACGGGTATCATGGGCGAGTTCGGCGACGAGTCCGAGCAGGGCGCTGTCGGTATCCTGTTCTTTACGGCCGGCCCCGCCGTCACGATGATCATCCTTGGTGTTTCGGGTCTCGCCAACATCCCCGTCGGCACCATCATCGGATCCATCCTGCCGCTTGTTATCGGCATGGTCCTGGGCAACTTGTTCCCGTTTATCAAGAACCTGTTGGTTCCCGGCGCCAATCCCGCGATCGCTGTAATTGGTTTTCAGCTCGGTGCGTCCATGAGCCTTTCGAGCTTCATCGCCGGTGGCATTTCGGGCATCCTGCTGGGCCTCATCACGCTCTTTATCGTCGGTTCCATTACCTTTGCCTTCGAGCGCCTGTGTGGCGGCAATGGTAAGGCGGCTGTGGCATGTTCCACCATTGCCGGCACGGCCATGACCACGCCGGTCGCCCTCGCCGAGGTCGCTCCGCGCTATGCCGAGCTTGCGCCCACTGCGTATGCGCAGATCGCCACTGCCGTCATCATCACGGCAATCATGGCCCCGATTCTGACCGGCTGGGTCGATAAGAAGTTCTGCCAGGGCAAGGAAGACCTGTCGCCTGCCGGTGTCGAGGCCATCGAAGAGGCTGTCGCGACCGACATCGATGGCGAGTAGCAATCGATACCCATCAATGATTCCGGCGTGCAACTCGCGCCGTTTGAGCGCCCGAACGAGAGCTGTCTTGCAGTGACGTTCGGGCGCTCTGCTATTATTCCCCTTACCCCTGCGGAGAAAGGGGCGTTTATTGCCCAGACACGAATCGGGCGATTCTGACCACTTGGATATTGAAGGGAGGGCGTCTAGTGGTTAAGGCACTCAAGATTGAGATATTCCTGCTATGCATGATTGTTCTTATCGGGCTTGCCGTACGAAGCCGTCGCTCCCTGTTCTCGAGCACCCAGCAGCTTTTGTTTAGCATGCTGGGCTACACGTCTGCTGCCTACATTTTCTTCGATATGATCTGGACGCTTTCGGATGGTGCGGACGGCACGTTGGGCATTGCAGCCAACTGGATTTCCAACGCGGTTTCGTTTTCGCTCTTCGCCATCGCGTGTCTCATTTGGTTTATCTATTCCGAGACGATGCAAGGCTCTCACCTTGTGACCTCGCGCTATAGGGTGGTGCTTGTAACGTTGCCTACGGCTCTGGTGGTCGTGCTGGCTTTTACCAGTTACTGGACGCACGCCCTGTTCTATATCGATTCGCAGGGCGTGTATCGTCGCGGCTTTGCCTATATGATCCAGCCCATTGTCAGCTACTGTTACGTTATACATACGTCCCTGCATGCGTTTGTGCAATCTCGCAGGGTCGAGAGCCTGCAGACGAAGGCTGTCTATCGAACCTTGGCATTTTTCGCCATTCCGGCCCTGGTGGGCGGTACCTTTCAGATCGTATACTCGGTGCCTGGCCTTTGTGTCGGCATAATGATTAGCATGTTGCTGCTCTATATCATCTGCCAGGAGCAGCTCATCTCGACCGACCCGTTGACTGGCCTCAACAATCGCAACCGTTTTGAGACCTATATGCTGTCGCTCTTCTCAAATGTGGATCAGGCCGAAGATGTGTATCTGCTCATGATGGACGCCGACGGCTTTAAGCAGATTAACGATCAGTATGGACATGTGGAGGGCGACCATGCTCTTCAGGTTGTTTCCGCAGTACTCAAGGACGTCTGTTCGCCGTCCGGCGGCTTTATTGCGCGCTATGGCGGTGATGAGTTCGTCGTACTGCAGAAGGGGGTGACGGAGCACGACATTATCCGCCTGTGTTCGGCGATCAATAACGAGCTCTCGCGCGCCGAGACACCCTACTCGCTTCGAATGTCTATCGGCTACGCGCGCTACGGCGATGGGATCAACACGTGGCAAGAGCTTCTGCGCGCTGCCGATGCGGAGCTCTATCGCATCAAGGATGCCAAAAAGAAATCCGGCATCAAGGTTCGCTAGAAAAAGGGGCGCACGACCGTTGCGATGGTCGTGCGCCCCTTTTTGCGTTTGTGGGGGCCACCGGCCATAATGCCCAGGCGCGGTGCGGCAAGACGGGCGTCTGCAGCCGCGACTCGGTACGAAATCAACGAGAACCAGTGTGCTCCATTAAGCTAAAGTTTGCGAACATCCTCTCTAAAAAGGTGAACTCGCTAGGCTTTTTTGGGTTTGTTGACGATGATGATGCCGCCGCAGACCAACAGCAGGGCAACGATGACGGTAACGGGGCTCGTGCCAGCGCCCTCGCCGAGCAGCAGCGCGCTCAGCACCACACCAAAGACGGGGTTCATAAACCCAAAGACCGAGACGCGGCTGACGGGGTTGACGGCAAGCAGGCGCGACCACAGCGAGTACGCGACGGCGGAAATGAGTGCCATATAAATGATGAGCGCGATGGCGGGGGCGATTTCGGTGGGGGACAACGTGCCGCCCATCAAAAACCCGATGGCGGTAAGGACCACGCCACCGACTAAAAACTGCCACCCGGCAAGCAAGACGCCGTCGTGCTCGCGCGAGAAGATGCCGATCAGGCAGGTCGATAGGGCGCCTGCAACAGTGGAAGCCAAGATAAAGCCCTCGCCGTCGAGCGTAAAGCCAAAGGTGCCGTCCGCGCCCGAAAGGTTGACGAGCGCGACGCCGGCAAAGCCCAGCGCACAGCCAAGCACCTTGGCCGTATTGAGCTTCTCGGTGTGAAATGCCAGGGCGGCAAAGAGGATTGCGAGGAAGTTGGCGCTGGCCTCGATGATGGAGCTCGACATGGCGCTGGCGCGCGAGAGGCCCAGATAGAAAAAGAAGTACTGCCCGATAGTCTGGAAGAGCGACAAGACAAAGATGGGCTTGATGTCGCGCGCTTGCGGTATGAGGGGGCGGCGTTGGGCCGCGCTCATCCCAACGATAACCAGGGCGCCGGCAAGCGTAAAGCGTAAACCTGCAAAGAGCAGCTGCGAAGCGCTATCGTGCGCTGGGATGCTAAAGAGTGCGTAGCCGATCTTGATGCAGGGAAAGGCCGATCCCCAGAGTGCACAGCAAACAAGACAGCCCAGGATGAGTCCGGGCAGGGTGGCGAGATACGGCTTGCGGCTTTCCATGATGTCCTTCCTACATGCGCGAAGTAAAAAAGAACCCGCCACCGGATGTGTCGGTGGCGGGTGTTGTTACCCGAAGGGATTGTACCTGATGGGAAAGGTTTAAGCGAAGTAGGCCACGCCGCTCTCAAAGATCGGCATGAACTTATCGCCGGGGACATGCTCGGGCACGTTGCGGTACAGGTTGTCGCCGCGACGCTCGGCATGGCCCATCTTGCCCAGGACGCGGCCGTCGGGGCTCGTGATGCCCTCGATGGCGAGTGCGGAGCCGTTGGGGTTGACGGAGAGATCCATGCTGGGCTTGCCGTTCTCGCCCACGTACTGCGTGGCGACCTGGCCGTTGGCGATCAGCTGGGTGAGCACTTCGTCATTGGCGACAAAGCGGCCCTCGCCGTGGCTGATGGCGACGGTGTAGGGGTCGTCCAGGCTGCACTGCGACAGCCACGGGGACAGGTTGGACGAGATGCGGGTGCGCACCAGACGGCTCTGATGGCGACCGATGGTGTTGAACGTAAGCGTGGGCGCATCGGGCGTGGCGTCGACGATGTCGCCATAGGGCACCAGACCGAGCTTGACCAGGGCCTGGAAGCCGTTGCAGATGCCTAGCATCAGGCCGTCGCGGGCCTTGAGCAGGTCGCGAACTGCCTCGGTGACCTCGGGAGCGCGGAAGAACGCCGTGATGAACTTGGCAGAGCCGTCGGGCTCGTCGCCGCCCGAGAAGCCGCCGGGGATCATGACGATCTGGCTTGCACGGATGCGGCGGGCAAGCTCGTGGGTGCTCTCGGCGACGGCCTCGGGCGTGAGGTTGTTGATCACGAAGGTGTCGGCTTCGGCACCGGCTGCGCGGAAGGCACGTGCGCTGTCGTACTCACAGTTGTTGCCGGGGAACACGGGGATGATCACGCGCGGACGGGCGATCTTGGCGCCGCTGTACACGTGGATGTCCTTGGCACGGAAGTCGATGGTCTCGACCTCGGGGGTCTCGTCGGCGCTGCGGTAGGCAAAGACGCCCTCGATGCCGCTCTCCCAGGCCTCCTGGAGCTCGGAGAGCTCGATGACCTCGGAGCCGGTGTCGATGACATAGCCCTCGACGGTGGTGCCCAGGGGCTCGACGACAACGCCGTCGGCGACCTCGGGCAGCTCGGCATCCTCGGCGAGCTCGACGATAAAGCTGCCGTAGAGCGGGGTGAAGAGGCTCTCTACGTCTACATCATCGCCAAGCTCGATGCCGATCTGGTTACCGACGCACATCTTAAAGAGGCTCTCGGCGCCGCAGCCGTAGCCGGGCGTGGAGACGGCCAGGGCGTCGCCGGTGGCGGTGAGCGCCTCGACGGCGTCAAACGCGGCGAGCAACTGCTGGGCGTCGGGACGGTAGTCCTCGCCATAGGTGGCGGGGGCGATGCGGACGACGCGGTGCGTGAGGCCCTTGAACTCGGGCGAGACGGCGCGGGCGGCCTTGCCCACGGCGACGGCGAAGCTGATCAGGGTCGGCGGAACGTTGAGCTCGCCGGCTTCGTCCTCAAACGAGCCGCTCATGGAATCCTTACCGCCGATGGCGCCGGCACCCAGGTCGACCTGGGCCATAAGGGCGCCCAGGACGGCTGCCATGGGCTTGCCCCAACGCTCGGCCTCGGTGCGCAGACGCTCGAAGTACTCTTGGAAGGAGAGGTAGGCGCGCTTGTGCTCAAAGCCGGCGGCAACGAGCTTGGCGATGGACTCGACCACGGACAGGTAGGCGCCCGCAAACTGGTCGGCCTCCATCAGGTAGGGGTTGAAGCCCCATGCCATAGCGCTCGCCGTGGTGGTCTCGCCGTCCACGGGGAACTTGGCGACCATGGCAGAGCTCGGAGTGAGCTGCGTCTTGCCACCAAAGGGCATGAGCACGGTCGCGGCACCGATGGTGGAGTCGAAGCGCTCGGAAAGGCCCTTGTTGGAGGCGACGTTAAGATCGGTGACAAGCGAGGTCATGCGCTCGCCGAGCGTGGTGCCGGCCCAGCTGGGCTGCCACACGCTACGGGCGCACACGTGGGCGACCTGGTGCTTGGGTGCGCCGTTGGAGTTGAGGAACTCGCGGGACAGGTCGACGATGGCGACGCCGTTCCAGGCCATGCGCATGCGCGGCTCGGCGGTAACCTCGGCGATAACGGTCGCCTCCAGGTTCTCCTCGGCGGCGTAGCCCATGAACTCCTCGACGTCACCGTCGGCGACGGCGCAGGCCATGCGCTCCTGGGACTCAGAGATAGCGAGCTCGGTGCCGTCCAGGCCGTCGTACTTCTTGGTCACGGTGTCCAGGTCGACATACAGGCCGTCGGCAAGCTCGCCCACGGCGACCGAGACGCCGCCGGCGCCAAAGTCGTTGCAGCGCTTGATCAGGCGGCAGGCGTCGCCGCGGCGGAAGAGGCGCTGCAGCTTGCGCTCGACCGGGGCGTTGCCCTTCTGGACCTCGGCGCCCGAGGTCTCGATGGACTCGGTGTTCTGGGTCTTGGAGGAGCCGGTGGCACCGCCGATGCCGTCACGGCCGGTGCGGCCGCCCAGCAGGATGATCTTGTCGGTGGGGGCGGGGCACTCGCGGCGCACGTGGTTTGCCGGGGTAGCGCCCACGACGGCGCCGACCTCCATGCGCTTGGCCACGTAGCCGGGGTGATAGAGCTCGTTGACCTGACCGGTGGCAAGGCCGATCTGGTTACCGTAGCTGGAGTAGCCGGCGGCGGCAGTAGTCACGAGCTTGCGCTGCGGCAGCTTGCCCTCGAGCGTCTCGGAAACCGGGACGGTGGGGTCGCCGGCGCCGGTGACGCGCATGGCCTGGTACACATAGCTGCGGCCCGAGAGCGGGTCACGGATAGCGCCGCCCACGCAGGTGGCGGCACCGCCGAAGGGCTCGATCTCGGTCGGGTGGTTGTGGGTCTCGTTCTTAAAGAGGAATAGCCAGTCCTGGTCCTCGCCATCGACATCGACCTTCACCTTGACGGTGCAGGCGTTGATCTCCTCGGACTCATCGACATCGGTCATGACGCCGGTCTTCTTAAGGTACTTGGCGCCGATGGTGCCCATGTCCATGAGGCAGACGGGCTTGGCGTCGCGACCGAGCTCATGGCGCATCTCCATGTAGCGGTCGAAGGCCTGCTGCACCACGGCGTCGTCGATCGTCACGTCGTCCAGGACGGTGCCGAAAGTGGTGTGGCGGCAGTGGTCGGACCAATAGGTGTCGATTACGCGGATCTCGGTGATGGTGGGGTCGCGGTCCTCATCGCGGAAGTACTGCTGGCAGAAGGCGATGTCTGCCTCGTCCATGGCAAGGCCGCGATCGGCGATAAAGGCGGCAAGGCCGGCCTCGTCGAGCTCGCGGAAGCCGTCGAGCACCTCGACGGGCTGGGGCTCGGGGGTCTCCATGTACAGCGTCTCGGGCAGGTCGAGCGAGGCGATGCGAGCCTCGACGGGGTTCACCACGTAGTGCTTGATGGCATCGATGGCGGCCTCGTCCAGAGCGCCCGAGATCATATAGACCTTGGCGGAGCGCACGGCGGGGCGCTCACCCTGGCTGATGAGCTGCACGCACTCGCTGGCGGAGTCGGCGCGCTGGTCAAACTGGCCAGGCAGGAACTCGACGGCAAAGACGGCGCCATCGCTTGCGGGGAGTTCGTCGTAGGTCACATCGACCTGGGGCTCGCTAAAGACGGTCGGCACGCAGGAGCGGAAAAGCTCCTCGTCGATGCCCTCGACGTCGTAGCGGTTGATGATCCTCAGGGCCTCGATGCCCTTGATGCCGAGAATTTCGGTCAGCTCGCCCTTGAGCTGCTGAGCCTCGACGTCGAACCCGGGTTTCTTCTCCACGTAGATACGAGAGACCATTGGTTCCTGCCTTCCTGATCGGTTGGGCGTACGGTACGGTATGCGGCAGCGGTCGGTTTGCGGGGTCTGCCCTGCGGTCGCCTTGAGCCACATGTTTGTAAACCTCACTATGATACGACAGCTCGCGGCGCGTTGAGGACGGCGAGGGTGCTACAGTGAAGCGCAAACAAGAGAAAGGCATCACATGGCATTCGTTTCGCTCGCCATCATCGCACTCGTGGCCTTTGCGAGTCCCTTCATCGCCTCGGCGATTCCCGGAAAACCTGTTCCCGAGACGGTCTTTTTGCTCGTGCTCGGCGCGGTGCTGGGACCCCATATGCTCGGCGTCATCCATGTAGATGCTGAGGTCTCGCTTGTGTCCGAGCTGGGCCTGGCCTTTTTGTTCCTGCTTGCCGGCTTTGAGATCGACCCCAAGAGCATCACGGGCGTCGAGGGGCGCTACGGCTTGGCGACGTGGGCCGTCACGTTTGGTATCGCCTGGCTTGCCGTGCGCTTTACCCCGTGGTTCTCGGTAAGTCATTTCGACGGTATCGCCGTGACGCTTGCCCTCACTTCGACGGCGCTCGGTACGCTCGTGCCCATCATGCGTGAGCGCTCGCTCACCGGCACGCGCGTGGGCGACTCGATTCTCGCGTATGGCACCTGGGGTGAGCTCGGCCCTGTGCTTGCCATGTCGGTGCTGCTGTCTGCCCGCACCGGCATCCAAACGCTTGTAATCCTTGGCTTGTTTGCGGTGGTCTGCGTGTTGCTGGCCGTGGTCCCGAGCCGCTCCAAGCGCGTCGGCAGCCGCTTCTTTGCGTTTGTCGAGGAACGCGCCGATACCACGTCGCAGACCTTCGTGCGCCTGACGGTGCTCATCCTGGTCACGCTCGTGGCGTTCTCGGCCGTCTTTGATCTCGACATCGTGTTGGGTTCTTTTGCCGCTGGCTTTGTCTTGCGCTACATCATCCCCGAGGGCAACCATACGCTCGAGACCAAGCTCGACGGCCTGGCCTACGGTTTTTTGATTCCGGTGTTCTTTACCGTATCGGGCGCAAAGATCGATCTGACGGCCGTGGCGTCGCGCCCGGGTCTGCTCGTGGGCTTTATCGTGGCGTTGCTGATTATTCGTGCCGTGCCCATTCTTATTTCTATGAGCATTTGTCCTGCGACGCGTGATGTGTCGGCGTATGGTCGCATTACCGTGGCCCTGTACTGCACCACGGCCCTGCCGATCATCGTTGCCGTGACAAGCGTTGCCGTCAACGCGGGCGCGCTGTCGCAAGATATTGCGTCGGTCATGGTTGCTGCCGGTGCCATCACGGTGTTCTTGATGCCGTTGCTCGCGCAGCTCTTCTACCGCGTGGTCGACGCCGCGCCGGTCGCCGCCGTGGCAGAAGTTGCCGAGCATCCATCCGATGCGCTCGACATCCTGCGCGCCCATCACGATTTGGCGAGCCTGCTCGCACGTGAGCACGAGCTGCTGACTTCGCATGGCCATGGTCGCGTATTCGAGGGCTTGCCTACGCTCGATACGATTGCCGAGCGTCTTTCCGCCGAGGCGGCGAGCGGCCACATCGATGCCCGCATCGTGGACGCGGCGCATCTTCTTGCCGATAAGACCTATGGTGATGAGGTCGACCCGTCCGAGCTGACCCCGCGCGAGCGTCGCCGCCTGGAGCGCGCCAAGCTCGCCGTGCGCGAATACCGCCGCCGCATGCTGGAGCTCTATGCAAGAGAAGAAGCCGAGGACGACGACGGCAAGTAGCCGACACCGCCGCGGAAAATGCATCCCGGAATTGGCGTCCAGAGTGGGATGCGCTTTCCGCGAGAAGCCCGTTGCGGAAAGCGTGTCCCAGAATGCGCGCCCAGAATGGGACATAGTTTCCGAAAGAAGGCCCTGAGGGAAGCTTCGCCCCGTTCTGAGCTGAAATACCGGGACGCAGCTTCCCCTGCAAGCAGAACAAGGCGCGCTGCCTGCGGTTGATGCAGACAGCGCGCCTTTTGCGTTGGGCCTCATTGAGGTTCGAAGTAGTGGACTAGTTGGCCATGACGCCTTCGGTCCAGGCCTCAACGTCCTCGATGCGCAGGACGTTGGCGACCTCGGCTACACAGTCGACGCTGGCAAGCTCGGCGGTGGCAGCCTGGACGTCCTTCTCGAGCGCGCGGTGCGTCAGGAAGATGACCGAGCAAGTATCGCTGGCGCCCGACTTGCCGTCCTCGACCTGGTTGATGAGCGAGATCGAGATGTTGTGCTTGGCAAAGATGTCGACCGTCTCGGACAGGGCACCCACGCGGTCGGCGACCTTCAGGCGCACATAGTACTTGGTCTGGAGCTCGTCCATGGGCTTAAAGGCGAGGTTGTGACCATAGGGCTCAATCTCGGGCAGCGGAGCCACGCCGCGGCTGATCTGCTCGGAGAGCGACAGGATATCGCCCACGACGGCGCTCGCGGTGGGGAAGGAGCCTGCGCCGGCACCGTAGAACATGGTTTCGCCCACGGCGTCACCCACCACGTAGACGGCGTTCATGGCGCCGTTGACCTTGGCGAGCATATGGTCTGCCGGGATGAGCGTGGGATGCACGCGGACGTCGACGCCGGCGTCGGTGTTGCGTGCGATCCCCAGCAGCTTGATGGTGTAGCCGAGCTCGCGGGCCTGGGCAATGTCCTCGGCGCCGATGGTACGGATACCCTGCTGGTAGACATCGTCGGTGGTCACGCGGGTGCCAAAGCCGATGGAAGCGAGGATTGCCGTCTTGCTGGCGGCGTCGAAGCCGTCGACGTCGGCGGACGGGTCGGCCTCGGCATAGCCCTTAGCCTGGGCGTCGGCGAGCACGTCAGCGTAATCGGCGCCCTCGGCGTCCATGCGCGACAGGATGTAGTTGGTGGTGCCGTTGAGGATGCCGGCGATGGTCAGGATCTTGTTACCCACCAGGTCGTGCTCGAGCGTGCTGACAATGGGGATGCCGCCACCGCAGCTGGCCTCGCACTTAATCTGCACGCCGCACGCACGTGCCTTCTCGGCAAGCGTCTCGACATGGCGGCCCAGCAGGGCCTTGTTGGCGGAGACGACATGCTTGCCGTTCTCGAAGGCAGTGGTGAAGATCTCGGTTGCGGGATGCTCGCCGCCAATCAGCTCGACGACGATGTCGACGGCGGGGTCGGTGACGACATCGTGCCAGTCGCTCGTAAAGGCCTCGCGCTCAATGCCTGCCGCCTCGGCCTGCTCCCAAGCAAGCGCGCAGGCGCGGGTCAGCTTAAGGTCGATGCCGTAGGCTGCCAGGTACTCATCGTGGTGGCTCTTGATCAGACGGGCCACGCCGCCGCCGACGGTTCCCAGACCGATCAGACCGACGTTCACGGTGCGCAGGGGTTCGCTCATAGATAACTCCTTCGTGCATCTTATGGATGGATAAACCGCTTAAAGGTTGAGTGCATTCTAGCGTGAACCGGGGGCGCGTGCTCGCCAGGCAACAGGAGCCGCACAAAACGGCACCCCCGAAACGCTGCGGAAACATTGGAAACACGCTCGCTACAAACGGACTTCCGTAACAAACTGTCAACGTTTGCGCCATAAGGTTTGCCCTGTACCGCAAGACGGCCGCACCGCGGCCAGCGAAAAAAGGGGGACACCATGTTCAACATCAACAGCACGCTCAGCCGTAGGAACTTTCTCGCCGGCGCTGCGGCGCTCGGCAGCACCGCAGCACTCGCTGGTTGCTCGTCGGGTGGCTCGGACGGCGGCACCGCCGATGACGGCAAGACCTTCAAGATCGGTGTCATCGGCCCTCTGACCGGCGCCGCGGCAACCTATGGCGTTTCGGCCGAGAAGGGTGCCAAGCTTGCCGCCAAGGATTTCTCGACCAAGGACCTCAAACTCTCGCTTAAGTCCGAGGATGACGTCGCCGACGGCGAGAAGGCTATCAACGCCTTCAATACCCTGTGCGACTGGGGCATGCAGGCGCTCGTCGGCCCCGTCACGACTGGTGCCGCCGTCGCTGTCTCGGGCGAGATCGCCGACGATATGCTCATGGTCACGCCTTCGGCCTCGTCGCTCGACGTGACCAAGGATAAGACAACGGTCTTTCAGGTTTGCTTCACCGATCCCACCATGGGTGCCAGCGCCGCGAAGTTCTTGGCCGAGAAGTATGCAGACGCCAAGATCGCCCTGTTCTACAACTCCGGCGATACGTACAGCTCGGGTGTTGCCGATGCCTTTGCCGAGCAGGCCAAGGAGTCCAAACTTGATATCGTCGATACCGAGACCTTTAAGGACGACTCCTCCACGAGCTTTACCAACCAGCTCACCAAGGCCAAGGAGGCCGGCGCCACGCTCATCTTTGCGCCGATCTACTACACGCCGGCGTCCGTTTTGCTCAAGAACGCCAAGGACATGGGATACGACATGACCCTCATGGGTACCGACGGCATGGACGGCCTGCTCTCCGTTGAGGGCTTCGACACCTCCCTTGCCGAGGGCGTGCTGCTCATGACCCCGTTCTCTGCCGACGATGAGAAGAACGCCGACTTCGTCAAGGCATATAAGGACGCCTACGACGAGACGCCTAACCAGTTTGCCGCCGATGCCTATGACTGCGTCCATGCGATTGTCGAGGCTATCGATAAGGCAGACATCGACATCACGGCCGACGGCGCCGACATTGCCGGCGATCTTGCCAAGGCCATGCGCAAGATCAAGATCGAGGGCCTGACGGGCGAGCTCACGTGGAACGACGAGGGCCAAGTCGAGAAGCCCGCCACAGCCTATGTGATCCAGGACGGCAAGTACATCGCCGCCTAAGTGCGCAAAAGTGCGACCGGTGAGGCCGTTTTATTCAGGGCAGGGACGCTTGTAACGGAATGGAAACATTACTTTCACACAATAAAGTGGCTAAACTGCATAAACCAATAGAAATACGCATAATTATGGATAAACGGACAAAACAAAAGAAAAGTTGAAATAATCGCCACTTTTCTCAACTAAAGCGTCTACTATTTTGCGAACGCCGAACACGGCGAAGGATGGCCTGTTGGGTAACCGAAACCCGACGAGATTTGAGAGGAGAGCCGCATGTCGAGCCTCACCGGTAAGTCATTGAACCCTGTTATGAATCGCAGGAGCGTTATCGCGAGCGCAGCAGGTCTGGGGGCGATGTCTATTCTAGCTGGCTGCTCCTCCAACGGCGGCGACAGCGGTCCCGCTTCGGGCGACGCTTCGTTTAAGATCGGCACCATCGGCCCGCTGACCGGCGCCAACGCGTCCTACGGCAAGTCCGTTACCCAGGGTGTCGAGCTTGGCTGCAAGGATTTCTCGACCAAGGAGCTGCCGCTTGCCAGCAAGGCCGAGGATGACCAGGCCGACGGCGAGAAGGCCGTCAACGCCTTTAACACCCTGCTCGACTGGGGCATGCAGGCCCTCGTCGGCCCGACCACCACGGGTGCGTCGGTTGCCGTTGCCGCCGAGTGCGGTAACGACCCCGAGACGTTCATGATCACTCCGTCCGCGTCCTCCGAGGACGTCACCAAGGGCAAGGATTGCGTCTTCCAGGTTTGCTTTACCGATCCCAACCAGGGCGTCAACGCTGCCAAGTTCCTGGCGCAGAAGTATGCGGACGAGAAGTTCGTACTGTTCTATAACTCCGGCGACGCCTATTCTTCGGGCATCGCAGATTCCTTTAAGGTTCAGGCCGCTAAATCCAAGCTCGAGATTGTTGACGAGGAGACCTTTAAGGACGACTCCGCCACGAGCTTTACCAACCAGCTCACCAAGGCCAAGCAGGCCGGCGCTACCATGATCTTTGCGCCGATCTACTACACGCCGGCGTCCGTCCTGCTCAAGAACGCCAAGGACATGGGCTACGACGTCAAGATGATGGGCTGCGACGGCATGGACGGCATCCTGGGCGTTGAGGGCTTCGACACCTCTCTTGCCGAGGGTCTGCTGCTCATGACCCCGTTCTCCGCCGACGACGAGAAGAACGCCGACTTCGTCAACGCTTACAAGGATAAGTATGGCGAGACTCCGGACCAGTTTGCCGCCGACGCTTACGACGGCGTGCACGCGGTGGCCGAGGCCCTCGAGGAGGCCGGTCTTGGTGTCGACGCCGACCCGACCGAGGTCGCCGAGAAGCTGCCTAAGGCTATGCTCAAGATTACCGTTGACGGTCTGACCGGCAAGCTCACCTGGAACGATAAGGGCCAGGTCCAGAAGGAGCCCACGGCGTACGTCATCACCGACGGCAAGTACGTACAGGCCTAATAAGCCGCCTTACATAGAGCGGTTTTGATCCCAAGCAGGGGAGGTTTTGGCCTTCCCTGCTTGCTTGGTATCTAGGGACAGTGTAACGTCCCTGTTTCATACATTAACTGGAAACCTATTCGAAAGGGGGATGTGGAACATGACGGTCTTTATCCAATACCTGGTCAACGGCCTGTCCATGGGCAGCGTCTACGCCATCATCGCGTTGGGCTACACCATGGTCTATGGCATCGCCAAGATGCTGAACTTCGCTCACGGCGACGTTATCATGGTCGGTGCCTATGTCTCGTTCTGCGCCACGTCGTATCTCGGCCTCCCGGGCTGGGCATCTGTAATTCTCTCTTGTGTGGTCTGTACCGTTCTCGGTGTTCTCATCGAGGGTCTGGCATACAAGCCGCTGCGTCAGGCGGGCCCGCTGGCCGTTTTGATCACGGCCATCGGCGTGTCTTACTTCCTGCAGAACGCCGCGCAGCTTCTGTGGGGCGCCACGCCCAAGAACTTCACTTCGCTCGTCACCTTCCAGGTGCCGGAGTTCTTGGCCAAGTTCAATGTAAGCGCCGTATCGCTCGTCACCATCGTCGCCTGCCTGGTTATCATGGCCGGCCTGATGTTCTTTACAGGTAAGACCAAGATGGGCAAGGCAATGCGTGCCGTGTCCGAGGACAAAGCCGCCGCTCAGCTCATGGGCATCAACGTCAACCGCACCATCTCGATGACGTTTGCTATCGGCTCCGCCCTTGCTGCCATCGCCGGTGTGCTCCTGTGCTCCTACTCGCCGGTCCTGCAGCCCACCACGGGCGCCATGCCTGGCATCAAGGCCTTCGACGCTGCCGTTTTCGGCGGCATCGGCTCCATCCCCGGTGCCTTTGTCGGTGGCATTCTCATCGGCATCATCGAGGCGATGGCGCAGGCCTACATTTCCACGAGCCTTGCCAACTCCATCGTCTTTGGTGTTTTGATCATCGTCCTGCTCGTCAAGCCTGCCGGCCTCTTGGGCAAGTACGTCCCCGAGAAGGTGTAGGTGAGCGTTATGAAGTTTCTTAAAGACAAGCAGACGCGTCACGACTTTGTTACGTACGCCATGTGCCTTGTGGCGTTCGCCATCGTGTTCTTTATGCAGTCCAACCACATGATTCCGCGCATGATCGCCGGTCAGCTGGTTCCCATCACGGCCTATATCGTCATGGCCATCTCCCTCAACCTCGTCGTCGGCATCGCGGGCGACTTGTCGCTGGGCCACGCGGGCTTTATGAGCGTCGGCGCCTACACGGGCATCGTCACCGCGGTCGCCCTCGAGAGCGCCGTTCCCTCCGATCCGGTGCGCCTTATCATCAGCATCGTGGTCGGCGCCATCGCTGCCGCTATCCTGGGCTTCTTGATCGGCATCCCGGTCCTTCGCCTGAGCGGCGATTACCTGGCTATCGTGACGCTGGCCTTTGGCGAGATTATCAAAGAGATCGTCACCTGTCTCATTGTGGGCGTCGATTCCCGCGGCCTGCACGTGATCTTTAACATCACGGGTAACTCCACAATCGACGATCTGCACCTGCTCGAGGACGGTACCGCCATCATCAAGGGCGCCCAGGGCGCCTCGGGCGTGTCGACGTACTCGACCTTCCTCGCCGGTGCCATCCTGGTCATGGTTGCGCTCGTGATCGTACTCAACCTGGTTCGCAGCCGTACCGGCCGTGCCATTATGGCCGTGCGCGACAACAAGATCGCTGCCGAGTCCGTGGGCATCTCCGTCACCGAGTACCGCATGATCGCCTTCGTGGTTTCCGCCGCTCTCGCCGGCGCTGCCGGAGCCCTCTTCGGCGGTAACTTCTCGCAGCTTTCCGCTACCAAGTTCGACTTCAATACGTCCATCCTCATTCTGGTGTTCGTGGTCCTCGGCGGCCTGGGCAATATGCGCGGCTCCGTTATCGCCGCGGCGCTGCTCACGGTGCTCCCCGAGCTGCTCCGTCAGTTCTCGGACTACCGCATGCTCATCTACGCCATCGTGTTGATTCTGGTCATGGTCTTTACTAACAACCCACAGCTCAAGGCGTTCTTCGCACGCATTAAGGACCGCTTTGCTTCCAAGAAGGAGGTGGCAGCCGATGCCCAGTAAGTTTGAGTTCAACAAGGGCAAGATGGTCCCGTATCCTTCTGGCGCCATCGTTCCCGACCGCGACCTGGGCCAGCGCCCGGCGCTCGAGTGCATTCACCTGGGCATTGAATTCGGCGGCCTTAAGGCGGTCGACGACTTTAGCCTAACCATCGGCAAGACCGAGATTGCCGGTCTCATCGGCCCCAACGGTGCCGGCAAGACCACGGTCTTCAACCTGCTCACCAAGGTGTACCAGCCTACGCACGGCACCATCCTGCTCGACGGTGAGGACACTTCGGGCAAGTCGGTCTACCAGGTCAACCGCATGGGTATTGCCCGTACGTTCCAGAACATCCGTCTGTTCAACACCATGACGGTGGAGGATAACGTTAAGGTCGGCCTGCATAACCAGGAGCGCTACTCCGGCTTTGAGGGCGTGCTGCGCCTGCCGACGTATTGGAAGCACGAGAAGGCCGCCCACGAGCGCGCCATGGAGCTGCTGTCCATCTTTGATATGGAGCACCTGGCAAACGAGCAGGCCGGATCGCTGCCATACGGCGCTCAGCGTCGTCTGGAGATTGTCCGCGCGCTTGCCACCAACCCCAAGCTACTGCTGCTCGACGAGCCTGCCGCCGGCATGAACCCGTCCGAGACCGCGGAGCTCATGGAGAACATTGTCAAGATCCGCGACACCTTTGGCATTGCCATCATGCTTATCGAGCATGACATGTCGCTCGTCATGAACATCTGCGAGGGCATCTGCGTGCTCAACTTTGGCAAGGTCATCGCCAAGGGTACGGCCGAGGAGATCCAGAATAACGACGCTGTTATCGAGGCGTATCTGGGCAAGCAGGATAAGGGGGAGAACTAAATGGCAGAGCCGATGCTTTCCGTCTACAACATCAACGTCTGGTACGGCGCCATCCACGCCATCAAGGACATCTCCTTTAACGTCAACGAGGGCGAGATCGTGGCCCTGATCGGCGCGAACGGCGCCGGCAAGTCCACGACGCTTAAGACCGTCTCGGGCCTGCTGCGTTCCAAGACCGGCTCCATCAAGTTTATGGGCGAGGACATTACCCATACGCCTGCCGATAAACTGGTGGGCAAGGGCCTGGCCCAGGTGCCCGAGGGCCGTCGCGCCTTTTTGCAGATGACGGTCGAGGAGAACCTGGAGATGGGCGCCTACACGCAGCCCAAGTCCACGGTGGCTCCGG
The DNA here is from genome assembly GCF_042849575.1 of Collinsella sp. i06-0019-1H4. Classification (NCBI taxonomy): domain Bacteria; kingdom Bacillati; phylum Actinomycetota; class Coriobacteriia; order Coriobacteriales; family Coriobacteriaceae; genus Collinsella; species Collinsella sp. i06-0019-1H4. Next base: position 723,005 of record NZ_BAABYB010000001.1, read on the forward strand.
GCCTTGAGCGCGTCTACGAGCAGTTCCCGCGCCTTAAGGAGCGCCGTCGCCAGGTCGCCGGCACCCTTTCGGGCGGCGAGCAGCAGATGCTCGTTATGGGGCGCGCCCTTATGAGCAACCCCAAGCTGCTCATGCTCGATGAGCCTTCCATGGGTCTGGCGCCGATTCTGATTGAGCAGATCTTCCAGATTGTCGAGGACCTGCACAAGGCCGGCACCACGGTGCTTCTGGTCGAGCAGAACGCCCAGATGGCGCTTTCAATCGCCACGCGCGGCTACGTGCTCGAGACCGGCAAGATCACCATGACCGGCAGCGGCCAAGAGCTGCTCCACGACGACAACGTCCGCAAAGCCTACCTGGGCGGCTAGATAGTTACGCGGTTTTACCAAACCGCGTAACGGCTCGACGCTGCGCGAGCGCCAGAGCGACAACTTGTCATTCAAAGAGGGCGGCATGACCAGAAGGTCAATGCCGCCTCGTTTCAAGGCACCTTGCTCGCTCTGGCGGGCTTTCGCTCATATGACCCAATCCGCTGTCAAGAGCCACAATGGCCCCGCCGACCGCTTGCAATCGGTCGGCGGGGCCTGCCGTTAACCCGTCCCGGTCCGCCCCCGGCATGTCGTCGACGCCTTCGGCTCAGTCTCATATCCGCGGATACCGTTCTGTCGGCCCGCACTCCATTCCTTCGGCGGGGTTCCCCAAGTCTGTCGGGGCGCATGCGGAGGGCTCCGCGCGCACAGCGAAATAGGGGGTGTCCCCGAAGGCCGCCCGGCTCGCCGGGACGGGGGCTATGTCTATTCCGCGCCCTCCCGGCACATCATGCCGAGGGCCCAGAGCCACCTCACGAGCTCGGCCGCGGTGGCCGCGTTGGCCTTCGCCGCGGGCATGCCGCGGGCGAGCATCTCCTCGCGCCGCCGCAGGAGTCGCTCGGACCCCTTCCTCCCGTGCATCCTTATCTCGAGGGGCACGCCCGTGTCCCTCGGCATGAGCTTCGGCTGGTGCCGTGCCGCGGCGTAGCACCATGAGCCCTCAACGGCCAGCTTCCTCACGAGCGCGTTGCCCGCGCCGCTGATGCCTCCGAGCCGCACGGAGTCGCCGCTCGACCTCTGACTCGGCGCGAGGCCGAAGTAGGCCGTGACCTGCCTTCCGGAACGGAACCTCGTGAAGTCGCCGACCTCGGCCGAGAAGGCCGCGGCCAGCGCGAAGGCGCAGCCCTTGATCGACTGGAGGGCGGCCACCTCCGCGGCGATCGGGCTGGCATCCACGGCCGCCCTGTACTCGGAGAGCAGGTCCGCCCGGGCCTCCGCCGCGGCCTCGACCTCGTTCCTCAGGGCGGCGAGCGTCCGAACCCCGCCATCGTCCTCCGGCCTGACCTTGTCGAGCCACCTCAGGAAGTCGTAGGTCCAGTACTTCCTCGGGTTGCCGGCGGGCGTGGTGCCGCCGTAGGCGAACCCTCGCTTCGCGAGGAAGGCGAGCAGCCGCTGCTTGGCGGTCGCCAGGCGCGCGGTCGCCCCGTCGTAGGCGCCGGCGAGGTCCCTGATGCCTTCGACCTCGGGGGAGGGGACCCATACGGGGGAGATGTCGTGGGCGAGTATCGCCTTGGCCATCCTGGCGGCGTCGTTCCTGTCGTTCTTGGAGGCCGAGTCGGCGGCCGACCTGGGGATCTTCGAGACCGCGGCGACGACGCACTCGACGCCGAGCCCGGCGAGCTCCCTCTGCGGGGCGAAGCCGAGGTAGCCGCTCTCGTAGGCCGCGAGCGACGGCCCGGGGAACCCGTCCATCCACCCGGCGATCTCGCCCCAGGGGTTGCCGGGGAACCTCCTCGTCACGGCCTCGCCGGTGTCCGCGTCGAGGGCGCAGACGGTGGTCGACCTCAGGTGGACGTCCATCCCGAACGCGGTAGAATACTTTGGCATGGGAGCCTCCCAACCTCGTTGCGGCGCGGCTGCGCCTATGGCACTTCAACATCATTGTCGCAGCCCCGACCCGCGGTCACGAGCGGGGGCTCCTATCTTTTTAGTGCCCTCGGATTGGGTCATAGTGTCTGTCGTTGCCAAAACATCGACGTTGTGGCAGATGCCAACGACTACCCCCTTTATGTTGCGATGGAATAGGGACTAAATGGGAGCCTCAGAGGCCAAAACAGTCCCTATTCCACCGCAACTTCATGGGGGCGTGCGACAATGCCCATCGGAAAACGTTTGCCATCTGGGGGTCTATCTATGCTGTACGAGTTTTGTGCCGAGAACTTTGAGCGGGTGCCGGCGGCTATCGATGCCGGTGCAAAGCGCATCGAGCTGTGCGACAACCTTGCCGTCGGTGGCACTACGCCCTCGGCTGGTGTTATCAGCGCTACGGTCAGCTATGCTCACGAGCATGACGCACGAGCGATGTGCATGATTCGCCCGCGTGGCGGTGACTTTCACTACAACCAGGACGAGCTGCGCATGATGGAGATGGACTTGGGTCTTGCCGTGAGCGCCGGCGCCGATGGCTTGGTCTTTGGCTGCTGCAAGCCTTGTGCCGGCGGCTGGGCGCTCGACGAGCTTACGTTGGGCGCCCTCGTGATGGCCGCGGGCTGCGCGACCGAGGAGTGCAAGCGCGAGTCCCTTGACATCACCTTCCACATGGCGTTTGACCAGCTCTCGCCCGAGGCTCAGCTCGATGCCGTCGACACACTCGCCGACTGCGGCATCACGCGTATCCTGACGCATGGTGGTGCTGCCGGAACGCCGATCGAGGACAATCTGGAGCACCTATCGCGTCTTGTCGAGTATGCGGGCGACCGCCTGACCATCCTTCCCGGCGGCGGCATTTCCACGGCCAACCGCGATACCGTGGCGGCGGCATTGGGCGTCTCCGAGCTCCATGGCACCAAGATCGTGCCGCTGGAGGCGTAACCCGTGGCGCTGGTATTTGACGTTCAGCAGGCGAGCGGCAAGCCCGACGACAACCGGCGCCCTGGCACCGCGTGCCCCTTTTGCGATACCGAGGGACTCGCCAATATCATCCGGCGCGACGGCGACTGCATCTGGCTCGAGAATAAGTTCAAAACCCTGCGCGCCACCCGTCAAACCGTGCTGATCGAGTCAGCCGATCACGATGCCGACCTGGTGACCTATGAGCCAGATGAACTCCACCATGTGATGAGGTTTGCCCTGGATTGCTGGCAGCAGATGATCGATTCACGGCAGTATCGAAGCGTGCTCATGTACAAGAACAAGGGTCCTCTCTCGGGCGGTAGTCTCGTTCATCCGCACATGCAGATTGTGGGTTTGGAGCAGGAAGACGGCTATGCTTCGTTGACTTCCGCCAATTTCGAAGGCATCAATGTCTGGCAACAGGGGAGAATCGCGGCCAACATCTCAACCGAACCGATCATGGGGTTCTTTGAGGTCAACGTTTCAGCCCCGCAGGGAATCGCCGCCAGCGATGACACAAGAGACCAAGCCGAGGCAGATCTCTTCGCCGATGCGATCCAGGTGGCTCTGCGCTATATCCTGAACGAGCACCACGGTGGTCGCGCAGAGTCGTACAACTTGTTCTTCTATCACCTGGGCGGTCGGACCATTGCCAAGGCGCTGCCGCGTTGGGTGGTTTCGCCCTACTTTGTCGGCTATCGTTTGGCCCAGGTCAATGCCGAGACAACGCTCGATATCGATGCTGAGCGCTTGCGTGCGCATCTGGAAACGCTCGTATAGCAAGATTAACACCCGTGTAATGCGGACAGTCTAGCGCGCCATGGCGTCGCGGCCGGCCTCGACACGCTTGCGCTGGGCGGCGCGCTCCTCGCCGGTCAGACGCTCAAAGAGATGCCCGATAAACGAGGCGAGTATCTGCTGAAACAGCGTTCCGCACATGACGGGAAACACGACTTCGCCTGGAAAGTACTGTGTGGCGATGACGGCGCCCGAAGAGATGTTACGCATGCCGCAGGTAAAGCACATGGTAGTCGTCTCGCTATATGGCAGATGCAGCGCACGGGCGACCAGAAAACCGACGACAAAGCCGCTGATGGCGAAGGTCAAAATAAAGAGGGCGACTTCCAGACGCATCGCGTTCATGTGCAGGACGTACTCGCTCATGGCGGTGGAGTTGGAGGCGATAATGCCCATCATCATGAACTTGCAGGCGGGCGAGAGCGCGGGGGAGAGCTTCTCGTGTCCCCATCCACGTGTGAGCTCGTTGATCACGATGCCGAGCACGGCGGGGATGGCGATCATAAAGGCCATGTCCTGCATCATGCTCGGCACATCGATCGAGACGGTGGCACCCAGCAAGAGCTTCAGCGTGAGCGGAATCGTCACAGGCGAGATAACCGAGGACGTCAGGATGATGGTGAGCGCGAGCGGGCCGTTGCCGCCGAACATGCTAATCCACATAAAGGCAGTGACCGCCACGGGTACGCTGTACTCGAGCACGATGCCGCAGACAAGGTTGGGATTGGAGCCAAAGAACAGCGATCCCATGGCATAGGCTGCTATGGGAATAAGCACCGCCGAGACGAGCAGCGCCAAAATCAGGTGCAGGGGACGGCGGAACACCTCAGCGACCTGGTGGAAGGTGTTGCTGAGCGCACCTTGGAACGTCATAAAGGCGAAGAGGGCGGGAACGATGGGCTTGAGTACGCCGATCTGCTGGGGAAAGAGCACGCCGAGCGTTACGCAAATCGGAACGATGACCTGCATATGCCCCGCGAGGAACTTTCCCAGTCCAACCCATTGCTTCATATGCCCCGTGACTCCCTTTATCCGCGAACTCGTTTGAATGGATATGCTAGACGCTCGCATGCGTCCGTGCGTCAGAAACGCTCGATTATTTCGAGGCTATTACCGGCCTCGTTTACCGAAACCAGGGCGTGCCGCGAGGCTCTGCGTCCGTGCCGCACGGTATAATAAATCCGTTCAACAGATCTGCCTGCCGAAGCGGGCATACACAGAGGACTCATCGCTATGAACCGTGAGAGGTATCGCGGCGACCTGCCCCTATCGGGGGTGGGCGCCTATGTCATCGCTTAAGACGACGCATCGCTGGGCGGTCGCTCAGCAAAATCCCGAGCTCGAAAAGGAGCTTTCGGCTGGTCTGGGCATACCCGGGCTGGTGGCGCGCATTATGGTTGCGCACGGCATTACATCCATCGAGGAAGGCCAGCTGTTTTTGACGCCTTCGCTCGATCGCGACTGGGCGGACCCGCTTGTTATTCCGGGCATGGCGGTCGTCGCCGACCGCGTTGAGCGTGCTATTCGCAACCACGAGCGTATCGCCGTCTTTGGCGATTTTGACGTCGACGGCATTACGTCGACTTGTCTGTTGACCGAGGCGCTACGTTCGTTTGGCGCCAACGTCACGCCGTTTATTCCGCACCGCTTTGACGAGGGCTACGGCCTGTCGCGTGCGGCGCTCGACCGCGTCAACGAGCTTGCTCAACCCAACCTGATTGTGACCGTCGATAACGGTATTGCTGCCAAGGAAGAGGTCTCCTACCTGGAGAGCCTGGGGATTGATTTGGTGGTCACGGACCATCACGAGCCGTCCGACCAGGTGCCGCAGGGCGTGCCCCTGACCGACCCCAAGCTCGAGGACGAGGGCCCCTCGCGCGAGCTTGCCGGTGCCGGTGTGGCGCTTAAGCTGGTACAGGTCCTGGGCGAGCGTTTGGGCAAGCCGTCGTATTGGCGTTCGCTGATAGAGGTCGCGGCGCTGGGCACCGTGTCCGACATGATGCCGCTCACGCCCGAGAATCGCGCACTGGTCGCCGAGGGCATCCAGCAGATGCGCGTGACGGCCCGCCCCGGTTATATCGCGCTTGCCGCACTTGCCAAGGCCGACCTTTCTACCATTACGGCCGACGGCCTGTCGTTTTCGCTCATCCCTCGTCTGAATGCTGCCGGCCGCATGGCTGATCCCAAGCTGGCGCTCGACCTGCTGCTTGCCCGCGACCCCATCGAAGCGAGCGCGCTTGCCGCCGAGCTCGAGGAAATCAATCGCCAACGCCGCGAGATCGAGGCCGAGCTTACGCGCGATGCCATGGCGAAGGTCGAGGAGACTTATGACGGCGGGCGCGCGATTGTCGTGGGCGGCGAAGGTTGGCACGAGGGCGTCAAGGGCATCGTGGCGAGCCGCCTGACCAACCGTTATCACGTGCCGGCGCTGCTGTTCTCGATCGAGGACGGTATCGCTCGCGGTTCGGGTCGCTCGGTGGGCAAAGTCAACCTGTTCGACGCCGTAGAACGCTGCTCCGACCTGCTGATTCGTCGCGGCGGGCATGCCGGTGCGGTGGGCGTGACCATCGAGGCATCCAAGCTCGATGAGTTCCGCCGTCGCCTTTCGGCCGTGCTATCGGAGCTTCCTGCCGATGACTTTGAGGACACTGACGAGGTTGCCGCCACCGTTGACCTCTCCGAGCTGAATATCGAGACCATCGAGCAGATTTCCCGTCTTGAGCCGTTTGGCCAGGGCAATAAGGTGCCGCTTCTGGCCGCCGAGGGCGTGACGATGTGCGATCGCGCCGTGGTGGGCAAAACCGGCGAGCACATGCGCTTTGTGGCGACCGATGGCGCCGCGAGCGTGCCGGCCATCATGTTCCGCGTGCCGCAGATCGATAAACTCATCAATTGCGACAGTGCCGTCGACTTGGTGTTCGAGGCCGTGGCCGAACATTGGCAGGGACGTGTGAAGCCCAAGCTCATGATTAAAGATGTCTTGGTGCGCGATACCGCGGCGCCCAATATCGACGATCCGGCATGTGAGCTTCGCCGCGGCGTGCAACCAGCGGATTCTGGCCTGCGCCTGGAGTCGCGTAAACGTGAGACGCTCGCCCAGCTTTCTTATACCGAGCTCACGCGCTCGCTTATCCATAGCTTTATCGGCTCGAACCAGCCGCATCGCGCGCAGGTCGAGGCACTCGACGCGCTCGCCGACCACCAGAGCGTCTTGGCCGTTATGGGGACGGGGCGCGGCAAGTCGCTCATCTTCCATGTGCACGCCGCGCGCGAGGCGGTCCTTCGTGGGCGGGCGAGCATCTTTGTCTATCCGCTGCGCGCGCTCGTTGCCGACCAGGCTTATCACCTCTCGTCGACGATGGCTGCGCTCGGCATTGGCGTGGGCGTGTTGACCGGCGAGACCGTGGAGGCAGCGCGCGATGACGTGTTTGCCGGCCTGGCTTCGGGCCGCACCGGCATCGTTCTCACGACGCCGGAGTTCCTGTCTATCCATCGCGATCGCTTTGCACGTTCTGGACGTATTGGCTTTGTCGTTATCGATGAGGCACACCATGCCGGTCTTGCCAAAGGCGGCGACCGGAGCGCCTACCTCGACATGCCCGATATTCTCAAAGCCCTGGGCGACCCCGTTGTCATGGCGGCAACGGCTACCGCGACGGCCCCGGTCGTGGCGGAGCTTGCTCGTGTATTGCCGATTACCAGGACGGTGGTCGACGAGACCGTTCGCGAGAACCTGCAACTCGAGGACGACCGTGACCTTGCGAGCCGCGAAAATCGCCTGGTGTCAATCGTGGCGACGGGGGAGAAGACCGTCATCTACGTCAACTCGCGCGACCAGTCCGTGGCGCTTGCCAAGACGTTGCGCAAACGCGTGCCCGACTGCGCGACCCATATTGCGTTCTATAACGCCGGGCTTGCGCGCTCCGATCGCCGCCGTGTCGAGGAAGCGTTTCGCGACGGAAGCCTCAGTTGCATCGTTTCGACCTCTGCCTTCGGTGAGGGCGTCAACCTGCCCGATATCCGTCATGTCGTGCTCTACCACATGCCGTTTGGTGCGATTGAGTTTAACCAGATGAGTGGCCGTGCCGGCCGCGATGGACAGCCCGCCGTGATTCACCTGCTCTATTCGTCGCGTGACGCTCGTATTAATGAGCGCCTGCTCGATTGTTACGCGCCCGAGCGCGATGAGCTTGTCACTCTCTATCGAGCGCTGCAGACCATGTGGCGCTCCAACCGTGGCAAGACGGGGGACGATTCATTCTGCGCGAGCGATATCGACATTGCGCAGATGTGTCTTGCCATCGATGCCCGCACGCCGGTCGACGAGCGCTCGGTGGAAAGCGGCCTGGGAATCTTCGAAGAACTCGGTTTCTGCCGCGTTTCGGGGTTTGACGATACGCGTCGCATCGCGATGGCGGAAAACCCCGGTCGCGTGCAATTAAGCAGGTCAATTCGCTATTTGGAGGGCTTGCGCTCGCGCATGGAGTTCACGGCTTTTCGGAGCTGGGCACTCGATTCGTGCGCTTCTGATATGCTAGCCAAAGTTAACCGCCCGATCGTACCGCGGGCCTAGGGGAAGGGGACCTCGATGGACGCCGCAGCCCGTACCGCCCATGATTCCACCCTCCAGCCGTTTTCGGAGATGGAGCACTATAAACATGCCGATGAGCTGCCGCCCGAGATTATGGCGGACAGCTACGACAAGCTGGAGCGTCTGTGCCTCAAATATATGAACGAGGACGACTTCTCCAATGTGGAGCAGGCCTACTGCTTTGCTGCCGAGAAGCACTGCAACCAAAAGCGGCGCTCGGGTGAGATGTACATTAACCATCCCGTCGAGGTAGCTATCATTCTGGCTGACCTCAAGATGGACTGCGATGTGGTGTGCGCCGCGTTGCTGCACGATACCGTCGAGGACACCGAGACCTCGCTTGCCGATGTTTCGGGTCTGTTTGGCGAAACCGTGGCAGGGCTCGTCGACGGCGTGACCAAGCTCACCAACATTGAAGTCGACAGCATGGACGAGAAGCAGGCGCTTACGCTGCGCAAGATGTTCCTCGCCATGTCCAAGGACATCCGCGTCATCATCGTCAAGCTCGCCGACCGCCTGCATAACATGCGCACGCTTGCCGCTCTGCGCGAGGACCGCCGCCTGTTTAAGGCACGCGAGACCATGGACGTGTACGCGCCTTTGGCCGACCGCCTGGGCATGAGTTCAATCAAGTGGGAGCTCGAGGACCTGTCCTTTTTCTACTTGGAGCCCGATGCCTACCAGCGCATCGCGCGCATGGTATCCGAGTCGCGCGAGGTTCGCGAGCGTTATCTGGCCGAGACCATCAAGACGCTCACCGATGAGCTCAATCGCATTGGTCTTGAGGGCTTTCAGATCAACGGTCGTTCCAAGCACTATTGGTCCATCTATCAAAAGATGAAGCGCAAGGGCAAGGAGTTCTCCGAGATTTACGACCTGGTGGCGCTGCGCGTCATCACTCATTCGGTGCGCGATTGCTATTCCACGCTTGGTGCCGTGCATACCCTGTGGCATCCCATGCCCGGTCGTTTTAAAGACTATATCGCCATGCCCAAGGTCAATAACTACCAATCGCTTCACACGACGGTTATCGGCCCCACGGCCCGTCCGCTCGAGATTCAGATTCGAACCTACGAAATGCACGAGCAGGCCGAGTATGGCATCGCTGCCCACTGGCTGTATAAGAAGTCGGGCGGATCGTCTGCCTCCAAGACTAACGATGCGCAGCGTCTGGACGACCAGATCAACTGGCTCAAGCACTCACTCGACTGGGCGGCGTCTGACGAGATCACCGATGCCAAGGAATACCTGCATTCGCTGAAGGTCGACTTGTTCGACCAGGAAATTTTTGTCTTTACGCCCAAGGGCGAGGTCATGGCGCTTCGTGCCGGCTCTACACCGCTCGACTTTGCCTACGCCGTTCATACCGAGGTCGGTAACCACTGTGTCGGCGCCAAAATCAACGGTGCGGTGGCGCCGCTCACGCACGAGATCAAGACGGGTGACCGTGTCGAGATTCTGACTAACAAGAGCTCTAAGCCGTCGCGCGATTGGCTCAAGATCGTCAAGACACCTTCGGCCAAGTCAAAGATTCGCCGTTATTTCACCGCCGCGACCAAGGATGACGACGCTGCCGCCGGCCGCGATATACTGGCCAAGGACCTGCGTAAGCGCGGGTATGGCATCTCTACGCCACGATCCACGCGTGCGCTCAACGCCGTGGCGGAGCAGTTTAACTTCAAGCAGCTCGAGGACCTTTTTGCAGCCGTTGGCGCGGGCAAGGTCGCCCCGCGCGCTGTGGGCAATAAGGTCGAGCAAATCTTGGACCCCAAGCCCGAGGAACAGCTCACCAAGGCCGAGGCTATCGCCGAGGTCGTAAAGCAGCCCGCTCGCGGCTCCAACCGCAAGCCGCAAAAGCGCGGTAAGAGCGCCAGTAACGGCATTATCGTCAAGGGCGAGAGCAACAGCGGCCTGCTGGTCCGTCTGGCTCATTGCTGCAACCCCGTGACGGGCGACGACATCGTCGGCTTCATCACGCGCGGTCGTGGCGTTTCGGTGCATCGCGCCAACTGCCCCAACGTCAAGGGCCTTATGGAACATCCCGAGCGCATGATTGACGTAGAGTGGGATGGTGCTGCCGATACGCTTTTCCAGGTCGAGATTGTGGTCGAGTGCCTGGACCGCATGGGCCTGCTCAAGGACGTCACCATCGCCATTGGCGATGCAGGCGGCAATATTCTTTCCGCCGCCACGTCGACCAACCGCGAGGGTATTGCAACCTTGCGCTTTATGGTCGAGATCTCGGACGCGAGTGGTCTGGATCCGCTGCTGGCCTCTATCAGCAGCGTCGACTCGGTCTACGACGCGCGCCGCCTGATGCCCGGCGAGGGTGGAGCCCAGCTTAAGCGCCGCGTTTAGTCGCGACGAACGTGTCACATTATCGATATTCGCTACACTCGAGGCATCGTTTGATGCCTCGAGTTCTATAGAGAGGAGAGGGACATGAGTGCTGTGTCCTTGGATTTAACTCCCAAGGGATCGGTCGAGATTGAGACGCTCGTAAACGGTCCCATTCAGACCAATAGCTATGCTGTTATTTCGGACAATGAGTGCGTGATTATCGACCCCGCATGGGAAGGCGAGCGTTTGGTGGAGCATATTCGAGCCGAACATGCCGGTGTACGCGTGCTTGGCGCCGTATGCACTCATGGCCATGCCGATCATGTTGGTGGTGTTGCCGGCGTGCGAACCACCGTTGGCGAGGGCTGCCAGTATGAGCTGTGTGCCAAGGATGTGGCGGTGCCGCATGCGAACATCGAGGAACAGCGAGCTATGTGGGGCATTGAGACGCCTGACCCCGGGGAGCCGACGCGCCTGCTCGCCGAAGGCGATGCTATCGAGGTGGGCGATATCTGCCTGCAGGTGATCGAGACGCCAGGGCATACGCCGGGCGGGATCGTCTTGTTTGCTGCCACCGAGCAGGGGAACATTGCCTTTGTGGGCGACACACTATTCCCGGGCAGCCACGGCCGCACCGATCTTTCTGGAGGAGACGAGGCGGCGATTCTGCGCTCGCTCTCCAAGCTCGCCCGGCTTCTCCCGCCCGATACCGTTTGCCTAACCGGCCATGGCGATTCGACCACCATGGCACGCGAGCTCATGCAGAACCCTTTCATGCAGGTGTAGCTTTATAGTCAGCTCCTGAAGCACGAGAAGCGTCCAAACGTCAAGCTATTTTTCCCCAACGGGTCGATTCCGTAGGGCAAACGGTCAAAAAAAGTCTGTTTGGACGATATTCGTGAACAAACGAACGTTTATGCTCGGGTACGCCGTGGTAAAATCTCAGGCGTTATCGGAGCAACCTTACAGGAGGTTTCTTTTATGCTCGTCAACGCAGCAGACATGCTCAAGAAGGCCGAGGCCGGCAAGTACGCTCTCGGTGCCTTCAACACCAACAACCTCGAGTGGACCCTGGCTATTCTCCAGGCCGCCGAGGAGGCCAAGTCTCCGCTGATCCTTCAGTGCACCGCTGGTGCCGCTAAGTGGATGGGCGGTTTCAAGGTCTGCGCCGACATGGTCAAGGCTGCCGTCGAGGCCACGGGCGTTACCGTTCCCGTCGCCCTTCACCTCGATCACGGTTCTTACGAGGACTGCTTCAAGTGCATCGAGGCCGGCTTCACGTCCATCATGTATGACGGCTCTCACGAGGAGACCTTCCAGCTTAACCTCGACCGCACCAAGGAGCTCGTTGAGCTTGCCCACTCCAAGGGCATGTCCATCGAGGCCGAGGTCGGCGGCATCGGCGGCACCGAGGACGGCGTGACCTCCAACGGCGAGCTCGCTGACCCTGCTGAGTGCAAGCAGATTGCTGACCTGGGCGTCGACTTCCTCGCCTGCGGCATCGGCAACATCCACGGCGTGTATCCCGCCGACTGGGCTGGCCTTTCCTTCGAGCGTCTGGGCGAGATCAAGGCTCAGACCGGCGACCTGCCCCTCGTTCTGCACGGTGGTACCGGCATCCCCGAGGATCAGATCAAGAAGGCCATCTCCCTGGGCATCTCCAAGATCAACGTCAACACCGACCTGCAGCTCGTCTTCGCCAAGGGCGTCCGCGAGTACATCGAGGCTGGCAAGGATCAGCAGGGCAAGGGCTTTGATCCCCGCAAGCTCCTCAAGCCTGGTCGCGACAACATCGTTGCCCGCACCAAGGAGCTCATGGAGGAGTTTGGCTCCGTCAACAAGGCGTAAGCGTCGTTAAACTTCCCGCCGGAAGCCCCGTCCCCCTACACTGTTTCCTTTGCGCTCACCTGGCTTTGCCAGAAGTCACGCCAAGGAAACAGTTCCGGGGGACGGGGCTTCCTTCGTTTAACGCCGCAGGGTTACGAGTCTGAATTAAGGTGGCTACTGGCTTCGCCAGAAGTCGCGCAATGGGAAAAGCTCCGGGTGAACGGGGCCTCCTTTGTTAACTCGCTACAGGGTTACTGGGCTGAATTCATTTTTATAGGTACCGTTCAGCGGCGTTGATGGCTCCCTTGTTGGGGCTTTCTTTCTATCTCGTTACAATGGACTCCAGGAGTTCGAATGACTTGGAGTTTGGTGTGGCTGTTATTGATGTGCTGCCTTCGGATGGGAAGGTTATTGACGAGGGTCCTGTTGGTTGCTCTGTTGATGTTTGCTGTGATGATTTTCGCCATCTCGATATTGGGCTACCGCCTGAGATTCTTCGTCTTAAGGATGCCGGGTATTTGACGCAGGCTGTTGCCGCCTGCGATCGCCTTTTGGAGCAGAACCCTGAGCCTTCGCTGGCTGCCTGCGTTCGCGCCGAGCGGTATCGCATGATCGAGACGCCGCTTCATTTTTCGGTGTCGCGTGATCGGGCTATCGAGATGATCCGCGAGGAGTGGCCTGAGTTTACCGAAGAGCAGTTTGACGACCTGATTGACCGCAAGCGTATCGATTGGCGCTTTATCGATGGCGAGCTGTTCGTTCTTGACAACTTCCTTGATTCTTTGCGCGTGTATCCCAAGGAGGTTCCGGGTCTGCGTCCCGATTCTGCGGATGGAATTGCGCTGCGCAACCAGATGCTCGAGGAGATGGAGTCGCAGGGCGGGCTGTCTCGCACCATTACGCTTAAGGCATGCGTGTCTGTCCCCGGTGCTTTGGAGGGGGAGACCGTTCGCGCGTGGCTTCCCGTTGCCGCCGCCTGCCGCCAGCAGTCCCAGGTCGAGATACTTGATATGACGCCGGAGGGGGCCATTGCTCCTGCGAGCGCCTCGGCGCGTACTGCCTCGTGGGTCTCCTCGACCGATCGCACATTCTCGGTGACCTATCGCTATCAAATCGATGCCGCTTATCGCGATATCTATGGGGGTGCACTTCCAGCGCATCCCTGTATGGACGCGCCGTTGCCCGAAGATATTTCCGAGGACCGTCCGCACATTGCATTCACGCCGTATCTGCAGCAGCTGACGGCCGGTGTTGTTGACGGACTCGAGGATCCGCTCGATCGCGCCCGTGCTATCTATGATTACCTGACGCAGCATATCGACTATCGCTATCAGCCGCCGTACCTGCTTTTGGGATCTATTGCCGATGACTGCGCGCATTCGCTCCGTGGCGATTGCGGCGTTATGGCGCTCACGTTCATCACCATGTGCCGTATCGCGGGCGTGCCTGCCCGTTGGCAGAGCGGCCTGTATGTTGCGCCCGATTCGGTGGGGCCGCACGACTGGGCAGAGTTCTATACGCCGCAGACCGGTTGGCTCAACGCCGACGTGTCATTTGGATCTTCTGCTCGCAGGATGGGGGAGGAGTGGCGCCGCCATCACTACTTTGGCAATCTCGACCCGTGGCGTATGGTGGCCAACAATCGATTCCAGGCAGAGTTTGAGCCCTCTTTCGACGGCATGCGCGAGGACCCTTACGATAACCAGATGGGTGAGGCTTCGGTCGACGGTCGCGGATGCCGTCAGCGTGAGATGCTCCGCACGGTCGAACTCATCGAAATGCTCGAAGTTCCATTTTCGGACTAATCAACAGAAAGCTGTGATAAACTAACTCACGCATTACGTGCCCGAGTGGCGGAATTGGCAGACGCAGTGGACTCAAAATCCACCGTTGGCAACAACGTGCGAGTTCGAGTCTCGCCTCGGGCACCATACATGCAACTGAGCGTTCAAGGGGGTCAAGACCCCCTTTTTCGTGTACGTAATGTGATAGCGCACTATACGTGTTATTATTCGCAAGGCGTTGTTCCCGCAATGCCCTAAAGAGGAACCCGAGGGTTCCCACCTTTTGGCGCCAATGAGCAGCTGACTGGTCATACAACTTAGATTCCCTTCCTCGTATCGAGGATGTCTATGTGTACGACCTGGTTGCAAAGAAGCGCCGGGTTATTTTTTTATGAATGGAGGTAGGGAAAATAGCTAAGTCTGATGACACCCGCATCAACGACGAGATCACTGCATCTTCGTGCCGTTTGATTGGCGTCGATGGCTCTCAGCTCGGCCTGTTCGCCATCCGCGATGCCCAGCGCGTCGCTGACGATCAGGGTCTCGACCTGGTCGAGATCGCTCCCAACGCGGAGCCGCCGGTCTGCAAGGTCATGGACTACGGTAAGTTCAAGTACCAGCAGGCCATGAAGGCCAAGGCCGCTCGTAAGAACCAGTCTAAGGTCGAGGTCAAGGAAATGAAGTTCCGACCCAAGATCGACGTTGGCGATTACGAGACCAAGAAGGGCCACGTTCTGCGTTTCCTCAAGAAGGGCGCACGCGTTAAGATCACCATCATGTTCCGCGGCCGTGAGATGGCTCACCCGGAGCAGGGTCTTAACGTTCTCGAGCGTCTCGCCGAGGATCTCAAGCCTTACGCTACGGTCGAGTCCAAGCCTAAGATGGAAGGCCGTAACATGCTTATGCTGCTCGCCCCGATTAAGGGCGCCTTCGATGAGGATAAAGCGGCAAGCGATACCAAGTAACTAGTGTTCTGTAACCGATTAAGGAGTATTTCATGCCTAAGATGAAGTCCCACAGCGGCACCAAGAAGCGTTTCCGCAAGACTGGCACCGGCAAGCTTATGCGCGCCAAGGCTTTCAAGAGCCACATCCTGAGCAAGAAGTCCACCAAGCGTAAGCGTGGCTTCCGTCAGGAGACCGAGATCGCCGCTGCCGACCGCAAGGTCATCAAGTCGCGTCTCGCCTAAGTTCGCGTTCCCGTTTTTCGTTTTACCGTCTAGGAGTTGATAGAACATGGCACGTATTAAGCGCGCTGTTGCCGCCAAGAAGAAGCGCCGTACCGTTATGCACCGTGCGAAGGGTTACTACGGTGCCGCTTCGCGTACTTACAAGCATGCTAAAGAGCAGGTCCAGCACTCCCTGCAGTATCAGTATCGTGATCGCCGCAACATGAAGCGCGAGATCCGCTCTCTCTGGATCACCCGCATCAACGCTGCCGCTCGCCTGAACGACATCTCTTACTCTCAGTTCATGCACGGCCTGAAGGTTGCCGGCATCGAGCTCGACCGCAAGGTTCTGGCTCAGATGGCTTACGAGGACATCGAGTCCTTCAACGAGCTGGCTGCCATTGCCAAGAAGGCTCTCGAGGCTTAATTGCTTCTTGCATCTTAAAGGGGCGCTTCCAATCCGGAAGCGCCCCTTTTTGATTGATTAGGGATGTGATCGATTTGGGACGTAGCCAAACCGATCAATTCGATAGCGTCCGAGTTGCAAGAAAGAGCAGGTAGCGTATGTGTCAAAGATTTTTGACACTCTAATCTGCGCGCAGCCATCCGTATGGGTTTGATTTTGGGATTACGCTTTGCTTGCCGGCTTCTGTTGTGTAGCCGCCCAATAAGAGTTGAGATGCATTCGAAGGGAACGCCATGCAGCTGCCAAAACACCTTAAACAGTATCGACTCGATGCTGGTTTGTCCCAGGAGGATCTTGCAAGGCGCATTTTTGTAACACGTCAGACCATCAGTAATTGGGAGCGCGGTAAAACGTACCCCGACATCCAGAGTCTCCTACTGCTGTCTGAACAACTGGATGTAACGATTGACGAGCTTGTTAAAGGCGACATTTCAATAATTAGAGAAAGGGTTGAACGCGATAGGGGCACGCTCTATCGCTTGGGTGCGGGGATGTTGGCTGGGCTTCTTGCGTTTACCGTCTCTATGGCCTGGCTCATGTGGCAACAAAACCACGGGTGGGGGATGGTCCAGTGCGTTCCGACGATGGTGTTGGCAGGCGTCTTTGGTGCTGGCGCAATGTGCTGCGCGCTTGCAGCGGAACATATCAAGAAGAAGAATGATTTGGTGACGTATCAAGAGATATCCGACTTCTTGGACGGAAAGAAGGCGGACAGCGAAGAGACGAGGACGGGCTGGGCTTACGAGCATCCACAGCTTGCGAATGCCATCAAGTTTGCCGCAGCGGCTCTTATTGGACTAATCGTTTTTGAACTCGTTAACGCTGCTATGTCCCATTTCTAATGGGTATACAGCCATTAATGCGGCCGAAGCTTAACCGTTGGAAAACCGAAGGGCCGCTCTAATAGGGGGGCCGCGGCCCTGTTCTTTCTAGTCTCTCACAGAGAAGGTCCCATCCTCATTTGTGTAGGAACCGTGGAGGCCCAGATTCCCGCCACCGGGGCCCCTCCGGTCTGGCAATATATCTCCTTGCCGCGCGGCCCGGTCGAACCGGATGTACCGCGCAGGCGTGCACCTTGAGAACCGGATACTGCGAGGATGGACACCTACGGGTGTCGCATCCGGGCAGACATCGAACCATTTGAAATGGTCTAACTTGGATTTGTTTTTCGCAAGGCCGCCGAGAGGCGGCCCCGAGAAATTCCTTTTCCTATACTAAAACCATATGAATCGAACGGAACCGATCAGCGATGAACTGAGAGGACCGGACGGGCTCGAAGCCCATTTACTTTGGACGGAGAGTTCGATCCTGGCTCAGGATGAACGCTGGCGGCGCGCCTAACACATGCAAGTCGAACGGCACCTGCCTTCGGGCAGAAGCGAGTGGCGAACGGCTGAGTAACACGTGGAGAACCTGCCCCCTCCCCCGGGATAGCCGCCCGAAAGGACGGGTAATACCGGATACCCCGGGGTGCCGCATGGCACCCCGGCTAAAGCCCCGACGGGAGGGGATGGCTCCGCGGCCCATCAGGTAGACGGCGGGGTGACGGCCCACCGT
Source organism: Collinsella sp. i06-0019-1H4 (assembly GCF_042849575.1). NCBI lineage: Bacteria > Bacillati > Actinomycetota > Coriobacteriia > Coriobacteriales > Coriobacteriaceae > Collinsella > Collinsella sp. i06-0019-1H4. Next base: position 740,457 of record NZ_BAABYB010000001.1, read on the forward strand.
GCCGACAACGGGTAGCCGGGTTGAGAGACCGACCGGCCAGATTGGGACTGAGACACGGCCCAGACTCCTACGGGAGGCAGCAGTGGGGAATCTTGCGCAATGGGGGGAACCCTGACGCAGCGACGCCGCGTGCGGGACGGAGGCCTTCGGGTCGTAAACCGCTTTCAGCAGGGAAGAGTCAAGACTGTACCTGCAGAAGAAGCCCCGGCTAACTACGTGCCAGCAGCCGCGGTAATACGTAGGGGGCGAGCGTTATCCGGATTCATTGGGCGTAAAGCGCGCGTAGGCGGCCCGGCAGGCCGGGGGTCGAAGCGGGGGGCTCAACCCCCCGAAGCCCCCGGAACCTCCGCGGCTTGGGTCCGGTAGGGGAGGGTGGAACACCCGGTGTAGCGGTGGAATGCGCAGATATCGGGTGGAACACCGGTGGCGAAGGCGGCCCTCTGGGCCGAGACCGACGCTGAGGCGCGAAAGCTGGGGGAGCGAACAGGATTAGATACCCTGGTAGTCCCAGCCGTAAACGATGGACGCTAGGTGTGGGGGGACGATCCCCCCCGTGCCGCAGCCAACGCATTAAGCGTCCCGCCTGGGGAGTACGGCCGCAAGGCTAAAACTCAAAGGAATTGACGGGGGCCCGCACAAGCAGCGGAGCATGTGGCTTAATTCGAAGCAACGCGAAGAACCTTACCAGGGCTTGACATATGGGTGAAGCGGGGGAGACCCCGTGGCCGAGAGGAGCCCATACAGGTGGTGCATGGCTGTCGTCAGCTCGTGTCGTGAGATGTTGGGTTAAGTCCCGCAACGAGCGCAACCCCCGCCGCGTGTTGCCATCGGGTGATGCCGGGAACCCACGCGGGACCGCCGCCGTCAAGGCGGAGGAGGGCGGGGACGACGTCAAGTCATCATGCCCCTTATGCCCTGGGCTGCACACGTGCTACAATGGCCGGTACAGAGGGATGCCACCCCGCGAGGGGGAGCGGATCCCGGAAAGCCGGCCCCAGTTCGGATTGGGGGCTGCAACCCGCCCCCATGAAGTCGGAGTTGCTAGTAATCGCGGATCAGCATGCCGCGGTGAATGCGTTCCCGGGCCTTGTACACACCGCCCGTCACACCACCCGAGTCGTCTGCACCCGAAGTCGCCGGCCCAACCGAGAGGGGGGAGGCGCCGAAGGTGTGGAGGGTGAGGGGGGTGAAGTCGTAACAAGGTAGCCGTACCGGAAGGTGCGGCTGGATCACCTCCTTTCTAGGGAGATAAATCTTCTAGAGAGATCAACTTAACTCGAATAGAGGGCAGGAGCCCGTCCGGCAGATGTCTTCCCGGGGAAGTCCCCGCAGCACCCGGTCCCCGGGGTCGCACCCGCGTACCTTGAGAGCCGCATAGCGATAGGAGAGAGATGGAAGAGATTCATCTTCCAGACTCGATTCTTTTCTGCGATTTAAACAGAGAATGATAGCAATCATTCATCCGATCCAAACAAGAAGAATTCACTTATATATGAGTGAGGAGCATCTGATCGCGAGCACAGTACATACACTGTGCCGCGGTATGAGATACCCGAATTGCGACATACGAGCGCTATTCATGATATCGATTAATTAATTTTAGCGACACGTGGATATCCCGCGGGCCCGATGCGGTCCCGCAAGATACCACGGGCGCACGGCGGATGCCTTGGCACAGGGAGCCGATGAAGGACGCGGCAAGCTGCGATAATCCCCGGCGAGGAGCACACATCCTTCGACCCGGGGGTCTCCGAATGGGCGAACCCATGCACAGCAGTGTGCATATCCCCGGCCTGAACACATAGGGCCGGGGAGGACAACCCGGGGAACTGAAACATCTAAGTACCCGGAGGAGAGGAAATCAATCTCGAGACTCCCCGAGTAGCGGCGAGCGAAAGGGGACCGATGGCCAAACCGTCGAGCGGGCATACCCGGCAGGGGTTCCGCCGACGGGGTTGCAGGGCCGCGCATCCGGGGGCTGCCGCCCCCGGGCGCAGGTCCGGCTGGGGAGCGGAACGGCATGGGAGGGCCGGCCGCAGCGGGTGACAGCCCCGTACGCGAACCCAGACCGGACGGCGCGACGCGGTCCCTGAGTAGGGCCGGGCACGTGAAACCCGGTCCGAACCTGGGTGGACCACCATCCAAGCCTGAGTACTACCCTGTGACCGATAGCGCACCAGTACCGTGAGGGAAAGGTGAAAAGCACCCCGGGAGGGGAGTGAAACAGTACCTGAAACCGTGCGCCCACGAGCAGTCGGAGCACCCTTTTAGGGTGTGACGGCGTGCCTTTTGTAGAATGAGCCAGCGAGTCGCTGGCGCGGGGCGAGGTTAACCGAAAGGGAGCCGGAGCGAAAGCGAGCCTTAACAGGGCGACTTGAGTCCCGCGCCGCGGACGCGAAGCCGGGTGAGCTATCCGTGGGCAGGCTGAAGCGGGGGTAAGACCCCGTGGAGGGCCGAACGCACGTCGGTTGAAAACGGCGGCGATGACCTGCGGATAGGGGTGAAAGGCCAATCAAACCCGGAGATATCTCGTTCTCCCCGAAATAGCTTTAGGGCTAGCGTCGCGCGTTCACCGCCGGAGGTAGAGCACCGGATGGACGAGGGGGCTTCGCCGCCTACCGAATCCAACCGAACTCCGAATGCCGGCGGCCCAGAGCGCGGCAGTCAGAGCATGTGGGCTAAGCTGTGTGCTCGAGAGGGAAACAGCCCGGACCGCCCGCTAAGGTCCCCAAGTTCCAGCCGAGTGGCAAAGGATGTGCGTCCGCCCAGACAACCAGGATGTTGGCTTAGAAGCAGCCATGCATTCAAAGAGTGCGTAACAGCTCACTGGTCGAGTGGACATGCGCCGACAATACACGGGGCTAAGCTGGACACCGAAGCGGCGGGATTTTATTCATTAGAATCGGTAGGGGAGCTTCCCATGGGCGGAGAAGCCGTCAGGGCGACCGACGGTGGAGCGCATGGGAGTGAGAATGCTGGCATGAGTAGCGAGAGACGAGAGAGTAACTCGTCCGCCGTGAACCCGAGGTTTCCTGGGCAAGGCTAATCCTCCCAGGGTCAGTCGGGGGCTAAGGCGAGGCCGGGAGGCGTAGCCGACGCGCAGCAGGCAGACATTCCTGCACCGCGCACGCGGCGCTACGACCGACGGGGCGACGGATGGGGGTGGCTCGGCGGGGTTCTGGACGTCCCCGTGATGGAGCGCGGCCCGCGGACCAGGGAAATCCGGTCCGCAGAAGGGCGAGGCTCCGGACGAAGCGACTGAGCGAAGCGAGTGAGCCCGAGGTCCCTAGAAAAACCCCTAGGCAGGCGCGTGCGCGCCCGTACCGCAAACCGACACAGGTGGGTGGGTAGAACATACCGAGGCGATCGGGTCAACCATGGTCAAGGAACTCGGCACAATGGCCCCGTAACTTCGGGAGAAGGGGTGCCCGCGCGTACGTGAACCGGCTTGCCCGGGGAGCGGAGGCGGGCCGCAGTGGAGAGGCCCAAGCGACTGTTTACCAAAAACACAGGACTCTGCAGAAGCCGCAAGGCGACGTATAGGGTCTGACGCCTGCCCGGTGCCGGAAGGTCACGCGGAGGGGTTAGCCGTTAAGGCGAGGCCCCGAAGCCAAGCCCCGGTAAACGGCGGCCGTAACTATAACGGTCCTAAGGTAGCGAAATTCCTTGTCGGGTAAGTTCCGACCTGCACGAAAGGCGCAACGACTTGGGCGCTGTCTCGACCATGGACCCGGTGAAATTGCACTGGTCGTGAAGATGCGACTTACCCGCGGAAGGACGGAAAGACCCCGTGAACCTTCACTGCAGCTTGGCATTGGCCGCTGGTCCCGCGTGTAGAGGATAGGCAGGAGGCATCGATCCGGAGGCGCCAGCCCCCGGGGAGCCGCCCTTGGAATACTGCCCTCGCGCGACCGGCGTCCTAACCCGAGGCCGTCAACCGGCTCGGGGACCGTGCCAGGCGGGCAGTTTGACTGGGGCGGTCGCCTCCTAAAGGGTAACGGAGGCGCGCGAAGGTCCGCTCGGGACGGTCGGCAACCGTCCTTTTGAATGCAAGAGTACAAGCGGGCTTGACTGCGAGGCCCACAAGCCGAGCAGGTGCGAAAGCAGGCTCTAGTGATCCGGCGGCCCCGAGTGGGTGGGCCGTCGCTCAACGGATAAAAGGTACTCCGGGGATAACAGGCTGATCTTGCCCAAGAGTCCACATCGACGGCAAGGTTTGGCACCTCGATGTCGGCTCATCGCATCCTGGGGCTGGAGCAGGTCCCAAGGGTACGGCTGTTCGCCGTTTAAAGCGGTACGCGAGCTGGGTTCAGAACGTCGTGAGACAGTTCGGTCCCTATCCTCCGTGGGCGCAGGAGAATCGATGGAGGCTGCCCCCAGTACGAGAGGACCGGGGTGGACGCACCTCCGGTGAACCGGTTGTCGACCAACGGCACGGCCGGGTAGCCGCGTGCGGCGCGGATAACCGCTGAAGGCATCTAAGCGGGAAGCCGTTCCAGGGATTAGTTCTCCTTCCGGTAAGGGCCCAGGTAGACTACCTGGTCGATAGACGGCAGGTGCAAGGACGGCGACGTCCTCAGCCGAGCCGCACTAATCGCCCGAGCTCTTCCGGAACCGCACCTCGCGGCCCGCGGGACTGAGCGCTCACGCGCGGTCCGGGCACGAGGATGCCCCCGAGTCACTCCCCCCTATACGCCATGCGGCCCCCAGGGCACGTGTATGAGACACCCGGACACCGAAGATACGGTGGGTGCCGCCCACCGGTCAGCGGCCAGAGCATGGGGGGCACGCCCGGTCCCGTTCCGAACCCGGAAGCTAAGCCCCATCGCGCCGAGAGTACTGCGGGGTCAGCCCGTGGGAGGCCAGGGCGCCGCTGACCGGTGGACGGCACCGAGCCGCCATTGGGAATGTAGAAGGGGGAGGCCTCGCGGCCTCCCCCTTTTTTGCGTTATATACAAGCTGTCCCTTGTGAACGGGCCCTTCTTTTGACTCTCTTACTGTTTGGCTGTTTTTTGAACTGTCGCTTTGTATTTGCGCGATAATATCTCGCATTGACGTTAGGGAGGGCTTGATGTTTACCGTTTTTGTTTTGGGCAATATTGCTTCGGGTAAATCGACTGCCTGCCGCTATCTGGAATCTCGCGGAGCCCTGCTTATCGATTTAGACGTTCTTGCCAAATCGCTGTACGTGCCGGGGTCGGATATCGTCAATGCTCTTGCTGAAGAGTTTGGCTGGGATATTTTGGACGAGGAGGGCGGCGTTCGAAGTAACATCCTCGCTTCTCGAGCTTTTGCCTCTCCTGATGCGGTTGCAAGGCTCAATAGCATTGTGCACCCCGTTCTCATTGAGCAGCTTTCGCTGAGGATTCTCGATCCTGTCTGCTGTACGGTTTCGACTCCTCGCTATCCCTTTGCGGCGGTCGAAGTATCTGCTCCAGCTGGCTTTGAGGACGCCTTTGGCCTTGCGGATGAAATTATGGTTGTTAGCGCTCCTTTGGAGGTCCGTCGCGAACGCGCTATTCACCGTGGTATGGAGGCATCCGATTTTGATGCTCGCTGTGCTTGCCAGCCCGATGAGTCTTCGCTTTGCAGTCTAGCCACTACCGTGATTGATAACGCGGCGGGCGATAGCTCGCTCTTTGTACAACTGGACGCATGGCTTGCCCGCCATGGCCTTATGGACGCTACGGATAAGGGGACGACAGATGCCTAAGACGCGCTTCTTTACGTGGTATCGCCTTGTGCCCCTGACTGTCGTTTTCGTCTTTGGCCTTATCTCGCTCGTTTACTCGTGTGCTCCCGCCGCTTTCTTTAAACCGTTCTATCCGATTGACTATGAGGCGTATGTAAAGCAGTCCAGCATTTCGCATAATCTCGATCCGTATCTGGTATGTGCCGTCATCAAGTCGGAATCAAACTGGGATCCCGAGGCGGAATCAAACCAGGGCGCCCAAGGTCTCATGCAACTTATGCCCGAAACCGCTCAGGATATGATCGCCAAGGGCCTTGTCGACGGGGACGAGTATTCTGCCGATAACCTGAATGACCCCGCTTCGAATATTGAATTTGGGTGCGCATATCTCTCGTACCTGCTGACATATTTCAATGGCTCGACGGATAGCGCTATTGCTGCTTACAATGCCGGAATGGGCAATGTCGATGGGTGGGCGCAGCAAAACACATCGCTCCATAACGCGATTACCTTCCCCGAGACGCAAGCTTATTTGATTCGTGTCAATAATGCCTGGGTTCGCTATAAGACCCTCTATCCCGACCGGTTCGTATAGGACTATGCCTGCCGCCTGCGTATACTGCAGATGTATGAGTTAGGAGTATCCATGGCGGATTTTGAAGTTGAGCGTGTTGGCGGAGAGCTCAAACGCTTTGGCGTTGAGGGCTCTGAGGTGCCGTTTGAGGTCGTGTCTCCCTATGAGCCTGCAGGTTCCCAGCCAAAGGCCATTGAGTCGCTTGTGCAGGGTGTGAGGGACGGAGACCGCTATCAGGTTTTGCTGGGCGTAACCGGCTCGGGCAAGACCTTTACCATGGCCAAGACCATCGAAGCTCTCGGTAAGCCAACGCTGGTCATGGCCCCCAACAAAACCCTCGCCGCCCAGCTCGCGAGCGAGCTCAAAGAATTCTTTCCCAACAACGCCGTGGTCTACTTCGTCTCGTACTACGACTACTATCAGCCCGAGGCATATGTACCGCAGAGTGATACGTATATCGAGAAAGACTCCTCGATTAACGAGGAGGTCGAGATGCTGCGCCATCAGGCGACGGCATCGCTGCTTTCTCGACGGGATGTGATTGTCGTCGCATCGGTCTCGTGCATCTATGGCATCGGTTCTCCCGAGGACTATGCGGGCCTGGCGCCGAACGTCGATAAGAAGGTGCCGCTCGAGCGCGACGACTTCATCCATGCGCTCATTGACATTCAATACGACCGCAATGACTATGACCTGGCACGTGGCACCTTCCGCGTGCGCGGCGATGTTGTCGACGTATATCCGCCCTATGCCGAGCATCCGTTGCGCTTTGAGTTCTTTGGCGACGAGGTCGAGCTGATTGCCGAGATCGATGAGGTCACCGGCGAAATGCTACGTGAGTACGAAGCGATTCCCGTGTGGCCGGCTTCGCACTACGTGACCGAGAAGCCAAAGGTCAAGGCGGCCCTGAAATCAATCAGCGAAGAGTGCGAGAAGCGCGTGGCGGAGCTCAAGGCGACCGACAAGTTGCTCGAGGCGCAACGTCTGCAGCAGCGGACCGATTATGACCTCGAGATGCTCGAGACGATGGGCTTTTGCAACGGCATCGAAAACTACTCGCGCCATCTGGATGGACGTAAGCCGGGTGAACCGCCGTTTACCTTGATTGACTACTTCCCCAAGGATATGCTTTGCATCATCGACGAGAGCCATGTGACGGTGCCGCAGATTCGCGGTATGCACGAAGGCGACCGTTCGCGCAAAGTTACGCTTGTTGAGCATGGTTTTCGTCTTCCGTCGGCGCTCGATAACCGCCCGCTTCGTTTCGATGAGTTTGAGGCGAGGATTCCGCAGTTCATTTACGTCTCGGCCACGCCAGGCGACTATGAGTTGCGTGTGAGTCAAAACGATGTTGAACAGATCATTCGACCGACCGGCCTGCTCGATCCCAAAATCGACGTTCGTCCGGTCCGAGGCCAGATTGACGATCTTGAGGACGAGATTCGCGAGCGCGTGGCCCGTAAGGAGCGCGTGCTGGTGACCACGCTGACCAAGCGCATGGCCGAGGATCTGACCGATCACCTGCTCGATGCCGGCATTAAGGTCAACTACATGCACTCCGATACAGCGACGATGGACCGTGTCGAGATCCTGCGAACGCTGCGCGAGGGAAAGATTGATGTTCTCGTTGGCATCAACCTGCTCCGCGAGGGTCTGGATCTCCCCGAGGTCTCGCTGGTGGCAATTCTCGACGCTGACAAGGAAGGCTTCTTGCGCAATCGCCGTTCGTTGATTCAGACGATTGGCCGTGCGGCCCGTAATGCCGACGGCGAGGTCATCATGTATGCAGACGTTGTGACCGATTCGATGAAAGAAGCCATCGAGGAGACGCAGCGCCGTCGCGAGATTCAGATGGCATATAACGAAGAGCATGGCATTGTGCCCAAGACGGTCCGCAAGGCCATTAACGACATTTCGAGCTTTATTGCCGAGGCCGAAAAGACTGTGGGTTCCAAGGGGCGCTCGAAGGGCGACTCCCTTGGCCATGGCGCATTCTATACGCCCGATGAGTCGGGCGAGGGCGGCGTGCCGGAAACGGTGGCACCCGAGCAGACACTTGCGGAGCAGTTGGAAGAACTGCCGCATGACGAGCTTGTGCGGATCGTCGAAACCATGGAAGAGGATATGCGCAACGCTTCTGCCGCCATGGACTTTGAGGAGGCGGCGCGCCTGCGCGATGCTGTCGTTCAGATTCGGGCGATGCTCGAGGGTGCGTCTGAGGACGAGACGATCGAGCGCTTACGTTCGCAGGCCCGCAAGGGTTCCACGTTCGCATCGGGCAGAAAACGCCAGGGTGCACGGTTTAAGAAATAGCGAACAGGCCCCGAGTTCCCTGTGGAGCTCGGGGCCTGTGTCTTTTGCGTGCTGGAATTCGTGCGCTAGAGGTCTGCGATCAGGGCTTCGGCGCAACGGATGCCATCGGTAGCTGCGCTCATGATTCCTCCGGCATATCCGGCCCCCTCGCCGCAAGGGTAGAGCCCCGGGGTCGATACAGCGTGGCATTGACGGTCTCGAGTAACGGTGACCGGAGAGCTCGAGCGTGTCTCAACACCGGTGAGGACGGCATCGGGATGGTCGTAGCCACGCAGTTTTTTGCCGAGTAAGGGAATTCCCAGACGAAGCGACTCGATGATATGTTGCGGCAATGACTCATCGATTGCTGTCCAAGTCACGCCGAGCGGATAGGTGGGCTTTACCTTGCCGCATGTCGTGCTGGCGCGTTCTGCAAGGAAATCGCCGACGAGCTGTGCCGGTGCGTTCCAGTTGGAGCCGCCAAGGCGATAGGCAGCCCGCTCGCAAATGCGCTGGAGTTCTACGCCTGCAAGAGGATCGTCGCTGGGGAGATCGTCGGGCGTGACGTTAACGAGGAGAGCGGCGTTTGCGTTGCGGCCGGCGCGGGCGTTGAGACTGGCGCCGTTGACGCACAGATGGCCGGGCTCTGAAGAGGCTGCGACAACCTGTCCGCCAGGACACATGCAGAATGAGAATACGCTGCGGCCGTTGGGAAGATGGGTAACGAGCTTATAGGGGGCTGCTCCGAGCGCGGGATGACCCGCCGCGGGGCCATATTGCGCCCGATCGATATCACACTGCGGGTGTTCGATGCGAACGCCCATGGCAAACGTCTTTTGAGCGAGGGCGACATCATGGGTTTTGAGAACCTCGAATACGTCGCGGGCAGAATGACCGCAAGCAAGGATGAGATGCTTTGTGTTGATTGACTCGCTTGTCGCGTCGTGGGACGACTGGATGTCGATACCGACAATGGCGCCAGATGTGTCAGTGTGAATGTCAACGAGTTTCGTTCGATAGCGAACGGTTCCTCCGAGCTGTTCAATGCGCTGGGAGATGCTGGTAACGACGGCGGGGAGGATGTCGGAGCCAATATGCGGTTTTGCATCCCATAGAATATCGCGGGGAGCGCCCGCTTCGACGAAGGTCTCGAGGATAAGGCGATGGGCGGGATTTTTGGTTCCCGTATTGAGCTTGCCGTCCGAGAAGGTCCCCGCGCCGCCCAGACCAAACTGGATATTGCTCTCGGGGTCGAGGATGCGCTCCTTTAGAAAGAGGTCGATCGCATGTGAGCGGCGAAATGCCGGGTCGCCGCGCTCGATGAGCAGGGGTTTAAGGCCCGCTTCGGCAAGGGTCAGGGCGGCGAAGAGACCGGCGCAACCGGCGCCGACAACGACGGGACGCCCCTTGGGTGCATTCGGGACGGGGTTGGGGAATGAAGGAGCCTCGCCGTCAACCATGCGGATGCGCGAGCGGTTGCGCTCGGCGACGCGGTCGACCACTTCCTGTTCGAGTCGGGAGCTTGTCAGCTCAACTCGAAAGCTCAAAATAAAATGAACATCTCGCTTTTTACGGGCGTCGATTGACTTGCGATGGAGCTCAATGGCTTTAATCTGGGAATCCTCGCATCGCAGGGCTCGTTTGACGGCGCGTCTGCCAATAGCAAGGCAGGCGTTTTCGTCGCCGGCCTCATCGAGCGTCGCGTTGACTTGGGTGATTTCGATCATCGAGGTCTCCTTAGAGGCAAGAAAGAGGCCGTCCGGTATCCCAGACGGCCCGAATGCGTTTTTGATTATAGACTGCGCGGCTACAGGCTGCTTGCAGCGCGAATACCCGAGATCCAGGCCCACGCAAGGTTAAAGCCTCCGCAATCGGCGTCGATGTCGAGCGCTTCTCCGCAGACGTAAAGCGGGGCGCCTGTGGTGCTGTTCACGTAAAGATTGGGTGTCGAGACGCACTCGATAGATATGCCGCCACGCGTGACCTGTGCTGAGCGCTCCTCTGCCGTCCCTTCGACGGACAGTTTAAAGTGCTTGAGGATTGAGACCAGGTGGATGACATCGCGCGAGCCGGGATGGCACCGCTCGAATGCCGTACAGACGACGTGTGAGAGCTGCGGGGCGAGCATGCCGTCAAGCCAGTGGGAGTTTCGGGGCGAAAAATCGCCGAGCACGTTGACACGCTGCTCGAGCGTATCGAGCAGCTCATCTTTGGAGAAATCTGGAAAGAAGTCGATCAGAACAGTGTCGCCCTGGTTGATACGGCGAGAGAGATTGAAGGCGGCGACGCCTGAGATGCCGAAGGCACGGAACAGCACTTCGCCATCTTCTCGCCAGAGCTCTTCGTGGCTGCGCGAGAGCGTTAAGCGGGCTCGGACGCGCAGACCATCCAGAGTTCCGAGTGCCGTCCGGTCGCCGACGACTGATGCCGATACGGGGCACAGGACGGGGCGCAGGGGCGTCAAGGGAAGGCTAAACACCTCGGCGATGCCGGTGGGGTTGCCGCCCGTAGCGATAACCACGGCCCTTGCCTGCAGGGCATCGCTCGTGCGAGGAATATCGGCTAACGCCTTTCGAAGCGAACGGAGCTCCGTCTTTCGGTCGCCGTGCTTTTTGGGTTTGAGTACATGAGCGGGACGGTCGATCTGAAGCGTCCAGCCTTCGGAAGCCTTATGAGCCGCAATGACGTTAGTTCCGCAGAGTAGGGTGATGCCCAAACGCTCGCATGCATTGAGGAGTGCATCGCGAACCGACTCGGCGCGAAGGGAGCGCGGGTATAGGCGGCCTTCCTCACGGATCGTCATGATGCCCAGCGAGGAGAAAAAACTCTCGAGATCTTGCTCGGGTTGGGGGCCCATGATGGATTCGACAAAGGCGGGGCGGTTATATCGCCGAATGTCGATGGATTCGTTTGAGAGGTTGCAGCGGCCGTTTCCGGTTGCGAGCAGCTTGAGACCGCAGGCGACGTCGCGCTCGACGACGCAGACCCTTTTGTCGACACGCGCCGCCGTAATGGCGGCGGCGAGGCCCGAGGCCCCGCCGCCGATCACCAAGACGTCATAGAAGGCGCTTGCGTTCACTTAGGCCTCGTCTGTCTTGTGCGGGGCGATGGCCTCAACGGCGGAGACGGCCTTGGGCAGCATGTCATCGGGCAGTGCGGTCTCGACTTCACCCTTATCGCAGGCCTCGGCGAGTGACGGATTGATGGGAAGCTGACCCAAGATGTCGAGGTTGTAGCGCTCGGCGACTTCGGGGAGCTTGCTCTTACCAAAGACCTCGATCTTCTTGCCGCAGTCGGGGCACTCGATATAGCTCATGTTCTCGACAATGCCCAGAATAGGGACGTTCATCTTCTCGGCCATGTTGACTGCCTTGGCGACGATCATCGAGACCAAGTCTTGCGGGCTCGTGACGATGACGATGCCATCGACGGGCAGCGATTGGAAAACGGTGAGCGCGACGTCACCCGTTCCCGGAGGCATATCGACCAGCAGGTAGTCGATGGGGCCCCACGAGGTCTCGCTCCAGAATTGCCTGATGGCGCCCGCGATAACCGGGCCACGCCAAAGGACGGGATCGGTTTCGTTTTGGAGCAACAGGTTGGAGCTCATGACCTTGACGCCGTGCTCGGAGATCTCGGGCAGCATGAGGTTGCCGAGGGCATGGACATGGCGTCCGCTCATGCCGAACATTTTGGGGATGGAGGGGCCGGTGATGTCGGCGTCGAGAATGCCAACCTTGTTGCCGCGGCGGGCGAGCTCGGTTGCGATGGCGCCCGTCACAAACGACTTGCCGACGCCTCCCTTGCCGGAAAGCACAGCGATAACGCGCTTGACCTCCGACAGCGTATTCTCTTCAAATTGCGACGGCGTTGATTGTCCGCCGGCTGCTTGTGCGTGCTCGCAACCCATGTATGACTCCTTTGTATATGTTGGGGCCGGAGCCCCGCGGTGTGACACGAGCGTCATTGTACCCTCGTTTGCGAGCGGGAGTCATTTGCGATGCATTTGGGCCGAGCGTGCTTGCAATACGATGGGTCCAAGCGAATGGGCGGGCTTACTGAACTTTGCTGGCGAACTCGAGGTATTGCATGCGCTGCAGCTTGTCGATCGTCGAGGCGTATGGGCTGTCTTCAGATTCCAAGTCGTAGCGCAGCCCGTCGGCACCAATATAGCCGGCGACATTGATGGTGGGCACATCTGACCTTGTTGCAAGCAGGGCCTTTTGATAGTCAGTGAGCGGGGCGCCGATCTTATTAAGGGTAATAGCTGCAATCTCGTTTGCCCCGACGGTGTCGTAGACGTTGAGCTCGGTATTGCCGGCGATTTCATAGTTGGCCCAGACGAAATAGGTCGACTGATAGATACGGAAAGCGTGGCTTGCCGTATCTTCCTGAGGGTACAGCTCGTCGTTGAGAGTCGTTGCGGCGCTCGGCTGATGGTCGCCAAAAAAGACAAGAACAACCGGTCTGCCGATATTGCGGAGCTCATTGATAAAGTACTCGAGGTCCCGGTCGGATGCATTGATGCAGGTGAGATAGGTATTGAGCGCGCTATTGGCGCCCTCGCTGGCTCCCTCGACCCAATAGTTTGTCAGCTCTTCGGCGGGAACGGTGCCATAGTCGTAGCCGCCGTGATTTTGCATCGTGACGTCAAAGATGAACTGCGGGGCTTCGTCGGTTCTGAGCAGGTCGAGTATCTTGTCGTAGGTGGCGTAGTCGCATACGCCGGCATGGTAATAGGGCGCACCTTCGAAATCGCCGATTGAAAGAAAGTCTCCAAAACCCAGCTGCTGATAGATTTTATCTCGATGGTAGTTGACGGGGTTTTGCGGGTGCATAGCGGTAGTGGTATACCCAAGCTCTTTAAGGTCCTTTGCCAGGCTGTTGACACTATTCATCTGATACAGCTGATAGGGGATTTTGCCTAATCCGACAAAGGCCGTTGTCGCTCCGGTCAAAAATTCGAATTCGGAGTTCGCCGTTCCGCCACCGGTGACCGAAGCGAGCATGGTGCCGCGAACAAGTGTGTCGGGAAGCGAGTTGTAGAATGCGGGACCGGTGTACCCGGCCGCCTGGAGCTGCTCAAAGCACGAAAGGTCGCTAAAACTCTCGTTCATGACGGCAACAATCGTCGGCTTGATTTCATTGAACTGGGCAACGGCCGCCGCGCGCTGCTCGCTCGAGCCATACGTGCTGTCGTAGGCGGCGGCGAGCTCCCGTTCGATGCTCTGCGCCTCATCGGGCGTATAGTCTTCGGGCTTTTCAATGGGCAACTCGTTGACCATTTCGGTGAACGAAGTGATAAAACCCTGAGACGCATACGTGGTGATGGGCTGCCAACGGTCAAATCCAAAATCCAGCGACTGCTCCAAGTCGATGTTGGAAAAGCCCAAGAGCCCCACAACGGTCACTAGCAGAAAAGCGCAGAGGTTAGCGGCGATTGCGGGGAAGACATGGGCGGGCGTACGGAGCTTTCGCGGTCGGATAAGCGAAAGAAGCCCCAGGGAAATCTCCAGCAGGGCGAGTGAGGTTACGATTCCTGCAGTGAAGGTGAACTCATATCCCTCACTTACTTCCATTGCGGTGCCCAATGCCAAAATGTCGCTCGGCAGGATGGCCTCGCCTTTAAACGTTATGACGAAGTGCTCGGCAATGCCAAGGGTGCAACAGACGACGGGCACGAGGGCCATGACGCCTCCATGACGCTGTCCCAGCAAATAAAGGGAGAGCAGAACCGTCGCGAGCAGCCCAACGGAAAACCCGAATGAGTTGGCGGGAATGCGATAGAACGTTTCGTTGCAGGCAATTTCGAGTGAAACGAACGAGAGCGCTGAAACAGCGGCGACGACAAGGATGTCGCGGCAAATACAGGCAACCGTTCCCGTCGCAAGATCGGTTTGGTCGATAAGTCCCGAAACCAAGGGCTCGACAAGAAGTATGACGGCGGCAGCACCGAGCGCCGAATAAGAAAGGACCCATAGGGAACAGTCCTCATTTACGAGCAATTGATTCGTAATCCATGCAGCTACCATGCCGAGCGGGATGAGGAGCATCGCGCACCAAAAGACGCGGGCAATGGGCGGTTTTTCGTTGTGTCTGATTGAAAAATACACGCGCACGACGACGGCGGCCACGATAAGGACGGCGATGAATATGGGCAGATTGGCCATGCCACTCGAAGTGATTTCAAGGGGGATATCTTCGGTCATGGACGTTCCTCTGTTACAGCAAATTAAGTTCAGTTTTAGATTACTCTAACCTTTCCACGGCATTTCGAGAAACAAAGCACCCGACACGCAAAGCAAAAGGTCTGCGAATCTTGTATTACGAACATCTGTGCGCGTTGAGTGCGTTAAACTCATCGACAGTGTGATTTGAGGTTATAGGAGGCAAGGAGCTTCCATGTCTGATTCTTCTATCGTTATCCGTGGTGCGCGCGAACACAACCTGCGCAATATCGATGTTTCCATCCCGCGCGACGAGCTCGTGGTCATTACCGGTCTTTCGGGCTCGGGCAAGAGCTCGCTGGCGTTTGACACGATCTATGCCGAGGGTCAGCGTCGCTACGTGGAAAGCCTGTCGAGTTATGCGCGCCAGTTTTTAGGCCAGATGGACAAGCCCGATCTAGACTCGATCGACGGCCTTTCGCCGGCCGTCTCGATCGATCAGAAGACGACGTCCAAGAATCCGCGCTCGACGGTGGGTACTGTAACTGAGATTTATGACTACCTTCGCTTGCTTTTTGCACGCGTGGGCACGCCACACTGCCCCGAGTGCGGTCGCGTTATCGAACGCCAGACCACCGACCAGGTCGCCGATAAGGTCCTGGCAGCGGGAGAGGGTCGTCGTGCGTTTGTGCTGGCACCGGTGGTGCGCGGGCGCAAAGGCGAGTACGCAAAATTGTTCGAGGATCTTCGGGCTGAGGGCTTTAGCCGCGTGCGTGTCGACGGCGAAGTACGCTCGCTCGACGACCCCATCGATCTGGACAAAAAGTTCAAGCACGATATCGAGGTCGTAGTCGACCGCATCGTGATTCGGGAAAACTCTCTGGGCCGTATCGCCGAGTCGGTTGAACAGGCGACTGCCTTGGCACACGGCAATGTGAACGTGTACATGCTGCCCGATCGCGATGCTCCCGAGGGAACCGAGGGCGAGCTGCTGGAGTATTCGTTGGCTCTGGCGTGCCCGGAGCACGGGCACTCCATCGACGACCTACAACCCCGCGACTTTTCGTTCAACGCGCCCTATGGTGCGTGTCCCGAGTGCGATGGTCTGGGCTTTAAGAAAACGGTCGATGCCGAGGCGCTGATTGAGGACCCGTCGAAGTCGATTGCCGATGGGGTCTTTGGAAGCCTGTTCGGCAATTCGAACTACTACCCCCAGATCTTCGCCGCGGTCTGTAAGCACTTTAAGGTGAGCGCGGATACACCGTGGGAAGACCTACCTCCGCGAGTGCGCCGTGCATTTTTGGATGGCATGGGCGACAAGAAGATTTCGGTGGACTATCAAAAGCTCGACGGTCGTCGCAGCCAGTGGGACACCAAGTTTTCGGGCGTGCGCAATATCCTGTACGAGCGCTATACCGAGACGACCAACGAGAACACTAAGGCGCGCCTGGAGAAGTACATTCGCGAGGAGCCGTGTTCGAGCTGCCATGGTGCTCGCCTGCGCCCCGAGATGCTCGCCGTCACCGTGGGCGGCAAGTCCATTTATGAGGTTTGTTGCCTGTCGTGCCGCGAGTCGCTCGAGTTTTTTGAGGACCTTGAGCTCACCGAGCGTCAACAATTCATCGGCGGTCGTATCGTCAAGGAAATCCTGGAACGCTTGCGTTTTCTGGTTGATGTCGGCCTTGATTATCTGACGCTCGATCGTGCTTCGGCGACGCTTTCCGGCGGTGAGGCGCAGCGCATTCGCCTGGCTACGCAGATCGGTGCGGGCCTCATGGGCGTTCTCTATATTCTGGACGAGCCTTCGATTGGTCTTCACCAGCGCGACAACGAGCGGCTGATTAAGACACTCGAGCGCCTGCGCGATATCGGCAACACCGTTATCGTCGTTGAACACGATGAGGACACGATTCGCGCTGCCGACTATGTGATCGATATGGGGCCAGGCGCGGGCGTCAACGGCGGGCACGTGGTCGCCGCGGGAACGCCTGCCGATATCATGGCGTGCCCCGATTCCATGACGGGTGCTTATTTGACCGGCAAGCGGATGATCCGCGTGCCAGACGAGCGCCGCAAGCCCGGCCGCGGCTGCCTTAAGATCACGGGCGCCCGCGCCAACAACCTCAAAAACGTTACCGCCAAGATTGAGTTCGGTACGCTCACAGTCGTTACCGGTGTTTCGGGATCGGGCAAGAGCTCCCTGGTCACCGATACGATTGCGCCCGCGCTTACGAATGCCATCCACCGTTCGACGCGTCCCGTGGGTCCGTACAAGAAGATTGAGGGCATCGAGTGCATCGATAAGGTGATCGACATTGACCAGTCGCCGATCGGTCGCACGCCGCGTTCGAACCCTGCGACCTATATTGGCCTGTGGGATGATCTGCGCGCGCTGTTTGCGAGCACGCCGGAGTCGAAGGCGCGTGGCTACTCGCCGGGACGCTTCTCCTTTAATGTGAGCGGCGGACGCTGCGAGGCGTGCAAGGGCGACGGCCAGATCAAGATTGAGATGCACTTTCTTCCCGATATTTATGTTCCCTGCGAGGCTTGTGGCGGCAAGCGCTATAACCGCGAGACGCTCGAGGTTACCTATCGTGGCAAGACTATCTCGGACGTACTTGACATGAGCGTGGCCGAGGCACTGGCTTTCTTTGGGAATATTCCGCAGATCAAGCGAAAGCTTCAAACCCTGTATGACGTCGGCCTAGGTTATGTGAGCTTGGGCCAGCCCGCCACGACGCTCTCGGGTGGTGAGGCGCAGCGCGTAAAGCTCGCCAAGGAGCTTCATCGCCGTCAGACGGGTAAGACGTTCTATATTTTGGACGAGCCTACGACCGGTCTTCATTTTGAGGACGTTCGCCAGTTACTTGATGTGTTGCAGCGTCTAGTCGATGCGGGCAATACGGTGTTGGTGATCGAGCACAACCTCGATGTCATCAAGGTCGCCGACCGTCTGATCGATATGGGTCCCGAGGGTGGCAACGGTGGCGGAACTGTCGTGGTCTCGGGTACGCCAGAGCAGGTTGCGGCATGCCCGCAGAGCTATACCGGCAAGTTCTTGGCGCCGTTGCTCAAACGCGATAAGGAGCGTCAAGCGCAACTCGATGCCTAATACATAGGTGTTTTTGAAACATGAGCGCCGCCGATTCCTTGCGATTCGGTGGCGCTCTCTTTGTCGAGATAGCGTATGCCGCGCAAATGGACATATACTTAAAAATTGCGTTCTTATATGAGGGAAAGGATATGCCATGCCGAAGGCCGTGAAGACGCCAAAGACCAACGCCATGCGTGAGCTGGAAAGCGCCGGCATCCCCTATGTTCTCCATACGTACGAAGACGATGACGACGAATCGTCGGGGCTGGGCGTCGCGATTTCCGAGCAGCTTGGCGAGGAGCCCGGTCAGGGATTTAAGACCCTGGTCTGCACGACGCCGTCCAACGACCATGTCGTGTGCTGCATTCCCGTTGCCGACGAGCTCGACCTCAAGGCCGCCGCGCGCGCCGCAGGCGAAAAGTCGCTGACCATGATGCATGTCAAAGATTTGCTTGCCGCGACGGGGTATGTCCGCGGCGGTTGCAGTCCGGTCGGTATGAAAAAACGCTTCCGGACTCTGATCGATGAGACATGCGTCCTTTGGGATACCATTTTTATCTCGGGTGGCAAGCGCGGCTATCAGCTTGAGCTTGCTCCCGATGACTTAGTTGCATTTTGCGGGGCGACGGTTGCCCCGATCACGAGAGAGGACTGAGCGATGCCGCAGGAAGAATCAAAGCGCGGAGCTCACTTTGCAAAAGGGTCGGCTCCTCAGACGCCCGCGCCCGAGGCCGCTTCGTTCGATAACGAGATTCGAAACGCCTGGTCCGCTGCCGCTGACCCGGGCGAGACGGCCGTGTACTTGCGTGCCGCCGGTGCCGGCACGGCACTTCCCCGTACGGTTCTTTCTTCGGCTCGTCCCGATGAGACGGCTGTCTTTTTGGCCGCCGCTCAATCGAGCGCCAGCGTGATGCCGATCGCCTCCGAGGCTCCTCGTGAGCCGCGTCCCGATGAGACGGCGGTGTTTTTGATGGCAGCCCAGGGAAAGAGCACACCGCAGAGCGCTCCTGCCGCTCATTCCGCCAAGCCCACGGCTCATGATGATGGCGAACCGCTTCTTTCGGATGACGAATGGTCGCCGCTTGGTTCGACCGATCCCGTCGAGGGCGTGGCCATCGACGGTGATGACGACTGGGACCCTCTGTCGTTTTCTGCCCGAACCGTCGCCGCCAATGAAGTTGACACGGTGTTTGGCGACCATGCCATATTCGATGATGATGCCGTATCCGGTAACAACATGCCGAACAGCGATGACGCCGCACCTGCTGATGACGCCGTTTTGGTTGACGATCCCTTTGCGATGACCGGCTCCTTTGCCGTCGTGGACGATTTGCCGCCACAAGATGAGGTTTATGAGGACTCTCAGGACGACGTAGACGATATGGGTTCGTCGGACTACTCCACGGTTGGTCGTTCTGCTGGCCTTATGACCGTGCTGACCATCGTGTCGCGTGTCACCGGGTTTATCCGCACGTGGGCCATGGCGGCCGCCATCGGTATGTCGCTGCTCTCGTCCTCCTATCAGGTTGCCAACAACCTGCCCAACATGCTCTACGAGCTCGTGATGGGCGGCATGCTCGTTACGGCGTTTTTGCCGGTGTATATGGGTGTGAGGCGCGAGCAGGGTCGCGAGGCATCGAACGAGTATGTCGGCAACCTGCTTGGTATTCTGCTTCTGCTGCTGGGCGGTATCTCGCTGCTGGGCACCGTGTTTGCTCCCGGCTTTATTTGGACGCAGTCGTTCCTTTCGGGCGATGGCGGCAGCATGGATACCGCTGCGTTCATGTTCCGCTTCTTTGCTATTCAAATTCTGTTTTATGGCTTGGGCTCGGTGTTCTCGGGCGTTCTCAACGCACACCGCGACTATTTCTGGTCGACGTTTGCCCCGGTTCTCAACAATGTCATCGTCATCGCCAGCTTTATGGGCTTTGCTCCCGTGTCTGCACAATTTGGCGAGCAGGCCGGTATTATCTTGATCGCAGTTGGTACGACCCTCGGCGTCTTTGTCCAGATGGCCTGCCAGATTCCCGCGCTTGGCAAGCATGGCGTGCATCCTCATATCCATATCGACTTTAAGGATCCCGCGCTGCGACAGACGATCGCGCTTGGTATCCCGACGCTGCTCGCCACGGTGTGCATGTTTGTCTCGACCTCCATTACCAATGCCGCCGCGCTGGTGGTGCAGCCCGAGACCGGCCCTTCCGTCATCGCATATGCGCGCCTGTGGTACACATTGCCCTATGCGCTGATCGCCGCCTCGCTTTCGACGGCACTCTATACCGAACTCTCTCACGATGCGCAGGAGAAGGATTACGACAGCGTCCGCACGGGCATTTCGCGCGGTGTCGCCCAGATGCTCTTCTTCCTGATTCCGTTTGCGATGTATCTGATCGTCTTCGCCCGTCCGCTCAACATGATCTACTGCGCCGGCAAGTTCGATGAATCCGGTGTGGCGCTGGTGTCGGAGTTCCTTATCTATCTGGCACTTTCCCTGCCGCTCTACGGCGTGGTCGTGCTGATGCAGAAGAGCTTCTCGGCCCTGCTCGATATGAAACCTTATAGCCGCTATTGCCTGTACTCCGCTATCGGCCAGGCCGGTTCTGTGCTGCTGTTTGGCGTGGTGCTGGGCTACGGTATGCCGGCAATTGCGCTTTCGTACGTCGTTGACTACGTGGTCTTGGTCGGATGCTCACTGTGGTGGCTGCGCCGTCGTCTGCATGGCCTTCAGGTCAAGTCTATCCTGCATGGCGGTTTCTTCGGCCTACTGTTCGGTGGCTTGGGCGCTGCCGCGGGCGCCGGCGTCATGTGGGCACTTGAGCACTTTGT
The DNA here is from genome assembly GCF_042849575.1 of Collinsella sp. i06-0019-1H4. Taxonomy (NCBI): domain Bacteria; kingdom Bacillati; phylum Actinomycetota; class Coriobacteriia; order Coriobacteriales; family Coriobacteriaceae; genus Collinsella; species Collinsella sp. i06-0019-1H4. Next base: position 761,102 of record NZ_BAABYB010000001.1, read on the forward strand.
CGGAGCGCTTGGCAGCTCGATCCTCATTACCCTGGGCTACGTTTGTGTTGCAGGCGTCGTCTCGCTCGCTGTAACTTTTGGTCTTGCCTTCGTCTTTAAGATGCCCGAGGTCTCGGCGCTGCTTCGTCGCAAGTAGGTGCGCGTGGCAGGTCACGACAACATTCCAACACTTGCCGAGCAGGTTTCGCGCGTTCCCACGCAACCCGGCTGCTACCTTTGGAAAGATGCCAAGGGTGATGTCATCTATGTGGGCAAGGCAAAAAACCTGCGTGCCCGTATGCGTCAATACGTGACGCTGCAGGACGAGCGTCAAAAGATCCCGCTCATGATGCAGCTGGTGGCGAGCTTCGACTATATCGTGGTGGAGACCGAGCACGAGGCATTGGTGCTCGAGCGCAATCTGATTGGCCAGTACCATCCGTACTTTAACGTCGATCTCAAAGACGATAAAAGCTATCCCTTTATCGCCATTACCAAGAGCGACTTGTTTCCGGCTATTAAATACACGCGAGAGCGTCATAAACCGGGAACGCGCTATTTTGGCCCCTATACCGATAGCCGTGCGGCGCGTGAGACCATCGATACGCTACGCAAGGTTATTCCTATTTGCTCGGCATCCTGTGCGGAATGGCGCCGCTGCCGCCGCATCGTCGAATCTCATAAGGGCGAAGAAGACATCGTCAATATGATTTGCGCGCAAAACGGGCGTCCCTGCTTTGACTACCATGTCGGGCGCGGGCCGGGCGCATGCATCGGCGCGATTTCCCCTGCCGACTATGCCAAGAACGTCAAACGTGTCGAACGTTTCTTGTCGGGCCATCGCAAGGATGTCGTTGACGAGCTTACGTCCGAGATGACGGAGGCAGCCGAGACGCTCGATTTTGAGCGTGCGGCGCGCGTCAAGCGTCGCCTGGAAGTCATTAGGGGCCTGGACGATCGCCAACAGGTCGTTTTTCCATCGAGCGTCGATATCGACGTCATCGGCTTCTATCGCGAAGAGACTATCTCTGCCGCCTGTGTCTTTGTCGTTCGCGAGGGCCGAACGGTTCGAACTTGTGAGTTCATCCTCGATAAAGGCCTGGATGTCGACGAGGAAGAGCTTCAATCGGGCTTTCTTAAGCGCTATTACGACGAGACGGCTGATATTCCAGCCGAGATCAATCTCTCTGTCGAGCTTGAGGACGCCGAAGCGTTGGGGGAGTGGCTTGCGGGCAAGCGCGAACGCTCTTGCCATCTCCATAGGCCGCAGCGCGGCGAAAAGCACCGCCTGCTCGATATGGCTTCCAAAAATGCGCGCCATGCCCTCATGCGCTACATGATGCGCACGGGGTATGCTGACGATCGCACTAATCAGGCGCTCCTGGAGCTCGAAAGCGCGCTGGCGCTGCCTGCGCCGCCGTTGCGCATCGAGTGCTTCGATATCTCGACGTTGCACGGCACCTTTACCGTCGCTTCGATGGTGGTATTTACCAACGGCCGTGCCGACAAGGGCCAGTATCGTCGCTTTAAAATTCAGGCCGAATTGGACGAGGCGAACGACTTCGTATCGATGTCCGAGGTTCTGGGGCGTCGCTATGCTCCCGAGCGCATGGCGGACGAGCGCTTTGGCTCGCGCCCCGATTTGCTCGTTGTCGATGGCGGCAAACCGCAATTGACCGCTGCAATTAAGCAACTTGAGGCGCTTGGCCTCGATATACCAGTTTGTGGCTTGGCAAAGGCCGATGAGGAAGTTTTCGTGCCGTGGGACGAGACCCCCGTCGTGCTGCCGACCGGCTCCGCTTCGCTTTATCTGATCAAGCAGGTTCGCGATGAATCCCACCGATTTGCGATTACGTTCCATCGCGAGTTGCGCGATAAGGCTATGACGGTTTCGGTGCTTGACGACGTTCCGGGCGTGGGACCCACCAGAAAACGTGCCATTATGCGCCATTTTGGCTCGATGAAGCGTTTGCGCGCGGCAAGCGAGCAGGAGATTGCGGAAGTTCGAGGCGTTCCGGCCGATGTCGCCAAAGCGGTCCACGAGGCACTTGTTGCATGGAATGCCGAGCGCGCCCAAGCATCGGCCAGCCGTTCCGAAAACTAAACGCGCTTCTAAACAACTGATATACATGATTGGCTGATTTTCAATCATTTATTTCGCGGCGATTACCTGCTGATTTCGGGTTTTATTAACGCTAAAACGTTTGACTAGCCATGGTGAATAACCCTGCTATCCTGCGGGTTGACGAAGACTGATATCTCACCTCGTCGATACATACTGTCTGTCGAATCGTTTGTCAATGAATTCGGTGAACGGTAGTAAATACCGTTCAAGCGTATGTATGTATCGGTCGCCGAGCGCGGCACCCAAGTTGGGTTTGTCGGTAGGTAAGGTATATATCGTCCGCAAGTTGCGCGGGGGCAAGTCTAGGTGCTCCCGGGTAAGATTCTCTATTGATAGGAGAAGACATGGCCATCATCAACAAGGGTATGTCCAGGCGTTCGTTCCTCGGCCTCACCGGCAGCGTCGCTGCTGTCGCCGGCCTTGGTCTCACCGGCTGCGGTGGCAGCTCTAGCGACGAGGGTTCCGCTTCCGGTTCCACCGATTCCGCCAACCGTGGCGGCGGCGTGATCACCGCTGGTTCCGCTTACGCTCCGTCCAGCTTCGACCCCGCCAGCACCGGCTCCGCTGTGGGCCTGGGTGCTAACTGGCACGTCGTCGAGGGCCTCTACGGCATCGATTACCACGACTACAGCACCTTCAACGAGCTCGCCACCGACGACCCCAAGTCTGTGGACGACACCACTTTCGAGGTTACCATCCGCAAGGGCGCCAAGTTCTCCGATGGCACCGAGGTCACCGCTGACGATGTCGTTGCCTCCTACACCGCTTGCGCCGCTTCCGCTACCTATGCTCCGTTCTTCCAGCCCTTCGAGTCCATCGAGGCTAAGGACGCCAGCACCGTGACGGTCAAGACCAAGGTCCCCAACTTCTCTCTGCTCAAGGATCGTCTTGCCATCATCCGCGTTACCCCGGCCACCCAGACCGAGGAGGATCGCGCCAAGCAGCCGATCGGCTCCGGCCCCTGGATGTACGACTCTATCTCCGATACCGAGATCACCCTGGTTCCCAACCCCGAGTACAACGGTGAGTATGCTGCCGAGGATAAGAAGATCCAGTACAGCATCCTGACCGACCCCACCGCTCGCGTTACCGCTCAGCAGGAGGGCTCCACGCTCGTTATGGAGCTCGTTACCGCTGACGCCGTCGACCAGCTCGAGAGCGCCGGCTGCAAGATCGATAACGTTCAGGGTTTCGGCACCCGCTTCATCATGTTCAACGTCGCCAAGGAGCCTTGGAACAACGTCAAGGTCCGTCAGGCTGTCATGTATGCGCTCGACACCGAGAAGATGGTCAGCAACACCTTTGCCGGCCTTGCCACCGCTGCCAGCTGCTACCTGCCCAAGAGCTTCACCAATTATCATGAGGCTTCCACGGTGTACAAGACCGACGCCAAGAAGGCTAAGAAGCTCATCGAGGAGTCCGGCATCACCCCGGGTGCCATCACCCTGCGCACCACCGACAACGAGCAGATCAAGGGCATGGCCGCCCAGGTCAAGAACGACCTCGACGCTCTCGGCTTTGAGGTGACCATCCAGACCGATACCTCGCCGGCCACCTACGCTGCCATCGACGGCGGCGAGGCCTACGATATCCTCCTTGCCCCTGGCGATCCTTCCTGCTTCGGCGCTGACCCCGACCTGCTGCTCAACTGGTGGTATGGCGACAACGTCTGGATGCAGACCCGTTGCCCGTGGAAGGAGTCCGCTGAGTGGCAGAAGCTTCACGGTCTCATGGACGAGGCTCTTGCCGCCGAGGGCGACGAGCAGCAGAAGAAGTGGAACGAGTGCTTCGACATCATCGCCGACAACGCCGTTCTGTACCCCGTTGTCCACGTCAAGACCGTCTCCGCTTCCTGGGACGATCCGTCCACCGCGCCCAACGGCGAGGCTCTCGACGGCTTCAAGGGCATCGGCACGACGAGCATGTCCTTCAGGGGCGTTGCGACCGTCAAGGCGTAAGACTCGCTTGAGTCTGTATGCAGGATGTCGGCCGTTGGGACCGTATCCTCATAGTTGAAACAAAGACCCGGGCGGCAACGATGTCGCTCGGGTCTTGTAATGAGTATCCGTACTCATATACCAGTTGGTCCTACCGACAAAAGAAAGGGGAGAGAACGTGAACAACTTGCTACGTTTGATTGGAAGGCGTCTTGTGGCGCTGCCGATCATGGCATTGGGCGTCACCGTCCTGGTGTTCTTCCTTATGTCGTTCTCCAAGACCGACCCCGCCTACACGGCGTTGGGTGACGGTGCCTCGCCCGAGGCGGTTGCCGAGTACCATGAGAAGTATGGTCTGGACGACCCCTGGCCTGTGCGCTACGTGCGCTATATGGGCGATTTGATTCATGGCGACATGGGTACCTACGGCGCTGCCCGCAACTCCGTTGCCAAGCGCATCTCCACGGCCCTGCCCGTCACGATGCAGCTGACCTTCATCGGTCTTGCCATCGGTGCGGTCGTTTCGTTTTTGCTCGGCGTCATCGCGGCACTGTATCGCGACAAATGGCCGGACCAAGTGATCCGCGTCTTTTCCATCGCCGGCTTGGCAACCCCGTCGTTCTGGCTTGCCGTTCTGTTGATCCTGCTGTTCTCTTCCTACCTTAAGGTGCTCCCGGCATCGGGTGCTCTGCCTCACTTCACCACGAATCCGGTTGGCTATCTGGGACGTATGATCATGCCCGCTATCGCCTTGGCATTTCCGCTGACGGGCCAGATGACTCGTATCGTGCGTACCGCCATGGTCGAGGAGCTCGACAAGGACTATGTCCGTATGGCTCGTGGCGCCGGCGTTCCCGAGAAGGTCGTCGTCGGCATCAACGTTCTTCGCAATGCGCTGATCACCCCGGTCACCACCCTCGGTCTTAAGATCGGCTACCTCATGGGCGGCGCCGTCGTCATCGAGGTTATCTTCAACCTCCCCGGCATGGGCACTGCGATTCTGCAGGGCGTTCAGGGCAACGAGGCGAACCTGGTTCAGGGCGTCGTTATCGTCGTTGCTCTTGCCTTCATCATCATCAACATCGTGGTTGACATGCTCTACCTGCTCATCAACCCGCGCATCAGGACGGTGTAGATTATGGTAAAGATTCGAGAGAAGCAAACCGAGCAGCTCGAGAAGGCTGCCTCCAAGGGGCTCAAGCTCGGTGGCTGGAAGAAGATGACGCTGTCTTCTAAGATTGCCGCCGTCGTGCTGGTGCTGGTCGCCCTGACTGCGATTTTGGCGCCCCTTCTTGCCCCCTATAGCCCGGTCGAGATCTTTACGGCTCGCCAGGCTCCCGGCAACGGATTTATCTTCGGTACCGACGATAAGGGTCGCGACATTCTGTCGCGCATGCTCTACGGCGGACGTTACTCGCTGATTATCGGCTTTGGTGCTACCGCCATGGCTTTGGTCTGTGGTTCCGTTGTCGGCGCTCTTGCAGCGGTTTCGCGCAAGTCTATCTCTGAGGCGATCATGCGTATCCTGGACATCATCATGTCCATCCCGGGTATCGCCCTCGCAGCCGTTTTCGTTTCCATCCTGGGCAATTCCGTGCCGTCGATCATCTTTGCGATCGGCTTTATGTACACCCCGCAGATCGCCCGTATCGTGCGCGCCAACATCGTGTCCGAGTACGGTGAGGACTATGTCCGCGCGGTCATCGTGTCCGGCGCCAAGGCTCCGTGGATTCTGATCAAGCATGTTCTGCGTAACTGCATCGCTCCGATTATGGTCTTCACCGTTACCCTGGTCGCCGACGCCATTATCTTCGAGGCCTCGCTGACCTTCATCGGCGCCGGCATCCAGGAGCCCACCGCTACCTGGGGCAACATTCTCGCCGACGCACGCGGTGGCGTGCTCGCTGGCCGTTGGTGGCAGGCACTGTTCCCGGGCCTGGCCATCATGATCACCTGCCTGGCGCTCAACATCCTCTCCGAGGGCATTACCGACGCCATGGCCGCTGCTCCCTCCGCCGCCCTGGATCCGACCGATTCCTCCAAGCGCCGCGAGGCCGACCTGCTGGTTTCCGACCCCGTTCGTGCCTACAAGGAGCAGGCTCAGTCCCTGTCCGCCCGTCTTGGCGCACTGCGCGATGTCGAGCTCAAGCGTAACGACCGCCATGTGCCCGATGAGTCCGTTGAGCCGATCCTTTCGGTCCGCGATTTCTGCATCCAGTTTGAGCACCACGGTGATATCAACGTCGTCGACCACGTTAACTTTGACGTCCGTCCCGGCCAGACCATGGGCCTGGTAGGCGAGTCCGGCTGCGGTAAGTCCATCACCACGCTGGCCATCATGGGCCTGACCGACGATGACGAGCATCTTTCCGGCGAGGTTCTCTGGGAGGGCCGCGACCTGCTCAAGATGAGCAAGAAGGAGTGGTTCGGCCTGCGCGGTACCGATATCGCCATGGTCTATCAGGACGCCCTGTCCTCGCTCAACCCCTCCATGCTCATCTCTGCCCAGATGAAGCAGCTCACCAAGCGCGGCGGCACCCGTAGCGCCGAGGAACTCCTGGAGCTCGTGGGCCTCGACCCCAAGCGTACGCTCGAGAGCTATCCGCACGAGCTTTCCGGTGGTCAGCGTCAGCGCGTTCTGATCGCTATGGCCCTTACCCGCGACCCCAAGCTGGTTATCTGCGACGAGCCCACGACCGCTCTGGACGTTACGGTCCAGAAGCAGGTCATCAAGCTGCTCAACGACCTTCAGGCCAAGCTCGGCTTTGCCATGATCTTCGTTTCGCACGACCTGGCGCTGGTCGCCGAGGTCGCCCACAACATCACGGTTATGTACGCCGGCCAGGTTATTGAGCAGGCGCCCACCAAGGAGCTGCTCACCAACCCGATTCACGAGTACACCCGCGGCCTTCTGGGTTCCGTCCTGTCCATCGAGAGCGGTTCGGGCCGCCTGCACCAGGTGCCCGGCGCCGTTCCGAGCCCGCGCGATTTCCCCAAGGGCGATCGCTTCGCGCCCCGCTCGAGCCATCCGCGCATTGGCCTGGACACCCGTCCGGTCTTCAAGCGCGTGCCCGGCACCGAGCACTTCTATTCCGAGCTCCCCGACGAGGTGCTCAAGGCAAATGGTTTGACCCCTCACGCGGAGGTGATGTAGATGAGCGAGACCGCAGTCAACGGCGTCGAGCCGATCATCTTCCTTGATGACGTCCACGTCACCTTTAGGACCCGTACCGGCTCGATTCTGCACCCCAACCTGGTTCACGCCGTCCAGGGTGTAACGATTAAGCTCATGCCCGGACAGACCATCGGCATCGTCGGCGAGTCCGGTTGCGGAAAGTCCACCACGGCTAACGTCATGTGCGGCCTGCAGGCCCCCACGAGCGGCAAGGTCTACTTTAAGGGCAAGGACGTCACCAAGCGTACCGCCGAGGACCGTCGCCACATGGGTCGCGTCATCTCGGTCGTGTTCCAGAACCCGGCCACGGCGCTCAACCCTCGCATGGTCGTTCGCGAGCAACTGCTCGACCCCATGCGCGTCCACAACCTGGGTACCGAGGCCGAGCAGGAGAAGCGCGTCAAGGAGCTCTTGGAGCTCACCGGTCTGCCCTCCTCCGCCGCCGAGGTTCTTCCCGGCCAGCTTTCGGGCGGCCAGCGCCAGCGCGTCGCAATTGCCCGTGCCCTGTCGCTGAACCCCGATGCCATCATCGCCGACGAGCCCACCTCGGCTCTGGACGTTTCGGTCCGCGCGCAGATTCTCAACCTGCTGACCGACCTTAAGAAGGAACTCGGCCTGGCTATGGTGTTCATCAGCCATGACATCCAGACGGTCCGCTATATTTCCGACGACATCATCGTCATGAATGGCGGCAAGATCGTCGAGCAGGGCGAGGCCAAGCAGGTTTTCCAGCATCCTCGAGACCCCTACACTAAGATGCTGCTCGGCGCTGCGCCGTCGCTGCTGCATCCCAAGCTCGGCGAGTAACTTCGCTTTCCCTCCCGTGCGCCCGGTTCCCTTGCCGGGCGCACCTCCGTTGCGATTTCGAAAGGTTGGGTTCACGAGCCATGCCAAGTGCTCAGGAGCTACAACATCAATTTGGTGAATATCGAGGCGCTATGTCCCGTCCATCAGATTTCGATCTCTTTTGGAAGGATCGCATGGCCGAGGCTGACGCCGTCGGGCTTGACTATGCGATCGAGGCGGCATCGGTCACCGATGCCGTGACCTGCCAGCTTTTCGATCTCTGGTATACCGGCATGTGCGGCGCTCGCCTGCACGCCAAGTACCTTAAACCTGTCTCGGACGAGCCCGTGCCATTGGTACTTCAGTTCCATGGGTATCCGGGTGCAAGCCGCAGCTGGTTTGAGCAGGCGTCGTTTGCGGGCATGGGCATGGCACTCATCGCCCTCGACTGCCCCGGCCAAGGAGGTCCCTCCGAGGACATTGGTGGATTTGAGGGCACGACGGTCGCGGGCCATATCGTCGCCGGTATCGACGGCGACCCGGCCAACCTCTACTATGTCCGCTTGCACCAAGATATCCGCATTCTTTGCCGTATTGTTCGTGAGCTCGAGGGCATCGATCTTGCCCGTGTATTTGTGAACGGCGCATCGCAGGGCGGCGGTTTGGGCATTGCGACCTGTGCGCTTAACAGCGAGCTTATCAATCGCGCCGCCATCCTCTATCCCTTCCTGTCGGATTTCCGCCTGGTCTGGGATTTGGATGCCGACGACATTGCCTACGAGGGTCTGCGCTATTGGTCTCGCTGGTTTGACGAGGACTCGACTCGTATTGACGAGGCCTATGCCAAGCTGGCGTACTTCGATTCCAAGAACTTTGCCCCCATAGTCAAATGCCCCGTGCTGTTTGGCACGGGCACAGCCGATATCGTCTGTCCTCCGGCGACGCAGTTTGCAGTCTACAACAACCTGACCTGTGAAAAGCGTCATGAGTTCTTTGAAGGCTTCGGTCACGAGGAGATTCAGGATTTTGACGATCTGATCATTCCATTTTTCTGCAAGGGAGGGGAGGCTCATGTCTAAGTGCGAGAGCAATATCGATGAGCTGATTGTCCCAGAGCTTGCGGGAATTGCTGGGACGGTTTCGTCAAGGCTCTCTGATTTCCGGGATTGGCGCGGCGATGCTTCTGCGGATGTTTCCGAGTTGGAGACAGCCGCTTCGGACCTTGAGGTTTGCGGGCTGACCGTTACGGCGATTGATTTCGCCAATCCGTGCGCGCGCTACTCCGAGGTTTCCTTTGAGCTCGGCGGGTATGTCGTGCACGGCCGTTTGATTGAGCCCTCTGGTTGCGCCCGAAGATCCGAGCTTGTTCCGCTGTGCCTGATGTTCCATGACATCGACCGACCCGTGCGGGGATGGCATCACATGACGCGGTTTGCCGCCATGGGATATGCCGTGCTTGCGCTGGACGATGAGACTATTGGATCCAGCGATCTGCAGCAGGGGATTACCTCGCCTGCTTTTGTCGAGCGTGTCCGTTGGGGCTGCGCGTTGGCGAAGGTTGCGCGCAACCTTGATGGCATGGATCCCGACCGCATCTTTGCATGGGGCGAGGGCCTTGGCGGCGGTGTCGCGCTGGCGGTTTCTGCTCTGGACGAGCGGGGCCTTGCCTGCACGGCGCTTGCCAATCCGCTTCCCAGCGGTCTCGAGACGCTGTCGCCTCGGGTTCGTGGCTCGGTGCTCATGGGCACATCGCTCATGGATACCGTGAGTGATCCCAAGGGCCAGTTTGCCGTATTCAACGGTCTTGAGTGTGACCGGAGACATATCATCTATGCCAAATACGCTCACGAGCGCATCAATGCGTTCGAAAACGAAGTCGTCGACTTCTTTAACCAAACGTTCTATTCGTGTTCTTTGGCCTAGACGGCCTGGACACCGCCAACAAGAGTGGGCGGCATAGGGCTGCCCGCCAGACAACTAAGGAGATTCTTGTGGCAACTCAGAAATTCACCGGCGTTATCCCTCCCGTCGTTGTTCCCGATACCGAAGACCACCAGCTCGACGTTGCCTCCTTTGAGCGCAGCATCAACCGCATGATCGATGCCGGCGTCGATGGCCTGTTCTTCCTGGGCTCCTCGGGCGAGGTCGTCTTCTCCACCGACGAGCGCCGTCGCCAGATTGTCGCAGAGGCCGTCCGTATCGTCGACCACCGCGTTCCCGTTCTGGTCGGCATCATCGACACCGAGACCGAGCGCATGATCGAGCACGGCAAGGTCGCTCAGGAGCTGGGCGCCGATGCGCTCGTCGCCACCTGCCCGTTCTATGCCCTGCAGGGCATGACCGAGGTCGAGGAGCACTTCCGCATCCTTCACGAGGAACTCGACCTGCCCATCTTCGCCTACGACATCCCCGTGTGCGTCCACACCAAGCTCCCCTGGAAGCTCCTTGCTAAGCTCGGCGCCGAGGGCGTCCTGGCTGGCGTCAAGGATTCCTCGGGCGATGACATCTCGTTCCGCTACCTCATTCAGGAGAACGAGAAGAACGGCCATCCGATGAGCATCCTTACCGGCCATGAGGTCGTCGTCGACGGTGCCTATCTCGGTGGCGCCGACGGTTCCGTTCCGGGCCTCGCCAACGTTGAGCCCGAGGGCTACGTTCGTCAGTGGAAGGCCGCTCAGGCTGGTGACTGGGCTACCGTCAAGGCCGAACAGGATCGCCTCAATGAGATTTCGCACATCTGGGATGTCACCTCGGGCGTCCAGGGCTATGCCGGTGGCGTCGGCGCCTTCAAGACCGCTATGAACCTCATGGGCATCTTCGACAGCCCGACCATGCCGCGCCCGGTGAAGGCCATGACCGGTGAGAACGTCGAGGCGATTCGCAAGGTCCTCCAGGACAACGGTCTCCTTTAAAGCTTTCCCAGGCACCCGACCTCGCCGTTCAACCGTGCGGCCATGACCCATTAGGCCAATGGCCGCACGGTTTCTCGGCGATCTCGGGCACCTGGAAAACCTTTACCGCGCTGTGACGGCTAGCCTGACGGCGCATTTCCTGTAGTTGTTTTGTCTCCGAAGGAGAACGACATGGAGAACAAGTACGTCTGCTCTGTCGATATCGGCGGAACTAAGATCGCGACTGCCATCATGGAGTACCCGGCTGACGGCGGTGTGCCCCATCCCGTTTTTGAGGCTGAGGTTCCCACCGAGGCCCAGGAGGGTGGCGAAGCGGTCTTCCAGCGCATCGAGGCGTCTATCAAGGCAGCTCTTGAGGCAAATCCCGATGTCGAGGTCCTCGGAGTTGGCATCGGCGCTGCCGGTGTCGTCGACCCCAAGACGGGCGCCATCGCGTATGCCAATGAGATTATGCCCGGCTGGTCCGGCGTTCAGTTGGGGCCGCGTCTGCGCGAGGACCTCGGCCTTCCCGTTGCCGTTGTAGGCGACGTGCAGGCTCATGCTCTGGGCGAGGCCCACTGGGGCGTCGGCAAGGGCAAGTTCTCCGTCTTGTGTTTGGGCATCGGTACGGGCATCGGCGGCGCATATGTCGAGAACGGCCGCGTGATGCAGGGCTTCCATGGTGCTGCCGGCCATATGGGCCACATCGAGTGCTCGGCTGCCGCCGGCATTCCCTGCGCCTGCGGGCGTTCCGGCCATCTGGAGTCGGTTGCTTCCGGAACATCAATCGGGCGCATGTACGATGAGCGTTTTGGCCGCGTCGACCCCAGCCGTCCTTCGGTCGGCCGTGACGTGAACGACCTGTGCCGCGCAGGCGACGCAAAGGCGACCGAGGTCATTCATGACGCCGGCTTTGCGCTGGGCGCCAGCCTGGGCTCGCTCGCTAACATCCTGGACCCTGAGGTCATCGTGCTTTCGGGCGGCGTGATTCACCAAGGTCCCGATTGGCGTTCACAGACGTGGAAGGACTCGGTGCACGAGGGCTATGCCAGCCAGGCGCTCGACCCGCTTCAGGACACGCCGATTCTCATCGGCTCTCTGGAGGGCGACGCGCCGCTCATCGGTGCCGCCGAACACCTTCTTGCATCGTTGAAGTAAACATAACTACCAAGTGCGCCTTCTGAGGTGCCGCAGATTGACGTGAAAGAGGAGCGAAGCGTACTTCGGTACGCGAGCGACGGTTTGAACGTCAAGGTGCGGTGTCTCAGAAGGCTGTTTTGAGAAAGGTTGAGTCGAACATGACCGTTGATCCTTTGATCCAGTCCCTGAAGGGCAAGCTCGTCGTGAGCGTTCAGGCGTATATGGGCGAGCCGCTTCGTACGCCCGAGACCATGGCTCAAATGTCTCGCGCTTGCGAGCTTGGCGGCGCCGCCGCCATTCGCTGCCAGGGCCTTGCCGACATTGCCGCCATTAAGGGTCGCTGTGAGGTTCCCGTCATCGGTCTGTGGAAGGACGGGCACGAGGGCGTTTACATCACGCCGACGCTGCGTCACGCTCGTGCCTGCGTTGCTGCGGGTGCCGATATCGTGGCGATCGACGCCACCGATCGTCCGCGTCCCGATGGCAAGTCGGTCGAGGATACCTTCCGCCCGCTGCACGAGGAGGGTGTGCTCCTGATGGCGGATTGTGCCACCATCGAGGACATTCGCCGTGCGGTTGATATGGGCTTCGACCTGGTATCCACCACACTCTCTCACGGTGTCGCCGCCATCGACTGCACCATGGCCGATGGCCCCGACCTGCCGCTCCTGCGTCAGGCGACCGAGGAATTTCCCGGCCTTCCCATCATTTGCGAGGGTCGCGTGCATACGCCCGAGGAGGCTCGCGCTGCAATCGACGCCGGCGCGTGGGCCGTTGTCGTCGGCACCGCTATCACGCACCCCACGAGTATTACAAGTTGGTTCAAGGCTGCGCTTGAGGCGTAAGACGGGCCTTGTATCCGCTTGGGGCGGTATACTCAATAAAGGCAATTGATCGCGCGGGATCCGCTGGCCGGGTCCCGCGCTTATTTTAGGAGGCACACATGCAAAAGGGAGATGCCATGGATGCGGCGGAGCGCTCGGAGCGTATCCCCGATATCGTTATCATCACCGGAATGTCCGGCTCGGGCCGAACGCAAGCCATGCATGTGTTTGAGGACATGGGCTATTTTTGTATCGACAACCTGCCCCCACGCCTGATTGCCCAGCTTGCTGAGCTCGTTGGCATCAATACGGGCGTGGGCAGGCACCTTGCCGTTACCTGCGACCTGCGTAGCCAGGGCTTGTTCGATGAACTGCTCGATGCTGTTGCCGCACTGGAAGAGCGCGAGATGAGCTGCGACATTGTGTTTCTCGAGGCGTCTGACGAGGTGCTGATTCGCCGGTATAGCGAAAACCGTCGTCGCCATCCCATTGCAAAGCCGGGGGAGACCACGGCCGACGCTATTCAGCGTGAACGTCTGCAGCTGCAGGGCGTTCGCGATCGAGCCGATATGATTATCGACACGAGCCGCTTGCGCACTTCTGCCTTGCGCAACAAGCTGCGCATGGCTTTTTCCGAGCTGTCCGACCAGCAGCTTATGGATGTCCACGTGTTCTCGTTTGGCTTTAAGCATGGCATGCCCATCGAGGCGGATATCATGATCGATGTTCGCTTCTTGCCCAATCCTTTCTACGATCCCGAGATGCGCACCATGACCGGTCTCGATAAGAAGGTCTCCGATTTTGTCTTGGACCACCCCAAGACCCAGGAGTTCTGGAAGGCCTGGACTCAGCTGCTCGATACGGTCATGCCGGGTTATATCGCAGAGGGCAAGCCGCAGCTTTCCATTGCTATCGGCTGCACAGGCGGACAGCACCGTAGCGTCGCCATTGCCGAGGCCACGGCCCGCTACCTGGAGGGTGCTCAGTATCATGTGAGCATCTCCCACCGTGACCTGTCGCGTGCCAACACGAAGGCATAGGTTTACATGTCGTTTACCGCTGAGGTGCGTGACGAGCTTGCGCGCTGCGAACCAGAATGCGAATACTGCGATTTGTCGACGCTTGCTGCGCTAACGCGTGTGAGCGGCACGCTTTCGCTGGCGGGCTCGGGACGGTACCGCTTGACGGTCGCGACCGAGACGGGTGCTGTGGCGCGCACGATGATTGCGCTGACGCATCGTATCCTTAAGCTCAAGACCGAATTCACGGTTCGTAAGTCGGTCCTGCACAAGGTACGAAACTATCTCATCACCTTGCCCGATCAGCCCGATTTGGATAAGGCTCTGGTGCTGCTGGGCATTCTCGACCGTAGGGGAGGGCTCGTCGCGGGTGTGCCGCGCCACATCGTCGCCCGTCCTTGCTGCAGGCTCGCCTATATTCGCGGTGCGCTGATTGCCGGAGGCTTTGTTGCCGACCCGCGTGGCGATTTTCATTTGGAGATCGCGGTTCAGGGCGAGGAGTATGCAAAGGGACTTTGCGACCTTCTGGAGCAGATTGGAGTTCACGCCCGCGTCAATGCGCGTCGCGGCTCGTATGCCGTGTACATCAAGAGTGCCGAGGAGATTAAACGTCTGTTACAGCTGATTGGCGCCAAGCGCAGCGTTGCCGAGATTGAAGAGGCCCGCGCGGTTAAGCTGGTGAAGAACGACGTGAATCGTCGCGTGAACGCAGAGCTTGCCAACCAGACCAGAAGTGCCGGTGCCGCCCAACATCAGCTTGCGCTCATCGATGAGCTTGATCGGCGCGGTTTGCGCGAAACGCTGCCGGACGCTCTGGCAGTTTTTTGTGACTTACGCGAGCGTTACCCCGATCTCTCACTGCGAGATTTGGGGGAAATGGCCGACCCTCCTTTGTCGAAGTCGGCCTTGTATCACCGTGTTTTGCGCCTTGAAAAGCTCATTGAAGCAAGCGGGTAGTTTAACGCAATAGCTTTTATGGTGGTTTAACTGCTGTTTTATACGTTAAAGCGTTTTAACGCAAATTTGATTTTCAATTTCGAGCATTCTCGTGAAATTCAAGCCAAAAAAAAGGTATATTAGGCGAGTGGTTAGTTTGTGGGCCTCAACGGCAGGCGCTGTAGCTTGCGGGGGCCTTACGAAAGGAGACACAATGGCAGTAAAGGTTGCTATTAACGGCTTCGGTCGCATCGGTCGTCTGGCCTTCCGCCAGATGTTCGGTCATGAGGGCTCCGAGATCGTCGCTATCAACGACCTCACCTCTCCCGATATGCTCGCTTACCTGCTGAAGTACGACTCCACGCAGGGCAACTATGCTCGCGATCACGAGGTCGTCGCTGGCGAGGATTCCATCACCGTTGACGGCAAGGAGATCAAGATCTACAAGGAGGCCGACGCCAACAACCTGCCTTGGGGCGACCTCGACGTCGACGTCGTTCTCGAGTGCACCGGCTTCTACACCAGCAAGGCTAAGGCTCAGGCCCACATCAACGCTGGCGCCAAGAAGGTCGTCATCTCCGCTCCGGCCGGCAGCGATCTGCCCACCATCGTGTACAACGTCAACCATGAGACGCTGACCGCTGAGGATAACATCATCTCCGCTGCTTCCTGCACCACCAACTGCCTCGCCCCGATGGCCAAGGGCCTGAACGACTTCGCTCCCATCGTCTCCGGCATCATGACCACCATCCACGCCTTCACCGGCGACCAGATGCCGCTCGACGGCCCGCAGCGCAAGGGCAACTTCCGTCGCTCCCGCGCCTGCTCCGAGAACATCGTCCCGAACACCACGGGCGCTGCCAAGGCCATCGGCCTGGTTCTCCCCGAGCTCAACGGCAAGCTCATCGGTGCCGCCCAGCGCGTCCCGACGCCGACCGGCTCGCTGACCAACCTCTACGCCGTCGTTGACAAGAAGGTCACCGTCGACGAGGTCAACGCTGCCATGAAGGCCTACGCCGAGACCATCCCCGATACCTTCGCCTACAACGAGGACCAGATCGTCTCCCGCGACATCGTCGGCGAGACCCACGGCTCCATCTTCGACGCCACTCAGACCATGTGCTCTGATCTCGGCAACGGCCAGACCCTCGTTCAGGTCACCTCTTGGTACGACAACGAGAACTCCTACACCTCTCAGATGGTCCGCACCATCAAGTACTTCGAGAAGTTCGTTGCTTAATTTAGCTTTTAGCGAATAGCTCGTTGAGCGTCTAAAGAAGGGCGCGGCCTCATAGGGCTTACACCCTAGGGTCGCGCCCTTTTTATAGGAAATCGTCTGCCGTAATGGGAGGCAGACACGTACGAAAGGTAGAAGCAAACATGGCCTTTACCAAGAAGACCGTCCGCGACATCGATGTCGACGGCAAGCGCGTTCTCGTCCGCGTTGACTTCAACGTGCCTATCAAGGATGGCGTCGTTGGCGACACCACCCGTATCAAGGCTGCCCTGCCCACCATCAACTACCTCGTTGAGCACAACGCTCGCGTCATCCTCATGAGCCACCTCGGCCGTCCTGAGGGCACTGGCTTCCAGCCCGAGCTTTCCCTCGAGCCTGTCGCCAAGAAGCTCGCTGAGCTCTCTGGCCTTGACGTTGCTTTTGTTGCCGACACGTATGGCGAGAAGGCCGCCGAGGCTGTCGCCGCCGTCGAGCCGGGCAAGGTCCTCGTTCTCGAGAACGTCCGTTTTGACAAGCGTGAGAAGAAGAACGATCCCGAGATCGCCAAGAAGCTCGCTTCCTATGGTGACGTCTTCGTTCTCGATGCCTTCGGCACCGCACACCGCGCCCAGGGTTCCGTCGTGGGCCCCGCCGCTTACCTGCCTGCCGTCGCCGGCTTCCTGCTCGAGAAGGAGGTCGACACGCTGACCGGCATCTTCGCCGAGCCCGAGCGCCCCTTCGTCGCCATCGTCGGCGGTTCCAAGGTTTCCTCCAAGATCGGCGTTCTCGATCACCTCATCGACTCCGCTGATACCCTGATCATCGGTGGCGGCATGGCCTACACCTTCTTCCTGGCTCAGGGCCTGTCCGTCGGTCAGTCCCTCAAGGAAGAGGACTGGGTCGAGCGCGCCGGTGAGATGCTCAAGAAGGCCGAGGAGAAGGGCGTCAAGATCCTGCTCCCCATCGACAACCGCGTTGCTGATCACTTTGGCGAGGATGCTGTCCCCGAGGTTGTCGCTTCCGACGCTATCCCCGACGACCGTGAGGGTATGGACATCGGCCCCAAGACCGAGGAGCTCTACGCCGAGGCTGTCAAGGGTGCCAAGACTGTGTTCTGGAATGGCCCCATGGGCGTCTTCGAGTTCGATAACTTCGCTCACGGCACCCAGGCTATCGCCGAGGCTGTCGCCGAGGCTGATTGCACCTCGATCATCGGTGGTGGCGACTCTGTCGCAGCCGTCAACAAGTTCAACCTGGCCGACAAGATGAGCTGGATCTCTACCGGTGGTGGCGCTTCCATGGAGCTCGTCGAGGGTAAGGCCCTGCCCGGAGTGGAGGCGCTTCTCGATGCCTAATCGCACCCTTCTTATCGCTGGTAACTGGAAGATGAACAACGACGTCGCCGAGGCCGCCAAGCTCGCCGACGAGCTGGCTCAGGCTCTGCCCGAGGTTCCGGCTCCCGTCGAGGTGCTCGTCTGCCCTCCGACCATCGACATCACCACGGTTCATGACCGTATTCAGGCTGCCCCCATCGCCCTCGGTGCACAGAACGTGTACTGGGAGGCCAAGGGTGCCTTCACCGGTGAGTCTTCTTGCGACATGCTCAAGTCCGCTGGCTGCACCTACTGCATCATCGGTCACTCCGAGCGTCGTGATTACTTCCACGAGACCGACGAGGATCAGAACAAGAAGGCCAAGGCCCTCGTTGCCGCCGGTCTTGTTCCTGTCTTCTGCTGCGGCGAGTCCCTTGAGGTCCGCGAGGCCGGCACCTATGTCGAGCACGTCGTGAACCAGGTCAAGGCTGGTCTCGAGGGTCTCGAGATCACTTGCCCCAAGCAGGTCGTCGTCGCCTACGAGCCCATCTGGGCCATCGGCACCGGCAAGACCGCTACCGCCGAGGACGCTCAGGAGGTCTGCGGCGCTATCCGTGAGACCCTCAAGGAGATGTTCGGTGAGGAGCTCGCCGACGGCATCCGCGTTCTCTATGGTGGCTCTGCCAAGCCCGGCAACATCGCCGAGCTCGTCGCCAAGCCCGACGTCGACGGCGCCCTCGTGGGCGGCGCTTCGCTCAAGGCTGCCGACTTCGCCTCTATGGTCGTCAAGGCAGGCGAGTAGGACATATGGCACAGCGTCATCTTCCTGCACTCCTGATCATCATGGATGGTTGCGGCCTGGCTCCGGCCGATGGCGAGAACGCCGTCGCCGCTGCCAAGACGCCCTTCCTCGATAGCCTGTACGAGAAGTACCCCCACACCACGCTCGGCGCTTCGGGCGAGGACGTGGGTCTTCCCGATGGCCAGATGGGCAACTCCGAGGTGGGTCACCTCAACATCGGTGCCGGCCGCATCGTGTTCCAGGAGCTTTCGCGCATCAACAATGCCATCAAGGACGGCTCCATCGCCAAGAACGAGGTCTTCGTCAAGGCTATGGACGACGTCAAGGCTGACGGCAAGACTCTCCACCTCATGGGCCTTATGAGCCCTGGCGGTGTTCATTCTCATATGAGCCACGTCGAGGCTCTGGTCAAGATGGCTGCCGAGCACGGTGTCAAGACCGTTCGCGTCCACGCCTTCATGGATGGTCGCGACGTTGACCCGCAGTCCGGTGCCGGTTACATGAGTGAGTTCTGCGCCTTCCTGGCTAAGATCTCCGAGGAGACCGGTTGCGACGCTCGCGTTGCCACCGTCTCGGGCCGTTATTGGGCCATGGACCGCGACAACCGTTGGGAGCGCATCCAGCGCGCCTACGATGTCATGGTCAACGCATCCGATGCCGATACCGACCCTGTTGCCGGTATCAAGGCCTACTACGAGAAGGATCCGCGCGGCGACGAGTTCGTCGAGCCCTTCGCTGCCCACAACGAGGGCATCCACGAGGGCGACGCGGCCATCTTCTTCAACTTCCGTCCCGACCGCGCTCGTCAGATGACTCGCGTGTTCACGGACAAGGAGTTCGACGGCTTTGAGCGCGAGCAGATCAAGCTTTCGCACTTTGTGACGATGACCGAGTACGACCCGACGTTTGACGTCGAGGTCGCCTTCCCCAAGACGTTCCCCGAGAACGTTCTGGCCGACGTTATCGCCGCCAATGGCCTGAAGCAGCTGCACACCGCCGAGACCGAGAAGTACGCCCACGTGACGTTCTTCCTCAACGGCGGCATCGAGGAGCCCAAGGAGGGCGAGGAGCGCGTGCTCGTCGCTTCTCCCAAGGTCGCTACCTACGACCTGCAACCTGAGATGAGCGCTCCCGAGGTTACCGAGAAGCTTGTCGCCGCCATCAACGAGGATCGCGCTGATTTCTACATCGTGAACTTCGCAAACTGCGACATGGTTGGTCACACCGGTGTCTTCGACGCTGCCGTTAAGGCCGTCGAGGCTGTTGACGATGCCCTGTCCAAGGTTGTCCCGGCGATTCTCGCTAAGGGCGGCTTTGCGCTGATTACCGCCGATCACGGCAACGCCGATCACATGTTTGACGTTGCTTCCGACGGTTCCAAGCATCCGTTCACGGCTCACACCACCAACCGCGTGCCGTTCATCATCGTTGATGAGAAGGCACAGCTCACCGGTATCGAGGACGGCCGTCTTTCCGATATCGCTCCGACCATGCTCACCATGGCTGGTATTGAGCCTTCCGCCGAGATGACGGGTCGCGTACTCGCCACCGAGGCCTAATAGAAAACAAATACCGTTTTCTAGTAAGGGGGTTGTCCACAACCGGACAACCCTCTTTTTTTGCGCTATTTCTACCTCGTCACCAAATGGCTGATGGGGGAGTGCTGGGGGTTGTGGTACAGTACTGGAGTTTGAATTGTTCTATTAAGGAGCTTATCTATGGGTCCGTTTCAGATTCTTCTGTTTGTCGTTTGGGCTGTCTCTGCCGTGGCGCTGACGATTCTCGTCCTGATGCACTCTGGTAAGGGCACCGGCGTTTCGGATATGATCGCTAGCTCGCTGTATAACTCCAGCTCTGCCACGGGCGTCATGGAGCAGAACCTCGATCGCCTGACGGTAATTATGGCCGTCGTTTTTGCCGTGTGTGTCGTCCTGTGCATGTTCTTCTTCCCGCAGGGTATCGTCGGCTACTAAGCACGAGCCACATAAATACTTGAAAAGGGTTCCGCAAGTGCGGGACCCTTTTTGTTTACATATTTGTAACAGAGCCAAAATATCCCCACATACTTCGCCCAACTAAAGAAATTCTCGACCGTTGACCGGAATTAGCCCCAAATCGTGCATAAAATGCGCTACTGTATTGAGAAACGTTGGTTCGTTGTGCATAACCAGCCATAGCAACGGGCGGCGTTTTGATGGTTCGGATCGGATTGTCTCGACATGTGTCCGACTGAACATTTCTTTGTCCTATCTCATAAGGAGGATGGCATGGCTGATTCTATGTTCCACCAGCCCGTTATGGGTCGTCGCGCCTTTGTCGGCGGTACCCTTGCTGCGAGCTCCATGGCTTTTCTTGCCGCATGCGGCAAGAAGGGCGGCGACGCTTCCGGTTCTGAGTCCGGTTCGAAGCTGAACTTCTACATCAACAACCCGGTCTGCATCGACCCCTACAATGTCCAGGAGGACCAGGGCACTCAGGTCGAGTACCAGCTCTTTGATGCTCTGACCTCTTATGACGCCGAGAAGGGCGAGATCGTTCCGCTGGCTTGCGAGTCCTTCGAGGCCAACGACGACGCCACCGAGTTCACCTTCAAGATCAAGAAGGCCAAGTTCCACAACGGTGACGACGTTACCTCCAAGTCCTTCAAGCTCGGTTGGGAGCGTCTGGTCAACACCAAGTCGGCTGTCGCTACCGAGTACGGCCCTTCCGAGGTCTCCTATCACCTTTCCATGGTCGAGGGCTATGACGATCTGCTTGCCGGTAACGCTACCGAGCTCAGCGGTGTTACCTGCCCCGACGATGAGACCCTCGTCGTCAAGCTGGCTTCCGCTTACGCCGACTTCCCCTTCGTCGCCTCTCACCCGGCTCTGGCCCCGGTTCCCGAGTGCGCCGAGTCCGATGTCAAGAGCTTCTACCTCGCCCCGGTCGGTAACGGCCCGTTCATGATGGACGGCAAGTGGGAGGATGGCCAGGAGATCAACGTCAAGAAGTTCGACGATTACTATGGCGACAAGGCCAAGATCGATGGCATCCACTTCCAGGTCATCAAGGACATGGAGACCGCCTACAAGGAGTTCCAGGCCGGTAACCTCGATGTCTGCGACGTTCCCGTCGCTCAGATCGACGCCGCCAAGAAGGATCGCGGCGTGTCCAAGGACGGCTACACCATGGGTGACGGCGAGCGCATGCTGCTCGGCGCCGAGCCTTCCACGTACTATCTGACCTGCAACACCACGGCCGAGCCGTTCAGCAACGCCGACCTGCGCAGGGGTATCTCCCTGGCCATCAACCGTGAGGCCATCTGCAAGACCATCTTCAAGGGTACCCGTACTCCTGCCGACGGCATTGTTCCTCCGGGCATCGATGGCTACAAGGAGGGCGCATGGGAGTTCTGCGCCTACGATGTCGACAAGGCTAACGAGTACCTCGACAAGGTTGCTCCCGCTGGCGCTAACGGGGATCGTGGCATTAGCGTGACCCTGTCCTACAACCAGGACGGCGGTCACAAGGAGATCATGGAGTCCATCATCGGTGACCTCGCCAAGGTTGGCGTTACCGCTGTCTCCGATACCCCTGAGTGGTCTGCCCTGCTCGAGCAGTATCAGAACTTTAACTATCAGTTCGGTCGTCTGGGTTGGATTGCCGACTACCCGATCATGGACAACTTCCTGTATCCGCTGTTCCACTCCGACTCCCTCGGTGGCGACAACCGCTCCGGTTACAACAACCCCGAGTTCGACGCCAAGGTCGACGAGGCTCGTACTATTGTTGACGACGAGGAGCGCGTCGCTAAGATGCAGGAGGCCGACGCAATGGTCGCTGCCGACTGCCCGGTCATCCCGATTATGTTCTACACGCACACCATCGCCGGCTCCGATCGCATTAAGCACCTCTATGTCGATCCGCAGAAGCACGCCGATCTGGGTACCGCTGAGCTCGCCTAAGAGTTTGCAGCTTCCGTGAGGGTCAAGTATTTACGTAGACCTCATGGGAAACATACAGTTCTCCCTAACCTGGGGTAAACTGGCTGATGGTAATTTTGGGATGCCGGTCTGGCGATCGGCATCCCATTTAGGTTAATCCCTAGATAGGGGAGTGGTATGGGTAAGTACATCGTTAAACGTGTGCTTCAGTTCATCCCGGTGTTTTTGGGCGTTACGCTGATTCTGTTCGCCCTCCAGAATATCGTGCCGGGAGATCCGATCAAGCTGATCGGTGGAGACAAGGCTCTGTCCCCCGAGGTGGAGCTTCAGCTTCGCGTTCGCTATCACCTGGTCCAGACGGACGATGACGGCAACGCGATCCTTGACGAGAACGGCGACCCCGTTCAAACGTCGCTCGTGGACCGTTACTTGTATTACATGAACGGCCTGCTTCATGGCGATCTGGGCAATTCGTATCAGCGCAAGCTGCCGGTTACGGAAATCTTTGCCCAGAAGTATCCGTATACGGTCAAACTTGCCGCGTGCGCCATCGTGCTCGAGGCAATTATGGGTATCGGTGCGGGTATCATTTCGGCGGTAAAGCGTTATTCCTTCTGGGATATTTTGGTAACGCTCACCACGTCGATCCTCGTTGCGGTCCCGGCCTTCTGGCTCGGTATGTTGCTGCAGCTGTTCTTTGGCGTCATCCTCAAGGACG
Source organism: Collinsella sp. i06-0019-1H4 (assembly GCF_042849575.1). Taxonomy (NCBI): domain Bacteria; kingdom Bacillati; phylum Actinomycetota; class Coriobacteriia; order Coriobacteriales; family Coriobacteriaceae; genus Collinsella; species Collinsella sp. i06-0019-1H4. Next base: position 783,886 of record NZ_BAABYB010000001.1, read on the forward strand.
CCACGGGCGGTGCAATCTCCATGCCGATCTCGGGTGCCGGCGGTTCCAGCTCTCAGTATCAGGATTGGATGCACTATGTGCTTCCGACCATTACGCTGGCTTCGGTTTCGACCGCTTATGCTGCGCGCATTATGCGCTCGCAGCTGCTTGACGTCATGAACCAGGATTACATCCGTACGGCAAAGGCCAAGGGTCTCTCCAATCGTGCGATCATCGTCAAGCATGCGCTTAAGAATGCACTCATCCCCGTCGTTACCTATATTGGTGTCGACTTTGGCGGCATGCTTTCGGGCGCCATCCTGACCGAGACGGTCTTCAACTGGCCCGGTATCGGCTATGAGGTCTATCGCGCCATTAGCATGCGTGACTGGCCCATCGTTATGGGCGGCGTTACGCTCATCGTTGTCGTCGTCATGGTGATCAACCTGCTCGTCGACATTAGCTATGCATTCCTCGACCCGCGCATCCGCCTTGGCGGTCCGTCGGATAAGGCCTAAGGGAGGTACGTCTCATGCAGGAAACTGATTCTCAGTCTCAGGAGCAGGCTACCGCCACCAAGGTCGCATCTGCTCCCGCCAAGTCCCGCACGCTGTGGGGCGACGCTTTTAAGCGTCTTCGTAAGAACAAGCTCGCCGTTATCGGTGTCTGCTGGATCATCATCGTCGTTGTGGTTGCCCTGACCGCAGATCTGTGGGCTAAGCCCTGGCTCGGTTCGCCGACGGCTTCCGATTCGACCACCATGGCCGAGACATCGCTACTGGCTCCGTGTGCCGAGCACCCGTTTGGCACCGATGCCCTCGGTCGCGACATTCTCGTCCGCGTTATCTACGGTGCACGCGTTTCGCTTTCTGTCGGTATCATGGCCACCGCCATCTCCACATTGATCGGCCTGGTCATGGGCGCCCTGGCCGGTTTCTACGGCGGCATTTGGGATACGATCATCATGCGCTGTGCGGACATCTTCCTGGCGTTCCCGTACGTGCTGTTCGTTGTCGCCATGATCGCCGTTATCGGCCGTGGTCTTCAGAACGTCTTTATCGCCATCGGCATTCTTGGCTGGCCTTCGATTGCGCGCGTCTTCCGCTCTGCAATCTTGACGGTCAAGGAAAACGACTATGTTGATGCAGCGCGCGCGATGGGTGCATCTGATGCTCGTATCGTCGTGCGTCACATCTTCCCGAACTCCGTCGCCTCCATCGTGGTCTACGCGACCATGAACATTGGTGGCGCCATTCTGACCGAGTCCGCTCTGTCCTTCCTCGGCATGGGCGTTATTCCGCCTACGCCTTCGTGGGGCTCCATGATTCAGGACGGTCAGCAGTATCTTCTGACCGCTCCCTGGATGATGATCATGCCCGGTCTGGCAATTCTCTCGACGGTGCTCGCCTTCACCCTGCTGGGTGACGGTCTGCGCGACGCCCTCGACGTCAAGATGAAGGACGCATAAGGATGAAGAAGAACAAGAACTATGTGGACCTGAAGGATCAGCCGGTTCCTGAGGGCCAGCATCTGCTCGAGGTCGATGACCTTAAGATGTATTTCCACACCGAGGATGGCGTTGTTCGCGCTGTCGACGGTGTCTCCTACACGCTCGATCGCGGCGAAACCCTGGGCGTCGTCGGTGAGTCCGGCTCCGGTAAGTCCGTGACCGCCATGACCATCATGGGCCTCATCTCGATGCCTCCGGGAAAGATCGAGGGCGGTGACGTTCGCTATCGCGGCCGCTCCATCCTCGAAATGACCGAGGAAGAGATGCAGCACATTCGCGGCAACGATATCGCGATGATCTTCCAGGATCCTATGACCTCCTTGAACCCGGTCTATAAGATCGGCAGGCAGGTGGGCGAGGGTCTTCGTCTGCACCGTGGCTACTCCAAGCAGGAGGCGCTCAAGCGTGCCACCGAGCTTTTGGACCTCGTGGGTATCCCCGAGCCCGAGAAGCGCGTCAATGAGTATCCGCACCAGTTCTCTGGCGGTATGCGTCAGCGAGTCATGATTGCCATGGCCCTTGCCTGCGATCCCGATATTCTGATTGCCGACGAGCCCACGACTGCCCTGGACGTTACCATCCAGGCTCAGATTATCGAGCTCATGCAGGAGATGCAGGAGAAGAACGGCAACGCCATCATCATGATTACCCATGACCTGGGTGTTGTCGCCGATATGGCCGATAAGATCATGGTTATGTACGCCGGCCGCCCCGTTGAGTTCGGTACTGCTGAGGAAATCTTCTACGAGAGCCGCCACCCCTACACCTGGGGTCTTATCCGCTCCATCCCGGAGCAGGCAATCGAAGAGAAGAAGCCGCTGACGCCGATTCACGGCAACCCGCCTTCGCTCATGAACCTGCCTGAGGGCTGCGTCTTCTCTCCTCGTTGCCCCTACGCGACGGACAAGTGCCGCAAGCAGCGCCCTGAGCGCGTTGTCACCGAGTCCGGTCACTATTCTGCGTGCCACTATTCCGGTGACCCCGAGTTCCTCAAGAACGCTCCTGAGACGTCCCGTACGCGCAAGGATTCCAAGAAGGGAGGCGAGGCGTAAATGGCAGACAATAACGAGCGCACTCCACTGCTGAAGGTCGAGCACCTCTCCAAGGAGTTTCCCGCAGAGTCCGGCATGTTCGCCAAGCGTTTTTCCAAGCGCGTCGTCTCTGCTGTAAACGACATCTCTTTTGAGATTTATCCTGGCGAGACCTTTGGTCTGGTTGGCGAGTCTGGTTGCGGTAAATCCACCACGGGCCGCACTATCATGCGTCTGACCAAGCCGACCGCCGGCAAGGTGTTCTTCCAGGGCAAAGATGTTGCCGAGATGAGCAAGCATGAGATCAAGGACATGCGTCGTGAGATGCAGTTTATCTTCCAGGATCCTTATGCTTCGCTCAACCCTCGTATGACCATCGGTGAGATTGTCTCCGAGCCCATGACCATTCATGGTGTGGGTACCAAGGAGGAGCGCATTGAGCGCGTCCGTGAGCTTCTCGACGTCGTTGGACTGAACCCCGAGCATATCAACCGCTATCCGCATGAGTTCTCGGGCGGCCAGCGTCAGCGTGTCGGTATTGCCCGCGCTTTTGCGCTGAAGCCCAAGCTGATTATCTGTGACGAGCCGGTATCCGCTCTGGATGTGTCCATTCAGGCCCAGGTTCTGAACCTGCTCAAGGAACTGCAGGACAAGTTCGGTACCGCGTATCTGTTTATCGCACACGACCTGTCCGTCGTACAGCACATCTCCGATCGCGTTGCCGTTATGTATCTGGGTAAGATGGTCGAGGTTTCGGACTGGAAGACGCTCTATAGCGAGCCTCACCATCCGTACACGCAGTCGCTGCTGTCTGCCGTGCCGGTTCCCGATCCTGATATCCAGAAGACCCGCAAGCGCATCATCCTCGCTGGCGATCCGCCGTCGCCGCTGGATCCGCCGACCGGCTGCCGTTTCCATACGCGTTGCCCGATCGCGCAGGGTATCTGCTCCGAGAAGCTCCCCGAGTTTAAGGAAGTTGCACCGGGTCACTGCTGCGCCTGTCACTTCGCGGAGCCGTTCCCGATCAAGGAATCGCACATCGACCTGTAGTTGTTTGTTCTCGTCCGGGCCCGCCCTGTTGTTACTTTTCAGAACGTCCTCGGACATGCAAGAAACCCCCGCTGCGCACTTCGTGCGGCGGGGGTTTCTTGCGTCCTGCGGAGTGTTCTGAAAAGTAACACCAGGGCGGGCCCTACGTTAACTCGGCAAGGGGAGTGCGATTCCCTGATCGCTCGCTTAATCTGATAGGGAATTGTGTGAGGCCGGAGCCTTGGCTCCGGCCTCCCCATATAAGGGCTCGGCAAAGCAGAGCCACTAAATTTGCATCAGCCCTCAAAACATGTTTGAGAACGGTGCCTGGAGTACGTGCCCCTAGGGCAGGAATGAGGTTGCTTTCCAACGCATTCCGCAGGGGGCGGCATTATTTTGTAGCGCGAAGCGCGGATCAAAATAATGCCGCATGCCCGAGGACGCGTTGGAAAGCAACCTCATTCCTGCCCGAACAGGTCAGTCTACCTGCGCATTTACAAATTCGTAAACTTTTTTCAAAAAAGTGCTTGCGCAGTTCTCGAAACATAGGTTATTATCTTCCTCGTTGAACGCGCGGGTTCAACAAAGCGAACCGCGAATCAACAACATAGCATGTCGGAGTGGCGGAATTGGCAGACGCGCTAGCTTGAGGTGCTAGTGACCGCTTTTTGGTCATGCGGGTTCAAGTCCCGCCTCCGACACCATCGCATTTGAGAAGCCTCTTCGGAGGCTTTTTTGTTACCGATAGACGGTGAGGTTCACGATGGAAACGCTTGAGCGCAATGAGTGGGCGGACGTTGCCCAATTGGTCGAGATCACGAGCGATGCTGTCATTATCTGCGAGCTCGACGGAACCATTTTGCATGTAAATAATCGCTTGCTCGACTTGATGTGCGAGGAGCGTTCCGATGTGATCAACGGGGACGTTAAAGACCTCTTGTACTCGTCGGCTTTTGAACGCGCGACAGAGCATCGGCTTCCTTTTGAGACCAATGGAACAAAGAGCGAGTTGATGCTCAAGTTAAGTGACGGATCGTTTATTCCCGTCCTGGTTTGTGCCGGCTCGGTTACGCCGCCTCGAATCTTTGGCCGCCGTGCGCCGCGCGTTCTGGTGGCACTCCATAGCATCGAAGAACAGTATTCGCACGACCGTCAGCTCAAGCGTGCGCTTTCGGAGCTTAGAGTGGCGAATAAGCGTCTCTCGGGTACATTGTCGGTCATTATGAGCACGGTGGGCTCCGATGAGCTGCCCAGTTTGTTAGATATCGTTTTGAACCAGCTTGTAGGAACGCTCGATGCTTCGGGTGCCGCTATCTATTTTTCTGAGAGCGGCGGTTTTAAGCTTCGCGGTGTCTCCAAGGAGCTGCACGACAGCTACCTGCCCGAGTTTTTGCCGTATGGCGCTGGCATTCCGACGTATGTTCTTCGCGAGTCGCGTGCCTGTCGCTTGTCGATTCAACAGGACCTTGAGGGTGATAGGGCTGCCTCCGGTATGTTCATGGACCTGGACAATCGTTCTAAGCACCTGTTGCGCGTGCAGGATATGCCTCCGTACCGCAGCGAGATCTGTCTTCCCGTTTTTTACGGTACGCAGATCCTTGGCGTGCTGGAAGTTGGTTGGAAGCGCCCTCAGGCACCGCTCGCCTATGACGTTAATGTACTCGAGGTCATTTGCGATTACCTGTCTATCCAGCTGGTCGGCATGGCATCGAGCCTTCGCTCTCGTCGCACGGCCGAGCTTGGCCGCTCGCTCAATGTCTTACGTGATGAGTTGTTTACCTTTCTAGACGATTCCGCCGCGGCTACCCAGGCTATATCGTCCGAGATTTGCAATATGCTCAACTGTCATTTTTGCCCTGTTGAGTATGACGCCAGTCTGGGCTCCTATGTCATAGATTTTGAAGGCGGCAGTCGCGTTGCTTTGCCGGACGATCCCGAGAAACTTTTCTTTTCCACGACGGCGCCAGCGGCACGTTTGGGGGTTGGCTCTGATGGCTTTGAGGCGTCTGTTTTGGGCGGCATGAGTGCCGAGGATCTTAAACACGTCCGTATAACTCGCGTTGACGAATCGATGCCTATGGGAGGCTGGCTTAGGGCGCATGGTCTGCCTTGCCAGGGTCTCTACGTCGACACCGGCATCGAGGCGGGGCGCCCGCGCTCTGAGGGTGATGGCAAACACAGCAACGACGCGATCGTTCCTGCTTCTGTTGCGAAAGGCCCGACGACGCGCGCGCTTCTGCTTCGTGACGGTAGTCAAGAGCCGATTGATGACCTTGAATATGACTACTTGGTGCACTTGGCGCATGACTTTGAACTGATCTACGAGGGCGAATCTCAAAAGCGCGAGGAGCGCCATATCGCTCAGACCCTCCAGATTGGCATGAGAAATTCGCTTGGTGACGTTCCGGGTATCGCGACCGATTCGGTATACCTTTCGGCAACGAATTCGGCGTTGGTTGGCGGCGACTTCTATACTCTTGTCCGTCTTCCCGACGATTGCGCCGTTATGATTTTGGGCGATGTATCCGGCAAAGGAATCGAGGCGGCGTCGATGTCAGCGCTCGTCAAGACGGCGCTGACGGCCTATGCCTGGGAGGGTGCTGGGCCCGCCCGTATGGCCCGCTCGCTCAATAGCATGCTCATGGGCTTTTCGAGGGTCGAGACGTTCGTGACGGCGTTTATCGCCAAGATTGATCTTAAAGCGGGTCGCGCTACCTACTGCTCTGCGGGACATCCTCCCACTATGGTCATTAGACCGTCGTCGACGCCGCTTGGCGGCGGAGAAACCCGAGGGGGAGAAGTGGAGCTCCTTGGGTGCCAATCGGGCGTGATCGGTGCCTTTGAGAGCATGGTGTACGAGACAGGCGTGTTTACGTTCGCTCCTGGTGACATGCTATTCATGTATACCGACGGAGCAATCGAAGCACGTGATCGCTCGGGTGCTTTCTTTGGCGAGCAGCGCCTTCGTGACCTTTTGCTCTCTGTCTCGGGTGAGGGTGTATCGGGAATCTGCGGTAAGGTCTTGGGAGAGCTTGACCGCTTTACCGAGTCGGCGCTGGACGATGACATTGCGCTGGTTTCCCTTGAGTTTTTACGGGGTCGATCGTAGACCGCGATACTTGACGGGCAAAATCTGCGCAGCTGCAGATATGTATGCATCGAGCGAGCTCTTTTGGGGAACCATGGTCGTATGAATGAGTGGAATGACATAGCGGTTTTGACGCCACCGGGTGATGTCGACATCGCCTCGGTGTCCGTGCTGCGCCGACGGTTGGATAATCTGATCGACCGGGGCGTGCGTCGCGTTGTCATCAATTGCCAGGCCGTGGGCTTTATCGACTCGACGGGTTTGGCGTTTTTGCTTACACGTGCCAGAGAGCTCATGAGGCGAGAGGGCCTGCTTTCGCTCGTTAACGCCTCCGATGAGGTCATTCGCTTTTTGGAGATTGCCCGACTTGTCGACATCCTTCATGTTGCGGGTCCGGCGCGTGAGTCGATTCCCGCTATTCCGGTGGGAGAGTTGCCACGATGGAGCAAGAGCGTCGAGGTCCGACAGGGTATCGAGAATCTTCCATACTATCGACATCGCATCGCCGAACTCCTTGAATCGCTTCCGTTGCGCCGCGACGAGCGCTACGATGTCGCGTTGGCGTCGGGGGAGGCGCTGGGTAATGCCTATGACCATGCGGGCGGTATCGGGTGCGTCCTGACGGTTCAGGCCTATGGCGATCGCGTCGTGGTTGAGGTGCTTGATCGGGGTGCCGGCTATTCTATCGATGGAGCGAGCGAACCGGTCGCATCTGAGGAACGCGGCCGTGGTATCAAGCTTATGCGTATGCTTGTCGATAACGTGGAGGTTGCTCGTCGCACAGACGGCACCGGCACGCGCGTGCAGATGGTGAAGCTATTTAGCGGAGCACTGGAATCGCGTGCCTAGCCAATCGCTTTAGCGCGTTTAGCCACCAAGAACACGCGGCCGGCATCTTTTTTGAAAAAAGTACTTGCGTCTTTTGGATAACTCGCGTAAATTAATAACCCGCAAGCGGACATGGCTCAGTTGGTAGAGCACAACCTTGCCAAGGTTGGGGTCGCGGGTTCGAGCCCCGTTGTCCGCTCCATTGCATTTCCGGACCGTTTAGGCGGTCCTTTTTCGGCGAAGTGGCCAAGTGGTAAGGCAGAGGCCTGCAAAGCCTTTACCCCCGGTTCGAATCCGGGCTTCGCCTCCAGGCAACATCCGGGCGCTCCGGCGCCCGTTTTGTTTTACATATGCGGACATGGCTCAGTTGGTAGAGCACAACCTTGCCAAGGTTGGGGTCGCGGGTTCGAGCCCCGTTGTCCGCTCCAACTATCTTACGCGGTTCTAACGAACCGCGTTTTTTGTTGACGCTGCGCGAGCCCCGGGCACCCCATCTTGCCCCCTCAATCGTCGGTCGCGTACATAAAGTACGCTTCCCTCCTCTTTCGCGGCAACCTGGGGCACCCGGAGCCCGCTCGCTGTTGTGGCCGGGGGAGTGAGTCTTCCGTTCTTTTCACTAATCGATCGATTCGTCCCAGGAGGCTCGAGCCCGAGAGGGAGCGAGCGTTTTGGGGTGTGGCTGTGGCGTTGTTTGCCTCGAATGACAGCTTTGGGCGTATCATCGTGGGCATCTCGCAAAACCTCGTTGCAAGGGAGGCTCACCCCATGGCTGCAGAAAAGTCCTCTTCGCGCTCATGGATGTCCGATGCCGCGATCTATCAGATCTACCCGCGTTCGTTTAAGGATTCGACCGGTTCGGGTCTGGGCGATATCGCGGGCATTACCCAGCAGATGGACTATCTTGAGCGGCTGGGCATCGAGGCCATCTGGCTGAGCCCGTTTTACCCTTCGCCTCTTGTCGATGGCGGCTATGATGTGGCGGACTACTGCGATGTCGACCCACGTCTCGGCTCGCTTGACGACTTCGATGACATGATCGCTGCGGCTCACGCGCGCGGCATCAAGGTCATCGTCGATATCGTGCCCAACCATTCATCCAACCAGCACCCCTGGTTCAAAGCCGCTCTTGCCGCCGGCCCCGGATCGCCCGAGCGCGCCCGTTATATCTTTCGCGATGGTCGCGGCGAGCATGGCGAGCTGCCTCCCACCAATTGGAATGCCAACTTTGGCGGCCCCGCCTGGACGCGTGTTGCGGACGGTCAATGGTATCTGCACATGTTTACGCCCGAGCAGCCGGACTTTGACTGGTCATGCCCCGAGGTTCACGCGTTCTTTTGCGACGTCCTGGCGTTTTGGAGCGATCGAGGCGTCGATGGCTTTCGCATCGATGTGGCGCACGGTCTCGCCAAGGATCTCGACCGCGATGACCTCGACCGGTGGCATCTCGCCGAGGGCGATGACATGGTTGACGACGGCGCCCATCCGCTGTGGGACCGCAACGAGGTCCACGAGATCTATCGCGAGTGGCGCCGCGTGTTCGACCGCTATAATCCGCCGCGCAGCGCCGTTGCCGAGGCGTGGGTGCTGCCTGAGCGCCAGTATCTCTATGCGCGTCCCAGCGAGCTTGGCCAGACATTCAACTTTGAGTTTGCCAAGGCCACTTGGACCTATGATGACATGCACGCTGCAATCGAGGAGGGCTTGAAGGCAGCTATCGAATCCGATTCCGCCTCGACCTGGGTACTCTCCAACCACGACGTGCCGCGCGTGGCGACGCGCTATGCCCTGCCGCAAATCAAGGCGACGCGCTACCACCAGATTGCGCTCGACTGGCTCTTACGCGACGGGTCGTCTTATGACGAGGACCGTGAACTCGGCGAGCGCCGCGCGCGGGCGGCTCTTTTGCTTGAACTGGCGCTTCCGGGCTCGGCATACGTGTATCAGGGTGAGGAGCTCGGTCTTTTTGAGGTGGCTGATATCCCGTGGACTGCACTCGAAGATCCCAGTGCAACCAATACGCGCGGACCGAAGCGCGAGAAGGGGCGCGACGGCTGTCGTGTGCCCCTGCCGTGGGTAGCGGCGGACGATCCCGCGCAGGGCGGATCGTTTGGGTTTTCGCCGGCGGACGCTGATGCGGCGCCCCATCTGCCGCAGCCTGCATGGTTTTCCGATTATGCTGCCGATAGGGAAGAAACGGACCCGACATCGATGCTTGCGCTCTATCGTGACGCCCTCTGGCTGCGGCGCAAGCTGCGCGGGTGCGCCAACGATCTTGCGTGGCTCGATCTTGACGGGCGCACCGGTCTTGCGGATGGTGCCGAGGGCGCTGAGGGCGGCGTCATCGCCTATCGCCGCGATAACGGCTGGGCGTGCGTGACGAACTTCGGTGCAGCACCCGTGGAGCTGCCGGCGGGCAGGGTCCTGCTCACCTCATCAGCGCTTGCAGACGGCAGACTCGCGCAGGACAGCTCTGCCTGGATCATGCTCGGTGAGATGTAAGGGCCTCTTGCGGCGAGTTTGCGTTTGCCTGCGCCTTCCGTGGTGGCTGATGTCTTCGCGAGGTTCGCGAGGGCGTCGCAAAACTTTTCAAAAAAAGTTCTTGCATAGGATGCGGGCATCACGTAAGATTAATCCTCGTAAGCGGACATGGCTCAGTTGGTAGAGCACAACCTTGCCAAGGTTGGGGTCGCGGGTTCGAGCCCCGTTGTCCGCTCCATTTGGGCGTTTAGCTCAGGGGGAGAGCGCTTCCCTGACACGGAAGAGGTCAGAAGTTCAAATCTTCTAACGCCCACCAAATGTTCGCAGCTCAGAGGCTATGTCCTCTGGGCTGTTTTGTTTTTTGTCACCAAGCGCGCCGCCAAATAAGTCATCAAATATTGATCCAAGGTCCGTACGCGATGGTCTTTGTATCCCGTAGGGGTGCCGGCAGATTGCATGTGTCCTGGCCCATCATGACCGCAACATGTTGGTCAAGGACAATCTTTTGGATTCTTTTGGCGCGAGCAGCTTGGTTTTGGTGCTATTTGGCGGCGGCACGGTTGAGGGGGTTTCAAAACTGCTGTGCAGGTAGTTGGGTTGATAACGTTTTAGCAGTCTGCCAAGAGGCCTTCATTTATAATGCGTCTGCAAATTGACCAATTGCTTTGACCTGCTGAAACACTATATGTTGTGTTTGACCTAAAAAAAGAATACAGGATATAGATGCCTCTTTGTCGTATGATAGATGGCGGACAGAGAACGAGAACCTTATTCGCCCCATTTGGATAGATCTTTGGGCCCCTTGAATGGCTGCGAGGATTGTCCGCATGAGGGCCTATGGTTATCGAGAACACAGATTGCGCGACGGCGCCGCAAGACAGGGGCAAGCCCTGCCGGGCATCGTTTGGCCCTGAAGCGCAATGAGGCTACGATGCGAAAGAGGCAAGAGGATGAAGATCATCAAGCGCAGCGGCACCGAGGTTACCTTTGACATCGATAAGATCGTCAATGCGATCCGCGCCGCAAACTTGGAGGTCGAGGAAGGCTCTCGCCTTACCGACCGCCAGGTGATCTATGCGGCACAAAACGTCGCCGAGGCATGTGAGAAGGCCGGCCACACCGTATCGGTCGAGGAGATCCAGGATCTGGTCGAGGACGAGATTATGCGTCTCGACTGCTACGAGGTCGCTCGCCACTACATCATCTACCGCTATGTTCAGAGCCTGAAGCGCCAAAAGAACACGACCGATGACAAGATCCTGTCGCTGATTGAGTGCAATAACGAAGAGGTCAAGCAGGAGAACTCCAACAAGAACCCGACCGTCAACTCCGTCCAGCGCGACTACATGGCCGGCGAGATTTCCAAGGACCTGACGCAGCGCGTGCTGCTGCCCCAGGAGATCGTGGATGCCCACAACGAGGGCCTGATTCACTTCCACGATTCGGACTACTTTGCCCAGCACATGCATAACTGTGACCTGGTGAACCTGGAGGATATGCTCCAGAACGGCACCGTTATCTCGGGCACGCTGATCGAGAAGCCGCACAGCTTCTCGACTGCTTGCAATATCGCGACGCAGATTATCGCCCAGGTCGCCTCTTCCCAGTATGGCGGCCAGTCGATTTCGCTGACCCACCTGGCTCCGTTTGTCGAGGTGAGCCGTCAGAAGATTCGCGGCGAGGTTGCCCGCGAGCTCGAGGAGCTTGGCGTCTCTGCGTCTGCCGAGAAGGTCCGTGAGGTCGTTGAGGACCGTCTGCGTGACGAGATCCGTCGCGGCGTCCAGACGATTCAGTATCAGGTCGTGACCCTTATGACCACGAATGGCCAGGCGCCGTTCGTGACGGTCTTTATGTATCTCAACGAGGCCCGTACGCCTCAGGAGAAGCACGACCTTGCCATGATCGTGGAGGAGACGCTTCGCCAGCGCTACGAGGGCGTTAAGAACGAGGCTGGCGTGTGGATTACCCCGGCATTCCCCAAGCTTATCTACGTGCTCGAGGACGATAACGTTCACGAGAATTCCCCGTACTTCTACCTGACCCAGCTGGCTGCCAAGTGCACCGCCAAGCGCATGGTGCCCGACTACATCTCTGAGAAGAAGATGCGTGAGCTCAAGCTGTCTAAGGGTGAGACCGCCGGCAATGGCGATTGCTACACCTGCATGGGTTGCCGCAGCTTCCTGACGCCCGACCGTTCGGGCAACGGCTTTAACAATGTTGCCAACGCGCTGAACTATGACCCGACCAAACCTAAGTACTATGGCCGCTTTAACCAGGGTGTTGTGACCATCAACCTGCCCGATGTCGCACTGAGCTCGCATCAGGACATGGACAAGTTCTGGAAGATCTTCGACGAGCGCCTTGAGCTGTGCCATCGTGCCCTGCTGTGCCGTCATGAGCGCCTGATGGGCACGCTTTCGGATGCCGCACCGATTCTGTGGCAGTACGGCGCCCTGGCGCGCCTTAAGAAGGGCGAGACGATCGACAAACTGCTCGTGGGCGGCTATTCCACCATCAGCCTGGGGTATGCCGGTCTGTATGAGTGCGTCAAGTACATGACGGGCCACAGCCACACCGAGAAGGAAGGCACGCCGTTTGCCATGGCCGTCATGCAGCACATGAACGACAAATGCGCCGAGTGGAAGGCCGAAAGCGATATCGACTTCTCACTGTACGGCACCCCGCTTGAGTCGACGACCTACAAGTTCGCCAAGTGCCTGCAGCGCCGTTTTGGCATTATTCCGGGTGTGACGGACAAGGGCTACATTACCAACAGCTACCACGTCCATGTGTCCGAGGAGATTGATGCTTTCGATAAGCTCAAGTTTGAGGGCATGTTCCAGCAGCTTTCGCCGGGCGGCGCCATCTCCTACGTCGAGGTTCCCAACATGCAGGACAACCTTAAGGCTGTCATTCGCGTGATGCAGTACATCTACGACAACATCATGTACGCCGAGCTCAACACCAAGAGCGACTACTGCCAGGTGTGCGGCTACGACGGTGAGATCAAGATTGTCGAGGATGACGGTAAGCTAGTGTGGGAGTGCCCCAATTGCGGCAATCGTGACCAAGAGAAGATGAACGTCGCCCGTCGTACGTGCGGCTACATCGGCACCCAGTTCTGGAACCAGGGTCGAACCGAGGAGATCCGCGACCGCGTGCTGCATCTCTAATACCGCTCCGGGGCTGAGCCGAGAGGGCCGCTTGGGCATTTGCTCGCTATTTCGGACAGTCCTGCGCAAGACGAAGGCCACATTAAGTGGCCTTCTTTGCGTGCGGAACTCATATCGAGCAAAAGCCCAAGCGGCCCTCTCGGCTCAGCCAAGTTGACGTAGCTGAGATGCAGCATGCGGTCTGCTCACTTCTCGAAGTTCTTAGCGGAAATGAGTTGACTTGCAACAACGTTTTGCTTGCGATGACGGTTGGGCTGCAACAAAGTTTTTATTGGACCTCGAACCCTATACTCGATGTTCGCTTCGTTCATTGAGTTACCCTTTGCATGAGGCCGGGACATATCGTCCCGCCCGCAGTTTCGCAGGCCGCAGGCCGAGAATGTTTGAGGACGGGATGATATGTCCCGGCCTCCCGGGAGAGTTACCTATGAACTACGCGAACATTAAGTATTTCGACATTGCTGATGGGGAAGGTGTTCGTACTTCTCTGTTTGTGAGTGGGTGCCGTCGTGGGTGCAAGAATTGCTTTAACTCCGTCGCGTGGGACTTTGCCGCGGGTGAACCGTTCGACCGTGCCGTCGAGGACAAGATTATCGACAGTCTTGACCATCCCTTTATTGATGGCCTGACGATTCTGGGTGGCGAGCCCATGGAACCCGAGAATCAGGCGGGTCTCGTTGACTTTATCGAACGCGTGCGTGCGGCCTATCCTGTGGAGTCGGGGAAGACCATTTGGTGCTTTACCGGCGACGTGCTCGAGGAACTTATGCCGGGCGGCCGTCATCATACCGAGGTGACGGACCGTATCCTTGCCTGCCTCGATATGTTGGTGGACGGCCCGTTCGTTCAAGACCTGTACGATATCTCCTTGCGTTTTAGGGGTTCGAGTAATCAGCGGGTGATCGACATGAACGCCACGCGCACTCGTGCCGCGCGCGAGGGCGTTTCGCTTTGCGACGCTGTGGAGCTTTGGCGAGACGATCCGGTCTATTCGACCCATACTATGTAGCTTGTGGCCGATGCCGGAGGGCGTGGTACCATAGCGCGAACGCAAAATCGGAAGAGTGAGGCCTAGATGGTCGATCAGGAAAAAGTTGAGACCGCCATAAAGCTGTTGCTTGAGGGCATAGGCGAGGACCCAACTCGTGAGGGCCTGCTGGAGACGCCGGCACGCGTCGCCCGCATGTATGGCGAGATTGCCGGCGGCATGGACCAGAGCGCTGAGGAGCACCTGTCCAAAACTTTTGCCGTCGCTTCGAACGATTTAGTTATCGAGCGCGACATCACGTTTTACTCGCTGTGCGAGCACCATCTGCTGCCGTTTTATGGCAAGGCTGCGATCGGCTATATCCCTAACGGCCGCGTGGCGGGTCTGTCTAAGCTTGCTCGCACGGTTGAGGTCTATGCCCGTCGTCTGCAGCTGCAGGAGCAGCTGTGTACACAGGTTGCCGATGCTCTCATGGAATATCTTGCCCCCCAAGGGGCAATCGTGCTGATGGAAGCCGAGCATATGTGCATGACCATGCGCGGCGTGCAAAAGCCCGGTACCAAGACCGTAACGCTTGCTCGTCGCGGTGTCTTTGAGACCGATCCGTCGCTCGAGGAGCGATTCTTTAGGATGCTGGGCCGCTAACCATGAGAGTCGTCAACGACTTTGCATCGAAGACCGATGAAGGAACGTCGCGTCGCGGCTTTATGGCTTCGGGCCTGACTCCCTTTGGTGCCATGCCTTGCATTGATTACATCTGTGCCAACGGACTGTTCCGGCGGCATCTGGGAAACATTGCGCAGTTGGAATCGGGGCGCATCTTTTGCCGCCACGGTATCGACCATCTGCTGGATGTCGCCCGTATTATGTGGATCAAGAATCTCGAGGAAGAGCTCAAATTTGACCGCGAGGTCATCTATGCCACGGCACTTCTTCACGATATCGGCAAAGATGAACAGTATGAATCGGGTATATCCCATGATGTTGCAAGCGAACGCGTCGCCGATGCGATTCTCGGCGGCATGCCCGAAGACGTGGCGTTTGAGCCGGCAGATGCCGCAGCCATTAAGACGGCCATTCTGGGCCATCGAAAGCTGCGCGTGAACAGCCAGCCGCTTGAGCGTCTGCTCTATGCAGCCGACAAAGCGTCGCGCGCCTGCTTTGCATGCCCTGCGCGCAATGCCTGCAACTGGAGCGATGATAAAAAGAACCTGTCGATTCGCGTGTAGTCGGTATGCGCGGTCGGGGTTCTGAACGAAGGAGACGATCGCGATGACTAACAAAAAGCTGCCCGAGAATGCAACCAAGACCGAGGGTGCCGAGCTTGCCCGTCGTGGCAGGGGCGAGATTTCCGCCGCAACGGCGGTGCCCCATGTGAGCTATGACGACCTGCGCCATGCCGACCGCATTACTATCGATGGTCTCGAGGTCTTTGCCAACCACGGCGTGTATCCCGAGGAAAACGCCCTGGGGCAGAAGTTTGTCGTGTCCTTGGTGCTCTATGCCGACCTGCGCGCGGCGGGGGAGCACGATAACCTGGATGCCTCTATTGATTACGGCTCGGTGTGCCACGATGTCGATGGCTATCTGCGCGAGCATACGTTTAAGCTCATCGAGGCTGCAGCCGAGGGTGTGGCCCAGATGCTGCTACGTCGTTATCCCTTGCTGCTTGGCGTGCGTGTTAAGCTCGATAAGCCTTGGGCGCCCGTCGGTCTTCCCCTGGCAAGCTGTGGCGTCGAGATCGAGCGCGTGCGCTAGCTGACGCTAAAGCTCGTTGGCGGGCGGTTTTTTGAGTCGCTGCGACAGAGCTCTATTGTTGGGGCAGTACGTGTCGAGCAGGGCGTGGAACCGCTGATTGTGGCTTGGCTCGAGCAAGTGGACGAGCTCGTGGGCGACAACCATGTCGAGGCATTCGACGGGGTAGGCGGCAAGTTCTCGTGCGATGCGAATGGCGCCGGTTTTGGGCGTGCACGAGCCCCAGCGCGTTTTCATGCTGCGTACGGAAACGCGGGAAACGGCGACACCCATTGCGATTTCGTATGCGTGCACAATATCGCGTAGCGCCGATGTGACCTCGGACGTATAGAGCTGGTCGATATGGACTTGGAGCTCGTCGGACGTTAGGCCGTCGAGGATTGCGCGCCGCTTGGCCTGTGGGCCTTCGTTCGATTCGTCGGTACCCATAAAACTTGCGAAGGTGACCTGTTTGGGTCGCGGTGCGGGTGATGCAAAGTTGTGATCGAGTGCGTCCTGTACCGTGATGGGCTTGCCCCAAAGCGCAATGATCGAGAGGGGACTGAGCGGTTCTCGCGCCGTCGCCTGACGTTGCTCGCGCTGGGCAAGTCGGCTGATAATCCAGCCGTTGTTGCGCTTTACAAACGCTTCGATACGCTCGCGGCTGGCGTCGAGCGGTGCGCTGGCGTGGACCTCACCGCTCGATGTGACGCGCAGGTTGAAGTTCTTGACGCGCTTTTTGGTAACGACGACGGGGATGGGCGTCCCATCCGGTCGGGGTAGGAAAATCGTAAATTGCTGCGTCAAAAGTTATCCTTTGGATTGGGGACGGGCCGGCATGTCGATCGCTCGGCATACCGGCCCGCTCAAGGGATGTGAAATTAATAACGCTCGAAGAAGGCAAGGGCGTTGTCGCTGCAGAGCTTTTGCATCACGGTCTTGCCAAAGTGCTTGGAAAGCATGTTCTGGAACTCGGGCATCTTGCTGGCATCGGAGAGGAAGTCGGGTACCTTGGCGCCGTCCCAGTCGCCGCCGAGCGCGATGACATCTTCGCCGCCCAGGTCGAGCCAGTGTTCGATATGGGCTGCCAGCTGGTCGAAGGTGACATCTGCGGCGGTCTCGTCGGTTGCTTCGTTGGAGAGGAACTCGCTGCAGTAGTTGAGGCCGACGATGCCGCCCATGTCGCGAATGGTACGGAACTGGTCGTCGGTGAGGTTGCGCTTGACGCCGCAAACCGCACGGGAGTTGGAGTGGCTGGCGACGAAGGGGCGCGTGGCGTGGGCGACAACCTCGTCAAAGCACTCATCGTTGAGGTGGGAGACGTCGAGTATCATGCCGGCGTGTTCCATCTGCGTAAGCGCCTCGATGCCGGCGGCGGTGAGGCCGGCGTGGGTGTCGTGGCCGCTCGCGAGCGGTCCCTGCGCGTTCCAGCTGAGCGATGACATGAGTACGCCCAGGCTCTTGAGCGCCTCGATCAGCGCGGGGTCCTCGGCAAAGAACGTGGCGTTTTCGATGGTGTAGATGCAGGCGACCTTGCCGTCTTTGAGTGCAGGGCGAATGTCAGCGGCGCTGCGTACGTTGCCCATGCGGTCGTGGTTGAGCATTGCCTGGCCGCTCATGTGCGCCATGATCTGTGCTTGGAAGCGTGCGGCGTGGGCGGTGGGAATCTCGTCGGGGACAAACGTGGCGAAGCACTGTGCCCACGGCGTGTTGCCGATCTTTGCGAGCGAGATGGCGCAGGCGTTGCCCTCGATGAGGTCGAAATCCTGCGGATGCGTTTCGTCGCCGGGGAAATAGCCGTCGGTGCCGGCGGTAAAGCGCAGGTCGAGATCGAGCGTGGCCCAGCCGATGCGGTCGGCGGTGTCGCAGTGTAGGTCAAATACGGGATATGCCATGGTTCCTCCGGTTGCAGCGTTTCTTTGCAAACTGTCTTTGAATTGTATGACTAGGGTATAGTTAGCGCCATATGTTCACGGCGGCCCGCGTTGTGCGCCGCCCTTATCACGGAGGTTACCATGTCCAACCAGGGCAAGAAGGTCAAGACCCATTATCGCGGCACGCTCGACGACGGCACGCAGTTCGATAGCTCCTACGATCGCGGCGAGCCGCTGGAGTTCACCTGCGGCGCCGGCCAGATGATCAAGGGCTTCGACGCCGCTGTTGTCGACATGCAGGTGGGCGAGAAGAAGACCGTGCACATTCCTGCTGTCGATGCCTACGGCGAGCGCAACCCCGAGATGGTTATCACCTTCCCGGCCGAGCAGGTTCCCAATATCGAGCAGATCGAGAAGGGCATGAAGCTCTTCCTGTCCACGCCGAGCGGCATGCCCGTCCCCGCCGTGGTCATCGATGTGACGGCCGAGGCCGTGACGCTCGACGCCAACCACGAGCTCGCCGGCAAGGACCTCAACTTTGATATCGAGCTCGTCGAGGTCGAGGACTAGTTGATGTCCGTGGACCTGGTAGCTACGGAGCGCTTGGGAAATCTCAACGACCCGTCCTATGAACTCCTGCTTCGTCGGGAGCTGGGTGGCGTCTTTGAGGTTGACGAGCTGCTACTCGATTGGGACCAGGCTGATGCGCGCCTGTTTGTGGGCGTGACGGAGCTGGGGCGCACGGTGAATGCCCGGCTGGATGCCACTGATGGCGAGCGTCTTGCCGACGGTGACGTGCTTGCTATTGACCGCACGGGCGCGGTGCCCGTAGCGGTTGTCGTGCGCCTGCGCAGCGCCGAGGTCTATTTGGTCGAAGTCGACCGCATGGATCCGATTGTGCTCGCACATGCGTGCTGGGAGATCGGCAACATGCATGCGCCGCTCTTCCGGGGTGACTCGGACGAGCATACCGTGCGCATGTATACGCCGGTGCAACCGGTTTTGGATCGTATGCTCCGGGGCATTGGGGGCGTTCGGCTCTCGGTGGTCGCACGCGAGCTCGATGCCAGTCGACGCTTTGCATCGAGCGCGGCGGATGTTGTTGTGAGTATGGCTTCAGACTTTACGATCGTAAAAAAGACGCGCGGCTAAGCGCGCGTATGCGCAAGACGGGCTTTGAGGGATTGCCATTCAAAGTCCGTCTTGCTGTTGATGAGAGACTTTGGGGGAAGCATATGGGTCTTGAGGGAATCAAGCTGATCGCCTGCGATTTGGACGGCACGTTGCTGCATCCGGGGGAGCGCGAGCCGCGTTCCGAGGCCTTTGAGCTCATCGATGAGCTGCATCGTCGCGGTATCGTGTTTATGCCGGCGAGCGGCCGTCAATATGCGAGCTTGCGCTATCTGTTTGCCCCGGTGGCCGATGAGCTCGCCTATGTGTGCGAAAACGGAGCCCTGGTGATGAGCGAGGGGCATGCCGTTGTCAAGCGTTCCATGGAGCGTAGCCTTGCTATGGATATCGCGAATGCCGTGGTTGCCTTTCCCCATGCCGACGTGACCCTTTCGTGTGAGGGGCACCTCTATACCATGAGCGGCAACGATGCGTTCGTCGACCATTTGCGTTACGAGGTCCACTGCGATGTGGCGGTGGTCGACCGTCCCGAGGACATTGACGAGGATGTCATTAAGATTGCGTTTCAAACGCCCGAGACAGAGCAGCCGGCGGCGCTGGAGTATTTCGAGCGCCTCTTTAGCGACCGTGTCGACGTGATGACGTCGGGAACCGAATGGACCGATTTTATCGGCTTTGATTCGGGCAAAGGGTCCGCGCTTGCCGATTATGGTTGCGCGCTGGGGATCTCACCTAACGAAATGATGGCGTTTGGCGATAACGAAAACGATCGCGACATGCTCAACGTGGTGGGCCATCCCTATCTGATGGAGGACTGCAATCCCAGCATGCGCGGTGTCAATGACCGTGTCCGCTACGTGCGCGCGGTTGAAGAAGAGCTGCGTCGTCTACTTGCTGAGTAGGCATGTCCCAAAATCTACCTACAGTTGGGGCAGAGGCCCTCGAAGATGGTGTAGTGCGAGGTGACGTTCCAGCCGATTTGCTCGGACGCCTTGGCGTCGAGTTGGGCATCGAAGGGGAGCGGTACGTCGATGACGCGGCTGCACGAGGTGCAGATGATATGCGCATGCGGCTCGATCGTGCGATCGAAGCGGCTGCCGCCCGGCGTCTTGATGGAGAGGATCTCGCCGGCGTCGGCTAAGAGATTGAGATTGCGGTAGACCGTACCGCGGCTGATTTTGTCATCCTGCGCGCGCACGGCGTTGTAGATCTCATCGGCGGTGGGGTGGTTATAGCTTTGGCGCACGGCGTCAAGAACCAGCTTCCGCTGCTTGGTGTTTCTTCTTTGCACCGCCATGCGCCTCGCCTCTTTTCTGTCAACGGTCGTAGGTAAATGATACCGTATTTAGCACACAATACTAATAACGAGGACTGAAACCGTCTTCATTGGTAAGTGGGGCTCGGGTCTGGGCGTCTGCGAGGCGAAAACGCGTTCCCATGCGCTCGTAGGAGGCATGAAGCGCCTCGAGATGAGATAGGATGTTTGCCGGAGCCCCCTGTATCTCCATCTCGACGGAGCCGTCTTCCATGTTACGCACCCAGCCGGTGAGTGCGCGTGCCTGCGCGAGGTTGGTGTTGGTAAAGCGAAAACCAACGCCTTGGACTTGCCCCGTCCAGTGCAGGAAGTAGCGCAGGGGAGTGTCTTGAGTGGCCTCGTCGCTTGCGAGCACAGTAAGCCTGCGGCGCAGCTCGAGCTCAACGCCAGACGGTTTTTGAGGCTCTCGACTGCTGCCGGTGACGCTGGAGAAGAACGTATCGAAGAGGCCCATCGCTAGGCCTGCTTGACTGAATCGGCGGGGAAGGTAATGCCGGCCTGCTGACGCACGGCATCCATGATGCGGAGCGAGACGAGCGTGACATCGCGGTAGTGGCCGAGCTCGTGGCGTCCCGCCGGGGTCTCCCAGATCTCTTCCTCAACGTTATCGATGTTACCGATGGCGGTGATAAAGTCTATGAGTTCGTATTCCATAGTGTTGCTCGATTTGGGCAGATCGAGCGCGCGGCCGTTGTCGTCCTGTTCGCGCGGTGCCTCGGTCGCCGAGCCGCGTACGACGTCGCCGCGATAGTCGATGCGGACGTTGCGGGGCGTGGACAGATGGTCGATCTGGATAGTGCCACGCTCGCCTTCGATCTGCGAGGGCAGCAGGTCATTCGTAATTTTGGAGTGCGCGAGCTCGACGGAGATACGGCCACCGCCATAGCTGGCGAGAATGGAACCGCAACCGTCGATGGGGCCATGGGTGAGCTCTTGCGTTGAGGGGTCGAGCAGCGTGGTCATGCTGGTGAGACCAGAGGGCATGCCGAAAATCTCGACCATGGGCTCGACGGCGTAGACGCCAATGTCCATGAGGGAACCCGATGCCATATTGCAGTCGAAGATATTGGTGGCGCGTCCCGCGAGGATTTCGTTGTAGCGTGAGGAATACTTGCCAAAGCGCAGTGAGGCGCGGCGAATGGGCGCAATCTCGCCCAGAGCGTCCTCAATGGCGTGGAAGGCGGGGTCGTGAAGCGGGCGCATGGCCTCGAGGGCCACGACGCCTGCTGCCTCGGCAGCGCGGAAGACTTCCAGTGCCTGCGCTTCGGTGGCGCAGAAGGGCTTCTCGACGATGACGTGCTTGCCACCGGCGATGCAGGCGAGCGCCTGCTCGTGATGGAGCGCGTTGGGGCTGCCGATGTAGACGGCGTCGACGTCGTCGGCGGACGCAAGCTCGTCAAGTGCGGTGAAGTTGCGTTCGCCGCCGTGTTCGGCGGTAAAGGCGGCGCCACGATCTGCGTCGCGCGAGAGCGTGCCTACGAATGTAGCCTGGTCGTTGGCATTGACGACTTGGATAAAGTCGTCGGTGATCATGGATGTGCCGATGGTTGCGATGCGCAGCATGTGTCCCCCTTGCGTTGTTTGGCCTACAGGACGAGTGTAGCGCGGGAGGACATAAAAGCGTGCGAAAACGCCGTTACAGGTCGCTCTCGCTAAAGCCGGTGTCGATATCGAGGTTGGCTCCGTCGGCCGCGGTGGTGGCGAGCTCGTCGCAGCGCTCATTGAGCTCATGGCCGGCGTGGCCCTTAACCCAGATGAACTCAACCTTGTGCTTGCTTTTGGCGGCGAGTAGGCGCTCCCACAGGTCGCGGTTCTTGACGGGCTGCTTGTTGGCGGTTTTCCATCCGCGCTTTTTCCAGCCGTCGATCCAGTGCTTGTTAAAGGCGTTGACGACGTACTGCGAATCGGAATGGACTTCGACGTCGCAGGGGCGGTTGAGCGCCTCGAGTGCCACGATAACGGCCATGAGCTCCATACGGTTGTTGGTGGTCTTGGCGTAGCCGCGTGAAAGCTCGGAGGTAAAGGTCTTGCCGGCGGGGTTGGTGTATTTGAGCACGGCGCCGTAGCCGCCGCGTCCCGGATTTGATCGGGCCGAGCCGTCGGTATAGATGATGACCTTCACGGACTTCCTTTCGTTGAGTGCGTTTCATGTGAGTGACCATTGTAGCGCCATGCCCGCCGGGGGCTAGCAATCTATGATTTCTGCCCCGTCTTCCGACAGTTAGTTGGCATGGATGATGCGGTTGAGCTCGTCGAGGTATTGCTGCAAGAGGGGAGAGGGCTTGCGCTCGTCGTGCATGATAAAGCCTACGCGCATCGTTGGGGCGTCTGCTAACGGGATCGATGCCATGCCCCATTGCATTTCATTGGAGAGGACACCGGTCGACAGGGTGTAACCGTTCGACGTGATAAGTAAGTTAGTAAGTGTTCCGCGGTCCGAGATTCGTATGTTGCGGTCGCAAGGGATATAGCTAAAAGGTTCCTCGGCGTAATAGAAGGAGTTTGAGGTTCCCTGCTCAAAGCTATAACGCGTATAGGGTGTGAGGTCGGCAAGGGACAGCTGCGGGCGGCGTGCGAGCGGGTGGCGCTCGCTTACGAAGACGTGGACCGTCGCGTCGAAGAGGGGATGGAAGCTCGCGCGCGCATCGGCAAAAGCCTTCTGCAGAGCGCGGGTGTTAAAGTCGTCCAGATAGAGGATGCCGATGTCGCTGCGAAACGCGCGGACGTCATCGATGATCTGCGATGTGGTGGTCTCACGCATGATGAACTCGAACTTGCTGTCGCGGCAGCGCTCGACGACGTTGACAAAGGCCTCGACCGAGAACGCGTAGTGTTGGGCCGAGATGGCAAGGCGCGCCTGGGGTGTACCGCCGTCCTCGTAGCGGGCCTCGAGCATATCTGCCTGCTCCACGACCTGGCGTGCATAACCTAAAAGTTCGGTACCGTCGTTGGTGAGCGTGACGCCGCGGCTGGAGCGCGTAAAGATCTCCAGATGGAGCTCCTGTTCCAGGCTTTTGACGGCATTGGAGATATTGGACTGTGCCGTATAGAGGCGCTGAGCTGCGGCGTTGATTGAACCGGACTCTGCCACGGCGATCAAAAAACGAAGCTGTTGGAGGGTCATCGGCTCCCGTCCTTTCGATAGCTATCTATAAAACAGATAACAGGTTAGCGCTTTTAAGTGATTGACCGAGGGAAACAATGCTCGTACTATTCAAAACACACAAAGGCGGTAGGTAATTAAGCCAACCACGGAACCGGGATGCGAAAGGAGGCCCGCATATGAATTGCTTACCAAGACGAATGCCGGGCTCCTGTTTGCGTCCGTCGGCGTGATCAGGAGACAGCGACTTACTTCTCTCTTTTTATTTACTTTCGTTCGATCAAGGAGATCATCATGAGCCAGTTCATCAACAACCCCGAGCACACCTTTGGTTTCGATACCCTGCAGCTGCACGTTGGCCAGGAGAGCGCCGATCCTGCATCCGACTCCCGTGCCGTGCCTATCTATCAAACCACGAGCTATGTGTTCCACAACTCCCAGCACGCCGCCGACCGCTTTGGTCTTGCCGACGCCGGTAACATCTACGGCCGTCTGACCAACTCCACCCAGGGCGTCTTCGAGGACCGTATCGCCGCGCTCGAGGGTGGCGTGGCCGGTCTTGCCGTCGCCTCCGGTGCCGCTGCCATCACCTATACCCTGCAGGCACTTGCCCAGGCTGGTGACCACGTGGTCGCCCAGAAGACCATCTACGGCGGTTCCTACAACCTGCTGGAGCATACGCTCTCACAGTTTGGCGTCGAGACCACGTTTGTCGACGCCCATAACCTGGACGAGGTCGAGGGTGCCATCAAGGACAACACCACGGTCATCTACCTCGAGACGCTCGGCAACCCCAACTCCGACATCCCCAACATCGACGCCATCTCCGAGATCGCCAAGAAGCACGGTCTGCCGGTTGTCGTCGACAACACCTTCGGCACCCCGTATCTGTTCCGTCCGCTGGAGCATGGTGCCAACATCGTCGTCCACTCCGCAACCAAGTTCATCGGCGGCCACGGCACCTCGCTGGGCGGTGTGATCGTCGACGGCGGTAACTTCGATTGGAAGGCGAGTGGCAAGTACGCCCAGATCGCCGAGCCCAATCCCTCCTACCACGGTGTTTCGTTTGCCGAGGCTGCCGGTCCCGCGGCCTTCGCAACCTATGTCCGCGCTATCCTGCTGCGTGACGAGGGCGCTTGCATTAGTCCGTTTAACGCCTGGATCTTGCTCCAGGGCACCGAGACGCTTTCGCTGCGCGTCGACCGCCATGTCGAGAACACCAAGAAGGTCGTTGAGTTCCTTGCCGGCGACAGCCACGTTGCCAAGGTGAACCACCCGAGCCTGCCCGAGCACCCCGATCACGAGCTCTATCAGAAGTACTTCCCTCGTGGCGGCGCCTCGATCTTTACCTTTGAGATTAAGGGTGGCCAGGAGGCAGCTTGGAAGTTCATCGATCATCTGCAGGTGTTCTCGCTGCTCGCCAACGTGGCCGACGTCAAGTCGCTCGTCGTGCACCCGGCTACGACTACGCACTCCCAGCTCTCTGCCGAGGAACTCGCCGAGCAGAACATCACGCCCTCCACGATCCGTCTTTCCATCGGTACCGAGAACGCCGAGGATATCATTTGGGATCTGAAGCAGGCCTTCGCCGCGCTGGACGAGTAAGGCGACTTGTGCAAGGACCCCTTGCGACTCGATAGGTATAACTGCATAAAATGCCTGCTCAAGGCGCCTGTGCGAACAATGGTTGCACAGGCGCCTTTTTTGCATAGAGAGGGTGCAAAAACAGGGTTTTTGACACGCTTTATGCATTCGAGTTGTGGAAAACTCCTGTTGAGCGGATGTGAGTTTTACGCAAATGACGTGCACCTTTTGAGAAAAACCGCAGGTCGCGATTTGCTCGGGGTACCATGCAGCGCGATCGAATCACACGCAGCTTAAACGCAGCAAAAACGCACTACGGAGGTTTCCAGCTACATGAGGATCGATTCACGAAAACCGAAAGCCGCCGCCCTTTCCGCCGCTCTGACCGTGGCACTTTTGATGGGCGCCGGCGCAACTGATGCCCACGCGGCAACACTATCCGATACGGTCGGATCTACGCCGTCCGAGGCGACGCTGGTGCAGCCCGTCGACTACCGCGGCGACGGTTATGGCTCTATGCAGGAGTGGAACGCCTCGATGGGGGCAAAGCGCGATTCCCTGGAGATGCGCGCTCAGATCATTATGAATATGTATGGCGACTATGCTACCGATGACGAGCGTGCTGTGTTGCAGGGTTGCATCGACGGTGCGGGCAGTCTTTTGACGATGGATGAGGTCGACGCCAAGTCGACCGAGCTCGACGAGCTTCGCTCCACGCTTGAGGATGCCAAGCGCGAGGCGCTCGAGGCTGCCGCAGCCGAAGCCGAGTCCGCTGAGGCCGTTCAGGCTTCGTATTACAACGCCGGCTCTGGCTCGTCTTACACGTCTGCTGCGTATTACGCGAACGGCTCGGGTCTGACGCGCTCGAGCGGCGTCAATAACTATAACGGCCGCCGCGAGACTTATTACAGCAGCAACGTGTTGTATCACCACCGCACGGGCGAATGGACGCAGGATTCCGAGGGCTTTTGGCGCGATTCCGATGGCTACTACGTCGTTGCCGCGGGCGATAAGGCCCAAGGCTCCACGTTTACCGGTTCCAAGGGCGAGTGCAAGGTCTATGACTCCGGCTGTGCTGCCGGAACCACCGACTACTACACTGGCTGGTAATTTTTCTGCATCACGGATATTTGGCGGATGGGCGTCTTTACCGAGCTTTAGGGCAACGTAAGGACGCCCGTTCTATGTATGCGTTTGAGTTAACAGAGCGCTTACCGTGGCAGTACGCCGCGCATATGGGCGCGGGGCACACTAGTTCATGAGGAATAAGGTCTTTCTCGTGGAGGAAGTGGTCTTGTGAACGCTCGAGATGTTGCCATTGCCGCCGTCGCATTGGTGCTTGGCTGCCTTGGTCCTACGGCCGCGCTCGTTGCGGGCATGCAGGGGTCTTGTGGGGCTGCCTCTATCGTGGTCAGTGCGTTGGTCGCGGCCGCACTGCTGGGAAGTGCGGGTGTAGTCCTTTGTCGCGATGATGAGGACCAGGCGTCGGAGTCGCAGCTCTAACCGTCGGGACATCGACTACTGGTTATAGATGAAGATGAAAGCCGCCGTAAGGGGAGTGCTCCTTGTGGCGGCTTTGCTGTTGAGCCTGTTGACGTGGTGAGCCGGGCGCTACCAGCTTTTCTCGATATCGCGGATGCGCTGATAGAGCCAATCGTTTTGCGGCACTTGGATATCGTGTTTGACGGCCAGGCGGCAAATGGTGCCCGCGAACTCCTCGACTTCGGTTTTTCGTTGCGCGATGCGGTCCTGCGCCATCGAGGGCATACCGGTGGGGTCGATTCCCTCGATGAGGTGCACCATCTGCGTCAGGTCTGCCTCGGTCAGCTCAATGCCCTCGGCGTTGGCGACCGCAAGCGTTTCGCGCATGGCAGAAACAAGGCAGCGACGCTGCTCGGAGCCCGGCTCCGTGGCGCTTCCGTAGGTCCCGCCGTAGGCCATGCACGTCTGGTTGATGCCGTCGTTGAGCATGAGTTTGGCCCACATGCGGTGCGCAACGTCGCTCTCGACGGTATGGGCGATGCCGCAGCGCGTGTAGAGCTCGTCGATGGCGGTGACGGTTGCGAGCTCGGTGCCGGCCGCCGCGCCAAAGCGGATTTCGCCCGCATTGGTAAAGGTGAGCTCTCCGTTGAGGAACACGGCGTCCATGCCCTGGCAAATACCAAGAACGGTATGCTCCCAGCCAAAGCGCTCGGCAATCTTCTGCTCGCTCGTAATGCCGTTACACAGCGAGGCGATGAGCGTATTGGGTCCCACGACGCGCTCCATAGTCTTGAGTGCTTGGTTGAGTCCAGTCGTCTTGACCGTGAGAATGACCAGATCGGCGGGCGTTGCCTCGCTGGCGCGGACGGACTTGAGCGCACAGGGCTTGCCATTGACGGTGAGCGCATCGTCCGCGTGACGCTCAAAACGGGCGTCATCCATAACGTATTCGACGGCGTCGTTGCCGAGTGCCTGGGCGATCATACTGCCGTAGAGTAGCCCGACGCCGCCCTTGCCGATAAAGGTGACCTTGTTGATCTGCATGTGAATTATCTCCCCATATAAAAGGCGCCCGCGTAAGGGGCGCCTGATGGATTGTATGCCGCCAGCGCACCTTGTGCATGCAGGGTGGCGATTTTTAAATGAATGGACGCGTGGAGCTTACGCTGCGGGGCAGACCGCGAAAACGCGTGCGGGATATCCAACGCCATCGCGCACCTTGGGGAAGGTGCAGAAGATGACGGCGCCTGTGGCGGGAAGCTCGTCCAGATGGTCCATGACCTCGATCTGATAGCGGTCGACCGAGAGGATGTACTGCTCGCCGGGGCAGGGGTGGGCGTCCTCACGTGTGGTCACGGTCGCCTCCTTTCAACGGGCTTTTTGCTGATGTTAAAGCGGTGTCGTGACGGCTCGATTTCTGCTACGTTACGATACATTCTCGATTGCGATTCCACGATGTTTCGGCTGCGTGACCATTGTGTTTCGCCTTGCCGGGGCGCTGATGGCGAAGGGAGGGTCTGTGCAATACCGCGTTGACCCCAAAAGTGGTAACCGAATATCCTCTCTGGGTCTGGGCTGCATGAGATTTCCCGGTGCGCCGGGGCACCCCGATGCGAAGACGGCCGATGCCATCATTTCCCGTGCGGTGGAGCAGGGGATTAATTATCTGGACACCGCCTATCTCTATCCCGGTAACGAGGCGTGCGTGGGCGCCTCGCTTGGGCGCCTGGAGCTGCGTGACCGGGTGTTGCTGGCGACAAAGTTGCCGCACGCTTCGTGCAAATGTGCGGAGGATTTCGACCGCTTTTTTGACGAGCAGCTGCACCGTTTGCGGACCGACCATATCGACTACTACCTTATGCACAACATCACCTCGCCCGCCCAGTGGGAGCGCGTGGTGGCGTTGGGCATCGAGGACTGGATTGCGCACCAAAAGGCTGCGGGGCGTATTCGCCAGATAGGTTTTTCGTACCACGGCAGTGCGGCGGACTTCCTCACGATGCTTGACGCGTATGACTGGGATTTTTGCCAGATCCAGTACAACTACGCTGGAGAGCGATATCAGGCGGGAACGGCGGGGCTCATGGAGGCTGCGGATCGCGGGCTCGCGGTGTTTGTGATGGAGCCGCTGTTGGGCGGGCGTTTGGCGGGCAAGCTGCCGCCGCGGGCCCGCGCCGTGCTCGATGGCGCCTATGACCCGCGCCTGCGCACTCCTGCCGCCTGGGGGCTTTCGTGGGTGTGGAACCATCCTCAGGTCACGATGCTGCTTTCGGGCATGACCGATACCGCGCAAGTGGATGAGAACGCGGCGCTGGCCGACCGAGCCCTGCCGGATTCGATGACGGGCGCTCAGCTCGATACCATTGCGCGCGTGCTGACGGAATTTGAAAAATCGAATCGCGTGCCTTGTACGGGATGCGGCTACTGCATGCCGTGTCCCAAAGGCATCAATATCCCTGGGTGTTTTGCCGCCTACAATGCAAGCTATGCGCACAGCTGGTTTACGGGTCTATCGCAGTATTTTACGGCGAGCGCGGTGCGGACGAGCGAGCCCAAGTTGGTGAGCAACTGCGTTAAATGCGGCAAATGCGCGCGTCACTGCCCGCAACACATCGATATTCCCGAGCGTCTCGACGATGTGCGCCGACGTTTCCAACCTGGCCCCGTAACGGCCGCGCTTAAAGCCTTCCGCATAGCGCGCTCCTCATGACCCTTTTATAACTTGCGGTGGAATAGTTCCTGTTTGCGGCAGAATAAGGGCCAAACAGGAACTATTTCACCGCAACTGAAGGGGGCTGTCGTGGGTCATCGGGATTCATGTGATGATTTGCGTGAGGTTTGTTGGGGCGTTTTGGGCGCTGGACACATTTCGCATCGATTTGCATCGTCGCTCAAGGAGGTGGACGGGGCACGGCTTGTGGCTGCCGCCGGCCGCACTCCTTCGCATGTTGAGGAGTTTTGCAGGGCGTTTTCGATTGATGCCGCGCACAGTTATGCCACGGCTGACGATAGCGGCGATGTGGCTTATGATGCGCTGATTGCCGACCCCGATGTCGACGCAATCTACTTGGCTCTTCCACATGGCATGCATGCGCATTGGGTCTGTCGGGCACTGCGCGCGGGAAAGGCCGTGCTGTGCGAAAAGCCGGCCGTTTTGAGTGAGGAAGAGGCTCTCTCGATTGCCTCCACCTCTCGTGAGCGCGGCGTGCTGTTTATGGAGGCGATGAAGAATCGGTTTTGCCCGATGCGCACTCGCGTGAAGGACTTGCTTGCGTCGGGTGAGCTTGGCCGTATTGTCTCGATTGAAAGCGTGCAAAAGCTCGATTACGGCGAGCCTCCTTCGGGCTATCTGCTTGATTCGTTGCAGGGCGGCTGTCTATATGACATGGGCTGCTATGCGGTCGGTTGGTTTGAGGATTTGCTCGCGGGCGCGTGCGAGGTTTCATCCCGTGAAGTTCGCTGGCGTGATGTATCAGGCGGCCGCGTCGATTGGGCCGACGAGATCCGTATGAGCGTCGGCGGTATACCCATTCATATGGTGTGCGACGGCAAAGCAACATATGAAAGCCGCTTAACGATTGTCTGTGAGCGAGGCTCGTTGGAAATCGAGCGTCTCCATCGCCCCGAGCTCGCCCATGTGAAGTATTCCGACGGTCGAACGCTCGAAATAAATGCCCCGTTTGAGATCGATGATTTCTACGGCGAAATCCAGCATGCGACCCAGCTCATCCGGGCGGGGAAACTCGAGAGCCCCGTCATGCCCCTTGCCGCCACGCAGCGCTGTGCACACATCATCGATGCGATTCGTCTAGCCCTCTAGGACTTGGCGCTGACACGTAGGGGATCATGACGCCGGCGCCCGTGGTGCCTGGCGGCCCACATCTCTGATGCCCCTTTTATAACTTGCGGTGGAATACGGTCTGTTTGCGCCAAAATAGGGCACCAATAGACCGTATTTCACCGCAACTGATGAGGGGGAGCTGGAGATGCTGACAATCGGATGTCATCTTTCGACGACGAAGGGCTATCGGGCAATGGGGGAGACGGCGTTGTCCATTGGCGCCAATACCTTTGCGTTCTTTACGCGCAACCCGCGCGGTGGCAAGGCAAAAGACCTTGACATGGATGACGTGGCGGCCCTGTGCGAGCTTATGGAGCAAAACGACTTTGGCCCGCTCGTGGCTCATGCCCCGTATACCTATAACCCCTGCTCCGCTAAGGAGCGGGCGCGCGAGTTTGCCCTGGAGGCCATGGCCGAGGACCTGCGGCGCATGGAGGCGCTGCCCGGCAACTACTACAACTTCCATCCCGGTGCGCATGTGGGGCAGGGCTCCGACGCCGGCATTCAGATGATCGTCAACACCCTGTGCCAGGTGATGTTTGAGGGCCAGCAGACGACGGTGCTGCTCGAGACCATGGCGGGCAAGGGTACCGAGGTGGGCCGTAGCTTTGAAGAGCTGGCGCGCATTATCGAGGGTGCTGCCGCCAGGCGTCCAGAGCTATCGGACAAGCTGGGCGTGTGTCTGGACACCTGCCATGTGAGCGATGCCGGCTACGACATCATCCATGATCTGGACGGCGTACTCGACGAGTTCGACCGCGTGGTGGGTATCGACCGCTTGCGTGCCGTACACATCAACGATTCGAAGAACCCCTGTGGCGCCCATAAAGATCGTCACGAGTGCATCGGCAAGGGATACCTTGGCAGCGAGGAATTTGGTGGCGGTATGCAGGTTATACAGAATATTGTATCGAATGGCCGTTTGCGTTCGCTGCCGTTTATTTTGGAGACTCCGAACGAACTTGCAGGTTATGCGGCTGAAATCAAACTGTTAAGGTCATTGCAGCAGTAAAGGCTGCCATAAACTGGAGTGCTACATTCACGTTATGGGTTTGTTTCAATCAGTTTTCTAATTGCAGACTCTTCCAAGCGGGTGCATAATAACCCTCAGTTTTTGCAGACCTCTGAATCAAACGAGGTCACCGGAAGGAGACTGATTATGAAGCTCAAGAAGCTTGGCGCATTTGCCGCCACGGGTGCCATGGCGCTCGCCCTCGCACTGACGGGCTGCGGCTCGTCCAACGCCACCTCTGGTTCTGATGCCGGTTCCAGCAGCTCTGACGACGCTAAGGTCGAGAAGGTCGACGGCTCCAAGGAGTACGCGCTCGTCAAGGATGGTACGCTCACCGTCGGCACCTCTGCCGAGTACGCTCCGTTTGAGTACAAGGATGACAACGGCGATTATCAGGGCTTTGACCTTGAGCTCATCAAGGCCATCGGCGACAAGCTGGGCCTGGATGTCGAGTATGTCAACAATGACTTTGACACGCTGGTTCCGGGTGTCGCTTCGGGCGCCAAGTATGACGTTTCCATTGCGGCTATCACCGACACGCCCGAGCGTGAGAAGGAAGTCACTTTCTCTGATTCCTACTACATGGACGATCAGGCTATCGTGACCAAGGTCGATAACACCGACATCACGGCCGACAACTACAGCGAGAAGCTCAACAACGCCGATGCTACCATCATCGTCCAGTCTGGCTCGACCGCCGAGTCCTTTGCCCAGGAGAACTTCCCCAAGGCCAAGATTGTCCCCTACAAGGACGCCACCGAGTGCTTCAGCGCCCTGCAGTCCGATAAGGGCGACGCCGTAGTCACCAACCGCTCCGTTGCCAGCCAGCTGACCGCCGAGCAGTTCAACACCTGCCAGACCATCAAGCAGATCAGCACCGGCGAGGAGTACGCCATCGCCATCAACCAGGGCAACACCAAGCTCAAGGACGACATCAACCAGGCCATCAAGGACCTGACCGATGACGGTACCGTTGACGCCCTCATGGCTAAGTACAACATCAAGTAAAATAGCTACTTGATTGCTCGCGGGCCCTTTCCGCTTTGGCGGAGAGGGCCTTTGCGCTTCTCTTGACGGAGAGCATTTCCGTCTCGTTTTGCCGACAACTTCTACGATAGGAGCCACCTTGTCTCGACTGAACAAAGGGGCTGCGGAGCAGCGTTTTCCACTGCCCGCCTTGCTCCAAAAGCTAGTCTGCGTCATGGCCGTGGCGCTCGCGCTGGTGTGTGTGGGGACATATGCGCCCACGACCGCCCAGGCGCTTGAGACCGCAAAGATTACCGCTCGACCCAACACCGGTTCGGGCAGCGCTGTGGTCGGCGGTACCGAGACGCGCATTACCTGGGAGGTCCAGGCCGATGCCGATGAGGAGCTGAGCGGTCTTTCGCTGACGTTTGTCGACGGCACGACGTTTGGTACCGATGACACGCGATTGACGATGCTCTCGGGCGAGGACCTCATGGATCGTACGCCCATGAAGCCCACGTGCAAGGCTGACGGCCAGACGCTCAAGATTGATTTTGGCGAGACGGCGCCTGCCGGCGGCTTTTTCCGTGTCGAGGTTTACGGCGTGAGCTTCCCCGTCGAGGGCGGCGATGAGGCCTTTAGCGGCACCTGTACGCTCGCTGACGGGTCGACCAAGAAGATCTCCAAGATTCCGTCGGTGGAGATCAAGGGCGTGACGGCCTTCGATAACTTCTTGGCCGATCTTAAGGAGCAGCCGTGGGTCGAGGCTTGGAACTCCAATATGTTCCTGCGCCTGTTCTTAAACCCGGTCATTTTGGTCCAGAGCCTGCCGATCGTCTTCAAGGGCTTCCTTATGTCGCTTTCGATCGTGCTTGTGGCGTTTCCGCTGGCAATTCCCTTTGGCTTTGCCTTGTCGCTCATGCGCATCTCCAAGTCGCGCATCCTGCGTTGCCTTGCCGGCATCTATGTGAATATCATCCGCGGTACGCCGGCGTTCCTGCAGATCTATATCGCGTTCTTCGGTCTGCCGTTGGCCGGCGTCAAGGTGGACGACTATGTCTTGGGCGTTATCGTCATGGCCATGAACTCGTCTGCGTACCTATGCGAGATCTTCCGTGCCGGTATTCAATCGATCCCCAAGGGCCAAAACGAGGCTGCGCGTTCGCTGGGCATGAACGCGTTCCAGACGCTGCTCTATGTCATGATTCCGCAGACGTTCCGCAATGTTTTGCCTACGCTGACCAGCGAGTTTATCTTGCTTTACAAGGATACGTCGCTGCTTGCCGCCGTGGGTGTGGTCGAGATCGTCATGAACGCCCGTACCATCGTGGCCACGACGGGCTCCATTACACCGTACGTGGTTGCCGCCCTGTTCTATCTGGTCATCACCCTGCCGCTCGCTCGCTTGGTGAGTGGTCTTGAGGCGAGGCTTTTGGGCACGGCCGAGACCAAGAAGAAGCGTCCCGCCAAGAGCGCCGGACAGGTTGTCGCGACGCCCGCCGATCACATCGCCGGTCTGTAAGGAGGTCCTATCATGAGCGAAACCAATAACTCGAACGAGGTCGTCGTCAGCATCAAGAACCTCCAGAAGGCCTTTGGCGACAACGTGGTCCTGCGCGATATCGATCTGGATGTGCACAAGGGTGAGGTCGTTGTGGTCTTGGGCCCCTCGGGCTCGGGCAAGTCGACGATGCTTCGCTGCATCAATCGTCTGGAGCATCCCACGAGCGGCTCGATTATCGTCGAGGGTGTGGACGTGTGCGCCAAGGGCGTCGACCTTAACAAGGTGCGCACGCATCTGGGTATGGTGTTCCAGCAGTTCAATTTGTTCCCGCACCTCTCAGTCAAAAAGAACGTCATGCTCGCGCAGCAGAAGGTGCTCAAGCGCAGCAAGGAAGAGGCCGAGAAGATTGCCGTCGAGGAGCTGACCAAGGTCGGTCTTGCCGAGCGTATCGACTTTATGCCGAGCCAGCTCTCGGGCGGCCAGCAGCAGCGCGTTGCCATCGCCCGCGCCCTGTCGATGAACCCGCACGTCATGCTCTTTGACGAGGCCACCTCGGCGCTCGACCCTGAGCTCGTGCGCGACGTCCTGGGCGTCATGCGCGACCTGGCGCACGACGGTATGACCATGATCGTCGTGACGCACGAGATGGGCTTTGCCCGCGATGTCGCCGACCGCGTCGTCTTTATGGACGGCGGCGTCATTGTGGAAGAGGGTACGCCGAGCGAGGTCTTCGACCACCCCAAGAGCGAGCGCACCAAGGCGTTCTTGGGCAATATCTCGTAGCCGGTTGATGTAACTGCCGTTACAAAAGAGCGGGGCTGGACTTGAATCCAGCCCCGCTCTTTTGTAGGGATGGGGATGCGCTTTGATGCAGGCTCTCTTGGAGGCCCTGGGTTCGTTACGCGAGCTCGGCTCCGAGGGCCTTGCAAGCGGTCTCGCCCTCGTCGTCGGGCGCGTCGTAGCAGATGGTGGAGTCCACGACGTTGACGCCGGCCTCGTCGGCGTCGGCCTTCCAGTTGTCCATCCACTCGCCCTCGGCCCACGAATAGGAGCCAAAGAGGACGACCTTCTTGTCGCCGAGAGTCTCCTTGACCTCATCCCACATCGGCTGGAACTCATCGTACTCGAGTTCCTCGGAGCCCATGGCTGGGCAGCCGAAGGCGAAGGCATCATATTCGGCGGCCTTGTCGGCAGAGAAGTCGGCGCAGGGGATGACCTCAGTCTCGGCGCCCACGGACGTGGCGCCTTCGGCGACGAGGTTTGCCATGGCCTCGGTGTTGCCCGTGCCGCTCCAGTAGACGACGGCGATCTTGCTCATATGTTTTCCTTTCGGTTGTGCGGCGTGTGGCCGCGTTTTGTATGCTCTATCGGGTTGCCTGGACAAGTTGTCCCAGGGTGCAGCCCTGTTGATAGATGTAGGTAAGGTATTGCGTGCATGCGCGATAGGAATCGAAGGTCGTGAGCGCCTGCTCAACGTTTGTGTATACCTTCCAGGCGCCAAAGACCTTATAGTTTTCGCCGTGCTGGACGATAAACTGATGGACATCTTCGTAGGGATAGCCCAAAAAATAGCCAATTTCGTGGGGGAACTCGCACATGCACCCCGTATCGCAGTGCCTATTTCGCGCGAGTGCGCAGACACTGCCGTCATAGGCGCTTTCTGCGGCATTGCTGCTTGCCAGCGTGATGCGCGCGGCGAGATGCACCAGGGATGCGAGCAGGTTGTGGACATCGTAGCCTTCGGCGACAAGCGCCGTCGCGGCGCGGGGATCGGAGAGATATCGCATAAGGTCCGCAGGGCGGTACACATAGATGAGCGCTCCGCAGGGGCGCCAGACCAAAACGCTCATATGGATCCCGAGCGGCTGGAGCTCGCGGTTGCATTGGGCTATGACGGCGAGCAGACGAGAGCGTCGCTCTTCGATTTTAGCGACGCCGGGTTTTCCGTTTTGGTTGGCGTAAACGCCGGGATAGGTAAAGAGCGAAGCCGGCTTGATACCTGCGAGCGTAGGGGAGCAGTTGCGCACGACAGCCGTTTGGTATGTTGGGATGTCAATGGTTCGAGTCACGTTGCCCCTTTCGAGCACTCACTTGTTAGCCTAGGAAAACCTATATACGAAAGTAAGCCTTGGTCAACAAAAAAGTTTGAATAGGGAAACTAATTGACAGAACCGACATGATTTTGGGTTAAGATGGGGACACCCCATGGGGGTATCTAGATAGGGCTACTTGAAAGGGGAACGCATGAGCGACTTGCTCAATCCTGCGAATCTCATCGTGCTGGCCGTCATTGCCGTCGGCATGTTTTTTGGACTGCGTCGCATTGCCGCTTCGACACACGGGAAGAGTTGTTGCAGCGATGGTACGAGCGGCAAGAAAACCAAAAAGGTTGTTGTGGTGGATACCGATGCATCGCACTATCCCTATAGCGATGAGCTGCTCATCGGCGGCATGAGCTGTGACGGCTGCGCTCAGAACGTGGCTAATGCCCTGAATGCGCTGGATGGCGTGTGGGCAACGGTGACGTATGCGGATCACACGGCACGTGTGCGCTCTAAACAGCCGGTTGATCGTGGTGTCCTCGAGACGGCCGTGAAAGACGCGGGCTACTACGTCATGACGCTGTAAGCGCCGCCCTGGATGCGCTTCCTTGGCTAGGCTCGTCCGCGCAGTTCGATGTCTTGGATGTCGTCGAAGTCGATGGCGATGTCTTTGAGCTTGAGGAGCTTGAAGGCAGGGAGTACCTCGTCGAGGATGCCGGTGCGGGAGCGATAGCCGTACGTATCGTAATAGGTGACACGAACCAAGTCGCCACGTTTGAGACCCTCGAGCTTTTTAGAAAGTACGAGGGCTTTTTCTTCCGTGAGCTCACGTTTTGGCTCGACGGTGATTTCCTGCTTGCGCACGAGTTCGTAGTATCCCGTGAGGGCGGCAAAGGGCATAAACTGTGCGGCGCGGTTGGCGCGCACGGCACCGTTGGCAGTGAGCTTTGGGTCGGCGGAGCGACGTCTTCCCTCGGGGTCTGCTAGGCGTTCAAAAGGTGTCGGTGGCCGCATCGGCTGTTGTTGGGACTTAGGCACGGTGCCCTCCAACTTGGTCGTTGCGTTCGCGCGCGGTGGCGCCGGCGGTAAAGCTTAATCCCTTGACGAGCGCGTTTTTGCCGTACTTGCCTTTCACGGCCAGGACGGCGCGCGCCAGGTCGCGCTCGCGCTCATCGGCCTCGATATCGCTGAACAGATCGATGGTGGCAAATTCCTCGGGCATGAGGTTGCCAAATCCCAGATTGATACGCTTGACCGGTCGCTTGGGGTCGACCGTTTGTGCCCAAAGGTCATCGAAATACCCCATGATCTTCTTAAACGAATTGGTGCGCTCGGGCAGCTTGCGCGAGGCGTTGGAGTGCGCAAAGAGTGAGGCATAGCCGCCACGCGGTTTGCCGCCATGCTCTCCCACAAAGATGCCATCGATTGCCTGCGCTTCGCGTACCAGGCGGCGCCTTTCGTCATCGCACTGGACGGGCTTGGGAGCACGGGGCGCGAGCTCGGGGCCGGCGGTTGCGGTGGGTTCGATACTCGATGTGCTCGAGCGCAGGTGGCCGCATCCGTCCACATATTGCGCTGTACCGCTGGCGTCGAGGCGGCGTATGTCAGCGCGCTCGCTCGCGTAGCCCACAAAGAGCGAGATGCTGTCGCAGACCACGTGCTTATCGACCAAGTCCAACACGGCACTGTCGACCATCTCGCGCAAGACGGTGTAGGCTTGCTCGTAGGCATAGCCCTTCGAGAGCACCTGTCCTGTGGTGGTCGAGGTCGCTTGCGGGC
Organism: Collinsella sp. i06-0019-1H4; assembly: GCF_042849575.1. NCBI lineage: Bacteria > Bacillati > Actinomycetota > Coriobacteriia > Coriobacteriales > Coriobacteriaceae > Collinsella > Collinsella sp. i06-0019-1H4. The sequence goes on from NZ_BAABYB010000001.1 coordinate 821,357, forward strand.
GATAGGCTTGGATATCGGCGATGGTTGTCGGCTCGCGCCCAAAGGCGTGGTCGATGAGATATTCGGCATTGACGCCGAGCTCGTCGTAGAGCAGGTTTTCGTCGAGTGCGGCGACGCCCATCAGGTCGTAGACGCCATACTTTTCGAGTCGGGCTGCCACACCGGGGCCGATGCCCCAGATGTCGGTGATGGGGCGATGGGGCCAGATCTCCTTGCGAAAGGTCTCGTCGTCGAGTTTGCCGATGCGACTGGGTACGTGCTTGGCGGTGACGTCGAGCGCCACCTTGGCCTGGAATAGGTTGGGGCCGATGCCGACCGTCGCCGTGATGCCGGTGCGCGCCAAGACCTCGTCGCGCAGCGTGCAGGCGAGCCCTTCCGCATCTGTGTGATAGAGGTCCAGATAGGGCGTCACGTCGATAAAGCACTCATCGATGGAGTAGACGTGCACGTCCTGGGGGCTGACGTATTCCAGATAGATACCGTAGATTTTCGCCGACACCTCCATGTAGTGCTGCATGCGCGGTACGGCCGTGATGTAGTCGATGCCATCGGGAATCTCAAATAGGCGGCAGCGATTGTGAATTCCTAAGTCCTTCATGGCCTGCGTGATGGCGAGGCAGATGGTCGTGCGCCCGCGCGATTCGTCGGCAACGACTAGGTTGGTGGTGAGCGGATCGAGCCCACGGTCGACGCACTCGACGCTGGCATAAAATGTCTTGAGGTCGATGCAGATATAGGTGTGCTGCTCGTGCGCCATCCGTGTCCTATCATCAAACACATGTTCTTATCGAATATCTGTTCGATAATACCCTCTCATCCGGACATCGTCAAAACCTGTCAAAAAGGGACTGGTTTGTTTTGGTAGGTATGGTCGTGCGGTTGGATCGGGTTTTAACGCAGCTCTAAAGAGTGCGAAACAGCTCGGAAAACCTTGCTTCGTAGCATGAGCCTAACGATTGATACCGCCTATGCGCACGGAAGGGTTGTGGGAAAGATGGTCAATTATGGGTTTGGTATGCCGACACGCCTTGTTGCGGATGGGGACGTGGCTCGCTGGTGCGGACGATTGGTCGCTCACTACGGTGGCACCAAGGCGCTGGTCGTGCTGGGCGGAGACAAGCATACGCGTGATGAGCTCGTCTCGGCGGCGCTCGGCTCGCTTGATCGAGCTCTGCTCGAGCGCGTGCTTTTTCGCTGCGGCTCGGTTGAGGGTGACGGGGGAGACGAACTGATCGACGAAGCCGTGGCCCTGGCGACCGACGAAGGCGTGGACTTTGTCCTGGCGATCGGCGATGCCGATACTGCCGGCTTTGCGCGCGAACTCGCGCGTCGCATGGCCGTGCTCGATGCCGGCGAAGACGGTTTTGTCCCTTATGGATGTATTGTCTCGGAGGGCAAGGTGCCTGCCGTCGCGGGAGCCGGCGAGGTTCCCGTTTTTGCCATTATCGCTCCCGAATTGCTTGAGGGCATTGGGTCTCCTCTGCGCGAGTTGCTCGGCAGCGTGTGTGCCGCGGCCTAATATTTGGCATAAAAAGACGGGTTATTTTTGATTGGTAAAGCGTTTGACCTGCCAAAATAAACCTGTCCCTATTTGGTCGGTTGCCGTTTGGGGGCCGATTGGCAACGCTCGCTGATTATAGTCTTGACCTGCGCTAGAATAGTGGCATCTGAATGTCCGGGCGCATGGAGGCGTGCGCCCGTATGCTGAGGAGGACTCTATGGCAACTGTTGCCGCACCTATCGATGCTACGTCGACTGCCGCTTGGAAGGCACTCGAGGCCCATCAGGAGAAGCTCGAGGCCGAAGGTATCGACCTCAAGGCCTGGTTCGCTGCTGACGCCGACCGCGTGAACAAGCTGAGCTTTGACGCCGGTGACCTGCACTTCGATCTGTCGAAGAACCTGGTGACCGATGAGACCGTCAAGCTGCTGTGCGATCTTGCTCGCGAGGTGAAGCTCGAGGAGCGCCGCGACGCCATGTTCTCTGGCGAGCACATCAACACCACCGAGGACCGCGCTGTCCTGCACACCGCGCTGCGCCGCCCGGCAAGCGAGAAGGGCCAGCTCATCGTCGACGGCCAGGACGTCGTCGCCGACGTGCACGAGGTCCTCGATCGCATGTATGCCTTCGCCGAGCGCGTGCGCTCCGGTGAGTGGAAGGGCGTTACCGGCAAGAAGATCGAGCACCTGGTGTCCATCGGCATCGGCGGCTCCGATCTGGGCCCGGTCATGGCCTACGAGGCCCTGCGTCCCTACGCCGACGCCGGTATTGACTGCCGCTACATCTCCAACATCGACCCCAACGATCAGGCAGAGAAGCTCAAGGGCCTCGATCCCGAGACCACGCTCGTGATTATCGTCTCCAAGACCTTCACCACGCTCGAGACCCTCACCAACGCCCGCGAGGTCAAGACTTGGATGCTCGAGCAGCTCAAGGCTCAGGGCGCCATCGACGGCTCCGATGAGCAGAACGCCGAGGCCGTGGCAAAGCACTTCGTCGCCGTTTCCACCGCACTCGAGAAGGTTGAGGCCTTCGGTATCGACCCCGCCAACGCCTTCGGCTTCTGGAACTGGGTCGGCGGCCGCTATTCCGTCGACTCCGCCGTGGGCCTGTCGCTGATCGTCGTGCTCGGTCCCGAGCGCTTCCAGCAGTTCCTTGAGGGCTTCCACGCCATCGACGAGTACTTCTGCAACACGCCGCTCGAGAACAATGCCGTCGCGCTGATGGGCCTGCTCAACGTCTGGTACGTCAACTTCTTCGGTTCCAAGAGCCACGCCGTGCTGCCGTACTGCCAGTACCTGCATCGTTTCCCGGCCTACCTGCAGCAGCTCACCATGGAGTCCAACGGCAAGCATGTCCGCTGGGACGGCAGCGCCGTGACCTCCGACACCGGTGAGATCTTCTGGGGCGAGCCCGGCACCAACGGCCAGCATGCCTTCTACCAGCTGCTGCACCAGGGCACTGTGGTGGTTCCGGCCGATTTCATCGCCTTCGCCAATACCGCCAACCCCGCAACCGACAGCGGTCAGGATGTCCACGAGCTGTTCCTGGGCAACTTCCTGGCCCAGACCAAGGCGCTCGCCTTTGGTAAGACGGCCGACGAGGTTCGTGCCGAGGGCACGCCCGAGCAGATCGTCCCGGCTCGCTGCTTTGAGGGCAACCGTCCGACGACCTCGATCTTCGGCGACACGCTGACCCCGTTCGCGCTCGGCGAGCTCATCGCCTTGTACGAGCACATCACGTTTGTCGAGGGCACGGTCTGGGGCATCGACTCCTACGATCAGTGGGGCGTCGAGCTGGGCAAGCAGCTTGCCAAGCAGATTACCCCGGCCTTCCACGACAACGCCGCCAAGGCCGAGCAGGACGCTTCGACCCAGGCGCTCATCGAGTTCTACCGCGCTCACCGCAAGTAGTCACTGCGAAAACTAACGTATGATCGATTAGGGTCCGCATCCGCTGGGATGCGGACCCTTTGCTATTGGCCATTTGTCCGCAGCCGTCCGGTGTGTTTTGCATTCGTCCTTAATTGTTCCGTATGAGGGACGCTCGCCTCGGATATGATGATGCGCGATAAAAACGATGCGAGGAGGCGCATATGGCAATTAAGGCCATCGCAATGGATATCGACGGTACGCTCACCAACGACCAGAAGGTGATCAGCCCGCGTACGCGCGAGAAGCTGCTCGCGGCACAGGAGTCGGGCATTAAGCTCATCTTGGCTTCGGGCCGTCCCGCATGGGGGCTGCACGCCTTGGCGCAGGAGCTCGACCTTCAAAACCATGACGGTCTGTTAGTTGCCTTTAATGGCGCGCATGTGGTCGACGCTCAGACCGATGAGGTCCTTTTTGACCAAGCCATGCCGGCTGACGAGCTGCACCGTCTGATTGATCATCTGCGCAATTTTGACGTGATCCCTATGATTTCGCTCGGTCGCGATTTGCACGTCGAGGACTCGTACCATTGCATGATCACGCTGCCTGACGGCTCGCAGAAAAACATCGTCAAATACGAGCGCGATGCCTGCGATCTTAAGATCCGCGAGGTCGAGAGCTTGCATGAGGTCGTGGACACTTATCCCGTGGACAAGCTGCTGACGGCGGGTGATCCGACCTACCTGCAGGCGCATTACGAGGAGATGTATGCGCCCTTTACCCAGACGCTTTCGGGCATGTTTACGGCCGACTGGTACTTTGAGTACACGGCGCCCGGTATCGACAAAGCCCGTGCGCTCGAGGGTGCCCTGCCCAAGCTCGGTATCGATGCCAGCGAGGTCGTCTCGTTTGGCGACGGCCAGAACGACAAGTCTATGATCGAGTGGGCCGGCACCGGCGTCGCCATGGGTAACGCCGTCGATGAAGTCAAAGCCGTGGCCCAGATAGTGACTGCCAACAACAACGAAGACGGTATCGCGGTAGCACTTGACCAGCTGCTGGGTTAGAATCGCCGATAGTGCATGGTTCGGGCGCCTGCTTGCGGGCGCCCTTTTGTTAGGGAGGGTGCCGTGTCCGCATTTCCGTTCGACGCCGTTATCTTTGACATGGACGGTGTCATTGTCGATACCGAGTATTACTACCTGGGCGAGACTGCCGCGTTTGCTAAGGAGCTTGGGCTTAACCTGACTCAAGAGGAGTTGAATGGGCAAGTCGGTACCTCGCATCAGTTCTTCCTGCATATGCTGGTCGATTGGTTTGAGCGCGCCGGTAAGGGGCATTTCACTGGCGAGGAAGCGTTGGCCCGTTGGGACGAGTGGGCGCATAAGCGTCCGCGCGACTATCAGGCTTTGATTAACCCAGGCGCTGTGGATACGATTCGAGAGCTGCCGCGCCGTGGCGTTCGCGTGGCGCTTGCCAGCTCGTCTCCCATGGATAGCATCGAGGAAGTGCTCAACGCGTGCGGGCTGTCGGATGCCTTTGAGTATGTGGTGAGCGGCGAGCAGTTTAAGGAGAGTAAGCCCGAGCCCGACATCTACCTGCATGCGCTGGACCTGCTGGGGCTGCCCGCGAATCGCTGCTGCTGCCTTGAGGATTCGGTGCCTGGCATCACTGCCGGCAAGCGAGCCGGCCTGACGGTCATTGCCAAGCGCGAGGAGCGCTTCGGCTTTAGCCAGGACGCCGCGGACAAGATTATCGATCAGCTGCCGGACCTGCTGGAACTCGCGTAAGAGCGCGTTAGTTGCGCGTTTTTCGGGTCCGATGAGTAAATACCCGACATTTTGGTGCGACACCTAGCATACTTTAAGCTAATGCGGGCTTAAGGACTTGTTGAATGCCCTTAAGCCCGTTTTAGACGTAATTGCGCTGGGAGAGGGTATATGCCACCGACTGAAGGGCTAACTGACGGTAAAGCAGCGATACCGCTGTACCAACAGGTCATTGATATCATTAAAAACGAAATCAACTCCGGTGCCTACAAGGCAGGTGCGCGGATACCCAACGAATTCGAATTGGCTGAGAGCTATAAAGTTGGCCGCGTTACCGTGCGACGCGCTATTGAGGAGCTCGTCCAACAGGGCTATCTAACGAAGCGACAGGGGAAAGGCACGTTTGTCAATGCCCCCAAGCTCAAGCGCAAGATTCGCCAGAAGGATGACGTCCAGAGTTTTTCGGACGCATGCCGCGCTAACGGAATGGAACCGGGGGCGTGTGTCATTTCGAGAAAGATACTGCCGGCGGATTCCACCGAAGCACAGTTCTTTGGTGTTCCCGTTGGAACTGACTTGATTTGCGTTGAGCGCGTGCGTACTGCCGATGGCGTCCCTGTCATGCTTGAGAACAACATATACGTTTACGAGGACAACGCCTATCTATCAACGGCGCCTCTATCTAACCAATCCATTTTTGAGTTCGTGCGCAACCGGACGGGGCGGACGCCTGCGTTTACCGACCCGTGCACGCTCGAGATCGCGTGCGCATCGCCCGAGGTCGCTCGGTTGCTGGCGGTTCCCGTTGGCGAACCCTTGTTTTATATGGAAGCCTTCTTTTTCGATGAGCAGCGGCGGCCGTTTATCATCGGTCGTCAGCGGATCGTTGGGTCTCGCTACGTTTTTGACATCTAGGACATTGCGAATGGAGACGCCCGGTGGATCATCTCACCGGGCGTTTCCATACCGTTCACGGCGCAAACGCAACCGTTCAACCGCGTTGCGGCAATCAGTTTGAAATTATCTTGATGACGAGAAAAGCTGCTGGTAATCTATAGAACGTCATAGAACGTTTGCCTTGTGCAAACGTTGAAGCGAGATGCGATGCAGTCTCGAGTTCTTTGGAGGTATCTATGTCAGATACGAAGGCGAAGAAGACAAACAGACGTTTTAAGTTCAAATTACCGCATGTCTATACGATCATGTTCTTGCTGATCGTTGTCTTTGCGGTCCTGACTTGGATCGTTCCCTCTGGTCAGTATCAGCGCAAGACGATTTCGACAGCGGCGGGCGAGCGTGAAGTCGCCGTTGCTGGAACCTATGAACAGGTCGATAAGAACTACACCGATTCCGAGACCGGCGAGACCATCAATCTGGGTCAGGATATCTTCGCGGTCCTGCAAGCGCCCACTAAGGGCATCCAAGAGGCTGCCGACGTCGTTGCGTTCGTCTTATTGATTGGCGGATCGTTCGCAATCATCACCAAGACCAACGCTTTGAATGCCGGCATGAGCCGTGTGATTAAAAAGCTCAAGAACAAGGACATCCTCATCATTCCCATCACGATGACGTTGCTGTCCATTTGCGGCACTACGTTTGGTATGTCTGAGGAAGCCCTGCCGTTCTATGCCATCTTCATTCCCATCATGATGGGTATCGGTTATGACTCGATGACGGCATTCATCATCTGCTTCCTTGGTCCTAACCTGGGATATTGTGCTTCGACCATCGACCCGTTTAATGTTTTGATCGCCCAAGGCATCATTGGCATCGAGGGCAATCCGCAACTGTGGCTGCGCGCCGTTTCTTGGGTCATCTTCACTGCCGTCGGTATCGCATGGGCTATGCGCTACGCCATGCGCGTCAAGAAAAACCCCGAGTCGTCCATTACGTACGAGGACGATAAGCTCAAGCGTATCGAGTTTTCCGTGACCGATGCCTCCATCGAGGAAGAGTTCACTACCCGTCAGAAGCTCGTGCTTATCGATTTTGCTTGCGGTATGGGCATTATCGTCTGGGGTCTTGTTACCCAGGGTTGGTACATGAATGAGATTTCCGCCGTGTTCCTTGGCATGGGCTTGCTTGCCGGTATCCTGGGCGGTCTTGACCAGCAGACGATTGCTGAGGAGTTCGTTAAAGGTCTCGCCGACTTTGCGTACGCCGCCATCGTTATCGGTATCGCTCGCGGTATTCTGGTCATCGCCGAGGGCGGCATGATCATTGACACCATCCTCCAGGCGCTCGCTACTGCGCTCGCCGGTGCACCCGCCGCCGTCTACACCACGTTTATGTATATCGTCCTTGGCCTGCTCTCTTTGCTGGTTCCCTCGAGTTCTGGCCTGGCGGCACTCACCATGCCCGTTATGGGCCCCCTGACCGAGCTCATGGGCCTCAATCCCGAGGCGGCCGTTACCGCGCTCCAGTTTGCCAACCAGACCATCAACACCATCAGTCCCGTGGCGGGCATGACGGTTGCCGGCCTTGGCGTGGCTAAGATTTCGTTTGGCCAATGGTGGAAGACCATTTGGAAGTTCTTCATCTTCATGGTCGTCTTTGGCCTGATCGTAACGGCAATTTCTGGCATGCTTCCGGCGTAGGTGGTTGTGATGTCTGATCGTTTGACGGTCCTGACGTCTAAGAGCGTCTTTACCGGTACGGGGGACCTGCCGTTTGAAGGTTTCGTAGCGGTCCGTGGCAATCGAATTGAGGCTGTTGGCACCAAGTGTGAGCTAGCTTCGTATTTGACCCAGGCGGACGAGGTAGTTGACCTGGGCGACCGCACCGTCATGCCTGGCCTGATCGATGTGCATACCTTCTATACAGGCTGGGCGCTGCGGACGTTGGGGCCTGATCTGTCCGGCATCGCTGATGCCAAAGAGGCCGTGTCGCTCTTGCGTGCATGGAAAGAAGATCATCCGGATTGCGCGGCGGCTTTTGGCCACAACCTACCCGAAACGTTGGCATCGGATGCCGAGAACGCAAATACGGCGGCTGTGTTTGACGATTGTTTTGGCGATATCCCTGTCGTCTGCTTTACGCCGGGTGCGGAGACCTGCGTTCTCAATGCTGCCGCCAGTGCGCGATACGGCTTCACGCCCCAGGCGTGCTATGCCGAGAAGATCTGGCGCATGATGAGCGATTTCCTCGCGCTGCCCGAGGTACGTGCGGGGTATTCGGACTACATGAGCATGCTTAACGAGCGCGGCGTTACCGCCATCAAGGAGATGGCGTTTGATGACTACTACGGTTTTGCCGACGAAATGGCTCGCCGTGAGGAATCTGGTGAGCTGACGGTTCGCGTCTCTATGATGTCGCAGCCGGTGGGTGCCGGTGCAAATCTGTCGTATGCTCGCGAGGCACGAGAGCGCTTTCGGGGACCGTTCGTTCGTTTTTCTGGCTTCAACCGTATGACCGATCGCGGCGTATGGGCGGGGCTTGCCGAGATGATTGACCCCTATGAGGACACGGCCGATGCGGGAGCTGCCGGCAAGACGGTTGTCGAGGAGCCCGAGTGGGATCTGATTGAGAACGAGCTGCGTGCAATTGATGCTGACGGCTTCCGATATTCTTTGCATTGCCAGGGCGATGGCGCCGTTCGTCGCACCGTGGCGCTCTATGCCTCGCTGCCTCGAGACGAGCATGGACGGTTGCTTCGCCGCCATGCGATTACCGATCTCGAGAACTCTGACCCGACCGATCTTGTCGAGTTTGGCAAGTTAGGTGGAATTTGCGAGGTCTATCCGCAGATTCTGACGCTGGACCGGCGCGAGGATTGCCTGTCGATGATGCGTCGACAAATTGGCGAGACGCGACTTTTGCACAGCTGGAATCGCCGCGGCATGGAAGATTCCGGATGCACGGTGTGCTGTGGTACGGATTTGCCACTGCTGATTCCGAGCCTGGGCGAGTCAATCTACAGCGCGTGCGGTGGATACTTCGACGATGGACTGCCCGTGAATGAGGCCAACGCGCTGACGCTTGTCGAGCTCTTGCGTGCTTGGACTGCCGGGGGCGCGTACGATTTGATGCGCGAAGACGAACTGGGTACGCTTGAGGTCGGCAAGCTTGCCGATATCTGCGTGCTCGATCGGGATGTGTTCGACATCGATTATCGCGACGCACGCGATCTTTCGGTTGATATGACGATGTCGGACGGACAAATCGTGTTCGATCGAAATAAGGAGGCATAAGATGTCTGAATCCAAACCGACGCTGCGCCGCGAACAGATTGCGGGCATGAATATCCACTACATCATGTGGTCGCTCGATTACTTCCTTGATGTGCAGCAGCGTTTGGGCTTTGAGTCCATTGAGCTGTGGTGTGCGGAGCCGCATGTGACGCTCGACCACACGGGCTACTTTGAGGCTGAGGTCCTGGCGAAAAAGGCTGCAGACCGTGGGCTTAGGTATCGTACTCTGTGCCCCGAGAATGTTGTCTATCCTTGGCAGTACTGCGCACGCAAACCGCTGCATGAACAGCGCAGCCTGGCGTACTTTAAGCACGGCATTGAGCTTGCCGAGGTACTTGGGTGCGACCGTATGTCCGTCAACTCGGGCTGGGGCGACTGGGACGAGGACCGCGAGGAAGCCTGGAAGCGCAGCCGCGAGCACTTGTCCATTCTGGCGGAGTATGCCGGTGAGCACGGTCTGGTGCTTACGATGGAAAGCCTGCGTCCCGAGGAGAGCAACCTTGTAACGACGGTTTCCGATGCGAAACGCATGATTGACGAGGTCGCGAGCCCGTACTTACAGCCCATGGTTGATACAACCGCGATGGGCGTTGCGGGCGAGACGCTCGAGGACTGGTTTGCCGCCTTTGGTGATGGGGCAATTCACGAGATGCACTTTATCGACGGTGACCCGTATGGCCATCTGGTGTGGGGCGATGGCAAGCACGATATGGACGCCTTCGTCGCCACGCTTAATGCCCATGGTTTCGATGGCATGCTGGGCCAGGAAATCACGGACGGGCGTTACTACGATGACCCGGCGGCGGCAGATGCCAAGAACATGGCCGCATTCGAGAAATATCTGATTGACTAAACCAACTATCGGCCACGCAGCCAACGTCATTGATTGCGGACTAAACAAGAAAGGAACTGGATATGAACGCACACGATCTGATCAAAGAGGCAATTGCCGAGAAGGGCAAGTTCGACAGCGTCTACTGGATTGCTTGCGGTGGCTCCATGATCGATTTGATCCCGGCTCATGAGCTTCTGCAGCGCGAGGCAACCACCTTCACTTCGTATATCTATACGGCTCGCGAGTTCGATATCATGCGTCCGCGCCGCTTGGGTGAGAAATCCCTGGTCATTGCCTGCAGCCACAGTGGCAACACCCCCGAGGTCGTCGAGGGCTGTGAGATCGCCCTTGCCGCCGGCGCTACGGTGATCGCCCAGACCGACAACGCTGGATCCAAGATTGACTCTGGCAAGTGGACCACGTGGGTCTACCCGTGGGGCGAGGGTGTGCCGCAGGCCGAGGTCCCCGCTGGCATTTCGCTGTCGCTTGCGGCAGAGCTGCTCGATCAGCAGGAGAGCTACGTCGATCTTGCCGAAATGTATGCCGGTATCGCCGAGATGGATAAGATTCTTCCCCCGGCACGCGAGAAGGTAAATGTCGAGCTGGGCGATCGTTTTGCCAAGCTTTGCCAGGAGCATGAGTTCTTCTATATTCTGGGCAGCGGTCCCAACTTTAGCCAGACCTACGGTTTCGCTATCTGCTCTCTTATGGAGATGCAGTGGCAGCACTGCAGCTACATCCACTCTGCCGAGTACTTCCATGGCCCCTTCGAGGCTACTCAGGATGGCGTTTTTTACTTCCTGCAGATGGGCTCCAGCGAGTGCCGTGCTATGGACGAGCGCGCCCTGGCGTTCCTTAAGACGCATACCGATACGCTGATGGTGCTCGATGCCAAGGAGTACGGTATGGAAGCCGTGCCGGCGAGCGTCCGTGCCTATCTGGACCCGGTGCTGTTCTACGCCATGAACTGCGAGCTGCGTGCCGCACGCGGCAAGGTGTTTGACCATGATCCCGATTTCCGTCGCTACATGGGCGTCGTCGAGTACTAGAAGGGTAAATACCATGGCATTTAACGTTAACGCGCTCGGATTTGGCGACAACGTCGTCGATCGCTACGAGCATATCCACACCATGTATCCTGGCGGCAACGCGGTGAACTTCGCCGTTTATGCCAAGAAATGCGGTGCCGCACGCTCCGCATACATGGGCATTTTTGGCAATGACGCCGCTGCCGAGCATGTCATTGCAAGCCTCGAGGATGAGGGTATCGAACTTGACAAGTGCGAGCAGATGATTGGCGAGAACGGAGCGGCTCGCGTGACCGTCGTTGACGGTGACCGTGTCTTCCTCGGCTCCAACGAGGGCGGTATCCGTGGCGATGCGCGCTATGTCCTCGATCGCTTTGACCTTTCGTACATGAAGCGGTTCGATGTGGTTCATTCGGGCAACTATTGCTTTACCGAGCGCGAGCTGCCCAAGTTGAAGGCTGCGGGCGTCACGGTCTCTTTTGACTTTTCTGACGACTCCACCGACGAGTACTACGAGCAGATTGCGCCCTACGTCGATTTTGCTTTCTTTAGTGCGGCGGATGCCGCGAGTGAGGACGAGATTCGCGAGCGTCTGGCATGGGTGAAGGGCCTAGGTCCGCGTTTTGTGTCGGCTACGGCGGGCGCCGAGGGCTGCATTGCTTACGACGGCGAGCGTTATTACCGCCAGCTGGCTAAACCGGTAACGGACATGAAGGACACCATGGGGGCGGGCGACTCGTTCCTCACCTCGTTTTTGATGTGCTATCTCGATTCCGCCAAGCGTGGTGAGGATGGCGCCGAGGCCATCGAGCGCGCGCTCGATTTTGCTGCCGGGTTTGCCTCGACCGTGTGCGGCATGGAAGGTTCTTGGGGCCACGGAGCACCAATCGTCGAATAGCTTAAGAAAGCGTACGGCGGTCTGGCTATGAGGCCTTGGACAGCCGATGCAAAACAATAAGCGAAACGCGAAAAGGGGGCTCGTTATGTGGTGGGTCCCCTTTTGAACATTGGAGAAGAGTATGGGTATTAAAGCGTGTGCGGCTGGTTTTTGCTGCGCGGACGTCTATCAAAACATCGGCGTGTTCTATCCGACTGGTAACGGCATTGACTGGGGTATCCATCTTGCACGAATGGGCGTTTCGGTATCCGCCGTGTCGGTTGTCGGCAAGGACGAGTACGGAGACAAGATGAGGGAGGCGCTGGCCGCCGAGGGGTTTGATATCTCACGCCTGCGGGTGGAGGATGGCGACACTTCGGTGATGCTCATGGCATTGAAAGACGGCGTCGATCGTGTACATCTCGAGGCAATCGATGGCGTAATGGAGACATATCGACCGAATGAAGACGACCGGGCGTTTATCCTAGAGCATGACATCATTCATACCGACCTGTTTGGCAATTGTTTGGACCTCCTGCCCGAGTGGCATGATGCGGGCAAGACGGTGGTTATGGACTTCTCGGTGTTCAGCCAGGATCCCGAATATGCCTGCGAGAATCATTTTCCCTACGTTGACTACGCATTTATGTCGTTTGAAGATGACACTCCGGAGCTGCGGGACTGGGTACGTCACGTGCAGGAATTGGGGCCGCGCGTTGCGGTTGCCACGCTTGGCGAGAAGGGAAGCATTGCCTATGACGGTGAGCGCTTCTATGAGTGCGGGATCGTACCGGCGGAGAAGGTCGTTAACACCGTGGGCGCCGGTGACTCGTATATCGCCGGGTTTACCAAGGGCGTGATCGATGGCCTTGATATTCCGGCGTGTATGAAGGCGGGCGCTGAGCTGTCGTCCCGAGTGATTGGTTCGTTTGAGCCGTACTAGGGTCAAATGCCTGGAAAGGAGTACGAAATGGTTATCGACATGTTGGTCCATCCTATGCTCTACGGCGAGATCTGTACGCCGGGTGATGAGCCTGATGGATTCGGTTTTTGGTCACGAGAATTTGGTATGGGGCATATGGGCCCCATGGATTGGGATGAGCTTCAAGTCGAGATGGACGTCTGCGATGTGCAGAAGAGCGTGCTCATGCCGCTCGATGTAACCACGGCATGCGGAGGGCACTTTGGCACCAATGACCAGATTGCCATGCTGGTTGCCGCACATCCCGATCGTCTGTGGGGATTTGCGAGCGTAGACCCGCAGGTGAGCGGTGCCGCAGACGAATTGGAGCGCGCCTTTACCGAGTTGGGGGCAAAGGGGCTTTGCCTGCATCCTGCAAAGCAGGGTTTTGCCCCCGATGATGCTGTGGCCGAGCCGCTTTACGAACTGTGCGAGCGCTATAACAAGCCGGTGGTTTTCCATGCCGGTATGTCTTGGGAGCCGGGCGCAGAGCTCTCGCGCAGTAACCCGCTTGCATTTGAGCACACAATCGCAACGCATCCAAATGTGCGTTTTAGTTTGACCCATTTTGGCTGGCCCTGGGTGCGCGAGACCGTGGCGATGCTGCTCAAGTATCCCAACTGCTATGCGGACACCTCTATCACTTACATCGATTCGCCCGAGGAGATGATGCAGCGTCTTTTCACGGTCGATATGGGGCCGCTGTGGTATGAGCGCGCGCTATCGCACCAAGTGATGTTCGCCAGCAATACGCCGCGCTTCCGTGCATTCAAACTCAAGCGGGCGCTCGATACCGTGCCCATGCGCGATGATGCGCGAGAAAGGCTCTACTGGGGTAATGCCCTGTGTTTTCTTGAAGGGGATGAGTGAACATGGTGACGCTCGAGACATTGAGCTATCTATCGACTGCTCCGGACCAGTTCATCGATATTACCGAGGACGTGCACGCTGCCATCGAACGCAGCTCGGTGACCAATGGCTTGGCGGCGATTATTTTGTCGCATACGACCTGCGGAATCGTGGTAAACGAGGGGCTGCCCTGCGTGGAGACGGATCTTATGGAGACGCTTGATCGCATCGCCCCACTCGATGCCCCCTATGCGCATGCACACTTCCTGCCGAGCTATGGAGCCACTGGTAACAACTCCTGTGGGCATATCAAGAGCATGATTTGTGGAAACAGTTGCTTCTTTCCCGTCCAAGATGGCCACATCGTGTGCGGAGGTGCCCAGAACATCTATCTTGCGGAGTTTGACGGTCCGCAGAAGCGAAAAGTGTACGTCGAGGTGCTGGGGGAGTAGCGTCCCTGCAATAACCCTATGAAGGAGCACGTTATGTCGTTTCTAACTTCGATGTTCAAGACCGAAAAGCCGGTTATCGGAATGCTGCACCTGCGTCCTCTGCCGGGCGATCCACTGTATTACCCGGGCGGAAGCGTGTCACAGGTCGTGGAAGCCGCCAAGCGCGATCTCGAAGCGTTGCAGCAGGGCGGTGTCGATGGCATTTTGATTACCAATGAGCTCTCGATGCCCTATGAGCAGCACGTTTCTCCCTCAACCCTTGCATCGATGGGCTATGTAATCGGGGCTCTATCCCATGATCTGTCGACTCCTTGGGGAGCTGAGGCAATTTACGATGGTGATGCCACAATCGAGCTGTGCGCTGCCGTCGACGCGCAGTTCACGCGCTGCAATTTTTGCGGTGCCTGGGCCGGTGATCTCGGGCTGATTAACCGAGATTTCGCTCACACCATGCGTCGCAAGGCGGCGCTGCGCTTGGACGACCTCAAGCTTTTTCACTTCATCACGAGCGAGGGGGAGGTTTATCTCAACGACCGCACGACTGCGGACATTGCCGATTCACTTCTCTTTAATTGCCTACCGGATGCGATGGTCATCGGCGGTTCGGCTGCCGGCCGCGGCGCTTCGGGCGAGCTTGCCGATGAGGTCCGCGAGCGTGTTGGCCAAGTACCTGTGGTGTGTGGCACCGGTTGTCGCGAAAATACCGTGGCTGACGTATTTGCTCACTACGATGGCGCGTTTGTCGGCACGTGCTTAAAGCGCGATGGAAAGCTGGATGCCCCGGTTGATGTTGAGCGGGTAGCTCGTTTTATGGCTGCCGCTCGCACGGCGCGAGGGGAGTAGGCACCTATGGCGTTCTATCTGGGTATTGATATTGGGACAAGTGCCTCTAAAGGCGTTTTAATCGATGATCGATGCAACATCGTTTGCCAGGCCTCTTGTGGACACGAGACGGACAACCCGCGTGATGGATGGTACCAGCATGATGCGGAGGCAGTTTGGTGGGGCGATTTTTGCCGCTTGTCGCGCGAGCTGGTGGTGCGATCGGGGGTTAATGCGGCGCAGATCGGATGCGTGGGCCTTTCCGCATTGGGTTGCGACTGCGTACCGGTCGATACCGAGTGCAACGCGCTGGCGCCCGCGATTTTATATGGAGTCGATGCACGTTCGAGGCCGCAGATTGACGAGCTTCTTTCCGAATATGGGTCAGATCGCGCGCGCGAGCTTTTCGGGCACGATCCCTGTTCGTCAGATATTGCTCCTAAGATCTTGTGGTTTAAGGAGAATATGCCCGAGGTGCACGAACGTGCCGCGAAGTTCCTGACGGCGTCATCGTTTCTGTGCGCAAAGTTGACGGGGCGTTTTACGGTGGACCGTTATTTGGCGGAGGATTTTCTTCCCCTATATGACCGCTACACTTGGAAGGTTGATGCTCGGGAATGTGCTCGTTTCTGCCGGCCTGACCAGATGGCGGAGGTAATGTCGGCTACCGATATTGCCGGGGTGATTACGCAGCGTGCGGCTGAGGCGACGGGGCTCGTGGCGGGGACACCTGTCTTGGTGGGAACGGGCGACTCTGGTGCCGAGGCCATTTCGACGGGTGTATTCCGTCCCGGCGATATGATGGTTCAGTTGGGGAGCACGGCGTATTTCATCTACTTAGCTGATCATATGGTCGATGATGCCCGCCTGTGGCCAGGAACGTTTATCATTCCCGGAACTTACGGGATCTGCGCGGGGACCAATACGGCGGGTGCACTCACATCGTGGTTGCGCCAAGAGCTGTATCGCGACGCCGTAGAGGCCGAGGGCCACGGTGGCCCCGATGCATATTCGGTTATGGCGCATGATGCCGCCGATGTGGCGCCGGGTGCCGATGGGCTCCTGTGTCTGCCGTACTTTGCGGGGGAGCGTACTCCGCTCAATGATCCCGAGGCGCGTGGCGTCTTCTTTGGCCTGACCGGAAGGCATACGCGAGCCCATATGGTTCGCGCCGCCTTGGAAGGCGTCGCGTATACCGTTGCATCCCATGTCGACATTATCGAGCGAGAGCATGGACTGCCAATTGGGCGCATTATGCTTGTCGGAGGTGGAACCAAGAATCCAGTTTGGATGCAGGCTATCGCCGACGTATGCGGGCGCGAGGTCTCGGTTGCCAAGGTTACGGTGGGCGCATGCTTCGGTGATGCCATCATGGCATCTCTCGCAGGTGGCGCCTATGCATCATGGGATGAACTCGCCCAAGTCCTTGGCGTTGCACAAACAATCGTGCCCGATATGGCTGCCCACGAGCTATATGCGTCGCGTCGTCATATCTTTGACGAATTGTATGCACGCAACCGTGATCTCATGCACGAATTGGTGTAATGCTGCCGAATTGTACTGCCTGCCAATAGGGACTGCATTGTGCGATTCGCATGTCCCTTGGCATTTTTGCCCACAGGGGTTAGCGAAGGTCAAAAACAGAGTGCGCATTTGCTAAAACTACCGACTCGATGCGCTTTGCGTCACAGTTTTTGAGTGAGGCAATGCGCATCGAGGTCCTTGCGAGCGATCTGATGAGCGATTGCACGCTTGTTTCTGTGTTTGGCTCGGTCGGCGCATCGGTCTCGAGCAGTAGACGGTCGAGTGGAATCTGTCGGGCATATTCGCGACCGCGCTTGGTGACAAGCATGCGCTCGTTCACGGAAAAATAGCAGCCTGCGTTTCGCGCACGGACGAACTCGTTCGAGGTACCGCTAAACCAGTGAAAGATGACGGCGGGGGAGTTGGGGCTTGGGGTGAGCAATCCATATGACTCAAGGGCGTCCAGTACGGTTCCTGCCGAACGAACAGCGTGAATTGATATCACGCGCCCAGCAAGAGGGTGCTGCACGAGTGCATCGCAGAGCCGGTCAAATGCCTGTACTTGTAGCGGCTCGCTTCCGGCAAAACGAGCGGAAAAGTCGAGCCCGACCTCGCCGATCAAGCGTTCTTGTGCAGCGACTTCGCAAAGCAGATTGATTTCAGCGTTGCCACATCGTCCGTCGGCGAGCCACCAGGGATGGAGGCCGATGCCGGCAAAGATATTTGAACGGCCGCAGACGCGCTTCTTGGCGCGTGCAAAGTCGTGCGGATCGACGCCGCAGTCAAATAGAATCAGGCCCAGCGCCGTTGCCTCATCGGCAACGGCGTCCGGGTGAGCCATTAGATCAAGATGGCAGTGCGCATCAAATAACCGGGGCTCCATCTCGGCGCGCTCCGCTAGTCTAGGCGCTGGCCATCGGCGCGCACGCGCTCGGTGCCGCGGCCACTGATCTGACGGATAACCTCGCCGGCGATCATCTGGCCCATGATGGGCGGCATAAAGCTGGCGGTTCCCAGCTCGGTGCGCTCGTGGATGTTGGAAGGATCGCGGGGCTGTGTCTTAACCGATTCCTCGCAGCTAAACAGTACGTGTAGGCTCTTGATTCCGCGCTTCTTACATTCTTTGCGCATAATGCGGCTCATGGGGTCACGTACCGTATCGAAGATGTCGGCAAAGCGGAGGCACTCGGGATGGAGTTTGTTGGCCCCGCCCATGGAGCTAACCAAACGAATGCCGCGGTCCTGAGCATATTTGGCAATGGTGAGCTTGGCCGAGATGGTGTCGATGGCGTCGACGACGTAGTCGAGCTTGCCACCCGTCTGCTCCAAAACGCCCGCGAAGAACTCGTCGATGTTGTCGCTCAGCAGGTATTCGGTGCGCTTGATAACGCTGGCGGCGGGATTGATGTCGTGGATCATGGCTTCCATCACGTCAACCTTGCGCTTGCCGACGGTGCTGTGAAAGGCGATGGCCTGTCGATTGATGTTGCTGGGCGCGACGATATCCTTGTCCAGAATCACAAAATGACCGATGCCGCCGCGGACAAGTGCCTCGCAGCAGTTAGAGCCCACGCCTCCGCAGCCGAGCACCAGCACCGTGGCGTTGGCGAGTCTATCGAGTGCCTCACGGCCCATGATGATCTCGAGTTTGGTGTCGCGTGTCTCGACGAGAGCAGCGGTTTCGGTCATAGACATCCTCCGATGGGGAAGCGAATCGTGTTTTAGCTATCACCATTATAGGTATTATCGCGATTCCATTTGAGCCCTAGGGGCTTGTTGAAATGAGGCAAGGATTCGCATAAGATGAAGCAAATGGCACCCGTTGCAGCGGGTTGGCCAACTCCCAAACACGTTTGTAGCGTGAGAAGTGGCCGTCTTCGCATTACGCGGGGGCGGCTATTTCATTCGACCTCCTATGTGGATGCCGAGTTCCACAGCCGCGATTACAAGCAATAACAACGTCAGGACATTATCAATACTCATAGTCCATCTCCTTCTTGGGAAGAGGGAGCTGGCCCATCTGCTTCTGGACCCATTGTATCTAAAAACGAACGAATGTTCTATACATAACATTGCTATTAGATAATTAGACAAACATCTAAATAATGAGTATAGTGTGCACGTCGCGAGAGATAGCGAGAGGAGGTTCTATGCCGGGAGAGGGTTTTAAGGCGCTTGCCGATCCAACGCGACGGCGCATTTTGGAGTTGCTGCGCGAGGGCAATTGTACGGCCGGGGAGCTTGCCGAGCATTTTGACATCAGCAAGCCGTCATTGAGCCATCATTTGGCGACGCTCAAAAACGCCGGGCTGGTGACCGACGAGCGCCATGGCCAAAACATCGTTTACAGCTTAAACACCACCGTCATGCAGGACTTGATTGGCTGGTTTATGGGCTTTACAGACACGGAAGGTGATAAGGATGAATAACGAAAACAAGGGCATTCACCCCACGGGGGTATCGTCGCGCGTGTGGATTGCGCTGGTCGTTCTGTGCGTTGCCAATGTCGTAGCGCACCTCATGGTGATGCCGAGCCTGCCGGCACAGATTCCCACGCACTGGGGCGCGAACGGCGTCGTCGATGGTTGGGGTCCTAGCTGGATGGCCTCCGCGCTCGGCGTGCTGCCTCTGGCGCTTCTCGCAATGTTCTGCGTGGTGCCGCGCATCGATCCCAAAGGTGAGGCATATCGAACCTCGGGCAAGTTCTATCAGGGCTTCGTAATCGCCTTCACCTTGTTCATGTGCGCCATAAGCTGGCTGGGAGAGCTTACGGTCTGGGACGTGGTGCCGGCGGTCGGTTCGGTCAACGTGCTGATTTCCGGTGCTATCGGTTTGCTGTTCATCGGCGTAGGCAACTACTTGCCGCGTGTGAAGCAGAACTATACGCTCGGTATCAAGACGCCTTGGGCGCTTGCCGATCCCGAGAACTGGCGCCGTACGCAGCGTTTTGGCGGCGCCTGCTTTATGGTGCTGGGTATTGGCCTGATTGTGATGGGCGTGGCAGGTGCGGTGCTTTCGAGTGAAGTCGTTGCCGCGGTGATTGCGGTTCTGGCGTTTGGTTCAGCCGGAGCTGCCTACGTCTATTCGTATCTGCTGTGGCGTAAATCGCAGCGAGCCGTTCGCTAAGGTTGCGGAAAACTAGCGTACGCAGTTCATAGTATGTTCTGGGGGACTTTTCCCAGGTAGTATTAGGGGGTATGGGCAACCATGCCCCTTTTTCGTTAAGTTTCAGAGCTGGTTTCCTCATTTCGTTTCCACTAAAGCGAATCAAGAATAGGGAAACAGCAGGTAGAAAGGATAAAATAGGCATATGGCGGAGTTTATCTACCAAATGTATCAGGCTCGCAAGGCCCATGGCGACAAGGTAATCCTTGACGACGTGACCCTGAGCTTCTACCCCGGTGCCAAGATCGGTGTCGTGGGCCCCAACGGTATGGGCAAGTCGACCCTGCTCAAGATCATGGCCGGCATCGAGGAAGTCTCCAACGGCGATGCCAGACTTACCCCCGGCTACACCGTGGGTATCCTGCAGCAGGAGCCGCCGCTCGACGACGACAAGACCGTCATCGAGAACGTGCGCATGGCGTTTGGCGACATGATCGCCAAGGTCGATCGCTTCAATAAGATCGGCGAGGAGATGTGCGACCCGGATTGCGACATGGACGCCCTCATGGCCGAGATGGGCAAGCTCCAGGACGAGATCGACGCCGCCGATGGCTGGGATATCGATTCCAAGCTCGGCCAGGCCATGGACGCCCTGCAGCTACCCGATTCCGACATGCCGGTCAATGTGCTTTCCGGTGGCGAGCGCCGTCGCGTGGCCCTGTGCAAGCTGCTGCTCGAGGCTCCCGACCTGCTGCTGCTCGACGAGCCCACGAACCACCTGGACGCCGAGTCGATCCTGTGGCTCGAGCACTTCCTGCACAACTACCAGGGCGCGGTGCTTGCCGTCACACACGATCGCTACTTCCTGGACAACGTTGCCGAGTGGATCTGCGAGGTCGACCGCGGCCACCTTTATCCCTACAAGGGCAACTACTCCACGTATCTGGAGACCAAGGCCGCCCGTATCGAGGCACAGGGCAACCGCGACGCCAAGCTCGCCAAGCGCATGGAGGCCGAGCTCGAGTGGGTGCGCAGCTCGCCCAAGGCCCGTCAGGCCAAGAACAAGGCCCGTCTGGCCCGCTACGAGGAGATGGAGGCTGAGGCGCGCGCTAGCCAGAAGCTCGACTGGACTGACATTCGCATCCCTGTCGGCCCGCGTCTGGGCAATAAGGTGCTCGAGGCCCATCACCTGCACAAGGAGTTCGACGGTCGCGTGCTCATCGATGACCTTTCGTTCACCCTGCCGCGCAACGGCATCGTGGGCGTCATCGGCCCCAACGGTGTCGGTAAGACCACGCTGTTCAAGACGATTGTGGGTCTGGAGCCGCTGACTTCGGGCGAGCTCGAGGTGGGCGAGACCGTCAAGATTTCTTACGTCGACCAGAACCGTTCCGGCATCGACCCCGATAAGAACCTATGGGAGGTCGTCTCGGACGGCCTGGAGCACATGATGGTCGGCGAGACCGAGGTTCCGAGCCGCGCGTACGTGGCGAGCTTTGGCTTTAAAGGCCAGGACCAGCAGAAGCGCGCTGGCGTACTCTCCGGTGGCGAGCGCAACCGTCTGAACTTGGCACTTACGCTCAAGCAGGGCGGCAACCTGCTGCTCCTCGACGAGCCCACGAACGATCTTGACGTCGAGACGCTGTCCTCGCTCGAGGCGGCGCTGCTCGAGTTCCCGGGCTGCTCGGTGGTCATTAGCCACGACCGCATGTTCCTGGACCGCGTCGCCACGCACATCCTGGCGTGGGAAGGCACCGACGAGAACCCGGGCAACTGGTATTGGTTCGAGGGCAACTTCGAGGCCTATCAGGCCAACCGCATCGAGCGCCTGGGCGAGGACGCAGCCCAGCCGCATCGTATTCACCGCAAGCTGACGCGCGATTAGTAGCAAGTAGAAAGGCCGCCAGCAAGGGCGGCCTTTCTTGTAGCAATTGCACTGCAGCTATGCCCTGGCTGCTGGTTTGATTCATAATCAAAGTCATCTCTTTGGGATTAAAGCCCGTTTTTGCTATGAGTGATTTTCTAATTCCGTTTAAAACGTAAAGACGTATTGGGCTACAAGGACATAAGCAAATCGAATTGAAATATAACCAGTGCTGTAACGTTACAAAAAAGGTTATAGAATAGGAGTATCTTATAAGTCGCTCCTCTAGAAAGAAGAACATATGCTTTCGCGTCGTCGTTTTCTGCAACTTGTCGCGTCTTCAATTGTCGCCTTAGCCGCACGTCCGAAAGAGGTTTTTGCTTCGACGGGCAATATTGATGGTGAGCAGATACAATTTACTTCAGAAATTGCGCAAGAGCTTGCCGATAAATATATAAAGGGACTCCTCGGCTCTTCGTATACGCCCTCTGACCCTATTCCTTTTGTAGACGTTGATGGGTCCCCGCTTGGCTACATTGTTCCGGTTGTGACATTCAATAGAGCCGCGGGCTATTTGGTTTTAGATGCTTCAGATGATGAAATACTTACGGGATATCGTTTTGGAGACGGCTTAGTCAGCCCTATGGATCGGGGAGGAGATCTTGGTGTTGAGTCTTATTCTTTCAATAACCCAGTCGTAATGATCAATCCATTCGAATTCGGTGTGCAATCTTTGGACGGTTCAATAACAACAAATTGCGGAAGAACAATCCCGGCTGTTTCCATAGAAGGACGGCCTGTCGTTTTATCGAATAAACCTTCAAGCTGGAACGATGTCGTAATTTACGCAACTCAAATGCAGGATTACACAGTATCTGGATTTCGTTCCATTTCTCAGTTTATGTCATATGATGAAAGCGAGATTAAGAGGCTTACTGCCCACTATGCTTGTATGGTGACAGCTTTTTCGAACGTTGCGGAACTGTATGGCATTGCCAATTTATATAGCGACCCTTCGCAATATATGCAGATATGGAATTACACCAATACCCATGCTCTTTCCGATGAAGAACAGACTGTTCCCGGCGTTGTTTTGGGCGGAACGCCGATATCAACCTGTGCAACGGGGTTTACAAATTACTGCGCAAGCAGAGGAAGTACTCTTATCGCCCGCACTGTCTCCTCTCCGGCTATCGCGAGCATTCAAAATGAGATTAACTCTAATAGACCGAATGTTTTACATGCGAGTTTGTACAACGGATCAGCCCATTCTGTAACAGCGGAGGCTTACGCCACACTTACTGGTAAGAAAACTGGAGAGACAAGGCAGATGATTGGCATAGCGGACGGCTGGAATTCATCTTTATCCTTCCTGAAGTATGATCAGAGCTATTATGCGTGGACTTATGGAACGACTTTTTCGAAGTAGGGCGATTCGTCTAGCTCTGTCTTTGGTGCTGATGGCTTCATTGGTGGGCTGTTCAACAAAGGAAGAGATATCGCGCGGAGGTTCCGGAGAAGTGACTGCGACAGACTCAGGTTCATTAGAAATAGCTGGCGGGCATGCCGATGTGATGTTACAAGGAGAAGGCGTGCTTAGGTCGATTGATGCTGAAGACGCTGTCTGCTCAATAGAGGATTTGAAGACAGGTGAAACTGCATCGTACCGAGTTTCAGATAATGCTGCGAATATGATTGAGTCGATACCGACTGGAGCGCAGGTTTCTTTTAGATACTTTGCTCCGCAACTTGAGGATGAGCTTGCTTCTCTGGTGTCTATATGCGCCGATGACAACTAAAAGGCCTGAATTCAAACGGCCTCGGATGGTCAATTGGCTATCCGAGGCCGTTTTTTACTCGACCGGGGCTTCGACCTTGTCGATGGCCCAGGTGGCTCCGAGGCCGCCGGTGGTGTTGCGGCGAATGCGTACGGTGACTTCGTGGCGTTTGCCGGCCTGTGTGTAGCGCAGGGGGAAGCTCGCGCGGTTACGGCCAGCCTCGATGGTACCGCGCTCGCGAGCGATCCAGTAGTACTCGCCGACGATGCCGAGGGTGTCGGCGCCGTAGGGGAGATAAGTCGACAGCTGGTGCAGCAGCGGACTAGGGCAGAAGACCTCGGTCGCGAAATCGATGGGGAAGTCCCCGGGGATGGTCGGTGCTGCGGGAGCGGGGGCCGGTGCTGAATTGGGGACCGGAGTCGGTGCAGGTGTGGGAGCCTGGTCACAGGCGGGTGCGGATGCGGACTCAATGACAGGTGCAGACTCAGATGCCGCTTCTGGCTTAGCTATGGAATCTGTCGGTTCCACGGAGATGGACGTGTCTTCGGTCCCGGTTTTGGCACCGGCCTGCGGAGTGTCCTCTGCCTCGACGTTCGGCTTGGCCTCGACCGGCGTGGATACCATGGTGGTGATGCCGGCGTTGGCGTTCTCGGGGTCATAGACAACCGTGAGCGAGATGGCGGGCTGCGGCGTCTCGGGTTCCGGCGTCGCCTCGGTAGCGTCTTGATTCGCGGGCTCGTCGGACTGGTCGTCCTCGGCGTTGTCGCCAAAGACATCGCTGTTTTGGAACGCAGGCGTCTCGGGTTGGCCGGCGGTTTCTTCGGCTTTCGACTTGGGAACCTCGTTGAGCTCAACGGCGGCTTCCTGCTCAGCCATGACTTCGGGCTCGGTCGTGGCAGCGATTTCAGTTTCGACCTCTGCCGTTACTTCAGCAGTGACTTCAGCCTCTACCTCGGGCTCGGGCTCCGGAGCGACTTCGGCCACGGACTCGGGCTCGGGACGCTTAACGTGCTTGGGACGCACGGCCTTCAGGTCCTTCTCGCCGCGCTTTTTCTTTTTGTAGGACTGCTTGGCGCCCTTGGCGGCCTTGGGCTTGTCCTCGCCCTTGGCAAGGGCAGCATCCCAGGCCTCATTGGCGATGACGGTGGCATACAGACGTCCGCCCTTAAAGACGGTCAGCTTAATGCAGTCGTCGAGTTCCTCGAGCAGCTCGCGCGTGGACTCGAAGCCCAGGTCATAAGCGGTCATATCGCCAGCGGCGAGTGTCTCCTCGACCTGTGTCATAAACGTTTGCTTGCCGCATCCAATCGCATCGCGCAGCAGGCGATACAGATAGATGTGGTTGCCCAGCGATAGCGTGGGCTTAACTATTGTCTTGCTCATGGCAAATCTCCTCTTTACACACCAAAGCATCTTACCATCGCGCAGGGCTTGCCACCTCGGCGCCCAAAGCAAACGGGCGCGACCGTTGCCGGTTCGCGCCCGTTATACAGGTCGGTTATCTGTGAGAGGCGATCGTGCTTAGTTGCCCGATGTCGTGCCTTGGCTCGAGCTGTCGGATGCCGTGCCGGATGCGGTTCCGCTCGAGCTGTTTGTGTTGCTGTTGTCGGTTGAGCCCGTGCCCGATGCATTGCCGCTCGTCTGGTCACCCGTGCTCTGCTGAGAGCCGTCGGTCGTTTGGCTGGAGTCGGTCGTTCCGGATTGTGTGCCGCCGCTGTTCGAAGAGGAATCGGTGCCTTGCGACTGATCAGGGGTGGTCGAGGAAGAATCGGTGGGTGCGGAGTTGGCCTGTGAGTCGTTCTGCTGGCTTTGCGATTGGCCGGCGCTGTCCGCGTCTTGCTCGGTCGTGCGCGACGAAAGGATTGGCTCGGGGCGCTCGCCCAGACCCTCACCGGCGGTGGTTATAAGGATGGCGCCGGCGCAGGCGATAACCGCGACGATGGCGATGGCGATCGAGAAGATGATGACCTTCTTTTGCGTCTGGCTGCGCTCTTCCGCCGCCTTGGCGCGCAGGCTGTTGGGGGCGACGCGCGCCGTGGTCGCGCGTCCCGCGACCTGACGCATCTCCTGCGTAGTCGCGGCGCCGCCCAGGTGCTCCTCGGCATTAAGCTCAACGGGCTCATAGGCGCCGGCGGGGTAGTCGACGGCGGCGTGCGTACCTTTGAGGGCTTCGGCGCTGGCAGAGATAAAGTGGCAGTAGACCTGCGAGGACACAACGGTGATGACCGAGCTCACGGCGGCACCAATTACTGAACCAGCGATACCAATCTTGGAGGCAAGCGCCACGCTCGTGGCGGCAGCTGCGGCGCCGGCGATGATCTGGGGAATGGAAATGTCATCGAACAGGCCCTTTTTGGGCGCGATGGCCATGGTCTGTCCGATGGAATGGTTCTCGTGCACGCCGTTGTTGAGCGATGCCGGCGTCATGACGCGCGTGCGCGGCGCGTCGGTGTACTTGGTTGTCATACGGGGTCCTCCCGGTGTAAATCTGCTTCGTTTCGTGTAGCCATCAGGGTACCCACCAGATGTGAATCATACGTGACATTTAACAGATACCATCAACTCATCAAGGGGGCCTGCTGTCTTTGGTGCAATAGCTTGATGCTAAACTGGATTTATGTTTGCGAGGTGGTTTACGTGATGTACCCGTATATGACATTCGAAGATGGAACCGAGGTCATTCATTCTGACCTGATTACAGATGGCGATATTGAAAAGGTTATCGTGCATTTTGAGCGACCGACGGCAGAGGGCTTCGACTCCGCTCGTTGTGAGTTGCCTTCCTGTTCGTGGACTGACTGGGAAGGGCATTTTACTCAGAGTGAAAAACGAGCTTTCGAAGAGTGTCTGAGCAAATAATTTAGATTAGTTCGAGTTTAGTTCGAATAAAGAAGCTGAATGCGATGACCTAAAGCGTATGCATTTTTAGTATTAGATGCGTATGAAATGGAGGATGTGAATGGATGAGCTAATAGACTTTAAAAAACGATTTCTCAAGAATGGCGAGCTGGTTTCAATTCCAAAAAAGGAAAGCTATAAAAGAATCATGCTGCTATGGGCCGTCTCTTTCTTTGAATTAAATACAAGTTATACGGAGCTTCAGGTTAATCGTGTGCTGTCACAGCTCTATCCTGATTATGCCGTGTTGAGGCGGTACTTGGTTGATTATGGATTCCTATTAAGGGATGAACGAGGCCTGAAATACGAGGTTAATCGTGATGTTCACGGTATTGAGAGCTAGCCGTCCGGTTCGGGTCCTATATATTGCTAGAGGGATAAGCGAAATAGGCAATTGGTGTGCGAATATTGCTTTGCCAATGCTGATTTACGAGGTAACTCACGATGTTTCTGCAACTGCTTTGATGGTCTGCTGCAGATTTGCCCCCTCTCTGTTTTCAGTTGCGCTCGCGCAGCTGCCTCAGAAGATGGGTATCGGGACACTGCAGGCCATGAGATTGGCAGACTTAATTCGCGCGGGATTATTCGTTTGCTATATTTTTGTTGATAGTAAATGGAGTATGTTTGCTATTACGTGCGCGGTATCGCTTTGCCGAACGGTAGAAATGCCCTGCTTTTACTCGTTGTTAAGAGCCAATACGAATAGTATCAATCGCGACGTAATTAATAATTCGTTTGGGTTCCTGCAGAATTTGATGATGGTTCTGGGGCCAGTTGCCGGCGGTTTTGTTGTCGCTCAATTTGGGGCGGAGGCTGTTCTTGCATTAGACGCGCTTTCTTTTGCCGCGTCGTTCTGGTTGCTGCGAGATGTTCCGTCTGTTATCGAGGTTAATGATAAAGAGGGAATAAGCAAAAATGAAAAAAACAGGACTGCATTTAGTGATCTTAGCGCGAAGCACTTGGCAATTGGTTTCCTATTAATCGATATTTCTAGTGGCGTGGCATTCGGCTCTCTGAATTCTCTTTTGCCAGCTATAGCGCAATTGCAATTTGACTCGTCATCGATACAATACGGATTCCTTCAGAGTAGTCTTACAATCGGACTGTTGTTCGGAAATACAATATATGGTCGTTTAATCAGTGGTTCCGATTGCGTTAAATCATATTGTTTTGTGACGTATCTTGCGCTCGGTGCGTATCTGGCGTTTGGCTATCGCTATGCGTCTGGGATATCGTTTATTTTCCTTTTTATCGTCGGTGCCGGAAACGCCATTCAAGATGTGCTTCTCATAACATCGCTGCAGGATTTGGCGAGAGACGGATCTGAATCGATAAGCCTGTTTTCAATTAGGGAGTCTTTGCAATCGGTTGCTGTTGTTATTTCAACACTTCTTGTTTCGCTGTTCACGAGCATCGCGATGTTCTCAATTCTCGTTACAGGACTTGGTGTATTTTCAATTATGATGGTAGTTGTGTTTCAATTGAATTATTTGCGAAAGATGTGACGTTGATATGCCTAAAACGCTTTTAGTATTTCCCCCAGGATGGAGTCCAGTGGGGCCGTATCTTGCCTTGCCTGTTTTGAAGTCATATCTTCAAGAGGTTGAACAATACAAAGTTGACATTGTTGACTTAAACGTGGAATTTTACGATGACCTCCTATCTTTTAGACATGTCGAAGAGTGCTGTAAAAGGTATCGGGAATCAAAGGATTCGTTTAGTTCGAATGTTCAATTAACAATCGAGTTGATACAAAAGTCGGCACTTAATGTTGACGAGGCAAAAGATATTTTCAGATCGAAGAGATACTTTAATCTAAAAGAAAGACAATATGCTGAAAACATTTTTAGAAATGCACTCTATATCATAAATCACGTCTCATATGGAGTTAAATACACGTTCAACTCCATAGATCTGCCCTATGATTATTATTCGACACCAGAAATAATGAAATCGCTTGCGGATACCTTGCATAATCCGTTTATTTCCTTCTATGAAACTGCCTTTCTTAAGCGTATTCAGAGGGAAAAATTCGAGTTTATTGGGATTTCGGTGAGCGGCTGTTTCCAATTGATTTCTGCAGTTACGTTAGCGAAACTGATTAAGGAAGAATGTCCATCTGTTAAACACGTCTCATTGGGCGGCAATTACATTACTCGTTTAGCAGATGACTGCATGAAAGAATGGCATCCCTTTTTTGAATACATTGATTCGATAATGATGTATGACGGCGAAGAGCCGCTTGCACGTCTTCTTGAGGCTCTTGACTCTGGTGATGACAATCTCGACTGTGTTCCAAACCTTTGCCATGCTAAAGGTGGAAAGATATATAAAAACCATCGGATTGAGCAAACATTTATCAACGATACAGTTCCCGATTTCGATGGCTTCGCCCTTTCTAAATACTTCATGCCTGAGTTAATATTGCCGGTTTATTCCTCTAGGCAGTGTTTTAATCATTGCGCCTTCTGCACCATTCCCGGTGCCACCGGTGGTTGTTACCGAAAGATGCCTATATCGAGAGTATTTGAAATAATGTGTCGGTTAAATGAAAAATACGGCACGAGAGTTTTCTCTTTTGTGGATGAAACATTCGAAGGCAAAAGAATGGAGCAACTCGCGGATGAAATAAACGCATCGGGAAAAACGTTTTTCTGGCATGGAGAAACGAGGTTCTCTCCAACCCTAAGTACAGAAGTTTTTAACAAGATATACCAAAGTGGATGTAGGCAGATTCAGTTTGGCCTCGAGTCATACAACCAAAGAGTTCTTGATCTAATGAAGAAGAACACGAGAGTTGATTGGATTGATCGCAATGTCCATGATTGTCTCAATGCGGGTATTCCTGTTCATCTATTTTTTATGATTGGCTTTCCGACCGAAACTAAAGAAGAGGCTCTGAACACCTTAGCTTATACAGAGAATGTTTTGAATTATTCAAAACAGGTATGTGGTGTTCCATATTCCACGAGAGGATTTACGAATTTTGGTCTCGTTATGGGGTCGGATGTTTGGAATCATCCCGATAAGTATGGTGTCTCTGTAATGCCGAAGTCCCAATATGAGGATTTGCGCCTCGAAGTGGATTATGTTTCAGGCACTGGTTTAACTTTAAATGAAGCAAAATCCTTATCTGATGAGCATCATATTGATTTTTATATGCAAGAGGTCATAAACGGTAGCGACACAATTGACTTGCCCCAGCGGCTTCATATTTCAGAGGTGACCTGGATCCTAGATTCTATTCACGCTGTCAGGTATAAGGGACATTTGACCAAAGTAAAGCGACGGCTAACTAGTCTAAATCCAGCTGATCGAATCTGGCTGGATTCCAAGACCTCTGTCGTGCTCGTTGAGCCATTTGCCTACTTCTATAATTCTGAATACCATCATGTCTATGCTGTTTCCCAGTTGGTATACCTTAAGTTGGCCCGTTTATTGGAGGCCGATTTTAGCATTTCTCTTATTCTTGATCAGGGCGACCTCGAGCTGACAAGGGCGATAGAAGAACTGTTGCATTATGGATTGCTGAATACAAATATCGATGCCGATTATGTAATGCACGATAACGGTTTTCAATTGGTTAAAAGTTCGTTTGTTAAAGAAGTCGGACGCTCAAAAGAGGGGTTAAGAGTACTGCTGAGTTGTGCCACCCATAGAATGTGTGCGGTTAATGATTTTTCGTTCGCTTTGCTTTCGTTGTTTGAAAAGCCGATTACTAAGAACGAGGTGCGCGACATTTTGAAAAAAGAGGGACGGTTGATTTTCAATCTCAACGCAACAGCCTGAACGGGCTCCGCGTTTCCGCAGCTAGCGCAACGCGGGAATAGCCCCCGGCACCTGGTCGTCGCCTCGTTTCCGCAGGTGGAGAGGCTGTGGAGGCCGGCGTCCCCGTGCCGCCGCCGCATGCTCCGCCAGCCCGCCGCGCAGCCGTTCCGGACTCAGCGCAACGGGCCCTCCGGCCCATGTCCCGGCCCGCCGCCTATCCCGCCAGCGGCCCCTCGCCCCTCGCGGCCCTGGCCCTGTCGATGCAGCCGGGCGTGAGGTCGAGCTCGCCGGGCGCCAGCTCCTCTATCCCGAACGCGTCCATGAGGGCGGAGGCGTCCTCCCCGAGGGCCATCCGCAGCACGCGCGCCGGCGTCAGGAACCCGAGCGCCCCCCTCGGCTCGGAGTTCACCTGCGACATGAGCAGCGCGCAGTCCGCCGCCGTCAGCCGGTCGAACCTGGCCCCTGCGCCCTTGGGCAGCAGCTTCCTGATCTCCACGTGGTTCTTCTCGCACGCGCCCTTCTGCTGGCTCTGCCGGGGGTCGCAGTAGAAGAGCCTGGTCTCGCCGTCCCGCTCGCCGAACAGCGCCGCGATGGCGCCCTCGTCGGCGAACTCGCTCCCGTTGTCGGTGAGCACGGCGCCGAAGGCGCGCCTCGCGCCGTCCTCGCCGAGGACCCCGCGCAGGGAGGAGAGCGCCGCCAGGACCGAGGCGCACGTGCCGTCCGGCAGCGGCAGGGCCAGCTGGAAGCGGCTCGGGCGGTGCAGGAGCGTGAGGAGCCTGGCGGAGTCGCCCCTGGGGCCCTCGACGGTGTCCATCTCCCAGGCCGCGGCGCAGGCGTCCTCGCCGAGCGCGAGGAACGACGCGTGCGACCTGCGCGGCGAGTGGGACGTCGCCCTCCCCGGGGCCCGGCGCGACCTCGGCCTGTAGCCGACCTTGCGCCTGAGCTCCATGTTCGTCATGCCGTCGTAGCCGGCGTCCACCCACCTGTAGACGGTGGAGGCGCTGAGCCCGGGGGTCGTCGCCGCTATCTGCTGCGGGGAGAGCCCGCGCGCGAGCCCGTCCCTGATGGCCGCGAGCTTGGCGGCGGCGCCCTCCTCGGTCTCGTCGATCCCGGACCTGCTCGCCGAGAGCTCGGCGTCGGCCGCCTCCTGCGCCCTCCTTGCGCTGTAGAACACCCTGGGCCTCCTCGAGCAGCCGTAGCCCCTCCTGTGCGAGCAGCCGTTGCAGCACCTCGGCCACGCGGAGAGCCTGGGGCAGGCCCCCGACAGGTCCGCGGGCGCGGGCTCGCCGTAGCGCGAGCGCGGCGCGGTGACGTAGCGGTGCGCCGCCACCTCCCTGGTCACGGTCGATGGCGACCTGCCGAGCTCCGCGGCGATCTCGCGGGCGCTGCGGTTGCGGTCGAGCATCCTCTCGACCGTGTTCCTCTCGTGCCTCGTGAGCCTCCCGTACGACCTTCCGGACGGCTTGGGTCTGGACATGCCGGCCTCCCTCCATCGCGGGCCGGGGGATTCCGGCCCCTCTGGGGTTGCCTACCCGGATTCGCGCCTCAGGACTCAGCGCAACGCGTTGCGCTGAGTCCTGAGGCTGTTGCAATGAAAATGAGAATCAAGGAAAAAAGAGGGACTATCGACAAACGAGGAGCAATTAAACAAGTTGGTTGATAATTGCATGAAAGCAGATATACTACAATTGATTAGATAGAGGAGGTTTCTGCATGGACGTTATTAACAAAGATCTCTTGGAGCAACTGAAAGAGTCTCAGGAAGAGGGCGTCGTGGTAGAAGTGTTCGACTTTGAGGACTACATGGATAAATTCTGCCATTAGTTTCGGAATTAACTTGCCTCGCTTAAAGGAGAAGTCGATTATCGATTTCTCCTTTTTTAATTAAAGATATTTTTGGAATACATGCTCTTAGCACAGGTTGGCGTCTCAGTAAACTGAGAGGTTGCTTTGGCTAGTTAGAGATATGTGAACGTCCGTTAGACTGAATCTCAGGGTAGAAGGGGCCTCCAGTGTCCAGATCAACAAGGCAATGCTGCGTTTCGGCTAATAAGAACGATGGCTTTTTGCGTGTGGCGGCGGCGTCGCCGCAGATTCGCGTGGCCGATGTCGAGGGTAATGCCGAGGTTGCGCTGGCAGCTGTTCGCAGAGCTGCCGAGCGCGGCATTCGCGCGTTGGTGTTGCCCGAGCTTAATCTGTGCGGCTATACCGCGGCCGATCTGTTCCATAACCGCACACTGCTGCATGCCTGCGAGGCGGCACTTGTGCACATCCTTGATGAAACCCGTGAGTTGCCGGTCGTCTTTACCATCGGTCTTCCCGTTGCAGTTGCCGAGAATATCTACAACTGCGCCGCCGTGTGCTGCGCGGGCGAGCTTTTGGGCCTCACGGCCAAGAAGTATCTGCCCAACTATGGCGAGTTCTATGAGCGCCGTTGGTTTGCTCCGGCGCCTGCGGATCCCGTGTGGGTTGAATTTGCCGGTCAGGGTCCGGTCCCGCTGGGTTCGGGGCTTGTCTACCGTTGCTGTGATGAAGGCGCCGAGGACCTGGTGCTGGGCGTTGAAGTCTGTGAGGACCTGTGGGTGCCGGCACCCCCTTCGACCGAGATGGCGCTTGCCGGTGCGACGGTGATTCTCAACCCGTCGGCTTCTGACGAAATCATCGGTAAGGCAGATTACCGCCGCAGCCTTATCTCTAACCAAAGCGCGCGCCTGTACTGTGCCTATGCCTACGCGGATGCGAGTGAGGGCGAGTCCACGACCGACATGGTCTTTGCGGGCGAGAACCTCGTCTACGAAAACGGCTCGAAGCTCGCCGCGACCAAACTGCTTACCTGCGATATGGCCATCGTCGACGTTGACCTTGACCGTCTGGTTGCCGAGCGCCGTCGCTCGACGACGTGGACGCGCGCGGACGATGCGCCGGAGGCCACGACCGTTGAGTTTTCGTTTGAGGGCGTGTTGGCCGAAGAGCCTGTCCTGCGCGATGCACTCGGCATCGACCGTGTCTTCCCCCGCGCACCCTTTGTTCCGGCCGACCATGGTGACCTGGCCGAGCGTTGCGAGACCATTCTCGACCTGCAGACCGCGGGCCTCAAGACCCGTCTTGCCCATACGGGTACCAAGGCGGCTGTCATCGGTCTTTCAGGCGGTCTGGACTCCACGCTGGCGCTGCTTGTGACCGTGCGTGCCTTCGATGCGCTGGGGCTGCCGCGCACGGGTATCACGGCGGTTTCCATGCCTGGCTTTGGCACGACGCATCGCACTAAGTCGAATGCCGAGTCGCTCGCTCGCGACCTGGGCGTGAGCTTCCGCGAGGTTTCGATCCACGCGGCTGTGGAGCAGCACTTCAAGGACATTGAGCACGATCCGACCGTGCAGGACGTGACCTACGAGAACAGCCAGGCCCGCGAGCGTACGCAGATTCTGATGGATCTGGCCAACCAGGCTGGCGGTTTTGTCGTCGGCACGGGCGACCTGTCGGAGCTGGCGCTCGGCTGGGCTACCTATAACGGCGACCACATGAGCATGTACGCCGTCAACGCGAGCGTGCCCAAGACGCTTGTGCGCCATCTGGTGCGCTATGCGGCCGATGTCTTTGGCGGGCGTATTGCCGAGGTTTTGCTCGATATCCTCGATACGCCGGTGTCCCCCGAGCTCCTGCCGCCTACGGGCGACGGCGAGATTGCGCAGAAGACTGAGGACCTGGTGGGCCCGTACGAGCTGCACGACTACTTCCTCTACTACCTGCTGCGTTTTGGCTTTGAGCCGGGCAAGATCTACCGCATGGCGCTCAAGAGCTTCGAGGGCGTCTACGACGTCAAGACCATTCACACGTGGCTACGCACGTTCTACCGTCGCTTCTTTGCCCAGCAGTTTAAGCGCAGCTGCCTGCCCGATGGCCCCAAGGTGGGCTCGGTCACGCTCAGCCCGCGCGGCGATTGGCGCATGCCGAGTGACGCCAGCTCGCGCCTGTGGCTCGCCCAGATTGACGCGCTCAATCCGATGGACTAAGGTTGCCAAATTGAACCAAAACAGCGGGTGCAAGCGTTACACTTTTGCAATCTGATGGCCCGTATCGCGCGGCGCTCTTGTCGGAGTGCCGCGTTTTTCATATCGAAAGGTGGCACCATGCAGGCATCGCAGCGTCTCGACCGCTTTGGCGCGGAGGTCTTCGCCTCGCTCAACAACAAACTGCTTGCGCTGAAGGCTCAGGGCAAGACCATTTACAACATGAGCGTGGGCACGCCCGACTTTAAGCCGTACGACCACGTGGTCGAGGCGCTCACGCAAGCGGCCCAGGACCCCGAGATGTGGAAGTATGCCCTGCGCGACCTGCCCGAACTCAAGCAAGCCGTGTGCGATTACTATGAGCGCCGCTTTGGCGTTTCGGGCATTACGCCGTCTATGGTGCAGTCGTGCAACGGCACGCAGGAGGGCGTGGGCCATTTGGGCCTGGCCCTGCTCGATCCGGGTGACACCATTTTGGTTCCCGATCCGTGCTACCCGGTCTTTGAGGCGGGCGCCAAGATTGCCGATGCCAAGCTCGAGTACTATCCGTTGGTCGCCGAGCATAATTACCTGCCCTATGTGGCGGGCATCGATCCCGAGGTGGCCGATCGTGCCAAGTATATGATCGTGTCGTTGCCCGCCAACCCGGTCGGCTCGGTGGGCACGCCCGAGGTCTACGAGGAGATCATCGCTTTCGCCCGCGAGCACGACCTGCTCATCGTCCATGACAACGCGTACTCCGACATCGTGTTCGACGGCGAGCCGGGCGGAAGCTTCTTGCAGTATCCTGGTGCGCTTGAGGTGGGCGTGGAGTTCTTCTCGCTTTCCAAGTCGTTTAACGTTACCGGTGCGCGTATCGGCTTTTTGGTCGGCCGCGAGGACGTGGTCTCTGCCTTTGCCAAGCTGCGCGGCCAGATCGACTTTGGTATGTTCTTCCCGATCCAGAAGGCTGCTATCGCCTGCCTGAACGGTCCGCGCGATGAGGTCGAGGCGCAGCGTCTGAAGTACCAGGAGCGCCGCGATGCCCTGTGCGACGGTCTTGAGGGCTTGGGCTGGGAGCGTCCCAACGCGCATGGCTCTATGTTTGTGTGGGCCAAGCTTCCCGGTGGTCGCACCGATTCCATGGCGTTTTGCGAGGAGCTTATGGAGAAGGCCGGCGTTGTGGTGACGCCGGGCGCGAGCTTTGGTCCTTCGGGTGAGGGGCATGTGCGCATGGCGCTGGTCCTGCCGCCCGATCAGATCGCTTTGGCTGTCGAGGCCATTCGCGAGGCGGGCCTGTATTAGAAAGCTATTCCGCTCGTCAATAGCTCGAAACCGATTTCGTGCAGTTATTTTACGAATCCTGCAAACAATTTCGGCAAACGGTCGATTTTTGGCTGCGAATAGGAGCATAATCAAAGTCCCGATTGGATGTATTGGGATTACGGCAAGCCGCTCGGGTCGTTCCCGGGCGGCTTGTTTGTGGAGAGAGATGGGAGTTTCTAATGGTTAACGAGAAGAAGGTCGCTATTGTCGGCTGCGGTTTCGTTGGTTCGTCTTCGGCGTTCGCGCTGATGCAGAGTGGTCTGTTCTCCGAGATGGTCCTCATCGACGTGGACAAGAACCGCGCCGAGGGTGAGGCCCTGGATATCGCGCACGGCATGACGTTTGCCGAGCCGATGAAGATCTACGCCGGCGATTATTCCGATGTCGCCGACGCCGCCATGATCGTCGTCACCGCTGGCGCTGCCCAGAAGCCCGGTGAGACTCGCCTGGACCTGGTCAACAAGAACGTCAACATCTTTAAGTCCATCATTCCCGAAATTAAGAAGTCTGGCTTCGACGGCATTCTGCTCATTGTCTCCAACCCGGTCGATGTTCTGACCTATGCCGCCATCAAGATGTCCGGCCTGCCCGAGGGCCACGTCATCGGCTCCGGCACCGTGCTCGACACTGGCCGTCTGCAGCAGATGCTTGGTGCCCACGTCGAGGTTGACCCGCGCGATGTCCAGGCCTATGTCATGGGTGAGCACGGCGACTCTGAGTTTGTCGCTTGGTCCAGCGCCCAGGTTGCCGGCGTGCCGCTGAACACTTTCTGCGAGCTTCACGGTCATCTGGAGCATGAGGCTGCCGAGAAGCGCATCGCCGAGGACGTCAAGAACTCCGCCTACACCATCATCGAGAAGAAGCACGCCACCTACTATGGCGTCGCCATGGCCGTCAAGCGCATCTGCACCGCCGTCATGCGCGATGAGCAGACCGTTCTGCCCGTCTCCTCGCTCATGGTGGGCGAGTATGGCCTGTCCGATCTTGCCATCTCCATGCCGACGGTCGTTGGCCGCGACGGCGTCGTCTGTCGCGTCCCCGTGCCGCTGAACGATGACGAGCAGCATGAGCTCACCGCCTCCGCCAAGGCCCTCAAGGATATCATCGACAGCGTCGACTTCTCCTGCTAAATCAAGCTCGCTAGAGCGAAAAGCTACAATGAAGGCGTCCGGGTCCACACGGCCCGGGCGCCTTTTTGGTGCAAAGTAACCTGACCCCAATGCACCATAGTTGCCCCAATGCACCATAGTTGATGGGAGGGCCATGTCGGATTCGCCTAATTTTTTAACCTATGCCCAGACGGCGTTTGATCCGTTTGAGGAGAGGCCGTTCTGCGCGGTGGATAGCCTCGTCTTTGCGTGGTTGTCCTATTTGCGTTTGCCGGGTGATATGGCGGAGCTGACGAACTGGCAGGGCCTAGACGTACGCGAGCTGCTGCGTGCCGAGTGCTACCGGGACATGATTGACGACTTGTGGGACCCGGAGGGGAGCAAGGCCTTGCTGGAGGCCGTGGCAGCAAGTCCTCGCTACCGTGGCGTGCACGTTTGCGGCTATCGTGCCGTGAGCGATGTGGTGGCGACAGAGCAGTTTGCAGCCATGGCGTTCCGGTTTCCGGCGGGGTTTAGCTATCTTTCCTTCCGGGGGACCGACAGCACGATTGTGGGCTGGAAAGAGGACTTTAACATGGCGTTCCGGTATCCTGTGCCGGCCCAGGAATCCGCGGCGCGTTATGTGGACGAGGCGGCGGATGCGATTGACGGGCCGCTTTTGTGCGGAGGTCATTCCAAGGGTGGAAACCTTGCGGTGTACGGTGCGGCGATGTGCTCCGATGTCGCCCGTGCGCGAATCGAACAGGCGTATTCCCATGATGGTCCGGGTTTCGTCGAGGAGTTTCTGAACGGCAACGCCTTTGCCGATCTTTCCGGTCGAATCGACAAGACGCTACCTCGGTCGTCGATCTTTGGCATGATGTTCGAGACGCAGGAGGACTATGCCATCGTTGAGAGCACCGAGTTCAGCCTGCTGCAGCACAATCCCTTTAGCTGGGTGGTTGATGGTCGCGACTTCGTGTACTGTGAGCGCCTGTCCGCCGGTGCTCGATACGTTGATGGCTCCATTCGCGAGATGCTGCTTGCAGTTTCGCCTAGCGAGCGCGAGCGTTTTGTAGATGCGTTGTTCTCCGTGTTTGAGGCTACGGGTGCTGAGCGGTTTGCGGATATCGCTGGGAATCTGCGCGAGAGCCTGCCCGTGATGCTCCAGGCTGCGCAAGGGTTTGACAAGGATACGCGACGCTTTGTCTCGCAGACCATCGTGGCAATTCTTAAGTGTGCGCTGCTGCCCAAACGTCCCGAGTTCAGCGTGCCTTCTAGTGGTAAGAGCCTGGCAGAACAGCTCGAGGTATGGCAGTCCGAGCTCCTGCGCTAGCCATTGGTGCAAAGCAACCTGTCCCCGATGCACCAATCTTCGATGCGCCTGGGGCGGGCTCGACCGCTATACTGGTTCGTGCTCAATTCAATCTAGAACGGAATGCCGTATATGAAAATCAATCATGCGATTCTGCATATCCTGGACTTTGACTCTGCCGTCAACGTTATGAGCCAGCGCGAGCTCGATATCGAGAGCCGTACCGTGCGCAACTTCGTGACCACGCATCTGCGCCGCGCACGTACCTCGGCCGACAATAAACGCGCCGCGTTTGCCGAGAACTCTGCGTTTGGCGGCGAGCTCAAGGGCTATTTCTTTGGCGAGCGCGAGTTCGTAGACCTGTCGCAGCAGATTGCGGAGTTCATTTCCTCCGAGCTTACCAAGGCCGAAAAAGCCGAGTCCACCGATGTGCTCGTGGCCGACTTTGACGACGATGAGGATGCCCGCTGGTTTGCCGTGATGCTGCTGGGCTCCAAGCAGGCCTTTATGCACGAGGTGGGCCGCGAGGAGGGCGAGGTACGCAACGACATCGCGCGCCACTATGCTATCCTGCCGAATCCTTCCCAAAAGGTGCCAAGCTATGCCATCGTGCGTGCGAGCACCATGGAGATCGGCTATGTGGACAAGAAGCGCAAGATTGCCGGCGAAGACCGCATGCTCATTCCCGACGGTCTGCTGCAGTGCGATACGGGCGTGTCGGGCAAGGAGGTCATCGACACCGTGACGCGCGTGGTCGAGGAAGTCGCCGAGGAGCACGGTGCCAATACGGCCGTAGCGCTCGCTAAGGTTAAGGCTGCCGTTGCCGAGAAGGTTGAGGATGACGAGGAGCTGCCGCCCTGGGATATCGTCGATGAGGTCTTTGAGGACGAACCGGTCATCAAGGAAAGCGTGCGCGCGGCACTGACCGAGGAGAAGGTTCCCGAGCGCGTTCCCGTGGAGCGCAAGCAGGTCGAGCGCGCTGCCGTGCGCAATCACAAGATTCGTACCGACACGGGCATCGAGATCAGCTTCCCGGCCGAGATGGGTTCGAACTCCGAGTATATCGAGTTCGTCAACGAGCCCAACGGCCTCATCTCCATCGAGCTCAAAAACATCGGGTCAATTGAGAATCGATAAACTGCGCTTGAACTTCAGACAAAGCAAAGGCCGAAACCCTTCGGGACTTCGGCCTTTTTGCTTGGAGCTGAATTGAGTTGCAGACTGAGCATATGTCAGCGAAAACGCCCCTAGGCGAGCAAGGTGACGTGAAAGAGGAGGGAAGCGTACTTCGGTACGCGACCGACGATTGAACGTCAGATTGCCGCTTAGGGGCGTTTGCAGCGTCGAGAGATCCGTCGTTCGTTAGAACGACGGAACCAAAGGTGCAGCGTCGACTAGTTGCGCGGTTTGGTAAAACCGCGTAACCCTAGAGCTGGCGCAGGCCCTCTTCCAGGCCGGTCTTGCTGTCGGTCTTCTCGTCGCGCATCTTGATGACGCGGGCGGGGACACCGGCCACGACGGCACCGGCGGGGACGTCCTCGACGCACACGGCGCCGGCGGCAACGACGGCACCCTTACCCACGTGCACGCCCTCCAGGACCACAGCATTGGCGCCGATCATGACATCGTCTTCGATGATGACGGGCGTGGCGCTGGCGGGCTCCACGACGCCTGCCAGCACGGTGCCGGCGCCAATGTGGCAGTTCTTACCCACGGTGGCGCGGCCGCCCAGCACGGCGCCCATGTCGATCATGGAGCCTTCGCCAATGATGGAGCCGATGTTGATGATGGCGCCCATCATGATGACGGCACGGTCGCCGATCTCGACGCGGTCGCGGATGATCGCGCCCGGCTCGATGCGGGCGTTGATACCCTTAAGGTCGAGCATGGGCACGGCGGAGTTGCGGCAGTCGTTCTCTACATCGTAGTAGTCGATGGAGTCGGCGTTGGCGTCGAGGATTGCCTTAAGCTCATCCCAGTCACCAAAGACGGTCTTGCCACGACGACCGCCGTAGACGTGTGCATTGCCCCACTGGACCTTCATGCCCGGCTTCTCGCGCACGTACAGCTTGACGGGCGTCTTTTTGGGCGCGGTGGCGATGTAGTTGATAATCTCTTGTGCATCCATCTCGGCTGCGTTGCTCATATGCTGTCTCTCCTTTGAGGGGGTATGGTTGATAACTAGTTAGGCGAACATGACCTGGTCGAAGGTGTAGAAGCCGGGTTCGCGGGTGACGAGCTTCTGCGCGGCTGCCAAGGCGCCGTTGACGAAGATCTGACGGCTCGTGGCGCGGTGGGTGAGCGTGACCTCCTCGTCCTGGCCAAAGAAACTCACCTCGTGCACGCCGGCGACGGTGCCGCCGCGCAGCGAGTGCATGCCGATCTCCTTGGGGTCGCGCGCTCCGCACATGCCCTCGCGTCCGTAGACGGGGTGGTAGCCTGCCTCGGGCTCAGCTTCGACGACGGCGTCGAGCAACAACTTGGCAGTGCCGCTGGGGGCGTCGACCTTTTGGTTGTGGTGCGTCTCGACGATCTCGCAGTCAAAGCCCGGTAGCTCGCGTGTGGCCTGTGCTACCAGATGACGCAGGGCTGCGATACCGATGGAGTAATTGCCGGAGTGCATGACGCAGACGTTCTGGCCCAGCTCACGCAGGCGGTCCATCTGATCGGGTGTGTAGCCCGTGGTGCCTGAGACTAACGCCGCGCCCGTGCGCTCGACATAGGCGACGACAGCATCGAAGGTCACGACGTTCGAGAAGTCGATGATGACGTCGGCGACTGGTGCGTTCTCGAGTTCGGTTAGATCAAAGCCTATCTGCGCGACGATATCAAAAACGGGCTGACCGGCGGCGTCGACAACGCCCTCGGCGGTGGTGCAGATGAGCGAGCCCATGCGGCCCGTTCCCATAATGACGGTCTTAATCAAGCAGACCAGCTCCCTTCAGAGCATCGGTAAGTGCGGAGCGCGTGTCGTCTGCCATGGGGCACAGCGGCATGCGGTAGTTTGCCTCGATCATACCCATCTGGGCGAGTGCTTCCTTGACGGGAATGGGGTTGACCTCGCTAAAGAGGGCATTGATGAGCGGCTGGCCGGCAATCTGGATATCGCGGGCGCGCTCCACGTCGCCGTCCAGATAGGCGCGGCACATGTCGTGCACGAGCTGCGGCTGAACGTCGGCCCACACGCTGATGGTGCCCGAAGCGCCCAGGCTCATGAGCGGCACGGTGAGGGCGTCCTCGCCCGAGTACATGCGGAAGTCGTCGGACAGCAGGTGGGCAATCTTGGCCGCGTAGGCGACGTTGCCCGAGGCTTCCTTGATCCCCATGATGTTGGGGTGCGCGGCCAAGCGCTCTACGTTGCGCTCGCTGATGCCGCAGCCGCAGCGGCCGGGGATGTTGTACAGGATGCAGGGGATGTCCACAGCATCGGCGACGGTCTTAAAGTGCTGATAGATGCCCTCTTCGTTGGACTTGTTGTAGTAGGGGGTGATGAGCAGCAGGCCGTCGGCTCCCAAGCCCTGGTAGGTGAGCGACTTGGTGAGCATCGTCTGCGTGGAGTTGGAGCCCGAGCCGGCGATGACGGGGACGCGTCCTGCAACATGCTTGACCACGGCGGCGACGACGGAGTTGTCCTCGTCATCGGTCATCGTGGCGCTCTCGCCGGTGGTGCCCAGGGTGAGGATGGCATCGGTGCCGTTTTGCAGGTGGAAATCGATAAGGCGTTCGAGCGCGTCAAAGTCGACGCTGCCGTCCTTTTTAAACGGCGTAACAAGGGCGACGATCGAGCCCTCAAGATTGCGGATGTCCATGTTCTTCTCCTTCGCGTCCGCGATCTGGATGCGTTTGTTCCATTGGGCGGCGACTGCCAGGCGCTCGTCTTGGGCGCGACGGCGAGCACTTTCGGCGCGCGACTTGGCCAGCAGTTCTCGGCCGCTCGGCAGCACGTCGAGTGTGGCAAAGTAATCGCCCGGGCGCTCGGCGCGGCGGATGAGGTCGGCCGAGCCATCGGGGCGCAGCAGCACCTCGGCGGAGCGCAGCCGTCCGTTGTAGTTGTAGCCCATGGAGTAGCCATGCGCGCCGGTATCGTGGATCA
The DNA here is from genome assembly GCF_042849575.1 of Collinsella sp. i06-0019-1H4. Classification (NCBI taxonomy): domain Bacteria; kingdom Bacillati; phylum Actinomycetota; class Coriobacteriia; order Coriobacteriales; family Coriobacteriaceae; genus Collinsella; species Collinsella sp. i06-0019-1H4. The sequence continues at coordinate 863,259 of NZ_BAABYB010000001.1, forward strand.
CGAGCACATCGCCCATGTCGATCTGCGGTAGCTCGCGGTCGATGGCGAACTTGTCGTTGTTCTCGCACAGATTGCCCGTAATGTCGTACGTGTTTGTGACAGGCGCCGCGGTCTTGTCGGCGCCACCCGGCTGACCCATTACCGTAATGTGGTGGTAGGCGCCGTACATGGCAGGACGGATCAGATCGACGGCGCTTGCGTCGACACCGATATAGTCCTTGTAGATCTGCTTTTCGTGGATAGCCTTGGTGACCAGGCAGCCGTAGGGCCCCATCATAAAGCGGCCCATCTCGGTGCAGATGGCCACATCGCCCATACCGGCGGGAACCAGGATTTCGTCGTAGGCCGCGTGCACCCCCTCGCCGATGGCGTGAATGTCGTTGGCCTGCTGCTCGGGCAGATAGGGGATGCCGACGCCGCCGGACAGATTGATGAAGGCGACATGTGCACCGGTCTCGCGCTCCAGGCGCACGGCAAGCTCAAAGAGGATGCGCGCGAGCTTGGGGTAGTAGTCGTTGGTGACGGTGTTGCTGGCAAGGAAGGCATGGATGCCAAAATTCTCGGCGCCCTTGGCCTTGAGCATGCGGAAAGCCTCAAAGAGCTGCTCGGTGGTCATGCCGTATTTGGAGTCGCCGGGGTTATCCATGATGCCGATGGAGAGCTGGAACAGGCCGCCTGGATTAAAGCGGCAGCTGACCGTTTTGGGGATGGGCCCCGCAACACGCTCAAAGAACTCGATGTGGCTGATGTCGTCAAAGTTGACGATGGCACCCAGCTTGTTGGCGAGCTCAAAGTCGGCAGCCGGCGTGTCGTTGGAAGAGAACATGATGTCGTGTCCCGTGATGCCCAGCGAGCGGGCGATCATGAGCTCGGTATAGCTCGAGCAATCGCAGCCGCAGCCGTATTCGTTGAGAATGGAGATGAGCGCCGGGTTGGGGTTGGCCTTGACGGCAAAGTATTCCTTAAAGCCCGGGTTCCATGCAAAGGCGTCGCGCACTTCTTGCATGTTGCGGCGGATGCCCGCCTCGTCGTATAGATGAAACGGCGTGGGGAACTGCTCGACGATATGCTCGAGTGTCTCCTTGTCCACAAACGGCTGCTTGGCCGCATATGCCTCGTTGGGGGTCAATGCCATGTCCCGTAAACCTCGCTATCCAGACGGCGCCATCTGCGCATCGAATCCGCATAGCGTGGACCCAATGTCCGGATAGCGCTCCCGCATTGCTGCAGACAGTCCTGTGGGTGTTTCCCACAGGCCCACCAGGTTGTTCGTGCCCGAAAAACCCAGTTCGGCGGGTTTCGCCTCCCCACGGGGTCAAAGCCTGCCGGCTCGCCCGCGGCTCTTCGTGCCCGCGCCTCTATCAAGTGGTAAAGACCCTATCACGTTGCACTTTACCAAACAAGAGTATTCGTATATAACGTTTAAAAAATGCAGCAATATGCTGGAAACATGTGTGCCACAATCCTGTATCACAATAAGTTGCAACAGATGTGCCTCACGAAGGGATTCTCTATGACCGAGCTCCAAGAACTCCGTCGCTATCGCCGCGATCTCCATCGCATTCCGGAGCTCGATTTCGATCTTCCGCAGACTATCGCCTATATCGAGGGCGTGTTGGCGCCGCTCGCTTGCGAGGTGACCCATCCGTGTCCCAGCTGCGTCTGCGCTTTCTTCGACGCTGGCGTTGGTGCCGCGCGTGCCACGGCGATTCGCGCCGATATGGATGCGCTGCCCATCGCGGAGGCGACGGGAGCGGCCTTTGCCTCGATCCATCCCGGCAAGATGCACGCTTGCGGACATGACGGACACATGGCCATGGCACTTGCCGCCGCGACGTATGTCGACCGTACGATTCGCGAGCAGCCGGGCGCCATGAGGCGCAACGTTCTCTTTGTGTTCCAGCCGGCCGAGGAAACGACCGGTGGTGCCAAGACGGTATGCGAGAGCGGTGTGTTCGAGCGCTATGGGGCTGACCGCATTTTTGGCTTCCATGTGTGGCCCGATCTGCCTGCCGGCACGTTGGCGAGTTGTTCCGGTCCGCTGCTGGCGCGTTCGAGTGAGACACACATTCATATTCACGGGACGAGCATCCATATCGCTAAGACCTATGGCGTTCCGGTCGAGGAGTCGCACGATGCGGCGCTGGCTGCTGCCAAGTTCTTGGTTGCCGAGCGTGAACTGATGGACGAGCTGGGCACTGACGAGCCCTGTATCGGCAAGTTTGGTCTGCTGCAGGCCGGTACGGTTTGCAATGCGGTGGCGGGGGAGGCCCATGTTGCCGGCAGTCTGCGTGTGTTTACGGACGACATGTTCGACCGTGCACGCGAGGGTGTGCGCCGCGTGCTTGATGAGGCATGCGCTGCAACGGGCTGCACATATGACCTCGATTTTGCCGAGGGCTATCCGCCGGTCGACAACGACCCCGAGCTATTTGCCAATGTCGCGCCTGCCTTGCCCGAGCTACAGCTCGTAGATGAGCCTTTGCTGATTGCCGAGGACTTCGCCTTCTATCAGCGCCATCTGCCGGGCGTGTTCTTCTTGCTGGGCACGGGCGTGCCGGAGGCGCAAGAAAACCCGATCGACGCAGACGGCTGCCCAGCCTATGCGATGAGCGCCCTTCACACTGATACCATGCTCTTTGACGAGGAAATCCTGCTCAAGGGTCTCGATGTCTACAAACGATTGCTTGACTTGGAGTGACGATGGAACGACGTCGACAGTCTGCCGTGTATAGTCCTGGTGGGTGCGGGTGCGGCTTGCTGCTGCTCCCGGTTATTGCTGTGAGCATTGGCGTGATGTTTGCGCTTGCCGGGCTGGCCGCAGCGGCGCTCGTGCTGTTGATTGTGGCTATTGGCGTGACGATTTGGCTCTGCCGCAATCGCGAGCAACGCCGTGCCGACGGTAAAACCAATGTTGGATGGACCATCTTTTTGGTTATTGCCTATCTGCTGAGCATCAGTTACTTGGCGTTCTTTATCCTGCTGCTCATCAGCACCTTTACTGGGGAATCCGTCACGGTAGGGTAGGCTTCGATAAGCTTCTTGAGGATGAACCGAAAAGGGGCCGGATGGGCACTTTGCCCATCCGGCCCCTTTTCGCACGGTAGTTAATTCGGTCTCCTACTTTGCTGCCTCGCGGCGAGCGACCTCGTCGATCAAGATAGCATCGCCGTGCTTGGCGGCGGCAATGCTCGCGGCCATAATCATGCCCATTGCCGTGATGTAGGCGAAGAGCATCGACGGTGCCACGTCCATAACGATGCCGGAGAGAATCGGCGTCGCCACCTGAGCCGCCATGCTCACGGTGTAGTAGTAACCGGAGTAGCGGCCCACGCTTTGGGAGCTGCAACACTCCAGAATCATCGTGTACACGCACAGGTCCACGCCGCCCAGCGCGACGCCCATCAACAAAAAGACCCCGTACAACACGGGCGAGAAACCGGGTGCCAGCCAAAGAAGCGCGGGGCACAAAACCATGATGACGGCGGTGCCCAGGGCGACCTTTTTGCGGCCGATTTTGAGCGAAAGGTTTGCCAGGGGTGCGTAGCTTAGCAGCGCGCCTGCAATCGTCACGATATTGATGATGGCATAGGAACCGCCCTCCATGCCATAGAACAAATCGGCATAACGGCTGATATTGGTGGTCATGGCGTTATAGCTCATGTAGTAGAAAAACGTTGCGGCGAGCAGCATGATGATGGAGCGACGCACGTCGGTGTCTGCAACGCGTTCCTTACCGCCGGCCTCGGGGGAGTCGTCTTTGTCAATCTGATCCTCGTCGATGCCCATTGACAGCGATTTCTCGCGCATCTTTTCGACGAGGGCGGGCTCACGGACAAAGATGCCGTAGACAACGGCTGACACGAGGATAAAGGCGGCCTGCAAGATAAAGAGCGGAAGATAATCAGGTTTGTCGGCCTTGGGAACCATGACCGAGATGGCGACGAGCATAAGACCCGTTCCCGCATAGCCGACGATCTTTTCGATTGAGTCCGCCTTGGTTCGAAGTGGGCGAGGCGTAATATCTGCCACAATGGCAACCGTCATGGTGCGGTAGGCGCATATTGCCAAAAGCGTGAGGATAATCGCGCCAATGAGCAGAGGTAGGCTGCCCATGTTGTTGGCGATCGCGATGAGCGGGACGGAGAGCATTGCCACCGCGGAGCCGCCCAAGATAAAGGGCGTTCGACGCCCGAGTTTGCTTGCGCAGCGGTCCGAGAAGATGCCAAAGAGCGGAAGCAGGAACAGGCCAAAGACATTATCGATGGCCATGATCGCGCCGGTGAGCGAGTTGGATAGGCCAAAGGTCCCTGTGAGCATCTTGGGAACGATGCCGTCGTAGACCTGCCAAAAGCTGATCATGCCCATAAAGGGTAGGGAGGCGAGGGCGACGGCCTTGGTGTCGAGCCGGGCCGCCCGCTTAAGATTTGGTTGGGTCATGCTGGTTCTCCTGGTCGGTAAAAGCGGGGAGGGGTGCTATCGGCCCCCGTTCTACAGTTGTTCAAGGTTGGCGAGAAACGCCACATAGAATTCGATGCCGCGCTTGTAGACGTCGACGCCGATGCGTTCGTTGGCGGCATGGATGAGCTTGCGCGCCTCGCCCGAGTAGATAAAGCCGCAGAAGCGGTAGACGCGATCGCAGATCTCGTTGAACTCGCGCGAGTCGGTACAGGAGTTCTGCACGTAGGGAGCAAAGCCGGCCTCGGGATAGACACCCGACACGCAGCGATGGATGTAGTTGAAGGCGGCATCGTCTTCGTAAGGCGAGATGGGCGCGGGCTCGGTGTAGGGAATCGCCTCGTTGATTTCGACGGTGACATGGTCGGGGCTTACGCCCGAGGCGCGGCACTGCTGGGCGGCGAGCTTGCGGGCGCGCTCAACGGCATCGGCGATGGTCTCGAACGGAGCGATGCGCACGTTGAAGTTGGCGCGAGCGATCGGTGGCAGCACGTTATGCGCGTTGGAGCCTTCGAGCTGCGTGAGCGCATAGGTTGTGCGCAGCATGGCCGAGGTCTCGGGGCTGGCGGCCATAATCTTGGTAACCGCGGGGCGTGTGAGCCAGAGGTTGCCAAAGATTGCCTGAAACGTCGCGCTGCTGCGGGCACCCAGCTCGGTCAGTGTGGCCTCGACGGCGGGCGTGAGCTGCGGCTTGCCGGGGTTGGCCGAGATAGTCTCGCATACACGGCAGAGAAGACGGCAGGCATCGTTTGCCGCAGGCGTAGAGGCATGGCCGCCGTCGACGCGCGCCGTGACGGTAAGGTCGACGTGGCCCTTCTCGGACACGCCTACCATGGCAACGGGTTCGGTGACGCCGAGCGGGGCGTCGGTTGCCACTGCGCCACCCTCATCGAGCACCATATAGGGATGGATGTTATGCTCGCGAAGCCACTGCACTGCATGGGTTGCAGTAGGTGCGGCGATTTCCTCGCCATCGCTCGAGAAGAACCAGACATCGCGCGGGGGAACGAAGCCCTGGGCAATCAAATGCTCGGCGGCCTCGAAGAAAGCCGAGACGATGCACTTGGTGTCGAGTGATCCGCGGGCCCAGATCTCGCCGTCGATGATCTCGGCTCCAAAGGGATCATGCTTCCAGTCTTGGCCCTCGACGGGCACGACGTCCTGATGCGCCATCATGACGATGGGGTCCAAGGCGGAATCGGCGCCAGGCCAACGCAGGAGCATGCCAAAGTCGTCGACGCGTGTGAGCTCGGCGATTTTAAAGAAATGCGGGTAAAGTCGCTGAAGCGTGGGAATCCACTGGCTGAAGGGCTCATCGTCGCGCTCGGCGATGTTCTCACGCGAAACGGTGGGGATGCGCAGCAATTCGCAAAAGCGCTCGACGGCTGCCTCGTCTGCCTTGTAGGTGCCTGCATCAAGAGGCGCGCCCTGTGCGACCGATACCGATGCTCCCATGGTGGGACTCCTTTCGTGTTGTATATCGAATACGTCAAGATTATCGCCCGCACCGCGCGTGGGAAATGGCGAAACACGTTGTTCATCTGCGGGCGGCGGGTCGGATAGCCTTAGCCGACGATGACCGTGCCGTCTTCGGTCACGGTGATGGCGTCTCCCGTCGACACAGCATCGAGAAACTCATCGCCCAGGTTGTCAATGGTGGGCATGGGGGTGGCGGTCCATACACCCGAGAGGATCGCGCCAGCGGCGGCAAGGCTGTCAATGGGTTTGGAAAACAGCAGGCATGCGGGTTGGCGCCCCATTTTGGTGGCGCAGAAGAGCACCATGCCGCCTGTGGTGGAGCCGATAGTCTGCGGAAGACACAAGGCACATCCCGCCAAAGGTTTGCCGTACAAGTCGGGATTGTTTTGGTCGGAACACGTGGCCTTTTTGTCGCCAAACATCAGTGCCTTCTGAAACGATGCGAGTGTGTTGAGTCCTCCGTGAGAGACAAGTGCCTTGGCGTGGGCAGTTCCGGGGACAACGACGCGGCCGTGAAAGATTTTTTCCATGAGGAGTCGCCTTCCTATTTGATTGGTTTTCCGGTGGTGACGTAGGCGAGCACCTCGTCGTCGGTGTAGTAGCGCGATGCCGAGTACGTACGCAACTTGTTGGAGTTGGTGATGATGGGCATGCTGCCGCACAGCGGGTTGTTGGTGTACATAAGCGGGCAGATGCTCGAGACGACGGCACCGGTAGTCGAGAGGCGTCTGTATGCCGCAGTCTTGCGGAAGGCGTCTGCCACGGATGGGGCGGCGGTCAGTACGGTGGGTACTTGCACGCGGCACTTGCCGGAGGCGCTCAGCCCATCGCAGATGGCGTCTGCCCAATGGGCGAGTTGTGCAGACGAGAGGTGGGGGCAGCCGATGAAGGTAAGCTTGGGGCGCGCGCCCGGGTTCTTCCACATAACGGGGTAGCTCGAGCGGATGCGTTCCAGCTCGGCGTCGTCAATGCGATAGATTTGGGCGTCTGGTGCTATGAGGTGTTCGCCTTGTTCGACGGCCTCGGGCGTGATGCCGTCCACGTGGTAGAGCCCGACAGCGCCGTTCGATGCGCTGGCGGCGCCCATGTCCTTAAGGTAGTCCTGCGTGCCGGGTGTGAGTTCGCGGCCAAGCCAGCGGTCGAGGCCTTTAATGTAAGGGACGTCTTCCATCACCTTCATGCCAATGGCGCTGCCAAGCACTTGCGCTTCGGGCTTGCGCTTACAGTCGACTTCGATGATCCAGGTCGCCTTGCGGCCCTCATCGGTGAGCAGGCCGAATTCCGGGACAAAGCCGGCAATTGAGCCGAACATCTCGATGATGCCGGAGTTGCGATTGCAGCGAGCGCCCAGCACGGAGTTGGCAAAGACCACGGCGCTGCTTTCTGCCCAGCTTAGGATGTCGCCACGCCGAGGTCGATTGCCAACCTCGGGCTGGTAGCAGGTGCAGGTGAAAGCATCGTTGTCCAATAGACCCATGCTGCGCAGCTGTGCCTCATAATCGTCTTGTTTGGAATACATTATCTTGAACAGCAGCTTTTGCAGCGGGTTGGCCGGGACGGCGGGGTCGAGGGGCCTCGGGTCGACCGAGAATGACTGACCGGACAGGGCGCCGTCTTTCAGCAGCTCATCCATAAGGTCATAGACTGGACCGAGCATGGAGAGGCCAAAACTTGTGACAAGATGACCGTTTGCGCCGGTCACGGGAACCATATGCTCGGCGCCAAAGCATTCGCCGTACATAACGAGGGTCTTGACCACTTTGGCCATGGCGGGGCCCTTGGCGCCGTCGAGCAGGGCTTGTTGTTGGGAGGTCAGGTTCATCTGTGAGCCCATCCTTTCGTGTTAGATATTGGTGCCGAGTCGGTATGCCGCACGGACCGCTTCGAGCACACGGCCGGGCGCAAACCCATCGCCGATGTTATGCAGCTCGTCAGCGGCGTGCGTCTGCTGCAGTTTGTAGAACAGCGCGTCGTCGGGGTGTCCGCCGCAGGCAATGATTACCAAGTCGCAGGTTAGCTCGAGTGACTTCCAGTCGTTGCCGATTTTGGGTGCAAGCGGGTTTTCGACGTTCTCGGGCAAGACCGGTGACCACGAGACGTAGGGGTCGGGAACGTTTTTGTGGCAGTTGCGACTCAAGTGGAGACGCGCACACCTCGATGGGGCTCCAGACTCGCGTTTGCCGCCGACTTCCGCGCGCTCGACGCGTGTCATATTGAGGAGCCGCACATTGCGTCCCCTGAGCGTATGGAGTAGGTGGCCGCGATTTGCCGTGCAGGCGCCCTGCATCATGTGAGGCAGCATTTCAATTACGCTGACCTGTGGTATGCCGTGTTCGACGGTGAGCCATTGGGCAACCTCGCAGCCCACGGCCCCTCCGCCAATGATGGCGACGGTTTTGGCGTTGCCAAGCAGCGCGGGTTGGCGCAGTAGCTGCGTTGCCTGCACGGCATGGCCCGATGCTGCAAGCTCCGTAAGGCCGGGGATGGGCGGTATCGCATTAGAAGTGCCTGTTGCACACACGATTGCGTCGAAGCCTGCTTTTGCAAGATCTTCGGCGCGTGCTGCCCGTCCAAGCTCGAGTGTCAGGTTCCCGTTGGGTTTTTCTGTCTGCTCGCGCACCTGTCGAACAAGATAGGAGCGGTAATTATCGAGGTCGAACTTGATCCGGGCGGTGCTGGCGGAGAGGAGTTTTCCTCCAAGTTCATCTTCGGCGTCGATGAGCTTTACGTCGTGGCCACGACGCGCGGCGATTAGCGCACAGACCATCCCGGCGGGTCCGGCTCCTATCACCGCTATGCGTTTGGGTTCTATGGCGGGAGCGGGTGTCTGGGGCATGAGGTATTCAAAGCTGCAGCGTGGATTGACGGCACACTGCGGATGGCCCCCTTCGACAAACTCGTTGAGGCATCCTTCCTGGCATCCGATGCAGGGGCGAATATCTGCCACGCGACCGGCGTACGCCTTGTTGGGCCACTCGGGATCCGCAAGCAGCGGGCGTCCGAGCATGATCATATCGGCGTCGCCATTGCGAAGGGCGCGTTCGGCAATGTCGGGGTAGCCCAACTTACCCACCGCGACAACGGGTATGGGAAGGCCGGCATTGGAGCGGATATTGTCGGCGGCAAAGCGCTCCCGAACGGCGCGCGCTACGGGAACGAAGCAGCCTGCGGGCATGCTCGCAGGCGGGTGGGGCATCCACCAGTTGTCATAGCAACCAAGGTCGACGTCAAAGATGTCTACTCCCGCCGCCACGAGCTCTTCCATATAACCCAGGGTCTGTTCGACTGTGCGGCCGCCGCGCATGCGTCCCAGATAGGTCGAATTCATGACCTGCTCGTCATAGGTTTCCTCGAGTGCAAGCGAAAGGTCGATGCGGTACATGATGGGGTAGTCGGGCCCAACGCGGCGACGGATTTCTTTGATCATATCGAGGCCAAATTGACGCCAATCGGCATAACGTCCGAGCTTGCGATGGTTAAAGGCGGGGTTTCCGAGCTGCTCGATAAGATAACCCTCGTGCCCGTGCAAATAGACGCCATCGATGCCCATGGCATGAGCATCGGCCGCCGCTTGGCCGATATTGTTTACGATACGGCGCAGCTTTTGATCCGAGAGGCGCATGCATGGAATGGCGGGGATGTAGTAGTTAGGCAAGAAACTCGCCGAGACCGGAAACTTTTTTTGCGTGATGAGGCATTGCGGGTTGCCCACGCGGCCGAGTCCGGCCGTAAGCTGGACAAAAATGCGCGATCCGAAGGCATGGACACCTTGGGCAAGGTCGCGCCAGCCTGCCATAACGGTTCGGCTTCGATCGATGCGCGGGAAATAGGTGAGCTTGTCCAGCTCGGTGACCGTGGTATCGATGCCGTGGCTTACCGGTACGAGTCCTGTTGTGATGAGGCCGCAGCCGCCTTTGGCGCGGGCGAAAAAGTACTGCAGCATCATGTCGCTGGGACGACCAGTTTCCTCGCACATGTCGATATTGCCCATCGGTGCCATGACAATGCGGTTTTTGACGGTGAGCTTGTTAATTTTGATGGGAGAGAAGAGCTTGTCAAAAGGATAGAGCTCTTGTGTCATGCGGGACGATCCGCAACCGGAATTTTTGGCGGGCCAGCTGTCGAATGAGTCGACGAGTTGCTGCACCAGTACGTCTTTTCCCAATGAGGTTCCTTTCAGATGTTGACAAGGTAACAAAGCAGTTTACGTCTAAATGTTTAATAGTCAACAACAAAGGAGTGAGTTCGGTGAAGGAAAAAAGACTCAATGAGTGCCAGATGGCAAGCTGTGCTGCGACATTAGCTCCCAGCTAATGAATTTGAGCTCGCTGCCTCCTACGATGTGCTGTGTGCCGGCACGGTAGCCGGATCGTAGGAAGGATGCATAATGGCAAAAGAGGGAAAGAAGCCGATCGGCAAGATCGTTTTGGGTGTCATCGTGGTGCTCGTTGTTGCCGGCGTTGTAGGCTCTATGGGTGGTAACTCGTCCGATTCGTCAACGGGTGAAGCAGCAAAGCCTGCCGAACAGACCCAGCAAGTCGAGGAGCAAAAAGAGGCACAAGAACCCTATACGGTTTCGGATGAGGCCGGGGATACGTCTAATCAGTTCGCGTATAAGATCACTGGCACGTTGACCAATAATACGGATAAAGAGCAAAGCTACATTCAGATTGAGTATGTTCTGTATGACGCAGACGGCAATCAGGTGGGAACGGCTCTTGCGAACACCAACCATCTCAAGGCGGGCGGCACCTGGAAGTTCGAAGCGATGAGCACGGTATCTCCCGACCAGGTTGCCAGCTGGGAACGTTCTGACGTGAGCGGTTTTTAACTAGAATTAAAAACATGGTTACTATGCGAGCTGGGGGTGAGGCCATATGCCCGATAAGAAGCTAACCGAAGAGTTGCTCAACGAGCTGCTTGATGCCCCGAGTATCGAGGGCTATATCAAAGAGCACGACTTTACCGCCCCGTCGCTTTCGGAGTATCTGAAACAGCTTTTGGAAGAAAAGGGGCTGGAGCGTTCGCGCGTGGTGCGTATGGCCGACCTCAACGAGACGTTTGGCTATCAGATCTTTACCGGTGCGCGGCATCCGAGCCGCAATAAGGTGCTGCAGATTGCCTTTGCCATGGCGCTGACGCTCAAGGAGACCAACCGAGCCTTGACGGCGGCGGGCGCCAATGTCCTCAACTGCAAGGACCGCCGTGACGCCATCATCATTTTCTGTATCGATCGCGGCTGCAGCCTGCAAAAGGTGAACGAGGAGCTGTATCGCTTTGGTGAGGAGACGGTGAGCTAACGGTTGGCTGCCGGCGGAAGCGCCGTTCACGATATTTAGAACGTGCAGGGCACGGGCGTCATGGGGCGTCCGTGCCCTGCGTTATTATGGACGCTATGGATACTCAGAGCCCAACATATTCCGATGATGAGCTGACCGCTGCGCTCGCCGGACACCTGGCGTCACTTGAGCGTGATGACAGTTATCGCGTAGACCGTGTGCTCAAGCACTCCGACGTCGAGACGACCGAGCTCGTGTACTTTGAGGGCTCCGGCGGAGGATCTCTTGGCCCCTTTGTTCGCAAGCGCATCGACGCGTCGGCCCAGATTGGCGGGGCGTATGAACGCCTGTTTGCGGCCCAGCGTGCCGGGCGACGTTACGAGCACTTGCCTCGGATTGTCGATTGCCGCCGCGCGGGCGATGAGCTCTGCGTGGTCATGGAATACATCGAAGGCGAAACGCTCGGGGCCCTGGTGGGGCGTTTGGGTGCGACGCCCGATTATGCTTGTGAGCTGTTTGGCGCCCTTTGTGATGCAGTTGCGGAGCTCCATGCCGGCTTTGCGTCGGCGGGGGAGATGGCCGCTCCGGTGATCCATCGCGATCTAAAGCCCTCGAATATCATCGTGTCGGGCGCGAACTATACGCCCGATACAGGCATGACATTTTCATCGCTGGTGATTATCGACTTGGGAATCGCTCGCGTGTGGCGTGAGGGAGCCGATGCCGATACCGTTAAGTTTGGCACGCGTCCCTATGCGCCACCCGAGCAGTATGGTTTTGGTCAGACGAGCGTGCGCAGCGATGTCTATGCGCTCGGTGCCCTGCTGTTCTTTTGTCTGACGGGGGCCGACCCCAAGCCGGGTCGGGGCATGCGCGAGCAATGCGAGGCATATGATATCCCCGCCTCGCTTGCCGATGTTATTTGCATGGCGATGGCGCTCGATCCGGACAAGCGCTTTGCAAGCGCGAAGGCGCTAGGGCACGCTGCGCGCGCATCGTATGCGTCGTCCGCGCCGACGCCGTCGTGCGCGCCGAATGCTGCTTCTTTCCAAGAGCCTCCCGAGCGGCGAGCCATGTGCCCTGCGCCCGTGCTCCCCACGGATCAGTCTCAGGGTGGATTGCCGTTGGTGCCTGAGCGCCCGAATTTACTCTCCCGCATTCCCGACACCGTTGGGCGCATTTGGAACGCATTCGTCTATCTTTCGCTACTTGTTTTCTTTGCCGGAAGCCATTTTGCCGTTTTTCATCCTACGGGCGCCAACCAAAACTACCCGATGTGGTTTCTCGCGATTGAGTATTTTATCTTCGTCGACGGTCTCGTAGTGCTCATTCATTTTGTGATGCTCGACAAACGCCGCCTTCGCCGGCGGTTTGAGCTACTCGATAGATACCACGGTAAAAAGCTTGCAAAGCTCTGGCTCAAGGCTATGGGTGTGCTCTTGTTGGCAATGATTATCATCGTTGCCATTGCAAACGCGACTGGCGTCGTCGATACCTCCGTCGCGTAAAAGAAAAAGGGCCCCAATTGGGGCCCTTTGACGTTGATCTTAGATGCGGTTCATCTGGGTTGCAACCTTGTTGTACCAGTCCTGCCACGTGGGCGGGCAGTACTTTTTGGCGGCTGCCGGGGTAAGCGTGGAGCCATAGTTGGCGCCCAGGTAGGCAACGTGGGCAGAGACGCCCTCGCTCCAGCTACCAAAGCTCCGCCAGCCGCCGCCGCGGGCGCTCCAGCCCCAGGCGTTATAGGAGCCGGCACAATAGAGGCCCTTGCTGCTCTCGATGCAGGCGATGGCGGGAGACCAGCGAGGGTCAACACCGGTGTTCCAGGCTGCCACGGCAAAGTTGTAACCCTGGCCTGCCATGGGGGAGCCGGCGAGGTAGTTGTCGATGCGACTCGTCCACTCGTTGATAAACGAGTCGTAATCGGAGTTGCCGGTATTGGAGTTGTTCACCGTGGTGTCGATAGTGGTGTTGGCGTTATTGGCCTGGCTGTTGGAGTTGTTGCCGCTCACGCCCTCGCCCGAGAGCTTCTCGGCGGCAGCGGCCTTGTCGGCCTCGAGCTTGGCCAGCTCGGCGGCATTCTCCTGCTCGGCCTTTGCCTGGGCTTCGCTGCGAAGCTGCTGGGCCTGTGCCAGTGCGTCCTCGGCGGTTTTCTGCTCGGTCTCGAGTTGGGACTTGGCCTGCTCGAGCTCGGTCTTGTTCTGCTCGAGCTCGGTCTGCATCTTGTTGAGCTCTTCGATCTCGTCGACGCTCGAGCTCGTGATCTGGTTGGTGTACTTGCAGGTGGTGATGAACTCGCTCAGGCTCTGCGCGTTGACCAGGAAGCTCACGATGGGGTTGGTGCCCTTCTGGTACTTATACAGATCGCGCATGGCGGAGCTCGCCTTGGCCTGTTGATCGGGAAGTTCGGCTTCGATCTTCTCGATGCTTGCCTCGTTAGTGTCGATTTGCTTCTGCAGATCCTCGAGCTTGGTGCGGGCTTCGTTGTAGGCACTCGTGGCGGTTTCGATTTTCTGCTGGGCAGCGGAAAGCTGATCCTGCGTTGCCTGCGAGGCGGCATAGGCTGCGACGGGGGAGAGCATCGGCGCGGCCGTCAGTGTAACGGCAAGCGCGGCGCTCGTGATGATACGAGCCGGCTTCGACGCGATGAGCGCTGCGGTGCGATGGTTCGAATGCTGCATCCAGTCCCTCTGCAATCAATCGTAGGTTATAGTTCGAAAGGTATTCTACTACTGCTTTCGACCTCAACTTGAACCTTAAAGGTTCTAAAGGGTCAAGTTGAACTTGAGGTTTTGGTCTTGACCTGCAGTTATAGTGAATTGTTAAGAAACCATAGAGTTCAACTTTAACGTTACGGAACCCTGCGGGCTCGATCATAAGCGCCTGCTTGCCATAGATATGGTGGAACTTTGGGAAGCGGCAGTTTGGCACGCTAGAATAAACCAGTTGCATAAAGACCGCCCATCGTACGGGCAGTTGATGATAGGAAGTTTCCATGGCATTGCAGTTTACAGAGCGCGAGTTTATACCCGTGCTGCTCGGCGGCGATATCAACGCCTATTCGGTGGCGCGCGCCTTCTACGAGGAGTATCAGGTCAAGAGCCTGGTCTTTGGCAAGTATCAGACGGGTCCTGCATACCGCAGCCAGATTATCGACTATACGCCCAATGTGGATATCGACACTATGCCGGTCATGATCGAGACCGTCAACGGCATTGCACAGGCCAATCCCGATAAGAAGATTATCCTCATGGGCTGCGGCGATAACTACGTCGCGCTTGCCGCACAGGCTCAGGATGCCGGCCAGCTTGCCTCCAACGTCATCGCGCCCTATGCGCCCTACAGTATGCTCGAGCAGTGCCAGAAGAAGGAGATCTTCTACGAGCTGTGCGAGAAGCACGGTGTACCCTATCCGCACACGTTTACCTTTACCATGGCGATGCTCAACGCCCAGGGCGAGGCTTCCGCCGAGGTGCTCGACCAGATCGACTTTCCCTTCCCGATGATTCTGAAGCCCTCTGACGGCATCATGTGGTGGGAGCACGAGTTCGAGGGCCAGAAGAAGGCCTACGAGATTGCCGATCGCGCCGAGCTGGAGCAGGTCATTCGCGATGTGTACGCCAGTGGCTACACCGATGACCTCATCTTGCAGGACCGCGTGCCCGGCAACGACGAGTACATGCGCGTGCTTACCAGTTATTCCGACCGCAACGGCAAGGTTCGCATGATGTGCCTGGGTCACGTGCTGCTCGAGGAGCATCAGCCCCATGGTGTCGGCAACCACGCCTGCATCATCACCGAGCCCAACGACGAGCTCATGGGTGGCGTGCGCAAGCTGCTTGAGGACCTTAAGTTCACGGGCTTCTCCAACTTCGACGTCAAGTACGACCAACGCGATGGTTCGTTTAAGTTCTTCGACTTCAACACGCGTCAGGGCCGCAGTAACTACTACGTCACCAACAGCGGCTTTAACGTTGCTAAATACGTGGTGGATGAGTACGTCTATAACCGTCCGTTTGAGCCGGAATTTGTGACGGCGCAGGACGAGGCGCTGTGGATGGTTGTCCCCATGGGCGTCGTTGACAAGTATGTCAAGGACCCCGAGCTGCGTGCGAAGGCGCATCGTCTGGCCAAGGAGGGCAAGGCTGCCGATCCTTCGTTTATGAAGGGCGATTTTGTCTTTAACCGCTGGTTGCGCATGTGGCACACCAAGCTGCGTCACTTTAAGCTGTTCAAGACGTATTACAAGTAGATGAGCGCGGCGCCCGCCCGGTTTGCATCGGACGGGCGCGGGCATGATACGAGCAATTGCATGGGCGTCACCAAGGAGGCGGCGATGGAAAAGCTGGGAGTTATCGGCGGCATGGGCGCTGAGGCCACGTCGTATTACTACGACCAGGTCGTGCGTCATACGGCTGCTGCCTATGATCAGGAGCATATCGACATGGTGGTGCTTTCCAAGTCGACCATGCCCGACCGTACGCTGGCCATCAAGACCGGCGAGCATGCCGAGCTGCTGGCGACCATGAAGGAGTGCGCACAGGCGCTCGAGACACTGGGCTGCGCGCACATTGCCATTCCCTGCAACACATCGCACTACTTCTACGACCAGATTCAGTCGTTTACCAAGGTGCCGATTATCCACATGCCGCGTGAGTCGGTGCGCTATGCCCTGGCGGGCGCGGTGATGGGGGAGTGCGAGTTCGATCCCAACCTGAGCATGCCGTCCGAGCCGGTGCGCAAGATCGGCATCATGGGCACTGACGGCACCGTGGGTGCAGGCGTCTATGGGCGCGAGTGCGAGGCCGCGGGCGTCGAGGTCGTCTATCCCAGCGAGAAGCGCCAGGCCGACGTGATGTCGCTGATTTATGATGACGTGAAGGCCGGACGCGAGCCCGATATGGACAAGTTTGACCGCGTGATGTGGGAGTTCGCCCGCAGCGGCTGCGACCGCGTCATTCTGGCCTGCACCGAGCTCTCGGTGCTGCAAAAGTACCGGGAGATGCCCGAGATTACCCTTGACGCCATGGACGTCCTGGTGCGCGAATCCATCATCCGCAGCGGCGCCCCCTACCGCCTGTAGCCCTCGACCTGCCAAAAAAGGGACAGGTTTATTTTGGTAGGTTTTATCTGGGAAAACAGTAAGGCCTCGGCTCGTTTGATGCGAGCCGGGGCCTTTTGCATTTGTCGGTTGCCGGGGGCGATGGGTTAAAACAGGAAGCCGAGGACGATGAGGGCAATGCTGACAATAAGTATGGCAATGTCCAGGCCCTTGATGGGGTAGCGCTTGTACGAGCTCGCGCGCGTGCGCAGGTAGAAGCCGCGCTGCTCGGCTGCCAGGGCCGTGGCATCGGTTTTACCCACGCTCGAGATCAGTAGCGGCACGCACAGCGGCAGCATGAGCTTGAGCTTCTTGATGGGGTTCTTGGTGTCATACTCGATGCCGCGTGCGGTCTGCGCCTCCATGATGGCGTTCATCTCCTGGCCAAACACTGGCACAAAGCGCAGCGCCGTGGTAAAGGTGAAGGCGTAACGATACGGAACGTGCAGCACCTCGACGCAGGCGTTGGCAAGGTCGTTGAGCTTGGTCACCATGAGCATCAGAATAAGCGGTAGCGCCACGCCCAGCAGACGCAGACAGGCCTTTGTTCCGGTGATGAGGCCTTCATCGGTGACAAAGCTCCACACCACGTTGCCATCGCGCATAAAAGCCAGCTGCAGCACCAGCATGATGAGCGCGAGTGGAATCAGTAGCTTGAGCAGCGCGAGCAGGCGGTCGACGACGCCGGCGTAGGCTCCCAGCGCGAGCGTGAGCGCCAGAAAGCCCAGCAGTGCCACATAGGTGTCGGACAAGAAGATACCGATGATGATGGCGGCGGCGAGGCCCAGTTTGATGACGGGGTTCAGGCGGTGTAGCAACGTGTCACCCGGCATGTAGTCGATGACGTTAACCACGGCGGACCATCTCCTCGGTAATGCGAACGATATCAGTGACCTCACTCACCTGTGTAAAGGCGGGCGAGACGATGGATGCCAGACGGCGCGAGAGTTCGATGACCTGGGGCGGCTCAACGTAGGCACGCTGCATGAGCTCGATGTTCGAGAACAGCTCGTGCGTGCGGCCGCGGTCGAGGATGCGACCGTTGGCCATCACCACGATGCGCTCGGCAAAGTCGGAAACGACTTCCATGTCGTGACAGACCATGATAATGGCGCAACCGCGCTCGGCCATGGTGCGCACCGTTTCCATCACGGTCATGCACTCGCGGTAGTCCAGGCCGCTCGTGGGTTCGTCGAGCACCACGATCTTGGGCTCGACCACTACAACGGATGCCAGCGCCACCATCTGGCGCTGGCCGCGTGACAGCGAGAACGGTGCCTCGTCGGCGGGCAGACCAAAGCGGTCGATGACCAGCTGGGCGCGACGCAGGGCTTCGGCGCGGTCGATGCCGGCAAGTTCTAGACCAAAGGCGACCTCGTCGAGCACGGTGTCTTTGCAGATTTGGCGGTCGGGGTTCTGGAAAAGCGTTGCCACTTCGTGTGCGATGCGGCTCGTGGGAACCGATGCCGTGTCCAAGCCCGTAACGCGTACGCTGCCCGATGCGGGCTTGAGCAAACCCGTGAGCAGTTTGGTGAGCGTGGTTTTGCCGGCTCCGTTTTGGCCGACAATGCCCACGAGCTCGCCGGGGTAGAGCGTCAAGTTGAGGTCGTGGACGGCGGCGCCTCCATGGGGGTAAGAAAACTCGACATGGTCAAAGGTGAGCACCGGCTCGGCGTCTTTCGCATGCGGGCGCAGCGACGGCGCGTGCGGGGAGCCTGCGGGCGCCTGGGTATCGCTTGTCGCACGGTCGGGGTCGACGATTTCCGTGATCAGGCGTTCTGCCTCGTCGACATCCAGACAGGGCGTGCCGCTTACCAAGCCATCGGCCTCGAGACTGTTGAAGATGCGCGTGACGCGCGGACAATCGACGCCGATGGTGCGAAGCTCGTCGGTGCGTGCGAAGACCTCGTGCGGCTCACCTTGCAGCGCGATCTGGCCGTGATCGAGCACCAACACACGGTTGCAGTACTCCGAAAGCAGAGCGACCTTTTGCTCAACGACGACGATGGTGATGCCGAGCGCGCGGTTTGCCTCGCGCAGCGTCTCGAAGACCAAGGTGGAACTGGCGGGGTCGAGTGCTGCGGTTGGCTCATCGAGCACTAAGACGCGCGGACGCATGGCGAGGATGGCGGCGATAGCTACCTTTTGCTTTTGACCGCCCGAGAGGGTGGCGATCTCGCGGTCGCGCAGGTCGCTAATGCCGACGGTCTTAAGCGTCTCGCTCACGTGCTGCTCGATCTGGTCGTGCGGAACGCCAAAGTTCTCGAGACCAAAGAGCATCTCATCCTCAACGACCGAAGCGACCATCTGCGTGTCAATGTCTTGCAGCACGCTACCGACGATCTGCGATATGTCGGTGAGCGAGACCTCGCAGGTGTCGTGGCCGTCAACTAACACGGAGCCATAAAAGGCGCCGGTGTAGTGGTGAGGCACGGCGCCCGACAGACAGGCGGCAAGTGTGGACTTACCGGCGCCCGAGGGCCCGATGATGCCGATGAAATCTCCCTTGTTCACGCTGAGCGAAACGTGGCTGAGCGCCTGCTCGGTTTGCGTGCCATAGGAGAACGAGACATCGTCGACGTTGATGATCGTTTCCATGGATACCTTTCATAGTCATTGGGGACGTTCTTACATGACAAGTCGTTTAGGAACGTCCCCAAAAGCTCGTTGTTTGGGACAGTCTTTGGTGGTGAAGCACGGAAACGGCTTTACGAGGTGCCCCAGGTTGGCGCGAAAGAGGAGCGAAGCGTACTTGGGTACGCGAGCGACGAATGAACGCCAAGATGGGGTGGCTCGTAAAGCCGAGCAGGTTAGTTGAGCTTAAGGGCCTTCTGGATGGGCAGGTAGAGGGCGCCGACCAGAATGGCGTTAAATACGGCGGTCATGGCGACGACGGGCAGCATGGCTGCGGCGAGCTCGCCCACAACGCCGAGCATGGCCATCTTGATGACCATGAAGATGACGCCCGAGACAAAGGTGGTCACGAATGTTGCGGCGATGGCGACGACGGGCTTAACCTGGCCGTCCTTGGCGGCAGCGTTGACAATGACGGCCATGAGCATAGCGGCGATGCCCTCGGCGGCAAAATCGACAAACGGCGAGGTGGTAGTGATCTGGATCACGGCCGCCGAGATGAGACCAATGACGAGCGCCTGGCCAATGTTGGGACGAACGACCAGGATGGTGAGGCAGAATGCCGAGATGATGAACTCGGGGCTGATCATACCGCCCGAGATGCCCGAGATTGCCTTGCCGACGGTGAAGTTGAGGATGAAGCCGGCGGCAAGCAGGATGGCGAGCAAGACGAGGGCGCGGACGTCGAGTTTGCCGCGGTCGGCGGTCTGGACGGTGCGGGGCTGTGCGGTGGTTGTGTTCTGAGACATGGTGAAAATCCTTTCGGAAGGGAAGTACAAGAGAAGAAAGCGGAGGCGCGTGATGCGAACGCGATCGGGCTCGAGATAGAAAAAGGCCCCCGGTCGAAACCGGAGGCCTTCCAATCACCTAGAGCGCAAAAACAGGCGTGAGGGACTCACTGTCGACCGATCGTATTCGCATCACGCCACCACCAGTTGTTGAGGGACTTCATCGTGTTCATCATCTTGGTGGCTCCTTTCGTGATGCCTTGGCGCGGTCGCACCTCGTTGCTGTTGCGCTGCACTATAGCACAGCGAAGTGTGTGCGGGGAAATCTTTTTTGAAAAGATTTCGGCGGCGTTTCCTGCCGGTCAAAAGGGCAGGCTGAGCGGGCGGGATGACTCATGCGACCCCGCCCGTCTCTTGGAACGCAAGGGCCTTAGGCCTTCTTGCGACGATAAAGCACGAAGCCGCAGACACCGATGATGACGACGGCGCCAACGGCCATGGCGGCCATGTTGTTGCCCTCGGACTTCTCCTCGGTCGCCTCTTCCTCAGCCTCGGGCTCGGCAACGTCCTTATCGGAGAGAGCCTCGTCGGCGTAGGTGATGGACTCGACCAGGCAGTCGTTGTCGGCATCGTAGTCACTCGGGACGAACTCCTCGGAGAAGTCGCCCTCCTTGAGGTAGTCGCGCATCTCCTCGAGCATGGCCTTGCACTTGACGTAGGTGTTCTTGGTCGCTGCCTTGCCGGCCTTGTTGGCCAGGGCGGTGCGGGCCTCGGTGTCCTCGGCGGCCTGCATGGCCTCGTCGACGGTCAGGTTCTGCTCAATGAGCTCCTTCTGCAGGGCGTCGAGATAGGCGCGGACGCCGGTGGCGCAGCTGTCGCGGTTCTCATAGGCGAGTGTGTTGATGTCCATGAGGACGTAGTTGATGGAGTTCTTGGGCTCCTCGTTGTTCACGACGTCTTCCTCTTCACAGTGGTCGAAGGAGACATCCTGATCGCTGAAGTAGGGGCTTACCTCGGTGAGCAGTGCGGAATAGAGGGGGATAGCGACGGAGAACTCGGCGTTGGAGAGCATCTCCCACTGGATGGTCGCGATTTCGGGGTCCATGCCGTGACGGATCTGGAAGGTGTGGATCTCGGTGTTGCGGTTGGAGCCGATGGCATAGGCGCCGTCGGTGTTGGCGTTGAGGCCGGCGACATTCTCGCCGCGAGCGGCGAAGGAACGAATCATCTCAAAGGTGTTCCAGTCGGACTTGCCGGGCTGGAAGAACAGCGGCTGCATCTCGTGGACCAGGGCGCCGGTCGTCGCACGAGCGTCTTCGCGCTCGTCCTTGACGATCTCATAGTCGGTGCCCTCAGCAAGCGGAGCCATGAAGTAATCGCGGCCCTGGACATAGCGCGACCACTGGTGCATACCGGCCTCGCTAATCTCCTCGCCGTAGGTCTTGGCGACGTCGAACTTGCCGTCGGTGTACTCGGCAAAGCCCTTCTCCTTAGGCATGGACTCGATGCCCTCGGAGTGGAGGCAGTTCTCGGTGTCGTCGAGGTCGACGTCATAGGTGAGGTTGCCGATGTTGGGATTGAGCGAGGCGATATCGTCGGTGAGCCTCATGGCGATCCACTGATGGCCGGAAAGCGCTGCAAACAGCCAGGTCTCGTTGTTGTCGGCAATGATGATCTGGTCGTTGGAGCAGACGCCCTGCTCGTCAATCAAGCTGCCGAGGAGCTCGACACCCTCGCGGGCCGTGGCACTCTCGCCCAGAATGACGCTGGCGTAGTTGTACTCGCCGATGCCGGTCTCCTCGGTGACGGGGTCGGCTTCCTCTGCCTTCTCGTTATAGGAGGTGCTCAGCGTGGCAGAGCAGGAAACGCCCTTTTCGTTGATGCCAGCCTCGGAATATGCGTCGTAACGATCTTCCCACTGAGAGGGGTTGTCGCGAACGAAGGTGTAGCGGTAGGTTGCGCCCTTGGACTTGTACTCAAAGCCGGACTCGACCGAGGTGTACTTGCTGCCGTCCTTGTGTGCGGGCTCGATGCCAAAGTGCTTGATGTAGCGCGGGCCGAAGTCCTCGGAGCGTCCGTAGTACGTGTTGCCGTCTGCCGTGAGCTGGCTGCCCATGTAGATCTGGGTGCAAGCGAGCGCCGAAGTCGGCATGGCCATAATGGCCGCTGCTCCAAATGCAAGGCCGCAGCCGAGCTTCTTGAGCGTGTTGACAGGATGAGTAAACCTCATGATCCCTCCCAACTGTTGAAACCCCGCGAAACCGTACGGAGTTTCAGCTAATAAATACATCTACTAGCCTAAAGGAAGTGTAAAGAGTATTCATTCGACAACAGCTTTTACTCGATGAGCGTGAAGAAATATACGATGAGCGGATAATAATACTCATTTTATTGCTTTAGTTAAATAAAGGCACCCTGCATTTACTGTAGCTGAATAAAGCGCCAGACAATGCTCAAAAAGAAAACTCTCCCGCTGTTTAGGATTTGCATAAACAACGGGAGAGTCGATAACTGGATGAATATCATACCAATGTGGATTTACTTCTTTCGGCGGTGAATCACATTGATGGCGTAACCGACGAGCATGGCCAAGACGATGACGATAAAGCCAATCAGGGGATTGTCGTTCATGGGGCCCTCCTATTTTCCGAGTGGTGAAAATTCGTCGACGATGAGATCGAGGCATTGCGGCAGTGCGCGGGCGCCAAAGACGCCGGAGTTGCTGGAGATGATCTCGCCATCGAACTGCATGCCCAGCGATGGCGTGCAGGTGATCTTGGCTTCCTTGGTCTGGATGATCTTAAACTGCGGACGGCCGAGCAATTTGCCAGCGGGGTCGAGCGCGGCGGTAATTACCGTGGGGAGCAGCTGCACCGTGCGTACGGGCTCAATAACGACGATGTCGACCATGCCGTCGTCCATGCGGCAGTTAGGGAATAGGTTGATGTCGTTTTGGATGACCGAGGTATTGCCTGCCATGCAGCAGATGCCGTCGAGCTCCTCGACGATGCCGTCGTGCTCAATGGTGAAGTGTGCCACCGTGGGGTTGGGCGTAGCGAGCGCGGAGAGGAAGTAGGCGATCTCGCCAATGTCGTTTTTGGTGGGAGCGGCCTTCATCATGATCTCGGCGTCGAAGCCCGAGCCGGCGATGATGATAAAGCCGTGGCGCTTCTCGTTACCGTTCTCGTCGAGCCAAAAGAGCTCACCCATGTCCACCTTGACCGTGCGGCCGGCGCGGCAAGCCTTGGCGAGTGCCGCCGCCTCGGGGGCATTGCCGATGTTGTTAAAGAACAGGCAAGCCGTGCCGGAGGGGAAGACGAGCGTAGGGACACCGCACCCGCGCATCTGGTCGAGCACGTTGGAGACGGTGCCGTCGCCACCCGAAACGACCACGCGATCGAACTCACGAACGTCCGCTACCGCGTCCTCGGGCTCCATGCCATCGCCGATAAAACGCATCACGACCTCGTCGCCGCCCTGTGCAAGGGCGTGCGTGAATGCGAAGATTTCATCGGAGCTGGGACCCGATGCCGGGTTGTGGATGATAAGGCAGCGCATACTTACGTTCCCGTTCTGTGACTAACCGAGTATAGTTGTAGAGCAATGCCGATATCCTACCCGTGTTTTTCGGGCCTAACCTTATTCGATGGGTTGATATGTACATTTCCACACATCAGGCTCTGGTCGACTTTTGCCAGCGCGCCCGCGAGTTCGACGCGATCGCCGTCGACACCGAGTTTTTGCGCGAGCGCACGTTTCATCCGCGCCTGTGCCTGGTCCAGATTGCCACCCCCGCCGAGAGTGTCGCGGTCGATCCTCTGGTGATCGACGACCTGTCGCCGCTTGCCGAGCTTATGGCTGACGAGGGCGTGGTCAAGGTGTTCCATGCTTGCTCTCAAGACATGGAGGTTATGCTCCATACCGTGGGCGCACTGCCGCGACCGATTTTTGACACGCAGGTTGCCGCCGCCTTTTTGGGCGAGCGCCAGCAGATTTCGTATGGCGCGCTCGTTCAGACGTTCTGCGGCGTATCACTGCCCAAGACCGAGTCGCTGACCGATTGGTCGCGCCGCCCGCTGAGCGACAAGCAGATCGAGTACGCGATCGATGACGTCAAGTACTTGATCGTCGCCTATACCGAGATGATGAGCCGTCTGCGCGAGCTGGGCCGCGTGGACTGGGTGCTCGATGAGTTGCGCCCTCTGGCCGACGAGTCGCACTACCGTGCCGATCGCCATGAGGCGTTCCGCAAGGTCAAGCGCATCAACTCGTGTAGCCGCCATCAGCTGGGCATTGCGCGCGAGCTTGCCGCCTGGCGTGAGGACCGCGCTGAGCGGCGCAACATCCCGCGCAAGTGGGTTATGTCCGACGATACGTTGTTGGCCCTGGTTAAGCGCAATCCCGTGCGCGTTGAGGAGTTCCGCAGCATTCGCGGCACCGACCAGCTGGGGGAGCGCGACGTGGATGGCGCGTTGATGGCCATCAAGCGCGGCGCGAGTTGCCCGCACGACCGCCTGCCGCTTATGGTGCGCGGGCATCGCCAAATCTCTCCGGAGCTGGAGAGCGTGACGGATCTCATGTACGCGCTCATTCGCCTGGTTGCCGAGCGCTCGGGCGTGGCGACCTCGGTCATTGCCTCGCGCGATGACCTGGCCGACTACATTGAGCATCCTGAGCAAAGTCCCCTGCGCGAAGGCTGGCGTTTTGAGCTTGTGGGTTCGCGTCTGGACGATCTGCTCTCGGGCAACATGGGACTCACCGTGAAGGACGGCAAAATCGAGCTCCTGTAGGTATATAGTTACGCGGTTTTACCAAACCGCCTAACAGCTCGACGCTGCAAACGGCCGAGAGCGGCAATCTGACGTTCAATCGTCGCTCGCGTACCAAAGTACGCGTCGCCTCTCTTTCACGTCACCTTGCTCGCTCTCGGCCGTTTTCGCTGACATTGCCAAAACATCGATGTTGATTTGCTGGTCAGTCGAATGGGTAGAATGCCTCCAACGTGTAACTCGATTCGGAGGAATTCGCATGCCCTATTACTATGGTTACGGCTTTGGCATCGACCCGCTGTACCTGCTGGTTGTTCTTGTTTGTACAGTGCTTGGCCTTGCTGCGCAGAGCTATATCAACTCGACGTACAAGACCTGGTCCAAGGTGCGCTCGGACGGCGATACGGGTGCCACGGTCGCTCGCCGCATGCTCGACGCCAACGGTTGCAACGCCGTGGGTATCAAGGGCGTGGCCGGTGAGCTCACCGACCACTACAATCCGCAGGATAACAACCTGTATCTCTCGGACGCCAACCGTTCGGGCGGGTCGGTCGCAAGCGTTGCCGTCGCCTGTCACGAGGCGGGCCACGCCGCCCAGCGCCAAAGCGGTTACGCCATGATGAAGGTGCGCACCGCCCTGGTCCCGGTCGTCAACTTTACCCAGAACACCTGGACCATCGTGTTGCTCTTGGGCCTGTTTATGAACATTGCCGGGCTCACGACCCTCGCGTTGATCTTCTTCTCGTTTAGTGTGCTGTTCCAACTCGTTACGTTGCCTATCGAGATTGACGCCAGCCGACGTGCTGTGGCGTACATCGAGCAGTCGGGTATGAGTTCCAAGCAGGTCAACGGCGCCAAGAAGGTGCTGACGGCAGCCGCGCTTACCTATGTGGCCGCAGCGCTCACTTCGATCATTCAGCTGCTCTACCTTATGGCTCGCTACAACAGAAACTCCAACCGATAATAAATGGGACAGGCAGGCGCCGCGGGGATTCGTGTCCTCGCGGCGCTGTACTATGTGTTGGACTTAATTTCGCACGGGGCCGGAGTCTCTGTGCTCGATAACGAAAGGAGGCTGCGTGGCAGGCTGGAACCTAACCGGTAATGCCGTTTCTGCCGAGTTCGACGGTTCGGACGAGCAGGAGCGCAAGGAGCTCAGCGTGAGCCAGGCGGTAGAGATCGCTGCCGGTGCGCTCGATGCCATTCCGCAGCTGAGCGTCCTGGGCGAGGTCACGGGTTTTCGTGGTCCTAACGCCCGAAGCGGCCACTGCTACTTCCAGATTAAGGACGATTCGGCCGCCGTTGACTGCATCATTTGGAAGGGCGCCTATCTCAAGCGCACGTTCGATCTGCGCGACGGCATGCAGGTGAGCTTTAAGGGCAGCTTCAATCTCTATAAGGCCACGGGCCGCATGAGCTTTGTCGCTCGCTCGTTTTCGCTGGCGGGGGAGGGCCTGCTGCGTCAACAAGTGGCGCAACTGGCCGAAAAGCTACGCCGCGAGGGCCTGATGGACGAAGCGCGCAAGCGCCGCATCCCGGTGTTCTGCTCACGCGTGGCGGTCGTCACCTCGCTTTCGGGTGCCGTAATCGATGACGTCAAGCGCACATTGCGTCGTCGCAACCCGCTTGTCGAGCTCGTTTGCGTGGGGGCTAAAGTTCAAGGTGAGGGCGCGCCGGCAGAACTCATCGAGGGCTTGCGCCGCGCCGCTTCCATTACGCCAGCGCCCGACTGCATCTTGCTGGTGCGCGGCGGCGGCTCCTTCGAGGACCTCATGACCTTTAACGACGAGGAGCTTGCCCGCGCTGTGGCGGCCAGTCCCGTGCCTGTGGTGACCGGCATTGGCCATGAGCCCGATACCTCGATCTGCGACATGGTGAGCGACCGCCGGGCCTCCACGCCCACGGCCGCGGCAGAATCGGTGGCGCCGGCTATGACGGAGTTGGCCGATGTGCTCGAGGCGCGCCATCAGCGTCTGGGTGCCGCGATGGCATCGATGATTGGGTCGGCCCAGGTCGACCTGGAGATGCTCGATCAGCGCGGTCGCCGTGCCTGGGATACCTATACGGCTCGCTTGGGCGATGCGCTCGATGCGGCCGCATGCCGCCCGTGCCTCAACGACCCCACATTTATGGTCGAGCGTCGCGAATCGGAGCTTGCGCTGGCTGCCGATCGCCTGTCGGGCGCCATAGTACGCTCGGTCGGGACATTCCGCTCCAACTTTGAGCGCCTGCCCGAGCGTCTGGTTGCAAGCACCTCGGGGCTCGATGGCAAGCGCCATGCGCTCACGCTTGCGAGTTCCCGTCTGGAGCATCAGGGGCGCACGATGCTCAGCAAACCCGCGTCCGACCTGGGCCGTGCGGCAGCCTCACTCGATGCCCTGTCGCCGCTCAAGGTGCTTGCCCGTGGCTATTCCATCGCGTACAGCGATGATGGGGTGGCTACGAGCGCCAAGACCTTTAAGCCCGGCGACGCCATACGCGTGCGCATGGCAGACGGCAACGTGGCGGCAACGGTCGATACGGTCGAGTAGACCGCGTTTCACAGCGATAAACCTTTAGGAAAGGAAACAGATATGGCAGAGAAGACCCCGGTCGAGCAGCTTACGTACAAGCAGGCCTCGCAGGAGTTGGAACTCATCATCCGCAGCTTGGAGTCGGGCGATATGGAGCTCGAGGAGTCACTCGAGAGCTATACCCGCGGCGTCGAGCTCCTCAAGAGCCTGCGCACCCGCCTGTCCGATGCCGAGCAGAAGGTCTCGGTGCTCCTTAAGGACGTCGACGGCAACGACGTGCTCGCCGACGGCGAGGCCGCCAACACCGACGACAAGCTTTCGTTCTAACCATCCCGACCAAATATAATTACCTTGGCCTGTGAGAAAGGAACCAGCCATGTGTGATTGCATCTTCTGCAAAATCGCCAACCACGAGATTCCCTCAACCGTTGTCTATGAGGACGACCAGGTCATCGCCTTCGACGACCTCAACCCCCAGGCGCCGGTCCACACGCTCGTGATCCCCAAGAAGCACTACAGCGACATCGCCGACAACGTGCCGGCCGAGACCATGGGCGCCATGGCCCACGCCATCCACGAGGTTGCCAAGGCCAAGGGCTTGGAGGACGGTTTCCGCGTCATCTCCAACAAGGGCGTCAACGCCGGCCAGACCGTCATGCACTTCCACATGCACGTCCTCGGCGGCAAAAACCTGGGCGAGAACCTCATCTGAGGACGCTTCTTCCGTGCAATGAAACGGAAGCTCTGGCACCGATAACTTATATATCAACGCAATAAACCCGAGCGCGAGGGCGTTTGGGTTTATTATTGAAGCGTATGTAACCTGGCGGCGCCACACCGCCTGTTAGTAGGGAGACACATGAACGTTCTGGTCGTCAACGCAGGATCTTCGACCCTTAAGTATCAGGTCATCGATACCAAGTCCCACAAGGTGTCCGCAAAGGGCTCCTGCGAGCGCGTCTGCTTTACCGGCGGTACCTTCACCCACGCTGCCAACGGCTCCAAGAAGGTGACCGAGAACATCGAGTTCCCCGACCACAAGGTCGCCATCGAGGTCGTCCTGAAGGACCTCGAGGCCAACGGCGTCAAGATCGAGGGCATTGGCCACCGTATCGTTCAGGGCGGCTGGTACTTTGGCGATTCCTCCCTCGTCGACGAGGACGTCCTCGCCAAGATCCGTGAGGTCGCCCCGCTGGCGCCGCTGCACAACAACCCCGAGGCCAACGTTATCGAGTTCTGCCTGGAGCAGTATCCCGACCTGCCCAACGTCACGGTCTATGACACCGCTTTCCACTTCAACATGCCCGAGGTCGCCAAGACCTACGCCCTTCCCAAGGATGTTTGCGACAAGCTGCACATCCGTAAGTACGGCGCCCACGGCACCAGCTATCGTTACATCTCCAAGAAGGTCGCCGAGATGACCAACGGCGAGGCCCGCAAGGTTGTCGTGTGCCACATCGGCTCCGGTGCCTCCCTGTGCGCCATCGAGGACGGCAAGTGCATGGATACCACTATGGGCCTCACCCCGCTCGACGGCGTCATGATGGGCACCCGCTGCGGCTCCATCGACCCGGCTACCGTGTGCTACCTGCAGCGCGAGGGCGGCTACACCTTCGACGAGGTCGACGAGATGATGAACAAGAAGTCCGGCCTTTTGGCTGTGACCGGTGGCAAGACCAACGACTGCCGCAACGTCGAGGAGCTTGCCGCCGCCGGCGACCCCGAGGCTCAGCTCGCCTTCGACATGTTCGTCTACAAGATTGCCGCCAAGGCTGCCGAGATGGCCACTTCCATGTGCGGTATGGACACGCTGGTCTTCACCGCCGGCATCGGTGAGCACGCTCCGGCCGTTCGCGCCGGCGTTGCCGACCGTCTGGCCTTTATGGGCGTCAAGATGGACCATGCCCGTAACGCCCTGCGTGGCGACGGCGCTTGGTGCCTGTCTGCCAAGGATTCCAAGGTCAAGATCTTCGTCATCCCCACGGACGAGGAGTTCATGATCGCTTCCGACGTCGAGCGCATCGTCAACGGCAAGTAATTGCAAGAGGGGAGGGGCTGGACGACCAAGTGTCGTTTAGTCCCTCTTTTGCGCTCGTTGGGCGATATGCTGATAGCTATTTATCAAGATATGATAACTTCTTATTAAAATACGGCCGCCTTAAGGGGTCTGCGTCGGCCGTATTGCACTGCAAAGGAGTCTCATGAACGTACTTGTTGTCAACGCCGGCAGTTCAAGCCTTAAATATCAGCTTTTGGATACCGATACCCGCGAGGTTTTCGCCAAGGGCAACTGCGAGCGTATCGGATCGGACATGGGCATCTTTGGCCACTCCGAGAACGGTGGCGCCAAACAGACCGAGGAGGTTCCCTTCCCCGATCATCGCTCTGCTATCGCTCGCGTGCTCGAGGAGCTCGAGAAGACCGACTTTACGATTGATGGCATTGGACATCGCATCGTTCAAGGCGGCTGGCACTTCGATGATTCTGCGGTCGTCGACGACGAGGTCATGGCTAAGATTCTCGAGGTGGCACCGCTTGCTCCGCTGCACAACTACGGCGAGGCGGCGGCGATTGAGTATTGCCGTGAGAAGTATCCGGAGCTGCCCAACGTGGCCGTCTTCGACACCTCGTTCCACATGACCATGCCCGAGGTCGCCTACACCTACGCCCTGCCCAAGGACGTGTGCGACAAGTATCACGTGCGCAAGTACGGAGCCCACGGTACGAGCCACCGCTATGAGTGGATGATGGCCAAGGAGATCCTGGGCTCGCGCTGCCACCGCCTGCTCTCGTGCCATTTGGGCAACGGCGCCTCGCTTGCCGCCATCGAGGACGGTGTATGCCGTGACACCACGATGGGGCTCACGCCGCTTGACGGCCTGATGATGGGAACCCGCTGCGGCTCTATCGACCCGGCTACCGTGTGCTACCTGCAGCGCGAGGGCGGCTACAGCTACCAGGAAGTCGACGACATGATGAACAAGCAGTCTGGTCTGCTCGCCATCTCGGGTATCTCCAACGACGCCCGCGACATTCGCACGCGCGCCTCCGAGGGAGATGAGCGCTGCCTGCTCGCCTTCGATATGTTCGCCTATAAGGCTATGCAGCAGGCCGGCTCCATGATCGCTTCTATGGCGGGCGTGGATACCATTACCTTCACTGCCGGCATCGGCGAGAACGACTGGTCGATCCGCAAGGCCTTCTGCGACTGCTTTGAGTGGTTGGGCGTGCGCATCGACAACAACAAGAACCGTGAGGCCGTGGGCAGCGGCCCGCAGGTCATCAGTGCCGCCGGTTCCGCCGTCACGGTCATGGTCATCCCCACCGACGAGGAATACATGATCGCCCACGACGTCGAGCGTCTGACCAAGAACAACTAACGCGCGCATTTACAAGTAAACGAAAGGCCTCCAGAGCAACAGCTCCGGAGGCCTTTTTACTAGCAGGCGGAAATACCAGTCCCAAAGTGACCATCGCCAGCAACGCTTGCGCCCCTAGCAACGGCACCCATCCATTCAGATCTTCAGCCCCAGCTCGTAGTCAAGCCGCCGTCCACTCCAGATACCCTGACTGCCACGTGGCGGCAGGGGCCCTACAGGGTAAAGCTCTGAAAACTTTCCGCAGGACGGAGGAAGCCCCCGCCGCACGTAGTGCGCAGCGGGGGCTTCCGACATGTCCGAGGACGTTTTCAGAGCTTTACCCTGTAGGGCCCCGAGGGGATATGTCCGCTACTCAGCCATCTGAGCCTGGACGGCGGTGATGGCCACGACACCCACGATGTCGTCGGCAGAGCAGCCGCGCGAAAGGTCGTTAACCGGCTTGGCGATGCCCTGCAGGATGGGGCCGTAGGCGTCGGCGCCGGCAAAGCGCTGGACCAGCTTGTAGCCGATGTTGCCGGCCTCGAGGTCGGGGAACACGAGCACGTTGGCCTTACCGGCAACGGAGGAACCGGGAGCCTTGAGCTGGGCGACGGTGGGGACGATGGCGGCGTCGAGCTGCAGGTCGCCATCGATGGCGAGCTCGGGAGCCTTCTCCTTGCAGAACTTCACAGCCTCCTGGACCTTCTTGGCGACCTCGCCGCCGGCGGAGCCCATGGTGGAGTAGGAGAGCATGGCCACGTGCGGCTCAACGTTGCCCATGAAGGTGGACCAGGAGTGAGCGGAGGCGATGGCGATCTCGGAGAGCTCGTCGGAGGACGGGTTGATGTTGAGGCCGCAGTCGGCGAAGATCAGCGTGCCGTCGGTGCCGAACTGCGGAGTGTCGGTGCACATCACGAAGAAGGCCGACACCAGCTTGGTGCCCGGGGCGGTCTTGAGGATCTGCAGTGCGGGGCGCAGCGTGTCGGCGGTGGAGTGGCAGGCGCCGGAGACCAGGCCGTCGGCGTCGCCCATCTTGACCATCATGGTGCCAAAGTAGGTAGTATCCATCACCTGGGCGCGAGCCTGCTCGATGGTGACGCCCTTCTTGGCGCGGAGCTCGGCAAACTTCTGCGCGTACTCCTCGTGCTTCTCGGCATTGCGCGGGTCGATGACGGTAGCGCCGGGAACGTTGATCTCGTCGGGGTTGCCCAGGATGACGATCTTTGCCAGGCCCTCCTCGATGATCTTGGTAGCTGCGACGATGGTGCGCGGATCCTCGCCCTCGGGCAGGACGATCGTCTTAAGGTCGGCCTTGGCGGCAGACTTCATACGGTTAAGGAAATCGCTCATGTTACTCCTTACAAGCGTTTCGCTAAGCTCCAGGCGCCTGACTGCACACGAATAAACCCGCTGCTAGCGGGTTTAACTTTCAATAATGTACGCCGCGGTGCTTGAGCTTTCCTTGTGTGGCAAGCTCATTATAGGACGCATTAGCGCTATAATCGCTCTGATAAATATGTCTCGAAGAATGTTCGAGAAAAGCCCAGCTAACGAGCCCGTGGCTTTTGACAAGGAGTATCGATGCAGATTACCTCAGGCCTGCCTGAAGGCTTTAACGCCGGCGCATATGACATGATTGTCGTCGGTGCCGGATATGCCGGTGCCGTTTGTGCCCGCCGTCTCGCCGAGACCATCGGCTATCGCGTTGCCGTTCTGGAGCGTCGTAGCCACATTGCGGGTAACGCCTACGACTGCGCCGATGAGGCCGGAATCCTGGTCCACGAGTATGGTCCGCACATCTACCATACCTTTAATGAGCGCGTCCACAATTTCCTGTCGCGCTTTACCAAGTGGACGGACTACCAGCACAAGGTGCTTGCCAACATCAACGGCACCCTCATGCCCGTGCCTTTTAACCACGCGAGCCTCAAGCTCGCCTTTGGCGATGAGCACGGCGAGGAGCTGTATCAGAAGCTCGTGGAGACCTTTGGCAAGGACGTCAAGGTGCCCATCATGGAGCTGCGCAAGAAGAACGACCCGGATCTTGCCGAGGTCGCCGATTACGTCTACGAGAACGTCTTTTTGCATTACACCATGAAGCAGTGGGGCCAGACGCCCGATCAGATCGATCCCTCGATCACCGGCCGCGTTCCCGTCTTTGTGGGCGACGATGACCGCTACTTCCCGCAGGCTCCCTTCCAGGGCATGCCGCAGGACGGCTATACCGCGCTGTTCGAGCACATGCTCGACCACGATCTGATTGATGTGTTCTGCGACGTTGACGCCCGCGACCTCTTCGAGATCGACGAAACCACCGTCAAGATCGACGGTAAGGTCTATGGCGGCGAGATCGTTTACACCGGTCCGCTCGACGAGCTGTTCAACCTCGACCTGGGCGCTCTGCCGTACCGTACGCTCGACATGAAGTTCGAGACGCTCGATATGGACCAGTTCCAGCCCGTGGGCACCGTCAATTACACCACGAGCGAGGATTACACGCGTATCACCGAGTTCAAGAACATGACTGGTCAGGTCCTGCCCGGCAAGACTACCATCATGAAGGAGTATTCCAAGGCCTATACGCCCGGCTCGGGTGAGACGCCCTATTACGCCATTCTGGAGCCCGAGAACCGCGAGCTCTATGAGCGCTATCTTGAACGCGTCCAGAACCTGACGAACTTCCACCCGGTGGGTCGCCTGGCCGAGTATCGTTACTACGATATGGATGCCGTGACCAACTCTGCCCTCGATCTTTCGGATGAGATTATTGCCTGCCATGCATAAAGTCATATCATTCGGTATTCCCTCGTATAACGCCGCCAAGGACATGGACCATTGCATCACCTCCATTCTGGAGGGGAGCAATTACGCCACCGATATCGAGATCATCATCGTCGATGACGGTTCCAAGGACGAGACGGCAGCCAAGGCCGATGAGTGGGAGACACGTTATCCCGGAATCATCCGCGCGGTGCATCAGGAGAACGGCGGCCACGGCATCGCCGTCCTCTCGGGCTTGCGCGAGGCGCAGGGTACCTACTACAAGGTCGTCGACTCGGACGACTGGCTCGATGGCGCCGCCCTGTCGACCATGCTTTCGATCCTGCGCGGTTTTGAGGAGCGCGACCAGCGCGTCGACCTCTTTATCTCGAACTATGTGTACGAGAAGGTTTACGAGGGTACGCATACCGCTATTGGCTACAAGTTTGCCCTGCCGCGAAAAAAGATCTTTACCTGGGACCAGATTGGCCATTTCCGTCTGGACCAGAATCTGCTCATGCACAGCCTGTGCTATCGCACGGATGTGCTGCGCGCGTCCAATCTGCCTATGCCGCCGCACACATTCTATGTAGACAACATCTACGCCTACGTGCCGCTGCCGCGTTGCAAGACCATGTACTACGCCGACATCGACCTCTATCGCTACTTTATCGGTCGCGAGGGCCAAAGCGTCAACGAGGCCACGATGGTCAAGCGTCTGGACCAGCAGTTCCGCGTGACGCGCATCATGATGGAGTCGTTCCATCTGTACAGCGATGTCGAGTCGTCGCGTCTGCGCTCCTACATGATGGGCTATTTCACCATGATGATGGCAATCTGCTCGGTGCTTACTAAGCTTTCCGACGAGGATTGTGCCGATGAGCGCCTGAAGACGTTGTGGACTGATCTGAAAGCCTATGACGAGCGTATGTATCGTCGTGCACGCTACGGTGTGGTCGGCTTCTTCACTAACTTGCGCGGCCGTGCCGGAGACAAAACCACACTCGGCCTATACCGTCTTGCCTCAAAGATTTTCAAATTCAACTAGCTGCTGAGTATTCGCTGCCGATAAGTTGACTGGGCCCCTTGGCCTTTAGTTTGCTACTGCGAACAGTCCTGCTCGCACGGAAAGCACATTAAGTGCTTTCCGGCTCGTGCGGAACTTGTATCAAACTAAAGGCCAAGGGGCCTCTGCTATAAGAATCGATTGTCAGGCAGCTGAATTTGAAGATCTTCGACGCGCGGTACACAGGGGCCTGGGCTGAAAGGGATTTAGTTGAGTAGGTTGCCCGGTGGGTCTTGGTTATGTTTGTCGCGAGTTCCGCACGAGCCGAAGAGCACTTAATGTACTCTTCGTGCGAGCCAGGACTGTAGAGCAGCAAACATAACCAAGACCCACCGGGCAATCGGACGAGTTAGTTTACTTCGCGGCGCCGGGGATGCCGTGGGAGGTTTTGGCGTTTTTTGCT
Source organism: Collinsella sp. i06-0019-1H4 (assembly GCF_042849575.1). Taxonomy (NCBI): domain Bacteria; kingdom Bacillati; phylum Actinomycetota; class Coriobacteriia; order Coriobacteriales; family Coriobacteriaceae; genus Collinsella; species Collinsella sp. i06-0019-1H4. The sequence goes on from NZ_BAABYB010000001.1 coordinate 897,808, forward strand.
CCTTTTACGATGGCGGTCTGTAGGGCCCTTACGGCGAGCATGCCCAGCAGGTCTAGGGGAACGGCGGCGCTAGCCTGGGCGCCCAACTTGCCGCTGGCGAGGGTGTAGATGGTGTCGCCGTCGTTGGTGGTGTGCGTGGGGCGGATGGCGTGCGCATAGGCGTCTGCGGCCATTTGGGATACCTTGGTGGCCTGGGCCTTAGTGAGCTCCACATTGGTGACGATGCAGCTGATGGTGGTGTTGGTGCGGTCGAGCGGCATCTGCATAGATCCGGCGGCGGCAAAGGCGGCGAGCTCCATGTCGACGATCTGGTCGCTATCGGCCGCGGCGCGCATGCCCGCCACCCATTCGCCAGTGGTCGGGTCGACGACGTTGCCGCAGGCGTTGACCGAGACCACGGCGCCCACCTTGATGGGGCCGAGCGCCACGGCGGCAGCGCCAAGGCCTGCCTTCATGCAGGTGGCAGGCCCCATGAGCTTGCCTATAGTGGCGCCGGTGCCGGCGCCCACGTTGCCTTGCTCGAGCGTGGCAGGAGTGTGGTCGAGCGCCTCGCGCACGGCGGCGATACCGGCCTCAATGTCGGGGCGCACGGTGGGGTCGCCAAAGGCGAGGTCAAAGATGCAGCTGGAGCACACGATAGGCACCTGCGTGGGACCGACGGGCAAGCCGATGCCGCGGCTCTCAAGCTCGCGGGCGACGCCGCTTGCGGCTTCGAGGCCAAAGGCCGATCCGCCCGAAAGGCAGACGGCGTGGACCTTATCGACGGTGTTTTCGGGGCGCAGCAGGTCGGTCTCGCGCGAAGCGGGAGCGCCACCGCGTACGTCAACGCCACCGGTGGCACCCTCGGGCGCCACGATTACGGTGCAGCCGGTGCCAGCCTCCTCGTCCGTATAGTTGCCAAAGCAAAAGCCATCGACGTTGCAGACATCGATGGCTTCGAGCAGTGTGTCCATATTTTCTCCTATCGGTTTTCCGCCGGGCCTTATGCCCGGTCGGGATCCGTACGGTACGGCAAAATTGTAGGCGCTGGGGGATACCCAGCGCCAGATGCAATTACGAGAGTTTTTGAATCGCGCGTGCGACGCGGGCGATGGGCAAGCCCACCACGTTGTAGAAGTCGCCCGAAATGTCATGCACGAGCATGCGGCCGCCTGTGCCCTGGATGCCGTAGGCTCCGGCCTTGTCCATAGGTTCGCCGGAGGCGACATAGCGCTCAATCTGCTCTTCGGTAAGCTCATAGAACGTCACGTCGGTCACATCGACAAACGACAGGCTCTCGGCGGCATGCGGAGCTGTAGCGTCGCCGGCTTTAACGATGCAGACGCCGGTCGCCACCTGGTGCGTGCGGCCCGAAAGCTCGCGGAGCATGGTGCGCGCCTCGTCTTCGTTTGCCGGCTTACCCAAAATCATGCCATCGAAGGTGACGATGGTATCGGCCGCGACGGTCAGCTCATTGGGTTCGGCATGCTCGGCGGCGACGGCAGCGGCTTTGGCACGCGCCAAGCGCTCGACGAGCGTAAGCGGAGCTTCGCCATCAAAAGGCGTTTCATCGATGTCTGCGGGAATTACGCGAATGTTATAGCCCGCCTCGCGCATCAGCTCTATGCGGCGCGGCGATTGCGAAGCCAAAATCATAGTTGGATACCCTCGGCGACCTTCTCGACGGCCTTTTCGCCGGCGAGCGTGCGCAGCAGCTCCAAGGCAAAGGGGAGTGACTGTGCCATGCCGCTGGCAGTGATGATATTGCCGTCTTGCGTGACCTTCTCGCCGGTATAGGTGCCCTCGGGGAAGCTCTTCTCAAAGCCGGGGAAGCACGTGGCGCGGCGTCCCTCGAGTAGACCAAGCTCGCCTAGGATAAACGGGGCGGCGCAGATTGCGGCAACGTGCTTGGTCGCGGCGAAATCGCAGACTACGTCGCAGACGCGCTGGTCGGCGCGCAGGTTGGTGGCACCGGGCAGACCGCCGGGCAGCACGACGCAGTCGTACTCGTCAAAGTTGATCTCGTCAAAGAGAGCATCGCAGGTCACGGGAATCTGCAGCGAGCTCACGACCTCGCGCGTGGGCATGATCGAGACGAGCGTGGCGCGCACGCCGCCGCGACGCATGACGTCGACCATGGTCAGGCATTCAATCGTTTCAAAGCCATCGGCGGCGAGAACGGCAACGCTGGGCATGAGAGTTCCTTTCGTAAGGCGGCATATAATTAGCCGTCTTATACCCCGAAGACCTCCGCTTGCCACGCTCGATTTCCCAATGTTTAAAAAGGGACGGGGCTATTTTAGCTACCCTCACCCATCCTCAACAATCTCAATCTGTAACGTCTAGACCTACTTTTGACCCCTAACTGTTACAGATCAAGACAAACGGAAACCGCTCTGACAAAACGTCTAAATCTGTAACATCTACGGACCAAAACCGGGTCTTACTGTTACAGATCGAGACAGTCCCCAACAGCACCGCCCCGTTCGGGGAACGACCGCCACAGGTACGGCGGGCAGAGGCTCACTTTTTTCCTCGGTTTTTCTTGACGGAATCTCACCTGTTGTAGTACTTTGTCCCAGTCTAAAAACGCGTGGACTTTTCTGGGCGCTAGCCACCTTTTTGCCACGCAACCGAGCAGTCGGTTGCGTGGCTTTTTTCGTCTTGGCAGCAGGTACCACATGCACCGCCAGAAGACCGCACGAGCCCACCTTCCGACTGCAGGGAACAGACGCACGAGACGTGCGTCTGCAAGACAGCAGACGGAAGGGAGCCTAATGGCAGGAACAAACACAATCAAGCAACAGGCCGCCGGGGCGGGAGCCACAGGCGCGAGACAGGCCAAGGCGGCGCTCCAGGTCTTTGCGGGCGGCGCCTGCTACGGCGCGATGGCCACGACCTACAAGCTCGCCTACGCCGCGGGCTTCACCTCAGTGCAGGTGGTGGCGAGCCAGGCGTGGTTCGGCTGCCTCTTCTTCGCCCTCGCCACACTCGCGGGCCACGCACTCGGACACCGCTGGCAGCGCGTGGGCTGGAAGCTCGCCCTTAAGCTCATGGGCCTGGGAGCCCTCACCTGCCTCACCTCAATCCTCTATTGCTACGCCATGAGCGTGCTGCCCGCCCCGGTGGCGCTCACGCTCCTCTTCCAGTTCACGTGGCTGGGGCTCGTGTGGCAGACCGTCATGACGCGCCGACCGCCGAGGCCCCTCCAAGTAGTCTCCGCCCTGGTCATCGTCTTCGGGACGGTGTTCGCCAGCGGCGTTTACAAGACCGGCATCACCGGGTACGACCCCGTGGCCCTGCTCTGCGTGCTGGGAGCGGCCGTGTCCTGCTCCCTCTTTGTCATCCTCTCCGGCAAGGTCGAGGCCCCCTGCTCGTCCGAGCAGCGTGGCGTCATCGTGTGCGCGGGCTCCGTGGTCATGTCGCTCACGGTGTGCCCGGACTACGTCGTCTCGGGCGTCCTCGCCCAGGGCATCCTGTCCTTTGCCGTCATCGCCGGCTTCTTTGGCATGCTCTGCCCGGTCCTGCTCTTCGGCATGGGCTCTCCGCACCTGCCTGCGGGCCTCTCCACTGTCATGGCCGCCGCGGAACTCCCCGCCGGCCTGCTCATCGCCATGATCGTCCTCGGCGAGCCGCTCGGCGTCGTCGAGTGGCTGGGCGTCGCCATCATCCTCGCCGGCGTGTGCCTGGCGCAGGTCCCCTCCCTAGTCGAAGGCCGGGAGGCACGTCGCGCCGCCGCGGGACAAGCCGTCAGCTAGTCATCCCTTCACAGGCGGCCCGCGCGCATCAGGGAAAGGGCCACGGGCCCGGCGCGCGAGGCCGCAAGGACGTTATAAAGCGTCCCCCGCAGAGATGGGGGCGCCAGAGAGAAGGAGGCACCATGCCATTTCCAAAAGGGTTCCTTTGGGGAGGAGCCACCGCCGCCAACCAATGCGAGGGAGGTTATGACGAGGGCGGCCGCGGCCTTGCCAACGTCGACGTCATCCCACACGGGCCGGAGCGCAACGACGTAAGCCGCGGCCTGAGGCGCATGCTCGTCTTTGAGCCCGGGTACTACTACCCGGCCCAGACGGGCATCGACTTCTACCACCACTACCGCGAGGACATAGCCCTCTTCGCGGAGATGGGCTTTAAGGTCTTTCGCCTCTCCATCGCCTGGAGCCGCATCTTCCCCAATGGCGACGAGGAGGAGCCCAACGAGGCCGGGCTCGCCTTCTACGAGGACGTGTTCCGCTGCTGCCGCGAGCACGGGATCGAGCCCCTCGTGACCATCACGCACTTCGACTGCCCCATCCACCTCGTCAAGAAGTACGGCGCCTGGCGAAACCGCACCCTTATCGAGCTCTACAAGCGGCTTGTGACGGTGCTCTTCAACCGCTACCGCGGCCTCGTGCGCTGGTGGATCACGTTCAACGAGATGAACATGATCTTGCACCGTCCCTTCATGGGTGCCGGTATCGTCCTCGAGCCCGGGGAGAATGCCCGCGAGGCCGAGTACCGCGCCGCGCACAACGAGCTCGTGGCGAGCGCCTGGGCCACCAAGATCGCCCACGAGGTCGACCCGGAGAACAAGGTAGGCTGCATGCTCGCCGCGGGAAGCTACTACCCCTACTCCTGTCGTCCCGAGGACGTCCGCGCAGCGCAGGTCAAGAACCAGGAGGACCTCTTCTTCGTGGACGTGCAGGCACGCGGGCGCTACCCCGGCTACGCGCTCAAGATGCTCGAGCGCGAGGGCATCGACGTGGGCATGACCGCCGAGGACGAGCGCATCCTTGCGGAGAACACCGTCGACTTCATCTCGTTTAGCTACTACTCCTCGCGCTGTACCGCGGGCGACCCCGATTCCGTGGGCGGCGTCGCCGAGGGCAACGCCTTCGCCGGCGTGGAGAACCCCTACGTGCGCACGAGCGACTGGGGCTGGGTCATCGACCCGCTGGGGTTCCGCATCACGATCAACGACCTCTGGGACCGCTACCAGAAGCCGCTCTTTGTGGTGGAGAACGGCCTCGGCGCCTATGACGAGGTGCTTCCCGACGGCACGATCGAGGATGACTACCGCATCGCCTACCTGCGCGAGCACATCGAGGCCATGCGCGACGCCATCGAGCAGGACGGCGTCGAGATGCTCGGCTACACCACCTGGGGGCCGATCGACCTCGTGAGCGCGGGCTCCGGCGAGATGGAGAAGCGCTACGGCTTCATCTACGTGGACCGCGACAACCTGGGCAACGGCACGCTCGAGCGCAGGCGCAAGAAGAGCTTCTACTGGTACCAACAGGCCATCGCCACCAACGGGGGCGACCTGGGCTAGCCGCCCGGGCAATATCACTAAGGAGAAAATAATGGCTGAAAAATACGACGATCTGGCCAGATCCATACTCGAGAACGTAGGCGGCACAGAGAACGTCGCCAGCGTCGCGCACTGCATCACGCGCGTGCGCTTCAAGCTCAAGGACGAGTCCTGCGCCAACACGGCCAAGATCGAGGCCCTCAAGGGCGTCATCCAGGTCATCCAGGCCAACGGCCAGTACCAGGTGGTCGTGGGTAACATCGTCGAGGACGTCTACGACGCGGTCCTGGAGGCCGGCAACTTCTCGGGCGGCGCAAGCGCCGACGACGAGCCCCAGGGCGATAAGACCGTTGCCTCCGTCATCATCGACCTCATCTCTGGCATCTTCCAGCCCATCCTGGGACCGCTTGCCGCCGCAGGCATCATGAAGGGACTGCTTGCCCTCATCACCTACTTCGTCCCGGCCTTTGCAAACGACGGCCTCTACACGCTGCTCTACACCGTGGCTGACGGCTTCTTCTACTTCCTTCCCGTCGCCCTGGCGTTCAGTGCCGCGCGCAAGTTCCGCATGAACGAGTTCACCGGCGTGGCAATCGGCGTGGCGCTCCTCTACCCGACGATGGTCGCCCTGACCTCGGGCGAGGCGCTCGGCAGCATCGACCTCGGCGTGGCCGGCACGTTCTCGTGGTACGCCACCGCCCTCGGGCTCCCCATCATCATGCCCGTGTCCGGCTACGTGAGCTCGGTGATCCCCGTCCTTCTCATGGTGTGGTTCGGCTCTATCCTTGAGCGCTGGCTCAAGAGCTGGATGCCGGCTGCGCTCAAGATGTTCCTTGTCCCGCTCGCCACGATGACGGTCTCCATCGTCTTGGGCTACCTCATCATCGGCCCGGTGGCCACCCTCATCACCAACCTGCTGAGCGCGGCGTTCTCGTTCATCTTCCAGCTCCCCGTGGTTGGTTCCGTCCTGGGCAGCGCCCTAGTCGGCGGACTGTGGATGTGCCTCGTCATCTTCGGCTTCCACTGGAGCCTCATCCCCATCTCCATCATGAACCTGAACACCCTCGGCCACGATAGCGTGCTCGCCGCCACCATCGGCCACGGGTTCGCACTCGGAGCGGTCATCTTTGCCATGTACCTCAGAAACAAGGACGAGCGCTTCCGCGGCATCGCCCTTCCCGCGATGATCTCCGCCTTCTTCTTCGGCGTCACCGAGCCGGGCATCTACGGCATCGCCCTCCCCAACAAGCGCGCGTTCGTCGTGGCATGCCTGAGCTCCGCCGTGGGCGGCGCTATCGTGGGAATGACTGGCGCTCTCATGTACATCTCGGGCGGCCTCGGCGTCTTCAACCTGCTCAACTTCATCGACGGGACCCCTGGTGGCGCCGGGATCTCCCACATGATCTTCGCGATCATCGCCTCGCTCATTTCCGCCGTCCTGGCCTTTGTTATCGAGTTCATCACCTACCGACCCAACGACGAGGAGGAAGGCGCCCACTAGCTTGCGCCCTCCTCAATCAGCTCTATGTAATTGAGGAGCAGTTGAGGTGGGTGAGGGCCGAGGGCGATCAAGGTGGCCGCCCTCGGCCCGGGACAACCTGCCAGAAGGCGTTTAGCTTTCTCGGGCGGCGCTGAAATGAACTGCGCCCCGAAACTTAGACGGGTCAATTAGCGGCCTATGCCGCACATGGGGACTGATTCCGGAACTCCTCCGGGGTCAGTCCCTTTTGCTTAACCTGCCTCCTCTTGTTCCAGTGAACGGTGTAGGCGTGGAGGTCCCGCTTGAACTCCTCGAAGCTCCGCCACGTCCGGTTCCTGTAGAACTCGTCCTTCAGGCGCCCGGGCAGCAGCTCCGTCGCAAGAGCTCGCCCTCGCGCGCCGCCGGCCCCGGCCGGGTCCGGGCGCCCTTCGGCCTTCGGTGCGCCCGTATCCCCTGTCGCAAAACTCTGCTGCAAGAGTCCTCAGCGTGGCGTCGTGTCCGACTTTCCCGTCCATAAAGAAGCCCCCCATTTCTAATGTCCAAGAAATGAGGGGGCGGTTCAATTTCGGGACGGGGATTAAATAATCATTCAGAACAATTTTTTATCCCCGTCCCAGAAAAATCATCGGGCGTGGTCATGGGCAAACGGTCTAGTTACGCTTGAGGTGGACGACGGTTTCGCAGTGGAAGGTTTGCGGGAACAGGTCGACCGGTGTGATCTTGACGGGGGAGAAGGTGCCTTCCTCGACAAAGCGCTTAAGGTCGCGCGCCAGGGTGGCAGGGTCGCAGCTCACGTAGGCGACATCGCGGGCACTCGTGCTCGCGATGAGGTCGATGGCCTCGGGCGCCAAGCCTGCGCGCGGCGGATCGACTACCAGGACATCGGCGTCCTGATCGGGGAACTCGCGCACCGCGTCGCCGCCGATGACGTCGACGTTATCGAGTTTGTTGATCTCTAGGTTACGGCGCAGGTCGCGTACGGCCGGTCCGTAGGCCTCGACAGCGGCAACAAAGTCGCAGCGGCGGGCGAGCGGCAGGGTGAAGGTTCCGGCGCCGCAATACAGGTCTACGGCAAGTTCGTCTTCCTGCGGGTCGAGCGCCTCCATGACAAGCTCGATCAAAATCTCGGCACCCTTGGTGTTGACCTGGAAAAACGACGGGGCCGAAAGGCGCATCTGGCCGTCGGCGATGTTCTCGGTCCAGGAGCCCTCGCCGGCGAGCATCTCAACCTTGGAGACGCGGCGGGCCTTCTTCTCACCCTTGCTCATAACGCGCACTATGCTCGTGGGGTGTGCGGCGTCTGCCAGCACGCGCGAGACCTGCGAGCGCGGAAACGAGCCCGTGGGCGTCCAGAGCGCGATTTCGAGCGCCTTGGTGCGACGCGAGGCGCGAATGCCCACGCGCTCCAGGCCTAGGTCGTGGCTGCCGCTCAGATAGTTGAGCGCGCCGACGACCGACTTGAGCGCCTTGGGAAAACGTTTATCGAACAGCGGACACGAATCGACGGTCACGATCTTGCTGGGATCGACGCCGTGCATGCCAAGACGAACGCGGCCGTTGACGACGGTCGGTTCGAGCTCGATTTTATTGCGGTAGCCCCAGTCGTCCTTGGTGTGGCGGATGGGCTGCACCAGCTCGTCGACTTGCTCAGGGGTGAACTTGCCGATGCGCTCGAGCGTGGAGCGCAGGTTTTGCTCCTTGGCGGCAAGCTGAGCGGTGCGCGAGAGATTGCCCCACGAGCAGCCACCGCAGACGCCCACGAAGGGGCAGGGAGGCTGAATTCGATCGGGGCTTGGCTCCAGAATCTCGGTGGTGCGGGCGCGCATGAACGACTTGCCGTCCTGCACGATTTCGGCCTCGACGGTATCGCCCGCCACGGCGCCCTGCACAAATACGGCCTTGCCGTTGTCGGCGTGCGCCAGACTATCGGCGCCATACGTCATCGATTCTATGGTGAGCTTCATATTCCTGCCCGTCATTCGCGTTGTTATTCGCACCATGGTAGCAGGGAAAAGCGCCCCGCATCCGAGGCTTTCCTCAAATGCGGGGCGCTTCTACAAACGTCTATTTCGTCTTGCCGGTAATGAGCGTCTTAAGGCCTAAGCCGATCAGGCCCAGACCCATACGCACGCGGCCGGGGCGATGGCGCTCGATGGCCTTGGTCTTGCCGGCGGGTTTCTCGCGGCGGGCGCTTGCATGGGGCGCGGACTTGACGGTCTGCGGCTGAGGCTGGGGCTGGGGCGCAGGCTCGGGTTCGGATTCCAGGTCGGGTTCAATGACGGTTGCCTGGACCTTCTGGACCTTGGGAACGTCCGCCTGGGGCTTGGGCTTGGGGCCCAGAACAGGTGCGGATTCCGGTTTTGCTTTGGCGACGGGCTCCGAAGCCACGGCTGCGGACTCGGCGTTGCGATAAGCGCGCTCCAACAGGAACTCCTGCGAGTTAAAGGGCTTCTCACCCTCTTTTCGCTCTACGGGAACCCAGGTGCCGTCGCTCGTCAGGCTACGTGCCTTCACGTTGTCGCGCAGCTGCACGCCCATGTACTCGTGCACCAGCGCGCGGCAGGTGGGGTCGAGCACGGGGAAGGCGATTTCTACGCGATGCTCGGTGTTGCGCGTCATCATGTCGGCAGAACTCAGGTAGATCATGTCCGAGTCCACGCCAAAGGCGTAAACGCGCGCGTGCTCCAAGAAACGTCCGACGATAGAACGTACGTGCACGTTTTCGGTCTTGCCCGCAATGTTGGGCTTCAGGCACGAGATGCCGCGGATGATCATGTCCACGCGCACGCCGGCACACGATGCCTCGGAGATCTTGTCGATGACCTCGCGGTCGGTGAGCGAGTTGAGTTTAAAGAACACGCGGGCGGGTTCGCCGGCGAGAGCGCGTTGTATCTCGCGGTCCAGACCGCGCATGATGAGCGGCTTGAGACCGACGGGCGCCACGCCCAAAAAGCGGTAGTCGCCGCGCAGGTTGCCCAGCGACAGGTTGCGGAAGAACAGGTTGGCGTCTTCGCCGATGCCGGGATGGGCGGTCATGAGCATAAAGTCGCTGTAGAGCTTGGCCGTCTTCTCGTTAAAGTTACCGGTGCCCAAAAGCGTGAGTCGAGTGAGCGCCATGCCCTCGCGATAGGTGAGCTGGCAGATCTTTGAGTGGCATTTAAAGCCCTCGGAGCCATAGATGACGGTGCAGCCCGCTTCTTCCAGACGCTCTGCCCACTCGATGTTATTTTGCTCGTCAAAGCGCGCGCGGAGCTCCATGAGCACCGTGACCTCTTTGCCGTTCTCGGCGGCGTCAATCAACGACTCGCACAGACGACTCTGCTTGGCCACGCGGTAGAGCGTGATGCGCAGCGAGATGCACTCGGGGTCGTATGCGGCCTCGTGTACCAAGTCCAGGAACGGATTCATGGCCTCGTAGGGGTAAAAGAGCAACTTGTCGCCCTGCAGCACCTGCTCGCGAATGGAGCGGGACATGTCGATGGTGGGGTTGGGCTGCGGCTTAAACGGCGTAAAGAGGAGCTCATTGCGCAGGTGCTCGGGAATTTTGCCCTCGATGCCAAAGACGTAGCCCAGGTCGAGCGGGATATCGCAGGTAAAAACCGAGCGGCGCGAAAGCTCGAGCGCTTTGCGGATGGTCTTGAGCGTCGCCTTCTCGAGCGAACCGGAGACGGCAAGCACCACCGGTTGCAGGCGCAGACGCTTCTTGAGGATGCGCTTCATGTGCTGGCGGTAATCCTCTTCCTCCTCGACGCCCTCGCCGTCCGGGTCGATATCGGCGTTGCGGGTGACGCGGATGAGCGCGCGGTCGAGCGGCTTATAGGAGCCAAAGCAGCTGTCCAGGCAGGCGAGGATGACGTCCTCGAGCAAGATGTAGGAGTAGGTGCCGGTGGGCGAGGGGATCTCGACCACGCGGTTCATCGAGGCGGGAATCTCGATCAGGCCCAGCAGACTTTCCTCGTCGGTGACGCCGTCCAGGCCGCACGCCAGGTAGAGTGCGCCGTTGCGCAGGTTGGGGAAGGGGTGGCGCGGGTCGATCACCAGCGGTGAGATGACCGGCGACACGTAGGCCTGGAAGTAGCGGGTTACAAAGGTGCGCTCCTCGGGCGTAAGCGAATCGACACGCGCGCGGTGAACGCCCAAGGTGTCGAGCTTGCCCTCGATGTTCTTAAAGATGGACTCCCAACGGGTAAGGAGCCCGGGCATTTCGGCCATGACAGCATCGACCTGTTCGGAGGCGGTCATATTGCTCTTGTTGTCGACAGGCTGCTTTTTGAGCTCGGCAAGGTCGGACAGGCCACCCACGCGCACCATAAGGAACTCATCGAGGTTTGACTCGAAGATCGAGACGAACTTAAGGCGCTCGAACAGCGGCACGGACTCATCAAAAGCCTCGTCGAGCACGCGGTTGTCAAAGCGCAGCCAGCTGAGCTCTCGGTTCTGCGTGTACGAGAAGTCGCGCGGCGGTTTGCGCAGCTTTGCGGCCTTTTGCTTCTTTTCGATTTTGCTCGGCATATGCATCTGTCCGTTCAGTCCCCGCGGGGGACGGTAGCCTAACACTATTCACTATTGTCTCAATTTAGTCGACTTGTGGCACGGACGTATTGTGCGAACGGTATCTTAACCTACTTCTTACGCTGTCAATGCATGCAACTAACTGCCTGACTCGTTTTGAAAACAATCCATATCCATACTCAACTGGTGAGGATGTATGAATAAGAATGATTGCGAGCTGAATATAATCGAATCCAAATCGAATCGCGGACAAACGACATATATATGCAGAAAACCGTTTTAGCTATGCAATTCCCAAACATGAAAATATTTGTGCAATCTGGCTTAATTCCTTAGAAAAAAGAACGTTTACCTTTGAAAACCTGCTTTAGAAAACTGAAGTGCATCATGGGGGAATCATATGCGATATACCGTTCATCGCACTTTGCTGACCGTTCGGGGGCGAGGTGGAATTGCGGGTGGTTTTTGGATATAACTAGAGCTGTCAGCAAGCAGCGTCCCATACGGAGGGGCGCTGATACATTCGGCCAGTAAGGCCCGAAAGAAAGGTAGGAGGCCATGACGAAAGGTCTGCACGTGCCTTCCGAGATCGGCAAGCTCAGGAAGGTCTGCCTGCACCGTCCCGGCGACGAGCTCCTCAACCTGCCGCCAGACGAGCTCGAGCGACTCCTGTTCGACGACGTCCCGTTCCTGGAGGTCGCACAGCAGGAGCACGACACCTTCGCCCAGATCCTGAGGGACCAGGGCGTGGAGGTCCTCTACCTCGAGAACCTCGTCGCCGAGGTGTTCGACCAGGTCCCCGGCGCCCGCGCCGAGTTCACCGACCAGTACATCGCCGAGGCCGGCATCCGCGGCCAGCACATGCCGCAGATCGTCCGCGAGAAGCTGGACTCCATCGAGGACAACCTCGAGTTCGTCAAGAAGACCATGGCCGGCATGACCAAGGCCGAGATCGACATGCCCCTCACGGCGTCCACGACCCTCGACTCCCTGGTCAACTCCGAGTCCGAGTCCGACCTGATCATCGACCCGATGCCCAACCTCTACTTCACCCGCGACCCGTTCGCGGTCGTCGGCGAGGGCGTCAACCTCAACCGCATGTACTCGGTCACCCGCAACCGCGAGACCCTGTACGGCAAGTACATCTTCAAGTACCACCCCGACTACAAGGACGTCTCGCTGTACTTCCGCCGCGACTGCCAGTTCCACACCGAGGGCGGCGACGTGCTGAACATCAACGAGAAGACCCTCGCCGTCGGCATCTCCCAGCGCACCCAGGCCGCCGCGATCGACATCATGGCCCAGAACATCTTCTGGAACTCCGACTCCAAGGTCGAGCGCATCCTGGCCTTCGACATCCCGGTCTCGCGCGCCTTCATGCACCTCGACACGGTCTTCACCCAGATCGACGTCGATAAGTTCACGATCCACCCCGCCATCATGGGCACCCTGCGCGTCTACGAGCTGACCGCCGGCAAGAACCCGGGCGACGTGAACATCCGCCTGATCGAGGACACCCTCGAGCACGTCCTGGAGGACGCCACCGGCGTCGACCAGGTCAAGCTGATCCCCTGCGGCGGCGGCGACCCGATCGCGGCCTCCCGCGAGCAGTGGAACGACGGCTCCAACACCCTGTGCGTCGAGCCCGGCAAGATCTGCGTTTACGCCCGCAACACCGTCACCAACGACGTGCTGTACAAGGAGGGCCTGGACCTTCTCGTCGTGCCCTCCGCCGAGCTCTCCCGCGGCCGCGGCGGCCCGCGCTGCATGAGCATGCCCTTCTGGCGCGAGGACCTCTAAGGTTTTCAAAGACCCGTACAGGTCTTAAAACAAACGTCTAACTGCCATTAGATGTCTCCCATTGGGGCGGTGCGAATCTTTCGCACCGCCCCATTCTTGTATGAGGAACGTCAACACGATTGGATGACTGCTTTTGTAAGGAGCTTGGCCATGGATATCAAGACAATCGGCGTTGAGGAATGGCTTAACGTTTGGGAGAAGAGCGCTACGTGGGATATCGCCCAGTCGACAATCTCCTCGCTTACCATGGGCGAGCTGCGCGCGCTCGACGACCAAGATGGTGCCACGTTCTACGAGCGCCTGGACCGCGAGAAAATGAACTACGGCTGGATTGAGGGTTCGCCGGAGTTTAAGGCCGAGGTTGCCAAGCTGTATCGTCGCGAGGTCAATCCCGATCATATTCTGCAGACCAATGGCTGTACGGGTGCCAACCTCAACGCCATCATGGCCGTGGTCGAGCCCGGCGACCATGTGATTGCCGAGTGGCCCACCTATGCGCCGCTCTATGAGATCCCGCGCACACTCGGCGCCGAGGTTGAGTATTGGGAGCTTTGCGAGGAGCTCGGATGGAAACCCGATATCGAACAGCTCAAGCGCCTCGTTCGCCCCAACACCAAGCTCATTTGCATCAATAACGCATCGAACCCTATCGGTACGGTGCTCGATGCCGATACGCTCGGCCAGATCGCCGAGATTGCCCGCTCGGTTGGCGCCTATGTGCTGTGCGACGAGGTGTACCTGCCGCTTGAGAACACCGAGGACTTTTTGTCGATGGCCGATGTGTACGAGAAGGCCATCGTCACCAACTCGGTGTCCAAGACCTATTCGACGCCTGCGGCCCGCGTGGGCTGGGTTGTGGCAGACGAAGAGGTAGCTAACCGCATTCGCACTTACCGCGACTACACCATGATTTGCGGCGGCGTGTTCAACGACGCCCTGGCGACCTATGTGCTCGAGCACAAGGACAAGCTCCTCGAGCGCAACCGCAAGATCGTGTTTGGAAACCGCGATATCGCGCAGGCTTGGATCGACACGCAGCATCGTGTCTCCTGGACGGCCCCGCAGGGTGTGTCCACCTCGTTTATCCAGCTGGACATTCCCGAGGATGACGAGGAGTTCTGCAAGCGCCTGCTGTCCGAGAGGGGAGTGCTGCTGGTACCTGGCAGCCGCTTTGAGCTTCCCTGTGGCGCACGCCTGGGCTACTGCGCGAGCGAGGACGTTCTTCGCGAGGGCTTAAGGCTTTTGGGCGAGGCGCTGGCGGAGTTCGATCGCTAGGATCACGATTCCCTTCGAAGGCCGTATTCAAATTGGCTGACAATAATCGAAAACGGACCTGTTTCCCTAGGGGATCGGGTCCGTTTTTCTATACCGAGAAGTCAAGTTGTTACAAATGGAGACGCAAGATCGATTGGGTATTCGACGGGCCTTATACTGAGCTTCCGGTGAACGGTATCCAACGTCTGGTAAACGGTAATCTGTTTGCCAAAAATGAATAGGACGAACTTCTAACTGAATAAAAATCAAAATGGTTGAGACACAGCGAGAATTGCGAATTCTATTCATATCGTTGCGCGAAATATGCAATTTGAGGGTGGTTTAACAAAGATTAGTTTCAATTGATTCCTCGGTTAAAAACGCGTTTAAGCACGTAAATAAACTTTATTAAATCAAAGTGTGCCATGCGTGAAGTATATGTGTATGCCGTTCACCCCTCATATAAAACCGTTCGGGGGCGAGGTGGAAGTATGAACTGATTTTGGATATAAATATGTCGTCAGCAATAACGCCTCACACGGAGGGGCGCTAACGAATCGGCCCTGACAGGGGCCCGAAAGAAAGGTAGGAGGCCATGACGAAAGGTCTGCACGTGCCTTCCGAGATCGGCAAGCTCAGGAAGGTCTGCCTGCACCGTCCCGGCGACGAGCTCCTCAACCTGCCGCCCGACGAGCTCGAGCGACTCCTGTTCGACGACGTCCCGTTCCTGGAGGTCGCACAGCAGGAGCACGACACCTTCGCCCAGATCCTGAGGGACCAGGGCGTGGAGGTCCTCTACCTCGAGAACCTCGTCGCCGAGGTGTTCGACCAGGTCCCCGGCGCCCGCGCCGAGTTCACCGACCAGTACATCGCCGAGGCCGGCATCCGCGGCCAGCACATGCCGCAGATCGTCCGCGAGAAGCTGGACTCCATCGAGGACAACCTCGAGTTCGTCAAGAAGACCATGGCCGGCATGACCAAGGCCGAGATCGACATGCCCCTCACGGCGTCCACGACCCTCGACTCCCTGGTCAACTCCGAGTCCGAGTCCGACCTGATCATCGACCCGATGCCCAACCTCTACTTCACCCGCGACCCGTTCGCGGTCGTCGGCGAGGGCGTCAACCTCAACCGCATGTACTCGGTCACCCGCAACCGCGAGACCCTGTACGGCAAGTACGTCTTCAAGTACCACCCCGACTACAAGGACGTCTCCCTGTACTTCCGCCGCGACTGCCAGTTCCACACCGAGGGCGGCGACGTGCTGAACATCAACGAGAAGACCCTCGCCGTCGGCATCTCCCAGCGCACCCAGGCCGCCGCTATCGACGTCATGGCCCAGAACATCTTCTGGAACTCCGACTCCAAGGTCGAGCGCATCCTGGCCTTCGACATCCCGGTCTCGCGCGCCTTCATGCACCTCGACACGGTCTTCACCCAGATCGACGTCGATAAGTTCACGATCCACCCCGCCATCATGGGCACCCTGCGCGTCTACGAGCTGACCGCCGGCAAGAACCCGGGCGACGTGAACATCCGCCTGATCGAGGACACCCTCGAGCACGTCCTGGAGGACGCCACCGGCGTCGACCAGGTCAAGCTGATCCCCTGCGGCGGCGGCGACCCGATCGCGGCCTCCCGCGAGCAGTGGAACGACGGCTCCAACACCCTGTGCGTCGAGCCCGGCAAGATCTGCGTTTACGCCCGCAACACCGTCACCAACGACGTGCTGTACAAGGAGGGCCTGGACCTTCTCGTCGTGCCCTCCGCCGAGCTCTCCCGCGGCCGCGGCGGCCCGCGCTGCATGAGCATGCCCTTCTGGCGCGAGGACCTCTAAGTCTTTCCGTTTCCGGTGCGGTCCCCCTACAACCGCACCGGTTTCGCCCGTCAAACGGGCAACACTAATACTTACGTAATTCATTTTTTCGAAAGGAAACGAACCATGGGTGTTAACCTCTCCGGCCGTAGCTTCCTCAAGCTCCTCGACCTCTCCACCGAGGAGATCGAGTACTTGCTCAAGCTTTCCAAGAACTTCAAGGACATGAAGCGCGCTGGCGTTCCGCACCGCTATCTCGAGGGCAAGAACATCGTTCTGCTCTTCCAGAAGACCTCCACTCGTACCCGCTGCGCCTTAGAGGTCGGCGGCATGGATCTGGGCATGGGTGTCACCTACCTCGATCCGGGTTCGTCGCAGATGGGCAAGAAGGAGTCCATCGAGGACACTGCCCGCGTTCTCGGCCGCATGTATGACGGCATCGAGTTCCGTGGCTTTGCCCAGGACGATGTCGAGGAGCTCGCTGCTAAGTCCGGCGTGCCCGTGTGGAACGGCCTGACCACTGAGTGGCATCCCACCCAGATGCTCGCCGACATCCTGACCGTCCAGGAGAACTTCAACTACGACATCAAGGGCAAGACCCTCGTCTTCATGGGCGACTGCAAGAACAACGTTGCTCGCTCCCTCATGGTTGTCTGCTCCAAGCTTGGCATGAACTTCGTGGCCTGCGGCCCCGAGGAGTGCATGCCCGCTGACGACGTCATCGAGGCCTGCAAGCCCATCGCCGAGGCCAACGGCTGCACCATCAAGCTGACCACCGACGTCAAGGACGGCGTCACCGGTGCCGACGTTATCTACACCGACGTGTGGGTCTCCATGGGCGAGCCTGACGAGGTCTGGGCCGAGCGCATCGCTCAGCTCACCCCGTATCGTGTCACCTCCGAGGTCATGGCTATGGCCAACCCGGGTGCCATCTTCCTGCACTGCCTGCCCAGCTTCCACGACACCAACACCACGATTGGCGCCGAGAAGTGCGAGCAGTTCGGCATCACCGAGCAGGAGGTCACCGACGAGGTCTTCGAGAGCCCCGCTTCCAAGGTCTTCGACGAGGCCGAGAACCGCATGCACACCATCAAGGCCGTCATGTACGCCACGCTCAAGTAAGTGCATCTAGCATCTCGCTCGGGGTGTATTGTTGAACACCCCGAGCGGCTTTATCTGGTAAAAATCTCGATCGAGCGGCAGGCACGGCACGGAAGAGCCGCTTCGGGCGAGATCAGTAAATGATTTATGAAGGGGGGATGAGAACTATGACTGAGACCGCTAAGAAAAAGCGCGGTATGCCTTCATCGTTCACCATTCTTCTTGCTCTGCTGGCAATTGTTGCAGTGATTACCGTTATCGTCTCCGGCACGTCCGGCGGCGCGGTTACTGCCGCCCGTCTGAGCGATTTCTGCACCGCCCCGATTAAGGGCTTCGCTGACGCTCTGCCCGTCTGCCTCTTCGTTATGATCCTGGGCGGCTTCCTCGGCATGATGACCGAGACCGGCGCCCTGGACAACGGCATCGCCGTCCTGGTGCAGAAGCTTAAGGGCAACGAGATCATGCTCATTCCCGTGCTGATGCTCATCTTCTCCCTCGGTGGTACCACCTATGGTATGTGCGAGGAGACCGTTCCCTTCTACGCCCTGCTTGCCGCTACCATGATGGCCGCTGGCTTCGACCCGATGGTCGGCGCCGCTACCGTCCTGCTCGGCGCTGGCTGCGGCTGCCTGGGCTCCACGGTTAACCCGTTCGCCGTCGGCGCTGCCGTCGACGCTCTGACCGGCGTTGGCATTGAGGTCAACCAGTCCATCATCATCGGCCTCGGTGCCGTCCTGTGGATTGTTACCACTGCCATGTCCATCTTCTTCGTCATGAGCTATGCCAAGAAGGTCAAGGCTGACAAGGGTTCCACCATCCTGTCGATGCAGGAGCTCAAGGACGCCGAAGAGGCTCACGGCAAGGCTGCTTCCGAGGTTCACAATGAGGTCAAGCTCACCGGTCGTCAGAAGGGTGTTCTGATCGCCTTTGCCTTCACCTTCGTCGTTATGATCGTCGGCTTCATTCCGCTGGCCGACCTCAACGAGGGCGTCGCCAACTTCTTCGACGCTGGCGCTGTCTACGACGCCGACGGTAACGCCGTCGTCCAGGGCTGGTCTGCCCTGATCACCGGCCTGCCCATTGGCCAGTGGTACTTCGACGAGGCTTCCACCTGGTTCTTCCTCATGGCCGTCCTGATCGGTATCATCGGTGGCCTGTCCGAGAAGCAGATCGTTAACACCTTCATCACCGGCGCTGCCGACATGATGTCCGTTGTTCTCGTCATCGCCCTCGCCCGTGGTATCTCCGTCCTCATGGCTAACACCGGCCTCGACGTCTACGTCCTCGACGCTGCCGCCAATGCTCTGGCTGGCCTGTCCGGCGTGATCTTCGCTCCCATGAGCTTCCTGGTCTACTTCGGCCTGTCCTTCCTGATCCCCTCGACCTCTGGTATGGCTACCGTCTCCATGCCTATCATGGGACCGCTGGCTGTTAAGCTCGGCTTCTCGCCCGAGGTCATGGTCATGATCTTCTCCTCTGCCATCGGCGTTGTGAACCTGTTCACCCCGACCTCCGGCGCCATCATGGGCGGTCTCGCCCTGGCCAAGATCGAGTGGACGACCTGGCTCAAGTTTGCCCTTAAGCTCATCGTCGCTCTCTCCGTCGTCTGCGCCATCATCCTGACCGTCGCTTGCGTGATGCTCTAAGTACCCAACGGGTACCCCACGGAAACCTTGACGATCCTGTAAAGGATCACCTGGTCATCGTCTGTCCGGTGGGGTCAACCCACCGGTAGACTCCTACCTTTAGCCCCCTCCCGTTCCGTGCGCGGGAGGGGGCGCACTTATGTTCCGCGGTTTTACCAAACCGCGGAACCGGTCGACGCTGCAAGCCCGCCAGAGCGGCAATCTGACGTTCAATCGTCGGGCATGGCCAAAAGGCCTATGCCCTCCTCTTTCACGTCACCTTGCTCGCTCTGGTGGGCTTTCGCTGACTTTGCCTCTTCCTGCGACGTTTCTATTGTTGGTGCAAGGTGGTGCCGTCCCAAATAGACCACCCGGGTTCCTTTCGGTTGCGGTGGCGTGTTGGGTTGGTGCCTGTTGATGGTCTGGGTATCGGGGAGGGCGGGCTCCGTTATAATCGCCTAGGACATTAAATGGAAACGGGACGGGAGCCACACATGCGCCAGGGTTTCGACAATGCGAAGTACATCGAGCTGCAGGCTGCTCACATTAAGGAGCGCATCTCGCAGTTTGGTGGCAAGCTCTATTTGGAGTTTGGCGGCAAGCTGTTTGACGACTATCATGCGAGTCGCGTGCTGCCGGGTTTTGAGCCGGACAGCAAGTTCCGCATGCTCAAGAGCATTGCCGACGACGTCGAGGTCATCATCGCAATCAATGCAAACCATATCGAGAAGAACAAGGCCCGTGGCGACCTGGGCATTACCTATGACGAGGACGTCTTGCGCCTGGTCGACCTGTTCCGCGGCAACGGTTTTGCTGTCGCGGCCGTGGTTATCACGCAGTATGCCGGTCAGCCCGCTGCCGACGTCTTCCGCAATCGTCTGAATGCACTCGGCATTCCCGCCAAGCTGCATTATCCCATTGAGGGCTATCCGCACGACGTCGATCTGATCGTTTCTGACGAAGGCTACGGCAAGAACGAGTTCGTCGAGACCACGCGTCCGCTCGTTGTCGTGACGGCGCCCGGCCCTGGCTCGGGCAAGCTCGCCACCTGCCTCTCACAGCTGTATCACGAGCATAAGCACGGCACCGCCGCCGGTTATGCCAAGTTTGAGACCTTCCCGGTCTGGAATCTTCCCCTGACGCATCCGGTCAATATTGCCTACGAGGCCGCTACGGCGGACCTCGACGATGCCAACATCATCGATTCCTTTCACCTTGAGGCCTACAACAAGACCACGGTCAACTACAACCGCGACGTCGAGGCCTTCCCGGTGGTCCGTGCCCTGATGGAAAAGATCCTAGGCAAGAGCCCCTACCAGAGTCCCACGGACATGGGCGTCAATATGGTCGGCTTTGCCATCACCGATGACGATGCCTGCCGCGACGCTTCCAAGATGGAGATCGTCCGCCGCTACTTTACCGCGGTCGAAAATGTGCGCCGTACCGGCGTGGGCGATGAGCAAGTCGACCGTCTCAAGATTATTATGAAGAAGGCCGGCATCGATAAGAACTACTCACCGGCGCGCTCGGCGGCCTTAACCAGGGAGCAACTGACGGGTGGTCCCGTGGGCGCCATGGTCATGCCGGACGGTTCCGTGGTGACCGGTAAGACCTCCACGCGCCTGGGCGCCGCAAGTTCGCTCATTATGAACGCTCTCAAGCATGTTTCGGGCGTCGACCTTGAGCTTGAAGTCATCAGCGACGAGGCGATCGAGCCCATCAGCAAGCTCAAGACGCATTTCCTGGGCAGCAAAAACCCGCGCCTTCACACCGACGAGACGCTTATGGCGCTGTCGATCACCTCGGCTACGAGCGAGACGGCCGCTCGTGTCCTTTTGGGCCTGGAGCAGCTGCGCGGTTGCGATGCCTTCTTTAGCGTGATTATCTCGCCGACGGACGAGACGGTGTTGCGTAAACTGGGCATCAACGTGTGCTGCGAGCCCAAGTTTGAGCGTCGTGGTTTCTTCCATCGCTAAGTTTGAAGTACCGCGGTAATTGCATCGCCTTTTGGCCGTATCGGGTTAGCGCCCGGTACGGCTTTTTGATCAATAAAGCGTCTATTTCGGCGAAAAATAGCCGTTTACCTGCCTAAAAACAATTTGGGCGGTATACAATAATCGTAACTGTTTCATCCTTAGCGGGATGCCGCATGATGGATATTACCTGCCATCGTGAGGTGTGTCGGTCGTGCACGGCGCGCTGGATGCTCGTGCTCGGTTAGAGGAGGCTGCCATGGCGGGCAAGGGTCGTGCGAGTGTCAACGATATGAAGCGTGTCGAAGTGCTGGTGTTGATGGAGATTGCCCAGCAATCCGAAAGTGGCGGGACATATGGCTTCTCGCGCAAAACGCTTGCGGAGCACGTTGGGGTGTCTCCGTATCGAGCCCGCGCCGCAATTGAGCGCTTGGATTCTGACGGTTTGATCGAGGTCGTTTCGCGTTATAGCGAGGATGGCGGCCAGCTTGCAAATGGTATTTGCCTTACCGAGCGTGGCGGGTGGTATCTGAAAGGCATCCGCGCGGGTATGCTCGTTCGGGATATGCTCAGGGACGAGCTTGCCGATCGGTAGCGATCTGCCGCCTAAGTTGTTGTTACGCCGCTCGGGTCCCGGGCGGCGTTTTGTTTCGAGATGGAGAAATGCAAGCACTTTGGTGAAAAATGGCGAACTGCTTCTTTCTCGAGTATTACAATGAAGACCCGTAAGATGTGTATGGACAACTTCTACGGGAAGCGCAGGTAATTCAATATGACTAAGCATGTGTTTGTGACCGGCGGCGTGGTTTCGTCTTTGGGCAAGGGCATTACCGCGGCATCGCTGGGCCGTTTGCTCAAGTCGCGCGGCTACAAGGTGACGATGCAGAAGGCCGACCCGTATCTGAACGTCGACCCCGGTACCATGAGCCCGTTCCAGCACGGTGAGGTCTTTGTGACCGAGGACGGCTACGAGTCCGATCTGGACCTGGGCCACTACGAGCGCTTTATTGACGAGAACCTGACCCGCGATTCTAACTTTACGACGGGCGCCATTTACAAGAGCCTGATTGCCCGCGAGCGTCGCGGTGACTTTTTGGGCGGTACCGTCCAGGTGATCCCGCACGTCACCAATGCTATCAAGGACAAATTCCGCCGCATTGAGGAGCAGACTGGCTCCGACGTTGTCATTACCGAGCTGGGTGGCACGATCGGCGACATCGAGTCGCAGCCGTTCGTGGAGGCTATCCGCCAGTACCGCAAGGAGGCCGGTCCCGAGAACGTCTGCTACATCCACGTATCGCTCGTTCCCTATATCGCCGCCGCCCACGAGGTTAAGACCAAGCCCACGCAGCACTCCGTCAAGGAGCTGCGCAGCTTTGGTATCCAGCCGGACATCATTGTGCTGCGCTCCGATCACCATATTGATGACGCTATCCGCGGCAAGATCGCGAGTTTCTGCGACGTCGACACCGACTGTGTCTTTACCAACGAGGATTGCGCGAGCATTTACGACGTGCCGCAGCTGCTCGCGGAGCAGGACTTTGACCTGCGCATTTGCGAGCGCCTTGGCCTCGATCCGCGCGAGCGCGATATGAGCGCATGGAATGAGTTCCTGCGCAAGCAAAACCATGCCAACCATCACGCCGATAAAGTTAAGGTTGCCGTCGTGGGAAAGTACACCCAGCTTCCCGATGCATATCTGTCGGTTATCGAGGCCCTGCATCACGCGGGCGTTTTCTACGATCGTCACGTAGATGTGCAGCTGGTCGATGGTGAGAGCCTCGATTCCGAAAACGTCAATGAGGTTCTGGGCGACGCATCGGGCATCCTGGTTCCCGGCGGCTTTGGCAAGCGCGCCCTGGAGGGCAAGATCCTTGCTGCCGAGTTTGCTCGCGAGCACAAGATTCCGTATCTGGGCATTTGCCTGGGTATGCAGGTTGCCGTGTGCGAGTTCGCCCGCAACGTTGTCGGCCTTGCCGGTGCCAGCTCCTCCGAGTTTGATCCGGACGGTCCGTTTAGCGTAATCGACCTGATGAGCTCGCAGGAGGACGTGACCGAGAAGGGCGGCACCATGCGCCTGGGCGCCTATCCGTGCAAGCTCGCTGCCGATACCCTCGCGCGTGAGGCGTATGGCGAGGAGCTTGTCTACGAGCGCCACCGTCACCGTTTTGAGTTCAACAATGCCTTCCGCGATCAGCTCGAGGACGCCGGTCTTGTCATCTCGGGTCTTTCGCCTGATGAGCGTCTGGTCGAGATGGTCGAGCTGCCGCGCGATGTGCACCCGTGGTTCGTGGCCACCCAGGCTCACCCCGAGTTTAAGAGCCGCCCCACCAATCCTCAGCCGCTATTCCGAGAGTTCGTGCGTGCCTCGATTGGCCAGCATGAGGGCGTCGATCGCCTGCAGGTGACGCCCATGAATCGTTCGACGGACTAAGGTTGCCGGCGAACCGGGAACATATCGGAGAAGCTCCTTCGCCGCTCGCTGTGGCGGCGGGGGAGTTTCTTGATTACCTTGCAGTCGAGCGGGGCTTGGCGCGTAACACGATTGCCGCCTATCGCCGAGACCTGACGACCTACTGTGCCTATCTGGAGCGGACGGGCATTGCGTCCTTTGAGGACGTGAGTCGGCGGGTCATTGAGGACTTTATCGCCGATCGGCGCGATGGGGGCTATTCCGATGCCTCGGTGGAGCGCGCGCTCGCTGCCGTCAAAGGCCTGCATGCCTTTTTGGTGCGCGATGGGGCCGTGACCCAAAATCCTACGGCGGCGTTGCGTTTGCCAAAAAAGGCCGAGCGCCTGCCGGAGTGCCTTTCGGTGGAGGATGTTTCGGCATTGCTCGACCAGGATTTTCCGGATGGTGAGATGGGTCTGCGCGATCGCGCTATCTTGGAAGTGCTGTATGGGTGCGGCCTGCGCGTGAGCGAGCTGGTGGGGCTCGATGTGAGTGATATCCATGCCGATGACGGCTTTGTGCTGGTTCGCGGCAAGGGCTCCAAGGAGCGTCTGGTCCCTTTGGTGGGAAGCGCGGCGCGTGCCCTGACGCACTATATATGTGATGGGCGCCGACTTCTGGCGGCTCATGCTCGTGGGACAGAGACGCCGGCGGTCTTTTTAAACAAGAACGGCGGGCGTCTGTCGCGTCAGGGTGTTCACGTCATATGCGAGCGCTACGGACGCCAGGTGGGGTTGGTGGGACTCCATCCGCACACGTTGCGCCATTCCTTTGCCACCCATATGCTCGCGGGCGGCGCGGATCTTCGCGTGCTGCAGGAGATCTTGGGACACGCCGATATATCGACGACGCAGGTCTACACGCATGTCGATCGTACACAGCTGACTGAGGTTTACCTGGCGGCCCACCCGCTGGCACATCGCTAATACGCTGCTGATCTGCGATTACATGCTATCCGAGGACGGACCCCCGATTGCTGGAACGTGCTGTTGCGCACGTTTTGGCAATCGGGGGTCCGTCCCATTTTGCGCCACCGGCCAATGGCGCGGCGGGGTGCACATGCCGCGCGTGGGAGAGTTTGGGGGCGATGTGAACGGGATGTAAAGGGACGTAAAAATCGCCTCAAGGTCAACTTGAAGGTTGAGGTTGAAAGGCGGGGTGCTACAGGTGGCATCCCGCCTTTGCGTTAAACACAACATATTGTGTTTTCGAACATATGCTCGGGGGTGGCGCCCAATAGTTAGGGGGTGGAGTGGTGGGGTAGGGTGGGGGAAGGGGTGGGGAAAGGTGTTGAAAAATGGGGCAGTTCCCCATATTATTAATGACGTCGACAGGCGGGGTGGTTCCCCGCGTACGTGCCGTCTGAGTAACCGAGGGGAGGGCGCACATGGGAATGACTGGTGCATACGAGCGCAATCTCGATGCAAAAGGTCGTCTGTCCCTGCCTGCACCCCTTCGCGAGGAACTTGGAGAGCACGTTCGCGTGTTCAAAGCCCTGGATGTCGATGCTCTGTACGTGTTCTCTGCCGAGGCCTTCGATAAGTGGGTCGAAGGACTCTTCGCGGGTCGTGAGGGCCACGAGGGTTTTAACCCGCGTGACATCAACGACCAGAAGCTCATGAGGGCGATCAACAAGCGCACCACGTCGATGGATGTGGACAGCGCCGGTCGTATCGGTCTTTCTGAGTCTCTCCGCAAGCAGGCGAACCTTGACCGCGAGGTCACGGTTGTGGGCAACTACGACCACCTTGAGGTTTGGGACCGCGCCGCGGCCGATGAGGACGATGACGACGAGGCTCTGCTTGACCTCTTCTTCTCGTAAGGGCAAGGCACGAGTAACGGATGGAGCGTGGGATCTTGACACAAGAATATCGGCATGAACCTGTCATGCTCGGCGAAGTGCTTGAGTCGCTGCAGCTCAAGAGCGGCTCCGTTGTCTGCGATTGCACCCTTGGCGGTGCCGGTCATTCGGTAAAGATGGCCGCGCAGGTGGGGGAGACGGGCCTTTTGCTCGGCGTCGATCAGGACGACATGGCCCTCGAGGCCGCTGGTGCCCGTCTGGACCGCGAGGTTCCCGGCGTCCCGCACCAGCTGCTGAAGGGCAACTTCGGCGACTTGGACGAGCTGCTTTGCTCGGCCGAGGTGCCCGGGGTCGATGGCTTCCTGTTCGATTTGGGCGTTTCGTCACCGCAACTCGATATCCCTGGCAGGGGCTTTTCGTATAACGAAGATGCCCCATTGGACATGCGGATGGATCCGGGTAACAACACCCTAAACGCAGCTGAGGTCATCAACACCTATAACGAACACGACCTCGCCCGGATTCTACGCGTCTACGGCGAAGAGAAGTTCGCCTCGCAGATTGCGCGCGAGATTGTGCGCCGTCGCGAGCAAGAACCGATCGAAACTACAGGCCAATTTGTCGAGATCATCAAGGCTGGCATTCCGGCTGCCGCTCGTCGGCATGGTGGGCACCCGGCCAAGAAGAGCTTCCAGGCCATTCGCATCGAGGTCAACCACGAGCTCGATGTGCTCGAGAGGGGGCTTGATGCCGCCACCAGGTGGCTCAACCCGGGCGGACGCATCTGCGTCATCTCGTATCACTCGCTCGAGGACCGTATCGTAAAGAACCACTTTAAGGAGATGAGCCAGGGGTGCACGTGCCCGCCGGAGATTCCGGTGTGCGTGTGCGGCAACGTGCCGATACTCAAGGTCATCACCCGCAAACCCTTGGTTGCCCAACCCGATGAGGTTGCGCGCAACCCTCGGGCGAGATCAGCCAAAATCCGCGTGGCGCAGCGCCTGTAGGCGCGACCGCGCGAAATTGGACCTCCCGCTCGCACCATAAACGAAGCTTAAACACACTACCAACGTACTCGGGATGGGAGGCGGCATATCATGGGCTATAACACCTCAAACGCAGCACTCGCCTATGATATGAACGCCATGCCCGCCTACCGCGAGGCACCGCAGGCGCCCGTTGCCCCTCGTGAGCAACGCACGCCGCGTTTTGATGTCTACACGGGCGCGGGCCGTCAGGCAAACCAGGCGGTAAGCCCGGTTTTCATGAGCGTTCTTAAAACGGTTTGCATCATCGCGGCTGTCTTCATGACGATCGGTGTCGCCCGCGTGGCACTTGCCGGTGTCACGGCCCAGGTGCTCAACGGCAACGCAGAGCTTGCCAGCACGCTCGAGAAGGCGACCGACGAGAGTTCTAACCTTGAGGTCATGCATTCGGTCTATGGTGCCGACACGCGTATTCGCGATCTTGCGGGCGCCTATGGCATGGTGGAGCCCAGCGAGAGCGTTACGCTTGACTTTTCGCAGGATGCAGCCGCGGGCGCTAGCTCGACTGCGGCCGCTCAGTAAATAAGACGGTAGCTGAGTATGACAAATGACTATCGCCGCGGTTCCGACGGGGACCACGGGTCTGGACGTCCCTCCTCGCGGGGACGTTCTGGTTATCAAGGAACGGGTCGGCCATCTTACAACGCGGGGCCGTCCTATGGCAACGACCCTGCGTCGCGTCTTCGTGGCTCGGGCGGACCTCGGGTACGCAATACGGGCGCGCGCAAGGGGTCGTCGTCTGAATGGGTTACGGGAGCGCCGCTGCCTCGCCGCGATGTCGTTATGGGCTGTATCGGGGTTGGCCTTGCCGCGGGCGTCTTCCGTCTTGCCGAATACCAGATCGTGAATGCTGACAAGCTGCGCGAGCGTGCGGACGCGCGTCGTCTGCTTTCACAGACGCTCTATGCCAAACGTGGCACTATCTACGACCGCAACGGCAACGTGCTGACGTCGTCGGTCGAATGCCGCAATGTCGCCGTGAACCCTCAGCTTGTCGAGGACGTCGACAAGACGGTCTCGGCGCTGGTCAAGGCTACCGGTATTGATAAAAAGACCTGCCGCAAGCTGGTGCTGTCTGATGGTTCCTGGGTGTATATCAAGCGCCAGGTCGACGAGGATGACGCTGCCGCCCTGGAAAAGAAGAATCTACCCGGCGTGCTCTTTGAGCAGGCGATGAAGCGGGTTTACCCGTATGGAAACCTGGCTTCTCAGCTGCTGGGCGTCGTGAACGTGGACAACGCTGGCCTGACGGGACTCGAAAAACAATACGATGAGCTTCTGACCGGAACGAATGGCTCTCTTGTGCGCGAGCGCGCAAGAGATGGCGGCTATATCGCGGGCGGTGCCTATAAAAAGGTTGCCGCGATCGATGGCGTGGATATCGTGACGACGATCGACGTCAACATTCAGCGTGCCGCGGAAGATGCCTTGGCCGAGGCGGTCGAGAAGACGAAGGCCAAAAACGGGTCGGCCCTGGTGACCGACCCGACGACTGGAGAGATCCTGGCCGCCTGCTCGTATCCGACCTACGACCAGACCAATTTGGAAAACGCCAAGACCGAGGACATGAACCTTCGTCTGGTGACGGATGCCTACGAGCCCGGCTCGGTCTTTAAGACGCTGGTTGCGGGCGCCGGATTTGATTTGGGCGTTGTGCGCCCGAGCACATCGTTTGAGGTTCCCGCGAGTATCAAGGTGGGCGACGATACCGTTACCGATGCCGACAAGCGTGACTACACCATGACAATGGACGTACGCGAGATGATGCGCCGTTCGTCCAATGTCGGTTTTGTCCTGGTGGGGCGCAAGATCGGTGCCGATGATTTTGCCACCTATGTGGACAAGTGGGGTATCGGTCATAGCTCCGGTGTCGATTTTCCGGGTGAGAGTCTGGGCATCGTCAAGGAGCGCGACCAGTACGATGGTGCCACCTTGGGTGCTATGAGCTTTGGCCAGGCGCTGTCCGTCTCGCCGATTGAGGTCGCACGTGCCGTGGGCGGCATCGCGAACGGCGGCGTGATGATGACTCCGCACTTCTATAAGTCGAGCAAGGGCGATGAAAAGGATTGGGGCGAGGGGGATCGCGCGATTTCCGAGGAGGCCGCCTCGCAGGTGACATCGTGTATGCAGACGGTCGTTGCCGAGGGAACGGGCGTTGGCGGCGCGGTGGACGGCTACGACGTGGCGGGCAAGACTGGTACGGCCGAGCGCGCCGATGAGAACGGCGGCTACCTCAAAGAGAACTACATGTCGTCTTTTATGGGGTTTGCCCCGGCGCAGTCGCCCAAGGTCCTGTGCTATATCACCCTTGACGGAACCCCGTCAGGCTCCGATGCCGCCGCAGTGCCGTTCCAGTCCATTATGGCCAGTGCGCTTGACGTGTTGGGTGTCCCGCGCACCAAGTAGGGGGTTACTATCTATGAAATGGCCAGTCGGTTAATCCGGGTTGTTCACACGCCCTGCACCACGCGTAGGCGGCGCTGGGATACAATACGCCGATAGCATTATTAGGTTTACAGGGGAGCTGCAATGATAGAGATCGCCGTCAACAATCTCGCGGCCGCAACAGGGGCCCGAACCGTGACGGGAGAAGCCGATCGGGTATGCCGCGGTTGCGTTATCGACTCGCGCCAGGTTGAGGAGGGCACGATATTCGTCGCCTTCCTGGGTGAAAAGGTCGACGGCAACGACTTTGCTTCCCGTGCCATCGAGTCGGGTGCCGGCGCCGTAGTGATGACGCGCGAGCCCGATGCCGAGCTGCTTTCGCTGGCCCATGAGAAGGGCTGCGCCATCCTGCATACCGATGACCCCGAGGAGTTTTTGCTGCGCCTGGCTCACGCTTATCGTTTGGAGCTTGGCTGCCTGGTAATTGGCATTACCGGCTCTATCGGCAAGACAACGACCAAGGACGTGCTCGCCGCGGTGCTCGCCAAGCGTTATCGCGTTTGGGCAACCAAGGGTAACTACAACAACCTGATCGGTATGCCGCTCACGGTGCTGGCGGCCCCTGCCGACACCGAGGTTCTGGTGCTCGAGATGGGCATGAACCATTTCCACGAGATTGAGCGCATGTCTCAGTCCGCCAATCCCAACCTTGCCATTGTGACCAAGATCGGCACCTCCCATATCGGTATTCTGGGCAGTCGCGAGAATATCGCTCGTGCCAAATCCGAGATTGTTGGCGGCATGTGCGCCGCCGGAGACCTTCTCCCGTTGCTGGTTTTGGGTGGTGAGGACGACTTTACCCCGTTCATCCGCGACACCTTTGCTGCGCCTGCGGGCGTCGACGTGATGCTTGCGGGCGTCTCGGACGACGATGAGGTCCGTGCGTGCGACATTCGCATTGATGACGAGGGGCGCCCGGTCTTTACGCTCGATTTTGGCTTGGGCGAGACTATCGACACACTGCTTGCCATTCCCGGCGCGCAGTCCGTTCCCAATGCCGTCAAGGCCGCGGCGGTTGCCTATCGTCTTGGCGTGACGCCCGAGCAGATCGATGCCGCCTTTAGGGGTCTTACGATTACCGGGCATCGCCAGGAAATCAAGCGCGCCAAGAGCGGCGCTCGCGTCATCGACGACTCATATAACGCCAGTGCCGAATCGATGGCAGCCGGCCTCGACCTGCTGTGTTCGCTTTCGTGCACGGGTTCGCGCATGGCGGTTCTGGGCGAGATGGGCGAGATGGGCGACGAGGCTCCTCGCATGCATGAGCTGGTGGGCGCCTATGCGGCGGCCAAGAAGCTCGATATGCTCGCATGTGTCGGCGGTGAGCTTGCCCAGCGTATGGCCGAGGCCGCGCGCATGATGGGTATGGATGAGGACCGCATTCAGGTGTTCTCCGACAATCAGCAGGTGCTCGACCGTATGGGCGGCGCTCTTGAGCAGCATGATGTCGTGCTGGTCAAGGGCTCACGCTTCGTTGAGCTCGATCGCTTTGTGGAAGGTGTGTGCTAGTCCATGTTCGGCAATCCTTCGTATCCTACGTACCAGGCATTTTTGGGGTTGGGCATCGCCGCCGTCATCGCGATGCTGCTTATGCCGTGGTGGATTAAGCTCCTGAAGGTCGAGGGCATCGGCCAGCAGGTTCGCGCCGATGGCCCCAAGCGTCACCTGATTAAGCAGGGCACGCCCACCGTGGGTGGCGTCATCATCCTGGTTGCCGTTTCGCTGACCTGCCTTTTGATGGGAAAGCTCACCACCGAGCTCGTGCTTGTGCTGCTCGCCACGCTGGCAACCGGCGTTCTTGGCCTCATCGACGACCTGACTTCTGTCACGCACGGCCGCTCGCTCGGCCTGACGCCTCACGCCAAGATGATTGGCCTTACCCTCATCTGCGTTACCTTTACCGTGCTTGCTGTCAACTGGTGCGGCGTCGCCCCCGAGATTCGTTTCCCCGGTGGCCTGACGATCGACCTTGGTGTGCTCTCGACCACCATTTGCGGCCTCTCTTTTCCGTGGCTCTACCTTGTCTTTTGCTGGCTGATGATCGCGGGCCTTTCCAACGCCGTAAACCTCACCGACGGCTTGGACGGTCTTGCCGGCGGCACCTCCATGATCGCCATGCTGGCCATGGCCGCCATGGCGTTTTTGCACGGCGATGTGAACCTGTCCATCTTCTGCACGGCGTGCGCCGGCGCCTGCCTGGGCTTTTTGTGGTTCAACTGCTATCCGGCGAGCATCTTTATGGGCGATACCGGCTCGCTTGCCCTGGGTGCCGCTTTTGCCTGCACCTCCATCATGACCAACACCGAAGTCGTTTCCCTCATCATCGGCGGTCTGTTTATCGTCGAGACCCTGTCGGTCATGATCCAGGTTGTCTATTTCCACTTTACGCACAAGCGCGTCTTCCTTATGGCGCCCATTCATCATCATTTCGAAAAGAAGGGCTGGGCCGAGACCAAGGTCGTCATCCGTTTTTGGATTGTCGCCGCGGCCTTCGGAGCCCTGGGCCTCGCGTTGTTCTTCCAGTTGGGATAGTGGTCTTTCATGCCTCTTGCTAATGTCTTTAGCCTGCTCGTTTTGGGCCAGGGCAAGTCCGGTCTTGATGTCGCTCGCTGGGCGCTTGCGCATCCCGAGCGCGTGAGTGCCGTTACCGTTTACGGTGGCGGCGCGTCCGAGCCCAACGATGCCACGCGCTCGCTCGAGGCGCACGGGGCATCGTTTGTCTACGGAACCGAGCAGGTCGAGGGCGCGTTTGATGTATGCGTGACGTGTCCGGGCATCTCGGAGTTCTCGGCATTCTTTAAGGCTGGCCGTGATCACGCTGCCCAGATTATGGGTGAGCCCGAGTTTGCCTACCGTCTGTCTCCCCAAAATTGGATTGCCATTACGGGCACCAACGGCAAGACGACAACCACGTCGCTGACCGATTACCTGCTTAAGGCGGCGGGCGAGGCGAGCGTTGCTGTCGGCAACATTGGCGAGCCTCCGGTGAACGAGATCGATGGCCGTGCGCATAACGAGTGGTTTGTGGCGGAGCTTTCGAGCTATCAGATCGCAACGACCCGGGAGTTTCACCCCCGTGTGGCGGTGCTGCTCAACATTACCCCCGATCATCTGGGCTGGCATAAGAGCCATAAGAACTATGCGCTCGCCAAGATTAAGCTCTTCGAGAATATGGTCGACGATGACCTGGTGATTGTTGATGTCGAGGATGCCGGTATCCACGAGTTCGATGAGTACATCTATGTTCCGGGCCGTCGCATCTGCAAGGTTGCTTTTGACGAGCCTGCGGGCGAGGACGCCGCATTTGTTCGCGATGGCAAGATGGTCATTCGCCTGAAGGGCGTCGAGACCCCGCTCGTCGATACGTCCGAGCTTAAGATTTCGGGCCATCACAATGTAATCAATGCCCTGTGTGCTGCCACGGCGGCCCTGACGGTCGGCGCCGATGTTGACGGTGTGTGTCGCGGCCTGGTCTCGTTCCAGCCGCTGGAGCACCGCGTTGAGCCCTGTGGCGAGATCGATGGCGTGCGCTATGTTAACGATTCCAAGGCAACGAACACCGATGCGGTCGAAAAGGCCCTGACGGCGTTTCCCGATGACGATGTGATCTTGCTGCTCGGCGGTCACGATAAGGGCACGCCGCTCGAGTCCTTTGCCCGCGTTGTGATGGATAACGTTCGCTCGGTGGTCTGCTTTGGCGACGCGCGCGAGCGCTTTACCGCCGCTATGGACGAGGCGGATGTCGACGGTGATGTCGATATCGCCCAGGCCGACGACCTGCGCGATGCCGTGGACGTTGCCCGTTCGCTCTCGAGCCGCGGCGATGTGATCTTACTGTCGCCCGCCTGCTCTTCGTTCGATGAGTTCTCGGGCTACGAGGAGCGCGGTCGCGTGTTTAAGGACTATGTGGCCCAGCTTGCCGCTGCGTCCAATATGCAAATGGAATAGGGGTTGCCGGTGAGAGAGGAGAGCCCCCGACAGAATATGAGGAGGCCCGACTCGGACCGTGCTTCCTCGCAGTGCATCACGCCGCGCGCCGGTCGTCGCACGCAGGGCATCGGCGAACGTTATATCGCCGGCGTCCCCGCACGTATCATGCGACCCCGCCTGGTCTTTTTGACCTGCCTGTTCTCGCTGGTCTGTTTTGGCCTGCTTATGGTGTACTCGGCTTCTTCAGTCGAGGCGCTTCACGAGAACGACTCCGCGACCTACTTTTTGTTCCGGCAGTTTATGTTCACTGTCGTCGGTGTTGCTGCCCTCGAGTTCATCGCGCGCGTTGCACCCGATAGCTGGTTTGGCGAAGGGGCGCTTAAACTTGCCCTTATCGCTATGATGATCTTGCTGCTTGCGGTGTTCCTCTTTGGTAGCGGCAGCCGTGGCGCTACGCGCTGGCTGAGCATTGCCGGCATTCAGTTTCAGCCATCGGAGTTTCTCAAGCCGTTTGCCATTGCCTATTCTGCCATCATGCTCGATCGCGTGTTTTCGCCCGGCGGTAACATCAATGAGTTCCTTAAGGGCATGGGCTTAAATTTGGGCATATCGCTCGTCTTGATTTTTATTCAGCCAGACTTTGGCACCATCCTGATTATTCTGTTGACGATCATGTGCATGGCGCTCTTTGCCGGCCTTGACCCAAAATTCATTATCGGTGCGATTCTTGCTGGCGTCGTCATCATCGTGATCGCTCTTGTCGTCGAGCCGTACCGTATGGTGCGCATTCAGGTTCTCTTGAACCCTTGGGCAGATGAATATGGAGACGGGTATCAGGCAACGCTTGCCATTATGGCGTTTGCTTCGGGTGGACTGTTCGGTCGCGGTATCGGCAACTCAACCATGAAGTACTCGTATTTGCCCGAGGCGCACAATGACTACATCCTGGCCATCATTGGCGAGGAAGTTGGCTTTTTGGGGACGCTGCTGTTATTCTTGGTGTTTGCGATGCTGATCTACTCGGCGTTTCGAATCGCCGAGCAGGCTACCGATCGTCGCGGGGCGCTCATGGCTTCGGGCTCTGCGGTTATCCTCGCGGTGCAGTTTTTGATCAACGCGCTGGGTATTCTCAACGTGTTTCCCATGACGGGTAAGCCGCTGCCGTTTATCAGCTATGGCGGCTCGTCGATTATCGTGTCGCTCATGCTCGCCGGGCTTATCTTGCGCGTTTCGCACGAGAGCGCTCGACGCGATGAATACGATCGTCGCCGAGATAGTTTTGCCGTTATGGACGAAAGCACCGCCGGGGTGCCCCATGCGCGTGGGGAGCGCTCATCGCGTGGCGGTTTTACCGTCTTGAACGGTTTTGCTTCGGAGTCGGATGCCCGTCCCCGGCCGCGCTCTGCGCCGCAGGGTCGCCCGCAACGACCGGCACCGCGCAATACGGGTGGCGGATATAATCGAATCGACTTGAATTCGGACCCGTCGGCGCGCTTGCGCACCGACGATCAGGGGCCGCGCGTACGAAGGGACTACCATGACCGATAAGATGACCGTTGCTATCGCAGCCGGCGGCACGGCGGGACATATCAACCCTGCACTCGCCTTGGCCGAGGAGCTACGTGACCGTGGCCATCACGTTGTGTTTGTAGGTCAGTCGCATAAGCTCGAGGGTCGTCTGGTTCCCGAGGCAGGGTTCGATTTTGTGCCGATTACGGTTACGGGCTTCGACCGCTCTCGCCCTTGGACGGCATTGAGCTCGCTGTGGCGTGTCTATAAGGCGAAGCGCGCGCTCGGCAGCCATTTTTCTAAAGCCTGCAAGCCCGATGTCGCTATAGGTTTTGGCGCCTATGTCGAGGTCCCGCTTCTGGGCTGGTGCAAAGACGCGGGCATTCCGTATCTGCTGCATGAACAGAACTCCGTTCCGGGCCTTGCTAACAAGATGATGAGTTCGCATGCCGCCCGCGTTTGCATCTCGGTGCCGGCAGCACGTTCCGTGTTTGAGCGTGAGGGCGATCCTGACCATGTGCTCATGACCGGCAACCCCGTGCGCCGTTCTGTGATCGAGGGGGATCGGGTTCGCGGTCGCAGGGCTCTCGACGTGCCTGAGGACGCCACACTCCTGCTGGTTTTTGGCGGCTCACTTGGTGCTCAACATCTTAATGAGCGCGTGGCTTCGCTTAAAAACGAGTTGCTCTCGCGCGATAATCTCTATGTTTTGCATTCGACGGGCGCCGATGGCTTCGAGGACACCGAGCGTGCTCTTGCCCTGATGCCCGAGGAGGCGAAGCGGTATCGCGTCCAGCCCTACATCGACAATATGGGCGATATGCTGGCCGCGGCCGATTTGGTCCTCTCGCGCTCGGGCGCTTCGAGCGTTGCCGAGATCGCGGCCCTTGCCACACCTTCGGTACTGGTGCCGTATCCGCATGCGACGGCCGATCATCAGACCACCAATGCCCGCTATCTGGTCGATGCCGGTGCTGGCGTGCTCTGCGCCGATGCCGATATCGACACCCGGGCGTTTGCCGATGAGCTGCTGCATCTTATCGATGATGCGCAGGCGCGCGATGCCATGCGTCAGGCGGCTCGCGGTTTGGCCCAGGACCGCGCTGCCGTCCTTTTGGCAGACGCGGTAGAAGGATTGCGTTAGTTAGACGGGATATCGCGGGTCGCCCTCGCGCGGATGCGGTAGGTGCGGTACAGTAGACGGGTTACAGGCAGTGTTTACGCAAGGAGTACACGAGCACATGGCTGATTCCCAGACTGCAACCTCCGCGCCCGATTTCAAGAGCGCCCATTTTATCGGTATCGGTGGCGCCGGCATGAGCGGCATCGCCCTCGTCCTTCACGAACGCGGCTATGTCGTTACCGGCTCCGACCTTAAGACGTCGCGCTATATTCGCCAGCTTACCCGCGCCGGCGTGAAGGTGCATGTGGGCCATGAGGCCGCCACCATCGACGAGGTCAAGCCCGACGTCGTCGTGGTCTCTACCGCTATTCCCGAGTCCAACCCCGAGCTCGTCCGTGCGCGCGAGCTGGGTATTCCCGTGTGGCCTCGCGCCAAGATGCTCTCGGCTCTGGGCCACGGCTACACCACCGTCGCCGTCGCCGGTACTCACGGCAAGACCACGACCTCTTCGATGTGTGCCACCATGCTCGACCGCATGGGTCTGGACCCCAGCTTCCTGATCGGTGGCATTGTTGAGGGCTACGATACCAACGGCAAGAACGGCTCGGGCGACTATTTTGTCGCCGAGGCGGATGAGTCCGACAGCTCCTTCCTGTTCCTTAACCCCAATGTGGTCATCGTGACCAACGTCGAGGCCGACCATCTCGATCATTACTCGGGTATCGAGGAGATCGAGGCCACCTTCGCCAAGTTTATGAGTCTGGTGGGCGAGGACGGCACGGTCATCGTCTGTGGCGAGGACCCGCATCTGGTCGAGCTTGCCAAGTCGACGGGCCGTCATGTGCTTTCCTATGGCTTTGCCGAGACCAACGACATCGTCTGCGTGCATCCGGATGTCAAGGGCATCCAGAGCGACTTTATCGTTCGCTTTGAGGACGACACCGAGCACGCTGTCGAGATTAAGAGCAACCCCGGTCGTCACAACATGCTCAACGCCACGGCCGTCTTGACCGTCGCCCATGTCCTAGGCCTCGATATCGACGCCGCCGCTAAGGCACTTTCGAGTTTTGAAGGCGTCCGCCGTCGCTTTACCCACGTGGGCGATATCGACGGCATCACGGTGGTTGACGATTACGGCCATCATCCCACCGAGATCAAGGCGACGCTCGCTGCTGCCTCTTCGCTGGGCTACAAACATGTCGACGTCGTGTTCCAGCCGCACCGCTATTCGCGCCTGCAGGCTCTGTGCGATGACTTTGCCGACGCATTCGCCAATGCTGACAAGCTGCTGTTGATTGACGTGTTCTCTGCCGGCGAGATGCCCATCCCGGGTGTCACGTCCAAGATGCTTGCCGATACCGTGCGCGCCAAGCATCCCGGCAAGGAGGTCGTGTACTGCTCGAGCCGTCTTGAGCTCAATGAGGAGCTCGAGAAGATGGTGGGCGAGGGCGATTTGCTGCTTACCATGGGCGCCGGCGACGTCACGACGGTCGGCCCCGAGTTCATCGAGTATCTGACTGCCAAGAAAGACGCTTAAACCCCATGGGTCTGTTTAACGCCGTCATGGCGCTTTCGGGCATGATCGATACGGACGTAATTGAGGATGAACGCCTCGCGCGCCATACGAGCTATCGTATCGGCGGCAAGGCGGACCTCTTTGTGACGTGTCACAGCTATCATGCCTTGCGTCGCGCCGTGGCGGTGCTCGATCGTGAGCAGGTACCGTGGGTCATTATCGGCAAGGGATCTAATCTGCTTGTTGCCGATGCAGGCTATCGCGGCGCCGTCATTTCGTTGGGGCGTGAGTTCCAGCGTACGGTTGTCGCCGAAGACGGTTGTACGCTGACGGTCGGTGCGGGCGTAATATTCGCTCGCCTAGTCAACGACGCGCTGTCGCGCAGCCTTTCGGGCCTTGAGTTTGCGGTCGGTATTCCCGGCTCCGTTGGCGGCGCCGTGTCCATGAATGCCGGCACGCGAACCGAGTGGATTGGCTCGCTGGTCGAAGATGTCGTTACGTTTGACCCGAGCTCCGGCATCAAGCATTACGCGGGCTCGGAGATCGCTTGGGGCTACCGTGAATGCAGCCTGCCGCGTAACGAGATCATTCTGGAATGCGTGCTCAAGCTCAAACCTGCGCCCAAGGCCGATATCCGTGAACGTATGGAGCGGTACCTGACGCGGCGTAAGCGCACACAGCCCATGGGCTGTGCATCCTGCGGGTCGGTATTTCGCAACCCGCCCGATGCGAGCGTGGGCAAGCTTATCGAGGATTGTGGATTAAAGGGTTTTTCGGTTGGCGGCGCGGAAGTTTCGCCCGTACACGCTAATTTTATCGTTAATAACGGAACCGCCTCGGCCGATGACGTGGCCGCGGTTATCAGACATGTGCACGGAAAGGTGAGGGAGGCGTATGGCATCGAGCTCAGACCGGAAGTTAAATTCCTCGGCTTCTAGAGCATCGAAACCAACCTTCCGCCGCGCCGGAGGGCGTTCCGGCGCACCGTCTCAGCCTCAACGTAAGTCCGTTATGCCTTCTAAGCCTGCTGGGTCCGTGCGGCCTGCCAAGCGTTCGACTGTCGGTTCGCAGCTTGGCGGACGCCCCGCGGCCAAAAATGTTGCTCGTCCGGTGGCACGTCCCTCGGTGACGCCCAAACCGGCGATGGGCGCCATACCTTCTCGCCCCATAGCGTCGCCCAAGCCCTCGTTGGGGGCAAAGGTGACGCGTCCCGGTCGCGCGCTGGGTGCATCTAAGCCACGTATGCTGACGTCGGTGTCGGCCTCCGCAAAACCGCAATCGGGCAAAAAGGGCTCTAATCCGTTGTCATCGATCGGCGCCCTGGCAAATCATGCGGCGGGTGCCGCTTCTGCCGTTAAGGGCAAGGGCAAAATCGCGGGCGGCATCCTTGCCGCTCTGGCAGTGCTTGCAGTCGTTGCCGTCGTCGTCATTAACTCTGGCCTGTTCGCCGCTAACGATATTCAGATCCAGGGCAGCGAGCATGTGACCAAGCACGATGCCATCCAGCTGATCGATCTGCCCGAGGACACGTCGCTGTTCAATGTGAATCCCGACCAGATCACCGAGGGCCTCAAGCAAAATCCGTGGGTTTCGGGCGTGGATGTTCAGCGTCAATTTCCCCATACGCTCATCATCACGCCGACGGAACGCAAGGTTATCGCAATTGCCTACATTAGCTCCGACGATCTTGCATGGGCGATCGGGGACGATGACACATGGATTGCACCGCTGTCTACCTCGGTCGATGTTGACGACCAGGGCAATGTCATCACAACGGGGGAGGGTGCCAACACCCTAAACGGCATCGATGCCGCCCTGGCGCTCGCCAAACATTACGGAGCCGTGCTGCTGACCGATGTCTCGGCCGATGTCGCGCCGGTTTCGGGGCAAGCGGTAAATTCCAAGGCGGTCAAGGCCGGCCTGGATTACGTCCGCGGATTCTCGAGCGAGTTCCTGGGCCAGGTCAAGGATATTTCCACGCCCTCGGTCGAGGCCATCTCGGCGAATCTCGATAACGGTATCGAGGTGTCGCTCGGAGATTCGGATGACATTGCCAAAAAGGAGCGTATTGTTACCAAGCTGCTTTCGCAGGTGGAGGGCGTGACGTATATCAACGTTCGATCTCCTGGCAACTATACGTTTAGGAACGCACCGACCTCGTAGCGTCTTCTGGCCTTTGTTGACGGGGCATACCGCGCCGTTTATCTGGTTTGTTTGGTTTTCACCGTCAATTATTTGACTGATACGTTCATAATGTGCAAACATAATACGGTTTACCTTTGCATTTACTTTCAACTTGAAGGTTAATGTGCGCAGGGGTCAACCCATGCTATGGCAATAACCTTTGTTCGGAGGACCGACATGCACGAGACAGAGATCAACAACTACCTTGCCGTCATTAAGGTGGTCGGCGTCGGCGGCGGCGGTACCAACGCGGTCAATCGAATGATCGAAGAGGGTATCCGCGGCGTCGAGTTTGTTGCCATCAACACCGATGCTCAGGCACTCGCGATCTCTGATGCCGATATCAAGGTGCACATCGGCACCGACCTGACCCGCGGCCTGGGCGCTGGCGCCAACCCCGAGGTCGGCCGTAAGGCCGCCGATGAGTCCCGCGACGACATCGCCGAGGCGCTCGCTGGCGCCGATATGGTGTTCATCACCTGCGGCGAGGGCGGCGGCACCGGTACCGGCGCTGCCCCCATCGTTGCCGATATCGCGATGAACGAGGTCGGCGCGCTGACCGTCGCCGTCGTGACCAAGCCCTTTACGTTTGAGGGCCGCAAGCGCAAGAAGAGCGCCGAAGAAGGCATTAAGACGCTTTCCGACTGCGTCGACACCATGATCGTTATCCCTAACGACAAGCTGCTCGACATCGCCGAGAAGAAGACCACCATGCTTGAGGCCTTCGCAATCGCCGATGGCGTCCTTTCCCAGGGCACCCAGGGCATCACCGACCTCATCACCGTCCCCGGTATCATCAACCTGGACTTCGCCGATGTTAAGACCATCATGAAGCAGGCCGGTACCGCCATGATGGGTATCGGTACCGCTTCTGGGGACACCCGTGCCGTCGACGCTGCCCAGCAGGCTATTTCCAGCCCGCTGCTCGAGAGCTCCATCGATGGCGCTACGCGCGTCCTGCTTTCCATTGCCGGTTCCAAGGACCTGGGCATCCAGGAGATCAGCGACGCCGCCGACGTTGTCGCCAACGCCGTCGACCCCGAGGCCAACATCATCTTCGGTACCGTTGTCGACGAGTCCCTGGGCGATCAGGTGCGTATTACCGTCATCGCTACGGGCTTCTCCGACTCCAACGTCAACCGTCAGGACGAGCTCTTCGCTGCACAGCAGTCCCAGAGCAAGGCCGCTGCTTCTACCGAGCCGCAGCGCACCGCTCCTGCCACGAGCCCGGCTCAGGCTGCCCCGACTCGCAACGTCGGTGGTACCGAGCTCCCCAACTTTGGCAACGACCAGTTTGAGCTTCCTGACTTCCTCAAGCGCGGCAGCTTCTAGTTCGTTTTTCTCAGCGACCTGTATGGGGTGCGTCCGATTGGGCGCACCCTTTTTGTTGTGTTTTGCCTTTGTAAACGAAAGCCTCCAATCTCCTTACGTTCCCCTTACGTTTAGCCCCTACCGCTGCGGGTATCCTTTTGATGAAGTATGGCAGCCGTGTGGCACGGACTGCTGCGGCGTCGCCGCGATACTTGTGTTATTAGGAGGCTTTAGTATGGCAGCACGTGCGGACAGCGTTTCGCGTGTCGACCATGATGGAGTTACGTTGGTAGAGGGCGCGACGCACGATGTTCGCTTTGCTTTTACCGAACGCGCCGGCGGTGTTTCCGAAGATGCGTACTCCTCACTCAATCTGGGCTCGCATGTTGGCGATGACCCCTTTGCCGTTCAAGAAAATCGTCGCCGCGCACTCGAGGCCTTGGGTGCCGCCGAGTGCGAGCACAACCTGCTTGTTCCCAATCAAGTACACGGTGACCATGTCGTGACGGTGGCCTCGAACGGTGCCGATTATCTCGAGAATATTCGCGAGCAGATTGCCGAGGGCTGCGATGCCATCGTCTGCATGGCCCGTGAGGTACCCGTGATGCTCTGCTTTGCCGATTGCGTTCCCGTGGTGCTGGTGGCTCCCGGCGGCTTTGCCGTGGTGCACTCTGGCTGGAAGGGCACGATTGCGCGCATTTCCGCCAAGGCGTGCCAAGCGCTCTGCGAGGCGGCTGGCTGCAAGCCGGACGACATCTCTGCCTACATTGGGCCCCATATCCTGGGCGACGAGTACGAGGTGTCCCAAGAACTTATGGATCGCTTTGCCGCCGAGTTCGCGTGCATCGATGCCTCTGCTTCTCGTATGCTCGATCTTTCCGCCGCCATTCGCGAGGCGCTGATGGACGCCGGCGTCGAGGCGAGCAGCATTGTGGACACCAAGCTTTCCACCGTTCGTCAGAACGACCGCTTTTATTCCTACCGCAACGAGGGCGGCACCTGTGGGCGCCATGCTGCGATCGGCGTGATGCTATGAGAAAGATCGCATCGGTCCTGAGTGCTGCAGTGCTTACGCTCACGCTGTGTGCTTGCTCCTCGGGATCTTCCACATCTTCTATTACCGTGGCCGGCTCGACCACGTGCCTTCCCATTGCCGAGATTGCAGCCGAGGGCTTTAAAGAGGAGACCGGCACCGACGTGCTCGTCTCCGGCCTTGGCTCATCTGCTGGCATCGAAGCTGTTAGCGCCGGCACCGCCGATATCGCCAGCTCCTCTCGTGGCCTCAACGCCGATGAGCAAGACCTGGGTCTGACGCCTATCGTTATCGCGCACGACGGCATTGCAGTCATCGTGAACGACGACAACCCGGTCGATAATCTCTCGACCGAGCAGCTCCGCGATATTTACGCCGGCAAGATCACCAACTGGAAGGAAGTCGGCGGAGAGGACCTGAAGATTCAGGTTATCAACCGCGACGAGGCGTCCGGTACGCGCGAGGCCTTCCGCACTATCGTGATGGACGGCACGCCATTCGATCGCCGCTCGGCTGTTCTTTCGGGCACGGGCCAGGTGCGCGATGTCGTGTCTCGCTCGCGTGGCGCCATTGGCTACATCTCGCTGGGTTTTGTCGAGAGCCTCAACGCCAAGACCTCGGTCAAGGCCGTTTCGGTCAACCATGTCGAGGCATCCGAGAAGACGGTCGCAAGTGGCGGCTATCCCATCTCGCGTGACCTTTACTTCTTTGTGAAGGGGACGCCTTCGCAGCAGGCGCAGGATTACATCGACTATGTGACGTCCGAAAAGATGGACAAGCAGATTCGCGAGGCGGGCTTTATTCCCGTCACCAACGACGGAAAGGGGAGTGAGTAGCGTGGAAGCACAGGAAACCCCCCAGATTGAGCAGGAGACCCGGGTGCCCAAAAAGCGTGAGTTGGCGTTGGTGTCGCGCAGCACCTATCTTAAGGAGAAGGCGCTGCAGTGGATCTTCTTTGCCTGCGCGTTCTTGGCGGTCGTCACCGTCATCCTGATTTTTGTCTTTACCACGTACTCGGCGCTGCCGGTCTTTACCGACATCGGCCTGGCGGACTTCTTTAGCTTTACATGGGCACCCTCTGAGGGCCACTACGGCATTATGTCGCTGCT
Organism: Collinsella sp. i06-0019-1H4; assembly: GCF_042849575.1. Taxonomy (NCBI): domain Bacteria; kingdom Bacillati; phylum Actinomycetota; class Coriobacteriia; order Coriobacteriales; family Coriobacteriaceae; genus Collinsella; species Collinsella sp. i06-0019-1H4. Next base: position 940,097 of record NZ_BAABYB010000001.1, read on the forward strand.
GGCGGGTTCTGGTCTGGTGACTGTCGGTGCGCTCGCCATGGGTGTGCCCCTGGGTGTGGGCACGGCTGTGTATCTGGTCGAGATCGCCAGCAAGCGCGTGCGCAGGCTCATCAGCCCCGCCGTCGACCTGCTGGCGGGCATCCCCTCCATCATCTACGGCTTCTTTGGCATGGTCATCATCCGTCCGTTTATCGCGCAGCTGACCGGCGGTCTTGGCTTTGGCGCGCTGACGGCGTGGCTCGTGCTCGCCATCATGATCGTCCCTACCATCACGACGCTTACCATCGATGCCCTCAATTCCATCCCCATGGGCATTCGCGAGGCGTCCTATGCCATGGGTGCCACCAAGTGGCAGACCATCTACAAGGTCGTGCTGCCTGCAGCCAAGCTGGGCATTGTCGATGCAATTGTCTTGGGTATGGGGCGTGCCATCGGTGAGACCATGGCCGTGCTGATGGTCGTGGGCAACGCCCCGGTCATTCCAGATAGCATCTCGAGCCCCATCTCGACGCTCACGAGCCAGATCGCACTCGACATGAGCTATTCCTCGGGCCTGCATCGCTCGGCTCTGTTTGGCATGGGCGTGGTCCTGTTTATCATCTCAGCTGCACTGGTGGGTATCGTTCGCCTGATTTCAAAGAAGAGGGGGTAGGCTATGTCCGATTCCGTTGACACGACGGTCGATGCGACCTCGTCGCGCGAGCTCATCAAGCGTGCCCTTTCCCATGGCAAGAAGGGCCGCATCAACAAGGACCTGTCCAACAAGATTATGCTCGGCGTGTTTCGCGCCGCGGCCTATATCACCACCCTGGTGTTGCTCGCCATCATCGCCTACGTGGTCATTAACGGTCTTCCGCATATCTCGCTCGACTTTATCTTCGGCTGGCCGCAGGGCGTAAACGCCGAGGGCGGCATTTGGCCCACGATCGTCTCGACTATCTACGTGACGGCACTCGCCATGCTCATCTGCACGCCGGTTGCCGTCTTGGCTGCGGTCTATCTGGCTGAATACGCCAAGCAGGGCAAGATTGTCGACATCATCCGCTATGCTGCCGATGCTCTGGCCTCGGTGCCTTCCATCGTTATGGGCCTCTTTGGTTACGCCTTGTTTGTTGAGGCCATGGGCCTGGGTCTTTCGATGGTTTCGGCCGCCCTGGCGCTGGCGCTTCTGATGCTGCCCATCGTCATGCGCACCACCGAGGAGGCAATCCGCGCCGTTCCGCGCTATATCCGTTGGGGCGCATATGGCCTGGGCGCCACCAAGTGGCAGGTCGTCTCCAAGATCGTGCTTCCTTCGGCCTTTGGCCGCATTGCCACCGGCATCGTCCTTGCCATCGGCCGCGCCATCGGCGAGACCGCGGTGGTGCTCTACACCATGGGTCAGGCCATCAACCTGCCCATATCGCCGTTCGATTCCGGTCGCCCCATGACCGTTCACCTCTATCTGCTTGCCAATGACGGCATCAACATGAACGCAGCCTACGGCACCGCGCTTTTGCTGATGGCGATTATTCTGGCCTTCAACCTGTTTGCGCGTTATCTGTCGCGCAAGCGCCGCTAGTTAAGGAGTCCCATGTCCGTCTATCAGTCCGCTCCCACGCCGGAGCAAGCGGCCATCACGGCCAAGGATTTCAACTTTTGGTACGGTGACTTTCATGCGCTGACGGGGCTCGACCTCAACATCGCCAAAAACGCCATCACCTCGTTTATCGGTCCTTCGGGCTGTGGTAAATCGACGTTTTTGCGCTGCATCAACCGTATGAACGACCTTATCGAGGGTACTCGCGTCGAGGGCACCATGACACTCGACGGCAACGATATCTATGCCGAGGGCGTCGACCCGGTCGACCTTCGTCGCCGCGTGGGCATGATTTTTCAGCAGCCCAACCCGTTTCCCAAATCCATCTACGAGAATGTCGCTTTTGGCCCTCGTCTGCAGGGCGTGACTAGCAAAAGCGACCTCGACGACATCGTGGAAGAATCGCTCAAGCGCGCCAACCTCTGGAAAGAGGTATCCAATCAGCTCAACAAGGATGGTTTGGCGCTCTCGGGCGGTCAACAGCAGCGTCTGTGCATCGCGCGTGTGCTTGCGGTGCAGCCCGATGTCCTTCTGATGGACGAGCCCTGCTCCGCCATCGACCCCACGTCCGTATCTAAGGTCGAGGATCTGATGGCCGAGCTGGCGCCCGAGATGACGATCATCATCGTCACGCATTCTATGCAGCAGGCCGCTCGCATTAGCGACTACACCGCATTTTTCTTGCAGGAAGTTGCCGGTGAGCCCGCCACGCTCATCGAGTATGGTCAAACCGACGCGATCTTCACCAGCCCGGTGGATTCGCGGACGGAAGACTATATCACCGGCCGCTTTGGCTGATCGGTGCGACTAGTCCCAAGCCGATCGGACCTGGTCCGGTGCGTATTCACTGTGCGGGCGGCATGACCGCACCCAACTGATTGGAGTGAACCATGCGCAAACTGTTTTCCCGTCAGCTCATCGAGGCCCGTCACGAGATGTTGAGCATCTACGAGGCCGTCGATCTTGCCCTTCACGACGCCGTGAAGGCCTATGTGACCGACGACCGCAAGCTCGCCACTAAGACCAAGAAGCGCACGCTTTCGATTGATGCTCGCTGCGCCAACTTGGAGGCCGTGTGCTACAACCTGATCGCTACGCAGTCGCCGGTCGCCTCCGACTTCCGTTTGCTGCAGACGATTATCTACGTCGACTTTAACCTGCAGCGCATGACCGATAAGGTTCGCCAGATCTGCCGCGCCACGCGTCACATGGTCAAGGCCGACATCTCGCTGCCTCAGGAGCTCGTCGGCACGGTTGAGGCCGAGGCCGAGGCCGTGTACCAGGTGCTGGGCTCGTCGCTGTCCGCGCTCGTCACCAACGACATGTCCATCATCTGCAACCTGGCCGTTGAGGATGAGCCGGTACATGCGGCGTACGAGAAGTTCTTCCGTACCTTTAACCGCATGGACACCGGCGATTTTATGGACGACGACAGCAACTATGACGACCTGCGCCGTGCCATCATGGTTTCGCGCTACCTCGATCGCATTGCCTCGATTTCCATCGATGCCGCCTGCCGTCTGACCTTCCTTTTGACCGGACAGCGTATGACTGCCGGCGATATCGCCTGTACGGATGAGGACGAGCTCGAGAGCATGCGCGTGCCTTCGGGCGAGGGCGTCATTATGAGGCCCGCCGTGGATGCACGTTTTGTTGCCAAGGTGCCCGCTAACGAGGTGAGCGAGGGTCTTCGCTACCTGTTGGATCATCTTGAGGACGAGGACGATGCCGAGGACGACGAGGAGTAGGGTACCCCGTTCGTTGAGAGATTGTAAATACCTAAGGGAGCGCGGCCTTGCGGATGCGGGGCTGCGCTCTTGCGTTAGCATGGGACTACTTGTTGTGCTGTTAGCGGAGGCGATTGGCAATGGATAACTATTTGAATGTAATGCGCGCTCGCCGCGAGCAGATACTCGAGCGTTTCTATGCCGCGCTCGATCGCGCCGGGAGGCCCCGTGATGCCGCGCGTTTGATTGCCGTGTCCAAGACCGTCGGCGTCGATGAGACCATCGCGGCCATCCAGGTGGGATATCGCCATTTTGCCGAGAACCGCCCGCAAGAGCTCGTCCGCAAACTTGCAGGTCTGGCGGATCATCCGGAGCTGCCCGAGGTGCGCTTCGACATGATTGGCAACCTTCAGACCAACAAGATCAACGCGGTGTTGGGCTCGGCCGAGCTGATTCATTCGGTGGGGTCGCTTCATTTGGCGCAGGCGATCTCGAGCCGTGCCATTCGCAAGATCGAAGCTGGCGAGCTCGCCGCCCCCCAGCAGGTGCTGATCGAGGTTAACGTAAGCGGCGAGGAGTCCAAGGGCGGTTTTTCGCCCGATGAGATTCGTGGCGCTGCCGGCGAGCTTGCGGAACTTGAGGGAATTTGTGTACAGGGCCTTATGACTATGGCCCCTCGGGGGAACAAGGATGTGGCGCGTCGCACCTTTGCCGGGCTGCGAGAGCTGAGGGATGAGTTGGAGGCGGCGCATCCCGATCTGAGGCTGCCCGAGCTTTCTTGCGGCATGAGCGAGGACTTTGAGCCTGCCCTTGAGGAGGGCTCTACGCTCGTTCGCCTGGGCAGGGTAGTATTTAGCCCGGAGTTTGCAGTAAAATAGGGCTCTGAAGTGCGCACTGGTTTACAGAGCGCCTGCACTAAACCGTGAGAGGACACAACCATGGGCTTCCTTGACGAGATTAAAAATAAGATGCACCTGGGCGGCCAGCAGGGTTACGACCAGAGCTATGACCAGGATGACGACTACGGCTACGATGACGGCTACGATGATGGCTATCAGAACAACGGCTACAGCGGTACCTCGGGCGAGGGCTTCTATACCCAGGACGAGCCGAGTAACGGCCTGCTGGGCCAAACGCGCCGCGGTGAGGCCGAGTCGGTCGCCGTGTATACGCGCTCCGGCCAGCTGGTCGGCGATGACTCGCGTCATGCAACGACGTACAATCCGCCGTCGCGTTCTCAGGATAGTGCCGCAGGCGGCTATCGCCCCGGCGCTTACGACACGCCGTCGAGTTATGCCGAGAGCGCCCGCGCTCGTGCCGCGGCACCTGCGCCCGCTTCTGCGCCGAGCGACGCCTCGGCCTATGCAAACAACATCATTAACGCCACGCCGCAGCTGCCTGCCTATGTCCTGCGCCCTGAGAGCTATGACGATGTCGAGACCGTTGTCCGCCGCGTGCGCACCAAGCAGCCCGTTGCGCTGATTTTTGTTGGCGTTCGCACCGAGGTCGCCAAGCGTGTCCTGGACTTTAGCTATGGCTTTGCCTGCGGCCTGGGCGCTACGGTCAAAGAGGTGGGCGATCGCGTGTTTATGGTGCTGCCCGCCGGCTGCGAGGTCAAGGATTCGGACCTTAAGAAGCTGCGCGCCGACGGCTACCTTAAGTAAACCCAAGACGAGGAGATTCTCATCAACATCTACACCATTGTCCAGCTGGTCAACACGCTGTTCAACTTCTACTCCACACTTATTGTGGTCTATTGCTTTATGACGTGGATTCCCATGAAGCAGGGCGGCCTGCTGCAGGATATCGCCGCGGTGCTCGATAGCGTCTGCGGTCCGTGGCTCAACCTGTTTCGTCGGTTTATTCCGCCGATGGGCGGCGTTGATTTTTCGCCGGTCGTTGCGATTATTGCGTTGCAGTTGGTTCAGAGGCTGATTCTGCAGCTTCTTATAGGTATACTCGTATAGTACTGGCTCAGTAACTTACGTCGGGCGCCCGGCGCCAAGGCGATGATAAAGGAGAACTTGTTATGGCTATTACCCCTGCTGACATCCAGGCTCAGACTTTCTCTGAGGCCAAGCGCGGCTATGATCCCGCCGAGGTCGACGTCTTTTTGGAGACGCTGTCCTCCGAGGTTGACGCTATGCTTGCCAAGATTGTCGATCTTAAGGGTCGTCTGACTGCCACCGAGCAGCAGCTTGCCGACACGCAGGCCCAGCTTGCCCAGGCTCAGGACGCTGCCGCTCAGGCCGTTCCCGCCGCTCCTGTGGCCGCTCCCGCACCCGACTTCTCCGCTCAGGAGCGCCAGATCTCCGCTGCGCTGATCGCTGCCCAGCAGACCGCCGAGGGCATCGTCAACGACGCCAACGAGAACGCTGAGCGTATCCGCAACGAAGCCGACGCCAAGGCCCGCGAGGTCATCCGTCAGGCCCTGACCGAGAAGCAGGCCGAGCTCGAGGAGATCGACCGTCTGAAGGCTTCCCGTGAGGAGTTCAAGGCCGAGTACCTCAAGCTCATCCAGCACTTCATGGACGATGCCCAGAATTCCTTCCCCGCTGATCTTATGGCCTCCACGCCGGTTGGTTCTGCCGCTTCTCCTGCGGTGACCGTTCCCGCCGCCGAGCCGCTGCCTGTCGCTGATCCGGTTGTCCCCGTGGCTGACCCCTTCGCCCCGATCGACAACTTTGCTGCCGACGACCTGGACTAGCTCCAGAGCTACAATCTAGTGCCCTTAAGAGGAGCTCGCACCTGCGGGCTCCTTTTTTGTGGCTGCATACGGGTTGGGAAACAAAACGCCGAGCTCTGCGTGCGATAGGGCAGAACTCGGCGAAAGGGTGAGCGGTAAAAGGTAGATTTTAGGGCATGCGCAAGAACTACTTGAGGAGGAAGTCGGAGAGGGGAATGGTACGGGCCTCGCGATGCTCGGGATCGGCGATGTGGTCGGCAGGATAGCCGCAGACGAGCATGTGATAGGGATAGACGCCCTCGGGCAGGTTGAACCGCTCTCGGGCTAGCTCGGGCTTAAAATGGCATACCCAACACGTTCCCAGGCCTTGCTCCTCGGCCTCCATCATCATTTGATCGCAAACAATCGAGGTGTCGATAGCGCTGGAGTTCATCTGGTCATAGGGGCGAACCCAAGCGTCGTCGGTAACGCTGCAAATGAGGAAGATGAGCGGAGCGCCAAAGATGGACCCATCACGAGCAAACCGAGGCTGACAAGCAGCCGCCTTCTCCAAAAGCTCGGGTGTATCCAACACCATCACACGGGTTGGATGATTATTACAAGCAGAAGGAGCAATACGCCCAGCCTCAACAATGGCATCCACCACAGCCTGCTCAACAGAACGATCCTCAAACGAACGACAAGAATACCGAGAACGAGCCAGATCCATATACGACATACAAGCCCTCCAACAATTAAAAATCAAACAGATCCAAAGTAACCCAAAGAGTACCCAAAGCAGCAATCAGCCAAGCGCTCATCAAGGGCCAAAGTGTCCGAACGGGTACCAAAGGTCCCTTCAGCCAAACCCCCATTGCGCTAAAACTATCAGCCAAAGTTCCCAATGGTGGTACATAAGGGAGCGGGCCCGACCACTAATAACCTTTTGAACGACTCTGCTTGCAGCCGGAGTGAAAAAAGGTTATTAGTGGTCGGGCCCGCGACCGGTGGGACACGTACCCCCAATTAACTGTTCTTCATGACAATCGAATCCACAACATCGGCCACATTCTCGCAGCAGTCAGCGCAGTACTCCAGGAAAGCGTAGACGTCACGCCAGGCGATGACCTCGAGCGGGTCCTTGCCATTGACGTGCAGGTTGCGCATAGCGTTGATGTAGAGCTCATCGGCCTCGGACTCAATGGTGTTGATCTGGATGACCAGCTCGCGCAGGGTCTTGGACTTGCGGTAATTAGGCAGCTCGACCATAAGGTCCTTCATGGCGCGGCAGGCGTCGGTCACCTTGTGGGCGATGACAATGGCATCGGGGTGGATGCTCTGGATGTTGGTGAAGTAGACGCGCTGCACGACGCCCTCGATACGGTCAAGCACGGTGTCGAGCGAGCAGCTCATCAGGTCCAGATCCTCGCGCTCAAGCGGGGTGATAAAGGCAGTGAGCAGGGCATCCTCGAGCTCATGGTGCTTCTTGTCGGCCGCATGCTCAATCGCATGCATCTCTTCGAGCATGCCGTGGATCTGCGCGGGATCAAAGTTCTCAAAAATCTTGATGAGCAACTCTGCGGCCTGGACAGCAAGGTCGGCGCAGGCGACGTAGTTGTCAAAGTAGAACGAATCGGGTTTCTTTGCCATGAGTGGGTCCTTTCGAGGCGAAGACGGGTGGGCGAGGTATTGCGGTCCGGATGGCCGTTCGGTTTGACTAGATGAACATCATGAACAGCTTGGCCATGACAAAGCTGATGAGTCCACAAGCGGGGAAGGTGAAGAACCACGTGAACATCATGTCCTTGACCACGCCGAAGTTGATGGCCGAGAGGCGCTTGACGGCGCCGACACCCATAATGGCGCAGGTTTTGATGTGGGTGGAGGATACGGGGATGCCGGTAAGGGTGGCAAGTAGCAGGTTCGCGGCGCCCGCCAGGTCGGCGGAGAAGCCCTGGTACTTTTCGAGCTTGACCATGCTCTGACCGACAGACTTGATGATGCGCTCACCGCCCACGCTGGTGCCGATACCCATAGTGGCCGAGCACAGCAGCATAATCCAGATGGGGATGCCGGCATCGCCGACGCTCGTCTGGCCGCTGGCGAAGGCCACTCCTAAAAAGAGCACGCCGATGAACTTCTGTCCATCCTGCGCGCCGTGCATGAAGCTCATGGCCGCAGCGCTCGCGATCTGAGCGTATTTAAAGAAGACGTTGGCACGTCGCCTGTTGGCGGCGGCGAAAAGAATCGAGACGAGCTTGCACAGGACCCAGCCCATGACAAAGCCCAGGCCGATGGAGAGCGCCAAGCCGTAGATGACCTTCATCCACTCGTGGACGTTGACGCTGCTCGCGCCGCCGAGGGCGATTGCGGCACCGGTCAGGCCGGCGATAAGGCTGTGGCTTTGCGAGGTAGGGATGCCAAAACGCGATGCCGTGGCGCCGTAGACGACGATGGAGAACAGCGCCGCGCAGAGGCATGCGAGCGCCATGGTGCTGTTTCCGCCAAAGTCGACGATATGTGAGATGGTGTTGGCGACGCTCGCGTTAAAGTGCGTCATGATGAGCACGCCGAGGAAGTTGAATGCGGCGCTCATGAGAATGGCGGCGCGGGCGGGCATGCAGCGCGTGGTGACACAGGTCGCGATGGCGTTGGGCGCGTCGGTCCATCCGTTGACGAAGATAGCGCCGAGTGCGAGGATCACGGTGACGGCAAGGACTGGGTTCGACACAATTTGGCCGAGGAAGGCTGAGAACGTTACGTCCATATATGGGCTTTCTCGAAGTTTGCAGGCACGTTACAAAAACATGATAAATCGTATCACCTCCTGCGGGTTTCTTTACCGAGTTCTGATAGGAGAAGTGAATTTTTTGGCACTAACATTGAATATTTGCCCTGTTGACCGCGGGTGTTCTTTTTGCTAGCACGCCATGAGGACACGTGCGCGCCCCAACATCCCAAAACCACAGCCTGTTCGCTTTACAATGTGCAAACATGCGTTCGATAATAGGAGGCATGGAATATCGACAGACAGATGGTAAAACTCGACGCGTGCACAAGCAGTATGTGGACGTCGTGGCTCGCATCCTCGCGGGCGGACAGGTCGTGCCGGTTACCGTCTGCTGGGTCGATGGTCGTTGCTTTACGATTGACGAGATTGTCTCGTCCACCGGTTTTGGCCTGACGGTCCACGGCATTCGTACGGCGACTTATAAGGTTCGTTTTGGCGGACATGCGACCGAACTGTATCTGGAAGAACAGGCACGCGAGCGACCGGATGGCTCGCAGACTCATCTGATGCGTTGGTGGGTGTGGGCGTTCGACCGGACGCTCGAGAGCGAGCGTCGCAGGTAAGAACGCGTGGCGTTCGGGTACAATGGCAGGAAACTTGTCAGCTACGGCGCTGTTGCAGCGCTTTTTGAAAGGACGAAGTATGAACGATATTCAGGGCTATCAGAACGGCCCCATCGAGACCGGCGCAAGCCGTGCCAAGGAGATGTCGCCGCGTGCGTACAACCTTGTCATGTCTGCCCTGATCTTTTTGGGCTTTTGCGCCATGGGCGCCGGCGCCTACTTTACGAGCACCATGTCGTTTGCCCGCATGATGATGAGCGGCGCCGCTTTGCCGCTGGTCTTTGGCTCGTTTATTTTGACCATCGTCGGTATCGTCATGATGTCGGCTGCTGCGGGCAAGCAGTCCGTGGGCCTGTCGCTCGCGGGTTACGTGATCTTTGCGAGCACCTTTGGCCTGACCGCGTCGTTTGGCCTTGCCAACTACGACCTGCCCACCATCAACACCGCCTTTATCGCCACCGCTGCCATCACATTTGTCTTCGGTGCGCTGGGCGTGACCTTCCCCAAGTTCTTCCAGCGTGTGTACGGCATTGGTTTTGGCGTTCTGCTTGCCACGATTCTGGTTGAGATCGTGCTGATGTTCATGGGCGTCTCGCAGTCCATCACCGACCTGATCGTGATCGTGGTATTCGCCGGCTTTATTGGCTACGACACCTATGTGGCCACGACGGTGCCGCCCACGCTGCCCAACGCCGTGCTCATGGCATCCAACCTGTTCGTGGACATCATCAACGTGTTCCTGCGCATCCTGAACATCCTTGGTCGTCGCGATTAAAGCGCGGCATTGCGACGCTTCCTGCCGGACACGGTAAAACGATGCGAAAGGCGGTCCTTCGGGGCCGTCTTTTTTTGTGTGCGGCGGGGTATCATGGATGGGAAAAGCCGATAGCGGCAGAGACCGAGAAAGGTGACCACTTATGGCAGACGTCGACAACAGGAACCGTAACCGCAGGCCCAATCGTGCGGGACAGTCCAATCCCAAGCGCGAGGCCCGTGCCAAGGCCGCCGAGCGTCACGTGGCGACTGTGTCCGAAACGTGCGCCAAGGATATCGAGCGCTCGCTTGCCGGCGTGCGCGAGTTCGATGGTATGCCTGCCGGTTTTGTCGCGGCGATGAAGGCCAAGGCCCAAGCGGCCGACACTGCCGAGGAACAGATTGCCGAGGATTCTGAGGCCGCCGAGATCGAGACCGCTGAGGTTGCATCCGCCGAGACCGAGGTTGCGGCCGAGCCTGCACCCGCCGAGGAGGCCACGGAGGCCGAGTCCGCGCCTGCCGCCGAAAAGCCCGCTCCGGTCCTGCCCGAGGTCACCGTGCTCGACGCCTCTGCCACGCAGGCCATTCTGGATAACGGCCGAGGCTACGCGCAGTTCTGTGACATGGCCGTGCTTGCCTTTGCCTCGTTCACCAACCCGGGCGGTGGCTACATCCAGGGCTATCTGGGCCAGGAGGCCACGCTCTGTGCCGATTCGTACCTGTACAACGTGCTCGATAAGCAGCGCAAATGGTACGGCGAGAACCGTCGTCGCAACATCAACTGCGAGCTTTACCGCAACCGTGCGCTGGTGGTGCCTGCGGTGCGCTTCGACCGCAATCACGTACATGCATATGCTGACGTGATCGTTGCCGCCGCGCCCAACGCCAAGCGCGCTCGCCAGGAGTATCGCGTGGGTGACGATGCCTTGCTGGATGCCCTGCGCGATCGCATCCGCTTTGTGCTTGCCATCTGCGATGAGCTGGGTCGCGAGAAGCTCGTGCTGGGCGCTTGGGGCTGCGACAACAACGGCTTTGACGCCGAGGCCGTGGCTGAGCTCTTCCGCAAGGAGCTTGCGTCGGGCGACTTCAAGGTCAAGCAGGTGTTTTTTGCCGTGCCCTCTACGCGCTGGGATGAGGACTTCGCCAAGTTTGAGCACGTGTTGGCAAGCTTCCCCGAGTGTAACGAGGAGTCCTATGCTCAGGTGGCCGCCCGCGCCGCGGCCGCCCGTGCCGCCGAGCAGGCTCAGGCCGCTGCTGAGGACGATGAGGATGACGACGACTGGCGCAAATACCTGTAATCGGTATGTGCTGACAGATAGGTCGATCCGGCAGGAGAGACTGCTCCCGCCGGCTTTTTACTAGAGGAAGGGCTTACGATGAAAAACGTTCTGTGCTTTGGCGACAGCAATACCTATGGCTATGATCCGGCGGGCATGCGCGACGGCACCGCGGTGCGCTATGCGCACGATGTGCGCTGGTGCGGCGTGGCCCAGCGCGACCTGGGCGAGGGCTGGCACGTGATTGAGGAAGGCCTAAACGGCCGCACGACGGTGCGCGACGACATGTGCCATCTGGACACCAATCTCAACGGCATCCGCGCGTTGCCGATGCTGCTCGAGTCCCATAAGCCGCTGGACGCGATCGTGATTATGCTGGGCACCAACGACTGCAAGACGGTCTTTAGCGTGGGGGCTGCCGATATCGCTGACGGTGCCATGGCGCTGATTCGCACCGTCCGCGCGTTTCCCTGGACCGACGCTGCGCCTTGTCCGCGCATTCTGCTGATGGCTCCTATCAAGATCAAGCCGCAGATCGCCGATGTGTATATGACCGACTTTGACGAGCACTCCGTCGAGGCCTCGGAGCATTTTGCCGAATACTATGCGTATGTTGCCGAACAGTTTGGCTGCGACTTTTTGAATGCCGCCGATTTTGCCGAGCCGGGCGATATCGATTATCTGCACATGATGCCGGAAAGCCACGAGAGCCTCGGCCATGCCGTGGCAGCCAAGCTCAAAGAGATGATCGGAGAGTAGTACGGCCCTAAGCAGTACAAAAGTTCCCCTTGCGGTGGCTTGTTTCGTTGGTTTGTCTTGATCTGTAACAGCTGTAAGGCCGAAAACGGGCTAGATGTTACAGATTGAGATTATTTAGGTCGATATCGGTCGTTTGTCTCGATCTGTAACATCTAGGGTCGATTTCGCCGAGTTACTGTTACAGATCGAGATTTTCTTCTCAGCGGAATTTGAATGTCTCAATCTGTAACAGGTGGGCCGAAAAATGGACTCTAACTGTTACAGATCGAGATGTTTGCGGGAACCGCCACAAAGGTGCCTGTCCCCTTTGTGGCGGTTTGGGATGGGGCTTAGTATTGCCACATGTGGTTGACGGGGCCGGAGCCTTTGCCCATGTCAAAGCCAGCGGCGAGAGCGCCCGTTAGGTAGGCCTTGCCGGCGTTGACGGCATCGGCAAGATCCATGCCCTGGGCCAGCGCGCAGGCGATGGCGGACGAAAGCGTACAGCCAGTACCGTGCGTGTTGCCGGTCTCGATGCGCTTGTGGCGGAACCACGTGGTGAGCGGATCGCCCAGATGGTTGCCCTCGTCATCGAGCGGCGCGGGCTCTGCTAGCACATCGTTGGCCTCGTTGACAAAATGCCCGCCCTTAACGAGAGACGCGCAGCCAAAGCGACGGGTGAGAAGCATGGCGGCATTTTGCTGCGTGCGCTCGGAATCGACCTCATAATCGAGCAGCGCCATGGCCTCGGGAATGTTGGGCGTGATAACGGTCGCCAGCGGGAACAGGCGGCGGGTGAGTGCCTCAGCGGCATCCTCGGCAATGAGGCGAGCACCCGAGGTGGCGACCATGACGGGGTCGACGACGATATTTTGTGCGTCCCAGGCGCTCAAGCGGTCGGCGATAACCTCGATAATCTCGGCAGAGGAAACCATGCCGATCTTGACGGCGCTGGGTCGAATATCGTCAAAAACGGCATCGATCTGCGCCGCGACAATATCCGGAGAGATGTTCTGCACAGCGGTGACGCCCAGGGTGTTCTGTGCGGTGATGGCTGTGATGGCCGTCTCGGCATACAGGCGGTGCGCCGTGATGGTCTTGATGTCGGCCTGAATGCCGGCGCCACCGCTGGAATCGGATCCTGCGATGGATAGAACGGCGGGTACCTTACTGCGATCCATGTTCGCTCCCTTGTTCGGTCGGATTCAAATGGGTCTTTAAGTCTGCATTATAAAGTTGCCCGGGCCGGCTGTATTCCGAACCCGGGCGGGCGATGCAATCTTTACGCAAATGTAAGCAAATGTTCACGCGTCAACAATTGTCGAACACCTTGTTACCGATTGTGGCTTCGGTGACGCGTTAGTCCTCAATACCGAGGTCGATCGTCGTGCCCTCGAACACCTTGTTGACGGTGCGGACGGCGCACATCTTGCCGCACATGGTGCAGGTGCCCTCGGTGGCAGCGGGGGATTCCTCGTAGCGCTTCTTACCGGTGACCGGGTCGAGAGCGCACTTCCACATGGCGTCCCAGTCGAGCTTGCGGCGTGCCTGGCCCATCTTGTCGTCCATGTCGCGGGCGTGGGGCACCTTTTTGGCGATGTCGGCGGCGTGTGCGGCGATCTTGGTGGCCATGAGGCCGTCGAGCACGTCCTGGGCGTTGGGCAGGCACAGGTGCTCGGCCGGCGTCACGTAGCACAGGAAGTCGGCTCCGGAGCTGGCGGAGATGGCGCCGCCGATGGCGGCGGTGATGTGGTCGTAGCCCACTCCGATATCGGTCACCAGCGGCCCGAGCACATAGAACGGGGCGTTGTGGCACAGGCGCTTCTGCAGTTTCATATTGGCGGCGATCTCGTCGAGCGCCATGTGACCCGGACCCTCGACCATGACCTGGACGCCGGCGGCCCAAGCGCGCTTGCACAGCTTGCCCAGCTCGATCATCTCGGCGGTCTCGGTGGCGTCGTTGGAGTCGTAGAGGCAGCCCGGGCGGCAGGAGTCGCCGAGCGAAATCGTCACGTCGTACTCGTGGCAGATTTCGAGCAGCTCGTCAAAGTACTCGTAGAAGGGGTTTTCGTTGCCGGTGACCTCCATCCAGCCAAACAGCAGCGAGCCGCCACGGCTGACGATGTTCATGAGACGGCCGGTCTCTTTAAAGGTCTTGGTGACCGACTTGTTGATGCCGCAGTGGATGGTCATAAAGTCCACGCCGTCCTCGGCGTGCGCGCGCACGACTTCGAACAGGTCGTCCTTGGTGAGCTTGACCAGCGGCTTTTCCATGTAGCCGATGGCGTCGTACATGGGGACGGTGCCCACCATGAGCGGTGTCTCGTCGATGAGCTGCTGGCGGAACTGGCGCGTCTTGCCCGAGTTGGAGAGGTCCATGATGGCGTCGGCGCCGTAGTCCTCGGCAATCTTGACCTTCTTCCATTCCTCGGCGGCATCGGCCTTGTCGCCCGAGATGCCCAGGTTGACATTGACCTTGGTGGACAGGCCCTCACCGACACCAAAGGCGCGCATGCCCTTTTTGATATGCACGATGTTGGCGGGGATGGCGATGCGGCCGTCGGCCACGCGCTCGCGGATGTACTCGGGGTCGCGATGCTCGCGCTCGGCGACCTCCTTCATCTGCGGTGTGATCTGCCCGGCGCGGGCGAAGTCGATTTGCGTGACGAGCGTGGGCTCGGTTTGTGTGCTCATTGGCACGGCTCCCTTCGTTGGCATTACCCATATCAGGTTTGCGGGTCAGGGCGGGCGCGCCCAGTCTCAGCCTGCCGTCTTGTCCTGCAAGCTCCCCGTTTATGTGGTGGGCTCAAGTATAGCTCGAATGGGTACGATTGACGCGATGAGCATGCCCGTGGGGAGGCGAACATGGAAGACAAGCATCTATATCGGGAGACGCAGTGGGATGTGTCGGCCGAGGAGGGCCGTGCCCATCATGGGCTGGTCGCAATTGGTTTTGCGATCCTTGTCGTGATGGCGATCGCCTGTTGTATCTGGACGTTTGGCGGGCGTGGGGGAGCTGCCTGGGCGTTTGAGGCGGACGATAGCCTGCCGATCATGACAGTGAAGGTCACGGGCGGCAATACCGTTGCCGCGCCGGGCGATTATTGGTACCCGCGCGATGAGTTTGTGCAGTTGCAGCTGAGTGGTGGGTCCATTCCAGGTGAGGAAATCGAACACGTGACGTTTGATGCGGTGCTCAAAACGCTGACGGTGAAACTCAAAGATCAAGGAGACGTCCCTACGACGATGGATATCGCCTTGACCGAATGGCGCCTTGAGCCTCCATCGGGTGTTGCGATGTCCGAGGTGGAGCACGTTAAGGTTACCTACCAAGATGGCTCGACGATCGAGATTGCCAAGGCAGACGGCTTGGCGGAATAGCGGGGTGTTTGGAAACGTCGGGCCTATTGTGCCTGCGCGTTCATGAATACCAGGGTGTTTTTGTCTGAAAGCTCGGAGATGTAACGATAGCCGATGTTGAATGCGGTAAGTTCGCTTGCATCCTCGAGTTTGTTTTCTGCCATCCACCGCACCATGGAGCCGCGCGCCTTTTTGCTGGCGGTCGACCGTTGGATGGGCTTCCCGTTGCGGATACCCTCGCCAAAGAGGCACGTGACGGCTGTGGCGTCGCCCGCGAGATGGGGTAGAACGGCCTTGGCGTACTCCACGCTGGCAAGGTTGACGACCGTGGTGTTGGAGCCGGTCGGCGCAATGGCGCATTCAAGTTTGTCGCCCCAAAACGCATAGAGGTCACGGGCGTTGTCGACGGCGAGCTTGGCTCCCATTTCGAGCCGATAGGGCTCAACGCCATGGAAAGGCCGCACGCATCCGTACAATCCGGAGAGGATCCAGAGATGGTTTTGCAGCCAGTCGAGTTGTGCGGCATCCATGACCTCGGGCGCCATGCTCTGGTATTGAATCCCGTGATAGGACATGACGGCAGGGGAGAGGTGTCGGGCGAGTGCGGGATTGTCGAGATCGCCGTTTATCAGGATGGGCCCGAACTCATGCAGGGTGTTGAGGCAAGGCCCCAGCAGTTTGTCGCTCACGTTCCATAGCGCTTGCAGGCCGCCGCTGCCTTCATTCCGCTCGATATCTAGCAGTGCGCGGTGGAGGCGAGCCGTCTCGTGCGCAAAAGGTGGAATGCCCAGGACTTCAAAAGCATCTTGGGCCGCGCGCATCTGCTTGGCGGGCGAAATGATGACCTGCAGCATGGACTCTCCTCTGCCAAAAAGGAAGTTGCGGTGGAATACGGTCTGTTTTGGCCGTTTATAGGCCAGTTTAGTCCGTATTTCACCGCAACTGATGAAGGGCTGGTTAGGCGCGCTCGAGGAAGGCCTTGTAGCCGCGGTAGGCCTCGTAGATATCGGCCTTGTTAGCGACCTCCCACAGGGCGTGCATGGACAGGACGGCAACGCCGGAGTCGATGACGTTCATGCCGTACTTGGCCATGATGTATGCGATGGTGCCGCCGCCGCCCGCGTTGACGCGACCGAGCTCGCAGGTCTGGAAGTCCACGCCGGCCTCGTCCATGATGTCGCGGACGAGGGCCACGTACTCGGCGTCGGCGTCGTTGGAGCCACCCTTGCCGCGGCTGCCCGTGTACTTGTTAAAGCACAGGCCGCGACCCATAAAGGCGGCGTTCTTGGTCTCGAACTTGCCGGCGTAGCCCGGGTCGAAGCCGGCGGACACGTCGGAGGAGAGCATACGGCTGTGGGCGAGTGCACGGCGCAAGGCCAGCGAGCTATCCTCGCCGGCGAGCGTCATGATCTCGGCGACGGTGTTCTCGAAGAAGCGGCTCGTCATACCGGTGGCACCCACGGAGCCGATCTCCTCCTTGTCGACGATGAGCGTGATGCTCGTGCGCTCCACGTTTTCGACGTCGATCTGGGCGAGCATGGAGGGATAGGCGCAGACGCGGTCGTCGTGGCCATAGCCCAAAATCATGGAGCGGTCGAGGCCCATGTCGCGGGCCGGGCCGGCGGGCACGACCTCGATCTCTGCGGAGAGGAAGTCCTCCTCCTCGACGTCATACTGCTCCTTGAGGATGTCCAGGAACATCTGCTTGACGGGCTCCTTGGGGGCGTCCTTGTCGTCCTCATCGAACTTGACGGGACGGCCGCCCACGATCACGTCGAGGATCTCGGCGTCGACGGCGTTCTTGGCGGGCTTGGACATCTGCTCGCTCGAGAGGTGGATTAGCAGGTCGGAGATGGTAAAGACCGGATCGTCTGCCTTGTCGCCGATGTTGATGTCGACGGTGGTGCCGTCCTTTTTGCAGATGACGCCCACGAGTGCAAGCGGGGAGGCCACCCAGTGGTAGCTCTTGACGCCGCCGTAGTAGTGCGTGTCGAGGTAGGCCATGTCGCCGGCCTCGAAGGCGGGGTTCTGCTTGAGGTCCAGGCGCGGCGAGTCCACGTGGGCGCCCAGGATGTTAAAGCCCTGCTCGAGCGGGGCGGTGCCCAGGTTGACGAGCATAAGGTCCTTGCCGTGGTTGGCGGCGTACACCTTGTCGCCTGCCTTGAGCTCGCGGCCTTCGGCGATCACGGTCTCCAGGTCGACGTAGCCTGCCTTCTCGGCCATCTTGATGCCGGTCTTGACGCACAGGCGCTCGGTCTTGTTCTCGCTCAAAAACTGCTTATAGCCGCGGCAAAGCTCCTCGAGCTCCTCGATTTGCTGTGGCGTGTACTTTTTCCATGCGCAGGGACGCTCCATAACGCAGGCTCCTTTCGGATCGATCGTGCTGGTTGATGTACCGTGAGCCATCGTATCACTCGGGAGCGTGCGGTGGCGGGGGAGCTTGATGTGCGGTGGCCGCGGGGCGGGGAGCGTGTAAACTGGAGTGAGCAAACCGTGCCCAGCCCAAAGCGAGGTATTCAATATGTCTGATAAGCGCCGCACCTTTGCCGTTATCGACGGCAATTCGCTCATGCACCGCGCCTTCCACGCCGTGCCGCCGACCATGAACGCGCCGGACGGTCGTCCCACCAACGCGATCTTTGGCTTTTTGAATATGTTCCTCAAGATGATTGACGCCTTTAATCCCGACGGCGTCGTCGTGGCGTTTGATAAGGGCAAGCCGCGCGTGCGCATGGAGATGCTACCGCAGTATAAGGCGCAGCGTCCGCCCATGGACCCCGATCTGCACGCGCAGTTTCCGATGATCAAGGAGCTACTCACCGCGCTCAACGTGCCGATTCTGCAGTCCGAGGGCTGGGAAGGCGATGACATCCTGGGCACTATGGCGCGCCTGGGCGAGCAGGCCGGCTGTGACATGCTGCTGGTGACCGGTGATCGCGATATGTATCAGCTTGTGACCGAGCACGTTAACGTGGTCTCGACTCGTAAGGGCCTGTCCGACGTGGCGATCATGACGCCCGAGAGCGTGGACGATCTGTATCACGGCATCACGCCGGCGCTCGTGCCCGACTTTTATGGTCTGAAGGGCGACACGTCCGACAACATCCCCGGCGTGCCGGGCATCGGTCCCAAAAAGGCGAGCGCGCTCATTGCGCAGTACGGTAGCCTGGACGAGGTCATCGCACACGCCGACGAAGTCAAGGGCAAGATGGGCGAGAACCTGCGTGCGCACATCGACGACGCACTGCTGAGCCGCAAGGTTGCGACCATTCGCACCGATGCGCCCGTCGAGCTCGACTTTGAGGCGACGTCCTTCCCGGCGTTTTCTGCCGACGAGGTCTCCGTGGCGCTCGGCACGCTCGGCATTACGGCCATGCAGAACCGTTTCCTGGCGCTGATTGGCGGCGAGGGCGGGGTCGCGCCCGCTGCCAGCGCGCTCGAGATGCCAGCGGTTGTGCGTGCCGCTGCCGGTGATGCCGAGGCGCTTGCCGCCGCTGCCGCCGAGATCACTCGCGCGATTGATGCGGGTGAGTGGATTGCCGCCGTGGTGGACGAGGACAAGGAGGAGGGCGCGCTTTTTGGCCTGACGCGCACACTGTGGCTGGCGACGTCCAAGGGGCTGTTTGCGCTCGAGGAGGGCGACGGCGCTACGCCTGGCGAGGTCGATGGCTTTAACGTTGCCCACGGCGTGATCGCCGGTGTGCTCGCGCGCCTGTTTATGGAGGGCCGCGTGGCGAGCCCGGATATGAAGGCGCTGCTGCATGAGCTTTCGCCCATCGATTCCTCTGAGCCCGAGCTCATGGACCCACTGGCAGTCGATTCCACGCGCATCTTCGATACCGTGGTCGCGGCCTACCTGTTGGATTCCGACCGCTCCGAGTTTGACGAGGCGTATCTGGCCGATACCTATCTGCAGATGGCGCTGCCTGCGGCGCACGGTGCAGAGGGTGCCGGCGAGGACGCTCCTGCGCCCGCCGCTCGCACGGCGGCCTTGACGCTGGCGCTGGTCGCACCGCTGCGCGACCGCATGTCACGCGAGAACGCCGCCAACGTGTTCGATGGGATTGAGATGCCACTCGTGCCGGTGCTTGCCAAGATGGAGCGCGCGGGCATGCTCGTGGACCCCGACCGCCTGCATAGTCTGTCCGAGGGACTTGCTACCCAGATTGCCGAGGTCGAGCGCAGCATTCGCGACCTGGCAGGTGACGAGACCTTTAACATCGGCAGCCCCATGCAGCTCTCGCACGTGCTGTTTGACGTTATGGGGCTTCCAACCAAGGGCCTCAAAAAGACCAAGCGCGGTTACTATTCGACTAACGCCAAGGTGCTGAGCGACCTTGCCCGTGACCACGAAATCGTGCGTCTGATTTTGGACTGGCGTGAGAAGTCCAAAATCAAGTCCACCTATCTGGACACGCTGGGCCCGCTGCGTCGTGGTGACGGTCGCGTGCACACCACGTACAACCAGACCATCACGGCAACGGGTCGCCTGTCCTCGAGCGACCCGAACCTGCAGAACATCCCGACGCGCTCGGAGCTGGGTCGTACCGTCAAGACGGCGTTTTCGGCAGGCGAGGGAAGCGTCTTTTTGGCGGTGGACTACTCACAGATCGAACTGCGTCTGCTGGCGCATCTTTCGGGTGACGAGCACCTGGTGCGCGCCTTTAACGAGGGCGAGGACTTCCACGCCGAGACGGCCGCGCGCGTGTTTGGCGTTCCCGTGTCCGAGGTAACGCCCGACCTCCGCAGCCGCGCCAAGGCCGTGAACTTTGGCATCGTGTACGGTCAGCAGGCCTATGGCCTGTCGCAGTCGCTGCACATCTCGATGGCCGAGGCGCGCGACATGATCGACCGCTACTACGAGGCCTATCCGGGCGTGCGCACGTTCCTCGACAACGTGGTGGCGCGTGCCAAGCAGACGGGTTACGCCGAGACCATGTACGGCCGCCGTCGCCACATTCCGGAGCTCAAGGCCAAAAATCCGCAGCTCCGCGGCTTTGGCGAACGCACGGCCATGAACCACCCCATGCAGGGAACCGCGGCCGACATCATCAAGATCGCCATGGCCCGTGTGAGCCGCCGTCTGGAAGAAGAGGACTTTGCCGCCCACATGATTCTGCAGGTGCACGACGAACTGGACTTTGAGTGCCCGGTCGAAGAAGTCGAGCGCCTAACCGCCATGGTCCAAGACGTCATGGAGCACGTCGTAGACCTACGCGTACCGTTGATCGCCGAAGCATCGACAGGAGTGACCTGGGCCGATGCCAAGTAAGGCCACACCCACAACCCCAAAGTAACCAAAACAGAAGGGAGCTCCTCATCAACAAGGAGCTCCCTTCATTCAATTAAATTCAGCCAAAGTATCTAGACGCCAAGACGCCATCCGGGCGGCAAGCAAGTAAACCTAGGGCCTGGCCGGGCGCATGGGCCAACTTTTTGTAGATTCCGCACGAGCCGGAAAGCACTTAATGTGCTTTCCGAGCGAGCCCAGGACCTGACCGAGCAAAAAGTTGGCCCATGCGCCCGGCCAGGCCCGACGAGTAACGTTAACGAGCCGCCAAGATGGCGTCGATGAGCGTCAGTACGCCCCCGTCGTTGTTGCTCGGAATGCGCCACTTGGCGTGCGCGTTCATGTGCTCCTCGGCATTGTCCACGATAAAGCTGTGACCGACGCGCTCGAGCATGGGGATGTCGTTGTAGGTATCGCCCACGGCGGCGGCATCGGCAATATCTATGCCGAGCTGCTCACACAGGTGCGCGACGCCAGCGCCCTTGTCGACGCCCAAGTTCATGAAGTCGATCCACTCGCGCCCGGCATTGGTGACGTAGAGCTTGTCCGAGAACGCGGGGCTATAGGTCTCGCGGAATGCGGGCTCGGCATCGTAGGCGGGGAAGAAGATCGAGATCTTGTTGGACTCGATATCAATGCCCTCAAAGCTGTCGACGTAGTTGATTGTGTTGTAGTAGACGCTGATCTCGTCGTGGTATTGATGGTCGCGGGCAAGCACGTAGAACTCGTCGAAGCAGCACAGGACGGGGACAGCGCGAGGATCCTCCGAGGCGCGGCTCAAGACCTGCTGGTACAGCTCCACGTCGATAATGCTCTTATAGATATAGCTGCCACGATAGATCACGCATGCGCCGTTGTCGGGACAAAAGGCGAGGCGGTTCTTGATGCCCTCGAACATCTCTTCGAGCTTGGGGGCGGGACGTCCGCTGGCGGGGCAGAATACGATGCCGGCTTCGGCGAGCTTGTCCAGGCATTCGTCAAGGCCTTGCGGCAGCACGCGCTCGTCGGTCAGCAGTGTCTTGTCCATGTCGACGGCGATGAGCTTAATGTTTCCGATATTGGCGTCCGATTCGTAAGTTTGCATAAAAGCGAGCCTTTCGTTTCGAAATTGTTTCAGACGTTATAACCATCAACTCGTAGTCAGGCGTATTTTCGCAGGATTGGCGCGCGTTTGCATCTTCATTCACAAAGTAATGAAAAAACTTTTCAGAAATTTGAAGTTGTCGCTTGTGCCGCGGGCACTTTAGCGTAATATAGCGACCATCGAAAACGGAGACGGAAAAATAACCGCTTACCGAGGAAAAGGTACCGTTTGCGATATTAGAATTGCGCCCGGCGATAGGTGAAAGGAGAGGCAGATGCAGTTCGTAAAGATCATCACTACTGCAGACAATGCCATCCGACGCCAGCGCGCAATTTCCCGACGACGATAACAATCGTCTCTGTCCGCATGGGGCGAATTGCCTCAACAGAGTCATTTTGAGGTCGTTGGGTTTTAGCACGACATTGCTGCATGTTTCTAGGGCATGTATGTGCTGCTTTTTGCTATTTAACCTGATATTGCACGGTATATGACCTTGAAATGACTTGCAACTGACCGATGTTCTAACTAGCTACCAAGGGCGAAAGGAAACAGCCATGAGCAAGGAAAAAGTCGTTCTCGCATATTCCGGTGGTCTTGATACATCCGTATGTGTCAAGTGGCTCCAGGACGAGAAGAATCTCGATGTCGTTTGCGTCTGCGGCAACGTGGGCCAGGAGGAGACCGGCCTGGATGCCAAGAAGCAGAAGGCGCTCGACCTGGGCGTTCTCGATTGCCAGGTGCTCGACCTGCGCGACGAGTTCTCCGATGAGTTCCTGACTAAGGCCATCGCCGCAAATTCCATGTACGAGAACAAGTACCCGCTGCTTTCCGCCCTGTCTCGCCCGCTGCTCGCCAAGAAGCTTGTCGAGGTCGCTCACGAGTTTGGCGCGACCTACGTCGCCCACGGCTGTACCGGCAAGGGTAACGACCAGGTTCGTTTTGAGGCTGCGGTCAAGGCCCTCGACCCCGAGCTTAAGGTTATCGCCCCCGTTCGCGAGTGGGATCTGAAGTGCCGTCCCGACGAGGTCGCCTATGCCCACGCCCATAACGTGCCGGTTCCCGAGGGTGCCAACGACAACCCCTATTCCATCGACGACAACCTGTGGGGCCGCGCCATCGAGTGCGGTCACCTGGAGGATCCCTGGAACGAGCCACTCGACGACGCTTGGGTTATGACCAAGAATCCCGAGGACACGCCCGACACCCCGACGTATACCGAGATTGAGTTTGAGGTCGGCAAGCCCGTCGCCGTCGACGGCAAGAAGATGAAGCTCTCCGAGATCGTCATCGCCCTCAATAAGATTGCGGGCGACAACGGCTTTGGCCGTCTCGACCTGGTTGAGGATCGTCTGGTGGGCCTCAAGAGCCGCGAGTGCTATGAGGTTCCCGGCGCCCTGACGCTCATTACCGCCCATAAGGCACTCGAGGACATTTGCGTTGAGGGCGACCTGCTCAAGACTAAGATTAAGCTCGAGCAGGATTGGGCCACCGCCGTGTACAACGGCCAGTGGTACAGCCCACTCAAAAACGCGCTCGACGCCTTTATGGCCGACACCCAGAAGTTCGTGACCGGCACCGTCCGTCTGAAGTTCTTTAAGGGCAACTGCCATGTCGTCGGCCGCAAGAGCCCCTTCAGCCTCTACGACTACGGTCTGGCCACCTACGACCGCGACACCACGTTTGACGAGAAGGCTAGCGCTGGCTTTATCGAGATCGATACGCTGTCGCTCAAGACGTGGGCTAAGGTCCAGGGTCCCAGCTCTGCTGCCGCCCAGGCTTAAGCCTCCCTTTCCTTGGTATTCGCGCGGCCCATCCGCGTGATACATAACGGGCGCACGGGGTCCCTACCTTTCGTTATGCTTGCTGACACTTCTTAACATCGGTGGCCCCTACGTTCCGCCCGCGTATTTGATGCCGCGTCTGCGGCTGAGTCCGAGCCCCGCCGGGGTTATCCGGCGGGGCTCCTTCTATCAATTTGGCGGCTCTGCGCCTATATATATGAGGAGTATCCATTATGTTCCATGCTATCGCGCATGCTTTACTTGCCCTCGTGCCCGAGTTCGATGCTGCAAAGGTCGAGGACGTCCCTATGAGCTTGAAGGCCTGGATCGATGATTCGCAGGGCAACATCCGGAGGGAGACGTTGGGCGCCAAGTGCATGGTGCGTCACTTCTTTGCAAATTAGCTACATGGCCCAGCGCACGGCAGGGAGTGTGTAAAACTAGCGGTTGAAAAATCGCTTTAGCGACAGGGCGCATTGCTTTGGGCGCTTGTTTTGGTATTTGATGAAAGGGGACGGTTCCATGGCTCTTTGGGGCGGTCGTTTTGAGGCGGGCGTGGCCGAGGTCACGCAGGAGTTTGGCGCGTCGCTGCCGGTCGACAAACATCTCTATAAGCAGGATATCGCCGGATCTAAGGCACATGCCAAGATGCTGGCGGCCCAGGGCATTATCAGCGCCGAGGACGAGCAGGCGATTGCCGAGGGTCTGACCGCAATCGAACAGGATATCGATGCCGGCAACTTCACCTTCGATATCAACGACGAGGACATTCATATGTCCATCGAGAGCGAGCTGACGCGTCGCATCGGCGAGGCTGGTAAGCGCCTGCATACCGGGCGTTCGCGCAACGACCAAGTTGCGACCGATACGCGCCTGGGCGTCAAGGCGCTGGCCAAGGAGCTCATGGAGGCCAATCTTGAACTGCGCCATGTGCTGGTGGATGCGGCCAAAAAGTATGACAAGGTGATTCTGCCGGGCTACACGCACATGCAGCATGCTCAGCCCGTGCTGCTGTCGCATCATCTGCTGGCGTATTCCTGGATGTTCGCGCGCGACTTTACACGCCTGCGGGCCGCCTTTGATGCTGCCGACAACTGCCCGCTGGGCGCTGCCGCGCTTGCCGGTACGAGCTATCCGCTCGATCGTCAGATGACGGCCGCCGAACTTGGCTTTGCGGGCGTGATCCCCAACTCGCTCGATGCGGTTTCCGACCGTGATTTCCTCCTCGACCTGCATTACGCCGGCTCCGTCATGGCGATGCACTTGTCGCGTCTTTCCGAGGAGATCGTGCTGTGGTCGAGCTCCGAATTTGGCTTTATCACGCTTTCCGACTCCTACTCCACTGGCTCGTCCATCATGCCGCAGAAGAAGAACCCCGATTTTGCCGAGCTTATCCGCGGCAAGAGCGGCCGAGTCTATGGCAACCTGGTGCAGCTGCTCGTGACCATGAAGGGCCTGCCGCTCGCTTATAACAAGGACTTGCAGGAAGACAAGGAGGGCGCTCTCGATACTGCCCATACGCTCATGCAGTGCCTGTCCGTTATGGCCGGTATGATTTCGACCTGGACCGTCAACGAGGATGCCATGGCGCGCGAGTGTGGTGTGGGGCACCTTGCCGCCACCGATGTTGCCGATTACCTGGCCAAGCGTGGCCTGCCGTTCCGTGAGGCGCATGCCGTGGTGGGCCATCTGGTCCTGATGTGTGAGAAGCGCGACTGCAATCTTGAGGACCTGCCGTTTGAGGTGTTCCAGGAGGCAAGCCCGCTCTTTGAGCGTGATATTACCGAGGCGCTCGACATCCCGTCGATTGTCGCCGCCCGCACGACCGAGGGCGGTACCGCCCCTGCCGCCGTTGCCGTGCAGCTGCAGCGTGCCGAGGCACAGCTCGTGGCCGACGAGGGCGTGTTTGGATCGCTGACCAAGGTCGTCGAGATGGGCCACGGGGCAAAGTAAGGTTTTAGTTGAAGCGGTTTTGGCCATGTATTGATAAATTGTTTTTGTTTACGGGCGTCTGCTGTTGCGGGCGCCCGTATTTTGTTGCTATGGGGGAGGGCCTTGTCGAGAACTTCTGTAGGACCTTTGGGCAGGTTGTGAAGGGGATACGTTCGCGGGCGGCAACCGACCGCCTGCTCTGTTCGGTGCGGTTGATGGGCGGTCGGATGGTACTCTAATCGGGCTTCGAAACAGAAGTGACACATATGGAGCGCTTTAATAAATTGCAGCGTTTCAATAAACAGCTTTTTGTTTAACTGCAGCTAAAACTCTGTTACGATGCAGTCCAGGCGGGTGCCGGAATGGGACTTGGGCACGCGCGAACCTACTTGAAAGGCTACCTTATGGCTATCGAGAAGACCTTCATCATGATTAAGCCCGACGCCGTGCGCGATCGCAAGATCGGCGAGATTGTTGCTCGCATCGAGCGCAGCGGCCTTGTCATCGAGCGCATGGAGATGACCACGCTCGAGCGCGCTACCGTCGAGGAGCACTACGCCCATCTGGCCGACAAGCCCTTCTTTGGTGGTCTCTGTGACTTTATGACGAGCGGCCCGGTCGTTAAGATGGTCGTTTCCGGTCTCTCCGCTGTCTCCAAGATGCGCACCCTTATGGGTGCTACCAACCCGCTTGATGCTGCTCCCGGCACCATTCGCGGCGACTTCGCTGTCGATGTCAACGCTAACGTAATCCACGGCTCCGACTGCTTGGAGAACGCCGAGATCGAGATCAAGCGCTTCTTTGGCTAAACCAGCTTTGACTCCTTAAAGCTGTTAGCGTGTGGCTTTGGCGCCGCGGAATTCCATCCGCGGCGCCCTTTTTATTCCAGTAGATTTTTGGTAACCGCTTAGAAATCTACTAAAGAGCCCCCGTCCGGATGTTTCTTCCGGGCGGGGGCTGGCGTTAGCGTATGGCTTTGTAGGTCTTTAGGCCTCGTCGACGACCTTGAGGCCGCGCGTGTGGTCGATCTCGTTGAGGAGGTTAACGCGACGCTCGTGGCGGCCGCCCTCAAACTCGGCGTCGAGCCACTCGTCGACGATCATCTTGGCGAGCTCGGAGCCCACGACGCGGGCGCCAAAGGCGAGTACGTTGGTATTGTTGTGCATGCGCGAGAGCTTGGCGCTGAAGGGTTCGGAGCACACGACGGCGCGTACGCCCTCGACCTTGTTGGCGGCCAGGCTAATCCCGACACCGGTGCCGCAGATCAGGATGCCCAGGTCGACGTCGCCGTTGGCAACGGCCTTACCCACCTTGTAGCCGGCGATTGGGTAGTCAAAGCTCTCGGAGGTGTCGGTGCCAAAGTTCACGACCTCGCAGCCGCGCTCCTTCAGGTGCTCGGAGATGATGTTCTTGAGCTCGACGGCGGCGTGGTCGTTGCCGATACCGATCTTCATGGATGGTTCCTCTCTGGTCTGTGCGGCGAGATTGCTAAAGGTTTTACCGCGTTCGACTGCATGATAGCGCGACTTTTGCGTAAACGCTCGGGCGTTTTTTGGTCAAACGCTTTAGCATGCGACAAGACCGGCTTCTCATGAATTAATGCCGTCAGTTTGCGCTTGAACGCCGTCCGCCGGAACTTGGGTTGCGGTTTTTGATGCATTGTTATCAAATAAATAGAGTTAACTATTATCGAGAGCCCAGTCCGTTATGTAAGCAGGAGATACCTATGCCTACCGATTCCATCCGCGATGCCGCGTTTTGCGATGTCTTGAACCGCGAGCTTGTCTGTGCGCTCGGCTGCACCGAGCCCATTGCCGTTGCCTATGCAGCGGCGTTGGCGAGCCAGACGCTCGGTTGCGAACCCGATCATATGGACGTTGCCTGCTCGGGCAACATCATCAAGAACGTTAAGAGCGTGACCGTGCCCAACTCGGGCGGTATGCACGGTATTGAGGCGGCGGCCGTGCTGGGTGCCGTGGGCGGCGACGCCAAGAGCGCGCTCGAGGTGCTCGAGAGCGTTAACGACGAGGACCGTGCTCGCGTGGCCGAGCTCCTCGCCGACGCCAGCTACTGCGATGTGTCGCTTGTCGAGGGCGTGCCCAATCTCTACATCAAGGTGACTGCCACGGCCGGGGGTCATACCGCGGTCGTCGAGATTACCGACCACCACACCAATGTCACGTGCCATACGCTCGACGGTATTCCGGTATGCGGCAAGTCGGCGGGGGAGTGTGCCGCCTGCGCAGAACGCGTGGTGGCCGAGCGTGCGGCAGATAGCGCCGACACGCCCATGTCGATCGAGTCCATCATTGACTTTATCGAGGACGGCGATGTTGAGGGTGCTCGCGCTGCCGTTGAGCGTCAGATTGAGCTGAACGGCGCGATCAGCGCCGAGGGCCTGGCGCACGCTTGGGGTGCCGAGGTTGGCCGCACGCTGCTGGGTGCTCGTGCCGATGACGTCGCCTGCCGTGCCCGTGCCCGTGCGGCCGCCGGATCTGACGCCCGCATGAACGGCTGCGCGCTGCCGGTCGCCATTGTGTGCGGCTCGGGCAATCAGGGCATTACCTGTGCATTGCCCGTTATGGAGTATGCCGAATACCTTCGCTGCGACCACGATCGCCTGGTGCGCGCCGTGATGCTGTCCGATCTTATCGCTGTGCATATCAAGAGCTATATCGGTGCGCTCTCGGCGTTTTGCGGTGCTATTTGCGCCGCGTGTGGCGCCGGCGCTGCGATTACCTGGCTGTGCGGTGGCACGCGCGAGCAGATTGGCGCGACGGTTTCGAACACACTCGGTAACGTGGGCGGCATCGTGTGCGATGGCGCCAAGGCAAGCTGTGCCGCCAAGATTTCCGCTGCCGTTGATGCGGCGATTCTGGGTCACGATATGGCCATGCAGGGTCGCGGCTTCCGCGCCGGCGAGGGCCTGATTCAGGATACCGTCGAGCAGACAATCGCCAGCATGGGCTATGTGGGCCGTGTGGGTATGAAGGATACCGACGTCGAGATCCTCAACATCATGATCGGCAAAACCCAAGTCTGTTAGTTACGCGGTTTTACCAAACCGCGTAACCAGTCGACGCTGCAAACGCCCCTAAGCGAGCAATCTGCCTTTCAATCGTCGGGCATGGCCAGAAGGCCTATGCCCTCCTCTTTCAAGGCACATTGCTCGCTTAGGGGCGTTTTCGCTGACTTATGCTCAACCTGCGGCGCTATTTTGTTTGGTGGGAGGGGTCCTATGACAGTTCGTCGGCTACTTGGTGTTCGTAGAAGGCTTCTACTACGGCGTTGAAATCGCGGGCGAAGTCTTCCATGGTTCCGCGCCAGGTGGCTCGGCTGGGCTTGCCCTGGCCCACAAAGGCGGTTTGGATGCCGCAGGCAGGGCTGGGGAAGTCGCGCTTGGGATCGTTGCCCACCATAAGGACCTCGTGTGGCTCGAGCCCCATCACCTGAAGCTGCTCGAGATAGTAGGTGGCATCGGGCTTGCAGCGGGTAGTGTTTCCCATGTGCGTGACGAGCTCAAAGGGGACGTCGACCAGGTCGCCCCAACCCATGCGGCACTCGATTGCCCCCTGGGGAAAGCTGGGGTTGGTAAAGAGCGCGCAGCGCAGTCCTGCGTCCTGTACGGCCTGGAGAGCGGCGTGTGCGCCCGGCATGGCGTGGGCGTTGATGACATCGTCGTTCTTGTACGGAAGCACTTCGCGGTCGTAGTAGGTAAACGCCTCGTAGATGAGGGGATCGGAAAGGCAGATGCCGCATCGGCGCTCGACCTCGGTGCGGTAAAACTCAAGATTGGTGCGGTTGTCCGTGCCGCTTCGGCGGTTGGCGTTGAGGTCGACCAGGATGGTACCGAGGCGTGCCATCGTGCCACCTCGGCTGCGTCGTCCGATATCCGCGAGCATCGACGAGACATCCTTAAAATAGCGAAGGATGAACGCGTTGAGGTTGATGCTAAGAAGCGTCTCGTCCATATCGAAAACGACTGCTTTGAGCACGCGGGCACCTTTCTCGAAAAATCGTTCCAGAATCGTTGGCTCCGGATACTTTACCCCAAAGATGTATGCCTAACTGTCTATCGTCAACTTATGGAGACGGTCGTCCACAAGATTGCGAAAAAGTCTCCATACGAGTAAAAAATCGCAGTTCGCGCTTGAAATCGAAGTAATTTCCCCGTAATCTATACGAACGTGATTGCATAAGCGTCACATTAGTATCTGTCGGCTCCCGAGTGTTCCTAAACGTTGTGTGCTTGTCGCACCCTTCTGTAGGTCCTAGCAATCGGGGCCCCGTAGTTCGAAAGGGGTCCACCTTTGAGTGAGATTCAGAACTCGTCCATTTTCTCTCTTGACGATGTCAACGAGGAGGAGATGAACAACCTCATCGACGGTACGATTACCGACTTTGATGAGGGCGATCTCGTTAACGGCACTGTCGTTAAGATCGAGCATGACGAGGTGCTCGTTGACATCGGATTTAAGTCCGAGGGCGTTATCCCGGTCCGCGAGCTGTCCATCCGCAAGGACGCTAACCCTGCAGACATCGTTGCACTCGGTGATCCCATCGAGGCTCTGGTTCTCCAGAAGGAGGACAAGGACGGTCGTCTGGTCCTGTCCAAGAAGCGTGCCGAGTACGAGCGTGCTTGGAACCGCATCGAGGAGAAGTTCAACTCCGGCGAGAACGTCGAGGGCGAGGTTATCGAGGTTGTCAAGGGCGGCCTGATCCTCGACATCGGCCTGCGTGGCTTCCTGCCCGCTTCCCTCGTCGACCTCCGTCGCGTCAAGGACCTCACCTCCTACATGGGCACCCGCATCGAGGCCCGCGTCATCGAGATGGATCGCAACCGCAACAACGTCGTCCTCTCCCGTCGCGTCGTGCTCGAGGAGTCCCGTAAGGCTGAGCGCTCCGAGATCCTGTCCAAGCTCAAGTCTGGCATGCGTCTCCAGGGCACCGTTTCCTCCATCGTCGACTTCGGCGCCTTCGTCGATCTCGGCGGTATCGACGGCCTCATCCACATCTCCGAGCTCTCCTGGAACCACGTCAACCATCCTTCCGAGGTTGTCAAGGTCGGCCAGGAGGTCGAGGTCGAGGTTCTCGACGTCGATCTCAACCGCGAGCGCATCTCCCTGGGTCTCAAGCAGACCACCGAGGATCCGTGGCGCGCACTGGTCAAGAAGTACCCCGTCGGCGCTATCGTCGAGGGCACTGTGACCAAGCTTGTCCCGTTCGGCGCTTTCGTCGACCTGGGCGAGGGCATCGAGGGCCTGGTGCACATCTCCGAGATGGCCAACAAGCACGTCGACCAGCCTTCTCAGGTCACCCACGTGGGCGACAAGGTTCAGGTCAAGGTCATGGAGATCGACCTCGACCGTCGTCGCATCTCCCTGTCCATGAAGTCTGCTGCTGAGACTCTGGGCGTCGAGATCGAGGTTACCCCGCTTCCTTCCGAGAAGAAGGACGAGGAGACCGACGCCGAGTAAATCGGTTTGACGATCACTTGTTTTAAGGGATCCGTCCGCAATGGACGGGTCCCTTTTTGCATTTGCTGCTGAGGCGCGCGATGCTATCCGTGCGCAATGCTGCCCGGGTTGTCTGTTTGCTATTGGGTTGTCGGTGCATGAAAAATGCCGACATCCCGCCTCGGGGAGGAGGCGGGAACACACCGAGTAGACGGAGGGGTGCGGAGCGCGGTCGCGTCTCGACTGACGACGTTGCCCATCGACAGGACCATTGTAACGCATGGCGGTTCTTGGTTTATCGTGTCGAACGCTTGTGTTGTGCCACTGCCTGCGGCAACGGTGTGCTACACTCTTGCACTGCTGAGTGGGCCAGACGGTCGCGCGATGTGCTGCTTGCAGCACGCGTGAGGAAAGTCCGGGCTCCAGAGGGCGGGATGCCGGCTAACGGCCGGGCGGAGTGATCCGACGGAAAGCGCCGCAGAAAAGAAGACTCCCACCTGCGTCGTAAGGCGTAAAGGGAAAAGCTGAAACGGTGGTGTAAGAGACCACCAGCGTCGTGGCAACACGGCGGCTTGGCAAGCCCCATCCGGAGCAAGCGCGAATAGGAACGCTATGGGCCGGCCCGGTCCGCGTTCGGGTAGCGTGCGTGGAGCTGCACGGTAACGTGCAGACAAGATAAATGACCGTTCACGACAGAACCCGGCTTATAGGCCCACTCGGCAACTATGTTGACGCTGCGAACCCGTCAGCG
This sequence comes from Collinsella sp. i06-0019-1H4, assembly GCF_042849575.1. Taxonomy (NCBI): domain Bacteria; kingdom Bacillati; phylum Actinomycetota; class Coriobacteriia; order Coriobacteriales; family Coriobacteriaceae; genus Collinsella; species Collinsella sp. i06-0019-1H4. The sequence continues at coordinate 971,844 of NZ_BAABYB010000001.1, forward strand.
CGGCAATCTGCCTTTTAAGCCTTCGGGCATGACCAAAAGGTCAATGCCCTTGTCTTTCAAGGCACCTTGCTCGCGCTGACGGGTTCTCGCTATTGGTGACGGCATCATTGGCGTTTCCGTTCTTGTTGGCGAGGGCAACGGTACGGTTTCTGCCGTATTATTGAGGCTGTTTGTTGCTTTGCTTGTTGTTGAGGGGCTTTGTTGGACAGCTATTTAACTCTGCAATCAAATATTGAGGTTTCGGGCGAGTTTGTGGACCGCAAGAGCCGATTTATTGCCCAGCTGGTCCATATTGAGTCCGAGGATGAGGCGAATGCCTTTATCGAGATGGTTCGCAAGCGTCATTACGACGCTCGACACAATGTTCCCGCGTGGATTTTAGTCGATGGACGCGAGCGCCAGAGCGATGATGGTGAGCCGAGCCGCACGAGCGGTATGCCGACGCTCGAGGTGTTGCGCGGCGCAGAGCTCAAAAATGTTTGCTGCGTTGTGACGCGCTATTTTGGTGGCACGCTGTTGGGACCTGGTGGCTTGGTGCGCGCCTATACTGCGGCGACGCAGGCGGCGGTGGCAGCTGCTCGGGAGGCCGGGCAGATTGTCGAGATGACGAGTGTCGTGCCTGTTGACGTGCATGTGGCCTATCCGCAGTATGAGCAGGTGCTTCGTTTGGCGCAGGATTCGGGTGCCAAGGTTTCGGATACCGATTACGCGGATGCCGTGACACTTCACTTGGTGTTTAAGGCGGGGGAGCAGGAGCTATTTTGCGCCAAGATGCGCGAGCTTATGGCGGGGCGCGAGGAGATCGAGGTCGGCGCTCCCGAATTTGCCGAGTTCTAATGGCGACGGCCGGCGTGCTTTTGGATGGATCCCAAGCGCGCCGGCCGTCGTTTTCTGTTGCTGCCGTTTACTCGGCGAGCTGCTTTAGCACATCGCAGGCGATCTCGACGGCATCGTCGATGCAACCAGGGCAGCTGCGGAGCGGACCCTTATCCGATCCGACGCCCTTGAGCGTGCCGCAGACGGTCGTTGTGTTCTTCGTTTTAAAACGCTTGGCGATTTCGCGCGACAGCTTGTAGGTCTGGCCCTTGGTCTTGGGGTTTTCCATGCCGTCGCTCATTACAAAACCCATGATGGCCACGGCGCCCGAGATGGCGCCGCAGGTTTCGGTCATGCCGCCCATGCCGGCGCCAAAGCCCTCGGTGAGGGTAAAGGCGACCTGGGGGTCGAGTCCGACGGCAGGTGCGAGCGTGCAGGCGACGGCCTGGGCGCAGTTGAAGCCGCGGGCATGGTATTCGGCAGCCTGAGCCTGACAGGCGGTGATGTCGAGCTGGGCCGTATCGATTTGCTTCATCGTTGTCTCCTTAGTCACGGTGTGCCCGCCTATGGTACCCATGACGGTGCGTGTAATCATCGAGAGCTTCATGGATGCCTCATTTTTATCTATCGAGCAAATGCCCAAGGCTTGAGATAAATACCCCTGATCAATTTGTCCCATAACCTACCTTGGGGATGGGTTGAGAGGGGTGCAGGGTAGCGGTATCGTGAACCGAATAAAAACAAAACCCAAGTAAGGGAGTTGGATATGAGCGAGCAGACCATCGGTACGACATGTGTTCAGGGCGGGTATCACCCGGGAGATGCGGAGCCGCGCCAGGTGCCCATCTACCAGTCCACCACGTGGAAGTACGACACGTCCGAGCACATGGGCAAGCTGTTTGACCTGGAGGAGTCGGGCTATTTCTACAGCCGTCTGCAGAATCCCACGTGCGATTTGGTTGCCGCCAAGATCTGCGAGATGGAGGGCGGCACCGCAGCGATGCTCACGAGCTCGGGCATGGCCGCGAACTTCCTCGCGATCTTTAACGTTGCCGGCGCCGGCGATCACGTGGTCGCGAGCTCCGCCATCTACGGCGGTACCTACAACCTGTTGGCTCACACCATGGGTCGTATGGGCTTGACCTGCACGTTCGTTGCCCCCGACTGCACCGACGAGGAGCTCGAGGCAGCCTTCCAGCCCAACACCAAGCTTGTCTTTGGCGAGACGATTGCTAACCCCGCCCTTGCCGTGCTCGATATTGAGCGCTTTGCCAAGGCCGCGCACGACCACGGCGTACCGCTGATGGTCGACAACACCTTCCCGACGCCCGTGATGTGCCGTCCCTTTGAGTGGGGCGCCGACATCGTCACGCACTCCACCACTAAGTACATGGATGGCCATGCGGCCTACCTGGGTGGCGTGATCGTCGACCATGGCCAGTTTGACTGGATGGCCCATGCGGACAAGTTCCCGGGTCTCACCACGCCTGACGAGAGCTACCACGGCGTGACCTATGCCGAGAAGTTCGGTCGCGAGGGCGCCTTTATTACCAAGGCCACTGCGCAGCTTATGCGCGACCTCGGCCCCATGCAGAACCCGCAGGCGGCGTTCTTCCTGAACAGCTCGCTCGAGAGCCTGCACGTGCGCATGCCGCGCCATTGTGAGAATGGTCTGGCGGTCGCCAAGTTCCTGCAGAGCCACCCCAAGGTACGCTTCGTGAGCTATCCGGGCCTGGAGGGCGACAAGTACTATGACATCGCTCAGAAGTACATGCCCAACGGTACTTGCGGCGTCGTGAGCTTTGGCTTTAACGGTGGTCGCGCGGCGGCCGAGACCTTTATGAAGAGCCTTAAGCTCGCCCAGATCGCCACGCACGTGGCCGACGCCCGCACCTGCTGCTTGCATCCGGCAAACGCCACCCATCGCCAAATGAACGATGAGGAGCTCATCGCCTGCGGCATCTCTGCCGACATGGTACGCCTGTCGTGCGGTCTCGAGGACACGGCCGATCTGATTGCCGACCTTGAGCAGGCGCTCGAGCAGTGCTAGGCTAGCGTTCGCACGAGGCGCCGATGCTGGCAGAAAGCTTCGACGACCTTTCGTTCCGATTCCGTAGGCGGGACCCCAATCGCGACTGTTTGCAGGCGATCGGGGTCCCGTTTTTGCGTTGCGCCACTCGAAAGGATGGATATGGAGAAAACCGCAGAGCAGCTGCGCCGCGAGCACATTGCCCTTGAGGGCGACACCCATGGCAAGAACAAGTGGGCGATTCTGTTTACCGTGCTCATCATGACGTTTATGGTGTGCCTGGATTCGACCGTCGTGACCGTGGCGTTGCCCGTGATGCAAAAGGAACTGGGCGTGGGCCTCGATCGCATTCAGCTGGTGAGTTCGGTGTACCTGCTTGCGACATGCGTGGCTATGCTGCCGTTTGGCCGCCTGGGCGACGTGCGCGGCAAGGTGAATGTGTTCCAGCTGGGCGTCATCGTCTTTACGGTTGGCTCGCTGCTTTGTGGCCTTTCGGCCTCGCTCGAGGTTCTTATTCTGGCACGTATTGTTCAGGGCGTCGGTTGCGCGGCGGCCATGGCCAACAACATGGGTATCATCACCGAGTCGTTTCCGGCGCGCGAACGCGGTCGTGCTATGGGTATTCTCGCGACCTTCGTGGCCCTCGGCATGATGTGTGGCCCCGTGCTCGGTGGCATGCTGGTGGCAAGCTTTCCCTGGGAGAGTATCTTCCTCATCAACCTGCCCATTGGCGTCATCTCGTTTATCGTGGGGCTCTATACGCTGCCGCATGTTAAGCCGGAGGCCGGCGAGCGTCCCATGTCCCTGATCGAGGCTGCTCGTCGCTGCTTTGCAAATTCGGCCTTTACCATCAACCTTGCCTGCATGCTCATCGTGTTCGTTGGCATTGGCGCATCCGAGTTTATTCTGCCGTTCTATTTTCAGGACGCCCATGGCTTTAGCTCCGATATTTCCGGACTGCTCTTTTTGGCACTGCCGATGGTGAATGCCTTTATCGGCCCGCTTTCTGGAACGGTTTCGGACCGTGTTGGCTGCGAGGGCCCCACGGCGGTCGGCCTGGGCGTGTACGTGTGCGGTCTCTTTGCGGTAAGCACGCTCGACGAGCACTCTTCTACCCCTGTGATCGTGTGCTGTGCCGCGTTTATGTCGTGCGGCACGTCGATTTTCCAGAGCCCCAACAACTCGCTGTATATGGGTTCGGCCCCGCGCGAGGCGCTCGGTTTTGCAGGCAGCTTGGGTAGTCTAGCGCGCTATGCGGGTATGGCGGTGGGCATTACGGCGGCGTCGCATATCCTGTATGGGCAGATGAGCGTGGCGATGGGCGAGGCCGTGACCAGTTTTGTTGCAGGCCGTCCGGATGTGTTCCTGTTTGGTTTCCGTTCGGTGTTCTACGTGCTCATGGCTGTGGCCGCCGTGGGCTTTGCGCTTGCCATGGTGCGTTTGGTGAGGGTGCGCGCCCGCCATTAGCTTGTGGAGGCAGGCTTGCCACGAATCGGCCCATCTACTGGTCTTGCGGCTTTATGGTGCGATGCGGCTTGTGGGACGGGCGGGGGTCGGTCCGTGGTAGACTATCGAACAACGTTTATTAATCGCGCGGTATCGTTGCCGCGAGAAGGGGTTGCGCCATGCAGGAGCTTGAGGATCGTATTCGCCATGACGGCATCGTAAAGGCCGGTAACGTCCTTAAGGTTGACGCCTTCCTCAACCACCAGTGCGACGTTGAGCTGTTCGACCACATGGGTGCCGAGTGGGCCCGTCTGTTCGAGGGTGTCGAGATCAACAAGATCCTGACGATCGAGGCTTCGGGCATTGGCATGGCTTGCATCGCGGCTCAGCATTTTGGCGGCGTGCCGGTGGTCTTTGCCAAGAAGGCGCAGTCTATCAACCTTGACGGCGAGCAGTATGCCACGACCATCTACTCCTTTACCAAGCAGAAGGAGTACCCGGTCATCGTCGGCAAGCGCTTCCTGTCCGAGGGCGACAAGGTCCTGATTATCGACGACTTCCTGGCCAACGGCTGCGCGCTCGAGGGTCTCATCAAGATCTGCGAGGCTGCGGGTGCCGAGGTGTCCGGTATTGGCATTGCAGTGGAGAAGGGCTTCCAGGGCGGCGGCGATAAGCTCCGCGAGCGCGGCTTCCGCGTCGAGAGCTTGGCCCGCATCGCCGATATGGACTGCGAGACCGGCGAGATCACCTTCGCCTAAGCGCGCAACACAAGCGATTGGTATGCGATGTGACAAAGGGACTGTCCCTTTGTCACATTTTTTGTATGAGGGGAGGTGTTGATATGGATGAGAACAAGATGGGATGGCGTGAGTATGCGCACTATGCCGAGATGTCGGTCGAGGAGTTGGCACGCGATTGCGAGGTTCAGGTGTTTCGCGCGACGGGCCCGGGTGGGCAGGGCGTGAACACGACGGACTCGGCGGTGCGCATGAAGCATGGGCCCACGGGGATTACCGTGACGGCGCGCGAGAGCCGCAGTCAGTTCCAAAACCGTAGCAGCTGCCTGCGTAAGCTGCGCGCTGAGCTTGAGCGTCGCGGGCGTCCACCGCGCCGACGCGTAAAGACCAAGGTGCCTCAGCGCTCTCGCCAGCGCAGGCTCAATGACAAGCACTTCAACGCCATTAAAAAGGCCAACCGTCGCAAACCGGGCAGCGACGAATAGCCTCCTCATAAGTTGCGGTGAAATAGGGATTGTTTTGCGGCACTTGCTGCATAAACAGTCCCTATTTCACCGCAACTTAGGTTGGGTTAGCGGGTGGGGCGCCAGACATGGAGGGCGCCGGCGAGGATGTCGACCTCGATGCGCGAGGCGACGATGGGCTCGCCGTCGGCTTGGATGGGGTAGTCGGGCTCCTCAAAGGTGAGCTCGGCATGGCGGCAGCGGCGCATGCGAACCGGTGGCAACTTGGTATGGTGGCCGTCTTTGGCCGAGAGGAACATAGGCAGGGCAATCGCGCGAGGGACGGGGCCGCATGCGTAGCAGACGTCGAGCATGCCGTCGCAGGGGTCGGCATCGGGGCAGATGCGATAGCCCGAGCCATACGTGGGGCCCAGCTGAATCGCCATGATAATCGCCCTCACGCGCTCGGCGGGCGCCCCGTCAAAGCTGACTGTCATGAGGTAGTTGCGATAGCGCAGGCCAAACTGCTCCAGACCCGAGAGGGTGTAGAGCGGCGCGCCCGTCAAGCCGGTCTTTTTGCGCAGCTCGGTGGTGCCCAGGCCGATGGCGGCATCGATGCCGACCGAAAGCGTCTGGTCGTAGTACACAACGGAAGCCTCGCCGCTGCCGTTTGCGGGGTTCCATGAGCGAATGCGCCCGATGTCCTGACGCTGCAGCTCGCAGGTGAGCAGCGCGCCAAAATCCTTACCGGAGAAATCATCGATACCGAGCGTTTGGGCAAAATCGTTGCCGGAGCCTACGGGCAGGACGGCAAGAGCGGGCCGGACCGCCTCATCCTGTGTCATAAGCCCGTTGACGACCTCGTGGATCACGCCGTCGCCGCCGAGTGCGATAACGGTACGATAGCCCTGAGCCTGTGCGGCAAGCTCCTTGGCGTGTCCCATGTGCTCGGTTAGCACCAGATCAAACTGGGATGCGCGCGCGGTCATGTCCAAAAAGCGCTGCAGGCGCTCAGCGACCTCGCGCGCCGCACCCGACTGGGCGGCAGGGTTGGCGATTATGAGCGTGCGACCAAAATCAGTTGCGTGCATGGGGCGACTCCTGGCGTATGACGTGACGGTGCGGTCGCGCTCAGGTCGAATTGCCCCCGATTGTGGCTGCACGGCGAATACTAACGTCTACTCTATCAGGTCGTTGTGGCGCTCGATAGCATCCGCTACCGTACCGCCCTCATCCACAATAAGCGAACGGCGTTTAGGCGAGACAATGCGCTGCGCGGGATATACGCCGCGGTGGCCGCCGACAAGATAGCTGATAAACGCCACGATCACGAAGAAGCCGGCTGCCGTGCCGTGGAACAGGTCGATGGCCATCATACAGGTGGTGATGGGCACGTTAAGGCCGGCGCAGAAAACACCGAGCATGCCCAGCGCCGCCAGAAAGCTGGGGTCGATACCGACGAGGCAACCGATCCAGCCGCCGAGCGCCGCGCCGATGCCAAACAGGGGCGTGACCTCGCCGCCTTGGAAGCCCGCACCCAGGGTAAGCGCCGTCACCACGAGCTTGATGGCTGCGTCGGCAAGGGTCGTGTTACCGGCGAACCCGGCGCCCGAGAGCCAGGTGGCAAGGCCGGCATACTTCCAGGCGTCGAGCATCGCGTATGCCGCGAGCACCACGAGCGCGCCCACGAGTGCGCGAGCAAGGTAGTTGGTGATAAAGCGACCGTACAGGCTTTTGACGGTTCGAACCGACCAGGCAAAGAGGCGTGCCGTCAGACCGAAGATAATGGCGCTGATAACAACGATGGCAACCGTCCGTGGTGTCATGTTGGGAACGCTGGCGATGACATTCGCTTCGTACTCGGTACCCAGGGCGAGTGATGTAAAGTAGCCGGTAAACGAGGCGACCAGACAGTAGATGCCCGCGGTGTAGTCGATCTTGCCGATAAAACACATCTCCATGCCAAAGAACGCGCCGGCAAGGGGCGAACCGAATACGGCGCCAAAGGCCGACGAGATGCCGGCGAGCATGAGGTCGTGGTGGTCATGCTTTTTGAGGTGGGCGAGGCTCGAGATGTTGCTGGCGATGGTGCCGCCAATCTGTACCGCGGCTCCCTCGCGACCGGCCGATCCGCCCGTTAGGTGCGTGAGCGTGGAGCAGACGAAGGTGAGGACGGCCATGCGCATATGGATGAGACGTGTGCCCAGAGCGGAGTCGATGACCAGGTTGTTGCCTCGTTTGGCGGCAAGGCCGTGGTTTTTGTACACCCATGCGGTGGCAACGCCCACAACAGGAAGCAAGGCGTAGACCCATGCATGGTGCTCGCGATAGTCGGTCGCGATATTCAGCGAGGCCAAAAACGCCCAAGCGGCAACGCCCATGGCGAGCGAGACGATGACGACGAGTACGAGCAACTTAGCGCTCGCGAGTAGGTTGCGGGCGTTGCGGAGTGTGTCGGCAGCCAAGAGATGCTCGGAGCGGGTGAGCTGTTGCCTGCCTGCCATGATGACGTCGCTAAGGGAGAAAAGGCCGCCGTCGTCGAGCGGCTGGGAATGATCCTGCGCCTCGTTTGCGCTTTCGGGTTTGTCGTTATGAGCCATATGTTCCTCTTTTAGGTTGTAACGCAAGCATTATAAAACGCGGTAAACGCGACGAGCCGGTGGGTTGGTTTCCATTCTGTTTCGCGGCCTGCAACCGACAGGTGTATTTGCGGGTACAGGCCGAGTCGCGGTCGTGCGTCGGGGGATTATACTGAGACAAGCATAAAGAATCGGCGCTCCTGTTGTGCGCCGTGGCATTAAGAGGTGCATATGGCAGAGAAACTCATTCCGCTGGAGGACGCGCAGTCGATTGTTCTGTCGCATGTTGTTCCGACGGATCTCATCGAGATTCCCGTGTGGCAGGCCGCCGGTCTTCCCTTGGCCGAGGACGCGGTGGCCGATATCGACATCTCGCCGTTTGCCAACAGCGCTATGGACGGATATGCCGTGCGCTCGGCGGACTTGGTGCAGGCGTCTGGCGAGGCGCCGGTGACGCTCGACGTTATCGGACACGAGGCCGCGGGCCATGTGTTTGAGGGCGCAATCGCCCCGGGCGAGGCGGTCCGCATCATGACGGGTGCGCCGGTGCCCGAGGGTGCGGATGCCGTGGTGAAATACGAGATTGTCGAGGTGCTTGACGGCAATGGCAACGAGGGCTCACGCGTGAGCTTCTCGGCGCCGGCCAAGGTAGGGGAGAACGTTCGCTCTGCTGCCGAGGAGGCCCATGCCGGCGATGTTGTGATGCACGCCGGCGAGGTCGTGGCTCCGGCCGGCGCCGGCTTGCTGGCAAGCGCCGGATACGCGAGCGTGAAGGTGCACGCTGCCCCACGTGTGGGCATCATCTCGCTGGGCACGGAGCTGGTCGCGCCGAGTGAGCTGCCGGCGCGTGGTCAGATTCGCGATTCCAACTCCTCGGCGCTGATGGCCGAGGCACTCGATGCCGGCGCCGAGCCCGTGTTCTACGGCATTGCGCCCGATGATGAGCAGGCGATCGCCGAGCTGGTGCATCATGCCGTGCAGGAGTGCGATTTTGTCATTACGAGCGGTGGCGCCTCGGCGGGCGACTACGACTATGTGACGGCGCTCGTCCGGCGCGAGGGCGAGGTACTGTTCGATCGCATCTCGATGCGTCCCGGCAAGGCCATCACGTTTGGCCTGCTTGGGGGCAAGCCCTACCTGGGGCTTTCGGGCAATCCAGCGGCGGCGTATGTGGGCTTTGAGATGCTCGCGCGCCCGGCGATCCGCAAGATGCGTGGTTTTGCCGAGGGGGCGCGTCCCGTGCAGCAGGCGACGCTCACACACGGCGTGAAAAAGCGCCAGGACCGACGCTTCTTCGATCGCGCCACGGTTTTGCGCGACCCCGAGACCGGTGAGCTGTTGGTGACCGAGGCCAAGACGCAGAATTCGGCGCTGCTCGGCACGATGCAGCGGGCCAACTGCCTGCTGCGTATTGACGAAGGACCGTGCGAGCTCAAGGCGGGAGATGTCGTGGACGTTGTTCGCGTCGACCTGCCTGAGGGAACGGTGCTATAGGAGGATCGCTATGGAGTTGAAGATTTCAATCGTGACGTGCTCGGATACGCGCGATCTTGCTCAGGACGAGGCCGGAGCCGCACTCGAGGAACTCATCGAGGCGCAGGGCTGGACGGTCGCCTCACATGTGGTCGTGCGCGACGACGTCAGCGAGATTGGTGATGCCATTGTGGAAGCCGCCGATGAGTGCCACGCCAATGTCGTGCTCACCTGCGGCGGCACGGGGCTTTCGATGCGCGATGTGACGCCCGAGGCGACGCGTGCCGTTTGCGACCGCGATGTGCCGGGTATTGCCGAGACAATCCGTGCGTACTCGATGACCAAGACGCGCCGCGCCATGCTCTCACGCGCTATTTGCATGCAACGAGGTCATACACTTGTCGTAAACTTTCCCGGTTCTACGAAGGCCGCCTGCGAAAGCTGGGAGGCCGTGAGCGACCAGCTGGAGCATGCGGCCCAGATGACGGCGGGCGGCGGACATACCAACTAAGCGGCTTACCTGCGGCGGAGCGACCTTACGGGCTGCTCCGCCTTTGTTTTCCGCCGAAGCGACGCCGAGGTGTACGCTAACTCGAAACTATATTCTCTGGTGAGAATAATTTCTCACTATCATTATTCGCGCAGAAGTATAATCTGATTGCAGATTAAAGCCCGCGGTGGGGTGCCCGGGCATAAGGTCCGAAAGGGTTGAATATGTTCGATTTGGTTTCTCGCCGCGGTTTTGTCTCGCTTTCTGCTGTCGCCGCTGCCGGCCTTGGTCTTGCTGGCTGCTCGGGCAGCAAGACGTCCGAGCTCGCTGGTTCAGATGCCGGCTCCGCCAAGTCTTCCTCTAAGAAGAAGGCTGTCGAGCTGCAGGTCTTTGCCGCCAACTCGCTCGAGAGGGCCCTGCCCGAGGTTCAAGAGCTCTACACCGAGCAGACCGGCACCACGTTTGCCGACACGCAGTTTAAGGCCTCCGGCGACCTCGTCGAGCAGATGCGTGCCGGCGCCACGGTCGACGTGCTCATCACCGCTTCCAAGGGCACCATGGACGACGCCGAGACCGCCGGGCTCGTCGACACCGACACCCGTGAGGATATGTTCGTCAACGACCTTGTGATCATTCGCGCTGAGGGCTCCAACACCAAGATCGAGGCCATCGCCGACGTTGCGAATCTGGACGGCAAGATCGCCATCGGCGACGCCAAGACCGTCCCCGCCGGCAAGTATGCCAACCAGGCGCTGGCCTCCGTGGGCCTCTATACTGGCACCGAGGGCGACGACGGCGAATATGCACCCGAGCTCGCCGACAAGGTTGCCCTGGCCGACAAGGTCGGCACCGCTGCGGCCTACGTCTCTACGGGCGACTGCGTGGCAGGTTTTGTCTACAGCTCTGATATCTTCCGCTATGACGGCATCGAGGAGGCTTTCGTGTGCCCCGAGGACTCGCATAAGCCCGTCGTGTATCCGGGTGCCGTTGCCGAGATCTCCGAGCACGCCGACGAGGCCAAGGCGTTCATCGACTTCTGCCTGTCCAGCAAGTCCGCCCAGAAGATTTGGGCTAACTACGGCTTTGAGCTTTCCGCGTAGTGCGGCTTGGCGCGATAATTCCATCGTTTTGTGTTTCACTCCGTCCTTGTATTCGCTTGGAGCTTTTCGTGCTTAATAAATTCCGCATGCTTGTCGCCTGTGCTTTGACCTTCGCGCTTTGCTGGGTGCCGGGATTTGCGTTTGCTGGGGACGCTGAGGACGGGGCCCAGGTTGCTGCGACCGCTCATGGGCTTTCCTATGGGATCGAGGGTTTTGAGCGGTTGGCCAAGGGGACCGCTCGTGCCATGGAGGGCCAGCCTGAGGGCTACCGGTTTCCCGTTGACGAGGACGTGGACCTTGTAGTGGCGCCTGCTGCCGATCGCGTTGTGGTGTGGATATCGCCCAAGGCGGTCGAGAAGTATGGATTGGATCCGCAGGACAACGAGTGCGTATCGGGTCTCAAGGCCCTCGTCTGTGAGCTCGACAGCGCAAACTCCATGGGAGGTGCGCAGCTAGGGGACGTGGATCTTCCTTGGTGTGTCACGGCGGAAACAACGTTTGATACCGGCGGGTATACCTATGGCTTTGACGAGCGCGGTGCGGATGGGGACCGCTATGTGGTGATTGCATCGGCCTCGGGTGATGCCAAGGGCGGCGCGCGTTGGCTTGATAGCGCTCAAATGGTAGAAGCATCGTCTGTCGTGTTGCGGGATGAGCAGGGGCCCTGGACCTCTCTGGCCTCCTTTTTGGGCGACATCGACTATCGCCCGTTTTGGGTGTCCATAAAAACGAGCGGCCTTGCCCTGCTGATCTCCTTTGCGCTGGGCCTGTTCGCCGCGTGGAAGACTATGGGTACCTCGAGTCGCATCAAGGGCCTGCTCGACTCGGTCTTTACGATTCCTATGGTGCTGCCGCCCACGGTCTGCGGCTTTCTGCTCCTCATGCTGTTTGGCCGCTCGACCGGGGTGGGCCAGTGGCTCATCGCGCACGGCATCTCGATCGTCTTTACCTGGCCCGCGGCGGTCATTTCGGCCGTCGTTGTGTCGTTTCCGCTGGTCTACCGCACGGCGCTCGGAGCCTTCGAGAGCCTCGACACGCAGATGCTCGACGCCGCGCGAACCTTGGGATGGTCCGAACGTCGCATCTTTGCCAAGCTCATGATGCCGCTCGGCTGGCCCTCGATTGCCGCCGGCACGGTGCTCGCCTTCGCTCGCGCGATGGGCGAGTTTGGCTGCACCCTGTTCTTTGCGGGCAACTACGCCGGCATTACCCAGACTATCCCCATCGCCATCTACTTTGAGTGGATGGGCGGCAACACGTCGGTGGCCCTCTTTTGGGTCGCCGTCGTGATCGTGTTCAGTTTCCTGGTCATTCTGTTCATCAATATGTATACGGCGCATTCGCAAAAGTACCGCGAGCGCGGCCTGTCCTGCGCGGAGCGCAGGCAGGCCAAAGAACTCGCCGGACAGGGCGATTCGCTCGATCCGGCGGGTGGTGATGCCTTGCGTATCGATCGCGAGGCGCTGGCCGAGCTCATGCGCGATGACACGGTCGCAAAGGGAGGTCGATAGCCATGTCGCTCGTTCTGGATATTAAAAAGCGCTATCCCGGGTTTGTGCTCGACATGCAGCTTGAGGCCAGCGAGGAGCGCGTGGCGCTGCTCGGCGCCTCCGGATGCGGCAAGAGCTGCACCTTGCGCTGTATTGCCGGCGTGGAGACGCCCGACGAGGGCAAGATCGTCGTCAACGGCGTGACCTTTTTTGACTCGGTGTCGGGCATCAATCTGTCGCCCCAGGAGCGCAAGTGCGCCCTGCTGTTCCAAAACTATCAGCTGTTCCCTAATATGACGGTGGCCGATAACGTGTGCGCCGGCGTTGAGGGTGCAGGCGACGCCGCGGCGCGCAGGCAACTTGCCGAGCGCTACCTGGGTATCTTTGGACTGGCCGATTTCGCCGACCGCTACCCCGCGCGCCTCTCGGGCGGTCAGCAGCAACGCGTGGCGCTTGCGCGTATGGTGGCAGCGCACCCGGGCATTTTTATGTTCGACGAGCCCATGAGCGCGCTCGATTCCTATCTTAAGAGCGCACTCGAGCAGAACATGCTCGACTTGTTCGATGTGTGCAACCGCACCGTGCTCTACGTGAGCCACGACATCGACGAGGCGTGCCGTCTGTGCGAGCGCATCTGCGTGATGCATAACGGGCATGTGGAGGAGATCGGCTCCGTCGAAGATGTAGTCCGCCGGCCGCAAACCTTGGCCGCGCTGCGCTTGACGGGCTGCAAGAACACAAGCCGGGCGCGCAAGATCGGACCCCAGGAGGTCGAGGCCCTCGATTGGGGCATGAACTTTAATGTAGGTCGTGAGGTGCCCGACGACGTGGCGTACCTGGGCATTCGCGCGAGCTACTTCCATGTTGACAATCGCACCGCGCGGGGCCGCAACAGCTATGATTTGCACGTGGCCCGTGTGAGCGATTCGCGCTTTGAGCGGCTGGTGCTGCTGGACGCGCCGCGTGCCGATGCGCCCACGCGTCTGCAGTGGAAGGTCAACAAAGTGGGCATGCCTGTCGATGAGCTGCCGCAAGCAGGCGAGACGCTGCGCATGCACTTCGATGCCAAGAGAATCCATCTGGTTTGCCGATAATGTGACAAAGGGACAGCCCCTTTGTCACATGCGAGGGGGGGGGACGCCGAGGTTGGCATTGGTATCGACATCGGTTCGACGGCCGCGAAGGCCGCGGTGGTGAAAAACGGATGGCGCCATTGCGTGGACCTGTGTCATGCCGTCGGGCTGGCCGTCGGTCGATGCGGCCATTCGCGCACTGGCGCTCGCGTAGAGGGCCGGCGCGATAAGTCACCCGCTCTCGGCGCCGCCATGCGTATACTGGGAGGAACTGATTGACCTATGAGAGGAGGTATCGATGGCTGACGATCAGATTAAGCTCACGTCTATGACTGCCGCGAGCGGTTGAGCCGCTAAGTTGGCTCCTGGAGCCCTCGCCCAGGTCCTGGGCGACTTACCCAATGTGCATAACGACAACCTGCTCGTGGGGTTCGATACCTTCGACGATGCTAGTGTTTTTCGTGTTGGCGAAAACCTGGGCCTCGTGCAGTCCGTCGACTTCTTCCCGCCGATGGTCGACGACCCGTTCCTGTTTGGTCAGATCGCGGCGGCCAACTCGCTGTCGGACATTTATGCCATGGGTGGACGACCGAGCCATGCCATGAACCTGCTGTGCATTCCCAGTTGCCTGGGCGTCGAGGTCGCAGGTGAGATTCTGGCGGGTGGCGCCGATAAGTGCGTCGAGGCGGGTTGCTCCATCGCGGGCGGCCATACCATCAACGACGACGAGCCCAAGTACGGCCTGTCCGTGAGCGGCTTTGTCTCGCTCGACCGCATGCTCGCCAACAGCGGCGCGCGCGCTGGCGATGTCCTGCTGCTGACCAAGGCGATCGGCTCTGGCATCATCACCACGGCCATTAAGGGCGAGCTCATCGAGCAGGACGAGGCCGCAGCCATGTTCGACTCGATGCGCACCCTCAACGAGGCCCCGATTCGTCTGGCCGAGGGCCTCGAGCTTCACGGCTGCACCGATGTCACGGGCTTTGGCCTGATCGGGCACGCGTGCGAGATGGCCGAGGGCTCAGGTGTGCAGATTGAGCTTGTGTCGGGGGCGGTGCCGCTCTTTGACCAGGTGCTCAATATGGCGCGTCTGGGCATTATCCCTGCCGGCGCCTACCGCAACCAGGATTTCTTTGGCCCGCGCGTGGCGGCCGACGATGACCTGGAGCCGGGAATGCTGGATGCGCTGTACGATCCGCAGACCTCGGGCGGCCTGCTCATCGCAGCGCCTGCTGCCGATGTGGATGAGCTCGCCCGCCGCCTGCATGCCGAAGGTCGCGTTGCCGCCACAATCGGCCGCGTGTGCGAGGCGGTGCCGGGTGGTCCTGCCGTTCACGTTGTGCATTAAGGAAAACCGTTTATGCGACCGTCTACTGTTCTGGGCGGTCCCTTTTGAAAGGATTTGCTATGTCTACCAAAATTGAAGTCAATGCCATGGGCGATGCCTGCCCGCTGCCCGTCGTCAAGACGCTCAAAGCTCTGAAGCAGCTTGATGGCGAGGGTGCTGTGGTGACCTCGGTCGACAACGAGACGGCCGTCAAGAACATCTCCAAGATGGCACAGGAAAAGGGCTGCACGGCCTCGGTCGAGAAGGTCGCCGATGCCGAGTGGCACGTGATCGTGGCGACCGCCGGCGCCGTTGCCGTGGCCGATCCTGAGCAGGACGGCGCCGCTTTCTGCGACGCCAGCGCCGGCAAGGGCAAGCTGGTCGTGGCCGTCTACACCGATTGCATGGGTCGCGGCGACGATGAGCTGGGCCACAAGCTCATGAAGGCCTTTATCTTTGCCGTGACGCAGCAGGAGGAGCTGCCCGCCACGATGCTCTTCTACAACGGCGGCGCCAAACTCACCGTCGAGGGGTCGCCGGTGCTTGACGACCTCAAGGGCCTGGCCGAGCAGGGTGTCGAGATCCTTACCTGCGGCACCTGCCTCGACCACTTTGGCATTAAGGACCAGCTTGCCGTGGGCGATGTCACGAACATGTACGTGATCGTCGAAAAGATGGAGCAGGCCGGCCGCGTCGTGCGTCCGTAGCGCCTGGGTGGGATTGCCATGAGAGAAAAGCGCCCGGCGCTTGTCATCACGTTTCCCACCACGGCGGCCGCCATGGGCTGCGAGTCTCTGTGCCGTGAGCGTGGCCTTCCCGGGCGAACGATTCCCGTACCCGGAGAGGTTGCTGCCGGCTGCGGCCTGGCATGGAAAGCCCTGCCTGAAAATGAACCACTGCTGCGAAGCGAGCTTGCCGCGGCGGACGTTCCCACCGAGGGCTTTACTGTGATCGATATGTGGGAGGTCGTGCGATGATCTACCTGGATAACGCGGCGACGACCATGCACAAACCTCAGGCGGTCATCGATGCCGTGGTGCAGGCGATGTGCTCGCTCGGCAATGCTGGGCGAGGCGCCACGTCGGGTGCGCTCGACGCGGCGCGCACCATCCACAACTGCCGCACCAAGCTTGCGCGCTTGCTGGGCTGCCCGCGGGTGGACCATATTTGTTTTACGCCCAACTCCACGGCGGCGCTCAACACCGCCATCAACGGCGTGGTGCGCCCCGGCGATCGTGTGGTCACGACGGTGCTCGAACACAACTCCGTGCTGCGTCCGCTCAACCGCCTGGCGGCAGAGCAGGGCGTGACTGTTGAGCATGCGGGCTGCGACGCGAACGGCGTGCTCGACTACGACG
The DNA here is from genome assembly GCF_042849575.1 of Collinsella sp. i06-0019-1H4. Classification (NCBI taxonomy): domain Bacteria; kingdom Bacillati; phylum Actinomycetota; class Coriobacteriia; order Coriobacteriales; family Coriobacteriaceae; genus Collinsella; species Collinsella sp. i06-0019-1H4. The sequence goes on from NZ_BAABYB010000001.1 coordinate 988,205, forward strand.
AGCTCGAGCAGCTGGTCACGCCGGGCACGCGTGCCGTGGTGGTGACACACGCCTCCAATGTGACCGGCAACGCGGTCGACATTGCACGCGTGGCTGCCATGGCCCATGCGGCCGGCGCGCTTGTGATCGTCGATGCCTCGCAGTCTGCCGGCACGGCGCATATCGATATGCAGGTCATGGGGCTCGACGTGGTGTGCTTTACCGGCCACAAGGGGCTCATGGGCCCGCAGGGGACCGGTGGCCTAGCCGTGGCGGAAGGCATTGACGTGGCTCCTTGGGCCATGGGTGGCACGGGCGTGCGCAGCTTCGATGCGCTGCAGCCGCAAGAGTGGCCCACGCGGCTCGAGGCGGGCACGCTCAACGGCCACGGTGTCGCCGGCCTTTCTGTCGGCCTCGACTTTATCGAGGCCCAAGGTGGGGTCGAGGCGATTGCGGCGCATGAGCGAGCACTGGCGGATCGCTTTCTCGCTGGCGTGCGCGAAATCCCGGAGATCAAGCTCTACGGTGCCTTTGACCAGCCCGTGCGCTCGGCGATCGTTTCACTCAACGTGGGCGATATCGATTCGGCCGAGATTTCGGACGCGCTCATGCAAGGGTGGGGGATTGCGACGCGCCCCGGCGCCCACTGCGCTCCGCTCATGCACCGCGCGTTGGGGACCGAGCGCCAGGGTGTCGTTCGCTTCTCGTTTGGGTATTTCAACACGGACGAGGAAGTTGACGCCGCGATTGAAGCTTTGCGCGATTTAGCTTGCTAAAGCGTATATACTTGCGGGATGGGCCTTTTGCCCGTCCCGTTTTTGTTTCGACCCGAAAGGTGGTCCCATGGCCTCATCCGCGCCGCGCGGCCTGCGCTCCGACCATGTCGTTACCGTCGGTATCGCCCTGTTCTCGATGCTCTTTGGCGCCGGCAACCTTATTATTCCGCCGCTGCTGGCGCTGCAGGCAGGTTCTGCCACGCCGGTCGCCATGCTCGGCTTTCTCATTGCCGCCATCGGCCTGCCCGTCATGGGCTTTATCGCCGTGGCACTTGCCGGAACGGCGCGCGAGCTTGCCGGCCGTGTGCATCCCAAGTTCGGCGAGTTCTTTGTCGCGGCGGTGTATCTGGCTATCGGCCCGTGCCTGGCCATTCCGCGCACGAGCTCCACGGCCTTCGAGATGCTGGTGCCGCTGTTGCCCGAGGGCGTCTCGCTCGGCACGGCGCGCCTGGTGTTTGCCGTCGGCTTCTTTGTCGTCGCGTTTGCGCTCACGCTGCGCCCGGGCGTCATCACACGCGTGCTCGGCCGCATTACGGGCCCCGCGCTCATTGCGCTCATCGTGCTGGTCGTTGGTGCTGCCGTGATCTCGCCGCTGGGTCCCGCTGCCGCGCCGCAGGCCCCCTACGATGCTGGCGCTGCCGTGCAGGGCTTTCTGACTGGCTATCAGACCATGGACCTGCTCGCGTCGCTCGCCTTTGGCATCATCATCGCCGAGACCATCCACGAGTTGGGTGTTACCGATGACAAGCGCGTGGCCTTCGAGATTTCGCGTTCCGGTGTGATCGCCGGCGTACTCATGGCCATCATCTACTGCGGCTTGGGCCTTGCCGGTATGCAGCTCGGCACCGTGATGCCCGACGCTACCAACGGCGCCGCCATCCTCGCCCGTTCGGCCTCCATGCATTTTGGGCTTGCCGGCACGGTCGTGGTCTTTGCGATCTTTTTCCTCGCCTGCATGAACGTGTGCATCGGCCTCATCAGCTGCTGCTCGCGTTACTTCTGCGAGACGTATGTGGTCGAAGGGGGAGCGGAGGCCTCTGAGGAGGCCATGCGCCGCCCCTTTGCGGTTCTCGCCTTTGTGTTCGCAGCGTTTTCGTGCGTGCTCTCCAACGTGGGCCTCGACGTGATTCTTATGTTCTCGGTGCCCATGCTCAATGCCTTGTATCCCGTTGCCATTGTGCTGGTGCTTATGGGCCTGGTGCACGGTTTTTGCGACGCGCATCCGCAGGTATGGGTCTGGGTCGGCGGCGTCGTCGCGGTGCAGAGCGTGATCACCTCGGTCCGCGACGCGTTCTTTGCTGGCGCGTGGCTACCGTTCGATGCGCTGCCGCTGGCGGATATCGGTGCCGCGTGGGCGCCGGTCGCCGTGGTGGCGTTTGTGATAGGCCTGCTCCACAGCCGGTTTGTCGCACATTCGAGGAGCTAGAATATCGCCGCTTGCACAGGCGGGAAGTCTCCCCTATAATTTCCTTCGCTTTGGGACACGCAAGGTTTATGCCTTAGCTGCTCAACACCTTCGGGACGTGGCGCAGTTTGGTAGCGCGCCTGCTTTGGGAGCAGGATGTCGCAGGTTCAAATCCTGTCGTCCCGACCATATCTTGCGGGCGTAGTTCAATGGTAGAACCCCAGCCTTCCAAGCTGATGACGCGGGTTCGATTCCCGTCGCCCGCTCCATAAGAATTGTTTTAACGGCTTTGGTTTCCTTTGGGAATCAGAGCTGTTTTCGTTTACGCGCCGGGCGACGGGAATCGAACCCGTCAGGGTGCGGAGCTGAGAAAATGCGTGAGCATTTTCCAGCGCAGCACGCAAGGGCCGAAGGCCCGCAGCGAAACAAGGATTTGCGAAGCAAATCCTTGGACTTCCCGTCGCCCGCTCCAAGCTATATAATCGCAGGCCAATATGCTAATTTGGCTCGCGTTTATTTTTATACCGTCCGACCTCGCGGGGCAAATGAACCAAGAGCGTTTGTCCCACATCGTAAGAAAGTAGTGATTGCCATGGCACAGAGTAAGGCAGAATACCCCACCCCCGACTGCCTGGCGCCCGCCGCGATCGAGGCTAAGTCCGAGGCCGCCGGCGTTACCAAGGCCAACCTGCCGGTCTCGAAGGCCTTTTTGCTCGCCATGTTCGCCGGAGCGTTTATCGCCTTCGGCGGCCTGTTCTTCACGGTCTTTCTGAGCGATCCCACGCTTGGCTGGGGCGCCCAGCGCTTCGTGGGCGGTCTTGCTTTTTGCCTGGGACTGGTGCTCGTGCTCATTTGCGGCGTGGAGCTGTTTACCGGTAACTCGCTTATGGTATGCGCGCTTAAGAGCAAAAAGATTACGCTCGTCCAGATGTTCAAGGCTTGGGCTGTTGTGTGGATCGGCAACTTTGCCGGCGCCCTGTTCGTTGTCTTTTTGATTTACATGGCAGCTATTTATAAGCTCAACGGCGAGGCCGTCGCCAATACCATGGTGAGCGTCGCCGCCGGTAAGGTTGCGATCGACGCCGTTACCATCTTCTTCCGCGGCATTTTGTGCAACATCTTTGTCTGCCTGGCCGTATGGATCGGCACTGCCGGCAAGACCGTGGTCGACAAGGTCGTGGGCATTTTGCTGCCCATCGCTGCCTTTGTGGCCTGCGGTTTTGAGCACTGCGTCGCCAACATGTACTTTTTGCCCATGGGTATTTTGATGCACTCCTGCGGCTATGGAGCCGATGTCGCTGGCGCCGATGCCCTCAACGCTGCCGGGTTGGCGCTCAACCTTACGGTCGCCACGCTGGGCAATATCGTGGGTGGCGCCCTGATCGTGGCGCTGGGCTACTGGTTTATCTACGCCAACAAAGAGTCCTAAAGGACCCAACCCATAACCGACCAAAAAGGGACAGGTTTATTTTGGCAGGTTTTGAGCGAGGCGCTGCGCCGTCTTGTCACGAGCTGCCATAATGGACCTGTCCCTTTTTGCATGTGCGTTGCCGCATTTTGCTGCTGACGACAAAGGGGACCCGCTTTTTATTGAACATGTCGAAAGGCTTTCCATGAGCGACTGCGAATCCATGCCTGCCGAGGTGCGCGACCGCCTGCGCTCCATTCCCGCCGTTCACGAGCTGCTGGCCGAGTGGCCGGTCATGAAGGCTGCCGGCGATGCGGGCGACATGATTGTGCGCGAGGCGATTGATGCCGAGCTCGATGCCGAGCGCGAGGCGATTCGCTCTGGCGTCCCCGCTAGGAATAAGCGCGAGCTCGCCTTGGCCATCGAGCAGCGGTGCCACCGACTGTCGCTGCCGACCCTGCGCCCTGCCGTCAACGCGTCGGGCGTTGTGATTCACACCAATCTGGGCCGTGCTCCGCTTGCTCCCGCAGCGGTGCAGGCGGTGGCCGATGTCGCCCGCGGCTACAGCACGCTTGAGTATGACGTCGCGACCTGTGCCCGTGGGGGCCGCAAAGAGCATGCCGCGACTCTGCTGCGCACGCTCACGGGGGCGCAGGACGCCCTGGTTGTCAACAACAACGCCGCGGCGGTGCTGCTGGTGCTTGCCGCGCATGCAAGCGGCAAAGAGGTCATCGTGAGCCGTGGCGAGCTTGTCGAGGTGGGCGGCAGCTTCCGCATTCCCGATATCATGGCGGCTTCGGGTGCCAAGCTTGTCGAGGTGGGCTCCACCAACCGCACGCATCTGGATGATTACCGAAGCGCCATTACGCCCAATACGGCGATGATCTTGAAAGTTCATCCTTCTAACTACCGTATCGAGGGTTTCCACGAGGAGGTTTCCGCGGCGGAGCTTTCTGCGCTGGCGCATGAGCACGGGCTGTTACTGTACGAGGACCAGGGCTCGGGCGCTTTGCTTACAGATGAGGTGCTCGTCGATGCTGGGGAGAAGCCCACGTCCGCCTCGCTTTGCGCCGGCGTTGACGTCGTCTCGTGCTCGGGCGACAAGCTGCTCGGCGCCTCGCAAGCGGGCATTATTCTCGGTAGCGCCCAGGTAATCGCCGCCTGTGCCTCGCATCCGCTTATGCGCGCGCTTCGTCCCGGCAAGCTCACGCTCGCGGCGCTCGAGGCCACTTTGCGCCTGTATGTGACCGGATCCGATACAGCGCATCGGGAGATCCCGGTGCTCAACATGCTTTCCGGCGCGCCGGCTCCGCTCGAGCGTCAGGCCAAGCGCCTGCATGACCGCATGCTGCGCAAGCTTCGCGAGTCTCAGTGTGAGGAGGCGGTGGAGCTGCAGGTTGTCGAGGGCGTGTCTGCTCCGGGCGGCGGTTCGCTGCCGACCGTCGAGCTCCCAACTTTTTGCGTTGCCGTCTGTCCCGTCGATGGGCGTCTATCCGCCGATGGCCTAAAGCGCGCTATGGTACAGGAGCCCGATACGCCGGTTGTGACGCGCGTGCGGCACGACCAGGTGCTTTTTGACGTTCGCACGCTTTTGCGCGACACCGACCTTGACCTGTGTGCGTCTGCGTTGGCGGATGCCGTGCGGGCAGGTTTGCGTCGATGACCGCGCGCGAGCTTGTCGAATGTCCCGTTATCGTCGGAACGGCAGGACACGTCGACCACGGAAAGTCGGCCCTTATCGAGGCGCTGACCGGCAAAAATCCCGACCGTCTGGAGGTCGAACGGCGCCGAGGCATGACCACTGAGCTCGGCTTTGGCGAGCTCGAGCTTCCCAGCGGCAAGCTTGTCGGCTTGGTCGACGTACCCGGGCATGCGCACTATCTGCGCGCCATGGTGCAGGGCGCCACCGGCGTGGACGTTGCGTTGCTGGCGGTTTCGGCCGTTGAGGGCGTGATGCCGCAGACCCGCGAGCACGTTCGGGTTCTGGAGCTGTTGGGTGTGACGCGCATGGTCGTCGCACTCACGATGCGCGATTTGGCCGACCACGAGATTGCCGCGCTGGCGGAGCTCGATGTCGAGGCGTTTCTGGACGGGACCGTGTTTGCGGGTGCCTCTATAGTGCCGGTGTCCTCCAAGACGGGCGAGGGCCTGGACGAGCTGCTTACGACGCTCGATAACACGGTTTGTTCGTGCTGGTCGGAGCATCTGGAGGCGACCGCTGGCTCGGGCGCCGCGCCCCGTCTTCCCATCGACCGTTGCTTTAGCATCCGCGGCACCGGAACCGTCGTGACGGGTACGCTGCACGACGGTCCCGTTTCGGTTGGCGATGAGCTCGTTGCGCTGCCGTCGCAAACGCGCTGTCGCGTGCGCGGGGTGCAGGTTCACGGGGATACCCAGTGCGCGGTTCCCGGCCAGCGCGTCGCCCTGAACCTGGTGGGCGATGGCGTGGCGGGCCTCAAGCGCGGCGAGATGCTCGGCGTCGAGGGTCGCGTGGGCCAGACGCTGCGCTTTTTGATGCAACTGACATATGTGGGGCGCGATGGCGTGCGAGCCGGCGTTCTTGCTTCGGGTACACGCGTGCACGTTATGGCGGGCACGGCTGAGGTGCTCGGCCGCATTATGCTTTTAGACGACGAGCCGCCTATTGCGGTCGGCGAGACGCGTGTGGTGCAGGTGCGCCTGGAACGGCCGCTGCCGTTGCGCGCCGGCGATCATGCCGTCATTCTGTCGTATTCGCCGATTTCGCTGCTTGGCGGCGGACGCGTCCTGCTATCGCGCTGTCGCCGCGCGCGGGTCCTGTCGGCGGGGGAGCGCGCGTTGTATGCGGCGCTTGAGTCCGGAGATGTCGCGGACGGCGTACACGCGTGGCTGGCGCTGCAAACGCTGCCTGTTGCTGCTGCCGGTGTTGCCGCAGCGCTCGATCTTGTTACCGGCGAGGTCGAGATCGTTTTGCGTGGGCTTGTGGACCAGGCTGCCGTGTGCGAGCTTGCTGCGGGCGGTGCGGTGCTCTACGCAGATGCCTCGGCTCTCGATGCTGCAATGGATGTGCTGGCTGCGGCCTTGTCCTCCATGCACGCGGCGGCTCCCAAAGAGATCGGCTTTACGTCCGGTGCGGTCGCGCACGCGGCTTGGCCGGGCGCCGGTAACGATGTCGCGATGGCACTTATTGCCGAGGGCTGTGCACGTGGCGTGTGCGCCGTCGACGGTGCCGAGGTGTTCGACCCGCATTCCGCCGCCGCGGCGATACGCGTGGTGCGCGAGGCTGGCCAGCGTATCGTGGCCCTGCTGGATGAGGCCGGTCTTAATGCGCCGACGCTTCCCGAGGTGAGCGAACAGTTGCAGCTCGATCGCGACACCATGACGCGTGCACTGCGCGAGCTTTCGCTCAACCACTCGATCGTTAAGGTCGAGCGCGACGTTGCCTTGTCCGCCGCTGCCGAGGCCCATGCGCGTGAGGTTGTTGCGACGGCTATCGAGGCTGCTGGCGGCGCCGCCACCACGAGTGTGCTGCGCGAAGCCCTGGGCGTGTCGCGCAAACGAACCATTAGCATCTTGGAGCACCTGGATGCCGTGCGCTTTACAGTACTCGACAAGGAGTCCGGCGGTCTGAGATCGCTGCGTTAGCGGTTTCCGCATCGCTCTTTTCGGTTGTGGTCTGTTGGGTTTGGTAAAATACCGCCACGTTTGGGAACGGATGGGCTCCGGTGGGCCCCGCGGTCCTCAAAACCGTTGTGAGGCGTGCAAAACGTCTTGGATGTGTTCGATTCACATACGTTCCCGCCAACGCATCCTGCCAACCACCACAAAGGTGCCTGTCCTCTTTGTGTTGGTATGGACCATGTGGACGAAACAGCTTCGAAACACGCGATTTGTACGTCGGGTGCTCAAAAACGCTTCTACCTGCATCGTAATCAAAACGAAACATCTGCTCGTCGGCTTATGCGAAACTTTGCTGCAACAGTGCGATATTATCCATACTCGATAAAGCTCGCGGCGCATGGGGCGCCGCGAACGACACCTTTCTTTTCCATCAATTGGAGGAAGCATGAGCTACACGCAGAAAGTTCTCGACGAGCTCAAGGCCCGCTATCCCGAGCAGCCTGAGTTCATCCAGGCCGCGACCGAGATCCTCGGCACCATCCAGCCGGCGCTCGACGCCCATCCCGAGTACGAGGAGGCCGCCCTGCTTGAGCGCCTCGTCGAGCCCGAGCGCATCGTTATGTTCCGTGTCCCCTGGGTCGATGACCAGGGCAAGGTTCAGGTCAACCGCGGCTATCGTGTCGAGTTCAACTCTGCCATTGGACCCTACAAGGGCGGCCTGCGCTTTAACCCGACGGTCACCCTGGGCATGCTCAAGTTCCTGGGCCTGGAGCAGATCCTCAAGAACAGCCTGACCACCCTTCCCATGGGCGGCGGCAAGGGCGGCTCCGACTTTGACCCCAAGGGCAAGTCCAACAACGAGATCATGCACTTCTGCCAGTCCTTCATGACCGAACTCTATCGCCACATTGGCCCCAATACCGACGTTCCCGCCGGCGACCTGGGCGTTGGCGGCCGCGAGGTTGCCTACATGTTCGGTCAGTACAAGCGCCTGACCAACGAGTGGACCGGCGTCCTTACCGGCAAGGGCCTCTCCTTTGGCGGCTCGCTCGCCCGTACCGAGGCCACCGGCTACGGTCTGGTCTACTTTGTGGACGAGTACCTCAAGAGCCGCGGCGAGTCCTTCGAGGGCAAGAACGTCGTCGTTCACGGCTCCGGTAACGTCGCCATCTACGCGGTCCAGAAGGTCGCCCAGCTCGGCGGCAAGGTGCTGGCCTGCTCCGACACCCACGGCTGGGTCGAGGACCCCGACGGCATCGACTACACCGTGCTCGAGCATGTCTATAACAAGAAGCGCTCTGGCCACGACAAGGGCATCACGCTCGCTATGTACGTCGACGAGAAGCCCAATGCCACGTGGCACGAGGGCGACGGCCGCGGCGTGTGGCAGCTGCCCTGCGACATCGCGCTGCCCTGCGCTCGCGAGAACACGCTGCTGTTCGAGGACGCCCAAGCGCTCGTCGCCAACGGCTGCAAGGTGGTTGGCGAGGGCGCAAACATGCCCACGACCATCGAGGCCACGACCTATTTCCAGGAGAACGGCGTCGCCTTTATGCCCGGTAAGGCTGCCAACGCCGGCGGCGTGCTCGTGTCCGGCCTCGAGATGAGCCAGAACGCCGAGCACCTGTCCTGGACCTTCGAGGAGGTCGACGGCAAGCTCGAGCAGCTCATGCGCGGCATGTTCCACAACGTGGACGACACCGCCAAGGAGTATGGCCAGGAGGGCAACTTTGTCATGGGCGCCAACATCGCCGGCTTCCTGAAGGTCGCCGACGCCATGATGGCCCAGGGCGTCTGCTAAATCCAGCTTGACATAGCTCCGCACAGCACCAGCTGATGCGCCTAAGGCTCCCGGCAATTCCTGCCGGGAGCCTTTTTCTATGGTGGTGAGGGTCGTGCGCCCTCGTTTGGTACACTTAGGGGTACTGGACAAGTAAAGAGATGGGGGAGAACGTGCTCAAGTTCGGTACCTACGTCCGTGTTGGAAACGCGGCCGAAGCCTATGAGCTCTTACAGAAGAACCGCAACAACAAGATTGTGGGCGGCGGCATCTGGATGCGCCTGGGATCGCGTCGCGTGGCGACGGCGATTGACCTTTCGGTCTGCGGACTCGATCAGATCGAGGAGGCCGAGACCGAGTTTCGCATCGGTGCCATGTGCACCCTGCGCCAGCTCGAGCGTCATGCCGGGCTCAACGTGCTTGTCAACAATGTTTTTGGGTTCGCCGTCCACGACATCGTGGGCGTGCAGCTGCGCAATACCGCCACGGTGGGCGGTAGCATCTACGGCCGCTTTGGCTTCTCGGACGTGCTTTCGGCCTTTTTGGCGCTCGACTCGTACGTTGAGCTGACGGGTGCCGGCCGCGTGCCGCTCGCCGAGTTTGTGAACATGGGCTACGTGCGCGACGTGATCGAGCATGTTGTGGTCGTTAAGCATGACTACCGCGCAAGCTACGAGGCCGTACGCAAGGCCGCGACCGACTTCCCATCCCTAAATGTCACCGCCGCCTGGTGGGATAACAGCTGGCATGTCACCGTGGGTGCCCGCCCGCTGCGCGCGACCCTGCTGCGGGGCGAGGCATGCGGCCTGGTGAACGAGCAGCCTTCCGAGGACGAGCTGTGCGCCCTTGCCGCATCCGTGCGTGCCCTGAGCTACGGCACCAACATGTGGGGCTCGGCCGACTACCGCCGCCGCATCTCGGCCCCGCTGGCGATTCAGGCCGTGCGCCGCGCCGCCGGCATTGAGCTTTCGGCCGCGCTTGCCCGCGAGCTCGAGACCGTTCAGGTCCCCAAGTTTGCCACGGACGAGTATTCCTGCCGCCGCGTGCCCGGCGTCGATTCTAGCGAGGTGCGCTAATGGCTGCCAAACTCATCGATCTTTCCTTTACGCTCAACGGCCGCAAGGTCAAGGTTCAGATTGCCCCCGATACCATGCTCTTTGCGCTGCTGCGCGAGCAGGGTTGCGCGTCGGTGCGTTGCGCCTGCGAGACCACCAACTGCGGTCTGTGCACGGTGTGGCTCGACGGCGACCCGGTGCTGAGCTGCTCGGTTCCCGCCGCCCGTGTTGAGGGCCACACCATCACCACGCTTGAGGGCCTCAAGGCCGAGTCCGAGGCGCTCGCCCGTGCGATGGCTGCCGAAGGTGCCGAGCAGTGCGGTTTTTGCGCTCCCGGCCTCATCATGAACGTACTGGCGCTTGCCCGCGCCGCCAAGGAGGACCCGAGCCTCGTCGCCACGCGCGAGGAACTCTCGCGCCAGCTGGCTGGCAACCTCTGCCGTTGCAGCGGCTACGAGAGCCAGCTGCGCGCCATCGTGCGCTTCCTTAACGAGTCCGGCGTGCAGGTGGGCTTCGAGATGCCCGAGCTGCCGGTCAACGACACGAGCTCCGACGGCGTCTCCTACAAGCAGATCACCCATAAGCAGCCCAAGAAGGACTCGAAGGCCCTGCTCGAGGGCCGTCCCGTCTACACGGGCGATATGGTGCCCGCCGGTGCGCTCATCGTCAAACTCAAGCGCAGCCCCTATGCCCGCGCCAAGATCCGCTCCATCGATACGTCGCGCGCCCTGAAGGTGCCCGGCGTGGTGGGCGTCTATACCTACGAGGACGTTCCCAAGCGCCGTTTTACCATTGCCGGCCAGAGCTATCCGCAGCCGAGTCCCTACGACCGTCTGATTCTCGAGAACCTCGTCCGTTACCAAAACGAAGAGGTGGCGATCGTCGCCGCCGAGACCGAGGAGGCCGCCGATAAGGCGCTCAGGCTCATCAAGGTCGACTACGAGGTGCTCGAGCCTCTGCTCGACTTTACCCAGGCGCTCGATAACGACATCGTGGTCCACCCCGAGGGCGACGTGACCTTTATGTTCCCGCAGGGCGGCGATGTTCCGCGCAACCTGGTGTGCAGCGGTACCAGCGATTATGGCGATCTGGACGAGGCCTTCGCCCAGAGCGACATCGTCTTTGAGCGCACCTACACCAGCCAGGCCACGCAGACCGCGCCCATGGAGACCTTCCGCGCCTTTGCGACGACCGATGCGTTCGGGCGCATTTCGGTGACCACCTCCACGCAGGTGCCCTTCCACGTGCGCCGCATGGTCGCGCAGTCGCTCGACATTCCGCAGTCGCAGGTGCAGGTCATTAAGCCGCGCATCGGCGGCGGCTTTGGCTCCAAGCAGACGGGCTGCTGCGAGATCTTCGTGGCGTTCGTCACCCAGCAGACCGGCCGTCCGAGCTACTGCTGCTACACCCGCGAGGAGACCATTACCGCTGGCAACTCGCGCCACCAGATGCAGATGACCGTTAAGCTGGGCGCCATGAACGACGGCACCATCACGGCCATCGACTTGCACACGCTGTCCAACGCGGGCGCGTACGGCGAGCACGCTACCACGACGATCGGGCTTTCGGGCCATAAGAGCCTGCCCATCTACAACCATGTGAAGGCGAGCCGCTTTAGGTGGGACGCCGTCTACACCAACACCAACCGCGGCGGCGCGTATCGCGGCTACGGTGCCACCCAGGGCCAGTTTGCCGTGGAGAGCGCCGTCAACGAGCTCGCCGACATGCTGCACATGGACCCCGCCGACCTGCGCCTTAAGAACATCGTGCGCGAGGGTGAGGTCATGCCGCAGTACTACAACGAAAAGCTCAACGCCTGTGCGCTCGACCGCTGCCTGCTGCGCGCGATGGACATGATCGGTTGGCGCGACAAGCCGCTGGCCGTCGACCTGGGCGACCGCGTGCGCGCCCTGGGCTGCGCGCTCACCATGCAGGGCTCGGGCATCTCCAACGTGGACATCGCCGGCATCGACATGCGCCTGGAAGAGGACGGCTTCATTACCATCGGCACCGGCGCCACCGATAACGGTATGGGCGTCGACACGATCCTGGCGCAGATTGCCGCCGAGGAGCTGGGCGTGGAGAGCTCTCTCATTGTGGTTCGTGGCGTGGATACCGATGTATCGCCCTTCGACGCCGGCTCGTACGCGAGCTCCGGTACCTACGTGACGGGCCTTGCCGCCAAGAACGCCGCGACCGAGCTGCGCCAGAAGATTTGCGCCAAGGCCGCCCAGATGTGGGACGTTGACGCCGCCGACGTTGTCTTCGACGGCCAGTACGTGCGCCTGTCCGACGAGCGTGCCGCGCGCGAGCAGAACCGCTACCTCACGCTGCGCGACTTTGCCAACCTGTGCGTCAAGAACATCGAGGGTGGCGACGCGCTGACTTCGCACGCCTCTGCCTGCCTGCCCGTTTCGCCTCCGCCGTTTATGGCCGGCATTGCCGAGGTCGAGGTCGACAAGGCCACCGGCAAGGTGACTGTTGTGGACTACGCGGCTGCCGTCGACTGCGGTACCGTGATCAACGAGGCGCTCGCGCGCGTCCAGGCCGAGGGCGGCATTGCCCAGGGTATCGGCCACGCGCTCTACGAGATTGTTGAGCATGACGATCGCGGCCGCCTGCGCACCGGCAACTTTATGAGCTACAAGCTGCCCACGCGTCTGGATATCGGCAGCATTCGCGTGGCCTTTGAGCCGAGCTACGAGCCGACGGGTCCGTTTGGCGCCAAGTCGATCGGCGAGGTCGTCATCAACACGCCGCTCGCCGCCGTGGCCTCGGCCGTCGCACACGCCACCGGCCACCAAGTTCGCTCGCTGCCGATCACGCCGGAGAAAGCGCTGCTGGGGGAGTAGCGGGTCAGCGAACAAGTCGTAATTGGCGGGACGGGGCAACTCGTTCCGCCTTTCGCACTCGTGGTGAGGTCGTGAGCCTGTAAAACGTGTGCGTGCGCTAGTCGTTCGTATCTGCTATCATTCCTAGTCTGTGCGCTCATGCGGGCGTGGCGGAATTGGTAGACGCGCCAGATTTAGGTTCTGGTGGGATTCCCGTGAAGGTTCGAGTCCTTTCGCCCGCACCAACGCATCTGCGTCGGCCCTGGCCGTCGCGACTCTTTGTTGCATAAAGGTACCAGCACCTCAGATAAGCTGGGCAGTATGAGGAGGAACGTGTTGAACATCACCGCTTCTGACGTCAAGGACGCCAAGCTCACCGCTACGGTCACCATCCCGGCCGCCGACGTCGACGCCGCGATCAAGAAGGCTTACAAGGACACCGCCAAGAAGTACCGCTTCCCGGGCTTCCGCGCCGGTAAGGCTCCCCGTCCGGTTATCGATTCTGCTCTTGGTGCCGAGGCTACCCTCGCTCAGGCCACCAACGACCTGATCGCCGCCAACGAGCCCGCCGTCCTCAACGAGCTGGACATCGTCCCCACCAAGAACGGTGACTACAAGGACCTCGACCTCGCTAAGGATCACGAGGACTACACCTACACCGTCGAGTTCTCCTTGCGTCCCGCCGCTGAGCTCTCCTCCTTCGACGCTGTCGAGATCGAGATGCCCCCTGCGGAGGTCACCGAGTCCGAGATCAACAACCAGGTCGAGATGCTCCTCAACTACCGTGCCACCTTCGAGGACGTTGAGGGTCGCGCCGTCGAGGCCGAGGACTACGTCACCGTCGACCTCAAGGCCGTCGAGAACGCCGACAACTTCGCTGCTGAGGGCCGCATGCTCATCGCCGGTAGCGACAGCAACCCCGCCGAGTTCAACGAGGCCCTGATCGGCGCTAACGTCGACGACGTCAAGACCGTCACCTGGACCGACGAGGTCGAGGAGGGCGAGGAGGCCGAGACCCACACCGTCGAGGTCACCGTCAAGGGCATCAAGGTCCGCAACACCCCCGAGCTCACCGACGAGCTCGTCAAGTCCGACTTTGGCTTTGACAGCATCGAGGCCATGCGCGACGCCATCAAGATCGAGATCGAGCAGGACAAGGCTTCCCGCCTCCCGGCCGAGAAGGAGAACCGTTGCGTCTCCGCTCTCGCCGAGCGTCTGCAGCTCGACGAGATGGACGCCGACTACGAGCAGTCCGTCTTTGAGGAGCTTGGCCAGAACTTCCTGTCCAACCTCGCTGCCCGTGGCATGACGCTCGACACCTGGCTGCCCGCTTCCGGCCTGACCATGGAGCAGTTCATCGGCGACCTGCACAAGCAGGCCAACGACGTTGCCCGTGAGTCCCTGGCTCTCGACGCCCTCGCCCGTGAGCTCAAGATCGAGGTCACCGAGGACGACATCAACGCCGAGTTCGAGAAGGCCGGCGTTAAGGACGTCGAGGCTTCCAAGGCCGAGTTCATCGCCGATGGCCGCATGCCTGCCGTCCGTGAGTCTATCCGTCGCTCCAAGGCCGTCGACCACCTGGTCGAGAACGCCAAGGTGACCGAGGTCGACGAGACCGCCAAGGACGCCGAGTAATTCTCGCCACCTTGCCCACGAGCGCATGCATGCGCCCGTGATGGGGTAAAGTTATAAGCCGGTTATCCGGTTGCTTCGTACGGTGCCAGCCAATGCATAGCATGCGGGCACCGTACGTTTATCTAGAACCAATTTGGTCCGCAAGAGAGAAATGGAGATGCGTATGATCGCTAAGTTCGATTCCGCCCTCGTGCCATACGTTATCGAGCAGACGCCGCGCGGCGAGCGCAGCTACGATATCTATTCGCGCCTGCTCAACGATCGCATCATCTTCTTGGGCGAGGAGATCAACTCCGTCAGCGCCAACCTGGTCGTTGCCCAGCTACTGCATCTTGAGAGCCAGGATGCCGAGAAGGATATCTCGCTCTACATCAATTCGCCCGGTGGCGAGGTTTACTCCGGCCTGGCGATTCTTGACACCATGAACTTCATCAAGCCGCAGGTCTCCACCATCTGCGTTGGTATGGCCGCGTCCATGGCCGCCGTGCTGCTTTCGGCTGGCGCCAAGGGCAAGCGCTTCTGCCTGCCGCACTCCAAGGTCATGATTCACCAGCCCAGCGGCGGTGCTCAAGGTCAGCAGACCGAGATCGAGATCGTGGCCGAGGAGATCAAGAAGACCCGCCGCGAGCTCAACCAGATCCTGTCCGATGCCTCGGGCCAGCCCATCGAGAAGGTCCAGGCCGATACCGAGCGCGACAACTACCTGACCGCTGCCGAGGCCCTCGACTACGGCCTGATCGACCGTATCGTTACCTCGCGCGACCTCGCCGCGAAGGACGCCTAGGATGGCAGGAAACATGCAGGACAACTTTGACGAGAACGGCAACCCCATCCGCTGCTCCTTCTGCGGAAAAGAGCAGGGCCAGGTCCGTCGCCTCGTAAAGGGCCCGACCAACATCTTTATCTGTGACGAGTGCGTCGCCGCTTGCTCTGAGATCTTGGAGGAGTCGCTGGCTTCGGACTTTATGGACGCTGCCCGCAACGGCAAACTGCCGGGCTTCCTCAACGACCACGGCCAGGCTGCTGGGCAGCCCGCCGTGGACCCCGAGACCGAGGGCTTTGAGCTCGAGGACGACCGCCAGGTCATCACGCATGTACCGACGCCGCACGAGATCTATGACGAGCTTTCGGCCTATGTCATGGGTCAGGAAGACGCCAAGCGCGCCATGTCGGTTGCCGTGTACAACCACTATCGCCGCGTGATCGAGGGCGGCGCCGCGGTGTCTGCCTTTGATGACGACATGGGCTCGCAGTTCGATGACGATATGGACGAGGTAGAGCTCGCCAAGTCCAACATCCTGCTGCTCGGTCCCACCGGTACCGGCAAGACCCTGTTGGCCCAGACGCTCGCGCGCATCCTCGAGGTGCCGTTTGCCATCGCCGACGCTACCGCGCTCACCGAGGCTGGTTACGTTGGCGAGGACGTGGAGAACATCCTGCTCAAGCTCATCAACGCTGCCGATGGCGATAT
Organism: Collinsella sp. i06-0019-1H4; assembly: GCF_042849575.1. Lineage (NCBI taxonomy): Bacteria > Bacillati > Actinomycetota > Coriobacteriia > Coriobacteriales > Coriobacteriaceae > Collinsella > Collinsella sp. i06-0019-1H4. The sequence goes on from NZ_BAABYB010000001.1 coordinate 1,004,145, forward strand.
TGAGCGCGCACAGGTTGGCATCATCTACGTTGACGAGATTGACAAGATCGCCCGCAAGGCCGAGAACCTCTCTATTACCCGCGATGTCTCGGGCGAGGGCGTTCAGCAGGCACTGCTTAAGATTCTTGAGGGCACGGTGGCCAGCGTTCCGCCCACCGGCGGCCGCAAACATCCCCAGCAGGAGCTGCTGCAGATCGACACGACCAACATCCTGTTCATCTGCGGCGGTGCCTTTGTGGGTCTGGACAAGATCATCGCCGATCGCGTGGGCAACAAGGGCGTGGGCTTTAACTCCGAGATCGCCGGCCCCACCTCGGTCGACGAGAACGACCTGCTGCGCCAGGTGCTTCCGCAGGACCTCAACGCCTTTGGCATGATCCCCGAGTTCGTGGGCCGTACGCCCGTTGTCACCCAGACGCAGGCGCTCGACGAGGACGACCTGGTCTCGATTCTGACCGAGCCCAAGAACGCCGTGGTGCGCCAGTACCGCAAGATGTTCCAGCTCGAGGATGTCGATCTTGAGTTTGAGGACGCTGCCCTGCACGAGATCGCCCGCATGGCGCTTGCCCGCAAGACCGGCGCCCGCGGCCTGCGCTCCATCTGCGAGGACGTGCTTCAGCAGACGATGTTCGACCTTCCCAGCGAGGAGGGCGTCGCTAAGGTCGTCGTAACCGAAGCGGCGGTTAAGGGCGAAGAACAGCCCCAACGCATCTACGGGTAAACCAGCCAAAAACGTGCTTGCAAATAGCCTCCGACCATCCGCGGTCGGAGGCTATTTTATATATACGCAATAACCCCAACTACCTGTGTTATTCTGTGTGTTTGTTTAAGCCTCAGCGAAGTCATATCAGACTGAAGTAATCGATACCTAAGGGGAGGAATGCAGACCCTAGCGGGCCTACATTCCTCCCCGGCGGGACAGGGAGAGATATATGGAAGAGATGCCCAAGAACTACGATCCGTCGACCAACGAGCCGGCGATCCTGCAGAAGTGGCTCGACGGCGGCTACTACAAGCGCCGTGAGGGCGTGGGCGACTGCACCGTCACCATTCCGCCTCCCAACGTGACCGGCAAGCTCCATATGGGTCACGCCACCGACGACTCCATCCAGGACGCCATCATCCGCATGGCCCGCATGCGCGGCAAGTCCACGCGCTGGGTACTCGGCACCGATCACGCCGGTATCGCCACACAGACCAAGGTCGACAAGAAGCTCAAGAGCGAGGGCATCAGCCGCCTGGAGATCGGTCGCGACAAGTTTGTCGACGCCTGCTGGGATTGGACCCACGAGTACGGCGGCATCATCGTCGAGCAGATCAAGCGCATGGGCTGCTCCGTCGACTTCGACAACGAGCGCTTCACCATGGACGAGGACTACGCCCAGGCCGTGCGCAAGGTGTTCTGCGACTGGTACCACGACGGCCTGATCTATCGCGGCAAGCGCATCGTAAACTGGTGCCCCAACTGCACCACCGCCATCTCGGACGACGAGGCCGAGTACAAGGACGAGAAGGGCCACCTGTGGCACCTGCGCTACCCGCTGACCGAGCCGGTCAACGGCCAGGACTACATCGTCGTCGCTACCACACGCCCCGAGACCATGCTCGGCGACACGGGCGTCGCCGTCTCCCCGAAGGATCCCGAGAAGGCCGCCTTTGTGGGTAAGACCGTCAAGCTCCCCATCGTTGACCGCGAGATTCCCATCTTTGAGGATTGGCATGTCGACGCCAACTTTGGCTCCGGTTTTGTCAAGGTCACTCCGGCTCACGACCCCAACGATTACGCCATGGGTCAGGCCCACGACCTGCCGCAGATCAATATCTTCGATGAGCACGCGGTAGTCGTCGAGGGCTACGGCGAGTTTACCGGCATGAACCGCGACGAGTGCCGCGAGGCCGTCGTCAAGTGGTTTGAGGAGCATGGCCTGCTCGATCATGTCGAGGACCTCGATCACTCCGTCATGCACTGCTACCGTTGCGACTCCGCGCTGGAGCCGTGGCTGTCCGAGCAGTGGTTCGTGGCCGTCGACAAGCTCAAGGGGCCGGCGCTCGACGCCGTCAACTCCGGCAAGGTCACCTTCCACCCCGCGCGCTGGACGCAGACCTACACCACTTGGATGGAAAACCTCAAGGACTGGTGCATCAGCCGCCAGCTGTGGTGGGGCCACCGCATCCCCGTGTTCTACTGCGAGGACTGCGGCTGGGAGGACGCTCTTACCGAGGACACCGACGTGTGCCCCAAGTGCGGCGGCCATCACGTGCATCAGGACGAGAACGTGCTGGACACCTGGTTTAGCTCGCAGCTGTGGACCTTCGCCACGCAGGGCTGGCCGCAAAAGCCGGAGCTGCTCGAGGGCCATCACCCCACGACGGCGCTCGTCACTGCGCGCGACATCATCGCGCTGTGGGTCGCCCGCATGGTCATGAGCTCGCTGTACTTCTTGGACGAGGTGCCGTTTAAGGACGTTGTCATCTACCCGACGATCCTGGCCAAGGACGGCAGCCGCATGTCCAAGTCCAAGGGCAACGGCGTTGACCCCATGGACCTCATCGGCATGTACGGCGCCGACGCTATGCGCTTCAATCTGCTCACGCTGTGCACCAACAACCAGGACGTCAAGTTCGACGCGAACATCGACAAGAAGACTAAGAAGCTTATCGACAGTCCGCGCACCGAGCAGGCCAAGTCGTTTGTGACCAAGATCTGGAATGCCAGCCGCTTCCTGCTCATGAACATGGAAGGCTACACGCCCGGCGAGCCCGTTGTGGAGACGCCCGCCGACGCCTGGATGTTCAGCCGTCTGGCCAAGGCCGTGAAGATGGTCACCGAGGGTATTGAGAACTACACCTTTGGCGACATGGCCCGCGGCGTGCAGCAGTTCTTCTGGAACGAGGTCTGCGACTGGTACGTCGAGGTCACCAAGGCCCGCCTGAAGGGCGAGGGCCGTCTGCAGGCGCAGCGCAACCTGATCTTTGTGCTCGACACCTCCATTCGCCTGATGCACCCGCTCATGCCGTTTGTCACCGAGGAGATCTGGGACAACATGCCGGCGAGCGTGCTCGACCTGGATGCCGAGGGCAACGTTGACCGCGCCGAGGCGCTCATGATCGCCAAGTGGCCCGAGCCCGCCGACTATGCCAAGTATGTCGACGAGGACGCCGAGCGCGCGTTTGAGCTGTGCCGCGCCGTCGTGTCTGCCGCCCGCGCCACGCGTTCGCGTTATCGCTTGAGCCCCAAGGCCGAGCTCGACGTGGTCGTGCGCGCCGGTGCCGAGGATATCGAGAAGCTCGAGAGCCTGCGCTCGACCATTGAGCCGCTGGCGAATACCGCTTCGCTGGTCATGGGTACTGACGTTGAGAAGCCGGCCGCGAGCATCGCCGTGGTCGACAGTGGCGTCGAGGTCTTTGTGGTGCTCGAGGGCAAGGTTGATCTTTCGGCCGAGAAGGCGCGCCTGGAGAAGGAGATCGCCGCTGCCCAGAAGGAGCTTGCCGGCTGCGAGAAGACGCTCGCCAACGAGGGCTTTGTGGCCAAGGCCGCGCCCGCGGTGGTCCAGAAGAAGAAGGACCGTGCAGCTGAGCTCAAGGAGATCCTGGTGGCACTGACTGCTCAGGTTGCTGACTTCTCATAGGCGGTACTGGGGGACGCGTCCCGACGCTTTGCTCTCCGCTGCGGACAGTCCTGCGCAAGACGGACAGCACATTAAGTGCTGTCCTTTGCGTGCGGAACTTGCGGCGAGCAAAGCGTCGGGCCGCTCCTAGTGCGGTTACGTGGTTGTTTGCATCTGGTAGGTTGGGGCCACTTGGTTGTGGCCTTGATTTCGCTGCAAGCGGATAAAGGCTGATATTGTCAACGCGAGGGGCTCATTCTTTTTGGTGGGCCTCTTTTTCTGTTATGGGGGACTTTGGGTTATGGCTAAGCGTTCTGGCTTGTATACCGTTCCTTTTGAGTTTGAGTTGCTTTCGTTTGATGAGGCTGTTGGGCTGGCTGCTGATACGGGTCGGATTTCTGGGGATGCTGGGCCTCTGCTTGAGACGGTTGTCGATATGCTCGATGAGCTGGGACGTCCGGACGAGTACTTTGATTGCATTCAGGTTGCCGGCACCAATGGCAAGACTTCGACTACGCGTTTTTCGGCTGCTATCCTTCGCGGCGAGGGGCTCAAAACCGCGCTGTATACGTCGCCGCAGCTGGTGCGTTATCCCGAGCGCATGGAGGTCGATGGACGCGTCGTGAGCGACGAGGCCTTTGCCCGTGGCGTTTCGGCCGCTGTTGAGGCGGGACATCGCGTGAATGCGCGCCGTGTGGCGGCGGGGGAGCGTGCCTATTCCATCACGCCTTTTGACTTGCTGACGGCTGCCGCACTTGTAGTGTTTGCCGAGGCCGCGGTGGATGTTGCCGTGCTCGAGGTTGGCATGGGCGGACGTTGGGACGCCACGAGTGCGACCGATCCCGTTGCCGTTGCCATTACGGGCATTGGGCTCGATCACACGCGCATTCTGGGCGACACGCTCGAGGCCATTGCGGGGGAGAAGGCTGCGGTTATCAAACCCGGGCGCATGGTTGTTTTAGGCGAGGGCACGCACGAGGCGAGCGTTCAGCGCGTGATGGATGCCCGTTGCCGCGAGTGCGGCGTCGTGCCGCTCGTGGTGAGCCACGCCACGACTAAGGTGCCGGCGCATGTGGGCGACACGGTTGAGTTCAGTTGCACCACGCCGCGTGCGATCTATACGTCGAGCATGGTTAAGCCGGCGTATCAGCCGCAGAATGCCGCGTGCGCGATTATGCTGTGCGAGGGGTATCTGGGTCGCGAGCTCGATCATGACAAACTCGATGCGTCGCTTATGGGCTGCCCCACGCCGGGCCGATTTGATGTGCTGGGAACCGATCCGCTCAAGCTGATTGACGCCTGTCATAACCCCCAGAGCTGCGAGAACTTTGTGAGCGCACTGGACGAGATCGACCCGTGCGTAGAGAATCGCCCCACGCTGCTGTGTGCCGCGCTGGCCGACAAGGACGTGGCGGGCATCGTCGACGTACTGATTCCGGCGTTCCCCCGCGTAGTCGTGACCCAGACCGATTCCGATCGCGCCCTGCCAGCAGAGGAACTCGCTGCCCTGGTGGGCGCTGACAAGCTGGCCGGCGTGTACCCCAGCGTGCCCGAGGCCCTTGCGGCCCTCGATGCCGCAGACGAGCCCTTTGTTGCCGCCGGCACCATCACCCTAGCCGGCGAAGTAGCCGGCCTGCTGCGCTAACCCATCCCCTCAGCAGTTGCGGTGAAATAGTTCCTGTTTTTGGGTTCTAGCAGCCCATCCAGGAACTATTCCACCGCAACTTAGTTTGGGGGCTTGGGGACCAGGCTAGTCTAGGCGGAATGGGTCGTGAGGGTAGGCGTTGAGAATCTCGACGCCCTTCTCGGTCACCAGGGCCAAGTCCTCGATGCGGACGCCGGTGTGGCCGGGGAGGTAGATGCCCGGCTCGATGGAAAACGTCATGCCCGGCTCGACAACCTGCTCGTTGACGAGCGAGACATCGCCAGGCTCGTGATCCTGCAGGCCAATCGAATGTCCCAGGCGGTGCGTAAAGTACCGCCCGTAGCCTGCGTCTTCAATCACATCGCGCGCGGCACGATCCAGGTCGCACATGCGCACGCCCGGTGCGATGAGCGCTTCGGCGGCCTCGTTGGCGCGGCGCACGATATCGTAGATGCGCGCCGTCTCCTCGTCCGGCTCGCCCCAAAAGAACGTGCGCGTCATGTCCGAGCAGTAGTTGCAGCGGCGTCCGCCAATGTCGAACAGTACTACATCGCCATGCTTGAGCACGGTGTCGTCGGGCTCGTGGTGCGGGTCGCCGGCGTTGGCGCCAAAGCTCACGATGGGCGGAAAGCTAAAGCCCTCGCAGCCGTGCTTGCGATACAAGCCGAGCATCTGGTCGGCAATCTCGCACTCCGTTACGCCCTCGTGGACGAGCTTGATGGCATCGGCCATCACAGCGTCGTTAGCGGTCGAGGACGCGCGCATGAGCTCCTGCTCGGTGGCATCCTTGTGGGTGCGTGCGGCGGTGACGGCAAAGTCGCCCAGGAAAAACTCGCTCGCAGCATGGCGCTCCATGAGCGGCATTAAAAAGCCGGAGCGCATGACGGTGTCGATGCCGAGCGGTTTGGTCGGATCGATCTCACTCGCGATGGCGTCGGCTACGACGTCGGTATCGGTGTGGTAGGCAACTCGGGCATTGTCATACTCGGGCAGCTGATGCAGCGCGTTGACCAAGATTGCGGGCTCGCTACCGCGTGCGAGCAGCACGCCGCAAAAACGCTCGAACATTTCGGCATAAAAACCGGTCAGGTAATAAATCGACCACGGGTCGTTTACGAGCAGCTGTGCGCCGGGGTGCTGAGCCTCGAGCGCATCGAGCACGCGCGCCACGCGCTGGTCATCGACATGTGCCATGAAACATCCTTTCGCTAGGTTGCCACCATGGTATCCCATGCCCGGCAGCTAGGGACGTTCCTTTTATGCCGGCACTTTGGGACACTCCATGGCGAGCCTGGCAAGCGCGCAGGAAAAAGTAGTCATAAGAGGCCCGTCCCAAATGGGCTGGCTTCAAAAGTATGGCGGATTACGGGGCTGGATCTGTATTACTTGACCATGGGAAAAATCGCGAAATTAAAACCGCAGGTAGAGGGCTTATCAAAAATCGAAAATTGCCGGTATGGATGGGGGTCTCCGAATCAGCCCCGTAATCCGGTATAGTTTTGAAATGGCACTAAAGTAGGAACAAGCTAAATACCGATTCCAAGGATAGTTGCGGTGGAATAGTTCCTGGATGCCGGGGTTTTGGCGGAAATCAGGAACTATTTCAACGCAATTGAGGAGGGACGGGGTGGATGGCGGGGTAGCTAAAAGAGCCACGTCCCAAATGAGCTGCTTAGGTTGGGTTGATGTCCATGCTGGCGATGAGGTCGATGCCCGTGTTGAGGAGGTTGGGGAGCACGATGTCGCCCATGCGGATGGGGGCGTCGACGACCGCGCCGCGGAGTAGGTTCATGGCTTGAGCGTGGAGCGTCAGCGGGATGGCTTCGGCCGTGCGCACGGGCAGCAGCGCCTCATCGCCGCCGGATACAGCCACGGTGGTGGTGAGCACGCGCATGGGGCAGGTGAGTTCTTGGTGCGCGAACTTGTCGCCGCGCGGGCAGCTGTTGCCGGTTACGAAGCGCACCGCTGCCACGGCACCGTTGGCATCGCGCTCCACCTCTACGGTCAGGAGGCACTCGGATGGGCAGGTGGTGCAGTTGAACTGCAGCGTTTTGGCTACATTCGTGCTCATGAGCTATGCCTCCTCAACGGGGTCGACGGACAGGACAATCTCGCTGACACCCAGGTCGAGTGCACGTTGAATCACCTTTGCCGGCAGCGGAAAACTTTCCATGACGCTCGGCTTAAATGCACGTACCTTGCCTGCGAACAATTCCTCGCCGCCAGCGAGAATGCGCACGCGGGCGGCGTCGACCGGTCGGCGCACACGAAAGTTGAGTTTGGTGAGTGCCACAGCCGTAATGCGTCCCGGCAGTGCGTAGCCTGCGATGCCGGCGGGGGAGACCGTGAGCTCGCAGCCCGTGTCCGCGACCGCGTCCGTCTCGGCTCCGCCGCCCAGCGCGTACGCCGCCGCAGCTGCGCCAGCCCTCTCGGACTCGGTTGTTACGTTGTCGGCCAGGTCGTGCACGTGCAGCACGTTGCCACAGGCAAAGATTCCCGGCACGTCCGTCTGCAGGCTCTGGTCCACCACGGCGCCGCGCGTGCGCGGGTCAAGCTCAACGCCCGCGCTCACCGAAAGCTCGTTCTCGGGAATCAAGCCCACCGAAAGCAGCAGTGTGTCACACGGAACGATGCGCTCCGTCCCGGCAATGGGCGCCAGATGCTCGTCGACCTGGCTTACCTCGACGGCCTCCACGCGGTCGTGTCCGATCACGCGCGTGACCGTGGTCGACAGATGCAGCGGAATGCCAAAGTCGTCCAGGCAGTTCTTCACATTGCGACGCAGGCCATTGGCGTACGGCATGAGCTCGTACACGCCCTCGACGGAAATCCCCTCGAGCGTGCAGCGACGTGCCATGATCAACCCGATATCGCCCGAACCCAAAATGACGGCGCGCGAGCCGGGTTTGAGGTTTTCGATATTGATGTATCGCTGCGCCAAGCCGGCACTAAACACGCCGGCGGGTCGGCTGCCAGGAATCTTGATCTCGCTGCGGGTGCGCTCGCGGCACCCCATGGCAAGGACGACCGCACGTCCGGTGAGCTGCATCATGCCGGTAGGGCTCATGAGCGTGACGGTGTGGACCGCGGTGTCTTCCGCAGGCTCGCCTGAATCAATCCCAATCACCATGCTGTTCAGGAACAGCGCAATGTCGGTTGCGTGCACCTGGTCGATAAAGCGCTGCGCGTACTCGGGACCGGTGAGCTCCTGTTTAAAGTGCGACAGGCCAAAGCCGGGGTGGATGCACTGGCGGAGGATTCCACCCAGGTGCTGCTCGCGCTCCACGATGGCCACGCGCGCTCCGGCCTTATGCGCGGCCAGCGCGGCAGCCATGCCGGCAGGTCCGCCGCCGATAACGACCACGTCGAAGGATCGCGTTTGTACGGCTTCTACGACGCCGCAATCAATCGCACTCGATTTGAATTCCGCCATCCTAGCGCACCCCCTTCAAAGGTCCCTCGACCAGCCAAGATCTGGCATCCTCCAACAGCACTTCGCTGGGGTCGCAGCCCAGCTCGCGCGCCAGGATCGCCACCACGCGGCTCTGGCAAAACCCGCTTTGGCACCGACCCATGCCGGCACGACAGCGGCGCTTGACACCTTCGACCGAAATTGCACCCGGGCGGCGCCGAATCGCGGCCACAATCTCGGCCTCGGGCACCGTCTCGCAGCGGCAGACAATCTGCCCCCACGCGGGATCGGACTCAATGAGTTCTTCCTTGCGCGCCAGCGGTGCGCGGTCAAAGTCGTCCGGCTCGCGGCGAATTGGGTTCCAGTCCGCCCGCTCGTGCAGCTCCACGCCCTCCTCACGCATCACATGCTCCATGCGCTCGGCAATTGCCGGCGCGCTTGCCACGCCCGGCGACTGAATGCCGACCGCCTGGAAAAGCCCCGGCATCACGGCCGACTGTCCAATAAAGAAGTCGTTCGTTCCCTGAATGACCGGACGCCCGCCGGCAAATGCGCGCACCACGCGGCGCGTATCCAGATCGGGCACCAGCTTGCGCGCGCCGGTCAGCAGCGCGTTCACATCGCTCGCATAGGTCTGCGTGTCGTCCGGCTCGCGCACGGTAGCCGTGGCGGTGATCACGGTGTTGCCGTGCACGGTGCCCGTCACGATAACGCCCTTCGACACCGGCGTCGGCACGGGGTAGAGCGGCATGAGCGTGCGCGGCTCCTTGTCCAGCACCACGATGTTGCCCTGGCGCCAGACCATCTGAAGCTCTTCGGCACCGGCCATATGCGAGATGCCGGCGGCGCCGTTGCCCGCGGCGTTGATCAGGTAGCGGCAGCGCACGTTGCCAGCGGGGGTCGCCAGTGTAAAGCACCCGTCGTCGCCCGAGCCCGCGACTTCAATCGCCTCCACCGGCGCGGACCGCATAAAGGTCACCCCGTTGGCGACGGCGTTTTCCAGCGCGGCGATGGCAACCTCAAACGGGTCGACAAATCCAGTCGAGGGGCACCACAACGCACACGTTGCATCGGCACTGGCGCGCGGCTCCAATTCGTGGATGCGGTCGGGTCCGACGATCGACAGCTCGGGCACACCGTTGGCAAGGCCGTTGCACCGCAGCTGCTCCAGTTGTGCGCCGTCTTCGTCGTTAAACCCCAGCACCATCGACCCGGTACGGCAAAACAAAAAGCCTAGCTCCTGGGCCCACGTGCCATATAGCTCGCAACCACGGGCGTTGACCTGCGCCTTTACCGTTCCCGGTGCCGGATCGTAGCCGGCGTGCACCAGACCGCCGTTGGCCTTCGACGCGCCCAGCGCAATATCGTTAGCCGCCTCGACCACGCAAATGGACAGGTCATAGCGCGCGAGCTGCCTCGCGATGGCGCACCCCGTAATGCCCGCGCCCACAATTGCGATATCAAACGTTTCTGCCACGGTGCCTCCCAGACGAGTTGACAGGCTGTCAATAAGACTATCCTACGGTCTGCACACCCCCAGCGCGGCGGCAATGCGGTGAACAGCCCCGCAACACCCGCCAACGGCAGGCGAGGGGAGACCCGGCACGGATGTTGGCCTCGTCTGCCGACAGCTACGGCAACCGTTCGTCTTGATCTGTAACAGTAAGGACTGATTTTGCGGCCCAAGATGTTACAGATCGAGATTGAAGTCGGGGAGGGACCCCTGTGTCTCGTTCTGTAACATCTAGGACCGGATTTACTCCTAACTGTTACAGATTGAGATGTTTGTGTCCGCGCCAGCCCCGCCCCTAGCCGTGGTCCCATATAAACAAACCCCGTGGTAAACTTGACAGAACTGTAAATATTCCGAAAGGTACCCGTAATGTCCAAGTACATCTCCGAGCTCATGTCGCCGCAGCTTATGGGCGTCGTCTATGCCTTTGTTGGCTTTATCATCGCCCTGTATGTGCTGTCGGTCGTCTATGTGTTCATCGACGCTCGTCGCCGCGGCGCCAGCGCCTACGTGGCATGGGGCATCATCGCCCTCATCCCGTTTGTAGGCCTCATTGCCTACCTGGTCCTGCGCCCGCACTCCTATGCGTCCGATCGCGAGGAGCAGGAGCTGGACATGGCTCTGCGCGAGCGTCAGCTTGCCCAGTATGGCACCTGCCCGCAGTGCGGCGCGCCCATCGAGAAGGACTTCGTCGTCTGCCCGGTGTGCGATACCCAGGTTCGCAACGTCTGCCCCAGCTGCCATCGCCCGCTCGATGCGCACTGGAAAGTCTGCCCCTACTGCCGAACTCGCATCCAGTAACGCATCCATCGCCGGGCCGGCCGCAAGCCACGGGCACCGCGCGTCCCGCGCAAGCCACACGCGCACCCCGCGCCCACACGATGAAGCATGCGTAGAAAATCGCCCGCCGTGCCATTAAGGTGCGGCGGGCGCTTGTATACCAAGGCAACCTGCCTATAATGATGCAAGTTAAAACGCCGAGCGCATCGCACGCACTTGCATCAGGCATCCGAGAGGAGAAAACATACCCATGAAGGCACTCTACAATGACGGTTCGGTGGCCGAGCTCCCGCAGGACGAGGTCACGCACGTCATCCGCCACTCCGCCGCGCACATCATGGCGCAGGCCATCAAGCGCCTCTATCCCGAGGCCGACTTTGCCTACGGCCCCGCGACCGACAACGGCTTTTACTACGATGTCGACCTGCCCGAGGGCGTCAAGATCAGCGAGGACGACTTCCCCGCGATCGAGGCCGAGATGAAAAAGATCGTCAAGGAGAACCTCAAGTTCACCGTGTACGAGAAGCCCCGCGCCGAGGCCATTGCCCTTATGGAGGAGCGCGGCGAGAAGTACAAGGTCGAGCACATCGGCGACCTGGACGACGACGCCCGCATCACCTTCTACCAGCAGGGCGACTACATCGACATGTGTGTCGGCCCCCACATCTGCTACACCAAGGCCCTCAAGGCCTTTAAGCTCACCGGCGTCTCGGGCGCCTACTGGAAGGGCGACAAGGACAATAAGATGCTCACCCGCATCAACGGCGTCGCCTTTGCTACCAAGGAAGAGCTCGACGAGCACATGCACATGCTGGAGGAGGCCAAGAAGCGCGACCACCGCAAGATCGGCCGCGAGATGGACCTCTTTATGATGCGCGATGAGGCTCCCGGCTTCCCGTTCTTCCTGCCCAACGGCATGATCCTTAAGAACACGCTGCTGGACTACTGGCGCGAGATCCACCACAAGGCCGGCTACGTGGAGATCTCCACGCCGCTCATCATGAACAAGCAGCTGTGGAAGACCAGTGGCCACTGGGACCACTACAAGGACAACATGTACTCCACCGTTATTGACGACGAAGAGTACTGCATTAAGCCCATGAACTGCCCGGGCGGCGTGCTGGTGTACGCCTCCAAGCCGCATTCCTACCGCGAGCTGCCCATCCGCGCCGGCGAGATTGGCCTGGTGCACCGCCACGAGCTGCGTGGCGCCCTGCACGGCCTGTTCCGCGTGCGCTGCTTTAACCAGGACGACGCCCACCTGTTTGTGCGTCCCGACCAGCTGACCGACGAGATCGTGGGTGTGGTCAACCTGATCGACTCCGTGTACCAGAAGTTTGGCTTTAAGTACCACGTTGAGCTTTCCACCCGCCCCGAGGACTCCATGGGTTCGGACGAGGACTGGGCGCGCGCCGAGGAGGGCCTGCGTACCGCTCTGGAGAAGCTGGGCATGGACTACGAGGTCAACGAGGGCGACGGCGCCTTCTATGGCCCCAAGATCGACTTCCACCTGGAGGACTCGCTCGGCCGTACCTGGCAGTGCGGTACCGTCCAGCTCGACTTCCAGATGCCGCTTAACTTTGATCTGGAGTACGTGGATGCCGACGGCACCAAGAAGCGCCCCATCATGCTGCACCGCGTTTGCTTTGGCTCCATTGAGCGCTTCATCGGTATTCTGATTGAGCACTTTGCGGGCAAGTTCCCCACCTGGCTGGCTCCCGTGCAGGTCAAGGCACTTCCCGTCTCTGAGAAGAGCCGCGACTACGCGCACGAGGTATGCGCCAAGCTGGAGGAGGCCGGCATTCGCGTGGTCTGCGACGATCGCGACGAGAAGATCGGCTACAAGATCCGCGAGGCCCGCAGCATCGACCGTGTGCCCTACATGCTCATCCTGGGCGAGAAGGAGGTCGAGGCCGGCAACATCTCCGTCCGCGATCGCTCCAACGAGACCGTTCAGATGAGCGTTGACGAGTTTGTTGCGAAGGTGACCGAGGAGATCAAGACCCGCGCCTAAGGCAAGCAACACAACAATTAACAAAGGCGACCGTCCACAAAGGACGGTCGCCTTTTTCATGCCGAAATAAGAAAAGCCGCTGGTTGAGCGGCTTTTTTTGTTGCACAAAAAGGTACAGGTTTTTGTAGAGGGGTATGGAGATGCACCTACTGGCAGTACATTTTGCGTAATCTGGGCAAACGCTGAATAATTGCTAATATAATGTCGTCAGTTGAAAGATACAAAAACCTGTACTTTTGCGACTGCGCCTAGCTGCGAGCGAGAAGCCTGTTCTAAACGCCCCTGCATTTGCGTGCATCGCAAAGCCAAAAGAGGGGGCGAGAACATGGAACAGACGGCACGGCGCCAAGAGCAGCTGCCGGGCGCCTTTAACGGCGTCACCACCAACAGCCAACACGGTCGCGTCCGCTGGTATCTGGTCCACACCCCCCATGGAAAAGAGCGCGAGACCTGCGAAAAGGTCCGCCGCATTATCCCGCACAACCTTATGCAGGACGCTTTTGTAATGCAAAAGGAGTTCTGGTTTAAGCGGGATGGTGCCTGGTCGCTCCAAACCAAACCTATGTACAAAGAATACTTCTTTGTCGCCACGCACGATGCCGCCGCACTCGATAGGGCTTTGGCCCAGTTGAGCTTTGGCTGCCGCATTGCCGGCAGCAGGGAGCGGGCCTATGTGCCCATGCCGGACGACGCGCAGGACTGGTACCGCAGCGTGCTCGACGACGACGGCGTTGTGCGCAACAGCGTGGCCCGTATAGAAGACGGCGTGCTGTACATAGAGCAGGGGCCCTTGGTGGGGCAAGAAGCCCGCGTAAAGAGGATCGATCGTCATAAGCGCTGGTGCCTGGTGGACGTGGGCGAAGGCGACTCCGCTTTCAGGGAGCTGCTTCCGCTGGACGTGCCCAGCAAGACGTAAGGGGACGTTGCGCCAGCAGTTAATTCAAATTTTGAGTTCATAGATGGGGGGGGGGGTTCCTGGGGACAGGAACGTATGTTTTATTGTGGCTGAAAAAGAAGTAACAGAGAGCTGTGTATCCGTGGGGGACGCACTGGCTATTAAAGAGATTAAACCGAGCGGTACGCTTGGCTACCGCTTTATTAAGAGGCTGTTTGACCTTGTATTCAGTCTTTTGATGAGCGTACTGCTGCTTATCCCTATCGCCATTGTGTGTGCGCTCATCAGCCTTGAATCGCCTGGCAGTCCTATGTATACGCAAGAACGAGTTGGCAAGGGCGGAAAGACCATCAAGATTTTTAAGCTCCGCAGCATGGTCTCCGACGCTGGCGAAGTACATAAGTACCTTAGCCCTGAGCAGCTACATCAGTGGGAAGTTGAGCGCAAGGTTGACGATGACCCCCGCATTACCAAGGTTGGTCGGTTCATCCGTAAGTGCTCAATTGACGAGATGCCGCAGTTTCTCAACGTGCTGAACGGCGATCTTTCCGTCATTGGGCCGCGCCCCATTACACAGGATGAGCTCGAGCAGCATTTTACTGATGAAGAAAAAGCTGAGTTGCTTTCTGTTCAGCCTGGCATTACGGGCCTGTGGCAGGCGACTGATCGTAATGCCGCTACCTTCGAGAGCGGTTTGCGTCAAAAAATTGAACTAAATTACGTGCGCAATCGCTGCTTTCGCATGGACTGGAAGTGCTTCACTGGCACCTTCAGTGCCATGTTCGGCAAGAAGAAGACGGGGCGATAGATGGATATTTCTATCATCATTCCGACTCTTAATGCTGAACATGAAATTGAGGCGCTTTTAATTGCCCTTGATCGCCAGTCAATTCAGCCGAATGAGATTTTGGTCGTCGATTCCGCATCGGAAGACAAAACTATTGAGTTGGTCCAGAAGCACAAAAGAGTTCGCTTGCTGGAGATTGATCGCCAGGATTTTAACCACGGCACCACAAGAGACATGGCGCTGAATGAATCGAGTGGCGACTTCGTCTGTTTTCTCACCCAAGATGCTGTGCCCGTTTCCGATGACTACTTGAAGCGGCTTGTTGCCCCTATGGTTGAAGACTCGAATATCGCCCTTGTTAGTGGTAGGCAGCTTCCCAAGGCCGATGCCCGTCGTTTTGAACAACTTGTACGTTGTTTTAACTATCCTGACTCACCATCCGTGCGTTCGAAAGGCGATCTCGAAAAACTTGGCATTAAGACGTTTTTTGCATCTGACGCCTGTTCTGCCTATCGACGGACCGCATATCTCGAATGCGGCGGATTCGATCATGTTAATACCAACGAGGACATGCTCATGGCCGCCAAGTTTATCGCCTCGGGTATGAAGGTCGCTTACGAGCCGCGTGCCGAGGTCTATCACTCGCATAACTTGACGCCATCCCAACAGTTTGCCCGCAACCGTGCCGTCGGTTTCTTTCTCGAAACGCATGCGGACGATCTCATGCAAGCAAGTGAGATCGGTGAAGGGGGCCGGCTCGTCAGGTCAGTCTCCTCTCAGCTTCTTCGGGAAGGTAATTTCGGCGAGTTAGTTGCCTTCGGAGTTGACTGCTGCGCCCGTCTCCTTGGAAATCGCGCCGGTCGCAGAGCCGCAAGAATTGAAAGGTCATAGCCAATGAAAGGCATCATCCTCGCCGGCGGGTCCGGCACGCGCCTGTACCCGCTCACACTCGTGACCTCCAAGCAGCTGCTGCCGGTCTACGACAAGCCCATGATCTACTACCCGCTGTCCACCCTCATGCTGGCGGGCATCCGGGACATCCTGGTCATCTCCACGCCGACCGACCTGCCCAACTTCGAGCGCCTGCTCGGGGACGGCTCGCGCTACGGCGTGAACCTCTCCTACGCCGAGCAGCCGAGCCCGGACGGCCTGGCGCAGGCCTTCACCATCGGCGAGGAGTTCATCGCCGGCGAGCCGTGCGCGCTCGTGCTGGGCGACAACATCTTCTACGGCAACGGCCTCAGCCGCCACCTGACGCGCGCCGTGCAGAACGCCGAGTCGGGCCGCGCCACGGTCTTCGGCTACCACGTGGACGACCCCGAGCGCTTCGGCGTCGTGGAGTTCGACGGCGAGGGCCGTGCCGTCTCCATCGAGGAGAAGCCCGAGCGCCCCAAGAGCTCCTACGCGGTCACCGGCCTGTACTTCTACCCGGGCGACGTGGCCGCCAAGGCCCATAGGGTCCAGCCCTCCGCGCGCGGCGAGCTGGAGATCACCGACCTCAACCGGATGTACCTGGAGGAGGGGACGCTGTCAGTGGTCACCTTGGGCCGCGGCTACGCGTGGCTGGACACCGGCACCATGGAGAGCCTCCACGAGGCCGCGGAATTCGTCCGCGCCGTTGAGCACTCCCAGGACCTGCCCGTGTCCGTCCCCGAGGAGATCGCCTGGGAGAACGGCTGGATCACGACCGTGGGGCTCAGGCAGGCCGCCGAGGCCTACGGCAAGTCGGTCTACGGGCGGCACCTCAAGAAGGTCGCCGCCGGCGAGATCGTCAGCAGCCCGCGCGAGTACTAGGAACAAGGAGATTCGAACATGGCAGAGGAGACCTTCTCCCCCAGGAACATCATCGTCACGGGCGGCTGCGGCTTCATCGGCAGCAACTTCGTGCACTACGTTGTCGACAACCACCCCGGCGTGCACGTGACCGTCCTGGACAAGCTGACCTACGCCGGCAACCCCGAGAACATCGCGGGGCTGCCCGAGGGCAGGGTCGAGCTCGTCGTGGGCGACATCTGCGACGCGGAGCTCCTGGACCGCATCGTCCCGGGCCACGACGCCATCGTGCACTACGCCGCCGAGTCCCACAACGACAACTCCATCGCCGACCCCGAGCCCTTCCTGCGCACCAACGTGGAGGGCACCTTCCGCCTGCTGGAGGCCGTCCGCAGGCACGGCGTCCGCTACCACCACGTCTCCACCGACGAGGTCTACGGCGACCTGGCGCTCGACGACCCGGCGAAGTTCACCGAGGAGACTCCGTACCACCCGTCCTCGCCGTACTCGAGCACCAAGGCCAGCTCCGACATGCTCGTGCGCGCCTGGACCCGCACCTACGGCCTTCGCGCCACGATCTCCAACTGCTCCAACAACTACGGCCCCTACCAGCACGTGGAGAAGTTCATCCCGCGCCAGATCACGAACATCGTCGACGGCGTCCGCCCCAAGCTCTACGGCCGCGGCGAGAACGTCCGCGACTGGATCCACACCGAGGACCACTCCTCGGCCGTCTGGGACATCCTGACCCGCGGCCGCACGGGGGAGACCTACCTCATCGGCGCCGACGGGGAGAAGAACAACATCACCGTGCTCCGCATGATCCTCGAGGCGATGGGAAAGGATCCCGAGGACTTCGACTGGGTCGCCGACCGCCCCGGCCACGACCGCCGCTACGCCATCGACTCGACCAAGCTCCGGCGCGAGCTGGGCTGGAGGCCGGCGCACACCGACTTCGCCGGGGGCCTCAGGCAAACGATCGACTGGTACGTGGCCAACGAGTCCTGGTGGCGCCCGGCCAAGGAGGCCACCGAGGCCCGCTACCGCGCCCAGGGCCAGTAAGGAGGGGGTAGATTTATGGCAGACATCGCATTCGGGAAGGACCTCGCCGTCGCCGAGACCGGCATCGGGGGCCTGAAGGTCGTCGACCTCGCCGTCCACGGCGACTCGCGCGGCTGGTTCAAGGAGAACTGGCAGCGCGCCAAGATGACCGCCCTGGGCATCCCCGACCTCAGGGTCGTCCAGAACAACATCTCCTACAACGACAGCCGCGGCGTCACCCGCGGCATCCACGCCGAGCCCTGGGACAAGTTCATCTCCGTCGCCCGCGGCAGCGTCTTCGGCGCATGGGTGGACCTGCGCGAGGGAAGCGAGACCTTCGGCAAGGTGTTCACGACCGTTCTGGATCCCAGCAAGGCCATCTACGTCCCGCGCGGCGTGGGCAACTCCTTCCAGGCCCTGGAGGACGGCACCGCCTACACCTACCTGGTGGACGCCCACTGGTCGCTGGAGCTGAAGAGGACCTACACCTTCGTGAACCTCGCCGACCCGGAGCTCGCCATCGAGTGGCCGATCCCCCTCGACCAGGCCACCGTCTCCGAGGCGGACCTCAACCACCCGATGCTCGCCGACGTCGTCCCCATGGCGCCGAAGCGCACCCTCGTCACCGGCTGCGACGGCCAGCTGGGCCGCGCGGTCCGCGAGCTGGCCGAGGATCGCGGCGTGGCGAAGGACTTCGACTTCTGCGACATCGACACCTTCGACATGTCCGACCCGGAGGCCTATGCGCAGTACGACTGGTCGCTCTACGGCACCGTGATCAACTGCGGTGCCTACACGGCCGTGGACAGGGCGGAGACCCCCGAGGGCCGCGTGACCGCCTGGAAGGCCAACGCGACCGGCCCGGCGCTTCTGGCCCGCACCTGCGCCGGGCACGGGATCACCCTGGTCCACGTGTCCTCCGACTACGTCTTCGACGGCACCGCCGAGGTGCATGACGAGGACGAGCCCCTCAGCCCGCTGTCCGTCTACGGCCAGACCAAGGCCGCCGGCGACATCGCCGTGGCCGGCTGCCCCCGCCACTACATCATGCGCTCCAGCTGGGTCATCGGCGAGGGCCGCAACTTTGTCAAGACCATGAGGGGGCTCTCCGACCGCGTCGCAGACCCCGAGGACAAGCTCACGCAGGTCACGGTCGTGGACGACCAGCTGGGACGCCTGACCTTCACGCGCGACATGGCGCGGGCCATCTTCCACGTGCTGGGGACGCACGCGCCCTACGGCACCTACGACTGCACCGGCTCCGGCGCCGTCAAGAGCTGGGCGGACATCGCCCGCGCCGTCTTCGAGGCCGCGAACGGCAACGGCGAGAAGGTCGTGCCGGTGTCGACCGCCGACTACTACGCCGGCGCCGCGGGCCCCGTCGCCCCGCGCCCGGTCCACTCCGCGCTCGACCTGTCGAAACTCGAGGCCGTCGGCTTCCACATGCCCGACTGGGAGGAAGAGCTGGGGGAGTACCTGGATGCCTTGGATTTGGGAGGTTCTTTCTAAAGATATGATTTCTACAGCATCAAAAGCTGAAGCGCCTCTTGTTAGCATCGTCGTCCCCATCTTCAACGTGGGGCCGTTCGTGCTTCCCTGCATAAGGTCGCTGCTCTGTCAGACGTATCCAAATATTGAGATTCTTATCGTGGATGACGGCTGTACCGATGACACGGTTGAGTTGATTGCTAGCGTCGTCGGGGATGATTCACGCGTCGAGATTCTCCACAAGGAGAACGGCGGGCTCTCATCTGCCCGAAATTATGGCACTCGGCTTTGTCACGGTGACTACTTGATGTATGTCGACGGAGACGATCTCATAGATCCGCGGGCCGTTGAGTTCATGCTCCAGGCGGCTTTGAGATACCATGTGTCGTTTGTCGCGGGGTCCTTTGCCAAGATGCCTCCTCTCGAGAGTTATGAAATGCGGAGTGAGCCTTTGTTCACGTTGGAGAGCGGCTGGGAGCATCTGAGGCGCCTTCTTCTGCTCGAAGGGGAGAGCGGGTCTGCCTGGGGCAAGTTGTTTTCCCGTTCTTTGATGCCCGACCTTGTGTTCCCCGAGGGTCAGCTTTTCGAGGATATGGGCGTGACTTCCGCGATTTGCTCCCGTGTAGAGACCGTCGCTGTCACTGACGCCCCTTTCTATGCGTACGTGACGAGGCCCGGTTCCATCACAACGCTTAAGAAGCAAGGCCCTAAGCATGTGAGGGATATGGATGCTGCCATTGAGGCCGTGCGGCGGGTTGCCGAGGGAAATTTTGATGGCGAGTTCGAGTGCTTCCGAGCGTATTGCATTCTGCGCGTTGCCATGCGGGTTGATCTCGATAGCTTTGCCGACAGGGCGGAGGGGCAGGCGTATTTGAGGCTTGCCCGCGACCTTGCGATGCGCGCCTCAAGGAACACCCTAGCTTCGCGCACCTGGAGACTGAGGTGCGCGCTTTTTGCGCTTTCCCCGAAGATGCATAACGCTTTCTATGCCCTTTATGCCGCGATTTCTGGCAAAGCAATCGGATAATCCCTATGAACAAAGGTTTTTAATGTGAGATTCTCGATAATCATTCCCGTTTATAACGTAGAGGAATATCTCGGACAATGCTTGGACAGCATTGCACATCAGGATTATTCCGACTACGAGGTCGTCATCGTCGACGACGGCTCGACCGACGGCAGCGCGAGTATCTATGAGCGCTTCGCCGCGGAGGCGGATGTTCCCGTCCGCATAGTCAAACAGGAGAACAAGGGGTTGCTGCTTGCTCGCCGTGCCGGGATCAAAGCCGCCAACGGTGATTATTATTGGCACGTCGACGGCGACGACGGTCTGGCGCCCAATGCAATGTGTGCGGTTTCCGGGATCATTGACGAACTGGATCCCGACGTCGTGTTGATCTGCCTTAGCGAATCTCCGACGTTCGGCTCTGTGCTCCCTGGGGGACTGCCCGGTGAACAGCGTTTCTATACCGGAGAAAGCCTTAACGATGTACGCTCTGCGTTCCTCGATGGATATATTCCTAATATGGTCACTAAAATCGCTCGAAGGTCTTGCGTCGATGCCGATTCAGATTACTCGCCTTATGGGAAGATGCAGCTTGGGGAAGATCAGCTGCAAAGCCTTTACATTCTCGATAATATGAAGAGCGCCGCATGCGTTCGCGAGCCCTTGTATTATTATCGTCCCAACGCAAGCAGCATTACTGCCAATTATCGCGAAGGCCAGATTGCCCAGTACGCCATGGTCAAGGAAGCCGTCCATCGACAGGCCGTCGCGTGGGATTCGAAATGGCCGGGGAATGGATTTGCTGAGACCGCTCTTGTCGGTTATCTGTCTAACGGTTTCTACGACATGCGCAAGAATGCTGATGGCAAGTGGTTTAAAAAGCAGTTCCAGGAGTTCAGGGATACATCGCTGTACGCGGAGGCCATCGGTCGATGCGGGGATTTGAGGCTTGAGCAGCGGATCTTCTTCACTTTGTTGGAAAAGAAAATGGATTATCTTGCGTATGTGTGCCTGGTTGCCTGCCGCGCTGCTACTCCGCTGGCGAGGAGCTTGGCTCGATGAAGATCTTAACTATCAGTTCGGGAGGCATGCCGCAGAGGACCCTATCGATGGCGGGTAGGGGGAACGCGCTCGGCATGGTGTTCTTCCTTGGCGTATGCGCTATTGTTTCGCCCCTCCTCGCCGTTTTCCTCTCCCTTCTCGTCTTTACCGGGGCCCCTACAAAGAAGATGGCGGTTGCCTGCGCCCTTGGGGTTGGGTTTTCCGCTGCGCTTGTCGCCCATGGTATCGTTTACAACCACCCTGTCGATATGACCCGATGGATGGTTGAATGCGGCTACTACGATGGCAGGAACATTCTCTCGATCGGAACCAGCCTGAACGAGGATCACAACGGCCTGCTCGTCTGGAACTTTCTGTGTTGGGTAACCGGGAATATCGGCGACCTCCGACTTCTCCAGTCGCTCGCCGCGTTTTTCGGTTACGGTCTCATCGCTTGGCTGATGATGGACAGGTGTGCCGAGGAGACGACAGATGCATGGGCTTTCCTCCCGCTCATGCTATTCATCTTTTTTGCCGTCCCGGCGCAGCCCCTGATCGGTAACGTTCGCTCGGCTCTCGGCTGCGTGATTTGTGCGGTCGCGATATGTAAGAGGCGGTCTTACGGGTTCAGGGATTCTCTGCCGTCGCTCGTCCTGATCATCGTCGTATGCCTCATCCACAATTCTATGCTGCTCGTCTTGGTTTTGTTCCTAGTTCAGCCGATTCTCGAGCGTAACCCTGTCAGGAATTCGATTATCTGCGTTGTCGCGGTCGTCACCATGATTTCCGTGGCTTCCGTACTTCTCGCGTCCCATTTGTTTGACGGGGTGCCTGTCATTACGAGCGTTCTGAAGAAGGCGAGTTTCTATACCATCGGCACGGAGTGGGATCAAGAGCAGGCGGACAACCTTCTCAGCAATCTGAGCCATGTGTTTTCGTTGCTGCTGCTCGGGGTCCTGCTGCTTAGGATCTACGCCACGAGACAGCATGATGGACGAACGGCGCTCGTTCTTGTTTTGACGATGTGCGTCATCGCGATGGAACTCACCCTCGTTAACGTCGGCAACCGCTTGAAGTTCATTCCGATCTTGATTGGCTCGACATATCTGCTTAACAACAAGGGAAGGGGCCATGCGGTTGATTCGCGATGGCCGATTCTTGCCGATGCCTTTTTGATGTTGCTCGCTATTGCCGTCTGGTTGATCTCCATGGCAAGCTTCATCCCTTCATTCAACTATGTCGAGGTCATGAAGAGCGCCGTTTTCTATCCGCTTCTCCTTTTCTAGAGGTTAAATCCATGTATCAAACTGTCACGGCGCCTCTAATCACGTTTGTTGTCCCCGCTTATAACGCCGTTTCTACCCTAGAGGCAGCCGTTCGCTCGCTTTCTGAGCAGACGTCCGACGATTGGGAGGCCATCATCGTCGATGACGGATCTGTTGACGGTACGGGTGAGATGGCCGATGCGCTCGCGCGGGGCGATGATCGCATTAAGGTTCTTCACCAGGGGAACGCCGGGGTCTCCGCTGCGCGCAATGCTGCTATCGCGGCCGCCAGTGGGGAATATCTCGCCTTCTTGGACGTCGATGACACCGTCGTTCCCAACTTCGTGGAGAAGGCGGGGTCCCTGCTGGGACGCAGGCCTGTCCGCCCCGATGTCGTCGCGCTTGCGTACCGTGCTCTTCCCCGAGGCACGGTCTTCGGGTACGGGCGGTTCCTCGGGAACGCATCGGAGTTCCTCGAGCTATCGCTCGGGAACAGATACGCCACTTTCCCCTGCTGGCTCTTCCTCGTTTCTGCTCGGCTCATCGCGGCGAGTGGGGTCCGGTTCACGGTCGGGAGGCGGACCGGCGAGGACCAGGAGTTCATCCTGAAGCTGCTCTGCTGCGCCTCTATTTGCGAATCTGTCGAAGACAGCGATGTCTACTATCTCTACCGCATGCCTTCCGGGGGCTCGGCCATGGGCCTTAACCTGGAGGGGCAGTTCGATTACCCCCG
Source organism: Collinsella sp. i06-0019-1H4 (assembly GCF_042849575.1). Taxonomy (NCBI): domain Bacteria; kingdom Bacillati; phylum Actinomycetota; class Coriobacteriia; order Coriobacteriales; family Coriobacteriaceae; genus Collinsella; species Collinsella sp. i06-0019-1H4. The sequence goes on from NZ_BAABYB010000001.1 coordinate 1,027,146, forward strand.
GGCTATGCGAGACGTTCTCTGCTTCGCCGCCAAGCCTGACGCAGGGATGTCTCCCGATGGCTTGGAGGCAGTCGACCGACTGCTTACTGACAGGTTTGTAGGGGCCTGCGCCTACGCTGCGGAGACTGCGTTCTCCAACGGCGCTTCCGATTCTGATGTCCTTTCCTGGTTGACAGATAGCCTGAAAGGATTTGATTGCCACGGGGCTCTTGAGAACGGCTGTTGCAGGAGCGAGAACCGGCGGTTTCTTCGCCTCTGGCTCGGCTGCAGCGGCATGATTCCGCTGTATATCCGCTTCGGTTTGTACATCCGGTCTATCGGCAGAACCATTAAGTACTGGATTTCACGCCGAGGCACTCGTTAGTTATCTTTGATTGGAGTTTCATTGAACGACAGGCAGATATATATTCTCAGCATTTTTGACCCCACCAACTACGGGAATAGGCTGCAGGCCTGCGCCCTCGAGGCCGCCGTCGCCTCTCTTACCGGCAAAGAGGTTCTTTCGGTCGATTGCCGCCGCCCGGTGAGTAAGCGCGGGGTCTTTAAGATCATGGCGGACCTCAACAGAGTCCGAATCGAGTCGAAGAAGGCGCCCGCCGAGAGGAGGCGGCGTTTCCGAGTTTTTCAGGATGAGTACTGTGCGCCTGTCGTTGAGATTGCCGAGAGGGACGTTCGTAGCATCACTGGTCCCGTCGTGATCGGCTCCGATCAATGCTGGAACCCCGGGTGGGGATTGGGTGCGAGTAAGTTTGGCGCCCAGTGCGCCGTGGGCGTCGACAAGAAAATGGCCTATGCCGCTAGTTTCGGCATCGGCATGTCGGACATGCCTGAGGAGTGGGGTCGGCGCTACTCCGAATGGCTTGGCGGAATCAAGGACATCGGTGTTCGGGAGTTCGCGGGTGCTCAGATTGTCCGCGAGCTTACTGGGCGGGATGTCAAGGTCGTTCTTGACCCTACGATGCTCCAAACTGCCAAGTGGTGGTCCGAGATAGAGGAGCGCCCGATTATTCCGGGCATCGACCTGGAGGGGCCTTTCTGCCTTAAGTATGTCTTGGGAGACGATACAGCTTCGGCAAAGATCGCGGAGCGATGTGGCCGCGACGGCCTGGGGCTGGTGGACTTGACGGATATCCATTTGCCGGTCGGCCCCGCGGAGTTCGTGTGGCTTATTCACCACTCTGCTCTCGTTTGCACTGACAGCTTCCACGCTACAGTTTTCAGTCTCCTTTTCCACCGGCCTTTTGTGATTTACGAACGGCAGGGAAATGCTGGGAATATGTCCAGCAGGTTCGATACCCTCCACGCTTTGTTTGGGATTAACTCCAACCGCGCCGGTAAGGATTGCTTCCGCGAGCGCTGCGTCGATGAGTTCGATTGGACCGGCTTCGAGCGAGAGCTTGAGGAGAAGAGGAATGATTCCGTCGCATGGCTTCGCGCTGCCCTTGCCAGCTTATAGGGTGGTTATGTCCAGTGAAATCTGAAACTCTATCTTCGGGAGATACTGTCCATGGTTAGTCAACGCAAGGCCGGGGCGATTCTCGGGTACGCGAACATCATCGTTAAGAATCTCGTCAACCTCGTCTATACCCCGATGCTCCTCGCTTTCGTGGGTCAGGCGGACTACGGCGTTTACCAGACTGCGAATTCCTTCGTCTTCTCCCTAACGCTTCTGACGTTTGGTTTCTCCGAGGCGTATATCCGCTTCTATACGCAGAAGAAGGCTAAGGGGACGGAGGAAGACGTCCGATCACTCAATGGCATGTACCTTGCGCTATATGCGATGATCAGCTCCATTGCACTGGTGTTGGGACTGCTCTTTGCTGCGAACGTTGGGCTATTCTTTTCTGGCAGCTTTACGTTCGACCAAGTCGGGCTTGCGGGCGAGCTCATGGCTATCATGGCGGTGAACGTGGCGGCGGTGCTGTTCTCGACTGTGTTCGACGCATACATCATGGCCCACGAACAGTTCAAGTTTCAGCAAAGCCGTCAGATGTTCACCACGTTAGCGACACCGGGTATCGCTTTTGTCTTGCTCAACTTTGGTATGGGCGCGGTCGGTGTAGCGCTGGCTCAGCTCGCAGTCACCTTGACTCTGCTCGCCCTCAACATGCATTATGCTGTGTCGAAGCTCGGTATGCGATTCAGTCTCAGGAGGTTTGACGGAGCCCTGTTCCACGCGGTCGCAGCTTTCTCGGCCTGGATATTCGCCAACCAGGTTTGCGATTTAGTTAACCAGAGCGTGCCCAATATGATGCTCGGCGCGCTCACGAACGCAGTCACTGTATCTGTTTTCGCTGTGGCGCTGCAAATCCGTCAAATCTTTTACTCGCTCTCGACAACAATGTCGAGCGTATTTGTGCCCAAGATCAATAGGATCGTCGCTGAATCGGATGACAACGGAGTGCTAACTCGGCTCATGACGCGCGTAGGGCGCTACCAGATGTTCCTCTTCTGCTGGGTGTACTGTGGATTCGTCCTGCTTGGACGATTCTTCATTACCAAGTGGGCGGGTGAGGGCTTCCTTGATACTTACTATCTCATCTGTGCGATGACGCTGCCCGTGGGCGTGCCGCTTTGTCAGAACACGGGAATCGAGATCCAGCGCGCTAAAAACAGGCATAGGGCGCGTTCAGTGGTTTACCTCTGTATGGCTTGTCTCAATGTTCTTTTTACATGGTTTGCCTCGCCCGTTCTCGGATACTGGGCGCCCGCTATCGCTTACATCGCGAGCATCGCCTTGGGTAACGGTCTCTTTATGAACTGGTACTATCAGGCGCGTATCGGACTGGACATGGCTTATTTCTGGAAGAAGAACCTGCCTGTGGTCTTGGCTTCCGCTGTGGTCTTGGCCGCATGCATGGGGCTGGCTCTGCTGCTGCCCGTGACTAGCTGGCTGCTTTTCCTGGCTTGGGGCGTCGTCTACACCGTGCTTTTCGCTGCCGCAATGTGGCTCTTCGTTCTCGATTCAAGCGAGAAGTCGTCGATCGCGGCTAAATTGCCCTTCCTGCGTTAGGAGGTTTTTTTATGCTTAAGTCCCTTCCGAAGATCACGTTGCTGGGAGATGCGTGCTGTGGTTGCGGCGCCTGTGCCGCGAGGTGCCCGAAATCCTGCATCGGGATGATTACCGACGGCTGTGGCTTCCCCACGCCAATGGTCAATTTAGATGTCTGCATCGGCTGCGGGGGTTGCGATTCGGTGTGTCCCGCAATGGGGGAGCGCCCCAAGGATGGCGCGCAGTCCGTTCTCTGGGCGAAGTCGAGGGACAGGGGAGAGAGACTTGCCTCCTCTTCGGGTGGGGTCTTCGGGCTGCTCGCCCTTGACGTTCTTGCGGATGGCGGCGTCGTGTGCGGCGCCGCTTGGGATGAGGGCTGCAGACATGTGCGGCACGTGCTCGTTGAAGACGGGTCAGATCTCGATTCCGTCATGCGTTCCAAGTATGTGCAGAGCTCGGTCGGCCGCAAGGCCTACGAGGGCGTGCGGGAGGCTCTGCGCGGTGGCAGGCGAGTGCTCTTCTCCGGCACCGCGTGCCAAGTTGCGGGCATGAGGTCCTACCTTGGGAAGCTCGCCGACTCAGACGGTTTCCTCTCGGTGGATGTCATTTGCCACGGCGTCCCCTCGCCGCTCCTCTGGGAGAAGTGGGCAGCATATAAGGAGGTCGGTGTGGGCGCGGCGCTGCGCGCGGTGAACATGCGGAGTAAGGCAACCGGATGGCTGTCTTACTCCGCATCATACGCGTATGCGCATGATGCGGAGAAAGATGTCGCGAGGGCTTCGTCCGCGGCGGCCGACAGCTGCATCTTCGTGGATGACTGGTACATGAAAGCGTTCCTTGCTAATGCTAGCTTAAGACCCTCGTGCTTTGCTTGTCGTGTCAAGCGCTCGTGCGGCTCAGACGTCACGTTGGGGGACTTCTGGGGGATCCAGTCGTCGCACCCTGAGGTCGACTACGAGGGCGGGGTTTCCGCGGTGCTGTGCAACACCTCAAAGGGCCTTGCTGCAATTGAGAGGCTTAAGTCTGGAATTGAGTGGGGCGAGTCTTCCCTCGAGAAGGTGTTGCCTGGCAATCCTAGCCTGGTTAGGCCCGTTGTGCCTTATGAGAGACGCGGCGAGTTCATGGCCGACCTCGAGTGCGGGAGAGGAATCGATGAGATGATGGCTGTGTATGGCTTTGAACCCTCCCTCGCCCAGCGCGTACGTAGCAAGCTCGGGGGAGTCAAACGAAGGTTAAAGAAATTGCTGGGGAAGGCTTAATGAACTGTGACAAAAATATGTCTGTTGGTGATGGAACTGTCATGGCTGAGGACAAAATCGTGTTTACTGGATGCAAGCATGCATATCTCGTCATGGCTCATAAGGATGACGAGACCCTCCGTACGCTTCTGAGGACCCTTGATGACCCCCGGAACGATATCTTCATCCACATGGATGCTAAGAATACCGGATGGGATGAAAACAGAGCGCTGGCTTCCATTGATAAGGCGGGAATCTTTTTCGTTCCCCGTATTAGCGTCACATGGGGAGGCTACTCGCAAATCGCCTGTGAGCTTGGCCTGCTCAACGCCGCTGTTGACAAGGGGCGTTACACCTACTATCACCTTTTGAGCGGGCAAGACCTTCCCATCAAGAGCCAGGATCGGATCCATTCTTTCTTCGATTCCTGCGGGGGCAAGGAGTTTGTTCGTTTCGAAAACCACAATAGGGACTATGGGAGTAGGATCGGCGGCCATGTAATCTGGAACGCCTTCGGGAAGAGCAAGACCCAAATTTTTTTGCGAAAGGTGGACAGTCTTTTGGCGAGGCTTCTGCAACTCTATAGGAAGCCTGCTGAAGGCCTTAAGCTGATGAAAGGCGACAACTGGTTCTCTATAACTGATGAGCTCGCTCGATACGTCGTAGAGAACGCTTCTCTGGTACGGTCAGTTTTCTGGGATTCTATGTGCGGTGACGAATTGTTTCTGCAGACCTTTGCCTGGAATACAAGCAAGCGGTTCGATTTCTATCGAATGCCCGGGGAGGACAATACGGACGGCATCATGCGCATGATTGATTGGGGCGAGGACGAGTCCCCGCGAGTGTTGTCTATGGATGATCTAGATTCGATTTCGGATTCAAAGATGATGTTCGCCAGAAAGTTCGACTTCGAGATCGATTCCGATATCGTTCGAGCGGTTGAACAGCTCGTCTGCTAATCCTTCGTGGCTTCTCCGTGCCGGTCCGACAATGGGTTTCTGCCAGTTGCTGCCAGCCTCCAGCTTTGCGCTGCCGAGCCGTTCGACTCGTACAGCTGGACGTTGGCGCCGCTCGAGAAGTCGGCGCAATCCACGTCGAGCGCTAGCCCCGACGCCGCGCACATGATCTCGTAGGCGCCCGCGCACTCGTCGTAGGAGATCATGAACCGCTGGGCCCCCGAGCCGTTGGCCTCCCATAGCTGGGCGTTGGCGCCGTTGGACCTCGAGGCTCCTGAGATATCGAGCATCGCCGTGCCCAGCCCTCTGTTGCAGATCATGTATTCGCCGTCGGGGACGCTCTGCACTGGCTTTACTTGAGCGGCTTGATATTTGGCAGTGCAGTCGTACTTTACTGTCAATGTGCTGTTCGGCAGAGTAGCGACATTGGAGGTTGCGGCCAGCACAACCTTGGCGCCTTGGACTTTCCACCTCCTCTGATTCATCGCATACGCAACAATCCCGTTCTGAATCCCCGAGATGCTGGGCGGAAACAACTGGTTGTCGGCGTCAATGGAAAAGCTCTCTTCCCTGGCATCTAGGTGCTGCTGAATGCGGTCGGCATACTTCTCGACCCATTCATCTGCCTTGCCATTTCGTACAAAGTAATTGTTGGACAGGTCGGTCGAGCGGTAGGCGTAGCCGTCCTTCTGGTAGTTTGCCGTGTGGTCGGAGTGGGCGATTGCCATGAGCTCGTCGGTCAGGCCAAAGTACAGATGGCGCTGGTCCAGGTCTCCGTACCAGTTGTCGCTGGTGTCGTCCCAGGTCAGGTCCATCTGGCACCATTTGCCGTCGATCTTTACGGCGTTCCAGGTGTGGCCGTTGCCTGTGATGCGGCCGTTGGCGATGCCCGCGGCGTCAAGGAGCTTGGAGTAGATACGCTGGTAGCTCTCGCAGGTGCCCTGGTGGCGCGTGAGGCCGCTCTCGGCCGAGCACCAGTTGAGGTTGTGGTCGTGCTCCAACTGGTCGAGCGTCCAGTCGTGGAGCCACAGCGCCATGTCGTATTCCGAGCCGTTTGTCTGTTGCCTGCACAGGTCCACGGCGTTGTTGACGATCTGCGTGACGCTTGGGCGGGCGGCGTCGTTTACAGTCACCTCCGCCGTGGTGCGCAGGTAGTAGATTCCCTTGTCGTTTTGGGGGTCGTTTCTGTCGTTGTCCATAAAGTAGAAGTGGATGCGGTACGTGCCCGATGCCGTGAAGTCAAAGGTAAAGTCGTGGCCCGCGGTGCCCAGGCTGCAGTAGCTGGCCCATGCCGGGCGCGACGGGTCGCAGGCGCTCTCATGGCTGCCGCCGTCCCAATAGGTGGGCACGTCCATGCGCGCCTTGGCCTGGGACGAGCCGTTGGTCTGGGTTATGTGGAAGGTCGTCGCGGTGCCCGCGGGGGCGTCGTTCCACGAGACGGTGAAGGTGACGCCGTTTTGGCTTGCGGTGGCGGAGTGGGCGTAGCCGGTTTGTGACGTGGTGGAGATTGCGGCGGGCGTGCCGTTGGCTTGGGCGCGGAGGGATGGGGCGGGGGCTGTGGTGGCCGTGCCGGCTGCGGCGGTGGTGGCGTCGGCGCTTTCCGTGTTGACTGCGCTGGTGCCGGTGGATGTTGCGGTGCTGTCCTCTGCGGTGTCTGCTGTCGCATTTGTGTTGATGCCGTCTTCAGCCTTGCCTGTGTCTCCGTTCGCGGCGTTGGCTTGTGCCTGCTGCTCGGCTGTTGCCTGAGGCTGGATGGCTTCCGCGATGGCTGCCATGGGCATCGTCGCGCCGACCATGGATGTGCACGCGATCGCGCAGAGCAGGTAGTAAAGGGGTCGTTTCATAGCGGAGCCTCTCGGTGAGCAGCCAATAGGGTCCGAAGGCAGCTCCAGGCCAGCACTCCGCACATATTTTGTAAGGGTTAATTTTACGGGAACCCCAGTCAACATCAGCGAACTTTCTGGGGAATGTTGGGGAGGGGGAGGGGTGGTTGGTTGCCCGGTGACGTTGTGGATCGCGTTGGGCTGACTATGCCTGATGCGGCAAATCCAGCATGAGGCCGTCTCGCGCTTCTTCGAGACTCGCCACCGAGACCTTCCAGGAAAAGTCCGCTAGGCTGCTGCTTAGGTCAAGTTCTGCGTGGTCGTATTTTTCAATTTTGCAGCCCGGGTGATTCTCGTCTGGTAAAAGGCGACATTCGACCGGACGCGACCCGATGATTCGATACTCCTTCTGATATGCATACTTGGGCGTTTTGATAACGAGATTGTGCGGGATGCCCCCAAAGATCTCGCGGATCAGTTTTGGCCCAGGGACGCCGTAGGAGATGGGACCGTGGGCGTAGATGCTTCCGCCTTCGGCAATGTGTCTGTCGGCGAGGCGCGCGAAGCTGGCGTACTGCACAATGCCGATCCATCCGTCCTCGCATCCGAACTCCTGGATCATGCGTTTCGGGATTTTCACAGTGTTGTTGACGATATCGTTCTCGCGGACCGTGTACATGCAGTAGATGGGCAGGGAAGTATATCTGTAGAGGCACACCCCGGGAGCCATGGACGCCTCGAGCGGATCGCCCTGCTCGCCAGGCAGGCCATGATAGTAGCCGGCCGCGTTCATGTAGAGGCGACCGTTTATCAAGTCGTCGACGTATGCCTCCCTGGGAGCGAATTTTAGAAGGTACTCGATGTCGTCTTTTGACATGGCGGATCCTTTCTTGGGTGGAGGTGCCCGGGTCACCTTGTGTGTGCCCCGTTTTCTCATTGCCAAGATAAGAGAAATTCTCAAAACCTTCGTGCCGGATTGACGTGGACCTGCGCCGCTTGGGTGTGCTGGCTCATTGGGACTCTGAGGCTTGTACAGCAAAGAACTCTGGGGGCTTTATTCCGACCTGCTGCGAAATGGTCTGCTAGTTGATCGGTTATAGTAACTCAGCTCGGCTTGACTCTGCGATGTTCACTTCCTTGTTTGCTTCAAGAGCAATTCGATACTGGTCTGCGTATCCGAATTCAAGGGATACGCATGTCGATGCATCGAGGTCGAAAATGTAATTGTATCCAGGGACCGAGACGATAACAGATACGAAGTGCCATGAGTGATCTCGGGATTCTTTTTTCATGTTGGAGAGCGCTTCGCGAAGCATTTCCTCGTCAGCAAGAATATTGGATCTGACAAACAACTCGTTTCTCCTAAAGAGTTCGTAGTCACCAGAGTCGAGTCTGTCCAGCTTTTTGCGAAGAGCTTCAATAATCGGCTCGAATGAATCCGTACCATTTGGACCAAACAGGACTCCTTTTTCGAAATGCGCTCCACATTGCTCAATAAGTTCGATTCGGCGTTTTTCCTGAGAAGAATCATTCTCGTATAGGAGTTTGGAATAGAGGGATTCTGCCTTTCTGCTGTCTTGCGATTGGGAAGCTGTTACCTCGATGCCTAGGGACTGCGCCCGATCGATCAGATCCGGTTTGTCGCTGTAAGCCAAATTGCCATATTTGTTGCTATCGATAAATTGCAGAACATGTCTTGCATAACACTCCCAGATATCGATTTTGGTCCTGCCAAGGATGGGCTTGACGTAGTTTTCGCTATCAATGGGGCTATGCATATGGCTCACTTCTGGTACTCGAATCTCGGGGTTAATGTCCGCCTTATTGTGCAATATTTTTTGTCCTCGCGGCGTCCTATCCTTTTAGAAAAACACTGACTGTTTGGAGGATAGCAATGGAAACAACCGCTGAAGAGTTTGATGAAAGCCGCAGGCTCTTACTGCAAATAGCTGAGGCTTATGCAAATCTTTTATATACGTATAAGACGCAGCTCGTTGCGGCAGACAGCGCCAACGGACTCAACAACCGTTTATCCGTAATGCAGACTGTTTTGACATCGGTTTCCGCTTGTGGCTTTGTAAGTATCTGGCTATCTGGAATGGAAATTGCGGCGCTGGTTGCCGCCGGGCTATCTGTCATCAGTCTAGCAATAACAATTTATCTTAAAGGGGCAAACTTGAGCGAGAGGGCAAATTGTCATGGCGCTACCGCAGATGCAATTTGGGTGATTCTTCAGGGGTATCTATCACTTCTTGCTGACAGCCGCTCATTTGATTTGGCGGAAATCAGATCTCGTCGCGATTCTTTTCAAAAGGAAGTTGCTTCAATTTACGCAAAAAGCCCTATGACAAATCCCAAAGCCTATTCAAAGGCCCGTGAAAGCATTAAGGCGGGCAACTGTGGGTTTTCTCCGGTAGAGATAGAACAGATTCTCCCTGTTGGATTGAGGGATCTGGTTAGATAACTGAAGGGACCAACATGGACGAAAAGCAATCTTTTGAGAATTTCTTCGAATCAATTTCGCTTGATTCATTGAGTGAGTATCAATCGTCGATTGAGTCATTGACGAAATTATTGAACAAAAAATACTACGATTTGGATTCTGTCGATGATCATTGTCTTGTGGTTGGATCAGTTGGTCGGCAAACTGCTGTTTCCGAAACTAGCGATCTTGACCTTTTGTTTGTACTGCCGCAGGAAGTTTATACGAGATTCAATGCCTATGACTCTAATGGGCAGTCGGCGCTTCTCCAAGAAGTCAAAAAAACAATTAAAAGCCGTTACTCCAAGACTGACATAAAAGGTGACGGACAAGCTGTAGTGATTAACTTCACTGATAGGTTTTATTCGATTGATTTGGTTCCTGCTTTTGAGCAGGACGACGGATCGTTCAATTATCCCGATTCAAATGATGGTGGGTCTTGGAAAAAGACGGATCCTATTCCTGAGCAAGATGCCTGTTCTGTTCTATTTGAAAGGACCGATGGAGATGGCAAAAGGCTCTGCAATGCTCTAAGGGTTTGGAAAAATACTCTTGGATTTCATTTTAAGGGCTTGCTCATCGATACTCTTGTTAATAGTTTTTATAATCAGAAAGACCGTTCCAGCGACCCGTATGATCTCTTGTCCGACCTCTTTAAATTTTTGTCCGAGCAAGATTGCGAACAATCTTTTTGGCATGCTCTGGGCAGCAACCAACAGGTTACGAATGATGACAATGGGGCGTTTGTACCAAAAGCCAAGAAAGCTCATGGAAAACTAATTGATGCCACTAGCTCTGATGAAAAAGAGCAAGTTCTCATTGATTTATTTGGAAAGTCGTTTTCCGAAGCTGTTGTCGATGGTTCTTCCGATAGTGAAGAAGCCCAATTTGCTTCCAAGTATGGCGTGGCCATTGATGAGCGATTTGTCGAGGACCAATTTAAGGTTGATATTCGTCGTTCGATGGAAATCGATTGCCAAGTTATACAACATGGTTTTAGGCCCTCATTACTTAGGGATATGTTGTCTAGACATTGTCCTTTACTACGAAAGCGCTCGCTTCATTTCTTTGTTGTCAATGCTGCTTCTTTTAGGGATTGCTCTTTTTACTGGAAAGTTCGCAACCGCGGTGAAGCGGCATTTCAGAGAAACTGCATCCGAGGCGAAATTCAACGTGGCAATAAAGATGGCTTCCATGACGAGAAGACTGATTTTGTTGGCCCACATTATGTCGAGTGCTATGCGGTTAGGAACGGCGTTTGTATAGCACGATCTAGAATTGAAGTTCCTATCAGTTAGCTCAAAGCACGAATTGCGTTCTTTGATCTGGTTTGATTATCGCCCAGCTGGGTCGATAAGCGTCGCTGTAAGATGTTCTCAGTGATATAGCCGTCGTGGACTCTACGTGAGGCGATGACAAAGAAGGGTCGTTGTTCGGTTTTCCGGCAACGGCCCTTTGACGTTTCTGCGACAACTGGATGTTGTCGCGGGCTATCCGCAATCACTTTGCGCCATTTTACGGGGACTATTGTGGAACGAGATTGCTTAATGCTGACCGCGTCTTTTGCGATGTTCTGGAATTTGAGGAAAGGCAGCGCTACGGTTTGCGTCCAATGACGGTTTCTGTGACCGGTTCGATATGTGCCATCGAGCTTGGATGGCTTTCTGGAGAGTACTGTTAATTGGTCCGATTACAAAACGGCAGTATCCTGCCTGCTTGAAAATGATGCCAATGGTGTCAAGCTGGTTAGCAAAAATGATGTGAGTAAAACCCAGATAACCGAGATGACCTCGAAGCTTAAGGAACAAGGCGTTTCCGTTCTTGAGGTCAAGTATGTGCCCGGCGCTTCGGCGACCATCGTGTGCAACGGTGATTCTTCAAAGATTTCGAGTACTGCCGGTAGTGATTGGACGGTTGTTGGCTAGGGAATTTAACTCCGATTTTTGCAAATATTGATATTGCTTTTGTAGACAGGGCGCATAAATGTGATGTTCACTTGATGGTGGAACTTGGCGCAACGTCGCGGCTCTGCTGATGTTTGATTCGGGTTTGGTTTAGGACTGTCGTTATTTGTGGTGACGACAAATATAGCCAAGAGCGAGCGCATATGTCTGCCGTGGGATTTAAAGACGGCCAATATCCAGCCTAAGACACAAATTGATGGTAAAGTTACTGGGGACAAGGTCGCAGCTAGTCATTGATTGCCCCGACTGGAGCGAGTCCTCTGTTAAAGATGGACTGAGACGTTTTTACCAATTCGGGTCCGTGCATATGGTTATTCCGTAGCCACGGACCCGAAACCGTGCCTACGGAATAACCATATGCACGGACTGTGCGGCCTTGTCCTTATTGGAATCGAGGTGCAATGCTCTGCGACTGTATCAGTAAAACTGATTTGAATATCCTGAGAAGTCATCTGAGGGTTTATCGTGACGTTAATAAACTGCCCTTGTTTATCTTTCCCTGCGGCGGTGATCAGAGCCTGCATTCCTCTCGACGATTCTTTAGAGCTTATGTGTCCAACAATCACACCGAGGCTTTAAAAAACGTTTTTTGTCTTACCGCCGAAGACGTAGCGGCGGAAATGGACGGTTCGAGACTTAATTTACTTCAGCAAGAGGCCATGCTTGCCGACATATCTGACTGGATATTGATTTTTGCAGAGAGCTGTGGATCTTTTTGCGAGTTGGGCGCTTTCTCTGCTTTGCCTCATGCTGCTTTGATCACCTCTGTTGCTGTTGGAAAGCAATATAAGGGCTCTCGGAGCTTCTTGATTGATGGGCCAGTGAAAGAAATAGCCACAGGCGACTCTTCGCTTAACAAAGTCTTTTACTTAGACTTAAATAACCCAATGTCTTCGCCTGACTTGTGCCGCTTTGTTTCTGAACTAAGACCCCTCATTGGTGTTAATGCTACTAAGCGGGGCAAGGCTGGCTTAAAGGCCGCTAGAAAGATGATCAATCGAGATGAGTCCAAGATTAACGTGGGCTCGCTCGTCCACGAGTTACTTGATTTGCTTCAAATATTGGGCCCCATGTCAGAGACCGATTTACGAACGATATACTGTGCGGCCAAAGGCTTCCGTGCTAGTAAGCTCAAAATATACTCGCCCATTTTAAATGCGGATATGAAAAATGCCGGCGTTCCGATATCTTGGTCGGATGTTTGCTGCATGATGAGAGCTACCGGTCTTGTTTCTAAAGTGAGATGCAATAGGGGTCCGGATTATCTGATTAAAAGCACGATACACCTCGATTCCTATTTCATGTTTAAGGGAAGCGAAGACCAAGATTTCTCAAACATGAGGGCGCGGGTAATCCTTCGTAAGAGATCAATGGGGTATGGAGGCGTTGCCGGTGTCTATTGCGGATAGAATTTGCTTCGATCTTGGAATGACAAATCGCCAGCTACTGGACCTTGCGAGCTCAACGACAGATAAGTACCACAGTTTTTTAGCCGGTGGAAGAAAGATTGTTGCGCCTCGGCCAGATTTGAAGCTCGTCCAATGTTGGATTTCGGATTATATAAATACTGAGTTTGATATAGATCTTCCTTACGCTACAGCCTACGAAAAGGGCTCAAGCGTCTGCCGTAATGCCGGGCTCCATGCTAAGAGCAGCCATTTTCTTCTGCTTGATATTTGCCATTTCTTTGAGTCCTGCACTCAGCAAATGGTCAGGAATTTGTTTTCAGGGGGAACGTATCGGTCGACAAACGCTGAATCTCGCTCGCGTCTTACTGCAGACGATGTCGATCTTCTCGTAGCTTTATCATGTTATCGGGGTTCTCTTGCAACGGGTTCTCCGTGTTCGCCCTTTATTGCCAATCGCATAATGGCTTCGTTTGATCATGAGATTGCAGCTAGACTAGGCGAAAGATTCGTCTACTCGCGATACTCTGACGACATCTGCATTTCATCAACTGAATGGATAGACTCTGCGGAGATTTCAACTTTTGTTGGTGACCGCCTACGGCTAAAGGGTTTTGATTTGAATAATGACAAAACTCGTTGTTTTGGACGAGGGCACCTACGTAAAATCACGGGCATCTATCTCGACTGCGATGGCGTCCTTCGACTGGGGCCTCAAAGAAAAGCAGAGCTAAAGCGCTCTTTATACCAGGTGCTTATGCGCGAGTGCGATCGTAATCATGCCCATCGCGTTTTAGGCCACTTGAGCTTTTGTAAACAGGTTGAACCGGAGTATTGCAATGCACTTTTAGCTAAGTACGCGAGCTATGGTAAGGCTGTGTCTAGTGGAGGCGTTATGCCAGCGTTAGTGGAGCTCGCCTATGGGTAATTGTTAGGTGACCCTCTGTGGGGGTCACGTGACGGTTGTTTCGGTTAGCTTTTTGAACCACTCTCGAATCGGTTGCATATTCTATATAGCAATATACAAAAGCTCTTTGGGAGCTTTAAGGGTGACGCCTTCTGTTAGAGAGTGTTGCCCTTTTTTCATGCATGTAATGTGTGACGTGCTAGCTAAACGCCATTCCGACAATGGGATGGTCGAGTATGCTCGGTTTGGCACCGTGCGCCTGCTGTCATTGGTGTGGCAAGCACTTGATTTAGACTACTTAAAGTCTATAATCAAAGAAAAACTCTGATATATCTTTTCAAAATAATGAAAGGAATGTTGAGTACCATGCTTTGTCAGTTCACCTTTAAGAACTATCGGTCCTATCGCGACGAGGCTGAGCTTTCCATGCAGGCGATGCCGATGAAGGAGTTTGAGCGTTCCCTCATCGAGTGCTCCGACGGGCAGAGTTTCCTTCCGGTGGCTGCGGTGTACGGGCCCAACGCTGGCGGCAAGTCTAATCTGCTCGAGGCTCTTGACTACGTTCGTTCGGCGGTGGCCAGACCAATTAGACTGCTGTCTGCTAGCGCTGATGCACCAGAGAGTGATCTCCCCTTGATAGCCCGTTGTTCGGCGTTTGAGTTCGATGACGTGTCTGCTGCCGAGCCCACCGAGTTCGAGCTCTATTACCGCGCGGGTGAGCATGAGTACCGCTATGTTCTGTCTGTACACGCCGATGAGATCATGTCCGAAGGGCTGTGGCGGCGTAAATTGGGAGCGTCGCGTACGGCGATGCTGTTCGAGCGCGAGGATACAAAGGTTGAACTCGGCCCCACACTGCGTAAGCTTGTGACGGCTGCGAGGTTCAACCCGAGCCTGCCGTACCTATCGTTCCTTTGCATCAACTTCGATGCGCCGGTGGTCCAGGAGGCGGCCAGCTGGTTTCTCGACGCCGTGTTTCTCAACTACAACAGTTCCTACCTGGAGCGGATGCTCGAGCAAATGCTCGACGAGGGCGACTCGCGCGAGGTCACGCGTTTTTTGCGCGCCGTTGATGTGCGTATTGATGGCTTCAGAGTGGAGAGGGCGCCGGAGTGGCGCGGCCAGCGCGTCTTCGTGAGGCACAAGGTGAGCGGCAAGGCGTACGAGCTGCGTTTATCCGAGGAATCTGCCGGTACCCAGAAGCTCATGGGGTTGGCTGCGTATCTGATGACAGCGCTTGAGCGTGGTGGCACCGTTGTGGTAGACGAGCTCGACGCCAAACTGCACCCGAAGCTTCTTCGCTATGTGATTCTGCTGTTTAAGGATCCTGAGGTCAACAAGAGTGGCGCGCAGCTCATCTTCTCGTCCCAGGATGTGTCAACCATGCGAAACGATGTCTTCCGCCGTGACGAGATATGGTTCGCTGCACGCGGCGAGGGGGAGGCGAGCCAGCTATGGTCGCTCGCCGACATCCACGAGTCAAATGGCAACCTGGTCAGCAAGAACGCGGCATTCGACAAGCAGTACCTGTCTGGCCGCTATGGTGCCGACCCGTATCTCACGCGCATTGAGGAGTGGGATTAGTATGGCCGCGAAAAAGTCGAGGGACTGGCGCAGCGGCAAGCGCGAGGGACGCTCTCGCATGGTACAGATGACGCGCCATCTCGTGGTGACCGAGGGCAAGGAGACTGAGCCTCGCTACTTCGAGGGCGTGCGCGCCGCGTTGGGCGCAGCAAACGAGCGGAAGGTTGCCGTAGTCGTTAAGGGGACTGGCAAACATACTCTCGACCTGCTCGACTTCGCCGTCGAACACTGCCTCTATGCGCCCGAGACGTTCGACCACGTGTGGCTCGTGTATGACAAGGATGACTTCCCTGCGTCCGACTTCGACGCGATGGAACGTAAGTGCAACGAGCTCTCTGATGGTTCGAGGACCTTCCACGCGTTGTGGTCCAACCCCTGTTTCGAGCTGTGGCCGCTTTTGCACTTTCGCTACACGACCGCGCATATGTCCGCGTCCGACTGCCAGCATGCCCTCGCGCAGGAGATGTCGAAGAATTTGGGCATCGAGTACCGCAAGAACCTTGACGGGATGTTTGGGGCAGTGGATGATAGGCGAGGCGAAGCATTGCAGCGTGCTGGGCGCCTCGTCGCGTACCATAGGGAACTGGGTAACATTAAGCCATCTGCGCAAAACCCTTCAACTAAGGTTGGCGAGATATTTGATGTGATTGGGCCGTATCTGGTTTGACGGTCAAGTTCGATCGGGCTTGATGGGACTGGAGATTCATGAAAGATGTTGTTTCGGGCTGCCTGCCGTCTTTAACTGGATTGACCTTTTGGGACCCGATAGGATACTAGGCCGAATCTAGCGGTATTGACGCAGTCAACCTACGGGCTCGCACGTTGCTGCTGCTAGCAGCGGATCGGGTGAGGACTGCTGCTTCTTTGGCCTGTACGCCTCCGATGGCCAGTTTGCCGTGGACGCCTCCTGGGTGGACGCGACCGGCGCCATAGCCGATGCTGCCTGCGAGAGTGGCTCACTTACGTCGGCGCAGTTTGTGACGCCGATGGGCGGGGCCTTTGGTACCGCCTGTGTTATGGATGCCAGCGGGGCCGTTGCTTAGCATGTGGTAATTGAACCCACAGGCGCCCAGCCGCCGGCGGGGAAGACCCAGCCCGGTATCGATGAGCCCACCGGTGGCAATCCCACGGGGGATACAAAGCCCGGTAGCGAAGAAAAGCCCGGTGATGAGACCAAGCCCAGCGAAAACCCGCCCCTCACGCCTGATTCGTCGCCCAAGTCGGACGCCAAGCCCGCGCCCGCGTCCATCAAGACGCCTGCGACCAAGACAACCAAAAAGACCAAGCCCGCAACAACGCAAGCCGCCGCGCTCCCTAAGACCGGCCACGGTGACTGGGCGGTTGCGTGCCTTACTTTCGTCTTCCTAGGTATGTTGTTGGTCCCCATAATAGTTCGGGCACTTCGCGGGGGGCCTTATTTGCCAATGTAGTTTCTGCCGCTTCTGTCCCACATTTCTCTGAGTTAATAATGCAGATTACTTGAACTTGGCTTGGGGCTTGCCCTGTATTTGAATTTGATTAAACTTAACTTATAAGTTAATCATATATGGTTTCATCTGAAGCGGAGGGGGTGGCCTTTGGCTAGTGACTATGAGCTTGTCGAATATGCTGATCCCGAGGGACGACCTTTTTGGGAACTAACCACCTCCCCTGAGAACTCTCAATTTCAGAAGATGATGTCTGATCCTAAAACGAAGTTTACCGCCCGTAAAATGATCAATCAGATTTCAAAAGTCTATGACTACGGGCTAAAGGATGTCAGTGGAACGTCAAAGCTTCGATGTATCGAGCCTAAGATTGGACTATACGAACTCAAGGGTTTTGATGGGGTTAATCGAGAAATGGTCTACGCGATTTGCCAAGGCGTGGACAAGATTGTTTTGCTTTTTTGGTTTAAGGGCCATCAAGGCTCGGGAAATATTTCCAAAGAAATTAAACGCGCAAAACAGTTGGCCCCGATAGCAAAGCAGCTTTTGGAGTCATAGCGTCGGCTTTTTTGCCCGCTTACGAAACGGAGACTTGTAATGGTTAAGGTCGATTTATCAGACTTTTACGCGGAAACGGAAACGAGCGAAACCCGTGCCTATGAGCACGCACTAGATATTGAGTTTATTGTTCATCGCGAGATGCAGCGCTCGGGCTTGAGTAAAAGTGAGCTGGCAAAGCGTATGGGCGTGAGTCTTCAGTCGCTTTCGAAATTGTTGAATTCTCAGCCCAACATGACGCTGAAAACAATCGCAAAGTTTGAGCTTGCGTTGGGTATCAAAATCATTCCTCAGGTCATTTCCAGTTATTCGAATGAGGCGCCGTTTTCTTCGTCTAATAACTCTGTCCGAGAACAATGGTCTTCATTTAACAGCGACTGCTCGGCGAAACGATTGAACTTTGAGATGATTCCGGGAGGTTTGGCTGCATGAGCAAGGATTTCATTGCGCCTATTCAGGTTGTTCATTTGTTTGTTGTCGACTCAACTTTTCATATCGAGAATGAGCCCTCCCAGAATATGGATTTAAAAGTTGACGTTAGTTATCAGGACGTCCATCTATTGAGGAACAAGGCGGGCGAGCGTGCAGACTTAAAGCTGTATGTGTGTGGCAGTCTGATTGATAGGGACGATGCAAAGGAAAAAATGCGCGCTGATGTGACGGTTGCTATTTCGGTGTCAACAAAAATGCCGTTCGACATTTCAGACGATGAAGCGCGCCGTTATCTTCTCTCTAATGCGATTTCCATGGCGTATGGTCACGCTAAGAGCTATCTGATGGTCGTTACTGGACTTTCGCCCATGGGGGCTTTGACGCTGCCGGCAATTCTTCCTTCGGAATTGGCAGCGGACAGCGATGCATCTTTTCAAAGTGAGTAAGTTGTTCTCGAGTTGGATTTTGCCTGCCGCTGTGTGCAAATGTAACGGGGTGCCGAATCGGTAGTCTGACTGATTCGGCATTTATATTTCGAAGTTTCTAGTTGAAGCCCTGCGATGCCCGTGCTGCGACAGCTAAATTGACCGTGACGTCCCGTCTTGCGACACGCATGTAGCTCCGCACGGGTATCATGGTGAAAGCGATTTCAACGACAGGGGTGCTCGTGGTAAAGATGAAAGATGTGGCCGAGCTGGCGGGCGTTTCGAGCGCCGCCGTCTCGCGCTACCTCAATGGTGGGTATATCTCGGCGGACAATGCTCATGTACGGTAAAGAAGCAAGCAACCGAAAACAATAGATAGACCGCCAGCACTACACTATTCCGAACCAAAGACCAAAAGATAAGCATTTTGAGAAAATCTAAACTTTTGGATTTTCCTACAATGCCGACTACGGCGGAATCCCTCCCACTCCTTATATATTTCTTTCTGTATACATTGAATTTGTATTTAGTAAAATGCAGACAACACCACGGATCGGCTTTTGGCTGGACAATTCCAACCAAACACCGCAGCAGACAGTAGAAACCATTCTGAACGTTAGGAAGCCGGTATGATTGTTACATATAAGGGGTTGATTTTCAATCTCAACGCAACAGCCTGAACGGGCTCCGCGTTTCCGCAGCTAGCGCAACGCGGGAATAGCCCCCGGCACCTGGTCGTCGCCTCGTTTCCGCAGGTGGAGAGGCTGTGGAGGCCGGCGTCCCCGTGCCGCCGCCGCATGCTCCGCCAGCCCGCCGCGCAGCCGTTCCGGACTCAGCGCAACGGGCCCTCCGGCCCATGTCCCGGCCCGCCGCCTATCCCGCCAGCGGCCCCTCGCCCCTCGCGGCCCTGGCCCTGTCGATGCAGCCGGGCGTGAGGTCGAGCTCGCCGGGCGCCAGCTCCTCTATCCCGAACGCGTCCATGAGGGCGGAGGCGTCCTCCCCGAGGGCCATCCGCAGCACGCGCGCCGGCGTCAGGAACCCGAGCGCCCCCCTCGGCTCGGAGTTCACCTGCGACATGAGCAGCGCGCAGTCCGCCGCCGTCAGCCGGTCGAACCTGGCCCCTGCGCCCTTGGGCAGCAGCTTCCTGATCTCCACGTGGTTCTTCTCGCACGCGCCCTTCTGCTGGCTCTGCCGGGGGTCGCAGTAGAAGAGCCTGGTCTCGCCGTCCCGCTCGCCGAACAGCGCCGCGATGGCGCCCTCGTCGGCGAACTCGCTCCCGTTGTCGGTGAGCACGGCGCCGAAGGCGCGCCTCGCGCCGTCCTCGCCGAGGACCCCGCGCAGGGAGGAGAGCGCCGCCAGGACCGAGGCGCACGTGCCGTCCGGCAGCGGCAGGGCCAGCTGGAAGCGGCTCGGGCGGTGCAGGAGCGTGAGGAGCCTGGCGGAGTCGCCCCTGGGGCCCTCGACGGTGTCCATCTCCCAGGCCGCGGCGCAGGCGTCCTCGCCGAGCGCGAGGAACGACGCGTGCGACCTGCGCGGCGAGTGGGACGTCGCCCTCCCCGGGGCCCGGCGCGACCTCGGCCTGTAGCCGACCTTGCGCCTGAGCTCCATGTTCGTCATGCCGTCGTAGCCGGCGTCCACCCACCTGTAGACGGTGGAGGCGCTGAGCCCGGGGGTCGTCGCCGCTATCTGCTGCGGGGAGAGCCCGCGCGCGAGCCCGTCCCTGATGGCCGCGAGCTTGGCGGCGGCGCCCTCCTCGGTCTCGTCGATCCCGGACCTGCTCGCCGAGAGCTCGGCGTCGGCCGCCTCCTGCGCCCTCCTTGCGCTGTAGAACACCCTGGGCCTCCTCGAGCAGCCGTAGCCCCTCCTGTGCGAGCAGCCGTTGCAGCACCTCGGCCACGCGGAGAGCCTGGGGCAGGCCCCCGACAGGTCCGCGGGCGCGGGCTCGCCGTAGCGCGAGCGCGGCGCGGTGACGTAGCGGTGCGCCGCCACCTCCCTGGTCACGGTCGATGGCGACCTGCCGAGCTCCGCGGCGATCTCGCGGGCGCTGCGGTTGCGGTCGAGCATCCTCTCGACCGTGTTCCTCTCGTGCCTCGTGAGCCTCCCGTACGACCTTCCGGACGGCTTGGGTCTGGACATGCCGGCCTCCCTCCATCGCGGGCCGGGGGATTCCGGCCCCTCTGGGGTTGCCTACCCGGATTCGCGCCTCAGGACTCAGCGCAACGCGTTGCGCTGAGTCCTGAGGCTGTTGCAATGAAAATGAGAATCAAGGGTTACATATAAGGGGTTGATTTTCAATCTCAACGCAACAGCCTGAACGGGCTCCGCGTTTCCGCAGCTAGCGCAACGCGGGAATAGCCCCCGGCACCTGGTCGTCGCCTCGTTTCCGCAGGTGGAGAGGCTGTGGAGGCCGGCGTCCCCGTGCCGCCGCCGCATGCTCCGCCAGCCCGCCGCGCAGCCGTTCCGGACTCAGCGCAACGGGCCCTCCGGCCCATGTCCCGGCCCGCCGCCTATCCCGCCAGCGGCCCCTCGCCCCTCGCGGCCCTGGCCCTGTCGATGCAGCCGGGCGTGAGGTCGAGCTCGCCGGGCGCCAGCTCCTCTATCCCGAACGCGTCCATGAGGGCGGAGGCGTCCTCCCCGAGGGCCATCCGCAGCACGCGCGCCGGCGTCAGGAACCCGAGCGCCCCCCTCGGCTCGGAGTTCACCTGCGACATGAGCAGCGCGCAGTCCGCCGCCGTCAGCCGGTCGAACCTGGCCCCTGCGCCCTTGGGCAGCAGCTTCCTGATCTCCACGTGGTTCTTCTCGCACGCGCCCTTCTGCTGGCTCTGCCGGGGGTCGCAGTAGAAGAGCCTGGTCTCGCCGTCCCGCTCGCCGAACAGCGCCGCGATGGCGCCCTCGTCGGCGAACTCGCTCCCGTTGTCGGTGAGCACGGCGCCGAAGGCGCGCCTCGCGCCGTCCTCGCCGAGGACCCCGCGCAGGGAGGAGAGCGCCGCCAGGACCGAGGCGCACGTGCCGTCCGGCAGCGGCAGGGCCAGCTGGAAGCGGCTCGGGCGGTGCAGGAGCGTGAGGAGCCTGGCGGAGTCGCCCCTGGGGCCCTCGACGGTGTCCATCTCCCAGGCCGCGGCGCAGGCGTCCTCGCCGAGCGCGAGGAACGACGCGTGCGACCTGCGCGGCGAGTGGGACGTCGCCCTCCCCGGGGCCCGGCGCGACCTCGGCCTGTAGCCGACCTTGCGCCTGAGCTCCATGTTCGTCATGCCGTCGTAGCCGGCGTCCACCCACCTGTAGACGGTGGAGGCGCTGAGCCCGGGGGTCGTCGCCGCTATCTGCTGCGGGGAGAGCCCGCGCGCGAGCCCGTCCCTGATGGCCGCGAGCTTGGCGGCGGCGCCCTCCTCGGTCTCGTCGATCCCGGACCTGCTCGCCGAGAGCTCGGCGTCGGCCGCCTCCTGCGCCCTCCTTGCGCTGTAGAACACCCTGGGCCTCCTCGAGCAGCCGTAGCCCCTCCTGTGCGAGCAGCCGTTGCAGCACCTCGGCCACGCGGAGAGCCTGGGGCAGGCCCCCGACAGGTCCGCGGGCGCGGGCTCGCCGTAGCGCGAGCGCGGCGCGGTGACGTAGCGGTGCGCCGCCACCTCCCTGGTCACGGTCGATGGCGACCTGCCGAGCTCCGCGGCGATCTCGCGGGCGCTGCGGTTGCGGTCGAGCATCCTCTCGACCGTGTTCCTCTCGTGCCTCGTGAGCCTCCCGTACGACCTTCCGGACGGCTTGGGTCTGGACATGCCGGCCTCCCTCCATCGCGGGCCGGGGGATTCCGGCCCCTCTGGGGTTGCCTACCCGGATTCGCGCCTCAGGACTCAGCGCAACGCGTTGCGCTGAGTCCTGAGGCTGTTGCAATGAAAATGAGAATCAAGGGTTACATATAAGGGGAAGAAAAATTTCTTTTAGATACTTGTTTTCCTAAAACTGATGTGATATAATAATTCAAGTTCAGAGAAGGAGTAAAAAATATGCGGCAAGGTATTCTTAAATAAAACTATAATCATAAAGTGGGAACAAAGGATTATGATAGTCCCTTTTGTAGGGGCTTAGTTTTTTGTACCCAATTTAAGAATACTTTTGCCTTATCAATTTTGACATATCCCCAAAAACAGCACTCACAAACAGGTGTATGCTGTATATGTGTATGTCCGCAAATTATCATCCCCAGCGGTAAAAGTATTTTACTGCTGGGGATTTTTATGCCCTTCGGGGCAGTAAAGGGAGGACAATCACATGAAAATAATCAATATTGGAATTCTTGCCCATGTAGACGCTGGAAAGACGACCTTGACGGAGAGCCTGCTATATGCCAGCGGAGCCATTTCAGAACCGGGGAGCGTCGAAAAAGGGACAACGAGGACGGACACCATGTTTTTGGAGCGGCAGCGTGGGATTACCATTCAAGCGGCAGTCACTTCCTTCCAGTGGCACAGATGTAAAGTCAACATTGTGGATACGCCCGGCCACATGGATTTTTTGGCGGAGGTGTACCGCTCTTTGGCTGTTTTAGATGGGGCCATCTTGGTGATCTCCGCTAAAGATGGTGTGCAGGCCCAGACCCGTATTCTGTTCCATGCCCTGCGGAAAATGGACATTCCCACCGTTATCTTTATCAATAAGATCGACCAGGCTGGCGTTGATTTGCAGGGCGTGTATCAGTCTGTTCGGGATAAGCTCTCCGCCGATATTATCATCAAGCAGACGGTGTCGCTGTCCCCGGAAATAGTCCTGGAGGAAAATACCGACATAGAAGCATGGGATGCGGTCATCGAAAATAACGATGAATTATTGGAAAAGTATATCGCAGGAGAACCAATCAGCCGGGAAGAACTTGCGCAGGAGGAACAGCGGCGGGTTCAAGACGCCTCCCTGTTCCCGGTCTATCATGGCAGCGCCAAAAAGGGCCTTGGCATTCAACCGTTGATGGATGCGGTGACAGGGCTGTTCCAACCGATTGGGGAACAGGGGAGCGACGCCCTATGCGGCAGCGTTTTCAAGGTGGAGTATACAGATTGTGGCCAGCGGCTCATCTATTTGCGGCTATACAGCGGAACGCTGCGCCTGCGGGATACGGTGGCTCTGGCCGGGAGAGAAAAAGCTGAAAATCACAGAGATGCGTATTCCATCCAAAGGGGAAATTGTTCGGACAGACGCCGCTTATCCGGGTGAAATTGTTATCCTTCCCAGCGACAGCGTGAGGTTAAACGATGTATTAGGGGACCCAACCCGGCTCCCTCGTAAAAGGTGGCGTGAGGACCCCCTCCCCATGCTGCGGACGTCGATTGCGCCGAAAACGGCAGCGCAAAGAGAACGGCTGCTGGACGCTCTTACGCAACTTGCGGATACTGACCCGCTTTTGCGCTGCGAGGTGGATTCCATCACCCATGAGATCATTCTTTCTTTTTTGGGCCGGGTGCAGTTGGAGGTTGTTTCCGCTTTGCTGTCGGAAAAATACAAGCTTGAAACAGTGGTAAAGGAACCCACCGTCATTTATATGGAGCGGCCGCTCAAAGCAGCCAGCCACACCATCCATATCGAGGTGCCGCCCAACCCGTTTTGGGCATCCATCGGACTGTCTGTTACACCACTCCCGCTTGGCTCCGGTGTACAATACGAGAGCCGGGTTTCGCTGGGATACTTGAACCAGAGTTTTCAAAACGCTGTCAGGGATGGTATCCGTTACGGGCTGGAGCAGGGCTTGTTCGGCTGGAACGTAACGGACTGTAAGATTTGCTTTGAATACGGGCTTTATTACAGTCCGGTCAGCACGCCGGCGGACTTCCGCTCATTGGCCCCGATTGTATTGGAACAGGCATTGAAGGAATCAGGGACGCAACTGCTGGAACCTTATCTCTCCTTCACCCTCTATGCGCCCCGGGAATACCTTTCCAGGGCTTATCATGATGCACCGAAATACTGTGCCACCATCGAAACGGTCCAGGTAAAAAAGGATGAAGTTGTCTTTACTGGCGAGATTCCCGCCCGCTGTATACAGGCATACCGTACTGATCTGGCCTTTTACACCAACGGGCGGAGCGTATGCCTTACAGAACTGAAAGGGTATCAGGCCGCTGTCGGCAAGCCAGTCATCCAGCCCCGCCGTCCAAACAGCCGCCTGGACAAGGTGCGCTATATGTTTCAGAAGATAATGTAACGTCTTGCGCAATGCAAGCGTTCATTGCTGGCTATTGCGAAATATCATTGGACGAGGTTCGCGGCATGGGCGAGGGTGTGCGTCGCGTGAGCGGTTTTGGCGACAACGCATTTTTGCGCGCGCTGACGGACGGCATTCCCACCGTGCATTACGGCTACCTGACCAGCGGCGTCGAGGCGACTAATATGTTGCTCAATACGCTCGATGGCGTGGAGGGGGAGAGCGGTTTAAAGACGCTCAAGCTCGGCCATCAGCTGATGAATGTCTAGGCTTACGTGATCTACCGCGCGCTCAACATTTAGGCGTTCAGTCGCCTATCGGCGCTATACTGCAGCCGTTGCCCACGATGCGGGGAACACCCGCATCGTGGGTTTTTGTTTTGAAGGGACGGTACCGCATGGGCGTACAGCAGCTAGAAGAGGCCTGGGCTTTGAGGACCGGCGCGCGTGAAGCGCGGTTGCTCGCGGCCTCGCATGTGCCAGCAGCGTTGTCGCAATTGGGGATTGTGCGCCCCGGTGACCGCCTGGTTGCGTTTGCCGATGCGTTTGCCTGCGGCTTTGATGGCTGCGATGTTACGCTGGTGGGGGAGCCCGCGGCTGCTGCGTTTGCTGGCGCGTCCGAGGGCTTTGGTGCTTCGTTTGATGTCGAGGGGCCGCACCTGTGGTGGTTCGTCAACTCCATCGGCGGGTTTGGTCTGCGTGTAGCCGATCTGCGCGCCCTGGGACGCGCGGCTCGTGAGGCCCGCGCGCTGCTGGTTGTGGACAACACCGTGGCGTCGGCATTTGGCTGCGATCCACTGCGGCTGGGCGCTGCGCTGTCGCTCGAGGCGCTCGACCGTGTGTGCTCCGGTAAGGCTCCGCGCAAGCTCGTTGCCGCTTCGGTGGCGCGCTCGCAGCTGAAGTGTCATCGTGTGGATGCTGCTGCCGAGTGCGCGCACGCGTTGCTCGAAGGGTGTGGATTGGCCGCGCTCGACTTGTCCTCCGTTGAGTCCGAGGTTCTAGAGCACGGGCTCGAAACGCTCGACACCCGCATGCAGGCGCACTTCGACCGCGCCCGTGCGCTGGCCGAGTATCTTGCTGCCAACGAGATGGTGCGTAACGTGCGCTATCCCGGGCTGACCTCGCATTCCGACCATGCCATCGCGACCGGCATCCTGGAGCATGGTTTTGGCCCGGCAGTAGAGTTTGACCTGATGGACTACACCGCGGGCGAATTCTTCAGCATGCTGCCGGACGAATTCCGCGCATCACCCGCCGGCGGCTCAACAACGCGCCTTTCGGCCCCACGCGGCAAGCAGGGGAGCACTATCCGCCTCTTCGCCGGCACTGATGATCCCCTGGTAGTGGCTGCCACCCTAGACACCGCCCTCCGCAAGTTAGCTACTCTTTGATGCTGGCGATGAGGTCGTTTGCTTTAGTGGCGATGACCTGGTTGATGTCGGCCTGCAGCTCCTCGTAGACCGCTATGGCGCGCTCGCCGGCGGGGGTGAGGGTGGATCCGCGGGCGCCGTCGCGCTCGATGAGCTTGCAGCCCAGCTGCCCCTCGGCCTCGTTCACGATGCGCCAGGCCTTGGAATACGCCATGCCCATGCTCTTGGCGGCGCGGTTGAGCGAGTGCTCCCGGGCGATGCCCTGCAGCAGCAAGACACAACCGTGGCCGAACACGCCCGGCAGATCTTTGTCGCACGCTTGAATGACCAACTTTGCCGTCGTCTTGTACTTCATACGCTCCACGTCTCCCCGCTAAAGTGTTTGCTGGGCAAACGCAAAGCCTGCGTCAAACCCTCGTGTGCTCTTTCTAAACCATGCATTGTAGCAGTCAAAGTGCGTTAAGATACTTCCCCAGTATTGGGCGCCCAAGGTTGGGCTGGGTCCTACGAGGCCTGCAGCCGACCGGTCGCATGGAAAAAGGAGAAACATGGCTACGTTCTTTCCCGGTGAGTCCCACACGTTTTCGGAGTATCTGCTGGTCCCTGGCTACTCGTCCTCGCAGTGCATCCCCAACAACGTCTCTCTCAAGACGCCGCTAACCCGCTTTAAGCGCGGTGAGAAGCCGGCAATCACCCTGAACATCCCCATGGTTTCCGCCATCATGCAATCCGTCTCGGGCGTCGACATGGGTGTCGCGCTCGCTACCGAGGGTGGCCTGTCCTTCATTTACGGTTCCCAGAGCGCCGAGTCCGAGGCCGCTATGGTCAAGGCCGTCAAGGATCACAAGGCCGGCTTCGTTCAGTCCGATTCCACGCTGACCCCCGACATGACCATGGAGCAGGTCATTGAGCTCAAGGAGAAGACCGGTCACTCCACTATGCCGGTCACCGACGACGGCACCCCCAAGGGCAAGCTCCTGGGCATCGTCACCAGCCGCGATTATCGCCCCAGCCGCGATGACCATCAGAAGAAGGTCTCCGAGTTCATGACCCCGCGTGAGCAGCTCATCGTGGGCGACAAGAACATCAGCCTCAAGGTTGCCAACGACGTCATTTGGGACAACAAGCTCAACGCCCTGCCGATCGTCGACGACAACGATCACCTTATGGGCATCGTCTTCCGCAAGGACTACGACAGCCACAAGACCAACCCCAACGAGCTGCTCGATAACGACAAGCGCTACATGGTCGGCGCCGGTATCAACACCCGCGACTATGCCGAGCGCGTGCCGCTGCTCATCGAGGCCGGCGCGGATGTCCTGTGCATCGACTCTTCCGAGGGCTTCAGCGAGTGGCAGAAGCGCACCATCGAGTGGATCCGCGCCAACTACGGCGAGGACGTCAAGGTCGGTGCCGGCAACGTCGTCGACGCCGAGGGCTTCCGCTTCCTGGCCGACTGCGGTGCCGACTTCATCAAGGTCGGTATCGGCGGCGGTTCTATCTGCATCACCCGCGAGACCAAGGGCATCGGCCGTGGCCAGGCCACCGCGCTGATCGATGTCTGCCGCGCTCGCGACGAGTACTACGAGGAGACCGGCGTCTACGTGCCCGTGTGCTCTGACGGCGGTATCGTCTACGACTACCACATGACGCTCGCCCTTGCCATGGGCGCCGACTTTATGATGCTGGGTCGCTACTTCGCCCGCTTTGACGAGAGCCCGACCGAGCGCGTCAATGTGAACGGCCAGTATATGAAGGAGTACTGGGGCGAGGGCTCTGCGCGTGCCCGCAACTGGCAGCGCTACGACCTGGGCGGCGCCGCGAAGCTCAGCTTCGTCGAGGGCGTCGACTCCTACGTCCCGTACGCCGGCTCCCTCAAGGACGGCGTGGGCGGCACGCTCTACAAGGTCAAGTCCACGATGTGCAACTGCGGTGCCCTCTCGATCCCCGAGCTCCAGGAAAAGGCACGCCTGACCCTGGTCAGCTCCACCTCCATCGTCGAAGGCGGAGCCCACGACGTAGTCGTGAAGGATTCTCAGCAGTCTGTGTCTTATCGATAAGCGGCTTTCCCAGGCACCGCACCTTGCTGTTCAAACCGTCGCTTGCGTACCTAAGTACGCGGCGCTCCTCTTTCACGGCAATCTGCGGCACCTGGAAAACCCGACCATGCTTGGGCGGATAACAGATAGCGGTTGATTCGCAACCACGTTATTTAGATAAAGCGAGATGCCTGCAAGTCGCGGGCATCTCGCTTGTCGTATTTGCTATCATCAGTCAAGTTAACCTTAGGGTCGGACGGCTTAGCTTTGTTCGCTACAAGTTCCGCACGCAAAGAAGAGCACTTAATGTGCTCTTCGTCTTGCGCAGGACTGTCCGCAGTAGCGAATAAAGCTAAGCCGACCGACCCCATTAAAGATTAAAGGAGCTGATATGTGCGATTGCACAGATCATAAGGACGAGATCCCTGCCTACGACGCGCAGGCCATTGAGTCCAAGTGGATGAAGGCCTGGGAGGACTCCAACCTCTTTGCCGTCGACACCGACGCCAGCAAGCCCAAGAAGTACGTGCTCGAGATGTTCCCGTATCCGTCGGGCGACCTGCACATGGGCCACGCGCGCAACTATACCATCGGCGATGCCATGGCCCGTCAGGCCCGCATGCGCGGCTACGATGTGCTGCACCCCATCGGCTTTGACGCCTTTGGCCTGCCTGCCGAGAACGCCGCCATCAAGCACAACACGCAGGCTGCTGCTTGGACGTACAAGAACATGGACCAGGCGCTCGCCACGATGAAGCGTATGGGCTTTTCCTACGATCTGGATCGCATGGTCAAGACCTGCAGCCCCGATTATTACCGCTGGGGCCAGTGGATCTTTGAGAAGTTGTGGGAAAAGGGCCTGGTCTACCGTAAGAAGAACCCGGTCAACTGGTGCCCCACCTGCAAGACCGTTCTGGCCAACGAGCAGGTCACCGAGGGCAAGTGTTGGCGCTGCGGCACCGAGCCCGAGAAGCGCGATCTGGAGCAGTGGTACTTCAAGATCACCGAGTACTCCCAAGAGCTACTCGACGATCTGGAGAAGCTCCCCGGCTGGCCCGAGCGCGTCAAGCAGATGCAGGCCAACTGGATCGGTCGCTCCGAGGGCGCCGAGGTCGACTTTACCCTGTGCGACAAGGATGGCGAGCCCATCGAGGGCGACGAGGGCAAGATCACCGTCTTCACCACGCGTGCCGATACGCTCTTCGGTGTCTCCTTCTTTGTCCTGGCCCCCGAGTACGCTCGTCTGCACGAGCTCGTCGAGGGCACGGAGTACGAGGAGGCCGTGACCAAGATCGTCGAGGACTCCAAGCATATCTCCGCCGTCGAGCGTGCCCAGGGCACCCTCGAGAAGCACGGTGCCTTTACCGGCCGCTACGTGGTGAACCCGGTCAACGGCGAGAAGGTCCCCGTGTGGGTTGCCGATTATGTCGTTGCCGACTACGGCACCGGCGCCGTCATGGCCGTTCCCTGCGGCGACCAGCGCGATTTTGAGTTTGCCCGCAAGTACGACCTGCCGATCGTGCCGATCATCCTGGACGATGACGACCGCGCAGCCGTCGAGGCTAACGGTGAGACCATCGATACCTTCCATGCCGAGACCGTCGACTGGGATTGCGCCCACGCTGCCGAGGGCACGCTCGTCCAGTCCGGCAAGTACACCGGGATGCGCGGTGGCAAGCACTCCGAGGGCGAGGCTGCAATCGTGGCCGACCTCGAGGCCATGGGCTGCGGTCGTCGCAAGGTCGAGTTCCGTCTGCGCGACTGGCTCATTTCCCGTCAGCGCTATTGGGGCAACCCCATCCCGGCCATCCACTGCGAGCACTGCGGCATCGTACCCGTGCCCGAGGACCAGCTGCCGGTGACGCTGCCCGAGAATCTTGACCTGGGCGCCGGCGAGACCCTCGCCGAGTGCAAGGAGTTCTACGAGACCACCTGCCCGGTCTGTGGCCGCCCGGCCAAGCGCGAGACCGATACCATGGACACTTTCACCTGCTCCAGCTGGTATTACCTGCGCTATACCGATCCGCACAACACCGAGCTGCCCTTCTCCCGTGAGGCCGCCGACCGTTGGATGCCCGTCGATAACTACATCGGCGGCATCGAGCACGCCATTTTGCACCTGCTCTACAGCCGCTTCTTTACCAAGGCGCTGCGTGACCTGGGACTGCTGAGCGTGGACGAGCCCTTCACCAACCTGCTGTGCCAGGGCATGGTCAAGGACGAGAACGGCGACACCATGTCCAAGTCCAAGGGCAACGTCGTGCCCCCGAGCTCGGTTATCGAGCCCTACGGCGCCGACACCATGCGTCTGGCGATCCTGTTTATCGCCCCGCCCGAGAAGGACTTCGACTGGGATCCCAAGGCCGTCGAGGGCGCCAACCGCTTTATCAAGCGCGCCTGGCGTATCGTGTGGCAGCTCGTCCAGTCGGGTGACGCCAACGTTGCCTTCGACAAGTCCGTGCTCGACGAGACCGCGATGAAGCTCTATCGCGAGCGTCACCGCACCATCGCCAAGTGCACCGAGGACTTCGATCGCGGCCAGTTCAACACCGCGATCTCTGCCGTCATGGAGCTCGTCAACGCGGCAAGCGCCTACCTCAACGCCACCGAGGGCGCTGACCGCGACAAGGCCCTGTGCTACGGCGTGGCCAAGGACATCGTGAGCGTCCTGGCGCCCATCTGCCCGTTCTGGGCCGACGAGCTGTGGCACGAGGCGCTCGGATGCGAGGGCAACGCCTATACCGCCGCCTGGCCCGAGTTTGACCTGGCCGAGTCCATCGAGGACACGGTGCAGATCGTCGTTCAGGTGCTCGGTAAGGTTCGCGGCCGCATCGACGTTGCCCGCGATGCCTCCAACGAGGAGATGCAAGCTGCCGCCGAGGAGGCCGTTGCCAAGTGGCTCGAGGGCAAGACGGTCGTCAAGGCCATCTGCGTGCCCGGCAAGCTGGTCAACCTGGTGGTCAAGTAAGCACTGCGAGCATAACTGACGCATAAAAGACGAGGGGCGATCCGGTTGGGTCGTCCCTCGTTTTGCACTGTGTGCCCCGTTTGGCTGGCGCTTAGCGCCACCCTCTACGGAATGTGTACCAGGTCCCTAAAGTAGACATTGCCCGTCTGCTCCTCGAACATCCAGATATTGAGGTAGATGTCGTTGAGGTCGTTGTTCACGTCAAAGTTCGGGTCGTCGAAGGTGCCTACAAAGGTGAGCATCGCGGTCGCTTCTTCGCCTGCGGCGACGGGCTGGCGCATGCGTACGTCGCAGACGACACCGTTGACGTAGGCATAAGCATCAACATCGCCAAACATCATGTCGACATCGGTGTTGTTTGTCACCGCAAAGATCAACACTGCGTCGCCGTAGCCATCCGTGTCCTTGCCCACGCAGGTAACATGGACGTTCTCGTCTGCCTCTAGGTCGATGGGGAACTGTTCTTGAGGGCCGGGACCCAAACCCTGGGGGTCGACTATATCTTCGTCTATTTTGTCGAAACGCTCCGATGGCGTCGTTTTCTCGATGGCTTTGGTGCTGCCGAGATCCGGCTCACATGGTCCGGTGTTGCCATCGATGTTGCTGCAGCCCGCCAAAGCGAACGAGCAGGCTGCAATGGCGAGCGCGATCGTGCAGAGGGTGCCTAGGCGTTCCATGGATCCTCCTTGCCATAGAGATGCTGGACGGTTGTACGGTCAATGCGTGTGGCAGGCTTTCTCGCTACAGAATGCCTCTCAGCTCTAGTCTGTCCGATGTGCGCCCAGGGATGGAATGCCCATAGGGCCCGATTCGGTCGGCGCGCTGGGACCCATGGCCCGTTTTGGGGCTTTTGGGGAGCACCGCACAGGAGTCCTCGCCTAATTGTCCTATTCTTGTGGAGAAGCTGTGGGCGCGCTGACCTGCGAATTTCTTTGACGCTTGCACGTTTTCGCAGGTATTGGTATAGTTTGCTTGCAAATGAAGTTGTAATTGAAAGAAGTGGGGTTTCGGCCCCGCTTCTTTTTTGTATGGATGGAGGTGCCGCAATGGTCAAGACCAAGACCGAGCAGGCGATCATCGACGCGCTCGAGGCCGTCGCTCCCCAGCACGATGTCGATATTGTCGACGTTGAGCTCGTGGGCGCCACCAAGGCCCCCTGCGTGCGTGTGCGTATCGAGGGTGCCGAGGGTCAGAGCCTGTCGCTCAACGACGTCACGGCCAATACCAAGTGGGTCGGCGACGTGATCGAGGAGCTCGACCCCATTTCTTCGAGCTACACGCTCGAGGTGTCGAGCCCGGGTATGGCGCGCCCGCTGCGCCGTCCGCGCGACTTTGCCCGCTTTGTGGGCGAGGACTGCGAGCTCACCTCCACCGCCACCGAGGGCCGTCGCAAGTACTCCGGCAAGATTGTCGCCGCGACCGAGACGAACGTGACCCTCAAGCTCGAGGACGGCGAGTCCGTCACCCTCGATTTCTCTGATGTTAAAAAGTGCAAGTTGAAGCCCACCTACGACTTCAAGCCCGCGAAGGAAGGAAACTAACATGGCAGCATCCGACATGATGTCCGCCCTGATGGAGCTTTGCCAGGAGAGGCACATCGACCAGCTCTACCTGATCGACCGCCTGGAGCAGTCGCTCGCCAAGAGCTATGCCGAGATCTTGCATCTTGAGTGGGGCGCCAAGGTGACCATCGACCGCACCACCGGCAAGATCTACGTTTACCGTCTGGAGCCGATCGACGATTCCATGGACGAGGAGGGCAACTTCACCGAGTTCGAGGAGATCGACGTCACCCCCAAGAACACGAGCCGCATCGCCGCTCAGCACGCCAAGGCCGAGATCAACGCCATCGTGCGTAACTCCGCCCGCGAGCAGATCTACGAGGAGTTCTCCGGTCGTATCGGTGACCTCATCAGCGGTACCGTGCTGCAGTCCACGCCCGACTTCACGATCGTCAAGATCCGCGATGGCGTCGAGGCCGAGCTGCCGCATTTTGACCAGCGCCGTTACGAGAACGAGCGCAACGAGCGTCCGATGGGCGAGCGCTATCTGCACAACCAGCACATCAAGGCCGTGATCATCGACGTCCGCGATCCCAACTCCAACCTGCAGCCGGTTCGCGGCGAGCACAGCCGTCCGCCGATCGTCATCTCCCGCACCCACCCCGAGCTCATGCGTCGTCTGTTTGAGCAGGAGGTGCCCGAGATCTATGAGGGCACCGTCCAGATTAAGTCGATTGCCCGCGAGCCCGGCCAGCGCTCCAAGGTCGCCGTCCACTCGCTCGACGACCGCCTGGATCCCGTGGGCGCCTGCGTCGGCCCCAAGGGCAGCCGCGTTCGCGCCGTCGTGGGCGAGCTCCGCGGCGAGCGCGTCGACGTCATCCTGTGGGATGCCGATCCGGCCGTCTACGTCGCCAACGCCCTGTCGCCCGCCAAGGTCACCCGCGTCCTCATCGACGAGGAGAAGGCCTACGCCGGCGTCATCGTGCCCGACGACCAGCTTTCGCTCGCAATCGGCAAGGAGGGCCAGAACGCCCGCCTCGCCGCTCGCCTGACCGGCTGGCACATCGACATCAAGTCCGAGACCCTTGCCGCCGACATCCTCAAGAACGTCCCCGTTCACGAGGAGCCCGCCGCCGACCTGATCGGTGACGAGGACGACGACGTCCGTCGCTGCGAGTACGTGTCCGAGGACGGCATTCAGTGCCGCAACCAGGCCCGCCCCGGCTCCCGTTTCTGCGGTGTCCACGACACCGACGCCTTCGATGATGCGGAGGACCTGATCTAGCGCGCGGTCGCGCCGGGCAGGTCCCGGCGCATCTCCCACGCTCGTTCAGTCTCTAGGCACCCAAGGTGCCAGAAAGGGTAGGTGAAGTCATATGGCAAAAGTCCGTGTGTCCACCCTGGCCAAAGAGTTCGGCATGACCTCCAAGGAACTGATGGGTCATCTCGCCGAAATGAAGATTCCCGCTAAGTCCGCTTCCTCCGCGCTGGAGGACGCCTACGTCGCCATGGTCCGCAAGCAGCTCGCCTCGGTGATCGAGGCCCGCGCCAAGGAAGTCGAGGCCGCCAAGCAGGCCGAGGAGGAGGCAGCCGCCGCCGAGGAGGCAGCGCGCGCTGCCGAGGCCGAGCGCGAGCGCATCGCCGCCGAGAAGGCACGCGAGGAGGAGCGCCGCCAGTTCGCAGCCGCCCAGGCTGCCGAGGAGGCCGCCCGCGCCGAGGCCGAGGCCAAGAAGAAGGCCGAGCAGGAGCGCCTTGCCCGCGAGAAGGAGGAGGCTGCCCGCGAGGCCCAGCGCCGCGCCGTCCCCGCTTCCGACTCCGGTTCGCGCTTCCGTTCGCTGCTCGACCAGATTGCCGCACAGGAGACCGTGCTCAAGGAGAAGAAGGACGCCGAGGCGAAGGCCAAGGCCGAGCGCGCCTCCGAGCGCGGCAACCGTCGTGGCGGCAACAACGACCGTCGCGGTAGCCGTCGTAACGATCGCAACGCCTCCGAGAGCCGTCCGCACAGCCATCGCACCAACGCTAGCAACAACGTCGCTGCCGGCATGGACTTCCCCAACCCCGACAAGCAGGGCAAGGGCAAGAAGCGCAAGGGCGGTCACGGCAACGATGAGGACCACTACAGCCGCATGGCTCGCGAGGCCGAAGAGTACAGCCGCGAGAAGGTGCTCGAGGAGGCCCGCGCCGCCGTCGAGGAGGCCTCTCGCGAGTCCACCGGTCGCCGCAAGAAGCGCAAGGAGAAGCGCGAGCGCGAGGCTGCTAAGGCTCAGGAGGAGCGCAAGATTGAGGAGGCGCTGGCCCAGGGCGTGAACCCCGAGGAGCTCGACGCCATCAAGGTCTCCCAGGGCGTTACCGTCCAGGAGCTCGCCGAGGCGCTCGACGTTCCGGCCAACGACATCATCAAGCGCCTGTTCCTGCTGGGCACGCCGCTTACGATGACGCAGTCCATGTCCGACGACCTCGTCGAGCTCGTTGCCGACGACCTGGGCCGTCAGATCAAGATCATCACCCCCGAGGAGGAGAACACCTTCTCGTTCTACGACGATCCCGCCGACCTTAAGCCCCGCGCCCCGGTCGTCACCGTCATGGGTCACGTCGACCACGGCAAGACGAGCCTGCTCGACGCCATCCGCCACACCGGTGTCGCTGCCGGCGAGGCGGGCGGCATCACTCAGGCCATCGGCGCTTCGCAGGTCATGATCAACGACCGCAAGATCACCTTCATCGATACCCCGGGCCACGCCACCTTTACGGCTATGCGTGCCCGCGGCGCCAAGGTGACCGACATCGTCATCCTAATCGTGGCTGCCGACGACGGCGTCATGCCTCAGACCATCGAGTCGATCAATCACGCCAAGGCCGCCGGCGTACCCATCGTCGTCGCCGTCAACAAGATCGATAAGCCGGGCGCCAACCCCGACCGCGTGCGCCAGGAGCTCACCGAGTACGGCATCATCCCCGAGGAGTGGGGCGGACAGAACATGTTCGTCAACATCTCGGCCAAGCAGAAGATCGGTATCGACGACCTGCTCGAGACCGTGCTGCTCCAGGCCGACGTGCTCGAGCTCAAGGCCAACCCCGACACCTTTGCCTCCGGTAACGTCCTCGAGGCTAAGCTCGACAAGGGCCGCGGTTCGGTTGCCACGGTTCTCGTGACACGCGGTACCCTGCACGTGGGCGATACGCTGGTCGCCGGCCTTACCTACGGCCGCGTCCGCGCCATGCTCGATCCTAAGGGCAATGCCGTCACCGAGGCCGGCCCCTCCGACGCCGTCGAGATCCTGGGCCTGCAGTCCGTGCCCAACGCCGGTGACGAGTTCCGCGTGTTCGAGGATGAGCGCGAGGCTCGCGCCCTGGCGGATGAGCGTTCGCTCAAGGCCCGTATCGAGGAGCAGAGCCGCGTGAAGCACGTCACGCTCGAGAACCTCTTCGAGACCATCGCCGATGCCGAGGTCAAGGAGCTCAACCTGATCATCAAGGCCGACGTCCAGGGTTCCATCGAGGCCCTTCAGGACTCGCTCGACAAGATGGATCAGTCCGAGGTCCGCATCAACACGATCCACTCCGCCGTCGGTGCCATCAACGAGACCGACGTCGTCCTGGCCGACGCCTCCAACGCCATCATCATCGGCTTTGGCGTGCGTCCCGACGGCAAGGCCCGCTCCGCAGCCGAGCGCGAGGGCGTCGAGATTCGTTGCTACGACGTTATCTATAAGTGCCTCGAGGAGCTCGACGCTGCCCGCATCGGCATGCTCAAGCCCACCGAGGTCGAGGTCTCCACGGGTACCGCGACCGTCCTGGACACCTTCAAGGTGCCCAAAGTCGGCATCGCCGCCGGTGTCCGCGTCGAGGAGGGCGAGATCGCCGCGACCGATTCCGTGCGCCTGGTGCGTGACGGCATTGTGGTCTTCAACGGCAAGATTGCCTCGATGCGCCACTACAAGGACGAGGCCAAGAGCCTCAAGAGCGGTTCCGAGGGCGGCATTGGCCTGGAGAACTTCCAGGACATCAAGCCCGGCGATCAGATCGAGGGTTACCGCATCGACCAGGTTGCCCGTACCGAGTAGGGGGTAGCGCTATGAAGCAAACGCAGGCAACCCGCCGTTTGGGCGAGCAGCTTCGCGAGAAGCTTGGTTATATCCTGCTCTTTGAGGTTTCCGATCCGCGTCTCGACCTGGTCACCCTGACTGCGGTCGAGGTCGCGGTGGACCGTTCGTTCGCACGCGTGTACGTGTCGTGCGATGCGAGCCGCTACGATGAGGTCATGGAGGCGCTTGCCAGCGCCAAGGGCCGTATTCGCAGCCTGTTGGCTCGCTCGCTCGATTGGCGCGTCACGCCCGAGCTCGATTTTCGCATCGATCGCTCGACCGATGAGGCCGAGCGCATCACGCGTGCGCTGGAAAACGTTCCGGCCACGCTTGCGATCGAAAAGGACGAGGACGGCTACCCCATAGCGGATGCCGCCCAGGAGGCAGCTTTAGATGACTAATTCCGCCGATCTCGCCTCGTGCGAGTCTGCAGATATTAAACGACGCATCCTCGAGCTCATCGAGGGTGCGTCCTCCATTGCGATCTCGGGTCACACCTCTCCCGACGGCGATGCCCTGGGCTCCGTGTTGGGCCTGGGCCTTTCGCTTATGAAGGTGTTCCCCGACAAGGACATCGCCCTGCTGCTGGCAGACGACGATCCCGTTCCGCGCATCTACCGTTTTATGGAGGGCGCCGATCTGCTGGTGCCGGCATCTGCCTACACCGGCAACCCGGACCTGTTCATTTCGGTAGACGTGCCGGTCGTCGAGCGCCTCAATAATTCCGCCGAGGTGTTGCGTCGTTCGGCTCACGTGGCGTGCTTTGACCATCACCCGGCACGCGAGGAGTTTGCCGAGGTCAGCCTTAGGTGTGTCAATGCCGCTGCTTGCGCCATGATCATCGACCGCTTTTTGGCCGATTGCGGTATTACCGCAAGCGACAGCATCGCCACCTGCCTGCTGTGCGGCCTGGTGACCGATACCGGTCGTTTTCAGTATCAGAATGCCGACGCTGCCGCGTTTCATGCCGCCTCGCGCCTGGTGGCGCACGGTGCCGATCCGGCGCGCGTCGCGCTCGAGGTTTACCAGAGCATGCGTGTCGAGTTCTTGCACCTTAAGTCCATCGTCATGGGTCGCATCAAGACGGTCGCGCACGGGCGCGTGGCGTATAGCTATGCGTACGAAAGTGACCTTAAGGAATGCGGCGTCACCTCTGATGAGTGCGACGGTCTGGTCGATGTGGTGCGCTCGGTGATGGGCGTCGAGGTCTGCCTGTTCCTTAAGGGCATCGAGGGCGATACCAAGGTGCGCGGCAACCTGCGCTCCAAGGGCGAACTTGATGTTTCCGAGATTGCGGCCAACTTTGGCGGAGGTGGGCACCACGCTGCCGCCGGCTTTACCAACGCCGGAACGATTTCCGAGACGCTCACCGCGGCACTTCCCATGCTGGCCGAGCTGGTAGGGGAGGATCCCGCTTCGGTGACCGTCGAGCTCTAACTTTTTGGATGGTACATGGCTCGTCGTACACCCTCTCAACTTAATATGCTGCTCGCCGTCGATAAGCCGGTGGGCTGCACGTCCCACGACGTGGTTTCGCAATGCCGGCGCGCCCTCCATGAGCGGCGCGTCGGTCATGCCGGAACGCTCGACCCCATGGCATCGGGTGTCATGGTGGTGGGCGTGGGTCAGGCAACGCGTCTGCTGGGCATGCTCACGCTCGATACCAAAAGCTACGTCGCCGACATTTCGTTTGGCGTCGAGACCAATACCGATGATGCGGAAGGCGAGGCCGTCCGCACGGTGCCCATAGCAGCCGAGCTGCGCGATCCGTCCTATGCCCGCGAGCGCCTGTGCACCATGTTGGGCCCGCAGATGCAGGTGCCGCCGGCGTTTTCGGCCATTTCGGTCAACGGCGTGCGCGCCTATAAGGCTGCGCGCGAGGGCAATGCCGTTGAGTTGCCCCCGCGTCCAGTCGAGGTGTACTCCGCCGACCTGATTGCCGTGGGCGGCGAGGGGGACGCTTGCGTCTGGACCGTGGCATTTTCGGTGAGTAAGGGCACCTATATCCGTGCGCTCGCTCGCGACCTGGGTCGTGCCTGCGACAACGCGGCGCATATTTCCGCACTGCGCCGTACGGCCTCCGGCGTCGTTTCCATCGGTGCCTGCCATGCGGTCGAGGAGCTTTCTGCCGAGTCCGCTGCTGGCTTTGCCCTGGATCCCATTGCGGCGCTGGGCGCCACGCGCGTCGACTTGCCAGGCGCTCTTGCCGATGATCTGCTGTGCGGACGTCGTATTCCTATTGAGCGCGCGCTTGGGGGCTTCGATGCGTCGAAGGCGCCGTTTGCGCTGGTGCTCGATGGCGGGCTCAAGGCGCTCGCCCGTATCGAGGGCGGTCGCTTTGTTATGGAGCACGTCTTTCCGCAGGCGATCGGCGGTGTTCGATGATGCTGACCTCCCACGAGCTCGCGCGTATCTTTTTCGCGGGCGAGTCGGATGAGGCCCGCATCGTCGCCGCCGATGCATTTGAGGATTGCGCGTGCCTGGGCACCGCGTCGATCGCCATCGGCGTGTTCGATGGCGTGCATCGGGGGCATCGCGAACTGATCGACGCGGTCGTTCGCGATGCGCGTAACCACGGCTGCAAGGCTGTTGTGGTCACCTTCGATCCCGACCCGGACGTGGTGGTGAGCTCTTCGCCCGCTCAAAAATTGATGACGACGTCCGACCGTCTTCATGCCCTGGCTCTCACCGGGGCCGATGCGGTCGTGGCCGTTCCCTTTACGCCTGCGGTGGCGGCTCTCGACCACGTGGGTTTTCTTGAGCTACTGTCGCGCGTGGTCGATATCTGCTCGATTCGCGTGGGCAGCGACTTTAGGCTGGGTCGCGGCGGCGCCTCGGGCGTTGCCGAGATGCAGACATGGGGTGCCGAGCACGGCGTTGACGTCTATGGCCACGAGTTGCTGTGCGTCGAGGGGCAGACGATCTGCGCCACCCGTATTCGCCAGGAGCTGCGCCAGGGTCATGTCGAGCTTGCCGCTGAGCTGCTCGGCCGCCCGTACATGCTGCGAGGTATTGTTGCCGGCGGTCGTCACCAGGGTTCCGACATGGGTTTTCCTACGGCAAATATTCAGGTGCCCGAGGGCATTCAGGTGCCTGCCGATGGCGTCTACGAGGGCCTGGTGCTGGTCGACGATACCGTATGGCCTGCCGCTGTCAACGTGGGCCTGCCGCCGACGTATGCCGACGATGCCGCCTCGGCGCATCTCGAGGCCAATTTGATCGGGTATGCGGGCGACCTGTACGGCGCCTCGGTGTCGCTGGCGTTCACGCGTTGGCTGCGCCCGTCGCGCGTGTTCGATTCGCTGGACGAGCTTATCGCGACCGTCGAGGGTAATATTGACGATATCCGTCATCATTTGGGTGAGCAGGGGGTGAGCATCCGTGATTAGCGATGAGGAAAAAGACCAGGTGCGCGCTGCGTCCGATCTGGTTGCCATCGTGCAGGAAACGGTTGAGCTCAAGCCCCGCGGCCATGAGTTTTGGGGTTGCTGCCCCTTCCATGGCGAAAAGACCCCGTCGTTTCACATTATCCCCGCCACGCAGGTGTGGCATTGCTTTGGCTGTGGTGAGGGCGGCGACGTCTTCACCTATATCATGAAGCGCGAGAACCTGAGCTTTCCCGAGTCGATTCGCTACCTGGCCGACCGTGCCGGCATTGAGCTGCACGATACCGGCGCTTATCGCGAGCGCGGCACCAAGCGCGCCCGCATCTATGACCTGTGTGCCGAAACCGCCCAGTTCTACCACACCATGCTCATGCGCGGTAAGGACAGCCGTCCGCGCGAGTATTTCGCCAGCCGCGGTATGGGCGGCGACGTCTGCCGCCGCTACTGCCTGGGCTTTGCGCCGGGTCGCAACGCGCTGGTGTCTCATTTGTCGCAGGCGGGCTTTACCCCGCAGGAGATGATCGACGCCAACGTGGCCGTGAGCCGTGGGCGCGGGCAGCTTGCCGACCGTTTTTACGACCGCGTGATGTTTCCCATCTTTGACGAGCAGGGTCATAACATCGCCTTTGGCGGGCGCATTATGGGCGATGGCCAGCCGAAGTACCTCAACACCGCCGAGACGAGCGTGTTCCATAAAAAGCGAAACCTCTACGGCTTTAACTGGGCCAAGGAGTTTATCGTCGCGCAGGATACCGCTATTGTGGTGGAGGGATATACCGACTGTATCGCCTGCTGGGAGGCGGGGATTAAAAACGTCGTCGCCACGCTGGGCACGGCGCTGACGGAACATCATGTAAAGACGCTCACCCGCTTTGCCAAGCGCATCGTGTATATGTTCGATGGCGACGCCGCCGGTCAAAAGGCCGCTCGCCGCGCGATTCAATTTATCGAGCAGGATTCGATGGACCTGCGCTGCGTGGTGCTTCCCGACGGCAACGACCCCATGGAGTTCATCACCGCGCATGGTGGCGAGGCACTGCAGGCGCGTATCGACGCCGCCGAGCCCCTCATGGACTTTGTATACCGGTCGCTGCAGGAGTCGAGCGACATCACCACGCCGGGCGGTCGTGCCAAGGCGCTTGAGGATGCGCTGACGCTCATCTATCCGCTGCGCGATAGCTATATGATCGATACGTACTTTATCCAGATTGCGGACCTTTTGGGTTTGGATCTGGAGACGGTGCGTTCGAGCTCGGGCCGTGTGTTTCGCGATGTTGCCAAGCGTGAGGACGCCGAGCGTCGTCGCGAGCAGAACTACGAGCGCCAGCGGGCGCAGGCCGAGCGTGCAGGCAGCGCCGGCGGTCGGGCGTCTGGTTCGCAGGGGAGGTCTCGCGGTGCTTGGGCGTCGGGGGTGACGTCGCCGGTGTCCGCACCGGTCGAGGAAGAGCCGTACGACTATGTGCCGCTCGAGGCCTACGGGGCTGCGCCGGTCGAGGTCGTCGGCGATATGCCGCCGATCGATGTGCCGGTTGGGTTGGATGGCGCGGCGCCGGTAGCCGATGCAACGGGCGCGCCCACGGCACCGACGATGCCGATCGTGCTGACCGACCTAGAGCGAAAGTCTTTGGCGGGGGAGCGCGAGCTGTTGACGATGCTCACGAGCTACCCCGACCTGTTCCGCACGTATGCCGACCGCATCTGCTCGATCGAGTGGGTGGATCCGCGTCACGAGTCCATCGCGTGGGCCGTGCTTGCGACGCCGCCGGGCACCGACCCCACGGCGTGCATGGATGCGGCGCGCGCGGTGTGTCCCGAGGCAGCGTCGCTTGTCAGCGCCGGGCGCATTTCGTCGACGAGCAAGCACCCCACCGAGACGAACATCGTGTTTATGCTTGATACCCTTGAGCTCTACACCATCAAGCGCCGCATGCGCGCCGCACAGGCCAAGCTACGTCAGGACCGGTCGCTCGACGATGAGGCGCGCCGTGTGCTGACGATGCAAGCGATGCAAGATTCTCAGCGCCAGCGCGAGCTCCAAAAGTCGATCGGTGGCGTGGCCGATCCGTTCCGTTTGATCGGTTTGGAGACGGCGGGCGCCGACCAGGTCTAGATGTTGTGGTCAACCAGCGTATTCGCGCCTATATCCAGTCTGAATTTTGGGTATAGACGTCAATGTGTGTGCTAAAGTAATGAGTCCTGTGGACTATGAAGGGAGAATCTGTGCCAAAAAAGAGTGAGAGCACGGGTACTGGGCTGGAATCCTACGTTGCAAAGCTCATGGGCAACGGCTCAAACAGGACTTCGGTAACCGAGGACGAGATTCAGGTCGCCCTGAAGGATATCGATGTGTCTGACGAGCAGCTCAACGCGGTGTATTCCGCGCTGCGCAACAGCGGCATCCAGATTATCTCCGCGAGCGGTAACGACGACGCCCCCATGGACGTCGACGATGACGATAACGATAGCGATACCGACGATTTCGATGACGACGAGCACGATTCCGGCTCGCTCGACGATCACGAGCTTAAGATGGCCCGCCAGGCCGACGCCGAGATGGGTTCTTCCAAGAGCAAGAAGAAGCGCACCGTGCGCACGTCCCGTTCGCGTTCGCGCGTTCGTGGCATCGATGCCTCCACGGTGATGCTGACCGGCGACCCGGTTCGTATGTACCTTAAGGAGATCGGTAAGGTCGACCTGCTGACCGCCTCCGAAGAGGTTGACCTGGCCATGAAGATCGAGGCCGGTCTCGATGCCACCGAGAAGCTCGAGGCCGCCGAGGCGGGCGAGATCGAGCTCACCCGCGCCGAGATGCGTCGCCTGACCCGAATCGAGAACGTGGGTCTCGAGGCCAAGCAGGCGCTCATCAGCGCCAACCTGCGCCTGGTCGTCTCCATCGCCAAGCGCTATGTCGGTCGCGGCATGCTGTTCCTGGACCTGATCCAGGAGGGCAACCTCGGTCTGATCCGCGCCGTCGAGAAGTTCGACTACCAGAAGGGCTTTAAGTTCTCCACGTACGCCACGTGGTGGATCCGTCAGGCCATCACGCGTGCTATCGCCGACCAGGCCCGTACCATCCGTATTCCCGTGCACATGGTCGAGACCATCAACAAGCTCGTCCGCGTGCAGCGCCAGCTTCTCCAGGACCTGGGTCGCGACCCGACCCCCGAGGAGATCGGTGCCGAGATGGACATGAGTGCCGACCGCGTCCGCGAGATCCAGAAGATTTCGCAGGAGCCCGTGTCGCTCGAGACCCCCATCGGTGAGGAAGAGGATTCCCAGCTGGGCGACTTCATCGAGGACTCCCAGGCTATCGTTCCGCCCGATGCCGCCAGCTTCTCCATGCTGCAGGAGCAGCTCACCCAGGTGCTCGATTCGCTTGCCGATCGTGAGCGCAAGGTTATCGAGCTGCGCTTTGGCCTTGTCGACGGACATCCCCGTACACTCGAGGAAGTCGGCCGCGAGTTTGGCGTCACGCGCGAGCGTATCCGCCAGATCGAGTCCAAGACCCTGGCCAAGCTCCGTCACCCCAGCCGCTCTAGCAAGCTCAAAGACTATATCGAAAGCTAGTCAAGCAAGAAGCGCCCTCAAGTACATCCGCTTGAGGGCGCTTTCATGTAGTTGTTGGGGACGTCCCCAATGACTAGGTCGGAAAAATTCTCAAAAAAGTTCTTGCCCTAAGCTGATTCGTCCGTATAATAAACTTCGTTGCTTGAGAGCACGCACCTATTCCTCGGTAGCTCAATGGTAGAGCACGCGGCTGTTAACCGCGCTGTTGTAGGTTCGAGTCCTACCCGGGGAGCCAGAATTTCCAGCCCTTTCTGTTGGGCTTTAAATTCCTCGGTAGCTCAATGGTAGAGCACGCGGCTGTTAACCGCGCTGTTGTAGGTTCGAGTCCTACCCGGGGAGCCAGGTTGTAAAACCCGTCGCTTATGCGGCGGGTTTTTTCATGCCGCGATCGCCTGGCGCGAACGTTGCCATATCAACATTTCGTGTCGAGGATGTAATCCCGCGACCCACCACCTCAACATGGCGCGCTCGTTGTAGAATAATGCAATGATTGCTCCCACGAGATGGTGCCGTGAGCACCAGATAAGGAGATTCTTGTGTCTGAGACCATTAACGGCAGCCTGAGCGTCTCGAACGACGTTATTGCCGATATTGCCGGTTATGCCGCGATGACGTGCTATGGCGTCGTCGGTATGGCCGAACAGCTCCAGGGCGCCGAGAGCGTGCGCCTGCTTGCCGGTCAGCGCCTCCGCAAGGGCGTGCTTGTCTCCGCCGACGAGAACGGCCTTACGGTCGATCTTCACGTCGTGCTCGAGAACGGCGTCAACATGAAGTCCGTCTGTCACAATCTTTCGAGCTCCGTTGCCTTCACCCTGCAGGAAATCGCCCAGATCGATCCCGCCAGCCTTAAGATCGGCATCCACATCGACGCGCTCAAGAGCCGTCTGAACTAGCATCCGAAAACGGAGATTCAAATACCCATGATTGCAAAGACCATTCGCACCTGTTTTCCGATCGCTGCGGCTGCCGTTTCCGACAAGGCCGAGGAGATCAACAAGCTCAACGTCTTCCCCGTACCCGACGGCGACACCGGCACCAACATGTCGCTCACGCTCGCCTCGGTGACCAAGGAGCTTTCCGCCCTTCCCGCCGATGCCGATATGGAGGCCATTGCCGGCGCCATTACCCACGGCTCCCTGATGGGTGCCCGCGGCAACTCCGGCGTCATCACCTCGCAGATCCTGCGTGGCGTGGCCGAGGGTCTCGTCTCTGTCGACGAGCCCATTACGTCCGCCAACATCGCCTTCGCTTTCCGTCGCGCCGTCAAGGTCGCCTTCCAGGCCGTTCGCAAGCCCATCGAGGGCACGATCCTCACGGTGCTTCGCGATGTCTCGACCAAGGCCGATGAGTGCGAAAAGAAGAAGTTCTCGGCCGAGGACGCGCTCGACGCCATCGTCGTCGAGGCCTACCAGTCCGTCGCCCGCACGCCCGACCTGCTGCCCGTTCTGAAGGAGAA
Source organism: Collinsella sp. i06-0019-1H4 (assembly GCF_042849575.1). Classification (NCBI taxonomy): domain Bacteria; kingdom Bacillati; phylum Actinomycetota; class Coriobacteriia; order Coriobacteriales; family Coriobacteriaceae; genus Collinsella; species Collinsella sp. i06-0019-1H4. Next base: position 1,071,896 of record NZ_BAABYB010000001.1, read on the forward strand.
CGGCGTGGTCGACTCCGGCGCCTTTGGCTTTGCCATCTTCCTGGAGAACTTTGTCGCCGCTGCGCTTGGCCGCAGCACCGTTGTCGAGGATTTCTCCGCCACGTTTGATTCCGCTGGCTCTGCCCGCGACGCGGCCCTCGGTCGCGTTGAGATTGAGGCCAACGACGATTGGGAGGGCTCGGAGTTCCGCTACTGCAACGAGTTCCTCTTTAAGGCCGACGCCCCGTTTGACGAGGACGAGTGCCTTAAGTTCCTGGGCTCCATGGGCGACTGCGAGCTGCTCGTGGGTGCCTACCCCGATTACAAGATCCATGTGCACTCCAACACGCCTAACCTGGTGCTCGAGCACATGCTGCAGCTTGGTCAGATCTACGAGGTCTTTATCCACAACATGGAGATGGAGGCCCACGACCGTACCGCCAAGATTCATGAGGACCAGGAAAAGGCCGCCGAGCCCGCCAAGGCGTTGGGCTTTGTCGCCGTTGCCGCCGGTTCGGGCGAGGCCGACATCCTCAAGTCCCTCGGCGTTGACGTGATCGTCTCGGGTGGCCAGACCATGAACCCCTCGACCGCCGACCTGCTGGGCGCGGTGGACCAGGTCAACGCGACCTCGGTCATTATCCTGCCCAATAACGGCAACATCCGCATGGCTGCCGAGGCCGCAGCCTCTGCCTGCACCGACAAGAAGGTCGCCGTCGTTCCCACCAAGACCGTCCCGCAGGCGTTCTCCGCGCTGTTCGCCGTCCTGCCCGATTCCGAGCTCGAGGACGCCGTTGCCGCCATGGTCGACGCCATCAGCGAGGTTCGCGATGGCGAGGTCACCCGTGCCGTGCGCGATTCCAGCGCCTCTGACGGTTCTCCGATTCACTCCGGTGACGTCATGGGTATCATTGCCGGCTCCATCGACGTGGTCGGCTCCGATGTGAAGCAGGTCACGCTCGACTGCATCAACCGTATGCAGGAGGAAGAGGAGGGCGACGCGCTGACGATTCTGGCCGGCGAGGAGCTGTCCGATGAGGCCTTTCAGGAGATCGTCGACGCCATCGAGGAGGCTCAGCCCGATCTGGAGGTCGACGCCCATCGTGGCGAGCAGCCGCTCTATCCCGTGATCTTCTCGATCGAGTAGGCATCTGCCCATGTCCGAGCTGTGCTCCGTGCCGCGCGTCTCGGAGCGCTTTGCCCAGAGCAATGCGCTCGACGAGGATATTGCGCGACTCAAATATGTTTCGGGTAAGCGTGAGGAGGCCCTTCGCCGTTTGGGAATTCAGACGGTGGGGGACCTCCTTCTCCATATCCCTCATCGATACCTGGACTTTACGCGCTCCTGGTCCATCGAGATGGCGCCCATCGGTACCGTGTGCACGATCGTCGCCACGGTTGACCGTATCGTCCAAAAGCAGCCTCGCCCGCGTATGCAGGTGACCGAGGTCTCGCTGGTGGACGAGACGGGCGTGCTGCAAGTCGCCTTTTTCCGTCAGCCCTGGATTGCCCAGCAGTTTAAGCAGGGAGACCGTCTGGCTGTGATGGGTAAGGTCGAGTTTGCCTACGGCTTTAAGCAGATGGCCTCGCCGCATTTCGAAAAGCTCGAGGACGGACGTGCCGCGGGCACCATTCTGCCGGTCCATTACGTGAGTGATGGCGTGAGTCAGGCGTGGATGCGCCGCATCGTAAGCGGCGCGCTTGAGGTTGTCGGCAATCCCTTCGACCCGATTCCCGCACGCTTACGCGTCAAGCGCCGCCTGATGAGCAATGCCCGTGCGCTGCGCTCGATTCACTTTCCCTCGAGTATGGCCGAGCGCGACATCGCGCGGCGGCGTCTTGCCTACGAGGAATGTCTCTGCCTTCAGCTGGCGCTGCGCCTGCGCAACGACGGCGGCTTGGTCGAAGTCGCTCCCTACGCCCACGCCGCGGGTGAGCACCTGGCGGCGCTCAGGGAAGCCCTGCCGTTTTCGCTGAGTGACGAGCAGGAGGCCGCGTTCCGAGACATCCTGCACGATATGTGCGATGGCGGGCGCGTGATGAACCACCTGCTACTGGGCGACGTCGGTACCGGCAAGACGGCCGTCGCCGCCTGCGCGCTGGCTGTCGCGGCCGATTCGGGCACTCAGTCCTGCGTTATGGCGCCTACGGGCGTGCTGGCGCGCCAATATGCCGATAAGACTGGCCCCTTGCTCTCCCAGGCTGGCATGTCTTGGGCACTCCTGACGGGTGCCACGCCGGCGGCCGAGCGCGAGCAGATCCATGCGCAGCTGGAATCGGGCGAGCTCGACGTCCTCTTTGGAACCCACGCGGTCCTTTCGGACAACGTGGCGTTTAAGCATCTGTCGCTTGTCGTCATCGACGAGCAGCACCGCTTTGGTGTGGGCCAGCGCAATGCTCTGCGTGCCAAGGGCCCGGGTGCCGACCTTCTCGTTATGACGGCCACGCCGATCCCGCGCACGTTGGCGCTCTCGGTCTACGGCGACCTGGACACGAGCATCATCCGCCGTCGACCTGTTCCGGGGGCGGGCGTTACGACGCGCGTGCTCACCGAGTCGAGCCGCGATTTGGCCTACGGTGCCATCCGCGAGGCGTATGAAAAGGGTCAGCAGGCTTACGTGATCTGCCCGCTTGTGGAGCCGAGTGACTCGGCCGATGAGCTGGAAGACGTACCCGGTATCGCCCGCGACGACGAGGGCCGCGTGACCGTGCCTGTACCGCTGCACGATACGGCAACCGAGCTCGAACGACTGCGTCTGGCCCTGCCGGGACTTACCATTGAGCGCCTTCATGGCCGCATGCCGGCGGGGGAGAAGGACCGCGTGATCGATGCCTTCAAGCGCGGTGAGATCGACGTGCTCGTCTCGACCACGGTGGTCGAGGTAGGCGTCGACGTGCCCAACGCCACCGTCATGGTCATCGAGAACGGTGAGCGCTTTGGCTTGGCGGCCCTGCACCAGCTGCGCGGCCGCGTGGGCCGCGGCAGCGTGTCGGGCACTTGCCTGGTCATGACGCACTCCAAGGGCAACGGTGGCGCGTCGGCGGCACAAGACCGTCTCCAGTCGCTCGAAAAGACCTCTGACGGCTTTGCGCTCGCCCAGATGGACCTGCGCCTGCGCCACGAGGGCGAGATTCTGGGCTACCGCCAGCACGGCGGCGTGACCCTGCGCTTTGTGGACCTGGACGCCGACGAGGATCTTATCGAATGGGCCCATTTGGACGCGGTCGAGCTCTTGCGGTATGCTTGCAACCTTGACTCCGTGGCGACGCGCCCCTTGCGCGACGCGGTCGCCATGCGTTATCGACATATCTTTAAGGAGGTCAGCGGAGGATGAGAATCATCGGCGGTGAATGGCGCGGCCGCAAGATCGAAGAGCCGCGTGGGCGCGATGTCACCCGTCCCACGACCGATCGCGTGCGCGAGGCATGCGCGTCCATGGTCATGTCGGCGTTCGACTTCGATCTGGACGAGGTCCGCGTGCTGGACGCCTTTGGCGGCTCCGGCGCCCTGGGAATCGAGATGCTCTCGCGTGGCGCCCGCTCGCTCACCACGTTCGAGATCGATCGCAATGCCGCCCGTCTGATCACCAAGAATATCGAGTCGCTGTGCCGCGACCGCTCGCGTTGGCGTGTCGTTACCGGCGATGTGTTGGCGAGCGCCTCGCGCGGCCGTGTGCCGGGTGGTCCCTTTGACCTGATCTTGCTCGACCCGCCCTATGCCTTTGGCGCCGAGCCGGTCGAGGAGCTGCTGCAAAATCTTTCCCAGCAGGGACTGCTGGCGCCCGGGGCCTTTGCCCTTTTTGAACATGCCGCAGCCGATGCAGGTGCTCATCCGGCTTGTTTCAAGACCGTGCGAGAGAAGCGCTACGGCATTACCTCGGTTGACTTGCTGCGCTGGGTGGCCGAGGACGAAAACGACCATGCTGACGAGAACGAAAATGACGAGGATGTGCCTTCGGAGGACACCCATGAATGACACCATCAACCGCGTAATCGTCCCGGGCACCTTCGATCCCATCACCTTTGGCCATATCGACGTGATCCGCCGAGCTCGCCGTATCTTTCCCAGCGTGATCGTCGCCGTGGCCGAATCGCAGGGTAAAAACGGCGTGGGTACCACCTTTATGCTCGACGAGCGTGTGGCGCTGGCCCGCGAGGCCCTCGGTGATTTGGACGGCGTCGAGGTACTGCCTTTCACCGGCCTGCTGGTCGACTTTGCACGTGAACAGAGGGCTGGTGCCGTCGTTAAGGGTCTGCGCGCCATGACCGACTTTGAGTACGAGTTGCAGCAGGCCGACCTCAACTATCGCCTGGATAGCGAGCTGGAGTCCATCTTTGTCATGAGTGCTCCACAGTACGGGTACATCTCGAGCTCGGTGGTGCGCCAGATTGCGTCGCTTGGCAGCGACGTGTCGACGTTTGTGCCGCCCAACGTGGTCGAAGCACTCAAACATCGCTTTTCGTGACGTTTTTTATTGCCTGGTGGCATGTGGTAAACTAACACGATGATATGTTACCTATGAAAGGAGACCGGATGCCGGGCGAGAATTTTCCTGGCGACAGGATCGTGAGTCTTGTCGACGAGCTCGAGGGGCTCATCGAAGAGGCTAAGACGCCGTTCGGCAAGAACGCCCAGATGAAGGTTATCGACGCCGACGTCTTCTTTAACATCCTCGATGAGATCCGCATGAGCTATCCCGAGGAGTGGCAGAAGTCCCGCCGTATCCTCAAAGAGCGCGAGGAGCTTATGGCCTCCGCCGCCGCTCAGGCCGATTCCATCATTGCCGATGCTCAGCAGCAGGCCCTCACCATTGCCGGTGAGCAGGAAATTGTCCGCCTAGCGCAGCAGCAGGCCGACGACATCCGCGACCGTGTCCAGCAGTACGAGCGCGAGACGCGCTATGCCGCCGAGGATTACGCCGAGCAGGTCTTTACGCACCTCGAGGAGAACCTTAAGAGTCTGACCGGCACCGTCACCCGTTGCCGTCAGCAGCTCAACGAGGGCGCCGCCCAGCAGAACGGTCAGTGGTAATGGCCGAGTTCCCGAGCGTAACCGTCGATCTTTCCGAGCAGCTCGAGTTTCCCGGAGACTCATACCCGCTGACCGGCAAGGTCGATGTCGCCACCTACACGGTGGGCGAGAAGGAGTACCAGCTGCAGGACGGCATTGCCTACGACGTGGTCTTTACCAACGCCGGTACCGGTGTTCTGCTTTCGGGCATGGTCCGCGCTCACGCCACCGGCGAGTGCGATCGCTGCCTGGAGCCCGCCTCGTTTGATATCGCAGGCGAGATCGAGGAGTTCTACCTCTTTGAGGAGCCCGAGGACCCCGAGGCCTACGAAGACGGCTACGAGTTGCTGGGCGAGGATCGCATCGTCGATCTGGGTGAGCCCATCAACGACGCGGTCGTCATGGACACGCCGTTCGTTGTCCTGTGCAAGCCCGATTGCCGCGGCCTTTGCCCCACCTGCGGCAACAATCTCAACGTCGAGCAATGTGAGTGCGCCGCCAAGGCGGAGGCCGAATGGGCCGCTGCCACGGAAAATCCATTTGCAGCATTGAAGAATCTCAAGCTTGACGAGTAAAACTGTGGTAGTATTGATACTTGCGCGTAATCGCCACACTGGATAGTTCATAAGGAAGGTCACTATGCCCGTACCTAAACAAAAGCAGGGTCGTATCCGCACCCATACCCGTCGTTCCGCCAACATGAAGATCTCGGCTGCGGCTCAGTCCACGTGCCCCCGTTGCGGCGCTGTTAAGCTCCCGCACCACGTGTGCCCCAGCTGCGGTTTCTACAAGGACCGAGAGGTTATCGTTACCGAGTAACTGTATACTCTGGATACGATGCCGTTCCAACTGGAACCACAATGGCCGGCTCAATGAGTCGGCCATTTTTGTATAAGGAGCATATGAAATGAGTAACGTTCGCGTTTGTGTAGACGTTGTGGGCGGAGACGAGAGGCCCCAGGTTGTCCTCGACGGTATCGAGGCTGCGCTTGCGGCAGATCCCGAGATTGAGGTCTTGGCCGTCGGTCCCGCTGAAATCGTCAACCCCTTTGCAGCGGCGCATGCCCGCGTGGAGGCCTTGGAGGCCCCCGACGTCATCAGCATGGAGGACGATCCCATCCGCGCCGTGATGACTAAGCGCAAGTCCTCGATCGTGCTTGCATGCCGTGCCATTAAGAAGGGCAATGCGGACGCGTTTTTCTCGGCCGGCTCGACCGGTGCCATGACCGCTGCCGCCACGGCCTACGTCACGCCGTTTAGGTATTTGGCGGAGGGCAAGAAGCAGCCGGTCCGTCCGTGCCTGACTAACGCACTGCCTAATCGCGCCGGCGGCCTGACGGTGCTGTGCGATATGGGCGCCAATCCCGATGTCACGGTGGACGACATGGTGCGTTTCGCCCAGATGGGTGCTGCCTATGCCCGCGTGGTTTTGGACATTGAGCATCCGCGTGTGGGCCTGCTTGCCAACGGCACCGAGGACGAGAAGGGCTCCAACTTTACCAAGGCGTGCTTCCCGGCCATGAAGGCCGCGGTTCCCGGCTTTGTGGGCAACTGCGAGGGCACCGATCTTACGTCGGGCAATTTTGACGTCGTGGTCGCCGACGGTATGTCGGGCAATATTGCGCTCAAGGCCACCGAGGGCGCTGCCAAGTTTTTGCTGCAGGAGCTCAAGGGTGCCTTTATGTCTTCGCTCGGCACCAAGATCGCCGCGCTGCTCATCAAAAAGCAGATGCGCCAGATTAAGGCCAAGCTTTCGGGCGACGCCAAGGGCGGCGCGATTCTGCTGGGCCTGCGCGGCGTCGTGTTGATCGGCCACGGTGCCACGTCGGTCGAGGCCGTCAAGAACGGTACGCTTGCCGCGGCCCAGGCCGTGCGCGCCGGGCTTGTCCAGGACGTTGCCAATTCTATGGACGGTATCGTTTTATAAAGGCCGCGTTACGTGGCTCAACCTGTACCGCGTGGGGTAGAATCGGAGCCGTATTGCAACGCGGCTCCGATTGCCGTGTTGTGTTGTGTTCCATGACATACGAGAGGAAGCGCTATGGATCGCTCCGAAATCTTCGATAAGATCGCCGAAGTCGCCGCTGACGTGCTGGGTGTCGATGTCGCCGACATTAGCGACGAGACCACTTTTGACGATCTCGATGCCGATTCGCTCGAGCGTCTGCAGCTGGTGACGGCCATCGAGGACGAGTTCGACCTCGAGATCGATGACGAGACCCTGCTGTCGCTCAACTCTGTCGCCGACGCTGTCGACGCTATTGAAAACGCCAAGGAGGCCTAAGTCTTGGCTTTGTCTGAACGACTCACGCGCGCCCAGGAGATTCTGGGCCATGAGTTCAATAATAGGGTGCTGCTGCGCGCGGCGCTCACGCATCCCTCGGCCGTCGAGGGTCAGCCGGTCTCTGCCAGCTATGAGCGCCTTGAGTTTTTGGGCGATTCCATTTTGGGCGCCGTGGTGGCCCGTTCGCTCTTTGAGTCCTATCCCGAGTTTGACGAGGGTAAGCTCACGCGCCTGAAGGTGTCCCTTGTCTCGGGCGCCACGCTGTCCGAGGTGTCGCACGAGCTGGGTATCGACGACATCATCATCTTTGGCGCCTCCGAGACCGGTACCGGCGCCCGCGGCCTGCATTCGGCGCTCGAGAACGTCTACGAGTCGCTCGTGGGCGCGCTGTATCTGGATGCCGGCTGGGATGCTGCGGCGGAGTTTATCCATCGTACGCTCAAGCCGCACCTGGCCACCGAGCGTGCCGAGCACCCCGCGAACCCCAAGTCGTTCTTGCAGGAGTGCGTGCAGGCAGACGGCCACGAGCCTCCCGCGTATAAGCTGGTCGGCTCCGAGGGCCCCGCGCATGCGCCCACCTTTACCGCTGTGGTGCTCATCGACGGTATTCGCCAGGGTCGCGGCTCCGGCTCCTCAAAGAAGGAAGCCGAGGGAGCCGCCGCGCTCGAAGCGCTCGACCGCATGGGTTACACCACCAACGGCGTGATTCTGAACAAGAAGCACGTGTAAGCGAGGAACCGTGTATCTCAAGTCCCTCACGCTCAAAGGGTTCAAGTCGTTTGCCGACCGCGCCCATATGACGTTTGAGCCGGGCCTGACCGTCATCGTCGGTCCCAACGGCTCGGGAAAATCGAACATCTCCGACTCGATTCTGTGGGTCCTGGGCGAGCAGAGTGCCAAGCAGCTGCGCGGCCAGGCCATGGAGGATGTCATCTTCTCGGGCTCGTCGGCGCGCAAGCCGGTGGGTGTCGCCGAGGTCACGCTGGTGCTCGATAACTCGGACCATATGCTGCCCGTCGACTTTGACGAGGTCGCCATCACCCGTCGTATGTATCGCTCGGGCGAAAGCGAGTACCTCATCAACTCGAGCCCGTGCCGCCTGATGGACATTCAGGACATCCTGCACGATTCGGGCCTGGGCAAGGATACGCATTCCATCATCAGCCAGGGCAAGCTCGACGCCATTTTGCAGAGCCGCCCCGAGGAGCGCCGCGCCCTGATCGAGGAGGCTGCCGGCATCTCCAAGCACAAGCGCCGAAAGGAGCGTGCGCTCAAAAAGATTAAATCGATGGACGAGCACCTGACCCGTGCCCGCGACATCAATAAGGAGATCGCCCGCCAGCTGCGGCCGCTGGAGCGTCAGGTCGATCGCGCGCGCAAGTACAAAGAGCTGTCCTCGCGTGCGAACGAGCTTACGCAGATGCTGGCCGTCGACGAGCTTCGTTCGCTGCAGTCGCAGTGGAACGACCTGGAGAGCCGCTCCAAGGAGGGCACTGCCGAGCTTGAGCTTGCGCAATACCGCTTGGGCGAAAAAGAGCGCGAGCTCGAGAAGCTCCAAGTCATGCTCGAGGAAAAGGGCCTGTTTGTGGGTGATCTGGGCGAGCAGCGCCGTCATATGCAAGACGTGGTCGGCCGCATCAACTCCGACATGCGCCTACTCGAGGAAAAGGGCCACAACATGGTGTCGCGCCTGTCCGACATGCGCGGCCAGATCTCGAGCTCCGAGCATCAGCGTCGTCGCGTGGTCGAGGAGCTCGAGGATGCGCGTGCCCAGCTTGAGGAAGTGACCGGTGCGCACATGCAGGCCCAGGACGACGTTGACGCCGCCGGTCCTGCCGCCGCCCAGCTCCACGAGCGTCGCGTGGCGCTCGACAATCAGATTTCGCAGCTCACGCGCGAGCAGCGCGATGTGCAGCGTGTGGCCGATAACGCCGCGCTCGAGCTCGCCAAGGTGAAGGACTCGCTGAGCAATGCTGAGGTCGAGGACAACATGTACGCCTCGCGCCTGGAGCAGATCGATGAGCAGCTCGAGGAGGTCACGGCCTCGCTCGAGAGCCGTCGCGACCGCGCTGAGGAACTTGACGGTGCGCTCGATCAGGCCCGCCAGGCCCAGATTGATGCTCGCGAGGCCACCGAGGTCGCCCGTGCGGCGTTGAAGGACTTGCGTAATCGCGAGAGTGAGGCGCGCAACAAGCTGTCCGAGGTGCGCTCGGAGCTTGCCAGCCAAAAAAAGCTCGATGCCCGCATGGCTGATAGCTCGCCGCTGGTGAGCCGTCTGATGGGCGCGCTGGGCGATGATGTCTCGGGTCGTCTGGGCGATGTACTCGAGGCTCCTCGTGAGCTCGAGGGCCTGGTTGAGCAGCTGCTTGCCGGCGATATCGATGCCCTGCTGTTTGATGACGCCGCCACGCTTGAGCGTGCCGGTCGTGCGGCTCTGGACCAAAAGAAGGCCTCGGGCGAGGCACTGCTGGTGGCGAGCAGTGCGAGCAGCTCTGCTGCTGCTAAGGGTGCTGCCGGTTCTCGTCTGGTCGATCGCCTGTCCGTGCGCGCCGGGTATGGCCCGGTTGTCGAGGCCCTGCTCGGCGGCTATTACGTGGTCGATGACTTGGCTGCCGCGCTGACGGCACCAGTCGTTGACGGCGTGACCTATGTGACTCCCGATGGCGCCCGCGTGAGCTGTGGCGGCCTGGTGCGCGTGGGGCTCGATGCCGGCGAGGCCTCGGGTGCCCTGGAGCGCAAGCGTCGTATTCGTGAGCTGGAGGGCCTGGAGCCTGATCTGGCTGCCGTGTTTGAGCATGTGTCGGATCAGGTCGTCGAGGCCAATGCGGCCGCCGAGGAGGCGCGTGCCGCCGAGGGCGATGCCGCCGGCGAGATCGCCCGTCTTGAGGGCGAGCGCCGCTCGCTGCTCTCCGAGATCGGCCGCCTGGAGCAAAGCGCCAACAATGCCGAGGTCGAGCGCGTGCGCATCTCCAAGCGCCGCGAGCAGGCCGCCGAGGCCGTTCGCGCTGCGCGCCCGCGCGTTGACGAGCTCACCCGTTCGCGTGACGAGGCCCGTGCGCAGGCAAGCGACTTGGGTCTCCAGATTGCCGAAGCCAACGACGAGCTCGATCGCGTGCGCCGTGACGATTCCGAGGCAGCCGGCAAGCTCGCCGATGCCAAGGTGCGCCTGGCCCAGACGAGCGAGCGTCTGCGTTCGCTGAAGGGCCGTGTGCCCGACCTGGAGCATCGCCTGGAGGGCATCGACCGCCGTATCCGCGGAACACGCCAAGCCTCGCGCTCACTCGAGCTGCTGCGCTTGCGCGTCGATCCCATGCACGAGCGCTATTCGGCCCTGCTGGAGCGCGCGTCGGATTGGGCCGCGCGCCTGCGTGACCAGGCTTCGCTCGAGGAGGCGGACTCGGCCTCGCTCAAGAAGACCATCGAGGACGCCAAGGCCGAGGTCTCCCGCGCCAAGGAGCGGGTCGATGCCGCCACGGCGACGCAAAATGAGTTCAAGGTCTCCCGCGGCAAGCTCGAGGTGCAGGTAGAGGCGGCCATCAAGGCCATTACCGCCGATGGCACCACGGTGCTCGAGGAAGTGCTCATGCTTCCTGCGCCCACCGACCGCGATGCCGCCGAGCGCGAGCTCAACCAGCTCGTGCGCCAGATCAACAACCTGGGCCCTGTGAACCAGGTTGCCATGGAGGAGTACGAGCAGCTCAAGCGCCGCGCCGATTACATCGAGGAGCAGCTGGCCGATCTTGAGAGCGCACGCAAGGCGCTCACCAAGATCACGGCGGCCATCGACCGTAAGATGCGTAAGGCCTTCCTGGTGACCTTTGAGAAGGTCGATGCGAACTTCCGCGAGATCTTCGCCATGCTGTTCCCGGGTGGCCAGGCGCATCTGGAGATGACCGACCCCGAGCATCCTGCCGAGACGGGCATCGAGGTCGTGGCGCAGCCGCGCGGCAAGCGCATCACCAAGATGATGCTCATGTCGGGCGGCGAGAAGAGCCTGACGGCGCTCGCCTTGCTCTTTGCCGTGTATCGCACGCGTACGGTGCCGTTCTATGTGCTGGACGAGGTCGAGGCGGCGCTCGATGACGCCAACCTGTCCAAGCTCATCGGCGCGCTCGATGTTTTGCGTTCCGATACGCAGCTCTTGGTTATCTCGCATCAGCGCCGTACTATGGAGGACGCTGACGTCCTCTACGGCGTCTCGATGCAAGCCGACGGCGTCAGCCGCGTCGTCTCGCAAAAACTCGATCGCGAAACCGGAAAGGTCGTGAATGCATAATGGGATTCTTCGATGCTCTCTCGCGCGGACTTGAGCGCAGCCGCGAGGCCCTCAACGAGGTCTTTTACTTTGGCGGCGAGGTCGATGAGGATTTTTGGGAGGATCTAGAGGACACCCTCGTCATGGGTGACATGGGCGCCGAGGTCGCGATTAAGGTGTCCGATGACCTGCGCGATACCGCGGCCAAGAAGAACCTCAAGACCGCTCCGCAACTCCGTCGCGCCCTGGCCGAGCAGCTCGAGCAGCATTTTGTGCCCGCCGAGCGCGATCCGTTCTCCGACACGCCGAGTTGCGTGCTGTTTGTGGGTATTAACGGTGCCGGCAAGACCACGACGGTCGGCAAGATCGCGAGCGCTATGGCTGCCCGCGGCAAGAACGTCGTGATCGGTTCGGCCGATACCTTCCGCGCCGCCGCCATCGAGCAGCTCGATGTGTGGGGCCAGCGCGCCGGCGTTCCCGTCATCAAGCGCGACCGCGGCTCCGATCCGGCGAGCGTGTGCTATGACGTGCTCGATGAGGCCGACAAGCGCGGCAGCGACCTGGTGCTTATCGACACTGCCGGCCGTCTGCACACGAGCCCCGAGCTCATGCGCGAGCTTGCCAAGGTGGTCAACGTGACGCGCAAGCGCGCCGCCAATATGGCCGCCGGTCCCATGCCGGTCTCGGTTGTCCTCGTGATCGATGCCGCGACGGGCCAAAACGGCCTGAACCAGGCGCTCGAGTTTAACGAGGCGCTGGGTCTGGACGGTATTATCATGACAAAGCTCGACGGCACGGCAAAGGGCGGTATCGCCATGGCCGTGGCCGAGAAGCTCAAGCTTCCGATCCTGCGCATCGGCGTGGGCGAGCAGGTCGATGACCTGCAGGAGTTCAATGCCAAAGATTTCTGCCGCGCCCTGGTGGGCGAGTCCAACTAAGGAGTAACCAGTGTTTGATTCCCTGAGCGATCGCCTCAACGACACATTTGACCGCCTGCGTGGCAAGGGTAAGCTGACCGAGGCCGACATTACCTCGGCCATGCGCGACATTCGCATGGCGCTGCTCGAGGCCGACGTCAACTTCAAGGTCGTCAAGGAGTTCGTCGCCAAGACCAAGGAGCGTTGCATGACCGCCGAGGTCATGGAGTCGCTGTCGCCGGCACAAAACGTCGTCAAGATCGTGCTCGACGAGCTCACCGAGATGCTCGGCTCCACCGAGAGCAAGCTCGTCTTTAGCAACCGCATTCCCAATGTCATCATGCTCGTGGGCCTGCAAGGTTCCGGTAAGACTACGGCGGCCGTTAAGCTGGCCTATCTGCTCAAGAAGCAGGGTCGCTCGCCGTTGCTCGCCGCGTGCGACGTCTACCGCCCCGCCGCTGCCGATCAGCTGGCCACGCTCGGTGGAGAGATCGGCGTTCCGGTCTTCCGCGGCGACGGCGAGCACCCGGTCGATATCGCCAAGGGTGCCATCCAGGAGGCAGTCGACCACCTGCGTGACGTGGTCATTGTCGATACCGCCGGCCGCCTGCAGATCGACGAGCAGATGATGCAGGAGGCCGTGGATATTAAGAAGGCCGTCAAGCCCGATCAGGTGCTGATGGTCGTCGATGCCATGACCGGCCAGGATATCGTCAACGTCGTCTCGACCTTCGCCGAGCGCACTGACTTTGACGGCGTGATCATCTCTAAGCTCGACGGCGATGCCCGTGGCGGCGGTGCGCTTTCCGTGCGCCAGGTGACCGGCAAGCCCATCAAGTTCGTGAGTATGGGCGAGAAACCCGATTCGCTGGAGCCGTTCTATCCCGATCGCATGGCCAAGCGCATTCTGGGTATGGGCGATGTTGTCGGCATCATCGAGAAAGCCCAGGAGGCGGCCGACGCTGAGCAGCTCGAGGCTGCCGAGCGTATGCTGCGCGAGGGCTTTACCATGAACGACATGCTCGACCAGATGAAGGCCGTCAAGAAGATGGGCGGTATGAAGGGCATCCTGGGTATGCTCCCCGGCGGCCAGCGCGCGCTCAACCAGATGGGCGGCAACCTGGACGAGGGCATCTTCGACAAGAACGAGGCCATCATCATGTCGATGACCAAGGAGGAGCGCCTGCGCCCCTCCATCATCAACGGCCAGCGCCGCGCCCGTATCGCCAAGGGCGCCGGCGTGACTCCCACCGAGGTCAATAGCCTTATGAAGCAGTGGGGCGAGATGAACAAGATGATGGGCCGCATGCGCTCGATGGCCAATCAGGCACAGGCTGGTGGCAAGAAGGGCAAGAAGGGTAAGAAGGGCAAAAAGATGCGCATGCCCAATATTCCCGGTCTGGATGCCATGGGTCTGGGCGGCATGGGCGGCCTGGGCGGCCTGGGAACGGGCGGTCCTAAGTCCGATATGGACCTGCTGCGCCAGATGGAAGCTCAGATGCGCAATAAGAAATAGCGACTGGTTGAGTCGTGTATGGCGAAGGCCGCCTGGATGGTACTCCAGGCGGCCTTCGCCGTTTGTTCGCTGGTTGTCACACACGTGGAAGCGTGCTTGCGCCAGGGCACGTGCCGCTAGTGGCAGCTGCAGCTCTCGTGCCTGTCGTGGTCGTGATGGCCGTGGCAGCCGCAGGAATCGCCGTGCTCATGGGCGTGCTCGTGGTCGTGGCCATGGCAGTCGCAGGTGGCCTCGCCGGTCTGTGCGAGCCTGCCGGCAATGAGGGCCTCGACGCAGGCGTCGCAGCTGCCCTGGGCGCCCGCATAGACCGTGATGCCGGCTTGGGTGAGCGCGTTGATGGCACCGCCGCCGATGCCGCCGCAGATGAGCGTGTCGACGCCACCGTTGGCGAGCAGGCCCGCCAGGGCGCCGTGGCCGGTGCCGCCGGTGCCCACGACCTGCTCGTTGAGCACCTTGCCATCCTGGATGTCGTAGATCTTGAACTGTTCGCTGCGGCCAAAGTGCATAAAGATGTTGCCGTTGTCGTACGTCGTTGCCACCCTCATGGTGCCGACCTCCTTTGCTGGCCATGCGGCCGTCGTCGTGGTGATGGGGGAGTATGCGATATTGCCGCCTTCGATGACGATCGACCGTCCATTGACCAGCGCGTTTGCCACCTTGCGATGTGCGCGGCTGCAGATTGCCGCCACCGTGGCGCGGGCAATGCCCATGCACTGGGCGACTTCCTCCTGATTGAGGCCTTCCAGGTCGCATAGGCGCAGGACCTCGAGCTCGTCGACCGTCATGTCGATGGCATCTCCGCTGGCAAGGCCGTCGGGGGTAAAACCGCGATATTCGGGGATGATCCCTACGCGGCGTAGTTTCTCGCGTCTTCCTGCCATACACCCTCCAAATCTGACATATGTCAACAATAAGATAGCGCGCGAGCGGAACCGTGCAAGGCATTTTTGGCATATGTCCGAAAATGAGGGCTTATGTTTGGGCTGTGGGGTCGCGTGCGCCTGGGCTACAATGAATTTCGCTTATAGGCGACTGACAGGAGGGTCAATGAGCAAGGCTGATCAACAGTTTGTAACCATGTGCCGCGATATCTTGGACCATGGCACTACCACCGAGGGCCAAAAGGTCCGACCGGTGTGGGAGGACGGCACCCCTGCCTATACCATTAAAAACTTTGGCGTTACGGCTCGCTACGACCTGCGTGAGGAGTTTCCCGCGCTCACACTGCGTCGCACGGCGCTTAAGTCTGCCATGGACGAGATTCTGTGGATCTATCAAAAGAAGTCAAATAACGTCCACGACCTCAACAGCCATATTTGGGATGAGTGGGCCGACGAGACTGGTTCCATCGGCAAGGCCTACGGGTACCAGATTGGCCAGAAGAGCCATTATCCCGAGGGCGATTTCGACCAGATGGACCGTGTGCTGTACGACCTTAAGCACACGCCGTACAGCCGTCGCATTATGACGAACACCTATGTGTTTAGCGACCTGTCCGAGATGCACCTGTACCCGTGCGCGTACAGCGTGACCTATAACGTCACGCAGCGCCCGCAGGACGATAAGCCTACACTCAACATGATTCTCAACCAGCGCAGCCAGGACATTTTGGCCGCGAACAACTGGAACGTGTGCCAGTACGCCATTTTGCTGATGATGGTCGCGCAGTCGGTCGATATGATTCCCGGCGAGCTGCTGCATGTGATCGCCGACGCCCATATCTACGACCGTCATGTCGATATCGTCCGCGAGCTTATCGAGCGTCCGCAGTTTGCGGCGCCTAAGGTAACGCTTAACCCCGACGTGCACGATTTCTATGCGTTTACGACCGACGACCTGATTGTGGAGGGCTACGAGCACGGCCCGCAGGTCAAGAACATTCCCATTGCGGTGTAGGTGGCGCTCATGACGTGTAAGCTTTCTGCCATCGTTGCTGTGTGTGACGATTGGGGCATTGGGTGCGAGGGCGACATGGTGGTGTCCAATCGTGCTGACATGCGCCATTTTGTGGCGTGCACCAAAGGTTGCCCGGTCATTATGGGGCGCAAGACCCTGCTGAGTTTTCCCGGCGGGCGTCCGCTCAAGAACCGCCGCAATATCGTGCTTACCCGCGACGAGAGCTTTGCCCCCGAGGGCGTCGACGTGGTGCATAGTATCGACGAGGCGCTCGCCGCGGTTGCCGATGAGCCCGTTGCCTGGGTGATCGGTGGCGGCGAGGTGTATCGGCAGTTTTTGCCGTATTGCGCCGAGGCCGAGGTCACGCACAACCATTGCACTCATGCCGTGGACACGTACTTTCCCGATTTGGACGCCGATCCCGCGTGGGAGATTGCGTGGCGTGGCGGTGTTGCCACGATTGCCTCGGGCGAGGGCGACGAGGGTGTCGATTATGAGTTCGTGACGTATCGTCGCGTTGAGGCGTAAATCGCCTGGCGTGAACGGTATTATCGGGTTGATTGAATGTATGGGGCGGCGCTTAGCGTCGCCTCGTTTGGTATAGATGTGCTGTAAAGAAGGGTGCGGGCAGGCTGCTATGACTGATGCCGTTGAGGTTCTGCGAATTGATTCGCTCGAGGACGAGCGGCTCGATGCCTACGTGCGACTGACCGAGCGCGAGCTGCGCTGCGTGCTGGAGCCGCAAAAGGGCATCTTTATCGCCGAGAGTGCCAAGGTTATTGAGCGCGCGGCGCGTGCCGGATACGAGCCTGTGAGCTTTCTTTTGGGCGAACGCTGGCTCGACCAGATGATGCCGCTGTTTGAGCGCCTGGTTGTGCGCGAGGGCGCAGGTCCGGTTCCTGTGTTCGTGGCCTCCATGGAGCTCATGGAGCAGTTGACGGGCTTTAACGTGACGCGCGGTGCGCTCGCGGCGTTTCGTCGCCCGCGACAGATTCCGGTTGATGAGTTTTTGGGCGGCGTCGTAAAAGCTGCGGGGGAGCGTCCGGTGCGCGTGTGCGTGCTTGAGGGCATTGTCGACCATACCAATGTGGGCGCGATTTTCCGCTCGGCGGCGGCGTTGAATGTCGACGGTATTCTGGTGAGCCCTACGTGTTGTGATCCGCTATATCGTCGTTCTGCCCGTGTGAGCATGGGCACGGTGTTTCAGGTGCCGTGGACGCGTATTGGCAGCGAGGCGCGCGTATGGCCGCACGATGGCCTGGCTGCGCTGCACAATGCCAGGTTTTCCTGTGTCGCCATGGCGTTGACGGATGATTCCGTTTCGCTGGACGATCCCGTGCTGCAGGAGATTGATCGCCTGGCGATCTTTATGGGCACCGAGGGCGCCGGCCTGGGCGCCAAGACTATCGCGGGCTGTGACCGGGCCGTGCGCATTCCGATGGCGCACGGGGTTGATTCGCTTAACGTGGCTGCGGCGAGTGCCGTCGCCTTTTGGCAGCTGTGCCCGCACGTGAGCAACGAGTATCACTACCAGCCGGGGCTGTATCGCTAGGTAGATAGTTCGCACCGGGCTCTGATTCGGGGTGTTTCGGTCGACGCCGGTCGGTGCTAAGCTGGTATTGGCTTTGTCTTAATTTGCTGTTTTGTCGGTTGACGTGCACTTGTGGGGAGGGCGTGTGGCTAAGAAATCTACGTCTATCGATGTAACGCAGGGCGTCATTTGGCAGCAGCTGCTGTCGCTGTGCGTTCCCATCTTCTTTAGTTCGTTTTTTCAGCAGGCATACACGCTTATCGGTACCTATATCGTCGGTCAGTTTGGCGGCAAGCTCGCACTGGGTGGCATTCAAGCCACGATGGTGCTCACCGAGCTCTGCATTGGCTTTTGCGTTGGCGTCGGCGCCGGCTGCGCAGTCATTACTGGTCAGTATTTTGGCCAGCACGATGATGACCGGCTGAGCCGTTCGGTCCATACGGCCATGACGCTCGCGCTGGTGGGCGGTATCGTTTTCTCGATTCTTGGCATAGTGTTCGTTGAGCCCATGCTGGTGCTTATGAACACGCCGCATGAACTATTGGCCGAGGGCGCGGCCTATGCTCGTTGCTATTTTGCCGCCATGGTTGCGGCGCTGCTGCTCAATATGGGAACGGCACTGCTGCGCGCCGTGGGCGACACGCGCGGGCCTGCTGTGATCATCGCTTCCGGCTGCCTTGTTAATGCGGTGCTGGATGTCATCTTCGTTGCCGTGCTTCATATGGAGGCTCTGGGCTGCGGCATCGCGGTGGCGCTGACCATTTGCTCCAACGCCACGATGATCGTGATTCGTATGATGCACGCACCGGGTGCGTGGCGGCTTTCGCTGTCCAAGCTCGGCATTGATCCGGGCATTTGTAAGAGCATGATCTCGTGTGGTCTGCCGCTTGGCTTTCAGTCTGCTGCGTATTCGATTTCCAACGTTTTGATTCAGGTGTCGGTCAACTCGTTTGGCGCCGATGTCACCACGGCTTGGGGTCTTTCGGGCCGCCTGGATGGCATTGTCTGGATGGTTACCGAGGCGCTTGGCGTGTCGATCACCACGTTCTCGGCACAGAACTTTGGCGCGCGCAACTACGAGCGCATGCGAAAGGGCTACCATACGTCGCTCGTGCTGTCGTTTATGCTCATTGGTGGCCTGTCTGCCGTGCTGCTGGTGTTCTCGGGTCCTCTGTCGCGTCTGTTTGTCGACGATGCTTCGATTTCGGCGTACACCACGACGATCCTTCATTTTATCGCGCCGTTCTACGCGATCTTCTCGATTATCGAAAACGCGTCGGGCTCCATTCGCGGTGCCGGCGTTAGCTTGCAGCCCATGCTGCTCACGATTTTTGGCACTGTCGTGCTCAGGGTGATCTGGGTGTTTGCGATTATGCCGTTCGATCCGTCGCTTGAGCACCTGCTGCTGGTTTACCCCGTAACCTGGCTCATCACGGCCACGATGTTTACCATCTACCACCACAGCGGCAACTGGCTCGGCCGCGCCACCGCCTAATGATCCGTAGGGGACGAGGGAAACGGATCATTTCTCTCCGTCGTGATGTTGATGATCTGTTTTCCTCCGTCCCCTTCGGATCAATTAGTATTCGATGCCTTGGCGGGCTAGGAGGCCTTCGTCGAAGTAGTGTTTGACGGGGCGCATTTCGGTTACTAGGTCTGCAAGGTCGGCCAGTGGCAGCAGGCCTCGGCCGGTGAGCACGAGCTCCGTGGTGGCGGGCTTTATCGCGATCAACGATTCGACATCCTCGCGCGTCACAAAGCCCCGTCGCATGGCCTCGCCGAGTTCGTCCAAAATGAGCACGTCGACCTGCGAGATCTGTTCGCGTGCAAGTTCCATGATCTGCTCGGCGCAAGCCTCGGGCGTGTTGCGATCGGCCTGTACAATTCGCAGCCCCAGGCGTGGCGCCGCATCATGCTCGGCGCAGTGCAGCTTCTTGGCAAACTGCAGCATGAGTACGTCGAGCCCATAACCTGTGGCGCGCATCGCCAATCCCAGCGCAGCCGTGGTTTTGCCCTTGCCGTCGCCCGTATAGATCTGAACCTTGCCGACTTCCAGTGATGCCATCTCTGTCCTTTCGTGCCCGGCGTCGGTTTATCGCCGTCCGGGTTGGGTATTCTAGATAGCATTATCAACCCCAGTAGATGGAGTTCAAGCAGATGGAGATGGATGACAACAAACGCAGACGGAATATGATCCTCTACGTGCTCATCGCCTTCGTCGTCTACCTCGTGCTCTCGACCGTTCTGTTCCCCAACATCGGTCACACGCAGCAGATTACGAAGACCGATTACTCGACGTTTGTCAAAGCGCTCGATAAGAAGAGTGTCGACAAGGTCGAGTACAATACCGACGATTACACCATTTATTACACCAAGAAGGGTGAGGACGAGAACATCGCCTACAAGACGACCGGTGTGCCGAATGACGCGGGCTTTACCGATCGTGTGCTTGAATCCGGTGCGTCCCTGGAGTCGGTCGTTCCCGATAAAAACTCGGGTCTGATGACCTACTACCTGCTTACGCTTATTCTTCCCATGGCCATCTTCTTCCTGATCGGTTGGTGGCTCAACCGCCGTATGAAGAAGGCTATGGGCGATGACGGCCCGTCTATGAACTTTGGCGGCGGCTTTGGCGGCGGCGGACTGGGCAAGTCCGGCGCTCGCGTGATTGCCTCCAAGGATGTTGGCGTGACCTTTAAGGACGTCGCCGGCCAGGAAGAGGCCAAGGAGTCCCTCAAGGAGGTCGTCGACTTTCTGGAGAATCCGCAGCGCTACGAGGAGATCGGCGCCAAGCTTCCGCGCGGTGCTCTCCTTGTCGGTCCTCCGGGTACCGGTAAGACCCTGCTCGCCAAGGCTGTTGCCGGCGAGGCGGGCGTGCCGTTCTTTAGCATTTCGGGTTCTGAGTTCGTCGAGATGTTCGTCGGCCGCGGTGCCGCCAAGGTTCGTGACCTGTTTAAGCAGGCCAAGGAAAAGGCCCCGTGTATCGTCTTTATCGATGAGATCGATACCATCGGCAAGAAGCGCGATGGCGGCGGCTTTAGTGGCAACGACGAGCGCGAGCAGACGCTCAACCAGCTGCTGACCGAGATGGACGGCTTCGATAACCACAAGGGCATCGTCGTCCTCGCTGCGACCAACCGTCCCGACAGCCTCGATCCCGCCCTGCTGCGCCCCGGTCGTTTTGACCGCCGCATTCCCGTTGAGCTGCCCGACCTGACTGGCCGCAAGAACATCCTCGAGCTGCATGCCAAGAGCGTGAAGACACAGCCGCCGATTGACCTGACCGCGATTGCCCGCGCCACGCCCGGTGCCTCGGGTGCCGATCTGGCCAACATCATCAACGAGGGCGCCCTGCGTGCCGTTCGCGAGGGCCGCAAGCGCGCCACGCAGGACGATTTTGAGGAGTCGGTGGAGGTCGTCATCGCCGGCCAGCAGCGCAAATCAACGGTGCTGTCCGACCATGAGAAGCAGGTGGTGTCCTACCACGAGATCGGCCATGCTATCGTTGCCGCTCGCCAGAAGGGCTCTGCGCCGGTCACCAAGATCACCATTGTGCCACGCACGAGTGGCGCTCTTGGCTACACCATGCAGGTCGAGGAGGACGAGCGCTTCCTGACCACGCGCCAGGAGGTGCTGGACAAGCTCGCCGTCTACTGTGGTGGACGTGCCGCCGAGGAGCTCATCTTTGGCGAGATGACGACTGGTGCTGCCAACGATATCGAGCAGGCCACCAAGCTCGCCCGCAACATGGTGACGCGTTTTGGTATGTCCGACGAGTTTGGCATGATGGCGCTCGGTACCGTGCAGAACGCGTACCTCAACCAGGATACGTCGCTCACCTGCGCCCCCGGCACGGCCGAGCGCGTGGACGCGATTGTCGCCAAGCTGATCGAGGACGCGCATGATCGCGCCCTGCAGATCCTGAAGGAGAACAAGTTTAAGCTCCATGAGCTGGCTCGTTATCTGTACAAGAAGGAGACGATCACGGGCGAGGAGTTTATGAATCTCCTCACGCGCGAGAATCCGCTGATGCCTAAGCAGCAGTAGCGTTGCATTCGGGTCAGTAAATATCGACGCCCCATTTGAGTGCCTATCTCAAATGGGGCGTTTTGCTTGGGAGGGATATGTATGAAGATCGTGGTGAGTGCCTGTTTGATGGGCGAGGGCTGCAAGTATAACGGGCTCGACAACTACCTTCGCGAGCTGGTCGAGGCTTGCGAGCGCACGGGAACCGAGGTCCTGTTGGTGTGCCCCGAGGTTTTTGGCGGTCTTCCGACGCCGCGCAAGCCGTCCGAGATCGTGAACGGCGAGGTCCGTACCTGCGAGGGCGTGTCCGTTGACCGGGAATTCCGCCTGGGCGCTCAACGTGCGCTCGACATGTGCGAGCAGGCGGGCGGCCCTTCCGAGATTGCTGCGTGCATCTTGCAGGACCGCAGCCCCTCGTGCGGCGCGGGTCGCATCTACGACGGCACCTTTAGCGGTACGCTCACCGCGGGCAACGGCGTTTTCGTCGATCTGTTGCTGCGTCACGGGTACCGTGTGATTCCGGCTAGCGAGTTCGACCCCAAAATACTTGAGCAATAAAAAACCACCACAAAGGTGACTGTCCCCTTTGTGGTGGTTTTGGGTTAGGCCTAGAGCGTGTGGCCGTAAGCGTCGGCGGCCTTGATGGCGGCGGCGAACTTCTCGTCGGTGAAGGGCTCAGGGTTGCCCTGCTTCCACTCGTTGGTGGCATGCGCGTACTCGCACAGGGCTGGGATATCGGACTCGGAAAGCCCGACCTGCTCAAGCGTCACGGGCAGCCCCATCTGCTTGTTAAAGGCAGCGTAGCGCTCAAGGTTCTCGGTCTTTCCCGTATAGGCAAACAGCACGAGCACGCCCAGGCTTACGACCTCGCCGTGCAGGTAGGTGCCCTCACGCGGAATGCTGCAGGTGGCGTTGTAGAACGCGTGCGCCACACTTGAGTTGTAGTAGTAATCGTTCTGGTTGGTCAGGTTCGAGACATAGCCCGTGTTGACCACGATATCGAGCGCGATCTGCTTGACGGCCTCGCTCGACAGGTTCTGGCGCACGTCCTCAAGACCCTGGACGCCATAGGTAAATAGCGGTTCGGAGCAGGTGTGGGCGAGTGCCAGGCCAAGACCGGCGGTGTGCTCCAGGTTGCCGGCGCTCGTGGCGTACTCGACCTCGGGCTGCTTAGACAGGGCATCGCCCACGCCGGCCCAGAAGTATTCTGCCGGTGCCTCGGCGATGATCTTGGGGTTGATGAAGATGTGAGCGGGGCGGTTGGGGTACGAATAGCCCTCGAGCGAGCCGTCGTCGTTGTAGACAACGGCAATGGCGGTCGCGGCGGAGCAGTTGGAGCAAATCGTCGGGACGGTGAAGACGATCTTCTTGAGCTCGATGGCCGCCGTCTTCACGGTATCGAGCGCCTTTCCGCCGCCACAGGCAATGAGCACGTCGGCTTTCTGGCAGGCAGGGGAGTTCACGACCTTGGCGATATTGGCACGCGTACTGTTGGTACCGTAGACGCGCGTCTCCAGAATCTCGACGTCGGTACCTGCCAGCGCAGCTTCGATACCGGGAAGTGCTGCGGCCAGTGCCCGCTTGCCACCGATGATCGCGACCTTTGTCGCGCCGTACTCCGCCAGTGCGCCGGGCAGCTCGTCAAAGCAGTCTTCGCCGACGGTATAGTCGCTCATTCCAATTGTGCGCATAGGTACCTTCTTTCGTGAGATAGAGTGCTTTCAGGTATTTTGCTCCTAGAGAAGGGCTGTAATAGCGAGAAATTTCGAACGTATAAAACCAGTGTTGAGGGTTTTTCGGCGGCGTTGACCGTGCTACCATACACCGCATAAGCGTTGATGGGGGCGAGTAGTCGGCCGTCCGCATGCTACAGAGAGCGGGAAGCGCTGAGAACCCGTGCATGCGACCGATGAAAATCACCCCGGAGCTGCGGTCCCAACGGGCGCGCCGCACAGGCACGTCTTAGTAGATATCGCCGAGATGGTCGTCGATACAGGCCAGCCGAGTAACGGATGCGAGCGCGCGAATATGCGGGCGAGGGCATCTAAGCTGGGTGGTTAAGCGAAGAGCTTTTGCGAGCGTACAGCTCGATTTGTGGCGCTTCGTCCCAGCTTGTAGGGACGGGCGCTTTTTTGGTGCCCAACGGGCGTGCGCGCCCACGACATGAAAGGGGTACCGTGGCAAACGAGTACAAGCAGACGATGAATCTGCCCAAGACCGGTTTTCCCATGCGTGCCGGTCTTTCCAAGTCCGAGCCCAAGCGACTCAAGGACTGGCAGGACAACAAGGTCTACGAGCAGGTTCTGAAGAAGAACGAGGGTCACAAGAAGTTTGTGCTGCACGACGGTCCTCCGTACGCCAACGGTCCGATCCACATCGGCCATGCCATGAACAAGATCTCCAAGGACATGATCAACCGCTACTGGATGATGCAGGGCTATGAGGTTCCCTATGTCCCCGGTTGGGACTGCCATGGTCAGCCGATCGAGCACAAGGTCGAGGAGAAGCTCGGCACCGAGAAGTTCAACCAGACCCCCACGGCCAAGATTCGTGAGCTCTGCAACGAGTTCGCTGTTGAGAACATCGAGCTGCAGAAGGCCGGTTTCCGTCGTCTGGGCGTGCTCGGCGACTGGGATAACCCCTATCTGACGCTCTATCACCAGCACGATGCCGCCGACATCGAGGTCTTCAAGGCCATGTTCGATAAGGGCATGATCTATCGCGGCCACAAGCCGGTTCACTGGTGCAAGCACTGCCACACCGCGCTGGCCGAGGCCGAGATTGAGTACTCCGACGAGACGAGCCCCTCCATCTTCGTGCGCTTTGAGATGACCTCCAAGCCCGCCGGCCTAGAGAACTTCGACGGTCCGGTCGACTTTATCATCTGGACGACCACGCCGTGGACCATCCCCTCTGACCAGGCCGTTTCCCTTAAGCCCGGCGCCGCCTATGTCGCCGTTGAGCACGATGGCCGTGCCGAGGTCATGCTCGAGGACCTGGCTCCCAAGTGCTGCGAGGAGTTTGGCTGGGAGTACACCCCGGTTATGGTCGCCGGCAAGCCCTATGTGGTTCCCGCTGAGACCTTCCACCACATCCACTACAAGCAGCCGATCTTTGACGGTGTTGAGGGCGTGGCGCTGCTGGCCGATTACGTCGGTGTCGACGACGGTACCGGTATCGTCCACAACTCGCCTGGCCACGGCGTCGACGACTACTTCGCCTGCCTCAAGGAGGGCATCACCGACATCTGCATGCCGGTCGATGACGACGGCAAGTTCTACACCGGCGAGGAGTTTGGCACCGGTGGTCCCTTCAGCGGTATGGATACCGATGAGGCCAACCCGCATATCATCGAGTTCCTGCGCGAGCGCGGCACCCTGGTTCTCGAGAAGAAGATCACGCACAGCTATCCGCACTGCTGGCGCTGCAAGCACCCGGTGCTCTTCCGTGCTACCGACCAGTGGTTTGTCTCGATGGACAAGACCGGTTTGCGCGAGCAGGCTGGCAAAGAGGTCCGCGAGAACGTCAAGTGGTATCCGGCCCACGCGGCCAACCGCATCGGTGCCATGGTCGAGCAGCGTCCCGACTGGTGCATCAGCCGTCAGCGCAACTGGGGCGTGCCTATCCCCAGCTACACCTGCGCCGACTGCGGCGAGAAGGTCATGAATGATGCCACGCTCGACGCCGTCATCAAGCTCTTCCACGAGAAGGGCTCCGACGCCTGGTTCACCGACGCTCCCGAGAGCTACCTGGGTGAGGCCTGCGTCTGCCCCAAGTGCGGCGGCCATCACCTCAAGGCCGATAAGGACATCCTCGACGTGTGGTGGGATTCCGGCGTCTCCTGGAAGGCCGTCTGCGAGTATCGCCCCGAGCTTGAGTACCCGGCTGACGTGTATCTCGAAGGCTCCGACCAGCACCGCGGTTGGTTCCAGAGCTCGCTGCTCACCTCTGTGGGCGCCAACGGCCATGCTCCGTACAAGGCAGTCGTCTCGCAGGGCTTCACGCTCGACGGTCAGGGCCGCAAGATGTCCAAGTCGCTCGGCAACGTCATCGACCCCAACAAGGTCTGCGACGAGATGGGCGCCGACATCATCCGCCTGTGGGTCGCCTCGGTCGACACCAGCTCCGACGTTTCCATCGACCACGAGATTCTCGCTCGTACGTCCGATGCCTACCGCCGTTTCCGCAACACGCTGCGCTTCCTGCTCTCCGAGCTCGAGGGTCAGTTTGAGCCCGAGACCGACGGTGTCGCCTTTGCCGACCTGCTGCCGCTCGACAAGCTCATGGTTGCCCGCCTGACCCAGGTCCAGGCCGAGGTCGACGACGCTTACTCCTGCTACGAGTTCCCGCGCGCCTACCGTGCGCTTTACGACTTTGTGGTTACCGAGCTCTCCAACGTGTACCTCGACGCCCTGAAGGATCGTCTGTACTGCGAGAAGCCCGGCTCGCTCGAGCGCCGCAGCGCTCAGACCGTGCTCGCCGAGCTCTTCTCGATGCTCATGCGCGATCTGCAGCCGATCTTGTCCTACACCGTCGACGAGGCCATGGCCTATGCGCCCGCCGGCTGCGTCGATCACCAGAAGTACGCCGCGCTGCTCGATTGGTACAAGTCGCCTATCACGGTCGACGAGGCCAATGAGTTTGAGGGCGTGCTCGAGGCTTCGCTCGAGCTCCGTAGCGCCGTGACCAAGGCCCTTGAGGATGCCCGTTCTGCCGGCACCTTCACCAAGAGCCAGCAGGTTCGCGTCAAGGCG
The DNA here is from genome assembly GCF_042849575.1 of Collinsella sp. i06-0019-1H4. Taxonomy (NCBI): domain Bacteria; kingdom Bacillati; phylum Actinomycetota; class Coriobacteriia; order Coriobacteriales; family Coriobacteriaceae; genus Collinsella; species Collinsella sp. i06-0019-1H4. The sequence goes on from NZ_BAABYB010000001.1 coordinate 1,098,065, forward strand.
GTCGTTCCCGCCGAGATGTATGCGCTGTTGACCGGCGACAAAGCCGTCGACCTGGCCGAGTTCTACATCGTCTCCGATGTTGAGCTGACCCAGGGCGAGGAGCTTTCCGTTGCTATTGAGGCTGCCGAGGGCGAGTGCTGCGACCGTTGCTGGAACTATCGCACCACTGTCGGCGAGTACAACGGCCACGCGCATATCTGCAAGCGCTGCGCTGACGCTTTGTAGGTTACGGCGTTCGTAGAACGCCGTAACCTACCGACGCTGCGCGGGCCGCATTTGGACAATCTGACGTTCAATTTCAAGGGCGCGACCGAAAGGTCAGCGCCCTTTCATTTCACGTCATCTTGTCTCAAATGCGACCTGCTCGCTCATTTATGCTCTACCTGCGGTGTTTCCGTTCTTGGGAGATTTGTCGCTTCTTGCTTGCGTCAATGTATGATTATCTACTGCGTTAAACGGAATTCGATTATTCTTGAGGGTAGGGGATTTCTTTGGGTCGTGGTGCGGATATGACGCCGCCTTTGCGTTGGCGGTTGGGTGTTGCTGGTGGGGTAGCGCTCGTTGTGCTGCTTGTTGACCAGCTGACCAAGCTTGCGGTTCGTGCCGTTGGCGATGCCCTGCATGTGACCGTTATCCCCGGCGTGATCGATTTTCTGTTTGTCCGCAATATCGGAGCCGCCTTCAGCATGGGCGAGGGGCATGGCATAGCGTTTGCCGTGCTGGCGCTTGCGGTCATTGTCGCCATTGCCTTGTACTTGCTCCGTGCGCCTCGGCTCGCTCGTCTTGAGGTTGTGGGCATGGCTATGGTTGCGGGCGGTGCTATTGGCAACGCGATCGATCGCCTTGTCTTTGGCTTCGTGACCGATTTTATAGCCACCACGTTTATCGACTTTCCCGTCTTTAACGTGGCCGATATTGGCATTACGGTCGGCGTCGTGCTGGCGTTCATCGGTTACATGTTCTTGAGCCCCGCCGCTCGTGAGGTCGATGCGACTGCCGAACTCAACGCCCGTGACGAGGCCCGCGCCAAACGCAAAGCCAATCAGCGTGGGGAGCGTGCCCGCAAGATTCGCGAAAGGAACGAGCGCTAATGGCCGACATCCATATTCTCGTTGCCGACGATTCCGTTGGCCAGCGTCTCGATGCCTTTTTGGGCGCCAACGATGGCTGTCCCACGCGCTCTGCCTGCGCGCACTTGATTGAGGGCGGTGCCGTTGCCGTCAACGGCGAGACCTGCCTGTCAAAAAAATATGCTGTGCGCTCCGGTGACCGCATCTCGGTCGACCTGCCCGAGCAGCATGATCCCACCGATGTGATTCCCGAGGCCATTCCTCTCGATATCCGCTACGAGGACGACTACCTCATTGTGCTCTCCAAGCAGCGCGGCCTGGTGTGCCATCCCGCCCATGGCCACGAGAGCGGTACGCTGGCGAACGCCTTGGTCTACCACTGCGGCATCGATCATCTTGGTACCGTGCAGGGTGAGGACCGCCCCGGCATCGTGCATCGCCTGGATCGCGATACCTCGGGCCTTATGCTCGCGGCAAAGGACGACGACACCCAGCGCGCGCTTCAAAATCTTATCCGCACGCGCACGCTCGACCGTCGCTATATCACGCTCGTTCACGGTCACATCGCCATGGACGAGGGCACTATCAACACCGGTATTGCCCGATCGACGCGCGACCGCGTCAAGATGGCGGTTTCCGATGACCCCTTTGCGCGCCAGGCCATCACGACTTTCAAGGTGCTCGAGCGCTTTGATTCCGCGCGCTTTGACGACGGCTACACGCTCGTCGAGTGCCATCTGTTTACCGGCCGCACGCATCAGATTCGTGTGCATATGCGCCATATCAACCACGCCTGCGTGGGCGATCCACTCTACGGTAAGTGCGATGCACGCGCCGATCAGGGCCTGACCAGGCAGTTCCTGCATTCTTGGCACGTGGCGTTCGACCATCCCGTGACGGGGGAGCGCATTGAGTGTCGTGACGAGCTGCCGTGGGACCTTGCCGCGGTTCTGGATGACCTGGCCTCGCGTTCGCTCGGCCGCACTGCCGCCGGTGACGAAATCGTCCCGCAGCTCGGCCTGCTCGAAGCCTAGCCAGTATTAGGTGGTTTCTTGAACTCGGTAAGCCTGCGGTAAGATATACGGTTGTTTACGTAATGCGTTGCTGGGAGCCTGCATGCTCGCCTTTTTACAAACCAACACACCCATCGTGATCTTCAACCAGATTGTCGTCACGCTGCTCACGGTCTGCTTCCTGTACCAGGTGGTCTTCTTTGTCATTGGCGCTCTTCGTGGCGAGGTCGCGCCTCCCAAGGCCAAAAAACTCCATCGTTATGCCTTCTTTATCGCGGCGCATAATGAGGAGGCCGTAATCGCCAACCTCGTTCGCTCCATCAAGGATCAGGATTATCCGTCCGAGCTTATCGAGGTCTTTGTGGTCGCCGACGCCTGCACCGACAACACGGCGCAGCTCGCGCGCGAGGCGGGCGCTGTCGTTTATGAGCGCAATGACCTTGCCCGCAAGGGCAAGAGCTGGGTCATGGACTTTGGCTTCGACCGCATCCTTAACGAGTATCCCGATACGTTTGAAGGCTACTTTATCTTCGATGCCGATAACGTCATCGCCCGCGATTACGTCTCCAAGATGAACGATGCCTTTGATCAGGGCTTCCATGTGGTCACGAGCTATCGCAACTCCAAGAACTTCGGCAGCTCGTGGATCTCGGCGGCTAATGCTACGTGGTATCTGCGAGAGGCGCGCTTTCTCAACAACGCGCGTAATATCTGCAAGACGTCCTGCGCTGTCTCGGGTTCGGGTTACCTTATCTCGGCGAGCGTGATCGAGGGCATGCACGGTTGGCAGTTCCATACGCTGACCGAGGATATTCAGTTCACCACGTTCTGCGCCATTCACGGCATTCGCATTGGCTATGCACCGGCGGAGTTCTTTGACGAACAGCCCGTGACGTTTAAGGCTTCCTGGAAGCAGCGTATGCGCTGGACCAAGGGCTTCTACCAGGTGTTCTTTACGTATGGTAAGCACCTGGTCAAATCGACCTTTCGCTACCATCGCTTTGCCGCCTACGACATGTTTATGACGATCGCCCCGGGTATGTTGCTATCTCTGATCTCGATGCTCGCCAATGCCACGTTCCTGATTGTGGGCGGTCTTTCGCACGGCTTCCTGGCCACCGAGGTTGAGATGCAGGCGTGTGCCGCTTCTCTCATTATGACCTTCGCCATGATGTATCAGACGTTCTTTATCCTGGCGCTGCTCACGACCATCTTTGAGCACAAGCACATTCACTGCGCGCAAAAGTGGCGTCTGGTGACCAACCTGTTTACCTTCCCGATCTTTATGTTCAGCTATATCCCCATTACGGTGGCAGCACTGTTCTTGAAGGTCGACTGGGTGCCGACGCAGCACGCCGTGAGCGTTACCCTTGACGAGGTCATGCAAGGCGCCAAATAACCACGATCAAAACCACCACAAAGGGGACAGGCACCTTTGTGGTGGTTTTTGCGTTTGAGCTGCTGCCCAAGGAGGTGTTAGATGGTCTATATTCCGTTTTGGATTTGCATCTTTGCCGGCGCGGCGATTGATGCCCGTGAGCGACGGTTTCCCAATCAGCTTGCCGGCGCGTGTGCGGTGGCGGCGTTTGCAGGCGTTTGGCTCGACAAGGGCGTTAACACGGCGCTTGACCATGCCGGTCTTGCTGCCATCGCCTACCTTGCCCTTATGCTTACTGAGTCGCTCTGGCGTCGTGTTCGCCACGCTCCCGGCATTGGTATGGGGGACGCCAAGGCACTCTTTGCCCTTTGTACCTTCGATCCCTTGGGTGGTATCGTCGCGTTTGCGGCTGCGCTCCTGGCCCTTGCCGCCGCCTGTCTCATCGCAAAATCGCGCTCCCTGCCATTGCTGCCGTTTTTGGTGCCGATATTTGCCATAATCGAGGTTGTGGGTAGTACACTGTAACCGTTTGCGCGCCCTTTTTAAGGAGCATGCCATGGCAACCAATCAACAGACAGCCGCCATTAAGGCGCGTATGGATCGCATTCCCGCGGCGTTGTCGCCCGAGTTGGTCGGGCGTATCGCCGCCGACCGCGGCTCAGGTGTCGTTAATCCCTATCAATGTGGTGACGACCAGGTCATTCGACGCTTCGATCGAGCCGCAGATGTGGGCACGCTCATGCGTCCGGCATTTATGCGCGATACCGAAAAGATTTTGCATCTGCCCGCATACACCCGTTATGCAGGCAAAACGCAGGTCTTTAGTTTTCGCAGCAACGACGACCTGTCGCGTCGCGGCCTGCACGTGCAGCTTGTTTCGCGCATCGCGCGCGATATCGGACGTGCCCTGGGGCTCAACTGCGATCTGATCGAGGCGATTGGCTTAGGCCACGACTTGGGCCACACGCCCTTTGGCCATGCCGGTGAGCGATTCCTCAACGATATCTATCACGAGCGCACGGGTCGTTATTTTTTCCATAACGTGCAGTCGGTCCGCGTGCTCGACGCGCTGTACGGCCGCAACGTGTCGCTCCAGACGCTCGACGGCGTGCTATGCCACAACGGTGAGTACGAACAGCGTGTGTTTGAGCTTTCGGACATGAGCTCCTTTGACCAGTTCGACCTTACGGTTGAGGATTGCATTGCCACAGGTTACAGCGCAATTGAGCACCTGCGCCCCATGACGCTCGAGGGCTGCGTGGTTCGCATCTCGGATATCCTTGCCTACGTGGGGCGCGATCGCCAAGACGCCATTTCGGCGGGTCTGCTGTCACCCGACGCCTTTGACGATGACCTGGGCGGGGCATACAACAGCTGGATCCTTACGCATGCCTCCATCGATATCGTCGAGCACAGCTATGGTAAGCCACGCATCGAGATGAGCGAGGACCTGTTTGAGGAGATCCGCCGAGCCAAGCGCGAGAACTACGAGAAGATCTATAGCAAGGGCGGCATTGAAGGCGACTCCGAAGCGGAGCTGCGCGAGGCCTTCGAAAAGCTCTACGACCGTTGCCTGCAGGATATAAACGAAGGCGACGAGTCTTCGTATATCTTTAAGCACCACATTTCTCGCATTGAGCGGCAGCTTTTCTACTACGATCGCACCTATGCCTGGCAGGACGACAAGGATCAAGCGGTGGTGGATTACATCGCGAGCATGACGGACGGCTATTTCTGCGAGCTTACGAGCAAGCTGTTCCCGGGATTGAAGTTTCCGCACCGTACCTATATTAACGAACGGTAGTTCGTATTTATTCGGTATACTGTTGGTGGAAAACGTTTTTGATTGACGCACGGGATGGCTATGGACGACCTTTTTTCTGCTTCGACGCGCGAGCGTTCCTTTCAGAATGCGCCGCTTGCGGTGCGCATGCGGCCCAATTCGCTCGACGAGTATGTGGGCCAGCAAAAGGCCGTCGGTAAGGGTTCGTGGTTGCGTGCCGCGATTGAGCACGACGTGCTGTCGAGTGTGATTTTGTATGGGCCGGCCGGTACGGGCAAGACGACGCTGGCACATATTATCGCCAACCATACTAAGAGCGAGTTTGTCGAGGTCAGCGCTGTGACGGGCACCGTAAAGGATCTTCGTCGCGTGATCGACGAGGCTAAGACGCGCCTGAATACGTACGACCGCCGCACCATTCTTTTTATCGATGAGATTCATCGCTTTTCCAAGTCGCAGCAGGATGCCCTGCTGCATGCAGTTGAGAACCGTACCGTCATTATGATTGGCGCCACGACGGAGAATCCGTACTTCGAGGTCAACTCGGCATTGCTCTCGCGCGGTCGCGTGGTGGAACTTGAGCATCTTAAAGACGAGGATATCGCCACGCTTATTGAGCGTGCGCTCGAGGCGCCGCAGGGTTTGAACGGTAAGTTCTCGGCCGATGAGGATACGGTTAAGACCATTTGCACACTGGCAGCGGGTGACGCTCGATCGGCGCTCACGACGCTTGAGCTTGCGAGCGAGATTGCCGTCACGCGCCCCGATACCGAGGGAACGCCCGCGCCGGCGGCGGGGGAGCGCTATCCCATCACTGTTGACGACGTGAAGATTGCCAATCCGCGCCGTGGCTTTTCGTACGACAAAAACGGTGACATGCACTACGACATCATCAGTGCGTTTATTAAGTCTATGCGCGGTAGCGACCCCGATGCCACGATTTATTGGCTCGCGCGCATGATTGACGCGGGGGAGGATCCTAAGTTTATCGCTCGTCGTATTATGATTCAGGCTTCTGAGGATGTTGGCAACGCCGACCCACAGGCGCTTTTGGTGGCGCATGCCGCGTTTAAGTCTGCCGAGGTCATTGGCTATCCCGAGTGCCGTATTAATCTGGCTCAGGCTGCTCTCTATGTGTGCTTGGCGCCTAAATCCAACGCGTGCGAGGCTTCGATCGATGCGGCGTTGGCCGATATCCATTCAAGTGGGCTCCGCGAGGTGCCGAGTTATCTGCGCGATCGTCATCGCCCGGGCAGCGACGAATACGGTGTGTATAAGTATCCGCATGATTATCCCGAAGGCTGGGTCGATCAGCGTTATTTGCCCGAGGGGTTGGAGCGCGGTGCGTTTTGGCAGCCTGCCGGCCGCGGCTGGGAAGAGTGGCGCGTAGAGCAAAGCGAGCGCGACCGTAGCGGCAATGCGCCCAAGTAGGTCATTGGCACCTCGCACATCCCCTTTGGGTATCTTTCCCCTTCTTTGGGGTACCATGAACAGCGTTTGTATTTCGATTCCTTCGGGAGGCTTGTATGAGTCCCATTCAAATCGCCCTGCTGCTGCTCGCCGTTGCCGGTGTGTGGGCTGTTATCGAGCTCGCGCTCACACTGCGAAAGACCCGCACCGTCGTTGATTCGCTCGATAAGACCGTGAGCGACCTTAACAACACCATCGCCGAGGCTCAGCCTGTGGTGGCAAAGCTCGATGGTGCCGTTGACGAGCTTACGCCCGCACTTGCCCAGATGGAGCCGCTGCTTAAGTCGAGCAAGACTGCCGTTGACGCCCTGACGTCCAACCTCGTTGAGGTTGAGGCGGTCGTTCGCGACATCTCTGAGGTCACGGGCACCATGGCCGAGGCAAGCAACGCTGTGTCGAGCGTGACTGATTCTGCTGCTGGCGCCGTGCAGAAGCTTTTCAATAAGGTGAAGGCTCCTGCAGCCGACGCCGATCGCAAGCTCGCCGCTGCCGCCACCGAGGCCGAGCAGCCTATCGAGCGCGTTCTGATTGGTGAGGCTGAGGACGAGGCCGCCGATGGTGCGGTTGCGGCTCAGAAGCCCGCAGCCAAGCCTGCTCAGTATTACACCTATACGCCCGCCGAGACCTCCGAGGAGTCCTGCGATGAGTAGCGAAGCAACTTGCCCCATCACGCTGACTGTTGCCGGGGATCCGCGTCTGGCGCGCCTTGTGCGCATGACGGCGGCAAATGTCGGTGCGCTGTGCTCTATGTCCGTCGATCGCATCGAGGATATCCGTATGGCTGCCGAGGAGGCCTTCATCTTTGGCTGCACGGCCGTTGATTCTGACGACATTTCGATCAAATTCGACGTCGACGAATCGCACGTGGGCATGACCTTTACCTTTGGTGACCAGGCGACTGTCGATGAGGATGATCAGGCTGCCGTGTATGCCGAGCTCATTCTGGCAAGCGTGTGCGATTCCTACGAAAAGACTGCGGCGCCCCTGACGCTTTCCCTCGACCTCAAGGCGGATATCTAATATGACCGAACGTTCCCGGAGCGGTAAGACCGCTTGGGACAAGGAGAAAACCCGCGAGCTGTTTCGTCGCTACAAAGAGACCGGTGATCCGGACGCACGTGAGCAGCTCGTCATGTCCCATATGAACCTGGTAAGGTTTCTTGCCAACAAATTTAAGAACCGCGGCGAGCCGCTCGACGACCTCATGCAGGTCGGCTATCTGGGTTTGCTCAAAGCTATCGACCGCTTTGACCCCGAGCGCGGACTCGAGTTCACGACGTTTGCCACGCCTACCATCCTGGGCGAGATTAAGCGTCACTTCCGTGATAAGGGCTGGAGCGTGCGCGTGCCGCGCCGTTTGCAGGAGCTTTCTGCCAAGGTCAACCAGGCCACCGACAAGCTCACCAATGAGTTGCAGCGCTCGCCTAAGGTTGAAGAAATCGCTGAGTACCTGGGTGTGACCGTCGACGAGGTGCTGGAGGCCATGGAATCGTCTTCGGCCTATACCTCGGTGCCCATCGAGGCTCCTGGCGCGTCCGATTCCGATGATGCCCCCTCGATTCTCGACCGCTATGCCGATGACGACAACGAGCTCGATTTTACCGATGACCGCCTGGTGATCGAGGAAGCCATCCGCGATTTCTCGCCGCGTGAGCGTGAGGTTATCGAGCTGCGCTTTGTGAAGGGCATGACCCAGATCGAGATCGCCAAGAAGCTGGGTATCTCGCAGGTGCAGGTTTCGCGCCTGCTGCGCCGTACCCTTAAGAAGATACAGGACAAGATCGACCCCGACGGAGTGATGGTTCGTTCATGATTGAGCACCCCCAACAAACCGACCGCACGCTGCGTGATACTCGTATTCTGACGCTTCGCATTTGGGCTGTCGTTGGCTGCATTGTCATCGCAGCCGTCATCTTTAACCTTATGGGTATCCTGGCGCCTGTTATCGAGTTTCTCGCTGTCGGTTCCATCATCGCTTTTGTGATGTCGCCGATCACTAACTGGCTCGAGCATCACGGCGTCGGTCGTGGCATCGGTTCGCTCATCGCGCTGATCGTGGTTGTGGCAGTGCTCGTCGGCGTCGTCTGCATCCTGTCGCCTATTTTGCTCGGTCAGATTATGGAAGTCCTGAGCCGTCTGCCTGAGCAGCTTCGCGTTGCGGGCGGTGATCTCAACGAGATGATTTCGCACGCTAAGACGCTCAACAACACGCCGCTCAAGGAGTACCTGGACGATAATCTGTCCTCGCTGGTTACTGTGGCGTCCAAGTACGTATCGCAAATCGCCGCTGAGCTCGGTCGCGGCGTGTTCCCGCTGATCACCAACACGGCCTCGCAGCTGTTCGTAATCTTCCTGGGTTTGGTGCTTGCCTACTGGCTTGCCTGCGATTATCCCCGTATGCACCACGAGGTCTGTACCATCATCGGACAGGAAAAAGAGACCTCGTACCGCTTTATGGTCGCGATTCTTTCGCGCTCGGTCGGCGGTTATATGCGCGGCATGGTCGTGACGTCCATCTGCGGTGGCATCCTCGCCTTTATCGGCTTTACGCTCATTGGCCATCCCTACGCGGCACTCATGGCCATCTTTACCGGCATCATGCACTTGGTCCCGGTTGTCGGTCCTTGGGTAAGCGCGGCGATCGCCACGGTGCTCGGCTTTATGTTCAGCCCCATGCTGGCGTTGTGGACGCTCGTTGTGACCATGGTGGCTCAAAACGTCACCGATAACGTCATTTCCCCCAAGGTCATGCAGAGTTCGGTGCAGGTGCATCCCATCATGAGCCTGACGGCCCTCGTTATTGGTTCGGCACTTATGGGTCCCATCGGCATGGTCATCGCCATTCCGCTGTGCGCGGCCCTCAAGGGCATTTTCGTCTACTACTTTGAGAACGAGACCGGTCGCCAGCTCGTGGCATACGACGGCGCTGTATTTAAGGGCACGCCATATCGCGATGCCGAGGGCAACCCGGTCGCCGCCTACGACGCGCTTGGAGACGATACGTTCATTTACGAGTCCGAGCTCATCGGCAACGAGACCGCGCCCGAGGCCCAGGCGATGCCCAAGCCCGAGCTCGAGAATCCCTGGATCAAGCTCTCGGGCCTGCAGCCCGATGCGACGAGCTTTTTCAAGAATCCCTTCGCCAAGGACGATGACTCCAACTCGGACGACGATACCAAAACCGGCATCGACGGCTCCATGGACGATTCGGATTCCAAATAGGCACCGCTAGCGTTTCTTGAAGTTGTAAATGACAAGAAACGCGAGCAAAGCGATTGATAAGGGGCCGGCTACATAGAAAAAGAGAACGTCAATTGCGCGTAGAGTGTAATAGGCTTTATCGCCGGACATTACTGCATACAATACGTAGCCAAATGCTGGTTGGTTTGCGTACCAGCAGGAGAAAGCCAAAAGCGCTAAAAGTGCTACAACCAGAAGTGCATTCAGGACAAATCGTTTGCTTTTCATCGATCGCTCCTTCCGGGTGAATCTTATATGTAATTATACAGTAGCCTTTTTCAAAGCATCGCATACTCCTAAATAACGTGCACTTTCGCTGTAGGGTCGGCTTTATGTTGGCCCTCTTTTTTGCACTTGCGCGGCGGGATGGTAATATCGTTACGTTTGAACTGTTTCGATGTGAAACCGAGGAGATTCCCTCTATGAGTGCTGACTACCCGTCAATGACTACGGCCGAGATCCGCTCCAAGTTCCTCAACTTCTTTGAGGAGCGCGGTCTTAAGCTCTATCCTTCTTCGTCCCTTGTTCCCGACGACCCCTCGCTGCTGCTTGCCAACGCCGGCATGAACCAGTTTAAGGAGTACTACCAGGGCAAGAAGGCCATGAAGGAGATCGGCGCGATCTCCTGCCAGAAGTGTGTCCGCACCAACGACATCGACTGCATCGGCGAGGACGGCCGTCACCTCTCGTTCTTTGAGATGCTCGGCGACTTCTCCTTTGGTGGCGTCTCCAAGCAGCAGGCTTGCGCTTGGGCCTTCGAGCTTATCACCAAGGAGTTCAAGCTGCCGCTCGACCGCCTGTACTTCACCGTCTTTACCGAGGACGACGAGACCCACGACGTGTGGCGCTCCCTGGGCGTTGCCGAGGATCACATCTCGCGCCTTGGCGAGGACGACAACTTCTGGGCCGCTGGCCCCACCGGTCCCTGCGGTCCGTGCTCCGAGATCTACTTTGACATGGGCGAGGAGGTCGGCTGCGGTAGCCCCGACTGCAAGCCCGGCTGCGACTGTGACCGCTTCCTTGAGTTCTGGAACCTCGTGTTTACCCAGTACGACCGCCAGGAGGACGGCTCCATGCCGGAGCTGCCGCACCGCAACCTCGATACGGGCATGGGTCTGGAGCGCATGGCCGCCATCATGCAGCACAAGACCGCCAACTACGACGGCGATCTGATGCAGCACCTCATCAAGCTCGGTGAGAAGATCAGCGGCAAGACCTATGACGCCGACGATTACTCCGGCGCCAGCCGCTCGCTGCGCATCATCGCCGATCACTCCCGTGCCGTCGACTTTATGATCTCGGACGGCATCCTGCCCGGTAACGAGGGCCGCGAGTACGTCCTTCGCCGCCTGCTCCGCCGCGCCGTGTTCCACGGTCGCCTGCTGGGCATCGAGGGCGCCTTCCTGACCAAGTTCATCGACGAGGTCAACGCTCAGATGGGCGAGGCCTATCCCGAGCTGCTCAAGAACGTCGCACTTGTCAAGGGTATCGTCGCCTCTGAGGAGGAGCGCTTCTCCACGACGCTCGACAACGGCCGCGTCTACCTGGACGAGGCCCTGGCTGCTCTTGCCGAGGGCGCCGTGCTTCCGGGCGAGGTCGCCTTTAAGCTGCACGATACCTTTGGTTTCCCCATCGACCTGACCGTTGAGATCGCGGGCGCCGCTGGCCATGACGTCGACATGGACGGCTTCACCGCTTGCATGGAGGACCAGAAGGCCCGCGCCCGTGCCAACGCCAAGGGCGATGCCTGGGGCAGCTTCAACGACGTGTGGGTCGAGCTTTCCGACAAGGTCGCTGCGACCGACTTTGACGGCTACGACAACGACGTTATCGAGGGCGCCAAGGTTGTCGCCATCGTGCGCAACGGCGAGTCCGTCGAGTCTGCCGCCGCGGGCGAGGACGTCGACGTCGTGCTCGACCGCACCCCGTTCTACGCCGAGATGGGCGGCCAGCAGGGCGACGCCGGCGAGCTTTCCGCCGAGGGCGTTGTTCTGACCGTTGCCGACACCAAGAACCACAACGGCCTGTATGCCCACGTCGCGCACGTTGCCGGGGGTACGCTGACCGTCGGTGCTACCGTGACCGCCGCGCTCGACGCCGAGCGCCGTGGTTTCCTGCGCCGCAACCACACCGCCACGCATCTGCTCGACGCTGCGCTTAAGCAGGTACTGGGCGAGCATGTCTCCCAGGCCGGCTCTCTGGTGACGCCCGAGCACCTGCGCTTTGACTTCACGCACTTCGAGGCCCTGTCTTCCGAGCAGCTCAAGGCTGTCGAGGACCTGGTTAACCAGCAGATTTTCGCTTCCAAGCCGGTCGTGACCCGTGTCATGGGCATCGACGAGGCCAAGGCCGCCGGTGCTGTCGCCCTCTTTGGCGAGAAATACGGCGACGTCGTCCGCGTCGTTTCCGTGGGCGCCGAGGACCAGCCGTTCTCCCGCGAGCTCTGCGGTGGTACGCATACTGCCAACACTGCCGAGATCGGCCTATTCAAGATTATCTCCGAGTCCTCCACGGGCTCGAACGTCCGCCGTATCGAGGCCGTTACCTCTAAGGGCGCCCTCGACTACATGGCCGACCGCCTGGCACTCGTTGACGCCGCTGCCGCTGCGCTCAAGTGCCGCGTTGACGAGGTTCCCGCTCGTGTGGAGAACCTGCAGGCCGAGCTGCGCGAGACGTCTAACAAGCTCAAGAAGGCGCTGACCGGTGGCTCCTCCGACGCTATCTCCAGCGCCATCGAGGGTGCCGTCGAGCTCGACGGCTATAAGCTCGTCGTCGCTGAGCTCCAGGGCCTTGAGGCCGCCGACCTGCGCAACGTTTGGGATACCGTGCACCAGAAGGTCGCCGGTCCCGTTGCCTGTGTTGTTGCCAGCGTGACCGAGAAGGGCACCCCGGCCCTGCTCGCCGCCGGCTCCGATGACGCCGTGAAGGCCGGTTTCCACGCCGGCAACGTGATCAAGCAGATCGCGGGTCTGGTCGATGGTCGCGGTGGCGGCCGTCCCAACATGGCCCAGGCCGGTGGCAAGAACGCTGCCGGTATCGCCGATGCCCTCGCGGCCGCCAAGACCGCGCTCGGCGCCTAAGTAGTCGCTGTGGTCGCGCTCGCGCTGGACATAGGGGAGACCAGGATCGGCATCGCCGTCTCGAGCCGTGATGGCAAGATGGCGATGCCCGTCAAGGTGCTTCCGGCCGCTGAGGTTACCGGTATGGCCAAGACGTTCCGTTACCTGGTCGAGGACTATGAGCCCGACATCTTGGTAAGCGGGCGTCCCCTGACCATGGCCGGCGAGCCTGGCCCCCAGGCCGAGCGCGTTGCCGCCATAGCGCAAAAGATTGCCGACGAGCTCGATCTTCCGCTGGAGTTTGAGGACGAGCGCCTGTCCTCGCAAGAGGCCAAGCGTATCCTGCGCGAGCAGGGACTCAACGAAAAGCAGATGAGGGGCAAGATCGACATGATCGCCGCCAGCCTGTTCTTGCAGACATGGCTCGATCGTAAAAACGAGGAGGTTTCGCATGTCTAGCGCTTTCGATCCGCGCCAGCCGAATCGTACACGACAGCCTGCGCCACGCCCTGTATCGTCCGGTCAGCGTCCGATGCAACCGACGCAGCGTTCGGCTCAACCTACTCGGCGTACTGCTCAACAGCCCGCCGCTCGTCCCGCGCAGCCCGCGGGCGGTTCCCGCTTTAAGCAGCAGGCTCCTGCCCAGCGTACGCAGGGACAGGCACCGCAATCACGCTCCCACGCACATCATACTCATGGCTCGCACGGCGTTGCTCCGGCTACGCGCTCGAGCTATAACACGCGCGCTCGCCGTGGTGCCCAAAAGAAAAGCTCCCCGGTGCCTATGATTATCGGTGGCGTCGTCGCCGTGCTTGCGCTTGTCGCGATCGTTTTCTTTGTCGTGCCAGCTGTCAAGGGCTTTTTTGCTGGTGAGGATGCGAAAGTCACTGCTGGCCAGCAGGTTACTATCACTATTCCCGATGGTGCCTCGGGTGACAGCATCGCTTCGATTCTCTCCGAGAACCATATTGTCGAGAATCCCAAGGATTACTATGCGGCGGTCAAAAAGCTCAACGCGGACATGTCGCTTAAACCTGGCACGTACTCGTTCACGACGCTGATGGATGCGACTAAGGTCGTCCAGCAGCTCATGGAGGGCCCCAATGCCGGCTCCGATGCGCTGACAATCCCCGAGGGCCTGACGGTCGACCAGGTTGCCGACCGCGTGGCCCAGGCCTACGACAGTATCTCCAAAGAGGACTTCCTCAACCAGGCGAAGGCCAGCAATTATGTGAACGACTATGCGTTCCTGAAAGGCGCTGCGAACGATTCGCTCGAGGGCTTCCTGTTCCCTAAGACCTACTCGTTGGGCAAGGACCCAAGTGCCGATGATGTCATCCGAGCCATGCTCGATCAGTTCAACACCGAGTATAAATCGCTCGACTTTGCCGGTTGCGAGGCCAAGATCAAGGAGCGCTACGGCGTGGAGATGTCCGATTACGATATCATCAATCTCGCTTCCATCGTTGAGCGCGAGGGCCTCAACGCCGAGCAGCGCGCGCATGTCGCCTCGGTGTTTTACAACCGTCTTGCCGGCAAGCTCGACGGTCTGCGCTACCTCAATAGCGATGCGACCATGATGTATGTCACCGGCGGCGAGGTTACCGCCGACGACCTTCAGAGCGATAGTCCGTACAACACCTATAAGCATGAGGGGCTGCCGCCCACGCCCATCTGCTCTCCGTCGCTCGAGGCGCTCAAGGCCACCCTTGAGCCCACCGACTCCGATGACCTGTATTTCTACATTACGCAGGACGAGGAGTATTTCTCGCAGACCTACGAAGAGCACCAACAGTCTTGGAATTAAACATGAGGATTTTCAGCCCCAAACGATATGTTGCCTCGGTCGACCGCATCGACCTCGATACCCTTTGGGCCGATGGCAAGCGCGCCATTCTGCTCGATCGCGACAACACCCTGGTGCCGCGTGATACCGAGCAGGTACCCACTGCGGTCTCCGCTTGGCTCGAGGCCGCCCATGCCAAGGGCTTTAAGCTGTGCATGGTGTCCAATAACTGGCATCGCGACCAGGTCATGGCGTCGGCGCGCGAGCTGGGGCTCGAGGCCATCAGCCATGCCATGAAGCCCGCCCCGTTTGCCCTGAAGGCGGGTCTTAAGCGCCTGGGGGCCACGGCCGACGAGGCCGTGCTGATCGGTGACCAGCTTTATACGGACGTGTGGGGCGGTAACTTTGCCGGCGTTGACACTATTCTGGTTAAGCCGCAGGCAACCCAGGACCTGTGGTACACGCAGATCTTCCGTATCTTTGAGCGCCGGGCCCTGCGCGACCTTCCCTGCGAGGAATAGGTTTCGCCATGTCTCAGCACATCAAACACGGCTGCGACCATATCTTCTTTATCGGCTTTTTGGGTGCGGGCAAGTCGACGCTTGCGCGCAACGTGGGCACGATGTTCAAGCGTCGATTCATCGATACCGATCGTTTGGTTGTGCGTCGATGCGGCAAGTCGGTGACCGAGATATTTGAGACCGAGGGCGAGGATCGTTTTCGCGAACTCGAGACCTCGGCACTCCGTTCGCTTCAAAGCGAGCGCAGCCTGCTGGTATCGTGCGGGGGTGGCATCGTCGAGACGCCGGTGAACATTGAGCTGATGCACAAGATGGGTACCTGTGTGTACCTCGAAGGCGACTTTGAGGATTCGTTGCGCCAGATCCGCCGCTCCGATACCCGGCCCGATTTCCGCTCACCCGAGCATGCTGCGCGCCTGTTTGAACATCGCCGTCCGCTGTATCGCCAGGCCGCCGATATTACCCTTGATATTCGCAACAAGTCCTTCGAGGACGTTTCCTACCTTTGTGCCGAGATGCTTTTGGAGCGTGGACTGCTATGATTCGCCGTCAACTTATCAATTTCCAAAACCGCAGTGTCGATGTCCGCGTCGGATTGGGCGCGTTCGAGGAGCTGTCGCGCATGTTTGCCTCGGCTGTGGGCAAACCCAAGCGGGCGATGGTGGTTTGGAACAGCGCCACATCCGAGCGTTTTGGCGAGGTTGTCGAGCATGCGCTGGTCGACGCCGGTTTTGCCGTGTCGCCGCTTGTCCTCGAGGTTTCGCCTGCCGGTGCTACGCTGGCCGATGCCGATACCGTTTTTGGCGCCCTGTCGGCTAACGGCATTACCTGCGACGATCTCGTTGTCGCTGTCGGTGACACGGCGACCTGCTCGGTCGTTTGCTGGTGCGCCAACCAGTGGTGCGGACGCACCGAGTGCGCCTTGCTGCCGACGACGTTCGACGCCATGCTCACGGTCGCGACGACCATGAAGCCACTCGTCGCCTCGTCGGCGAATGCGCTTCCCGCTATCGCGTTCCGTCCCGAGCCGGGCTTGGTCGTGTGTGACCTCGAACTTGTTCGCGAAGCGGACCCCGAGGACCTCAAGCTCGGTTATGCGGTACTTGTTGGCACCATGCTTTCGAGCAGCAAGTCCCGTTGGAATCAGTTTACCGAGACCGTCCCCGAGATTCTCGCTGGCGAGGAAGTCGCGCTCGTCAATGCCGTTCAGTGGTCTCAGACTGCCCGCAAGGACGTACTGATGGCCACGAACCCGAGCGCCCGCCATGCGCTCGATTTTGGCAAGACGGGGGAGCGTACCCTGCGCGCCTGCTTGGGCGATGCCGCTTCGCAGGTCCCCGCATACCAGCTCCTTTCCGAGGGTATGCGCTTTGAGGCGCGCCTAGCACATGATGCCTGCGACTTCGATATCGACTACGTGTTTGAGGTTGATGACTGCCTGGAGGACTTTGGTATCGAGGAGCTTGCCTTCGATCTGGAGCCTGCCGCATATATCGAGGAGTTCCGCAAGCAGCAGTTCGCCCGCTCGAACCGCAGCATGTTGCCGCTGCCCGCGGCACTTGGCGCCATTCGTCTAACGAGCGTTGAGGACGAGGTTCTTGAGCGCCATGCTCACGCCTACTTGGCTTCTCGCAAAGAACTTCTCTAAGTTTTATTGACATCCATCGTCTTTCGTATCATGTTGAGGTGCGGGTTTTCAATCGGTTGCGGATCGCGTGCGAATCCGTCTTTCGATTGGGACCCGTCCCGCTTTTATGAGGACAACAAGAAAGGAATCTGCATGTCTGAGTTTGCTGCCGGTCCTGCCGGTCGTATCGAACGCGTCCGTGCCCTGATGGCCGAGCGCGGCTACGACGCCATCGTCGTGCGCGACGAGGCCAATCTCCGTTGGCTCACGGGCGTGAAGGGCGTCTTCGATTACACCTTCGAGTTCCCTCACGCCGCGTTTATTACGGCCGATCAGTGCCTGTTCCACACCGACTCGCGCTATCTCAACAGTTTTGAGGAGAACACGCCCGCCGGCAGCCCCTGGGTCTACGACATGGACGAGGGCACCATCCCCGGCTGGGTCGCCGGCAAGATTGCGGTCAACAAATGCCGCGTCTGCGCCGTCGAGGATGACATGCAGATTAACTTCTACCAGGGTATTCAGCGTGGTCTGGAGGACCGCTCCGTTGCCTGCATGCTGCCGCTGATGCATGACGACATCCGCAAGATGCGTGCCATCAAGGATGCAGAGGAGATCGAGCTCATGCGCCACGCGCAGTCGATCACCGATGCTGCCTTCCAGCACATGCTCGGCTTTATTAAGCCCGGCATGACCGAGAAACAGGTCCGCAACGAGCTCGAGAACTTTATGTTCGCCAACGGCGCCGACAGCCTGGCCTTTGGCTCCATCGTCGCGAGCGGTCCCAACACCGCCAATCCGCATGCCGTCCCGAGCGACCGCGTGATCGAGAAGGGCGACTTTGTCCTCATGGATTACGGTGCGGGCTACTGCGACTACCGCTCCGACATGACGCGCACTGTCGTGATGGGCGAGCCCACCCAGGAGCAGCTCGACCTGTACGCGCTCGTGCGCCGCACCCATGAGGAGTGCGTCGCCGCCATCCATCCGGGCGTCGAGGGCAACGACATTTTCAAGCTTTCCAAGAAGATCATCGGCGATGCCGGCTATGGCGATTACTACAACCATGGTCTGGGCCACGGCGTGGGCATCGACATCCACGAGCTGCCTAACTTCAACCGTAGCAAGAATATCATCGAGGTCGGCTCGGTTATCACCATGGAGCCCGGCGTGTACCTGCCCGGCGTGGGCGGCGTTCGCCTGGAGGACTACGGCGTCGTCACCGAGAACGGCTATGAGCCCTTCACCAAGACCCCGCACGACCTGCATATTATCGATTGCTAAACCATCCATTTGGGTTTTTGGAGGCGGGGCGTCCGGATCGATTCGGGCGTCCCGCGTTCTCTTTTTATGCGCTCGCCGCAGCCGCCGTCTGCAAGTGTATAATTTCGCTCGTATGTAATTTGGACGTTTGTGCGTCTAGCCAATAACAAGAAAGGTCGCTATGCCTACTATCTCTACCGCCGACTTCAAGAACGGCCTCGGTCTCCGCATTAAGGACAAGGTCTACACCATCGTCGAGTTCCAGCACGTCAAGCCGGGCAAGGGCGGCGCTTTCGTGCGCTACAAGACCCGCGACATCAAGAGCGGCCGCGTCGTCGAGAACACCTGCAACGCCGGCACCAAGTTCGAGAGCGTCATGCTCACCACCCGTGAGTTCCAGTACCTCTACAACGACGGCGCCGACTACATCTTCATGGATAACGAGTCTTACGAGCAGGTTCCCGTTCCCGAGGACATGGTGGGCGAGAACGCCAAGTGGCTGCGCGAGAACGACACCTGCCAGTTGCTCTTCGCCGACGACGAGCTCATGGGCGTGACCCCGCCGATGTTCATCGAGACCACCATCGTCCAGACCGACCCGGGCTTTAAGGGCGACACCGTCCAGGGTTCCACCAAGCCGGCCACCATCGACACCGGCGCTGTCATCCAGGTCCCCATGTACCTCAACGAGGGCGAGGTCATCAAGGTTGACACCCGCGACGGCAAGTTCGTCTCCCGCGTCTAGCAACCGACTCTTCTAGGAGGACTCATGCCCCAGGAAATCAAGATTGACGGCATCGGCATTTCGCCCGATGTTCTGACCGCCATCGTCTCGCGCGCCGTCACGGATGTCGAGGGCATCGCCTCCGTGGGCGTCAAGGACCTTGCCACCAACCTTGTCTCCATGATGCTTTCGTCCAAGGCCCCGGCTTCCGAGCCGGCGGTCGAGGCCAAGGTCATCGGCGACAAGCTCGCACTTACCGTGCGCGTCGTGGTGTTCTTTGGCTATCCGTTCAAGAAACTCGCCGAGGCCGTTCGCGCCGCCGTGGTCGCCGCCATCGATGCCCAGGTGGGCGTCGAGGTCGAGCGCGTTGACGTTTGCATCGACGGCCTCGTTTTCCCCAAGGAGTAACCTTTGAGCCTTAAGGTTTATCGCGGGCGTACGCTTGCCCGCAGTCAGGCGCTGCAGCTGCTGTTCCAGGCCGAGGCCACGGACAGCCCGCTCGAGCGCGTCCTCGAGGGCGATTTCCTGATCTCGAAGGGTCCCCTCGACCCCTACGCGCTGGAGCTGTGCCGCGGTGCCTACGAGCACATCGACCGCATCGACTGCGCCCTGCGCTCCGTCGCCAAGAACTGGGATCTTATGCGCATGCCCGGTGCCGATCGCAATCTGCTGCGCATCGCCGTCTATGAGATGCGCTTCCTCACCGACGAGGAGGTCTCGGATGCCATCGTGATCAACGAGGCTGTCGAGCTTGCCAAGGCCTATGGCACCGACCAGTCCGCGTCGTTTGTCAACGGCGTGCTGGGCAAGATCGCTCGTAGCGAGGAGCTGCCGGGCGAGGACCTCTATCAGGAGCTACTGGCCGAGGACCGTGCCCGCGAGGAGGCCCAGGCCGCCGAGGCTGCCGCCAAGGTTGCCGCCGCTCAGGCTGCGGCCGGCGTTCTCGACGAGGATGCCGAGGTCGCCGAGGCCGAGACCGGTACCGTCAAGGAGTAGCCATGCCAGAGGGTTCCGTCCGCAACTTCGACGAGATCTCGAACCGCTTGGACCAGATTATCGCGACCGTTCGCTCCAAGGATACGTCCCTGGAGCGTTCGCTCGATCTGTTTGACGAGGCGATCGAGCTGGGCTCCCGTGCGGTCGATATGGTCGATAAGTTTGAGTTAACGCCTCGTGAGGCCGATAAGCTCGAGCAGGAATACGATGAGGATGCGGCAAACGAATCCCAGGATAGCCAGGCCGCGTCTCCGGATACGAATGGTTGATGGCATTCATGAAACGTGTGCGTCTCGATGACGAACTGATTTCACAGGGCATCTGCGCCGATCGCGCGGATGCCCTTCGCACTCTTATGGCCGGCTTGGTCTCGAGTGGCGGCGAGCGTTTGACCTCACCGGGCCTTAAGGTGACGCCGGGCCTGCCGTTGCACGTGAAGGGTCGTATTCCCTACGTTGGGCGCGGCGGGCTCAAGCTCGAGGGCGCGCTCGATGCGTTTTGTATCGATCCCACGGGCCTTGCCTGCCTCGATGTGGGATGCTCCACGGGCGGCTTTACCGATTGCCTGCTCAAGCGCGGCGCCGCCACAGTCGTTTCGGTCGATGTGGGTCGCGCTCAGTTTGATTGGTCGCTTCGCCAAGACGAGCGCGTGACGCTCCACGAGCGCACCAACGTGACGCAGCTGCCCGAGCTCGGCTATGGCGGCTCTATCGACTTGGCTGTCTGCGACGTGTCGTTTACGAGTATCGCGAATATCATCGACGCCGTGCTGGCGTGCCTGAAGCCTTCGGGTTCGTTTTGCACGCTTGTAAAGCCCCAGTTTGAGGCGCCGGCTTCGCTGGTGGGCGAGGGCGGTATCGTGACCGACCCCGCCGTCCGCCGCGATACGCTCGTGGCGGCGATTGAACTCTTTGCCGCCAAGGGCCTGTTCCCGCTCGACGTGTGCGTGTCGCCCATCCATGGCGCCAAGGGCAACGTTGAGTTTTTCCTGTACGGCACGAGGTTTGCCACCGGTGACCGCACCGACGACGAGCTGCAATCCCAGGTATCGGTTTTGAGCGAGAAAGCTGCAACGCTATGAAGGTCTTTCTGGTTCCCAATTACTACAAACAAGAGGCGGTCGAGAGCGGCCTGATGCTCGAGCTTTGGCTTTCGCGCCAGGGCTACGAGGTCGCATGGGCTGCCGATCAGCGCTCCAAGATCCAGAGTACGCCCGATGTTGACGATGCCGACCTGGTCATTACGCTCGGCGGCGACGGTACGCTGCTGCGCGCCGCCCGCATTCTCAACTACCGCGAGATTCCCATTTTGGGTCTTTCCTATGGTCATTTGGGTTTTTTGACGGCCGCGAGCCCCGAGGAGCGCGACATTTTGCAGGTCGTGAGTGATGCCCTGTCCGGCGAGCTCCATGTGAGTCGCCGCGCCACCATCGCCGCCGATATCGTCTCGGTACGCGAAGACGGTACGAAGGATGTCGTGCGCACGTTTGCCCTCAACGATATGGCGCTTACGCGCGGACCCCTGTCCGATATGGTCGAGTTCGACATCACGGTGTCCGGCCATCATATCGACCGCCTGCGTGGTGACGGCGTCGTCGTTTCGACGGCGACCGGCTCCACCGGCTACGCGCTTTCCGCCGGCGGCCCCATCGTCAGCCCCGATTACACGGGCATGGTCTGTGTGCCCATCGCCCCGCATACCATTCAGGCTCGCGCTTTCTTGACTTCGCCGAGCGATGTCGTCGAGATCTTTATGTCAGATGATCGTCCGAGCGTGCCGGCGATTGCCATCGATGGACAGTTTATTACCTGCGATGGCACGGTCGAGAGCGTGGCCGTGCGTCGCGGTCCCGGCGATGTGCTGCTGCTGGATTACGGCCCCGAGAGCTTCTATAACTCGGTGAGCCGCGTGTTCTACGGAGTGCGTCATGATCGATGAGCTGCAGGTTTCCAACATTGCACTCATTCGCGAGGCGACGTTGGTTCCGAGCGCGGGTCTAACGGTTCTGACTGGAGAAACCGGCGCCGGTAAGACCGCGCTGCTCTCGGCACTCAAGCTCATTTTGGGCGAGCGCGCGGATTCGTCGACGGTGCGCGAGGGCGAGGCACTTGCCAGCGTCGAGGCGCGCCTGTTTGATGGCCCGCACGACACGGAGGGCTTCACCGTGCAGCGCAGCCTTTCTGCCGAGGGCCGCAGCCGTGTAAAAATTGACGGCCGCATCGCCAGCGTGCGCGAACTTTCGGAGCGCGTCGGCGTGATGATGGATCTTTGCGGCCAGCACGAGCACCAGCGCCTGCTCGACCCGGCGCACCACGTTGCCATGGTCGATGCTTGGGCTGGGCGCGCGGCGCTTGAGGCGCTCGAGAAGTATCGCACCTGCTTTAAGGCTTCGCGTGCCGCCGCCAAGGAGCTTCGCCGCGTCGAAGAGGCCTCGCGTGCGCAGGGGAGTCGCGTCGAGGAGGCGCGCTTCGCCCTGGAGCGCATCGCCGAGGTCGACCCCAAACCGGGCGAGTATGAGGAGCTCGAGGAGCTGCTGCCGCGCTCCGAGCATGCTGAGGTGTTGGTGGCCACGGCCAACGATGCCCATGCATCGCTTGCAGCTGAAGGGGGAGCGCTCGATGCCGTGAACAGTGCCGTGGCGGAGCTTTCCCGCATGGCGGCCGTCGACCGCAAGCTGGGTGATATCGCCGATGCGCTTTCGGATGCCTGTATCTCGCTTGAGGATTGTGCCAACGAGCTGCGCACCTATCGCGATGGGGTCGCCTTCGATCCGCGCGAGCTGGCTCGTATGCGCGAGCGCTATTCCGATCTTAAGGCCCTACTGCGTCAGTGGGGGCCCACCATGGACGATGTCTTTGCCATGCGCGACCGCTCACAAGAGCTGTTGTCGCTGGTCGATGATGGTGATGAGCGGATCAAGAAGGCTCGCGAGGCGCTCGGGTGTGCCGAACGCGAGCTTTTTGCTGCTGCCAAGGCGCTTAAACGCGTGCGGAATACCGCAGCCCCTCGCTTTTGCCACGAGGTTGGCCGTCAGATGGCGCGCCTGGAGATGGGCGACGCCGAGCTCGTTTGGGAGTCGCGCGATCTTCCGCGTGCCGAATGGACGCTGGCGGGGCCTTCGAGCTATGAGCTTTTGTATCGCAGTGGTGCCGGATTGACGCCGCGCCCCCTGCGCCGCATTGCGTCGGGCGGCGAGCTGAGCCGCGTCATGCTGGCGAGCAAGGTCGTTCTCGGTAACGCGGACGGCGTGGATACGCTGGTGTTCGACGAGGTCGATGCAGGTGTCGGCGGCTCTACCGCACGTGCCCTCGCGAGCGTGCTGGCAGATCTCGCCGCTACGCATCAGGTGATTGTCGTAACCCACCTGGCGCAGGTCGCCGTCATGGCCGATAAGCACTACGTGGTAAGTAAAGAGCCCGGCGACGTTCCCCAGACGCATCTGGATGAGGTGGCCGGGGACGCCCGCATCGCAGAGATCGCCCGCATGCTGAGCGGCGATCAATCGGAGGCAAGCCTGGCACACGCCAAGCAGATGCTGGAAGAGGCTCGAGGTTAGAACGAGCCGACAGTGTTGACGGGGACAAAATATCAGCAATTGTTGCACCGCCACTTGCTTGTCTGGCCCGACCGTCAAAAACTATGTCGGTTTACTACGATGAATCGGCGTAGCTCGAGCACAGCTAAAATTGTAAAAAGAAAACCGCAGGTAGAACCCCTGCGGTTTTCTTTTAAAACACGATGTGGTCGCATATTCCGATTTCATCGTAGTAAACCGGCATAGTTTTATCGGAATGGTACATAACGTCCCCTGATAAAACCTACTCCACGACCTTATCCGGCTGGATGAGCTCCTCGTAGTAGCTGATATGCTCGCGGGCGTCTTCAATCTCGGGCAGCAGGAAGTTGTAGATAACCTCGATGATCATCGTGGCACTCATCTTGGAGAACGCAAAGTCGCCCGTGGTGAGCAGTGCCTCGTGGTTCACAGTATTAAAGGTGTAGTCGGCCAGGCGAGCAAGCGGGGACTTGCTGTCGCTGCTGATGACGACAACGGTGGCGCCACAGCCGCGAGCCGCTTTTGCCATGCGATTCAGTCGACGCGACTTGCCGGAGTTCGAGATCAGCACGATGACATCTCCGGGGCGCAGCGTAAGCGCAAAACCAATCGAGGTCTCGCTGATGGTGCTTGCCATACAGCGAAGGCCCAGCTGCGAAAACTTAAACGTCGCGTCGAGCGCGACGGCGTTGGTGTTGCCTACGGCAGCAAACTCGATAGCCCCTGCGTTCTTAAACGCGTGCACGACGGCTGCCAACGTGTCGTGATCAATGCCATCGATAGTCGCATTGAGTTCGCTGACCTTGGCAGCGAGAATATTCTTGAGGCTCTGCTCCATATTGTCGAGCGAGACCTCGTCGGTGAGGCCTTCATTGCGCTGGCTTTCCAGATCGCGCGCTAGTGAAAACTGGAAACTGCGAAAACTGCCAAAACCCAGTTTGCGGCAGAAGCGCGAGACGGTTGCCTCGGAGGTTGCAGCGGCGCGCGAAAGCTGGGCGGCTGTCAGACGCGGGGCCTCGGACTGGTGCTCTAGGATATAGTCGACAATGCGCTGCTCGGACTCGCTGTACCCCCTGTGCATACTAATAAGGGAGAGTGCGCTCTTGCTGCTATCGGACATGGGATGGCTCCTGGCTGGCATGAAAATCGGACTTGTTTTGTAATGTCGTAGTATACGGGCATTTTCAATTACAAGATACACCTTGCCGTTTCAATAGTTGATGGTAAACTTTCATCGACCGTTTACGGTAATGAAAGAACCTTTCACCGGAGAAATGAGCTGTATTGCTTCTCATATAAGCGGTGGGTTGGTATCTTTCAGATGTGAAAAAACGCGCATTGAAGCGCGTGTAGGGGAGCGCCCGCGGGCGCTGTACTCAAGAAGGAGGGACACATGGCTAAGTTTGACATCATCGCCGCCACCGGTTGCCCGACCGGTATCGCGCACACCTTCATGGCGAAGGAGGCGCTGGAGAAGGCAGCTGCCGAGCGCGGTCTGACCATTAAGGTCGAGACCCATGGCCAGGTCGGTGTCGAGAACGAGCTCACCAAGAGTGAGATCGCTGGTGCCAAGGCCGTCGTCGTCGCAGCCGATAAGGATGTCCAGGCGGAGCGTTTCGCCGGTAAGCCCATGGTTTCCGTTGGTGTTTCCAAGGCCCTGTCCGTCGAGGCTGCCGGCAAGCTGATCGATCGTGCCCTTGCCGCCAAGGGCGACGACACGGTTGCGGCTGCTGCCGATGTCGAGGATGAGGTCGAGGAGAAGGAGTCCATCGGCCACATCATCTATAAGCACCTCATGAACGGCGTCAGCCACATGCTGGTCTTCGTCGTTGCCGGTGGTGTCCTGACCGCTGTTTCGTTCCTGTGGGGCATCACGTCCTTCGATTCGACGGCTGCCGACTACAACAGCTTCGCCGCTATGCTCAAGATCATCGGCGGCATTGCCATGAACCTCATGGTTCCCGTGCTTTCCGCCTACATCGCCGAGTCCATCGGCAAGCGCCCGGCGCTCGTTCCCGGCTTTGTTGCCGGTATGATCGCCATCCAGGGCCTGCCCGTTAACGCCGATACACACATGATCGATGCTGGCGGCACGGGCGTGGGCTTCGGCTTCCTCGGCGGCATCGTCGGCGGCTTCCTCGCTGGTTATGTCATCTTGCTGCTCGAGAAGGTCTTTGCCGGTCTGCCCAAGAACCTGGACGGCCTCAAGGCCATCTTCCTGTACCCGCTGTTCTCGACTGCTATCGTCGGTCTGGTCATGCTCGGCATCTCCGGCCCCATGGCTGCCATCAACACCGCCATGATGGACTTCCTCAAGGGTCTGTCTGCCTCTGGCGCTGTTGTCCTGGGTCTTGCTATTGGTTGCATGTGCGCCTTTGACATGGGCGGCCCGGTCAACAAGGCTGCTTACGTCACCGGTACCGCCATGCTCACCGAGGCCCTGGCTGCTGGTGTCGGCACCGACACCTACAACTTCGGCACCAACTTCATGGCTGCCGTCTCTGCCGCCTGCATCGTTCCGCCGCTGATCACCACCTTTGCCGTCATCGTCGGCAAGAAGTACTTCAGCCAGGAGGATCATGACGCCGGTGTCGTCAACCTCATCCTTGGTTGCACCCACATCACCGAGGGCGCCATTCCGTTCATGACCAAGAACATCTGGCCCGTCATGCCCATCATGATGCTCGGTTCCTCCATCGCCTCGATCCTGACCATTATGTTCAACGTTCACGATCCGGCGCCCCACGGTGGCTTCCTGGTCCTGCCCGTTGTCGAGAACGGTCCGCTGTGGGTCCTCGCGATCCTCATCGGCGCTGTGGTCGGTGGCATCCTGTTCGTCGCTTTCAAGAAGTATGACTTCGAGAAGAGCCAGAAGGCCGCTCCTGCCGCTCCCGCTAAGCCGGTCGAGGCCCCCAAGGCCGCTGCCGTCGAGGCTCCCAAGGCCGAGGCTGCCGATTTCGTGAAGGTCGAGAACGTTTTTGTCGCCGAGAACTTCGCTTCTCGTGACGAGGCCCTGAGCTTTGTCTCCAACCAGGCTGTCAAGGCCGGTGTCGCTGACGACGCCGATGCCGTGATGAATGCCTTCCTGGCCCGCGAGGCCGAGGGCTCCACGGGCATGATGGAGGGCTTCGCCATTCCGCATGCCAAGTCCGATGCCATTACCGATGCCGCCGTCATCGTCGTCAAGGACGACTCTGGCGTGACCGGTTGGGACACCATGGATGGCGCTCCCGTCAACGTGGCTATCGCCCTGCTTATTCCCGGTGCCCAGGCCGGCACCACGCACCTCAAGATCCTGTCCAAGGTCGCCGAGGCGCTTATGGACGAGGGCTTCCGTGCCACCGTCAAGGGTTCCACCGACGCCGCCGAGATCGCCAAGACGATCAACGCCCGTCTGGTCTAATCTCGCATCTCGCGAATAACATCGCCCCTTGTATATAAGGCGGGGACTCCACCAGGAGTCCCCGCCTTTTTCTACCCTTCCCACAAGTTGCGGTGAAATAGGGACTGTTTAAACGATTCAACCCCAAATTCAATCCATATTATCACCGCAAGTTAGAAGAAGGGGATAGCGCGGCCTGTCTATCGGATCGTCCGTGCGGATAAATATTCAGCCAGAATTCCGTTCTCACGATATTACTCTGGACCGACCAAGTTTCCGCAGCTTGCCTGCCGGGCGGGGCGGTTAAGTTTGTCGCGAGTTCCGCACGCAAAGGAAAGCACTTAATGTGCTTTCCGTCATGCGCAGGACTGTAGAGCAGCAAACTTAACCGCCCCGCCCGGCAGGCAAGCGGCCAGCAACGACATCCGTCCAATAATTCGTGCGAAACACAATGAAAAACAGTTTGATGTGAGTTAATATAAACAACGTCGTGAATATGGCTCCTGTCGCATGGCTGACAGGGGTTAAACACAAAAAGGAGTCAATTATGGTTTCTGAGAAGGCTACCCTCGTTAATCCTCAGGGTCTTCACATGCGTCCGGCTGGCCTCTTCGCCTCCACCATGGGCAAGTACGCCTGCGACGTGACGGTCGTCACCCCCGAGAAGGAGGTCAACGGCAAGTCCCCGATGGCCCTCATGGCTGCTGGTATCCCCTGCGGCACCGAGGTCGAGGTCAAGTGCGACGGCGCTGACGAGGCCGAGGCTCTGGCTGCTGCCATCGAGCTTATCAAGAGCGGTCTTGGCGAGTAGAACTCAAACGGGTCGCATGTTGAACAACTAAGTTCATATTTGGGGGCGCAGTGACCTGTTTTAAGGTAACTGCGCTCTTTTGTCATGGATATGGCAAAACGCTTTATCACATGACACGGAGAGAGGAATGGGAATGTATCAGGGAGTCAACGCTTCCGAGGGCATCGGTATCGGCACCGTTATGGTCGCCGTCGATCCCGACTTGACGTTTGAGCCGCACCAGGTTGCTGATTCGGCAGCAGAGAAGGAGCGCTATCAGTCCGCTCTTTCGGTCTTCTGCGAGAAGACCCAGGCTCAGGCCGACCACATGAAGGAGACGGTGGGCGAGGCCGAGGCCGAGATCATGAGCGGACACATCGTCCTGGCTCAGGACCCGGGCATGACCGACGCCATCAACGCCGCCATTGACGGCGGCACCTGCGCCGAGCAGGCGCTCATGGACACCTCGACCATGTTCGAGAACATGTTCCTGTCCATGGACGACGAGATGTTCCGTCTGCGCGCGGCCGATATCGCCGACATCCGCACCGGTATTCTGGCCGAGCTGCTGGGCAAGGAGGTCGTCGACCTTTCCGTCCTGCCCGAGAACACCGTCGTTGTCGTGCACGACCTTACGCCGTCCATGACCGCCACGATCGATAAGGCCCACGTTGCCGGTATCGTCACCGAGACCGGTGGCCGTACGTCGCACTCCGCGATTATCGCGCGCGCCCTCGAGATCCCGGCTGTCCTTTCGGTTTCCAACAGCTGCACCGCACTGCGCAACGGCATGACCGTTGTCGTCGACGGTGGCAAGGGCATCGTCGAGGCCGATCCCGACGAGGAGACGCTCGCCGCCTACACCGCCAAGGCCGAGGCCTTCGCTGCCGAGAAGGCAGCCCTCGAGGCCTTCCGCGGCAAGCCTTCTGTGACTGCCGATGGCATCAAGAAGATCATTGCCTGCAACATCGGTAACCCCGATGACGTGCCCAACGCGCTCGATCACGACGCCGAGGCTATCGGTCTGTTCCGCTCCGAGTTCCTGTTCATGGACTCTGCTGAGCTTCCTTCCGAGGAGGAGCAGTTCAACGCCTATCGCAAGGTTGCCAGTGCGCTCAAGGGCGCTCCCGTCATCATCCGCACGCTCGATGTGGGTGGCGACAAGGAGATTCCGTATCTGCACATGGTCAAGGAAGACAACCCCTTCATGGGCTTCCGCGCCGTGCGTTACTGCCTGGCAAATCCCGATCAGTACAAGGTCCAGCTCCGCGCCCTGCTGCGCGCCAGCGCCTTCGGTGACGTCAAGATCATGATCCCGCTCGTCACCTGCGTCGAGGAGGTCATGGCTGTCAAGGAGCTCGTCGAGCAGTGCAAGGCCGAGCTGACCGAAGAGGGTCGCAAGTTCAACGAGAACATCGAGGTCGGCATCATGGTCGAGACGCCCGCCGCTTCGCTGCTCGCTGACCGTCTTGCCGAGGTCGCCGACTTCTTCTCCATCGGCACCAACGACCTGATCGGCTACACCATGTGCGCCGACCGTGGTAACGACACCATCTCCAACCTGTACCAGGTTTACTATCCCGCCGTGCTCCGCTCGCTCAAGAACATCATCGAGAGCGGCGTGAAGGCCGGCATCATGGTCGGTATGTGCGGCGAGGCCGCTGCCGATCCACTGCTCGAGCCGCTGCTGATCAGCTGGGGCCTGGAGGAGTTCTCGATGAGCGCTCCGTCGATCCTGCGCGCCCGCAAGACCATCAGCCAGTGGACCAAGGCCGAGTGCGACGAGCTCGCCGAGAAGGCACTCGCCTGCAACACCGCCGCCGAGGTCAAGGCACTGCTCGAGTCCGCAGCTCGCTAATTTGGTATCAGAGGTAACCGCGTGGTTGGAATGGGCCGGCCACGCGGCCCTCACATATACAGGGGGTACTGTAAATGTTCTACACGCTAACCGCTAACCCGGCTGTCGACATGACGGTTTCGAGCTCTCCGCTTGAGCCCGACGAGAACGTCCGCACCGGCTCGGCCAGCTACACGGCTAACGGCAAGGGCCTCGACGTGTCCTTCGCCTTTAAGAAGATGGGCGTCGACACCGTCGCGCTCGGCTTCTTCGCCGGCTTCACGGGCAAGTTCATCGTCGAGGAGGTCATGAACCTGGGTTGCCTCTGCCGCCCGGTCTGGACCGACGGTATCACGCGCATTAACACCTATGTCAACGATGGCCAGCACGAGTACGGCATCCTGAACCCGGGTGCTCCGATCACGCCGCAGCACCAGGAGGAGCTCTACAACATCCTGGACACCGCGGGCGATCTCGAGTGCCTGATCGTTTCCGGCTCCGTGCCTCCCAAAGCTACGCCTGACTTCCTGGCTAAGGTCATGGAGCACGCTCAGGCTCGTGGCGCCGATGTCGTCTTGGACCTGTCCTCCGACAAGCTCAAGGAGCTCGCTCACAAGAAGCCGCTGCTCATCAAGCCGAACCATCACGAGATGAAGGCCATCTTCGGCGTGCCGGTCGACACCGACGACGAGGTCCGCGTTGCCATGAAGATGGCTCACGACGCCGGCGTTCAGAACGTGCTGCTCACCCGTGGTAGCCGCGGCGACGCTTACTTCTCCAACGGCGAGGACATCTGGTACGCCAAGCGTGAGTTCAACATTAAGCTGGTCTCTTCCGTCTGCGCCGGCGACTGCACCCTCGCTGCGTTCCTGCACAAGTGGTACAGGGATCGCGACAACGTCGAGGAGGCCATGAAGCTCGCTATGGCCACCGGCGCCAACGTTGCCGAGTCCGTCGGCATTGGCGACTTTGGTCACGTCGATGAGTACAGCAAGCGCGTTGCCGTCCGCAAGCTCGATCGTCAGTAATCGAATCGCGACATATTCGTGCGCATGCGGCGCCCCGGTTTCGGTCGGGGCGCCTTTTTTGTTCCGCCATGGGGGAGAGGTGTCCTGCCGTACTTCATCGCTTCCACACCGTTCACCGAGTTGTCCTAGCCTTTTACCGATGCGTGGAATATACTTTCATTAACACGTTGTTTCGTGAAAGGAACATCCATGATTTACACGCTCACTGCAAATCCCGCCATTGACTACAACATCGCCTGCGACGGCCTTACTGCCAATACCGTCACGCGTACCCGCAATGCCGTCTACACGCCCAACGGCAAGGGCCTCAACGTCTCGTTTACGCTTGACCACTATGGTGTCGACACCACGATCCTGGGTTTCTTCGCCGGCTTCTCGGGTGAGTTCATCGTCAAGGGCGCCGAGGCCCTGGGCGTGCCCGTCAAGCCCGTGTGGACCGACGGTATTACACGCGTCAATGTGTTCCTCAACGCCGGTCCCGACACCGAGTACAACATGGTCAATGCCGGTGCCGCCATCAATGAGGCCAACGAGCAGGAGATGTTTGAACTTATCGATTCGCTCGATGACATGACCTGCCTGGTCATCAGCGGCTCGCTGCCTCCCAACACTTCCGAGGGCTTCTTGGCCGAGGTCCTGCGCCGTGTCAAGGCCAAGGGGGCCGAGTTCGTCCTCGACATCTCGAGCCATCAGCTGGCAGACCTCATTGCTCTGGAGCCACTGCTGATCAAGCCCAATGACGACGAGCTGCTTGACATCTTTGGCATCAAGGTGAGCGGTGGCGACGACGAGTCCGTCAAGGGCGCTATGGCCGAGCTGCACGCCAAGGGCGCCAAGAACGTGCTGCTGACCCTTGGTGGCGCCGGTGCGTACTTCTCCAACGGCGAGCATATCTGGTTTGCCAACCGCACCTTCGACGTCAAGCTGCTGTCGACGGTGTGCGCCGGCGATTCCTCGCTCGCTGCCTTCCTGTCCGTGTGGCACGACGCCCCCGAGCGCGTCGGGGACGCCCTGCGCCTTTCGATGGCCACTGGCGCCAACGTGGTCGAGTGCCCCGGTCTGGGTGATTTTGCCAAGGTGGACGAATATAAGAAGCACATCGAGGTTCGCCAGGTCTGCTAGTTCCGGCACCTTGTCTGAATAGTTTGATTATTTCGCATCCGTCTTAGACTAGGACGGATGCGTTTTTGTTTATCGGACTTGCATGTGCAGTGGAGGCTGTTTCTTGCTAGACTTCTTGCAGACGCAATCGATAGCCAATTTGATAGTCGCAGGAGGCCATAGGCATGTGCAATGTTTCGCTCAACGGTACTCAACCGTCCGATGCGTCCCTGTGCGTCCTGCGCGCGCTTGAGGCGGCTGGTCTTGAGGCTTGGTACGTGGGCGGTTGGGTGCGCGACGCCCTGATGGGGTACCCCAGCCACGATGTTGATATGTGCTGTAGCGGCCTGTGGCAGGAGTCCAAAGCGGCGCTCGAGGCCGCCGGCATCGCGGTTGTGGAGTCGGGCATTAAATTTGGCGGAATCACGGCTATTTCCGATGGCGAGCGTATCGAGGTCACCACGTACCGTCTGGATGGCTTTTACACCGATGGTCGCCATCCCCAGAGTGTGGAGCGTGCCGCCTCGCTCGAGGACGATCTGGCGCGCCGCGACTTTACCGTCAATGCCATGGCCTGGCATCCCGAGCGCGGGCTTGTCGACCGCTACGACGGCCAGGGTGACTTGGAGCGCAAGCTGATTCGCGCTGTCGGCGATCCCAAGCGTCGCTTTAACGAGGACGCCCTGCGCATGCTGCGTGCGGTGCGCTTTGCCTGCCGTCTGGACTTTATGATTGAGCCCGAGACCAAGCGTGCGCTTGCCGAGTGCGCGCCGCTGCTCGATGCCGTGGCGCGTGAGCGTGTGGGTATTGAGCTCGAGGGCATTCTTTCGACCGGTCACGGGGGAGACGCCATGTTGCGCTACCCTGAGCTCATCTGCGCCGCTGTGCCCGAGTTGGCAGCGGGTCGCGGGTTTGATCAGCGAAGTGTCTATCATGCGTTTAACGTCTACGAGCATATCGCCCGTGTGCTGACGGTGGCAGGGGAGCTGGCGCTGTGCGACGGCGTCGCGCCATCGTCGAGCCTTATGTGGGCGGCGTTTTTGCACGATGTCTCCAAGCCCGAGTGCTTTACGGTCGATCACGCCGGCAGCGGACACTTCTACGGTCATCCCGAGCTCGGCGCCAAGAAAGCGCGCGTCATTATGGATCGCCTGGCACTCTCGCACGACCTGGTGCGCGACGTTTGCCTGCTCATCAAATATCACGATAAGCCGCTGCGCCCCGAGCGCTCCTGCCTGCTCAATATGATGCGCGCGCTTTCGGGTGAGGGCGTCGACACGGCCCGCCTGATTGACGAGCTCATGGACCTCAAGCGTGCTGACACGCTTGGCAAGGCCCCATCGTGCTTCTATTACGTTGAGACGATTGAGGAGATGCGCGCGATGGCGCACGAGCTGCTGAGGGCGGGGGAGCCCTATACGCTCAAGATGCTCGCCATCAACGGCGGCGACCTGATCCGTGCTGGAGTCAAGCCCGGGCCGGAACTGGGGCAGCTTCTCAACTCCGCCCTCGACGCCGTGATCGAAGACAACATTCCCAACGATCGCGAAGCTCTTTTGGTCCATCTCAACTTGAATTAGCTACCTAGTTTACCTGCGTGTTCCATAACCTGCCGACAATTTTTCGGCAATTTGGAATTTCTTCTTGCGCTGACGTTTTTTGTCCCGTAATATATTACCCCGCAGCACGGCAGTGCAGATGTCATGTGGCCCGTTCGTCTAGCGGTTTAGGACGCCGCCCTCTCAAGGCGGAGATCACCAGTTCGAATCTGGTACGGGCTACCACTTCTTTTCTGCTGAGGCTTATGGCCCGTTCGTCTAGCGGTTTAGGACGCCGCCCTCTCAAGGCGGAGATCACCAGTTCGAATCTGGTACGGGCTACCACGCATCTGATACCCGGACTTCCTATGGAAGGCCGGGTTTTTTATTTTTAAACAACCGTCTGCAATTCCCGTTTGAACCAGAGCTTTGCGTTCTGCCTATGGCCCTTACGGGTACAATATCCAAGATATTTTGACTGTTAGAAGGAGTCTCATGACGGAGTCCTCTCAGCATACGTCTAAGCCCCAGGTCGAGGTTGAGGCCTCGGGCGGAGATGACAATAAGAGCGCACGCCGCGGCGCCATCTTTATCGGCGTCGTGCTGGTAGGTTATATCGTCTATCTGGTGGTAACCGGGCAGATGGGGCAGTTCTGGGCCGCTATGTCGAGCGTCCAGGCGTCATGGCTCATTGTCGCGTGTCTTTGCATGTTCATGTACCTGTTCTTTGGCATTGTGGCCTATGCGATTGCCGTCTGGCTCGATCCCAATTCGCCCGTCGGCATCCGCGACCTGATCTCGGTCGAGGCGAGTGGCATCTTCTTTGGCAACCTGACGCCCATGATGATGGGCTCCACCCCGGCTCAGATCTATCGCCTGACCAAGGCCGGCCAAAACGTGGGCGAGGCCGGCGCCACGCAGTTCACGCGCTTTATCGTGTATCAGTTTGGCCTCGTTGCCTGGGGCGCTATCCTACTGCTTGCTCGCATGCCTTTTTTTGCCGAGCGCTATGGCGACATGACGCTGCTGTGTGTCTTTAGCTTTGGTGGGCACTGCTGCATCTTGCTTGGCATCTTCGCCGTCGCGCTCATGCCTAAGACCGTCACGCGCGTCGCCCATTGCATCATCAATTGGCTCGAGCGCATTGGTGTCTCGGCCACTAAGATCGAGGGTTGGCGCACGTTTGTCGATGGCGAGATCTACTCGTTCTCTGAGAAGTTCAAGCTTTCGGCTGGCCACTTTTCGTCCATGCTGCTCACGGTGGTCATCACCATGCTGCAGCTCGCGTTTTTCTACCTCGTGCCGTATTTCCTGATGCTTGCCTTTGGCCACCATGAGGTCGACTTTTTCTCGGTCATGGCCGCGAGCGCCTTTGTCCAGCTGTTGAGCTCTGCGGTCCCCCTGCCCGGTGGAACTGGTGGCGCTGAGGGCGGCTTTGCATTGTTCTTGGGTCATTTCTTTGGGTCGGCTTCGACCGCCGGCTATCTGCTGTGGCGTCTCATTACGTTTATTGCGCCGACCATTTTGGCTGCGCCCCTGTTGGGACTTAAGAGCGCCCACAACGAGAGCATCCATGCGCGCTGGGATCGCGTGATGCGCAAGCTCGGCCGCACGCCTCAGACGCCCTCTGCGCCCACTAAGCCGCACCCCACGAATGCTGTTACCGTTGATCCCAAGAAGCAGGCTCAGAAGGCTTCTGGGACCGCTAAGCCGGCTCATAAGGCCTATGTGCGCCAGACAGGCGATGGTATTCGCGTATCTCCGTCGGCACTCAATAAGAAGAAGCACCCTAAGTCGCAGTAGGGCAGTCGTGCGTTCTTCATGATGCGGGGCATATTTGTACTGTATGGGGGATAATCCTCTTACGTAGATTATCTCTCATCTGTTGATGAATGCTCGCATATCGAAGGGACATGCCCATGGCAACCAGCAAACCGCGTCTTGACCGCCGCATCGTTCGCAGCCGCAATGCCATCCTTTCCGCTTTCGAGCGCCTGCTCATGGAAAAGCCGCTGGCAGACATTACGGTGAGTGCCATCGCGCGCGAGGCCAATGTCGACCGCAAGACCTTTTACGTTCACTTTGGCACGGTTGACGGCCTGCTCGATGCCATTGCCGTCGATGTGGTGGAGATGATTGTCGACTCGGTCGAGAAAACGCTTGCTTCCATGGACGGCGACACCAACGAGCGCGCCCTGGGCGCGGCGGCGACCTTCTTTAAAACCGTTAACGAGGCACTGTGCAACAACTTGGTGCTCAATCGTCAGCTGATCGAGAACATTCCGCTCGATGATTTTATGGCTCGTCTTCGTGCGCCGCTCGAGCACGAGATTGCCGAACGCGATCTGCTGCCCCAAGGTCTCAAGGACGAGATGTTCGACTACTATCTGGCGTTTTTGCTGTCGGGTATTATCGGTATCTATCGCACGTGGGCGCTGTCTGACGGTTCGGTTCCTATCGAGCGCGTCTCTGGGGTCGCCAACGATCTGACTCTCAACGGTCTGTCGAGTCTGGAATCTCGCTTCGAATAGCATCGATAATTCAACAACTTATAGAAGTTGCGGTGGAATAGGGATCGTTTTGGTTATTGGAAGGCCGTTCTGGTCCCTATTTCACCGCAACTTAGTAAAACTGTTTTGATGGTAAGGCGGAGCAGCCTCGAAGATGAGCCTCGAGACTGCTCCGCTTCATTTCTGAGCGTTTGTCGTGTAGGGCAGCATTAATCGTCGTTTTTGAGTATGCGGCCCTGTTTTTCGAACTTGTGCATGTCGCTATCGGCCATGCCCTGCGACTTGTCCTCGTGACGCTTGGCGTATAACGGATCGTCGGAGTCGTTCCAGATGCGGTCGGCGACAGGTGACCATGCCTCGGCGGCAGCCTGGGTCTTTTCGCGCAGCTGCTCGGGTGACTCCTTCTCGATTAGGTCGGTGCTCATTGCGCCACTCTCGGCGACCAGTTTGGGCAGCACGTCGGGATTCTCGAGCATGGGGCATGGTTTGAGGTAGTTGTCGTTAAACGGCATGTTCTCGTAGTACTTCATAAAGAGGGGAGAGCGCAGCGCGTCGAGTAAACTCACATCGTGGATGTTGGCGTTTGAGTAGTGGATGAACACGCACGGCTCCACGTCTCCGGCGGCGTTGATGTGCAGGTAGCGGCGGCCGCCGGCGATACATCCGCCTACAAACTCGCCGTCGTTTTGGAAGTCGAGCGTAAACAGCGGCTTCTTCTCACGCATTTCGCGGATAAAGTGATACATGTGCTCGCGCTGCTCGGGCGTGGGCATGAGCTCGGGGGTTGCATTGCGGCCAACCGGCATAAAGTGGAAGTACCAGCAGAAGAGTGCTCCCTCGCCGATCATCCAGTCCATGTTCTCCTCGGTAGCAACCGTATCGGCATTGGCGCTGGTCCAACAGGTGGAGATACCAAACGGCAAGTCGCGCTCGCGCAGGAGTTTCATGGCGTGCTCGATCTTTGCGTAGGTACCCTCGCCGCGACGGGCGTCGGTGGTGTGCTCATTGCCCTCGGCGCTGATGGCGGGGACAAAATTACCTACGCGAATCATATCGTCGCAGAAGGCCTCGTCGATCAGCGTGGAGTTGGTAAAGCAGAGAAACACGCAGTCCTGATGTTTTTCGCAAATTCTGATCAGGTCGTGCTTGCGGACGAGCGGCTCGCCGCCGGTATAGATGTAGATATGCGTACCGAGCCCTTTGCCCTGCGTAACGATAGAGTCGATGTCTTCGAACGAGAGATTCTGCTTGTAGCCGTACTCGGCGGCCCAGCAGCCCGTACAATGCAGGTTGCAGGCGCTCGTGGGATCGAGCAGGATGGCCCACGGAACGTTGCACTGGTACTTTTCGCGGTTCTTTTCCTGCTCTGGCCAAGCTAGCAGGTTGGCGTCGACAATGAGGGTCTTAAGCAGTTTGGTTCGCATCTGGGGATTAAGGCTGAACACACGCATGATCAGGTCATACCAATTGCCGCGGCTCTTGATGACATTGGTGAATGCCTCTCGCTGTACAGGAAATACGCGATTGGGGACCAGCTTGTTCACGAGGCCCATGATTTTGTCGATGTTTTCTTGCGGGTTGTCGTCGAGATAATCGATGAGCTTGTTGAGCGCTGCACGCTCTGCTGACCGTGTAAGCGACATGGGTATATCCTTTCACGTGTGCTTAATGTGTGATAATACCCACTTGTGGATTAAACGAAGTCTAAAGATTTGTAGTGTGTCTATTCAACGAATCAATTTAATTTGGGGTGAAGCGTTATACGCCGACACCTTCTAAGTTGCGGTGAAATAGTGTCAGATGGGGATGCGGACGATTTCTTGGACCGCGCCTAGGCGTATCCATTGGAATCCTCCGATGCGCCTTCGCACGCTTGCATTACCTCGATACCATGCGATCGTGCGAACTCGACGAGCTCTGCGTTGCGGGCGTTTATGGTGCCGAAGGCGGCGGGGCACACGATAAGGCGCGCGCAGTGGACGAGGAGCTCTTTGGCGCGGGCTATGGTTTTATCCCCGATCGGCTCGAAGGCGCGCTCGGCCACGCATTCCGTCGCCAGGTCGCGCGCGAGCTCGCAGTCGATGTCCCCTTCGTGCAGAATGCCCGCGTAGAACGCCTTGCCCTGCCGGATGAGCTGGCGAAACACAGCTGACCCCGTACCTGCGCCGGCGATGACGAACGTGTGCGCATCGCCGTGTGGGCGCCCAATTTCCACGCTGCCGAAGCGCTCGTTGAAGGTGCCATGTTGAAGGCCGTAGAGCTCGCCAATCGTCTCGCGCGTGAATATGTCCTCGGGTGCGCCGGCGCGGAAGACCCGGCCGTCCTTCACGCAAATCACCTTGTCGGCGCTTTTCTGCGCGAGCTCGAGTTCGTGGATGGACATGATGACAGCAACATTCCGCGATTTCGCAAGGTGGCGAAGTATTCGCAGCAGGTCGATCTGGTAGCGGATATCGAGATACGACGTGGGCTCATCGAGCACGAGCACACGCGGATCCTGCGCGATGGCGCGTGCGAGCATGACGCGCTGGCGTTGCCCGTCGCTTATCTGCATGAAGTCGCGCTCGGCGAGCCCTTCCACATGTGCGGTTTTCATGGCCTCGTCGACCCGATTATGGTCATCGGGCGTGAGTGTGCCCATTCGCCCGGTGTAGGGATGCCTTCCCGCCTCTACGATATCGCGGCAGGTGAGGAGCTCGGTCCGGGGGCGATCTGTCAGCATGACGGCAAGGTTCCTTGCGAACTCCGCCGTCTTCCATCGGGAAATCTCTCGCCCGTCGAGCTCGACCGTGCCGGCATGCGGTGCCAGATGGCGTGTGATTGTTTTCAAGATGGTCGACTTGCCCGAGCCGTTCGGCCCGATGAGCGCCACGACGTCGCCCGCGCGAACCTCCAGATCGACGCCTTCGACTACGACCTTCTTGTCGTAACCCGCCGACAGGTCGCTTATGCGGAAAAGCGGCGCTCCGTCAGCCTGCGTTTCGACCGGGGTTTCGAGGTTCGACTCCCCTCCGAGCGTTTTGGGCTGCGGCACGAATTTCCCCATCTACCTCACCCGCTTCTTCAACATGAGTGCGATAACCACCGGCGCGCCGAAGATGGCGGTGACGGCGCTGATGGAAAGCTCGACGGGGGAGAACAGCGTGCGTGCGATCAAATCGCAGCCCGCGCAGAAGATGGCGCCTCCCAAGAAGCACGCAGGAATCACGCGGATGGGCTTCGACGACTTCAGCGCCGACTTAACGAGATGCGGAACCGCGATGCCTACGAACGACACCGGACCAGCGAACGCGGTCACGCAGGCGGAGAGCATGCTTGCTAGAAGGACGAGCACCACGCGGAAGCGTGCGACGTTCACGCCGACGCTTTTTGCGTAGGCTTCTCCCAGCTGGAAGGCGGAAAGGGGCTTCGATATCGCGAATACGCATGCGCTCACGGTGATCACCACGACCGCGATGACCGCGACGTCGTCCCAGCTCGAACCCGAGAAGCTACCCAAAGACCAGTTGTGCAGGTTCACGATGGACTGGTCGTCGGCGAAGGCGATGAGGAAGTTCGTCGCCGCCGAGCAGATGTATCCCACCATGACGCCCGCCACGATGAGCATGGCCATGGAACTTATGCGCCGTGCGATGAGGAGCACGAAGCCGATGGTGATAAGCGATCCCAGAAACGCTGCGGCCACCATGACCGGCGAGGACATGGCCTGGTTCGCGCCCAGAAGCACGATCATCGTAAGCGCGACGACGAACTTTGCGCCCGAGGAGACGCCCAAGATGAACGGGTCGGCGATGGGGTTGTTGAAAAACGTCTGCAGCAGGAACCCGGAGAGCGAAAGTGCCCCGCCGAGAAGTATGGCTGAAAGCACGCGCGGCAGGCGAATCTCCCAGATGACCTGGCTTTCCATGGAATTGGCCGCGCCGCCCGAAAGGATGTCGGGGATGTGGTCTGCGGGCACGAGCACGCTCCCGATGCACAGGTTGGCCCCGACGAGCACGATGAGGGCAACAGCGAGCAGCGCCGTCACGACGCGACACCGCGCGGCGCGCCCCGATTCGTCGTATGCCATGGTAAGCCGGCTTCTCATGGCGCTAGCCGAGCTTCCTCAGATAATGGAAGTCACTCGTGTCATCGCCGGTGAACGCCCCGTGCAGCTCGTCGATAATGTCGGCGGTAGAAGTCATCTGCTGGTACATGTCGGCGCTTGTGACCCAGACGTTGCCGTTCTTCACGGCTTTGAACTGCGACAATAGCGCGTTTTTGCTTACGAAGTCGCTCAAGGTGGCAACCGATTCGTCGATGGTGCCGTTGTAGACGATGATGTCGGCATCCTTCGCCGTCGCATAGAAGCGCTCCATTTCGAGCGTTACTGACGAACCTGACGTCGACGCCGTCTGTGCGTCATCGAGCGCGTAGCTGCCGCCTGCGAGCTCGATCATCTGCGCCACGTAGTCGCCCCTCCGCCGCGTGACGGCGGCCCCGTTCGAGTTAATGTAGAAATACGCCACGGTTTTACCTGACGACGCGAGCCCCGACGTTTGCTCGACGCGGGCCTTCTGCTCGTTGAACAGGTGCGCGGCCTCCTCTTCCTTGTCGAACAGGACGCCGAAAAGCTTAATCCACTCGACGCGTCCGAGTGCTTCGGGCTCGCTCGACGACTGTTCGGTGAGCACGACGAGCCCGAGCTTCTGCAGCTTTTCCTTCACATCGGGCGTGTGGTTGATCATGGTGTTCTCGATGGCGAGCGTGCAGCCCGAGGCCGATATTCGCTCGTAGTCGGGCGCGCTGTACTTGCCGCCGTAGGCGATCGCCCCACTTTCGAGCGCGCTTTTGAAGCCCGCGACCGAGCAATCGTCGGCCTTCGTGCCCGACATTAAGATATTGTCGTTCGCATCGAGCGCGTCGACCAGGCACATCGTCGCCGACGACACGAGGTACACCTTGTCGGCGGGGCGTCTTATGACCGCGATGTCGGAGCTCAACCCGTCAGGTACCTTCGCATCTTGCGGCACCACGAGGAAGCGCTCCCCGTTCGAAACGCAGATAAGCCGCAAGCCGCCTTCGAACTCGTCGACAGTGAAGTGCTTGGCGTATTCAAGCTGAAGCGCCCCCGTCGGCTCCCAGCCGCAGCCCAAATCAGCGTTGTGGAAGTCGGCCGCGGCGCTTGAAGCCGTTCCCGCAGGGGAGCCGCCGCTTGCATCGTCGCCCGATTTCTCCTTCATGGTGGATGAGTCGAAGTGGAGCGTGTAGTCGATGGTGTGCGGCGTCGACATGGCGACGGTCTCGGCCGACACGGCGATGTCCTCGTCGAGCGTGACGGGTATCTCGAACGTGGAGTTGCCGCCGTCGTTTACGGGCGCGTAGTCCACGCCGTCGACGGTCATCTTGTCGTAGTTCGAACTCGACCAGGTGATGGTCGCGGTGTAGGTGTCGCCATCCTTCACAATTGTGGTGGGCGAGGCGATGCTTGCGCGCCCTGACCCGCCGGAAAGCGAGACGCTCACAGTGTATTCCTGAGAGCCCGCCGTGGCACCGGTCACGTTCGGGCTCGCACTGCACCCCGCGAAGGGAAGCGCGAGCAGGGCGACGAGAACGCAGGCGATCGCGCGCGCCGCGATGCTGCGGCGCTTCCTGTTTTCCCCCTTGGGAAGAATCGACCGCATGGCGTTACTTCAGTGCGTCGGCGCGCAGATCGACGCCGGCGGATTCGAATACGAGCGTGCGGTCGTACCACCGCTCCCTTTTAATGCTCCACGCGGCGCAGGCGGTGTCCTCGTCGAGCGCATCAACGGGCACGTCGTAGGTGTACTTGCCTTCCGCGTTTTCCACATAGGGGATGAAGTCGGCCTCGCTCGCGGCGGCAGCCTCGTCGCCCGTGCCCATGAAGAGCTTGCCGTAGCCCGTGCCGGAAAGTGTCATCACGCAGTGCATGGAGCCGTTTTCCACGATGAGCTGGGCATCCACAATCCTGAACATGTTCGAGCTGGAATCTACGGTGATCGGATAGGTGCCGTCGGCCACCTTGTCGGCGGTGATGGGGGCAGCGCTTGCGCCCTCGGGCGCATCGGCCGCCTGTTCGGTCTTTTCCTGGGAATCGGCATCGCTTGCCTTTGCGCTGTCGATTGAATTTCCGCCGCAGCCGGCGAGCGAGAACGCGAAAAGCGCCGCCGACAGGGCGAAGGCGAGGGTTTTCTTCAACATGGAGGGGGTTCCTTTCAATCGCTTCGACCGCCCGCGCCGTGCGGTGGGCGGGCGGGATGCGAATGCAACGGGCATGCGCCGTCAGTCGGGGAAGGCGCATGCCCGTTGCACGGGGACGCGACCGGCGCCCCCGTGCGCGGCGAGTTTACAGCTTGGCGATGGCGTCGTCCACGTGCGCGACGTAGATGTCGTCGACCGCGACGTTCTGTCCCAGACCCTGGAGCAGGCACGTCACTTCGAAGCCGGCAGCCACGAACTTCGCAGCCCAGCTGTCGGGGTCGGTCTCGTCTGCCATGTCGTTGTTCGCGTGGTCGCCCGCGACCACCATGAACGGCGCGAGCACGGCCTTCTTGTAGCCTGCGGCGCTCGCGGCGGCGATAACATCCTCGCAGGTCGGTTCAGCCTCGACGGTGCCGACGAAGAACTGCGTCAAGCCCTCGTTCTTAAACACTTCCTGCATCTTGGCATAGTCGGCGTTGGAATCGGCTTCGGTGCCGTGGCCCATGAGGCACAGCGCCGTCTTGCCGTCGTCGAAGGACGCCATGTTCTCCTTAATGGCTGCGGCCACCTTCTTGTAGTCGTCGTCGGAGGTGAGCAGCGGGTCGCCGAGCGAGATTTTGTCGAACTTGTCGGCGTACTTGTCGAGCTCGTCTTTCACGTCGGTGTATTCCAGGCCACCCATGAGATGCGTCGGCTGCACGACGATTTCCTTCACGCCGTCTTCCACGCAGCGGTCGAGCGCCTCGGTCATGTTGTCGATCGTGATGCCGTCGCGCTTCTTCAGCTTGTCGATGATGATCTGCGCGGTGAAGGCGCGGCGGATGTCGTAGTCCTGCCAGTACTTCTCGCGGATAGCGTCTTCGATGGCGCCGATGGTGATGTGGCGCGAGTCGTTGTAGCTCGTGCCGAAGCTCGTGACGAGGATGACCGGCTTCACGGCCTTCTCCTTTTCACTCGATTTCTCGGAACTCGCGGAGGTGTTGGAGCAGCCCGCGAGCGCGACTCCGGCGAGCGCGAAGGCTCCGGTTGCTGCGGCGCCCATGAAGCCGCGGCGTGACATCTGGTCGGACATGGTTTTTCCTTTCCTCGGTTTGCCGGTCCCCCGGCGACAGTTGCTTGTCGGCACAAGCGAAAGAAAAGCGCACCCCTCGGGGTTCACAAGGAGCTAACGCCACGGCGATGCCGTGAGGAAAAGGCGAAGCAGTCTGGCTTGGGGCGCGAGGCGGTTCGCCCGTGCGTCCTATACAGTAATGTCCCTTGCCCAGGATTCCCACCTGGTTCCCTCCGCAAGCCAGCGCGGGCTGTGCGGGCGCCGCGCCGGTCATTTCCTTTTATCCGATTGTCATATGCTCGTTGCCGAATCTTTTACTATGATAGTGGGCACTTTTGAACGTGTCAAAGCCAGGGCGGGCGGCATTGCGCCTCCTGCCTGCGTATTTGCGCCGATTGCCGCTGCGGGCGCCGTGTTTTGGCCGCTGCGCGAATGGCAGCGTAAACGGTTGCGATGAGAAACGGGAAGGGAAGGCTCGGATGATTCATATCGTTGGCGCTGGCTCGGGCGCCGCCGACCTTATCACGCTGCGCGGGGCGCGCCTTTTGCGCGCGGCCGACGTGGTCGTTTGGGCGGGAAGCCTTGTGAACCCCGAGCTGCTCGCTGAGTGCAAGGAATCCTGCATCGTCTACGACAGCGCGCACATGACCTTGGAGGAAGTGCTCGACGTGATGTGCGCGGCAGATGCGCGGGGCGAGGACGTGGTGCGCCTGCACACGGGCGACCCGTGCCTGTACGGCGCCATCCAGGAGCAGATGGACGCGCTCGACGCGCGCGGCGTGGACTACGAGGTGGTGCCCGGCGTGTCGAGCTTTTGCGGTGCCGCGGCGGCGCTTCGCCAGGAATACACGCTGCCGGGAATCAGCCAGTCGGTCGTGATCACGCGGCTTTCCGGACGTACCCCCATGCCCGCGGGCGAGGGCATGCGCACCATGGCGGAAAGTGGCTCGACTATGGTCATCTTCCTGAGCTCGGGTATGCTCGCCGAGCTTTCCGCCGAGCTTTTGGCCGCGGGCCGCAGCTCCGACGAGCCGGCCGCGCTCGTGTACAAGGCGACCTGGTCTGAGGAGCGCGTGGTGCGCTGCACAGTGGGCACGCTCGCCGATGCGGGCGCGCGAGAGGGCATCGACCGCACGGCGCTCGTGGTGGTGGGCCGCGTGCTCGGAGCTCGCGGCGGGTTTTCGCACAACGGCGCGCAAGCAGAGTCGTACGAGCGCAGCAAGCTTTACGACCCTTCGTTTGCCACGGGGTATCGGAAGGCGAGCAGCTAGCGTGGCCTTCGAGCACTACATATATACCGGGACGACCCGCCTGCGCT
This sequence comes from Collinsella sp. i06-0019-1H4, assembly GCF_042849575.1. Taxonomy (NCBI): domain Bacteria; kingdom Bacillati; phylum Actinomycetota; class Coriobacteriia; order Coriobacteriales; family Coriobacteriaceae; genus Collinsella; species Collinsella sp. i06-0019-1H4. Next base: position 1,142,307 of record NZ_BAABYB010000001.1, read on the forward strand.
GCGGCTACACCACGGGGAGCTGCGCCGCGCTCGCGGCGAAGGCGGCCTGCGAGATGCTTTTGTCACGAAAGCCCCTCGGCCGCGTGTCGATCGTCACCCCCGGCGGGCTGCCCGTCGAGGCGAACGTGGTCGACGCATGCATCGGCGAGGGGTGCGCCCAGTGCGCCGTGCGAAAGGACGCAGGCGACGATGCCGATGTGACTGACGGCGTACTCGTGTACGCGCACGTGGAACATGCGGGGTCGGGCACGGGTGCTGCGGGCAGCAAGGACGTGCCCGCGCGCGAATCGGAAGTTTCCGTCGATGGCGGCGTGGGCGTGGGGCGCGTGACATTGCCCGGGCTCGAGCAGCCGGTGGGGGCGGCCGCCATCAACGCGACGCCGCGCGCGATGATCACTTCGGCGGTGCGCGAGGTGTGCGCCGCGCACGGCTTTTCTGGAAATATTGCTGTGACGATTTCGGTACCCGAGGGTGTTGCCCTTGCCAAAAAGACCTTCAACCCGCATCTGGGGATAGAGGGCGGCATCTCCATCCTGGGCACGACGGGCATCGTCGAGCCGCGCAGCCTCGCTGCCTTGCGCGACAGCATCGAGCTCGAGATCCGGCAGCATGCGGCTATGGGGCGGCGCGGAGTCGTGCTCACGCCCGGCAACTACGGCGGGCAGTTCATCTCGGGGCATCTCCACCTAAACGGTGCGCCGGTGGTCTTCATCTCCAACTTTGTGGGCGATGCGATTGATTGCTGCGTTCGCGAGGGATTTACCAATGTCCTTCTTGTGGGACACATCGGCAAGTTGGTGAAGGTCGCGGGCGGCATCATGGACACCCATTCGCGTACCGCCGACTGCCGCGCGGAGATTCTGGCCGCCCACGCGGCCATGGCCGGCGCGGGCGCGAAGACCGTGCGCGAGATCATGTCGTCCGTCACGACCACGGCGGCGCTCGAGGTAATCGAGGCCGCCGGCGTTGGGGACGCTGCGCGCGCCTCGCTCGCTGCGGCAATTGAGGACAGGTTGCGCCGACGCGCGGCGGGCGCATGCGACATCGCCGCGGTCGTGTTCGACGCCGAGCGCCGCGAGCTTTTCCGCACGTCGGGCGCCGATGCAGTTATCGGGAAATTGGGGGCGACGTATGAGTAAAGGCGTTCTGTACGGGGTGCGCCGTGCAATCGGCTGGCCGGGGACGAAGGTGGTCATGAAGGCGCGCCGCTCGCTTGCGGACACGAAGCGCTTCCTTTGCGAGGAGGGTGCCTTCGACGGTGCCGAGCTTGTAGAGGACTGTGGGCTTCCGGGCGAGCGCGTGTACCGCTCGCTCGACGATGTGCCCGATCGGGGCAGCTACTTCTCGACGATGGTGGTGCGCTAGATGAGGGTTTCCTGCATAGCGTTCACTGAGAGGGGGTATGCGTTGGCGGTGCGCACCGCACACGCGCTTTCCGATTGCGCGCAGACAGGTGAAGACGACCTTGGCTGGGACGTTTCCGTTTCGCGCGGGTTCGGCGAGGGGAAGGCCGACCTGCGCGCATGGACGGCGCTCGCGTGGGAAGCGTCGGACGCGCTTCTGTTCGTGGGCGCGGCGGGCATCGCCGTGCGGGCGATCGCGCCGCATGTCGCCTCGAAGGCAAACGATCCCGCGGTTGTGGCGATCGACGAGGCGGGGCGCTTTGCCGTCCCGCTTTTGTCGGGGCATTTGGGCGGTGCGAACGAGCTTGCGCAAACTGTGGCACGCGCGGCAGGGGCCATCCCCGTCATCACCACGGCGACCGACGTCCGCGGCGTGTGGGCGGTGGATACGTGGGCGCGCTGTGCGGGGCTCGCCGTTTCGAATCCCGAGGCCATCAAGCGAGTGTCGGCGCGGCTGCTTTCGGGCGGGCGCGTGGCGCTCTATTCCGACATGCCGATTTCGGGACAGCCGCCTGAGGGGGTTGACATTGCGTCCGACCGCGCTCGGGCCGATATCGTCGTGTCGCCGTTCGCTGGCGCGAATGCAGGTGCGTCCGTTCGTGCGGCGGAGACAACGGGCGAGGTCGTGCCCGCCGGTGAGACGGGGAAGCCGGCGGGCGTGCGGGCGCAGGCGCCTGCGCCCGAGCCGCTTCGCCTTGTCGTGCCCTGCATCGTTGCGGGCATAGGATGCCGTCGCGGTGCGTGCGCCGAAGCGATCGAGGAGGCGTTTCTTCTCGCGTGCGGGCAGGTGGGTATCTCGCCTTCGGCCGTGCGCGAGGCGGCGACGATCGACGTGAAGGCGCACGAGGAGGGTCTGCTCGCCTTCTGCTGCGCGCGCAATATCCCGCTTGCGACGTATTCCGCAGAGGAGTTGTCGCAGGTCGAAGGCAGCGTTTCGCCATCTGATTTCGTGCGCGCGACGGTGGGGGTCGACAACGTGTGCGAGCGGGCAGCGCTCGCGGAGGGGGGCAAACTTATCTTCCCGAAGCTCGCTCACGGCGGCGTGACCGTCGCGTTTTCCAAGGTAACTATTAAACTTTCGTTTAAGGAGCGGTGATGGGAAAGCTCTTCGTGGTGGGAATCGGCCCGGGCGGCCCCGACGGCATGACGATTGCGGCTCGGCGTGCGCTCGAGGCGTCCGACGTCGTTGTGGGTTACACGAAATACGTGGAGCTCGCGCTCGCCGCCGTGCCCGACGCGGCGCATCTCGCGACGCCGATGATGCACGAGGTCGAACGGTGCCGCCTTGCGCTTTCACGCGCGCAGAGTGGAGACGCCGTGGCGCTCGTGTGCAGCGGCGACGCGGGCGTGTACGGCATGGCGAGCCCCGTGCTGGAGCTTGCGGAGGACTACCCCGATGTAGACGTGGAAGTTATCGCCGGGGCCACCGCGGCTCAGAGCGGGTCGGCGGTGCTCGGCGCCCCGCTTGCCCACGACTTCGCGGTCGTGTCGCTCTCCGACCTGCTCACGCCATGGGAGGTCATCGAGCGCAGGCTCGCCGCCGTGGCGAGCGCCGACTTCTGCATCTGTTTGTACAACCCGCGCAGCAGAAAGCGCGCCGACAGGCTCTCACGCGCGGCGAAGATTATGCTCGAATGGAAGGCCCCCGACACGCTCTGCGGCTGGGTACGCAACATCGGGCGCGAGGGGCAGCAGTCGGGCATGTGCAGGCTCTCTGAGCTGGGGGAGATCGACGCCGACATGTTCACCACCGTGTTCGTCGGCAACGCGGACACGAAGCTCGTAGGCGGCCGTATGGTCACGCCGCGCGGGTATCGGGAGATTCCATGCGAAAGGTAACGATCATCGGGGCGGGGCCCGGAAACCCCGACTTGCTCTCGCGCGCGGCGCTCGACGCTATCGACATCGCCGACGTGGTCATCGGCGCTCATCGCGCACTTGCCGGCATCGACGTGCCGCCCGACGTGGTGAGATGCGAGCTCGTGAAGACGGCGGACATCGTCGCCGCGCTCACCGATGCGGCGTCGTGGCAGCGCGCCGTGGTCGTGATGACGGGCGATGTGGGGCTGTTCAGCGGCGCGCGCCGCCTGGTGGAGGCGCTCTCCGGCAACGCGCAGGTGGACGTGCGCGTCATTCCCGGCATAAGCTCAGCGTCGTATCTCGCCGCGCGCCTCGCGCGTCCATGGCAGGATTGGCGCTTTGCGAGCGCTCACGGCGTGGCGTGCGACATCGTGGCCGAAGCCGAGCGCGCAGGTGAGCTCTTCCTCGTCACGTCGGGCGGGGAAGACCCCTCGCGGCTTTCCGGCGAGCTTGTGCAGGCGGGCTTCGGGGACGCGCGCGTGACGGTGGCCGAGCGCCTGTCGTACCCCGACGAGCGCATCACCTGCGCGACCGCAAGTGAAATCGCAGGTCAGACGTTCGACGACTTGAACGTGATGCTTATCGATTTCGCAGGCGGCGCCGGGTCGCCTGTGGGCTCTAGCGCATCTCGCGCCGCGAGCTCCCGCTGGCCGTACGCTTCCTCGGGCATTCCCGACGAGCTCTTCATCCGCGGCGACGTTCCCATGACCAAGCAGGAGGTACGCGCCGTCGCGCTCGCGAAGCTGCGCCTTGCCGCGACCGACACCGTGTGGGACGTCGGCGCCGGCACGGGGAGCGTGTCGATCGAGGCGGCGCTCGTCGCGCGAGCGGGGTCGGTATGGGCGGTCGAGCGCAACGCGACCGGCGTTCGGCTCATCCGAGAGAACGCGGATGCATTCGGGTGCGGCAACGTGCATGCGGTCCCCGGTGTCGCCCCCGAAGCGCTCGCGAAACTGCCCGTCCCCGACGCCGTGTTCGTCGGCGGGAGCGCGGGCGAGCTTCCCTCCATCGTGGAGGCGGCGCTCGAGAAGAACTCGCAGGTTCGCCTGTGCGTGCCATGCGTCACCGTTGAGACGCTCACCGAGGCGTGCGCGCTCCTCTCGGGTTCGCGCTTTAAGGGGTTCGAGGCGTGCCAGGTGTCGGCCGCCCGCGCCGAGGCTGTAGGCTCGCACCATCTTATGAAGGCGCAAAACCCCGTGTTCCTCGTCAGCGCGCGTGGTGCAGGTGGGGAAGGCGGCGCCCGGTGAGCACGTCCATCCCGCGCTTCATGGTCGCTGCGCCCTCGAGCGGGAGCGGCAAGACGGTCGTAACGTGCGCGCTCCTGCGCGCGCTCGCGCGCCGCGGCCTTGCATGCGCGGCCTTCAAATGCGGCCCCGACTACATTGACCCGCTCTTTCATCGCCGCGTCGTGGGTGCGCGCTCGGGCAACTTAGACGGCTTCTTCACCGACGCCCCGACGCTGCGCGCCCTGCTCGCACGCGGCGCCGCGGGCGCGGATGTCGCGGTGCTCGAGGGGGTCATGGGCTTCTACGACGGCATTGCGCCCGGCGTGTCCGATGCGAGCAGCTACCAGGTTGCGCGCGACACGGAAACGCCGGTTGTTTTAGTGGTGAACGGGCGCGGGGCGTCTTTATCGCTCGCCGCCGTAATCCACGGCATCGCCGAGTTCCTGCCTTGTGCGAACGTGCGCGGCGTCGTGCTGAACAAGACGAGCGCCGCTGCCTGCGCCTACGCGGCGCCTGCGATCGAGAAGCACACGGGCGTCGCGGTTTTGGGGAATATCCCCGCCGACGAGGCGTTCTCGCTCGAAAGCCGGCATCTGGGGCTTGTGACCGCCGGCGAGGTCGAGCAGCTCTCCGCGCGCATCGACAAGATGGCCGAGCTGGTGGAAAAGAGCGTCGACGTCGACCGCTTGCTCGAAATAGCGGCGACGGCACCCGATATCCGCGAGGAACCTTACCGGTTGGAGCCGATCGCGGGAGCGCGGCCCATCGTCGCCGTCGCGCGTGACGAGGCGTTCTCGTTCTACTACGAGGAGAACCTGCGCGCGCTCGAGGACCTGGGTTGCGAGCTTGCCTTTTTCAGCCCCCTGTGTGATAGCGATTTGCCCCGGGGGACAAGCGCCCTCTATCTGGGAGGCGGCTACCCGGAGCTCCATGCGCGGCAGCTCTCCGAGAACGCGCCGATGCGCGAGGCGGTGCGGCGCGCGGTGGAATCCGGCATGCCGACGGTCGCCGAATGCGGTGGGTTTCTGTACCTGCAGCACGAAATCGCCGATAGCGAGGGGCGGCGCTGGCCTGTTGCGGGCGCCCTTGAGGGCTCAAGCGAGAACGGGGGAAGGCTGTCCCATTTCGGGTACGTGGAGCTCACTTCTCAACGCGACGGGCTCTACGGGCCGCGCGGCACACGCATCCGTGCGCACGAGTTCCACTACTGGCAGTCCACCTGCCCGGGCGGCGACTTCTGGGCGCAGAAGCCCCGGCGCGACAAGGGCTGGCCGTGCATGACGACCACCCCGTCCCTGGTTGCGGGCTTCCCGCATGTGTACTATCCTGCGAACCCCGACGTTGCGCGCGCGTTCGCGTCTGCCGCAGCGTCGTTCGCAGAGAGGAGACGGCATGGCTGAAGCAACCGAAACCGCGCTTGCCTGCATCCGCGAGGAAGTCGAGCGCGCGTTCTCTTCGGCGCCGGGCGCCGTGCTCGAAGCCGCGCTCTCCCGGATCGCGCCCGCAGACGAGTGCGCCCGCGCCGCCGCGTACGCCGCGTGGGACTCCATCGCGCACCCCTTGGGGGGATTGGGCGACTTTGAAGACGCCGTCGCGCGTATCGCCGCAGCTCAGGGGAGCGTCGATGTGGCCGAGTTTCCCCGTGCGCTCGCGGTATTCTTCTCCGACAACGGGGTCGTTGCCGAGGGCGTGTCGCAAAGCGGGCAAGACGTGACGCGAGCCGTCGCGCGCAACATGTGCGAGGGGGCCACGAGCGCCTGCCGCATGGCGGCGTTCGCGGGTGCCGAGGTCGTGCCCGTCGACGTGGGTATGGCCCGGGGCATAGAAGACGCGCGCATGGTGCGCGCGAACGTGCGGCGGGGGAGCGGCAACATCGCGCACGGCTCCGCCATGTCTCGCGATGGGGCCGTGCGCGCGATCGAGGTCGGAATCGCCGTCGCGTGCGGGCTTGCCCGCGCCGGCGTGCGCCTTCTCGCCGCGGGCGAGATGGGTATCGGCAACACGACCACCTCGGCGGCGGTGGCCGCAGTGCTCATCCGGGCGGACGCGCGGAGCCTCGTCGGGCGCGGCGCGGGGCTCTCGGACGCCTCGCTCGCGCGCAAGCGCGACGTGGTCGAGCGCGCTATCGATGCGAACTCGCCCGATTCCGCCGACCCGATCGATGTGCTCTCGAAGGTGGGCGGCTTCGACATTGCGGCGATGTGCGGCTTCTACCTGGGGGCCGCGGCCTCGAAGGCGCCGGCGCTCCTCGACGGGGTCATATCCTGCACGGCGGCCCTGTGCGCGGCGCGCCTGTGCCCCAACGCCTTAGGTTACCTCGTGGGCACCCACGCATCAAGCGAGCCCGCAAGCCGGGAGCTCCTTCGCGAGCTCGGCATAAAGGCACCCCTCGACGCAGGCATGCACTTGGGCGAGGGCGCGGGCGCCATGGCGTATCTGCCCCTTCTGGATTCGGCGCTGCGCGTGTACCGGGATGGGAAGACGTTCACGGCGACTGGCATGGCTGCTTACGAGCATTTCGAGGCTGGGAAATGACGGTGACGTTCGTTATCGGCGCCGCCGCGAGCGGCAAGAGCGCCTATGCCGAGTCCCTGTGCCTCGGGCACGACGGCCCCCGCGTGTACCTGGCAACGATGGAGCCCTTCGGGGAAGAGGGCGCCCGCCGCATCGCGCGCCATCGGGCGCTGCGCGAGGGCAAGGGGTTTTCCACCCTCGAGCGCACGCGTGACGTGGGCGCCGCAGTGCCCGGGCTTCCGTGCGGCTGCACGCTTCTTTTGGAGGACGTGGGCAACCTGGTTGCGAACGAGCTCTTCGCGGAAGGCGGCTTGTCCCCACGTGACCCCGACGCTGCGGCGCGCGAGGTGCTCGGAGGCATCGAACGGCTCGCTCAGGCCGCTGCGTATACGGTGGTGGTCACCGTCGACGTGTTCGCCGATGGAATGCGCTACGATGAGGGGACCGAGGCATGGAGGCGCGCGCTCGCGCGCGTGAACGCGGGTGTGGTGGCGCTGGCCGACCGCGCAGTCGAAGTGGTATGCGGGATTCCCGTGTGGATGAAAGGCGAAGGACCTATAAGGTGAAGATAGCAGAGGCAATCGGCGCGGCGTTCGGAACGTTCTCGCGCATCCCCGTCCCGAAATCGGCCTGGACCGATTTCGGGTCAACCCATGCGCTTGCCGCGTTTCCCCTGGTGGGCCTTGCGGAAGGCTTCCTCATGACGGCGTGGGGGTACGTGGCGAACCTGCTCGGCGTACCCGCGACCATCGTCGCGGCCGTGCTCGCGGCGCTGCCTGTGGCGGTGACGGGAGGCATCCACTTAGACGGGCTCTGCGACACCTCCGATGCGCTTGCAAGTTGGGCCCCGCGCGAGCGAAAGCTCGAGATCATGCACGACCCGCGGGCGGGCGCCTTCGGGGTCATCGGTGTTGTCGTGTACCTTATTCTGCAGTTTTCCCTGTTCACCGCGCTGCCGCTTACGGCGGGGGCGTTCCTCGCGCTTCTGTGCTCGCTCGTGTTCTCCCGCGCGCTTTCGGGGCTCGCCGTAGAATGCTGGCCTGCCGCGCGGGCGGACGGCATGGCCGCGGGGCTCTCGCCTGCGAAGAAGCGCGCGGCGATCGTCGTGCCGCTTTGCGCTTTCGCCGCGGCTTCGGCTGCAGGGATGGTCGCGTGCGCTCAGGCCGTCGGCGTCCTTATGGCGGTGGCGGGGCTTTTGGCGCTCGCGTGGTACCGCCATGTTGCCCTGTCCCGCTTCGGCGGGGTGACGGGGGATTTGGCCGGATGGTTTCTGCAATGGGCCGAGCTCGCGATGCTTGCCATGCTGGTGGCGGGGGGCATGCTCCTATGATTCTCGTGGTAGGTGGCGCGCATTCGGGGAAGAGGACCTTCGTGCGCGAAAAGCTCGGGTTCGCGGCGGACGATTTCGTCGATGCGGCGCAGCTTGCGGAGGGCGGCGTGCCCGCGGCTTTTGCCGGCCGTGTCGCGTACCGTGCTGAGGAGCTCGTACGCGCGCTCGACGCAGACCGGGCGCTCGAGCGGCTGATTGGCTTCGACGCAGTGATTCTGCCCTTGGTCGGCTCGGGGGTCGTCCCCATGCGTGCGGAAGACGCCCAATGGCGCGAGCGCGCGGGGCGCTTTGGATGCGCGCTCGCTGCGCGTGCCGACGTCGTCGTGCGCATGACGTGCGGGATTCCCCAGGTCATCAAAGGAAACCTTGCCGATGCGCCTCGAGGGACGCAGGGCGCGGGCGCGCCTTTGGAAGTCGTCTTCGTGCGCCATGGTGCCACGGCGGGCACGGAAGACCATCGCTACAGCGGGGCGGGCACCGACGAGCCCCTGTCGAGCGCGGGCGAGCGCGCTTTGCGCGACCTCGCGTGTGATCGTGACATGTTCCGTGTTATCACGAGCGGCATGGCCCGCACCGACCAGACGGCGCGCATCCTCTTCCCGAACGCGGAGCTTATGGCGTGCCCCGGTCTGCGCGAGATGGATTTCGGCAACTTCGAGGGGCGAAGCGCCGCCGAGCTTAAAGAGGATGTGCGCTACCGCGCCTGGGTAGACTCCTGGTGCGAGACGCGCTGCCCGCATGGCGAGGGCAAGAGCGATTTCACCCGCCGCGTCGTCGCGGCGTTTCGGGAGGCGTGCGAATCGGAGCGCGCCCAGGGGAGTGGGCGCGCCGTCTTCGTCGTTCACGCGGGTACCGTGAAAGCGCTGCTCTCCGAGCTAGCTGTCCCGAAAATGGGATATTTCGACGTGCATACCGAGCCGGGCGGCGCATGGGCCGCCACCTGGGATGGGCGCTGCCTTCGCGACGTTCGTCCCGCTTCGGGGGGCGATGCCCGGTGATGACGATTCTTGCCGCCGCCGCCGGGTTCGCAGCCGACCTTGCCTTCGGCGACCCGCGCTGGCTTCCCCATCCCGTTGTCGCCATGGGGCGCGCGATCACGTGGGCCGAAGGCCGCCTGCGGGGCTCATTCCCGCAAACGTCCGCGGGCACGCGCGCCTCAGGGCTTGTGCTCGCCGTGGCGCTTCCGCTTGCGTGTGGGCTTTTGACCTTGGGAATCCTGCATCTTTGCGGCATGGTTCACCCCGGCTTGCGCTTCGTGGCCGAGGCATGGGCGAGCTATCAGATTCTCGCGGCATGCGAGCTGCGCCGCCAGAGCCTGGCCGTGGCCCGCGCGTTCTCGAAGGGCGGCCTTGTCGCGGCTCGCGAAGCCGTCGGGCTCATCGTGGGACGCGACACGTCTGTTCTCGACGAGCAGGGCGTTGCGCGCGCCGCCGTGGAAACGGTGGCGGAGAACGCGAGCGACGGCGTCATCGCGCCGCTTTTCTACCTTATGATCGGGGGTGCGCCCTTGGGCATGGCGTACAAGGCGGTGAACACGCTCGACAGCATGGTGGGCTACAAAAACGAGCGCTACATCGACTTCGGCTGCGCCTCGGCGCGCCTCGACGATGCGGTGAACTGGATTCCCTCGCGCTTATCGGCCCTGTTCATGATCGCCGTGTGCCCGATCGTCGGGCTCGATGCTCGCGGGGCGGCGCGCATCTGGCGCCGCGACAGGCGTCGCCATGCGAGCCCCAACTCGGCGCAGACCGAGTCAGCGTGTGCGGGCGCGCTCGGGCTGCGCCTGGCAGGACCCGCGGTGTATTTCGGCAAGCTCGTTGAGAAACCGACGATAGGCGACGCGTCCCGTGAAATTGAGTGGAGCGACATCGCCCGGGCGACTAGGCTCATGCTCGCCGCGTCCGTATGCGCGCTCGTCGTCTTCGGTGCCGCACGCGCGGCGGTCGTGCTCGCCGTGGGGGCGATGGTATGAGGGAAGACCACGCCGCGTCCCGGGCTGCCGGGGGAATCCTGCGCGCCCGTGCGCATGGGGGTAGCACGCAATCGCTCGGCATCGCTTGCGAAGGGGGCGCCTCCGACCTCATTGACTTCTCGGTGAACGTGAATCCGGCAGGCCCCTCGCCGCGCGCCGTTGCCGCAGCTTGCAAGGCGCTTTCTCGAATCGACGCCTACCCCGATAGGGAAAGCCTCGCCCTCGTTCGCGCCCTAGCGCGTGCCCAGGGCATTCCCGAAGATACTATCGTCTGCGGCGCGGGCGCGTCCGACATCATTTGGCGGCTCGCCGCGGCGGTGCGCCCGAAACGCATCGTCGTGTGCGCGCCGACGTTCTCTGAATATGCGGAGGCGGCATCGTACTACGGCGCATGCGTGCAGGAGTTCCCGCTCTCCGAAGCGGACGACTTCGACGTGCCCGCCTCCTTCGCCCGCGCGATCGAGGGGCCGGGAGACGTGGCGTATATCTGCAATCCGAACAACCCGACGGGGCGCCTCGTCGACCCCCGCGTGATCGATGCCGCGGCTTGCCGCTGCGAGCAGGTGGGCGCGCTGCTCGTCGTGGACGAGTGCTTCCTCGGATTTGCGCCCGACGCCCGCGAAAGGAGCGTGGCCGCACGCGCCGCGTGTTCGCGCCATGTGGCCGTGCTCTCCGCATTCACCAAGCTCTACGGAATGGCGGGGTTGCGGTTAGGATATCTGATCAGCGGAAACGCCCAACTCCTCGAGGGGATTCGCCGGGCGGGGCAGGCGTGGCCCGTCTCCTCGGTCGCCGAGGCCGCGGGTATCGCCGCCCTGGAAGACGTCGAATACGTCTCGCGCACGCGCGATGTATTGGCGGGCGAGCGAGCGTGGCTTTCCCACGAGCTCTCCTCGCTCGGGCTTTCCGTCGTGCCGTCGGATGCGAACTTCCTTTTAGTCCGGACACCGGCGAAAGACATCCCCGAGCGCCTGTATAAACAGGGGGTTTTGGTCCGCACGTGCGACTCGTTTTCGGTACTGTCCCGTTTCTGGTGCCGCGTCGCGGTGCGCACGCGCAAGGAGAACGCCCGGCTTGCGATGGCGTTCAGCCGCGCGCTTCGGGCGGAAGGCGCATCGGGCGAAGGCGAACCCGACGAACGGGGCGGCGCTTCTTGCAGCGACGCTATGGCGGGCGCGGATGGCCGAGGCTCGGCGAAGGAGGTCGATACCCGTGGGTAGGGCGAAGCCCATCATGATCCAGGGCACCATGTCGAACGCGGGGAAGAGCCTGCTTGCGGCGGGGCTGTGCCGTGTGCTTTCGCAGGACGGCCTGCGCGTGGCTCCCTTCAAGAGCCAGAACATGGCGCTCAACAGCGGTGTCACGGCCGATGGGCTCGAGATGGGGCGCGCCCAGATCATGCAGGCCGAGGCGTGCGGCATCGCGCCCGACGTGCGCATGAACCCCATCCTGCTCAAGCCCGAAAGCGACCACCGAAGCCAGCTCATCGTGGCCGGCAAGGCGCAGGGAGCCTTCGCTGCGAGGGACTACTTCGCGCGAAAGAAGGCGCTCATGCCGCAGATTTTGGAGTCGTTCGATTCGCTCGCGGAGGAAATCGACGTCATCGTCATCGAGGGCGCCGGCAGCCCCGCCGAAATCAACCTTGCCGAAAACGACATCGTCAACATGGGGCTCGCGCGCGCCGTGTCCTCCCCCGTGCTGCTCGCGGGCGACATCGACCCAGGCGGGGTGTTTGCCCAGCTCTACGGCACGGTCGCGCTCTTTGCGCCCGAGGATCGCGCTCTTTTGCGGGGGCTTGTGGTGAACAAGTTCCGCGGCGATGTGGAAATCCTGCGCCCGGGTTTGGCCCCGCTCGAGAAAATGTGCGGGGTTCCCGTCGTGGGGGTCGTGCCGTATCTTACGCTCGACCTGGACGACGAGGACTCGCTCGCGCCGCGCCTATCTGCCCGCGAGGCGCGCGGCGTCATCGACGTCGCCGTCGTGCGCCTTCCACATCTGTCGAACTTCACCGACTTCGACCCGCTTTCGCGCGTGCCCGGCGTGGGCGTGCGCTACGTTTCCTCGACGACCGATCTGGGCCGACCCGACCTGGTGGTGCTCCCCGGCTCGAAGACCACGCTCGACGACGCGCGCTGGCTTGCGGCTAGCGGCATCGGAGCCTGTGTACGCGCGCTTTCGGGTGCGGGCACGCCGGTGCTCGGCATATGCGGAGGCTACCAGCTTTTGGGTGACGAGCTTTCCGACCCGCACGGCAGGGAAGGCGCTGGCACCGCGCGCGGGCTCGGGCTCATCCCTGCAAGTACGGTGTTCAGGGAGGAAAAGCGCCTCGCCCAGTCGGAGCTGCGCATCACAGACGCCCAAGGTGCGTTCTCGGTGTGGAACGGCATGACGGCTCGCGGGTACGAGATCCACGACGGCGAAACGATCGTCTCCTGCGCCCCTGCGGGCACGATTGGCGGCAAACCAGAAGGCGCGGCCTGCGGAAACGTGTTCGGAACCTATCTCCACGGCCTGTTCGACGAACCGGGGGTGGCGCTCGCCCTCGCGCGCTCGCTCGCGCGCATGCGTGGCCTGCCCGAGAGCGTCGTGGGTGCTGCGGGCGCGGCGTCCGCGGCCGATCACCGTGCGCGCGAGTTCGACCGCCTGGCCGACTCCGTGCGCGTGGCGCTCGACATGGAGTATGTCTACCGCATTATCGAGGAGGGCGTATGATCCACGTGTATCATGGCGACGGCAAAGGCAAGACCACGGCGGCGATGGGCCTCGCCCTTCGCATGCTCGCCGCAGGCCGCCGCGTCGTCGTCGTGCAGTTCCTGAAAGACGGCGAAAGCGGGGAGGTGCGCCTGCTCGCCGAGCATTTCGGCGTGCCCGTGTTCGCGGGGAAGGCGTCGGACAAGTTTACCTGGTCCATGACGTCGGAAGAACTTGCCGCGACGCGCGAGCTGCACGATGGGAACCTCGCTTCCGCGCTCGCCGAGCTCGAGGGCGCGCAGGAGGGGCTGCTCGTGCTCGACGAGGCGCTCGACGCGCTTTCGAAGGGGCTTGTCGACGAGGCGCTCGTGGACCGCGCGCTCGATATGTCCGCGCGCGGCGTCGAAGTAGCGTTCACCGGGCGCGCGCCTTCCCGCAAGATCGTGGAGAAGGCCGACTACATAACCGAGATGCGGTGCGAGAAACACCCCTACGCTCAGGGGATAGGTGCAAGGGAAGGAGTGGAGTACTAGATGGATTCCAAGGAGATGGCGCCCGGCGACATCGAGCGGCGCAGCTTCGAGATCATCACCGAAGAGCTCGGCGGCCGCACGTTCCCGCCGCTTGAAGAGCCCGTCGTGAAGCGCGTCATCCACACCACTGCCGACTTCTCGTACGCCGATTCCCTCGTATTCACCCATGACGCCGCGCACTGTGCTCTCGACGCACTGCGCGCAGGGGCCACGGTGCTCACCGACACGAACATGGCGCTCGCAGGCATAAGCAAGCCCGCGCTCGCAAAGCTCGGCTGCAAGGCCGTTTGCTACATGGCCGACCCTAATGTCGCCGCGGCTGCGCGCGCCGCGGGCACGACTCGCGCCGTTGCGAGCATGGACAAAGCTTGCGGCATCGAGGGTCCGCTCATCGTGGCCGTCGGCAACGCTCCCACAGCACTTCTGCGCCTCGCCGAGCTTATGGACGCGGGGAAGATCGCGCCCGCGCTCGTCGTTGGGGTGCCGGTCGGGTTTGTGAACGTGGTCGAGGCGAAAGAGGAGCTACTCGCGCGACGCGTGCCGGCCATCGTCGCGAGGGGTCGCAAGGGCGGCTCGACCGTGGCGGCTGCCATTATGAACGCGCTGCTCTACCAGATCACGCGCCCAGGGGGCCCGAAGTGACGGCGCCCGCATCCGCGCCGGCGCTGCGCATCTTCGCCGGCACCACCGAGGGCCGCCTTCTGTGCGAATGGGCGAGCGGGGCGGGCATCCCCGCCCGTGCCTACGCGGCAACCGATTACGGAGGCGAGCTTTTGGGCGAGCTTCCGGGTATCGAGGTGCATGCGGGCAGGCTCGACGAGGCCGACATGGAGCGCGAGCTTTCCGGCGCGCACATCGTCGTCGACGCCACGCACCCCTACGCTACGCTCGCAAGCGGCAACATCCGGGCCGCTTCGCTCGCCGTGGGTGCACGATGCCTGCGCCTTGCGCGCCCGGCCGAGGCGCTGCCCAAAGGCGTCGTGTCGGTCGCGTCGATCGCCTGCGCGGCGCGCTTTCTCTCCGAGAACCCGGGTCGCGCGCTTCTCGCGACGGGGAGCAAGGAGCTTGCTCCCTACACGCGCGTCGCCGATTTCGCGGAGCGCTTCTTCGTGCGTGTGCTCCCGCTGCCCGGCGCTATAACGAAGTGCATCGACGCGGGGTTTTCGCCGTCGCACGTCATCGGCATGCAGGGGCCCTTCACCCGCGAGCTCAACGAGGCGATGCTTCGGCAGGTGGGCGCCCAGTGGCTTGTGACCAAGGACTCGGGAACCGTAGGCGGCACGGCCGAGAAGCTCGCCGCCGCGCGCGACGTGGGAGCGCGCTGCATCGTGGTCGCCCGTCCCGCCGAGGGAGGCGGCGCCCTTTCGCTTCGGGAAGTGGAAGACGCGCTCTTACGGGAGCTCGCGCGCTAGGCGCTCGCCGCGCCTGCGCGCCCTCCCGCCCGCGAAGAGGAGCGCCCCGAGCAAGCTCGACTCGTACAAGCCCGTCATCCGCCAATAGCTCGAGGACGACGCCCGGAACTGGCGCAAGCAGCCCTTCAATAAGTTGCGGTGAAATAGTGTCTGTTTTTGAAGCTAGATAGCATATTTAGTCCCTAATTCACCGCAACTTGTTGGTGGTGGCTTACTGGTAGCGTAGGCACTCCACCGGGTCGAGCTTCGCCGCGCGGCGAGCGGGGTAGAAGCCAAATATCACGCCGATGCCGACGGAGACGGCGAAGGCCAGCATCACCGTGGCGATTGAAAAACTCGGTGTGATTTGCCCGCTGGCACCGAGCTCGCCAAGAATCCCGGATCCGGAGGCAAACATCGCGAGGCCCCATGCCAGCAGATAGCCAATCAGGACACCTAGCAGTCCGCCGGTGACGCACAGCGCCGAGGATTCGGCCAAAAACTGCGCGGTGATATCGCGACGACTTGCGCCCAGAGCGCGGCGGATGCCGATCTCGCGGATGCGCTCCGTTACGTTGGTAAGCATCATATTCATAATGCCGATACCGCCGACAAGCAGCGAGATGCTGGCGACAGCACCCATGATGAGCGAGAACGCGCCCATAAAGGAGTTGAGCGCATCGATGGCGCTTTTCATGGATGTCGCCGATACACTGTCGTACCCATCCTCCTCCTCGATGCCCTTCATCGCGCGCACCTTTGACTCGATGGTCTTACAAAGCTCATCCATGTCCGTGCCCTCGGCGGCAAGTGCCGTCACGCTGGGGAATGAAGGATTCTCGTCACCAAACAGGCCGGAGATGGTTTCGCGTGGCATATACAGCGTGAGCGAGCCCATGGAGTCGCTGCCACCATCTATCACGCCTACAATCTGCACCTCGCCGTTGGACACCTTGATGGTTTTCCCCAGC
This sequence comes from Collinsella sp. i06-0019-1H4, assembly GCF_042849575.1. Lineage (NCBI taxonomy): Bacteria > Bacillati > Actinomycetota > Coriobacteriia > Coriobacteriales > Coriobacteriaceae > Collinsella > Collinsella sp. i06-0019-1H4. The sequence goes on from NZ_BAABYB010000001.1 coordinate 1,158,198, forward strand.
GCATCCTGTTCGTTGCCGTAAAGCTGATCGGCGCCGTTGCGGCTGATGAGCGCCACGCGCGAGCCTGACTGGGACTCGGCCTGGGAATAGGTGCGCCCCGCAACGAGCTTGCTGGCCCCCACCGCGTCGAGCATGTCGCTATCGACACCTTGTGCCATGACGGTATAGTTTTTATCGCCGGTCTTATACTCGGTATACGCGCTGTCGACAATGCCGATCTGCTCTATCTGCGGCACCAGTTTTTGAAGCTTCTCGATGTCCGACTCGGTGAGTTCTTGCGACGAATAGATTTGCACCATGCGTGCCGCATTGAGGCCCAGGCTGTTGACCAAGCTGTTTTGGATACCGCCGATGAGCGAAGTCATGGCGATAACCGAGGCGATGCCGATGACAATGCCCAGGATGGTGAGCAGGCTGCGCCCCTTGTTGGCTTCGAGCGAGTGAAGGGCTTCCTGGATGAGATCGCGGGCGCTCATGCCACCACTCCTTTCGGCGGGTTGGCGGAGGCGGAAATCATGGGCAGGCTATCTACAGCGCTGCGTAGGGTCCGCGGTGCATGTGGAATATACGCGCCGTCGTGAATGCGACCGTCGCGGATGGTCACGGCACGGTCGGCCTCGGCGGCGATGCCGGGGTCATGTGTGATAAGCACGATGGTTTTGCCGCGCTCCTGAAGTCTATGGAAGGTCTCCATCACAAGCGCTCCGGTGGCGGAGTCAAGGTTTCCCGTCGGCTCGTCGGCCAGAATGATGGGCGGGTCATTGACGAGGGCGCGTGCGATGGCGACACGCTGCATCTGGCCGCCCGAGAGCTCGGATATGCGGTGGTCCCAGTGGTCGACGGGCAGCGTGACGGCCTGCAGCGCGTGCACGGCGCGCATTTCGCGCTGGCTACGGGGCACATTGGTGTAGGCCAGCGGCAGCATGACGTTTTCGATAACCGACAGGCGCGGCAGCAGGTTGAAGCTCTGAAAGACAAAGCCAATGCTCAGGGCGCGAACTTCGGTGAGCTCGTCATCATCGAGCTCGGCCACGTTGACCCCTTGCAGGTAGTAGTCGCCTGCCGTTGGCTTATCCAGGCAGCCTAGGATGTTCATGAGCGTTGATTTGCCCGAACCCGAGGGGCCAGTGATAGCGACGAATTCGCCGGGATTTACCGCTAGGCTCACGTTGTGCAGGATGTGGGCGCAACCTGCCTCGCTCTCAAAGATGCGGTGCACGTTGCGGATGTCGATAACGGGACGCATTACATGTCCTCATCGGCAGACATACTGCCCGAATCCGCGCTGTAGCCGCCGTCAGCCGTTGCGTCCGCTCCGGTGTCCATGACGAGGGTGTCACCATCGCTCAGCTTGGTAACCGGCACGTTGGGGTTGATCTCGTTGCCCTGGTCGTCGCGCTTGACCTGTGTCTTGCCGACTACGGTTTCGTTGTCGTTTTGCGTCACGACGGTCACCTTGACGCGGCGGGTTTGCTTGCCCTCGTCATCGGTTGCCACGTTGACGTAATAGTGTTCGCCGTCTTCGGTCATGAGCGCCATCGTCGGCACCATCACCACGTCGTCGAGCTGCTCGGTCACCACCGAGACCTCGGCCGTCATGCCCGGCTTCAGGCGCGCGTCGGGCGCCTCGATGAGGATGTCGACGTTAAAGGTCACGCTGCCGCCGCCGTTGGCGGCGTCGGAGTTTGCCACCGACGCGATAGCCGTGACGGTTCCCTGGCTCACGATATCGGGAAACGCGGGATACGTGACGTTGGCGCTCTGCCCAACGGCGATCTTGGCGATGTCCTTTTCGCCCACCTGCACGGTCACCTTCATCTTGGATAGGTCGGCGATCTGCATGCACTGCTTGCCGCCGCTCGTATCGCTTTCGCCCATGATCATGCCGCCTGTTACCGTTGCGCCCACCTTGGCGTTAAGCTCCACGATGCTACCCGAGCTCGGGGCCGTGACCGTGCGACTGGCGGCCTTGGCGTTCGCCTGGTCTAGGTTTGCCTGGGCCGAAGCGAGGCTGCGCTGCGCGGCCGATACGGCGTTCGTGTCCGCTGATGCGTCAGAGACGCCAGCCGCTGCGGAAGCTCCCTCGACGTCCGTCGTTGGGGTGGCCTGCGCGGCAGCTGCGGCTTTCTGCGCGTTGGCGAGGTCTTCCTGAGCGGCTGCAACTGCACGCTGCGCCTCGGCAACGTTGCGATCGAGCTCGTCGTTTTTAATGGTCATAAGCATGTCGCCCTCGTTGACGGATTGGCCTGCCTGCACGTTGATCGAATCGACTGTGCCGTCGACAGAAGGGGAGACCACTGAGGACGAAATGGGTTTGAGCTGGCCTTTCGCCTCGACCGTTGTGGTAAACGGACCCTCGGTCACCATGTCGGTCACAGGCCCACTAGCGCCCTGTGGCTGAGCATTGATAACCAGGGTTGCGACAATGGCAATGAGTGCGATGGTACCCACGACGCCGGCGGCAATACCGCGTCGGATGAGCTTTTTGCGTCGACGTTCGGCACGTTTTGCCTTGAGCTTGGCATATGCCTCTTCATCGGAAATCTCGGTCGCATCGTTCGCGCGTCCGCTCTGCTTATCGGCATGTACGTTTGTAATCAGAGGAATCGTTTCGGTGACATCTTCGGGCGTGTGCTCGGTATCATCCGGGCCCGGGGTGGTCGTGGGGACATTCGGCATAGCGTCTCCTTTATAGAAAGTACCTCGATAAGTATATGCGCCCACCGGTTGGGGCGGGCGCATGGGACGGTTTCTTTCGGAACTGTTAGATTGGTCGCAGCAGCTCCATGTTGTAGGAATGTGCGCGTTGCACTACGAGTGGACAACCACGCACAGGCCGACTTTGATGCAGTCGTGAAGTGCCTTGGCGTCTGCCAGGCGCAGGTTGATGCAACCGTGGCTGCCGCACCACTTGTACGACTCGGCATTATCGAAGCTCTTGTCGTTTTGCCAGGTGGCATCGTGGAAGCCGATCATGTTGCCCTCAAAAGGCATCCAGTAGCTCACCGGGCTCTCGTATTTGGGCTTACCGGTCTTGGGGTCCTTGGCTCCGATCAGGGTGCTGCCGCCGTCGTTGCTGTTGATCTGCCAGACGCCCTCGGGCGTGGCGTCCTCGCCCGGCTTGCCCGAGATAAAGTTGGCCTCCCAAACGATATTTCCGCTCTCGTCATAGTAGCGCGCGTGCTGTTCGGACAAGTCGACGTCGATATACGCCTTCCAGTCGGGCTCTCCCTTTGCGGTAAAGGTGTCGGCCTTCTGGGAGTACTTGATCTCGATTTCGCCGGTCTGCTTGTTGTTAATGGCGTCCTCGACCTGCTTGGCGAGCGAGCTGCTGTCGATGGACCAACCAAAGTCGCCGCCTTCGACGGCGCACTGCTTGCCATCGGCGCGCGTCCACCAGCGAGTGGAGCCCACGGTATTAAAGCCGTTGGCGAGTTCGGCTGCCCAGTTGCTGATCTGCGACGTATCGAGCGTTGGGTTGGCGGGATCGGCAAAGCTGATCCACTGCAATACGGAGCTGCCATCAACCTTGCCGGCATCCTCGCCGTTGAGCTTGAGGGTCACGTTGACGCCCAGGAAGTTGTTGGCGGCATCGCATGCGGCCTGAATCTGATCATCGGTCAGCGTTCCATTGAGCGGCTCATAGGCATCGTTGCCGAGCTTGGAAAGATCTACGGACTCGGCCAGCGAGGCAAGCTCGAGCTCGGCATACTTAATGACATGCTCGCGGTTGATTTTCTCGTTGGAGCGCGCCTTCTCGACGGTAAACTTGCCGGCCTGCTCGTCATAGGAGCTATTGGCCTCGAACGTGCCCGAACGGCCCTCGTTAAACTCGTCGATAGCGGCGCCCAGGTCCTCCTCAAACTTCTTTTGGTCAAAGGCGTCGGAGAGCATGGACAGGTCGACGTCTTGATCAAGATCGACTTCGTTGGAGGTAGCGGTTGTTTTGGTCTTGCCGCTTAAGGATTCCACAAGGCGGACCGGCCAAATAAAGGCTTCGTTGTGGCTGATGATTTCTTTTGCGGCAGCTTCGCCGTCGACGATGGGCTCATCGGACTCGGGCTGATAGGTCCAGCTAAAGTCATCGCCTGTCACGGTGAGCTTATAGTGCTTCCATGCCGAGTTGACCTTGGTGGCGGCAGACGAAGCGTTGGAGAAGGAGACGTCGACGCCGGCAATGGTGGTGTTGGGGTAGGCTACCTGCGAAAACGCTACGACGCCTACGATATAGACAATGACGATTAGACCCAGGATGACAAAGAGCGTCGTCTTTTTGCCCGACTTATTGTTCTCGGCGGGTTTGCGCGCGGGGCCGCGATCGCCTCGAGCGTGCGTGGGGGGCTGCTTGGGCGCATTGCCGTTTGCCTGGCGCTGCTGACGTTGTTGACGCTGCTGTCGCTGTTGGTTCGGGCGTTGGGAAGCGTTTGCCGCACCACGCTGCTGACCGTGGCTCGGCGCGATAGGACGCGGCGACTGAACGCCGCCGGTGTGCCTGCTCGGCTGCTGCGGATCGGGAATCAGTTGAGTTCGATCGTTTTGCGACATCGTATGCATATCCTTCGATTTTCGCCTTGCGGTTCATCGTGTTTTTACTGGGCTTGCATTATAGCGATTGCCCTGCTGTTTGTGGTACGGAAACGGTGGCATTCAAAAGAGGTGGGACATTTGTCCCACCTTTGAGTCGTTCTTTGCCGCTATCCGCACACACCGCATTTTGCACAGGCCGAAAGTGCGGCCGGAGCCTGCGCGATGCCGCCCTTTGCCGTCTCGCGCAGCGTGGCCGGCAACGCGTGGCCCACTGAGAGCATGACATGTGCCATCTGGTCAAACGGCACCAGGCTCTTAATGCCTGCGAGGGCGAGTTGTGCCGAGCTAAAGGCCGCTGCTACGCCGATGGCGTTGCGGTTTTGGCAGGGCACCTCCACGAGGCCACCGACGGGGTCACAAACGAGGCCCAGCAGGTTACTCAGCGCGATGGAACTGGCGTCAAGCGCCTGCTCGGGCGTGCCGCCGAGCATCTGCACCAGCGCGGCGGCTGCCATGGCGGCGGCGCTTCCGACCTCGGCTTGGCAGCCGCCCTCGGCGCCGGCAACGCAGGCGCTCGTGGTGAGGTTGAGGCCGATGGCGGCTGCGCAGTAGAGCGCGTCCATGACTTGCTCGTCGTCGAGCTGAAGGTGATCGGCGAGCGCCAGCACGCAGCCGGGCACAACACCCGCGGATCCTGCCGTCGGAGCTGCGACGATTACGCCCATGGTGGCGGAGCGTTCGAGCACGGCCATCGCGCGGGCCACAGCTTCGGTCTGAACGGGGCCCATCAGGCTTGCACTCAAATCGTTGCGGCCGGTGGCTTCGACGAGCTTGGCCTCGCCGCCGATAAGCCCGCCGAGCGAACGCTGCGGATTGGCGATGGGGGCCGTGGTCTCCTCGCGCATGACGTCGAGCACGCGGCGCATGGCGGCGACGGCGTGCGCCTCGCCGGTCAGGCGCGCCTCGCGCACGGCCATAACGGCGCCGATGCTGAGCCCCAGTTCCTCGCACGCATCGAGCAGCTGCTCACCGTCGTCGAAGATCTCCTTGGCCGAGACGCCGGGAGAGAGCGACGAGGCAGAACCGGGGAGCTCGATAAACGTTGCGTAATCGACATTGTCGAGCTTGCGTAGCATGGGGACGACGGTGTCGTCGGGCGCGCCGTCGGTCTCAAAGACGGAGTAGGCCTGGCCGCCCACCTCGGTGCGGTAGGTACGGCAAAACGCGATGTTTACATGGGCGTAGGCGAGCAGGTTCGTGAGCGCGGCGAGCACGCCGGGGACGTCCTTGTGCGCCACGAAGAGCGTGGAATACATGCCCGAGATGTCGACGCCGACGCCGTTAATGCGGCTGATGCGCATCTTGCCGCCGCCCAGGCTCTCGCCGCGGACCTGTGCCGTGGCGCCCGTGTCGTCTACCATGTCAATGTCGACGGTATTGGGGTGGATGGAGGCGTCGTCGCCCTTGATGTCAAAGTGATATTCGAGGCCCTGCTCGCGAGCGAGGTCGAAGGCCTGCTTGATATTCTCGTCATCGGTGTCGAGGCCTAGGATGCCCGCGACGAGCGCACGATCGGTGCCGTGGCCGCGGTAGGTGTGGGCGAAGGAGTTCCACAGGCCAAAGGTGGCTTTGGTGATGCGGCCTTCCAGCAGGCTGGCGGCAACTTGGGCGCACCGCAGGGCGCCGGCGGTGTGCGATGAGCTGGGGCCGACCATGACGGGGCCCAAGATCTCGAATGCCGAGGTCGTAGCTAGTGTTTGCGGCTTGCCTGCCATGGGTGCTCCTTTTCTATCCCGTCGTTCCGAGGGCTTTGGTATTTGGTCGCCTGCTCTACAGTCCTGGCTCGCACGGAGGCCACATTAAGTGGCCTCCGGCTCGTGCGGAACTCGCGACCGACCAAATACCAAAGCCCTCGGAACTAAGGATACATGGTAGAGGCGCGTGTGCTTCAAAATTCATTAGCTGGTGACGCAGCGTAGGATCATATCGAAGCATCTTCACCACTGGATTAATAAAATAGAGGTACCGGTTGGAGCCGGTACCTCTATTTGGTGCGTTTCTATTTGGCTGCAGCTTTTGCCGCTGGCTTACAGGCCGCAGGCTGCTTTGAGTTCTTTGACTCGATCGGTCTTTTCCCAGGTGAAGTCGGGGTCTTCTCGGCCAAAGTGACCGTAGGCTGCCGTCTTCTCGTAGATCGGTCGACGCAGGTCCAGGTCGCGGATGATGGCGCCCGGGCGCAGGTCGAAGGTCTTCTCCACGGCCTCGACGATCTTGTCCTCGGCAACATGTGCGGTGCCAAAGGTGTCGACCATGATCGACAGCGGCTTGGACACGCCGATGGCGTAGGCCAGCTCGACCTCGCAGCGGTCGGCCAGGCCGGCAGCCACCACGTTCTTGGCGACCCAGCGCGCGGCGTATGCGGCGGAACGGTCGACCTTGGTGCAGTCCTTGCCGCTAAAGGCGCCGCCGCCGTGACGGCCGTAACCGCCGTAGGTGTCGACGATGATCTTGCGGCCGGTGAGGCCCGTGTCGCCCATGGGGCCGCCCACGACAAAGCGACCGGTGGGGTTCACGTAGATGTCGGCGTTGTTCCACGGCATGTTCTCGGCAGCCATGACGGGGGTGATGACGTGCTCGATGAGGTCGTCCTTGATCTTGCCCATGTCCTCAATTTCGGCAGCGTGCTGCGTGGAGATGACGATGGTCGTGACCTCGACTGGCTTGCCGTCCTCGTAGCGCACCGTGACCTGAGTCTTGCCGTCGGGGCGCAGATAGGGCAGGGTACCGTCGTGGCGCACGGCGGACAGGCGCTCGGCCAGGCGGCTTGCCAGGTAGTGCGGCATGGGCATGAGGGTCTTGGTCTCGTTGGAGGCGTAGCCGAACATCATGCCCTGGTCGCCAGCGCCGATCAGGTCGATCGGGTCGGTGGTAGCGCCGGTCTGGGTCTCGAAGGACTCGTCGACACCCTGGGCGATATCGGGCGACTGCTCGTGGATGAGGCTCATAACGCCGCAGGTATCGCAGTCAAAACCGAACTTTGCACGGTTGTAACCAATGCGGCGGATAACGCCACGGGCAATTTCCTGCACGTCGACGTAGGCCTGGGTGCGGATCTCGCCGGCAACGATGACGGTGCCGGTGGTCACGAGGGTCTCGCAGGCGCAGCGGACGTTTTCCACGTTGGCGGGCACGCCGTTGGGCGCAATATAGCCCTGCTCCTGCAGCTCTATTTCTTTGGCAAGGATTGCGTCGAGGACGGCATCGCTGATCTGGTCGGCGATCTTATCGGGATGACCTTCGGTCACCGACTCCGACGTAAACACAAAGGATCCGTGTTGGGGTGGGATGGAACGAAGCTCTTCTGACATGATTGTCCTTTCAAAAACGCGTCCCGGCGACCGTTACCATTCCGCCGGGCTCTGTATGCAAGGGGACATCATAGCGCGTAAATCCAACATTCACACCCTTTCCGCACCTACTCATTGGGGACAGACTTAAATGAGTAGGTCGGTGCTCATTGGGCGGTCATTTAAGTCTGTCCCCAATGACTGGGTCGGTGCCCTTTGTGCGGAGGTTGCTTTGTTGCTTTATACTGGTGCGGTTAGACATCCATCCTGCAATCGAGGAGATTTCCATGGCATCAGACGTTCGCGTCCGCTTTGCACCCTCACCGACGGGCAAGCTGCACATCGGCGGCGCCCGCACCGCTATCTATAACTGGGCTTTTGCCCGCGCAAACGGCGGCACGTTCATCCTGCGCATCGACGACACCGACCCCACCCGTTCCACCGACGAGAACACGCAGATCATTCTGCGTGCCATGTGTTGGCTGGGTCTTGACTGGGACGAGGGTCCCGAGGTGGGCGGCGACTTTGGTCCCTATGCCCAGACCGAGCGCCTGGACCTGTACAAGCAGGCCGCCCAGCAGCTCTGGGACGAGGGCAAGGCCTATCCCTGCTTCTGCACCAAGGAGCAGCTCGAGGCCGATCGCAAGGCCGCTCAGGAGCGCAAGGACCCCTTCCAGGGCTATCAGCGCCGCTGCCGCGATCTTGATCCCGAGGAGGCCCGCCGCCGCATCGAGGCCGGCGAGTCCTACGTCCTGCGCATCAAGGTGCCCGAGGACCGCGGCGACGTCGTCATCCACGACGCCGTCCACGGCGAGGTGACCTTCGACGCCAAGGAGCTCGACGACTTTGTCATCTTCCGCTCCGATGGCACGCCCACGTATAACTTCGCGACCGTCGTCGACGACGCCATGATGAAGATCACCCATGTCATCCGCGGCGACGACCACCTGTCCAACACCCCGCGTCAGGTCATGGTCTATGAGGCCCTCGGCGCGCCCGTGCCTACGTTCGCCCACATCTCCATGATCTTGGGTGCCGACGGCAAAAAGCTCTCCAAGCGCCACGGCGCCACCTCGGTGGAGGAGTACCGCGACGCCGGTTACCTGTCCGATGCCTTCGTCAACTATCTGGCTCTGCTGGGCTGGTCGCTCGACGGCGAGACCACGATCATCCCGCGTGATGTCCTGGCCAGCAAGTTCTCGCTCGACCGCATCTCCAAGAACCCGGCGACCTTCGATCCCAAGAAGCTCGACTGGGTCAATGCTGAGTACATCAACGGCATGACCGATGCCCAGTTTGCCAACGAGATCATGGTCCCCGAGCTGCACGAGGCAGGCCTCATCGAGGGCAACGTCGAGTACGGCGAGGACTGGATCGACGCGCTCGCTGCCATCGTCAAGCCGCGCACCAAGATGCCGGCCGACGCCGTGACCGTCGCCGCTCCCATCTTCGCTACGGCCGATACGCTCGAGTATGATGAGAAGTCCGTCAACAAGGGGCTGGCCAAGGAAGGCATGAGTGCCATCCTGGATGCCGCCAAGGTCGCGCTCGAGGGTGTTACCGAGTGGACGGCCGAGGCCATCGATGCCGCGCTTGAGCCGCTGCCCGAGCAGATGGACCTCAAGAAGCGCGTGGTGTTCCAGGCCGTGCGCGTCGCCGTCTGCGGCAACATGGTGAGCCCTCCGCTGGGCGAGACCATGGCGCTCGTCGGCCGCGACGACTGCCTGGCGCGCATCGACCGCGCCCGCACGATGGCGCTGTAATCGCTGCGCAAACGTATGTATCCGAGCCCCGCTCACCGCGAGTGGGGCTCTTGTTTCTGTAGACGTATGGGATAGGAGGTGCTGGCGCCATGGCCGAGCAACTGTCGCTGTTTGGTTCGCCCGAACCGGAGCAAGCTCCCATGAAGCATGCCCGCACGGCCGAGCAGGCCAAACCTGAGCCTGCGCCAGAGCCCATTGCCGCCTACGCGAGCGTGGTCCTGGACATTCCCACCCGTGCGCTGTCCGAGCCTTTTGCCTACGGCATTCCGCAGTCCCTTGCCAATGAGGCCCAGATCGGCTCCACCGTCCTAGTTCATTTTGGAAACCGTGCGGCCGCTGGCTATATCGTCGACATTGCGTCTGGGCTGGGCGAGCTGCAAGGAAACACCGTCCTTGATCCAGTGCGCATCAAGCCCGTCGAGGCCATCCTCAGCAAACCGCTCTTTGGCGCCGAGGCCGCCCGCATTGCGCGTTGGATGAGCCGCGAGTATGTCGCGACGCTTTCCGAATGCCTGCGTCTGTTTTTGCCTCCGGGCGGCAGCCCGCGTGTCGTGAAGGGCGATGACGGGGCGTGGACGGTTGAGCGCCCAGCCGTCAAGCCTATTCAAAACCGCTGGGTCATGCTCACGCCTGAGGGTTTCGACTATACGCCGCCCAAGACCGCCGTTCGTCAGCGTCAGCTCATCGAGGCGCTCCAGTGCGGCCCGGTCACGACGCGCGATCTCAACCTGCTCTACAACAGTATGTCGGCGACCATCAAGGCGCTCGAAAAACGCGGCGTCGTGGTGGTGGAGGAGCGCCGCGCCTGGCGTGGCTGCAGCGAGCAGACCACGTTGTCCTCGGCAAGCGGCAAGGCGCCGGTCGCGCTCACGGACGGCCAGCAGCAGGCGCTCGCGCAGATTGAACGCGCGCGCCTTGACGCCCACGGCGACGTGGTCCTTGTCGATGGCGTCACCGGATCCGGTAAAACCGAGGTCTACCTCTCCGCTATCGAGCGTGTGCTCGCGGCCGGTCGCTCGGCCTGCGTGCTCGTGCCCGAGATCTCGCTGACGGCCCAGACCGTCGGCCGCTTCCGCTCGCGCTTCGGTGAGACGGTCGCGGTCTTCCATTCGCGTCTTTCTGCTGGCGAGCGTCTCGACCAGTGGGATATGGTCGCCAGCGGTGCGGCCCGCGTGGTGGTCGGCGCCCGCTCGGCGCTCTTTTGCCCGCTCAGCGACTTGGGCCTCATCATCATCGACGAGGAGCACGAGACTAGTTACAAGCAGGGCTCCAGTCCGCGCTACCACGCTCGCGAGGTGGCGGCCGAGATGGCGCGCCGCTACCGCTGCCCACTCGTGCTGGGCTCGGCCACGCCTTCTGCCGAAGCGCTCGACCGCTGCCGTCGCGGAACGTACGGCGGTGCCACGTGGACGCGCGTCGAGATGCCCGAACGCCCGGGGCACGCGGTCCTGCCCACGGTTCGCATTGCCGACCTGCGCCGCGAGTTTTCGCACGGCAGCCGCTCAATGTTCTCTAAACCGCTGATGGAAGGCCTGGAGCGCGTTGTAGAGCGGCGCGAGAAGGCCGTGCTGCTGCATAACCGCCGCGGCTTTGCGCCGTTCCTGATGTGCCGCGAGTGCGGCTGCGTCCCCACCTGCAACCACTGCTCCACCGCCCTTACGTATCACGAGCGCACGCACACGCTGCAATGTCACACATGCGGATCCTCCTGGCGCGTGCAGCCGTATCCCGCGCCCACGAGTCGTTGCCCCAAATGTGGTAGTCGCTACCTTGCAAAAATGGGTCTGGGCACGCAGCAGATCGAGGACGCACTGCACCAGATGCTGCCCGAGGACGTCGCCATCATCCGCATGGATGCCGATTCCACGCGCGGCAAGGATGCGCACAAAAAGCTGCTCGAGCAGTTCGATGCCGCCGATTGCGCGGTGCTGCTGGGCACCCAGATGATTGCCAAGGGCCTCGACTTTCCCGAGGTCACGCTTGTGGGCGTGGTCAATGCAGACTTTGCGTTAAAGCTGCCCGATTTTAGAGCAGGGGAGCGCGCCTACGATTTACTGGAGCAGGTCGCCGGCCGTGCCGGTCGCGGCGATCGTCCCGGTGAGGTGATCATCCAGACCTACCTGCCCGAGGATCCGGTCATTCGCGCCGTCGCCGAGCACGACCGTTCTATCTTTACCGACTACGATCTGGACCAGCGGCGCGACGCGCTGTATCCGCCCTTTGTGCGCCTGGTCAACATTTTGGTGTGGTCGGCGAACGCGGATGACGCGCAGGACTACATTGGGCGCATTGCAAAGCTTCTTAAGCGTCGCTGGCATGCCGCCGCGCCCGATTTTTTGCGGGCAGGGAGTGCCGTGCCGCAGGTGCTGGGCCCGGCTTCGTGTGTAATCGAGAGAGCCAAGGACCGTTACCGCTTCCATCTGCTTGTGAAGTCGCCCGTGGGGTACCATGTCTCTGATGATATCGACGCCTGCCTCAAAGAGGTGGGCTCTGTGCGCGGCGTGAGCGTGAGCGTTGACGTCGATGCCTATGATTTGATGTAACAACCCGAAAGGATGGCCATGGAAGCCAACGGAATCGTACTGTCGCCCGACCCTCGCCTGCGTCAGGAGTGCGCCGTGATCGAGGAGATCACCCCGGCGATCGAGGCGCTTGCCGAGAAGATGAAGAAGATGATGTTCGACAACGGCGGTTGCGGCCTGGCTGCTCCGCAGATCGGCGAGCTTATTCAACTCGTCACCATCGACTGCGACTACAGCGACAAGAACGACTACGACCCGTACGTGCTCATCAACCCTGTCATTGTTGAGCAGAGCGACCATCTGGTGCCGTTTAGCGAGGGCTGCCTGTCCATCCCTGGCATTAGCTGCGAAATCGAGCGTCCCGACCATGTCGTCGTCGAGGCGTACGACTTGGACGCAAACCTGATTCGCTATGAGGCTTCGGGCGACCTGTTCTGCGTGTGCCTGCAGCACGAGATCGATCACCTGCACGGCAACACCATGTTCGAGCGACTGAAGCCGATGCAGAGGATCAAGGCAGTCAAGGAGTACCAGGACGCCCTGGCCCGCGGCGCTCGACCGGGCGAGACTGAATAGGTTAATTGTCCGTCCCTGGGATGGGCCCACACATATCATCCCGTGCTCAAACATTCTCGCTTTGCTGCGAAACTGCGCGCGGGACGATATGTGTGGGCCCATCCCAGGGACTACGTTGACGCTGCTTGTCTCGCCCGGGTGCCGTCGGGCCAGGGAGGGGCGTCTTCGCTGATAGGTGCTTTATTGGGAGGGCTGCTTTTATGCGGCTCTTTCTTTGTTTTTGGGTATATTTGTTCTTGTTGAATTGTTATTGCGGATGGGCTTGGTAATTGGCTTTCCGCTGTTATTTGTAGCCGTCTCGGCTTTGGTTGAGGGGAGACGTCCTTTATGCGTATTGTGTTTATGGGTACGCCTGATTTTGCTGTGCCTTCGCTGACTTCGCTTGTTGAGGCTGGGAATGAGATTGCGCTTGCCATTACTCGTCCTGATGCTGTTCGTGGGCGTGGTAAGAAGCTTGAGCCGTCTCCTGTTAAGGCCAAGGCGCTCGAGCTTGGCCTGCCGGTTGTTGAGGCTAATCGTATGACGCCTGAGGTAGTTGATACTCTCCAGGCTGCGCGGGCTGATATTTTCTGTGTGGCCGCGTACGGTTGCATTTTGCCTGATGAAGTGCTGCATATGGCGCCGCTTGGTATTGTGAATGTTCATGCGTCCTTGTTGCCTCGTTGGCGTGGGGCTGCTCCCATTCAGCGTGCCATTCTTGCTGGTGATGAGGTTGCTGGCGTTTCCATTATGCGCATTGGGCATGGCGTGGATACTGGTGCTTATTGTGCTCAGGCTTCCACGTCGGTTGCCGGCAAGCATGCCGAGGCACTGACGATGGAGCTTGGCGAGCTGGGCGGTAAGCTGCTGGCCGATACGCTGCCCTCGCTTGCCGATGATACAGCGGTGTGGACCGAGCAGGATGAGTCGCTCGTCACGCATGCTGCCAAGATTTCCAAGCAGGAGATGCGTCTGGATCCGCAGATAGCGGCGCTCGATTGCGTGCGTCACGTGTTGGCTTCGTCCGACACTGCACCCGCTCGCTGCGTGATTGCCGGTAAGTCGGTTCGCGTGCTCGATGCTGCGCTGGCGGATGTGTCGCTTGGCGAGGGCGCTGTTGCCGTTAAGAGCAAGCGTGTCTACCTGGGACTTTCCGATGGTGCGGTCGAGCTGCTTGAGGTTAAGCCCGATGGCAAGCGCGCTATGGCTGCTTCTGCCTGGGCTGCCGGCCTGCAGGGCGCCGATCTGACGTGGGGTGCTTTGTCATGAGCAAGCTTTCCCCCGCGCGTAAGCTCGCGCTCGATGTGCTGATGGAGGCCGACCGTCGCGGTATATACGCACGCGACGTGTTGTCTTCCCGTGCTTCCGCCAAGGCCATTGACCAGCGCGATTCCGCTTTTGCCGCGCGTTTGGCGCTCGGTGTTGCCGCCACGCAGGGAATTTTGGATGAGCTGCTCGATCAGTTTCTCGATAAGCCCAAAAAGGTCGCGCCGCGCGTTCGCATGGCGCTTCGAATCTCGGCCTTCGAGATGCTCTACCTGCATACCCCAGGTCGCGTTGCCGTGAGTCAGGGTGTTGAGCTGGTTCGTAGCGGCGCTAAGTCGGCCGCCGGTCTGGCGAACGCCGTGCTGCATAAGGTCGCGGACAACGTTGAGGACTTTGCCACTGCGGCGGATGCCGATGAGTCCGAGCGCCGATTGGTTCGTCTGTCGCGCCTGTTGGGTCTGCCGCGTTGGCTGTGCGCTCGTATTATGGCTTCGTTTGACACACCGGAGGGCGCGCTTAGCTTTGCCGGTAATCTGGCCCCCGCTCCGCTGGCCCTGCATGAGAACGCCTTTGCGACCAAGCCCGATCCGTATATCTCGCAGTTTGTTGCGCCTGTGTTCCCGGGTTGCCATGCGCCGGTCGATGCACAGGCCACAGTTGCGTCGGGTGTGTTTGAACGCGCGGCGGCCGTGGCCTCGGACCTCAACGCTCAGCTCATCGCTACTGCGGCTACTCGTCCCGGGCGCTGCCTAGAGATTGGCGCCGGTCGTGGTACCAAGACGTATGTGATGATGTGCCAGGCTAAGCGTGCCGGCTACGACCGTCAGCACACTGCACTCGATTTGCACGATCGCAAGTGTGATCAGAATCTTGCGCGCCTGCATAAGGCTGGTATCAAGGGCGTTCGTACCGTCTCGGGTGATGCGTGCGAGCTCGATACGGTCCTCATGTCGTTCGATGCGATGCTTGGTAAACCCGTTCTGTTCGATACGGTGTTTATCGATGCCCCGTGCTCGGGTACCGGCACCATGCGCCGTCATCCTGAGATTCCGTGGCGCTTGACCGAAAAGGACGTGACGGTTGAGCTTCCTAAACTGCAGCTGACGATGCTCAAGGAAGCCGCCGCGCGCGTTGCTGCCGGCGGTGAGCTTATCTATGCCACCTGCTCGGTTTTTGCTGAGGAGAACACTCAGGTCGTGGATGCCTTCCTGGCCTCTCCCGAGGGCGTAGGCTTTAGCGTGGCGCCGCTCTCCGAAGCCCAAATTCTGCAGCTACCCGATTTTGAACAAGCCAAGAAGCTCGTCTCCGTACGTCAAAACGACCGTGGACTTTTCCAAAGCGTCCCCGTAAACGCCGACTCCTACGACGGCCACTTCTGCGTCCGCCTAGTCCACAAGTAACTACTAAGTTGCGGTGAAATAGGGATTGAATAGCGGCTTCTACCCGCCAAACAGTCCTTATTTCACCGCAACTCAGGATTTTTCTGGAATTGGGATTAATAAATCGGGTATGAAAGTAAGCGGTTGGGTTTGGTAAGTTTCTGGATGCATGAACCGCTCGCAGATTTAATATTGAGGGGTTAAAATGAACGATCTTAATAGTGACAAGATTGACAATCCTGAAGATAATACTCAGGAAAATGAAGAGGTTGAGAATTCTTCGATTAAAAAGCGGGTAATTATTGGTGCCGGTATTGTTGCTTTGCTCATTGCTGGTTGTGTCGGTGGTTATGCTGGTTACAATTACAAACAAGCATGTAGTGAACATAATCAGCAGGTTGAAGTTTTGTATTCAAAGGCTAGCGATAGTGTTGCTGCCTTTAAGGTTGATCCTGGGCTACTAACTTTTGAGCAACGTCTTGATACCATTAAAAATGCTCAAAATAATAAAGAGATTTTGAATAAAGAAATCTCTAATGACAGTTTTAAGTATGCGGATGGCACTTCCCCTGATTGGACGAAGTTGCTCAATAAATACGATTCCATTATTAAAGGCTGCCGTAAGGCTCAAAATAATGAGTGGAATACTTCTGTAACTGACCATGTTAATTTTGATGTAAATTCTACTGAAGATACTGACTCTCTCCAACAGCATATTAATAGCCTCAATGGTCTTCTTAATGATATTTCTAATAAAGATAATCAGAAGCTTATTTTTGAAGATGCCAAAAAGGATTCTAATCTGTTCATTGATCAAATCAATGAACAGATTAGTCGTTATCAAACTCGTATTGATGATGTAAATAAGGCAAAAGCAGAGGCTGAGGCGAAGACTCAAGAGGAAGTGGCGCAGACTCAGCAGCAGGCTTCTCAGCAAAATAATTATTCCAACAATTCTTATAGCGGTAATAATTATTCTGGTGGAAGCGGCTATTCGGGAGGCTCCTCTAACGGCGGCGGTAAAGTAGTCATTAAAACTCTGGATGTTTATGACGAAAATGGCAATTATGTGGGGTCTACTCATTGGTATAGCGATGGTACCTGTGACGATCCCTATTCTGCTGGTATGGGCGGATTTTAAAATATACTAATTTTTAAAAATAATTATCGACCCATAGCGCAAAGAAGCGGCCCCGCGATCGGAGTTGATCGCGGGGCCGCTTGTCACTAGTGGTTATGCGGGCAGTTGGCGCAACAGCCACTAGTGGCGCTGGTGCTGGAGCCACCACTGCGCTGGTCGGTGTTGTAGAAACCGCTGCCGTCGAACTTAATGCCGCTGGCCGAGAACGTCTTGGATGCCGGGGCACCGCAGCTGGGGCATACGACCTCGGGCGTCTCGGTCATGGGATGCTCAACCTCAAACACGTTGCCGCAGCTCGTGCACTTGTAATCGTAGCGCGCCATAATACTTCCTTTTCAGCACAAAGCGGGCAGATCACTCTGCCCGCAAAAATTCAAACAGCTGTAACTGTACCCTATATCCGGGGTTTTATCACGCTTCGCCCCAGAATCTATGGGTGCTGCGCAGGAGCTCCGCAGTTTTCTCCTCAGCCGCAGCAATGTCGGCCTCCTGCGCCTGCCAGGTCCAGTTGCCCGTGGCCACGCCCGGCACGTTCATACGTGCATCGTCGCCCAGCCCCAGCACGTCCTGCAGCGGCATCATCACGAGCGGAGCATCGCTTGCCAGGGCATCGCCCATGAGCTCGCTTGCCAATGCAATGCCGCTCGGGTCGTCGCCGCCCGCAAAGGAATGCGTGCACCATCCGGCAAGCGTTGAGGTGTCGTGCGTCGAGGTGTACAGGATCTTGCCAGGCGTGGGATGAATTCCGCAGCGAACGTCGTAGTTGCTAAACTCCAGCACGTCCATGCCGGGGAAACCGCAGGTCGAAGCCATGGCGCGAACGCCAGGCGTCAGATAGCCTAGATCCTCGGCGATAAAGTTGAGCGGACCCAGCTCGTCGTAGGCGGTCTGGAACAGGTCTTTGCCTGGTCCCGCAAGCCAGCGGCCGTCGGCACAGGCCTCGCCGGCGGGGATGCTAAAGTAGCTGTGGAAACCCAGGAAGTGGTCCAGGCGCACACGGTCGTAGAGCGCGAACGCACGACGCAGGCGATCCATCCACCAGCGATAGCCGTTCTTCTTCATGTGATCCCAGCGGAAGGTGGGGTTTCCCCACACCTGGCCCTCGGGCGCAAAGTTGTCGGGCGGCGCGCCCGAAATTTCAATCGCCTTGCCGGTGTCGGATAGCCAGAAGTTTTCGGGCTCGCTCCACGCGTCGGCCGAATCGTCCGAGACATACATCGGGATATCGCCGATGACCTCGATGCCCTTCTTGTGTGCATAGTTCATAAGCTCGCACCAGGCAAGGTCAAAGCGATACTGCATGTACGCCTGCAGCTCGGCCTCGTCGTGGAATCGCTTGTCATCGATCAGGTACTCGTTGTAGCGCGCGACATCCGCCGGCCAATCGTGGCGCGACAGTCCCTCAAAGTGCTTCTTTACCGCCATGTAGACGCAGTACTTCTCGAGCCAGTCGGCGTTGCGATGTTTAAACGCCGTGTACAGCGGGTCGGCATCCTCGCCGCCGCGGGTCTTCCAGGTGACGAAGTCGGCGGCCAGCTCCTCGTGGCTCTCGGGCAGCAGGTCGATATTGCCTGCAAAGGCCGAAGGACCGGCGTAGGGGGAGCGGAAGAAGTCCGTCGGGTTGACGGGAAGGACCTGCCAGTAGCGCATGCCCATGGCGGCCAGGTGGTCGATAAAACGACGCGTGGGCGCACCGATTGTGCCGGGCTTGCCGTCATCGGTCGGCACCGAGGTGATGTGGCATACGACGCCCGCGCCGTGGTCGAGCGGCTCCTGCAGGCGCTTCTCGGCATGGTGATAGATGATCGAAGAGCCCAGCGGGTACAGGTCGAGCGTGACGGTACCGTTGTGGATTTCGCACTCGTGGCCGCTGATCACGTCGCTTGCGCATTCGCCGAGCGCCGGAATCGTCACGCAGTGCGAATTGCGCAGGCTGCGGTTGATGATAACCGTCGCGGCCTCGCCGTCTTTGCCCGTGCGGGTGTAGGCCAAGACGTCGTCGTTGAGCGCAAAGGCCTTGATCTCGCCATCGACCATAAACGGTAACGCGCGGCGAATGGCAGATGCGTTCTTAACGATGGCTAGCGTATCGAAGTCGTGGAGTTGGTCCTTGGTCGGCAGGGTGCGGCGGTTGCCCGGATCGGTGAGGCCCTCCAAGCCGTACTCGTCGCCATAATAGATCGAGGGCACTCCTGGGAAGGTCATCTGCATGAGCGTTGCCAACCAAAAACGGCTCTTGGCCAGGCCCATCGAGTTCTCGTCCAGGCGCCATTTGCTGCGCTCGCTCTCGGGCAGCTGCGACTCGTCGGGGCCACCACCGAGCACCGAGATAATGCGCGGGCGGTCGTGGCTCGAAAGCAGATTGAGCGCGCAGGCCAGTGCCTCGCGCGGGTAGTTCTCGCGCAGGGTCTCGATGTCCTCGGCTGCCTGGTAGGCGTTCTTGTAGCCCATCAAAAAACCGATGACCATGTCACGGAAGGGGTAGTCCATGGCGGAGTCGAGCTCAGAGCCTTGCAGATAGCGGCGCAGATGGCCATAGCTGATCTTGTTGGAGGCGTCTTCCCAGACCTCGCCGAGCAGCAGCGCGTCGGGCTTCTCGGCGAGCACGGCCTTTTTGATCTCGGCCAGGAAGTCATCGGAAAGTTCGTCGGCCACATCCAGGCGCCAGCCGTGAGCGCCGGCGCGCAGCCATTTGCGTATGATACCGTCCTTGCCCAGGAGCCGCTCGCGCACCAGCTCGGAGCTCTCATTGATGGCGGGCATATTGCCCACGCCCCACCAGCAATCGTACGAGCCGTCCTCGTGGAAATAAAACGCATCGCGCCACGGCGAATCCTCGCTCTGCCACGCGCCCACGCCGGGGTAGTTGCCGTAGCGGTTGAAGTAGATCGAATCGTCGCCCGTGTGGTTGAATACACCGTCCAGGATGATGGAAATGCCGAGCTTTTCGGCCGCCTGACACAGCTCGGTAAAGTCCTGCTCGGTGCCCAGAATCGGGTCGATCTTGGTATAGTCGGCCGTGTCGTAGCGGTGGTTGCTCGCGGCCTCAAAAATCGGGTTGAGGTAGATGGCCGTAAAGCCCAGCTCGGCAATGCGGGGCAGGTCATTCTGGATACCCTTGAGCGAGCCGCCGTAAAAATCCCAGGTCTTGATGGAGCCGTCTTCGGCACGCTCGTACTCGGGCGGTTCGTTCCAGTCCTCGACCATGCGGCGCTGGATTCCTTTGCGCGGTTTTTCAACTTCGGCAAGCGTGCGTTCGCGCCAGTTTTCGTCGCGTGCATAGCGGTCGGGGAAGATCTGGTAGACCATACCGCGCTCGTACCAAGTGGGACGGTTCTCTCGGTGCTTGTACACGGTAATCTGGAAGGACGGAACCTCGGCGTAGTTGTAGGTCACACCCTCGCCACCGGTGCGACCCTGCGGTGCACCCAGGCGTACCTCGGGCTGGCCCTCGATGTTGCAGATAAAGCTGTACCAGATAAGACAGGGCTCAGTGCACTCAAGCTCTACGGTAAATATGCCGTCGCCCTCGTGCGTCATGGGGTACAGAGACTCACCGATCTCATCGATCCAGGTGCGCAGCGTAAGCGTTGCCTGGTTGGGGTCGGCATCCTCCAAAATCACCGATAGCGAAACGGAAGTTCCAGTGGTCACAGCGCCAAACGGAGTGCGAAACTGCGGCAGGCGGCTGTTGTGAATCAATCTCATAGTACGGTCCAGTTCTATACAGTCATGGCCAACGGGCCATGGGCTTAACGCACAGTGCTTAAGTATATCGTTGCACTTTAGTTGTATAAACTACAGCCGCTCATTATCGGCGAACGGTTGTCCTAGAAAATCGTTTTACCATCCAAATTATCGCGGCATTCGAAAACGCACATACCGATACTATTTGTAGCCAACCAAAAGTACCCCGGTTTACTACGACAAATTGAATGATCTCAACCACAGTCAATTTGGTGATATTAAAACCGCAGGTAAAAGCATTGCCAATTTCGTAGATTGCTCGTTGTGGTCGGCCGGAGCCATTTTGTCGTAGTAAACCGGCCCTCTTTTTAATACGAAGTTCAACCAAGAAGAGGGCGCCTGGTTGGGGCGCCCTCTTTTGCGTTGAGGATTAAGTTTTAATCGTCCGGATTAGTGGCGCTTGCGGGCGGCCGTTGCCTTGCGGACGGAGGTCTTCTTGGTAGGAGCCTTTTCCTCGGCCGGAGCGGCGGGAGAGACCGGGGTCTCCTTGGCGGGCTCGGGCTTGGCCTCTGCCTTCGGGGCGGTCTTGACCTCAGCGGCCTTCGGTGCCGGCTCGGCCTTTACTGCGGGCTTAGCCTCTGCCTTGGGAGCAGCAGCCTTGGTCGTGGTCTTCTTAGCCGTTGTCGTGGCGCGCTTGCGCGTGGTGGTCTTGGCGGCCGGCTTTGCCTCGACAGTTACCTCGGCCTTGGGCTCGGCGGTCGTCTCCTCGACTTTGGCAGCCGGCTTTGCGGCAGCCTTCGTGGTCGTCGATTTCGTTGCCGTGGTCTTCTTGGCTGCCGTTGCCTTCTTGGTGGTTGCAGCCGTCTTCTTGGCAGCGGTCTTGGCCGGAGCCTTTGCCGCAGGCTTAGCCTCGGCGGCGGCCTTTACCTCGGGAGCAGCCTCGACCTCGTTGGCCTTCTTGGCAGCGGCGGTCGTGCGCTTGCGCGTGGTCGATGCCTTGGCAGTAGTTGCCTTGGCAGCGGTGGTCTTGCTCGCAGTGGCCTTCGTGGTCGTAGCCTTCTTAGCCGTTGCCTTGCGGGTCGTCGTCTTTTTGGTGGCAGGCTTCGCAGCGGGCTTCACCTCAGGCTCGGGCTCGGGAGTAGCCTCGACCTTCACCTCAGGATCGGCCTTAACGGGCTTAGCTTCAACCGGCTTCTCCTCGGCCTTGGGCTCCTCGGCGACAGCGGGCTCCTTAACGGTCGCCGCAGGCTCGGCCTCATCAGCAACCGGCTCCTCTACGGCCGTAGCAGCCTCCACAGCCGCTGGGCGCTCAATCTCCGGGTGCATAAAGAAGTACAGGTCCAGATACTTGTCGGCCGAGCGCGTCCAGCTAAAGTCCTGGCTCATGGCCTGCGTGACCAGCTGATTCCAGGCCTCGCGATTATCCCAGAACAGGCGTGCCGCACGGAACACCGCATCGCCCATCTCGTCGCCGTTAAAGTTGCTAAACGAGAAGCCCGTGCCCTCGCCGGTAAACTCGTTGTACGGGATCACGGTGTCCTTCAGGCCGCCGGTCTCGCGAACAATCGGCAGAGTACCGTAGCGCATGGCGATGATCTGCGACAGGCCGCAGGGCTCAAACTTCGAAGGCATCAGGAACATATCGGCGGCGGCGTACATGCGCTGCGACAGCGCAGGATCGAACTCGATGCGCGCGGCCATGGTGCCGGGGTACTTGTCCTGGAAGTAGCGCAGGCCGTCCTCGTAGTCGCGGTCGCCGGTACCCAGCACGGCCACCTGAACGCCGCCGGACAGGATTCGGTCGAGCGCGTACATGACCAGGTCCATGCCCTTCTGGCGCGTCAGGCGCGTGACCATCACCATGAGCGGGCGGTCGTCGCGAACCTCGAGGCCCAGCTCTTCCTGTAGCTTGGCCTTGCACACGGCCTTGCCGGAACGGTCCTCCACGGTGTAGTTGGCGGCAATGCGCTTGTCGGTTGCCGGGTCAAAGGCCGCCACGTCAATGCCGTTGAGGATGCCCTGCAGCGCGTAGGAGCGCTCGCGCAGTACGCCGTCCAGGCCCTCGCCAAACTCGGGCGTCTGGATCTCGCCCGCATAGGTGGGGCTCACCGTGGTAATGGCATCGGCATAGTGCAGCGCGCCCAGCATGTAGTTGATGCTGCAGGCGTCGCAACGCAGCTGCGTAGCAGCCGCCGGAATATGCGCCACACCCAGGATGTCCTCCATCACGGTGTCGCTAAACTGGCCCTGGAACGCCACGTTGTGGATCGAGAACACAGTCTTGACGCGGTCGTACAGCGGCAGGCCCTGGTAGAACTCGCGCAAGAACACGGGCGCCAGTGCCGTCTGCCAGTCGTTGCAGTGCAGGATGTCGCACTCAAAGCCCTCGGGCAGGTGCTGCAGGCTCTCGGTGATGGCCTTGGAGAAGAACGCGAAGCGCTCGCCGTCGTCGAAGAAGCCGTACGGATAATCGCGCGCAAAGTAGCGCTCGTTGTCCACGAACATATAGGTGACGCCGTCGTGCTCGAGCTTCTCCAGCCCACAGTACTCGTTGCGCCAGCCCAGGCTCACGTAAAAGTCGGCAAAGTGCTCCATCTGCGCCTTGTACTCGTCCTTGATGGTGGCGTATTTGGGCACCATCACGATGACCTCGGCGCCGGCGCGCACGAGTGCTGCAGGCAGCGAGCCCGCCACGTCACCCAGGCCACCGGTCTTAACAAACGGTGCGCACTCGGCCGAGGCAAACACGATCTGCATCTTTTTGCTGGAATCTGCCATATTGTCTCCCATGTTGCAATTCGAGAATAGCCGCCTGGCGCTAACCGGGCGGCTATTCTACCTGTTACGAGCGATGTTGCGGTGCCAACGTTAACGTACGATGGTTGTGTCGGAAGTTAACGGAGCCTTGCCCAGCACCAGGATGTTCTCGGGCGTGCCTCGAAGCTCGGTGTTGATGGGAACCACGTTGTTCTTGTCCAGAATGGCGTTCTCAACTCGTGCACCGCTCTTGATGACACAGCTCTGGTTGATGATCGAATTGGTCACCGAAGCGCCCTCTTCGACCACAACGCCGCGCGACAGGATCGAGTTACGCACGGTGCCCTTGATGATGCAGCCGGCCGAGATGATCGAGTTGCACGCGTGGCTGCCGGTCGCATAGCGCGAAGGCGGCACGTCGTGAGCCTTGGTCAGGATTGGGCGCTCGGGGTCAAAGAGCTGGTCGGCCACGGTCTGGTCGAGCAGGTCCATGCTGCGGCGATACAGCGACTTCTCGCTAAACACGCCCACGACCTCGCCCTTGTACTCGTAGCTGCACACGTCGATGTTGCCAAAGTCGCCTTGGAGTGCCTCGAGCAGGTCCAGATAGTCGGCTGCCTGGTAGTGATCGATGATCTCGAGCAGCGTCTCGCGGTTGACGATGCAGCAGTCCATAGAGGCGTTGTCGCCGTACACGACGCCGGCGCTCACGCCCGTCAGGCGACCGTTCTCGTTAATTTCGAGTTTGGTCTCGTCATCGACGTTGCGCGTGGCCTTGCAGTACACCACGGTCAACTGGGCACCGGAGTTCTCGTGCGCGTCGATGATGGTGTTGAGGTCCATGTTAAAGATGATGTTGGTGCCCATCATCACAACATAGGGCTTGTCCGAGCGCTGGAACAGCGTCTTGTTGGAGATGATGTCGCGCAGCAGGAAGCGCATGCCGCCCTTGGTGGTGCCATACGCGTTGCCGGGCACCATGAACAGGCCGCCCTTCTTGCGGTCCAGACCCCAGTCCTTGCCCGAACCAACGTGGTCGATCAGCGAGCGGTAGTTGCCCGGCATGACGACGCCGACGGTCTTAATGCCGGCATTCATCATGTTGGACAGCGGAAAGTCGATCAGGCGGTAGCGGCCCAAAAAGGGAACGGACGCGATGGGGCGGTCCTTGAGCAGGACGCTGCCGTAGCTCGAAGAGTAGTTAGCGGTGATATAACCGATGGCCTTGCGATTGATCATCGGATCATTCCCCCTTCCCGATAACGACGTCATTTCCAACGACGGCCGTATCCTTGGTGGTATCGACAGAGCCGAGCTTCACGCCCTCTTCGACCGTGGAGTTCTCGCCCAAAATAGCGCGGCAGATGTGCGCGCCGCTCTTAACGTGCGCACCCGGCAGCAGCACGGAGTCCTCGACCACGGCGCGCTCCTCGATGATGACATCGGTCGAAAGGATTGAGTGGCGAGCGGTGCCGTAGATCTTGCAGCCGTTGGAGACCAGGCAGTCGTCCAGGCGGCCGTCCGGGCCAATGTAGTGCGGCGGACGCGTGGTGATGTTGGACATGATGGGGAAGTGCTTGTCGAACAAATCGAACTCGGGGTTGTTGCCCAGCAGGTCCATCGAGGTCTCGTGGAAGCTGGCGATGGTGCCGACGTCCTTCCAAAAGCCGTGGAACTCGTAGCTGTACAGGCGCTTGCCCTCGCCGAGCAGCTTGGGGATGATGTCCTTGCCAAAGTCGTGGCTCGAGCGCTGGTCCAGAGCGTCCTCTTCGAGTGCCTCGATCAGCACGTCGGCCGAGAAGATGTAGATGCCCATGGACGCGAGGTTCGAATCGGGCTTATCGGGCTTCTCGGTGAACTTGGTGATGCGCCCGTCCTCGGGGTCGGTGGTCAGGATGCCAAAGCGGCTGGCCTCTTCCCACGGCACGGGCATAACGCTCACCGTGAGGTCGGCGTTGTTCTCAATGTGCGTCTTGAGCATCTTGCGGTAGTCCATGCGATACAGGTGATCGCCCGAAAGAATCAGGACGTACTTGGGGTCGTTGGCCTTGATGTAGTCGAGGTTCTGCGTAATGGCGTCGGCCGTGCCCGCATACCAGGCGCCGCCGGTCTGCGTCTCGTACGGCGGCAGGATCGATACGCCGCCGTCACGGCTGTCCAGATCCCAGGCCTCGCCGGAGCCCACGTAGGCATGCAGCAGGTAGGGACGATACTGCGTCAGAACGCCCACCGTGTCGATGCCCGAGTTGGAGCAGTTGGACAGCGAAAAGTCGATAATGCGGAACTTGCCACCAAAGCTAACCGCCGGCTTAGCGATCTTTTGGGTGAGTGCCCCCAATCGGCTGCCCTGTCCTCCTGCGAGGAGCATCGCGATGCATTCTTTCTTACTCATCGATTTCTCCTTCTGTCATCGATGTTCCTAAACCCATTAGCGACGGGCGCGGCGCAACGTCACGCCCGTAGAGTAATGCCGTGCTGGCATAGGGGAGCTCGCGCGCCTTTACGCGTGCCAGATCTCGTCGCGGTACTCGCGAATGGTGCGGTCGCTCGAGAACCAGCCGCTCGAGGCGGTGTTGAGCAGGGCCTTGCGGTTCCAGGTCTCCTGGTCGCCGTAGCTGCCCGTGAGCTTCTCCCACGCATCCACGTAGCTGCGGAAATCGGCCATGACCAGGTCGGGGTCGTTGTTGTTCATGAGCTCGTTGTAGATGCTCTCAAAGTTGCCCGAAAGACCCGCAAAGGTGTTGTCCTTGAGCTCGTCCATCACGCGGCCCAGACGCTCACGGTCGCCGTTGAGGGTATCCCACGCAAAGTAGCTGTTCGATGCCCAGAGCTGCTCGACCTCGGGGGCGGTCAGACCAAAGATGGCCTCGTTCTCGCGGCCGGCCAGGTCGGCGATCTCGATGTTGGCGCCGTCGAGGGTACCCAGCGTAATGGCGCCGTTCATCATGAGCTTCATGTTGGACGTGCCCGAGGCCTCCTTGCCGGCCGTGGAGATCTGCTCCGAGATCTCGGCAGCGGGGTAGATGAGCTGGGCGTTGCTCACGCGGAAGTTGGGGATAAAGCAGACCTTCATGACCTCGTTGACGCGCGGATCGTTGTTGATGACGTCGGCCACGGAGTTAATGAGGCGGATGGTCTCCTTGGCAAAGGTGTAGCTGGAGGCAGCCTTGCCGCTAAAGATGAAGGTCGTCGGCGTCACGCGGAAGTTGGGATCGGCGATGCGACGGTTGTAGATGTCCATCACCTTCATGATGTTCATGAGCTGGCGCTTGTAGGCGTGGAAGCGCTTCACCTGGACATCGAAGACGGTGTTGGGGTCAATGACCAGACCGGTCTCGGCCTTAACGTAGGCGGCCAGGCGCTCCTTGTTGGCGCGCTTGGAGGCACCCACGGCCTTCAGGAACTCGGTGTCGTTCTGGAACTCCTTGAGTTTCTCCAGCTCAAAGGCGTCCTTGAGCCAACCGTCGCCAATGGCCTCGGTCACGAGCTTGGCGTAGGTGGGGTTGGCCTCGGCAAAGAAGCGACGGTGCGAGATGCCGTTGGTCTTGTTGTTGAACTTTTCGGGCGTCAGGGCATAGAAGTCCTTGAGCACGATGTTCTTGATGATGTCGGAGTGGATCTTGGCCACGCCGTTGACGCTATGGCTGCAGATCACGGACAGGTTGGCCATGCGAATCTCGCCGTCCCACAGGATGGCGGTCTGACGCAGACGCTCCTGCCAGCCCTCCTGCGTGGTGTCGAACGACTCGTGCCAACGACGGCTGATCTCGTCGATGATCTGGTACACGCGGGGGAGGAGCTTGGAGAACATGCCGATGGGCCACTTCTCCAGGGCCTCGGGCAGGATGGTGTGGTTGGTGTAGCTCACGACCTGCGTCACGATGTTCCAGGCGTCATCCCACTCGAGCTTCTTCTCGTCGATGAGGATGCGCATGAGCTCGGGGCCGCACATGGCCGGGTGCGTGTCGTTGGTGTGGATGGCAACAAACTGCGGCAGCAGATCCCAGTTCTCGCCGTGCTCCTTCTCAAAGGTGTCGAGTAGGCTGTAGATGCCGGCCGAGACAAACAGGTACTCCTGCTTCAGGCGCAGCAGACGGCCGTGCTCGCCGGCGTCGTTGGGGTAGAGGATGGCGCTGATGGCTTCGGCCTCGGCGCGCTCGGCGTCGGCCAGGGCATAGTCACCGCGGTTGAAGGCCTCAAGGTCAAAGTGCTCCTCGACCGGCTCGGCAGCCCAGACGCGCAGCTTGTTGACAGTCTCGCCGGCATAGCCCACGACGGGGATGTCATAAGGGACGGCCAGGATGTCCTGCGTGTCCACCGTGCGGTAGAACGTGCGGCCGTTCTCCTCAAAGCCCTCAACATGGCCACCAAACTTAATAGTCACGGCCTTGTCCTGACGGCGGACCTCCCAGGGATACCCGTGGGTGAGCCACTCGTCGGTGGCCTCGACCTGGCTGCCGTTGACGATCTCCTGCTTAAACAGGCCGTAGCGGTAGCGCATGCCGTTGCCGTAGCCGGCGATGCCCTCGGCTGCCATGGAATCCAGGAAGCATGCGGCCAGACGGCCCAGGCCACCGTTGCCCAGCGCCGGATCGGGTTCCTGGTTCTCGATGACGGAAAGGTCGAAGCCCATGTCGTCGAGCGCCTCGGCGACCATGTCGCGCACGCCAAAGTTGAGCAGGTAGTTGTCGAGCAGGCGGCCGATCAAAAACTCGATCGAGAAGTAGTACACGCGCTTCTTGCCCTCGGCGGTGACGCGGGCGTCGCTCTTGGTGGCAACGGTGCGTGCCTTCTCGGCCACGAGCTTGGCCAGGGCGTTAAAGCGGTCCAGGTCGCTGGCAGCCTCGACACTCTTGCCGCTGATGCTCATGACGGCATCGCGATAGAGCTCGGTAAACTCCTGCTTGTTGTCGAAGATCTTATTCATACGTTCCTTTCCCCCGGGGATGTTTCTCCCGGAACGGTTATGTCTTGTATCCTACGCCCTCGTGAGGCGGGTGATTACAGCTGTAACGGCTTTGTTACGCTTTCTTGGCAGGAGCCTTAGCAGCGGCTGCCTTGGCCTTGGGAGCAGCCTTTTTAGTGGCTGCCTTTTTGGCCGTGGTGGACTTGGCCGAAGCCTTGGCAGCGGGCTTGGCAGCCTTCGCCTTGGCCGGAACCTTCTTGGCAGCCGCGGCCTTGGGCTTCACCGAAGACGCACGCTTGCGCGTCGCCTTCTTGGGCTCCTCGACCACGGGCGGCTTATAGCTGCTGGGGCCGCGGCGCTTAAGCACCACGCCTGCTAGGCCGGGCACCTTAATCTCGATAGAGTCCATCTGCCCGTTCCAGGGATAGGGCTCGCTCGAGCAGGTGTAGGGTTCCTCGCCGGCATAGCCGCTGCCGCCAAACTCGGGACGGTCGGAATCGAAGATGACCTCCCAGTCACCCTCGCGCGGCACGCCCACGCGGAAGCTCTCGTAGCTCGCCGGGTCAAAGTTGATCAGGATCACCAGGTCGTCATCAATGTCCTCGCCCTGACGCACAAAGCTCACGATGGACTGCTTGGAGTTGTCCGCGTCGATCCAGGTAAAGCCGTCGTCGGTGTAGCCGCGCTCGTACAGAGCGGGCTCGGCGGTGTACAGGTGGTTGAGCGCCTTGATGAACGCCTGATGATGACGGTGGGTCTCGTACTCCTCGGTCAAGAACCACTGAATGGACTCGTAGTAGCGCCATTCAATAAACTGGCCGATCTCGTTGCCCATAAAGTTGAGCTTGGCACCGGGGTGCGTCATCTGGTAGAAGGCCAGCGTGCGTAGACCGGCAAATTGGCGCCACCAGTCGCCCGGCATGCGGCCGATGAGCGAGCACTTGCCGTGCACGACCTCGTCGTGGCTCAGCGGGCAAATGAAGTTCTCGGTAAAGGCGTACATGATGGAGAACGTGAGCAGCCCGTGGTTGCCGGGGCGCCACGGAAAATCGGTCTGCATGTAGTGCAGGGTGTCGTTCATCCAACCCATGTCCCACTTGTAGTGGAAGCCCAGGCCGCCGTCCTGCGGCGGATAGGTCACGAGCGGCCACGCGGTGGACTCCTCGGCCATCATCATCACGTCGGGGTAGTGCGCCTCCACGGCGCAGTTGACCTGGCGGATAAACGCGCTGGCGTCCAGGTCCTCCTCGGTACCGTACTTGTTGAACTTCTTTTGGCCCGGATCGTCGATGCCAAAGTTGAGGTACAGCATGCTGGACACGCCGTCCATGCGAATGCCGTCCACGTGGAAGTTCTCGAGCCAGTACAGCACGTTGGAGACCAGGAAGGAGCGGACCTCGCCGCGGGCGAAGTCGAACTTGTGCGTGCCCCAGTTGGGGTGAATCTCGTGCTCAAACAGCATGTGGCCGTTAAAGGTGGCAAGGCCGTGGGAGTCGGCGCAAAAACCGCCGGGTACCCAGTCCATGATCACGCCGATGCCCGCCTCGTGGCACGCGTCGATAAAGTGCATGAGCTGCTGCGGGTTGCCGTAACGCGACGTGGCGGCATAGTAGCCGGTCGTCTGGTAGCCCCAGGAGCCATCGAAGGGATGCTCCATGAGCGGCATGACCTCGATATGCGTATAGCCCATGTCGCGCACGTAGTCCACGAGTTCCACCGACAGGTCGTCGTAGGTGTAGAACTCGCCGCGCTGCGCGGGGAAGGGGTCCATGGGGCCGGGGTAGTTGCCATACTCGTCCGGCTCGCCCTGCGGCGCGTCGCCGTGGCGCTTCCACGAGCCAACATGCACCTCGTAGATGTTGAGCGGCTGAGACATGTGGTTGTGGCCGGCACGGCGCTTGAGCCATGCGGCGTCGTTCCACTGGTAGCCATCGAGGGTCCACAGCACGCTGGCGGTACCCGGAGGGCACTCGGCCTTAAAGGCGTACGGATCGGCCTTGTAGAGCTTTTCGCCCTCGTTGGTCTCGATAAGGTACTTATACAGCTGGCCCTGCTCGGCGCCAGGAATAAAGCCTTCCCAAATAGCGCTCGTATGCACGGGCACCAGCGGGTTGGCTTCCTCATCCCAGTCGTTAAATTCGCCAATGACATGGACGCTCTTTACGTCGGGCGCCCAAACGCAAAAGCGCCAGCCGCGCGTACGGTTCTGCGTGTCGGGGTGAGCGCCCATCTTTTCCCAGCTGCGCTCCCACATGCCAATGCCAAACAGATAGACATCGTCCTTAGAGAGCTCCGGTGCGTGTGGGGCGGCTTTGCGGGTAGCAGGCTTTTTGGTTGCTGGCTTTAGCTTTGTATCGCTCACGTTTGATCCCATCATGACGCGGCAGCGTATTGCCTTGGTGACTAGATGCGAAAGGTCCAAGGCTGCACGAATCGAAGGGACGGCGATAGTTCTATGATTCGTTCCACCTCGCGTGCTCGGTGGAACTTTCGGCAGAAACTACGATAACACCTGTACGTTAGTTTTATGGACGAAAGCGGATTTGCGGGGGCGTTTAATCGGTAAGCGACATGTTTATACCACTGGCAGAATTGCTGTGGTAAAACTCTTGACAGTTTTACCAATTAGGGTTTCAAAACTGTTAGGCTGACGTTTGGTAAAACGTTTTTAGCAGGTTGTTTACCATTTGACATTGAAAGGCTCGTTTATGAACCATATCGCTGCCCCAAGTGTTGCTTTTATTTTCGATTGCGACGGAACACTGGTTAATAGCTCCCCCGTCTGGGGCCATGCGCAGACCGAGTTATTGCGCCGTCATGGCATTTATGTAACGGTCGATGATTTTGCCCAGTTTGAGCATTTGTCGCTCGAGGACGAGTGCAAGGCCTACCACGACACGTGGGGCATTGGCGCGAATGGCGAGGAGCTGTATTGCGAGCTGGGCGAGATCCTCATTGATGGCTACTCCAAGGTGCCGCCGCGCGAGGGACTCCTCGCGTTTCTGGAGCAGGCTAAGGCGACGGGCATTGCCATGTGCGTGGCCACGTCCACGCCGGCCGAACTGGTGCAGTCCGCGCTCGCTAGTGCCGGGCTCGATGCTTACATGGAGTTTGTTACCACGACGGGCGAGGCGGGACGCTCCAAGCAGTTCCCCGATGTATACGAGCTGGCGCTGCGTCGCCTGGAAGAGCTCCATGGGCACAAGTTTGAGCGCGCGTGGGTGTTTGAGGACGCCGTCTTTGGACTTAGGAGCTCTGGCACTGCGGGCTTTAAGCGCGTTGGTATCTATGACCAGCACGGCCGTATGGAGCGCGATGAGGTGCGTGCCAACTGCGACATCTTTATCGACAGCTATGAGGGCTTGGACCTGGCCCGCGTGCTTTCGTTTGAGGGCTAGGCGAGGGCCGTGGCTTGCAAAGTATTAGTGGTTTGCGGCTCGCCGGTGGTGGCGAGCGCGGATCTGCTTCGCCAGCTGGCAGGGGAGTGCGACCACATCGTAGCCGTAGACCGCGGCCTGGACGCCCTGTTGGGCGCTGGCCTGAGCTGCGACGTCTACGTGGGCGACGCCGACACCGTTAGCGATGAGGGACATGTTCTGGTCGATGCCGCTGCCGATTTTGAAGTAGAACGCCACAACCCCTACAAGGACTACACTGATCTAGCGCTAGCCCTAGACACCATCTGCCGCCGCTGGCCGGGTGCCGAAGTGGTGGCAACCTGCGCCACCGGCGGCCGCCCGGACATGGCCCTGTCTGTGTTAGGGCTACTGGCAGGCTATGCGGACGCCCCCGTCTGGATCGAAGAAGACGAAGTGACGGGCAGAATCCTGCACCAAGACGAGACCTGGACCATCGGGGGCGCCGAGGGCAAAACCTTCTCCATCATCGCCATCGCTCCCAACACCGAGGTAAGCGAGTGCGGCCTAGAATGGGAACTAGACCACAGCCCCCTGGGCCTGTTAGCCGACACAGGCATCTCTAACGTCGTCCGGAAAACGGCCAAGATCCAAGTTCACCAAGGCGTTGCGATCGGTTATTTGCTGCATCAGGGTTTTACCCCGTCCCAGGAAAACCCGTAAGGCGGAAATCAATCTAAAATTCCCTCTTGCATCCCCGAAGATCTTCCCCTATAGTATCTCCTCGTCACGGGGGCGTAGCTCAGCTGGGAGAGCGCTTGACTGGCAGTCAAGAGGTCAGGGGTTCGATCCCCCTCGTCTCCACCATCGTGAATGTAAGGCCACTCAATCGAGTGGCCTTTTTTATTTGCATACGATATTAAGTGGTCTGAACTGCATTTTTGCAAAATATGCAAATTGCTTTCCTGTTCAAGTTCGCCGTCAGCAGTAGTTGTCGCAAAATTTGCGACAACTACACCCCAAAAAGTTGCGCAATTACCTTCCCGGTTTTGTACAAAGTTTGTTAGCCAAACATAATAGTTTGAGCAATTCACGCCGCCAGCTATACAACTCAGGCAGTATTCACCAACCCGCACACCCCCATAAACCTGCGGCAATGCGTGCAAGACGGCACAATATCCCCCTTAACCACGGCAAATAAACAATATGTTGCTCAACACACCCCAAAACGTATGGGTCACCTGCTGTGCTAGGATACTTAACGTTACATGGGTTCAACTGTGCTCATGGCTCCAACAAGCCGCAAAGCACAGGGTCGATCAGCATCCGGCCGTAACGGCGGTGCCAGAAAAACCACGAGCTCCAATAGCGTTGTCATGCGTATCGCATCGAATGAATTTGTTCTTGTCTATGTGCAAGTTATTCATTCGGTTCGAGATTTCATGACTAATCGCAGCAGTCCTGCAGCTGTTTGCGTGCGGTCCAGTTTTGTTCCCGCTTGACTGGATCGCACGCAGCCAGCTGGAGACGCGCTCATTTTGCGATACACGTCCGCGTCTCTAGCCACTGTGCTTATACATACCGTTCACGGTGGGGCAGAGCCACGCGCTTGTCTAACTGGGCTCAGGGTTTGAATATGGAGCGCCTTCGCGCACGCGCGCCCTGGCGAAGCCATACCCAAACCCCGTGAGCCACACGTAAGACAGCAAGGGGGTGGTGCTCGTGTGGTATGTGATCCAGGTCATTAACGGTCGCGAAGATGTAGTGTGCGAGCGCATTGAGCACGTGGTGCCGGCTGGCGCCATTCAGGAGCTCTTTTATCCCCAATTTCAAACCGAGATTAAGGTACACGGCGAATGGGTCAATACGACCAAGCCGCTCTTTCCCGGTTATCTTATCTGCGATACGGCAGATCCCCGCACAGTGCAACAGTTCCTGCTGCGCATGGACGACTTTGCTCGGGTGTTATCCCAGGACGGTCAGTTTGTGCCGCTGGCAAAAGAAGAGGTCCAGCTTATTGGCAGCTTTACGCATGTGGGAGACCGCGTAGTGCCCATGAGCGAGGCCCTAAAAGACGGCGACCAGGTCGTAGTGACGGCAGGTCCGCTGCTGGGCCACGAGGGCCTTATCAAAACCATTAACAGACGCAAGAGCACTGCTTATTTGGAGCTCGACTTGTGCGGCCGACGCGTAACAACGCGCGTTGGCCTTGCCGTGCTTTCGGCCGAGCAGCGCGTAATGCGAAACCTTAAAAAGGCGATCGCCTAGCTGCAGGCGACTGTTTAACGGGACAGGGAGGATCCCCGGGGGCGGGGACGTTGACTTGAAGGAAATAGTGTCAGACAAAACTGAAAATTCAGTAGAAGCGCCGGTAGGGGCCTCGCTGGTTGCCCAAGCCATGAGCGGCGGCGACTCGAGCATGCGCTACAAGGCCATGCAGGCCGTGAAGGACTGGGACAACTCGCGCCTTGCCTACCGCACAGCCAAGCGCGCCTTCGACATCGTGTTTAGCGGCTGCGTGCTGGCCGTCATCGCCATACCCAGCCTTGTGCTCGCCGCTGCCATCCGCCTGGAGAGCGAGGGCAACCCGTTCTACAGCCAGATCCGCGTGGGCCAGACCCACCGCGACGGCAGCCTTTCCACCTTCCGCATGTGGAAGTTCCGCAGCATGTTCAAAGACGCCGACAAGCGCCTCGTCGAGCTCAAGGGGCAGAACGAGATCGCCGGCGCCATGTTCAAGATGAGGGACGACCCGCGCGTCACCAAGATCGGCAGGTTCATCCGCAAGCACTCCATTGATGAGTTCCCGCAGTTCCTGAACGTGTTCCTGGGCCAGATGTCCGTCGTCGGCCCGCGCCCGCCTCTGCCGAACGAGGTGGCGGAGTACACCGAGTACGACCTGCAGCGCCTGGCCGTGAAGCCCGGGATCACCGGCTGGTGGCAGGTGACGGAGCGCAATTCGACCGGGTTCGACGGCATGGTCCGCCGAGACCTGGAGTACATCGCCAACCGGGGCATTTTTACCGACCTCAAGATCGTTGTCCTTACGGTGATCGAGGTCATCACCGGTAAGGGTGCGTGCTAATGCTTCAGGACTATTCTAAATTCGTTGAGCTCAAGCGCGTTCCCGTAATCGATGTTCCGATCACGGGAACCAATATGTCTGAGTGTGTCGAGTTTCTCACTCGCCATATAGATGAGCTACATGGCGAATATATTTGCGTTTCCAATGCTCATACCTCGGTTATGGCCCATGACGACCCTTCCTATTGGGCCTGCCAAGCTGACTCCCTCATGTCCGTTCCCGACGGCAAGCCTTTATCTGTCGTCGGACGTAAAACAATAGAGTCTATGGGGCGTGTAACTGGACCCGA
Source organism: Collinsella sp. i06-0019-1H4 (assembly GCF_042849575.1). Taxonomy (NCBI): domain Bacteria; kingdom Bacillati; phylum Actinomycetota; class Coriobacteriia; order Coriobacteriales; family Coriobacteriaceae; genus Collinsella; species Collinsella sp. i06-0019-1H4. Next base: position 1,192,778 of record NZ_BAABYB010000001.1, read on the forward strand.
TCTGATGCGAGAGATATTCAATATTTCCTTGCAGCAAGGATGGAGCCATTACTTCTACGGTAACGAGCAGAAGAATCTCGACGCTCTCAAAAATTCACTTCAAGAGGAATATCCAGGCCTGGAAATCGCTGGCATGGAGCCTTCGGTTTTCCGACCGCTCTCCGACAGCGAGAAGCGAGACCTTTCGCGACGTATCGCTGATTCGGATGCAGACTTCGCATGGATTGCTCTTGGCGCGCCCCGTCAAGAAGTTCTTATGCACGAGCTCAAGGGAGGGCCACAACCGTTGATGATCGGTGTTGGCGGAGCGTTCAACGTTCTCGCCGGCGTGGTGCCAGAGGCGCCGATGTGGATGCAAAACCTGAGTCTCGAGTGGCTATACAGACTTATTCAAGAGCCGAAGCGGCTTTTCAAACGATACCTCGTAACTAATACGAAATTTCTCTTTTACCAGTTTACAAAAGCCAAACGTAAGGAAGGCAAATAGATGAACGATTCGACCACCTTTAAAGACAAGACCCTGATGATCACGGGCGGCACCGGCTCGTTCGGCAACACCGTGCTCAAGCACTTCATGAACACCGACCTGGCCGAGATCCGCATCTTCTCGCGCGACGAGAAGAAGCAGGACGACATGCGCCACCGCCTGCAGGAGAAGTCCCCGGAGCTCGCCTCCAAGGTCCGCTTCTTCATCGGCGACGTCCGCAACGCCCAGAGCGTGCGCGACGCCATGCACGGCGTGGACTACATCTTCCACGCCGCCGCCCTCAAGCAGGTGCCCTCCTGCGAGTTCTTCCCCATGGAGGCCGTCCGCACCAACGTCATCGGCACGGACAACGTCCTGCACGCCGCCATCGAGGAGGGCGTCGACCGCGTCGTGTGCCTGTCCACCGACAAGGCGGCCTACCCCATCAACGCCATGGGCAAGTCCAAGGCCATGATGGAGTCCATCATCTACGCCAACGCCCGCAACGGCGCCGGCCGCACCACCATCTGCTGCACCCGCTACGGCAACGTCATGTGCTCGCGCGGCAGCGTCATCCCGCTGTTCATCGACCGCATCCGAAAAGGGGAGCCGCTCACGGTCACCGACCCCAACATGACCCGCTTCCTCATGAACCTGGACGAGGCGGTCGACCTGGTGCAGTTCGCCTTCGAGCACGCCAACCCCGGCGACCTGTTCATCCAGAAGGCGCCGGCGTCGACCATCGGCGACCTCGCCGAGGCCGTCCAGGAGGTCTTCGGCCGCGTGGGCACGCAGGTCATCGGCACCCGCCACGGCGAGAAGCTCTTCGAGACCCTCATGACCCGCGAGGAGCGCCTGCGCGCCGAGGACATGGGCGGCTACTACCGCGTCGCCTGCGACTCGCGCGACCTGAACTACGACAAGTTCGTCGTCGACGGCGAGGTGGAGACCCAGGCCGACGAGTCCTACACCTCCCACAACACCGAGAGGCTCGACGTGGCTGGCACCATCGCCAAGATCAAGACCGCCGAGTACGTGCAGCTGGCCCTCGAGGCCCGCGAGCACGAGGCGGTGCAGTAGGGTGCGCGTACTCGTCACCGGCGCGAAGGGGTTCGTGGGCAGGAACCTCTGCTGCGCCCTCAAGAACATAAGGGACGGCAAGGACCGCCGCGCCAAATACCAGCAACTCCTTCCCCTCGAGGTCATGGAGTACGACCTCGACTCGGCGGGCGCCGAGCTGGAGGACTACTGCTCCCGCGCGGACTTCGTCTTCAACATGGCCGGCGTCAACCGCCCCAAGGACCAGTCCGAGTTCATGGAGGGCAACTTCGGGTTCGCCTCCACGCTGCTGGACACCTTGGAGCGCCACGGCAACAGATGCCCCGTCATGCTCTCCAGCTCCGCGCAGGCGAGCCTCTCGGGCCGCTTCGAGGGTTCTGTCTACGGCGAGTCCAAGCTGGCGGGGGAGGGCCTGTTCCGGGAGTACTCCGGACGCACGGGCGCCCCGGTGCTCATCTACCGCTTCCCCAACCTCTACGGCAAGTGGTGCCGCCCGCGCTACAATTCCGCCGTGGCGACCTTCTGCGACGCCATCGCCAACGGCCGCCCCTACGCTGTGAACGACCCCTCCGTGGAGCTGGAGCTCCTCTACATCGACGACCTGGTCGGCGAGATGCTGGGCGCCCTGCTGGGGCGTGAGCACCGCTGCGGATACGACGGGCTGGAGCGCGTCGACGGCGACGGGTTCTGCTACGTCCCCGACACCGATGTTAAGACCCTGGGCGAGATCGTCCACCTGCTCGACTGCTTCCGTGACAGCCGCGAGACGCTGTCGGTGCCCGACCTTTCCGAGGGCTCCTTCTCCAAAAAGCTGTGGAGCACGTTCCTGTCCTACTACGAGCCGGGCAACTTCGCCTACGGCCTGAAGCCCAACACGGACGCGCGCGGCTCGTTCACGGAGTTCCTGCGCACGCCCGAGCGCGGCCAGGTCTCGATCAACGTCTCGAGGCCCGGCATCACCAAGGGCAACCACTGGCACATGAGCAAGTGGGAGAGGTTCCTGGTGGTCTCCGGCACCGCGAGCATCAAGCTCAGGAAGGTGGGGGAGGACGCCGATGGCAACCCGTTCCCCGTCGACGAGTACACCGTCTCCGGTTCCGACATGCGAGCCGTGGAGATGATCCCCGGATACACGCACTCCATCACCAACTTGTCCGACACCGAGGACCTCGTGACGGTCATGTGGGCCAACGAGCCCTTCGACCCCGAGAACCCCGACACCTACTACGAGGAGGTCTAGCCGCATGGGCAAGGACTATTCCGATATCGCATTCAGGGACGACGGCCGCCTGAAGCTCCTGATCATCGTGGGCACCCGCCCCGAGGTCATCCGCCTGTCCGAGGTCATCAAGAAGTGCCGACGTCACTTCGACTGCCTGCTGGCGCACACCGGCCAGAACTACGACTACACGCTCAACGGCATCTTCTTCCGCGACCTGGAGCTTGCCGACCCGGACGTCTACCTGGACGCCGTGGGCGCCGACCTGGGCGAGACCGTGGGCAACATCATCGCCGCGAGCTACAAGCTGATGGTCCAGGTCAAGCCCGACGCCCTTCTGATCCTGGGCGACACCAACAGCTGCCTGTCCGCCATCGCGGCAAAGCGCCTGCACATCCCCATCTTCCACATGGAGGCGGGCAACCGCTGCAAGGACGAGTGCCTGCCCGAGGAGACCAACCGCCGTATCGTCGACGTGATCTCCGACGTCAACCTGGCATACTCCGAGCACGCCCGCCGCTACCTGAAGGACACCGGCTGCGCCCCGGAGCGCACCTACGTCACGGGATCTCCCATGGCAGAGGTCCTGCGCGCCAACCTGGGCAAGATCGAGGCCTCCGACGTCCTGACCGAGCTCGGCCTGGAGCCGAAGAAGTACATGCTGCTTTCCGCCCACCGCGAGGAGAACATCGACACCGAGGCGAACTTCACGAGCCTGTTCACCGCCATCAACGCGCTGGCCGAGAAATACGACATGCCGATCCTGTACTCCTGCCACCCGCGCTCCCGCAAGCGCCTGGAGGCCACCGGCTTCGAGCTCGACCCGCGCGTGCGCATGCACGAGCCCATGGGCTTCCACGACTACAACTGCCTGCAGATGAACGCCTTCGCGGTGGTCTCCGACTCCGGCACCCTGCCCGAGGAGTCCAGCTTCTTCGCGAGCGTCGGCCGCCCGTTCCCGGCAGTGTGCATCCGCACCTCCACCGAGCGCCCCGAGGCGCTGGACAAGGCCTGCTTCACCCTCGCCGGCATCTCCGAGAGGGGCCTGCTGCAGGCCGTCCACACGGCCGTCGAGCTCGACGCGGAGGGGTCGCTGCCCGAGGCACCCGTTCCCGACTACGCCGACGAGACCGTGTCCACCAAGGTGGTCAAGATCATCCAGAGCTACACCGGCGTCGTGGACAAGATGGTGTGGAGGAAATCTTAGCCATGGGCGCTGGGTACAGATTGCTTGATGGTATCTCGCGAGCTTATAACAAATTGCTCTTGCTTCCTGCCCTACGACGCTCCTTTGCATCATGCGGTAAAAACGTAACCATCGGTCGTCGTAGCGAAATTCAGGGGATTGAAAATATTTACATGGGACATGATGTATATATTGGCCCAGGAGCAACTTTTCTGACGACCCGTGCGAAGATTCATATCGGCAATTACGTCATGAGCGGCCCTCATCTCACAATTATTACTGGAGACCATCGTACAGATGTTCTTGACCGACCCATGATGACGCTTGATGAGTCGGACAAGCTTCCAGAGAATGACCAAGATGTCGTGATCGGCAATGATGTATGGATTGGCAGCGGCGTAACGATTCTTAAGGGCGTTAGAATTGCCGACCATTGTGTGATTGCTGCCGGTGCGGTAGTGACAAAAGACGTTGGCCCGGAGTTTTCAATCTGGGGGGGGGCTTCCAGCTCGCCGTCTAAGCTTTCGGTAAGAGGAAATCAATGACTAAAGGTTATCCGCACGTCCATGCAAAGGTGTTGATGGTCGGACCCGATCTCTCTCTTCACGGCGGAATTGTCTCAGTCGTGAAAGGTTATCTAGACGCAGGTCTCCCTGAGGCATGCGATGCCTTTGAGTACCTGGGGACGGGCATCGGTTCCTCAAAGCTCGGTAAATCCGTCGCATTTTCCCGAGCGTTGATTCGCTATGCGATGATCATGCCATCCTATGACATCATTCATTTACACATTAGCGCCCGTGGCTCCTACAAACGTAAGTCAATTATGGCTCGTATGGCCCATAAAGCAGGCAAGTACGTAATACTCCACGATCACGATGGCGAGTTTAAGAAGGCTTTCGAAGAGGGCGGAGATCCCTACCGTCGTGATGTAAGAAAGACCTTTAGTATCGCCGACCGAGTTGTGGTTCTGTCGGAAGAGTGGCGCGACTACTTTTCAAAAAACGTTTGCGACCTGGAGAAGATTGACGTTGTTCATAACGGTGTCAAAGTTCCAGACCAGCCGTGCTCACCTTGTTCGCGTCAAGACGTCCTTTTTTTAGGACGTCTTGACGCGCGCAAGAGCCCTGACGTGCTCTTGCGCGCGTCAAGAGAAATCCTGTCGCGTTTTCCCGGCACCAAGGTCGTATTCGGCGGAGACGGAGAGGTCGAAAAGAATAAATCTCTTGCGGCAGAGCTCGGTATTGCCGACCGCTGCGAGTTCCACGGCTGGGTCGCGGGCACAGAACGCGAAGAGCTCTTTGAGCGTGCCGCGGTGTACTGCCTCCCCTCCAAAAACGAGGGGCTCCCCATGAGCGTTCTTGAAGCCATGGCTAGAGGAATTCCAACTGTCGCCACTCCCGTTGGCGGAATTCCTCAAGTAATTAATGATGGTGTTGATGGGGTTCTGATTCCGGTTGATAACCATCAAGCTCTGGCCGTTGCATTGAGTCATCTTCTCGAATCAAGCGAGCTTAGAAAAGAAATGGGAACTTTGGCCCGAAAAAAGATACTCAGCTCATTCGATATCAATCTACTCTTGAGCGAAATACTCGACATCTACTGCAATGCTACCAGCGGTAATTAGAGGATTAAATTGAATTCAAATAAGTTAACACATGAAGCTGGGCATATTGTTTTTGTTCACCCTTCCCTGATGGGTGGCGGGGCCGAGCGCGTCTCGCTTGCGCTCGCGTCGTACTTCGCTGCTCATGGTATTAGGTTTACCTATCTCCTGACTAAAAGTAACGTTGTTGAATACGATGTTCCCGAAGGAGTCGAGGTGCGTTCTGAGTTTGCAAGCGCTACGCTCAAGCCATTCGACCAAATTAAGCTTATACGACGTTTTATTTCCGAGCGGCCCAACGCTACGGTAATTTCCTTTTTACCTCATCAAAACATGTATACGCTTATCGCGACTATTGGACTTCCAAATAGGGTTATTGTTTCGGTGCGAAACGATCCGAGATATGATTTTCCTGGCAATAAGATCCTCCCATTCATTAGAAACATGTTGTATCGAAGGTCCGATGCAATTGTGTTTCAGACAAAAAGCCAGGCAAGTTTAATGCCGAGATACCTTCAGACGAATTCAAAAATCATCTTAAATCCAATATCTAGTGAACTGCCTGAACCGTATTCTGGGCTTAGAAGAAAAGCAATCGTCACAGCGGGACGGCTTGAACTTCAAAAAAATCACTCGATGACAATCAGGTCATTTGAGCTGTTTCATAAAAAACACCCTGAATATATTCTTGAAATCTTTGGCAAGGGAAGCCTTCAATCAGAACTAGAAAACCTTGTTCATAGCCTTGACATGGATGATTCAATCAAATTTATGGGCTTTTCTTCTGACGCTCTTTTGCACATTAGAACTGCATCGGCTTTTGTAATGTCATCAAAGTTCGAGGGTCTATCTAATTCGATGCTTGAGTCCTTGTGCATGGGGGTTCCAACAATTTGCACCAAATGTGGCGGTGGTGGAGCAGAAGCAGTTATTCGGAATGGCGTGAACGGCATTTTGGTCGATATTGATGACGATATAGCTGAGAGCGAAGCGTTAAACAAGATCGTCGAAGATAAGTCCTATTCGAATCATTTGTCTAATAATGCCCTGATGCTAAGGCAGTCCCTTTCTTTATAAACTATTGGCAATGAATGGGCAAATCTTCTCTTTAAATAGATTCGCCCAAACGTCTCCAATAAGGAAAACAGAATTGCAATATCAGTTAAACCAATACAATCAAAATAGAAGAATCACTGACCTGTTGTTAGCAATAGCAGTGATTTCCGGCCTCATGGTTCCCTTTCTTCGAGATTTGGGGTCATCATACTCGCTTGCTACTGACTGGGAAGTTAACCGCTTTGCATTCAGTACTTCAAACGGACGCTTTGCTTCTTTATTTGATTTGATTCAACAGATCAGCTTTTCGATTCTCTTGTTGCGTGCAATTAGTAAATCACGAAAAGCTAATTGGCTCGTTATATCTTGTTCAGTTTTTGGACTAATAATTTATAGCTTAATGGCCGTAGCCAATAATGCGGGCGACTTAACCAACGTGCTCTTTGGAAATGTTCCAACCACTGTATTTATCATTCCTCTATTCTACCTATTATCAGAGGATCCAAGAATCGAGCAGTTGATTAAAGAATGGGTCCCGCTGCTATCATTGATTTGTTTTATCGCCTCACTAGCATCAATTATTAAATTTAAATCTATTTGTGGTTTTGGATCTTATATTGGATGGTGTCCTGCGAGGGACTATTTTGCATTTGGCATCAGTTTGTATTGGTCAACCGTGGTGCTCACATCAAATGATGAACACGGCTATTTCATAACGATGGGTATAGGCATTCTTGCCTGCATCGCCGCATTTATGCTGGCAACCAGAAGTTGGTTAATTCAACCAATGCTGGTCATGCTTGCTGCAACTTTTATGGCTAAAGGAATTGACAAAGTTTTTAAACGAACTGTAATTGTTATTTTTGCAGCTGGAACGGCACTTTTGGCATTGTCATTTATCTATCCTGAAGTTCTTGATTCGTTTTTAAACAGAATCGGTGAAGATACACGGTCTAGCCAATATGAAATTTTCTATAGCCAGGTTGAACCGGCATCGCTTATATTCGGTAACGGAATTAGCGCTGGATATAGATACGGCACGAATTCAAATTATCTTTTTTTCGATAATCAAATAATTTATTTGATGTTTCATTTTGGTGTTTTAGCCGTTGTTCCGCTTTTGTACGTCCTGTTGCGATGCCTATTTGGTTCTTCCAAAAATAGCCAGTGCAAATTTGTTGCCCTCTTTTATCTCATGGCGATTCTGGGATTATCAACTTACTACTCTTACACAATTAATGTCGGGGTCGTTCTTCTATTTTCATCCTTTGGTTTTGCCCTAAACAACATAGAACCAGAAAGATCTAATCGTATGCGCAATGCGGATGGTGAAAAATAATGGCTTCGAACAAGGCTGCAACCAGTATGTTTTGGGCAATAGGTGAGAGATTTGCCACGCAAGGTACCCTATTTGTTATTTCCCTAATTTTGGCGCGTTTGCTGTCCCCGAGTGATTACGGTACTCTTTCGCTGCTGCTTGTATTTACAAATTTGGCAGACGTGCTCGTCACAAATGGACTTGGCGAAGCGTTGATACAAAAGTCTGATATCAATCAAATTGACTACTCGACAATGTTGTCATGTTCAATTGCATTGTCGAGCATCTTATATGTATTGATATTTTTTGCGGCTCCAAGCATTGCAGACTTCTATGGAAATGCAAATATGTGTCTTTACCTAAGAGTTCTGGCATTACGTCTTCCTCTTTCGGCACTGAATGCAATTCAAAAGGCCTATATCGCAAAGAACTTTTTATTTAGATTGCAATTTTCTGCATCGTTCCTCAGCTCCTTGATCTCAGGATTAGCAGCTATCGTAGCTGCAATGTTGGGTTTTGGTATTTATGCGCTAATCATTCAGCAGATACTTACAGTTCTGATGACAACGGTACTAATGGCTTGGTTAACAAAATGGACGCCTAGACTAAAATTCGTGGTTGGTTCAGCAAGAGAGCTGTTGCCCCTTGGAATACAATTTACAAGTGCCAATCTTATTAATTCTATTTATACAGAAGGTCGTTCTTTAGTCATCGGCAAATTCTATTCCTCCGCAGACTTGGCTTTCTTTAATCGCGGCAACCAATTCCCGGCTTTAATTGTAGGCAACTTAAACACTCCAATTAGTAATGTAATGTTGCCTCTAATGGCTGAAAAGAAAGACAGCCAATACGCGCTCAAATCAGTTCTTAGAAAAGCGATGCAGCTTTCTGCCTATCTCGTTTTCCCCATGATGGGAATTTTGGCTGCGTGTGCGCATCCTCTAGTTCTTGTTCTTTTGGGTCAAAAATGGGCGGAATGCGTCCCGTATCTTCAAGTTGCGTGCTTGTTCTATCTATTTCAGCCCCTCCAATCTATGAATTGGCAGGCACTTAAAGCAGCAGGTCAAGGCGCCCTTTGTTTTAAGCTTGAGGTCATTAAGAAAGCTATTTCGTTCATCGTTTTAATTATGTCGATTCCTTTTGGTGTATTTGCGATCTCCCTTTCAAGTGCCTTTTGCGGATTTGTCTCAATGTTAATTAACATGACCCCGAATAAAAAAGTGCTCGGCTATGGCATATTTGAGCAGCTTATTGACGTTCTTAAGCCGTCAATTGCCACATTGTTTTCCGTGGTGATCGCATTATTATTAATCCACATTTCAAACGGGAATCTAATTTCGTTAATCGTTGCCCCTCTCGGATCCTTAGGGTGTTACATCGTGCTATCTAAGTTGATGAATATCGAAGGATTTAATTTGCTTATGGACAAATTGTCCCTTCGTCGGAATTAACCGTTATTTGTTAACGGCATTAATGAATCGATCAGGAATGAACTACAGAATGAATAAACAGGTTTTATATTTAGTTCAATCAATTCCGGGGGATAATGCTCCTACAAAACATGCTTTCGCAATTTCCGATTTGCTGGTTAAATGTGGCTTCAACGTCCATTTTGTTCTTGCTGGAATAATTGAGCCGTCATCCAACGCCATAAGCAGTAATTACGACTATCCCTTTGATTTTCCGTATGAGGTGAAATTCGGGCACCATCAAATAGCCAAAAAGTATTACGAGCGGATCTCTTCTTCCTTCAGCTTTAAAGCCTTCACTCGATGTTTCGATCAAATACAGCCCGACTTGGTTATTTATTACGGGATACAACATAAGCTTGCAAAACGGGTTTTAGATCATTGCCATGATTTTAACGTTCCCGTAATCGTTGATGAGACCGATTGGTTTACTCCGAAATTTACAGGAGATTTAGCTGCTTGGCTTGTGGAGAAATCTCGTTCTAAACGGGTGGCTGAAGTGGACAGATTGCTAGATGGAGTTATCGCAATCTCGCCCTTTTTTAAAAAACATTTCGATTCACTTTACTCCTCCCAAGGATATCCAAAGGTTTTTTATTTACCACCCTTAAATAGGGCTGGAGACTCACTTAGTGACCCTTGCTCTCTAGAAGGATTGAAGCGGAGAACTATAACCAAGTTTGTCTATGCAGGTTCTCCCGCTGGGGGAAAAGACTCACTTACAGAGTTTATTTCGTTTATAAGTAATGACGCTATTCCTGCAATCACTCAACCAGTACTCGATGTAATTGGAATTGATTTAAACCAGGCAGTCAGTTTAATGGGAAACATTGCCAGATCTAATAAGGTTCATTTTCACGGTCGTGTTTCCCATGACGGCGTAATCAAAATGCTGCAAGAATCTGACTTTGGAATTCTATTTAGAACTCCTGATTTATATTCTCGCGCCGGATTTTCAACAAAATTCGCTGAGTGCATGTCGAACGGTGTTCCGATGTTATGCAACGCGGTCGGAGGAGCCGATCTTATTCTCGAGAATATGATTGATGGAATTGTTATCCCAGATTTAAGCAATCAAGCTCTTCTTGACGGAATTACAAGCGCATGCAATTTAACTGACCATGAGTTGACCAGCATGAAACGAGCTGCGCTAGAAAAGGCCTTAAAACTCTTTGAATCTGACAATTATATAGATTCATTTTCATCATTTCTCAATTCAGTACTTTCAATTCGCGACTAGTTATTTCGACCTTGATTCTCATTTTCATTGCAACAGCCTCAGGACTCAGCGCAACGCGTTGCGCTGAGTCCTGAGGCGCGAATCCGGGTAGGCAACCCCAGAGGGGCCGGAATCCCCCGGCCCGCGATGGAGGGAGGCCGGCATGTCCAGACCCAAGCCGTCCGGAAGGTCGTACGGGAGGCTCACGAGGCACGAGAGGAACACGGTCGAGAGGATGCTCGACCGCAACCGCAGCGCCCGCGAGATCGCCGCGGAGCTCGGCAGGTCGCCATCGACCGTGACCAGGGAGGTGGCGGCGCACCGCTACGTCACCGCGCCGCGCTCGCGCTACGGCGAGCCCGCGCCCGCGGACCTGTCGGGGGCCTGCCCCAGGCTCTCCGCGTGGCCGAGGTGCTGCAACGGCTGCTCGCACAGGAGGGGCTACGGCTGCTCGAGGAGGCCCAGGGTGTTCTACAGCGCAAGGAGGGCGCAGGAGGCGGCCGACGCCGAGCTCTCGGCGAGCAGGTCCGGGATCGACGAGACCGAGGAGGGCGCCGCCGCCAAGCTCGCGGCCATCAGGGACGGGCTCGCGCGCGGGCTCTCCCCGCAGCAGATAGCGGCGACGACCCCCGGGCTCAGCGCCTCCACCGTCTACAGGTGGGTGGACGCCGGCTACGACGGCATGACGAACATGGAGCTCAGGCGCAAGGTCGGCTACAGGCCGAGGTCGCGCCGGGCCCCGGGGAGGGCGACGTCCCACTCGCCGCGCAGGTCGCACGCGTCGTTCCTCGCGCTCGGCGAGGACGCCTGCGCCGCGGCCTGGGAGATGGACACCGTCGAGGGCCCCAGGGGCGACTCCGCCAGGCTCCTCACGCTCCTGCACCGCCCGAGCCGCTTCCAGCTGGCCCTGCCGCTGCCGGACGGCACGTGCGCCTCGGTCCTGGCGGCGCTCTCCTCCCTGCGCGGGGTCCTCGGCGAGGACGGCGCGAGGCGCGCCTTCGGCGCCGTGCTCACCGACAACGGGAGCGAGTTCGCCGACGAGGGCGCCATCGCGGCGCTGTTCGGCGAGCGGGACGGCGAGACCAGGCTCTTCTACTGCGACCCCCGGCAGAGCCAGCAGAAGGGCGCGTGCGAGAAGAACCACGTGGAGATCAGGAAGCTGCTGCCCAAGGGCGCAGGGGCCAGGTTCGACCGGCTGACGGCGGCGGACTGCGCGCTGCTCATGTCGCAGGTGAACTCCGAGCCGAGGGGGGCGCTCGGGTTCCTGACGCCGGCGCGCGTGCTGCGGATGGCCCTCGGGGAGGACGCCTCCGCCCTCATGGACGCGTTCGGGATAGAGGAGCTGGCGCCCGGCGAGCTCGACCTCACGCCCGGCTGCATCGACAGGGCCAGGGCCGCGAGGGGCGAGGGGCCGCTGGCGGGATAGGCGGCGGGCCGGGACATGGGCCGGAGGGCCCGTTGCGCTGAGTCCGGAACGGCTGCGCGGCGGGCTGGCGGAGCATGCGGCGGCGGCACGGGGACGCCGGCCTCCACAGCCTCTCCACCTGCGGAAACGAGGCGACGACCAGGTGCCGGGGGCTATTCCCGCGTTGCGCTAGCTGCGGAAACGCGGAGCCCGTTCAGGCTGTTGCGTTGAGATTGAAAATCAACCCTAGTTATTTCGATCATCCAAAGGAGAGATATGTCAAATAAAATACTCGTCACTGGAGCGGCCGGCTTCATCGGCGCGTTCCTCGTCAAGAAGCTGCTCGAGGAGACCGACGATGTGATCGTCGGTCTCGACAACCTCAACAGCTACTACGACCCCGGCATCAAGGACGCGCGCCTGCGCATGCTTGCCGAGGCCGACGCAGACGGCCGCTTTACCTTCATGCGCGGCGACCTGTGCGACGCCGCTCTCATCGAGCGCCTGTTCGCCCAGAACGGCTTCGATGTCGTGGTGAACCTCGCCGCCCAGGCGGGCGTCCGCTACTCCATCGAGAACCCGCGCGCCTACCTCGAGAGCAACCTCGTCGGATTCTTCAATGTGCTCGAGGCCTGCCGCCATCACCCGGTCAAGCACCTCGTCTACGCCAGCTCCAGCTCGGTCTACGGCGGCAACAAGAAGGTTCCGTTCTCCGAGGAGGACCGCGTCGACTCGCCGGTATCGCTCTACGCCGCCACCAAGAAGTCCAACGAGCTCATGGCGGCCGCCTACTCAAAGCTCTACTCCATCCCGGCCACCGGTCTGCGCTTCTTCACCGTGTACGGTCCCATGGGCAGGCCCGACATGGCCTACTTCGGCTTCACCGAGAAACTGCGCCGCGGCGACATCATCAAGATCTTCAACATGGGCGACTGCCGCCGCGACTTCACCTACGTCGACGACATCGTCGAGGGCGTGAGGCGAGTTATGGACGCCTCCCCCGAGGTGAAGATGGGCGAGGACGGGCTGCCGCTCGCCGCGCACCGCGTCTACAACATCGGCAACTCGCACCCCGAGAACCTGCTCGACTTCGTCGACACGCTGCAGCGCGTGCTGGTGGAGGAGGGCGTGCTGCCGGCCGACTACGACTTCGAGGCCCACAAGCAACTCGTGCCCATGCAGCCAGGCGACGTGCCCGTCACCTACGCCGACACCACGGCGCTCCAGCGCGACCTGGGCTACAAGCCCGCGACGCCGCTCGAGGACGGCCTGAGGGCCTTCGCTAAGTGGTATAAGCGCTACTACAACATTTAGGAAATCATGGCCCTGTAACAGGGGCCTTTTTAAATATGAATTATTGTTCTTTGACAATTGGAGAATGACATGAAGATCGCTGTCGCCGGTACCGGCTACGTCGGCCTGTCCCTCGCCGTCCTGCTCTCGCAGCACAACGAGGTCCACGCTCTGGACATCGTGCCCGAGAAGGTCGAGAAGATCAACAGTTACGAGTCGCCTATCCAGGACGACGAGATCGAGCGCTTCCTGGCGGAGGCCAAGGCGGGGGAGCGCGAGCTCGACCTGCACGCCACGGTCGACGTGGCCGAGGCCTACACGGGTGCCGACTACGCCGTCATCGCAACGCCCACCAACTACGACTCGGACAGGAACTTCTTCGACACGAGCTCCGTCGAGGCCGCCATCGCCGCCGTGCGCTCGGTGAACCCGGACGCCTGGATCGTCATCAAGTCGACCATCCCCGTGGGCTACACCGCGGGCCTGCGCGAGAGGTTGGGCGACAGCAAGATTTTCTTCAGCCCCGAGTTCCTGCGCGAGAGCAAGGCGCTCTACGACAACCTGCACCCCAGCCGCATCGTGGTGGGCGCGCCGAAGGAGGACGCCGATGCCGTCGCGGCCGCAGAGCGCTTCGCGCGTCTGCTCGCCCAGGGCGCCGACCCCGCCGAGCTGGAACGCGTGAACGCCGACGGCACCATTGGCATCCCGGAGCTCGTGCTGGGCACCACCGAGGCCGAGGCCGTCAAGCTCTTCGCCAACACCTACCTGGCGCTGCGCGTCGCCTACTTCAACGAGCTCGACACCTACTGCGAGGTCCGCGGCCTCAACACCCGCGACGTCATCGACGGCGTGTGCCTGGAGCCGCGCATCGGCAGCCACTACAACAACCCCAGCTTCGGCTACGGCGGCTACTGCCTGCCCAAGGACACCAAGCAGCTGCTGGCGAACTACAGGGACGTGCCCCAGAACCTGATCGAGGCCATCGTGGACGCCAACCGCACCCGCAAGGACTTCGTCGCCGACGAGGTGCTGCAGATGGTGTGGGACCGCGTGTACGCCGGCAAGGAGAAGCCGGTCGTGGGCGTCTACCGCCTGACGATGAAGTCCAACTCCGACAACTTCCGCGCGAGCTCCATCCAGGGCGTCATGAAGCGCGTGAAGGCGAAGGGCGTGCCCGTGGTGGTCTACGAGCCCACGCTGGACGCGCCGGAGTTCTTCGGCTCCGAGGTGACCCACGACCTGGAGGCCTTCAAGGCCGGCTGCGACGTTATCGTCGCCAACCGCTGGAGCGACGAGCTCGCGGACGTGGCGGACAAGGTGTACACGAGGGATTTGTTTAAGAGAGACTAGGGGAGAGGATTCCCAGGCCCGACTCTGGACTTGCCTACAAGTCGTATTGATAAGAAAGAGGTCATATCGGCTATCGCCGATATGACCTCTTTTGGTATAAGTCTGGTTCCTTTTCCAGCTGGTGTGCGACGCGTTATATATAGCACTTTAAGCGACGAACACCATTTTCCCTGCTTTTAGCCTTGGGCACCAAGAACGGGACGTCGCCCGTGCTGCAATCGTCTGCGTCGGACCTCTTAATCCAGCCCGACAGGCTTCCGAAGTCGCGGCTCAGCCTGTGTGTCAACTCAGCGTGGGTCGTCTCAGACATTTTGCAAAGCTTCGCGCTCGCATTGGTGACGACGAGGTTGATGTACATGGCGGAGCACGAGTGTGAAAGGAGGGGTATCCTGATATGTCGGAGCTGGAAGAGACGGATGAGCTGAACAAGAATACGGAGCTTCAGAGTTGTCCGCACGGGTTGTTAGGCTAAGCGTGGATGTTGACTTTGCCCGTATTCGACGTCTTAACCTTCGATGTGAAAGAAGAAGTCTATGCACCGTATATCCAGCCGGTCTGTTCTCCCTATGATTCGTCTTTTCCGTGGTTTTAAAGAACAAAAGTGGGCTGAGCAGTTTGTGCGTGGCGATATATACATGAATACACTAGGGTATTTTTGGAATGAGGGAAACGTGGAGCAGCAGGACTTTCTTGAAGGGGCCTGCGCGTCTTTTGACCCCCATATCATGCGGGGCTTTCCTAAAGATTTACTCGATGTCCTTGCAAAAGAATCGTATGCAATACCGAGCGGCGCAGGCTACTGCAGTGTATGCTGCTTTTCGTGCGTCCTCATTAAGCAAGTAGATACGAGAGTCGACTTAATTGAATTACCCGATCCAGGCCTTGACCTTGGTTCATGGATTGTGGTTATTGACAATCCATGTGAACTTATATCTAGGCTTAGGGCAGCCGTTTTGAAATTGGGTTACGACTTTGTAGCTGCTCCGGTTGAATATAAGGATAGCGTTCAGTTGAATCCTTCTGAAGTTGTTAAATCATCAATGGATTTAAAATCTCATGATTCATTACCCGCTTATTTGGTTTTTCCAAATGGGATTCCACATTTTAATGCAGGAGTGTTTGTAAAGAATGTTCGTTATGCAAACCAAGTTGAATGGCGTATCGCCGTTAATAGGAATGAACAGTCATATGAGCCCCTAATTCTTAAGCTTGGCGATCTGACTGATATCGCTCATTTGACTAGGAGATCGGCGCTTGCTGAAGATCTGCAACGGGTGCGTGGTTGTTCGGTTCCCTATTTGACTCGGGGGTGCTTTGGAACGAAGACTTCTCAAGAACTATCTCAGGATCTCTTTGAGTTGGGAAATGAGGAGGTCTTTATTACCCTGACGATTGGATAGCTTTCAATTGACCAGGACAAAAGGAGATACTACTGCTGGCTGATCTTGGTGCTTACATTCCATGCAATAGATTTTGCGATTCCATCAGAATTGCTCTTAGTGTTGTTACTCGAGAGAAGTCCGGGCAGATGGCTCTTAATCAACCCGAATCGGATCTGTCGTAATTGGAACTATTCAGACTCAGGATCATAGCCTGTTTCACGCCTCTTCTCGATCAGCTTTTTAGCGAGTCCGAGGACACTTTCATCGTAATATGGCCAATCTACGAAGTTTTCGAGGTACCCGCGGCCCGTTGCGGCCGACAGCTCATCGTTTATCTTGAGTGTAATCGCGACGAGCAAGGTCAGCATGCGATAGTAATCGGATCGAATGTTCGCCGCATCAGGGTCGGCGATCGGTGAATGCGCATGGTCGTATCTGTTCCTGAGACCCTGTGAGTTAGGGAAAGAGGCGTCGTTGAACATGTAATCGAGATATGCAGCCTCGTCGGGTGTGAACAGCTTGCCGCAGTACGACAGCATTTCGTCTGAGACAAGGCCATCGATGAGCGCTAAATCACCGTCTCCGCATCCCCCAAGCGCAATTGCGCCATTATCCCAAACGGCCTTCAGGCAAATTGATCGAGGGGTTGGGGAGAGGGCACCTGTTTCTTCGCACGCACTTACCAGCTGTCGGTCGACTAATTGCTGGAGCATCTCGGCTTTTACAGCATCATAATCGTCGAAGGTGACCATAGCATTCGAAATTAAATCGAAGAAGCAGCGAGCATGGTCGTTATGGCCTCTTCTGTATGTCAGCATGCACTGGTCGGAGAACAGATAGAATCCCCACCTGTTAAAGTTAGCTCCGTCGATTGCGTACTTTTTCTCAGAGAGCGCATTGAGGGTGCCAAAAGTTTTAAAGCTTTCATAGGGGAAATAGTCGCCGTCGATTTTTCCAATCCTCGAATATATTGAATAGGACTTAACGGCGCGCTCGATCTCTGGCCCTATCGACTTGCATTTGTCGAGCCACGAAGCTCCGCTTGACGGCGGCGCCAAGCTGAATCCACTGATTGAGTATTCCTCTGCAAAATAAACGTTGTACGTCCATTCGAGTGCATCTTCGAGCCTTTTACCTCGGCTTTCGAGGAAATTCGCGTATGCGACAACTTCGACATTGGCGAGAGATTCCCGCATGTTGGAGATCGTATTCATTCGGTATTCCCCCAGCACGTGGGAACCCAGCATCGCAAGCAGGCCGCTCTCCTCGTGGGAGTGAGCAGGCGAGGCCATGAGACCGCTTCGATCTACTACGTCCAGTAGGTATCTGCAATTGTTCATGATGCTTGCATTATCGGTGTATTTGGCGAGCCACGTTTCGCTAAAGCTGTAGGTCAAGGTTAGGCCTTCGACCTTTACGCCCTTGCAAGCAATCTGTTCAGGGTCGATCTGTACCCCGGCTCCGTACTCAAGTCCAGCGTCTTGTCGGAATAGTTCATCCATGGCCTCATCGTAGGCCTGCTTTGCGCGCACTTTAACGTCCGGGGACGGTGAGAATCTGCATTTTGTTGCGCCGGAAGGCCAATTGAAAAGGGCCTCCATATAATTCGGGTTGGCGCGCTGGTCGTCGAGGTAGCCGGTCATTATCGAATCGAAGTCGCCTTGGGAAAGGCATTTAGGGAGGTAGATTATGTTCTGGCTCCTTGATTCCGTCGCATGCTCGCGGATGATCAGCTCGGCGGAATAATACGGATTGTCGATCAGTGATTTTCCTAGCTCTGTATCGAATAATTTGACGAGTTTGTCGTTCTCCAAGATAGAAGCTAAGCATTCGACGTGCCGCGAGAGAAGTTCCTCAATTTCCTCGCCGGAGATCAGCCTCTCTGCGCCGCAGGCGTGCACCAAGCCCCAAAACTGAGCGGCGTATTGCATCTCGACTTCTTCGTAAATATCGAGGATCCCCGAAGACTTGAGCTTCTCCCTCGTATACTTACATGCGTTCGCGAAGTGCGAAGAGACGGCACTTGCGATATCGATATCTTCAGCTTCCTTAAAAAATTCGGGAACCGTTTCGAATGTGAGCTTGAGCTGATGAGCCTCTATCGCGTCGTTAATCGTCGCGATTTGAATGTGAGAACCCTGCTTCAGGATATGAAGACAGCGGTCTATGTATGCTCCTACAGCCAAGTCATTGCGGTCATAGGAAATAATCCTAGTGCGGTTGAAGTCTCGCAACGCTAACCTTTCTCGCGTAATGTCGACTGCACAAGAATAACGCGCGTTCGACCTCGTCGGTGGTCAACGAAGGCACCTAGCGGGGTTCCGATGTAAAGCGGATGGACCTTGAGGCCTATGCGGCACCCTTTTACTCCCCTTTTGATGTCAGACTCGGTGAGTACGCGTTGTTGGCCAAAGCGAGCCCTACTGATAAGGTTGCTACAATCAAAGGCCCTGAGGTGCACGCCAGCGTATACCACTAGAAGTCCAACTCCGACAACTTCCGCGCGAGCTCCATCCAGGGCGTCATGAAGCGCGTGAAGGCCAAGGGCGTGCCCGTGGTGGTCTACGAGCCCACGCTGGACGCGCCGGAGTTCTTCGGCTCCGAGGTCACCCACGACCTTGAGGCCTTCAAGGCCGGCTGCGACGTGATCGTGGCCAACCGCTGGAGCGACGAGTTTGCGGATGTGGCAGACAAGGTGTACACGAGGGATCTGTTTAAGCGGAACTAGGGGGAGCGGCCCGCGCTGGGCTAAGTTGACCTTAGGCACAAACAACTGTTTAAGAGCGAGGGTATTGGCTGACGCCAATACCCTCGCTCTCTTTGTATAAGAGTTGCGTCCATAAGATATGAATTGGATTGTATTTATATAGTCTATATTCGTATGTGCGATATACTATTATTGTACTAACGTAACTGGAAGGGGCTAATTATGGCTAGCTCAACTTTAACCATCAGGGTCGATGACGACCTCAAGCGCGAAGCGGCAGAGGTGGCTGATTACTATGGGCTCGATCTGTCATCCGTGACACGTGCTTTCTTCAAACAAATGGTCAACACTCACCGCATTCCGTTGACTTTTGCCCCTGAGGAGCCGAATGCCGAAAGCCTTGAGGCCATTCGTGAAGGGGACGCATTCTTGAAATCTGGCAAAAAAGGGCGTTTTGACAATGGTGCCGCTCTTATCGCTGCGGCGATGGCGCAATGACCACGCTGACCGCAGAGTTCTCTGCTGCCTTTTCACGCGATTTAAAGAAAAAAGCAAAACGCCGGAATTGGAATCTAACAGAACTTCAAAAGCTCATTGACTTGGTGTTGCAGAATACACCCGAGTCAATAGACATATTGAAACGACGTCATAATATGCATCGGCTAAGCGGCAACTGGGCCGGACGAAACGAATGCAACGTAGCAAACTCAGGCAACTGGCTTGTCATATGGTCATCAAACGATGAGGTGGCATTCTTTGAGCGCACGGGCAGCCATGATGAATTGTTTTGATGGGCATCTTAGCCCCAAAGCGCCATCTTCAAGAATGACGCAAGATCCGCTCTCATACCCAGACATTGTGGCTACCCGAATGCAGTCGGCAGATTTTTGAGGAAGAAGGTTGGCAAGGCCAAAATGAACGACTACCAATTTGAAATTAATGCCATTTCGTTTAAAAATGGCGAAAAATACTCGCCTCGTAAAATTAAAATTGTTATAGGAGCAAATAATTCTGGAAAGAGCCAATTTCTAAAAGAAATACGCTCGGCAATTCTCGGGAATACCGATGGACCTAACGGGCCGTATGCACACGACACCAACAATGTAATGACAGATTCAATAGATCTAACGTTGCCAAAGAATGTAGAGGATCTTAATGACTCTTATGGGCTTTCCGATCATGTTGTACGCGGAATGAACGGATGGCGCGTTAGGGATTTTTGTAATATCGGTACTCAATTAACACCTAACGGAGGATATGCGTATCAATCGCTTCCTTGTTCTTTTTCTTTGCAAGATGACTGGCATACTTGCTTGAACCATTTGCTTCAACCCAGTGAAACTGATTATCCACTGGAAGAGAAAGAGCGGCAAAGGCAGATACTACAATTCCTAGGTCCCATGTTTGTTGATTATACGGGGACCGAAGACCGCCTACTTCTCTCGATTGGTGAACCGGCGCGTGGAGTTAGGGACGATTCCTACAACACGTTATCGGCCGCACTTGACGTTGACGAAACGTGCAGCAGCATTTCTGAAACTGTCAAACGATTATTCCATAAGGATATTGCCCTAGACAATACGACAAGCCGTCAAGTCGTTATACCGGTCGTGTCTGAAGACTTTTCAAGCTATCGGAATAGTCATGATTCGCCGGAAAAGCTGGCCTATATGGAGAATGCAACTCAGCTACGAAACGAAGGTGACGGTTTTCGGAGCTATGTAACCATTCTGTTGACTGTTATGGGCGCCTCTAAGCCAATACTGCTTGTGGACGAGCCTGAGGCTTTTCTGCACCCAACCTATGCCATGGAGCTCGGCAAACAATTGGGAACTATGCTTGCCAAATCTAACACACTGCACAACGCTTTTATATCAACTCATAGTTCATATTTTTTGCAGGGAATTCTTGACTCTGCTGCTTCTGAGCTTTCGCTAATTAGACTAAAACGCAATGGAAACAAGAGCACATTTAACATTGTCGATAAAGACGAGATCGAAAAACTAAAAAATAGAAGCGACTATTCACCGCAATATATAGATGCGCTATTCTCAAAGAAAGCAATTCTCGTTGAAGCGCCTCGGGATGCGATCATCTATTCTGCAATCTGTGACAAAATCTCCGAAATCGACAATCCGATTTTCGTTTCTACAAATGGGAAAGACGCATTCAAAGGCGTTAAAGAGTTTTATGCAGCATCAGGGCTTCCCTGTAGGTGCATCTGTGACTTTGACATCATCAATGATCGTAATAAATTTAAGAACTTAATGAAAGCTTTTTCTGTCGATCAAGAGGTTCGCGAAAGTGCTCTTTGCGCTGCTGACGATTTAAAGAATATCTATCAAGAATTTGCGATTCAAAAGACATCCGATAAAAAAGAAATCGCCAATATTATCAAAGAGCGTTACAAAAAAGACGTATTTTTCGACATCCCTGATAGCGTTCGCCAAAACTGCTGCTTGTCACTTCGTGATCTGGATCGATTTGGCATTTTCGTTCTAACAACCGGGGAACTCGAGTCATTATTCGAAGACAGCGGGATTGAGCACTCCCATGATTCGGATGATTGGCTCAAACAATCCCTGTCGTTTATTAGAGAAAACGATATTTATAAGCTGAAGAGCAATACGCATATTAGCGAATTGATTTCATTTTTGGGTAATTTCGCAGGCAATTTAACGACGTAGCCTATATCCGACTCGACGTGTCCGACTCCCTCCGTTCACCGATTGACAAAACGATTTACACCTAATTTTGGGAGTCGATCACAGGCTTTCTTCCTTGCTCGTAGCTTGATCTCGCTACACTAATAGCTGCTGCTACCAGGTCATTTCCTGTCGGAGTTTCCATTGGCTCTTGCGAAGATCGGAGCGGTTATGTTTGCTGCCGCGTTCCACACTAGCCGACACTACATCCTGTTTACTGCCATGGCCTGCTTATGCGTTTTGCTGGGCGGGCCTTCTTATGCCGCGGGCGCGGACAGCCTGTTCATTGCGGGTTCCACGTTCTACGAGTCAGGTGTATCGGGTCCCGGATGGACTTGGACAGATAAAGATCATCTTGAGCTTAACGGCTACACGGGCGAGGCCATCGGCGCCGTCGGCGACCTGGTGGTGACGCTTGTGGGGCAAAATTCCGTGGTCGAGACGCATGCGCCCGATGCGGACATTTCCATGAGCGGCATGGAGGTGTGGGGAAACCTTACGCTTCGCGGTTCCGGCTCGCTTACGGCGACGGGCTCGCAATGCGGGATCCATGTGTCCCAGGCGCTGGTGGTGGACGGCTGCACGGTCGATGCCAGGGCCGACGGGGCAGGTGTTCTTGAGCAGACTGTTGCCGGCATTGCCGCAGGTAGCTTGACCGTACGCGGCGGTGGGCGCGTCGTTGCCGCGAGCGCGGGGTCCAATACTGGCCTGCGCTTTTATGGCGTGCGAATGCTCGACGAGGGATTTGGAGCTGACGCTGCGAGCGAGACGCTTGCTGTGGATGCGTCCTGGCTGGATGCGACCGGTACGGATGCCGGCGTTGTCTGCGATCGCGGATCGCTCGTGGCCGCGCACTTTGTGACGCCTGTGGGCGGGGCTTTTGGTGCTGCCGGCGTGGTAGATGCTGGCGGGGCAGTGGCACCGCACGTGGTGATTGAGCCCGATGGCGCCACCTCGCCGTCGGGGGAGACCGTTACACCCGGCGGCGATGTGCCGGGTGACGGCACGGGCGAGCCTACTGGTGGCGCCGACCCGGCTACGGGTCAACCCGGTGCGGAGCCGGCAACGGATCCTGCGGTGAAACCCGCAGCTACGTCGCCCAAGAAAACGGTCACCAAGACCACAGTCAGCAAGACGACCAAGCCCAAATCCACTATGGCAACAACACCGGCGCTTCCCAAGACCGGCGACGGCTACTGGATAGTTGCCTCCATAACGCTATTCCTGCTGGGGACAGTGCTTCTAAGCGCCGCATATCGCTGCTGATGCGGTACGAGGCACTTGGCTGCGATACAAGAGTACTGTAGGAGCTTTTAGGGCAACGCTTTCTTATTACTTCTCTGTACCCCCTTTGGGGGTAACCACCGTGCCATACCTTGGTGCTATACTCGGAGCCCTAAGGAAGTGGTTCATATGTACTTGAGCGATACTAAGATTCAGGAGCTAATCGACAGCGAGGTTCTGCTCCATGCCGATGCTTCGAACATCGGACAGGTTACGTATGACTTGCGCACCGACGGCTTCTACATTAACGAGAACAAGCAGTCCGAGGTCGAACTCGGGCCTGGTGATTCGACATTCGTCTCTTGCGTTGAATGTGTTGCGTTGCCAAACGATTTGACCGCTAGCGTACTTCTGCGTAATTCGCGCATTCGCCAGGGGCTTTCTTTGGATGCGCCGCTATATTTCCCCGGACATGGAACACGGCTGTTTTACCGTGTTACAAACGTAAGCGGCAACACTATTACGCTCGATAAGTCAAAGGGTATAGCACAGGTTGCATTCCAGCGCGTTGATGGCATGGTGGCCCATCCTTACCACGGCGCTTTCTCTGATGAGCTCAACTTTAAAGGACTTGCAGATTATTCCGACGTCTATGCCGGGGAACTTAAAAAGGTCGAGAACAAGAAGGAAGAAATCGTCAATATCGAGTCCCGTATCTATGGCAACGTCCTGGCCCTCTTCGCCATTTTCGCTGCGATCTTTACGCTCGTAAACGTCAACGCCGGAGGTCTGTCCTCCAATATAACAACCGTCAACTTTGTTGCACTCGACCTGCTGATTATTGGCGGTTTTCTGGTCCTAGCTTCCGCAATCGAAGCCTTCCTTGTTAAAAACAGGGAAAAGAAGGCATCGCTGCCTCTCGTATTGGGCATTGCCTGCATTGTCGTGGCAGTGGTTCTTGCATTTCAGTAAGTAGGGTGGCTCAAGTCTTGCGAGACTTGACCTAAGGTACGATCACTTTCTTTGAATAGGGCAACAGACAGGGCTTGCTGTCAGAGTTCGTGTCTTATAGGAATAATCCAATTCACGCCGCGTTACATCTAGTCTGCTCTTTATACTCGGATATAAACACTAAGGAGGCAGTCATGTTTTGGTGCTATGTCCAGCTTGATGATGGCACCGAGTTTGCCTACTCAGAGACAAGAGAAGACGGAACGGTTCGCGTAGCCGTCGAGCGCCCGATTGAGACATGATTTCGACTACCGACATATCCACTGCCGCCACCCGCGTGCTAGCTCAATACGACGTCAGCGAAGCATATTTATTTGGCTCGTTTGCCCGAGGCGAGCAAACGCCCGATAGCGATATTGACTTGCGCCTAGTCTGCGGCAACACCATGACGTTCGGCATGCTTTACGAACTCTCCTATGAGCTCGAGATAGAACTTGGGCGAAAGGTCGATGTCGTCACCAAGCCACTAGAGTACATGCGCCCGCCCTTCCGCAAAAGCATCGAGCAGGATGAGGTGCGTGTCTATGAAGCACTGTAAGCAGGATGAGGGGCTTGCGAATACCAGCCCGCAGCATTTCCCTTCCAAAGAACCCAACCCGGAGACCCTCCAGGCCATTCGCGAAGGTGATGCGTTCTTAGTGACGGGGGAGTCCGGTCGCTTCGACAACGGCGCCAATCTAATCGATGCAGCTCTAAAAGCTCCTGAAGCGTGAGAGAATTTAACCACCGAAGAGACTGTCGTCTTGGAGGTGCCAGATCGGCGAGGTACGTACCTCGCCATTTTTGTACGATTTGATCAAATGTCTAAGCATTTGAACCTGCATATCGACGAGGCCGGCAATGCGGATAAGCCTTTTCTGCCTAGCGGCAGGCTTAATTCGCGATATCCTTCATGTGTTATACTTGAGCCATAAATTCTGTTTCAAGTATTCGAAAGGCTTGAGATGAAGTTGTTAAAGGTTTGCTTCGACCATCTCTCGATGTTCGAAGACGGGTTATTCGAAATCGACCTGTTCGCCTCCGACCGCGTGACGGCCTCCGATGAGTCGGCTTTCGAACTGGCGGACCATCTCTACGTGAATAGCGTCGTTGCGCTGGCGGGCATTAACGCTACGGGCAAGACAACAGCACTGAACCTGCTGGAGCTCGCCTGCCGCATTGTTGACGGCTCTCCGGCGCGCGGCGGCGGGCTCCCATCAACGTTCCCCGCCGCGTTCGACGGCCCGTCCAAGCTCAAGTGCGTCATATGGCACGCAGATCGTCTTTACTTGCTCGAGTCGGTGCTGCAGACTGTCGAAGGAGGCGACGACGGTCCCGAGCTGACGTTCTCCGATGAGGTGATTTCTTCGCTGCCAGCCAAGGCCCTCAAGCGCTCGACCCTGGCATCCTGGGCCGAAATCGAGAAACTCGCGTCCCCGCTGTGCGACCGTGCTCAGATGCCGGACTCTTGGGCGGCGCTTACGCCGCCTGACGTTTCCGTCGCAGCCGCTGTGCTCGCCAAGGACTTCGGCCATCGCATCCGAGCGATAGCATTGCGCGACGGTGGCTTCCGCCTCACTGAGCAATTCAACGGTCTCGACGACGTGCTTCGTGTTTTCGACTCTGGCATCGAGCACCTCGAGGTCCGGGACTCCGGTCGCGCCTTCGTACTGACGTTTACAGGTCGCGAGCCCATCACGATCTCCGAGCGGGGGCTCACCGAGGTGCTCTCCTCCGGCACTGTACGTGGCCTAGGGCTGGTGCAGCGCGCAATGAGGGTCCTGCGCTCCGGCGGCTACCTTTTAGTCGACGAGGTGGAGAACCACCTTAACCGCCAACTGGTTAACGTCGTGCTTGATCTGTTTGCCGCCCGCGGGACCAACCCCAACGGCGCGACGCTGGTTTTCACGACTCACTACCCGCAGCTCCTCGATCACGTGCACCGCAAGGACAACGTGTTCTTTCTCGCCCGACGCAACAGCGGTGCGCGCGTGGTGAAGTACGCCGACCGCGTGAAACGCATCGAGAACAAGAAATCGGAGGTATTCGCCTCGAACTTTGTGAAGGGGACCGCTCCGCGCTACGCCGACGTGCGCGCGCTTAAAGAGCTCGTCGCAGAGGAGGTGTCCGATGAGCGGTGATAACGGTTTTCGCTTTGCGGGATATCATCCGATCATCTCCTGCGAGGGAACAGCGGAACAGGTGGCCGTGGACATTCTCCTCGAGGCGGACGCGCTCGTCTTTTCAGAGGCCGACGTCGTGGACGTCACCCGCCTGCGCAAAGCCTCCGATATCCAAGATAACTACCTCAACTTAGACTATGACTGGCCAGTCTGCATCGTCAGGGTGCTGGACTCGAGGAAAGAACGCTTCAAACTCGGCAACCTGTACGCCGGCCGCTTCCCGGTGGTTAGCTACGTGACCCATCCCGAGATAGAGGTGCTGGCCATTATTCGAGAGGGCTCGTGGAGACGCTGGCACGGCGGACGCATGAAACCGAGCGACTTCTGCAAACAGGAGCTCGGCATGCACGAGGTAAAGAGGGAAGGCTTCCTCAAAAGTTATTGGGATGCCGATTCGCTTACGGCAGCCGCCAGGGAATACAAGCGACTTTCGAAGATCCCCAAGGGCGAGTTGTGCCTGGCAGACCTCATCCGGTAAAGGTTTGCAGCCACCGCAATACCCATAACGCTTCCCAAGACTACCGGCTGCCGCTTGATTGCCCTTTTCTCGGCGCTTTTCTTGCCGTGCACAACACAGCCATAACGCCCATTTCCGGAAGTGCGGGGAAAAATCGCAACCAGCCGAGCACAAACCAAATTTTGGCGTCAAAACCGCAGGTCACGAAAGGGTATAACCGGGGTCTGGTTGGCGGAACTCGGTCTTTCCACGCACTTCCGAATTCTCAAAACGGAAGTATGCGGCAAATTCCGGAAACCCCGACCACACCGGCCTTTTCGCGCAAAGAAACCGCAGGCAGAGGCGTTGGTGTGCTCCAGCGTGGTCAATAAGTCTGGATTTTGCCGCATACTTCCGAACTCGGAGAGTCTTAGAAGCCAGTATTGAATATCGGGAGCTCCTTGCCGAAAATCCATTTGAGGGAATCCGTATCGTCGATATCATTCGAGAGGGGATGACGGGCGATGACCAGCGCCTACAGTGAGATGTATCTCGAGGATGCAATGAGAACGCTGGGCGAGGCGGTCGATTTTGCTCTCTGTGACCAAGGGCTGACTCCAGCCGAGTTGACGGCGATCCTGTCGAACGCTCTTGAGATGAAACAGTTTGAGCGCGGTATGCCTCGCGTCGTCTGCGGCATGGCGGGCGACGAGCTCGCGCGCGATATTATCGCCCATGCGGGACTGACCCCCGTCAAATGCAGGGAGACCTATCCGTTCGACCGTTCGCCTCAGTATTGGGCGGGCTGGGTTTTGGCCTATGCGCAATGGATGAGCAGCTTGGGCTTTAATGAGCTACTCGAAGTCGCCCCGCTCGATTGGATCATCGGCTCGTACCATCCGCTTCACGAGGCCTCCGAAGACAAATTCGCCCAGATTGTCATTGATAAATGGAACGATGCCCAGGCAGACAAAAAGGGCCTCAAAGCGGCACGAAAGGCGGCCGGCCTAACGCAAAAACAGCTCGCCGCCCAATCGGGGGTTAAACTTCGCGCTATACAACTCTACGAGCAAAACCAGCTCGACCTACGCCGCGCCTCGGTCTCCTCGGCATTGGCGCTTGCAAATGCCCTAAACTGCGCCATCGAAGACCTCGTCTGGAAACCGGTTGCCCTGGAGTACGACTCGCGGGCTATTCCATCCATAGAGCTATAAAGGAGGCAGACATGCTTTGGAGCAATGTTCAACAAGATGACGGCGCTGATTGCGTTGCTCAAGAAGATCATTCAACTGCGCACGTGGCAAATTCAGCATCACTGATTTTGCGCGACGGGGCCACGTTAATCGACGAAGCTGTTCGGCTGACCATTGAGGGCGTGCCAACGCGCTCACGCTCTTGGAGAACTCATGATGGCGGCTATGCAGCGGAGCGCTCATCCGTTCGCGCCGCGCGTGCTCATGATACCGGTTCGCTTGAAGCTATGGCCGAGGCCGTGATGCGTCTGCACAGCACGCTGATGACGGTCGGGCGCTGCTATAAGACCGACGCCACAGGCGACCGAGCCGCGCTTGAGCTTGGACGCGTCGAATCCGTGCTTGCGGGTACATTCTGTACGATATTCGGCCAATCGCCGGCCGATCGCTTCGCAGACATCTTTGACCAGGTCACTTACGTGGCCGAGCACATGGTCAAGGACCACATCTTTGAGGACGGCAACAAACGCACCAGCCTTGTCTTTGCGTTGTCCGTCTTAAGGTTCGCCGGCACTCCGGTCGTGCTGTCCGACAGCCCCGAGCCCAAAGACAACCAGTACTACGCCTGGATCCAGGACCTCGTTTCCAGTCGCCGCACGACCAGCGAGCTAGCCGAAGAGCTACGCCGCGGTTGCGTTGCGGGCACGGACGACCCGTCACACGTATAGAATCTAAGTATCCGCACGCCGGTTATTGAATGGATTGGACACCACATGGAAATCCCCAGCACCCTGTGCAGCATTGTCTACGACTTTGCGTTTTGCCCCGAGCCCTGTTACGACCGCCTGGCCGACCTCGCCGATCCCGAGGACTGGGGTCCTAGCAACCGCATCCTCAAAAACTACCTGTCGTTTTCGTTTAGCCGCGCGGTGTTTTTGACCGAGCGCGACGTGGACCAGACCGCACCGTCCAACCTGCCGCTGGTGTTCGACGACGACCGCTGCCTGTTTAACACCGGCCTGTACACGCGCCGCTACGAGACCATCTACGGTCTGTTTGAGCCCAACACCAAGCCCGACGCACGCCAGCGCTGGTTTTTAAAGGGTTTCTTTAAGGAAAGCGACCCCATGCTCGTCTCGTTTGAGTACCTGCCGTGCCGTGTGCGCTTTGCCGAGGACCCCTCCGAGCTGGTCTTTGACTACCGCCTGCCCATCCGCTCCAACATCGACCACATTTTGGGCGACGAGGAGAACCTCACGCGCATTCCCGCCAGCCTGATGGGGGAGGGCAACTCGCTGCTGCTGCGCCGCGCCTTTGAGTGCGCCGTCGTCGAGGCCGCCCGCCGCGCCGCCGCCAACTACACGCTCGCCGTGCCGCAGTTTTATGGCGGCCGGATCCAGCTGCTGCTGCCGCTGTGCCTGACCGGCGACAAGCCCGAGCTGGCGCTGACTATCCAGCGCGAGGACGGCTTCTACGCCGCGCGTACCTGTCTCACGCTCGACATGGCCTACAACAACGCGCGACTTATCTGCCGCCCCGAGACTTCGTGGATCAAGCGATAGAGACCGGTTTAGCTGGAGGTTTGTCGGCTGCCCTGATTGCGGTGGCGCGGTCTGCGCCCACGAATTTAAAATCGGGGGCAAAAAGTTCTTGGTAAACCACGCGCGGCTATGATAGTATCTCTTTTGCCGAAAGGCGACGGGCGATTGGCTCAGGGGTAGAGCATATCCTTCACACGGATGGGGTCACAAGTTCGAATCTTGTATCGCCCACCATCTAAAGTACAGGTCAGAGGTATTAAGCCTCTGACCTTTTTCATTTTGACATCAAGGGTAACACCAATTGTGACACCAAAAATAAATCGCAGTCGTCTAAGGCGTCATTTTTTATCGCACCCTTTTTGCTGACGCCATTGCCCGTTATGTATAAAACGCATGCGTATTTTCATTGAATTCCCCATGTGAACCGAGCGCAAATGTGAAGACAGGGACCACATGCCCAGAGCGCCTTCCAGCGGATATCTATCTCACGAGGGTTTTTCGGCGGAACTCGTCAAGCTTTTGGTTTGCTTCCGGTACTTACCCGCATGATGCCCCGGTAGATAATCGGCCATGCCCGCAATCCGCATGGCCTACGGTCGATACCAGGGGAGGCGCAAATGGACGAAATCGTCTGCGCAAACACCGCATTCCGCTACTGGCGCTGCCCACCGCAGGTGCGCGAACTCTACCCGCGCCTGCCCAACTCCGAAGACGGCTGGCGAGCTCTATCCCAATCGCCCTTTGTAGTCGACGTCCTCAAGACGCCAATCATCACAGCAGCATCAACACGAAGCAACCTGCATTCTGAGACAAGACGGACCATCCGATGGAACAGCGCCTATACAGAGAAGGTTTCCATCGACACGGGTATGGGCTTTAGCGTCACTGACCCTCTTAATACGCTATTCACCATGACTCGAAGCGTGTCTTCATGCGACCTGGTTCTGGCTATGTACGAGTTCTGCGGATGGTTCTCGGTTTTTAAACCATCGCCCGCGGTCGACATAGCACTTGAGCAGACAAAATCAGAAGAAGAGCAGTACACCACAGAAAGTTTGTTTGAACTAGACGAAACTCAAGATGAGATCCCATGGAAGCGAGTCCATGCTCGGGCGCACCAGAAGGACAGCAAGAATGATCAAAGTGAGCAGCAGGATAACGGATCCGGAAATACAGCTAGCGGAAAGGGCACATCGCTCTGGATGAGAAAGCCTCTTATTGAAATAGAAGAACTGCATAGATTTGCAGCGAAGGTTAAAGGCGAGATGTGGGGAAAGAAATTCTACGAAGCCGCACGGCAGGTAATGGGTATCGCTGCATCCCCGCTAGAAGTTGCTGGAATCATGTTACTGAGTCATCCGAGGCGTGCCGGCGGAGCGGAGTTTAAAAACATATTCGTCAACGACTTAACACCGCTGTCGAATTCAGCTCGGAAAATCGCAGGTCAGAAAATCTGTTACGGCGATATCGTCATCGTAAATCCAATAACAATGAAGGCTGTGATTATCGAACTTCAAGGAGAGGTTATCCATGGATCGGGCGCCGTGCTTGACCACGATGCCACCCGAATGACAGCATTGCAAAGCATGGGATACGACGTATTTCTTGTAACCCATGACATGCTCAATGATCACGATCAGCTTGATGCCATCATTCACAGTGTGTGTGAGCGATTAGAGTTGCGCTACAAGCCAAAAACCGAGGCGATGAGATGCGCTGAGACCAGATTGCGGGCCAACGTTCTGTGCAATTGGCTCGGTATTGGTAAGTAATAATGGCCAAGTGGGCATTTTTAATACTTTATATGCTGTCAGTAATTAAGTGCCATTTTAAAACCATGCCGGTTTACTACGTTGGATTGAGGGTGACTGAACACACTGATTTCGCCGCTCGTAAAACCGCAGGTAGATTGCCTGCCCGTTTTGCGAAAGTAGGCGTGAGGTCGGAAATCCGGGAATCGGCGTAGTAAACCGGTCTGTTTATGAAGCGACCAGCTGGGGCGAGCTACGCACGGTTCCGTAAATTGGCCCGAAGGCGTGCGGAAGGGCTCATGCCCACGGATGCACCGCGGATCGCTTTGGTCTGGCCGGCGGCGTCTGGGGCGACATGCCGAGCCCTGCAAAGGAAGGCGGCGGGCTTGCCGCCGCCCACGGGGCTCGCCCCGCGGGCTATGTCGGGCATCGTGTGTCTCTTTGGCCCCGCTCCCGTTCAACGCGCCGCAAAATATTTGGCTCTGTTAGACCAAGGTTGACATAAAAACGATGTCACCGCGAGGCGGTACCCTTCAATTAACGTCGAAGGAGCGCCCATGGATGCAGACGACCTGGTCATCACCCTCAAGAAGAGCCTGGCGAAGCTCAGCAGGACCGAGCGCCGTAAAGCCGTCGAGTTGGTCGGGGACGTCGTCCGCGCCGCCATGTTCGACGATGCGGCGGGAGATGGCCATGAGGTAGAGCGCTGCCCCCGTTGCGGCTCGGTCGCTATCGTCAAGAAGGGCAAGTCCAGGAACGGCGAGCAGCGCTACCTCTGCCGCGACTGCGGCAGGACGTTCTCCGGCTCCACCGACCGGATCCTCGGCGCGAGCAAGTTGCCCCGCGAGACCTGGATGGCCTACGCCGAGTGCTTCGCCCTCATGCTCCCTCTCCGCGAGTGCGCCGGCCGCTGCGGTGTCTGCCTCAAGACCGCCTGGACCATGCGCCACAGGCTCATCGAGTGCCTGAGGGAATACTCGCCCACGTTCCATGTGGGGCAGGGGCAGGCTTGCGAGCTCGACGAGACGTACTTCCCCGAGTCCTTCAAGGGCAACCATTCAAAGGGCTCCTTCACCCTGCCGAGGAAGGCTCGCCACCGCGGCAAGCAGGTCCATAGGCGCGGCCTCTCCCGCGAGCAGATCTGCGTCATGACGGGCGTCAGCGACACGGACGCCACCTTCTTCGAGGTCTCGGGCCGCGGCGTTGTCTCGCGCAGGCGTGCGGCGGAGGCCCTTCGCGACCGCATCGGCGCGGGCGCGGTCGTCGCCACGGACAAGGCGGCCGCATACATCGACGTGCTGCGCGACCTGAAGGTCGCCTCGCATGAATCCTATGATTCCAAGGACCGTTCGGAGGGCACCATCAACCGCATCAACGCCGTCCATTCGCTCCTCGGCTCGTTCATGGCCCGCTTCAGGGGAGTGTCCACCAAGCACCTGGGGGCCTACCTCGACTGGTTCCGCTGGTGCCGCACCTTCATGGCGGCGGGCTCGCGCGCGGCGGAGTCCACGGTCGCCCGCCAGCTCGCCAACGGCTCCTGCTCGACCCGCGTCCGCGGCATGTTCGGCCTCGAGCCTCCCCTCATGGACTACTGGGACGGGCGGGCGGCCTAGCGAATTAAAATGGTGGCCACGGAGCAGCGACCGCGGAAGGAGCGGCAATGACATCGAACGTCCCGGCCACCACGATAAGAATCGATCCCGAGGTCAAAAGGGAGGCCGTGGCCGTGCTCGACGAGCTCGGGCTCTCCATGTCGGGCGCCATGAACATATTCCTCAGGGCGGTGGTCCGCGAGGGCGGCCTGCCCTTCGACGTCAGGCTGGGATCTTCGGGGAAGGCTGACGGGGAGGGCGCGGACCGCGATGGGCGGGGATAGCCCGATTATTTTCCGGTTCGGCGAACAGCCGATCGTGTCAAATTTGGTCTAACAGAGCGGTTGATTTTCAATCTCAACGCAACAGCCTGAACGGGCTCCGCGTTTCCGCAGCTAGCGCAACGCGGGAATAGCCCCCGGCACCTGGTCGTCGCCTCGTTTCCGCAGGTGGAGAGGCTGTGGAGGCCGGCGTCCCCGTGCCGCCGCCGCATGCTCCGCCAGCCCGCCGCGCAGCCGTTCCGGACTCAGCGCAACGGGCCCTCCGGCCCATGTCCCGGCCCGCCGCCTATCCCGCCAGCGGCCCCTCGCCCCTCGCGGCCCTGGCCCTGTCGATGCAGCCGGGCGTGAGGTCGAGCTCGCCGGGCGCCAGCTCCTCTATCCCGAACGCGTCCATGAGGGCGGAGGCGTCCTCCCCGAGGGCCATCCGCAGCACGCGCGCCGGCGTCAGGAACCCGAGCGCCCCCCTCGGCTCGGAGTTCACCTGCGACATGAGCAGCGCGCAGTCCGCCGCCGTCAGCCGGTCGAACCTGGCCCCTGCGCCCTTGGGCAGCAGCTTCCTGATCTCCACGTGGTTCTTCTCGCACGCGCCCTTCTGCTGGCTCTGCCGGGGGTCGCAGTAGAAGAGCCTGGTCTCGCCGTCCCGCTCGCCGAACAGCGCCGCGATGGCGCCCTCGTCGGCGAACTCGCTCCCGTTGTCGGTGAGCACGGCGCCGAAGGCGCGCCTCGCGCCGTCCTCGCCGAGGACCCCGCGCAGGGAGGAGAGCGCCGCCAGGACCGAGGCGCACGTGCCGTCCGGCAGCGGCAGGGCCAGCTGGAAGCGGCTCGGGCGGTGCAGGAGCGTGAGGAGCCTGGCGGAGTCGCCCCTGGGGCCCTCGACGGTGTCCATCTCCCAGGCCGCGGCGCAGGCGTCCTCGCCGAGCGCGAGGAACGACGCGTGCGACCTGCGCGGCGAGTGGGACGTCGCCCTCCCCGGGGCCCGGCGCGACCTCGGCCTGTAGCCGACCTTGCGCCTGAGCTCCATGTTCGTCATGCCGTCGTAGCCGGCGTCCACCCACCTGTAGACGGTGGAGGCGCTGAGCCCGGGGGTCGTCGCCGCTATCTGCTGCGGGGAGAGCCCGCGCGCGAGCCCGTCCCTGATGGCCGCGAGCTTGGCGGCGGCGCCCTCCTCGGTCTCGTCGATCCCGGACCTGCTCGCCGAGAGCTCGGCGTCGGCCGCCTCCTGCGCCCTCCTTGCGCTGTAGAACACCCTGGGCCTCCTCGAGCAGCCGTAGCCCCTCCTGTGCGAGCAGCCGTTGCAGCACCTCGGCCACGCGGAGAGCCTGGGGCAGGCCCCCGACAGGTCCGCGGGCGCGGGCTCGCCGTAGCGCGAGCGCGGCGCGGTGACGTAGCGGTGCGCCGCCACCTCCCTGGTCACGGTCGATGGCGACCTGCCGAGCTCCGCGGCGATCTCGCGGGCGCTGCGGTTGCGGTCGAGCATCCTCTCGACCGTGTTCCTCTCGTGCCTCGTGAGCCTCCCGTACGACCTTCCGGACGGCTTGGGTCTGGACATGCCGGCCTCCCTCCATCGCGGGCCGGGGGATTCCGGCCCCTCTGGGGTTGCCTACCCGGATTCGCGCCTCAGGACTCAGCGCAACGCGTTGCGCTGAGTCCTGAGGCTGTTGCAATGAAAATGAGAATCAAGGGGTCTAACAGAGCCAAATATTTTCCAAAATTGTCCTTGCATCGCCGTCCGAGTTCCCGTATAGTACTTCTTCGCACGGGGGCGTAGCTCAGCTGGGAGAGCGCTTGACTGGCAGTCAAGAGGTCAGGGGTTCGATCCCCCTCGTCTCCACCCGATCATTGAATGAGGCTCCAACGCAAGTTGGGGCCTTTTTTCATATCTATAGATTTAGGTCATGTGTTGACTGGGTAGCATCTTGGCGACATGCCCATTGTTAATTACGAATATGAATGTTGATGACTTTGCGTCTCTAGATGGCAAAGCTAGTCAGCAGTGCCATTAGCAAAGAGGCCGGGCGTAATGCCCGGCCTCGAAATACTCTGGTGGGCCCTCCGGGATTCGAACCCAGAACCCAGGGATTATGAGTCCATAATTAAAACCGAGATTAAGTGCAGAAATAATACTAATAGTGTGGATAGAAGCGGATAGCGGTTTTGACGATCGTTAGTTTTATCCTGTGTAGTCAATTTATGCGCTATTGCGACCTGCTTTGTCTGCAGTGATGAGTTATGCCCGGCCTGCGCTGTCGTAGCCAAACAGGTTGAGTCTCTTGGCGTTGAGCCAGTTACGGTGCCGATTACGTACTATCGCGACCAGGTGATGTATGACGAGTTCGGTCGTGGTCCGGGTCCCTATGGCCAGGCCAACGCCAACGCCCGCGCGATGGCCTATGAGCTGGAGCGTCGCGGCATCAAGGTAGAGTTCCGCTATCCGTCCGATGGCGCGGTCAGTACGCCGGGCAGCAGGTACTAATTGGCCCGTGGTCTGACTTTGGTGTCCAATGTTCCTCGATAAGCCTCGGCCCACACTCATAATCCCTGGGTTCTGGGTTCGAATCCCGGAGGGCCCACCACTATCTACCAGCGGTTTCTCTGATATTCAGTCAATCAGGGGAACCGCTTTACTATTGGCTATTCCTTCTAGAATCCACTGGTTTCTTCTGGCTATCCACCACTATCCACCACTGATTAGTGCATAGATATGTGTCCTGTCTGTATCAGTAGATTTAAAATGAGCTTTATGATCTACCGATCGATGCGTTTGCTTTCGCCAAAAAAGATGGAAGCGTGATGAATCGATGGTCGCAGTTTTTCGGCAGATCTGGATGGGCTAAGCGTTCAGACGCGATTTAAGACCATCTGAAAGTCTGGCACTCATCTGTGTTACTAAGATATCGATTCGGCGCTCTATATCGCCTCTCATTGCCTCAGGCGTAGTTTGTATTGACTTGTAGAGAAACTACACGCGTTTGGCTTTTGAACATCTTCTAGAAGTCCTTTTTCTCAATAAGCGATTCGAGAGTGAAGCCGCCACTTGCCATGTCTGAAGCCATGAATGTGTCGACCTTATCGGCGGCATCAAGGATCGCCTCGACATTTAGGTCGATATAGTGCTGGAAATCCGTCTTAAACTGCGTATGTCCGTGCATGCTTGAAATTGTCGGAGTCGAAACTCCGCTGGCGGCCATGAGCGTCTCTGAGGTATGTCTCAGGTTATTCACGGGAATAAACCTCAGGCCATGCTTCCTCAGCGCGGTTTCCCAATGGCCTCGCAGTGTTTCGCCGGCACATGGAAGAATTCGCCGGTTGCTCCACTGCTCCAGGGCGTGTCGCGTTGCATCTTGTTCGGTTCCAATAAACGCCTCTGGCGCGATGGTCCTCTCCATGGTGTCGACATATCCGTTAAAAACGGTGACAGTCCAAATTCCATCGGCAACTTCTTTCAGTTTTGGGTTTGACCCCAACTTATACTTTGCTGCCGTTTCTGCGGCCAACCGACTTGCAACTGCCTGGGCATCTTTTCGATTTCCCATGACGGTTTCGATCCTATATTTGGCTTTTCTGGACTTGTGCCAGCTTGTTTTGTGCCTGATGAGCCAGCATCCCTCAACTTGCTCGATTGAGGGCTTCGTGTCCTCGAGAGCTGAGAGAAACCTTTCCGTAAACTCTGGAAGAACCAGAGCGTGTCTATTAGACTCTTCTGTTTTGGTGACCTTAAGTCCGTCCTCGTCGGTATTGGCCGCATGGACGTTCAGGAGCACATACTTTTTTACGCCCTGGGAAGTCGGCATTTTCAATATCTGTACGTCGGCTGGCGTGATTGCAAGGTTCTCTTCTTTGCGAAGGCCCGCACTGCCGACCAGCAGGGTTAGGTATGCCATCTCATCGTCAACTAGTGCGTCGGCAGCGTGCTTTAATTCCAGGGGTGACCATGGTGCGGGGCGTTTCTGTTTCTTTGCCCTGGCATCGAGTCCCGTTAGATCCATTTTATGGCGTATGAAACCATCCGATTTGGCCCTGTTCAAGATCGCCCTGTACGTCCGCAGCGTGTTTCTCGGGGTCCCAGATTGCTCGATGAGATTTCGGACATTGTTCTCATCTAGATTCAAGAGGACTCGTTCGCCATGATTCGGGGAGATCCATTTTCGATAGTTTTTGACATATCCGTCGATTGTGCTGTTGGTCTTACCTTCTTTTTCCAGGGCTGGAATAAACCTGCCATAAAAGTATTGATTCAGCGTAATCTCAGGAATGTCGCGTTCAGAAAGGCTGGAATTCAACTCGACATAGAGCATGGAAGCGGCTGCTTGGGCATCTCTCATGGTTCCATGAATCGTTACCCTTTTTGTGGCACGCTTTTTACGAGTGCCGGCCTCGACCCTAACCCTGAATATCTCTAAGCCATCGGCGTCGACGCCTATTTTCTCAATTTGTCCGATTTTGTTTTTAGGCATTGTGGCTACCTCGTATTGTATTCCAATCAGGACAAAGATCCCTGGTGGTAAAGGTTTCGTTCGATCGTTTAGGCGGTCTTGGCTCTACCGCGAGAACTAGTTGAGGCGTTGCTTTTAGCAATATTGCCAAACCTCTTGTATTTTCCGGAACGGTTCATTGTGTCAGCGCTATCCATAAGTTGCTCTCTGCCGGCACAACTTAGGGCCATATAGCTTTCTAGCAACTTCCTAAATTGCAGTCTCTCCTCCTTATTCATTTCTGAAATTGCAGCATTGACTATTGATTGCATTGCAGAGTCTTCAAGAAATGAAGGCGTTGGAATTGAAACTGAGTATTTTGAACCGAGAATTGAATCCACTGAAACAGAAAAATATGTGGACAACTGGAGCAGAAACTCATCCGTAAGCCGTCTTGTTCCTTGTTCATACTTTCTGTATGCAGAAAGCGAAATGCCGAGCTCTACCGCAATCTGTTTTTGGGTTTTCCCGCTATTGGAGCGAATGGTTTTCAGATTGTTGCCCATGGGTGCTCCTTTCTCTGAGCACCTTGTTTCTCAATTTGGCCAATTTTGAATTTAGGCATGGGTGATTTTGCCTCCAGCTGATCTTTAATCGTTATGCTGTTTGGGCCACGGAGGAGTGAGAATCGCCGTTTGAAAAGGCCGGCTCAGAATCATTCAACAACAGGTCGTTTTCTAGCAGGCTTTCAATTAGCGAAAGCGCAATGCCTTTCCCGTTGTCATTTAAACGAACCCAAGCAGACCGAAGCCTTTCAAAGGAGTCATCGTTTACTTCTGCTGGTTTTGTCGCGGCTTTTTCCAATTCCGTAAGCGCAATTAAAGATTTTGCAGGGGAAATAGCGTGAAGATCGCGCCAAGATGGGTCGACAAGGTCAGATAACCGCACGTTTAGCACCTTGCAGATGGCCTCTAAGGTCTCGTTTGACGGAAACCTTCGACCTTGCTCGTATGACTGGTAGGTGACAAGCTCAACGCCAATTCTGCGGGCTGCAACAGTCTGATTGATTTTTAGCTGGTTTCTGGTCTGCTTGAGATTTTGACCAAATAGGCGATTGATCTCGATCTCCTGCGGGCTCTTTTTTCTAGTCATCCTACCTCCCTTTTAGCAAATGAGATTTCGGACGATACTGTCGTTTTGGTTCGTGAATCGTGACCCTTTTCGCGGAGCGCTTTTCGCGAGTGCCGACCTCGACTCTGACCCTGAAGATCTCTAACTCTTCGGCGTCGACTCCTATTTTCTGAATTTCGCCGATTTTGTTTTTAGGCATTATTGGCTACCCCAAATTGCTTCCCAGTTCGGATAAATAACTCTAGTCATAAATGGTTTATTCGATTGCTTAGGCTGTCTTGGCTCTACTGTGAGAACTAGCTGGGGCGGTGCTTTTGGCAATATTGCCAAACCTCTTGTATTTTCCGGAACGGTTCATCGTATCCGCGTTATCTACCAGTTGGCTTCTTCCAGCAAAACTAAGGGCCATGTAACTTTCCAACAACTTCCTAAACTGCAATCTTTCCTCTTTATTCATTTCTGAAATTGCGGCATTGACCACTGAGCGCATTGCAGAGTCTTCAAGGAATGATGGAGAGGAGATCGGAACTGAGTATTTGGAACCGAGAATCGAGTCCACTGAAACCGAGTAATAAGTAGATAGCTGAATTAGAAGCTCGTCTGTAAGTCGTCTCGTTCCTTGTTCATATGTTCTATAAGCAGAGAGCGAAATGCCGAGTTCATTCGCCACTTGTTTTTGAGTTTTGCCGCTATTGGCGCGAATAGTCTTCAGATTGTTGCCCACGGGTGCCCCTTTCTCTGAGCACCTTGACTTTATGTATGACAATTTGTTGCACAGTACTTCAAAATGTTTTAGTATTTATTCAAGTACAACAATCCGTTTTACTTTAGGAGGGATATATGCCGAATTGTATCGGAGCGGAACGAGTGAGGCTTCGCCTTTCGCAAACCGATCTTGGCGACAAGATTGGTGTCAGCAGAAGCATCATCGTGCGAATTGAGCGCGATCCGAAGTCGGCAACTTACGATCAGCTCGAACAGATGTCTCAAATCTTCGGATGCTCCATTGAGTACCTGCTCGGTGAGACCGATGATCGTCTTCCCAAGAAAGACGAGGTCGCGTAATGAGCGGTAAAGAGAGAATGGAGCCCTGGGCAAGCAGTAAGTGGCTCTCTAAGTCCGCGGCAGCCAAATACATTCATCGCCATGTTGATGCAGTCCAGGAACTCATCGAGTCGGGTGAGATCCCCGCCGTCTACGGCGCGTTCTCCCGTGGCGGATCGCGGACCATCTACATCAACATTGATGACCTCGACGCCTATATGCGCAGGACGCCTTTCATTAAGGAGTCGAGCCATGAGATGCCGTACGAAGAATACGCCTCTCTGCAGTCCCTGCAAGAGAGCATGTCAAAGAGCATGGCCCTTGACGGCCGTAAGGGGGCCGCATGATGGTTCCCGCATCGTTCTCGAAGACTGTTCAATTTAGGGTGTCAGAAAAAAAGTGCGACTGGGAAATTAAGGAAGAGCCCCAGCCGCACCCGAAACGTGAGACCGTAGAAGAAGGGAGTTCACGGATGTGGAAAGGTGAACAGCGTCAACACGATCTCGACGACATAGGACGGTATCGCGCCCTCGTCGGTCAAATTGATTCTACCATCGCAGTAGAGGGTCTAAACAATCAAGATCTAGCCGAATACGCGAATTCATGCCGAATGTGGACTGGATTCGCCGAAATTGCCAAGGCGAGGGGTCGGGGCTATAACCGACAGGCGCCTGTGCCCGTTCTCCCCGAAACTCCGAGGGCCCTTTTGGCGGCGGGGATTCCCAACCTGCCTATCTGCCATACCGTGCGGCATATCGTTCGGGAGACAACGATCTCCAATCGCTCACACAGGCACGGCATCGAGCCTTCGCTGCTTGCATCGGTTCCCGAACTCCTTCAGTCTCCTGTTGCTATCTTTAAAGCGGGCGCAGGCAGGGTGGCGGTTGCGCTGGATGCGGTCGATACCATCGGACAGCCGCTTGTCGCCTATTTCGACCTAGCGGTTCCCCTGTCTGTCGGCGGTGGTCAGTTCCGCTCCGGTGATCTCGTCAACTTCATGCTGTCCGTTTACGGACGCGAGTCCCTGATAAGTGAAATCGAATCCGCGCGGGCGGCAGGGGAGTGCAATGTCTTCAACGAAGAGGCGTTGTTCTCCCTGGCGGTCCAGGCGCTGCAAAGGAGAAAGGCCGCATAGTGTCGAAGATTCTCGAGACAGAGACCGAAGGCTACGGTCCTTCGTTCGCTATACACGGCTTCATGCGCTATTTGGGCCTTAGGCCCGCGCAGCTCGTGGCCTATGCCCTGATCTACTCCTGCACGGTAGATAAGGGTTGCTACGATTTTGGAGCCGCCGTTCTCGCGGACTGGTCCGGCACGAGCGAGCGCACTGCCCGCACGACCATCGCCTCCCTTCTCGAGATGGGCCTTGTCGTTGAGCGCGGATCCCATGTCCACGGCATGAACACCGTCGGTAGATCTCTTGTTGCAGCCACAGAGCCAATTGTCCGCGCTAGGGAGGCTTGGCAGGCGGACCATCCGGACGCCGGAAGGTCTTCTTTCCGAATCTCACCTGTAATTTTTTCAGGTGAAGATTCTTCCTCACTTGCAAAAACTTCACGTGATGTTTCTTCACGTGAAGTTTCTTCACCTGAAAATACTTCCTCACCGGAAAATATTTCACGTGAAAATACTTCCTCACCTGAAATTTCTTCAGGTGAAGATTCTTCCTCACCTGTAATTTTTTCAGGTGAAGATTCTTCCTCACTTGCAAAAACTTCACGTGATGTTTCTTCACGTGAAGTTTCTTCACCTGAAAATACTTCCTCACCGGAAAATATTTCACGTGAAAATACTTCCTCACCTGAAATTTCTTCAGGTGAAGATTCTTCCTCACCTGTAATTTTTTCAGGTGAATCCCCCTATATACCTATAAGTAATGACTATCCAGAAGATTGGACGGATGGATGGATGGATTTTCAAACCAACCAACCGGACGTCTATCCCGGAATGGACTCTCAGGTCGATACCGCAAGTGATTTCAGGAAAATCGCCGACGAAACGATCAACCGCAACAAGCTCGACGCCGCACGCCAGCCCTACGATGAGCTGCGCCGTCTCGGCTTCGGGGCCGACGAGATCGGCACTGCGTGGGCTCGCCGACAGGCCGATGCCAAAGATGCCGGCTGCGAGGATAAATTCATGCCTCAGCTGCGGAAATGGCTTCTCGACACGAGCGTCAAGGGCTGCCGAAAGATGGTCGAGGCCGCACGCCAGCGAACAGGCCGCGGCGAAAAGCACCTGCGAAGGGCTCCCGACGGCGCCTGGCTCATCATCGGAGACGGGCCGGTTCATCCGGTTGTGGATGCGAACGGAATCGTCTATCGCGGCGATAACAAGGAGGCCGCGATAGACCTTGCCCGCAAGCAGGCTACATCTTTGCTGTGAGCTGCTGAACGAACGATTGAATAAATGTCGAAAGGGGAAGTGACATGGAAGGGAACTCGTGGGAAAGGCTGATTAGAACCGAGCGTAATGGACAATCTGCAATCGTCGGGATCGAGGAAGAGAACCATGGCTCGTCTCTTTCCTCAGTCGATGGCGGCATCGGCGCTCGAGAGGAGCGCGTCAGATGCGTTCTGTCCGAGCTGAGACATCTGGCCTCGATCAGAAGCCAGTGCGAGACAGCGCTCAGGCAGCTGCCGTCCCGATCGAATGAGAGGGAGCGAATGAGGAACCGCGTCCTGCATATCGATTCGACATTGAATCTCGTAATGGTCGTCGTCGAGGCGCTGGACGATTGCGAGCCGGGACTCGGATCTATCTTCCAGCTGTCCTATATCGACAACCTGACATGCGAGAGGATCGGCGCGCTCTTGGGCGTCTCCAAGAGGACTGTCATCAGGAGGAGAAACCATATCGTCGCGTTGATAGCGTCAGATGACGATCTCTACAGCATCATCGTTGGTGATGCCGCGTGAGCGCCGTAATCCTTTGGCGGGTACGCATATGACCCGGATTATTATCCTACTTGCATCTGGACTACTTCTTGCACTCGCCGGCTTGAGCTACCTTCTCCGGCTAGATGGGTTGGCTTTACTGCTTCTTATTACTTCCGTTGCGATCGTGCTCCGGCTATTCGACAATGGTGATGAGGACGATTCCGGGTGGAGGCCTTTATCGGAAAGCCCCCAAGGAAAAGTTGCAAGTCGCGACTGCAATGAAGTGATATTACGCAATGACACAGTTACGCAATGACACAGTTACGCAATGACACAGTTACGCAATGACACAGTTACGCAATGACACAGTTACGTACTTCTTTAGTTCATTGATTACGCTTTCCTCTTCGCCATGTTTTCTTAAAATCGCTTATTCCGTCGTTGCACTTTTATTTTCTTCTTTAATTCTTTTATTCATCTATTCCGCAGTTCATTAATGACATAATTCTGTTATTATTAAATAACAACCTTCAATGCGGAGTTTCCGCCATCGGTCCAATTAGGGCATTGGAGGGTCCATGTCTTCTTATCCTGATTACATTCCAATCATCAAATTTATCTTGGGGATTGTCGCGCTCGTAGCCTTTTTTGTAAGCGGGCTCGCCTACGCCGTCCTTCAGTTTATTGTCGGCGCGGCAGCGTGCCTCATCGCCATCCCGATCGCTCTTGTGGTCATGAGCATCGCCAGTCGCTCCTAGGCATTTTCTGGCTCTAATTGTTTTCAATTTCAATTTGAAAGGAATCACTATGCCGAATTTCACCCCTGTGATCGTGTTCACCAACCAGAAGGGAGGCGTCGGCAAGACGACTTCCGCAGACGCAATCGCCGACGGACTTCGCCGCCGCGGCCTCAAGGTCCTAGCCGTGGATATGGATCCCCAGGGCTCGCTTGGGCGAATCGAGTCGGACTGCGTCGCGAAAGGCACCTGCTGCAGTTCTAGCTTCCTCAAGGGCGTCCAAGTGGTTTGCACCGAGGACGGGCAGGCGACCGTGCCCGGCGATCTCGATTTGGCCAACGTCTCTGACGAGAGGGACCTCGAGGGTAACGAGATCAATGAGTACTCTCTGACGCGCGCAATAGAGTCGGCTGTCTCCCAGCACGGCTTCGATGCCGTCGTTGTCGACACCCAGCCCGGCATGACTTTCTCGACGATTTCCTCCACCATTGCCGCCACCCATCTCGTCATCCCGACTACCGCCGACAGGCTCGGCACCGAGGCCGTCGAGCAGACCCTCGAGCTCCTCAGCGCGGTATCCGATTCCTATGATGTTGCATGGATTAGTGCCCCCGCCGTCCTCATTACGCTCTATCGCGGTATCGCCAAGCTCGCGAGGGCCTTTGCCTCCCAGATGGTCGAAGAGTTCCCCAAAATGGGCCTCAAGGTCTTCCAGCGCCGAATCGGTATAACGGTCGCCATTCAGGACGCGCAGGCGAACGGTCGCAGCATCTACGAGATGAACGTCCTCAAGGGCGCAGCTTTCGAGTATGACGTCCTTGTAGGCAACATCATGAACTGGTGCGAGCTCAAGCCCGCAGCCGGTGAAACCGAAGGAGTTGAGTAACTGTGGCCTCTAACCTACCCGATAACCTCGTTGGCGACATGATGAGCAATGCGCCACGCTTCACTTTGCCAAATTTTGGGGCACAGAATCGTTCCGGGTCCCGCCCCGCGGGACCCGCCCCGCAAGATCCTGTTCAGGACAACGCACCCGCGTCGCCCATTTCCCATGCGAGCGTTCGCAAATCCAAACCCGCGGCGTCCCCCACACCCAATAAGGTTTCTTCCGGATCCAAAAAAGAGAGGGTCACCTTCTCGACTTCGCCGCTCGAGGCTGAAATCCTCGAGCGTCGCGTTCTCGAGCTCAAACTGAAAGGCGGCCCCAGGAGAGACGCCAATGTCAGCCGTGTCATCGAGGATGCACTTCGCGACCGTATCAACGGTGGGGAGCTCGATCTTTCCGTTTTGGACAACCCCAAGCGATCGATGAGTGCCACGCGCTATAGCCGGACGGCCCTCGTCCCCTATGAGGTGTACAAGGACCTCATGACCGGACTCGTGAGCGCTCGCGCGGCACATCCGGAGATTCTGCCCTCAAACCTCACTACCAGCGCGTATATCAGGGCGTGCATCCTGGCCTTGGAAAACTAGCCCAAGCATACTCTGCGTGCATTTTAATCGGATACATTCCCCGGGGCGCCGCCGCTCTGAGAAACACCTCTTCTCACGGGCGAAGGTCGGGCGGCGTCGAGGAATTGTTTGCTCTGGGAAGAATGGAGAATGGAAATGAAATTACCCGCCGCAGCGGTGAGGCCGCTCGTCGCCCTGGCCATTGTCGCTGCATCAATTGGCTGCATCGCGCCCCTCCCGGCATACGCCGAGAACGCGACGGCCGCCATTGTCTCCGCTGACGGCAACCACGTCGTCGTCGATGTCGACCTAAACGGAGACGCGTCTGGTGTCGGTTCCGCCGAGAACC
This sequence comes from Collinsella sp. i06-0019-1H4, assembly GCF_042849575.1. NCBI lineage: Bacteria > Bacillati > Actinomycetota > Coriobacteriia > Coriobacteriales > Coriobacteriaceae > Collinsella > Collinsella sp. i06-0019-1H4. The sequence continues at coordinate 1,237,410 of NZ_BAABYB010000001.1, forward strand.
TGGCAGACTGATGGTAGTCCTGCTGATCGCCTCGGCCTTGCTGCTCGATTTCTTCGGCTGCATGATGCCCCTGGCATTGGTCGAGGACACCAAGGCATTTAAGGTCGGCGTGTTCCTGATTTGGGCGGCGCTGGTGGCGGATTCCGTCCTGATGGGCTTGTTCTATCCGAGGGAGCTGGCGGGGGTGAATCCCCTGTTGGCGGTAGGTCTCGAATCGATATGCCTCATCTGTGCCATGTATCCCCTGCATGGGTTCGCATTGAACTTGGCTCCCTGTGGCATCCGGGTCGATACTGCCGCGGCCCTCGCCTTCATAGACTTCCTTGTGACCGCTGTGGGATATGTCTCCCTGCTCTTGGGTATCATCTGGCTTATATTCTTCTAGGCTTGCAGGCATATGGACCTGTCGACCATCAAGCCGGAGGGTTCCGAGGAGTAGCGCCGACGCAGGCCGCCTACACGTCACGCCCGCCGTGGACCTGTATGACGAAGATATCCCGTTCTAGCGAGGGGATCCCGATGAAGCCCGCCCCAGCCCGGCGGGCTTTTCCATCCCCCGGCTCCCGCCCAGGGGGAGCGCTCCGGCGCCGCCTCCCCCTGGGCCCCCGCAGGCCCTCACCGGTCGCTCGCGTTGCACTCCCTTCCGACAGCCTGGGGCTATACAAGGAGCCCCTACGGCCGTCGAAAGCGCGCACAACGCTCGCTCGTCCGCAGGGGGACGGATGCGGCCCGTCCCCCTGCGACCCCCTCGGCCGCCGGCTGCGCCGGTGCGGCCACTGCCGTGGCGGCCGCGTCCACCGCCGACGGCCCGCGCGGGGCGCGGCCGCGCGCCAGGGCGGCAACCCGATCGCGCACGCTCCGTCGCCACGGGGGCCGCACCCCGTCAAGGGCCCGCACGGAACCCCGCACAAGCCCCCGCGCGGGGCGCGGGGCCTGGTGGAGGTTGCCGTGCAGACCCCTGACGGGCCGCGCCCTCCCGCGGCGGCTTTCGCCGGAGCTAAAGCGACGCGCGGCGGGGTCGCGAGGGGCACACGCGAGGGGCGGTGCCGACGCCGTGCGGTTAGGAGGTCCGATCATGGACGCAATGGTTATCAACACCCCGGTGGCGCAGGCTGATCCCTACGCCTATCCCTACGAGGACGGCTTCAGCACCACCTTCTGGAGCGACTTCTCCATCGCCGATGCCTTCGGCAAGGACGCTGTCCGAGACACGTTCAATCGCGCCTTTGCAGATTGGAAGTCGGACTTCCGTTACCTCACCGACCTCGTCATCGTTTTGAACCACAAGATCTTCCAGCACTATAACGGCGACCGCGAACTGTCGAAGCTCTACGACTCGTTGTGGAGGATCGCGGACGGTTACGCCATGGAGAACCTCAGCGACAAGGAGCTGGAGTATTTCTTCCGCGTCACTGACTAATTCCACCAATGGTCGGGGCGGCGACTCGCCCCGACCCACCAAATTCACCAGCATGTAGCGAAAGGCATATAGACATGAGCATCAACCGAGTCAACATCACCGGCAACCTCACCCGCGACCCCGAGCTGCGCGTCACCGCAGGAGGCACCCAGGTTCTCTCCTTTGGCGTCGCCGTGAACGACCGCCGCCGCAACCCGCAGACCGGCGAGTGGGAGGACTACCCGAACTTCGTGGACTGCACCATGTTCGGCACCCGCGCCGAGGCCGTGAGCCGCTTCCTCGCCAAGGGCAACAAGGTCGCGATCGAGGGCAAGCTGCGCTACAGCTCGTGGGAGAAGGACGGGCAGCGCCGATCCAAGCTGGAGGTCATCGTGGACGAGATCGAGTTCATGAGCCAGCGTCAGGGCACCGCAGCCCCCGCTGCAGCCCCCGTTTCCACTCCCGCGCCCGCACCGGCATCAGCCGCCGTCCCGCCCGCCGTGGACCTGTACGACGAAGATATCCCGTTCTAGCGAGGGGATCCCGATGAAGCCCGCCCCGGCGGGCTTTTCCATCCCCCGGCTCCCGCCCAGGGGGAGCGCTCCGGCGCCGCCTCCCCCTGGACCCCCGCAGGCCCTCACCGGTCGCTCGCGTTGCACTCCCTTCCGACAGCCTGGGGCTATACAAGGAGCCCCTACGGCCGTCGAAAGCGCGCACAACGCTCGCTCGTCCGCAGGGGGACGGATGCGGCCCGTCCCCCTGCGACCCCCTCGGCCGCCGGCTGCGCCGGTGCGGCCACTGCCGTGGCGGCCGCGTCCACCGCCGACGGCCCGCGCGGGGCGCGGCCGCGCGCCAGGGCGGCAACCCGATCGCGCACGCTCCGTCGCCACGGGGGCCGCACCCCGTCAAGGGCCCGCACGGAACCCCGCACAAGCCCCCGCGCGGGGCGCGGGGCCTGGTGGAGGTTGCCGTGCAGACCCCTGACGGGCCGCGCCCTCCCGCGGCGGCTTTCGCCGGAGCTAAAGCGACGCGCGGCGGGGTCGCGAGGGGCACACGCGAGGGGCGGTGCCGACGCCGTGCGGTTAGGAGGTCCGATCATGGACAAAAAGGAGACTGCCAACACCTACGGTGAGGAAGCCGTCGACAGGGCGATCGAGGGCATGGGCATGTGGTGCGCGCTGCACAAGGGCGAGTTCCTCGATAAGGCATGGGCTTCTTTTAGGGCACTCTGCGGCGACGAGGTCGACCTTGACGGTTGCGAGAGGATTGCTCAGGCAGTGCTCAACTATGCCTTCACCGAGTGGATCATGTTCGACAGCATGGTGTTCGGCCGTGGGTGCATCGATGAGTACCTCGACCGTGTCGAGGGCGTATCTAATAAGAACAGGCGATTCTCAGTGAGATTAAGGGGACTGCGAAGTACGGGTTTTTCCGCTACGACGGTCTTTTCGATGACGGTTCCGACGACAAGGGGATTGTCGTCTCCGATGTCCTCGAAGGGGGCAGCTTCAAGGTCTACAGCGCCTATATGCACGGTTTGGCTATCGAGCGCTCCTTTGAACCCGGAACCGGACTGTCGGCGAGGTTTGCGATTCTGGACGGGCGCGCATATTTTGTCGGTCAGTTCCCGGCGCACGACAAGGCACCGATCGATGAGAGTGAGACCCTGAACCTGTACCGCAAGTGTTTGGAGATCGGCTATCCGTTCATCGTCGCGATGGCAGCGAGCACACTTGCCCCTAACGGCATGTTCAACGGCAGCATGGTTGCTCGAGTATCGGAGTCCGCCGCATAGGAGCCAAACAATGGCAGGGCTGTTCGCAGCCCTGCCCCAAGTCGCTTTCAGTCCAGTGGAAAGCGAGGTGAGATCGAAAAGAAAAGCGAGCCGCATTTTGGGGAGGCGGCTCGCAGTCAAGCCCACGAATACCATAGCGTAGAAAGGAATATCATGGGGTTTATCGACTATATGATTTTAAGTGAGCGATTTCAAGGTATTCGGCTCGATTGCGTAAGGCCGACACTGGTGGATGCCGCGATCTTGATTAAAAGCATTGTACCCATCGCGTTGGCCTACCTCTTTGAAATCAAGCTGCTGGTCGCCTTCGCCTACCCGATCTGTTGCGCCCTCTTTCTCTATTTCTATCTCAAGCGGGAGGAAGAAGTCCTGTCGGTGGTATTTGGCGAATCGGAAGATAGATACCCCGCACACCGAATGGGGCGATAGGGTCGGATTTACATCAGGGAGCGGCTCCCTGCTCGGAGCCGCTCCCTCTTCGTCCGCGCCGCCCAGGGGGAGCGCTCCGGCGCCGCCTCCCCCTGGACCCCCGCAGGCCCTTTGGCATCGCTCGCGTTGCACTCCCTTCCGACAGCCTGGGGCTACACAAGGAGCCCCTACGGCCGTCGAAAGCGCGCACAACGCTCGCTCGTCCGCAGGGGGACGGATGCGGCCCGTCCCCCTGCGACCCCCTCGGCCGCCGGCTGCGCCGGTGCGGCCACTGCCTTGGCGGCCGCGCCCTCCCGCGGCGGCTTTCGCCGGAGCTAAAGCGACGCGCGGCGGGGTCGCGAGGGGCACACGCGAGGGGCGGTGCCGACGCCGTGCGGTTAGGAGGAGCCAGATGGGCTACCACGTTCAGATCGTCTACTCAGATTTCACCATCAAGAAGGAGGACTTCGATCGAGGTTACAAAATCGTCTGCGATCTCAACAGCCGCGACGACTTGAAGGGTGGAGGGAAGTCCGGCGGCACTCCGACACCTAAGCCCGCTGTTTCCAAGTCGTGCGCGAGCAGTCCAGACAAATGGTTCTCGTGGATGCTCTGGAACTACGACGAGGTTTGCGACAGCCTCCCTAAGGTTCTGGAGGAGCTTGGTTTCGGGATCGACTATAACGATGAGGGGGATATTATCGGCCTTTCCTATGACTCCAAGACCGGCGACGAGGACGTTTTCCTCGATGCACTCCGCCCGGTCGTGAAGGAGGGATCTTACATCGTCTGGGAGGGGGAGGACTATGACCGATGGTTCACTAGGTTCTAGATAATATTTCCAATGGTCGGGGCGGCGACTCGCCCCGACCCACCAACTTCACCAACATGCGACGAAAGGCATATCATCATGAGCATCAACCGAGTCAACATCACCGGCAACCTCACCCGCGACCCCGAGCTGCGCGTCACCGCCAGCGGCACCCAGGTTCTCTCCTTTGGCGTCGCCGTGAACGACCGCCGCCGCAGCGCGCAGACCGGCGAGTGGGAGGACTACCCCAACTTCGTGGACTGCACGATGTTCGGCACCCGCGCCGAGGCCGTGAGCCGCTTCCTCGCCAAGGGCAACAAGGTCGCGATCGAGGGCAAGCTGCGCTACAGCTCGTGGGAGAAGGACGGGCAGCGCCGATCCAAGTTAGAGGTCATCGTGGACGAGATCGAGTTCATAAGCCAGCGTCAGGGCGGCAGCGCCCCCGCTGCTGCCCCGGCCTCCGCGCCCTTGCCGGCGCCTGCCGCCGTCCCGCCGGCGGTTGATCTGTACGACGAGGATATCCCGTTCTAGCAAGTGATACACTGTATATACAATGCAAAGCAGGGTATATACAGTGTATTAGCATGAAGGAGATATGGCATATGTCGAACACAAACATCAACATACGAATCGAAGAATCTACCAAACGTGACTTCGAGTCAGTTTGCAAGGAGCTTGGAATGTCAGTCACCACAGCTTTTACCATTTTCGCCAAGAAGGTGTGCAGGGAGGGGAGGATTCCTTTTGACGTCTCGATCGACCCCTTCTATTCCAGCGAGAACATGGATCATCTGCGTCGCTCAGTTTCAGCGCTCGACTCAGGCAACGGCTTGGACAGGGGATTGCTCGATGACGATGAATAAGGTCTGGTCACCGGAGGCATGGACTGATTATCTCTGGTGGCAGGCGCAAGGCAGAAAGACCCTCAAGCGCATCAATGCCCTGATTTTAGACATTGATCGAAATGGGCTTTCCGACGGGATCGGAAAGCCCGAGCCCCTAAAGGGTGAGTTTTCGGGTCTCTGGTCGCGCCGCATAGATAAGGCGAATCGCTTGGTCTACAGAATCACCGACAGAGGCATAGAGATCGTCTCGTGTAAGACGCATTACGGAGACCACTGATAGTATCCGGCTCACTTGAAGCCCGCCCCAGCCCGGCGGGCTTTTCCATCCCCCGGCTCCCGCCCAGGGGGAGCGCTCCGGCGCCGCCTCCCCCTGGACCCCCGCAGGCCCTCACCGGTCGCTCGCGTTGCACTCCCTTCCGACAGCCTGGGGCTATACAAGGAGCCCCTACGGCCGTCGAAAGCGCGCACAACGCTCGCTCGTCCGCAGGGGGACGGATGCGGCCCGTCCCCCTGCGACCCCCTCGGCCGCCGGCTGCGCCGGTGCGGCCACTGCCGTGGCGGCCGCGTCCACCGCCGACGGCCCGCGCGGGGCGCGGCCGCGCGCCAGGGCGGCAACCCGATCGCGCACGCTCCGTCGCCACGGGGGCCGCACCCCGTCAAGGGCCCGCACGGAACCCCGCACAAGCCCCCGCGCGGGGCGCGGGGCCTGGTGGAGGTTGCCGTGCAGACCCCTGACGGGCCGCGCCCTCCCGCGGCGGCTTTCGCCGGAGCTAAAGCGACGCGCGGCGGGGTCGCGAGGGGCACACGCGAGGGGCGGTGCCGACGCCGTGCGGTTAGGAGGAGCCAGATGGGCTACCACGCATGGGGTACCGGCGAAATTAAGTTTGCGTCCAAGGAGGAGCTCGAAGCCGCCGTAAAGGCGTTGAAGAAGATCCCTGCTAGCGCGAATTTCAAGGGCATCGAGAAGGATTACCCCGACCATGAGTCGTTCGAGTTCTGCAAGGCGATGTCTGAACTCGGGTTTTCCGCTGTCCACTCCAAGGATGATTTCTACCCCTATTCCTTCGATATCGAGTACGAATGGGACAAAATCGGGTCTTGGACGGAAGAGCCGTTTGAGGCGATCGGCCCCCATTGCGTCAAAAGCTATTTCAAGTGGAGCGGAGAGGACGGCGAGAGGTGGCTTGAGTCCGGGCTGCACACCGAGAAGGACATGCTCGTCGCCAGTTTCCCGGACGGTGGCGTTGAGTGCTCGAACGGCAGCATGTTCATCGATCTGACCTATGCCGACCAGAGGTTCCAGCTGTTCATCAACGTCAACGACTGGGGTGTCCCCACGTTCCATATCAGCCAAATCAAATAGATCCAATGCCGGGACGGTTGCCGTCCCAGCCTTTATTCCCCCGGCCACCGCCCAGGGGGAGCGCTCCGGCGCCGCCTAATTTCAAGAACAGCCAATGGCGGGGGCCTGCGAGCCCTCGCCCCACTCCAAAGGAGAGAACCATGAAGAACATCGACGAGAAGATCAGGAAGATCGTCGCCCTCATCGACGGGGCCGCGACCGAAGGCGAAGCGCGTGCCGCCTCGTTGGCGCTCCAGAGGCTCCTCGTTGCGAACAACCTTAAGTTGGAGGACATCAATCTGGACGATTCACCGGCAGAAGTCGGCGAGGAGGTTTGCGATCTCGGCCGTCGAATTCCCGAGTGGAAGAAAACCCTTGCACTTGTTGTTGCAGCGAACTACAGGTGCAGGGCCTACACGTCATATAGCAACAATGGAAGGACTGTCGTGTTCGTCGGTGAGGGCGAGGATTCCGTTGTCGCCTCGTGCTGCTTTAGGGCGAGCGCCAATGCGGCCGAGAACTGCTTCAGGACCTATTCCGCGCGAATGAAGGCCATGGGATACGGGAATGTCTCACGTCAGAAGGGCGTAAAGGGAACGTGGATGCTTGGCTTCATCTCCGGTCTCAAGCGAGCCTATGCGGAGCAGGTTAGCAATGACGAGTCCATGGCGCTCGCGATCGTCGTCCCCGAATCCGTCAACCGTCACATGGATGGGATCGGCTTGAGGACGACCAAGATTAAAGTCAGGACTACTAGCGATCCTTATGTCAAAGCCGACGGCTATGAATCCGGTTATGGGTTCGGCAGAGGCGACAGAGTGACCGCCGCATCGGCATAAGACGAAATGCCGGGGCCGCCAAAAGACGGCCCCGGCATTTTTCTATTTAACTCGATCTAAAGGACAATGGGGCTCCGGTATCGAATGGGAAATCATTTATCGCCGGGCCCCATTGCCAGTTCGATCGTTAGACGAACTACTGAAATATGGAAAAGGTGAATACATGAACAATGGGAAAAGCGAACTACAGAATTACGTAATAACGACAAGTTGCAATAGCGTAAAGGCAGCAAACCGTAAAATGCGAACCACGAAACTACGGAATAGTAGAACTATTGAACATCGTACCGTTCGGTCCTGAATTTTGTCCGCAAGAGTCGTACGCTGCCGTACAAAACTGCGTTTTGCCCGGTAGCGTACCGCCGCGAAGGGCGGCGCTTGTTAGGGCTCTGCCCTAAAACCCGGCGCCTGCGGCGATAAATAGTTACGCAATAACGTTATTACGTTATTGCGTAAATACACAGTTCGTCAGTTCATCTCTTACGTAGTTCATCTCTTACGGAGTTACGTTTTACCTATATTGAGCGGTTAGATAGATCTTCATTTCGTAGCCTAAAAAGCATTGCCGGTCATCCTTTACAGGCGTGGCCCATTCGGTTTCATATTCGCAATGAGCCATAACGATACCTAGCGGATACGCCATGCTCCGATCTTGATGAATTTCACCTTGCGCGCTCTGTCAACCGAACTGCCGCCATTAGGCTGACGTGAGACGCACTAATAGAAATCGTAAGTTTGGTCAGCGGTCTTGGCGGCTTAAGCGTGAGCGCGGGATCAGGTGGTGGTATTTGATGAAGGGCATTGTCTGGAGTACCAAACGTCTGCTACCAGCATTCCCGTTCTTTAAGTGCCCAACAGTTCCTTGTGGCATGGTCGCGCAGTTATGTTATTCGGTTTTTCTTTTGTTACGGTATGACGTACTGTCGTTATCACGTAGTTCGGTTGTTCGCTTTTCGCATAGTCCGCTTATTTGCTTTGTCCGTTAATCAGTTATCCGGTGATAACGCAATATCACTGTGTTGCCATTGCGTTAGTGCGAACATCGCACCCTCGAAAACTGAAGCTCGTTCATAAAGTGGATTACAATGCTGCCTTGCGGATAGGTCAAACTCTGGTCTTGTCGGTTTTTACTTAGTATGCCCGCAACCAAACTCAAACCGAAAAACTGTCGAGAGGCTCTCTGCTTGATCTCGAAATTAAGGTCTGTTACCGAGAAAATTCAGACACGAATATAGGGTCGAGTCTTATGGTATTTCCTGCAGGGCATTTCCCAGAATATTGAGTGACCGCGACCATCTTCCCCATTCGCTGATTGTTGAGTAGGCACGCTATGTTGTAGTTTCGTATTTAGGCTATTCCGCTTTTACGTTGTTACGTCATTACGTCCTTTCGTTATTACATATTTATTTAGTTCACTTCTTGCATAGTTCACTTATCTAACAATTACGCTTTACGAGAATGAGTAGCTTGACTATCAAACTGGATCCAAAGAGTTGATGAGAGGCGTTCAGCCATTGCTTGGAATAAGGTCGGCTTTCGCTACAGCTCGCATGCGAAAGTGGGATTGCAGCTGTCTGTATTTTAAGAAAGAGGTTTGTCCAGAGTGCAAAGCGAGCGGGACCAGTGCCCCATTCCCTGAAATGTTAAGCAGTCCTGTTATGCCGCAGTCACGTGGTTCTGTTATTCCGCTTTGCCGTTATTACGCTATTACACAGTTACGCTACTTCATAGTCGCGCTATTGCACAGTTGCGTTATTACGTAGTTCAGTAGTTCTCTCTTATCACTATTCGCCTTTCCACTTCTACTGAAGTTACAAAATACCGTTAATCGGGTGATCTGGAGATGCCACTTTCCGTAGTTCGGGAATGACATAGACCCTTACTGATTTAACGGACCCTTTCTTCTGGCAGGTATTCCAGTAGATAGGACGTAAAACACATTGGCACCACCTGTCACCAAATTGTACGGCACGGTACGTATCACTGCCCTACGCTTGAAGAAGCATGAATTAGGAGACAGTGCATGAGCAAGAAGCCCCGTAAGAAACAGCTAAAAGAGGCGCGCATAGAGGCCAGAAGCACTATCGAGGAGGCAGACGCCATTCGTGCATTGGCAAAGGGCCTCAACATGTCCATCACTGAGTACATCTTGTATAAGACGCTCTACGAGACCCATGCTTCATCGGGGTCCACCCTAAGAAGCATCTGGGATGAGCTCATTGCAATTTCAGTGCAGCTATCTGAGCTCAACTCGAACGCCAAGGCGATAGCGGGGCAGTCCCGGGCCGCCGAAGCCCGAAGGCTGTCTATGGCCATTTTCGCGGCGATTGATACCGTTGAGCCCAATTTAGTTGACGCATGCGAGCGGCTATCTCGTGCAATCGAGGCCGAATATCCCGCCGAAAGGAGGCGCGATGCCCTTTCTTAAGACAATTTCGGGCGGCAGCGGCAGCTGTAGGCAGGTCGATGACTATCTGTCGTTTGGCCATAGGGGTGCGGAGGATCACGAGGAGAGGATGGAGAAATACCTTACCGGTGACAAATCCGCCTCGCGATCCATGGCGTTCGGCCATTCCCCAGGTCTGCCCGATACCCCGTTCGGATGGCATAAGGTCATGGATGCAACGCGGAAAAGATTTGGCAAGGATAAACCCCCGGAGTGGTTTGAGCGGAAAAGAAAATCAAACCCCGACCTAGTCTGGAGGAACTACTACCAATGGGTCCTGTCGCCCGACCCTAGGGACCGTGCATCTGCAGAGGAGGTTGGCCAGCTCGCCCAGGAATGGTGTGAGAGGGTTTGGCCAGCAGAGCAGGGCTGGCAGTGGATCTGGTCGGTTCACGACGACAACGCACATGGGGTCATGCACGCGCATGTTATCCTCAATGCGGTAAATTCTTCCAATGGACTTAAAGCTCAAATAACGCCCGAGGACAGTGACACCATGGCGCGTGTTGCACAAGAGATAGCGCGCGAGCATGGCATGGGAACGCTGCCGGATCTCTCTGAGCGCAGGAAGGCAATGCGAGAGGGGCGGCAGGCCCCCACAATCCAGTCAGTTCGTATGAGTGCTGCCGAACGCTCGCTTAGGCGTCGTGGGCGCCGAAGTTGGGTGGCGGAGATTAGGGATGCTATTGATAAGTCAATCGCAAATAGCTCCGACTGGGATGAGTTCGTAGAGAGATTCGAGGCTGAAGGCTTTACAGTGGAATGGAGTCGTCGGGGTATTGGCTATAGGCATCCTGACAGCGGAGGTCACGACAAGAAGGTCCTTGCGTCTTCACTCGGGTCGAATTATGACGAGTTCGGAATTCGCGCCCGGTTGGGGATACCCGTCGATGTCGTGAATGGGGAGACGAGCTCTAGAATCACAAGGCGACAAGAGCATAAATCTCAGGTTCTAAACGCGGGCTATTCGCCGCATAACAGGGGGCTCGAGGATGCCCTCAGGTCAAGAATTGCAGCAAAATCAAGCCGTCGTGGTATAGGTGCAATTGGCGCCGGCATTAAAGCCCTTTCCGCAATTTCTGCTGACGGGTATAGCTCCGTCTCAGAAGTTGAGGAGGCTTTCAGGTCTCAGATGCTCAAGGTTGAGGCCATGGAGCAAGAGGTCCATGAAATAGAGTCATCGATATCTATTGCAGAAGATGTATTGGAGCGCTCGGAGAGGATTGCATCTGCCAGGGCGAGGATCGACGAGTTGGAGTCGCTACCGTCGATAACGCAAGCAGAAAGAAAAGAGCGTAACGCCCTATTGGATCAGATTGACGACGATACCGCCTTTTGCAAAATGGCGTTTTCAAAAGTCGCTCCCGAGGTATCGGGGGCCGATAGCTACGAAAGCGAAGCGGGAGCAATTCTCAACAGGCTAAGAGATGAGCTAGGTGGCCTCTCCGTGTCGCTTGATGGCGCGCGAGCTGACGCCAAGTCGTTAAGCGAGTCCCTTGGGGCAATTGAGGGCTTTGTCGGCGCAAGGGCCGTAAGGGATTTGCGAGGCGTCCCCTCGGTTGGCGAGTTCCTGCGAAGGTCCAAAGGACGGCAACTCAGCGTTCCGACTTCAATCCAAACCAGAGATTCGATGGCTATTGCGGCCGCGTTGGAGTCGGCCGCTTCAAGGCGAATCCTTCATGAGAACAGAGGTCGTTTCGAGAGCATCGAGAAAGCGACAAAAACCCAAGCACCTTCGGTTTACATCCGTCCTGAGGTCGCGGCGGTTTCCGAGAGAAAGAACACGGTTTAAAGATGAACACTTCATCCTTGAGGATCTACTACGAGACCGGTTGCATCGATGAGGTGCATATGCCGGATCCGTCGTATGAGTCGGGTGTCGCGCTGCAACGTGAATACCTCGATATCTCCAACCCAGACAACGGCATATTCCTCGATCGAAGCTACAAGATGCCCGGAGGCGACAACGACGAGTATCGCGAACTGTGCGACAGGATGCTAGTCGTGAGCCCAGACGACTTGGCGCGGGCACTCCTTGTGGAGTCTCATGGGCTTGCGCTCCTCACTCGCGATCCCCTGTCCGATTTCGAGTGCGGGCTATCTATCACGTTGCCAGACCGCCTTGGCTTTAGTGATGATGCGTGCCTGATGAATGAGGACTGGTATTTCGGCAACATTCAAAAGCTCATCGAAAAGGTAATTGCCATGGGGCCCGCCGCGCATGCCGCGCTCGTCAACGGACTAGCAGCAGGCGTGGAGGGGCTTACCGTTGAGGAGGGCTGGGGCAATGTCACCCGATGAGATTGTTCTCAGGGACTATCAGCAGGAGTGCGTGGATATCTGCAATTCCCTAGAGAGTGGATCCCATCTCGTGCAGATGGCCACGGGGCTCGGTAAAACCGTGACTTTCAGCAAAATAGGCAGGAAGGGGAGGGTACTACTTCTATCCCATCGTGAGGAGCTTGTGACCCAGCCAGTTAAGTACTACAGCTGCCCGGTCGGCATAGAAAAGGCCGAGCGGCACTCGCATGGTGAGGAGGTAGTCTCGGCTTCGGTGCAGACGCTTGCGAATCGCCTTCAAAGGGAATTTAAACCCGGCGACTTCGACATGGTTATCACCGATGAGGCGCACCACGCCCTGGCACCATCCTATCGGAAAATCTACGACTACTTGAGGCCTCGCCTCCACATCGGTTTCACGGCGACGCCGAGAAGGGGAGACGACCGAGGGCTCGGAGCGGTATTTGACGATATCGTTTTCCAGAAAGACCTGCGTTGGGGAATCGCCAACGGTTATCTCTGCGATATTGACTGCCGCAGGACCATCGTGGACTGGTCGACGAAGGGCGTTCGCACCGGTATGGGCGATTTCCGGGTGAGTGAACTCGCGAAACGGGTTGACCGCCCAGAGACGAATCGACAGGTCGCGGCTGCATACGATGAGCTTCATGTAGGCCAGACGCTTATATTTGCGTCGAGCGTTCACCACGCCTATTCATTGGCCGAAATCATTCCTGGATCCGTGGTGGTCGATGGAAATACGCCGGCAGACGAGCGACGACAGATCATCGACGCGTTCACTACGCGCGAGATTCCATGTCTTATCAACTATGGGGTATTTACCGAGGGCACGGATATGCCGTTAATTGAAACCGTATTGCTGGCACGCCCGACGAAGAATCCATCCCTTTATACGCAAATGGTCGGGCGAGGGCTGAGGCTCTACACCGACCCTGTAACCGGCTATAAAAAGAAATCACTTAGGCTTATCGACTGTTTGGGCGTGTCGGACGACAAGAGTATCTGCACTCCGCCAACGTTGTTCGGACTCAATGAAAAGGATTTCCCCGAGAGGGTCGGTAAGAAGCAACTCGATGGCTCGCTCCTCGATTTGGGAAGAAGGGTCGAGGAGGTGGAGGATTGCCCCTCCGGCTGGGTTCTCACGTCGCGCAAGGTCAACGTGCTATCTTCCACGGGATCCATCGCATGGGTTATCCACTACAACGGCGATCGCAATATCGCCGGCCCCGGCGCATCAGACAGGGGATGGCAGGTCACGCTTTATAAACCGGATCTTCTCGATTGCTGTACTGCGGACCTTACGAGGTTGGGGGAGACGGAGCGCAGGTATTATAGGTCGCTTGAAGTTGCCGAGCAGGACATTCTCCTTTGGCTTGAATCAAACTACGAGACTTCGCACGATAGAGCGCTATGGGACCGCGAACGCGCGGCAAAATGGGCCGAGGATCCAGCCTCGGAGCCTCAGCTGACTTTTATAAAGAGGCTGCTGGGTGACTCCGCGGGCGACCTTGATTTCGACAACCTTACCAAAAGGGATGCAACGATTGTCATCGAGTGCGCCAAGAGGCGCGCCCATGAGAAGAATCTCAGGAAATACGGGGTCTGTCCGTTGTGTGGCAGCGCTTTGAAGGTGTCTAAGTCTGGGAAATCCATCGTTTGCGAATCTAACAGCTGGGCCTACAGAGGCGGGTCTTTCGTGCTTGCGTCCGGCTGCGGTTTTCAGGTCAAACGTTTCCACGATGATGAGGAATTTTCGCCTGAAAAGTCTATGGGTTGGCCGGGCGTCAAGGAGCAAATTAAGGAGAAGAAGGGATGAATCCCCTTATGGGTCCGGTCAGCGAGCTTACAAAAAGGCGCTTCGACCGGAAATGTAAACGCGCAGCATCGGGGTCTAAGCATTTTGCCACCGCAAGGATCGCCGTAGGTGTTCTCGTGACTTCGGTGCTCATCTTCATATGCCTCGGCGCAGAAGTTGTAAGAGAGACTGTCATTACAAATACAGCTGAGCAGAAGGCGCAGGCAGAAGACGGTGGACAGTCTCTTGCAGATGAGAACCCGGACTATGCCGGCTGGCTCACCGTTGAAGGGACCTCGATCTCGACCCCTGTTGTCTCATGCCGGCAAGGTGATTCGAAGGGCTTCTATCTCAATCACGGCTTCGATCGCACACCGTCTTTTTCCGGATGTCCGTACATTGCAGAGGGGTCGTCGCCAACAAGCTCGAACATGCTTATCTACGGTCACAACATGGGTATCGGGTCCTTGGCGTTTAGTGAACTCCAGAATTGCTATCGAAGGGACTGTTTTTCAAGTATCGGTACTGTGACCTTCAAGGACAAGGATGGCAGAACCTCTCGCTATACACCTTTGTACGGCTTAAAGGTGCCGATGGGCTATGACGTGCTGCTTAGGTTTGATTTTGCCGGGAAATCAGATTTCGATGCCTGGCTCAACACGCTGTCCGACTGCGCAAGTGAAAAATCGGATTTCGGCGGCACTGATTCCGTCATTACACTGGTTACTTGCGCCTCCGCGTTGGGTGGGGCGAAATATCGAAGCGTTCTGGTTTGCAAGAATATCGCGCATTAGTAATGGCTCTGTTAGACCAGAATTGACATAAAGGCTTTCATGCATAGATAAATTGACTGTACCCCCAGAATCTGATAATCGATTCAGGAGGCACAGTCAGAAAAACAGATTACTCGATTCAATCGACGCACTATTTTAGGAACTCATATTCGAAAAGCTTAGGGACAATCTCCTTAAGGTAGTACTCCTTGTTAAGCTCCTTGAGAGTACGAATCGACCCGTTTAGGGACGGGTAATCATATATTCGTCCCTTTTTTCCATTTGGCGACTCATGCCAAGTGTTGAGCTCTTCACCTATCTGATAGAAACCATACGTAAGCGAGCTGTCGTATAGAGTCGTTTCCTTTGCCTCCTCAAGGACCCTAGACCATGCGGCCAGAAGCTCGCTTTCGCGAACGCGGCGATCGAGCTTCTCGAGCGTCTCGGAAGCCACCGTGCTGCCATTCGTAGTGTCAAGGCACAGCTCGTTCCTGTATGTTCTACCGTCGCCACCCGTGAACGAGCGCATGTGATTCTGGTACTCCAAGCATGTGAACAGGAGCGTCCTCAACAGCCATTGATCCAACTTTCCGGAAGCAGCGTCCTTCAGGAATTTGTCCGCTCCGTCGGCAGACTTCATAACGCGCCCTCGCTCCGTCCAAGATCCGTTATAGGAGATGTAGCGGGAGGCAGCGAACATGGGCAGCTTCTGCAAAAAGTTGTCACGGCGGAGATAGAAGCCATTGCCGTTGAATATGCCGGCCGAGACAAGTATCGAATGGAGTTCGGGATTATCGAACCCGACCCCGTCCGCAACCATATAGCCGAGAATGTTCTTGTTCCAGCGAGGTTTGAGCCGCTTCTTCTGCGTCGTTGCCTCGTTCCCAGTTTTTTGCAGAAGGATTCCGCCATCGATGTCATCGTTCATTTTGCGCTTGTCGTAGTAACGGGAGCTGTAGAGCGAGTCGACTTTTCTGAAATCTAGAGAAACCGGCGCTCCGAGTTTCCCTTTGACGATATCGAAGCCGTCCACCGTGAACGAATTGCTCTCTGCGTCCTCATTCGACCATAGGGCGACAAGGACACATGAGTGCTTCCTTGCATGGAAATGGAATCTATCCCCGGCGAAGCCGTCAATGAAGCGCTTCTTCACGAGACCCTGGGCCTTCCAGTACTTAACCGGTGAAAAAACGACATAACTGTCGGTTGGTTGTCGGAGATAGTACTCGAACGCGGACCAGATGAAGGCGTTTCCCATATCGTTGGTCGACGTTCCAGAAATCGATGGATTCTCCTTTACGGCCTTTCTCATCTGTTCCAGAACCCAACTTGCCTTCCAGCCAGAAGACGACCGCTTTCCCTCGCCGCGCTTCTGATGTTCCATTGAAGTGGTCTCAGCGAACGGTGGGTTTTCGAAGAGAATAATCGTACATGACGGGTCATCGATATAACGCCTGATAAGTGGATTCTCGACATACTCTTGAGTTAAAGCGTCGGCGCCCCTTACGTTACCGGCATCGAAGGTGTCCTTGGCCTCGATGGGCGGGATGAAATCTTGGGCTGTCTAATCTCTCCAGTAACTTGATGTTTTCCTGTGCTGTCGCCGATGAAGTGCTCTTTGCGGGCGTCCGGTCTCAGCCGATAGTATTCCTCCGCCCATCCGACGATGCAATTTTCGTCTATGTGGGTCTTCGTGTAATTGTCGGTCTTCAGCGTCATTACGAGCCTTTCGGCAGAAAGCTGGTCTGAATAGTCCAGCTTGTCCGCATACTTGCCTGCCGTGAACCCGCTGTTGTTCTTGGACGAAGGGCCGTTGTACACCGTCTCAATCTGTCCAAGGTAGTCCTCGGAGCGATAGATGTAGGCAACGGAATCTTCAAGTGAGACGATCACCACGTTCGCAGGAACCGGCTTTCCCTTAAGTCGGCGGGCGGAGAGGTACTTGACGCATTGGAATAGAACGGCGTTAAGATCGATGACGCGAAGCTTAAATTCCAGGAGGTTCCCATTGATAACGCCGTCGTTGTCGTCAGCGAGAATCCCGTCCAAATCCAAATCTGGGTCTACCCTCGGGATGAACGTCTCGTAGAACTCGATCTGTCCCTCGCGCTCGGTAGTGTATGACGCCATTTAGAACCACCGCCCCGCGATGGCCTCCATGTACGCGAGGCCTCTATCTGTCTTCTCTTTCTCGATTTGCGGCATCCAGGCTACTCCTCGTTCTTCTTTGGCGCGACCTTCATCTCGAATGGCATCCCGCCTTCTCGGACGAGCGCCTTGAGGCATGCGTTGACGGCAGTTGACATGAAGAGGCCGAGTTCGTCGAGGATGGCGGATGCCTCTCTTCTTCTCCGGCTCGATCCTGATGGTGGTTGCTGGTATGTTCGACGGCATTGAGGCTCCTATCTATCGTGTATACCACGATGCCGCCATTTTAGCGGACTACGCCGCCGGTGTAACCAGTAGTCCATATAGGGCGGCAGGACGTTGAACATGTCACAGATGAGGGTAGCGCAGGTGCCGTTGGAGAGCTGACGTAAACAGGACAATGCCAGCAAGTCGATGACAGATGAGCTCTCTCTGCCGTTGATTAACTGCAAGTTCAACAATAACGGCATTATGTATTACTGACGCCCGGCTGATTTCGTTCACCATCGGAACGTGTTGTCCATCATTTACAATGGTCCGCCGACTGAAGGACAGACTTATTATCAGGATTCCATAGGAGTCTATACAGACGCCTATTTGATTGGCCTGAAGGATAGCGACATACCGAATCGTGAGGTTGGATTGTACTTGGCAGCGGTAATAAACGCATCAATTCTTAACGAAAAGAAGCGCAAGTATTCTCGCGGACATAAAGCCACAGCCGGAGGCAGGGTGGAGTACGACAAGATTATTGTTCCAGTTAATGCATAGGGAAAGGTGGATTTTGTCTATATGAAGCGATATATACGCGCGATCGAGAAGTTGTCAATTGCTGAGCTTGCCAAGTACAAGAACAGCGTTGTTGTCGCCACAAGACGGGTTGTGGGAGCTTAGGCGATTCAACGACCCGTCGTTACATGTGTCGTTACTTGTTGAACCACATGTCAAATCTTGACGCACTCAATTATGACTAGATTGGGGAGGGTCTGACCCCGGAACTTCTCCGGGGTCAGACCCTTCTTCTCGATCGTTATAGTGCTTAACAGAGATCCCTGTGGAGTCCCGAGTTCGCAGCAGAAGTCGCCCAAGGGGGCGTTTAGGTGCGCTTGGAGGAGCTTTCATTCACCCACTGCGCTATATTTCGGTCTAGATATGGCACTGCTAAATTGCAGATCAAACGCCGTGGGGATTATGTCCCTCACTCAAAGGTGCGTTAGCTGCTCGGCCCTTATTTTCGAGAGCCTTTAAGTCTGCCTGGATCTTGGCGGTCGACGGAAGGGAAGGGTCGATTGAACGCTTCCCCTCCTCAAGAGTCTCAGGGGTGTGCTGGATGAGGAAGTCTGCACCCATCTCGTGCATCCTGGCGTCAAAAGAAGATTGGCACTTCCGCAGTACCTCATCGAAGAAGCGGAAATTGCCCTGAGTCTGCGCGATCTCCATCCAGCTCTTGTACTCGTCCGCATGTTTTTCGTCAATGACGATTAGGTCGACACCGTTTTCGATGCACTGCTTCATCATAATGAGGCGGCCGATTCGCCCGTTGCCATCTTGGAACGGATGCAGATGTTCGAACCTTGCGTGGAAACGAGAAATCGACTCGAAGTCCTTCGGGCTGGCGTCCCATTCGGCGAGTAGCTGCGGTATGGCGGTCGGTATGTCACTCGGGAGGGCGACCTGTACCGAGCTGTTTCTGATGCGATTGGGAATGTATTTGAAATGCCCGCTTTCACCGTTGGCTGCCATGGTCGTTCCCTTGTGAAGGATCGTCTCGAATTCAATGAGGAGTTCCGGCGTCAACTCAACACCGAGCGTGTCGACCATTCGATCGAACATCTTGAAGGAATTCTTGGTCTCGATGATGTCATCAAAGTCATGGTCTCCGGTCACCTTATTCCGCACATAGAGCGTCTCGATCTGATCGAGCGTGAAGGTGGATCCCTCAATCTTGTTTGAGTGGTAGAGGAACTCCGGAAGGATGACCTCATAGGCTGAATTCGGCGCCGCCTTGAGCGTCTGCATCTTGTTTGCGGAGATAATCATCGTTCATCCTTCGTAATCGTTATGCCAAGCACTTGTCTTTTGCATATTCTATGATAAACGAGCGCTTGATAATAGCTTTGCAATTCCCCAGCAGGACATGCGTCTCCAAATGCCCTACAACGGCCGTATAAGAGGTACCCCTTACCGGAAGAAAGGTAAAGTTCCTTGTTTTTGCGCCAATCATGGGGTATAAGTGGTTTAAGGTGTTCGACACCGTCAATGCGCCGCTAACCAGGGCGCCCATCAGTCCGCAATAGGGATTTAAGGAGACGGTGCCATGCCGAATGACTCAATCCGCTACTCAAAGCAAATATCTGATCAGGGCCGTGAACGCTCTGTAGAGGTGCGCCGGGAGCGCGCCGCCCTCAAGGAGCGCCTCAAGGCAGGTGAGATAGCCCCTGTCGATGTGCTCAACGATGAGAGCCGCGTCGCAGCTAAAATCAGAATGTTTGCGTTCCTCAAGAATTGTCCCGGCGTGGGGGCGGTAGGTGCGAGAACACTACTCCGCGCGCTGGGCCTGTCCGAGACCAAGACGATCCGCTCCCTGGGACCCGTGCAGAAGGCTCGCATAGTCACGACATTGGACATGATCGCAAGCGGCGTCCGGGTCGACCGAGTCGCCGAGATCATCATGTCTGAACGATAGAATAGAATCCGATAGGGGATTAGAGAAAGGCAACATCATGGATGAGAACAACAGCAAACCCCAGGACGAGCTCGACCAGGAACTCGACCTCGTACCCGATGGAGACGGCGGCGGCACAATGCCTTTGAAGCGGAAGGTCGCCATCGGCGCCGCGGTCGCGCTCGTCGTCGCGGGGCTGGGGCTCGGCGGCGCATGGGCGACCGGCGCCTTCACACCCACACCCGAGTCCTCCAAGGTCGAGGCCGGCACTGGTGCCAACAAGAAGCAGGTCTCGGATAAGGCCGAGTCGACGGTTGATTGGACCGTCAAGATCGAGGCCGAGGGCGTGACGGCCGACTCCTCGCCCCTCATCACCTGCTACGTCTGCACCGACGGCGTCGATGAGGGTGTCGAGTTCTACCATGCCACATCCGCATCCGACGCCATCGAGGGTAAGGATAGTGTTCAGCTAACCGAGGGCACCTGGGAGATCACCGCGATCCCCATCATAAACCCGGACGGCTCCATCACCACTCCCTCCGGCGGCGGCGAGCAGGCCGTCCCAGGCGATCACAAGGGCTCCGGCTCCACCGAGTTCACCGGCGAGACCAAGCCCGCCGGGGACGTCACCCAGGACGATATCGATAAGGTCCTCGACAAGGTGAACGAGGCCGTCTCCAAGGGCGACGGCACGCTCACGGGGGATGCCGGCAAGGACGTGGTGAACAAGGTTACCGACAACGCCTCCAAGGCGCCCGGCGCCGACAAGGAGAAGGTCGAGGAGAAGAAGGACGCCGCGACCGATAGCGCCGTGAAGGCCGAAGACAAGAAGACCGATGCGGCAAAGCCATCCACGGGCTCCGGCTCCGCGCCGTCAAAATCCGACTCCAAGCCCTCTTCCGGCTCCTCCAACAAGCCGTCCCATGAGCATACGTGGCAGGCGCAGTACCGCAGCGAGCCGGTATACACCACTGAGACCTACACCATTGTTGACCAGAAGGCATGGGACGAGCAGGTTCGTAGCGGCAGCCACTATCTTTTCTCAGATGGTGCAGTCTTTTATGATGACTATCAAGCAGCCAACTATCAGGAATCAAAAGCTCTCTCAGGAACCCCAGTCTCTTACACGCTCGTAGATGACTACAAGACTATCCACCATGAAGCGGTAACGCATCAAGAAACACGCCAGGTGCAGACCGGGACAAAACAAGTCCTCACGGGCTACCGTTGCTCCGGTTGCGGCGCCACGAAATAGGCCCTAAGCGGAATAGATGGACCGGCTCTATGGAACCAGGTGTGAATTTGCTCCACGCCATCTCGCTCTTCGGTCGATTTTACTTCGCCCTGCTCCTGATAATACGACCGGATCACTTCGGGAAGAGGACATGTCTTTATAGGGGAGTCGGGCTGCTCGTTCTGCTTGGCGCGCTCCTGCGCCTGGCGCGCGGCATCTTGCGATATGTTGCCGGGCTGATGTGAGCTTTGCCGCCTATCCAAAGGGTGACCACATGGAAATGGGGATATCAAGGCGGCAACAGCGCATCTAAACGAAAGGCTTTTGGGTACTATGATTATGCGATAGTATGTCGTTATCATATTGAGAGGTGATATATATATGGCACTGATACAGCTGAACGTCCCCGATGAGGTGAAGGACCGCGCTGACAGGGCTTTCGCCAGGAGCGGTCTCACGACGCCGTATGCGATGCGCATTATGGTCAATCAGGTTGCCCAGACCGGCAGGACGCCTTTCGACGGCCTGTTCTCATCGCCATCCGGCCGCCTCTACTCGGAGGAAGTGCGCGTTGCGATGCTTCGTGCCGAGGCCCAGGAGTACGGTTTGATTGAGGACGATTCCGGGGAGGACCCGCTCGAGATACCGGCAGGCATACTTGCGGAGATGGGCATCGAGCCCGAGGAGGTCGGGCAGTGAACCGCTACGATGTCAAGGTTCCCGCCTCCTTTTGGAAAACGCTCGTCGTGCTGAAGCCGAAATACTCCCATGCCGAATACGTGGAAGTCGTCAACGCGGTCAAGGGATGTATTGACGAACTCGGCCGCACCGGAATGATAGAGGAAAGCGGATGGGACGACCACGTTCTCGTCCATCCGCCCTATTCTGACGGCAAGCACCGTGAGGCCCATACCTACGACGACGATGTCCTGGTCGTGTATTTTATCCGCGAGAGAAACCGCCGAATCCGCATGGTCGGCGTTTTCGACCACGAGAATATCCCGCATTCATAGTCGCATCCCGATGGGGGCGCATGGAAAACCCCTTACAAACCGACAGTTCCTTTAAAATAGAGAAGGGCCCCGCTCGTGCGAGCGGGGCCCTTCTGCTATATAGCGACTGAGCCTTAGATCTTGCGCTTGTGATGGATCAGGACGATACCGGCGATGCAGGCCGCGACTCCGGCAGCGATTGCCGCGTAGAGGATCCAGTTGCCGGTCTGGTCGAGGTTCTTGCCCTCGGGGGCTTTCTCGATATCGATAGTCTGGTCGGTATCCTCGAGGTCGGTCTCCTTGGAGATCTCCTTGCCATCGGTGTCGCGCTGCAGACTCTCGAACACGACCGCCTGCTGTCCTGCGACATCGGAGGCCTTGAACACCATGGGAACGTCCACATCGAGATCGGACACGGCGGGGGTGAAGCGCACCTGTCCGTTGGCGATGACCTCGTAGGTGCCCAGCGTCGAGTTCTCCACGTTCGATTCCGAACCCGCTGCCGTGCCGTCGCCGTCTGCCTTGTCACCCTTATCGGAAGGCTCGAGTTTCACCTGGCCGCCGCTCAATTTCGTCACGATGTCGGCAGCGTCCTTCGTCGCGCCAGGTACGGTGAGCGTGTAGGTCCCATCATCGTTCTTGGAGAGCTTGGCGCCCTCGGGAATACTGACAAACGAGCCCGTCCCGGTGACGTCGACGAGCGCCTTCGAGAGGTTGGTGCCGGATGCGGTGCCAGTGGAGCCCTTCTGGATTCCATTGCCGGCAAGGGCCGAAGCGTCCTTCACGTCCGTGAGCGTGAGCTGCGTACCATCGGCCTTTTTGTTGATCGATGCTGTGAGCGTGTAGCTCTGGCCGGGGCGCAGCCCCTTGAGGTGGACGGTGTCGACGATGGCGACCTCGTCCTCGGGCTTCACGACCTTGCTGCCCTGGATCGTGGCGGCAGTGGTCTTGAGGCTCGGGGAGATCTCGACCGTCTGCCCCTCATCGGTCGGGTCCTCGTGGGATCCGATGAGCTTGCCGTCGACGAACAGCTTCTCGAATACGACCGCCTTGGCGCCGCCCAGCTCGCTTGCATCGAACGTGAAGGTCACGTCCTGGGTGCCGTCCTGGGACTGCGGCGTGAACTTGGCCGTGGCGGTGATCTCCTTGCCATCGGCGCCCTTCAGTGCCTCGCCGGTCTCGGCATCCATGAGTGTGCCGATGAGTTCGTACTCGGTGCCGGGGACGAGGCCCGTGTACTTGACGGCGTCGATGATGGTGGCCTTGCCGTCGGCGGTGATCTCCTTGTCGCCGTCGGCGCCATCGACTGCAGACGTCCCGATCTCGGGAGGAACGACCTCGACGGTCTGTCCCTCGTCGGTCAGGTCCTCATGGCTGGCGATGACGTTGCCCTCTGCCGCTAGTTTCTCGAACACCACGAGTTTCTTGTTCGAAAGGGTAGAGGTGTCGACCGAGAACGTCACCTTCACCTTGCCCTCGGTGTCCTCGGGCTCGAAGGTCGTGGATGCGGTCACGGCATTTCCATCAGCGTCCTTCAAGGGTTCCCCGGTCTCGGAATCCATCAGCGTGCCGGTCACGGTGTACTCACGGCCAGTGGCGAGGTTCTTGTAAGAGACCTCGTCCTCGACGGTCACGGCCTTACCGACCCCGATGGCCTTGTCCCCGTCTGCCGCGTCGGTCGCAGTGGTGCCGATCTCGACGGGCAGAAACTCGACCGTCTGGTCCTCGTCCTCAGGGTCCTCGTGCGACGCCTGGATCTTGCCGTCAAGGTAGAGTCGCTCGAACACGACCGCCTTATGGCCACCGAGAAGCGTGGCGTCGAACTTGAACTTGACCTTCTGCTTGCCGCTGGATGCCTTGGGCGTGAACTTGGCCGTGGCGGTGATCTCCTTGCCGGCGACGTCCTTCAGCGCCTCTCCAGTCTCGGCGTCCATGAGGGTGCCGGAGAGCTCATACTCCAGACCCTTCTTGAGACCCTTGTAGGTAACCGTGTCGACGATCTCGGCCTGGTTCGATGCCAGGAGCTTATGGTCCCCGTCTGCGGCGTCGGTCGCGGTCGTGCCGATCTCGATGGGGTTGTCGTCCACGGTGCCGCGGTCGATGGTGTAGGCGTCGCGGCTCACGGTCACCTCGAACTTGACGAGGTTGAGGCTGTCGTTTGAGGCACAGCGTAGCTCCTCGAAGGTATAGGTGTCGTACGGCAGCGCGCCCTTGGAGTCATCAGCCGTCGTCTGGGCGCCCTTCGATCCGGAGAACCAAAGGCCGTTGTCGATTGAGAGCTTCGACTCGTCGAGGGTGCCGTCGGCGTTGAGTGCTGCGTCGTTTCTGTTGGTGTTTTGGGTATGCGGGCAGGCCGAGGACTCGGTCGTCAGGATGCCGTTCGCATCGGTGATGGCGATGTGGCTCTCGCCCGTGGTCTTGGAGGTGATCTTGAATGGGACGATCGCGAGGCCGGTCATATCCTCGCCGTGGACCTTGTTGAAGGCGATATCCCCGCGCCTCACCTGCTCGCGCACGGTGGGGGCGTCCTCGCTGGGCTCCACGAACGTCGAGACGAACTCGGACGTAGTGTTCGAGGTAATCTGCTGGATGTGGATGGAGCTGTCGGTCAGGAGGTAGCCCGCGGGGGCTTTTGTCTCCTGGACTGTCACAGTGCCAAGCGGTAGGGTATAGCGACCCTCGGTATTTTGATAAAACGTATCGCCTTTAACAAAGTACTTATCTGGTTCTGTTTTAGCCCTAATTAGAGACGTATAACCATTCTCATTTGTCTTTAGAATCCAGGTCCTCGTGGCCTTCTCGGGCAGGTTGTCCTGGGTGTAGAAGCCGTCGTAGTACTTGACGGTGAACTCCGCGCCCGCGAGCGTGCCGGCGCCAAGCGGGGAGGCCTTGCCCGTCTCGGAATCGACCTTGGCGACCAGCATGTCGGCAGGGTCGTTCTGGGGGGCGTCGGTGACGTTCACGGTCGCCCTCTGGCCACCCGACACATTCACCTTATGGATCCCCTCATCGAGCGCGTAGGACTTTCCCGCCTTGGTCTCCTTGGCATAGTAGTTGCCAGGTGCGATATCGATTTCGTTCGAGTCGCCGGAGGCGTTGCATGTGAGGGTGCCCACCTGCTGGGTGCAGCCCGAATCGGAGTAGACGCCGTAGGTCGCGCCCTCGAGCGAGTAGCAGGGGTTGTTGTCGGAGATGCCGGGGTTCGAGCTCCTCTTCTTGAGCTTCATCTTGCCCTTGTTGTGGAAGGTGATGAGGCACTGGGTGCCGGTGCCGTAGTTGACCAAGTAGATTGAGTTCTTGAAGGACTGGGGTGCGGGTCCCGGCAGATTCTTGTCCAGATTTGCAAGGAATGTGCCCGCGTTTATATTGCCGTTGTAGTAGAGGATGGTCTTATAGCACCAGTTGCGGAACGCGGCCGTCGTGCCCTGCATACCGTACTGGCTGGAGCTCTTCGAGAGGGCCGAGAGGGCGATGTGCTGGATAGCGAGCATCTTGCTGTAGTCCAGGGGTGTGCCGTCGTACCAGTTGAAGTTCCACAGGCCCTTTGCCTTCGCCTCCTCGAAACCAGGACCCGTGGGACCGTAGTAGAGGACCCTCGCCATCCCGTCGGTGCGGTCTATCCGGGTCTGATCACCGCCGCCTCCCGTGTAGCATTTGGTCCAGTCGGTTTCAATGGGCAGCTGTGCGGTGGCCGTCATGGCATCGAGCGGGTGGCGCTTCGCCGGGTCGAGGCAGATCGCCGGGGTACCCTCAGAGGTCGTCGAATTGTACATGTAGTAGCCGCCGTAGTTCACGCGCTCGCCGCGGGTGATCGTCTCGGACGATGCGGCATATGCCGCGGTCGGCGCCGGCACGACGGAGAGCACCTGGCTCGCGATGAGCACCGCGCCCGTACCGATGACCGCGCCTTTCTTGAGACGGGCGCCGATGCGGCCGAAGAGCTTGCCGGCGCACTCCTTCATCTTTCCTCCAGGTCGCATGACTGCTCCATTCTCTCGGTTACCGGAGAGGGGACGCGGATTTCTGGCTACATTTATTGGCATGCGCCCCCATGGTCTAACGTACCGCCGGCATCGGCGCCATGAGCGCCGATTTGGTGCCACAGGGTGACAGTTTGCGCGTGCGGTGCGGAACGGACCTATCGTTTCCACACTAACGGGAGCGCTCGATTGGATATGGACTCGGAACAAGTGTTCAGGCGTTTCCGAGCCCCAGCAAACCTGCCTGTAGTAAACTAATAGAGATAGCCATCCGGCCAGCCATCTGGCGACTACGGAACAATGGCGCGAACGCGCCCTCGTCAACGAGCTACCGGAGGCAAATAAATGAATGAATTCAATTTCGGCATGGGCGCTAACTCATCGGGCCGCAGCATGACGGTCCGTGAGTTTCTCGAGAGCGTTACCGAGGTGGGGGAGCTTGTTGTCGTCACATGCGGAGGGTGGCCCACCTGCACCGTACATATCGACAATGAGGACTATTTTCGCATGCCCGCCGATATCGCCCATCGAAAGGTTCTGAATTCGAGCTTCGGGACGATTAAGGTCAAGACCCGTGGGCCGTTGCCCATGGACGTCCCCGTTCGTTTCGTCGATTGTTAAAGCCGGTTGCAGGCCAAAAACCGTTTCTGAGAATCTGAGCATTGAGTAATAAAGGGCGCAGTGCTCTCATCGCTGAAATGCCACGACACCGTGCCCTGAAGCCGGGTTTGGGACCGTTCGGGAAGAACGGTCCTATCATTGTTTGGGGCTAAATCCGACGAGTGCGATGCGTCTTATGATCGGACTTGATCTCGGATCCAGAGTTTTCGACTGATTCGAGGCTGGATTTCAACGATTTTGTGGAAGGGCCGACAAAGCCGGCGTCATCCTTGAAGTTCGGCCTCTCTATGCCCAATTTCCCAAGTAGGCTGTCGGACAGAGAGCGGTCGGCGAGCATGGGCGCTATCGTGGAAACGAAATCGACCTGCATTGCCTCGGCATAGGAAATAAGTGGTGTTGTAGTCCCCGCCCTGAACTCATCTAGGGAGGCGTAATAGGTTTCCTTCGAGGCGTCCGTCACGATAAAGGGAATGAGTCCGGCTCGCAGGCATTCACGAAAGGCGATGGCCCTTCCGACTCTTCCATTACCGTCCGGGAAGGGGTGGATCGTCTCGAATCGAACGTGGAACCTGACGATGTTCTCCAGGGACGGCTCGTATTTGTTGTATTCCGTGACCAGGCGGTCGATTAGCGAGGGAACCTCCTCTGGGCGTGCCGTGATGACGCTTCCCACGCCGTTGCCCAGAATCTTCCACTGGCCGGGCACGTCCATTACCCCTGCCATGAGTTGCAGATGGATCTCCTTGATGAATTCGGGGGTCAGCTCCCTGTCCAGCGAATCGAAAAGGAAATCGAACATTTTCGTATGGTTTGCCGTCTCGCGGACGTTTCCGGGGGTAGTCGAGTCCGCGAGAACGGTATCCCTGGTTTCGAAAACCGTCCTTGTCTGCCATTCCGTGAGGGAGCTGCCCTCAATCCTTTCATGGTTGAACACGAAAGAGACGATAGAAGTCTCGTACACGCCATTCGGGATGCCGCCTTCGCGC
The DNA here is from genome assembly GCF_042849575.1 of Collinsella sp. i06-0019-1H4. NCBI lineage: Bacteria > Bacillati > Actinomycetota > Coriobacteriia > Coriobacteriales > Coriobacteriaceae > Collinsella > Collinsella sp. i06-0019-1H4. Next base: position 1,264,790 of record NZ_BAABYB010000001.1, read on the forward strand.
TCGGAGGCGGTCTGTTCGATATAGCTGCGGACAAATTGCCGCTGTAATTCCCGGCTCAGGGGCATATCTGTACGCGAGCTATCGGCGGGGTTCTTTTCCCTTTTGGTCCCAGCAAGCAAATTGAATAATTTGTTAAACATATATCCGAATACTCCGATAGACGTGCCGATTTCTAGGGACATTCTACCCCAGGATAGCTTCCCTTCACGCTCGGCCTGTCACCCAATGGCACCAAACCGACCGGCACTGAGCGGATTGTCGTCTTACGCTTTTGATGGGGCCGAATGCCCATGGTCGCCCATGGGCTAGTGGCGGGCTGGTCGCCACAAGGCCCCGACCAACTGATGGCAACCGTAGTTCCTTGGAGGATATCGAGTGCTGGATAACCTTTCACTTATGGGGCCCGATGAGGATGAGCTCTCACTCTCGGCGGCAGTGTCTTCTGCGACCCTCCTGCCCGCCTGCGCATACTCGGCCTATTCCATCATTGTCAACATCATGCCCGTGATGGGCAAGCGGGCCGCCCTGTTCTACCTGACGCGAGGGTCTGTTGAGACCATCTGGATCCCCGTCGCCATATTCACCTTCGCCCTTATAGCGCGAAAGGTCGACGACTGGCGCTTTTACGCACTTACATCCATGTTCGGGCTCGCGGCATGCGTGCTTGCATCCATGAGGCTGGATTTGTACCAGGCTGCTGTCTATCTGGCGGTGGCCTTGTGCTGTGGCCTGTCTGCCATCAAGTCGAGGGGATACTGATATGGGCTCCCGAAACAAAAAGGGGATCGCCCGCTTTGAAGCGAACAAGGCGACAGGAAATGAAGCCCGACCCCATGGCGACGGATCCGGCACTGGCATCTCCGCGCCCATTTCGCGCCGCGGCCTCTTCGCGGCCCTCGCGGTTGCAGCCGGGCTTGGCATCCTATCGAGCACCCAGGCATATGCTCTTGCCGCGCAGAATTTCGGGCGCGGGCAGTGGATAGGCAACAAATGGGTGAACGGCTATATCTCTGGCGCGATCACGCATCCCCATCTCCAACGCGGGGTCAACGATTACTATTTCGGCAAGTCCACCAACAATGGCGCATGGAACGCCACCGCAAACGGCAGCCAGAAATTAATTGCAGAGTTCGCTTGCGTGGTGGAATGTGACTGGTCTGACGAGCTATATGACCATATCGTGTTTCGTCCGTTCTATTACTGCGCCTCGCTTAACCCGAATGGCCGTCCCCTCTGGTTTGGTTCCGAGGATGGCGATGACAACCGAAGCTACGTATTCCTCAACGACAATCCAGTCGGAACGTTTCAGGGAAACTTGATCAATAGCGGCTGGGGCACCGGCTGGCTCGCCAACGGGTTCTATGAGGGGCCCGGGTGCGATACCTTCGTTCGTCGCCAGGCGAAACCCCATGATGAGAGAGTCCGGGCTCGCATGGATATCTGGAATGTCTGGGTGAACGGAGTTCCGGCAAATAAAAACCCAGACGACATCAAGTTTCGCCGTTATGCCCCCGATAACGACATGGCCATCAACGTCGAAAGAATCTATATCGAAAATGACCTGACGCTTATGGGCGGCATTTTCAAGGTCATCCCAGTCACGGCACCAGATCTGAGGCTCGATCTCATACAGGGCGGCTATGAGAACGGTATTCCCGTGGCCCGATACGAAAACGGGCGCGGAACATGCCTTTGGAATGATTATGACGGCGTCAACCAGAATTGGATGTTCTGGCCAAATAAATCTGACGGCCTCGGATGCTTTACCTTCTGTATAGCGAACATGGTCGGACCGAATCTCGACCACGGCCTCGACAACAGGGGACATACGGCTCCGACCATGGATAGGGGACATGCGGAAATCTGGCGCAACTCCGAGTCAACCAACCTCACAAACTCGTGGTGGGTTCATCATGAGCCGACCGTTACGAACGAAACGGATCATAAATGCTGGTTTATCACCTCGGACGCGGACGGCCAACGACTCGACACATGGGGCGCGACAAAGGATAGTACCGATTGCGTGGCCGTTTCCAGTCCTGCCTGTCCCGGCGCCTGGGCAAAACAGGTAAATGCGCAATGGATGATTGAGGAGGTCGCCTGCCATGGTGAGGTCGGTTTGTCCTCAGATGAGGCAAAGCCTGGCGATTCTCTAAAGATCCTCGGCTGGCACAATAAATTCAAGGATGAGACGAGATACATTCGCCCTGCCAGCTGGGTGCTTGGCGCCAAGAATGAAAACGTTCTTCCTGTCTATCCAATCTTCCGCCTATACATTAGCGACAGGGCAGAAGAAATTGCCGAAGACAATGCGGTAATCATGGCATCATGCCGAGTCGGTTCATGGGCTAATGGTAACCAACAGACTGAGGCATACTCACATCGCCATATCGGATGGCCGCATGGCGGACAGCCTATTTTCAGCCTTGAAATGAGACTTCAGGATTCGAATTACAGCGGATCGATTCATTATGCCGCGCAGCGATGGTATGGCGATGCATGGGATGAGGGGGCAGACGGAAGTAAGGTCTGCGCAAATGGAGCCCATGACACCGAGGCTATGGGTCGAGTAAAGGTATGGCTTACCGGAGATATTGCCGATAGGTATGACCTCGTCGTAAGGACTAAGCTCCTCAACGGCTCGTGCACCTGGAGCGATCCTGTCTATGTCTACAACTCAAAAGACAAACCGCTGACGCTTGAGACGGCTCCAGCATGTGGGCTTGAACCCGATGGAAGCTCCAATACGAAGATTTCGGGTATGAACGTTCACCTTATTCGCAAGCCGACTGGCGCTCGTGTCGTCCGAGAATTCAGTACCGATGAAAGCCTTACGATCACCGACGATTTCGGATCTGGCTACCTATATGTCGCCGCCATGTTGGGACTGCGTTTGCCTTCAAAAAACACCGATCGCATTTGGACCGACCGGTACCGCGGTACAGTCGTCTCTAAACCCTGTCGCATCGAGTCTGCTTGCGTCGAGTACTATGCAGACGGCATCGATGAGGCTCACCTTGTATATCGTGATTCCAATGTCCATTCAGGTGACACCTACGCGCCTGTAGATGCGGCACTTGAGGCGGCTGGGAAGAAGCCATGCAATCTCGATGCCCATTTCGGGGAGGATGCCGCCTCAGGTTTCACTGGATGGTTCAAGGATGCCGCTTTAGTCAATCCAGCTGCCTCCCTTGAGATCCCCGAGAAGGGCGCATTGAAGCTGTATGGGCGCAACCGCTGCACTTTACGCATCGAATATGCTGAAGGATCGGTCGAGCCCGACGCAGGAACCGTCTTCAGGAAGAAGCCGAGCGATAGGGCCGAGGTCATTGACGGTGCGCTTGGCCTGGTCGACTTTACCGGACGTAATGAGAAACACCGGCTCGACAACATCGACCTGCCCGCCATCGGCGATGACGGAGTGGCGCACGCGGCCTTCTACCGCGGCGAGTCTGTAACGCTCGCCGGATCGGCTGACGTTTTCACCAAGCTGGAGGACGGAACGTGGCGACGTCTCGTCTTCAAGGGCTACATGTCCGATAAGGCGGGGGGGGGTCGCCTCTCACGACAATCAAGATGGAACGCGACACGACCGTATATGCCGTATGGGCGTTTGCGGAGTCGGACGGCGTCGCCACGGCAAAGAAGTAACTACGAATCGGGACGGAGGTGCGGCCTCCGTCCCGAGCCCGCGCATGTCCCTTGCGGGAGGTGCGCGTAGATGAAGGCTGACAAATACGAAAGCAAGACCGCTGCCGATAAGACCTTAAAGGAAACCCCGATTAGCAGACGAGGCCTGTTCGCTGCTTTAGCGGTCGCAGCTGGGTTGGGATTGCTTGGCGCCGACGATGCTTTTGGTTGGGACTACTGGGGCCAAAACGCCGGTATCGGTCAGGGATTTTGGGACGCATACGGCATGCTAAAAGGCCATGTTGGCCGGAGTAGGTCGTATACGAACCCCAGCGCCAAGTGCATGGGCTATGCAACAAGCTGGTGCGAATGGACATGTTGGCCGGGAACCCAGCAGCTCCGTTGCGCCCTCAACCTGCAAATCGAGTGCGACTATGAGAACACGCTGTGGTACCACCTCAGCTTCTATCCGCTCTCGGCCTGCGGCGACACAAACTACGGCACCTCTCACCGCCTCTGGTACGATAACGGCGAGGACGACAACCGCGGGCGCATTTATGAGGATGCCCCCGATGACTCCCATAAGATTCTTGACTTTAACTGCGACCTCAAGAATAACTATGCCGGTTGTCCGTCCCCGGGCCAGCAAGCGACATTCAACACCGGGTGGGAGCGCCGCTCCTACAAGGACACTTCCAAGTGGTATCGCCGAACGGGCAGCGGTTTTTCGCACAGTTTCGCAGCATGGTTCGAGCTCCGAGACATCAGAATCGATAAGGTCTGGCACAGCGAATGGGGCGCCAAGGCATTTGGAACGGGCTGGTGCGCGACCAGCTTCCCCGCAATTCCGCACGGGTCGCGTCAGGACTTCTTCGGAATGGTCTGCCGTGTTCACGCTGCCGGTGACGATTCACTCAACTGGGACGTATGCAACGCCAAGTCATCAAATCGCACGCCGATCTACCAGCAGGAGCTCTTTGCAGGAAATGACAAGACCAGGCCCGAGCCGAATTTGAACCAGCTGTTCCTGACTGAGTTCGCGAACTACCAGGAGATTGGCGGCAACTATGCGGATGCCGACCAAAGCTATCTCATCACTTTCCGTCCCGCCCATGTCGTGGATGGCTCTGCAGCCCTCAATGCGTGGGGCGGCGGCCCCTTCGACGGAACTGACGTCAGGACGAGCACCAAACGCGAATTCGCCATCTGCAAATATACTGTCGCTGACCGCACCTGCGGATGGTGGCTTGTCGATAAATGGAACTCCGACGGCACCAAAAATGCCGTACAGGTCATCAGCGATGCGTCGGGGCAGGCTGTAAACCGCTATGGCGGCACGACCGCCAAACCGACACAGCTATTCATGTGGCATGATGGCTATGATTCGGATACGCAAAAGAATAAGGCTTCCGAATGGGTCATCGAGGAGGTTCCCTTTACAGGCAAGCTGGAGCTAAATAGTAGCGCCGAAGAAATCACTTGGCCCCAGGCCCCGACCTGCGGCGACCCCTTCGCCACCTGCTATCCTGCCAAAAAGGAGCTGTGGGAAACGATGGGAAAGCCGACTGCGATGATCTATCGCTGGTACGCTGCGAAGACGCCAGATCCAGCACCCGATGAGGACGCCGCGGTCATGGGTCAGGCCCACATCTCCAAAACGGGCGACTTCATGGAGGTCCCCGCCTACCGCCACGTTGGCACGAACTTCAACCCGGACTACGTGCTCGAGGCGTTCCGACTCTACCTCAAGGGAACGGGTTATGAGGGATCTATCGGGTACATGGCGCTTTCCCGCGACAGCGGGACGTGGTCTGACGCCCGTACCGACGGCGAGTGGATCGGTCAAAGCGGCGCCAGCCTGCGCTGGAGCCAGATCAAGGTCTGGCTCCAGGGTGAGGTCGCACGTCACTACGACCTCGAGGTTCGCGCGTTCCAAAGCGATGTGTCGTGGTGTCGAACTTATGTGAGCGCCACGGATGCTGAAAGCGCCCCTGCAGTGGGCGTGGCGGGCAAGACCTTGCGCTGCATCCAGGTCGACCTTATACCGAAGCCGACAGATGCCGTGCTCGTCAAGGAGTTCTCGCGTGACGCGCAGATGCTCGAACTTACCGAGGACGAGGCCGGTGCTGTGGACGGAATGTACCTGAGCTGTGCCGTCCAGCAGGAATTCAAAACCGAGAAGCGCTCAGGCACAGCCGAGGTATGGCCACTCGTCCACCGTTTCCACGGCACCATCGTCACACCCAGCGTTAAGTATTGCGCAAAGAAATCGCTCATCACCTACTACGCTGACGGCGTCGACGATAAGCATATCGTCTATATCGATCACGCTGACCCGGGCATGTACACGGCATCCGATGCCGCCACTCAGGCGGCGGTAAAGGCCGTGTGCAACCTCAACGAGCATTTTGGCGACACCGCTTCTAGCGGCTTCACCGGTTGGTTCACGACCAGGGAGCTTATTGACTCCTTTGGAGGAATCGACCTCGACAGGGGGCAGAAACTCGACCTCTACGGCCGCAACCGCTGCACGCTGAGGATTGACTATGCAGACGGATCCCTGAGACCGGAGGATGGGGTCGATTACAAATCGCAGCCGAAGGACGGGGCGGCATCTATCTCGGGTGCCCTTGGACTCCCGGACTTTTCAGGCGATATCGAGTCACATGCCCTTGACGGTATCGACCTTCCCGCCATCGGCGACAACGGCGCCGGCCACATGGCCGTCTACTACGGCGAGCGCATCTCACTCGCTACGCCGACAGACGCCTACCGCAAGATGGGCGATGGCACCTGGAGACATATCGTGTGCGACGCATACCTGACAGATAGAGCGGGGGGGGGTCGTCCCTGCAGAACATCAAGATGGTCCGGGACACCACGCTCTACATCAGGTGGCGCTACGCCGATTCGGACGGCGTCGCCAGCGCAAAGAGGTAAATATCATCCGGGACGGAGGTGCGGCCTCCGTCCCGAGCCCGCGCGCGTCCCTTGTAGGAGGTGCGCGTAGATGAAGGCTGACAAAAGCAATTGTGAGAAACCGGCCGACAAGCCTTTAATGGAAACCCCGCTTAGCAGGCGAGGCCTGTTCGCCGCCCTGGCAGTTGCGGCCGGGCTGGGATTGTTGGGCGCCAATGACGCGCTCGGATGGGACTACTGGGGCCAGAATGCCCGTATCAACCAGGGAGCCTGGGACATGTACGGGATGATCAACGGCAAGATCAACTGCTGCAGAGGAAGGTCGAATCCAACAAATCAATGCATGGGCTGGGCGAATGACTGGACTGAATGGTATGCCTCCCGCTATGCCTACGTCCAGATCCTACGATACGCCCTGAATTTGCAGATCGAGTGCGACTATGAGAACGAGCTATGGTTCCACCTATCCTTCTATCCGCTGACTGCCTGCGGAGACACTAACTACAACCCCAATGGAAAGCGCATATGGTTTGCGGCGGACCATGATAACCTCGGGGCAATCAAGGAGGACGAGCAGGAAAATAATATCGTCACCTTCGACGGCAATTTAACAAACGAGGAACTCGGGGTCGGCACCGGTCGGCACGATACCGGCTGGAAGCACTATCAATACCATGACACGGGAAAATGGTACAGGCGTACCTCGAAGGACGTGTCCCATAGGTGGTGCGCGGACCTCAACATCTTCAATATCTACGTCGAGGGGGTTTCGCACAACGAGACGGTCGACGCCCTGCACTCTCAAACCGGCTGGCTGACCTCTACCGTCGAGCAAACGTACCTAACCAGCGAAGATATCCAGGGCATCGTCTGTCGCGTCCATGCGGCAGACGACGACTCCCTGAACTGGGATGTCGGAAATGCCTCGATTAAAGATTGCACGGACCTATACCAGCAGATATTCAAAGGCAATTACAATCAGCTCTTCTTGACCGAGTTCTCGAAAGTTCGCGACGATTCCTATTCCGATGACTGGGGACCCGTCCCCGGGTTTCTCACGACGTTCCGACCGGCCCATGTGGCCGACGCGTCCTGTGCCGTCAATGCCCTAGGGGGAGGCCCTTGGGACGGAAAGGAATTCAACCACGTCGCGAACAAACAGCCGTTCGAGATCAATAGGGCCGGAGTCGCTTCGAGGGCGAGCGCCTGGTGGGTTACAAAGGCGTTTTCCGAAGGAACGCCCCTATTCGAAGATGGCGCGGTCGCGATTATCAGCGACGCATCGGGGCTGTGCGTGAACAGGCCGAACGCAACACAAACAAGGCCATTTAAATTGAACCTCTTCCATAATGGCTACAAGGGAGGCGTGGCGGGAGACCGAGCCTCTGCCTGGGTCGTCGAAGAGGTCCCGTTCACGGGTTCGCTGAGCCTGAATGACGGGTCAAAGGAGATCGGGGCCGGCGAGACGGTGACGTGTTCGGATCCGCTCCTCTCATGTACGCCGTGCCATAACTGGTCGGACGTCAAGGGTAACAATGGCGGGACTGCCGTATCTGACTTTTTGTACCGCTGGTATTGTGCCGACACAGATGACGTTCCGCTTGACTGCTCCGGTGCGTCCATCATCGGATCTTGCCATCTTTCGAACTTCGGTGATATGCCCGACTGTCCCGCCTATCGGCATGTGGGCATGAATATGTCGGCCAAAATGTGCATAGAGGCGATATCGCTTCGTCTGGACGGCTCCCCCTGGCAAGGCTCAATCTGCTACAGCATGCTTGCAAAAGGCGGCGAATGGAGCGATGCCGCCGCAGATGGCGCCCGAATCGGCGAGGGCGGCAAGTCCTTGCGCTGGAGTGCCATCAAGGTATGGCTTACCGGCGAGGTATCCCAACATTTCGACCTTGAGGTCAGGGCGTTCAACTCAAATTTGTCATGGACCGGGGGATATGTCTCCGGGCACGATCTCGATTTCACGAGCGTTAACGGCTTTGGCGATCTGAAGGGTGTCAACGAGCTGCGCTGCGTTCAGGTCGACCTGATTCCGAAGCCGAAGGGCGCGACGGTACTGAGAGAATTCTCGAAAGGTTCGAGGGAGCTCAGCCTATCGGAGCAGGAGCTCGATTCGCTTTCGGGGCGCTATCTATCCTGTGTCGTACAGCAGGTGTTCCCCACGGAATTGCGGATCGGTATCAACTTCGATTCGCCACTCGTCCACCGTTTTCACGGCTCGGTATCCGCCGGACCCGTTCATGTCGGCGGCGTCAAGGTCGTCTACCATGCCGACGGCATCGACGACGGGTCCGTTGTGTTCACCGAGACGCTTCAGGCCGGACCCCATACGGCAAGCGTCGACGCCACGTCTGCAGCTATTAAAACCCATTGCAACCTCAACGACCATTTCGATGAGGACCAGAGCACAGGGTTCACGGGCTGGTTCACGGACAAAGGCCTGACCGCCCCCTATGGCGGCTCCGAGCTGTCGGCGGGCGACGAGCTTCATCTCTACTCCCGCAACCGCCTGACACTCAGGTGTGCCTTCACTGATGACTCCGTGGACACCACGGAGCTTGTGCTCAGGACTTCGCCCGAATCGACCGCCCCGCTTGCCGAATCATGGTCCCTGCCTGATTTCGGGCTGTCCGACGAAAGGCATGTTCTTGACGGCATCGGCCTTCCCGCTATCGGCGATGACGGGCCCGCCCACAAGGTGCTTTATCTCGGTGAGTCGGTCACGCTCGCAAGGCCCATGGACAGGGTGTACGCCCGCATGGAGGACGGAACCTGGGCGGGCTTTCGCGCCGTAGCATGGCTTGCCTCACAGGATTCCGATTCCCAGATGACGAAGGTCACGCCGACACGCGACACCTGCGTATGGATGAGGGTGGAGCGAGCCGACTACGACGGCGTCTCGTCGACTAAGAACTAGCAAGAGGGCCCTCATGGGGCCCTCTTCTTTAGTCTGATTTAATAAGTGAAATAGCCCGGTCGCTTGTTGTGGCTTGGTGTCTTTTTGGGTTCAGCCTTCTTCTCGAGCTTCGCAAGTCCGTCCTTCAACGCCACAGTGCCAGGCATTTTCTCCGGGGTCTTCTGCTTTAGGGGGTAGACTTCGCGCAAATGCTCGAGTTGGGCGGCGTAACGGGCGTTGATGAAGGGCGGCACGCCATCCGTCTCCCTGAACCCGTTATGGTCTGCCGCAATCTGGTCGATGAGATCGCTCGGGTAGGTTTTCGTTGCGCTCGATTCCGTGACCTCGAATTCGGGCCCTTCGTAGGAATCCCATGCGTCGATACGCTCGATATGGTAAAGACGATCTGATTTCGAGCGCGAAACGGCCATCCACTCCTGGGCGTCGTCCGAACGCCATTCACTCATGCCGCACGCCAGAAGGATGCGATTGGAGTTACCGTTCGCGTCGAGATCATAACCGAGAGATGGATATTCAATCCACTGGTTAAAGAAAAGGCTCCAGTCTGCACATGATTTGATGGCGGCGACCAGTTCGGTTAGTTCGAACATGCGGAGCGAATAATCCAGCTTGGAGGAGGCGCCTTTGCCCCTTATCGACCAGTAGTAACTATGCTTTTCGTGAGCCCTGTCAATGTTCAGCCTTATTCTCTCGGCATCCATCTCATTGAGAGTGATCGCCGTTTTGCCCAAATGAGCCATCGGTACTTTGTCGCCGTTGAAGTCGGCATACAGGTCGACGTGAATCCTGTCCGACTTGCGGATTTCGTCTATGAACTCACCCACCTTAACAAAGGGCAGGACGGTGAACGAATCGGCGTTACCCCCGTTTTCCAAGCGCGATTGCCTGCATAGGCTAACCACGGCATCTCGATATGAGGGTTGCTCCTGCCTTCCGTTCGCAGCCGTCATGCAAATCTGCTCGACGACCTGCCTGGGCATCTTGTGCGGGTCGGCGAGCAGATAGTGGTCGCTGAAGGCGAAACTCTTACCGAGTGTGAGCTCTTTGTACCCGGTCACAGTGAACAGGGACTCGAATGCACGATTCGGCCAGTTGTCGGGCCCTCCGTACAAGGCGTTCAGCCGCTTCGAGCAATCGATGAGGCCGAAGTTCATGTATGCCTCGTCCGGCGCTCGATCGCCCGCATAGCTCCTTGCGATCCGGGTCATGCGGCCCGCCAGCTCATCTACTGCCATCGCCTTTCGGTAACCCGGCCAGTCAGCGGGGGAGAGCCAGGTGCCGCTCACGATTTCCTCGAGGGTGTGGAAGGGTGCGAAACGACCTTCGAATTCGATCTCCGAGGCGCTGGGGATAAGGGGCGTCTCGCCATCCCATTCGACCCCGGGGCCGTCCATAAGGCCGGCATCCATCGGATCGGCACAGTGGCGGTCTCTCAACACTATGCCGTCCTTTTTCGCGGCATACCTGAACAGGCCGTCCTTCTCGTTGAAGCTGAGGGAGATCTCGCAGCCCTCGACCTTCCCGCTCCACACATTCTCATACATGTTGACCACGGCTCCCAGCGCCTTGCTTTCGATCTACAATTACCTTCGTATCGAGTTTCGCCAGGTTCTCCTTGAGCACCTTTGTGCCGGGCACGGTCTTGCCCTGGGCATCTTTGCGGGAGCGTTCCTTGAGCAGCCGGTCCGGGTCGCTCGCATAGCGGGCGTTGACGAATGTCGCCGGCTCACTACCGTCCATGGCCATCGACATGGTGCGCATGTCCGGCATGAATTGTGACGGGAACGAGTCGAAGGTGCTGTCCCGTTCTCTCCAGGCCTGTTTGCTGCTTTTGCGGTCGTTCGCGAGATACTTTGGCGCTTGCCACAACTCGGCATGATAGACGTCCTCCGATTTAGACCAGGAGACGACCACCCATGAGCAGCTCCTTTGAAGAAGTCCGCGCTCATCCATACAGTCGCCCTCATCAACCACCTTTGCTGAGATGAGAACCCGGTCCGACTCGCCCTCAGGGCCCACCTCGTACTCCCCATCGAGAAAGGCGCCGGTCCAGGCCGTGTGCAGGAGCCCTTTTGCGGATTGCACGAGGTATTCCTCCAGCTCCCCGATCTGGAGCTTTCCCAAGGCATGACCATCTAACGGTCCGTGCAGGAAATTTTCGCTTTGAAGCATATCTCTAAACCAGGCGGCAGATTTGAGGTCGACCCGGACATCTCCCAGCTCCACGGTGCTTCCACCGAATGAGCTGAAGCAGGCGGCAAGCGATAGGGTAACGATGTCGCCTTCGGATAGCTCCCTGATAAACTGAGCCGCGTCCACGCTGGGAATGACGCAAAAGCAGTTCTTCCAGTCCTGTTCAATAAACAGGCCATCGGACTTGGCTTTCTCGGAGAGGGCGTAGACCGCATCTCGATAGCCCAGGGCCCTGCCCGCCAACGCGCTTCCTGCGCGCACGACGGCGGCAGAGAACTCGGGTGGAAGCATGGCGCCACTGAGCCATGGGTCACGGTATCTGTTTCCTGGCATAGAGCCACGCGGATAGCGGAGCACGGCGTCAACAGCGCGCCGCGGCCAGCGGGACGGATCTCCGTACATGCCGTTCAGAATCCTCGAGCACTCCATGATGGCCAGTCGGTTGGGGTTTACGTCATCGGTCAATCTCACAATGTCGTTCCTTCTAAAAAGGAGCTCCCTGACCGTCGCGCCCTTTCGCGCATCCGGCCAATCCCGAGGGGTGCGCCATGTGCCCGAGACGATCTGGTCGGGGGAGGAGAAGGGGACGAACCTGCCCTGCATCTCCAGGGGAGCGGGAGGGATGAGCGCCATCATTTCGGGGCTGTCCGGCCGATCGAATTCAGACCTCGCCATGAGGCCGGATACCACCGGGTCGGCGCACTCGTGGATCTGGGGAGCCTCTCCGTCCAGCGCGCCGCAGACTCGGAACAGTCCTGTATCCTCGTTAAAGTCGAGTGTGAGGTCCCATTCGGTCCCGTCCGGGCCGGGCGCCGCACCTTCCCATACCCTCTCATACATGATGACCACGATTCCCGCTGCCCTGCGCGCGGTTTACATTTGCCTTCCGGTCGAGTTTCGACAGGTTCGCTTTGAGCGCCTTCGTGCCGGGTACGGTCTTGACTTGGGTGTCCTTGCGGGCACGCCCCTTGAGCAGTCTGTCGGGGTCGTACGCATAGCGGGCGTTGACGAACGCCTCCGGCTCGCCGCTCATCGTCATGGGCATGTTGCGCATGTCCGGCATTTTTTCCGACGGGAACGAATCGAAGGTTCTGTCATATTCCTTCCAGGATTGCTCGGAGCTCTTGTGACTTCCATCGAGGTACTTTGGAGCCTGCCACGTCTCAACGTGGTAGGCTCCTTCCGATTTGGACCAGGAGATGACCTCCCATGCAAGCGCCTTATGGCGAAGGCCGTAATCGTCATGACTGTCCCACTCATCGAATGCCATCGCCGAGATGAGAACACGGTCAGCCTTACCCTCGAGGTCCATTCCGTATTCGCCATCGAGGAAGGCGCCGGCCCAGCTCGTATATAGGCGACCATTATTGCAATTTCTGAGATAGTCACTGAATTCTTGGAGGGGAAGTTTTCCAAGATTCTGCACATTTAGGGGTCCGTAAGAGAATTCACAACCTTTAAACTTATCTCTATACCAGTTGGCGGATTTAAGATCGACCCGGACATCTCCCAGCTCAACGATACAATTACCGAATCGACTGAAGCTGGCGGCAAGCGATAGGGTAACGGTGTCGCCTTCGGATAGTTCCCTGACAAACCGATTCGCGTCCACACTGGGAATGAAGCCGAAGTTGTCCTCCCAGTCCTTCTCTATATACAGGCCGTTGGACTTAGCTTTCTCGTAGAGGGCGTATACCGCATCGCGATAGCCCAAGGCCTTGCCCTTCAACGCGCTTCCGAAGCCCACGACGGCAGCAGAGAACTCCGGTGGAAGCGTGATGCCCCAAAGGCCCGGGTCATTATATTTACTTCCGGGCCTGGGGCCGCGCGGATAGCCGAGCGCGACGTCGACAGCGCGTCGCGGCCAGCGGGTCGGATCTCCGTACATGCCGTTCAGGAGCCTCGAGCACTCCTTGATGACCAGTCGGTCGGGGTCTGGCTCATTGGGCAATCTCACAATGTCGAATCTTCTCGTTCTGAGTTCCTTGACCGCTTCATCCTTTCTCGCCTCCGGCCAATCCCGTGGGGTGCGCCATGTGCCCGCGACGATCTGGTCAGGGGAGGAGAAGGGGGCGAACCTGCCCTGCATCTTCAGGGGAGCGGGAGGGATGAGCGCCATGATATCGGGATCGCTGGGTCGGTCAGTTGCAGATCTTGCCATGAGTCTGGATACTACCGGGTCGGCGCATTCCCACATCTCGCTATGCTCTCCGTCCAACGAGCCGCCAACCCGGAACAGTCCCGTATCCTGGTTAAAGTCAAGGAAAAGGTCCCATTCGGCCCCGTCCAACCCGGGTGCCGAGCCTTCCCATACCCTCTCATACATTGCCATCAGTCCTTTCTGTCATCAATGGCCGAACTTGGGCCCGTGGCCCTTCGTTTCCGGGTCTTGCAGAGGTCTCATGCCGCCCACTGGCGCCATGCCTATCGCATGGCCAACCGAGTTCTTTGGAACCACGCCGCCCGAGCGGACCTGCGTGTCCTTAAGCTCGCGCGAGGTGCCGTAGGCGGCCATGTTGTAATCTTTCTCCTGGCAGGTCATCTCCCGCTCGATCGTTACGGCAAGCAGCGCCCTGTCCGCTTCCGGATAAAACGCTGCGGCACAGGAGACAAGGCGCGACAGCGCCGATTGCCCGTCGGCAAAGGTCAGGGGAACCGAATAGCGCTCCCTGCACCATCTGGCAGCGACGGCACACGTCAAGCCCTCGCGCCACCATTTGCCCTCTAACGCGACAAAGGAGCTGAGGGAGCTGTAGCCGTTCTCATTCAGGATGTCGATGAGGTCCTCGGGCTCGATATAGCCGTCCTGCCCGGCGATCGGGTCGTAGATGTCGTAGGCGTCTTGCAGGACCTGCCAGCCGCCGTTGCCGATAGGCCAGGCCATGGCGAAATCGGTCGTCGTCCCTCTCATCGCGTGGAATCCCAGACCGTGGACCGTGAAGCTGCCGCACCATGTGAGACAGGGATGGGCGCTCCCATCCGCACCGGGCCTCACCGACGCGCCGACATCCATATCCCTCAGCCAATCGGGAAGCATATCGAGATTAAGCACCTCGGCCATAATTCCTCCTCCGTCCAGTCTCTCGATACTCCAATCATCGTTTGGAGGGCAGGCGTGCGGGCGGCTATGAACAAGTGTTCAGGGCGGGTGTCACCCCTTGGCACCAAGTGGAGGGGCGGCGGCATCTGCAGGAGTTTAGACTTTTGGCGTATATCCCCCAATAAGGAGGCAGTTCATGGAAACGTCGGGTCCCGCTACCCAGGTAATGCAGTCTCTATTACCGCTCCTGCAGATCGTTGTCGCGCTGTGGGCCGCGGAGGCAATCCTGACGATGTTATTGAAGGAGCATCGCAAATCGAAAAAGAAGAAGGAGCGGGAGAAGCGCCGCCTGGAGTACCAGGATCGCCGCATGGCCAACGACGTGGAGCACGCAAAGGTGACGCGCGCGATGCGTTATGACGTGCTGCGCCGGGACGGTTTCAGGTGCGTCAAGTGCGGACGGGGCCGCGAAGACGGGGTGAAGCTCCATGTCGACCATATCAAGCCCGTCTCTCGCGGGGGAAAGTCTGCAATGAGCAACCTGCAGACTCTCTGCGAGGACTGCAACTGCGGGAAGGGAAACAAGTACGAGGAGTAGCGTATCTGATAACAAAAATAGAGGACGGGGCACATTACTGTATCCGCCCTCTATTTTTTATCAGTTCAGCCCTCTAAGTATCCTTCTCATCGTGAATCACCGTAACGCGGCGAGTGCAGACTGCTTCGAGATGCGAGCCGCTGAATACCTTTCGGTCGGGCTCTAGCTCGAAATAGCCATTCTCAAAGGGGTTGGCCATGCGCTCGAGGTCGGCATCAGTGATATCGTGCTTCGCCATAAAATCGTTAACGTTCATGCTAATCACCTATCCAAACCGGGTTTCCTAAGTGTCTTGCCGCCCGGTGAAATCATCCCGTGGAATTGATAGAAGCAATCATCCACTGAATCTAAGAAGCAACGAACTAGATGAGCCTGCTGTTCAAGCCATGTATTCAGAAATCATAGTGTTCTTCATTTTGCTGCCCCTCAATCCATATTTGGACAGCGAGGCAGGCGAGGGCATTTGGCACAGGTCCATGCGGGTTGTTCCCCCAAGCGTAGCCCATTTTTTCGGCAGCATCGGTTAGCTCGATGTTCGCAAGACAGTTTCGGTCGTGGTTCTTTTCACTGAGCCATCGGCAATATTCGTACATCGTATCCGTGACCCTGGTTCGAGATCCGGGAGCCATGTCGCTGTGCTCCAAGAATTTCATAACGCGCGGGGCATTGTAGACGATAACTTCGTCGGCGCCCCAGATGATCTCCCTGATCTTTTCCTGGTCGTCGAAAACAGAGTGGAGGTCTATCTGGTTGTCGGGTGCGACCTCATTGACCTCAGATGCCGCCTGCCACAGCTCCTTGCGACTTGGCCCGTATTCCCCCTCATGGACCACATTTCCCGCCCAGTCCACGATAGCGATGGCCACGATTTCATCTTCAACGGGGTTGGGCCCCGTCGTCCCGAGGTCTAGACAGATAATCTTTGGGGCCTGTTTCTCGAAATAGCCAGCCATCATGCCGTCACGCCGCCGCTGGATCCTGGGGGCAGCTCCGAGGGAGCGAGCGATGAGCTCGATTTCATCTGCCGTTCCGATTACGCGAACCTCTGCCATACACCGCTCTTTTCGCACGCAGACGGACCTTTCAATTGCTTCTCGACTCTAGCACAACCCCGCTTAGGATAATTCGGCACGGTCGGTGCCACGGCTGCCATTTAATCTGGGCGAACATACGTTATACGGCTACGTACATGTCGCCTGCCCGCGCTTTTCCGTGTCACCATTTGTCACCCCTTGGCACCAAATGGCCCCTCACGGACGCATTTACGGGAGCAGAATGTATCTCGGGGGCGGGAAGCAAGCCCCTATCTTGTCGACGGGGGCCAAAGACTCGAACCCCCTAATCGAAAGGAGCGCATCGTGGATTCTACAACCATGAACGCCATGGCCACGTATATCGAGGCCAAGACCTACAATGTCCGCCGTGCGGCTGACGAGAAGTTTGGTGCCGTCATCTCCACCGAGATGATCATCCTCATCGGCCTGCTCGCCCTCGCCCTCGTGAGCGTCCTCGCCATTTACTCCGGCAAGCTCCGAAACGTCATTACTATGGCTACCGAAGTTGTAAACAAGATCGGCACTAGCGGTTATCCCACGGCCTAAATGCGAATACGCCTTCCCCTTTGGCCCCGCCCCGGCTTAATTGCCGGGGCGGGGTTTTGCTTTCGAAAGGAAGGTTGTTTGCCCCAGAATATCCTCTGGCTCAATGAATCTATTTATCAATATCGAATCGTTAAATCTGACCTTATGGCGATACCCTGAATCACCGATGGAATAGTCCCCGCGCCAGTCTATAATTTAATAAAACCCTCCAATGCCGGGAAAGGCCCGGCCTCATGCCTTCTTGCAGAGGGGGAGGGTAACTGTGAACAGTTTCCAAATAAATAGCCTGAACCTGACCGAGGCCGGCAGCGGCACGGTCGAGCGCTGCCTGGACTCCAGGGGACAGATGCACGTGCGCAACCAAGTGGGAAAGCTCCGTATCGACTCCGAGACCGGCGCCACCGAGATGGAAGTATCCCGCGGGCTCAGCGATGCCGTCTACGTCGATGTGGCGACCGGCAATATGATCCACGAGAACACGGTGGGCAGCATCCGCTTCCGCACCGATTCGACCGGTACCGTCATGGAACACCTGCTCTAGATGCCTATGGAATGTCGGGATAAAGAAAAAGCCCCATACGGGGCGGCCTGAAAAGGCAGTTTGTGGCTTTTAAGCCGTATTTCGACTTAGGTACTGCGTTTCGAGCAGCAACTCACAATCCCTTTATAACACACAGGAGAACTCATGGCTAGGAAACTTAAAAATATCAACGGTCCCTGGTTTGCCGGAATCAACCTCGACGGCACGAGCGTCGGGTTCGTGGCCACCGACGAGTGCGGTGAGGTCCTCTACCACAAGGGCCAGCCCGTGATGGGCGCACGCTGCTTCAAGGAGGCGCTCCACGCCTCGGAGGCCCGCATGCCGCGCGCGGCGAGGCGCAGGCTCCAGCGCGCCCGCGGCAGGGAGCGCGAGATGGAGCGCGTGTTCGCGCCGGCGATCGCGCCCACAGACCCGGATTTCTTCGTCAGGCGCAGGATGTCCTACAAACTCATGCGCGACGATATCGCGGCGGATCCCGCAGCTGCCGCCTGGCAGGGGCTTCTCGACGGCTATCCCACGCTCGCGCACCTCGACGTCGACCTCATGGAATCAGACGGCCCCCACGACCCCAGGCTCATCTTCTGGGCCATCGCCAACCACGTCGTGCGCCGCGGGCATTTCCTCATGGAGGGCAACGACGTGACGTCCGCCAACTCAGACCCCTCCGCTCAGGTCGAGGCCCTCGTGCGCGAGCTCGATGCCCTGGGGGAGACCTGTGGCGAGGCTATCGAGCTCGACGGCGGCGCGCTTGCCTGTATGGACGGCTCCTGGACTGCCCGAGAGCTCCAAAAGGCCGTGTCCGGCGCCGTATCGGTGACAGGCGACGATATCGACGCCAAGATCGCCCGCGCACAGGCAAAGGCTCTGGGCGACCTCGTCGCCGGCTACAAGGCGAATATGGACGCCTTCGCTCTCGAGGGCGAGCAGATCGGCAAGATATCCGTATCCGACGCCGATGCGCTCGATGAGTTCCTCGCCAACTGTCCCGACCGACTCGCCCCGACCATCGATGCCGCAAGGGGCCTCTACTCCGCGTGGCGCCTACAGGGCCTCCTCTCGTTTGCGCCCGGAAAGACCCTCTCTCACAACCAGGTGGCCCAGTACGAGGTGTACGGGCGCCAGCTGCGCACCCTGAAGGACCTCGCACTGAAATACATCGTCCATGCTGATTCCGAAGACGGTGCCGACGAGGACGGGCTTGCCATCTACAGGGACTTCTTCGGCGGCCCGAAAAGGTCCGGCCGCAGGGGGTATGACAAGGTGCTCGTGAAGAAGCTCGACGGCGCCAAGAGGAATATGGGCTATACGGCATATGACCTCAACGTGATTCCCTACGAGGAGTTCAAGAAGAGGGTCGAGAGGCTCTTTAAGGGAACGGATGCCGTAAAGGACCCGGCCTACATCGATATGGTCGCCGCTCTCGGAGAGCACAGGTTCCTTCGCCGCATCCACACCACTGATAACAGCGCCATTCCCTACCAGCTCCATGCGGAGGTCGTGAGCCGGATCATCGACGCCCAGGGCAACTTCTATCCCTGGCTAAAGGACGCAGGCACCCATATCCTGAAGGTGCTGACCTCGAGGATCCCCTACTACGTAGGTCCATTGGATTCCTCGGCCGCGCCCTTGGACGCCAACGGCAGGGCGAGGTTCGCGTGGTCGCGCCGTCTTCCCGGCCATGAGCGCGCGTTCGTCGCACCCTGGAACTACGAGGAGCATATCGATACCGATGCGGCCGCTGAGGCCTTCATCCGGCGCATGACGGGCAAGTGCACCTATCTGGTCGATGAGGACGTGCTTCCGGCGAACTCCCTCATCTACGAGCGATTCCGGTTCCTGAACGAGCTGGCGGGCATCCGCTACACCGAGGACGGCCAGGACTGGCTGCCGCTCGATGCAGCGATGAGGGCGGCCGTTGTCGAGGCCGCATCGGACGGCTCGGTCATGACCCTCGGCCGAATCACAAACATCCTCTCGCGCGACTTCACGATGGCACACCCCCACGTCAAGGGCGTATCCGATGCCAAAAGGATGACGTCGCGCCTGTCCGTCTCGGCCTGGATCGCAGGCCTTCTCGGCGTGAGGTCCTTGACGGCCGCCCAGAAGTCCATGGCAGAGGACATCATCCTGTGGAACACCGTGTTCGAGGAACGCTCCATCCTGAAGCGCAAGGTCGCCAAGGAATACGGGGATATCCTTGACGAGGGCGCTATTGAGGCCTTTTGCGCGAAGCGCCTCAAGGGCTGGGGCCAGCTCTCCGAGCGCCTGCTCACCGGTGTGTGGGTAGATACCGCACGCGGCGACATGTGCATCATGGACGTTCTCGAGCAGGGCGCGCCCTACGGCAGGTTCCGCGGCACGTCCATGAACCTGATGCAGGTCCTGAGCGACACCGACCTCGGCTTCCGCGCGAGGATTGACGAGGTCAACGCCACCGCGCTGGAGAAGGCCGGTGAGCTCGGCATCGACGCCCTGCCCGGGTCCCCCGCGCTTCGTCGCGGCGTCTCGCAGGCCATGAAGGTTATCGAGGATATGGCTTCGGTGGCCGGATGCGCCCCGGCAAAGGTCTACGTCGAGGTCACGAGGACCGCCTCGAACAAGCTGAAGGGCAAGCGGTCGCGGAGCCGCGCCCAGGAGATCGAGGCCGCGCTGAAGGCGCTCGACGAGGACGCGCGCCGCGACCTGGATGCCGCCAGGCTCCTGCGCGAGCTGGGGATGTTTGACGAGAAGGAGATCAACGAGCGCCTGTACCTCTATTTCCGACAGGCGGGAAAGAGCCTCTACTCCGGCAAGCCCATCGATATCGCGCGCATCGCGTCGGTCGACTACTGCGTCGACCGTATCCTGCCCAGGTCGGTGCGCAGGGACGAATCGCTCGACAACAAGGTTTTGGTCCTGTACGCCGAGAGCCTTGATAAGAAGGACTCGATCCTCGTGCCCCAACACGTGCAGAGGAAGATGGCGCCTTTCTGGATGCACCTGCGCCGCGCGGGCCTCATGACCGAGCGCAAGCTCAACGCGCTCATGAGGGCGCAGATCTCCGAGAGAATGCTGAAGTCAATCGTCGGGCGCCAGCTGACCGAGACGAGCCAGGAGTGCAAGCTCATCGCCGCGGTCCTCGAGGCCACCTACACGGGCGTCAAGGTCGTGCCGGTGAAGGCCGGGGTCGCCAGCTCGGTCAGGAGGCGCGCGGAAATCCCGAGAAGCCGAAAAGCAAATCGCTACTACCACGCCCACGATGCCCTCATCGCTCTCACGACCGGCAGGTTCATCGAGACGAGGGCCCCCATGTGGTCGAACAACAGGGCCTTCTACGAGCGCATTATGCGCGATATCGAGGCGCAGGAGCGCCGGGGCGGGGCGGACTCAGAGCTCGATTTCTTCTCCGGCGGGTTCTTCCGCGACCTCGTCGACTACGACACGGCAGAGGTGCTGTGGGATTCCGATTTCGAGCGAGAGAGGCTCGTCCGCGCCTGCTCCTGGAAGAACCTTCGCGTGACGTTTGCCCCCTACGAGGAGGGCGGGGCCTTCTGGAAGCAGACCGTCTACTCCCCACGCGACTCTAAGACGAAGCTCATCCCCGTGAAGGGCGACCGTGATGCAGCCCTGTTCGGCGGCTACTCAGCCCAGACGTTCGCCTATTTCATGATCTACGAGAGCGAGGGCAAGAAGGGAAACCTGTTCAGGTTCGCCCCCGTGCCCACGTCCATCGCATCCAAGGCGACCGTTTCGCTCACCGAGCTCTATGCGCGCTCGCTGTGCCGTGAATCCGGTGAGAGATTCGTCCGCGTCGTACGCGAAAGGATCCTCAAGGAGACCGTGTTCGAGGCATACGGGGAGCGCTTCAGGGTCAAGGGGCTGAAGACCGCCGGCCCCGTGCGCCAGCTCGCCCTCGACGCAGCCGACACCCGACTGCTCAAGATCGTCGAGCGCATGGTCGACGGCGAGCAGCCGAGCCCCAGGCGCGATCTTGAATCCGATGCCAAGGTTCTCTGCCGGCTGTGGGCACGCCTTCTCGCGCTCGCCCCGGCAAACTTCCCCCGCGTCTCAAAGGTGCTCAAGCTGGGTGCCCTGAAGACGCCGGAGGAGGTGTTCGCCGATACGGAAGCGGACGATCTCGCTAAGACCGTCCGCGCGGTAGCGGAGTCCGAGGTCCAGGTCGTGGAGCTCCTATCCGGCATCAGGGGCACCGCCGACGTGAGGCCCCTCGGCGGCAGCGCGTTCGCGGGTACGCTCTCGATGACCTTCGATAAGATCGTCAACGACCCCAAGGCCGGTTTCGCTATCGTTGACATTTCGGCGGCGGGCCTTCACGAGAGGGTATCCACCCTTGGGTAAGACACTCTTTTTGGAGAACGCCCGGAAACTGCGCTATGAGGCGGGATGGGTCGCCGTTCACCGTGACGGCGACCCCCGACCCGTCCTGTTGCGTGCCGACGAGCTCGACTGCATCGTTGTCGACGGAAAGGCCGCGTTCATATCGACCTACCTGCTCGATGAGCTCGCGGCAAGGGGCTGCAGCGTCATTTTCACCGATAGCCGGCATATGCCGGCATCAATCCTGATGCCGCTAACGGCAGCAACGATCGATACGAACGGCAGGGTCCTTACGCAGATGTCCTGGGGCGCCTGGCCGCGAAAGATGCTATGGAAGAGGATCATCGAGTGCAAGCTGGACAATCAGGCCAACGTCCTTGCCGGTTCAGGCCATGACCTGGAGGCAGAGCTGCTTGCATCCTATGCGGGAGAGGTCCGCGCGGGCGACTCGACAGGGCGCGAGGCGGCAGGTGCCCGCCGCTATTTCCAAGCGCTGTTCGGCGACGGTTTCGTGCGGGTACCGCACGCGGATGCAACCAATATCGCCCTCGATTATGGTTATTCCATCCTGCTCTCGCATACAGCGTGCAGGATCGCGGCGAAGGGCTACCTCAACCAGGTGGGAATCCACCACCACTCCAAGACGAACCCCTACAACCTCGCCTGCGACCTCGTGGAGCCGTTCAGGCCCCTGGTCGATCGGAAAGTCGAGCTGGAGCGCCCCCGCGATCTCTCGCCGTCTGTGAAAAGGCTCCTTGCGTCCACACTCGCGGACAGGATTCCCTATGGCCATGGGAGCTACCGGGTGTCGGACGCCATCGACCTATGGGTCGACGGATGCCTTCGTGTGATAGAGGGGGCTGGCGATGCAGATGGGATCTCGGCGCCAGGAACGCCTTGATGGGGAACGGGGGAGGATAAGGTTCATGAGGATAATCGTAATGTATGATCTACCCGTGGCCGATGCCCAGGACCGTCATGAGTACTCGAGGTTCAGGCAGTTTCTTGTCAGGGATGGTTATACGAGGCTGCAGAATTCCGTCTACACCCGCCTGGCGGTCGATACCAAGAATGCTGAGGCTGCAATCTCTAGGCTCAAGGCCAGCCTTCCAGAAGCGGGGCTAGTACAGGTGCTCAGGGTAACCGAGGCCTCATTTTGCTCAATGCTCACGCTATGCGGAAGCCCGTCTGACGAGGGACATTTTGTTACCGGAGAGGACTTTATCGTCTTATGATCGTCAAGCTCGAAACGATAGGGGAGACAATCGATTTTCCGGACGGACTTGGAATCATATCCTTCGATGATTTCAACGAGCTGTCGCGATGTGCCAAGTCGCTTTTGAGGGAAGGGGAGCCGGGCATCGCGCTATACCGAGGGGAGCGAAGGCTCAAGCCGAGAGATATCGTCCTTATCGACAGCTTGATCGAGCTCCCATTCGATGACCGGAGGTTGACCGGCGCCTATACGTCAAGGATGGTGTCTGAGATCGAGGCCTGTGAGCCTTTGGCAACCAAAGCGCATGAGATCAGGGCATGCATCGAGATGTTGATCGCAGAATTGGGGTATTCCCTTCGAACGGAATTGATTGGGAACACGGAACGAGATATCAAATCGTTCGCCAAATGGCTTTCGCTGTCACCCCGCCGCGAGCCGGCCACTACCCTGCTAAGGAAATTCTTCTCCTTCATGGATTACGTTTGCGATACGAGACTGAATCCGTCAATTGCTGTAATCGCCCTAATCGACAAGCTAAACCCGGCCGAGGTCTTGGAATTAACTCGGAAGGCGCGCCATGAGGGTCTGGAAATGCTGTTTCTCGAATACCGGGAGGTAGACACTACCAATCTCGAAATCCCAGTGTGGCATATAGATAGAGATCGGGTCCTCTTCTCCCGTAACGTCTAAACCGTTAAACTGGTGCGTGCACCTTGAAATTTCAAATAAGGCTTATTGCTTGATAGCACGGTTTTCCGATGATCCGTCAGCTGTCAGGTTTTTACAGAACTCACGCTATCATCCCTTTTCCGGGCGGAAACTGGATGGTTTCCAAAAATTGTCGGAACCCTTTCTAATCTATTAATTAACTATTCAGCTTCAGTAGCTGCTCTTTTGCGTCGCTTGCCAGCCGATCTCAATTCTCCGGCTTCGTAGGTACTGCGCTTCGAGCAGCTACTAACCCATGGAGTTGCGGTACCACGCTTCGACTGTGCTTCGTAGGTACTGCGCTTCGAGCAGCTACTAACCAACTGCGCATTGCCGACGAGCGTATCGGTCGCTTCGTAGGTACTGCGCTTCGAGCAGCTACTAACCGCCGAGCCACCAGTCGTACAGGTCGCGCTTGCTTCGTAGGTACTGCGCTTCGAGCAGCTACTAACCTGTACTTGCGGTACACGATTGGCTTCCACTGCTTCGTAGGTACTGCGCTTCGAGCAGCTACTAACCAGGTGAAGCCGCCAAGAACGGACCAGTTGCGCTTCGTAGGTACTGCGCTTCGAGCAGCTACTAACCGACAACTCGATGGATCATCTGGAGCAATGCGCTTCGTAGGTACTGCGCTTCGAGCAGCTACTAACCTAGTTCAAAAGAAAAGCGAAGAAAGATTGAGCTTCGTAGGTACTGCGCTTCGAGCAGCTACTAACCTGCATGAAATCGCTGATTACTGGGCACTCAGCTTCGTAGGTACTGCGCTTCGAGCAGCTACTAACCGGTACAGCCAGCGATTGCTTTTGTCTTTCTGCTTCGTAGGTACTGCGCTTCGAGCAGCTACTAACCGTAAACCGTCCTATCTATGGTCCTGGACCAGCTTCGTAGGTACTGCGCTTCGAGCAGCTACTAACCTTTCGATTCCCCCAACGGCTTGATTTACGCGCTTCGTAGGTACTGCGCTTCGAGTAGTTACTTACCGCAGGGGCCCAGTCTTGAAGAGCTCGTTCGGCTTCGCAGGTACCGCGCTTCGAGTAGTTACTTACCTAAAAATGCGGGAATGCGGAAGGCGATTGAGCTTCGCAGGTACCGCGCTTCGAGCAGCTACATACCTATATTCGCCGTTATGGAAGAAGACAAAAGCTTCGTAGGTACCGCGCCTCGAGCAGCTACTTCCCCACCAAGCCAAGTGTCCCAACTCGTCTCAGCTTCGTAGGTACCGCGTTTTGAGCTGCTACTTACCTTGTAATGTGTGCACAATAGAAATTGCTTTGCTTTGTAGGTATCGTGCTTCGAGCAGCTACTTACTCTACTTTGCATCATTCTCAGGATGGATATTGTTTCGTAGGTACCGCGCCTCGAGCAGCAACTTACCTCATATATTCTCCGGCCAAGGTCAAATAGTGCTTCGTAGGTACTGCGCTTCGAGCAGCTACTTACCGCGCGACTTTGTTCGCATCCACGCACACGGGCTTCGCAAGTATGGCGTTTCGCGCAGAGACTTACCGCCATTTTTATGATGGGGTCAATCGGCACGGCTTCGTGGGCATGGCGTTTCGAGCGACTGCTCACTAGGCATAAATATGGACTTTCCCACTCTTATGCTTCGCAGACACCGCACTTCGAGCAGACACTTACACCACAAGGCAGCAAAGCCAAGCGCGTGCATGTTTCGAAGGAATCGCATTACGAGCAACTGCCTACCCCTACCAGTGCTTAAGCATTTGTATTTTTACACGTTTGCCATTTAGTGCCACGTCATGAATGGCCGCCTAACTCATACGTTCTCAGAACGGAGGCTCCGCAGTTTTGCAGGTATCGTTTTTCGGGCAATTGCTTTATAGGCGCGGGAATTAGCCGATACGCCTAATGGCTTCGCAGGCACCTCTTTCGCAGCGATACGCGATTCCGCTTCATACGTTTTTCGCTCGATGCCGTACTCTCGGCAGCCTCTTCGCGGCCACTTCGGTTTCGCAGGTCATCCATTGCCACGGCCTTGGGTCGAATGGATGGGCGTTTCAATCGAAATGGTGTCACCGCTTGGCACCAAATTAGCCTTAATTTAAGCAAACGCAACCACAAAATTAAATATGAGTATCTATGCCTATATCGAGGAGGCTCCCGTGTCTTTTGGCGTCAGATTGGCGACCACATTAGCCGTCGGCTGCGGCTTTTGGTGCGCCTCCCATCTTTACCAGCGCTGGCGCTATGCCGCATTGGAGCATGAGGACAAGTCCATGCTCCAGGCGCAACCCTCAGATGCCGAAAGGGATAAATGGATCGGCGCCGTGAAGAGGGAAGCCCTCAACTACGGCGTCAACCCCTCAACGCTCATCTCCTTAGGCGACGCGGGGGATGTCGACGCGGAACTCTCCCGACACGGGGACACCGGGGCGTACGCCCGCCGCTACAACCCTCCGCTGCCCTCGGAAATTCTCCTCGTCTACCCCTATCTGCTTGCATCGTGGACGGGGTCGCTCATCTCGATTCCCTACGCCGTCTTCCTGGCAGCCTCCGTGGCACTTGGCCAGGAGGATATGAGATTCAGGGTCGCGCCAGTGCCCATGCTGCTCCTGTTTGCGGTCGCGGGCGCCCTGTCATCCCCCTGGGGGCCCTATGCGTGGGCGGTTATCGCAATCCCCCTTGCCGCCGCGTTTGCCCTGACCTCCTTTGTCATGAAAAAGGTCGGTGGGGTCATCTGGCACGCCGGCGACTACCTCACGTTGGCCATAGCGCTCACGGCGGTACTTTCTGCCGGAACCGTATTTGAGTTTCTCGCCACCCATCTTCTATGTGCTTGCATCCTGGAGCTAGCCATCAGGCATATCCCCGCCTGCGCTCGCCTCAAGGACAACGTCCCCTACAACGCCGTGCTGTCGGTGAGCCTGGTCGGGGCGACGCTAATCGCAATCTTGAAAGGTTATCTGCTATGAGGTCTAAACGTACGGGGCTCAGGGCCGTCATGGTGACCCAGCTCGTCCTCCTCCTTCCCATCATGATCGCCATGCTAGCGCTCGTCGTGGATTGCGCGAACATGAGCAGGTGCAAGGCCCTCGCGTCCTCTGCGGCGTCCGAGGGAGCACGCTACGCCGCGGCAAACCCCGATCTGACCGATTCAGAGGTCGAGACCTACGTCAGGGGGGCAATCGGCCTCGACGACAGCTGTACGGTCGCGATCGTGCACAATTCACTCGCGGCAAAGGACGTGACACTCAGGGTGGGAGACAAGTCCAGGGATTCCTCCATCGAGCGCAAATCTGTGACGGTCAACGTCCAGATTCCGTGCCGTCGCGTCTTCACCTTGGCCGTCTTCGACGGCCTTGCCGAAAGCGAGCCTGAATCCTCTTCTGCCACCGCGATCTCATCGGAGGTGAAGTGATGGTGCGCTGCAACCGTGTGCCCAAGGCACTCATCTCGACCGAGTTCATCTTCGTGTTCCCGATCGCCCTTACCGTCGTACTCGCCATCATGGGCTTCGGCTTTACGGGCTACCAGCGGGCGAGAATCGACTATTCGCTGGCGCACCTCGCAGACCAGCTACCCGCGGGATGGGATTCCATGGACGCGAACGCTCTCGTGACCGAGCTCGTGAGCGCGTCTGCCGATGTGGACCCCGACTGCCTTACGGTGAAGAACGCCTCCGTCACCCTCGACTCCGACGAGGACCTCGGGCAGGGAAGCGCCGTGGCAGGCGACCTGGGCACCGAGAACCTCAGGACCGAGAGCAGGACCGTTACGGTATCGGCAGAGATCGTCTACGACTATCCGGCGCCCTACAACGTGTTCGGGAAGAGGTCCGTACGCAATATCACGCGCTCCTACATCAGCTATTCGGACTGGGAGGTCATCTAGATGAAGTGCCGTGTGTGCAGGGGGAGTGGGGCACATGCCCAGCTCACGACCTTCTTCGTCGTGATGCTCATTCCCCTGTCCCTCCTTATTGCCCTTGCCGTCGATCTGGGCGGCGCGCTCGCCTACAGGACATGGCAGGGCTCGCTTCTCGAGAGCACGCGACAGTCCTGCTTCGGCGAGGCCAATGCCGTCAAATACGCCGACAATCCGGGCGAGGAGGCCCGCTCCGAGGTGCTCGAGATGCTGAAGGCCAACGGCTATACCGGAAAGGCCACGGTCTACTACGTCGAAGCCCCCGAGAGCTTGTGTGGGGCTGCAGACCGCTACGCAGGCGTCTATGTCGTCCTCGAGGGAACGTGGCCGTCGACCTTCGCGAGGTTCGCCGGCATCGATGAGCTAAAGGTCCGCTCCGATGCCGTCTGGACGCTCCATCCCTATTCGTCCACGACGGTGTGGCGCCCGGCCGATACCGGAAACGGCTGGTGCGAGTACACGATCGACAAGGACGGCAACGTTTCGGCAAATACCGGCGTCTGCTCGCTCGACGATGCGCCCGAAAGCCTCTCCAAGGCCGTGAGGGATATGCTGCCGGCCTCTACGGGAGGCGCCGGCAAGTCCGGTGAAACGACACCCGACGGCACCGAATAGAGCCAGTCGCGAGCCTCGCCCAGATTGTCACCCGATGGCACCAAATCGCCCCGCACGATAGCCCGTGCGGGGCGATTCTTTATGTGTCGGAATAGCACGACAGATCGGAGGACCCTTGGGTCTGATGTACGACCTGATGCGCCAGGGGAGATATGACCTCATGCCGGCGCTTTTGTCGTCGCGTGAGGCGGCGGACGCGGTCGGCGTCACCCCCAGGACCATCGAGAGGATGTGCGCGGCGGGAAAGCTCGAGGGCGCCCGTTTCGGTAACCGCTGGCGCGTCAACCGTGACTCGCTGCTCAGGTATTCGGGACTCATCGGTCCCGGGAAGGAAGCTAGACGATGAAGAAAAGGTCCCAGGAGGAGATCAAGGCCGAGATCGCCCAGGTCGAGGCAGAGGAGCGCGCGGCCGTGGAGGCTGGGCGCATGCGTAGCGTCGACAGGCTCCGCGGGCGCAAGCAAGCGCTCGGCCACGAGCTGGAGCGCGCCATGGCGCAAGAGGCCGCCATGGGTGCGACCAAGTCGAGCCCCATGCCAAACACGGCCCCCAAGAACGCAAAGAGCGGCCAGAGGACGACAGCCACGGCAGGGGCCGCGACAGCACGCCGACAGCGCGGGCCGCAGCCCGGAGGTACCCGCAAGGACCGCAGGCTCGCCGCAGTGGCCGGCGTGGCCATCGCCGTCTCCGTCGCGACGGTCGGCTTCTCCGGTTGGCGCTGGACCCAGGCACAGGGTGAACTGACGCGCCTCGAGCAGTCGACCGTCAAGGTCGTCACCGTCACGCGCGACATCGCCCCCGGAGAGGTGATCTCCTCGTCAGACCTCACGGTCGCGAGCGTTCCCAAGGCGTTTGCGCCCAAGGACGCAGCAAAGAAGGTCTCAGATGTGGCAGGTCGCCAGACCGTGACCCAGCAGACCTCCGGTACCGCGGTCTCGCTCTCGTCCGTCTCCGGCTCCAAGAAGCCGGCCTCGATTACCACAGCCGTGACCGAGGGGCACGTCGCCTACACCGTCGCACTCGACAGCTCGACCGGTCTCTCCCCGTTGCTCTCCGTCGGCGATAAGGTGGATGTCCTCGCGAGCGTGAGCGACGGCCAGGTCGTGACGACCGAACGCGTGGCCGACTCCATCCGCGTCATCGCGCTCGACGGAAACCTGTCGGGCTCCAAGTCTGACGGCTACTCGAATGTCACCATCGAGGTGACCGAGGACCAGGCCCTCGCACTCTCCAGCGCGAGCGGCATCAGGCTCGTCGCCCTTCCCGAGACGGGGGAGACGAACAATGCTGAATAGGGACCTGCTCCGAATCGAGCGCGACGCCGTGCGCCAGGCGACCGGCGTGCTGACGGCAGCCAACGACGCATCCGAAAGCAATGAGCAGAGAGACGCGCGCGCACGCGACCTCCTTGCCGAGATCGTAGATTCCAGCCCCGAGGGCTCACGCCTGGACGACGACTCCTTCGATGCGGTTATCCAGGCAGGAATCAACGACCTGTACTATCTCGGACCCATCGAGGAGCTGCTTCCCGATACCACGATCTCAGAGATTATGGTCAACGCCCCGGATGACGTCTGGGTCGAGCGCGCGGGCCTGCTGCAGAAGACCCCGGTGACCTTCGAAGACGACGAGCATGTCAAGTTCGTCATCAACCGCATCGCGTCCGCCGACGGTCGTCGCTGCGACGAGGCGCAACCGCTGTGCGACTGCATCCTCAACCGACCCGGCGCCATCTTCAACGGCTCGCGCGTCGCTGCGACGGCCAAGGGCATCGCCGTCGACCACAACATCCTCAACATCCGAAAGTTCCGACCGGACGCGGTGGAGCCCGAGGACCTCATGGCGCTGGGCACCTTCGACCAGCGCATGCTCGAGTTCATGGAGGCCATCGTCCTGGGCCGCATGAACGTCGTCATCGCCGGCGGCACGGGCTCGGGCAAGACGACCTTGCTCAACGCCTGCTCCTCCTTCATCCCGGACAACCAGCGCATCGTCACGATCGAGGATGCGCCGGAGCTGCGTCTCCAAAAGCCCCATGTCGTGCGCAAGACCGCACGCCGCCCCAATATCGAGGGCGAGGGCGAGATCACCATCCGACAGCTCGTCATCCATGCGCTGCGCGAGCGCCCCGACCGCATCGTCGTCGGCGAGTGCCGCGGCGGCGAGGCTTTCGACATGATCCAGGCCATGATGACGGGCCACGAGGGCTCGCTCACGACCGTGCACTCCTCCAACGCGCGCGAGGCCACGACGCGTCTGCGCTCGATGATCCAGCAGACCGGAACCGAGATGCGAAGCGAGCAGATCATGGAGCTCATCGCCTCGGCCATCGACTTCATCGTCTTCGTGAACCGCTTCGACATCGACGGCTCGCGCAAGATCACCGAGATCGCCGAGATACAGGGGATGCAGGGCGACGTCATCACGATCGGCACCATCATGCGCTTCGAGCAGACGGGCTTCTCCGAGGACGGCAAGGTGCTCGGTGAGTTCATGCCCACGGGAGAGCGCATCACCCCGGCGCACCGCGAGAAGCTCTTCGCGCGCGGCGTATACGTCGACGACGACTTCTGGTTCCGTCGATGAGCGGGCAGATAACCCCGGCGGCCCTCATTCCCGCGCTGCCGGCGCTCCTTATGGGAATAGTCCTGTTCCTGACGGCCAGAAAGCTGCGCGTCGAGCGCGAGCGCGCGGAAACCGGCCCCATCCCGGAGAACCCAACCGAAGATGCCGGCGGGAACCGACTCGTCGGCACACTCCGTCGCGTGTGCCAGGGAGCTGCTCCCCAGCTATCGGTCTCCGAGGCCGCGCAGCTTTGGGCCGTTATCGCCTTCGCCCCTTCCGTGCTTATCCTCGCCACCGGCTCGGCGGTGGGTGCGCTTGCCGCACTCCCGCTCGGCATCGCGGCATTTCCGATCTGGGTTAGGCTGAAGCGCGGAGCAGAGCAGGGCCTTTTCGAGGAGCAACTCGGTGAGGCCATGCCGCTCATCGCGTCGAACCTGCGCACGGGCGCCTCAGTCGCGCAGTCGGTCGCACCTGTCGCCGAACACATGGCAGAGCCCCTGAAATCGGAGTTCGCCATCCTCGAACGCGACCTGCGCAACGGCCGCCCCATCGAGCAGGCCCTCGACGACATGGCCAAGAGAACTGAAAGCTCGAACTTAAGACTCTACTCCACGGCCGTCTCCGTATCCCAGCAGACCGGCGGCTCGCTCTCCGAGATCACTGAGCGAGTGGGCGAGGCCATCCGCGCAAAGGTAAAGGCCAAGCGTTCGGCAGAGGCCAAGACGTCCTCGGCACGATTCGAGGCGAAACTCGTCGGCTTCGCGCCGGTCGTCATGCTGCTGCTCATGTCCATCAGCTCGGAGATCCACCGTGAGTTCTTCATGACGCCCGCCGGATGGGCGTGCCTGGCCGTCGGAGCGGTTCTCGATATCGTGGGCTTCTTGGTCCTCAAGCAAATCAGCAACATAAGGTACGACTAGGGGAGCTCAGATGTTCGAAACGATAACGACCGGCTTTATATTCCTTCTCTTCGGAGTCGTCGCGGGCCTCGGCGTGGATATCGCCCTCAAGCGGATCTTCGAACTCGAGTCAGCTGTTGACGAGGGATCGTCCTCGTCTCTTCCCGGCATCGCCGAAAAGGTGTCCGACGTCGTATCGCAGCTCGCGCCGATCTCACGCTCGGTCATGGACTCCACGCGGGACTCCCTCGACCGCGCGGGGCTCACCATGCAGCCGGCGACCTTCTGGGCCTTTCGCGTCGCGAGCGCCGCGGGGTTCACCGCGGCCGGCCTCATCGCCTCGGTCTTCATCGGCGGCCCAAAGGGCCTCGGCGTCTTCGCCGCGATGGTCCTCATGGGGCTCGCGGTGCCGCAGCTGTGGCTCTTCAACGAGCGCTCGAAATGGCGCGATGAGCTCGACAGGCAGCTCCCCGACGCCCTCGACCTTCTCGCGATCTGCATGTCGGCGGGCTCGTCCATCGACTTTGCCCTCCATACGGTGGGTAGCAGGATGGACGGCGCCATTGCGCGCGGCTTCGAGCGCGTGGCCAACGAGGCCAGCTTCTCGTCTCGCACCGAGGCGCTCCTGCGCTTCGCGGAACGCGCGCGGGTGCCATCCCTCACCATCTTCGCGGCATCGTTCGCTCAATCAGAGCGTGCGGGCGGCTCGCTGGTCGACATCATCCGGGACCAGGCCGAGACCGTCCGCGAGCATCGGCGCCTCAAGGTGGAGTCCGAGATCGAGAAACTGAGCTCCAAGATGCTCTTCCCGATCATCCTATTCATCCTGCCCGTGTTTCTGATTGTCGTCCTGGCGCCCGTAGTGGCGCAGATCGCCCAAACGTTCACCTCCCTCATGTAGGAGACGGCCCATGAGCTTCAAATACGATATCCCCTGCGTGGCCACGACCAGGTCCGGTGCCGAAGTCCCGCTGTCCCTGAGGGCCGGCAAGACGTTCAGGGACAAAGCCATCGGGTATATGGGCGCAAGGTCGATAGCGAAGTCCTGCGGGACGGTCTACGCTAGGGGCAGGTCCCTTCACACCCTGTTCATGCGCATCCCGGTCGATGTGTGCTGGATAGGCCGTTTCGACCCCTCGAATCAATCCTGGCCCGTCGTCTCGCTCGATGCCTCGGTTGCCCCCTGGCGCATCCTGTTCGCACCGCGAGGAGCAGTCGGGGGCATCGAGGTCGCTCCCGGTACGTTCACCGAGCCAGACCGACCGCTCTTAATCAGGAGACTCGATTGATGCGAATTGATGCAGAAAGGCTCGTTCACGGGGCCTGCACGGCGCTCGCCCTTCTCTTATCCATGGCAATCATTGCTATAGTCCCTGCTATCAGATCAGCGGGGACGCTGGATACCGACGGCTGGTTTCTTCTCGCCTCGGGGCGCGAGGTCGTCGAATCCGGCATCCCGAGAGTAAACCCGTTCACCGCAGTCGAGGGCCAAGGCATCGTGCTCCAACAGTGGCTCCACGACGCGTGGCTCTATCTGTGCTGGAAGGCCGCCGGCTACACCGGTGTCGCCGTCTCCGCGGCGATTCCCGCCGCCCTGGCACTGTGTGCCTATACCGGCGCCGTCTGCCGGCTGGCGCGAGTCCCGCGCTATCCATGGGTGCCGCTGCTGATCGGCGCGGTAGGGTTTTCCCTCATGACCTCATATCTATCCATCCGTCCGTCAATCTGGACGGCGGCGCTGCTGTTCGTCGCCATATCCATCTGCCTGGAGTGGCGACAAAGCGCTAACCTGCGGTGCCTTCTGGCGCTTCCGATCGTGTCGCTGCTCTCCGTGAACCTGCAGGCTGCGCTCTGGCCCCTGCCGGCGGCCGTCGCCGCATGCTTCCTGCTCCCCGAAAAGGGCGAGATCTCGACACAGGCGACCGCCGAGACGCTTCGCGCATGGTGGCGCTCCAGGCTGCCCCTGATCGCGGCGGTTGCCGGCATGGCCGCGGAATCGCTTGTAAACCCATATTGTATCGACGGCTCGCTCTATGTGCTCCGCTCGCTAGGAGCCGCATCCTACGGCGGGGTCATCCTCGAGCTGAATCCGGTTTGGGTAATGCCTGCCGCGGCCCTGTTCTGGGGCGCCTCAATCCTTGTGGCCTTCGTATCGTGCTGCCTTGCCCGGCGGTTCCCGCCCAGGTGGCTTCTGGCCTTTTGGGCGGCGTCTGCAATCGCCGGTGCACTTGTCGTCAGGTGCCTTTGGATAACGTGGACGGTTTCGTTTCTCGTTGTCGCCGTATCAGTCGACCAGGGCGACGCAATCGGCCCCCGAGTGCATCGCCTGCTGATTGCCGGGAGAGCCGTTATGGTCCTCGTTCTAGCGTTCTCCATCGTCAACAGCGGCCTTAACTCGCTTGATTCGGATACTCGCGGGGTCGAGACCGGATGGAGGGGCATCGACTCGGATATGGCGCAGATCGTCGAGGCCCTGGGTGACAACCCGGGTCGTATATGGTCCGAGGACGCCACGGTGATGAACTACCTCGAGTGGGCGAGGGTGCCCGTGACCTACGACATGCGTCCCGAGATCTGGTCTGAGGCGATCTCCGGCAACGGCAAGGCAAACGACTACCGTGCCTACGTTGACAGTCTGGAAGGGGACTACGGGGTCCTTAAGGAGGATGGCTGGACGTGGGCTATCGTGCGGGATTCCAACGTAAAACGCTTTGGAAAAGCCTGCCCCGGCGCTGAAAAGGCGGCAAGCGGCAGGGGATACGTGCTCTATCGGTTGTGACATTTAATTTAATTGATGGGTGGTAACTCATGGGTATCGTCAACGTCAGCAGGAGGGCCGTCCTGGCCGCCATGGCCTCGCTGGCCCTTACAGGATGCGGCGGCTCAAAGAAGGCAAATGGATCGGACGATTCGAAGAAGAATAAGGATTCCGAGAAGAGCGAGGACGAGGCGTTTTCCTTTGGAGGGATAGGCGATACGAGCTCCTCCGACGCCTCCAGGGGGCTGTCAGTCGATGGCGTCTACAAAAAGGTCGCCACGGACTCGAGTGGCAAGGAATACCGGTTCCTCCTTGTCGGCATGACATTCGAGAACAGCCTCGACCATGACAGCCGGGCGCCGGTGTCATACGTCTCGTGCTACCAAAACGGTGTGAAGCTCTCCCAGTGCACGAAATACAGCGATTCCAACACGATGAAGACACTCGAGCCCGGCTATTCGATTTCGGTCTGCAAGGCGTTTCTCCTTGAGGATGAGGGCCAGCCCGTGAAGGTGAAGATAAAGTCATCGAACTCATCCGAATACGTCTACGAGGACACCTACCCGATCTCGCACTTGGACTATACGACCCTCTAGGAGTCCTCTCCCGAACGCACGATAAAGTACCCATCGTCGTCTCTGACGATGAAGCGGTGGACGGGCCTGCCCTTCCACTCGATCTCAACGCTCCAGATACGGGCGAGGTGGCCCGTCTTTCGCCCGGGGCAGGGGACAGATGCGCCCGTGGAGCGGACCTGGAATCTACGACCGTCGGAAAGCTCGATCCACCTGAACTTCGGCTCCCGGCCGGGTCTCTCCACGAGACTGACCGTAACGGGAGTCATTTTCGCTCCAAAAGATTCTCATGGCCATAGGGGACCGTGGAGCTGCCCGACGGGCGCACCTGCGTACTCATGTCTATTCCGGCCTAAATACGGGCAGAGCGCGGGCGGGTGCCGGGACAACCCTTTCCGCTGGCTCCTGTTCGCTCTTAAGCTCAGCCTTCCTCGGATTGCCATAGAAATCCCCGGCGACCCAAGGCATATTCAGGTCCAGATGCTCCTTGAACATCGGCGCGACATGCTGATCCCATATCTCGAGATCGGTATCGAAAAGCTCACGCGCTTTCCTGAGAATCGAATCACGGTACTGAGCAGGAACCCCCTCCGAGATGAAGCCGGCCTCATTCATTTTGCGTATGAAATCGGGTGAGGAGCCGGCGCCCAGGACAAGCTCGACTCTCTCCTGGACGGTAACCACATTCCCGTCGGCGGGGCCGAGCAGCTCCTCTGCGTAAACGGGGTTAAATACGGCAAGCCTTTGCAGCCCTGCCAGGTGGTTGACTATTTCACGTTCCTCACAGCAGACTTTCGTGATCTTGCAATCCGGCATGAGCTTTAAGTTTAGGCCGTCCGCTATTAGGTAACATTCACCCCCATGACCGGAAGCAGGATCACGATAGCGTATTCTATGCTTTCGGTCTAACTTGCCATAGCAAAGGGCTTCAGCTGGCATATCTACCGCGATGTCGTAAGTTTTAAGAGCGCAGGCGAGGATGGGGAGTTCCAACTGCTCCGCTTCAAACCCTCGGGGCAGGCCCTTGTCGTCCTTGGCGCGAGTCTCACCTTTGCGAAGAGGAGTCGGATGATCTCGGTCATAATCCACGCTGATGACATATCCGGCCGATGTGGAGCTTCCCAGGAACGGCAAAAGAGTTTCGAATACCTTTGACTCGACCAGTGCTTCGTCCTTGAAGGAAACGCAATTCTCAAATCGAATTGTCCCCGGGAACGCATCGTCTCTCGTAACGGTCATCTTGCCAACCGAAGTCCTCAAGGGATACGGATCATATATGCCCGCGGCATCGAATCGTGGCAGCAGCGGAACCAGTATGCTCTCAGTTTTTTTCTTTGCCATAATCGTCTAGCCCTTTCTCCCAAGGGTTTCCATGAGATAAGAATCTCACCGTTGGAGCTCTTGCGCGGGGTCGTTTGGTGCCATCTGGTGACACCTCGGCCCGCAATGCCAAGTCTTGCAGATGTCCAGCATCCACTCTATTGGATGTGTGATAATAGAACACGCGTTCGTTCATAAATAGGAATGGGGAGGCGGCGTGGGGGAGAAGTCAATCAGGCTCGTGACGGCCCTGGTCGAGTGTCGGCCAGATGGGGAGTACGTACCTTGGGGTATCAAATGGTACGACGGCAGAATCTTCCCCTTCGCGGAGGTCGGCTGGCACGAGACGCGATCGTGGGTGTTGGGGGAGGGGCGCGTGTGCGAGAGCTGGCGCGTGAAGATGGGGGATGGAACCCTGCGCGACATCTGCCACCACGGCAACAGCTGGTATGTAGTCCATGACATGGATGACGACAGGCCGGATGACGGATGGTCTCCATAGCCGAGCCATCGTATCGGCAATAGTAGAATTACGACATAACGTAACTACGCAACAACGTATGAACGCTGCTTCATAACTGTGCAATAACATAATTACGCATCAACGCAACTTTTCAATATTGAAGGGGGAGGCATCACAGCTCCCCAATTTTCTTTTCAATGCAAGTGAAAACGCATTGATTAAACGTGCAGGCAGCTGTTATGCCTCGCATTTTATGACTGTCCCCGAAACGAACGGGTATAATCATCGTACTACATCGTTTTACGTTGATTGGAGCAACCATGGCCATGAGCGCGACCGCCATCAGGTTCGACGAGGGAGAGAAGGACTGGATTCAGTCCTATGCGAGCGTCCTCGGCATGTCCTTTTCTGAATTCGTGAGGAGTGCCGCCCTAGAGAAGGTCGAGGAGGCAGCCGATATCAAGGCATACAACGAGGCGTTGGTGGAAGATGACGGCACCCGTTACTCGATGGACGACGTCATGCGCATGGCCATGGAGGCCGAATGAGCTTCAGTGTCGAGTGGTCCAAGGCCGCGGCCAAGCAACTTCTCAAGATTCCGAAAAAGCAGCGGCTCATCATCCTGTCCTGGGTCCAAGAACATCTTGATGGATGCGAAGACCCACGTCTCGCACCGAACGGAAAACAGCTTCAGTGTACCGACTCTGGTTGGCGCTGGCGAGTCGGAGTCTACCGTATCCTGGGGAGGATCGAGGATGGGAAGGCCGTCATCGAGGTCGTGAGAGTCGGCCACCGCCAGGGCGTCTACAAAAACATGCCGCGGATATAACCTTCGCAGAGTCAACCCGACCGTTCGCAACGGCACCATCACCGGTTACCACAGGCGGCGCTTTTGTCGAACCCCGCTGAATACTGGCAACACCCGAACTGCGTAATAGCGTAACTACGGCATAGTGCAATTACGTAATAGCACGGTTGCGTAATACCGTAACTTCTCAAAAGTATAAGTATGCATAACGTAATTGTGCAGTTGTCGATTACATGCCCTGAGTGGCCCCGTCGTTACAGTCCGCATTGTATGAACGATGGATGATCTCACATGAGAACCCGAACACACGGTGGTTTTATCTGCCTAAAGAGGGTAAGATGACTGTTGAAGACGACGCATCCCGTGTAAGCAACATGGAGCGCGGGCGGCCTAGTTTTCAGTTTTGGTTAAATGCCCGGGCTCCACCCCGGGCATTCTTATTTGCGCTTGCTGCGCAAATGCCGTCCACCGTCCGCACCGCACGTACGCCTACGGACCTTAACTCGAACATCATACGAATCGAAAAACGCAATGACGAACGTGCCGACCGTCGCAAGGGCGGCCAGCGCATCAAGGATCTTTAGCATAGGGAAGCCTCCAATCGAATTGTCGGCCGCCCGCGCACGGAATGCGCCATCC
Organism: Collinsella sp. i06-0019-1H4; assembly: GCF_042849575.1. Classification (NCBI taxonomy): domain Bacteria; kingdom Bacillati; phylum Actinomycetota; class Coriobacteriia; order Coriobacteriales; family Coriobacteriaceae; genus Collinsella; species Collinsella sp. i06-0019-1H4. The sequence goes on from NZ_BAABYB010000001.1 coordinate 1,303,007, forward strand.
CATCAATTCTAGACGAGTCATCGACTGTAGAACTCAATCGTCAGACAACCACAGTCCCAAGACGTATGGACGATGAATGAACTTCGATAGCAAACGGTTGATTTTCAATCTCAACGCAACAGCCTGAACGGGCTCCGCGTTTCCGCAGCTAGCGCAACGCGGGAATAGCCCCCGGCACCTGGTCGTCGCCTCGTTTCCGCAGGTGGAGAGGCTGTGGAGGCCGGCGTCCCCGTGCCGCCGCCGCATGCTCCGCCAGCCCGCCGCGCAGCCGTTCCGGACTCAGCGCAACGGGCCCTCCGGCCCATGTCCCGGCCCGCCGCCTATCCCGCCAGCGGCCCCTCGCCCCTCGCGGCCCTGGCCCTGTCGATGCAGCCGGGCGTGAGGTCGAGCTCGCCGGGCGCCAGCTCCTCTATCCCGAACGCGTCCATGAGGGCGGAGGCGTCCTCCCCGAGGGCCATCCGCAGCACGCGCGCCGGCGTCAGGAACCCGAGCGCCCCCCTCGGCTCGGAGTTCACCTGCGACATGAGCAGCGCGCAGTCCGCCGCCGTCAGCCGGTCGAACCTGGCCCCTGCGCCCTTGGGCAGCAGCTTCCTGATCTCCACGTGGTTCTTCTCGCACGCGCCCTTCTGCTGGCTCTGCCGGGGGTCGCAGTAGAAGAGCCTGGTCTCGCCGTCCCGCTCGCCGAACAGCGCCGCGATGGCGCCCTCGTCGGCGAACTCGCTCCCGTTGTCGGTGAGCACGGCGCCGAAGGCGCGCCTCGCGCCGTCCTCGCCGAGGACCCCGCGCAGGGAGGAGAGCGCCGCCAGGACCGAGGCGCACGTGCCGTCCGGCAGCGGCAGGGCCAGCTGGAAGCGGCTCGGGCGGTGCAGGAGCGTGAGGAGCCTGGCGGAGTCGCCCCTGGGGCCCTCGACGGTGTCCATCTCCCAGGCCGCGGCGCAGGCGTCCTCGCCGAGCGCGAGGAACGACGCGTGCGACCTGCGCGGCGAGTGGGACGTCGCCCTCCCCGGGGCCCGGCGCGACCTCGGCCTGTAGCCGACCTTGCGCCTGAGCTCCATGTTCGTCATGCCGTCGTAGCCGGCGTCCACCCACCTGTAGACGGTGGAGGCGCTGAGCCCGGGGGTCGTCGCCGCTATCTGCTGCGGGGAGAGCCCGCGCGCGAGCCCGTCCCTGATGGCCGCGAGCTTGGCGGCGGCGCCCTCCTCGGTCTCGTCGATCCCGGACCTGCTCGCCGAGAGCTCGGCGTCGGCCGCCTCCTGCGCCCTCCTTGCGCTGTAGAACACCCTGGGCCTCCTCGAGCAGCCGTAGCCCCTCCTGTGCGAGCAGCCGTTGCAGCACCTCGGCCACGCGGAGAGCCTGGGGCAGGCCCCCGACAGGTCCGCGGGCGCGGGCTCGCCGTAGCGCGAGCGCGGCGCGGTGACGTAGCGGTGCGCCGCCACCTCCCTGGTCACGGTCGATGGCGACCTGCCGAGCTCCGCGGCGATCTCGCGGGCGCTGCGGTTGCGGTCGAGCATCCTCTCGACCGTGTTCCTCTCGTGCCTCGTGAGCCTCCCGTACGACCTTCCGGACGGCTTGGGTCTGGACATGCCGGCCTCCCTCCATCGCGGGCCGGGGGATTCCGGCCCCTCTGGGGTTGCCTACCCGGATTCGCGCCTCAGGACTCAGCGCAACGCGTTGCGCTGAGTCCTGAGGCTGTTGCAATGAAAATGAGAATCAAGGTTCGATAGCAAACGGTTGATTTTCAATCTCAACGCAACAGCCTGAACGGGCTCCGCGTTTCCGCAGCTAGCGCAACGCGGGAATAGCCCCCGGCACCTGGTCGTCGCCTCGTTTCCGCAGGTGGAGAGGCTGTGGAGGCCGGCGTCCCCGTGCCGCCGCCGCATGCTCCGCCAGCCCGCCGCGCAGCCGTTCCGGACTCAGCGCAACGGGCCCTCCGGCCCATGTCCCGGCCCGCCGCCTATCCCGCCAGCGGCCCCTCGCCCCTCGCGGCCCTGGCCCTGTCGATGCAGCCGGGCGTGAGGTCGAGCTCGCCGGGCGCCAGCTCCTCTATCCCGAACGCGTCCATGAGGGCGGAGGCGTCCTCCCCGAGGGCCATCCGCAGCACGCGCGCCGGCGTCAGGAACCCGAGCGCCCCCCTCGGCTCGGAGTTCACCTGCGACATGAGCAGCGCGCAGTCCGCCGCCGTCAGCCGGTCGAACCTGGCCCCTGCGCCCTTGGGCAGCAGCTTCCTGATCTCCACGTGGTTCTTCTCGCACGCGCCCTTCTGCTGGCTCTGCCGGGGGTCGCAGTAGAAGAGCCTGGTCTCGCCGTCCCGCTCGCCGAACAGCGCCGCGATGGCGCCCTCGTCGGCGAACTCGCTCCCGTTGTCGGTGAGCACGGCGCCGAAGGCGCGCCTCGCGCCGTCCTCGCCGAGGACCCCGCGCAGGGAGGAGAGCGCCGCCAGGACCGAGGCGCACGTGCCGTCCGGCAGCGGCAGGGCCAGCTGGAAGCGGCTCGGGCGGTGCAGGAGCGTGAGGAGCCTGGCGGAGTCGCCCCTGGGGCCCTCGACGGTGTCCATCTCCCAGGCCGCGGCGCAGGCGTCCTCGCCGAGCGCGAGGAACGACGCGTGCGACCTGCGCGGCGAGTGGGACGTCGCCCTCCCCGGGGCCCGGCGCGACCTCGGCCTGTAGCCGACCTTGCGCCTGAGCTCCATGTTCGTCATGCCGTCGTAGCCGGCGTCCACCCACCTGTAGACGGTGGAGGCGCTGAGCCCGGGGGTCGTCGCCGCTATCTGCTGCGGGGAGAGCCCGCGCGCGAGCCCGTCCCTGATGGCCGCGAGCTTGGCGGCGGCGCCCTCCTCGGTCTCGTCGATCCCGGACCTGCTCGCCGAGAGCTCGGCGTCGGCCGCCTCCTGCGCCCTCCTTGCGCTGTAGAACACCCTGGGCCTCCTCGAGCAGCCGTAGCCCCTCCTGTGCGAGCAGCCGTTGCAGCACCTCGGCCACGCGGAGAGCCTGGGGCAGGCCCCCGACAGGTCCGCGGGCGCGGGCTCGCCGTAGCGCGAGCGCGGCGCGGTGACGTAGCGGTGCGCCGCCACCTCCCTGGTCACGGTCGATGGCGACCTGCCGAGCTCCGCGGCGATCTCGCGGGCGCTGCGGTTGCGGTCGAGCATCCTCTCGACCGTGTTCCTCTCGTGCCTCGTGAGCCTCCCGTACGACCTTCCGGACGGCTTGGGTCTGGACATGCCGGCCTCCCTCCATCGCGGGCCGGGGGATTCCGGCCCCTCTGGGGTTGCCTACCCGGATTCGCGCCTCAGGACTCAGCGCAACGCGTTGCGCTGAGTCCTGAGGCTGTTGCAATGAAAATGAGAATCAAGGTTCGATAGCAAACGCGATTTGATCTTTTGAAATATGGACGAATTCCTCGCCAGGAGGGTAAAATGGTGCCGACGGCAGCCCAAGTTGTAGAGAGCTGGGCAGAGCCGTTGCTTAATGAAGTTGGGTCATCGTCTTAGCGACGGTGGCCTTTCTTTTTGGGCTTCGAGCCCTGCTTGAGTGCCTTGGAAAGGCCGACAATGGCCGTGAGGAGCGAGACCATAGCGGTCAGGAGCTTCACGAGCTCGGTTAAATCGGTCATGGGCATCACCTCCCATCGAATGGAGGGCTCTGCCCGGCACGAGGGCTGCCGACAGCGAGGACGATTCTAGCAGAGCGACTGACCCTCCCCGGTTCTCTATGTTTCTTACAAGATTGGCGATTCAAGATGGGCGACATCAACCGAGTGCCGTCTTCTATTGTTCATTTTCATCCAGACGCCCCCGAGGGCTAAGGCCCTTCCTTCACACGACGCATATTGTCAATATAGTTATTGTTGTACACCCCTGCGGCTAGCGATGTGCTAGAAAGTAAAGCACGTTATACGAGTGATTGGGAGGTGCGTCATGGCAACTGCTACCGCGACTTTGAGCCTGCCCGAGGACTTACTAATCAGGTACGACCGTTTGGCGAAATCAACGGGACGCGCGAAGACTTTCTACATGACAGAAGCACTCGCTGCCGAGATTGACAGGCTTGAGTACGAGTACGGACTATTGAAGAAGGTCGAGGATTACCGGGCTGGTAGGCTTGAGACAGTGACGCTCGACGAGCTGGAGGAAAGCCTTGGACTGGCGAATTGAGGTCGACAAGGTCGGCAATCGTTCGATGAAGAAACTGGACAAGCAGATCGCCGAGAAAACCTTAGCTGGCCGTGGGGACATCCACCGCAACGGCACCCGCCTTGGACTGGCTGCCTTTTTCGAAGCCAATGGGGCAGGCAAGCACGATGGACTTGCGAACAAAACTCGAAATCCCCTTGCAGGAACCGTTCAAGTTCGCTCCGTTCAATCTGGTATTCCAACTTCCACTTACACCAATATGCTAATCCTGTCCTAGCAGAGCCAATCGATTTGACCTTTTCTTCCAGGGGCTGGCATGAGATAAGAATCCCACTGCCGAAACTCTCGCACGAGACCGTTTGGTGCCAGCGGGTGACATGCCAGTCCTTAGCAACAGCCGAACCGCCTGATAACGGAACTTTCGAATAACGTAACTACGCGACTGCACAACAACGGAACTACCCGATAACGTAACTGCGACATAAAGTAACTGCGTAATAACGTGACAGCGTAATTGTCGATTACATGATTTACCATGCTCATGAATAATGGAAAGCCCCTGCTCTAGACAGGGGCTTTCAGTCTGGCGAAACGTTTAATGGTGTGTTGAACGTTCTCTCATTTCGAGCGATTTTGTAAGGCTTTTCGTACCGGCGACGCCACGGCCCAAAAGGCCATCGAGGCCCGACCTCAGCGCCGCGACATCTGACGGCGAGGCCCCGTCACGCAAGATCTTCGAGTCGAGTAGCGACCTCATAAAGCGCTCTGGCGTCTTTTCCGAAAGAATTGCAGCGGCCTCGTTGGAAATCTGGTTCGGGTCGCGGGTAACGGGAATCGTCGGCATTTCCTCGGATGAGACAGGGTGCGACCCGTTATTCCTGAGCCAATATCTGAACTCGATATCGATATCTTCAGGAACCTCGACCCTAATCTCCCTGGCCTCCTCGTCGACCACGAGCGCGCCGTAAAGCGAGTCACGCTCGGCGTTCTCCACGACCCCCTCGAGCTCTAGGATGCCCATGAGGATCGGGAGTTCCATCAGGCTTTCATGTCCGGCACTGAAGCTCCCGATTTCCTTGGCACCATCATAATGGCCGGGAAATTTGACTACATAACCGTTGGGCGAAAGCTCCGGCCATCCGAGTGCAAGGGCAGCCTCCACCTCATGCGAGACGTGGGCCACAGGAGAGATGCCGTCACGCGAGAAGGGCTGGATGAAAACGCCCTCGCGGCCTTTCGGATCCCTCTTGAGTTTGAAACAGGCGTCATGGGGCCGACAAGGATAGTCACTGTACTTAGGCGTGTACTGCACACTGAATAAGGCGACGTAAGGCTCTCCGTAGTCATCCACAAGGTACATATCAGCTCCTCCTAATATTCGTTCGCTTGACCGTATTTTTTTCGTTTACCGCGATGCCGCGATCAGCCTTCTGCGCGCGCTCCGCATCGAAGGTCCTGACGAGCGCGGGCGCGTACTCCTCAGCAAGTGATGCGGCCTGCAGCTTGAACATGCGGGAGATGACACCCGCATCCTGCTTTGCCTGCTTGCCTGCGAGCGCGATGGCGGCCTCGCAGATCTCGTTGGTCGTCGGCTCCCTTCCGCCGAACTCCGCGAGCTCATTTCTCACGGTATCCAGCGAGCCGCCGTCATTTCGGGCATAGGCGGCGATATAGGCCTGCTTGAGCGCTTCGACCAGTCTCTCATCAGCCGCAATCCCAGTCTCGGTGGCACCGCCATCCCGATAGTAGGCCGTCGTGGCCCCCTCAATCGATTCGGCGAGACTTTTCCCTACATCCATCCCGTCTCCAATCTCATTCAACCTCAATAGGTCCTATAGCATCCAAACGATCGAAGTCTTTGGAAGCCGATTTTGCCTGTCGTTTAAAATCCATGACTGTTCGTGTGGGGATGCTCGTCTCCATCCCGCCCCTCAACACTGACGGGAGATTCCGTGATGGCATGGCCGTCTTCGTCCTGGCAATCATCTCCGCTTGACTCTTCCTGACCCTTTTGCAACTCCTTCTGCTCCAGCTCCGCAAGCTCGTCCTGCAGCTTCTTGAGGTTCTCCTCGCCGTCCCAGGGCTCGGCAACGATCTTGGTGGCATCCTCGAGCTGCTTGTCGGCACGCTCCATAAGGGCCCTTGCCTGGTCCAGACCGCCCGCCTCCTTATCGATAATGCCGTCCATCTGCTGCAGCACGGTGTGTGAACCGGAAGTGGCCGATGGCAGCATATGATTCGACCAGTGCGCGTCGGCTGTACCCTTGACCCTTAGGCCGATGAAAGGGTCGTAACGGAAGGTGCCGCCTCGCTCGAGCAGCGTCTGCTCCTTCTTCACGACAATCTCAAGACCGCGAAACTCTCCAATTGCCCTGATGGGGCCGATGGGGCAATCTCCGGCAGCCTGCCGGATCATTCCGATCGCGCTAGCTCGATCTAGCGCCGACAGGCCTCCGACCGAGACCCTTACGATATCTGTGCCCTTGTCGAGCTCCCTTTGCCTGTTCGCGCGCTCGAGGACATCGTGGTCGCGTTCGAGCAAATCGAATCGTCGGCGGTTGCATGCAGCTGAAGGCTCATAACGAGATTCGATCTGGTGGCGCATGTTTGCCACCATCTCGGCATGAGACTGCTTGAGCATGGACTGCGCCATAATCTCGCTTCTCAGCTCCTGGATCCTCTTGATATCGGGATTGCCGGACGCCACGGCGGCAAGGTCGGAGTAGGAGATCCTCGTCTCATCGATGTCATCCATGCTGCGTACGGACGGCTTATTCGAGAAGACCTGCCCGATGAAGCGCTGCTTGTGCTCGACGGTGGAGTAGAGGAAGGAGTCGAACGTTCCCTGGGCGACGTACTTGAAGTCCCTCACGCTCTCGAAAAGGTTTCCCTGACGCCTGATTCGACCAAGGCGTTGCTCGAAATCGGAAGGCCTCCATGGGCAATCAAGGTTGTGGATGGCCGCGAGTCTCGTCTGAACGTTTGTGCCCGTGCCCAGCTTCTCAGTCGAACCCATGAGAACGCGAACCTCACCCGTACGCACCTTCTCGAAGAGCGTTTCCTTCTTCTCCGGGTCGTTGCCGACGTCGCTGACGCAAGCAACCTGCTCTGAGGGGATTCCCGCCTCGATGAGGCGTCTCCTCATATCGTCTTGGATATTCCATTTTCCCGAGGCTGGGGTCGAACGGTCGCAGAAGACGAGCTGAGCGCCGCGAATGTCGGCCGTCTCCTCCCAGATTCTAAATACCTCACGTGCGCACGCCTCGCATTTGCCGCCCTCCATCGGCTCAAGCTCTGGGTGCATCAGCTTCGGGTCGAGGGCGACCTTCATGCCGTCGCCGGTGATCGCAAGCAGGTTATCGTTGTCATCGGCAGTTCCGGCGCGGACGCGCTCGCCGCGGATGCCGAGCTTTTTGACCTCCTCGACCTGCTCGGGCGTGGCTGGCACTGTGATATGGATCTCCTCGCAATCGGGGACCTTGAGGTTCACGGTCTCCTGCGTGACGATGTCCGCAAAAGTTCGATAGGCACCCATGAGCTCGGGGAGGTTATGGAACTTCGTGAAGCGCTGCTTCAGCTGGAAGCCGTTGCCCTCGGGCTTAATCTCCATCGAGTCCTCAATCGTTCCGAATGTGAACGCCCAGGCCGGGAACGATGACAGGCCCTGCCTCTCGAGGAGCTTAGGCGCGAGATAGCGCTGCATGTTGTACAGCTCGCCCATCGTATTGGTGACAGGCGTGCCCGTGGCGAACACGATGTTGCGTCCATGGCCAATCTCACGAAGGTAGGTGCACTTTTCAAGCAGGCTCTCACTACGGTTGGACTTCGAGGAAGTCATTCCCGCAATAGCGAGGCCATACGTAGGGAGATTCTTATAGTTGTGCGCCTCGTCCACAAACAGATAGTCGAAGCCGATCTCCTCGAACGAAAGCCCATCGGTCTTCGGAGAAGAATGGAGCTTCGAGAGCTTCTCATTGATTTTTTTAACTTCTTCCTCGAGCTTTTTTACCGAGAAGGTTCCACCGTTTTCTTGCGCATCTTCTTTGGCCCGCAGGAATTCCATCCTTCGGCGTTTGAGATAGACCTCCTTTCGCTCCTGCGAAAGGTCGAGCATATCAAAGCGCGAACTCGATACGATCACGGCGTCCCAGTCACCGTTTGCCGCGCGGCCGAAGAACTCCCTTGCCGCATCCGCAGAATCCGACTCAGATTTACCCATATAGAGCACCCTCGACCTGGATAGAGGTAGGCAAATTCCGATGCCCACTGTTCGGTTAGGTGCTTCGGCACGACGACAAGCGGCTTGTTGGCCCGACCGAGACGCCTGGCCTCCATGCACATGGCGATACCCGTATAGGTTTTTCCGGCGCCGACAACATGGGCCACAAGCGTGCCCTCATCTGCCTGCCCGGCTCGCGCGACGGCTGCACGCTGATGCGGCCTCATCTCCACGTCGGGATTCATACCGGGAAACGTGAGGTAAGAGCCGTCATACGTCCTGGGGGCAAGACGGTTGTACCTATCGTTGTAGATTCTGCATAGGACATTCGCCCGGTCCGGGTCTGCCCACACCCATTTCTCGAAAGCTGACGAAATCAAGCGTCTCCTGTCCCATGCGGCCTTAGTCCCCTGGGGGTCGGGAATCTTCTTGCCCGTTGACAGGTCGGTCTTGTTCAGCTTCGTCTCGCTGCCGTTGAGGACGGCCGAAATGACCTTGAGCGGCGAATAGCTGTTGCACCCGTATCTGGCCAGCACCTCGAGCGAAAGCTCGGTCGCGTTTCCCGTCAGACGCCATTTTCCGGTACGAGGCTCATGGGCAACCTCGAATTTCCTCTGCTTTGCCGCAGTCATCTCACCATCAGTTAACTCGAGTTCCTCCTCGATGAAGCTCATAACGAAGGAGGGGGGAATCCAGGGAGAACCCAGGGTCGCCGCGATCTCTCCGGGACCCAGCTCACGTGGAAGCACGGCTTTCAGTTTCTCTTCGCAGGTGCGCAGCGCGGCGAGCCTCTCGACATCAGACTCGGTTAGGCCGAAGGCTGCCATATGTCGCTCGCGTCTAGCCCTGTACTCGGCAAGGTCATCTGAGTTGACGAGCTCCTCGTGGGGAATAGGCTGATCGACGTCGCCTACCCAGTCGACATGGGTAGTCCTCATCACGGCCTCGTCACCAGCCTGGCGGTAGCCGAGCGAGATAAGGAATTCGGCCGGCACGGGGTCCGCCTTCATCGCAGCCGCCAAAACACTCGAAAGGGGCTCCTGCTCCGACTTCCGGGCAACAGAGATCCCATACGCGCGCGCCAGGTTTTTGATCGGATCGGGAGTCTGATATGTGTTGTCAGCATCGGCACGCCCAAGTGCGACGGCAAGGACATCAGGCCCCACGCGGGGATTGGTGGACAATCGCCAGAGAACCTCCTCCGTGTTCATCCCATCGGTCGCGAAATCCCGTTTACTTGCCAGATATCCGAGCGATCTCTCGACAAGCGCCGCGATGAGCGGGTTCGATATGGCCGCGTAGCCGTTCCTGCGCTCGATGGAGATGTGAACCCCCTCATCGAGCTCTCCCAAGGCTGCAATTAACGCCTCTCCGGTCCACGTGCTGAATGACCTGTCGCGCCAGCTGTCGGGGAGGCTGCCGACATGCGCCGAGGCGATAACGGCACGGTCGGCCGTCAAGGGATGGACGCAGGTATCCCACAGGCCACTTTTCGTGAGAACGGTAACGGCTCTCGCCACCTCCGCACTCGTCTCGGGAGTGCGGGCAGGGGGAATCGATACAGACTCGAGCCAGGAGCTTTCCCCGGCGTCAACCCGATAGCTCTCTATCTTCTTTTGCATCGAATGGATCGCATCGAGCTTCTCGCCGATATCGCCGGAAAGATATGCCTCGGCGCTCTCGATTATCGACGTGATCGGATCGCGGACGATGAGGTCGCCGAGCCTTTGCTCGGCCTCGGCGACACTGCAGCCGAGTAGTCGCCCGATGAGTGCCAGATCGACGCCGCCCGTACGGTCATATGAGACGGCCAGGGCATCAGCCGGGGTCTCCAAACGGTCGGGGAGGGGTGCCTGGGGGCGCACAGTGCGCTTCGAGAGGATATCGGCCTTGCGGACGAAGTTCTTCTTGGTGTCCAGCACCTCGAGACTGAAGAGGTTGATGCCGAGCGAGCAGTCGTGATAGCCCTTCATGGTAAGGACCCTGCGGTTCTTCTGATCATTCAGGCGACCGTATCGCTCAGCGAAGCGGTCATAGCGGTCGTTGAGCGCCTTTATTCCAGATTCGATTGCGGCATCAGTCGATTTGGGGTCACGCTCGAGCGAGATTAGTGCTCGCACGGCATCCCTGATCTCGAGCATTGCGCGGGCACGATCCTCTGCCCCCCGGCCTGTGGGCCGGAAAAGCTCGACCGTGTCGCCGTTGCCGTACCAGATAGATCCGCCGTCGCCCAGTGTGAACTCATAGAGCGCAGGGTCGGCGGGAACCGGCGCGACCTCGGGTACGGCAGACCTATCGGGCATCCCCTCGAAAGTATGGTAGATTGCAGCGATGGCCTGATCTGCCAGGGCCTTCCTGGCACCATCGGCGATACCCTTGACGTCAAGACCGCTGGTCAGCGCATATCCGGGGCCGTACGCGGTCATTTCTGAACCCTGCTCGCCGACGGCCATGGACGGATTGGAGGCAAGCAGTGCGTTCACGCGGAAGCCGTCCGCGTTGGTCGCCGTGTGGACCCAGGCCGGCGCACTTTCGCGCTCGACCTCACGCGGCTTCTCAAGTTTTCTCAGGATGACGAGGTCGCACAGCGCGCTCGTTCCAGCCTGGCTCTCGAATGTCTCCTTGGGGAGTCGTGCCATACCGACAAGGTCGCACTCTCGCGCAAGGTACTCACGCGTGGCCTCGCGTGCCTTATCCATTGTGTAGCGGCTCGTCAGCACGGCGACGATACCGCCGGGGCGCACGGCGGCCATGGCCCTCTTGATCATATAGTCGTGAAGCGGTACCCCATCAATTTTAATAGCGTCGGAGTAGGGGACGTTGCCTATGGCGGCGTCAAATGACCCATCGGGGATCTCGCATTTTTCGATATCTGCGGCGACGATCGTATGGTCCGGGCAAAGCACACGAGCAAGTCCCGCGCTCACGGGGTCGATCTCCACGCCGGTCACATGGACGTCCATGCCCTCGGGCACGCAGCGCATGAAGTTGCCCGTGCCGCAGCCCGGCTCCAGAATCTCGGCTCTGCCCCCATCGCAGATACCGGCATCCCTCAGCGTCTCCCAGATAAGCTCTACGACGGGACGGGGGGTATAGAAGGCAGTGAGGACCGTCGCGCGCTGCTCGGCGAACTCATCTTCGCTCAGCAGCTCTTTCAGCTCCCGTGATACCTCGGCCCAGCCGCCGGTCTGGTTTTCGGCAAAGGCGTTCGCGGCACCGCCCCAACCGGAGTAGGCTGAAATGGCGCGTGCCTCCTCTGGGGTGGCGTCTCGCCCCTCATCCATGGTCGCCTTGAGGGCGCGCAGGGCGGCCACGTTCAGCCTCGCGCGCTCCAGCGGCGAATGGCCGGCCTGGGCATCGGGGTTAAGGTACTCGGTGTTGCGGCGGGTGGCTAGAGTGTGAGCACCGTCTCGTTGAGGGCGATCTCTTCGGCCATCTTCCGGGCGCTGTTGGCCCTGCGAATGTAGTCGTCGTACCGGCACTCGGCCATCGTGAGCTGTGCGAACTCCGTCGTCGCCCCGCAGCTCTCCATGCAGCTGTCCTGAAGCTCCGCGAGCCTCGTCAGATAGTTGCGCTCCACTGCCTTGAGATACTCCTCCGTCTCGCCGGCCGCATCTATCCTGGCCAGTTCCTCCGGAGCGTTCTGCTCCATGAAGGAATACCGGAGTCCCCTCACGCCCCTGTACGGGTTCTTCAGCACCGACATGCGCTTCCTCCTCGGAATCATCGTTGCGGGCGGCCTTATCGCCTCCCGTTTGGCTTACATAAGATTCCTGTTGCGCACCAAAGTCAAGTGCCAACCTTTGCTGTGCATCCACGTCATCTATTTGTTTTTCGGCTGGCGCCTCGTAAATTGAGGGGTCGTCCATCGCGAAGAGGGAGATTTGCCCCTCAACCGCGACAAAGCGCCTCGACGTTCTCCTGGCCATGGAACTACGCCCCCTTTCGGGCGTTGTTGGAGGCTCCGCGCGCGCCGGCATCGAAGGATGCGAGCATACTCTTCAGGCGCTTTGTCGTCATGGTTGCCGATTGGCCGCGCTCGACCGGGCTGCTCTGCGAAGCCCGCGTTCTCGGCTTGCGCTCGTAACCCGCCCTCTTGAGGGCGCGGTCGATTCTGTCCGTGGCGCCCCTCACTTGGGCGCAGACGCGCTCGATGCGGGCGAGAAGCAGCTCGGTGTCCTCCATCGGCACTGGAATCTCCAAGCCGTCATCGATCCCGTAGCGGCGAAGCGTCACATGGGAGGCCATCGGGTCCATGCCCTCAAGGTCGATGTCTTCGACGGCCTTCGTTACCGCGTCGAGCGCGACCGTATCCCCCTCGACCACCCTGATCGGAGCGGCACCGGGACACGAGGTGAGGCCTGTGTAGGCTGAGGCGGGGTAGACGGTCTCCGGCACGAGCTCGCAATCGAGAGTCAGCTCTTCACCGACCCGTTTTGCAAAGGGAACGAGGATTTCAAACCCTACCGGATGCTCTTTGATTTTGCCGCCCAACCTATCAGCGAGCGATCTGCTGAGGACAGCGGAGGTATCGGCCTCGGGATGGTCGAGTTTGAATGCCGCGAGGGCGAGAATACTCCTCGGGCCCAATTCGGAATGCTCGGCCATGGAGTCAAGAATCGTCTCCCAGCCTCGCGGGTGACCCATTACCGCCGCGAGTATCTCGACAGGCGCTTCGATTAACCTCTGCTGCATTATTTCCTCCCCGTCTCAGTCAACTCCCATCGATGATGGGGGAGTGCACCCATGCCATCCGGTGCGGGAACAAGTGTTCATCATGGCAAGGATGCTGAGGTACAGCCAGATCACTGCTGGCAACGGTGCACCGCTGCACCGCAAGGGGCATCTAGTCCCTGTCCCTCATAGAAGGACGCATCTTGAAGCTCGTAGAAGCATATGACAGGTACGCCGTTATAGACACATGATTTGGTCGATTTGCTATTCCACCTTCCGACGCATGGGTCATGGGTGAGGTCAAATAGGGGTGGCCATTTCTGAATCGCAAGGTCGAGGACATCCTCCTCGTTATACTCGCCGTTATGGAGGAAGGCGAAGTGAGGCGCGCCGTGTTTTGCGCCTCCGCAGATTTCGACAACTGAAACCTGGCTGAAAGATTCTGAGCTTTCGCCGTCACCAAGCAATATCCAAGACGATGGGACGACAGCGAAATCATTGTCGGCAAGATCAATCCGCCGCATGTCGCGGGGCTTGATCTCTGCCATGTAGTAAAGTGAAAAGTGCTCGTGAAGGCGCTGGAACTGATCCTGGCTACGCTTAAGTTCCGCTACGCACAATTCCTCTGAACCATCAAATGAGAGGTGTCTCATTTCCTGCGCAGTAAGTTGAAGCTCTATTTTGCAGGCTTTATCCATGGCCTCAGCAACTCGAGGCGTAAGACAGGTGAGCATAACACTCAGATAGTCAATCGCCTCACCGGTACTCCGGATTGATTCGGGTTTCTTGCTGCGCAGCTCCTCGATTCTATCCGGCGTAGCCACCTCAACGGTCGTACCGAATTTTATCTTATTCATCTCTGAGCCCTGTAACGGTAGTCTTGCCATGTCCTGTCCATTCTCTATCAGTATTTGCTTTGACTTCGCGCCCAACGATAGAAAGACCGCCCGAGCCTTTAGTCCGATGCCTTATCTGCGTCCGCGCCCGCGGTCTTCGGCGCCGAGGCGATCTTCGCGAGCCTCGTGAGCCCCGAGGCTATCTCAACCGCGTCCGCGCCCAACAGCCAGTCTGCAGGCACGCCAAACGTCCTCGAGAGGGCCTTGAGCGAGACCGCCGAAGGCAGCCTGACGCCCGTCAACCAAAGGGCGATCGAGCGCGGCGATTGGCCGATCGTTGCCGCAAGCTCATCCTGGCCGACACCCGTCACTCTCATGAGGGCGGCCAGGCGCCGGCGAAAGAGCAGCAGGGACGGTTCTGTTGTGTAGGGTCCGGGCGCATTCTTCATCTAAATCAGTACGTCCCGACGTTGAAGCCCTCGCCCTTGGTGAAATCGACGGTCACGGGAATCTCCGTCTCGTTGGGGAAGTAGGCGCGGATGACCCAGTAGGGGATATCGGAGCCATCGGGTCCCATTCCCGCATTCACGTCGCTCGACTCGATAAGCGTCTTCTCGGGAACGCCGTATTCTGAGGTCAGGGATGTGAGGTATGCGGCGACAGCGTCCTGGAAACCTGCCTGGGTCGCTTCCTCCGGCAGGTTGTCGGGCACGGCCACGATCGAGGGGTCAACCTGGGCCGTCTCACCCTGGCCATCTATAGTACCGGTCTCCGATCCATCGCCCAGCTCGTCACCTGCGACATCGGCATCACTATCGGTTGCCGTAGAGGATTCTACGGCCGAATCGCCATCCGACCTGCCCATGGGCGGGAATACCGCAAATGCGATATTGATTGCGATGCAAACCGCGATGATGCCGACGCAGGCGAGAATAATCCCCTTTGAGTCGAGCTTCTTTCCCTTATCGTACATGGAACAAATTCCTTTCCTCTTAGAGCTATTTGAGCTCCACTCCGCCCATCCAGCCCCAGAAGACGCCGGAGCCCTTTCCGTAGAAGGCCATGAATTCGTCGAGCGTTTTGGTCGTAATAGCGCCCTCGTTGCTCATGACCTTGCCGTCACCGACGTAGATGCCGACATGGCCATAGAGAAGGCCGGGCGTTCCGGTGCCGGGGTGGCTCGTGTCGCCCACGATCATGCCGACCTTGAGGTCTGCTGGGTTGTTGCTATGGCACCAGGCCTTGACCATGTCGCAGGCGTTGCCGCCGTAGTAGCCGACGCCGGCGGCCTTGAACACATTAGTCACCCAGGCGGCGCACCAGTTCTTGCCTGGCGAGGGTGTCGATTTGCATGCGCTCACGACGGCCAGCTGGGTGCCCGTGGCGCCCGACAGTTCCTGGCCGGAGCCGCCGAGGGAGCCCGAAGTGATGGCGTTATAGAAATACTCCGCGTTTGGGTACCTTGAGTCCCAGCCGTGCGGCTTGCCTCCCACCATCGCGCACCGCTCCCATCCCATCGCATAGTGCATCGTCGCCGACTCGAGATCGTCGGTCTCCATGAATGTCTGGTAGGTGTACTTGCCGTTCGCACTGGTGAACGAGCCCCACTCATCGTGGTCCGACCAGAACTCGAGCTGAACGTCGAGTTCGTACCAGTTCCTTCCCGTCTCCTTGGCGAACTGGGCAAGGCGAAGGCGACGCCCCCCGTCCCATTGGCCGATGCCAACCGCCTTGTTGTAGACGGGACCCCTCGCGATGATCTCGTCATTGGTGCAAGGACTGATACCCTCTTCCCAATAGGCACGACCGCCCTTCGCCTGGTCGGCCATCGGGTATATCTTCTTGGCTGCGGTGCCCGCGGACTCATGGCAATAGTTTCCCATGATGGCCGCGGCATGGATGTCGTCACACCCGTGGTCCTTGAGGTACAGATATATCTTGAGCTCATCGCCGCCCAGGCTCGCCGTACTGCTAGCGCCGGCGGCCTGGTTGCCGAACAGAACGATGCCAAGCGACGAGGCTAGGACCACGCCCATGAACAGCAGGCAGCCGAGCGAAAGCAGGGAGGTGAACAGGGCGACCCTGTTCCTCCATGCCCTCATGGAGAGGAACTTCTGCCTTCCCTTGCGCCCCTTGAATATTTTTCGCGAGATGCTGCCGCCGACGGCGCGGCTCGCCTTCTTCCCGAGCGAGGCCTGTTTGAGTGCCGCCTTGCGTTTCCTGCGCAGAGAGCGCTTGCGGTAGTCCTTGAGCTTTTTGACGGCGGCCGGGTCCTTCTTGAAGGAACCGGGACGGCGCTTCATGAGGATATCGAGCTCGACCGCGTTGGCGCGATCAAGCGCCTTTGAGGCGCTGCCGGCAAACGGGGCGACAGGGACCGTCGCCACCTTTTTCGCGAGTTCCGAAGACGCCACGAGCTGTGCCGAGGGCGTTGCGCCCGACACAGTGGCCCCGCGTCGGGAAGACGAGGCCATAGCGGAGGGGGAGAAACCCGATCCCTCCGCCATATCTGTGTCGGGCGCATCGGCTTCGGATGCACCTGCCATCGTGGATCGCGCGGCGGCTGCAAAGGCGCCGCCGTAGGAGGCTGCGCCCGCGGCGGCAGATGCCGCACGCGAGCGCGTCGTTTTCTGTGCGCCGAGACGAGAAAGGTCGGATGAGTTCGCGCGCGAGCCATTCTTGCGCGAAGAGGATCCTGCCGATGCCGTGGCATACCGCGAATCCGATTCGAGCATGGCGGCGACGGTGCCCGCACGCCTGCTAACGGCAGCACGGGCATCCGCATGGGCAAGGTTGGAGCTGTATCTCGTCGAGCGCATTATCTAGCCTACGAAACCGGAGCCGTTTGCGTATTCGCTAAGGCCCTCGGGGCTGATTTCATCGGGGTTTGCGAACACGCCGCCGACATCCTCGCCGCTGTCGTTTTGATAGTTCAGCAGGGTGTCCATGGCGCCTTTGACCGATGCGCTGTTGAAGTGCTGTTCAGCGGGCTGTTGGGGAGCAGCCGTCGCCTGCAGCGCGGCCTGATGGCGGCGCTGAGCCGCGCGCTGGTTTGGATACATGCCGCCGGTCTGCATGAAGTCTGCAGCGGAAGTCTGCTGGGGTGTTGCGGAGTGCACCGGCTGTTGAGGGACTTGCGCCTGAGTGCGCGGACGGGCCGGCGATTCCACCGGCTGCTGACGGGCACCATCGAGACGAGAGGCAGCCTGCTCGGTATCCTCCTCGATGGACTGAGTCTGCTCGGGGAAAGCGGCACGCTGGGGCTCCGCTACGGCATCAAGGCCGTTGGCGCGCTCCGACATGGCAACGAGCGCCTGCAGCGTGTATCCGACTTCGGAACCAGAAAGGGCGACCGTGCCGTTCGAGAAGGCGATGTCGCCGGAGGGGTCGGCGCCGAGCGTGATGCCGGCAGCGGAAAGCGCCAGCGCGAAATCGTCGAAGTGGGTGTCGCTCTCACGGGTGAAGACCTGATCGATCGCGTTCAGGACAAGTTTCTTGAGCTCGGCTTCAGCCTGTGCGCGCAGCTCCTCCTCGGTCGGGAGTCGACGGGTGTTGAAGCGCGAGAAGCTCACGCCCTCCTGGAAGTCACGAATATCCATATCTTCCATCCTTTCATTTTTGGCGGCAACCGCGTCTCGGTTGTCGCCGCCGTTGAAACCAAATTGCTCGTTCGCAGGTCGATCGGAGGATCGGACTTGCGGCGGGGGAGCCATGTGCGCCGGCGAGGGCACACTGCGACCGATCTCCTCACGTCTCGAACGCGAGGACGATGACGGGGCGTCCTCCGGCTCGTCGAGCGTATCGACGTCGGGCCTCACCGGCACCGGCCTCGCCACCCGGCGCTTGATATCGGCGGGACGGGTCGTGCAGATGTCGTAGAGCGTCGGGCAGATCTTCTGGTCGATCGGGAAGTCGAAATGGACCACGCGGTTCTTGAACACGTAGAGGCCCTCGCCGGGATGAGCGGTTGCCAAAACCTTCGTCTGGCTCTCGGAGAGGTTGAATAGCTCCTGGAAGTCGGGCAGAAGGTCGCTCGTCTGCTGCAGGACCGTCACAAAGGGCGAGTTCTGGAACATGTAGCGCGTCTCCTCGCTGTTGAGGACGCGCGAGAGGTTCTGGGTGATGGCGTTGATGTAGAAGTCCCATTTGCCGCCACGGGTGAAGAAGCGGTCGATCTGGCTGCGCGCGTAGGGACTGTCGAGCAGGAGCTGGAACTCGTCGATAACGAGCCAGGTTCGCCTTCCGGCGCGGCGGTTCGCCGAGACGCGGACCCAGATATGGTCGAGGATGATGAGCAGCGCCAGGGGCTTGAGCTCACTGGACAGCTCATGCAGGTCGAAGCACACGAGGTTCGACTGGAGGTCAACGTTCGTCGGATGGTTAAACAGCGACAGCGTGCCCGTGACATAGCGGCGAATGAGCTTCGCGAGGTCGCGGGCGTCGCGCATATCGGAGCCCTGCTCGGACATCAGGAAGTCATAGATATCCTGAAGTGTCGGCAAGTTCTCGGGACGCGGGTCATCTAGGTATCGGTTATACGCGTAGGCAGCGGCGGCATCGAGGACGTTTGCCTGGGCGTCGTTGACGCTGCTCGCCATCATGCGAACGAGCGACTGGATGAAGGACACCTTCGCCGGCACAGGGGAAGACTTTGTCTCCGGGTCGTCCGAGCCGTAGGCAAGGGAGATGTCGAGGGGGTTGATGTAGTCGCCGGAGTTTTCCGCGATACGGATCACTTGGCCGCCGAGATACTCGGTGGGGGTGACGTACTCGCCCTCGGGGTCGATAGTGATCACGTCGTCGTCCGGATGCTTCAGGTGCACGGGGATGATGCGGGTGATCTTCGAATTGAACGACTTGCCGGAACGGGGTTGTGCCAGCGTGAAGCTGTTCGTGTGCTCATGGGAGACCGGATCGTAGACGATGAACGAGCGGGTCTCGGCATTGAGGCCCATGATGTTGCCGCCCGGGTCATTCATCTCCGCCGCAACGAACATCATCATGTGCGCCAGGGGATCTGTCGTGAGGGTGCGCTCGTACGGGATATAGGGGGTACCGATAGGCAGGGCGGTCGAGAACGATTCCTCGCGAAGCGCGCGCCAGGAATCGGGATAGGGCTTCCTGTGCGTGGAAAACACCTTCTCGACCTCGCGGCATGCCTCCTCGAGCTCCGTCTCCGTGCGACCCTGGACGGCAACGACCGTAGTGACGCCGAACGCATGCATCTCCGCGCTTTCGAGGTCGTCTCGGAAGGCCTCGGCGTCCTCCTGGGCCTCACGCATGGCAGGCGGCATGTTACTCTGGTCGACGAAGTAGCCGACCTCGGGACGGCTCGTGTTGAACTGATAGGTGTTATTTTCCTCGGTGATCTCATGCAGGTGGTTCTCTGCAGCGGAGATCGCGGCAGAGAATTCCCAGGGCCGGATGTGCCAGGCGACGGTGAGGTCGTAGGGCAGGCCCGTCAAATCTGAGATAAAGGAGTCTTTCATTGTCTTACCGTACCCGTCGAGGGTGACGTCATAGGTCTTCACCCAACGGCGCCCGACGATCATCCTCGGATCGCCGCGATAGCCGTCTGCCGTGAGGACGGAAGAGGGGGCCACGAGCTCGCGGGTCGTGAGGCCGACGGTTCCGGAAAGACGCTCGAAGTTCGCCGTGCCCGGGTTATCGTCCTGACGCGTCATGGCTTGGATGATATCGAGACGCTGCTGGCCGTCGAGGATATGCGCATCGGATCCGAGGTCGCGCATGAAGCGCAGGAAGGAATCGGCCTCCTGGGAAAGGCGCGGGACGGCGCGCTCCATCGTGTCGGCAGACACCGCGATCGTCACGATGCGGTCACGGCGAACGGATCTGGAGGATTTCGCCAGCATGGAGCGAGTCCAAGCGTTGTACTCGCGACGCAAGACGTTGCCGCGATCGTCACCGGGCACCTCTCGGAATAGCAGGTCGGAGGCGAACTCCTCCGGGCTTACACGCTTGTTCATGATGAAGATGCCGAGGCGCACCGTATGGTCGAGGGAGTCGAGATACGCCGCCCATGCCTCGCGAACGCGATATTGGTCCTCGGGTCGTGCGCCTTGATAGTTGACGTCGTCGACCCGCAGGGCGATGGAGTAGGTCGCCGAATCGATACGCATGACGCCGTCGACCGTTAGCAGCTCGTAGGGCACGAGTTTCGTGGTCGTCCACTTGGGTTGGACGAGCTTTACGTCGGTCGACAGGGCGGTGTTGACGCCGAGATCGGCCTGGTCCTCATCCGTCTCCCAGGAAGAGCCAAGGGGGATGGATGGCACGTCGGGACCATATTTCGCAAGATGTTTGTCGCGTTTCTTATTCAGCTTTTTCAGGCGCTTGTCCATTTGGCGCACGCCCTTCGGCCAACCAGCCTCGACGGCGTTCGCGCGGCGCTGTTCCGCCTCCGCGATCTCACGGTCGAGATCCTCAATCGTCATCCTGCTCATCTCGGGTTTCTCCTATCGTTATCAATAGAGACCTCTGCCATCGCCTGGGCGATTCCCGCCGGCACGGTCTCCTGTTCTATCTTTCTTGCTTTCTTCGCAGCCTTTTCACGGCGCTTCTCCTTACGCAATTCGGCCCGAGTCTTCTTTGGCGTCGCGACCTCAAAAGTCGGCACCGCGAGCATGAGTTGATCCGGCTCGGCCCGGTCCTTCAGCATGAGGGGCAGCCATTTTTCCGATTTGAGGCCATGGTGCGAATGGAGGCCGATTACGCCGATCGCGACGCAAACCGGTATCGCCAGATAAGTGACGGCTTCGAGATTCCAGCCCCATGCGTAAACGCCGTAAATGCCGACAGATACGACCGAAGCGGCAGCCAACGCCGCCACAGCGGAGCGCTTGGAAAAATGACCGAAAATATTTCTCGCGACATAGTTGTTGATATCGTCGCGCACGAATGTCTCTGCCATTTCATCACCTTCCCTAGGCAAGGCCAAACAGGCTGTTGGCGACCAACTTGGACTTGTTGACGATTTCCGTGATGCACAGGACAGCGCACATCGACGGGATCAGGGCGGCGACGGCATCCCCAAACCCGCTCAGGCTGCTCGTGTCAGACGTGATCGGCGCTATGAGCTCGGAGGCCACTGTCATGATCAAGGGGATCATGCCGATGGCGATGACAATCATGACCGCCTGGAAGCACACCGCGGCGAAGCGCTTGAGGTACCCGACCCCCATTGCCCTGGACCTGTCGTCTGCGAAAAATGCAAGGCAGAGTGGGCTCGCCGCCGCCCTGAGATATATCTCGCCGACGCGTACAAAGATGGTAGTGAGTACGCAAAATAGGCAGGCAACGCAGGCGACAAGGGCCACGATCGCAAGGAGCAGCAGGATAAAGGACGTGCTCGCCTGGGCATACGTCAGAGAGTCGAACGAGGCGATCACTTGCTCTTTTATGCCGAGGGACTTTGACGCCTCTATGCCGACAGACGCGAGCGCGATGTTCACGACCCTTACCAGATTCTGGGCGAGGATATATATGCAGGCGCAGATATCCATCGCGTGCACAATGAGGGTGTAGCTCACCGCGAACATCATCACGACGAAGGCGAGGCTTGCCATGATGTCGATACCGGCCATCTTGCGGCGGACATCGAGCTGGTGCATAAGGGCGACGCCGAAAGTCAGGCCAAGAAACGCAAAGGCGTAAGGCTGGAAGGCGTTTTTGGACAACGTCGATGCCATGGTGTAGAACTGGGCAAAAGGCCCATTGGTGAAATCGGAAGTGAAAGCCGTATCCGCCGTGGAGGACACCAACGAAATACACCATTCGGCGAGACTGGTAGCATTCTCGGCAAGTCCGCGGCAGAAGGACCATGCCAAATTTTCGGCAGAATACTTAAAGAATTCAAAATTTAGAGCGAATTTGGGCGGATGATCCTTGATTAACTGGTTTTCCAAGTCCTCCGGGTCCTTTGCTGCCGAGTCTTTGTCGGTATGAGGTCCGCCACCGGTTCCAGTGGATTCCTGTCCAGTTGCCGCGGCTTTTGCTATCTCCCAGCCATCAGGGGCCCAACTTGGCGCCAAGCTCTTCAGAAACTCACTATCGCTCAAACTTCCGCTCAGCTTTTTTGTTTTGGCGGTTTTTGAACTTACAGTTTTACCGTTCTTATCGACATAGATCGGGCCATAAAGATTTGCGCTTCCGTTTCCGATTTTCACCTCATATCTGATTTCATGAGCGGTGATGTTGCCATGTTTAAAGTCTATAAACTTGTCTTTTTCAATATCTGACCAACGGATGACGACATAGCGCTTAGAGTCTGTTGCCTGGGAACCTGAAACATCAAGCGAGTCTCTTACAGACCACTGACCCTTTTGCGCAGCATATGCGATGCCAGACAGCGCGCAGCCCAGCACCAGCAGGGCAACGCTGACAACCGCGAAGCGAAAAATGCACTCCGACCACTTTATGCATCGCCTGTCGAGCTCGTATTCCCCGTATGGTTCCGTCGGCCTTGGCGACCGGTCATCCCCGATGGGGGAGCCGGCGGCGAAGGCGAGCAACCTCTCCCGAATACTCATTATTGAATGATGCCGTTAAAAAGCTGGGAGATGATGTGGGACACGCCGCATCCGGCAATGAATACGCCGGCGAGCACCTGCCACCATTCGGTACCGTGGCCGGGACGTCCCTTGGTCTTTTCCTCAAGCAGGTTGTATACACCCCACAGGGCAAACAGAGAACCACCGGCAATCATGAGATTCTCGAAGGATGTGACGATTGTTGAAAGCTGTTCCATTGAAATGTCCTTCCCTAGGATTTGCGATATCTATTCATGCGCCCTAATAGGCGTCAATGACGATGGTCTTGGGGTTTGCTCGGTTGATGAGTACGACGTCCTCGGGTGTCGACACATCGGGGCCCTGCGCGTGCTTCCTTGAGCGCGCCCACTCAAGCATGTCGGTCTTGCCGGCGGCGAGATACTCCTTGCGCCGGGGGTGGATCTCCGGGTCGGCCTTGAGGTCGCGGAACCACATTCCCTGCTTGTAGTGGGTCACGCACTCGTCAGGGGACAGGCCGTCTTCCTCGTTGAAGCTGTAAAGCTCCTCGGGGCTCATGAGCGGGACCTTGACGTATCTCGTACTCTCATTGATGGATTTTCCGCTTGCGGAATTCGAGACGGAGTAATCGGTGAACTTCTTCGTGGTGTTGCCCATCTCGCGAGATATCTGCTCGCAATCGGAAAAGAGGGAGGAACCCATGTACATAAAAATGGCCGAGTTTGCACGGATGGATTCCGACTGCTTGCCGTACCGGGCCTCGAGCTGCTTGCCGTCCTGCACGATGGCGCAGAGGTTGATCCAAAACTTACGGCTCTCGGCGAACAGCTTCTCGAGGTCAGGGATCTTGCCTATCTGGGCGAGCTCGTCTAGATAGCAATATAGGGGGATCTCAAGATGGCCGATGCCGTTCGTGGATCCGATATCCTTCGAGATATCGAACAGCTGGTTCAGGGCCATCGCGGCGACAAAGTCATAGGGGCCGCCGCCGGACTTGATGCAGAAGAATATGGCGCGCTTGCGCTTGTCGATAGACTGCAGGTCGAGCTCGTCGCGACCCAGCATCTTCCTGATCGCGGGGTTGTTGAGTCTCTGCAGGCGGGCCGCGCACGAGGACACGACTGCCGCCATCTGCTCGGGGGCGCCGGCGTTGGCCTTGAAGGTGCGGTAGTTGGTGAGGACGGAGTTCTCGGGGAGGGACTCGTCGTCGAGCGCGTCCTCGCCGTAAGTATCGATGATGTACTGCGCGAACCCATCGAAGCCGTCGCGCTCGCGGGTACCCTCGAAGACGAGGTCGAGCTTGTTGATGCCCTCGGCGCCGTCGGCCTTGGCCATCGCCAGGTAGTCGATGATACCCGGGAGAGTGCAGTCCGCGGTATTGCCGTTGGCCTTGAACCAGAAGACGAACATGCCGCAGACGCAGGTGTAGAAATTCTTCTCCATGTCGATGAAGAACTGCTGGTCGCCGCGCGTGTCCTCACCTTTGGTGTTCGCAATGAACATGTTGACCAGCGAGTTGATGGACGTGACGTCACGGCAGTTGATGAGCGGGTTGTAGGGGGTCGAGGCCAGGATGTGCTCCTCGTCGCGCAGGTCGATGACCTGCACCTCATAGCCGTTTTTCTCCAAGAAGGCGGCAGATGCGCGGAAAAGCTCGCCAGAAGGATCGGTGAAGACCATGTTGCCGTTCATCTGCATGATCTGGTTGGTCACGAATCGGTATGACTTGCCAGCACCCGATCCGGCCATGATGAACATGTTGCGGTTCGGCACCTGGCTCTCACGCCTGATCGGGTCCTTCTTATCATTGACGATTGAGGTACCGGCAACCTTGCTGTTGAGCGACAGGATGATATTGTCGTCCTCGACCGTCTCGCACCAGTCGGGGACGGGCCACTCGTCTGTCGCCTTGTTATGCGAGTACAGCAAGCGCTCCTGGGCGGTGGAGAATCGCTGGGAGCCATATTGCTTGGCGGGAGAGATGTCCTCGCCAGGTGCCTCCTTCTTGAGGAAAGTGGCCAGCGCGAACGCGAGGGACGTTGCGGCAGAAATCAGCAAAGGGAGCCCACCGAAGTAGATGCCTAAGGGTCGCCGGGATGCCGACCATGCGATGAAGGCCACGACGTCATCGGGTGTCTCCATGCCGTTGATTCCGAGCATGACCTTCTGGACCGTAAGGTTTACGATCCAGAAGGCGGCCGCCCCCAGCACGACGGCTCCGATTGCCCTCGTTATGTCCAGCTTGGGCAACTTCATGAATTACCTCTTGACCCGCTTGTTGAGTGTTCGGGAGTGCGTGGCCGGACGGTTCTGATTTCCGATCTGGTGACGGTTCGCCTTGCGGTCGGCGGCGTCGCGCATATTGGCGGCGCGAATGACCTCGTGCGAGCCCATCTGCTTGGTGCGTCCTGGGCGCTGCTGCAGCTTAACCGATCCCTCGAAGGCCTCACGGTCCTTCAGGGTCTCGATCTGGGAATGGCATCGAACGAGCGCGTCGGAGCGTCCCTCGATAAACGCCCCCTTGACGTCTCCCTCGCAGACCTGGTTTCCGATTTTCGCCAGACGGCCGTCGGAATCGGTGATCCTGAAGGCACCGGCCGTTGTCATGGCGGCGGTGTAGGCAGTGCCGTCCCAACCGGTGAATTTACGCTTGTACATGCCATCGGACTGGTCGAGTTTCCAAGACTCCCCGAGGTATTCGATGCTTTCCGGCGCGGGCGGCAGGCCAACCGGAGGGAGGCCAACGGCGGGAAGCCCGATTGCGGGAAGCGCTGGATACTCTTTTAATTGCTCAGACGAGCGCTCATTACGCGGATTGGCCGACTGGGGGCCGTTGCCCTTCTCGACCGGTCCCCTCATGGCGCTATCCACGTCGGCATTCGAGATTAGCTTTCTCTGGATAGCCGTCTCGATGCAGGCGGCAAGGGCCTCCTGGTCCTTCATCTTGTATTCGATTGCGAAATAGCCGGTCGCCGGGTCTTCGAAAACCGCGAACCCGATGCGGTGCCTGCGGCAGATGTCGGAAAGGAGCGACAGGTCGCTGCGGTCGAGCGCGCCCTCCTTGCCGAGGTTGACGAGCTTGATGACGTCGTTGCGGTCGCGCCTCAAGGTATGCTCGGTCACAAGGCCGTAGCGCCCGAGTCCGTTTACATGGCTGAACGCATGGTTCGCGCCGCGCTGGGCCGTCCTGCCGGCAGTGCCGGCAACCTTGCCGGTGCCGCGCGCCAGCGCCCTCATCGTAAGAATGAGAACCTCACGCGCCGGCGGCATAACAGCCTGCCCGAGCATGAGCAAGACGCGCATGGCTTCTTCGTTCTCTCCGGGCATTGCTGGTACCTCCTTCCGGCGATGTGCATTGGGGCCGCACGCTCGGGCGGCCCCAAATACAGTTTTCGCCATATAGGCCACCCGTGCAGACCGGTTTGGTGCCACAGGGTGACAATTTCCTAGATATGCCTGTAAGCTCCGGGGCGTTTGACATTTGCCCCCGGATGTCTATGGCCTTCGATGATCGATTCGGCGTGTCGATATAAATACCTGGTAGCCAAGGCATCGGCGAGAGCGGTATGGGGCGTCCCCTCGAAGCTATAGCCCACGGCATCTGCCGCAGAGGTCAGCCTCCATCGGGTATGAGTCTCCGAAAACGGGCCGTATGCGCGCCCGAAGGCCTCCATCGCATCGACTACCTTCGTCGTCTGCGGTATGACGCCGCCCTCGTTCTCGAGAAAACCAAGGTCAAATTTGACATTCCATCCGACAATCTTCTCCGTACGGTCGAATAGGAACTGAACGGCCTCGAGATATCTTTCAAAGGGCTTATAGCCCGCCACGGAGGCAGGGGAGATATGGTTCACGCGCTCGGCGTCGGGCCATTCCGTCTTATGCTGCGGCATGACACGTAGATGAACCGTCGAGGGTGAGTCTTGGCCTTCGATATCGAGAACCATGGCGAGCGTCAGGATCTCATCGCCGCCGGCTGGATCGAGCCCAGTGGTCTCCGTGTCGATTGTCATGCACTCGATATGGGAGTCGAACGGGATAAGGCTAATGTTCATCGTAGTGCGCCCCCCCTTATGACTGCCCATAGTGAAAGTAGGCGGTGCGGTCGGGGGCCGTGGTGTGAAGCGCCCCCTCGGTGCCGCCGCCTAGCTTCTTGCTGATCTGCGCGATGAGGTTTTTCGTTCCCGGCATCACGTGGGCACGTTCGGTCTTGAGTTCGCTCTCTTCGACAAATCCGTCATTGAGAGAGTCCTCCCACTCATCCTGCTCTCCCTCGGTGTAGTAGACAGGGGCATCGGGATCGTTATCGATAGCCTGAGAAGCAAGTGTATCGATGTATCCCGCTTCACCCCTCACGGCAGCGCTGATAACCTCGTCGGTAAGCGGGCCGCCGTTCGCGATGTATTCGTAGAGGCTCTGGTCGAGGGGGTCGGGTATCACGCGCACGAACTGCTCGTCTGTGACATAGCCATCGTCGCCGATCCTGTACTGGCCGTAGGGGCCAGCCGGCCAGTTCATGGCGATGTGTGTGAGCTCAGTGTCTGCCATGACATAGAATTTCATGACGGCGAGCTTTTGGTCATGCGAGATGTAGTCCTGGACGGCAATGGCAGCCTTAGGATTAATATGGGCACGATCGGACGGCGAGAGCTCAAGCCCGTGCTCGACCTCATATGCGGCCTGGGCGGTTGAAGACGTGAATAGGGCCTGCGCAAGCAGCCAGGACTTCTGGTCGGCATTCGTATTGGGAGCAATGCCGTCAAATGCAACCTCGGCCACGGCCGCAAGAAGACTCGGCTCGGCCATAATCGCGCCAAGTGTGGCGACGGCCGGCCATTTAAGGTGGCTCTCGCATTGTTGCGGGTCCATGATCAATTCGCACACGTTATTGTAAATGCGGTCGAGATTGAGCAGGCCTAGCCCTGCCGCCGCTCCCGACCTGTCCAGCTTATCCATACGGCTCTCCCTTCGGTCATAGTTCCGTTGGTTTTATCGTCAGCCATGGAGCATGGCGATGAGAGCCGTTGAACAAGTGTTCCTAGATTTTGGTTAATGCTTCAGCGATTGAACGTGGGGGAGGGCCACATCGCGCTCCATCGTTACGACGCCACCGGGCGATGCTGTGCTTTTAGTCGTAAGCCGGAGCGAGTCAATGATCTTCTTGGTGCTGGGGCTGCAGTCTAGCCTGTGGGGCGCCACGCTGAGCTCATCGTACTGATCGAGGATCGCGTCCACCTTCTGAGACTCTTCGAAGGTCTGCCCGCGATAGAGCGTATAGTCGTGCCCGCCTACGCTGACGAGGCCATCAGACATGAGCGCGATGTCTTTGGCTTCAATCGCCGGCACCACGGCGAACTTAACGCCCGCGGCAACAGCGATATCCTTGTATTCGGCGGGAATGACCATCTCTCGGAATTCCGGCAGGTCCCTCATCGAGAGGAAGGCGTTCGGGCTGATCTCGACGGCCTCGTATCCACCCCTTCCGGCGCCGTCGAGAACGGAGCCGAATATCTCCGAGTCCATCAGGATCCCGGGCAAGGGGTCAATTTCAGATCGTTTCATGTAGACCGTGCGGTCGCCCTGCGCCGAGCCGTCAAGGTTAACGGTGACGTCCGACCAAAGAGCCCCGAACGAGTCGGAGCCCTCGGTCACATCAAAGGCCTGGATGCAGAGTGTGTCGTTCTCTTCGTAGATCTGCTTCACGAGCTCCACGGTCTTCGGCTCCCCGTCGACCGAATAGTTGACCTTGATGCCGCCTTTGGAGGT
The DNA here is from genome assembly GCF_042849575.1 of Collinsella sp. i06-0019-1H4. NCBI lineage: Bacteria > Bacillati > Actinomycetota > Coriobacteriia > Coriobacteriales > Coriobacteriaceae > Collinsella > Collinsella sp. i06-0019-1H4. The sequence continues at coordinate 1,331,159 of NZ_BAABYB010000001.1, forward strand.
TGCATCCACATAGAGGCTGCTGTCCTCGATGCGCTTTTCGACGCTCTCCCTATAGGCGACCAACGAACCGGGGTGCGCCAGAATCTGGGACAGGCCTTCTTCCAGCTGGTCGATATCGACAACGACGGGCTGTTCAATCTTAGGGAACAGGCCCTTCTCAAAAGCCTTTAGTGCATAGTTGCTGCGGTCCTCCCTCACCGTCATGACGAGCGCGGCATCGCAGGGAAATCGAACAGTGCCGTCAACTCTGACAATTCTTACGGTATCTTGCCTGATAGCCGCAGCAACGGACTGAAGGACATGGGACGAGGCCTGATCGATATTTCCCAAAACGATAGCGCCGCCGCTTACAGTCGAAATGATACCGGGCAGGATCGGGCGCCCCCCGCCGACAATGCCCGCAATACTCGCCGTCCCGACATCGGGCACGACGGCAACGTTCCCCTTAGCGCCGGCGCGGGCGAGGTCTCTCATGAGTGTCGCCTCGTCACTCTCGCCGACGCGGAAGAACGCCCGGAGCGCCTCGCCCGCGCGTTCCGGGCTATCTGTCTCGATGAGGATGGGTGTATGCGTCGCAAGCGCCTCAGCCACAGCGGAGACGGCAGCGGGCGGATAGACTGGGCTCAATTGCCCGGGTTCGGCCGGCATGGTTCTTCCGATGAGCTTCTCGGGATTGCTTAGGGCGTCAGTTGAAATCGAGTCCAGAGATTGAAGACTCGAATGATAAGGCCTGATTCCGCGTGGAGTCGCAGCTGAGACGATGCCTTGGAGACTCAGTTCCCGGCAAAGGTTCTCGACGGCGATAGTGCCCCGGCATGAGGTTACGTTGCCACCGAAGTCGAGCGAGCCGAAAAACAGCTTGTCCTCGATATACGCAGGCTCAAGTTGCCCCGAGGCGCTTAGGATTCCGAGTGCGATGGGTAGCGCGAGGGAGCCTGCATCTCGGATTCGACCAGAGAAGGCCCTGTTATAGCCGGGCGAGGGCATGACATCGATAGAGCCACTGTTTCGAGGCAAGGTGTATCCCTGCGCCCTGAGGGCGCACCTGACGATACCTCGCAGCTCTACGGCGGCATTATCCTGAATGCCCAGAATGGTCATGCCGGGAATTCCCGGCTTGAATTCAATCGCGATGTCGATGGGCACCGCCGAGGCGGCTTCCACAATAGCGCCATGGACAACTGTACGATTGGTCATAACTTGCTCCAATCCTCAAAGGTATTGAGACAAGTCTGATAGTGAGAAGCGCGCATATGGCCTTGCTGAACAACTGTTCCAGGCTTTCATTAGCTTGGCGGCCGACAATCGTATCGAAATGGATCGTCTCCGCAATCTATACTGAGGCAATCTCGACATAATGCGGCAAATATCGCCCATGGATCGCCGGGAACGTTTTAGGGCCGACTATTTAGATTTTTATTACACCGGAAAGTGAAAGCTCCGATACGGTCTTGGGGCACAGAGAAGGCGCCCGCGGCCCCCGGCATGCCGCCGACTCAGAACGGCGCTCCTTAGGGCCTCCACAATGTATATACAGGCGAAACGCCTCCTTATACATTGGGTTGTGGTGGATAGTGGTGGATAGCCAGAAGAAACCAGTGGATTCTAGAAGGAAAAACCAAAACGAAAGCGGTTTCCCTGATTGACTGAATATCAGGGAAACCGCTGGTAGATAGTGGTGGGCCCTCCGGGATTCGAACCCAGAACCCAGGGATTATGAGTCCCCTGCGCTAACCGTTGCGCCAAGAGCCCTTATGAACGGTGAATGCAATTCTAACAAAGCCAACTCAGGCCCAATTTCTTCGCTTCACGTCGTGAAATACTACCATGCACGAGGAAGTCGCACAACGCAAGATCAAATCCGATGTTAAACAACAGCTAATCTAGGCGCGTCGCGGAAAAGACGTGTTTTAGAATAAGTTAAAGCCTATATTTCAGGGCTCCAACATATTTATGTGTGAAATCAACCTGATGCCATTTCAAAACCATGCCGGTTTACTACGACGGATCGGCGATGCCCGAGCACCGCGTGTTCTCCATTTGCAAAACCGCAGGTAGGAAGCCCGCCGCTTACGCCAAAAGGCGAGTGTGGTCGGACATTCCTGATTCATCGTAGTAAACGGGCATGGTTCTGAAGCGCAGGGGAGGGGCGCTTCGCAATCAGGCCCGATAATGGGACTGGCGGTGCACGGAAAACCCTGTTGCACGGGGAGAGTCGTGTTCCGCTCGCCAAGTCGGCCGGCGCACGGTCCGTGCGTGGACCGCTGCCCCCGCGGGCATCGCGGGCTCCTCGGACCTGGGCGGGCCCGCGCACCCGCACGTGCGCGCCGGGGCCCGCGAAAGTTTTTCCAAAATTGTCCTTGCATCGCCGTCCGAGTTCCCGTATAGTACTTTTTCGCACGGGGGCGTAGCTCAGCTGGGAGAGCGCTTGACTGGCAGTCAAGAGGTCAGGGGTTCGATCCCCCTCGTCTCCACCCGAGAATTGAATGAGGCTCCAACGCAAGTTGGGGCCTTTTTTCATATAGGCACACAAGGTCAAAGGCGGCACCATGATCCTCCTGGTCGACAAGATCGAAAAAAGCTTCGGCGCGCGCGTTCTCTTTAGCGGCGCGTCTTTCCAGATCAACCCCGGCGAACGCTTTGCGCTCGTGGGACCCAACGGCGCCGGCAAAACCACCATGCTCAAGATCATCATGGGCATCGACAGCCCAGACGCCGGCCAGGTCCAGTACGCCAAGGACTGCCAGGTGGGCTACCTAGAGCAGGAAACCAACCTGGAGCAAAAGGACACCACTGTCCTTGCCGAGGTCATGGCGGCCGCCAAGGAAATCCGCCGCATGGGCGAGCGCGCCAACGAGCTGCAAGCCCAGATCACCGAGCTCTCCGAGCAGGGCAAGGACGTCGACACGCTCCTTAACGAGTACGGCCAGGTCCAGGACCGCTTTGAACATCTGGGCGGCTACGAGCTCGAGAGCAACGCCCGCAAGATCCTGTCCGGCCTCGGCTTTAAGGTCACCGACTTTGAACGCCCGTGCTCCGAGTTCTCGGGCGGCTGGCAGATGCGCATCGCATTGGCCAAGCTCTTCCTGCGCCATCCCGACCTGCTGCTTCTGGACGAGCCCACCAACCACCTGGACCTCGAAAGTGTCCAATGGCTGCGCGGTTTTATCGCCAACTACGACGGCGCCGTGCTCATCGTCAGCCACGACCGCGCCTTCATGGACGCCTGCGTCGACCACGTCGCCGCGCTCGAAAACCGCCGCGTGACCACCTACACCGGCAACTACAGCAGCTACCTCAAGCAGCGCGAGGACAACCTGGAGCAGATGCGCGCCAAGCGTGCCGCGCAGGAGCGCGACATCGCCCACATGCAGGTCTTCGTCGACAAGTTCCGTTACAAGCCCACCAAGGCCGCCCAAGCGCAGGAGCGCATCCGCAAGATCGAGCAAATCAAAAAGGAGCTCGTCATCCTGCCCGAGGGCCACAAGCACATCGACTTTAAGTTCCCCGACCCGCCGCGCTCCGGCGATATGGTCGTGAGCCTGGAGGGCGTCTCCAAGTCCTACGGCGACAAGCACATCTACAGCGACATCGACCTCAAACTCTACCGCGGCGAGCACGTGGCGCTCGTCGGTCCCAACGGCGCCGGCAAGTCCACCCTCATGAAGATCCTCGCCGGCCTGGAGCCGCCCACTACCGGCACGCGCGACCTGGGTACCAACGTGGGCATCGCCTACTATGCCCAGCATGCGCTCGAGGGCATGACCGAGTCCAACACCGTCTTGCAAGAGATCGACACTGTCACGCCCAAGTGGACCGTACCGCAGCAGCGCAGCCTGCTGGGCGCCTTCCTGTTTAGCGACAACGATTCCATCGAGAAGCAGGTTCGAGTCCTCTCCGGCGGCGAAAAGGCGCGTCTGGCTCTGGCCAAGATGCTCGTGGCGCCCGAGGCGCTCCTGTGCCTAGACGAGCCCACCAACCACTTGGACATCGACTCGGTGGACATGCTCGAGAACGCTCTGCAAAACTTCCCCGGTACCATTGTGCTGATCAGCCACGACGAGCACTTGGTGCGCGCTGTGGCCAACCGCATCATCGACATCCGCGACGGCAAGGTCACGGTCTACGATGGCGACTACGACTACTACCTCTTCAAACGCGAGGACCTCGCTGCCCGCGCCGCCGCCGAGGCAGCAGGGGAGAGCGCACCTGCCGCGGCCAAGTCCACCAAAGCCAACGCCGCCCAGGCCAGCAGCCCAGCCGCGGCTCCCAAGCCTGCCGAGGGCAAAAAGACCAAGGAGCAAAAGCGCGCCGAGGCCCAGGCCCGTGCCGCGCTCAACAAAAAGCTCAAGGGCGTGCGCAACCAGCTCAAGAAGATCGAGACAGAGCTGGACAAAAAGCGTGCCCGCTATGACGAGCTTATGGAATTGATGGCAAGCGAAGAGCTTTATGCCGATCAGGACAAGTTCAACGCCGCGCTGGGGGAATATAACGGCCTTAAGCAAGAGCTGCCCAAGCTCGAGGACGAATGGCTGGAGCTTTCCACCCAGATCGAAGAGGAGACCGCGCGTGAACTCTCGTAAAGCCACCGCCGTGGCGATGAGCATCATAGCCATCGCTTGTCGCATCTGCGGCATATTTATGAGCGCGATGACCGTGCTGCTGTGCTTCAGCGGCCTCACCGCCAAGCTGCAGATCGTGGGCTTTGTCGTTGAGCTTTCGCGCGCCCTGCCGAGCGCCATCGCCGGCTACGGCGTTATCACCTCGCCCTTTGGCGGTGTCTTCCGCTTGGATTACGCCATCGTGGCCGTCATCCTGTTTGTGGCCGACTACCTGCTTACGCGCGCCTCGCGCCGCGTCCGCTAGGGGAGTGACATGTCCAGCAGCTACCTCATGAACCTGCTCGCCAGCGCCGCCGCCGTCATCGTGGGCATCGTGATCCACGAGAGCGCGCACGCCGCCGCGGCCTGGGCACTCGGCGATAAGACGGCCCGTTCGCGCGGCCGCGTCTCGCTCAACCCGCTCAACCACATCGACCCGTTTGGCACCATTCTCTTGCCGCTGCTGATGCTCGCCGCCGGCGGCCCGGTGTTCGCCTTCGCCAAGCCCGTGCCCGTCTATCTCAACAACCTCAAGCACCCCAAGCGCGACGAGGTCCTGGTGAGCGTGGCCGGCCCCGCATCGAACATTGCGCTGGCATGCCTTGCGGCCGCTATCATGCACGCGACATACGGCAACCTCTACACCAGCATGTCCTTTGCTGTGGCTTCCCAAATCATGAACTTCGGTGCCACCTTTATTGTGGTCAACCTGTCGCTCGCGTTCTTTAACCTCATTCCGATTCCGCCACTCGACGGCTCGTCGATCATCGTGCCGTTCCTCAAAGGCAAAGCGCTCTCTAACTACTACCGCCTGCAGCAATACGCCATGCCCATCCTCATCCTGGTGCTGTACCTGTTGCCTATGTGGACCGGCATCGACGTGATTGGACGGTATTTCGACGTTACCGTGTATCCGCTGGCCGAGTGGCTGCTCAACTTCGCAATCGCCGGCATCTAAGGTAAACTTACAGGTCGACCGTGCAAAACGGTCGCAACATGCACCCAAACCGCGCCGCGAAGGCGCCGTCAAAGGAGGTCGAAGATGTCGTATCGCGTGTCGACGCAGGTCTACAGCGGACCGTTCGACCTGCTGCTGCAGCTGGTAACCCGCCAAAAAGTTGATATCGGAGCCATCTCGATCAGCGAGGTGGCCGAGCAATACCTGGCCGAGGCCGAGCGCATCGAGGCGCTGGACCTGGACGTGGCGAGCGACTTTTTGCTGGTCGCGGCAACCCTTTTGGACATCAAGGCCGCCTCGCTGGTGCCCCAGGAGGCCCCGCGCAAGACAGACGACGATGACGAGGATGACGATGAGCTCGAGGAGCTCAGTGCGCTCGACGGCGACGCCCTGCGCGAGGTCCTGATCCAGCGTCTGATCGCCTACAAGCAGTTTAAGGGCGCGGCGGCAGCCCTTGGCGCGCGTATGCAGGCCGAGAGCCGCATGCATCCGCGCGTGGCCGGCCCCGACCCCGAGTTCCTAGGCCTTATGCCCGACTATCTGGCCGGCATTACCCTGCGCGGCCTCGCCGTCATCTGCGCCGACCTGGATGGCAAACGCCAGACCTTCCTGCTGGAGGCCGAGCACGTGGCACCGCATCGCGTGCCGCTCGACCTGACGGTGGCCTCGGTCGACCGCTTTACCATGGCACACCAAGCCTGCACCTTCCGCGAGCTGCTGGACGGCGACGCCACCACCGAGCAGCTCGTTGTCACCTTCCTGGCCATGCTAGAGCTTGCCAAGCGCGGCTCGCTTACGCTAAGCCAGGACGAGATCTTTGGAACCATTCAAATCAACCGCGTCGAGGGCGCCGAGGCATACGTGCCTGGCGAGGGCCCCGAGCTCACCGAATAGGAGCGGCAACCATGTCAACCCTTTCCACGCTGGAGGCAAACAGCCTCAAAGGCGCCCTCGAGGCGCTGCTGCTGGTGTCGAGCGACCCCGTCAGCGCACCCGCGCTGGCAGCTGCGCTGGATATCGCCCCGGGCGAGTGCGCGTCGCTTTTGGCCGAGCTCAAGGTTGAGTACGAAGAGGCCAACCGCGGCTTTCAGCTGCGCGAGGTCGCCGGTGGCTGGCGCCTGTTTACACACCCCGCCTACCATGATGTGGTCGAGGCCTACGTGCTGAGCTGGGACACGCAAAAGCTGTCTCAGGCGGCGCTTGAGACCCTGGCCGTCATCGCCTACCACCAGCCCGTCACGCGCGAGGTGGTCAAGGGCATCCGCGGCGTCAACTCCGACGGCGTCATCGCGTCGCTCGTGGATAAGGGCCTGGTGCGCGAACTCGGCCGCGACCCCGAGCGCGGTCAGGCCATCATCTACGGCACGACCAACGCCTTCTTGGAAAAGTTCGGCCTGCGCTCCACCCGGGACCTGCCCGATCTGGAGCAGTTTGCCCCCGACGAGCAGTCGCGCCAGTTTATCCGCGAGCGCCTGAGCGGCCGCAGCATTCAGTCCACGCTCGAGGAGCAGGCCGAGGACCTGGACGAAGAACGCGAACTGATCGATACCGATGTTGAGGACACCGATGGCGAGGAGCTTCTGCCCACCGTCGATACCTCGGAGGATATACATGACGAGGACTAACGAAGCAGGGGAAACGCACTTCGCAAGCGCCATGGACAACGCAGCGCCCACGGGCGACGCCCAGCCCGTCTACCCGCACACTATGCGCCTGCAGCGCTTTTTGGCGCGCGCGGGCGTAGCGAGCCGCCGCGGCTCGGAGGACCTGATGACTGCCGGCCGCGTAACCGTCAACGGCCAGGTCGCAACCGAACTAGGCACCAAGGTCGATGTCGACCGCGACCACATCGAGGTCGACGGTATGCCCGTCAAGCTCAACCAGGGTGCCGTGTACCTGATGCTCTACAAGCCGACCGGCTACCTCACCACCATGAGCGATCCACAGGAACGCCCTTGCGTGGCCGACCTGGTCCCGCGCGACCGCTTTCCGGGGCTCTTTCCGGTGGGTCGTTTGGACCGCGACACCACGGGCCTTCTGCTCTTTACCACCGACGGTGACCTGTCGCAGGACCTGCTGCATCCCAGCAAGCACGTCTACAAGACCTACCAGGCGCTGGTGGACGGCAACCTGACCGATCGCGACCTCACGCCGCTGCGCCGCGGCATCGAGCTCGACGATGGCCTATGCCAACCGGCGATCTGCCGCGTCATTAACGCGCGCGAGGCCGAGGCCGTAGCCCCGCAAGGCATCAAGCCCGGCACCACCGCCGTGGAGGTCATCATCCGCGAGGGCCGCAAGAACCAGGTCAAGCGCATGCTGAGCAAGATTCACCATCCGGTGATCCGCCTGCATCGCTGCAACTTTGCCGGCCTGGAGCTCAAAGACGTGGCTAAGGGCTCGTGGCGCGAGCTCACCGACCGCGAGGTGCAGATTCTCAAGGCCGGCGGCATCCCGCCCAAGCAGGCCAGCTCCAAGCAGGGCGACCCCAACGCGACAGCGGTCAACCCCGCGACCCGCACGCGCCACCACGGCAGCCACGGTTCCGCGCCCAAGCGCAACACCTACCGCGAGCGCTACACGGGCTAACCAGTCCGTCAAGCCCCAGCGCCCGCGTCCCATACCAGCACGTCAACCACCGAAAGGAAGCATTGCATGATCGTCGCCATCGACGGCCCCGCCGGTTCCGGCAAGTCCACTATCGCCAAGGAGATCGCCCGCCAGCTGGGCTTTAACAAGCTCGACACGGGCGCCATGTATCGCGCTGTCACCTTCGCCGCGCTCGACCGCGGCATTGACCTGGACGACGAGGCGGCCATTGACGCCCTCGCCGAGCAGATCGAGATTCGCTTTACCAACGGCACCGGCGAGGACACGCGCCTGACCATCGACGGTAAGGATGCCTCGGCTGCCATTCGCACCCCGCAGGTCGACGCCAACGTGTCCAAGGTCTCGGCCTACCCGGGCGTGCGCGCCGCCATGCTCATCCACCAGCGCCGCGCCGCCGAGGACCGCGACATTGTCGCCGAGGGTCGCGACATCGGCACCGTCGTGTTCCCCAACGCGCAGGTCAAGGTCTTCCTGACTGCCGACCCGCGCGAGCGTGCCCGTCGCCGTGTGCTGCAGCGCCACCAAAACGACGCCCAGCCGCTCACCGAAGAGCAGCTTGAGGCCGAGGTCGACGAGACCCTCGACGCCCTCAAGCAGCGCGATAAGCTCGACAGCAGCCGCGAGGTCGCGCCGCTCGTGCCCGCCGAGGACGCGGTACATGTCGACTCCACCGCTCACACCATCGAAGAGGTTGTTCGCATCATCGAGGACCTCATCAACCAAAGGAGGTAGCCCATGCGCCTGTTTAAGCAGACGCCCGAGGATTACTACAACGCCCCCTACGCCGAGTTTCCGGCGCTCATCCGCGGCGCCGTCGCCGTGGTCATGGGCATCCTGTGGGTCTTCTCCAAGCTCATGTGGCGCTGGAAGGTCGAGGACAGCGACCTGCTGTTTGAGCGCCAGGAAGGCCGCGGCAGTGTGGTCATCTGCAACCACACCTCAATGGCCGAGTTGCTGGCCGTGGAGACGGCGTTGTTCTTTGGCGGCCGCCGCATCCGCCCGATCTTTAAATCCGAGTTTGCCAAGACCAAGATTGTGCGCTGGGCCTTTAGCCGCGTGGGCGGCATTCCCGTCGAGCGTGGCACTGCAGACATGAAGTGCCTGCGTGCCGCCCAGCATGCGCTGCAGCGCGGCGAGGACGTCTTGATCTTCCCCGAGGGCACGCGCATCCGCTCGCGCGAGATCAAACCCGAAGTCCACGGCGGCTTTGCGCTCATCGCTCAGATGGGCAAGGCGCCCGTCAACCCACTCGCCATTTGTGGTTGGTCCGATATTACGCCTAAGGGCAAAAAGCTCATGCGCCCCAAAAAATGCTGGATCCGTGCCGGCAAGGCCATCTCGCTTTCCGATGCTCCGGCCGAGCTCAAGCGCAAGGAACGCCTGGCATGGTTTGAGTCCGAAGCCATGAGTCGCGTCTACGCCATGCGCGATGACCTGTGCGCCGAGCACCCGGGCAGGTTCTAGCCATGGGCGAGTATGTCATGAACACTGCCGAGGCTGTGACCGGCAAGGCAGACGCCCCCACCATCGAAATCGCCGCCCACGCTGGCACCTGCTACGGCGTGCAGCGTGCGCTCGATATGGCCCTGGCGGCCGCCCCGCAGGCGGGGGAGAACGCTCAGGTCCACACCCTGGGCCCGCTCATCCATAATCCCATCGTGGTGCGCGAGCTTTCCGAGGCAGGCGTCGGTCTGGCCGAGACCCTAGACGACGCCGCATCGGGCACCGTGATCATCCGCGCGCACGGCGTGGTGCCGCAGGTGATCGAGGCCGCTCGCGAGCGCGGTCTCGACGTGGTCGATGCCACCTGCCCCTACGTGAAAAAAGTCCACGTGGCGGCGGAGCGCCTGGTACGCGAGGGCTACCGCGTGATCGTCGTGGGCGAGCCGGGCCACCCCGAGGTTGAGGGCATCCTGGGCCATGCCGGCGATGACGCTCAAGTCGTGAGCTGCGCCGCCGATGCGGACGCGCTGCCGCTCAAGGGCAAGGTTGGGCTCGTCGTGCAGACCACCCAGACCGCGCAGAACCTGGCCGAGGTCGTGGCTGCCATCACGCCGCGCGTGCAGGAACTGCGCGTGATCAACACCATCTGCGCCGCCACGAGTGAGCGTCAACAGGCAGCAGCCGCACTTGCCAACCGCTGCGACTGCATGGTCGTGGTGGGCGGCAAGAACTCGGGCAACACCCGCCGCCTGGCGCAGATTTGCGCAAACGCCTGCGAGCGTACGTATCACATCGAGGAAGCTTCCGAGCTTCAGGCCGCGTGGTTTACCGACGCTCACCACATCGGCATCACCGCCGGAGCCTCCACCCCGCAAGAACACATCGAACGCGCCGTCGAGCGCATCAAGGAGCTTTGCCGCTAATCATGGACCAGACCGTACCCGCATACGCCGCTGAGGTGGCCGATTACGGGCGCAGCCGCGACCCCGAGCCGGGTGAGGGCGCGCTCGTTAAAAACGTGCGCCCCGAATCGCCCGCATGGGATGTGGGTATCGAGCCGGGCATGCGCGTGCTCACGGTCAACGGCGAGCAACTGACCGATATGATCGTGTGGCTCTGGGAGGCAGATGACGACACTGTCGAGCTGGAGGTATTCGACCCGCGCGACGACACCGTCACCCCCGTCGAGCTTGACCGCTTTCCCGGCGAGGACTGGGGTCTGGAGTTCGATGGCCCTATCTTCGATGGCATGCGTACCTGCGTAAATGCCTGCGTGTTCTGCTTTATGACCATGCTGCCCAAGGGCGGTCGCTCCACGCTCTACATTCGCGATGATGACTACCGCTTGAGCTTTTTGCAGGGCAACTTTGTCACGCTCACGAACCTCACCGACGAAGATGTTCAAAACGTCATCCAACGCAACATGAGCCCCATGAACGTGTCGGTCCACGCCGTGAGCCCCGACATCCGTCGCCGCATGATGGGCCGCAACGCCCAGCGCGGCATGGACGTGCTCGAGGCCATCATGGCCGCCGGCATCGAGATTCACGCGCAGATCGTGCTGTGCCCCGGCATGAACGACGGCGAGGAGCTGGAAAGGACTCTGCGCTTTTGCGAGGAGCACGAGCAAATCACGAGCCTGGGCATTGTGCCGCTTGGATTTACCAAGCATCAGAACCGTTTTAGCTGGTCCTACAGTGACAAGCCCGAGCTGGCGCGCGAGACTATCGCCATGATCCGGCCCTTCCAGGACCGTGCCTTCGAGCGCTTTGGCCGCCATACCTTCCAGATGAGCGACGAGTTCTACCTGGATGCCGGCATCGAGCCGCCTGAGGCGGACTTTTACGACGGCTACCCGCAGTACTACGACGGCATCGGTATGATTCGCTCCTATCTGGACGAGACCGACAACGTGCTCGCCGCCGATGCCGAGCGCCTGCGCCGCGTTCGCGAGGCAATCGCCGCCCGTGACCAGCGCCTGCTGTGCCTTTCGGGCGCCAGCGCGCGCGATACGGTAGCGCGTTTTGTGGAATCGCCGCAGGGCCTTGCCGGTACCGTCACGGCCATCAAAAACCGCTACTTTGGCGGCAACGTGGACGTGACCGGCCTCATCGTCGCCTGCGACATCTTGGAGCAACTGCCACAGGACCTATCGGGGGTTATGCTCTTTGTGCCTAAGCTCATGTTCAACGCCGATGGTATGACCCTTGACGAGTATCATCGTGACGAATTACTCGCAAGCCTTACCGGTCGCGGCGCCGAGGTTCATGTGGTGTCGACCATGCCGCATGAGCTGCTCGATACCCTGGAGCACATCCTTGGCATAACGCCCGCCAATTCAACTATTCCCGCTGAACCTACCCATTAAAGGAGAGCAGATGAAACCTATCGTCGCCGTCGTCGGACGCCCCAACGTGGGCAAGTCCACGCTCGTCAACCGCCTGGCCCAGACCTCGGACGCCATCGTCCATGAGTCCCGCGGCGTCACGCGCGACCGCTCGTATCACACGGCCGACTGGAACGGCCGCGAGTTCACCATCGTCGACACGGGCGGTATCGAGCCGCTCAAGAGCGATGACGTCTTTGCCACGTCCATCCGCGACCAGGCCCTTGCCGCCGCCGAGGAAGCCGCCGTCATCCTGTTTGTGGTCGACGGCCGCACCGGCGTCACCGAGGAGGACGAATCGGTCGCCCGCATGCTCAAGCGCTGCGACAAGCCGGTCTTTCTGCTGGTGAACAAGCTCGACAACCCCGATCGCGAGAATGACAACATCTGGGAGTTCTATTCGCTCGGCATCGGTGAGCCCACGCCGCTCTCGGCCCTGCACGGCCATGGCACGGGCGACCTGCTCGACGACATCGTGGCCCTGTTGCCCGAGGAGGAGGACGAGGTCGCCGACGAGTTTCCCGATGCGCTGAACGTGGCCATCATCGGCCGCCCCAACGCCGGTAAGTCCTCGCTGTTCAACCGCATCCTGGGCGCCGACCGCTCCATCGTGTCCAACATCGCCGGCACCACGCGCGATGCCATCGACACCGTCGTCGAGCGCGACGGCAAGCACTACCGCATGGTCGACACCGCGGGCATTCGCAAGAAGAGCACCGTGTACGAAAACATCGAGTACTACTCCATGGTCCGCGGCCTGCGCGCCATCGACCGCGCCGACGTGGCGCTGCTCGTCGTCGACGCCTCCGTGGGCGTCACCGAGCAGGACCAGAAGGTCATGGGCCTTGCCATCGAGCGCGGCTGCGCCATCGTGGTGCTGCTCAACAAGTGGGATCTGCTCGACGACGACCGCAAGCGCGAGGCCTGCATGGAGACCGTTGACCGCCGTCTGGGCGTCATGGCTCCTTGGGCCCAGTACCTGCGCATTTCGGCCCTGACCGGCCGCAGCGTCGAGAAGATCTGGGCGATGGTCGACGCGGCCGAAAAGACGCGTTCGCAAAAGATCACCACCTCGCGCCTCAACACGTTCCTCACTGACCTGCGCGAGTTTGGCCACACCGTGGTGGACGGCAAGCGCCGCCTGCGCATGCACTACGTGACCCAGACGGGCGTCAACCCGCCGACGTTTACGTTCTTCGTCAACCACAGCGACCTGGTCAACGACACCTACCAGCGCTACGTGGAGAACCGCATGCGCTCGACCTTCGATTTTTCCGGCACGCCCATTCGACTCTTCTTTAGGAAGAAGGAGCAAAAGGATGCATAATCCGATTCTGCTGACCGCCATCTGCGCCGTGGTCTCGTTCTTTATCGGAGCGATTCCGTTTGGCCTGATCCTGGGCCGTGTGTTCAACCACACGGACATTCGCAAAGCGGGCTCCGGCAACATCGGCACCACCAACGCCTTGCGCGTAGCCGGCCCCAAGGTGGCCGCGCTCACGCTGCTGCTCGACTGCCTTAAGGGCGCCATCTGCGTTCTTATCGCCCGTCCGCTCATCGCGAACGTGGGCTATGGCTTTCCGCCGAGCATCATGGCGCCCGGAGCCCCCGGCGACTGGATGCTCGGCGTCATTTGCCTGGCAGCGGTGTGGGGCCACATCTTCTCGCCCTACCTCAACTTCCACGGCGGCAAGGGTATCGCGGTCGGTCTGGGCGTCATCCTCGCCTGGTACTGGCCCATCGGACTTTCGCTGCTGGGCATGTTTATCGTGGCCGTCGCCATCACCAAGTTTGTGTCCGTGGGCTCGCTTGCCGCGGCCATCGGTCTTCCCATCGCCGCTTGTGCGGTCTTTCCGTACGGCAGCCTGGGTCTCAAGTTTTGCATGGCGATGATCGGCATCACCGTGGTGTGGGCGCATCGCGCGAACATCAAAAAGCTCATGACGGGTAAGGAGTCCAAGCTCTCGTTTACCAAGCGCGTCACCGAGCCCGACGATAAGTAGGAGAGAGTCATGAATGTTGCGCTGATTGGCTCAGGCTCCTGGGGAACCGCCATCGCCGGCCTTGCCGCCGCGCGAGCCAAGCGCGTGGCCATGTGGGCCCATAGCGAGCAGACGGCCGCCGGCATCAACGGCGAGCACCGCAACCCGCGCTATCTGGTGGACTATGAGCTGCCCGGCAACGTCGTCGCCACCACGGACCTGTCGCAGGCGCTCGACGGCGCCGAGGCCGTCATCTTTGCCGTGCCCTCCACGCACCTGCGCAGCGTATGCCATCAGGCGGCACCCTGTATCGCCACCGACACCCCGGTACTCTGCCTCACCAAGGGCATTGAGCCCGAATCTGGACTGCTCATGAGCGAGGTCATTTCAAGCGAGATCGGCAACGAGGCGCGCGTGGCGGCGCTCTCCGGCCCCAACCATGCCGAGGAGATCTGCCGCGGCGGACTTTCTGCCGCCGTCATCGCCAGCGAAGACCCTCAGATAGGGGAGACCTTTAAGGACCTACTCCTATCCACGGCCTTCCGCATTTACCTGTCGCAGGACATGACCGGCGTCGAGGTTTGCGGCGCAATGAAGAATGTCATCGCCATCGTGTGCGGCATTTCCGCCGGCTCCGGCGCGGGCGACAACACGCTCGCTCTCATCATGACGCGCGGTCTGGCCGAGATCAGCCGACTGGTGCATGCCCGCGGCGGGCAGGCCATGACTTGCATGGGCCTTGCCGGCATGGGCGACCTCATCGCCACCTGTACCTCGGAGCATTCGCGTAACCGCACCTTTGGCTACGAATTTGCCCACGGCGTGTCGCTCGACGAGTACCAGGCACGCACGCACATGGTGGTCGAGGGCGCCGTCGCGGCCCGCAGCGTCAGCGAGCTCGCCCGTTCACTGGGCGTAGACATTCCGCTCACCTTTGCCGTGGAGCAAACGCTCTACAACGGTGTTACTTTGGATAGGGCGCTCGAGATTCTCACCGACCGCGTACCCTCCCAAGAGTTCTACGGACTTACCGACTAGCACAGAAAGGCTGCAACCATGGGTTCCATTAAAATCGCTCCGTCCGTCCTTTCGGCCGACATGGCCAACCTCAAGGGCGAGCTCGACAAGATCGCCGGCGCCGACTTTGTGCACTTCGACGTGATGGACGGTCACTTTACCGGCAACCTCACCTTTGGCGTCGACATCCTCAAGGCCGTCAAGCGCTCCACCGACGTGCCGGTCGACGCGCACCTCATGGTGTCGAACCCCGACGAGACGGTCGATTGGTATGCCGATGCCGGTGCCGATATGATCACCGTGCACTACGAGGCCTCCACGCACCTGCACCGCACGCTCACGCATCTGCAGCAGCGCGGTGTCAAGGCCGGTGTGGTGCTCAACCCCGCCACGCCCGTCTGCGTGCTCGAAAGCATCATCGACGTTGTCGACATGGTGCTGCTCATGAGCGTGAACCCTGGCTTTGGCGGCCAGAGCTTTATCCCTGGCACTCTGCATAAGCTCCACGAGCTTAAAGCCATGTGCGAGCGTCACGGCGTGTCGCCCATGATCGAGGTCGACGGCGGAATATCTTCCAAGAACATTGCCGAGGTCGTCAAGGCCGGTGCCAACGTGCTCGTGGCCGGCTCCGCCGTATTTAAGTCCGAAGATCCCGCTGCCGAGGTTGCGCTGCTGCAGAAGCTGGGCAACGAGGCTGCACAGGAGGCATAAACCCTTATGACCGCAGGTCAAAACCGCATACCCGTGAATCTTGACTACGCCGCCTCGACGCCCATGCGCGCTGAGGCGCGCCTTGCGCAGCGTGAGTACGATGATAGCGAGCTTGCGGGCGTCAACCCCAACTCGCTGCACTCGCTCGGCCGCAAGGCTGCCGCACGTCTGGAGGCCGCACGTCGCGAGATCGCCCGCAGCTTTGGCGCGCGCGTCCGCCCGTCCGAGATCATCCTTACCAACGGCGGCACCGAGGCAAACCAGCTGGCGCTCCTCGGACTTGCCGAGGGCGCCCGTCAGCGCGATCGCAAGCGCGATCGTGTAATCGTTTCGGCGATCGAGCACGATTCGATTCTGGATAACCTGCCGCTGCTGCGTGCCGCCGGCTTTACCGTCGACCTGGTGCAGCCCTGCCGCGCGGGCTACATTGAGCCCGCCACGCTTGTCGAGCTGCTCGGCGATGATGTGGCGCTCGTGAGCATTATGGTCGCCAACAACGAGACCGGCGTGGTGCAGCCTATCCGCGAGCTGGCCGCCGCCGCGCATGCTGCCGGCGCCTTGTTTCATACCGATGCCATCCAGGGCTACCTGCATATTCCGCTCGATGTCACCGAGCTGGGCGTCGATGCCATGACCGTTGCCGCGCACAAGATCGGCGGCCCTGTGGCATCCGGCGCGCTCTACCTTAAGAGTCGCACGCCGCTGCGTCCGCGCATCTTTGGCGGTGGGCAGGAAGCCGGCCGTCGCGCCGGTACGCAGGATCTGCGCACGCAGCTGGCTTTTGCCGCTGCCGCCCGCACGCTGGCGCCCCACGTGGCCCAGGAGCGAGCGACACTGCAGGCCCTGTCCGATAAGCTCTACGCCACGCTTACGGCCCATCCTCGCATTCACGCCACGATGGGCGACTACGCGCAGGCAGATCGTCTGCCGGGTATGGTTTCGATCTACATTGACGGCATGGACTCCGAGGAGCTCATCATCAAGCTCGATGCCGCCGGCTTTGAAGTTTCGGCCGGATCGGCTTGCTCGAGCGGCAGCATGGACCCGAGCCACGTGCTCAGCGCCATGGGCATTGGCCGCGAGCAGGCTCTGGGCGCGCTGCGCATCTCCTTCGATGACCGCGTGAATCCGAGCGATCTGGACGACTTTGCCCAGACGTTGCTCTCGATCGTAGGTGGCGCATGATCGTCGCCCAACTCGAGCGCGCGCTGCTTGCACGCTATCCTAAGACGGACGCCGAACCCTGGGACCACGTAGGCTTATCCGTTGGCGACCCCGACGACGAGATCCGTGGCGTGGCCTGCGCGCTCGACGCTACCAGGGACAACGTGCAGCGCGCCTTGGAAGCCGGAGCCAACGTGTTGCTCACGCATCATCCCGTCTACATCAAGGCGCCCGAGGCATTTTGCCCGCCCAGCGCGACGCGTCCCCAGTGCAGTGCGGCGCTCTACGAGGCGGCCCGCTGCGGCGTGAGCATCATCTCGCTCCACACCAATCTGGACCGCTCGCATGAGGCTCGCGTTTGCCTAAGTACGCTGTTGGACGCCGCGCCCGCAAGCTCGCTGGAGCACGTGAACGACCCCGAAGCGACCGGCCTGGGCGCGCTTGCAACGCTCAACGACCCCTGCAGCCTGCGCGACCTTGCCACTCGCGCCGCCACGGCGTTTGGCAGCGACCCACGTGTGTGGGGCGAGGCCGATCACCCGTGCCGCACCGTCGCCATTCTGGGCGGTTCCCTCGGCGACTTTGGCGAGCTTGCCATCGCCGCCGGTGCGGATGCCATCGTGACGGGCGAGGCGGGCTACCACGTGGCGCAGGACCTAGACTTGCGCGGACTGCCGGTGATCCTGCTCGGCCATGACCGCTCCGAGGAGCCGTTCGTTGATATCTTGATGAACTCTGCGGTTGACGCCGGGGTTGACCCCCGTCATGCGATTAAAATACTGAACCCTTGCCAATGGTGGACTGTGACAAAAGGAGAGAACTTATGAGCGCCGGCGCTACGCTACTCAAGCTGCAACAGATCGATTTGGAGCTCGCCCGCAACAAGAGCGAACTTGCCAATATGCCGGAGCTCAAGGAACTCGCTTCCAAGCGCAAGACCTACGTTAAGCTCAAGGCCGAGATGACCAAGCTCTACGCCCAGCGCAAGGACCTGGATATTGAGCTCGACGACCTCAACACCACCGAGATCCAGACCAACAACGCTATCGAGGCCGCCAAGAAGCGCCACGTTGACGGCTCTGACTACCGCGAGGTACAGGACCTGGAGAACGAGCTCGCCACCCTGGCCAAGCGCCTGGACAAGATCGAGCACACCCGCAAGGATGTCGTCGTCGCCCACAAGGAGGCACTCGACCGCGAGGCTCGCGCGCAGGCCATCATCGCCAAGTTCGAGGAAGGCGTGAAGGCCGACACCAAGGCCGCCCGCGCCAAGGCCGCCGACCTCCAGGCACAGATTGACGCCGCCACCAAGGAGCGCACCGCGCTTGCCGCCACGCTGCCGACCGACGTGCTCACCGACTACGAGCGCCTGCTCAAGCAGTTCCGCGGCCTGGCCGTCGAGACCATCAAGGGCAACATCCCCACGGTCTGCCACACCGCGCTGCAGGCGTCGTCCATGAGCGACCTCAACCACGACGGTAGCGAGATTACGCACTGCCCGTACTGCCACCGCCTGCTCGTGCTCCCCAGCAAGGAAGCCTAACGATGACGGCGGCACCCAACAATTCAATGCAACTTGAGGGAAAAACGATCCTGCTGGGCATTACCGGCGGGATCGCCGCCTATAAGTCGTGCAATATCGCGCGCCTGTTGCAAAAGCGCGGCGCGCGCGTCAAGGTCGTTATGAGCGAGCATGCCACCGAGTTTGTGGGCCCGCTCACCTTCCGTGCACTCACCAACGAGCCGGTCGCTGTAGGTCTGTTCGACGACCCCTCCGACCCCATCCACCACATTTCGCTGGCGCAGGAGCCCGATCTGGTGGTCGTGGCTCCCGCGACGGCCAATATCATCGCCAAGATGGTCAACGGCATCGCCGATGACCTCATCTCCACGACGCTGCTTGCCACGCCGCGACCCATCGTGATCGCACCCGCTATGAACAACGGCATGTGGAAGGCGCCGGCGACGCAGGCCAATATAGCCTCGCTGCGCGACCGTGGCGTCCATGTGGTGGGGCCCGGCAGCGGCTACCTTGCCTGCGGTGACGTGGACACGGGACGCATGAGCGAGCCCGAGGACATCGTCGAGGTCGTCTGCGAGGTGCTCAACCCCGCGCCTCAGGACCTGGCAGGCAAGCGCATCGTGATCACCGCCGGTCCTACGCACGAACCGATCGACCCCGTGCGCTTTATTGGCAACCGGTCGTCGGGCAAGATGGGCATCGCCCTGGCGAGGGAGGCTGCTCGCCGCGGCGCTGCGGTCACGCTCGTGTTAGGACCGACGTCGCTCGATGTCCCCCGCGGCGTGGAGTGCGTGCGCGTACAGACCGCCGCAGAAATGCTGCAGACAGCGCTGAGCGCCTTTCAGACGGCCGATGCGGCCATTTGTGCGGCCGCCGTCGCCGACTACACGCCCGCGGCCCCTGCCGACCATAAGCTCAAAAAGACCAACGAGCGCCTGGATCGCATCGAACTAGTCGAGACGGTCGATATCTTGGCCGAGCTCTCGCGCCAAAAGGAAGAGCGGTGTGTGATCGGCTTTGCGGCCGAGACCGATAACGTCGTGGAGTACGCGCAGCGCAAGCTCGCCCGCAAGGGTTGCGATGCCATTATCGCCAACGATGTCTCGCGTGCCGATTCGGGTTTTGGAACCGATACCAACAAGGCCTGGATCGTGAGCACAGCGGGTACGCAAGAACTTCCCGTACTAACAAAACCCCAGCTCGCAGATACAATTTTGGACTTGCTTCAAAATTTGTAAAAAAGTTCTTGCGCAAGGGCAAAGTTTCGGGTTAATATACTCCCTGTTGCGAGCGAGAGCAGAGCAACAAACAAAAGCTTCGGGACGTGGCGCAGCTTGGTAGCGCACTTGACTGGGGGTCAAGGGGTCGCTGGTTCGAATCCAGTCGTCCCGACCAGAAGTTTGTAGGTCAGGCACCTAGTGCCTGACCTTTTTTGTTTTAAGCAATTGCTTAATTTTGATTAAGCAACAGGGTGCCAAAAATCTACCTGCGCGATAATCACCTTTTGCGGCTACTTGCGCGTTTTACACGCGCTTGAGTCGATTTATTTACGCGCTATAAATCTACATACGCGTAGCTGGTATACAGCCGAGTATAGGCTGTATTTATCGCGGCGATTTACACAGAAATAGCGACTGTAACGAACAAGCGTGTCGCAGTATATATTCCAGCAGTTCATTTGATCGGTGGACAAGTGGGCTGTTGCAACGAAATGCCAAGCAGGATGGGCTCTATACGAGGATGCCGCAGGAGTAATGGCGGGGGAGTGCGGCAGGCGCTCTGAGAGCCGCTGTGTGACCTCATTTCTCCTCAAACCGATAACCTATGCCACAAACATCAAACCGTTCGAGTAACCGCCAAAAGAAAAGCCCGCACAGGCCGTGCGGGCTTAACAGATGAATCTAGAAGCACCAAGCTGGGCAGACGCGATTCGAGTTCGTCGCGCCGTAGTTGTACGACGGATCGCCGTTGCTGTTGACATAGAGGAAGAGCGCAGAGGCGCTCGGATTCAAGGAACGCTCCCACCAAGCGACGCCAACACTCAGGCAATCGTTACCCGAATAATTGTTCGTCACCTTACCCTTGAAGGCCTCGTACTGGGTTCCTTCGTTTCCGATCCAAGAATAACCAGACCAGCCGTTATAAGGGGTCTCGACGATTTCGGAATAACTGAGCATGAACAGCTTGTCCGAGGTCGCCGTCACGGCGGCATTCTTGTCGGTTCCATCAACGTTGTTCGTCAGCTTCCTGACCGGCTTCACCTTGGATTGGAAATCGGAGGGCATCAGGTTCCAGATCTCGCCGGAGTTCATCTTCGCGCGGAGTTCCGACTTCTCCCAGCCACCGGCATTGGTGTTGGTGGCGTTCACGCGAGATTTAATACCCGTCGAGGTGGCGAGGAACGTCAGGCCCGCCTTGCCGCTACCATCGGCCAAGTCATCGTGGTTGATGCCGATAATCTTGTACTCGAGCGTCTGACCATCGGTGAGCTTCATCGAGAACTTCGTCCCTGCATTCATCGCGGCCTCCGCCTTGGCGAAGGCGGACGATGTCTCGCCCTTCGCGGCGATGTCCTCGGCCACGGCCTTCTGCTCTTCGAGGGTCCAGTCCTTCGCGTCCTTGGCGATAGCCGCCTGGACGGTCGCGGAATCGGTACCTGCAGACCCTCCGCCGGATGCGCCTCCCTCGACGCCGCCAACCGTCCCATTGTTCACCGTGTTGCCGACCAGGTTGAACTGGTTGCGGATGGCTCCGGCCACGCCGGGTCCCGCGAACACGATCACCAGGCCGATGACCACGATGATCAGGACGTACTCGATGATTCCTTGGCCTCCGGAGGCGGATACCTCTAGGAGATACCCCCCCCCCGGAGGTTCTGCGCCGCTGCATGCATATGCGACACTCCCTTCGCTCAGGGTGAATAGAAACGAGCTGAGCGTAGGGTTATCGCGGGAATCTGTCTTTGTCTTGCCGCTGCGGCATCTTGACTATTGCCATGCCTTGGGAAGGATTACGCCGGGTACGTTCTTGTTGGAGTCGCTATGCAGTGTATTCGGGCTGATGTTCCAGTCGGAACAATCCAGATGGAGACTCCGGCACTGCTCGGACATTCCCGTTAAGTCATATACAGCACTGAAATCGCACTTGGCACCGAGACCAGTTACGTCCACATCCGCGTCCGGAACGAATCGAAGCGGCATCCCGTTTCAAAACGTATGCGTTTCACCATGAGAGAGGGATCTGTCATGAGCTGGAAACCGAGAAAATGCATTATCGCCTTACTGACTTTGGCGACTCTGACGTGTTTCGCCGCCTTAATCGCCGTCAATATCAAACCGCAACACAATGCTTATCCCTCATCTTTGTCCATTAAAATGGGACAGGATTTCAGCCTCGGTCCATGAAGGAGACTTTCCCTTATACATAGATTAAGATAATACCGTGTATGACGAATACGAACTTGAGCATATTCCGTCCGTATTCATACTGGATGATCAAGGAAACATCATCGGCTTATCCGAAGGAGAGGAAGAACCTCTTGCCTTATTAAAGAAATACGCCAAATACAACGGATATAAAGCGGAAGGAGGCGACATCGAGTAACTATCAAAGGCCAGATTAAGGAGCCGGCCATGAAGAAATGCCTACCCTCCATCGTCTCAGCAACTCTTTGCCCCTCCCTTGTCATGACACCATTTGTACCCGTTGCGGCAGCCTATGCCGACGAGGGATCTCCCGCCGAGAGCAGCGATATCTACGTCGGAGTCAATTACGACGAAAATTACGATATATCCCTTTTTTGAGCGCGGGCGCTGCGCGGATTCATATTCCAAGGCGTGGTGCGATTCTCACGGATCTGCAAATAACCGCCCCGCCCCTCACAAGGTCAAGCTGAACGCGAAGGAGGAGGCTTGCCTGCGCGATCTCTAGCTTGTTGGCACCGCTGAAGTTATCGCCGGTCTCGTGACAACCGGTCCTAGCGGCGGCTTTTTTGCAACCGCAATGACATCGTACCGACTTTTCATTTGCATGTTCTGAAAGGAAGTTGCCATGTTGTCGCAAAATCAATCGAGATACTTGAACACAATCGGCTTTGCCCTGCTTG
The DNA here is from genome assembly GCF_042849575.1 of Collinsella sp. i06-0019-1H4. Lineage (NCBI taxonomy): Bacteria > Bacillati > Actinomycetota > Coriobacteriia > Coriobacteriales > Coriobacteriaceae > Collinsella > Collinsella sp. i06-0019-1H4. The sequence goes on from NZ_BAABYB010000001.1 coordinate 1,353,658, forward strand.
CATTACTCTTTGCTAGCGACCTTTTGCTGAAACCGCCCAAGGAACTCGTTTTGCTTGCCATAGACTGCATTTCCGCCCTTTACTTTACGGCAACCCTAATCGTCGGACTAAAGGAGAGGAAAAAAGGCGCAGTCGTTGCGTCCGCCGTAGGCGTGATCACAGCCATTGCATCATTCTTTATCTGACACATTGGTGATTTAGGGGCGATATCGTAGGAATACGACCGGGAGAGTCGGGACCAGATTGCCCGGGTTGCCCGGTCGGCTCGCGCGACGGCGCGGCGGTTCCACAGAAAGGTCTCCCGACTTCACGCCGTTTCTGATCGCATTGTAGACAGCCATCTCGTCTTCGCAGTCGGCGAGCACGCGGTGTGCGTCGTCGATTTGGATGTCCAGTAAATCTCGAAGGTCCTCCATGCACCAGCGTCCGAGATTTGGCCATGCGCGTTGCGCGAGCTGATAAGTGTCGATTGCGATGTTGTGGTTAAAGTCCAGGCCAAAGCCGTCCCAGGCAGAACAGCTTTGTTTCCTTGATTATCACCTTCATCCGGACACTTCCCGCATTCATCCGTGTGTGTACGGATGAATGCGGGGTTCAATACCCCGGCGGCCTAATCGGCAGACCGCCGGGAACTCTCACTCCTCGATAAAAGCCGGCACTCGGTTAGTCCTGCGCATCTTGAAATCGCCGGTCTCGTGGGAGACGTAGAGAATGCCGTCCATCCCATCTCGCGATGCATATGAAAGGTGAACAGAACCGCAATCCGCTCCATCATTGTCGAGAAGATCGAACGAATTCGGGTCGCTCGTTGCGGCCAAACGACCACTCAGACAAGAGCCATCGTCATTACAGATTTGCCATTCCATGTCTTCGCCTGCAAGAATCGCCATAGACGGCCTGGTCGCGCCATCGTTGACATACATCCCGTCTATGCCAAACCCATTTTCAGCGCCATCGATGAACGACTGCTCGGACCTATACCTCGCAAATGATGCACATAGCACCATTGCAAGACAAAGTACAAAGCCAACAATCGCTATCTTTGCATAGCTCTTGCCTATCATGTCATTCACCTCCCTCGTATGTATCGAGGTATTCCTGCTTGAGCGTCTGCGAGGACGACTCGATCTTTTCCACGAGCGTGCCGGCTTCGATGAAGTAGAACGAGTTGGTAAGGTCTGCCAGGTCGTCGAGTAGATGGCTTGAAATGAGCACGCTGCGTCCCCGCGCCACTTCGCTGCGCATCGCGTCGCAGGAGGTTTTCCGCTTTCCCGGATCGAGGCCGTTCAGCGGTTCATCGAGGATAAGGTACGGGCAACCGGTCGATATCGCCATGGCAAGCTTTACCTGCTGCTTCATTCCTGTCGAGAGTTTACGGGTCGACTTGTCGAGATATGAGGAGATTCCGAGGGAGCTGCAGAGCGAGTCGATGTCGGTGGCCGATTTCCACGCCTCCCTAACGAAAGCAAGGTGCTCGAGGGCTGATAGCGTGGGGTAAAGATCCGTGTCGCCTGAAGAGCTCAGGTAGACGAGTTCTGCAAATTCGGCTGATTGACGTTGGCTGATTCCGTCTGCCGCCAGGCTTCCCGAGCGGATGCGGGTGGGAAATTGGCCCGACAGCGCTTCAAGAAGGGTGGTTTTCCCCGAGCCGTTGGGAGCAACGAGGCCCGCCGCCGTTCCCGGGCTCAGGAAAAGCGACCCGATTGAAAGTATCGTCGTGCTTCCGTATCCCACGCTCGCGTCCAGAAGCTCGAGCCCATGGTGCTTTTTCGCGGGTCCAGGCTGTTTGGGGGAACGTGTCGCAACGGCGCCGACCGCAAAAAAGACCGCGACGTATGCCAGGGCCACGGCAAGCATCGATGCGCTGCCTGAACCGGAGCCAATGAATTCCGTCGGGAAACATCCTACGTAACCCGTTGCCTCGATAGGCGAGAATACGGGCAGTGGCAGGAGCCCGAGCACGGCATTATGCCCTAGTGCCGAATCGGACAATAACGGGAATGCCGGGGCCGCGACAAGCAGCGCGGAGGTAAGGGGGCCCGCGAGGACGCGCCTCGTTGCGGTCGATAGGACGGCGGAGCAAACGGATATCAAGGTTCCGCCCGCAAGCAGCGCGAGAAGCAGGGCTGTGAAGACGTTTCCCGCGGTCGTGGTGGTAAGCGCGCCGTCATGGAAGAAGGCGATCGGGTACCCAATTTGCCCGAAGCCGTTTAGAACCAAGGCGTAAATGCCCCCGGGTGCGAGGCCGGCGAGGAGCATCGCGGTCCCCGCGACGATTATCGAAAACACGATCTGGATAAGGCGCCGGAATTTGGGCACGGGCGCCTTTGCCGCCAGGGTCCCGGGCCTTGTGGCGCCGAGCACGAGTATCGACGAGAGAAGGAAGGGGATGAAGGGAAGGAAAGACGGCGCCGTGGCAATGGCGTAAGGCAGGAAGGAAAGGAATGGCAGGTCGTTTGCGGAGGCCGGGATATCCGTGATGCCGGAGCTGCTCAGGGCACGGCAATATGCGAGCGCCGCGTCATTGGTCTCTCGGTCTCCCACGATGGACCCGGATTGGAAGCCTTCGCCCATGAGCGCGTAGTAGCTCTCGGCAGAATCGAGAAAGGCGGCGTCGGTTTGAGCGGCGAGGGCGGCGTTCGCGTATCTTGCAAGCTCCGCGTCATTTTGCTGCTCTGGAGATAGGTCTGTGCCGCTGGCCTGGGGCGCGCGCGTATTGAATGCGTCGACAAAGCCCTGCATGCCCTGCTTCATAAAGAAGGGCCCGTAGATGGGTGAATTGAACGCAATGGGGACGGAGAAGGCTGCAGCGAGAACGAGCGTACAAATCCATACGGCCCTGTCTCTTAGGATTAGTTTGAGAAGAAGTCGACAGTACATTTGGAAGCACCTACATTCCTCAAAGCATCGTTAGATTAATAATGACAGACCGGATGAAGATACGTGCGACGGGGGCGAGGCGAATGACTGAGCGGTATCTATACGCGGGTTCAACGGTATTATATTGACCACATAGATTATTAACTTGCATTTCTAACAGTTAAGGAGACGGGTGCTTTCCAGCACACTCCTTCGATGATGCCTTCCGCTAGTTGCTATGCTGGTTTCAGCCAACAAAGAATGTGTCCGGGCGCTCAGGTTAACCGTTAGCGTTGGCAACATCACCGTTAGCGTTGGCAACATATGAGATGGGCCAGACCCTTGCCGCGCGCCGATTGCGCGAGAGATGTCGGGCTCCATGTTTATTCCACCTGCTTGTTATCAACCAGCTTCGTTCAACGTCAGACATTCAAGATGTCAGACGTTGAACCTGCGCCAAAGACGCAGCTGGGGCTACTAGATGCCTACAATCGCTCGCGAAGCTCGCCTGTTCGTGCGTGAATGTCTGATAGCTCCGTCAGACATTGTCGGACATTTGATTGTTCGACAAATGCGCACGTGGTCGCGTTCGCAAAGATTACTGAACGGTCGATGGGTGCGTTGAGACCGGAGCAAACGGCGGATGCCAGAAAAATGGCCTCACAGAATCGCACCCATGGTTGATAAAATTGACCGCCCGGGCGCAAATACCCGGGCGGTCAATTCATCCCCTCGTTCGCGATCCTGTGGGGTTTGGGGCTTTGACATGTTGTTGACGGATGGATCAGCCGTACAGCTTGATCTCCCGGGGTTCCATGCGGTCGTCCCCCAATAAGACGTCCCTGATGTAGCTCTGCGGCAGGAACTCGACGGGCAGCACTGGGTCGTCGACGTAGCCGGGCACGGGGAGTAGGCGTGGCCTTTGGACATAGCGTGGCCGCCTGCCGGCGGTCGGACTGCCACTTCAGCCAAAAGCTCAGGCGCGCGCATTAAAATAATGGATATATCGCTTGATGGGCTTTTGACCAAGCATGAACATCGCAGGTAAATCCGTGTACCAATTTTGGTACACGGATTTACCTGCGGTTTGTTGAAAGCTCTGACATGCGCTGTAGACTTCATTAAAATCGATTGCCGATCAAGTCTTCCTATATATGCGAGCCCCAAGAAACTGCGCTGTGAACCTGAGTCCTCTATCGATCGGCCCGGTGCACCGGGCCGCTGTCCTCGAGCCGGCAACAGCTTGCCGGTCTCAAAACGTATACTTGATTTAAGGCGGAGTGGAATGTGGGCGCGCAAGGAGATGCGGAATCGATGAGAGCCTCAAAAAAAATTACTGCAGTGTTATCATCTTTCATCCTCTCTATTCTTCCATTTCTGATTCTATGGGCGGCTTGGTCAGTCCTCCCTGATACAATTCCCGCTCATTGGAGTGGGGGTGTGGTTGATCGATGGGGTAATAAGCTTGAATTGCTGGTTGTTCCGCTGTTTTCTCTGATTGGCTCTATTGCAATTTCTGTGTACCTTATTGTTTCCACGCGGCGAAGAGAGTTCGCGGATTTCTCTGTTCGAATGCGACGGGACTTTGTTGCGTGCTATATTTCTAGTCTTCTTTTATCGACAACCTGCTCAGTGATAATTGCCGTTTGGGTTCAGTTGATTCTTACGCAAAACACTGCGGTTGATGGGGGGCTTGGACTATCGATCCTGTATTCCCTTCCCGGGCTATATGTGATCTTGTGCGCTTTGCCGCCTTTTTATGCGAGCGGCGGGAGCAAAAAGGCAGAGCGCCTGATAACAGTTCTTATTGGCGGCGCGGAGATTGTTCTTTGTGGAATAGTGCTTGAAGGTTCGGCTGCCTCTTATGCGATGATTGGACTGATGATTCTGTTTTGTGTGTTTGAGATTGTGTCACAGGTAAGGGATAGCCGGTCCTTATGAGTTGAATTACGCGCGTGCGGATATAAAGGGTGGCATGTTAAATTTGTTGAAAACTCTGACATGCGCTGCCGACTTCATTAAAATCGATTGCCAATCAAGTCTTCCTATATATGCGAGCCCTGAGAAGCTGCGCTGTGAACCTGAGACCGCTATCGATCGGCCCGGTGCACCGGGCCGCTGTCCTCGAGCCGGCATCAGCTTGCCGGTCTCAAAACGTATGCCGTCCGGTACGACCAACAGCCGAGTCTTGCGCCCAGTTCGAGCAGCGCCAGAACCCCGTGCCGGAACCCACGCAGCCGATGGCAGGGGAATTCAGCCGCGGCCATCGAGGAGCCGACCCAGGGACGGCGCCCCCAGTCCTCGAAAGATTTCCACCGCCCCCTACAGGCCTGGATTGATTTAACAGTTGATTTAATCCGGCTGAACAAGCCGAGCATGGGCCGGTTGACAAAATGTAAGGTAAAAAAGCAGATACGACCGAACGCCGGTGCGGGGTTCGGGTGATGTGATAGAAAGTAATACACGTATTACATCTAACCGGGAGGTGCATCATGGCAACCGCCACCGCAGCCCTGAGAACCCCCGAGGACCTCGCGAACAGGTACGACCGCCTGACGAAGTCGACGGGCCGCACGAAAACCTTCTACATGACGGAGGCGCTTGCCGCAGAGATAGGCAGGCTCGAATACGAGTACGGCCTCATGAATTATCCGGGAAGCGTTTGGTTGCGAGGTATGCCAGTGTGAGGGCCTGATTCGTCAGATCCCTCACAGGGGGACCGCGATGGTGGCCACCGCGCCGCCCGAGGGGCTGTTGGCGAGCGAGACGGAGCCCCCGTGGGCGCTCGCGGCCTCGGAGGCGACGTGGAGGCCGAGCCCGTAGTGGCGGCCTCCGTCGCGCGAGGAGCGGGAGGAGTCGTCTGTGAAGAGGCGCTCGCAGCCGCGTTCGAGGGCGGCGGGAGAGAAGCCCGGTCCGTCGTCGGCCACCTCGATGACGAGGTGGCCGCCCTCGACGTCGCAGGAGACCGCCACGCGCGAGCGCGCGTGCTCGGCGGCGTTGGCCACGAGGTTCGCGGCGGCTCGCGCCAGGGCGGTTCGGTCGAGCGGGGCCTCGGGCGCGCCCGCGACAGCGGGGCCCGTGGCCGCGTCGAGCGTCACGCCTCGCGCCCGGGCGATCTGGGCGGCCTCGGCGAGGACCTGCTCGCAGAGCTCGGCCGGCCGCATGGGGGCCCTCTCCGCCCCGCCGGACCCGCGTGAGGCCTCGATGAGCAGGTGCACGTAGCCGTCGAGCCTTTCGACACCGCCGGCTATGTCGCGCGCGGCGGCCGCGATTTCGGCGTCTTTCTCGTCTTCCAGCTCCTCCGCCACGAAGTCGGCGTTGGCGCGCAGCACGGTGAGCGGCGTCTTGAGGTCGTGGGCGAGCGACGCCACCTGCTCGCGCTGCCCCCGCTCCGCGGCCCAGCGGGCCTCGAGCGACTCGGCGAGGGAGGCCCGCATGGCGTCCATCGCGGCGAGGACGTCGTTCACCTCGCGCACGTTGGTGCTGCCGACCGCGAAGTCGAGATCCCCCGCGCCCACGCGCCCCGCCGCCTCCGCGAGCGGCGCCATCTTGCGCGAGATCACGCGGCTCGCGCGGCGCGCCACGAGCGCGAGCGCGAGCGCGCTTCCCGCAGCGGCGCCGACGAGCATGAGGCTCTGCGGGTCGGGAAGCAGGCCGGCGAGGTCGCGCGAGACCCACTGCGGCAGGTACTCGCTGGCGAGTGCGCAGGCCCCGCCGCCCTTGAGCGGGAACGCGGCGTAGGTGAGGCCCGAGCCCCCGCCCTCGATCTCCACTGTGCCCGGATCCGCGGCGAGTGCCGCACGGGCCATTTCCGTCGCGTCCTCGAGCCGCGTGCCCTCGAGGTCTGTCATCAGCACGTATCCGTCCTTGTTCAGGATGAGGTAGCGGTACGCCGTCGGCACGTCCTGCTGCCCGCAGACGCCGTCGCGTGCCAGGCCCTCCGCGACCTCGCGCACATTGGCCGGCCCCCAGCTTGCCTCGTAGACGAGGCCCGCGTCGATCGCAGCGGAGAGCGCCATGAACGAGGCGAGCCACGCCGTGGCGACCGCCGCGAACGCGTAGGCGAAGTAGCGCGCGATGACGAAGGAGAGCGGCATGCCCCCGCGACCTCGCGCCCCGGTCCTCAGAGCTGCCACTTGTACCCCATCCCCCAGACGGTCGCGATCGGATCGGCGCCGGCCTCGGAGAGTTTCCTCCGGGCGCGGCTGACCTGCATGGATATGGCCGCGTCGTCGGCGTCGCTCTCCCAGCCGAGCACCGCCTCGCGGATCTGCGCGCGGCTCATGACCTGCCCGGGGTGGCGGGCGAGGTACTCGCAGATGGCGTACTCGGTGGGCGTGAGCGGCGCTCACGGCGTAGATGGGCCGCGACCTTGGCGCGCAGCTCCGCGGCCCCGAAGGGCTTGCGGACGTAGTCGTCGGCGCCCAGGCCGTAGCCGGCCACGGCGTCCTCCTCGGCCACGCGCGCGGTCAGGAAGACGATGGGCCCGTCGAAGTCCGGGCGGATCTGCCGCACGAGCTCGAAGCCGTCGAGCCCCGGCATCATGACGTCGCAGAGCACGAGGTCGAAGCGCGAGAGGTCCATCCCCGGGACCGCCGTCGGGTCCGCCTCCCTGACGACCTCATGGCCGTCGCGGCCGAGGACGCGAGCGAGCGCGTCGAGGATCGCCCGTTCATCATCCACTGCCAGTATCTTCGACATGTTAGACCTCCTGAAACTCTCGTCGGAATTGTACTAGCGCCGCGCTCAGCGATCCAGAGCCCTGTGCACAGCCGCGGGCGCGGGCGCCCACATGGCGATCTCAGGGTTGGGCAGCACGCGGTCGGCGATCGAGCGCGGCGCCGACCCCCAGCCGGCGTCGAGCAGGGCATTCCCGCCCAGGACGAGCGCTGCGGAGAGGAGGGCGAGCACGGCGGCGAGCGGCTTCCTACTCATCTGCCCTCCCGTCCTCGAAGCGGCAGAACCAGGCCAGAAGGACGGCGGCGGCTGCCAGGGTGAGCACGAGGCCAGCGAGCGCAGTCGTGAGGAGAGGGCCCGCCGCGCGTGCGGCGTCGATGAAGGCCTCCACCCCGAGCGACCCCAGGCGCGCGGGCCAGGCGAGCGGCACCCAGCTCAGGGGCGTCGCCAGGGCACCGGTGAGCTCGCCGGTCATGAGGCCGTGCGCAAGTCCGCCCACCGAGAAGAACGCGAGGAGCACCCCCGCCGCGCCGGCGCCGATGGCGGCGTTGCGGCCGAGGCGCAGGGCCACGCCGAGCCCCAGCGCGTAGAGGGGCAGGCTGCCCAGCACGATGCCCGCCCAGGCGGCCGCAAGCGGAGCGGGCCCGAGCGGCAGGCGCCCGGCGACGGCGAGCACGGCCCCGAACACGCCGAGCGCCACGGCCAGCGCGCCCGCGCCGAGCGCCGCAAGGGCGAGCAGCTTCGCCGCGACGGCGCGCCCGCGCGAGGGGACCGCCGTGAGGTTGGCGAGGCGCCCGGCAGCGCGCTCCTCGTCCACGGCGAGCCCGCAGACGATGGCGGACATGAGCGGCATGAGGGCGCCGAGGAACTGGGCGTAGGCGTCCGCGCCCAGCGCCGGGTCCCATCGGGCTACGGAGAAGTACTCGCCGCAGGCAAGACCGGCTGCCAGGCCGCAGACGAGGTGCACCGCCGCGAGCGGGGAGCGCGCCAGGCGCAGGGCCTCGGAGAGCAGGGCCCGCGGGAGAGTCATGCGCGGCGTCGGGTCGGAGAGTCGTGTCACGGCCATCACCTCTCCTCGGAGCGCGCGAACCAGGCCGCGCCCGCCGCCGTGAGCGCGGCGAACGCGAGCGCGCAGACCGCAAGGCCCGCCAGCGTGAGCATGCCGTCCGCCGCGAGCGCCCCGCCGAGCGCCATGTCCGCCGCGAGCGGCTCGCCGCTCGGCAGCACGGGGATGAAGCTCGTGGGGATGACCATGCTCGCCGACGGCGGAAAGAGCTGCGGCAGCGGCACCAGCGACCAGGCGAACCCACCCACGAGCTGCGCGGCGAGCGGGCAGAAGATGCCCGCGAGCATTCCGAGCCGCGCCGTGAGGAAGAGCCCTGCGGGGATCATCCACGCCGCGGTCACCGTGTTGGCGAGCGCGCAGAGGAGCATCGTGAGCGTGCCCGCGGCCGTGAGGCCCTGCGAGGAGAACGCCGATCCCGCGAGGTAGATGCCGAAGACCACGAGGTTCGAGAGCGCGCAGAGCGCGAGGCACCAGAGCGCCTTGGCCCACCAGGCGCGCCCGAGCGGGAAGCCCAGGCCCAGAAGCCCCCGCATCCGCGTGCGCGCGTCCGCCCGCGCGACGCACGCCACCACGAGCGAGAGAGCCACGGGCAGGAAGAGCGCGTACCAGTAGTTCCACGCGCTGAAGATCTGCACGCCCCGGTAGGGCATCGCGCCGAGCAGCGGCATCGGCAGCGCCATGAGCACGGCCAGGCGAACCGGTGCCGCGTGGCGCGACTTCAGGGCCTCGGCGCGCAGGCCCGCGAGCAGGCCGCCTTTCTCGCCCGTCATGCCGCCACCTCCCCGCGCGCTCATCGCCCCTCCCGGCAGACGCTCATGAAGAGTTCCTCGAGGTCCTGCCCGGGTCGAAGCGCATCCTCGTAGGCGAGGCGCCCCCCGCAGATGATGCCGATGGTGTCCGCCATCTGCTGCACCTCGGAGAGGATGTGGCTCGAGACGATCACCGTCGTACCCGCCGCCGCGAAGCCGCGGATCTGGTCGCGCAGCTCCTCGATGCCGATGGGGTCGAGGCCGTTGGTGGGCTCGTCGAGCACGAGCAGGCGTGGCCGGGCGATCAGCGCCAGCGCGAGCCCCAGGCGCTGCCGCATGCCCATCGAGAAGCGCCCGGCGCGCTTCTTCCCGGTGTCCGCGAGGTCCACGGCGGCGAGCACCTCATCTACGCGGCTCTCGGGAAGGCCCAGCAGCGTGGTGCGCACGCGCAGGTTCTCGCGCGCGGTGAGGTTGGGGTAGAGCGGCGCCTCCTCGATGAGGCTGCCGATTGCGTAGAGGTCCTCGCGGCGCCAGGCGTGCCCGGCAAAGAGGATCTCCCCGGCCGTCGGCCGCAGCATCCCGCAGATCATCTTGAGCGTTGTCGACTTGCCGGCTCCGTTGGGACCGAGCAGCCCGTACACCTCGCCCTCGCGGATATGAAGGCTCACGTCGGCCACGGCATCCTGCGCCTGGTCGCCGCGGCCGAAGCGCTTGGTGAGCCCGCGCGTCTCGAGCATGTAGCCCATGGGTTCGTCCTTTCTCTTCCGGGCGCGCGGGCCGAGCCACCGTGCCCGCGCGCCTTGCCTTTCGGGTTCACCATCCATGGTGGGGCGCGTTTCTAACGAAGCCGTAACGGCCGTTGGAGTCTTATATATGTCTGGACTCTCTATGCTCGCGCTGGATAGACATCGCCAGAACGGGTATAGTATCGAAAGTTTTGTCGTTTACCAGCGGGGGAGTCCTGTGGGCATCAAAAAGAAGATCAAAAAGGAGCTTATCGGCACTTCCGATTACCCGTCGAATAAGATCTTTACGATCTCCAATTTCATCACCTTTACGCGCCTGATCCTCACGCTCGTCTTTCTGTACCTGTTTGTGACGGACAACAACCGTGTCGTCGCCATTGTCATCTATGCTATTGCGGCCTCCACCGACTGGATGGACGGTCAGATTGCCCGCATGACCAAAACGGTCTCGTGGCTCGGCAAGGTTATGGACCCCATCTGCGACCGTGCACTGCTGTTTACCGGCGTGTTGGGCCTGGTAGTCCGCGGCGAGCTTCCCATCTGGGTCTGCGTGCTCATTATCGGCCGCGATATCTACCTGGGTATCGGCACGCTCATCGTGCGCCATTATCACCGTCGTCCCATCGATGTCGTCTTTCCCGGCAAGATTGCCACGGCGCTGCTCATGACCGGCTTCTCACTCATGCTGCTTGGGTTCCCCATCATAGACGGCTGGCATCTGCTGCCCGCCACGTTCACGGCATTCCCAGGCCTCAATGGCAGCTCGGTGCCCCTCGGCATCTTCTTTGTGTACGGCGGCGTGATCTTCTCCATGCTCACCGCTGTCATCTATTCCATTAAGGGAGGGGCGGCCATTAAACAGGCCATCGCGCATCCCGAGGACGAGGACACCGACTTTCTCAACCCCGAAATCGAAGACTGATTCATTGGGGTATGATTACGTACGGTTCATTCTTTGCGGCGTGGCCGCGTTAGATAGGGGTTGTCATGGACAACAAGGTTAACAATATGCCTCAGAACGATAAGACTGCGGACGCTACCTGCGTTTTCCGCGTTCCTTCGAGCGATGTCACTGTTCCCGACCTTATGGCCAACGTGCACATCACCGCTCCGGTTCTGTCCATCGTCAAGGGCCCGCAGACCGGAGCTGCCTTTGAGCTCGAAGACGACGTGACCACCATCGGCCGCGATCCCGCGAACGGCATCTTCCTCAACGACATGACCGTCTCGCGCAGTCACGCACGCATTATTCGTGAGGGCCTGGGCGCCCGTATTGAGGATCTGGGCTCGCTCAACGGCACCTGGGTCGACGGCGCCATCGTCAACGGTGCTCCGCTGCACGACGGCTCTTCCGTTCAGATCGGTACGTTCACGCTCATCTACCACGAGAGCACGCCGGAGCGCATCGAAACCGGTGAGTAGGTAATGGCCGAACGCAACTATCTGAGTATCGGCCAGGTCGTCAATCTACTTCGAGGCGCATACCCCGATCTATCGAACTCAAAAATTAGATTTCTAGAAGATGAGGGGCTCATCACCCCTCATCGCACGCCTAAGGGCTATCGTCAGTACTCCAAGGAGGACGTTGACCGCCTGGAGGTCATTCTGCACCTGCAGAAGACTCGCTACATGCCGCTCAACGTGATCAAGCAGCGCCTGGAAAACGCCACGGACCTGTCTACGCTCGCCTACGAGGTGGGCCTGTTGTCCGATGTTCCGCTCAAGACGGAACCCAAGGAGACTAAGCAAAAACTGCATCCCATCGAGACCATCCCCGATATGCTCGGCGTCGAGATCTCGTTTATCCGCTCCCTGGCCGAAAACGACCTCATTCGCATCATCAAGAGCCCGCAGAATCGCGAGCTTGTCGATGGCCGCGATTTCCCGATCATCCGCTATTGCTCCGAGCTTTCGCGCTTCCATATCGAGCCGCGCAACCTGCGCCAGTACGTATCGTCCGCAAACCGCGAGTCCTCGATGTTTGAGCAGGTGCTCGTGAGCATGCTCGGTATGGATACTTCCGACGACGAGCGCGATGCCAAGCTCGAGCGTGCATTTAAGAAGCTGCATGACCTCACCGAGGGCGTCCATACCGCTCTGCTCAAGAACCGTGTATTCGAGTCACTCAACGCCGTGGTGGAGGATGCCGATATCGATGCCCTCGACGAGGAGATCGCACGCTCAGAGTCAACCAAGGCCAAAAGCGAAGAGACATCTACCTCCGCGGTCCCCGTGCGTGAGGAATCCCTCGTGCAGCCGCTCAAAGTTGTCGCCCCCTCACGCGCCGGCACCGCCAGCGCGGCCAAATAGACGCTGCTACAAACCAGCCTCCCCTGAAAGGTCATGCCATGTACGACTTCGAATCTCACATCGTCGACATCCCCGACTATCCCGAGCCCGGAGTCGTCTTTAAGGACATCACGCCGCTCTTTGGTAATCCCGAAGCGCTAAAGGCCATGGTAGATGCCCTGGCCGAGCATTTTGCCGGCATGGGCATCACCAAGGTCGTGGGTCCCGAGGCTCGCGGCTTTATGGTCGGCGTGCCCGTGGCCGTCGCCCTGGGCGCTGGCTTTGTGCCCGCACGCAAGCCGGGCAAGCTGCCTCGCAAGACGGTGAGCGAGAGCTACGAGCTCGAATATGGCACCGACTCTATCGAGATCCACGCCGATGCCATTACCTCTAAAGATACCGTGTTGATTCTGGACGACTTGGTCGCGACGGGCGGAACCGTTGAGGCAACAGGTAAACTGGTGCGAGATATGGGCGCAAAGCTTGTGGGTTACGGTTGTATCCTCGAGCTTGCGTTTCTCAACCCGCGCAAGAAGCTCACGCCTTCCAACGAGGACGTCGAGCTCTTTAGCCTGGTAACGGTGGACTAGCCGCTACCCTTAGATACCGGAAAGGAAGCTCCATGCGCACAGCAAATACGCACAAAAACATGGCACGCTGCGCTGCTACGGCAACCCTCGCTTGTGTTTTGGGCCTGGGCCTCGCGGCTCCGGCCTATGCCGATACCGCATCCGATCTTGCCGCTGCTCGTACCAAACTCGAGCAGATCGGCACGCAGACCCAGCAAATTCATGAAGAACTCTCCGCACAGACGCAAGAGCTTGATCAGACTGCAGGCGAGATCACGCAAAAGCAGCAAGAGATTGCCGAGGGCCAGGCAAAGCTTTCGAGCTACGTTGCCGGTGAGTACAAGACCGGCGGTCTGAGTCTCCTTCAGGTTCTGACGGGCGTCGACGATCTGGGCGACATGCTCAACCGTCTGTTCTATTACGGCAAGGTTTCCGACAAGCAGGCCCAGACCATTCAGGATGTCAAGGACCTTAAGCAGCAGCTCACCGATAAGCAGGCCGAGCAGGAGAAGAACGTCGCCGCCACGCAAAAGAAAGTCGACGAGCTCAATGCCCAGCAGGCTGAGGCCCAGAGTGTCGTGAACTCCCTGGATTCACAGCTGCAGGCCGAGCTTGCTGCCGAGGCCGAGGCCAACGCCGCGCTGCAGGCCGGTATCAACGCCAGCACCGCCGAAAAGGCCACGGTGCGCAACGACACCGCCGGTACGACCGAGAACACCCCCGCGCCCGCTCCAGCTCCCACGCCGCAGCCTTCGACGCCTGCTCCTGCTCCTACGCCGCAGCCCTCGACGCCCGCTCCGGCTCCGACGCCTTCCGCACCGAGCCAGTCTGTTGACGGCGGCTCCGTTGTTTCGCGCGCCTACAGCAAGCTTGGTTGCGCTTATTCCTGGGGCGGCATTGGACCGGACAGCTTTGACTGCTCCGGTTTTGTAAGCTACTGTCTCACGGGCCGTTATTGCCGTCTTGGTACCACTGGCACCTTCATGGGCTGGACCCGCGTGTCCGACCCGCAACCCGGCGATGTCGTGGTTAACTCCTACCATACTGGCATCTATATCGGTAATGGTCAGATGATCCATGCTTCCGACTACAAGACGGGCGTCATCATCAGCTCCGTCGCAGCCGGCATGAACAACAACTACATTTTCGTGCGCTACTAAGTCACTCTGTATAGCATACGAATGTGAACCTCGTGGCCTTTGGGCTGCGGGGTTCATTTATTTGTGACCGTGCTCCATACATGATCCCAATGAGCTAGTTTTCAATACTAGATGCACGTTTCAAAGGTAAGCAAGATGGCTATAATAAATGAGAAACATCTAGAAAGGACCCTCTATGAGCTGGGCACTTATCTCCGATTCGAGCTGCAACCTCCGCGATTGGCAACCGACCGCGCCCCATACCACCTTTGCATTTGCACCCCTCAAAATTCGAGTGGGGGAGCGCGAGTTCGTCGATGACCTCACGCTCGATGTTCACGAACTCAATTGCGCCGTGCAGGCGGAGTCGAGCGCTTCTTCGAGCGCCTGTCCGAGCGTAGGCGAGTGGACCGAACTCTTTAGGCTTGCCGACAAGACAATTTGCATGCCTATCTCCGAGGGCGTCTCGGGAAGCTACAATGCCGCCGCCACGGCACGCGATTTGGTTCTTGCCGAGGATCCGAACCGTCAGATTCATCTGGTCAATTCACGCGGAGCCGGCGGCAAAATGGACCTGATCTTCCTGCTGTTCGACCGCTATCTCGCAAGCAATCCAGACGTCTCTTTTGAGGAAGCCTGCAGCTATTTTGATGAGCTGGAACTGAACAGCAAGATCCTCTTTAGCCTGTGCAATTACGAAAATCTCGCCAAGGCCGGACGTATTCCCAAGGCAGCTGGGGTTATCGCCAATAAACTCAACATTCGAGTTTTAGGCACAGCAAGCGAGGAGGGGGAGATCAAGCTCGTCGGTCACACCCGTGGCGAAAAGAAGATGCTTGGAAAGATTGTCGACACCATGGAGGCCGAAGGCTTTACTGGCGGCGAGGTCGTTATCGACCACGTCGAGAATGAGGTAGGCGCCCAGGCACTTGCCAGCCGAATTGCGGAGCGCTGGCCAGGCTCCAAGACTATCATCATGCCGTGTAACGGGCTAGATTCATACTATGCCGAGATGCACGGCCTCATCATCGGCTACGGCATGGGCGTGGCTTCGGGCCGATAATTTCCAACTAAACAAAAACACGGGCGGGACAAATTGCCTAATGGCTCTTTGTCCCGCCCGTCTTGTACGTCGGCTAGCTATTAAACCCATTGAACTTTAGGTAGCTCATTAGATACGCCTTCGATACAAAAGACGATACCGCGCTGCGTACGAGCAGCGACTCGCGTGTGACCTGATGAGCCGTATCGGGTACAGGAACCTGCTCAATGGAAAAAGCCGCGCGAATCGATGCCTCGAGCTGATCAATCACATAATCAAAGGCGGTCGTTGCATCATAGCTCAGGCGCTGAATGTTAAAGAGTGCCTGAACCGCAGCGATGGGCAGCACCTGCTTAAAGATACAAATGGTGATGAGACGCGCAATCTGCTCGCGACCATATTGCTTTTTAACCGGAGCGGGAACGAGGCCGACCTTTACGTAGTTATTGATCATCGATGGCGTAATGACGGGCTGCTCAACACAAATCGAAAGCGGCTCCATCCACAGCTCGATGTACTCAATGACCTGGTCACGGTAGAGCGTTACATTCGGCAACTGGTTATAGCGCGGCAAGCTGAGCGTATTGAGTTTGCGGACTATATCAGACTGGATAAATGCATCAGGTAGCACCGTTGGCTGAATATCCTCTGGGCTAATGCTAACCGACGTATCGGACATAGGAATGACATGTTTAACGTGATTCATATGGTGCCTCCGTTCGTTTTCAATATTGTATTCTAGATTATCTAGTTTTGCATACCACAATGAACGGTATGATCGTCGGCTTTGGCTCGAGTCCGGCCGCAGGATAACTGGCTTGTTTTTGCACAACAAAACGTCCAGCAGCAACGTTGCCTCAAGCTCGTTACTGCTGGACGTTTAAGTAAAATAACAACCTTACATAAGATATATTATCGTACTTATCCGCGTAGAAAAGCGTATGCGCTGGTAGCCGCTATGGCTCCGTCCGAAACGGCGGTCACAACTTGACGTAAACGCTTGGAGCGGATATCGCCGGCGGCAAATAAGCCAGGTGTGCGGGTGGCCATCGATTCGTCGGTCACAATACCGCCGTCGGGCGCGAGATCTACCAGATGCTCTACAAGCTCAGTATGGGGCTGCGTGCCAGCAAAGACAAAAATGCCAAACGAACCAGGATCAAAGGACTCAGCGTGCATTTCACTAGTCGCATTGTCCTTAAACGTGATTGTCGTGGGCATCGCCTCACCAGAAAGCTCAACAATACTAGTTTGGTACCTAACTGAAATATTATCTTTTGCGAGTACCTTTTGAACCACGCCATCGGGGGCACGGAACTGATCGCGGCGCAAGACAATGGTCACGCTGCTGGCGATTTCTGACAAGAACAGGGCTTCCTCGCAGGCAGCATTACCGCCACCGATGACAAAGACCTGTTTACCGCGAAAGAACATGCCATCGCACGTCGCGCAATAAGAAACGCCACGACCGCGATACGTATCCTCGCCAACAAAACCAGCAGATCGCGGCGTGGCACCCATGCAAGCGATAACGCTCGAGGCCAGCGTATCGCCCATATCGTGATGCACCGTAAACAGCGCCGCATCCGCATCGTAATCGATACCCGTAACCATGCTCCATGCAACCAGTGCCCCCAGGCCCTCTGCATGTTGCTGAAACCGCTCGCCGAGTTCGGCGCCACTCAAGAGCGGAATGCCCGGATAGTTCTCGACCTCATTGGTTGTGGCGATCTGTCCTCCCGACATACCTTGCTCAATCACGGTCGTCGTTAGGTTGGCGCGCACCGCGTAAATGGCTGCAGCATAGCCCGCAGGCCCGCCGCCGATAATCGCAACATCGATCGGCTGATGAGTAGTCATGAAGAGACCTCCTGTCGAAAGATTGGCGTTCTTTGCGCTCATACCCAAATTTATGCGAACGTGACACTCATGCACTACAATGATTCTCTGTGAAACAAAGATGAAGGGGAGATATCGATGGATCAGACGCAGACGAGCGATGACGCTCCCCTGCTCACGCACAGCACTCCCCAATCGGGTCAAACCACGCTCTTGGCTCAGCAAAAACCTCTCGTGACTATCGTGCACGCCTCGGTCGGCTCGGGCCACAAGGCCGCCGCAAATGCGATTGCGCAGGCATTCGACCACATCCGCGGCACCAATGGCATCCCCGAGGATGTTGAGATTGAAGTGCTCGATATCCTTGATTTTGGACGCATAAAATTCGACGGCAACAAAACGGCCGCCTCGTTTACCGGCGCCACGCGCCCAATTTATGACTTGACCTGGCGTTATACCCTTACCGGACACCTGCTTTGGGGCGGTGGCACGGCATGGTCGCGCATCATGTTCCCCGCATTTAACGAATACGTTCGAACTCGCAGGCCCATTGCCGTGGTAGCCACACATATCACGGCAGCCAACGTCGCCGTCGGCGCGCGCGTCATTACGGGCATCGACTATCCCGTCATTTGCGTACCGACCGATTACGAGGTCGAGGGTTGGTGGCCCCATAAGGACACCGACCTATTCTGCGTAGCAAACGAGTTTATGGCCGAAACACTCCGACCCCGTAAGGTTCCCGAGGCAAAGATCCGCATTACGGGCATCCCCATTCGCGCCGGGTTTGATACGGACTACAACCGCGAGGAAGAACTCGAGAAGTTCAATCTCCCCACAGACAAGCTCGTTGTGCTGGTGATGGCCGGCGCCAGTTTGCCTCAACCGTACGTTCGCTTTCGCGCGGAGATGGACCGCACCCTCCCCTTCCTGCGCAGCTTCGAGGACATGCACTTTGTCTTTTTGCCGGGCAAGGATGCCGAATATGCCACCCGTCTCAAAACGCTTTTCGATGCCATGAAACTCGAGAACGTCACTGTTCTTGACTACGTCGATGACATGGCAGCGCTTATGCACGGCTGTGACCTAGCAATTCTCAAATCGGGCGGACTCACTGTTACCGAATGCCTGTGCGCACACCTACCAATGATTCTGCTGGGCAAGTCATATGGCCAGGAAAAGGCCAACACCACCATGCTCACCGGCATGGGCGCCAGCATGCATGTCACGACCGCACGCGAGCTCATCGTGACACTGCGTCATCTCCACGATCATCCCGAATCGCTCAAGGCACTACTCATTAACGGCGAAGTGCTGCGCCGTCCACGCGCAGCCGAGGATATCGCCATCGCAACCATGGAACTTGCAGGCAAGCCCCAAAAGCGCAAACGAGCCTTCTGCCGCTTCTACTGGGGCGGAAAACCTGCGCATATCCGCTAGCCGAAAGTTCGCTGCTCGGCGGGAGCCGCCCATATATCATTCCATGCTCAAACATTCTCGCGGGGCGCTCGCATCCCTCCCGCCCACCTCTCACACATATCATTCCATGCTCAAACATTCTCGCTTCGCTTCGCTCGCTGCGAAACTGCGCGTGGAACGATATGTGTGAGAGGTGGGCGGGCGTCTACTCGCTTGAAAACAATAATCAATCTTTCTGATATGCAGATGCGACAAAGGATCAATCCCCTTGCCGCATCTGCTAACTGCAATTAATTACTTTGGTTCACCTTTGCAGCTTCTAATATGAGGATCCGGCGCAGCTTGTAGTGCGTAAACGCAGCTGACCGGCCCGACCCGCCTATATATCGTCCCACGCGCAGTTTCGCAGCGAAGCGAGAATGTTTGAGCATGGGATGATATATAGGCGGGTCGGGCCGGTCAGCGGACAGTACGTAAACGACTAGGATACGCCACTGGAGCCGAAGCCTCCGTTGCCTCGATCAGTTTCGTCTAGTTCTTCTACTTCTACGAGATTGACCGTGGGGACTTCTTGGATGACGAGTTGGGCGATGCGGTCGCCTTTGTTGATCTGGATATTGTTGGTGGGATCTAGGTTGATGAGGATGACCTTAAGCTCACCTCGATAGTGGGCGTCGATGAGACCGGGCGTGTTGACTATAGACAGGCCTTGCTTAATGGCTAGGCCGCTGCGGGGTTGGACAAAGCCGGCGTAGCCATCGGGCAGCGCAATGGCCAAGCCAGTGGAGACCAAACGACGCTCAAAGGGCTTGAGGGTGCAGTCTTCGTTGGCGCGGAGGTCAAGACCGGCATCTGTGGGGTGAGCGTATTTGGGAAGCTCGACCGTGGGATCGAGTCGCTTAATGTTAACGGTAATGTTGGACATGAAATCACCTTAGCTTGTCGAGCTCTTGCAAAAACTCGTCGACGTCTTTGAAATCGCGATAGACCGAGGCAAAGCGAATGTAGGCCACCTTGTCGATCTTGGCCAGGCGCTTGAGCACCATATCGCCCAGTTCGTGGGACGTTACAGCCGTCAGCGTACGCGAACGCAGCTCCACCTCGATATCATCGATGATCTCGTTGAGCTTTTTCGTATCGATATCGCGCTTAATCGTGGCGCGCATCAGGCCGACCAGCAGCTTGTTGCGATCGAACCGCTGCTTAGACCCGTCGGATTTGATAACCTCGATGGGATCTTCGCAGCGCTCGAACGTCGTAAAACGATAATTGCACGAACAGCATTCGCGACGACGCTTGATAGTGTTGTTCGACTCCTGCATACGGGAATCGACAACGCGGGTATGTGCCTTGCCGCATTTGGGACAGCGCATGGTACCTCCTCTTAAACGATAACAAGGGTACCATGCGACCGAGCGGAAATCTTACGAACGAGCCGGAACTTTCAGAACTGCACCAGCATCAAGAGAGCCACGATCGAGGTGATTGACGCTACGAATCATGTCGGAAGTCTCCTGCGTGGAAAGGCCATCGATGGGATGCTCCTGGGCAAGCGACCACAGAGAATCGCCGGACTGCACACGAACCGTCTCGTAGGTAACGTTGGCTACGGAATCGGCATATGCTGCGTGACGAGCAGAAAAGACTGACGTGGCGAGCACAAAGA
This sequence comes from Collinsella sp. i06-0019-1H4, assembly GCF_042849575.1. Lineage (NCBI taxonomy): Bacteria > Bacillati > Actinomycetota > Coriobacteriia > Coriobacteriales > Coriobacteriaceae > Collinsella > Collinsella sp. i06-0019-1H4. The sequence continues at coordinate 1,373,718 of NZ_BAABYB010000001.1, forward strand.
ACAAGGTGAATGCTACAGCAACAGCAACAATCGTCGAGGCCTTCAGGGCAACAGGAGCCGAAGCAGCGGCCGCACGCTGGGTGCGAACGGGTTTAGTGGCCACGGCCTGAAAATGGGAGCGTCCACCCTTCACGACCGTGAAGGCAGGCGAGGCAGGCGCCTCGAGCTTAAGAGCAAGGTTTCCCTGGACCATATCCGCTGCGTTCATTCTGTTCTCCTCTCGTTTGTTTTGACGAGAACTGTTTTATCAAGCCGCGGGGACAAAAAAGTCTAGCGCGGGAACGAGTGTTCGGTTATTATTATCTTCGAACAGTTGTTCCTGTCAAGCAAAAATAGAACATTTGTTTGGTATGGGTAGAGAGGAACCCCTGATGGCTCGCAAAATTACCAAGCGTCAGCAGCAAATTTACGACTTCATCAAGGAATATCAGCAGGAGAAGGGCTATCCGCCCAGTGTACGCGAGATGGCTTCGGCTGTGGGCCTTTCCTCCCCTAGCACCGTACATGCGCACCTCTCCGCGCTGGAAGCACGCGGCCTGCTCAAGCGTGACGCCACCAAACCTCGCGCTCTCGAGCTCTTTGACGAGGACGGATCTTCCGTCTCCATCTCGAAGTCCGATGAGCCCACGGTGCCCCGCGGCACCGTATCGCTGCCTCTCGTAGGCCGTGTCGCCGCAGGGATTCCCATCCTTGCCGAGCAGAATATCGAGGACACCTTTACCATCCCAACCGAGATCGCAACAGAACAGGGGTCCTTTATCCTCGAGGTCCACGGCAATTCGATGATTAACGTCGGCATCTATAACGGCGACTACATCATCGTTCGCGAGCAGAAGAGCGCCATGAATGGCGAGATTGTCGTGGCCATGATCGATGGCTCCGCAACAGTCAAAACATTCTATAAGGAACAGGGACGCGTTCGCCTGCAGCCCGAAAACGACACTATGGAGCCTATCTACGCGACAAATCCCACGATTCTAGGCAAGGTCGTCGGTTTGATGCGCCGGTTTTCGTAATGCAAAAACGCATCACGGTCTTTGATACCATTCGCGGGTTTACCATGCTGTCGATGGCGGGATTTCATGCCTGCTACGACCTTGCCTACCTATATGGTTGGAAGATGCCCTGGTTTACCCAGACCATCTTCCAAGACATCTGGCGAGCCAGCATCAGTTGGGTATTTTTGTTTATTGCCGGCTGGATGTGCACCCTCTCGCGCAACAACATCAAGCGTGCCGCCAAATATGCCGTAGCCGCTTTGGTCGTATGGGTCGCAACGACGCTCGTCTCAGTCGATGACTCGGTGAACTTCGGCATCATTTTCTGCATGGCGGCGTGCACCGCCATTGTTGCACTCGCGCGCCCGGTTCTCGATAGAATGCCGGCAGTTTAGGGTATAACGATTTGCCTCATACTCTTTGCCTGTACCTGGAGCATTCCTAAAGCGGTCTACCCTATCCCCTATCTAGCTTGGCTGGGGTTCCCAAGTCCAGACTTTGTCTCCGGTGATTACTATCCGCTCATACCCTTCTTATTTATGTACCTCACAGGCTTCTTTGCCGCGCGCACGGCTCAGAAAGCAAACTGCGAGGCACCAGCATGGGCCTATGAAAATCCCATCCCGGCGCTCGCAAGCCTCGGACGCCATGCACTGCCGTTCTACCTGCTTCATCAACCGGTTATCTTGGGTGTACTGGAGCTGATTTATTCCGTTCGGTAACGCTCAAGACGTGGTGCGATACGGTCCGGAAGCTTTGCCACAATACGAACGCCGTCCTCGAGGTATTCCTCGTGCAGAAGGGTTCCCTGTTCGTGCACGAGCGTGATTAACGCGCCCTCTCGATACGGGATATCGGCCGAGAGCAACACGTCCGTGGCGGCCGCTTCACGAGCGATGCGGTCGACTAAGTCATCAAGACCCTCACCCGTCTGAGCCGAGAACAGCACCGCCTCGGGATAGCGCCGGCGAAAGCTCAAGCGATCGACGCTATCGAGCAGATCAATTTTATTGAACACGGTAAGCGTCAAGCGCTCACCGGCACCGATCTCGTCAAGGACACGATCAACCGCCTCAAGCTGACGCTCGTAATCCTCATCGGAAGCATCCACAACTTTAAGAATCAAATCGGCGCCGAGCACCTCAGAAAGCGTAGATTTAAACGCGTCGACCAGGCCATGGGGCAGCTTTTGAATAAAGCCGACGGTATCGGTGATCGTCATGCCACGGCCACCGGGCAAACGGTACGAGCGCGTTGTAGGATCGAGCGTGGCAAACAGCTTATCCTGCGAAAGTACCGTGGATCCCGTCAAACGATTAAGCAACGTCGACTTGCCGGCATTGGTGTAACCAGCCAGCGCCACGCGAAACGCCGACGATTCAATACGGCTTTTCGATTGCACATCGCGACGTTGCTCAACCTGTTTCAGTTCGCGTCGAAGCGCCGCGATCTTATTGCGAATCAGGCGACGGTCGACCTCGAGCTGGCTTTCGCCCTGGCCAAAACGCGATCCAATGCCGCCACGCGTCTGTTCCTTTGCAAGATGGCTCCACATACCTCGCAGACGAGGCAGCAGATACTGCAACTGTGCCAGCTGAACCTGTAAGCGGCCCTCACGCGTCTGGGCATGCAGGCCAAAGATATCCAAAATCAACGCCGTACGGTCAATAATCTTGACCGGTTCGCCCACGGCTTTCTCAAGATAGGACTGCTGTGAGGGCGTCAGGTCGTCGTCGAAGATAACAACATCCGCATCCATGCGATGCACCAAACCGCACAGCTCCTCGACCTTGCCGGAGCCGATAAACGATTTGGGATAGGGCTTGACTAGGCGCTGCGACAAGCGCGCCACGCATTGAGCACCAGCAGTGTGGGCCAGACGCTCAAGCTCATCGAGCGAACGGTCAAGCGGCCAGGCATTATCGCGCCACTCAACACCAACCAAGATGGCGCGCTCGGGTTCAGGAGCCGTGGGGACCAAAGGGAAACGAGCCATTAGACAGCCTCGATGCGACGATAAATATCTTCGACGACCTCATCGATCGTGAAGTCATCCATATCGAACCACACAATACGATCGTCACGCTTAAACCAGGAAAGCTGGCGCTTGGCATAGCGACGGGAGCGAATCTTGATAAGCTCACGGGCCTCATCCATGGTAATAGCGCCACGCAAGGCATCAATAATCTCTTTGTAACCGATTGCCTGCATCGATGTGAGTGCATCACCCAAGCCCTGGTCCAAAAGGCCACGGACCTCATCAACCAGTCCCTGCTCAAACATAAGGTCGACTCGCAGGTTAATGCGCTCATAGAGCACTTCACGGCTACGCGTCAGACCAAACCACAAGGCATGATAACGCTCGCGCGGGACGCTGAATTTCGACTTCTGCTCGGCATACGACACACCGTCATCATGCATCTCGAGCGCACGAATCACACGACGCACGTTATGGGGATGAATCACGGCAGCAGATTCCGGATCGCGCTCGGCAAGCAGGGCATGCAGCGCCTCCTCGCCAATACGCTCGGCAAGTTCCTGATAGCCCGTGCGGCGTTCGTCCTCGAGTTCTCCCGAAGGAAAATCCATTTCATCGAGTGCAGCCTTGAGATACAGGCCCGTACCGCCGCAAAAGACCGGAAGACGTTGCTCGCCAAGCAAACGCTCGATATGCGCCCGGGCATCCGTCTGATAGAGCGCAGCTGAATACGCGACGCCCGGATCCACGATATCGACAAGGCGCAGGGGCACCGAGCACTCCTCGGGCATCATCTTGGCCGTACCGATGTCCATGCCACGATAGATTTGCATCGCGTCACAAGACAACACTTCGGACGAAAGACGAGCGGCCAGGCGGTCGGCAACATCGCTTTTGCCGACCGCCGTCGGACCGACAATCGCTACGGCAGAAAGGCTTGCACCGGTGGAAATCATTAGCGAGGCTCGCCCACGACGGAGCCAGACAGATACCACGTTTTGGCGACATCAATATCAACGTCGACGATTTTGCCGACGAGCTGATCGATGCTATAGCCAGCGGGAATCGGCGCATGCACCGTCTGGTTCTTGGGGCTTTTCCCCAGAAGAACAGCGTCGTTCTTCTTGCTCGTACCCTCAATAAGCGCAGGCACCACGGTGTGAAGCTCGCCCTGGTTATACTCATGAGCCGTCGTCTCGATAACCTTGACCAGACGGTTAAAGCGCTCAAGGATAACCTCATGCGGGGTGGGATCATAAATCTCAGCTGCCGGGGTACCGGCGCGCTTGGAGTAAATAAACGTGTAGGCCTGGGCATAACGAACCGTCTCGGCAAGCGAGAGCGTCTGCTCAAAGTCTTCCTCGGTCTCGCCCGGGAAGCCCACGATGATGTCGGTCGAAAGCGCAATATCGGGCATACGGTTACGAATACGATCGACCAGACCCAGATAATCCTCGCGCGTATAACGACGATTCATCTCTTTAAGGATGCGCGTGGAACCCGACTGAACGGCCAGGTGGAGCTGCGGCATGACGGCAGGTGTCTCGGCCATGGCGTCAATGGTCTCAGGCAGCAGATCCTTAGGATGCGAAGAGGTAAAGAAAATACGCTCGACGCCCGTATCGCCCACAGCGCGCAGCAAGTCGGCAAAGCGCGGCTTGCCAAAGAGATCGCGACCGTAGGAGTTCACGTTTTGGCCCAGAAGCGTAATCTCGCGCACGCCCTGACGCACGAGCCCGGTCACCTCGTCGACAATCTCTTCGAAGGGACGGCTCTTCTCGCGACCACGGACGTATGGCACGATGCAGTACGTACAAAAGTTGTTGCAGCCCGTCATGATGGGCACCCATGCGTGATACTGCGTCTCGCGATGCCACGGCATACTCATGGCGTCGGTATCCTCATGCTCATTCGTACGGATATGGCGCTTGCCATCCAAAAACGCCTCGGCAATGAGCTCGGCCACGTGCGCAATAGAATGGGTGCCAAAAATGACGTTGACGTTATCGACGTTGGTGAGCAAGCCCTCGCCATCTCGTTGGGCGATGCAGCCGCCCACGGCGACCACGCGCTTACCCGAAGGCGAAGTAGGAAGGCTCTTGCAGGAATTGCACTGACCATACAGGCGCGTATCGGCAGCCTCGCGTACACAGCACGTCATGAACACGACAATATCGGCATGCTCGGGATCGAGCGCCATAAGACAGCCAAACGAATCGAGCAGGCCACTCACGCGCTCGGAGTCGTGCTGGTTCATCTGGCAGCCGAATGTGCGGATAAAGTAGGTTTTACCGGCAAGAATATCGCGTACGGAACGCTGGTCCATGAGCTTACATCCTAACGATGGTATCGACGGGCGCATAGGTGCTACGAGCGTGCAGATGGCTCGCTTACGCAACAGGCTTGACGTCGTCCATGACGACATTATCCATAGCAGCCCGATTAATCTGGTGAACGTAGATAGAGAGACGAATTGCCGTGCGCGACTCTCCGTTAATGAGAATGTCGGAGAACACCGGCGCGCAGGAGACATCGAAGCCGGTCGGAATCAGAAAGCCGCGCGCAATGGCGACGGCCTTGATGGCCTGGTTGACGGCGCCAGCGCCGACGCATTGAATGTTGACGGGGACGCCATCTTTGACCATGCCGGCAATGGCGCCGGCAACGGACGCGGGCGATGATTTGCTTGATACCTTCAGGCAATCCATGAAGAAACTCCTGCGTTTAAAAGTACGTTTTAACTGCAATAACTGTATCGTACCGAGCGGACTCGGTAAAGATTTTATTCCTCTTTGGCAAGATCGAACGTCACCGTGATGCGATCACGCGAAACGCGAATCTTAGGGTCGCCGCACAGATTGAGGTAATACCGGGCGGCAAGGTCGTTAAAGTCACGCTCGACAGCACGCGAAAACTGCGCCATGTCATCCTTGGCGATGCGAAGGCCTCGACGGTCCTTGGCAAGATCGACGGGAGCCGGCGCATGCGAGGTGGAATCGCGCTCGCGCAGCAGACGCGCGGTCACGCCGCGGACGGGCTTAATCTGTCCCGACAGAATACGGTGGGCAGTGCGCTCGGACATCTCGAGACCCAGCCCGGAGCAGATCCGGATAAAGTCCTCGGCATCAGAGGCAAGGCCCAAACGATCGATAACCGGAAGCTCGCACTCGTCATCGATAAAGAGCAAGCGCGACGTATCGAGACGGCTCGAAGCCTGAGCGTACAGGGTCGCAGCAATCTCGGACGGAGAGCCCAGATACACATCGCAGCCACGCAGCTCCTCAAGGGCAAACTCGCACGCTGCGCGAATGATGTTATGGGGTCCACGAGCGCATACATAGCGACCGTCTTCGTCTTTAACCGCCTGAGGCCAGCTCGACTGGTCGGCGCGCTCGCTCAAGCGATCGGTGGCAACGCACACCTTAAACGCAGAACCCAAATCGACGCCCGATGTAACAACGCGTGCCTCATCCGTGTTCTGCTTGATAGAGAACAGCGCCATACCACGACCGTGAACACCCCAACGGTCCATTTTCATGCTCTCAAGCTTGGAGGTGACACGGGCATCGAAGATACGCTCCTGCATGTCCTGCGGCACACCCGAACCGTTATCCAGGAAGAGGAGGGTGCGAACACCCTCCTCCTTGGTCGTGGCGAGATAGACCTTATCGGCTCCGGCATCGCGAGCATTACGCAGCATCTCGATGACAATGTCCTCTACATGCTGAATGTCATGCTTGGCCTGACGGCGCTCGGCCTCCGAAACGCGGAGGCGGACATACCCCTCGCCAAGGTTTTCCTCGACGCGAAGGTTGCCCTCTCCCGACATCGACGCGATAAATGAGATGAGCTCGTTCGCGTCGTTCATGTTATTTAGCGATATCGACGGCACGGCTCTCGCGAATCACGACGACGCGCACCTGACCGGGATACTCCATCTCTTCCTCGATCTGATGGGCGATATCGTGCGCAAGCACCGTGGACTGGGCATCGGAGATCTTGTCCGGCTGAACCATGACATGAACCTCGCGACCGGCCTGCATGGCATAGGTACGCTCGACGCCGTCGTGAGAGTTGGCAATCTCCTCGAGCTTCTCAAGGCGCTTGATGTAGTTCTCGGCCGACTCGCGACGGGCGCCGGGACGAGAAGCGGAAACGGCATCGGCAGCCTGGACCAGAACGTCGAGCACCGTGTTGGGGTCGACATCGGCATGATGGGCCTCGATCGCGTGGACGATAACGGGCTTCTCGCCATAACGGCGGGCAAGCTCGGCGCCAATGACAGCATGCGGGCCCTCAACATCGTGGTCGATGGCCTTGCCCAGGTCGTGCAGAAGGCCGGCGCGCTTGGCGGTCACAACATCCAGACCAAGCTCGGAGGCCATAACGCCGCACAGGTCGGAGACCTCAAGCGAGTGTTGCAGCACGTTCTGACCAAACGAGGTGCGGTAGCGCAGAGCGCCCAGGGTCTTGACGATCTCGGGATGCAGGTCGTGGATACCGGTATCGAAGGCGGCCTGCTCGCCGGCCTCGCGCACACGCTGCTGAACCAAGTCGGCGGCCTTGTGGTACATCTCCTCGATGCGAGCGGGGTGAATACGACCGTCGGCAATGAGATTCTCGAGCGCCACACGAGCAGTCTCACGACGGACCGGATCGAAGCTCGAAAGCACAACGGTCTCGGGGGTGTCATCAATCACGAGGTTGACACCGGACACCTGCTCAAAGGTGCGGATGTTGCGACCCTCGCGACCGATGATACGACCCTTGAGGTCATCGGAGGGAATATGCACGGAAGTGACGGTGACCTCGGCGGTATGGTCGGCGGCGCAACGCTGAATCGCCAGGGAGAGAATCTCCTGAGCGGTCTTGTGGCACTCGGCGCGGACCTGCTGCTCGGACTCACGGATGATGGTGGCCGCCTCGTGGGTAACCTCGCCGCGGACCTTGTCGAGCAGCTCCTTGTGAGCGTCCTCGCGCGTAAGGTCGGCAATACGCTCAAGCTCGGAAGTCTGCTTGGCGCAGAGCTCCTCAAGCTCGCGAGAGCGCTTCTCGACCTGACCGGCCTGGCTGGACAATTGATGCTCGCGTTTATCGAGCGCATCGTTGCGGCGATCGAGCGATTCCTCGCGCTGCATCACACGATTTTCGAGCATGCGAATCTCGCTCTTACGCTGCTTGTCCTCGGCCTCAGCGGCCTGCTTGTTCTTGATGATCTCTTCCTTGGCCTCGAGCAGAGCCTCTTTTTTGAGGGTCTCGGCCTGACGCTTTGCATCACCGATCAGGGACTCTGCCTGCGCGTGTGCCGACTGGATCTTTTCGTCGGCCTCGTGAAGACTACCCTGCTTGGCGGTGCGCATGTAGGCAATGGCGGCGATGGCACCCAAAACGAGGCCAACGAGCGCTGCAATGATAGGCATGCTCACTCCTTTTTATGGATTCGTTACACAACAAAGCGAACCGTCCTTACGAACGGCTCGCGACATTTGAGTAATATGGGCGCAGCTTATGCGGGTCGGATACAGATAAACATATAAACAAACTCATCACAGATGAGCACATATCACAAAGCAAATGACGGTATTTATCCTACGTTGAACCGCAACAACTGTCAAATAAACGCACCCGGCACGGCGCCAATCGAGCGGAGAACGGCAGGGGCGTAACGGGTGCTATGCTTACACGGCGCACTCCTCGCTTAAGGCATCGAGACGTGCCTTAACGGCATCGGCGGCGATGTGATACGAAAAACCCTTACCCATCAAAAACCTGACGAGCTTTTCGAATGCACGGACCTCGGGGGCGCGACGTTTAGCGAGCAAGGCCGAAGCGCGGGCCAAGTCGTCATCCACGGCAAAATATGCCTCGGGATACCCGGGGATATCGTCAAGCACGACATGACGACGCTTGAGCTCAACCTCGATCTTGCGCTGTCCCCAGCCGCGACGTTTGCGCTCTTCGATAAAGTACGAGCAAAAACGGTTCTCATCCAAAAAACGATACTCGGTCGCACGAGCAACGGCAAAATCGATCGCGGGCTGTCGAAAGCCATAGCGCGCCAACTTATCGCGCACCTCGCCCGTGGCATGATCACGGCGCGAAAGCATCTCGGTCACCATGGTGAGTGCACATTTACGTTCGATAAGCTGCACCGCCTCGCGAAAGTCATCCCAATCACAGGGAAGATCGGGGCGGTTTTTAACGTACAGGCGCGCCACGCGCACGGGAATCCAAATGGAACGTTCAAAACCGCCCTCAAGATCGCAATCGATATACGCGCAGGGCTTTTTAGACGCATAACCGTTCGAGAACGAGGAGGCCGCCTTCTTATCGGGAAAGACGACCGTGGCGTCGGTCACCGTATACGACATGTCGGCATCCGCTACTCGTCGTCATCGTCGAGCATTGCGGAGCCATCGATGGCGTACAGCTCATCAAACTCCTCGGGGGCGGGCTGGCCGGTCAACTCAACCTCGGAGGGGGCATCATCGTCATACTCAAGGCCGCAGGCAAGGCGAACCTTGTGCTCGATCTCGTCAGCGCAATCGGGATGCTCACGCAGGAATGTCTTGGCGGCCTCGCGACCGTTGCCGAGCTTATCCTCGCCATAGGCAAACCAGGACCCCATCTTTTTGCAGATGCCGCACTCGACGGCCATATCCAGAATCGAGCCCTCTTTAGAGATGCCGGTGCCATACATGATGTCAAATTCGGCCGAGCGGAACGGAGCGGCCACCTTGTTCTTAACAACCTTGGCACGCACGCGATTGCCGATAACCTCGTCCTTGAGCTTGATGGTATCGATTTTGCGAATATCGATTCGTACGGAAGAGAAGAACTTGAGCGCGCGGCCGCCCGTGGTGGTCTCGGGGTTGCCGAACATGACGCCGATCTTCTCGCGCAGCTGGTTAATGAAGATGCAGGTCGTGTTGGACTTGGAAAGCGAGCCGGCGAGCTTGCGGAGCGCCTGGCTCATCAAACGAGCCTGCAGACCCACCGTCGTGTCACCGATCTCGCCCTCGATCTCGGCACGCGGAGTCAAGGCGGCAACAGAGTCGACGACGATGGCGTCGATGGCACCGGAGCGCACAAGCATATCGACAATCTCGAGCGCCTGTTCACCCGTATCGGGCTGGGAAATCAAGACCTCATCGATATCGACGCCGATGCGCGCGGCATAGGTGGGATCAAGCGCGTGCTCGGCATCGATAAATGCCACAACGCCGCCCATGGCCTGCGCCTCTGCAAGAATCTCGAGCGAAAGCGTCGTCTTACCGGAGGACTCGGGGCCATAAATCTCAACGATACGGCCACGCGGCACGCCGCCGATACCCAAGGCGGCATCGAGCGCCAGAGAGCCCGTCGGAATAGCTTCGACCTCGAGCTCGGGACCACCGTCGCCATACCTCATAATAGAGCCCTGGCCGAACTTCTTCTCGATCTCGGCCTTGGTGGTGGCGATCATCTCGTCGCGCTCTTTGCCCGTCGTGCGTGCATGAACGGTACGTACGGGACCTGAATTCTTGGCCATGAATAGCCCTCCTCTTAACAACCTGAAACGATAATAAACGAACGGCTGTTCGTGGTCAACCGTTCAGATTCATCATATGCACCTGACCATTCCAAAACCCGACCAAACGCCGACCAATCACCGACCAAACGCTTGACCGCGCCAATCACAAATACGACTGCTCGAACAAATTTAGGCCATATACCAGCGCAAACACCAATACCGTCAAAGGTCCCTATCTCCACAATTAAGGGGCCCTAAGGCCCCTTAAACCACGTCTATTCCATAGAATTGAGCACGCGGACAATGCACTCCAAAGCCTCCGCGACCGCATAGGCCCGAACGCACGACCGATCGCCCTCATAATGACAACGTGCAGACTCGACAACCGGCGCTCCCCCATCGGCCGCGCGATACGCCCAGCCAATATAGAACGTGCCGGCAGGGTCTTGCTCGGTGCCACCACCGGGCCCAGCGTAGCCCGTTGCGCTTACGGCAATATCGCTCTGATAGAGTTCAAGCGAGCCCGCGGCCATCTCGCGCGCCGTCTGATGCGACACGGCACTAAACCGATCGAGCGTTTCCTGCTCGACGCCGAGCACGCGATGTTTGATCTCATCGCAGTAGGTCACCGCACCACCACGAAGCACCGCCGAGGCACCCGGGATATCGGCAATCGTCGAGGCGATCATGCCCGCCGTCAGCGACTCCGCCGTCGACACCGTCACACCACGGGCACTCGCGCGCTCGACAATATCGCGCGCCAACTCCTCGTTGTTTGCGGCGATCTGCAAATAAGACTCCGTCATACCCACCAGGACCTAGACCGAAAAGACGATCTTACGGCAGTTCCAGAAGTACTGGGCACCCGAGACAATGGTCAAAATCACGGCGATGACGTACAGGAAGCGCGACACCGAATAGACACCGAGCAGCAGCGACACCGGCCCCAGCTGAAGACCGGCCATCGCAAAGACGCACAGATAGCCGCAGATAGAGACCATCGTGGTCGCCGTCTTATACTTGCCGAGCTTATCGGCGGCAACGACCACACCGGCAGCACTTGCGACCATACGAAGGGCGCTCACCAACAGCTCACGGAACAGGATAATGAACACGGACCACACGGTCACCGCGCCAAAATCCAGGAACAGCAGCAGGGCCGAGAACACCAGCAGCTTGTCGGCGATGGGGTCCAAGAACTTGCCGAAATCGGTGATCTCGTTGCGCGAGCGTGCCAGATAACCGTCGACCTTATCGGTGCACGACAGGATCACATACAGAATGAAGGCGGCGGCTGCAAGCGGACCGTCGAAGGTGCTCCAGTCCGTACCGGCAACGCTCGCGTGAGACAGAGCCGAGACGATCATGAACACCGGGATAAAGACGATGCGAACGCACGTCACGATGTTGGCGGGCGTCCAAACACTCGTCAGTTCCTTATTGCTCTCGTTTGCCACAACGCTCTCCTACTCCACAACATGACCGATAAGCTCATAGCAGAAGCTATCGGTAAACTCGACAGTCAGAATATCGCCCACGGACGCCTCGCTGGCATCCAGATGCACCGCGCCATCGGAATCGGGCGCCTGGAACCAAGCGTGACCGATCAGCTCGGCGCCGTCCTCGGTCTCCTCGATGCCATCGACGATCACCTGGGCGCGCTCGCCCACATGGGCCGCCGTGGCGGCAAAACCGAGCGACTCGGCCAGATCCATGGCCTCCTGGGCGCGCTCGAGCTTGACCTCCTCATCGACCTGGCCCTCCATCTTGGCGGCCAGGCTGCCTTCCTCACGCGAGTAGGCAAAGACGCTCGTGTAGTCAAAGCCGACGGTGTCCATAAAGTCGATAAGATCGCGGAACTCGTCGTCGGTCTCGGTCGGGAAGCCAACCATGGCCGTGGAGCGAATCACAATACCGGGGATGCGCTCGCGAAGGTCGCGGAACAGATCCTCGAGCTCCTGGCGCGAACCGGAGCGACGCATGGCCTTGAGGATGCGCGCATCGCAGTGCTGTACGGGGATATCGATATAGGGCAGCACCTCGGGCGTATCGCGAATCGTCTCGATAAGCTCGTCGGTCATGCCCTCGGGCTGCAGATAGAGCACGCGGACCCAGACGTTATGCGGGCGCACAGCCTCGGCGACGGCACGCAGCAGCTGCGCCAGATTGCGCGGCGAGCCCTCGGCGACGTCCTCGTCGGCAAAGTCGGTGCCCCAAATGCCTGTGTCCTGGCCGATCAGCACGATCTCGCGCACACCGCCGGCAACCAGGTCACGCACCTCGGAGATAATGCTCTCGGCATTGCGCGAATGATAGCGACCGCGAATATAGGGGATCATGCAGAAGCTGCAAAAACGATTGCAGCCATCGGAAATCTTGACGTAGGCAACGGCACCCTCGACGGTACGCTTGACCTGCGGGATATAGGCCGCGATCTCGCGCTCCACGCCCAGTACGCCATCGATGACAGAGACGATACCGTCTTCCTCATCGGCCTTCACAAAGGCCGCGACCTCGGGAAGCTCGTCGGGCAGGTCGTCGCCGTAACGAGACGGCACGCAACCGCACATGACGATGGGGCATGCGCGAACGCCGTCCTGCACCTCGTTAGCGAGCTCGAGCGTGGTCTCGATACTCTCGGACGTCGCCGAGGCGAGAAACGAGCACGTGTTGACGATAGCGATATCGGCATCCTGCGGATCGAATGCCTCCTCATAGCCCGCGGCGGTCAGCAGCGAACGCATGCGGTCGGTGTCAACCTCGTTCTTAGCGCACCCGAGGGTGATGTAGAGCACGGAGCCCAAAGGTGTATCCATGTTGGAGAACGGTCCTTTCGAGTAAGTTAGCGGTAGTTGGTAAACTGCAGCGGCTGGCCGTAGTCTTGGTCGCGCAGGAACTGGATCACGGTCTGCAGCGCGTCCTTAGAGGCCGAGGAAACGCGCAGTTTATCGGCCTCGATGGTCACCTTGACCTTGAGTTTTTGATCCTTGATGTCCTTATTGATCTTCTTGGCGGTCGCCTGGTCAATGCCCTCGACGATATGGCCGAGCACGCGCACGGTACCGCCCGAAGCCGCCTGCGACGCGTCCCAAGAGACAGCCTTAAGATCGATGCCGCGCTTGATGAGCTTAGAGCTCAGCACGTCAATGATCTGCTTGGAGACGAAATCGGCCGGGGCATTGATTGTAAAGAGCTTGTCGCCCTTCGAAAGCTCGATGGTGGCGCCGGAGTCCTTGAGGTCATAGCGCTGAGAGATCTCGCGGGTGGTCTGTTGGAAGGCGTTATCGACCTCCTGCATATTGACCTCGGACACAACGTCGAAGCTGGAATCTTTAGCCATGGTTCTTCCTTTCGGTACGGGGAGCCTTAGTAGCTGTCGTACGAATAGTCATCTGAATCGTTTGCAGTCTGGCCGTCGGATGCCGTGTCGGTACCGTCGGTAGATTGGGCGTCGGTGCCGTCGGTAGACTGGGCGTCGGTGCCGTCGGCGGTATCGGTGCCGTCGGCACTCTCACCGTCTTCGGAGTCAGTGGTCTCCTTCTTGGGAACGGTAATGGTCACGCGCGCCACGCCCGATGTCTTGGTGTCGTAGCGAACCTTTTCACCGTTCTTGGTAACCGTGACATCGGAGGGCTTGGACGTGGTGATCTCGATCGAGGACTCGGGCGTGTACTCCTGCTCAAAGGGACCGGTTGCCTGGGCGCCAAAGACCGATTTACCGTCGACCTTGACCTCGATCCAGGCGGTCTTGCCCTTGGCAACGGAGACCTTGACCTTGATAACCTCGTCCTCTTTCTTTTTCGCGTTCGCCTTGGCGGCATCGGAATCGGCAGAATCCGTCGCCTCGTCGATGCCTTCATCCTCGTCAACAGATTCGGTCGTCTTGGAAGACTTCTTGGTCGTCGTCTTGGTGGCCGCGGGCGTCTCGGGCGTCGACTCGGGTGCAGAAGAGCCGCAGCCACGCAGGAGGACCACGATGAGCAGAATCAACAAAAGCGCCACGGCACCGATGCCGGCGTAGATGATGCGCGGATCGAGTCCATTGTTCTGGGGGGCACGTCCACCGCCGCGTCCGCGATTAGAGCCACCGCGACCGTTTACCTGCGGCATACGGCCGCGACTGCTATCGGGACGACCACGATATCCGCCTTGGCTCTGCGAGCCGCGCTGACCCGAACGCGGCGCAAGCTCGCCACGGTTCTGATAGCCACGCTGGCCAGAGCGAGGCGCCGAAGAGCGTTGCCCGTAAGGCTGCGATTGAGAACGGAGGCGCGGCGTCACCTGCGTGGTATCGGCGTCGGCATATCCACCGTGGGAACGCCCGGCAGATACTCCGCGATAACCACGACCGGAGTAGCCACCGTCGCCGTAACCGGCGCGGGGATCGCGACTCAACCCGCGAGCGGCGGGAAGCGCACGATCATCCGGCATGGGCGTACTGCGAAAGCGATCTCGCTGAGAACGAATCTCCTCGCTGGAGCCCGTCTCGGTGATATAGCCCGCCTGCGGAGGGCGCTGGCCGTACCGCGTCGAGCGACCACCCTGAACCATCAGAAAGCGTCCGTTATCGACCGACGAACGCGAGTTAACGTAGCCGGCAGCATCCTGAAAACGACCGCCCTGCTGCGAGGTCTCGCGTTCATATGCCATGAGGTCATCAAAATAAGCGTTGACGACCTCGCGCGGGTTAAGCCCCAAAAAGCGAGCATAGCTCGAAATCATGCCCTGCGCATAGCCGCGCGGAGGCATCGATGCAAAGTTACCGGTCTCGAAAAACTCGATGATCTGCGGCCTGATTTTGATGGTGTTGGCGACCTGCTGGATGGAAAGGCCCATCCGGCGACGCTGCTCGAGCAGCATGTCACCAAAGCGTGCAGCCATCAGAATCCTCCAAACTCACGATCTTCACGTGCCATCTCGGCGTCGACAGACTCCAACGCGGCGAGCCCCTCCTCGTCCAGCAGGACCTCGCGCGGCTTGGAACCATCGGGCGGGCCGACGACACCCTTTTCTTCCAGCATGTCCATAATACGCCCGGCGCGCGCATAGCCAACCTTGAGGCGGCGTTGCAGCCCAGATGTGGAGCCCAGCTGCGATTCCACCACAATATGGGCGGCCTCCCAGATAAGCGGGTCGTCATCTTGCGGTTCGGCAACGCCCGTGCGAACAATGCCGCCACCAGCCATGGACATGGAAGCGGGCGCCACGGCAGAGAGAATCTCCTCATGGTAGTCGGGCTCGCTTTGCGACTTAACGAACTCGACGATCTCGTTGATCTCGTCGTCCGAAACAAAGCAGCCCTGGATACGGCGGGGCTTACCCCAGTCGACTTTGGAGAACAGCATGTCGCCCAAACCAGTAAGCTTTTCGGCGCCCACCTGGTCGATAATGACGCGGGAATCGATGCCCGTAGCCACGTTAAAGGCAATACGATTGGTGATGTTGGCCTTGATAAGGCCCGTCACCACGTTGGAGCTGGGGCGCTGCGTAGCCACGATAAGGTGAATACCGGCGGCACGGCCCAGCTGGGCGATACGGACGATCGAGGCCTCGACATCCTTGCCGGCTACCATCATCAGGTCCGAAAGCTCGTCGATGATGATGACCAGATAGGGCATCTTTTGCGGCGGGTTATCGTAATGCTCGAACTCGCCGGCAGCCTGCTTTTCGTTATAGGTCGAAATCTTGCGAACGTTGAGGCGCTCGAAGACCTTCAGGCGACGCTCCATCTCGGACACGGCCCACTGCAGCGCACTGGCAGCCTGCTTGGGCTCGGTCACCACGGGCACATAGAGATGCGGCAGGCCGTTATAGCCCGCAAGCTCGACGCGCTTGGGGTCGACCATGATAAGGCGAACGTCCTCGGGAAGGGCGCGCATGAGCAAGGTCGTGATGATGGAGTTGATCATGACCGACTTACCCGAACCGGTGGTGCCGGCGATCAGCAGATGGGGCATCTTGGCGAGGTCGGCGACAACCGGCGTGCCCTCGGCATCGCGACCGATGGCAAGCTCGAGCGGACCGCCCTTCACATAGGGAAGCACGTCGCCCAGGTTGACGTTCTGACGCTTGCGATTGGGGATCTCGATACCCACAAGCGAGGTGTCGGGAATCGGCGCAAAAATGCGCACCGACTGGGCGGCAAGCGAAAGCGCGATATCGTCCTCGAGGCTCGAGATCTTACTCACGCGCTCGCCCTCACCGGGCTGCAGCTTAAAGGTCGTGACCGTGGGGCCGGCAATCCAGCCGACGACGCGGGCGCTACGGCCAAACTCAAGCAAGGTGGACTGCAGCGACTCGGCAGTCTGTTCCAGCTCCTTGTCAGAAGACGCGGAGGACGCCGACTGCGGGTTGGCATGCAGGATTTCGAGCGGCGGGAGCTTGAGGCCGTCCTCTTGGTCGCCCTCGGCATCGGCATTGGTACCGTCCGCTCCCCCATCGCCGGCTGCAACAGAAGCAGCGGAAGCCGTGGGGGCGGAGGCATCGGAAACCTTGGGATGCTTTAGGAAGTCAGGGATCTGCGGAGCTGCCGAAACGGGATTCACGGCAAACGGCGGCTCGGACTCGTCAGCCTTGTCCGGATCGTCTTCCATCGAAAACTGTCCGGTGACCTGTCCTGCCTTGGCACGGCGACGCGGCAGTAAGGTTGTCTTGGCGGTCTCGAGCGGAGCCTCGTCGTCCTCGTCATCGCCCTCGGTGAGTTCGATTTCGCTATCGGACCAAGACGGGTCGGGCTCGCTCGTGTTGAGCTTGGGCACGGCCTTGCCCTTCTTGGTATGGCGGCGCGGCAGCAACGTGGTCTTGGCTCGCTCGGCCTCCACGGTCTCGGACACATCGACAAACGGGTCATCGTCCTCGTCGTCATCCAAAACCGAATCGACATCGCCACCCATGACCTTGGTCACGGCGGCGTCAGTTGCCTTCTGACGCAGGATGCTCAGGTGCGGACGGGCGACGCCGGGAACCGACAGGGCCTCTTCGTCGCCCCACGGGCTCGCATTGACATCGGCACGACGGCGCTCGGCAAAATCGGCGGCGCGATCGCGTGCGGAGCGCAAAACGCCGCCCACCGAGAAGCCGATAATGACCAGGCCAACGACGACAAGGCCCAGCAAGACAACCATGGCAATAGGTTTACCCAGGGCGTTTTGCAAGGTACTTGCGATAAAGGCGCCAATGTAGCCGCCCGAGGCGGAAAGGTTCTGCGGCGTAAACATGAGGTCACACGAATCGCTCGTGCCCGGCACCATCAGCGACAGGATAGAGACAATGGCCACAAAGACCACGGCGCCGCCCGCGACCGAGCGAATGTTGAGCGGCGAGTCCTCACCCAAAAAGAGCGTGGCGGCGAACAGCAAGATGACGATCGGCAGCACGTAAGCGCCCAGGCCAAAGCCGAGGTGATAGAAGCCGGCGACAGCAGCCGTCACGGGCGCCGTTGCCGGCGAAATCACGGCAATGAAGGATGCAATCGCCAAAACGGCAATGACCACGCCGGCGATATCGCGATTGGCCGAAGGCTCGACCAGGGGCTCGAACTCATCGAACTCGGACTCGTGGCCCTTATTGGCACGCAGATGGGAACCGGCACCCTTCGCAGATGCCGGTTGGTTGTTGGCCTTATTGCCTTTGGCGTTTTGTGCAGATCCGCGCGCCAAACTAAACCTCCATGACGACCGGGATGATCATCGGGCGAGTGCGCGTACGGCTCCAGATAAAGTTGGAGAGCGAATCGCGCACGGCTTTGCGAATGGCATCGGAGCCGCTGCTGGTAAAGCTAAACTTGCCCTTCTCGATCGTCTTCATGATGGCTGCGGAGGCATCCTCGGAGAACTGATCGTCGATGGCAAACGAAACGCCGCGGCCCGAGAACTCGATAGCCTCGATCTTCTTGTGCTTGAGCGAGACGATGGCAACGGCCGTGACCATACCGTCGTTGGCGAGCTTTTGGCGATCGCGCAGGACGATGGGATCGGTGTCACCGATGCGCAGACCGTCGACATAGACGACGCCGGACTCGACGGGCGTACCGCGCTTTACGATACCACCGCGCATCTCGAGCGTGTCACCGTTGTCGAGGATAAAGATGTGATCGTCCTTGATGCCCATCTTACGGGCAAGCTGGGCATGGGCGCGCAGATGCACGGCTTCGCCGTGAACCGGCATAAAGTAGGTAGGCTTGGCCATGGCCATCAGAAGCTTGAGCTCCTCCTGGCTGCCGTGGCCCGAGACATGAACGAGTGCGCGATTCTTATCCCAGACGTCGCAGCCGAGCTTGGCCAGGCTGTTGACGACCTGCTGGACGGCCTTCTCGTTGCCGGGAACGGGAGTTGCCGAGAGGATGACGGTATCGCCCTCGTGGATGGAGAGCGTCTTGTGCTCGCCGTTAGCCATGCGGGACAGGGCCGACAGCGGCTCGCCCTGCGAACCGGTGCACATGACGACGATCTTATCGTCAGGCAGGTTATCGATATCGAAGGCATCGAGGATATCGGCATCGTCGATGTTGAGGTAGCCCAGCTCGCGCGCCACGCGGGTGTTGGTGAGCATGGAGCGTCCGGTCACGACGACCTTGCGGCCGCACTTGCGAGCGGCGTCGCAAATCTGCTGTAGGCGATGGATGTGGCTCGAGAACGACGCGACGAACACGCGGCCCGGGGCGTTCTTGATGGCGTGCAGCAGGTTGGGGCCGACTTCGGCCTCGGACTTGGTAAAGCCCGGAACCGTGGCGTTGGTGGAGTCGGAAAGCAGCAGGTCGATGCCCTGTTTAGCAAAGCGGCTGATGGCGGCATAGTCGGGCGTGACGCCATCGATGGGCGTCTGGTCGAGCTTAAAATCGCCCGTGTGCATGACGGTGCCCTGATTGGTGCGAATGAACACGCCCAGAGCGCCGGGGATGGAGTGCGTCATGGAGAAGAAATCGAGCGAGATGCCACCGAGATTGACGTGGCTGCCGCCCTTGACCTCACGGAACTTGGGCGCGCGAATGCGGAACTCGGAGAGCTTACCCTCGATAAAACCGAGCGTCAGCTTGCTCGAGAAGATGGGCACCTTGTTGTTGAGGTCCTGCAGCAGGTACGGAAGCGAACCGGTGTGGTCCTCGTGGCCGTGGGTGACGACGATGCCGCGGAGCTTCTCCTCGTTCTCCAGGACATAGGTGTAGTCGGGAAGCACCAGGTCGATACCGGGCTGGGAGTCGTCGGGGAACATGAGGCCGGCGTCGACGAGCACCATGTCGTCGCCGCACTCGAAGACCGTCATGTTCTTGCCGATGCCGTCAAGGCCGCCGAGCGGAATGATCTTCAAGGGAGATGATTTTTTAGCTGCCATAGGTTCGTGTGGTTTCCTTTCTTCGAAACGGGTCTGGAACAACCGACGGGGCGCTTCTGGCAAACCGACCGCCGGGAACGTACAAACATGCATCGCAGAGTCGATGCAGTAACCACAGCATCATACCCAATTGTCCATCAACAGACCACCCATGCATCAAAGCCCCATCTGAACCTGTGTATCCCCTTGATTCTCATTTTCATTGCAACAGCCTCAGGACTCAGCGCAACGCGTTGCGCTGAGTCCTGAGGCGCGAATCCGGGTAGGCAACCCCAGAGGGGCCGGAATCCCCCGGCCCGCGATGGAGGGAGGCCGGCATGTCCAGACCCAAGCCGTCCGGAAGGTCGTACGGGAGGCTCACGAGGCACGAGAGGAACACGGTCGAGAGGATGCTCGACCGCAACCGCAGCGCCCGCGAGATCGCCGCGGAGCTCGGCAGGTCGCCATCGACCGTGACCAGGGAGGTGGCGGCGCACCGCTACGTCACCGCGCCGCGCTCGCGCTACGGCGAGCCCGCGCCCGCGGACCTGTCGGGGGCCTGCCCCAGGCTCTCCGCGTGGCCGAGGTGCTGCAACGGCTGCTCGCACAGGAGGGGCTACGGCTGCTCGAGGAGGCCCAGGGTGTTCTACAGCGCAAGGAGGGCGCAGGAGGCGGCCGACGCCGAGCTCTCGGCGAGCAGGTCCGGGATCGACGAGACCGAGGAGGGCGCCGCCGCCAAGCTCGCGGCCATCAGGGACGGGCTCGCGCGCGGGCTCTCCCCGCAGCAGATAGCGGCGACGACCCCCGGGCTCAGCGCCTCCACCGTCTACAGGTGGGTGGACGCCGGCTACGACGGCATGACGAACATGGAGCTCAGGCGCAAGGTCGGCTACAGGCCGAGGTCGCGCCGGGCCCCGGGGAGGGCGACGTCCCACTCGCCGCGCAGGTCGCACGCGTCGTTCCTCGCGCTCGGCGAGGACGCCTGCGCCGCGGCCTGGGAGATGGACACCGTCGAGGGCCCCAGGGGCGACTCCGCCAGGCTCCTCACGCTCCTGCACCGCCCGAGCCGCTTCCAGCTGGCCCTGCCGCTGCCGGACGGCACGTGCGCCTCGGTCCTGGCGGCGCTCTCCTCCCTGCGCGGGGTCCTCGGCGAGGACGGCGCGAGGCGCGCCTTCGGCGCCGTGCTCACCGACAACGGGAGCGAGTTCGCCGACGAGGGCGCCATCGCGGCGCTGTTCGGCGAGCGGGACGGCGAGACCAGGCTCTTCTACTGCGACCCCCGGCAGAGCCAGCAGAAGGGCGCGTGCGAGAAGAACCACGTGGAGATCAGGAAGCTGCTGCCCAAGGGCGCAGGGGCCAGGTTCGACCGGCTG
The DNA here is from genome assembly GCF_042849575.1 of Collinsella sp. i06-0019-1H4. Classification (NCBI taxonomy): domain Bacteria; kingdom Bacillati; phylum Actinomycetota; class Coriobacteriia; order Coriobacteriales; family Coriobacteriaceae; genus Collinsella; species Collinsella sp. i06-0019-1H4. The sequence continues at coordinate 1,394,889 of NZ_BAABYB010000001.1, forward strand.
ACGGCGGCGGACTGCGCGCTGCTCATGTCGCAGGTGAACTCCGAGCCGAGGGGGGCGCTCGGGTTCCTGACGCCGGCGCGCGTGCTGCGGATGGCCCTCGGGGAGGACGCCTCCGCCCTCATGGACGCGTTCGGGATAGAGGAGCTGGCGCCCGGCGAGCTCGACCTCACGCCCGGCTGCATCGACAGGGCCAGGGCCGCGAGGGGCGAGGGGCCGCTGGCGGGATAGGCGGCGGGCCGGGACATGGGCCGGAGGGCCCGTTGCGCTGAGTCCGGAACGGCTGCGCGGCGGGCTGGCGGAGCATGCGGCGGCGGCACGGGGACGCCGGCCTCCACAGCCTCTCCACCTGCGGAAACGAGGCGACGACCAGGTGCCGGGGGCTATTCCCGCGTTGCGCTAGCTGCGGAAACGCGGAGCCCGTTCAGGCTGTTGCGTTGAGATTGAAAATCAACCAACCTGTGTATCCCGCCGGTCTGGGCTCAGCGGCCCCGGCACGGGCTAAGTTTCCTGCTCTACAGTCCTGCTCACGACGGAGGCCACATTAAGTGGCCTCCTGTTCGTGCGGAACTCGCGATAAACTTAGCCCGTGCCGGGGCCGCTGAGACCAGACCTGCCAATAAAGGACAGGTTTATTTAAGTAGGTTTTATCTGAGGAAATGCTGCTACGTCTATCTACAGATCTGAAATCTGACTACTGAATAGACCGTCTAACTAAATAGCGAGCGGCATTAACCAGCCCTTTTGCTTGCGCCCGGGAGGGCCGTATATGAAGTTTATCGCGAGTTCCGCACGCAAAGGAAAGCACTTAATGTGCTTTCCGTCTTGCGCAGGACTGTAGAGCAGGAAACTTCATATGCGTCCCTCCCGGGCGCAAGCAAAAGGGCGACCCCGCAGTGGGGTCGCCCTTGTTGAGCTGCTTATATGCGGCTGTTACTCGGCGTCGTGGTGACGGCGGGGCTTGCGGCCTCCGTTGTCGCCGGGACGGCGCGGACGGTCACTGCGCTCGGAGCGCTCGCGACGCGAACGCTCACGGCGCTGGAAGTGCTCGCCGTCGCCCTCGGAGGCACCCTCGGCGCGAGCAGGGGCCTCGGGCTTGTCAAGACGATCGAGCGAGATCTTGCCGCGATCGTCGACCTCGATGACGACGACCTTGACCTCGTCGCCCACATTGAGGACGTCCTCGACCTTCTCCACGCGACCCTTGGCGACGCGGGAGATGTGCAGCAGGCCGTCCTTGCCGGGCAGCAGGTTGACGAAGGCGCCGAAGGGCTGGATGGAGACCACGCGACCGGTGTACTCCTCGCCCGGCTCGGGAACCTTGATGATGAGCTTGATGCGCTCGACGGCCTGGTCGACGGACTCGCCGGTGCCGCCGACAAAGACGGTGCCGTCCTCCTGGATGTCGACCGAAGCGCCGGTCTCGTCCTGGATACCGCGGATGACCTTGCCGCCGGAGCCAATGACGTCGCGAATCTTATCGGTAGGAACCTGGATGGAGACGATGCGCGGAGCGGTGCTGCGTGTGGTGTGGCGCGGCTCGGGAATCACATCGAGCATCTTCTGCAGGATGAAGGCGCGACCCTCCTTGGCCTGCTGCAGGGCGCGGGCCAGGATGTCGAAGGTAAGGCCGGTGGCCTTGTTGTCCATCTGCAGGGCGGTGATGCCCTCGGTGGTGCCGGTGACCTTAAAGTCCATGTCGCCCAGGAAGTCCTCGAGACCCTGGATGTCGGACAGGACCACGGTCTTGCCCTCCTCCTGGATCAGACCCATGGCGATACCGGAGACCGGGCGCTTAATGGGCACGCCGCCGTCCATAAGGGCGAGCGTGGAGCCGCAGGTCGAAGCCATCGAAGAGGAGCCGTTGGACTCCATGACCTCGGAGACCACGCGGATGGCGTAGGGGAACTCGTTCTCGTCGGGGAGCACCGGGAGCAGGGCGCGCTCGGCAAGGTTGCCGTGGCCGATCTCGCGGCGCTTGGGGCTGCCCATGCGGCCGGTCTCGCCGGTGCAGAACGGCGGGAAGTTATAGTGGTGCATGTAGCGCTTGCCCTCGGTGGGCTCGATGGTATCAAGACGCTGGCCCTCGTTGAGCATGCCGAGCGACAGGACGGAGAGCACCTGGGTCTGGCCGCGCTGGAACAGGCCGGAGCCGTGAACGAGCGGCAGGTAGTTGTCCTTCACCATGATGGGACGGATCTCATCGGCGGCACGGCCGTCGACGCGCTCACCGGTCTCGACGACCATGGTGCGCATGGCCTTCTTCTCGAGCTTCTTGAGCGCCACAGGGATCTCGCGCTCCCAAGCGGCCTGCTCCTCCTCGGTGAACTCGGCACGGATGGACTCCTTCAGAGCCTCGACCTTGCCGATACGGGAGAGCTTGTCGGCGTCGCGAAGGGCGGCTGCCATCTCGTCGTAGTGAGCGAAGATGCGCTCCTGGACCTCCTCGACGGGTTGGTCGAGCGGGTACTCCTTCTTGACGATGGGGCCGTTGACCTGCTCCCACTCGGCGACGAACTCGTGTTGAGCCTGGCAGAAGGCAGCAAGGGCTTCCTGGCCAAACTTCATGGCGGCGAGCATATCATCCTCGGAGATCTCCTCGGCGCCGGCCTCGACCATCGAGATATAGTCGGCAGAGCCGCCCAGCTCCAGGTCCAGATCCGAGTTCTCGCGCTCCTCGTAGGTGGGGTTGACGATAAACTCGCCGGTCTCCACGTTACGGCCGATGCGCACGCAGGCAAGCGGGCCCTCGAAGGGCACGCCGCCGAGCGTCATGGCCAGGGAAGCACCCATGACGTTGATGACGTCGAAGGGGTTGACCTGGTCGGCGACGAGCGAGGTGGCGACGATGTGCACCTCGTTGCGGAAGCCGTCCGGGAAGCTCGGGCGAATCGGGCGGTCGATCATGCGTGCGGTGAGCGTGGCCTTCTCGCTGGGACGGCCCTCACGCTTGAGGTAACCACCCGGGATGCGGCCGGCTGCGTACATCTTCTCATTGAAGTCGACGGTCAGCGGGAAGAAGTCGTAGTTCTTGCGCTCCTTAGAGACGACCACGGTGTCGAGCATCGTGGTGTCGCCCTGCTTGACCAGGCACGCGCCGGTGGCCTGCTTGGCAAGCTCGCCCGACTCAAAGGTGTAGGTCTTGCCGTACAGCTCAAAGGTCTTGGATACGAGTGTCATTGTTCTCCTTTACCCCACAGGCCCCTTGCCTGCGGGCTTCTCATGTGACACGGGCCCCCTGCCCCCGCCACGCTTCAGAGCGTGATTGTTCACGCCCTTACACAAAAAGAGCGCCCCGCTGCGCAGGACGCTCTTAGCATGTACAAATCCTTACTGGATGTTGTCGCGGATGCCCAGAGCCTTGATGAGCTCACGGTACTCGACGATGTCGTTCTTCTTGATGTAGGAGAGAAGACGACGACGGCGGCCGACGAGCATGAGCAGGCCACGACGGGTGTGGAAGTCCTTCTGGTGGGACTTCATGTGCTCGGTCAGCTCCTTGATGCGCTCGGACAGGATGGCGACCTGAACCTTGGGGTTGCCGGTGTCGACCGGGGTGTTACCGAACTGGGCAGTCAGCTCAGCCTTGCGCTCTTTGGAAACAGTCATTGTTTCACCTTTCGTTTCTTGTCGCCCGCGGGCGACATTATACGCCTCGGACTGGGAAGCCGCCGGTGGAGCGAGCATCCAAGGTCGAGGTACCAACAGGTCGGTATGTTACCACAAGCGGCCCGCGCCTGCGCATCATCACCGACCCAACATGAATTCCATCGCACGGAGGCGCTGATCGGTGTGCGTCGCAGCCCAAACATGCGAAAGCCCCAATAAAAAGGCAGCGGTATGGGGATCGATCCTCTCGGCCATGAGTGCATCGAAGGTCATGGACATGAGGGCGCGCAGCCACGCGACCTCACCGGTCGACACCAGCTCGGCACCCGGAACGCTCGACGCGCACGACCCGCACATGAGCCCGCCCACCCGGGGCGAAAAAAACGACAGCATGGGGTCTCCGCACAGCACGCAGGCCGAAAAATCGGGTCGATAGCCAACGTGCGACAGCAGCTTAAAGACATATGCCGCCACAAGTAGATCCATATGCGCCGTGTCGAGCCCGCTGCCCACCAGGGCAAGCGCTCGCTGCGTGATGGCAAAGGTAAATGGATCCTCGGCGTCCTCAAACGAGCACACGCGCGCGACCTCGGCGATCGCGCTTGCGGCACAGGTCGTCTCGTAATCGGGCGCAGCGCCGAGCGGCGCCTCCATAAGCTCGGCCTGGGAAACCACGTCGAGCGACCGTCCATGCGCGAGCAGCATATCGACGGTACAGAACAGCTCGCAGCGCGCAGCCAGGCGCCCACCGGGTTTGCGGGCGCCCTTTGCCACGGCGCGAACCTGCCGACCCCGTTCGTCAAGCATCGTCAGGATCAGGTCCGTCTCTTTGAGCTTCGTCTTGTCGAGGACGAGCGCCTTCGTGCGATATGTCCGGGAGCCTGCCATGCGCGCCGCGCGTCCTTAGTCCTCGGCGTTGTAGCCAAAGCGGCGAATCTGGGCCTCGTCGTCACGCCAGCCGGCCTTGACCTTCACGTCCAGCTCCAAAAAGACCTGCGTGCCAAAGATGCGCTCAAGATCGCGGCGAGCGTCGATACCGATATGTTTGATCATCTCGCCGCCCTTGCCGATGATGATGCCCTTTTGGCCCTCGCGCTCGACGTAAATGGTAGCGTGCACGCGCAGCACCTTCTTGGTCTGCTCGAGCGCATCGCAGATCACGCCAACGGAGTGCGGGATCTCATCACGGGTGCGGCGCAAGACCTTCTCGCGCACAAACTCGGCAACGAGCGTCTCATCGGAAGCGTCGGTACCCATGTCCTCGGGGAACCAACGCGGACCCTCGGGCAAAAAGTGCGCAACGGTCTCGATAAAGGCATCGACGTTGAAGTTCTTGACCGACGACGTCACGATCTCGTCGTCATATTCCATAAGCTCGTGGGCGGCCTTAAGCTGCTCCATGACCTGTGCGGGGTCGGCCTCATCGGCCTTGGTGAGCACCAGGACCTTCTTGGAACGGGCATTCTTGACGCGCTCGGCAACCCAGGCGTCTCCCCTGCCGATCGGCTTGGTGGCATCAATCAAAAACGCGACGACATCGACATCGTTCAGCTCGAACAGCGCGCTCTTGTTGAGCTCGGACCCCAGGCCGTCCTTGGGCTTGTGAATACCCGGGGTATCGACAAAGACCAGCTGGTAGCCGGGGCGATTGACGACGGCGCGCATGCGACGGCGGGTGGTCTGGGCCACCGGCGAGGTGATGGCAACCTTTTTGCCATAGCAGGCGTTGAGCAGCGTGGACTTACCGGCGTTGGGACGGCCGACCAGGGCCACGAAGCCGCTGCGAAAACCGGGTTCCACGTCGCCAAAACCCGCGAGGCTCTCATCCTCGTCGCACAGGGCGTCGAGCTCCTCGTCGCTCATGCCCTCAAACGGATCGAATTCCTCGACATCCTCGCAATCCTCGGTCGCTTCGGCATCCACCGCATCCAGGGACTCGTCGTCCAGAGTTTCATCGAAAGGCTGCATATTGTCGGACATGAAAATCCCTTTCTAAATAAAGTCGAGCGCGTGGGCAAATACCAGCAATCCCACAATCGCGGCGGTGATGGAAAGTACGTATACGGAGGCGGCGGCGATATCCTTCGCACGCTTTGCCAGCGGATGGAGCTCCTGGGTCGCCAGGTCGACGATCGCCTCCATGGCGGTGTTGCACAGCTCGCCGTGAATCACCAAGCCACAGCAGATGATAACCGTGGCCCACTCGGCAATGTCGAGCCCCACGATGCAGCCGGCAATGACGGTGCACACGCCCGCCACGAGCATGACCTTAATGTTGCGCTCGGTCTTAACGGCGGTGACGAAGCCCTCCATGGCGTAGGAGAACGACTTTAAGAAGGACGGATGGTCCTTGTTCGATCCGGGAATCATAGACGGCTCCTAGTCGTGGGCGTGGTTGGTGATGGGGCCGACGTGGACCAGCTTGGGGTCCTCGCCGCGCTCGAGCGCCAGATCGCGCAAGATGGCGTCCTCGCGGGCCTCCATGACCTCGGCCTCGTCGTCCTCGATATGGTCATACCCCAGCAGGTGCAGCATGCCATGCACGAGCATCAGGCGGCACTCGTCGGTAGGGCTATTACCAAAGCCGGGGGCCTGGCGGGCAATGACCTCCGGGGCCAGGATAATATCGCCGAGCTCGAGCGTCTCGTCGGCGGGAATATCCTCGTCAAAGGCCGAGTCGCACTCAAACGAGAGGACATCGGTGGTACGGTCGATACCGCGCCACTCGTGGTTGAGCTCGTGCATCTCGTCCTCATCGACATACGAAAGGGAAATCTCAACTTCACGCTCAACGCCCTCGGCGGCAAGCACGACCTCGCAGATGTGCTCTACCTCCTGCGCGTCGAGCAGCGTATCGAGCTCGGCATCGTTGCTGATCAATACACTCAACGGGACTCCTTTCGGTCGTCCACGCGCTTATCGCGCACATCATCATAAGCATCGTATGCCTCGACGATACGCCCCACCAAGGCATGGCGCACCACGTCGGCACGCTCGAGGTGAGAAAATGCGACATCGTCGACACGGCCTAAAATCCGCTCAACGTCGGCAAGACCGCCGCGACGACCCACCAGGTCGCGCTGACTCAGGTCGCCGGTAATCACAAACTTGGAGTTAAAACCCAGGCGCGTCAGGAACATCTTCATCTGCTCGGGCGTGGTATTTTGCGCCTCGTCGAGCACCACGAAGGCATCGCTCAGCGTGCGGCCGCGCATGTAGGCAAGCGGGGCGATCTCAATCACGCCGCGCTCCATGAGCTCATCGGTGCGCTCGCGATCCATCATGTCAAAAAGGGCGTCGTAGAGCGGACGCATGTAGGGGTCAATCTTTTCCTCGAGGGTACCGGGCAAAAAGCCCAGATTCTCCCCCGCCTCGACAACCGGACGCGTCAAGATCAGACGGCCCACCTCGTGACGCTTGAGCGCGGCAACGGCGAGCGCCATGGCCAGATAGGTCTTACCGGTACCGGCGGGACCAAGGCCAAACGTGATGGTATGCGAGCGGATGGCATCCACGTAGCGCTTTTGGCCGAGCGTCTTGGGGCGAATGGCACGACCGCGATACGAAAGCAGCACATCATCGCGAAGCGACGTAGCCTCGTGCTCACCGTCGCGCAAGACGGCCAGGCAGCGAGAAACATCGTCGGCAGACAGCGTGCGTCCGGCGGCCGCCTCGCGAAAAGTATGGTCGAAAAAACGCGCCACGAGCTCGACCTCGTCCGGGTCACCGCTCACGGCGATGCTGTCGCCACGGACGACCACATGGGCACGAACCAAACTCTCGAGTGCACGAAGGACACCGTCGCCGGCGCCCAAAACGCGCGAGGGGTCAATACCCTCGGGAACGGTAAGTCTAATCTTCGAGGCTTCCATGAACCTCCCTGCGTGCATGGACCAAGCCGGAATCATCGACTCCGATGATAGCAACATCGAGCAGGCACGGGGCTGTGAGTCCACAGGTATCGTCAAGACGGGCATGATGGAACGAACCGAGCGTCAGGTTGTCGCCATACTCAAGCACGGCACGCTCGACGGTTCCCACGCGACGGCGAGCGTCGGCAATGGCGAGTTCCTGCGCCGCGGCCCTCATGCGGCGGCTACGCTCGGCCATAACCTCGGGCGGCACCTGGTCGGGCATATCGGCAGCAAGGGTACCGGGACGCTTGCTGTAGCGGAACACGTGCATACGCGAAAAGCCCACACGGCGGCACAGTGCCAGCGACTCCTCAAACTCCTCGTCCGTCTCACCGGGAAAACCGACGATGACATCGCACGAAAGGGACACCTGAGGCAAGTTGGTGCGAATCATGCGCACCGTTTCCTCGAAGGCCTCGGCGCTATAGGGACGGCCCATGCGATGCAGTGTCCTGGTGCAGCCGGACTGCACGGGCAGATGTAAAAACGGGGCGATGCGCTTCGGATAGCGCGCCATGACCTTAAGCAGGGACTCGGAGATATCCATGGGCTCGACCGAGGAAATGCGCACATGCGGAATGGACGTGCGCTCCATGATCGCCTCGAGCAGCTCATCGATCTCGACGTGTTCATCAGTCGCGCTCTTGCCATCGTAGGCGCCCAGGTTCACACCCGTCAGCACCACCTCGGGCACGCCGGCCTCCTGTGCCTCGCGAACTTGCTCGAGCACGGACTCGACCGGCACGGAGCGCTCGGGGCCGCGGGCCTTCCACACAATGCAATAGGTGCAACGATGGTTGCAGCCGTCCTGGATCTTCACGCCCAGACGCGAGCGACCGAGCGCGTCGACAACCTCGCCGTCGCTGCAGGCGGGAACGTCATCGGACTCAACGCCCAGCACCTCACAGACGCGTTCGGCGACATCGATCTTGGACGGCTCGGCGATCACGCGGTCCGAGAGCTCCAGCAGCTCCTCGGGATGCAGATTGACCACGCATCCGGTCACGACCACATAGGGCTCGTTTGGATAGGCCAGCGCATGGCGAACGGCCTTACGGGTCTTGGCCTCGGCCTCGCCCGTAACGGCACAGGTGTTAATGACGATCAGCTCAGCATCCTGAGGCTCCACCATCGCAAAGCCCAGGCGCATTAGATCGGCAGTGATACGGTCGGACTCAACCCGGTTGACACGGCAGCCGAGGTTGACGACAGAGATATGAGGTGCGAGCACGCGGGCTCCTTAATCGAGGATGTCGTCGAGGGCACTCTTGATACGGTCGGTCACTGACTTCTTACCGGATGCGACGTCATCGCCTATCTCGTCGGCAAAGGCGCGAAGCAGCTCGCGCTGCTTATTGGAAAGGTTCGTGGGGACGACCACACGCAGCTGCACGATCAGACGACCGCGCGAACCGCCACCGCCGATACGCGGCATGCCGTAATTGTTGACGCTCACGGTGTCGCCGTACTGGGCGCCAGCGGGGACGCACACCTTGACGACCTCGTCAGGCATAATGCCCTCGACCTCGATCTCGCATCCGAGCGCAGCCTGCGCAATCGAGATATCGCTCACGAGGTACAGGTCGTCGCCGTTGCGCTTAAAACGCTCGTGGTCGGCGACGCGCACGTTGACGATCAGGTCGCCCGACGGCTCGCCGCGAAGGCCGGCCTCGCCAAAACCGCTCACGCGCAGCTGGCGACCGGTCGAAACGCCGGCGGGAATATCGATATCGATCTTTTCGTGCGAAGGCGTGCGGCCCTGACCGTCACAGGTCTCGCAGGGATGGTCGATGACCGTGCCTTCGCCGTGGCAGTCGGGACAGGGCGAAGAGGACTGAACCTGGCCCAGGAAAGAACGCTGGACCGTCGTCACATAGCCCGTGCCGTGGCAGCGGCTGCACTGCTTTTCCTGTGCGCCCTCGGCCCTACCGGTGCCGTTGCAATCCTCGCAGGGGGCAAGGCGGTCATAGCTGATCGTCTTTTTGCAACCGAGTGCCGCCTCCTCAAGGGTCACCGAAAGGGAGATGGCCATATCGCGGCCGCGACGACGCTCACGGCGATTTCGGGCGCCACCGCCGGCACCGCCGCCAAAGAACGACGAGAAGAGGTCGTCCATGCCCATGCCACCAAAGATATCGTTGATGTCGACATAGCCAGAGCCACCGGGGCCGTCCGCGGTGCCGTAACGGTCGTAGTTAGCACGCTTCTGCTCGTCGGAAAGAACGGAATACGCCTCGTTGAGCTCTTTGAACTTGGCCTCGGCCTCGGGGTCGTCCGAAACGTCCGGGTGTACGGTACGGGCCTTCTTTAGAAACGCGCGCTTAATCGTCCGCGCGTCGGCATCCTTGTCGACGCCAAGTACCTCGTAGTAATCCCTATTTTCCGACACGACCGAATCCTTCCGACTTTCATTATTGTCACAGTGCGTCCTATACCCAAGCTGGGCCGGCCGCAAACAGAGGGGTTGATGTTATTGCATTGCGTAGGGCGAAAGCATGGCACGTTGCGAGCAGCTCGCAAACCAAACCGACACGAGCGCAAACATAAATCCGTTGGCAAAACCGTTGGCAAACTGCATCGCGCCGCGCTTCCACCACAGCAGGCTGCGGTGCAGCACGCCGTCCGAGACCACCATGAACAGGCCCATGGCAAACGGAATAAAGCACATCACGGCAAAGGCCGAGAACACGCCCGAGATGGCCGACAGCACCAAAAACGGCGCCACGATGCCCATCAGGTAAAAACCGGTACGGGCCTTGCCCTCCAGACGCTCGGCCTCGACATGAGCGCGGCCGACCAGATCGCCACCCGAGGCACCGTTGGTGCCGGCGTGACCCATGCCGCCAATGCGGACCTCGTCGCCATCGTGCGTACCGGCAGGAAACTCAATCGTCTGCTCGGAGGTCACACGGACACGGCCGCTGCCGCCGCAATCGGGGCAGGGGTCGGCGACGACCTTACCGGAACCGCCGCACTCGGGGCAGACCGACTGAAACGTGCCGGCACCGAACAGGAAGGACAGGTCGACATCGATGTGGCCGCGACCACCGCAGCTCGGACAGGTATGTGCATGCTCGGACGAAACAGAACCCGAGCCGCCACAGTGGCCACAGGTATCGAAGCGCGTATAGCGGACGGTCTTGCGGGCACCGCCCTTGGCCTCCTTAGCGTCGAGCTTGATATCGACGACCACGTTGGCGCCGTTCTCGGGATTATAGGCAGCCTGCCCGCGACGCGGCTGGCCCCAGGCGCCACCAAAGGGAAAGCCGCCCTCAAAGGGATTGCCATAGCCTGCGCTGCCGGCGTAGCCGCCGCCATAGGGCGAAGCCGTAGGAGCGCCGGCGAAGGGGTTGCCCGAGCGCATGGCGTCGTAGCGCGCACGCTTCTGCTCGTCCGAAAGCACGGCGTAGGCCTCGGAAACCTCTTTAAACTTTTCCTCGGCATCAGGTTCTTTGTTGACGTCCGGATGGAGCTTGCGGGCCTTTTGCTGGAAGGCCTTCTGTATATCACGCGAGGTGGCGTCCTTGGAGACACCCAAAATCTCGTAGTAATCTTTTTCGTTCATCGTCGCCATGCGCGGCAACCTCCTGCTCACAGCAGCGTATATATTGCGGTAATTCTACCCGAGCGGCCTAAGCTAGACCCCAAAACAGCTCGAACAGCACATTTCCATCGAGCCAGCCCAAGTGGGTGGGCGCTAAACGGGCGTGGGCACGACCTGCGATAACGTCTTTCGAGGCGACGCACCCCGCATGCCCCTCGACATAATCGGGCACCCAAGTGGCAAGACCCAACTCGAGCGCACGGTCACAGGCCGCCACCAGCTCGTCTGCAGCGATCACGCTTGCCGAGCGAACCAACAGATCGGGCCCAATGCCACGCGTCATGCGGCAGGCGAGCATCAAATCCTCGGCCGCAGCCTCGCGCTGCGACAGATACTCGGCATCAAACGTCGTCGCGGCGTCGTCGCGTTGCACCAAGCGCACGCGATACGCATCGCCGCGAGCAGGCACGTCGGGAAACAGCCCGGCCAAGCGATCGAAATCCTCGGCGTCGAGCATACCGGCGGCAGAGCGGCCCAAGCCCAGATAGCCCCGTCCTGTCCAATAGGCAATGTTGTGGGCACACTCATGTCCGTCGAGCGCGTAGCTTGCCACCTCATACGGGTGATAGCCGGCCGCACCCAGGCACTCACGCGCCGCGTCCATGCACGCAGCCTGAAAATCCTCGTCGGGCTCGAGCGACTCGTCGCGACACGCCATGTGGTAGAGCGGCGTGCCCTTCTCGAGCGTGAGCGGGTACACCGACACATGATGCGGCGCCGCCGCCAGCACGCCATCGAGCGTGCGTTGCCAGCTTACGGCGGTCTGCCCGGGAAGTCCGCACATCAGGTCGCAGGACACATCGAGCCCAGCGTCCTTAACCGTCGTGATGGCAGCGAGCGCCCGATCGGCATCGTGAATACGGCCAATCGCAGCAAGCTCGGCGTTGTCAAGGGTTTGAACTCCCAGAGAGACGCGTGTGACACCGACCTTGGCAAGCGCAGTGGCAAGCCCGGCGGTCAACGACTCGGGATTGGCCTCGCAGGTAAACTCAACGGGCTTGCACCACATGCAAATACGCCGGGCAAGCTCCACCAGACGCTCTCCTGCCAGCGACGGCGTACCGCCGCCAACATAGACGGTGCGGACCTGCGCAAGCGCGCCTGCGTCGCCAAAGGAATCGAGGCGCGCATACAGTTGCTCAAAATAGAAATCGAGCGCAGCACTCAGGTCGCACGAAGCAAAACTGCGTGAGTCAAAGTCGCAGTATCGGCACTTTTGGGCGCAAAACGGCACGTGGACGTACAGCGCGGTAACGGCCACCGTTAGGCCTCCAGCGGATGAGCGGGCACCGACTCGCCGGCGGCAAGCGCGGCCTCGCAGGCCACCACATCGCGCTCGATATCATCGACCAATGCCATGAACTCCTCGTATGTGGAGCAGCGCACCACCTGCGCGCGCCAGGCGGCGGCATGGGGCATGCCCTTAAGATACCAGCTCGCGTACGTGCGGGCACGTGACATAAGCGGCAACAGCTCATGCGTGAGCGTCAGGTGCTCGCGCAGGGCATCCAGGCGCTCGACCGAGCTACGCACCGGTACTGGCGTGCCATCGAGTGCAAGGGCTCGAGCATCACCGAACACCCAGGGGTTGCCATAGATACCGCGCGCGATAAACACGGCACTGGCGCCCGAGTTGCGCAGGCGTTCCGCCGCATCCTCGGCGCAGAACACATCGCCCGAACCGATAACGGGAATCTCGACGGCGTCGGCCACCTCATCGACGACCGACCAATCGGCCTGGCCCGTATAGAGCTGCGTGGCACAGCGGCCGTGCACCGCCACCGCAGCTGCCCCTGCCCCCTCGAGCATCTGGGCAAACGTCGCGGCATTGCGGTCTTCGGCGTAAAAGCCCTTGCGAATCTTCACGGTCACGGGAACATGCGCCGCGCCCACCGCTGCCTCGACAATCCGCTCGGCCAGGTCGGGCGTACGCATAAGCGCCGAGCCCTCGCCCTTGGTAACGACCTTGCGAGCCGGACAGGCCATGTTGATATCAATCAATGACAGGCGATCGCCCACGCGTTCCTCGACGGCAGCGACGGCACCCGCAAACTGATCGGGCTTGGAACCAAAGAGCTGCACGCAGATCTGCTGCTCCTCGTCGGCCGGCAACACCAGGCGCCACGTCTTGTTGCTGGCATAGGCAAGGCCCGCAACGCTCACCATCTCGCTGTAGGCAAGGTTGGCACCGCGGCGGCGACACATGATGCGATAGGCGGGGTCGGTTACGCCCGCCATGGGAGCCATAAGGAACGGCTGCTCGGCATAGGCGCCCAGCAGACGCTTGCTGTATTCAGAAAGCGCCATGGACTTACTCGTCTACCTTTAGGATCGCCATAAAGGCCTCCTGCGGGACCTCGACCGAACCGATGGCCTTCATGCGCTTCTTGCCCTCTTTCTGCTTCTCGAGCAGCTTGCGCTTTCGCGAGATATCGCCGCCATAGCACTTGGCCAAAACGTCCTTGCGACGCGCCTTGACGGTAGAGCGGGCAATGATCTTGTTGCCGATGGCGCCCTGAATAGGCACCTCGAACAGCTGGCGCGGGATGATTTCCTTGAGCTTGTCACACAGGCCGCGGGCCAGGCCATAGGCCTTATCCTTGTGCACGATAAACGAAAGCGCGTCCACCTCATCGCCCGAAAGCAAAATATCGAGCTTGACGAGTTCGGAGGGACGGTACTCGTTGAACTCGTAGTCGAGTGAGGCATAGCCCTTGGTGCGACTCTTGAGCTGGTCAAAGAAGTCCAGGATGAGCTCGGCGAGCGGCATGTCAAAGCGCATCTCGACCGATTTGCTCGTGAGATGGATCATGTCAGTTGTAATGCCGCGGTGCTCGATAGCGAGCTGCATGACGGCACCCGTATACTCGGGCGGGCAGATAATTTTGGCCTTGAGGTAAGGCTCCTCAATGCGCTCGATGCGCGTAGCCTCGGGCAGATCCTGCGGGCTGCGAACATCAATCATCTCGCCGTCGGTCTTATAGACGTGATAGTCCACCGAAGGGCTCGTAGCAATGAGGTCAAGGTTGAACTCGCGCTCCAGGCGCTCCTTGACGACTTCCATATGCAGCAGGCCTAAGAAGCCCACGCGGAAGCCAAAGCCGAGCGCCACCGAGGTCTCGGGCTCCCACACCAACGACGGGTCGTTGACGTGCAGCTTATCGAGAGCGTCGCGCAGGTTCTCGTAATCCTTGTTGTCGATCGGAAACAGGCCCGTATAGACCATGGGCTTGGCCTCGCGGTAACCGGGAAGCGGCTCGGGGCAGGGATTCGACGCCCACGTGAGGGTATCGCCCACGTGCACGGCCTCAGGATCCTTCAGACCCGTGACCACGTAGCCGACCTCGCCAACCGTCAGTGCGTCAACCGGGGTCTCGGCAGGACGCTTGACGCCCACGCCGTCGACCAAGAAGTCACCTTCTGCCTGCATCATGCGCAGGGTATCGCTCTTCTTGATGGAGCCGTCAAAGACGCGGACCGTGGCAACGACGCCGCGGTACTCATCGAAATACGAATCCAGGATAAGCGCCTTGAGCGGCGCGTTCGCATCGCCCTTGGGCGGTGAAATCAAAAAGACGATGGACTCCAACAGGTCGTGGATACCCTCGCCGGTCTTGCCTGATACGCATACGGCATCGTCGGCGGGAATCGCCAGGTCATCCTCGATCTCGGTCTTGACCTCATCGGGGTGTGCCGACGGCAGGTCGATCTTGTTGATGGCGGGCACGATATCCAGGTTGGCGTTCATGGCGAGCGTCGCGTTGGAGACGGTCTGCGCCTCGACGCCCTGCGTGGCGTCGACGACGAGCACCGCGCCCTCGCAGGCGGCCAGCGAACGCGAGACCTCGTAGGTAAAGTCCACGTGGCCCGGCGTATCGATCAGGTTGAACTGATACGTCTCGCCATCGTCGGCGTCATAGGAAACGCGAACGGCATTGGACTTGATCGTAATGCCGCGCTCGCGCTCGATATCCATGGTGTCGAGCAGCTGCGACTCCATGTCGCGCTCGTCGACGGTATGGGTGAGTTCGAGGATACGGTCACTGATCGTGGACTTGCCATGGTCGATGTGCGCTACGATCGAGAAGTTACGGATGTGGGAAATGTCAATTGAAGTATTCATGCGGACTATCTTACCCGAGCGGTACAAAAAATGGAGCCTGTTCCATAAAACAGGCTCCATTTATGCGCGTAATCTGTGTGGTGTGAAATTTACAACTTAGGCGTTGATGCTGTTCACGAGCTTGGCAAGACCGGACTTGCGGTTGGAAGCCTGGTTCTTGTGGATAACATGCTTGGCGGCAGCCATGTCGAGACGCTTGGTGACGGTCTTGAGGGCAGCCTGGGCCTTCTCGGCGTCGCCCTCGGCGACGGCGGACTGGACGTGCTTGGTCAGCGTCTTGAGCTCGGACTTGACAGCCTTGTTACGCATGCGAGCTGCCTCATTGGTGCGGATACGCTTCTTCTGAGACTTGATGTTTGCCACTTCTGGAGTTCCTTTCGAGTTCCTTGCAAAAAATGTATGACACCTCTGAGACACGGTGAGGTCATGCAAGCGCCTACTATAGCACGCTCCCCCTCAAAGGGATAGAACGAATTTGTCAAATAGGCAGGTATCATCACGATTTTCTCAAGATGTTCGTAATCCAGAGCAAAAGCGCGGTCTCCGAATCAGCCGAACCCTTCAGTGCGAGCTCCACATCGACGGCACCCTCGAGCGCGGAAACGAGCTCGGTCATCGAAAAACGACGTGCCCAGGTCAGGTGATTCTTGACCTGCCAGGCCTGAAGCTTGAGCGTCGCGGCAAGCTCACGACCCTGCCCACGCGCATCGAGCGCCTTGGCAACGATAAGCTCGCGAATACGCCCGCACAGCAATGTGTAAGTCCACACGTAGCTCTTGGCGGGCAGTAGATTGAAGAGCTCAAGCGAGCGGCGCATATCGCGGGCCGACACTGCGTTGAGAAAGTCCCAGGGCTGAACTTCGGCCGTGCGCACGATCCAGCGCTCCACATCGGCAAGCTCAATTTGCGGCGCCTCGACCATCTGGGCAAGCTTGGCCAAGTCGTTATCGAGCATGCGGGTGTTCTCGCCCGAGCGCGAGACGAGCTCCTCGGCAGCAGCTGTCGAGATGGACTTACCGCGCTGCGTCGCCATCTGCTGAACGCGGCGCGGCAGTTCCCAGCGCTTGGTACCCGAACAATCGACGATAGCCTTCTTGTCGATCTTGGCGATTGCCTTATACAGGCGCGTATTCTTGGCAAGTGAGTCGGCAATAATGAGACAGACCGTCGTGGGGCTGGGACTTGCGAGGTACTCGACAAGCGGTTCCGAGACCGCCTTGGCAAGCTTGGAGCAGCCGTCGAGGATCACCAGGCGAAACTCGCTGCCCATGGGAAAGGTATTGAGCGAGCCGATGATCGACTCAATATCGGGATCTTTCGTCATGTCACGTTCATCGAGGTTGAACTCAACCATACCCGACTTTTCCAAGCGAGCTTTCATACGCGAGACGGCGTGGTCGCGCTTGACCCCATCGGTACCGACGATCAGATATGCCGGCAGCAGACCGGTTTCGGACATTGCGCTCCCCTCCCGCAGGATCTCGTGTTCGTACCGTGCCATTCTAGCCCACGGGTTGGTCCCGCGCCAACGGCAGCATCACGGTCGCTGACATCGCATGGCAAAACCGGTTGCGGTCGGCGAGACGGTAATGTCTCCTTGTTCGATAGTGCATGCGAACGCGCCGCCCGCATCGCGAACGGCATCGATACAGGCATCGGATGGATGGCCGTAGCGGTTGCCCTCGCCCGCACTCGCGATAGAGAGCTCGGGCTTAAGCGTTTCCAGCAGCTCTGTGTCGACGGAAACTTTTGAGCCGTGATGTCCCAGCTTAAGCACATCGATATCGCCCACCTCCTGTACAAACTCGCGCTCCTGATCGAGTTCGGCATCACCAGTGAGGAGCATACGCAGGCTCTTGCCTTCCCGAGCATAGGAGAGCAGCAAGACAAGCGAGTCCTCATTGCCCTCGCCATCCACTGTGTCAAACGGCCACATCACACGAGCCCGAAATGCGCCGATATCGACCGTGTCTCCGCGGGCCACCTGCCGATACGTTACGCCGGGGCGATTTAGGACCTCAGAAGGCGCGCCGTCCAGCGCATCCGCTGCAACCGCAATGGATCCAACCGAAAACTGATCGAGCACATCGGGAAGACCACCCCAATGGTCTTCATCCCAATGCGTCACGAAGACGGCGTCGATATGGTGGACATTGTTGCGAACCAACGCCGACACCACGCGGTCATCGAGCCCACAGTCGACGAGCGCCACAGCGCTGCCTTGGCGAACCAGAATCGCATCGGCCTGACCAACATCGAGAACCGTTACCGAAGGCGGCACACATCGATCCCAATAGACATACGGAACCCCCGCAGCAAGCATCAAACATAGCAGCCCCACTGCCATGGGCCGCACGCGGGGGCGTGGCCACCAGACCAAGAGGACCGCCAGCGCAAACGGCACCACGTATACCAAGAGCGTATCGGGCGGCACGCTAACGGATGCGCCCGGAACGGCGGCAAAGAGCTGTTCAAAGAACAGAGCGCAGCGAGCGACAATCATGGGCACCACGAGCGCCCCGTGACGCAGCAGCGGCACAAGCGAGCAGGGCACCAACACAACCGATACAGCGAGCAGCATGCTTATCACCGGACCGATCACGGCATTTGCAAGCGGGGCAATGAGTGAAAACGTCCCAAATGCGGGAATGGTTACGGGAAGTGTCGCCAGCTGCGAGCACAGCGTGACGGACAAAATACTGGCGAGGCCCGGTGGCACACTCAGCTCGCCCAAGGCGTAGGTAGCGTAGGGGCAAAAACAAAGGATGGCAAAGACACTGGCGCACGATAGCTGAAAACCCATCTCGAACAATACCGTCGGACGCAGCAACACAAAGATTGCCATGGTGACGAACAGAGCCGAGAGGCCATGCCGACGACGCCCGGCGCCGTTGGCGACAAGCGACGCCGCCACCATGCAGCACGCGCGCACGGCCGAGGGCGAAGCGCCCGTAAAAACGGCATAGGCAGCGAGGGCCAGCACCAACAGCCCCCGCTGCAGCCCACGAGAGAGGCGTGTCTTTTGCAGGGCGCTCTCAATCACAAACCCCACGATGGCAAGATGACTACCCGAGACAGCGATAAGATGTGCGGTGCCCGTTACCGAAAACCAATCGCCCGCCGGCTGGGCACGCAGCTCGGCCGAGCGTCCGCAGACAACGCCGGCAATGAGCGAGCGCGCTGGATCGGTCGCGGGCGCGATAACGGCAAGGAGCTCGTTTCGAAGCCAAGACAACGGGCCTGGAGGGCCCTCGTCGATCGATACCAACCGGACGACTTTAACCTTTCGAAGCTCGCCCCGAAGCACGCGTGAGCGCCCATACGCATCATTCTCAAAGCGCGAAATTCGACCGATAGCACGTACATGCGAACCGACGCCGAGCTCACGATCGCACGACAGCCATACCTGACCCAAATGCTTTTCGCCCGCAAACGCATCGCAGGTATAGGAGTACACACCGTCATTGATGGACGGATCGCCGTGCACAACAAACTCAAGACTGCTCGCAGCCCGATTATCCAGTGCCCTCGATGCGTGTAGCGCTCCTATCGCCCAAGCCGCGGACACGACCGCTCCCGCAACGAGGCCAAGGGCCGCGGCATACAGCCATCGCTTCCACCGCACAAGACGCATACAGGACCGTGCCAATACGATGCACGTCGCAGCCGCGAAGGGAATGGCCATAAGCAATGTGACGGGCGCCGCCCGCTCTCCCAGCAGCGCATCGGCCGCCATGTTAAGCACTAACCCACAGCTCGCACACAAGCCGGCACAAAGGGCTATCGCCCACGGCATCAATGGGCGCGGTGGCATCACATGCTCGCGCTCGGTCGCACTCATACGCAGATGCAATCTTTAATTTTGGCGAGTTTCTTCTCACCGATCCCCGATACGCGCATAAGGTCATCGACCGAGGCAAAGGCCCCGTTTTGCGTCCGTTCGTCGATAATTGACTGGGCCATAGAAGGCCCGATGCCCGAAAGCGTCTGCAGCTCCGCCGCACTTGCCGTATTGATATTCACAAGTCCCGACGAAGACCCTGTACCAGGGGTCGTGGAAGCACTGCTTTCGGCGGCGCCGACGGCCGCAGCCGTTTGTTGCTCCCCTACCGTCGGCACATAGATCTTTTGACCATCGGTGATCTTGGACGCACGGTTAAGAACCGTCACATCCGCCTCGGCCGTAAGCCCTCCGGCGGCATCAATCGCCTGGGACACCCGTGCTCCATCTTTAAGCCGGTACACGCCAGGCCTCACAACGGCGCCATCCACATCAACGTACACCTCGGCAGCAGAAGAGCTCTTGGCAGACGACTCATCGGCATCATCAGGAGACGCATCCCCGGCCCCGCGCACATTCGAGGTGCCCGCCTCATCACTACGCTCAAACGACACGCCGCTAGAGTGGCCACCAAAACTTGCCATCGCCAAGCCGCTCGCGGCGGCAATGACAACCAGGATCGCCACGACCATCGCCTTATGGCCGAGCAGCTTTTCTGCCCAGCGGTCCATCCGTTTAACCCGTTCGTGTTGCTCGCGCTGCGCCATAGCAAACACCTCCCAACACCATCGTGTCAGGAAACGAACGCCGCAGCCTCCGCACGCCCACACCGGTTTTCGCGGTCAAACCAAAAGCTGACCAAAACCTTGCGGAAAAGTGTCCATTTATTCAGGCACACGTCGACAAATGAACCGTTTATCGCCTAATGCCCAGATAGAAAAAGACCGACGATGCAAAATCACCGCCGGTCTATACACAACATTATTCGTGATCTTGGTAAATCTCACGTGGAGCGAGCTCGGAATGTTTGCGTTTTAAGGTCTTAGGGGCCTTATACGTGTTGCTCTCGAAGTCGATATACTCGGTCTGCTTGAGCAAGCGCTCAATCATCTCCTCGTGATCGAACAGCTCCCACGCCTCATGCACGGCATCGAGTTTGGCGTGCGTCTCGGGGCGGCGCGGCATAAAGAGCGTGCAGCAATCGGGAGCGGCCTCGGTCGAGATATCGAAGGTACCGATTTCCTCGGCACGCGCGATGATCTCCTGCTTGTCCGAACCAATCAGCGGGCGGAACACGGGGATCTTGACGGCCTCGTTGACGGCCATGATGTTCTCGAGCGTCTGGGAAGCAACCTGACCGAGCGATTCACCGGTCACAATAGCCTTGGCGCCCTCGATATGCGCAATGCGCTCGGCAACCGAATACATAATGCGACGGTACATGATCACGCGCAGGTTGCTGGGGCAGGTCACCGAGATCTCACGCTGACAATCGCCAAACGGCACCACGTACAGGCGGCCGATCTGGACACCCGGCTCAAGCGCACGGATGATGTCCTGCACCAAATACTCGCTCGTGTCGGGCGTCTGCGGACGACCGGAGAAATGTACCGGCACGCACACCGCGCCGCGACGCGCGAGCATCCAGGTCGCTACCGGAGAATCGATACCCGACGACAGTAGCGTCACGACCTTGCCGGCAGATCCCACCGGCAGACCGCCCACGCCGCGCTCGGAGCGCGCGTACACATAAACGCTACCCTGGACCACCAGCACGTGCACCATTGCGTCGGGGTCGTGCATCTGGACCTTTTTATCGGGAAACGCCTCGCACAACACCTCTCCCACCTGACGATTGATATCAATCGAGGTGAGCTCGTAGTCGGTGTTCGAGCGCTTGGCATGCACCTTAAACGACTCAAAGGGACCAAACTCGCGCAGCGCCTTCACGGCGGCGGCGCAGTACTCCTGCGGGTCGCGGTTCGTGTGATATGCCAGGGACACGCGAGCAACGCCGGGGACGGTGCGAATGACGCGCGCCGCCTCGTCGGCCTGATGCTCGTTAAAGGTCACGAGGATATAACCGGAAATTCGAGACACGGCATTCACGGAAAAGGCGGCCAAGGCCGCCTTGATGTTATCCATGAGGATATGCTCAAAATGTGCGCGGTTCTTGCCCTTTAGTCCAACCTCGTGATAGTGGACCAGGCAGACGCGGGCTGCCATTTAGGCTTCAGCAACCTTATGGCCGAGTGCCTTCTCGTAACGGGCCTCGTCGTAGGAGATGTCGCCGTCGACAATCTCGTCCATAGCCATCGAGATGGTATCGGCGCCGGAAAGCGCAATAGTGATGTCATCGACATCCTGGACGGCGAGCACGCGGTTGTGCTGGCCACGCAACATGCTGTTAATGTCGCAGGCGCGCTTGGAGGCAAGCGAGGCGAGCAGGAAGCGGTTGTGATCGGTCTTCTCCAGAAGATCGTCAATGCAAGGCTTTACAACGGACACGGACCTCAGATCCTTTCATGCATATCGAGAACGCGAACGAGCTCATCGGTCGCGCGGTCGAGATCGTCATTCACCACGACGTCGTCGTAGCGGTCGGCAAGGGCAAGTTCATCGGCGGCGTTTGCCATACGCAGCTCAATCGTCTCGGGCGTCTCGGTACCGCGACCGACCAGACGCTCGCGGAGCACCTCGAGCGAAGGCGGCTTGATAAAGATCAGCACGGCCTCGGGGAAACGCTCCTTGACCTGCAGGGCTCCCTGGACATCGATCTCCAAGATCAGAGACGAGCCAGAGGCGAGCTTGGATGTGACCTCGCTCACCAAGGTGCCGTAGCAGTTACCGTGGACCTCGGCCCACTCAACAAACTCACCGTTTGCCACGCGGCGGTCGAACTCCTCGCGCGTCAGGAAAAAGTAGTTGACGCCGTCGACCTCACCTTTGCGTGGTGCTCGCGTGGTAGCCGAAACCGTCAGGCCCAGGTTCGAGCGACGCTCGCGCACACGAGTGACGAGCGTGCCCTTGCCTGCACCTGACGGTCCAGAAATCACAAAGAGCTTTGAATCCTGAGCGCTCACTTATTTGGTCAGCTGCTCGAGGAGCTGCTCGCGCTGGCGGACGCCGAGGCCCTGGACGCGACGGGTAGCGGAGATGCCGAGCTCCTCCATGATCTTGGCGGCCTTGGCCTTGCCATAACCGGGGAGAGACTCGATGAGGGTGGAAACCTTCATGCGGGAAGCGATGGGGTCATCGGAGTTGAGCACGGACTCGAGGGACTTCTCGCCCTTCTTGATCTGCTCGCGAAGCTCAGCGCGGGCGTGACGTGCGGCGGCAGCCTTCTCAAGAGCCTGCTTGCGCTGCTCGTCGGTAAGCTGAGGGAGTGCCATTCGAACCTCCAAATAGTTGGGTTATATCTGATGCAATAATTGGCATTTTAGCACGTCAAACGCACTAAATGCCCAATCGACGGCACCATAGGTTAGACGATACCTGCGAAAAGTGCAATATACGGAGGTTAAAGTTGAGCCCCTGACCTGCGATTCCACACAAAGGATGGGAAAGTTTTCGCAGGCACAGGGGCTAATTTGTGCTAATGAGACCCAAAAGTGGTGACTTGAGGGAATCTTTTAGGCGACGTTTTCGACCAGCTCGGCAACGATAGCGTCAAAGGCGGCAACCGGGTCGTCGGCACCGGTGATGGGTCGGCCCACCACGATATGGCTCGCGCCGCGCTCGATAGCCTGAGAAGGCGTCGCCACACGGGACTGGTCACCAAGGGCGGCACCCACCGGACGAACGCCCGGAGTCACGATCAACGCGTCGGGGCCGAGCAGCTCGCGCATGTCATGGGCCTCCATCGG
The DNA here is from genome assembly GCF_042849575.1 of Collinsella sp. i06-0019-1H4. Taxonomy (NCBI): domain Bacteria; kingdom Bacillati; phylum Actinomycetota; class Coriobacteriia; order Coriobacteriales; family Coriobacteriaceae; genus Collinsella; species Collinsella sp. i06-0019-1H4. Next base: position 1,417,783 of record NZ_BAABYB010000001.1, read on the forward strand.
CGAGCACACGATGCCGTCGATACCGTTGGCCTGGGCAAGCTTTGCCAGGCGGGCGGCCTCCTCGGCCACGGGTGACTCGACGCCGATCTCAGCCAGCGAATCCTGGTTCATGCTCGTGAGCACGGTGATGGCGACGAGCTTGGCGCGGTCCTCGCGCGCCTCCTCGGCACCCTCACGGCACGCAGCGAGCATAGCACCAGAACCCAGGCCGTGGACCGAGAGCAGGTCGGCACCGGCAAGCGAGGCCGAACGGGCGGCACCGCGCACCTGATGCGGAATGTCATGGAACTTGAGGTCGAGGAAGACCTTAAAGCCCAGGTCCTTGAACGTCTTGACGATCTCGGGCCCCTCGGCGTAATAGAGCGTCATGCCCACCTTGAGCCAAGCGGCATGACCAGAAAGCTCGTGGGCGAGCTCGAGCGCACGCTCACGGTCGCAGTCGAGGGCGACGATAACGCGGTCGCGGGCGTCGGTCTCTAGCATTCGAAAGCACCTACCAGCTCGTTGATGTCCTTCACGCCCTGGGACTCCGCCCAGGCCTCGAGCTCGTGCGCGATCTTAATTGAGGCGCACGGATCGACGAAATTGGCCATGCCGACCGACACGCAGGTGGCGCCGGCCAGGATAAACTCGGCCGCATCCTCGCCCGTCATGACGCCGCCGACACCGTTGATGGGGATATCGACGGCCTGAGCGACCTCCCAGACCATGCGAACGGCGATGTGGTGGCACAGCGGACCCGAAAGGCCGCCCTTGGGCTTGGCCACACGGGACTTGCGGGTATGAACGTCAATGGCCATGCCCTGGATGGAGTTGATGACCGAAAGGCCGTCGGCTCCCGCGGCCTCGAGAGCCTTGGCAATCTCGACGACGTTGACCGGCGCCATCTTTACGAACAGCGGCTTATCGGTCACCTTGCGGCAGGCAGCCATAACGGCAGAGGCGCCCTCGGGCGAGGAGCCCATGGCGGCACCGCCGGCAGCAATATTGGGGCAGCTCACGTTGATCTCGTAGCCGGCAGCCCAGGGGCACAGCTCGACATACATCTCGAGCGCGCGGACAAACTCCTCGACGGAATGACCGGCAACCTGGCAAATGACCTGGCAACCGTCCTTGGACAGCTGCTCGAGCCACGGGCCGGACTCGCGGGCAAAGGCGGCGACACCGGGGTTCTGCAGGCCCACGGAGTTGATCATACCGCCGGGAATCTCGGCCATGCGGGGCGCAGGGTTGCCCGGCCAGGGCTCGGCGGCGCAGCCCTTAGTGGTGATGGCGCCCAGCTGGGAGACATCAAAGAAGTTCTGGAACTGCCAACCGTAGCCAAAGGTACCGGCTGCGGTGTTGATGGGGTTCTGCATCTTGACGCCGCCGAAATCGACGGCCATGTTCACGGTACCCACTAGAAGACCACCACCTTGGAAGCATCGAACACGGGGCCGCACATGCAGGCGCCCTTCATACCGTCGACCGTCTCGACGTTGCAGGTGTTGCAGGCGCCAAAGCCGCAGCTCATCATGCGCTCGAGCGACACCTCGCAGTACGCACCGGCCTCGGCGGCAGCGGCGGCGACTTTCTTCATCATGACGGCGGGGCCGCAGCTGGCCACGTAGTCGTAGCCGCCCTCGCCAAGCAGCTCGGCTGCCGGGTCGGTGCAAAAACCGTGCATACCCAGCGTGCCGTCGTCGGTGCACACGTTAACCGTGGCGCCCAGCGCGCGGAACTCATCGACACCCACAGCCTTGGCAGCGGTACCAAAGCCCAGGCACACGTCCACATCAACACTCTGCTCGGCAAGCATACCGGCAAGACACAGCACAGGCGGAACGCCGATGCCACCGGCGACGAGCAGGGCCTTCCTGGTGCCCTCGGGTACCATCCAGCCACGGCCACCGGGGCCCAGCAGGTTAGAGGTGGAGCCAGGACCCATCTGGGACAAACGACGGGTATCGTCGCCCACGACGGCATACCACAGCTCGACGGTGCCGGCCTCGGCGTCGGCGCGGTAGTAGCTCAGGGGCACACGAAGCAGCGAGGACGTATCGCCGGGTACGGCGATGTTCACAAACTGACCGGGCTTGAGCGCACTTGCAAGCTTGGGGGCCGAGATGACGAGCGAGAAGATGCCGTCGGCAATCTCCCGGTTCGAGACGACCTCGAAGTCGTGCATGCGTGCAGTGGAAGGTGTGGGCATAGACGCTCCAATCCCCCATGCGGTTGCATGGTCAAAACGAACAGAAAGCGCGGCACCGCAAGGGCACCGCGCACAAAAGCGATAAGGCTATGCTAGCAGATGCAGCCGTCGGCAAGCGTCTGCTTACCGCCGACAAACACATCGGTGGCACGACCGGTGAGCGTACGGCCGGCAAAACCGGAGTTCTCGGCGCGCGACTCGTAACCGTCCTCGCCGACCGTCCAGGTTGCGGCCGGGTCGAACACGGTCAGGTCGGCAACGGAGCCCCCCTTGACCTGAACCTGATCAAGGCCCAAAATCTCGCGCGGCTTGATGGCCATGAGCTCGACCATGCGGCCCATGCTCATCTTGCCCGTGTTGACCAGCTCGGTGAGCACGAGCGACAGCGAGGTCTCGAGGCCGATCATGCCAAAGGGCGCAAGCTCGAACTCGCGGGCCTTCTCCCACGGGGTGTGGGGAGCGTGATCGGTGACGATAACGTCGACGGTACCGTCGATGACACCCTGACGGATGGCCTCGGCGTCCTCGTCGGTGCGCAGCGGCGGATTGACCTTGAGCGAGGTGTTGTAGGTCTCGTCCAGGTCGTTCTCGGTCAGGAACATGTGGTGCGGGGTGGCCTCGCAGGTCACCTGGACACCGGCGGCCTTACCGGCACGCACGAGCTCCAGGCCGTGAGCGGTGGAGATGTGCTGGATGTGCAGCTTGGCACCGGTCAGCTTGGCGATCTCGATGTCGCGGGCGATCTGAAGCTCCTCGCCGGCGGCCGGCCAGCCCTCGAGGGCCAGACGGGTCGAGACCTTGCCCTCGTTGATCTGGCCGTGGCCGACCAGGTCCTCGTCCTGGCAGTGGCTCATAAAGACCTTGCCGAACATCTTGCCGTAGTCCATGCAGCGACGAAGCATGCCTGCGCCCTGCACGCCGCGTCCGTCGTCGGTGAAGGCGACGGCGCCGTGGGCGACCATATCGCCCATCTCGGACATGGCCTCGCCCTTAAGGCCGCGGGTCATGGCGCCCGACGGATAGACGCGGCAGTGACCGACCTCGGCAGCGCGGGACTTGACGAACTCCACGACGGTGCCGTTATCGGTGACGGGATCGGTGTTGGGCATGGCGCACACGCCGGTGAAGCCGCCCTTGGCAGCAGCGCGGGTGCCACTCTCGATGTCCTCTTTGACCTCGTAGCCGGGCTCGCGCAGGTGCACGTGCATATCCACCAGGCCGGGGACGAGATACTTGCCGGAAAGGTCGCGGACCTCGGCTCCCTCGGCGACGAGGTTCTCGCCGACCTCGGCGATCTTGTCACCGTCAATCAAGACGTCGACGACACCGTCGAGCTCGACAGACGGATCGACGACGTGGGCATTCTTAAGAAGCAAGGCCATTATCGGCACCTCCAAGCAGCAGATACAGGATAGCCATACGCACGCAGATACCGGCGTAGACCTGCTCCAGAATAACGGAGCGTTGCGGGTGGTCGGCCATATAGGAGTCGAACTCGACGCCGCGGTTGATGGGGCCCGGGTGGCAGATGATCGCATCGGGTTTCATGAGCTTCTCGCGGTCCTTAGTCAGACCGAAGAGCTTGTGGTACTCGCGAATCGTGGGGAACGGTGCGCCCTCGAGGCGCTCCTGCTGCACGCGCAGCATGTAGACGACGTCCAGCTCGGGCAGGACGGAATCGAGGTCGCTTGTCACGTGGTCGCAGCCCAGGACCTCGGGTGCCGGAGGCAACAGCGTGCCGGGGGCAACGGCATAGGTCTCACAGCCCATGATCTTAAGGGCGGGGATCAGCGAGCCGCAGACGCGGGAGTGGGCGATGTCGCCGACGACGGCGACCTTCAGACCGTGGAAGTCACCCTTGTGCTCCCAGATGGTGTACAGGTCGAGCAGGGCCTGCGTGGGGTGGTTGTGCTTGCCGTCGCCGGCGCAGATGACGCTCGCGGGCGAGTTCTGCGTGACGATGTAGGGCGCGCCGGCGTGCTTGTCGCGCACGACGATGCAGTCGATCTTATAGGCGTTGAGGGTCTCGACCGTGTCGACGAGGCTCTCGCCCTTGACCGTGGAGGTCGAGGAGCCGCCAAAGTTGAGGCTATCGGCCGAAAGACGCTTCTCAGCGAGCTCGAAGGAGCTGCGGGTGCGCGTCGAGGGCTCGTTGAACATGTTGACGATAGTCTTGCCCTTAAGCGTAGGGACCTTCTTGATCGCACGCTCGTTGACCTCGGAGAACGCCTTGGCGGTCTCGAGGATGAGCTTGATATCCTCTTCGGAGTACTCGGTAATGTCGATCAGGTGCTTATGGTTGAACGCCACGGTACTACTCACCTCCCAGCGGCGCAGAACCCACGTGGGAGCCCGGCGCGACGTCGTTGATCTCGACAGCGGTGTGGCCGTCGACTTCCTTCATATATAGGTGCACGTTCTCCTCGTGCGACGAGGGAACGTTCTTGCCGACAAAGTCCGGCGAGATGGGGAGCTCGCGGTGGCCGCGGTCAACGAGGACTGCCAGCTCAATGCGGCTCGGACGGCCCAAATCCATAACGGCGTCCAGAGCGGCGCGAATGGTACGGCCCGTATACAGGATGTCGTCCACCAGCACGACGCGCTTGCCGTCGACGCTAAAGGGAATGTTGGTGGCGTGGATCGCGGGAGCGAAATTGGTGGCGTAGTCATCGCGGTAGAAGCTGATGTCCAGGCTGCCGAGCGGAACTTCGACGCCCTCGATCTCCTTGATCTCCTCGGCGAGCTTCTTTGCCAGAAGGTCGCCGCGCGTGACGATACCGACCAGAGCGAGGTCTTCACAGCCCTCGTTGCGCTCGAGAATCTCGTGCGCGATGCGGGTCATCGCTCGATTGACGGCGGTCTCGTCCATGATGACCGCCTTGGGGGAAGTCGTGCCCATCGATCTCCTTCCTCACATGTCTTGACTGCTGACACAGTCAAAAAAATAGATGCCCGACCGCTTAAAGCGGACCAGACACCCACAGGAAGGGCTGCTCTTTGGCAGCTATGTAATTCCATGCGGGTATCTCGTACCCCTTTAATGGTCAAGGGATAGTGTAGCCAACCTCGAGCTTAATTGCGAGCATAAATACAGAACAATCCGTAAACGGAGCCCAATGCTCCATAAACCTATATATATTTGTGGGACGAGCTTGAAAACGCACGCACGAGCTGGCATAATCCCCTCTGCTGCACGCAAATCGGATCTACGTCCAGGGCCGTGGCGTGAGCACTATCGCCAAAAGAGGAATATCTCTGTGTAGATTACGCACAGGGAGCTGCTTCTGTGCTATAGTTCAGGCTTGTTTGTTAACGCGACATGTTCGTTTGTCGCCCAAGGAGGGTCAGTTATGTCCAAAGTTTGCGAAGTTTGCGGTAAGCACCCCGTTGCCGGTCGCTCCATCAGCCACTCTCACCGCGTCACCAACCGTAAGTTCCGCCCCAACATCCAGCGCGTTTACGTCGTCGTCGATGGTCACCGTCGCAAGATGAACGTTTGCTCCACCTGCCTCAAGTCCGGCAAGGTTGCGCGCTCCTAAATAAGGTCTTACCAACAAGTACCTCGGACTCTCCGGGTCAAAGACCTCGCGTTCATATAGAACTTACCAAAGGCGTCCTCCCCCACGGAGGGCGCCTTTTTGCACTCATTGGGGACAGACTTACATGAGTGTTTGCAGATGTCAAAGGAATCATAGCCCAGCTAATATGCCTTGAAGCTTGACCAGCGGTACGCATCGAGCGAGTCGAGCGCGCCTTTCACACGATTGAGATGGATATAATCGAGAACTGGACCGCCTGCGTGTCCGACTCGACCGCGACCCGCGAATAGCGATTGTCAAACAGGTGCCCCGTTCTCCCCGTTTTCCCATTGAAATACTCATATAAGTCTGTCCCCAATGAGTGGGGCGATACGGCAAACGGAAAGTTAAAAGTTATAGTTGAAGCGTTTCAGTTTATTGAAGCGTTTTAGTGTGCCTTTTACGGGAATCTTACCGTTTACCGAATTATTTCTTGCTATCATGAAAGACGTAGGGTAAATCTCCGATCGCAAGGAGACACAAATGGTGAAAAAGTCACCGGAAAACACTACTCCCGCAATTGTGGACAACGTAGAGGCGCTTGAGGCTAAGCTCGCTCAGATGCGAGAGGCCCAGGCGCTTTTTGCTACGTACACGCAGGAGCAGGTCGACAAGATCTTCTATGAGGCCGCCATGGCCGCCAACAAGGCTCGTATCCCGTTGGCGAAGATGGCCATCGAGGAGACCGGCCGCGGCGTTCTTGAGGACAAGGTCATCAAGAACCACTACGCCGCAGAGTACATCTACAACGCTTACAAGAACACCAAGACCTGTGGTGTCCTGGAGCGCGACGAGGCCTACGGCATCACCAAGATCGCCGAGCCCATCGGCATCGTGGGCGCCGTCATCCCGACGACCAACCCCACCTCCACTGCGATCTTCAAGACGCTGATCAGCCTGAAGACCCGCAACGCCATCATCATCTCCCCGCACCCGGCTGCCGCCAAGTGCACCATCGCCGCCGCTAAGCTCGTGCTTGACGCCGCCGTCAAGGCCGGTGCCCCCGAGGGCATCATCGGCTGGGTCGATGTCCCCTCCATCGAGCTGACCAACATGGTCATGCGCGACGTCGACATCATCCTCGCCACCGGTGGCCCGGGCATGGTCAAGGCCGCCTACTCCTCGGGCAAGCCCGCCCTGGGCGTTGGCGCCGGTAACACCCCGGTCGTCATCGACGACACCGCCGACGTGCTGCTCGCCGTCAACTCCATCATCCACTCCAAGACCTTCGACAACGGCATGATCTGCGCTTCCGAGCAGTCCGTGACCGTCATCGACACCATCTATGACCAGGTTAAGGCCGAGTTCCAGAAGCGCGGCTGCTACTTCGTCAAGCAGGGTGCCGAGATGGAGGCTCTGCGTGCCGCCATGTTCAAGAACGGCGCTCTCGACCACCGCATCCCCGGCATGGCTGCCGCCAAGATCGCCGAGCTCGCAGGCATCGAGGTTCCCGCCAAGACCAAGATCCTGATCGCCGAGGTCACCTCCACCGACCCCGCCAAGGAGGAGTTCTCCCACGAGAAGCTCTCCCCGGTCCTGGCCATGTACCACGCCAAGGACTTCCAGGAGGCCGTCGACAAGGCCGAGCACCTGGTGCTCGCCGGTGGCCCGGGCCACACCGCCTCTCTGTACGTGCACCCCGCCCAGGCCGAGAAGATCAGCCTGTTCGAGCACGTCATGAAGGCCTGCCGTATCGTCATCAACACCCCGTCCTCGCACGGCGGCATCGGTGACCTGTACAACTTTGGCATGAAGCCGTCTCTGACCCTGGGCTGCGGCTCCTGGGGCGGCAACTCCGTCTCCGAGAACGTTGGGGTGAAGCACTTGATCAACGTTAAGACTGTGGCCGAGCGCCGTGAGAACATGCTGTGGTTCCGCGCTCCCGAGAAGGTCTACTTCAAGAAGGGTTCCACGCCCGTCGCCCTCGACGAGCTCGGTACCGTCATGGGCAAGAAGCGCGCCTTCATCGTCACCGACCAGTTCCTCTTCAAGAATGGCAACACCCGCGCCATCGAGGCCAAGCTCGACGAGATGGGCATCGCCCACGACTGCTTCTACGACGTCGAGCCCGATCCGTCGCTGCAGTGCGCACGTCGCGGCGCCAAGCAGATGGCTCTCTTTGAGCCTGACGTGATCATCGCCGTCGGCGGTGGCTCCGCTATGGACGCCGGCAAGATCATGTGGATGATGTACGAGCACCCCGAGTGCAAGTTTGAGGACATGGCCATGGACTTCATGGACATCCGCAAGCGTATCTTCACTTTCCCCGAGATGGGCAAGAAGGCCTACTTCGTCGCCGTCCCGACCTCTTCGGGTACCGGCTCCGAGTGCACGCCGTTCGCCATCATCACCGACAAGGAGACCGGCATCAAGTGGCCGCTCGCCGACTACGCGCTGCTCCCCAACATGGCTATCGTCGACGCCGACAACTGCATGACCGCCCCGCGCGGCCTGACCGCTGCCTCCGGCATCGACGTCATGACCCACGCCATCGAGTCCTATGTCTCCATCATGGCTTCCGACTACACCAAGGGCCTCTCCGAGCGCGCTGCTAAGCTCGTCTTCGAGAACCTGCCCTCCAGCTTCACGAACGGCGCCAAGGACCCGCATGCCCGCGAGGAGATGCACAACGCCTCCTGCATGGCCGGTATGGCCTTCGCCAACGCCTTCCTGGGCCTCAACCACTCCATGGCTCACAAGCTCGGCGCCTTCCATCACCTGCCCCACGGCCTCGCCAACGCCGTCATCCTGACCCGCGTTATGCGCTACAACGCCGCCGAGGCTCCCGTCAAGATGGGTACCTTCTCCCAGTATCCTTACCCCAACGCGCTGCACAACTACGCCGAGATGGCCAAGTACTGCGGCATCGAGGGCAAGGACGACAAGGAGGTCTTCGAGAACTTCATCACGAAGCTCGAGGAGCTCAAGGACTTCATCGGCGTCAAGAAGACCATCGCCGACTACGGTGTTGACGAGCAGTACTTCCTCGACACCCTCGACGAGATGACCGAGCAGGCATTCAACGACCAGTGCACCGGCGCCAACCCGCGCTACCCGCTCATGAGCGAGATCAAGGAGCTCTACCTGGACGCCTACTACGGCCGCGAGCCTCAGGACTACGCCGTCTGCTAGTTTTAGCCCGGTTTTTAACGGCGGGGGTGCACGGGTGTTTCACACACCCCCGCCGTCGCTTCTATCGCATCGTTGAAAGGATGCAACCATGCTGCTACCCGATTCCAAGACCGAGCTCGTCCGCCGTGGCAACAAGGTCGTTTACGACCTGGGCGACAAGATTGTCAAGGTCTTTAACGAGACCAAGCCTGTCTCCGACGTGTTCAACGAGGCTTTGAATCTTGCCCGCATCAATGAGTGCGGCATCCGCAGCCCCAAGGCTCTCGAGGTTTCCCAGCTCGAGAACGCCAACGGCTGGGCGCTCGTGACCGAGAAGGTTCCGGGCACCACCCTTGCCGAGAAGATGACTGCCGAGCCCCAGCGCTTTGGTGAGTATCTCGAGATGTTCGTCGACCTCCAGATCGAGATCCACGGCTACACCTCCCCGCTGCTCAACCGTCAGCGCGACAAGTTCGCCCGCATGATCGACAGCCTTGATCAGCTCAATGCCACCACGCGCTACAACCTTCAGGAGCGTCTGGACGGCATGACCAAGGAGTTCAAGGTCTGCCACGGCGACTTCAACCCCTCCAACGTCATCGTCGGCGACGACGGCCAGCTCTATGTGTGCGACTGGGCACACGCCACCCAGGGCTCCCCTGCTGCCGACGTTGCCACCACCTACCTGCTCTTCGCCCTCAACAGCAAGGATCAGGCCGAGGCCTACCTGGAGCTCTACTGCGACCGCGCCGACATGCCCATGCAGGTCGTGCGTCAGTGGACGAGCATCGTCGCCGCTTCCGAGCTCGCTCGTAAGCGCAACGTGAACGATGAGTTCCTGAAGAACTGGATCGACGTCGTCGATTATCAGTAAAATCTGAGCGATTCATTTCGCATCGGAGGCACAAAGGAAAACCCCGCAGCTCATATGGGCTGTGGGGTTTTCCTTTACCCGTCGAGCTTATTCGCGCAACAAAATAGACTGCTCCGCATCTCTTCCTAAGAGAGATACGGAGCAGTCCCGCAATTACATCTAATAGCAGAAACGTCGATTAACGGCGGGCCGCCTTAACAAGCTCGGCAACCTTGGCGACGACCTCGTCGATCGCCACGTCCTCACGCTCGCCCGTGGCACGGTCCTTGAGCTCCACAGTACCATTCTTGAGGCCACGCTTACCCAGAACGACCTGATACGGGAAGCCCATGAGGTCGTTATCGGCAAACTTAAAGCCGGGACGCTCGTCACGGTCATCGACGACAACCTCGATACCCTCGGCGCACAGGCCCTCGACGATTTGGTCGCAAACGTTAGCGCACTCCTCCTTCTTGGGATCGAGCGGAATCACCGCGACCTCGTACGGGGCAACGGAGACCGGCCAGACGATGCCGTGTTCGTCGTTGTGCTGCTCCACGACGGCAGCAAGCGAGCGGGACACACCAACGCCGTAGCAACCCATGATGAGCGGCTTCTCCTTGCCGTCCTCGTCCATAAAGGTGGCACCCATGGCCTCGGAGTACTTGGTGCCCAGCTGGAACACCTGAGAGACCTCGATGCCGCGGGCAGCAGAGAGCGGCTTGCCGCAGTGCGGGCAGGGATCGCCGGCAACGACGGTGACCAGATCTGCCCACTCATCGACGGTAAAGTCGCGCTCGGGGCAGGCACCGGTAAAGTGATAATCGACCTCGTTGGCACCGCAGACCCACTGCTTGGACTCGCGCAGGTTCTCGTCGCACACCAGACGGATGCCCTCGGGCAAGTTAACCGGTCCGATAAAGCCCTTGTGCAGACCGTAGGTCTGGAGCTCCTCGTCGGTCATCATGCGATAGCCCTTGCCAAAGACGTGCTCGGCCTTGCAGTCATTGAGCTCGTGGTCGCCCGGGACAATGGCCACGACTGGCTTGCCCTCGGCATCGATCAACGCCAGCGACTTTCGCGTACCGTTCTCGGGGAAGCCAAAGAACTTGGCAACGGCCTCGATGGTGCCCATGCCCGGAGTCTCGACCTTGGTGAGCGTACCGTCGCCGGGGCCCTCGGTCACGACGACCTTGGTGCTTGCCGCCTCGTCATCGGCAGCAAAGCCGCAATCGTCGCAGTAGACCAGCGAAGCCTCGCCGGCGTCGGCCAAAGCCATGTACTCGACGGAGGTATCGCCACCGATCTCGCCGGAGTCAGCGACAACGGGCAGAGCCTTGATGTAGCAGCGCTCGCAGATGTTGGCGTAGGCCTGCTTCATCTTGTCGTACTCCTCCTGCAGACTCTCCTGCGTGGCGGAGAAGCTGTAGGCGTCCTTCATGATGAACTCGCGACCGCGCATCAGGCCAAAGCGAGGGCGGAACTCGTCGCGGAACTTGTCCTGAATGTGGTACAGATTGACAGGCAGCTGCTTGTAGGAACGCAGCTCATTGCGCACCAGGGCCGTGACGGTCTCCTCGTGGGTGGGGCCCAGCACGAACTCGCGACCATGACGGTCGTCAAAGCGCACAAGCTCCTTGCCATAGGCATCGATACGGCCGGACTCACGCCACAGCTCGGCGTCGACCATAATGGGCATCATGAGCTCCTGAGCGCCCGCAGCGTCCATCTCGTCGCGCACGATATTCTCGATCTTGCGAATCGAGCGCCAAGCAAGCGGCAGGTAGGAATACAGGCCGGCGGCCTCCTTGCGGATCATGCCGGCACGGAGCAGCAGGCGGTGACTGGCGAGCTCGGCGTCCGCCGGATCCTCTTTAAGCGTCGGCGCATAGAGCTTAGACATATACATTGCTCGGGTCATTTATTTCTCCTCAATAAGCTTGTCGACCTCGGCCATAAGCGCGTCGACAATTTGGTCCTCAGCTACTTTACCAATGATCTGGCCATGCGAAAAGAGCAAGGCCTGACCACGTCCGCAAGCAACGCCCAGGTCGGCATCGGAAGCCTCGCCGGGGCCATTAACGGCACATCCCATAACGGCGATGGAAAGCGGAGCGGTATAGTTCTTAAGCCGCTCGGTTACTTCCTCGGCGATAGGAATCAGGTTAACCTGACAGCGGGCGCACGTGGGGCACGAGACAATCTCGGGACCGCGGCGACGCAGGCCCAGCGACTGCAAAATTCCCCAGGCGACCGGCGGCTCCTCGACCGGATCGGCCGTGAGCGACACACGCATGGTGTCGCCAATGCCCTCGGAAAGCAAAATACCCAAGCCTACAGAGCTCTTGATGGTGCCCTGGAGCTTGGTCCCCGCCTCCGTCACGCCCAGGTGAAGCGGAACGTGGGGAATCTCACGTGACAGGGCTCGATAAGTATCGAGCGTCGTTTGCACGCTATGGGCCTTGGCCGAAAGCACAATGTTCGTAAAGCCGCGGTCCTCAAAGTGCTTGACGAAGCGCTCGCTCGACATCACGAGCTTTTCGGGCTGCGTGAGGTCTTCGCGCTCGGCGATATCCTGCTCAAGCGAGCCCGCGTTCACGCCAATGCGAATCGCGCACCCAGCGGCGCCCGCGGCATCGATCACGGCATCGACCTTGGCCCAATCGCCAATGTTGCCGGGATTGATGCGGAGCTTGGCGGCACCGGCCTCAACGGCACCAATGGCGAGCTTATGGTTAAAGTGGATATCAGCGACAATCGGCACCGGAGACTCGGCACAGATGGTGCGGAAACCCTCAAGCGCGGCCTCGGTGGGCACGCTCACACGCACGATATCGCAGCCAGCCTGCGCCAACGCGCCCACTTGCGCAAGCGTTGCCTGGGCATCAGCGGTATCGGTGCAGGTCATGGATTGGACCACCACCGGCGCGCCGCCACCGATCTGCACACCGCCCACATGCACGGGGCGCGTCAACTCGCGAGGCAAAGGATGGGATAAAGACAATCCAAACACTCCCCTACAGAATAAATCGAAGGATGTCGGAACGAAGCATATAGACAAACAGCAGCGCAAAGAGCGCGATGCCCACATAGCTCACAATCGTCTGGACCTTGAGCGGAAGCTCGCGGCCCGCAATCTTTTGAATGATCTCGATGACCAGCTTGCCGCCATCGAGTGGTGGGATGGGCAACAGGTTCATAAAGCCCAGCGAGAACGAAATGAGGGCGGCAAACGAAAGGAACGTGGCAGGGCCGGCAGCAGCAGCCTGTGAGGACATAACGCTAATACCCACGATCGAAGAAGACTGATCGAGAATCTCCATCGTATGCTGCGGCTGGAGCAGGCGCATCACGCCCTCCGCTGTCTGCACGACGTAAGAGAACGACAGGCGAGCCGACGTGATGGGGTCTAAACGGACCACCTGCGTAGAGGCATACACACCTAGGCGCTCGTCCTCTTTGAGCGCAACCGTGGTCGAATGCTGCTTGCCGTCACGCTCGTACTCGATGGCGATATCGTCCTTACCGGCAGCCTTGCCGATGGCATCGTAAACGTCAATCCAGGTAGAGCACGATACTCCGTCAACCAAAAGAATCGCGTCACCGCCCTCGATACCCGCCTTGGCGGCAATAGACCCCTCGTCAACCTGACCGATCACGTTGGTATCCATCGGCACGGTGACACCCGCAATGGAATAGATACTCATAAGGAGCAAAAAGCCCGTCAAGATATTGACAATAATGCCTGCGAGCAGCATAAAGGCGCGCTTGAGAAAGCCTTGGCCAAGATAGGTGTGCGAGCGCTCTTGCGCAAGGAACTCGGCCTCGCCGCACGGCAGCTCCCACACATCGCCCTCGGCAGTCGCATGTTCGCGATCGAAACGGCGACCATCAAAGGTGGTATAGCCTGCCGTGTCTCGCGGCAACGTCTGATATTTGGTGGGATAGTAGCTCGGCGAGGGCTTCTCCCCTTCCTCATACCAGGGCGCGATGGAGCCCCAGCCCAGCAAAAGGGCGCATGCCTCGAGCACATCCTCCTCGGAAAGCTCGAGCTCGACAGCAAGGTCGGCCACGGTCACGCGACCATGACGATAGATAGCCGCGAGCACGCGATCGGCGCACGAAACATTGGTCGGATCCATACCGCAGATGGCAGCGTAGCCACCCAGCAGCAGCGGGGTCACGCCAAACTTGGTTCCAATGCGACGCGACGTGTAATGGATGTCAAAGCGGCACGGCAGACCCAAAAAGAACTCGGTCACACGGACGCCGCAGGCACGCGCCGCCAAAAAGTGGCCGCCCTCGTGCAAAAACACGAGGACGGAAAGCATCAGCAGGCCCCAAAAGACCGATGAGAGAACGCTCAGAACAGTATCCATAAAACGAAAAAGCAATCCTTATGGGTTAGGAACGGGTTGCGGCGAGCACCTGCGCAGCCTTTTCACGCGCCCACGCATCGATGTCGCGAAGCTGCTCAAACGAATCGACCGCCTGCATATCGTGGGCGTCCATGCAGGATTCCACAATGCGATCGATATCGGTAAAGCTGCAGCCATCGTGCAGGAAGGCATCGACGGCGACCTCGTTGGCGGCATTGAGCACGCACGGCATGGTGCCACCCGTCTTGCCGGCACGCTCGGCCAGTGCCAGACAGCGGAAGGTATCCATGTCGGCAGCATCAAACGTGAGCTGCCCCAGCTCGCGGAAATCGATACGAGGCGCCGGGGTATCCCAACGCTCGGGATACGAGAACGCGAACTGGATGGGAATACGCATGTCGGATGCACCGAGATGCGCCATCACGGAGCCGTCGGCGAACTCGACCATAGAGTGAATCTTGGACTGACGCTGCACGACCACGTTAATGAAATCGAGGTCGCAGTTAAACAGATGCATGGCCTCAATGCGCTCTAGGCCCTTGTTCATGAGGGTGGCGGAGTCAATGGTGATCTTGGCACCCATGGCCCACGTGGGATGCGCGAGGGCATCGGCACGCGTCACGCGATCGAGCTCGTCGCGCGTGCGGCCAAAGAACGGACCGCCCGAGCAGGTGAGCCAAATGCAGTGGGCCTCGCGCGGGTTCTCCCCCAGATAGCACTGGTAGATGGCGGAATGCTCAGAGTCGACCGGAATAAGCTGGCCCGGTTGCGCCAACGGCATAAGCAAGTCGCCACCGACGACGAGGGACTCCTTGTTGGCAAGGGCAAGGCGCTTATTCGAGGTCAAGGCCGCATGGCTCGCCTCGAGACCGGCGGCGCCCACAATAGCGACGAGCACGCAGTCGACATCGTCGCGACGCGCGAGCTCGCAAACCGCCTGCGCGCCAACACCGAGCTGCGTGCCCTCGGGCAACTCCTGCAGCACGGCGTCATCGCCATGAGCGACATCGGCCACGGCAACCGCCGGAACCGAGAACTCGCGGGCAGCGGCAACGAGCTCGGAGGTACTGGAGTTAACGGACAGCGCCGTCACCTGCAGGCGATCGGCATGCTGACGGCACACATCGAGTGCCTGGGTGCCGATGGAGCCCGTACAACCCAGGATGGCAACGCGAAGGCGTCCATCGGGGCCATACGTCGTTTGGAAGGACATTACAGCACGCCTCCGATCATCAAAAGCAGCTGCGCGGTAATGCAGCCAAAGATAAGCGAATCGCTACGGTCGAGCATGCCGCCATGGCCCGGGATAAGGTTGCCGGAATCTTTGACGCCCACACCGCGCTTGATGCGCGACTCGATGAGGTCGCCGATAACGCCCAGAATGGACACGACCACGCCGCACAGCAGCGCATAGGGCAGGCTGAGCTTGTAGAAGTGCGTCGCCCACAGGATGAGCCAAATCAAAACCGAGCCCAAGATGCCGCCGGCAAACCCCTCCCAGCTCTTTTTGGGAGAGATCTTGGGAACCATCTTGTGCTTGCCGATACGGCTGCCCACGATGTAGGCAAACGAATCGGAGACCCAAAGGGACGCGCAAACGCCCACTGAAAGCAGGGCGCCGGCAAAACCGGGCACGGCATCGCGCAGCAGCACGATAGCCGACAGCATAAAGCCAGTGTAGATGGGACCCATGAGCGTCACGGCCACATCAGAGATGCGGGTACGCGGCGACCAGACATACCAAATGCCCACAGCGAGCATCAAGGCAAAAAGCAGGGCATTCAGCAACATCGAATCGCCCAACGCCGACAGCGGAAAGAGTACGGCGGCAGCGATACCCATGCGCTCGTTAGCCATCTTGCCATCGAGCCTTGTCATACGGAAAAACTCATAGCAGCACAGACCGCTCATGACGGAGACAAAAATGGCAGTGGGAACGATACCCAAAACCAAGCAGAGAATAAATACGACGGCGTAGACGATACCTGCGGCGGCGCGGGTAATAAAGCCGGCCAACCACGAAGTCGCAGCCGCGCCGCTCTTGGCGGAAGGTGCCTTGGGAGTTGGCGCCTTGGGAGCAGACGCCTTGGGACGATCGGACACGATTAAGCCTCCTCGGTCTTGCTCAGTCCACCAAACCTGCGGTCGCGGCCCTGGTAGGCCAAAATGGCGTCGACAAGGCCCCAACGATCAAAGTCGGGCCAATAGGTATCGGTGACATAAAACTCGGAATAGGCAACCTGCCACAGCAGATAATTCGAAAGGCGAAGCTCGCCGGAGGTGCGAATCACAAGCTCAGGATCGGGCAGCCCAGCAGTATAGAGGTGCGAGGCAACCATATCATCATCGATAGCGGCGGGATCGATCTTGCCGGCGGCGGCATCGAGCGCGATCTGACGGACAGCACGGGTGATCTCAGCACGGGCGCCGTAGTTGACGGCAAGCACCAGCGTCATGCCGGTGTGGGCGGCACACTCGGCAAGACCTCGCTCAAAGACATCGCGGGTCTTCTTAGGCAGTGCGGAAATATCGCCCAAAAAGACAACGCGCACGTTTTCGCGCTTAAGCAGCGGCAACTCATCGATAAACGTCTTGGCAAACAAATGCATCAAAACGTTGACCTCGTGCTGCGGACGGTTCCAGTTTTCGGTGGAAAACGCATAGGCCGAAAGGACGTCGACGCCCAAGCGCACGCATGCGGTAATAATCTCGCGCAGGGAGACGATACCGGCCTTGTGGCCCTCGGTGCGGGCAAGACCGCGCGCCGTGGCCCAGCGACCGTTACCGTCCATGATGCACGAGATATGATGCGGAATCTTATTGAGGTCAAGGTCGGAAAAACCGACGCCCGCAGGGGCGTCGGCAAAGTACTCGACCAGTTTGTTCTCGTCGTATTGCACCTTAGATCTCCATGACCTCGGCTTCTTTTTCCTTCAGAAGCTCCTCGACCTTGGAAACATACTCATCGGTATGCTTCTGGACCTTGGCCTGCTCGCGACGAACATCGTCCTCGGTGAGCTCTTCGTCGCGCTCGAGCTTGTTGTTAAAGTCACGACGGATGTTGCGAATGGAGACCTTGGCCTGCTCGGCATACTCGCGGCACTCCTTGACGAGCTCGCGACGGCGCTCCTCAGTGGGAGCCGGGAACGGAAGACGAACGACGGTGCCATCGGAGTTGGGGGTAATACCCAGATCGGAAGCGCCGATGGCCTTGACGATAGCATTGATGAGCGCCTTATCCCACGGCTCGATGAGCAGCATGTGAGCCTCGGGGGTCTTGACGGCGGCAACCTGCGTGACCGGCGTGGGGACACCGTAATAATCGACGGTGATGTCGGACAGAATGTTGGCGTTGGCACGACCGGTACGAACCTTGGAGAAGTTATGCTTGAGGGACTCGAGCGACTTGTCCATATGGGCGGTGATGTTCTCTGCCATGCTTAATCCTCCTGATAGACGAGCGTGCCGACGGGCTCACCCGCGAGCGCGCGCTTGACGGTGTCCTCGCCATCGATGTTGAGGACCAAAATAGGCATACGGTTATCCTGGCACAGGGCCGTAGCTGTGGAATCCATAACCTGCAGACCGCGAACGAGAACCTCGTGATAGGTAATCTTGTCAAAACGGACGGCATCGGCGCACTTGACGGGATCCTTGTCGTAGATGCCGTCAACCTTGGTGGCTTTAATCAGAATCTCGGCGCCGATCTCGCACGCACGAAGAGCCGCGGCGGTGTCGGTCGTAAAGTACGGATTGCCCGAACCGGCGGCAAAAATAACGACGTTGCCCTTGGAAAGGTGGTTGATGGCGCGACGGCGAATATAGGGCTCGCAGATCTCGTTCATCTGGATAGCGCTCATCACACGGCAGGGAACGTCGTTATGCTCGAAAGCATCCTGCAGGGCGAGCGCGTTCATAACGGTCGCGAGCATGCCCATGTAGTCGGCCTGAGCACGCTCCATGCCACCGGCAGCGCCTGCCATGCCGCGGAAAATATTGCCGCCGCCGACAACGACGCCGACCTCATGGCCAACGGCGAGCAGCTCCTTGACCTGCTTGGCAAGATGATCGGTAACCTTGGGGTCGATGCCATATTGGCCGTCGCCCATCAGCGCTTCGCCGGAAAGCTTAAGAAGCACTCGTTTATATCGGATGTCGGACAAAGCGATCCTCCTTTAATTAGACTCTCAATATGATATCAAAGGCTCTGATAAGAGCCATGAAAAAGCAGGCTGTGAGTAAAACCCACAGCCTGCTCATTACCAGCTACAAGAGCTTATTTACTCGCCACGGACCAGACGGTCAAAGGCAACGACGGTAATGGTGTCGCCGAGCTCCTTGGAGACCTGCTCAGCGTACTTCTTGATGGTGAGGGAGCTGTCCTTGATGAACTCCTGCTCGGTGAGCACGGACTGCTTGTAGAACTTCTCCAGACGGCCAACAGCCATCTTCTCCTGGATAGCCTCGGGCTTGCCGGACTCGGCAGCCTGGGCCATGTAGATCTGCTTCTCGTGCTCGACGGTCTCGGCCGGAACCTGATCGCGGGTAGCGCAAATCGGGGCGACGGCGGCAACCTGAAGGGCAACGTCGTGAGCGAAGGTCTTGAAGGACTCAGCCTGAGCGGTCTCGGCCTTCTCGAAGGCGAACTCGACGAGGACGCCGATCTTACCACCCATGTGGATGTAAGAAGCGAGCGCGCCGTTCTCGGCCTTGCGGGCAGCGAAGCGGGAGATCTTCATGTTCTCGCCCATGATGTGAATCATCTCGGTGAGCTCGGAGGAAACGGTCTCCTCGCCCATCGGCTTCTCGAGCAGAGCGTCGACGTCAGCAGGCTCGGTGGTAGCGACAACCTCAGCGACCTTAGAAGCAAAGCCGGTGAACTTGGCGTTGGAGCCAACGAAGTCGGTCTCGCAGGAGAGCTCGAGCAGAGCGCCGGTCTTGCCATCCTCGGAGACGAACGCGGCGACAGCGCCCTCGTTGGTCTCACGGCCAGCCTTCTTGGCAGCCTTGGCAAGGCCGTTCTTACGCAGAACGTCGACAGCGGCGTCCATGTCGCCGTCAGCCTCGACGAGAGCCTTCTTGCACTCCATCATCGGGGAGTCGGTCATCTCGCGGAGCTGCTTGACCATAGCGGCGGTAATCTGGGCCATTGTGGTTCCTTTCAAAGAGATGAAAAAGACTTAAATAGGACTGATTTACTCGGCCTTGGGCTCAGCGGCCATCTCGGCCTCGGAGACCTGCTCCTTACCGGAGCCAGCGAGGCAGGCGTCAGCCATGAGCTCGCACATAAGGGTGACAGCGGAGATAGCGTCATCGTTGCAGGGGATGCCGTACTCGACCTCGTCGGGATCGGAGTTGGTGTCGATCAGAGCGACGACGGGGATGTTCAGGCGCTGAGCCTCCTTGATGGCGTTCTCCTCGCGCTTAGTGTCGATGACGAAGAGAGCCTGGGGCAGACCCTTCATGTCGCGGGCGCCACCGAGGTTGGTCTGGAGCTTGGTGAGCTCCTTGCCGAGCACAGCCTGCTCCTTCTTGGGGAGCACTGCCATGCGGCCGTCCTCGACCATGGCCTCGAGCTCCTCCATGCGGTTGATGCGGGAGCGGATGGTGACGAAGTTGGTCAGCATACCGCCGAGCCAACGCTGGTTGATGTAGGGCATATTAGCGCGCTCAGCAGCGTTCTTGACGGCCTCCTGAGCCTGCTTCTTGGTGCCGACGAACAGCACGTTGCCACCCTTGGCGACGTTCTTGACGAAGGTGTAGGCCTGGTCGGCGTCGAGGATGGTCTGCTTGAGGTCGAGGATGTAGATGCCGTTGCGCTCACCGAAGATGAACGGCTTCATCTTGGGGTTCCAGCGACGGGTCTGGTGACCGAAGTGGCAGCCGGCCTCGAGCAGGGTGCGGATATTAATCTTGGTAGCCATGTTAAACCTCCTGTGGTTTGCCTCCGCGCGGGGTCATCCTCCAAAACCAACCCGGACATGTGCTACCAAAGCCCGAGCACCACGGTATGAAGTAGCCGCGCGTGCGTGATAAAAACATGTTGCCGTGAAGCAACCCGATGAATGATAGCAGGAATGCATCTTCGTGCCAACCCGCAATCAAAACCACACACCTGAGTGCGGCGCGGGACGTCCCAGCCACTATTCGCCTCGGGGATGGGCTTGAGCCACGGCACGTTTGAGCCGATCGGGCGTGAGGTGCGTGTAGATCTGCGTCGTGGACAGGCTCGCATGACCCAGCAGCTCTTGAACCGAGCGCAGGTCCGCACCGCCCTCGAGCAAGTCGGTCGCAAAGGTATGGCGCATCGCATGCGGGGCGATGTCGGCCGGAATGCCGGCGAGTGTCGCCAGAGTATGGAACCGCCGCCTGAGCATGGCGGCACTCATGCGATTACCGCGCGCCGATATAAGCAGCGGATGCGCGCCGTTCGCACCGTCGCTACGCTTTGCCTGTGCAAGGAGCTGCGGCCTCCCTTCCTCAATATAGCGGCGGGCAGCCTCGAGAGCGCGCCGATACAGGGGCACGATACGCTCCTTGCTCCCCTTGCCCCAAAGTCGCAGCGTTCGCTCGGACCAACCGATAGACTCCACGTTGAGCGCCGCGAGCTCCGAGATTCGAGCGCCGGAGGCATAGAGCAGCTCGAGCATAGCCGCATCGCGCAGTCCCGCGGGTGTTGAGGTATCAGGCGTCTTGAGCAGCGCCTCCACCTGTTGGGTCGTCAGCACACCGGGTAGATCGCGCGGGAGCTTGGGCGAGGAAATTGCCGAGACCACATCGCCCTCCACGACCCCCTCGGCAGCCATCCACCGATAGAGCGAGCGAATGGCAGACAGGTGTGCCGCAAGCGTTCGGGGAGCCACCTGCTCACGCGAAAGTTCGGCAAGATAGCGACGAATGGTGCGCACGTCGGCAGCGAAAGCATCTATATCCTCACGCTCGCACCAGGCAGCAAAACGCTCCAGCCTCGAGCCATAGGCCGTCACCGTGTTGGGAGAAAGTCCCTCGACACGTGAGATATAGGCGATAAACGAGTCGACGGTGTCGTACAGGTCAAAGGCTATGACCGGTCGCCTCCAAACAAATCGGGGCGAGTGGCCAGATAGGCATCAAGGGCCTCGAGCGCACGGTCCGCATAGGCCTGGTAGCGGTCGCGCTTGCTGCGGCGCTTACCATCCTCGAGTGGCGGCACCAGGCCAAAGTTGACATGCATAGGCTGATAGCCCACGGTGGCAGGATCGGTCGCATAGCCCACGAGCGCACCCAGGGCGCCCACACGCGGCAGCTCGACGCCCGCGGCCCCGATAGCCTCGGCATAGGTGTTGAGCGCCGCGAGCAGACCCGTCGCCACGGCTTCCATGTACCCCTCGGTGCCGGTGATCTGACCGGCCAGGCGCACGCCGGTGCCGGGCACGGCAAAGGTGCCATCGAGCACGTGCGGGGCGTCGACAAAGGTATTACGGTGCATGACACCGTAGCGGAAGAACTCAGCGTTCTCCAGGCCCGGCACCATATGGAAGACGCGCTTCTGCTCGCCAAAGGTCAAGTTGGTCTGGAAGCCCACCAGGTTATAGGCGGTCTTCTCCTTATTCTCGGCACGCAGCTGAATCGCCGCCCAGGGACGACGACCGGTTCGCGGATCGGTGAGGCCGACAGGCTTCATGGCGCCAAAGCGAATGGCGTCCTTGCCGGTGCGCGCAACTTCCTCGGCAGGCTGGCAGGCCTGGAACAGATCGCCGCCCTCAAAGTCCTTGAGCACCACGCGGTCGGCCGTGGTAAGCGCCTCGATAAAGGCCTCGTACTCCTCCTTATTGAGCGGAGCGTTGAGATAGTCGCCGCTCCCCTGCTCCTCGTAGCGCGACTGCGAGAACAGCACGTCCATATCGAGCGTGGAGGCATCGACGATCGGCGCCGCGGCATCGAAGAACGCAAGGGCGTCGCCACCGACGAGCTTCATGACCTCTTCGCTCAGCGCCGGCGAGCACAAGGGGCCGGCGGCAATGACCACGTGACCTTCGGGAATCTGCGTGACCTCGCCGTGAACGATCTCGATATTGGGACGGGCGGCAACCTCGGCCTCGACAAACTCGGAAAACTTGAC
Source organism: Collinsella sp. i06-0019-1H4 (assembly GCF_042849575.1). Lineage (NCBI taxonomy): Bacteria > Bacillati > Actinomycetota > Coriobacteriia > Coriobacteriales > Coriobacteriaceae > Collinsella > Collinsella sp. i06-0019-1H4. The sequence goes on from NZ_BAABYB010000001.1 coordinate 1,439,996, forward strand.
GCGGTCGACCGCCAAGGCGCCACCGGCGGGAACAGCCGCGCGATGGGCGCAATCGAGCAGGACTGAACCCATGCGCTCAAGCTCGGCCTTCAGCAATCCAGCCGCAGAATCCGGACGGGTCGACTTAAACGAATTGGAACAGACGAGCTCTGCCAGGTGATCGGTATGGTGGGCCGGGGAGCTAACCTGGGGGCGCATCTCGCACAGCTTTACGGCGAACCCGCGATCTGCAAGCTGAATCGCGCACTCCGAACCCGCCAGACCGCCACCGATAACCGTCACCTGATCAAACAGCATCTGCAAACACCTTTCTAATTGACATGTTTTCCATTGTGACCGAAGGGTGTCTGAGCGTGAAGGGCAAACTTGGAGGGCGCATACCTTCCATCCATCATGCGCTCGATAAGACCCTCGAGCTCAAGCGAACCCAGGAGTTTGAGTACGCCGACGGCATCGAGCGAGACGAGCGCCGCGATGTCGTCGACCTTGAGCGGAGAGGCGATGAGCGCATGCATCACGGTCTGCTGTGTTTGATCCAGGTCGGCAATGCCGGGAGCATCGGGGCGCGAGTAGCGCAGGGTGCCGTAGATGCGTGAAATAGCCATCTCGATAGATTCCTCGTCGATGATGCAGCAGGCACCGTTCGCAATGAGGTAATTCGTGCCACGCGACTCGGGCGATAGGATCGACCCTGGCACGGCAAGAAGTTCTCGCCCCAAATCCATAGCAGCCTCGGCTGTAGAAAACGTCCCGGAAGGCATACCCGCCTCGGATACAAAGAGGGCTTGCGACAGGGCCGCGATTACGCGATTGCGGCGCGGAAAGGCAAACTTGCGCGGACCCATGCCCCACGGAGAGATCGACACGACCGCGCCACCCGTATCGAGCGTGCGCGTAATAAGCCCCGCGCTCGAACGCGGGTAGACCACGTCGGCGCCCGTCCCCAGCACCACGACGTGTTTGCCGCCGGCATTGACCGCAGCCCAACCCGAGGCCTGGTCACAACCGACCGCGCCGCCCGAAACTACCGTCACGCCCGCCTCGACCGCAACCTTTGCCGCAAGCTCTGCCACGGCAAGACCATACGGAGAGGCCTTGCGCGCGCCGATGATGGAGAGCGCGGGCGTCGAAAGCACCTCGGGGTTGCCGCGCACATAGAGCGTCTGGGGTACATCAGAAAGCTCCAAAACGGTCTCGGGATACAACGCATCACCTGGATGCAGCTCGTAGGTCCCCTCGGCCATCATTGGTCCCTCCTTCCCTGGTACATCGCTGCCTCGAGCACGTGGTCCTGCGTCACCTGCTCGCTCTCGGCGACGTCGGCGATTGTACGCGCGATACGCACCAGTCGCACGATGCCGCGACCCGTGAGATGTGTGCGCTTCGACAGGCCGAGCACACACTTCTCCGCCGCATCATCGAGCTTAAAGGTCGAAACGACGCCGTCAATGGACCGTGTCTCGTCATCCTCGGCCTCGGCATCCGCATCGTCCATACGGGATTCGCGCCAGGCGCGAAAAGCGCGACCGCGCACAACGTAGTCACGTAACTCGGCAGACGACATACCCTCCGCACCCTCGATAATCACTTGGGGGTCGGGACGGGTCACATCGATCATCATGTCGATACGGTCGGCCAAAGGACCGCGCAGTTTAGACCGATAGCGCTCGACCATCGCCGCCGAGCAGCGACACGGTACCTCGCGATCGCCCAAAAAACCGCAGGGGCAGGGATTGCTCGCAGCCAGCAGCTGAAAGCGCGACGGGAAGGTAAAGGCCCCGTCGACGCGCACGATCCTCACATAGCCGCGTTCGATGGGCTGACGCAGCGTCTGCAGCACACCCGTGGGAAACTCGGTAAGCTCGTCCAAAAATAGCACGCCGCCATGAGCAAGGCTGATCTCACCCGGGTGCACCGGGCGCCCACCGCCGATAAGACCTGCGGTCGAAATACTGTGATGGGGGCTGCGGAAGGGCCGGTGCCCCGCCAACAAGCCATCAATGTTCTCACCCAAAACCGAATGGATGCACAGCGCCTCCTGTTGATCCTCAACGGAAAGCTCGGGCAGGATGCCGGTCATACGACGCGCGAGCATCGTCTTGCCCGATCCCGGGGACCCGATCATAAGCAAACCGAGTTCTCCTGCCGCCGCAAGCGCCATGCCGCGTTTGGCAACCTCCTGCCCTAGCACGTCGGCATAGTCGAGCTCGGGCTCAAAGGTCGCCTCGAGCACTTCAGAATCCAAGTAGTGCCGCGCGGCATCGCCCATGCCATGGGCAAGCTGAGACAAATGATCGATAAATCCGCAATCCACGCCCGCAAGCGGAACATGCTGATCGGACCTGCCGGCGATAAAGGACAGCCCCATATCACGTGCCAATAGCTGAAACGCCACCTCGCCCTTGACGGGAAGCACCGTACCGTCCAAGCCGAGCTCGCCGGCGATAAGGCAGCGATCGAGGTTGTCACGGGGAATCTGCCCATCGGCCGCCAGAACCGCGATGGCGATGGGCAGATCAAAGCCGCTACCGGTCTTGCGAATATCGCCGGGCGCTAGGTTGACCGTAATGCCCGAGCGTGGGATCTCGAACCCGGCGGAGCGCATCGCGCAGCGAATACGACCGCGTGACTCCATCACCTCCATACTCGGAATGCCGAGCATTTGGATGCCCGGAACACCACCGGCAAGCGAGACCTCGACCGTGACGTGAATCGCCTCGACGCCACGGATGCAGGCCGCGTGAACGGCAAACGTCTCGAACGCCATCACGACACCTGCCAATCGAACGCGTTGTACTGATGCTCGATCTCGGCGATATGCCCGCCACGAATGGTGACGCCCACGGCATCGAAGCGAATCGCCTTGAGCGGATAATGCTCCATGAGATAGCAACTTGCGATGCGGCGGTAGCGGCGTTGCTTTTGGGCGTCCACGGCCTCCTCGGGAAAGACCCGCGTGCTGCAATCCAGTGCGACGCGTCTGGTCTTGACCTCGGCCATCACCACGACATCGTCGAGCTCATCGAGCAGCACCAGATCGGCCTCGCCCTCGGTGCAACGATAACCCTGCTCCAGCAAGGTGTAGCCGCGCTCGTTAAAGTAGTCGATGGTGATCAGCTCGCCCAGCATGCCCAGCTCGCGGGGACTGAGTCCCTTGATAAACTCGGGCGTCATCGCCCCGCAGTCGAGCTCGCCGTTTTCCCAACGCTCCTTGAGCTGCTGCGTCTTGCTCTTTTTGCTTGCGGCACTCATGGGGTCTCCTTTCCCGCACACTGCATTGCCCCGATGATGAGGGCACCTTTCATGCGGGTAAGTACCGGAAGCAAACCAAAAGCTGACCAAATGCCGTCAAAAAACGGGCCGTACGCAGCAATGCTGTTGCATACGGCCCGCTGCCAGCAGGTTTATAAAACCCCTGAGGTCCCTGTCTCCACAATTGACCTAGAAAAGGCGCTCAGTCTGCAGAAAGTTTCCGCAAAAGCTCACGCGGTGCAGTGGACAAAGTCCATGTTTGCGAATGGCCTCGATGTGCTCGGGGCTTGCGTAGCCTTTCGATTCGGCCAAATGGTACTCGGGATACTCGGCATCGTACTCGACCATCATCTCATCACGCGTGACCTTGGCCATGATGGACGCCGCGGCGATACAGGCGATCTTGGCATCGCCCTTCACCACGTCGCGCTCGTTGGGAACGGCGCCCAAGGGGTTACCGTCCATAAGCACGCAATCGGGCTCGAGCCCCGTATCGGCCACGGCGCCCGCGACAGCGGCTCGAATGGCGCGGGCCATGCCCATCTCATCGATATCCTTAGGCGCGATATGGCAAAAACCAATTGCCGTCGCCACCTCGGCAATCTTCACTGAGAGCAACTCGCGGCGCGCCGGCGTGAGCTTTTTGGAATCGTTGATGCCCCAGACGCGCGGCTCCATAGGAAGGCAGACGGCGCATACCGTCAAAGGACCGGCCACCGATCCGCGACCCACCTCGTCGACACCAACGACTACCCCATCGCCGCCAAGCTCATGCATAAGCTCGTACATGTCATTGACGCGCTCGCGCTCGGCAAGTTCCTTGGCATGGCGCTTAAGAGCACGCTCGCAAGCCTTGATCACCTGCTGGCGCGGGTCCTCGCGATAATGCTCCACGAGGGCGGGGATCTCCTCAAACGTAGCGCTCGCCAACTCACCGGCAACCTGCGATGCCGAAACCGAGCTCGTCATATTGGCCATACCAGGCCCTCCTTGCATGCAAATCAGATAAAAAGAAGGGCCACCCGAAGGTGACCCTTGTGTCCAAACGAGTGGACAGACGCTGCGATCTTCTTAGCGCTTCTCGGGGATGCGAGCAGCCTTGCCCACCTTGTCGCGGAGGTAGTACAGCTTGGCGCGACGGACGCGACCATGACGAACGACCTCGAGCTTGGCGATCTTGGGGCTGTGAAGCGGGAAGGTACGCTCAACACCGACACCGAAGGACATCTTGCGGACGGTGAAGGTCTCGCGGGCACCGGCGCCGGCCATGCGGATGACGTCGCCCTGGAAGACCTGAATGCGCTCGCGGTCGCCTTCCTTAATGCGGTAGTGAACCTTGACGTTGTCGGCGACGCGAACCTGAGGAATGTCCTCGCGGATCTGCTGACGCTCGATTGCGCGGATGTAATCCATGTGCAATTCCTTACTCTTCTAGAGGTGCCGTACCACCTTGGCCGGCACGTAGTTGAACAAACGTATTCGAGTATACACGCGCGGGTTTCTGCTGCAAGAACATTTTTTCACGCAGACAAAAAGACAAAACCCGCACATGATAACCGCCCGTCTCACGAATGAGACGGGCGGCATGAAGGGGGCTACGCTAGGCGTCTAAACCCAAAACGTTAGGCGGAACGCTTGGCCTCGAGCTTGGCCTGAGCGGCAGCCAGGCGCGCGAGGGGCACGCGATAGGGCGAGCAGGACACGTAGTCCACGTCGGCCACGTTAAACAGGCCCTTGATGGACTTGGGGTCGCCGCCGTGCTCGCCGCACACGCCAAAGTGCATGTCGGGATTGGTGGCGCGGCCCTTCTCGACGGCCAAGCGCACGAGCTCCAGCACCGCCGCGTCGATGGTCTCGAAGGGGTTGTCTTTCAGGATCTTTTTATGCATGTACAGCGGGATGAACTTGGCCTCGGCGTCATCGCGCGAGAAGCCAAAGGTCGTCTGGGTGAGGTCGTTGGTGCCAAAGCAGAAGAAGTCGGCATGATGGGCGATCTCGTCAGCGACCATGCAGGCACGCGGCAGCTCGAGCATCGTGCCCACGGGAATATTGAGCTCGACGCCTTCCTCGGCGGAAACCTCGGCGATCACGCGCTCGATAACCTCGCGGGTCTGGACATGCTCGGCCGTGATGGAAACGAGCGGAACCATGATCTCGGGGCGCGGGTCGACACCCTCCTTGACAAGGCGGGCAGCGGCCGTGGCGACGGCGCGAACCTGCATGAGCGGCAGATCGCCAAAGACGACGGACAGGCGCACGCCGCGCAAGCCCAGCATGGGGTTGGACTCGACCATGCCGTCAATGCGACGCAGGCGGGCGCGCAGGGCAGTGAGCTCCTCCTCGGGAGCGCCGGCGGCCTCCTTCTTGGTGATGGCGACCTCGAGCTCGCGAGGATTATCCAGGAACTCATGAAGCGGCGGATCGAGCAGGCGGACGACCACATCGCGACCGGACATGGTCTTGAACATCGCCAGGAAGTCCTCGGTCTGAACCTTGAGCAGGTCGGCCAGGGCCTGCTGCTTCACGGCCTCATCGTCAGACAGGATAAAGCTCTGGATGATGTTCTTGCGATCGCCCAGGAACATGTGCTCGGTGCGGCACAGACCGATGGCCTCGGCGCCAAACTCGAGCGCGAGCTCGGCATCCTCGGGGTTGTCGGCATTAACGCGCACGTGGTTGGCGTGGCCACCGGTCTCGTCCAAACGGATCTCATCGGCCCAAGACAGGATGGTGTCCAGGTCGCCGGTGAGCTCTGCAGAGACCAGGTCGACCGCGCCGTCGACGACGATACCCTGGGTGCCGTCGATGGAGATGACATCGCCCTCGCGCAGCACGCGGTCGCTGCCCTCGATGCGCACGACCTTCTCTGCCGCGTCAATGTGGAAGCGCTCAACGCCGCAAACGCAGGGCGTACCCATGCCGCGGGCGATAACGGCGGCATGGCTCGTCTTGCCACCGTGGCTGGTCAGGATGCCCTCGGCGGCGACCATGCCCTTCAGGTCGTCGGGGTTGGTCTCCCAGCGGACCAGAATGACCTTGTGGCCCTCGTTGGCGCGCGCGACGGCGTCATCACTCGAGAACACGACCTCGCCCACGGCGGCACCAGGGCTGGCGTTAAGGCCGCTGGCCAGGGCCTCGTACTTCTTGGAGGCGTCGAACTGCGGGTGCAGGAGCTGGTCGAGCTGCGCGGGATCGATGCGGCTCACAGCCTCCTCGCGGGTGACGAGGCCCTCCTCGACCATCTCGATGGCGATGCGCAGGGCGGCGGTGGCGGTGCGCTTGCCCACGCGGGTCTGGAGCATCCAGAGCTTGCCCTGCTCGATGGTAAACTCGATATCGCACATATCGCGGTAATGATCCTCGAGCGTCAGGAACACGCGCTCGAGCTCCTCGCCTGCGGACTCGAGGCCCGAGGTGGTCTTGAGGTCGGCGATGGGCTCGGTGTTTCGGATGCCGGCGACAACGTCCTCGCCCTGGGCGTTCACCAGAAAGTCCCCGTAGAACTCCTTGGTGCCGTCAGCCGGGTTGCGCGTAAAGGCGACGCCGGTCGCAGAGGTCTCCCCCTTGTTGCCAAAGGCCATGGCCTGGACGTTGACGGCGGTGCCGAGCTCGTCGGAAATGCCATGCTGCTTGCGGTAGATGCAGGCACGCTCGTTCATCCAGCTGCCAAAGACGGCCTGGATAGCAAGGCGCAGCTGGAGCTCCGGATCGTGCGGGAAGACGGGCTTGCCGTCGGCGACCTCAAGCTCGGGGTACAGGGCGGCCTCGACGTTGTCGGAGAAGATGCCCTTGAAAGTCTCGACGAGCTCCTGCAGGTCCTCGGCCGAAAGCTCGGAATCGACGCTGACGCCGGCGACCAGACGCGCCTGGGTCAGGGCGTTCTCGAACAGATCGGCATCGACGCCCATGACGACGTTGGAAAACATCTGGATAAAGCGACGGTAGCTGTCCCAGGCAAAGCGCGGGTTCTGCGTCTGCGCGATGAGGCCCTGAACGGAATCGTCGTTGAGGCCCAGGTTGAGGACCGTGTCCATCATGCCGGGCATGGAGAACGGAGCGCCCGAGCGAACCGATACGAGCAGCGGGTCAGAGGCGTCGCCGAGCTTCTTACCGCAGCGAGCCTCGAGGTCTGCCTCGGCGGCAACGATCTCATCGAGTGCGCCTTCGGGCCAGACGTTGCCGGCACCGGAGTACTCGACACAGGTCTGGCAGGTAATGGTAAAGCCACCGGGAACCGGCAGGCCAATGCGGCTCATCTCGGCAAGGTTAGCGCCTTTGCCGCCAAGCACGAAGTTCATCGACTTGTCGCCCTCAGTGACACAAGTGCCCTGGGCATCGGTTCCAAAACGGTAAACCCTCTTGCAATCGCTCACGATACTTCCCCTTCCATGCGCTCTCGCGCACGACCGTGGTAACGAATCAACCCGCCGGATGCGGGCCGTGAGGGAACTATACGGCGGGATTTGAACGGGCCTGAGCAGAGAATACGCGGTTTGGTAAACGTGCTAAAACTGGCGGTAAACGGTAGGTAAAGGTGGTTACCTTATGAAGATACCAGCGCAACGTAATTGCAGGTCAAATGTGGTAGAAACAGCTAAAACGCTTTAGCAAAAAGCTGTAATTATTGGAATGGAATCTCCTAAACTACGCAATAGCCAAGAAAGACAAAATCTATCAGAAGTATTTGTCCCAGGGATTTTGGTCAGAGTAGCTAATTTGGGACGGGGCTATTTTAGCTACCCCGGCAGATAGCGCGAATGCTTTGGCGGAGTAACGGCCGGGGTAGCAAAAAAAGCCCCATTGCAGTTTGAGTCGTCCGAAAGGGCGGCTCCTTACTAGTTCTGGTAATACGATTGAGCCGTACCGATGGTCGCTGGCCGACCGCGACCGCGATGCGGCCTCCACCCGAGACCCCCATCTCGACACATAGCCCGTCATCCGACGAAAGCGCGCAGGTCGTCCTGTATAGGCGCATGGTGTCCCCCTCCGCCGCAAGAGGGAAACGAAAAAGCCCCTCTTTGCCACTACGGACAAAAGGGGCCTCCCAGGGGAAACGTGTTACAAAGCCTTCTTTGCAGGACGATGAAGATCAGAAACCCAACGTCGTACGCGTAGGGACTTACCCAACACCCACGCCATTTCGATCTTCTGGGCCTTCAACGCCACGTCCCGATAAGCATCCGGGCATCGGAATGACCTCGTCGCAAGCCGCAAGCATCTCTTTGTCATGAGTGACAACAATTACAATATGGTCTCTCTTAACCTCATGAAGCAATTTAATTAGCGCGCTCCGGCTCTTCGCATCAAGCGCTGAAGTTGACTCAAGAAACAACATGACGTCCGGCGATTTCAACATCTGCCGCACAATTGCGATGTTCTGCTTCTCCCCGCCGGACACCCCTCCTTTCTTGCTGCCAAGCATCGCTGCCGCCCCGTTCTCCGCAGCGGCAATCATTTTGTCTAACCCCAATATGGCAAGCATCCGATTCAGTTTGTCGGCCTCGAAATCATCAGAAAGCAGCGTAAGATTATCGAGGATCGTCCCCCCCCAACAATAGGGGGCTCTTGCTCCGTAATGCCAACTCGGCACCGCCGCAATGCGTATCGGTCGATGCGACGCTGTGATACCCCGTTGTAGAGGACGGCCCCTTCCGTGTTATCTGGATATAGACCCAATATCACTGACAGCAGCGAGCTCTTCCCCGAGCCATTTCTTCTTGCTTACTGTTTTTCTTATATTGTAACGATTTTCGATAAGAGGAAAGATTACTCCATGACGCGCAAGCCCGAACTCTAAGCGTTTCCCATCAGCATTGCCCATTTTTCGGATCGAAATCCAAATCCAGCTTCCTATCGCATGCTGAAATCAAATCCTGATCATGGCTTACAACAAGAATTAGCTGATCGAAGGGATTTCGATGAATATACCCCGTGAACTCCCGACGGCTTTCTTCATCTAAATCGTTCGTTGGTTCATCGAACACAAGCACTTCCGGCTGCCTGCGAAGTGCTGCGAATATCCTTAGCTTTCGATACTCTCCACCAGAAAGGTCTCTACAATTCTTGCCTTTTAACGATTCGACGGTTCGATAGAAACTCGGCACAAGCTCTCGGAGGTTTTCGTTCGATCCCCGAATCGACGTCCTCTCAAGGTAATTCTCCACCGTTTCGTTCGGAATAAAGAGCTTTTGCGGGCACACCGCAAACAGGTCCCGTCGGATCGTCTCCATATCGAGCTCTTCATATGGCACCGACCCCAAAGCCCGATGTCCCCCAGCAGAATATAGTCCAAGGAGCACCTTCAGAAACGTGCTTTTTCCGCATCCGTTCGGCCCGGTAATGGCATAGGTTTTTCCTTCCTCCACCTCCACGGAGAGGTCGCGGTATAAGTAGGGCTTTCCCGCGTATCGGTACGCGATGTTGGACAAAGATATGCTCTCCACGTGCCCAACCGTGAGGGTGCCGCGGTCCTCGGCGTCCTCCGTCAGAGCCCCCAATCGGTCGAACGAGGCCCTTGCGTCCTGATACGATTTGAAATAATTCAAAAAATACTTGAAGCATCCGAACGCCATCGAGTAATACGAGTTCACCATTGTGAACTCGCCTAAGCTCATTCTTCCGCTCAATATTTCCATCCCGGAGATCACGAGCAGTGCCCCCCGAAACACAGACGAGATCAGGCCGTCGCTTGATGTGGCCAGATTCGAGACCCTACTTGCTTTCATGTAAATCGGGTAGTACCCCTCGAATACCCCTTTGAGCGTCCGAGCGCTCTGGTTATATGCGCCATCGCACTTAATGTCAAACAACTGCGACAGCTCGCCGCTCACGGACGCGAAAAGCTTACTCAAACCCTCCTTGTTCGCAAGCGAGCTGTTGTACAACGGCTTTTTCAACGCCCTGAATAAAATGAAGTACGCAACAAGCGAACATGCACTTAACACCAGGAACACCGGATTAATCGAAAACAGGATGATGCATATCAACACAACCAGAACGACGTTAAGCCCGATCGTCAGGAAGTTGTTCACGACAAACGATGACACCGCATTCGAATCCGCATACACCCTCTGCGTTGTATAGGATGGATCCGCCTGCTCCCCCTTTTCCAGGGGCCCCCGTTCAAACGACTCACACGTGGTCCCCATCAGTCTCGTCGTCATCTCCAAGATGACGCGCGATACGTTCACACCCATCGCATACGACATGAAGGAGGCCGATATCCCTATGCCCGCAACAAAGGCCGCAAACCACACGACGCGAGATGGATCCCTATTCGTCACGAGAAAGTCTACAAACCCACCGTTTAAGGCGGGCATGACGCACGAGAGAGCAAAATTCACCAGCATGAGAATCACGAAAAGCCGTGACCCTTTACACCGAAACAACTCGTGAACCGTCTTCTTAAACATGCCAGCTCCCATCAAGCGGCCTTTTATCCAAAACTGAATTTGTTCGCCGCTTAATCGCTCCCATATATCCCTTGTTGTTAATCCTTGCTCAAGACATTATCTCGGGTTGCGGTGCCCAGGATTCCATTTCACCTTTATATACATACGAATAAGCCCCCTATTTGCATAGGCAAGCGCGGCGATTATAACGGCAGCCACCATCAGACCGAGAATAGCCCTTTTGTCCGGAAAAAGGGACGAGAGAAAAAGGCATATTGCGGAGAAAACTATAGACGCCCCCACCGCTCGGTTTGCGCCTAGAGACTCGGCCGTCCGCTTTGCCTCCTCTAAACGCTCTCCCGATAGCAATGACATTCCGGCAAGCAATCCCGTGAGCTTGCCTCGATATATCATTATTCCGAACACCAGCAGCAGGCATGACCCCACCATTGAAACCACAACGTCCGACATCGCCATCACTCCAGTCCACTCCTTCAATACCAGCCCTATCGACAAACATCAAAACTTTTTTTTAACCTAATATTGTATATCGATATAAATATATTCTTTTATATATCGTTTCGATTTGTGATATTTTATCGAATGAGTTGCTATTCGAGGAAGATAGGCCACAACCAAAGGAGATCAATGGAATCCGTGAATGTTTGGAGCGCGCAAATCTCATCATTGCCTGGAGTCATCCCTATCCCCCTCGACCCAAGCTACCTTCGCAGTGAACCAAATAACCGCCTGAGCGTCCTAAGCTCAGATGGGAAACAAATCTATACGATCCTCAACAGGGTCGCTAAAGAGATTCTTGACTTATGCGACGGCACCTGCGATTTGCCCAAAATTCTCCGTCTGTTCCAAGAAAAATACCCAGATCAACCGCGCGAGACGCTAGCGCATGACCTGGCCCAAACCCTGCATAGCCTGACCGTAAACTGTCTTATCGTTTGGAAGAAAGAAGGGAGATATATGAACGACCCTTTCGGCTCCGATTACCTAACATCGGTGGATCCCGACGAGCTGCTTATTCTCGCGGACGCGAGCAGGTTTGCTGAAATCGAAGAGGCGGCTGCAAAATCCCTCTCTGCAAAACAGTCCAAAAATGGCAATAGGATCTATTTCTCTGAGTTCGACGTTGAGCCCGAATTGGAGAACTTTCTGGTTCTTCGCCAAAGGCTCTTTTCCTTTACCCATGATTATTTTCTACTCACGAGCCAGTCCGGAGAAATTAATGGATTGATAATATGCGAGCCGGCCACTAATCCCGCCGGCCGCAGCGTCATCATCAAATTTATCTCATGCAGCTCCACGCTGCTTGCCGGTGTGCTCGACCGCCTTGCGGAATACTACGGATCTTCCGCTCCCAAAGCCTACCGCGCGCTCAGAATTGACGCGCCTGATTCCACCCCAATCGCCGAACAACTTGACCATTCCGACCAGCGCCTTGGCTTTTCCTTAGTCGGCACCCTGCCCAATGAGCTCGACTCGGGCGACGTCAAGCTGTTTGTTCGCCCGCTCGATAAGAAGCAATAATGAGCATGCCGGCAATAATCGGAGCGCCCCACAGCGTTGCGCTCGACATTACAAACAAATGCAACCTTCGTTGTCTACACTGCTTCAACAACAGTGGAGAAAACGATGTCGTCGCGAACGAATTATCCGACAACGAAGTCCTCGAACTCGTCGACTCGATTTGTCAAATGCACCCCTTTAGCTTCTGCTTCTGCGGAGGCGAGACCCTCCTGCGCAAGGATCTTGTCATCGAATCCTTGCGGCGGCTCAGCGCATCTAGCGTCAAATGCAACCTCGTGTCAAACGGTCTGCTTGCAAACTCAAATACTTTGCATGAGCTCGAACGCGCCGGTTTAAACGGCATACAGTTTAGCCTCGATGGCCTACGCGATTCTCACGAACATATGCGAGGACTCTCGGGATTATACGACCGGGTGCTCGACGCCATCGATATCACGCTGAACGAAACCTCACTGCACCTTTCAATTGCCTTTTGTCCGACATCGTTCAATGTCGACGATTTCAAACCAGTTTGCACGATGCTTCGAGACAAGCTGAAATCGTCGGGTAGAACTGACCGAATTGACCTTAGAGTTCAGCCGCTCATGCTCCTCGGTAGAGCCCGAAGAAACCGCACGATTCGCCCTTCGAATAATCAATACCGTCGGCTAGTCAACACGATCAATGACCTTCGATACGATCCGGACTATCGAGGCTACTTCATGCTTGAGTGGGGCGACCCCATCGACCACTTGGTCAGATTCCCTCAACTGCAAATGCAATTTGACCAAGTGGCCATCCACGCCAATGGCGATATCGTCGCATCCCCCTATATACCTCTCATCATCGGAAACGTTCGCAAACACAGCCTTCAGGAATACTACGATGCCGGAATGGCAACCGTTTGGGATAAGCCCGTTGTTACCGCGTTGGCCAATCGTATGCACTCGATTGACGAGATGGAAGAGATCTCATCGTTGATTGCAGACATCAATATGGACGGCGACCTCTATATCGACCTGATCGACGATGATCTAGGCGACCTGAGCGTCCTGTCACAATTCTAAGGAGATGTTCCCATGTATGAGACCCCAGAAGTAGAGAAGATGGATTCCAAAACCGGCCCCGTTCCCGTTGTGGTCAACTTTGCAGCCGTCGTGGATAACGTAGTCGCAGCCGTCTATGATGCCGTCGTTGCGGCCTACGCATTCTGGTACTCGGCAGACAACGACGGCACCGGGACGAGTACAGCACAGAACTAGTCGCCGGCTCATCGAGCAATCGCCTCGCCTATCACTGCATGCGATTGACTGCGCAGCCCCAGCCAACGTCCAAAGCGCCTTGAAGAGCTGCTTGTAACATTCGTTCATTCAACAGCGAGATCTCTTCACCATTCTCGGCCGGCCCGACAGATCGACACATCAGTCGGGCCGGCCAGACTTATACAACGCGGCGACTCCGCTCACGCCACCCCCCCCCGAAACTCACGCTGTCATCACACGGGCAATCAACACTGAATCCTGTTATGCAACATGGGCAAACGGCCACGTGCGCGATTAAAACGAATTCACTTAACAGACTTCAAGAATGCTTTAGCACCGCAGGATGGCCATACGCGGAGCGCGGCACGCATAAGCCAAAAGCGGCATTAAAAGCCATCCCCTTCCCTGCTGAATGCGCGTCCTAGCCCATCAACCGGTCGGACCATCGCGAAGATGATCCGTGCTTCCATACTGCAATGCGATATCAAGCATCACGAATAGTCCCCGCCCAACGGGGTTCTCCCCTCCGCAGGCGTTTCGGAACCCGCCCCCATCCCAAATTCCCACGCAGCGGCCGCGTTCACCGCCGCCGCGGGGGCCCTAGCTCCCCCGCGGCGCGGCAGACCCTCGGCTGCCCCTCGTAAAGGATGCAGAAGACACTGTCGAGGTCCGACGGTTCGACCAGGCTGTACCGGCAGTCCGCGTACAGTGCGCAGCCCCTCCCGCGCGGGTCGCCGTCCGAGTCCTCATCCGGCTCATGATGGCGCACCTCGACCCAAAGGCCCTCCAACACATCGTCGAACCCGAAATCGAGCTCCGCCTGGACGCTCTCGCCGAACGCATCGCCCAGGGCGAGCTCCGGCACCTTCGTCACACGGCCGTCCAGCCACTCAATCTCTGTCATCGCGCGCACGGTGCAAGCCCCTTCCGACACGGGATTGTCAGCTCAACCCGACCCTTACCCATACGGACGAACATAACTCGCCAGGGGAAGCCCCTGAAGGCCGTGCGCCACAACATGAGGCCGAATCCGCCCCCGGCTGGACAGGCCAACAACAAAGGAGCACACGGAACCGGCGCGGCGTTACAACCGTCCCGGCAAGCGTGTCACTTGGCCAAGTCATGATGCCGACAAACCCGGAAATGCTCCAACGGAGCGCCGAACGAGCGTAACAATATAAAGCCGTGCAACACGCGTTGGACGACCAGAACAACCCAAACAAAGGCCTGCCGGTCCCACCTTCAAGCCCAATAGCAAAATGTGCATCAGCGGATTTGCAGCGATACAAGTCTCAACCTTCACCATCACACCGCAGCGCGCCTAGTCCCACTCATCCTACTGCAAATGTCCCAGAACGAGAAAACGACCAGTTTAACATGCCACCCTTTATATCCGCACGCGCGTAATTCAACTCATAAGGACCGGCTATCCCTTACCTGTGACACAATCTCAAACGCACAGAACAGAATCATCAGTCCAATCATCGCATAAGAGGCAGCCGAACCTTCAAGCACTATTCCACAAAGAACAATCTCCGCGCCGCCAATAAGAACTGTTATCAGGCGCTCTGCCTTTTTGCTCCCGCCGCTCGCATAAAAAGGCGGCAAGGCGCACAAGATCACATATAGCCCGGGAAGGGAATACAGGATCGATAGTCCAAGCCCCCCATCAACCGCAGTGTTTTGCGTAAGAATCAACTGAACCCAAACGGCAATTATCACTGAGCAGGTTGTCGATAAAAGAAGGCTAGAAATATAGCACGCAACAAAGTCCCGTCGCATTCGAACAGAGAAAGCCGCGAACTCTCTTCGCCGCGTGGAAACAATAAGGTACACAGAAATTGCAATAGAGCCAATCAGAGAAAACAGCGGAACAACCAGCAATTCAAGCTTATTACCCCATCGATCAGCCACGCCCCCACTCCAATGAGCGGGAATTGTATCAGGGAGGACTGACCAAGCCGCCCATAGAATCAGAAATGGAAGAATAGAGAGGATGAAAGATGATAACACTGCGGTAATTTTTTTTGAGGCTCTCATCGATTCCGCATCTCCTTGCGCGCTCACATTCCACTCCGCCTTAAATCAAGTATAAATAAAAAGTTGAATGCAAATTTGTTTTGATTAGTATGGAAACTATATCCATTTAGTTCTAATTTGTTCGTAGTATCAAATCGATACCGACACTAGCATGACGTAGTCTTTCAAGACAGCTATTCAACATTGGAGGTCACCGCTATGGACAATGTGAACCACCTAAACGAACTCTCAATACAGTCCCAGCTTAGCACCCTTGAAAAACTGGTCGCGGACGCGGAACAATCTACCGACGCAAGACGCGATTTCGAAGCTCAGCCTCGTGCCGTATTCCAGAAATATGGAATTACAGACCTCCAAATCAAAGCGGGAAATCGAAAAGTCTCTGTACGAACTGGTGGAGTCAACCGAAAAGGAGGCGCGTGTCCCCGTTGCACGCGCAGTATATCGTCGTATCCAGCTTGCATATTATGACGAGGACACCGAAGCTGATCCGCAAACGATACCTCTCGTAAACGTTGTACTTAATGCAAACGCAGTAACGAACGCAAACATCATTCTGAACGCAAACGCAATGGCAAACGCAAACGCGAATGCTCAAAACAACGCCAACCTTAAGTACGACGTCAACACAATGGGCTATGGATCAGCTATTTTTATGAACAAACCTGATGTTGTTGAACTATCGGAATCGTACAAACAAACTTCTGTTTTCAGGAAATTTGATCAAGAGGGCTTGAGTGCGGCGAGGCAAGCAGCCGTGCTTAAAACAGCAATCAAGAATTCCAGCTCCAATACCATCAACCCCGAAGGGGCTTCCAATGGGGTCGCCCGCGGGTCTTATCGCTCCGTCGAATTCGAAGTTACTTACTCCGAGAACGAAGGCACCTTGGTAATCACCGACGCCCGTTTGCTCGCGGCATGATTTCCGAAAGCTCGCAGCACGTGCTGTTCCGCAGACCTCGAATGCTGACATTTATAACAACATATAGATGTGGCGCTGTGTGTGATCATTGTCTGATGAGCTGCACTCCGAACAACAGTGACAGGCTTACTCTTCCCCAAATGCAGCAATTCATCGATAGCTTCGCCGAAGTATGCGTCGGAAGTGGTGTTGTTGTGTTTACGGGCGGAGAATGCACCCTTCTTGGCGATGACCTTCTCGAGGCCATCGCATATGCGAATTCTTTAGGACTCTTTACTCGAATTGTAACGAATGCGTGGTGGGCGAAAAGCGAAAGAGACGCAGAAACGCTCCTCAACGAATTGAAGTCATGTGGCCTTGACGAAATCAATATCAGCTGCGACGACTTTCATGCGGAATATATACCCCTCGAGAATGTGCGCAACCTTTGGAACTCAGCAAAAACAATGGGCTTTCAAACTCTCGGCATTGCGGTCTGCAGAGATAACAACAGTACAATCAGCCCGGCATACCTGTGCAAGTACCTTAATGAAGACATTCCACTCCTGCATCAGTTCGACGATAATACCCAGACTCCCCGCGCGCCAGCCCGCTTCATCACGGATTCAGGCATCACGCGAATTGGGCGCGCACGAAATCTCAGTCTCAACCAAAATGCGCGACCGCAGGCACGTCTCTTAGCGTCACACTGTTCCGACTGCGGCCAAGACTTCGTTATTTCCCCAAACTGCCATCTTTCACCCTGCTGCGGAATAAATGCAGAGGGAACTTGGCTTTTCGATCTTGGCAAAATCAATCTGACGGATGACATTAATGAACTGCAGCTGCTCCTACTTAATTACATACAATACATAGGACCAGGAGGACTGCTGAAGCACTTGCGCACGAGCGGAGGCCTTTCTTCATTTGGGCGCTCAAGCTACCTCTCTCAATGCGAGATTTGCGAAGACATCGCCCTCTCGAAAGAGGCACAGACCTGTCTTGCAAAGCTGGCTCCTAAACTGGCAGCCGACTTGATTGTCGAGACTAAATTCGAGACTACCTTTATCGGAAATGGGTCTGATATACATGATTGAAGTGCTACCCTCTTTAAATTCGCTCTCGAGTAATCCACTCCGTAGATTGGACACTCTTGGAGTAACAGATTTTTTAGACACACTTGACATATCTATAGATCCTTTTAAATGCGCGCATCGCATCTGGGATCAACTTGACAGGGAGCATCAAGAGCTCGTCTCCTTCCTGATGCTAGGTGGAGAGATTGATCTCGATTCAGAAGTGGCAAAAAGAAGACTGCTGAAAGGCACTGTCGAAACCATAGCCTCACTCGGGCTGCTAAGCGAGCACAGTGGCAATGCCTCCCTTTCCGGTTTATCTCTAATCCGATATCATGGCATCTGGCTTTTTGCCGATGCGCCATCACCCTCGCCTTTACTATATTTTGGCTCTGATTCAATTGGGCTCGCTCGTCGGCTAAGCCCATCCCCCGGAAAGAATGCCTTAGACCTCTGCTCTGGACCAGGCATCCAGGCACTCATACTGGCAAAATCTGGAATGCAAGTCACAGCGATAGATATCAATCCAATCGCCTCAGAAATCTGCCAACTAAACGCACTGGTCAATGGTATTAGCGAAGATTTAACTATTCTAACCGGAAGTCTCTACAACGCACTAAACAATATCGAAAGCTCTTGCAGCTATGAGCTCATTACGGTGAATCCTCCTTTGCTGCCAATCCCAGAAGACGTACCGTACCCCTTCGTTGGCGATGGCGGTCCAGATGGCCTCATCATCACAAGCAAGGTTATTCGAGGTGCAGGAGATAAACTCACTGATAGCGGATATCTCTCTGCAATTGGAATGATTGGCCTTGGAACCAACAATCAATCAGCATTTGAACGAATACAGAACGATTTGTTGCAAGCTGGCCTCAATGGTGTCTTGACAATAATCTCGAGCTTTAACCTCGGACCCCAATCTGGCTGGATCGACGGTATCGCATGCACATCTGTTGCACATGCTCCAGGAAAATATTCCAGCAAAGAGGAGGCTGTAAAAGAGATATCGCGCGCATACAAAAAAATCCACTACGACCGCGTCTGCACCTATCACTTGAAGGCGTGGAGGGAGAGACAGCCCTTTCAAAATCCTATCCTAACGATTCAAGACTGCTCCGCAGATGGCAACCCACTTGGCCCCTGGATCCTCTAAAGCATCCGTCATACGAAAGCAGGTCAATAGGCTGCGCGCCACTCTCTGATGACGCGCAGCCTATCTCATTTCCCCCGCGCTTTACCGAGCCCGACTCACACCTCATAGTTGGCACCGGTTTTCAAAATGCAAGATTCCGCATACAAAATCACTTCTTCTGTCTAGGTGGCAGACCTACGATTTTTGTAGTATAAAGTTCCTCTCAATGCCTTCAATCTATTTCGAGATTGAGAAGAACTTGCATCGGGTTTCATAGAAGCGATATAGATGATACGTTTTGTCCTATCTATATTCCGACATACATCAGGATGCCTCGTCTTTATCGTCATTTCAATAGTCGGCTTGGCCCTTTCCCACATTGCCCCCTTTTTGAACGGTAAATTAATTGACTTCCCGCACGTGGACCTCGTGGACAGGCCCCCTTGTGTAGCTGCACCCGAGGCGCCTCCCCGTCGCCCTCCAGCGCCGGGGTTCCCCTCCATCACGAAGAGGTAATCCCCGTCCGGCCTCGCCGTCTCTGCAACGCCGAGCCTCCCGAGCGACTCGAGGAGGGCGGGCTCGTCCCATGAGAGTTGACAATACTATAGAGACACGTCCCAAATTAACTGCTCAGTAGTTACTGCTGCTGGGCGCGGCGGGCGGCTCGGCGGGCCCTTGCTTCCTGGATCTCATCGAGGTGAGCGATGATCTCGGAGGCGCTCTCCTCGATCGCCTTGCCGTCGGTACGCACTACAAAGCAGCCCAGGCGCTTCATAAGGGCGCGACCCTCCTCGAGCTCGCTTCGCACGCTCTCGGGCTCGGCATAGGAACCGGCGACGGCGCGGGCGTAGTCATCGCCCAGGCGGCTATCGCGAATTTCGGAAATCACATCGACGGTCGAAATCAGGCCGAACAGACGCATCGGATCGACCTCGTAAATCGACTTGGGCGGCTCCACACCGTGCGCCAGCGGAACGTTGGCGACCTTGTAGCCCTGATAGGCCAGATACATCGACAGCGGCGTCTTAGACGTGCGCGATATGCCCAGCAGCACGATATCGGCGCCAGACAGATCGTCGCAGCCGCGCCCGTCATCGTGCTCGACAAAGTACTCCATGGCCTCGATTCGATGGAAATACCGGTCGTCTGTCTTATGGATTACACCGGCCACACCTTTGGGCGCAACACCAATAAGCGACGACAGCACCGCAAGCGTCGGTCCGATCAAATCGACCGAGCGAATATGCAGCATGCCCAAGTAGTCGAGCACGCGGGTACGAAGCGCCGGGTCGACGATGGTGTGAAACACGGCGATATCGCGATGATCAGCATCGACGCGCGGACCGACAAACGACTTGACCTGCTCCACTGAGTTCACCTTGGGCAGACGCAAAACACAAAAAGCCCCTTCATCAAATTGCCCGGACGCCGCAAGCACCACCTCGCAAGCGGTATCTCCGAGCGAGTCGGAGATAACGATAACGGTGGGACGAGCGGCGACCGGGCAATCCATGCGGGGCTCCTTTTGCGCTTACGCGCAGGCTAGCTTACTTTTTACGGGCAAGCTCACCGATGTTGGCAATGCCGGAGAAAACGGCCTCAAAGCGGTTGAGCAGCTTAAGGCGATTATCGCGGAGCTGCTCGTCCTTGTCCATGACCATAACCTCGTCGAAGAAACGGTCGATGGGCGCGCGCAGGGCTGCCAGAGCGGCAAACGCGGCCGGGTAATCCTCGGCGGCGAGAGCGGCGTCGACGGCGGTCTGAGCGGCCTCGGAGGCGTCGGCAAGCGCAAGCTCGACCTCGCCCATCAGGCTGCGGTCATACTCCGCGCCCAGCTCGGGCTTGGAGATATGCGCGGCGCGGGCATAGGCGGTCGCCAGGTTGTCGAAGGTCTCGGCGTCGTTCTTGCGGGCCTCGTCGAGGGCGGCGCAGCGGGCGAAGAAGACGGACGGGGCAATGATGTGCACCGCGGAGACGGCGGCAACGGTATCGGCCGGGATCTTCTCGTCGCGGGCCATGCTCACCAGGCGGCCGTGGAAGAAGTCGCAAACCTGCTGGGCGACCTCGGCGGCGTCAAACGCAATGCCCTGCTCGGTATAGAGCTCGAGCGCAAAGTCGATGAGCGAAGTGGGGTCGATCGGCAGACGGTCGCGCAGGATGTTGATGATGCCGATGGCGGCACGACGCAGCGCATACGGGTCGGAAGAGCCGGTCGGGGGCTCGCCGATGGCAAAGATACCGGCGATGGTATCGAGCTTATCGGCGCAGGCCACGATGCAGCCAGCGGTGCCCTCGGGCAGCTCGTCGCCGGCAAAGCGAGGACGATAGTGATCGCGGATAGCGTGGGCGACCTCGTCGTTCTCCCCCATCGCGGTGGCGTAGTAACCGCCCATCACGCCCTGCTGGCTCGTGAACTCGACGACGGCGTTGGACACCAAGTCGGCCTTGCACAGGTGCGCGGCGCGGCCGGCGTCGGCAGCCAGGTGGGCACCCAGGTGGGCCTCACGGGCAATAGCGAGCGCGAGCTGCTCAATGCGCTCGGACTTGGCGAGCACGCTGCCGAGCTTCTCCTGGAAGGCAACCTTGGCCAGACGCTCACGGAACTCGTCGAGGGAGATCTTCAGGTCCTCCTCGTAGAAGAACTTGGCGTCGTCCAGACGGGCGCGCACGACGCGCTCGTTGCCGTCGATCACGCGCTCGGCGTTCTCGGGCTTGCTGTTGGAGACGATCACGAACTCACGCGTCAGCTTGCCCTCGCAGTCATAGATCGGGAAGTAGCGCTGGTTGGTGAGCATGGACTCGCAGATAATCTCGTGCGGAACCTTGAGGAACTCCTCATCGAAGGTACCGACAAGGACCGTCGGCCACTCGCAGAGGTTGATGACCTCCTCGAAGACCTTCTTGGGCGTATCGACGTGGCAGCCGGGACGGGCGGCCTCGACCTCGGCGATACCGGCGAGGATGGCTTCACGGCGGCGCTCGGCGGAGAGCACACCGGCGTTCTCGAGCACCTGCTCGTAGACGGCGGGGCTGGCGACCACATGGTCACCGGGACCCAGGACGCGATGGCCGCGCGTGGTATTGCCGCTCGTCACGTCGGCAAACGACACGGGCACGACGTCCTCGCCCAGAAGGCAGCAGATCCAGCGGACCGGACGAACAAAGGTCGCATGCTCGTGACCCCAGCGCTGAGAGCGGTAGTTGGGCCACTGCAGGCCAGCGATAGTCTTCTCGCACAGGGCCGTCAGGATCGGGGTGGCCGGGGCGGAAGGGATGTTCTTCTCGGCAAAGACGTACTCACGGCCGTCGGTGTCCTCGCGACGGACCAGATCCTCGGCAGCCACACCGCACTTGCGGGCGAAGCCCTGGGCGGCCTTGGTGGCGTTACCGTCGGCATCGAAGGCGATGTTGGCCGCGGGGCCGCGCTTGACCTCGTGAACCTCGTCGGTCGCGGTGGCGACGTCGGCAACGAGCGCGGCCAGACGACGCGGGCTCGAGATCACGCGGACCTCGCCGTGGGCCAAGCCGGCCTCGTCGAGACCCTTGGCGATCATGGTGCCAAGCTGCTTGACGGCATTGTTCAGCGGTGCGGAGGGCATTTCCTCCGTACCGATCTCAAACAGGAAATCCTTAGCGTCTGCCATGGCTTACGCCACCTCGCCTTCCTGGTCGGCATTCTCGTTGATTCCGGCGACCTCGGCCATGTAGGCCTCGCAGCACGCCTTGGCGACGGCGCGGACGCGCAGGATGTAGTTTGCGCGCTCAACCGCGGAGAGCGCACCGCGGGCATCGAGCAGGTTGAAGGCGTGGCTGCACTTCATGACGCAGTCATATGCCGGCAGCGGAAGCTTGCGCTCCAGGCAGGAGTGGCACTCGGCCTCGTAGTCATCAAACTTCTGACGCATCATCTCGACGTTGGCGACCTCAAAGTTATAAGCGCTGAACTCGCGCTCGTTCTCCAGGAACACGTCGCCGTAGGTCATGGGCGTGCCGTCGGGCAGGTAGCTCCACACCAGGTCGTAGACCGAGTTGACGCCCTGGGCGTACATGGCGATGCGCTCCAGGCCATAGGTGATCTCGACAGGCACGGGGTCGACCTCGATGCCGCCCACCTGCTGGAAGTACGTAAACTGCGTGACCTCCATGCCATTGAGCCAGACCTCCCAGCCAAGGCCCCAGGCGCCGAGCGTCGGGCTCTCCCAGTCGTCCTCAACAAAGCGGACGTCATGGTCATTGGGGTCCAGGCCAATGGCGGCCAGCGAACCCAGGTAGAGCTCCTGAGCGTTGACCGGCGAGGGCTTGATGAGCACCTGGAACTGATAGTAGTGCTGCATGCGGTTGGGGTTCTCGCCGTAGCGGCCGTCGGCGGGACGGCGGCAGGGCTGCGCATAGCAGGTGCGCCACTCGGCGGGACCGAGCGAGCGCAGCGTGGTCGCGGTATGGAAGGTACCGGCACCGACCTCGGAGTCATAGGGCTGCATAATTACGCAGCCCTGCTCGCCCCAGTACTGCTGGAGGCGCAGGATGATGTCTTGGAAGGAAAGCGATGAAGCGTTCATGCCTCTTATATCCCCTCGTCGAAACGATTACACGGTTAGGTACTGTACTATAGCGGTTTTTAATCGATAGCGCCGATACGGTTGAGCGGCCAGTAGCGCACAAGCGCCACGGCAATCAAGTCGGAGCGGTCGACCGGGCCAAAGTAGCGGGAGTCAGCAGAGTTCTCGCGGTTGTCGCCCATCACCCACACACAGTCGTCAGGGACGGTGTAGGGATAGCTCACCTGAGCGCCGGGGGCTTGGACCGAAAGCGGCCAGCTCATGCCAGTCGTATAGTCCTCGTCGAGCGCCTGGCCATCGACGACGACCTTGCCGTCCTGCAGGTCGACCGTCTGGCCGGCCGTGGCAATAACGCGCTTTACCAGCACGTCATGCTCGGACGTGGCATCGGGGTTGTGGAACACCACGATATCGCCTTGCTTGACGGGCTGTCCGAGTTCGAGCGTCACCTTCTGCGCCAGAATCTGGTCTCCGATCTCGATCGTGGACTCCATGGAACCGGTAGGCACCACAAAGGGTTCGACCACAAACGAGCGAATCAAGAAGGTGGCGACCAGCGCGATTGCGACAACCACGACCCACTCAAACGCACCCTTTAGCACGGAATGCTGCGATGGAACCATTCTCACTCCTCGCTCTGCGAAAACGAAGCGTCCAGGATCTCCTGCGCGTACGCGCGCTCATTGGGCGTAAGACGTGCCGTCTCGATAAGATCGGGACGCCAGCGACAGGTACGCTCGATGGCGTTTTTGCGACGCCAGGCATCGACCTTGGCGTGGTCGCCGCTTACGAGCACCGGCGGCACGCCCTCGCCATTGAACTCGGCGGGGCGGGTGTACTGCGCGTACTCGAGCAGGCCACCGTCCTCAGCGGTCGAGAAGGACTCGTCCACGTTGCTCATCTCGTCGCCCAAGGCTCCGGGAATGAGCCGTACGACGGCATCGGCTACGACCATAGCGGGCAGCTCGCCGCCCGTGAGCACGTAGTCGCCGATCGATAGACGCTCATCGGCATACGCATATGCGCGCTCATCGACGCCCTCGTAACGGCTGCACACAAACAGCAAGCGCTCGCTTTTGAGCAGGCGCTCGGCCACATGCTGCGTAAAGGGCTCGCCGCAGGGGGTGAAGAACACCACGGTGGGCTTGGGACCCTCGGAGCTGATGGCCTCGATGGCCTCGGCGATGGGCTCGACCTTCATGAGCATGCCCTGCCCGCCGCCATACGGCTCGTCATCAACGGTACGATGGCGGTCGTGCGTCCAGTCACGCAGGTTATAGGCCTTAAAATCAAAAAGGCCGGCCTTGCGGGCGCGACCCAAGATCGATGTGGACATGACGGGCTCAAACATCTCGGGAAAGACCGAAAGGGTCTCGATCAGCATGTTTTCCTCCCTACTTGTCCATATTGATCAAACCGTCCATAACGCGGACGGAAATTGTCCCCTGATCGGGAAGATCGAGCACAACCTGCTCGATCACGGGAATCAGCACCTCGCCGTACCGATCGCCCTCGACAACCCAAACATCGTTGGCGGGCGTCGACATGATCTCGACGATCGTGCCGAGCGAGCCAAAGCGCTCGTCGACCACCTCGCGACCCATCAGGTCGGTATAGGCGGCGTCGAGCGAATCGAGCTCAAAATCGTCACGGTCTGCCAGCACGTAGCATCCGGTGATGCCCTCGGCGGCCGTCAAGTCGTCAATGCCCTCAAACGAGACCAGATCGCCATCGCCCGTATCGTTGACGGATACGACCGTGCAAAAACGGTCGCGCTTGAGCGCCGGCGGCGTCAAGGCGACGCGCATACCCGGCGTCAATACAGAAGGAAGCCCCCGCAGCGGCTGCGCGAGGACCTCCCCCTTCCTTCCGTGCGGCTTGACCACACGGGCGATGTTTTTGTACTGGGACCTCAAGGTCCTAGCCCAGAACCTCTACCTCGACTGCAGTGTCGAGGCGAGCGGCCAGTGCACGGGCGAGCGTGCGAATGGCCTTGATGGTACGGCCACGACGGCCGATGACCTTAGCGACGTCATCCTCGGCAACCGAAACCTCAATCGTGGAGGCGTCGTCACCGTCGATGACCTCAAGGCTCACGGAATCCGGGTCGTCGACGATCTGAACAACGAGATATTCGACGAGATCGGCGATGCGATCTGAGAGCATTGCCTCACCCTCGAGCTGTGCAGCGTCAACCTCAGGCACGATTTACTCCTCGGCGCCCTCAGCGGCCTCAGCGGCAGCCTTAGCGGCCTCGGCCTCTTTGGCGAGCTGCTTCTTGGACTTCTTGACGACGGTCTCGGTCTTCTCGCCCTCGTTGGCGGCCTTGACCAGAGCAGCGACAGCGTCGGTGAGCTGAGCGCCCTTGGACTGCCAGTCGGCGATCTTCTCGAGATCGAGGTTGATGGTCTTGGGGGCGGTCATCGGGTTGTAGCGGCCGACCTCCTCGATGATACGACCGTCACGCGGGGCGCGGGAATCGGCGACGACGACACGGTAGTACGGACGCTTCTTAGCGCCGTGACGAGCAAGGCGAATCTTGACTGCCAAAGGAAACTCCTCCAACCAAGCAGCTTTAGGCTGCAACTACAAACAAACAGTTGAACATAATACGCCATCGACGCGGGCAGGTGAAGTCCGTGAGACCAACTTCTTCGGTATAGTCGAAGGCAAATCCATATCTTAGACAAGAATTCTCGATTTGCAAGCACATACACGCACCCCACATGAGCTGCGCGGTATACTCATGCCATGAAAAGACGCGAACATACATACGGTTATGAAGATGCTGCGGGCGTCACGCCGCCTCCCTGGACGGGTCCGGCGGTGGGCCTCATGGATCTCGATGCGTTTTTTGCGAGCGTGGAGATGCTCGATCATCCCGAGTGGCGCGGCAAGCCGCTCATCGTGGGCGGAGACGCCGATTCGCGCGGCGTCGTGTCCACGTGTTCGTATGAAGCACGTCGCTTTGGCGTGCACTCCGCCATGCCCTCGGCCGAGGCACGGCGCCTCTGTCCGCAGGCCATTTGGACGCATGGGCATTTCGATCGCTACCACGAGGTCAGCGCACAGGTCATGGCGATTCTCGCCGACGAGACCCCGCGCGTAGAGCGCGTATCCATCGACGAGGCCTTTATCGATATCACGCCAGGTCGCTTTGCACCCGAGGACCCGTTGCTGATTGCGCGGCGTATAAGCGACCGCGTGGCGGCGCTGGGGGTAACCTGCTCCATTGGCGTGGGCTGCAACAAGACGGTCGCAAAGATCGCAAGCGAGCGGGATAAGCCGTTTGGGCTGACCATCGTGCGCCCCGGAACCGAGCAGCGCTTTTTGGCCGCGCTGCCGGTATCTGCCATGAGCGGCATCGGGCGCACTGCCGAGGAGCGGCTGCGCCGCATGCGCATCTACACGCTCGGCGAGCTATCACGTGCACCGGAATCCACCTTGGCCTCTATTTTTGGCGTCAACGGCGAACGCATGCGCCAGCGTGCGCTGGGACTCGAGGTTTCCGAAGTTACGAGCTTGGACGAAGGTCGCGAGGTCAAGTCGGTCAGCAATGAACGCACCTTTGCGAAAGATTTGACTGAGCGTGGGGACATCGAAGCGGCGATTGCGCTGTTGGGAGAGTCAGTGGGACGCCGCCTGCGCCGTCAGGGACTAACGGGCGCCACGGTGACGCTCAAACTCAAGTATTCGTATGGAAGCGGTCGCTCGGCACAGCGCCGGCTGCCGCATCCGACCGACGATGAGAACATCTTCGTGGCGGTGGCGCTCGAGCTGCTCGATAACATCTGGCAGGAAGGCATGCATGTGCGCCTGGCGGGCATCGGCATGAGCGACTTTGACCATCAGGGCGGCATCCAGACCGACCTGTTCTGCGAGATCGACGACCGCGGAGCCCAATCCAGCGACCGTCGCGACCTCTCAGTCGCTATCGACGCCGTCCGAGACAAGTTCGGCGACACCGCTCTATCCTTCGGCCGCCAATCCCGCTTCAACGATTAGTCCCTAAGGCAAAAAAGCCGGGCAGCTGCGAATGATTATTCTAGGACGGGGATTTTTTAATCATTTGGAGCGTCATTTCGCCCTTTGAATGATATTGGTCCCAATTCCCGTCAGACGCGAAATCTGGTCAATCGTAAACCCCCGATGCCTCAACACTGCCAGAAGACGATTTCGCTCTGATTTCGGCAAAGTTTTAAGCTGATAAGGCTCATGCGGAGCCAAAAGAGCCCGGGCAACTTCCAGCGCATCCATATCGGAGATATGCTTACCTTCGGGCATAAAATAGGGATTAGGCTTGCCGTCGGTACTCGAAAGATAAAACGCTTCCGTACCCCCAAACAGATTGAGAATACCTTCACAATCACAAATTTCGGGATGAGAGAAATACTCATGGAAGCTGCTCCAGCGATACAGAGGAGCAGAAGAAATACCTGCTTTTGCAGGATTATCGTGTATGTATCGGACGCAACGAAGCAGCTGTTTGTCGTCAGAAATGATCACACTCTTGAATCGTTCCTGGAACACCGGTCCGCGGCGGCCGGTTTTTTGATTGAAGTGTTTCGCATATGCCGTATCAATCGCATGCATAGCAACGCTCATCTGATTATCGAGATCATCAAATAGCAGGTGAACATGATTGTCCATGAGGCACCAGGCAAGAAGACGAATATGAGCGGACGTAAATCGTCTGTTCAATAGATTGAGAAAATAAAGGCGATCGTCATCGTCTTCGAAGATCAGCTGGCCAGCACAGCCCTTGAGCATGACGTGATAATGGCCAAGTTCGGACAACGCACGGGCAACACGAGTCATCGAAACCCTCCCTTCCAAGGATGCAGTAGTCACAGCATACAAAAGGAAAGGAAGAAAAGGGCCGAACCGCCCAACAAAGGTGAGCGGTTCGGCAAACGGTAGCAATGATTATTTTATCCCCGTCCCAGAAAAATCATTTAGAGGAGGTCGAGGGGAAGCTGGGGGGCGTCTCCCCAGAGCTTTTCGAGACGGTAGAAGTCGCGCGCCTCGGGAGTGAAGACGTGGACGACAACCGAACCATAGTCCATGAGCATCCAGGTCTTCTGCTCGCGACCCTCGATGGAGAACGGGTGCTCGCCGCAAGCCTCGGCGACCTTCTCCTCGATCTCGTCGACGATAGAATCGACCTGGCGGTTGTTGGTACCGGTGGCAAGCACAAAGTAGTCGCATACGTCGGAAAGCTCGGTCAGGTCGAGCACCTGAACGTCCTCGCCCTTCTTGTCGTAGGCGGCCTGCGCGGCGGCGCGGGCGACATCCTCGGCGGCGACACCGCTCGCAGACAGCGAGGCGGCAGTGCGGTCGGACGTGGCGACGAAGCTCTTGTGCTCCACACCTTCAAGAATCTGCTCGTCGGTCATGGTCTCGTCGGCCATGGAATACCTCTTTCTAGACAGCCCGAGCTAGCGCAGCTGGGCGTAATGGTTGTAAATCGAAATAGCCGTGGGATAAAGATAGCGCCCGGACTGAATCACATAGACCAAACCCTGCGCAAAACAGGAGAAGAACAACTCGTCGAGCGTCGACTCCCCCACCATCTTGCGCAGCGCATGTGCATAGTCGCCGTGGCGGTTGGGCTCGATGGCATCGGCCACAAAGACCACCATATCGAGCGGCGTCATGTCGCAGGCACCCACGGTGTGACGGTCGACAGCCTGGAAAACGGCCGGCGACAGCTCGGGAAAAAGCTGCGGAAGCTCATAGGCGGCAACAGGGCCATGCAAAAGCGGCGTCGCGGCGGAAGGAGAGCCGGCAATCTTAATGCCGTAATGCAGAGCGCGCGTGACCAGCTCGTCGTCGGAGAGCACTTTGTCCCAGTCATGGATCAGACCGGCGGCAGCGGCATCAAAGCGGTCGACGCCGTAGACCTCGGCCAGATGAAGTGCGGTCTCGGCAACACCCAGCGAATGCACATAGCGCTTGCGCTTATACTTCATGCGAACATCGAGCAGCTCTTGAATGCGCTTGAGCAGCGCGCGCTCATCGCCCTCAAACTGATCCTCTACCGACAACGTAGACCCCCATCACTCAAAATCTTCTTGGCCCAAATCGGCATATAGCCTGCGTTTGCGAATGTAGCCGAGCACGGACTCGCTCGTAAGATAGCGCACGCTCATACCGCGGGCAACACGCTTGCGAATGTTCGTCGAGCTGATCGCCAGCGCCGGAATCTGAATATAGCGCACGTCGAACGGCAGCCCCGACTCTTTGATTCGGGCACGCGCCGTATCGATATCAAAGCCCGGTCGCGTCGCCGCAATAAAGGTAGCAAGCTCAGCAATTCGTTCGGCATCATGCCAGGTCACAATATCGATAATCGCGTCGGCGCCCGTAATAAAGTAGAGCTTTACCTGCGGCGGGTAAAAGTCGCGAAGGGCATGAAGCGTATCAGCCGTATAGGTTACGCCCGGGCGGTCGATCTCGAACCGGCTCGCCAAAAAGGCCGGGTTCGCGGCGGTGGCGAGGACCGTCATGGCATAACGGTCCTCGGCAGGCGTCACCGGCTTGTCAAGCTTAAAGGCAGGCGTGCCCGCCGGCATAAAGAGCACGGCATCCAAGTCGAGGGACTCACGCGCCTGCTCAGCGGTCACCAGGTGCCCGTAATGGATGGGATCAAAGGTGCCACCCATAATGCCGAGCCTAAACTCCTGCCCGTCCTCTAGAGGAAGCTCGGGCAGACCGATTCCACCGCGCAGCGACATGGCTTACTCGCCCTCCGAGGTCTCGGCATCGTCCTCGGCATCCGCCGCATCGACAACCTCGACGCCCTCATCCACAGCATCGGCCACGTCAATGGCCTCGACGGCAACGTCCTCGCCAGCGTCCTCGAGCTCTTCGTACTCCGAGAAGTCCTCGGCGCCCTCAAAGTCAAAGGCGCGCTGGCAAATGCGGACCTCGTCGCCCGCACGGCAACCGGCCTTCTCGAGCGCGTCGTCAACACCCATACGCGCAAACTTATGCTGCAGGTAAATGACGGCTTCCTCGTTTTCCCAGTCGGTCTGGATGACCATGCGCTCGATGGCACGACCGACCACGCGGAAGGCACCGGGCTCTTCCTGGACAATGCGGAAACGCTTCTCGCGCTGCAGGCGGCGACGCTCCCACTCCTCGTCGCGCAGATCGACCGGCTCATCAGAGACCGCCAGCTCGGCGCGAAGCTTAGCCACCTGCTCGCCCACGGCAAGCATCAGCGTGTTGAGGCCGGCGCCCGTAACAGCAGACACGGCAAAGAACATATGGCCATCGTCGAGCGCCGCACGCTTAAGGTCGGCAATCTTGTCGGCCGTGCCCGGCGCATCGCACTTGTTGGCAACGACGATCTGCGGACGCTCCGAAAGCTCGGCGCCATACTGCTCGAGCTCGCGGTTGATGATGCGATAGTCCTCAACCGGATCGCGATCCTCAAAACCGCCCGTCATGTCGACGACATGCATGATCAGGGCCGTACGCTCAATGTGGCGCAGGAACTGGTGACCCAAGCCCTTGCCCTCGCTCGCGCCCTCGATGAGACCGGGGACGTCGGCAACGACGTAAGAATATTCGCCGGCACGCACCATGCCGAGGTTCGGCACGAGCGTGGTAAACGGGTAGTCAGCAATCTTGGGGCGGGCGGCACTCATGCGCGCAATGAGCGATGACTTACCCACCGAGGGAAAGCCCACAAGCGCGGCATCGGCCATAAGCTTCATCTCGAGCTCGATCCAGTGTTCCTCGGCAGGCTCGCCGAGCTGGGCAAAGGCCGGAGCGCGACGCACCGACGTCACAAAGTGCGTGTTGCCCAGACCGCCGGCACCGCCGGGCGCCACGACGACGCGCTCGCCGTCGTGCACCAGGTCGGCAATCTCGAACATCGGGGTCTGCGTCTCGGGATCGAGCTCGCGCACCACGGTACCCATAGGGACCTTGAGAATCAGGTCCTCGCCGCTCTTACCGTTACGACGGGCACCCTGCCCGTGTGTGCCGCGCTCGGCGCGGAAGTGATGCTTAAAGCGGTAATCGATCAGCGAAGACAGCTGAGCATCGGCCTGGATGACGACATTGCCGCCACGACCGCCGTCGCCGCCATCGGGGCCGCCCTTGGGGACAAATGCCTCGCGCCTAAACGACATGCATCCGGCTCCGCCGTCGCCGCCGCACACGTTAATGCGGCTGATATCGGTGAACTGTGACAACAGAATCGCCTCCTACAAAAAAGAGGGAGACCCTTGAATCCTAAAACTCAAGTGCCTCCCACATATGTGCTCTATGAAGGGTGAATTACGCGTTCGCGAGCGGGCGTACGCTGACCCTGTGCTTGATACCCTTGTGGAACTCAACGGTACCGTCGACCAGCGCGAACAGCGTGTCGTCCTTACCACGGCCAACGTTCTCACCCGGGTGGATGTGCGTGCCGTGCTGACGGACGAGAATCGTGCCCGTGGTTACCGTCTGGCCGGCATAGCGCTTCGTGCCAAGGCGCTGACCGCGGGAGTCACGGCCATTACGGGAGGAACCGAGTCCTTTTTTGTGTGCCATTGTGTATACCTACTCTTTCGTTACGAGTGTAATCTACTCGGCGACGGGAGCCTCGGCAACAGCCTCAGCCTCTGCCTTGACAGCCTTCTTGGCGCGGGAGGTAGCCTGAACCTTCACGATCTTCAGCTTGGTGAGCTGCTGACGGTGACCCTTCAGACGACGATAGCGCTTGCGCTTGTGGAACTTGAAGACCAGCTGCTTCTCGCCCTTGAACTGCTCAACGATCTGAGCGGTAACCTTGGCCTTGGCCAGCTTGTCGGGATCGGTGACGATCTTCTTACCATCGTTGAGGAAGATAACCGGCAGGGTGACCTTGTCGCCCTCATTGCCCTCGATCTTCTCGACGGTGATGACATCGTCGGTGGCGACCTTGTACTGCTTGCCGCCCGTGTTAACGATTGCGTACATGTTTACTTGCCCTTCATGCATCAGTTAGTGCAACAGCCGAATATAGTAGCAGGCGAAAATACCCCCGTCAACGAGTATGTGGAGCAAATCCACAAGTTCGCACAGGTATGGGGCTGACGAGTCGGCCCTCGTCGTCCTCGCATGCTTGATTCTGACGCTCGACATCGTAGGAGCAGATGGTCACGAGGTCTTGCATACCGGTGGAAACAATAGGTGCATCCACGCCCGGGGTCAAGCCCTGCAACAAAACATCAGCAGCAGAAAGCAAAATTTCCGGACGCATGGAGCCCTCGTTGTCGGCATGGGTGTCGAGCATGAGCACCAAATGGTCCGGGCGCTCCCCCGCCGTGAGCTCATAGCCCACGAGCGTGTGATCCAAATCCAAGCGCTTGCTCTTTTTGCCGCGCGCGTAGTCGATGCCGTGGCCCGCGCGCAGCGTGTCGATCGCACGGCGCACCTCGTCGGCGCTTACGGGCGCCTCGGGATCCAAGTGCAGGTCGATGCGATACGACAGGCGCGTGAGCTGCGCCGTCAACGCCGGCGTGCGCACGTCGATGTACGCCGCCTCGATGGGCGCCAGATCGGCCGGAGACGCCGCAGCCAGGCGCCCAAACGCCTCGTCGAGCGCCACGAACTCGGTCATAAACAGGTCATACCACTCGCAGGTCGACGACGTACCCACCGGCAGCGCCGAAGAGAAGCCCACGCGCATGTGCGGAGAGAAGCCCTGCGTGACGGCATAGGGAAGTCCCGCACGGCGCACGATGCGCTCAATGGTATGGATTACTTCGAGATGGCCCAGGTACTTAAGGCGATCGCGCTTGCCATAGCGAACACGAAGCCTAAAGAGCGAGGGGTTGTCGGTCAGGCGCTCACTCATGCGCGATCACCCATCAATACATTCTTGGCGTGGAGCGTGGGGCAGATCCCGCAGCCGGTGCACGACGTGCGGGTGCAGTCGGGAGTCGTGACACCCTCGAGCGAGCGACGGTACTCGCGCTCGAGGAAGCCGCGCGTGCAGCCGGGACTCACATGCTCCCACGGCAGGCGCCAATCCAACTCGTAGGGCAGGTGCACGAGCTCATTGAGGTCGATGCCGTTTTTGGCAGCAGCCTCCTTCCAGTTCTCGAGCGAGAAATGCTCTACCCAAGCGTCAAAGCGAGAGCCCGCGCGCCAAGCATCGATGATGACGGGCGTCATGTCACGACCGGCGCGGGACAGCGCGGCCTCGATGAGCGAGGTCTCGGCATCGTGGTAATGCACGCGGACGGCACGGTTGCGAACGCTCGTGACAAGCAGCTTCTGGCGACGCTTGACGTCGTCGTAGTCGAGCTGCGGGCACCACTGGAACGGCGTGGCAGCCTTGGGGATAAAGACCGAAACCGAGATGGACACCGAGATCGAGCCGCGACGAGCCTTGGGCACCACGGAACGACCGAGCTCCAGCACGTGATCGGCCAGATTGGCGATGGCCACGATATCCTCGTCGCGCTCGCCGGGAAGACCCATCATAAAGTAGAGCTTCATGCGGTTCCAGCCGGCCTCGAAGGCCGCCTTGGCCGCACGGTCCAGATCCTCCTCGGTCACGTTCTTGTTAATGATGTCGCGCATGCGCTGGCTGCCGGCCTCGGGCGCGAACGTCAGGCCGCCCTTCTTTTCGCCGGCGACCGACTCGGCCATATCCACGCCAAACGAATCCAGGCGCTGCGACGGAATAGACACGCGAATACCCGTATCCTCCAGGCGACGGTTGAGCCTGCCGAGCACGTCGCGAATGCAGGAGTGGTCGGTCGTGGAGAGCGAGGTCAGCGACACCTCGTCATAGCCGGTCTTTTCCAGACCCTGAATCACCGACGAGACGATCTGGTCGGCCGAGCGCTCGCGCACCGGGCGATACGTCATGCCGGCCTGGCAAAAACGACAGCCGCGGGCGCAGCCGCGAAGAATCTCGATAGACAGGCGGTCGTGGACCAGCTGCGCATAGGGTACGCACGACTGCGACAGCGGATTCGTGGCGCCGAAATCCTCGACGACGCGCTTGTAGACCACAGTCGGCGCATCCTTGCCCTCACGCGGCACGGTGTAGCCATGCGGCGAGCAGGGCTCGTCGTGACGAACCTCATAGAGCGACGGCACGTAGTTGCCGGCAATGGATGCAAGCTGCTCGACAATCTGCGCGCGCGGGACCCCTTCGTCACGCAGGCGGCGATGCAGCTGGCAGGTCTCGAGCAGCGATTCCTCGCCCTCACCGATGAGGATGGCATCGAAGAAGGCCGCGTACGGCTCGGGGTTGTACACCGAGGGGCCGCCGGCGATGATGATGGGGTCGCCTTCACCTCGGTCGGCCGCCAACAGCGGAATGCCAGCGAGGTCGAGAGCCTCGAGGAAGTTCGTCACCGCCATCTCGTGCGGCACATGCAGACCGACGATATCGAACGAAGCGACCGGCGCGGCACCCTCGAGCGAGAGCAGCGGAATACCCGCCTCGCGCATGGCGTCACCCATATCGGGCCACGGCACATAGCCACGCTCACAGGAGATGCCCTCGGCCTGGTTAAGGATGTTGTAGAGGATGGCGATACCCTGGTTGGGCAGACCAACCTCGTACACATCCGGGTAGATCAGGCAGCAACGGTAGTCGGCATCGGCCTTGGAAAGCGTGCCCCACTCGTGATCGATATAGCGGCTCGGCTTCTCGACCTTGGCGAGCAGCGGCTCAATTAAATGAAAACAGTCTTGGTATGCAACGCGCAACGGAAAACCCCTAAGCAGCGAGATCGGATGCGTCTTGGTAGGACGCCATAGGACGGGTAGCGCCCGCGACCGTGGTCACCAGATCGCGAACGCGGGAGAACGTGGCAGTGACCGCCTCGTTGGCACGGCCGTAGTCGACATCGCGCTCGTAGAGCGAAACAAGCGCACGGCCCATGCCGTAGGTGCCCGCGGCAGCAGTGAGCGCCTTGACGGCAAACCCAATATGCGGCGTCTGCTTGACGAGCGCGCGGGTGACAGCGCGGATCACAAGACCGCCGGCAAGCACGCCCGCGACCTCGTAGCCGCGCTCAGGCTTAATGCCGCGTCCAAAGACGGCAGCGAGCTCAAAGAGCATGCCCACCTGCGCCAGCGCCATAACGGGATAATCGGCGCCCGGCAAAAACACCAGCGCACCGGTCGCCATATTGGTGAGCGCGCACGAGGTGATGATACGATTGGCGGCCGCGATGCGCATGAAGGCAAAGTTCGCCGCAAAAGCCGTTTCCTTGTCGGTGCGATCGAGAATCCAGCGGGCAAGCGTCTCGAGCAGATACGTCTTATCGGTTGCCGCTACCACGCCAAGCATGGGCGTGGACTCCTCGATAAACGGCACCTCCACAGCAGACTCGGCAAGCACGCACACGGGCGCGCCGGCGATCACGAGCTCCTGCACGGCACTCTCCAAGCGGTCGGAACCACACGAGAGCACCAGTACCACATCGGTATCGGTCTTTGGAGCAATTCGCTCCTCCCCCAGACGCTCGACGCGCACAATGCCCGAGGTCGTCTGCGGCACAAAGGCGTCGCGCACCGTCTCGGCCAGAAAACGCGAGGCGGATGAATCCAGATAGACCGAGACGCGCACCGGCGTATCGGAATCCTTCTTAACGGACGCGCCCATCTTAAAAGCGCGGGTCAGCTTATCTACGGGAATTTTCATAGCAAACCCCTCCAGCGGTTACGCGGCGCCCGAACGATGCCGCCATATGGATTGTACGATACCCACCGTCAGCAGCTGGATCATCATCGAAGACGAACCGAAGCTAATAAACGGTAGCGGAATACCGGTAATCGGCATCATGCCGATGCACATGCCGATGTTTTCGAAGGTCTGGAACGCCCACATGCCAACGATGCCCACACACGAAAGACGCAAAAACAGCGACTCGCACTTAAAGGCGACGCGAATCGTCGAAAAGATCAGCAGCACGTAGAGGCACAGGAGCAAAAAGGAACCGCAAAAGCCAAAGGTCTCGGACAGAAAGGCGAAGACGAAGTCGGTGTGGAACTCAGGCAGAAAGCCGCCGGCCGACTGCGTCGCATGGCCCAAACCCTTACCAAAGAAGCCGCCCGAGCCAACGGCGATAAGCGACTGCTGAAGGTTGTAGGCATCGTCCGAATCGGCATTATCGGGGTCGATAAAGACCGTCAGACGGTTCATCTGATACTGCTTGATGAGCACATCGTGGCCGAGCAACGAATCAAAGACCGAATCGAGCGCCAGGACGAGGGCCACCAAGCCCACGAGCAGGGCCAGGGTCGACAGCACCCATTCGCGGCGTGCACCGCTCATACAAATGACGATGGCGCCCGAAACAAGCACGACCAGGCCCGAGCCCAGGTCGCCCATGGCAACGACGGCCAAAAACGGAATGGACAGCATGCCGCAGAGCTTGACGTAGTCGCGAACGGTATCGATGCGACCGTTATACTGCGAGCCAAGCGTAGCAATAAAGAAGATGGTGATGAGCTTGGCAAGCTCAACCGGCTGGAATGTCAAGCCGATACCGGGAATCTTGATCCAGCCCGTCATGCCCAGACCGCCCGTATAGGACAGACCCGGAATCTTGGGCGAGAGGATCACGATCAGGTCGATGACGAGCAACGCCGTCGAGAAATTGGAAATACCGCGCAGGTCGGAGCGCCAGACCAGCACCGCCAGCACCGTGCCGATGCCAATTCCCAGCAGATGGCGTGAGAACGAAGCATCGGCCTTAAACTGCGAAGCCGACCAGATAATGATGGCACCGTAGGCGACGAGCGCCACGGTAGCCACGAGCACACCGATATGCACCTTTTGGCGAAACGTGCCGCGCGAGGCCGAGAGTTGCTTGTTGACACGGTCCAGGCTGCTGCGAGAGCCGGTCTTGGTTGAACGGAACAGATCCGCCGGAGAAAAATCCATCGCAACCTCCTATCGAACCGAAGAATCGCCCGAGGCCGAAGAGGTATCGGGCTCGTCATAAATCACACCGAGCACGTCGCGCACGACATGCATCGCGGTATCTGAGCCGCCGCCGCCCTGCTCCAGGACAGTAGCGATGACATACTTGGGATCATCGGCCGGTGCATAGGCGCAGAACCACGCGTATTCGTCCTCGCCGCTTTTCTCACCCGTGCCCGACTTGCCGTATACCTGCGGCGTCAGGGTACCAAAGTGAGCCGCCAGGGACGTCGATGCCGTATAAATCACGTCGTGCATGCCGTTGCGAACAAGAGTCAAATCCGAATCGCTGTTGATCTTGGCCTCCAGACGCTTCTTCTTGCCCTTGCCGTTGTACTTATAGGCATCGCCGTCGCCATCGCGCGACACGGCCGACAAAAACACGTGAGGCACGTACTGCTTGCCGCCGTTGGCAAGACCCATATAGGCGCACGCCATCTGCAGGGGCGTCACCAGGATGTCGCCCTGCCCGATGGCAATGTTGGTCATGTCGCCGGCATTCCACTTGCGGTCCTCGGCAGATGCGTCGGTGAAGTACGACTCTTTCCACTCGGCATCGGGAATACGACCCGCGCCCTCACTCGGCAGATCGATACCGCAGGTCTTGCCTAGACCCCAGCGACGAAAGACCTCCTGCAGGCCCTCAGAATGTTTCTCGTCATAAAAGAACGCCTTGCCCATGTCGTAGAAGACGGGGTCGCACGAGTTGGCGATACCCGACTGCAGCGTCATGGTGCCGTGGCCGGAATGCAGCCAGCAGTACTTGCCCCACGACTTGCCCAGACCCGTCCAATAGCCCGTGCAGTTGGTCGTCTGCCCCGACGTGTAGGTTCCAAACTCAAGACCGGCCAGTGCCGAGAGCGGCTTGATGGTCGAAGCCGACATGTACTGTCCGCTAATGGCGCGGTTGAGCAGCGGGTGCGAACCTTTGTCATCATTGAGCTCGGTCCACACGTCATTTGAGACGCCGCCGATAAAGACGGACGGATCGAACTTGGGCTCGCTCGCCATGCCCAGAATCTCGCCATTGTTGGGATCGAGACACACCACAGCGCCGTTGCCGGCATTGCTGTAGCCAGTGGTCTTGGCAAGCTCGATAGCGCTCGCCAGTGCCGTCTCACAGGCCTGTTGGATCTTAAGGTCGAGCGTGAGCTTAATGTCGGAGCCGGCCTTCGCGGGCACGGCGCCGGCCTGACCGGTCACATTGCCCGAGGCATCGACCTTGACGGTCTGCTCGCCACGAATACCCTGCAGCAGGTTTTCGTAGTAGCTCTCAACGCCCGCCTGGCCCACGATATCGCCCGACTGGTACGTGATCTTGCCAGCAGAAGCATCATCATCGCCAGAGGTTTTCTTATTCTGAGCCTCGAGCTGCTCGGAGGTAATGGTGCCGGTATAGCCCAAGATATGGCATGCCGTCTCGCCATATGGATACTGGCGCTCGGTACGCTCGGCAATCTTGACGCCCGGGAACTCGCCGGCATGCTCCTGAATATAGGCAACCGTGGAGCGACGGACGTCCGTCGCGATAGTATGCAGGCTCTGAGCGCCCTCTGTATTGTCCTGGATATTGCGAAGGACCGCGACGTAAGGCATTCCAAGCACGTTGGCAAGATGGCGAACCAGAACCTCATCCTCGGCAAGGTCGCGGTAGGCCACGACAGCAAGTGAGGGACGGTTCTGGACAAGCGCCACGCCATTGCGGTCGAGGATGCGGCCGCGCACAGCGGGTGTGGTAACGGTGCGAGTCTGATTACTATTGGCCTGCTTCTCGTAATAGTCCGACGAGACCATCTGCATGCCCCACAGCTTGACGGCAAGTGCCGCAAACATCGCGCCCACACCCGTGGTGAGGATGGAAAAGCGGCCCTTAAAGGCGGTCGCCGCGGTATTGCCCTCGCCCTCGGTGGCGCGCGGGGCCGTTCCATGCTGTGTATCGTAGGTAAAACGGGAATCGCCACGACGCATGATGACCAGCGCGACCACGATGGCCACAACCAGCACGATACCGGCGATAATAACCGTCATCTGGGAAGACATCTACGGGCCTCCCCTATTTGAGCTTGCGGGTCTTGGGCTTAAAGCGCATACCCGTCTGGCGTCCGCCACGTGCGGAGAATCCATAGCCGGACTGCGGCACGACGCCGGACATCAAAAACGGAATGGCAACCAGACCCGTCAGGATCGAGGACGGCAGCGCATGGCCGAAGATCGCCACGACAAAGCTCGTCTCCAAACCCATAAACAGCAAGATGATGCTGTAGATCACATTAATGACGAGCGCAAAGGCGCCCACGGTGACGCCGCGCGCACTCGGGGTACCGCCCGTCTGACCGACGGCGCTGTGCACCAGGGCAAAAGAACCCACGGTCAGCAGGAGCGACATAACGCCCACCGGCACGGCAGCGGACAGGTCATAAAACAAGCCGCTGCAAAAACCGCACACGACGGCACGGGTCGGGTCGCCCGAGAACACGCTTAGGCACACCAGGATAATCATGAAGTTGACGCGACCTCCCGCAATGGAGATCTGCGGTGCCAGGCCCGCCTGCAGCAGCACACACACAATGGCGGCGATTACAAACGTGCGGGAGCTCATCCCCTGCTCGTGTAGATCCATGGACATGCCCCCTATTCGCTCGAGCCAGAATCGGTCGTCTCGGACGTGTCGGAACTGTCATCCGAGCTCTCGTCCTTCGTCTTGGTCGCAGCATCGCGCGACGTTCCCTGCGGCGTGCTGTTGGCCGTGCTCACGTCCTCATCCGAGGCCGACTGTTCGTCGGTCAGCGAGGTGATGACCAGCACTTCCTCGTTGTTCTCGGCCGTGGTCTGAGCGCGCACCACAATGGTGTAGTACACGTCGTTTGCCGACTTCTCAACCGACGAGACGGTGCCGAGCGGTAGACCCTTGGGGAATACACCGCCAATGCCCGAGGTCACGATGATGTCGCCAACCTTAACATCGGAGTCGACGCTCACGTACTCAAGACGCAGCGTGCCGTCAGCCTGACCCTGCAGCATGCCCTGGGCGCGCGTGTCCTGTACCATGGCGGACACACCCGAGTTCTCGTCGCCAATAAGGCGCACGGTAGAGGTCTTGGCCGATACCTCGATAATCTGACCGATAACACCGGCAGAACTCGTCACGGGCATGTTGATGGTAAGGCCGTCGGCAGAGCCCTTGTCGATGGTTACGGTCGAGGTCCAGGCATCGCCCGAGGCACCAACGATACGAGCAGCGGTCGATTTGAGGTTGTAGGTCGACTGCAGGCCGACCAGCCCCTCCAGACGCTCGGCGGTCTTTTGAGACTCGGAGAGCTCGGCAACCTTAGAGGTCAGTTCCTCGTTTTGCTTCTTAAGCTCGTCGAGCGTGTCCTGCGACGCCGTAAGGTTAGAGAACACGTTGCCGATGGCATTGAAGGGAGCCGCCACAGCCGAACCCACAAAGCGCACCGGCGAGGTAATCGTCGTTACGCCCGAACGCACGGCATGAATCGGCCCAGCCTCGCCCTCACGAATATAAAACGTGAGCAGCAACACCGAAATCAGGCTGAAAACAATCAACGGGCGCATACCCGTTGATTGTCGCTTGGTATTCAGATTTGTGGAGAAACCCGAAGATCGTGCCAAATGGAATCCACCTTTTGGAAATTAAGCATTGGTCTGGACGAAGCCGCCATCAAACGCATTGGCCTCGAGCACGCGGGCACAGCCGTTAACAACGTTATCGAGCGCCGTGGGGCTGACGTTGACCGAAACGCCGGTCTCATCGCGCAGGCGCACGTCGAGACCGCGCAGCAGCGCGCCGCCACCGGTCAGCAAAATGCCGTAGTACATAAGGTCCGAGGCAAGATCGGGAGGCGTAGCGTCGAGCGCGTCCTTGACGGCCTTGGCCATCTCGTCGAGCGGCTTGTTGAGTGCGCGACGAATCTCCTCGCTCTCGATGCGCACGGTCTTGGGCAGACCGGTGATCACGTCGCGGCCGTTGACCTCGACGTCGAGCTCGTCCTTGAGCGGCACGGCGGAGCCGACCTTGATCTTGATGTCCTCTGCCGTACGCTCACCGATGGCCAAGTTGTAGGCATCGCGAACGTGCGTGAGGATGGCCTGATCGAACTCGTCGCCGGCAATACGGATGGACTGCGAGACGACGATGCCGCCCATAGCGATAACGGCAACCTCGGTGGTACCGCCACCGATGTCGATGACCATGGAGCCGGTAGGCTCCTCGACGGGCAGGTCGGCGCCGATAGCGGCGGCCATAGGCTCTTCGATCAGATAGGCCTGGCGAGCGCCGGCCTGGATCGTGGCCTCAAAGACGGCACGCTTCTCGACCGACGTGACACCGGAGGGAACGCAGACGACAACGCGCGGACGCGGGGTCCACGGATAGCGCTTCTCGGACGCCTTGTCGATAAAGTAGCGAAGCATAGCCTCTGTAACATCGAAGTCGGCGATGACGCCGTCCTTCAGGGGACGAACGGCCACGATGTTGCCGGGCGTACGGCCGAGCATGCGCTTTGCCTCGATACCGACCGCCAGGATGCGCTCGTCGTTCTTGTCGATGGCGACTACAGAGGGCTCGCGAATGACGATGCCCTTGCCGCGCACGGAGACAAGCGTATTGGCGGTGCCGAGGTCGATGGCAAGATCGCCCGCATAGCTACCGAAAAACATATCCATCAAAGAAAACAACGCAACTCCTGATGTGTTGGATGATTGCTGGAAAACTACTAGCTCATCATACTAGCGCAAGCCCGGCACCTCACTTGCGGTGAAGCGCCGGGCAAAGCTAAATCCCATAAGGTCACTACTGGTTGTCAGCAGCCGAGAAATCCATATCGAGCGAGGAAACGGCCCAGCCGATATGGTTGTCGGAGCGCACGAATTTGACGGTGTACTCCTGCTCGCCGCCCTTGGACAACGAAGCCTTAACCTTGGCGGTCGTCTCGGTCATGGACTGATCCATGCCCTCGACGGACACGGTGGCACCCTGCGGAATCGAGGAGATGATCATCGACTTGGCGTCCTCGGACAGGCTCGAGGCCAGGCAAGACTCGGCCTTTGCGGTGTCACCGTCGCCGGCAGCCTGGAACAGATCGGTAACGACAGAATCCTGAGACGGGAAGCCAAAGCCGCGCGTGTAGGCAAAGCCCAGACCGCCCGCGGCGATCAAGATGAGCAGAAGCAGCACGATGAAGACTTTGAGGCCCGTGTGGCGATGGCGACGACGGACCTTGGCCTGCTTACGATCCTGACGGTCCTGCTGGACCATCTCGGACTCGGACAGCGTAAAGAAGCCGGTGTCCGAGGGATCGGGCATAAACTGGCCGGTCGCGCCCGTAGGATCGAGCGGATCAACGGCAGGAGCGTCCATCGCGGGCGCCGGAGCCGTGGCCATAGCCGTCTGGGCAGACAGCGCGGCAAGCGAATCGTGCACGCGGGCAAGCTCATCGGCCTGCTCGGAGGTGAGCTGGTAGATGCCATCGGCAGTAGCGGCGTTAAAGGCGTCGAGTGCGTCGGAGGGGCGGCCGGCGGCAGAAAGCGCCTGACCCATGCCGGCGTTGAGCGCACGCGTGTCGTCGCGGGGACCGGCAAAGTCGATAGCCGTGCGGTAGGTCTCCACGGCATCCGCCGGACGGCCGAGCTTAATGAAGCAACGACCGAGCTCGCCGAGTGCGGCGGCAGGAGCCGGATTGGCGCCGTCGATGGCAGCCTGACGGAAGGCAGTACCCGCGTTGGCATAGTCGCCCGACTGGAACAGCGCGTTACCCAGGCCCAGATAGGCCTTGAACGGCGTGGCATAGGAAGCATCCTGCGTAGCAGCAGAGAACGCCTGGGCGGCCGTCGTGTAGTCGCCCACGGCGGCGAGCGCCTTGCCGCGGTTGGTGAGCAGTGCGCCGCGCTTGCCGTAGGTGCCGTCGTTGAGGGCGGCGGCATAGGCCTCGGCGGCCTCGGCATACATGCCCAGGTGCATCAAGGCGTTACCACGAAGGTGATCGGCCTCGCCCATAATCTCATCGGGAGTTTTTGCCGCCCCAAGCATCTGGGCTGCAGCGGAAAAATCACCCGCGCGGTAAGCGGCGCGGCCCTGTTGGATCAGCTGGCTATTCAAGGAAGTCCCCTTTACTCGTGAACGATCTCGACATGGACGATCTCGTCGCCGGCACGCAGCTGCGAAATCACATCGAGACCCTCGACCGTGGTACCAAAGACGGTGTAACCGGAATCGAGGTTATGCTGGGCGCCCAGGCAGAAGTAGAACTGCGAACCCGCGGAATCGGGGTCCATGGAGCGTGCCATGGCAAGGGCACCATCGACATGGCTGTTGCGCGGATTGGTGGCAAACTCGCCCTTAATGCAGTAGCCGGGGCCACCGGTACCGGGCATGCCGTCGGGGCCCTCAAGACCGGCAGCGAC
The DNA here is from genome assembly GCF_042849575.1 of Collinsella sp. i06-0019-1H4. Taxonomy (NCBI): domain Bacteria; kingdom Bacillati; phylum Actinomycetota; class Coriobacteriia; order Coriobacteriales; family Coriobacteriaceae; genus Collinsella; species Collinsella sp. i06-0019-1H4. The sequence goes on from NZ_BAABYB010000001.1 coordinate 1,483,489, forward strand.
GTCGGCGCCGGACATATCGCGGGTATTGGGGTCGCCGCCCTGAATGACAAAGCCGGGCACATAGCGATGGAACTTAAGGCCATCATAGAAGCCCATCGTGGAAAGCTCGCAGAAGTTCGCGACATGAATGGGAGCGCCCTCGCCGTCAAACTTGACCTTGATGGTACCCTTCGACGTCTCGATAACGGCGCACTCGTCGCCGGCAAGCTGATACTCGGGCGTGTAGAGCTCTTTCTTAAAACCAAACATGTGGTTCCTTCCTCGTGCGTTTAAAGCATATTTGTACGAATTGTAGCAATAAGCATGCGCTTACATCAATTGCGCACGTAGGTTATGCCGACTATGGCGAACTAATTTTAGGAACGCTGCTGCGGCTTCCAGGAGCCCACGTTGGCGTCGTACTGATTCAGCGCGCTGTTGCCACTCTGCGCGATGGGCGCCAGGATCTCGCTTTGGTGGGAACTCATCGACTCGCCATCGGGAATGGCCAGCGAGATGTCCCAGCTCTGACAGATCACGTCGACACGCTCGAACATCCACTCGGCAAGCTGCTTTAAGTGGGCGATGTCGTCCGCATAGACCGTATCGTCCTGATACTTAAGGTTGTTGAGCTCATCTTGCGTCTTTTTGATCTGGTCGCGCAGGGCGTAGGCACTCTGCGACAGCTCCTGACGGGTGGACAGTGGCGTTCGAAGATAGCCATTGTTAAAAGAATCGATGACCTCGCCGATCTGGTCCTCGTCACCGTAGGACACGATGGTCTGATACAGACCGTCGAGCCTGGTATAGAGCTGATCATCGGTGAGCACGGTTTCTTCCTGGACCACCTCGGCAGAATCGTCCTGCTTGGTATCGTCCTCAGTCGCCTCGCCCTTTTGGCGCGTAGGGAAGGTCGTCTGCGCGGCCTGGCCAAACTGGTCATAGAAGCCAGGCATGACACCCATGGGATCGGCCGTCACGAACCAATAGGCACCGCCGCAAAGGACGGCAAGGACCGCGATGACGATGAGCGGCTTGGGGATATGACGCTTGTGCTTGTGATAGGCGTCCTCGTCGGGGTGCACCTTGCGCTTGGGTTTTTGAGCATCGTCATGCAGGGAAACGGGCGTGGGAATATCGACCTTGGGGATACCGAAATCCTTATCAAAAGCCGGCAGCACGCAAGTCTCGTTAGGATCGGCGGCGTCCGAGAGCACCGCAGCGGCAGAGGCCGGCGCATGAGGCACCTCGGTATCGATCTGCTCTTGCGTTAGGCGCGGAAAGCCCGCCGTGCGGCCCGCTGCTAGGTCGGATGCGGCCGCGTCCTCAGAGAGGATTCCCGGAGCGGGGCGTCCGCATTTGGGGCACGTACGATCATGCGGAGAAAGACGGGCACCGCAGCCCTCACAGAACACGAACTCGGTGTGTTCGGGACCATCGCCCGGACCCACATAGGCGTTGCAGTAGGGGCAGAACGAGGCGCCGTCCTCGATAGTCTTAAGGCAATGCGGGCAGATCACGGCATCCTCTTTTCGAAACAATTCAAACAATCGAGGTTAGAGCATAACATCGCCACGGCCCCACAGGAACAAGGCACCAATTCAACATCGCCAGGGCGCGTAGCTACTTCTTCTTTTTGCTTGGCATCGAGACTTTGATGCCTTGGGCGGACTTGGTCACGCGAGAGCGCTTGGCTCCGGTACTCTTCTTTTTCTTGGGCTGGGCTTGGGCCACGCCCTCGAGTGCGCGGGCCTCGGCCTCGCGAGCGGTGCGATCTTCGCGACGCTGCGCCATGTCGGCGGCAACGCGCTTGGCAAAACGTTCGGCCGTCGAGCCCGTCGAGCTCACCTTGCCGCCACCGCGACCCAGGCGGACGCGCACACCGCGGCCAAAACCAGTTGCGGCATGACGACGACGCGGCTTGAGCGAATCCATCATCGTGGCGAGCTTAAAAAACACCGAGCAGGTAAAGACTACAATGACAGCCAAGATAACCATCTGGCCCATCGACAGGTTGGCAATGGACAGCAGCTCTGGGAATCCGATAACGCCCACCAGGATGCCGGCGACTACAAACACAAAGAGCACCACACGTAAGGGCGTGAGAGGTTGCGAGATGCGCCAGATCAGGCTGACGCTCGCCGCGCACGACGTAAACAAGCACATCGTAGACAGCGTGAGCTGGCTAAAGCCAAACACGCGCGCCACAAAGATATCGAGCGCCGCAGCCAAAATGACCGCAATCGACGCCGGCAGTGCACGCTTGAGTACGTTGGTCAAAAACGCACCCTTCACGCGAGCATTGTTGGGCTCCAGCCCCAACACAAAGCCCGGCGCGCCGATGCAGAAGAAGTTGATGAGCGTCATCTGGATGGGCTCGAAGGGGTACGGCGGCAGCGCGATGCACAGCGCCGCCAGGCCCATCGAGAACAGTGTCTTGGTCAGGAACAGCGAGGCCGAACGCTGCAGGTTGTTGATGGAGCGACGCCCCTCGGCCACCACGGCGGGCATCGAGGCAAAGTCGTTGTCGACAAGTACGATCTCGGCCACGTTACGCGCGGCATCGGAGCCAGCCGCCATGGCCACGGAGCAGTCGGCCTCCTTAAGTGCCAGCACGTCGTTAACGCCGTCGCCCGTCATGGCCACGGTGTGCTCGCGGCGCTTGAGCGCCTGCACGAGCTCGCGCTTCTGCTGCGGGGTCACACGACCAAAGACATGGTAGCGGTCCACTGCGGCATCGAGCTTGGCCGGCGTATCGAGCGTCATGGCGTCCACATAGGCGTCCGCCCCCGGCACGCCCACCACGCGCGCGATCGACGACACCGTACGCGGGTCGTCGCCACTGATCACGTTGAGGGTCACGCCCTGCTCGTTAAAGTAGCCGATGGTCTCGGCCGCCGAGGTACGAATCTCGTCGCGGATGGTCACAAATCCCACGGGCTCGGCCTCGCCCACCATATCCCCATCGGGCGTAAAGCCGTCCACGCGCGCCACCACGAGCACGCGGCAGGTATCGGCAAGCTCGGCGACACGGTTCTCGACCTGGGCAAACGCACGATCAGAGAGCACAAATTGCGCGGCGCCCATTACGTAGGAGCCCTGCGCAAAAGAAGCGCCGCTCCATTTTTTAGACGACGAGAATGGAATGACCGACAGCGGCTCGGACACCTCGACCGGGCGATCGGCGTAATAGTTGAGCAGCGCCTGGCAGGTCTCGTTGGCATCGGCCGAAGTCGCACGTGCGACGTTAGCCAGCGCAAAATCGAGCACTGTGGTATCGACGGGAACAGCCGCCTCGTCCGAGTCCACGCCAAAGCCAACACCCTCAACCGGCAGCGGATACGTGCCCTCGACCTCCATACGTCCCGACGTGATGGTGCCCGTCTTGTCCAGGCACAGCACGTCGACGCGCGCGAGCGTCTCGATGCAGTAGAGCTGCTGCGCGAGTACCTTGCGGCGCGCCAGACGCACCGTGGCGATGGCGAGCACCGACGAGGTCAGCAGCACCAGGCCTTGCGGGATCATGCCCAGCAGGGCGCCCACCGTGGACAGCAGCACCGACGAAGGCACATGACCAGCCAACAGCTCGGAGAAGCACCACGAAAGCGCGCTGTCGCCCGGGGTTCCCGCTGCATCCCACAGCTCGCTCACACTCGAGGCAAACAACGCCAAACCGAGCGGGATCATGATGATGCTCGCAAAGCGCACGATGGCGTTCAGCACGTTCATGATCTCGGAATTGACCTTTTTGACGTACTTGGCCTCGTTATTAATTTTGGCCACGTAGTTGTCGGCGCCGACATGGATCACGCGGGCGCGCAGCAGGCCCGAGTCGATAAAGCTGCCGCTCATGAGCTCGGAACCGGGCTGTTTCTTGATAAGGTCGCTCTCGCCCGTCAGCAGACTCTCGTTCACGAGCGCCTCGCCCGAAACCACCACGGCGTCGGCGGGAATCTGGTCGCCGCGCCCCAGGCGGATGATGTCGTCGAGCACGATCTGGTCCAAGTCGAGCTCCACCTCGACGCCGTCGCGCACCGCGATGGCCTTCTTGGAGGTCAGTAGCGTGAGCTTATCGACCATCTTCTTGGAACGCATGGACTGGATGACGCCAATGGCGGTATTGAGGAACACCACGAACAGGAACGTCAGATTCTTAAACGAACCGGTCAAAATGACCAGGAACGCCAAAATCACGTTGATCAAATTGAACAGCGTGCAGAGGTTCTCGATGATGAGCTCTTTGACCGACTTGGTCTTGAGCTCCATGTTGCGGTTGATCTTACCGGCGGCGATGCGCTCCTCGACCTCGGCGGTTGAGAGTCCGCGCTCGATATCCGTTGCTGCCATACCACGTCCCATCACGTCGCGTCGGTATAAGAAAAACCGCCCGGACCATGCGAGGTTCGGACGGTCTTACGTTCGATGGTGCCCCATGTTGGATTCGAACCAACGGCCTTCTGCTCCGGAGGCAGACGCTCTAATCCCCTGAGCTAATAGGGCCAACGTTTGGCATTATACCCAAGTGCACCACGGGCTATCAAAATAAAAGAAAAAGCTTTGCAATTCCGAGGAAGACGAGGCGCAACGGCCCACTTTAGAAGGCAAAAGCGAGTCAGATAGTATAAACTCACATGCACCATATACACGGCTCGCGATGCGGGCCGTTTTTGCAAAAGTTATCCATCGAGGTGAGAGGCACACCATGATTGCAATTTTAAAGCAGAGCGCCAGCGACGAGGCCGTAAGCCATATCGTCAGCTGGATTGAGAAAAAGGGTCTGAAGACCGATGTCTCGCGCGGCGAGAACGAGACGATCATCGGCCTGGTGGGCGATACGACCAAGATCGACCCGTTCCTGCTCGAGTCCATGGATGTCGTCGAGCGCGTGCAGCGCGTCTCCGAGCCGTTCAAGCGCGCAAATCGCAAGTTCCACCCCGAGGACTCCGTCATCGACTGCGGCCACGGCGTCAAGATCGGCGGCGACCAGTTCCAAGTCATCGCCGGCCCCTGCTCCGTCGAGGGCGAGAACCTCATCCGCATCGCACGCCGCGTAAAGGCCGCCGGCGCCACGATGCTGCGCGGCGGTGCCTACAAGCCCCGCACCTCCCCCTACGCCTACCAGGGCATGGGTCCCGCCGGCCTGGACCTGCTATGCGAGGCATCCGCCGAGCTCGACATGCCGATCGTCACCGAGATCATGGACCCGCGCGACGTGCAGGTCTTCTTGGACAAGAAGATCGACGTCATGCAGATCGGCGCCCGCAACGCCCAGAACTTCCCCCTGCTCAAGGAGGTCGGCAAGACCCAGACCCCGATTCTGCTCAAGCGCGGCATGTCCGGCACGATCGACGAGCTGCTTATGGCAGCCGAGTACATCATGAGCGAGGGCAACGACAACGTCATCCTGTGCGAGCGCGGTATCCGCACCTTCGAGACCCGCACCCGCAATACCTTCGACCTCAACGCCGTGCCGGTGCTGCACCACCTGTCGCACCTGCCCGTCGTCGCCGACCCCAGCCACGCCACCGGCTACACCCGCTACGTTGAGCCCATGGCGCTCGCCGCGACCGCCTGCGGTGCCAACGGCCTGGAGATCGAGGTCCACGACGAGCCGAGCCGCGCCTGGTCCGACGGTGCCCAGGCCCTCACCCCCGATCAGTTCGACGACACCATGCGCCGCATCCGAGCCATCCGCGAGGTCGTCTGCCAAGAGACTATGGAGTAGCCCATGGGTACGGTGAGAAACGCGCGCGTTAACCAGGGCGGCCCCAAGTGCGCCGGCATCGTCGGCCTGGGCCTCATCGGCGGCAGCTTTGCCCGCGGCTATGCGCAGGCGGGCGTCCGCGTGCTGGCCTGGGACCCCGATGACGATGTCATGACAGCCGCCAGCATGGGCACCGTTGCCGGCGAGCTCAACGACAAGACACTCGGCGAATGCGACATCATCGTCCTTGCCTGCTATCCTAAAGGATGCATCGAGTGGCTCGAGGCGCACGCCCAGGCGCTCGCCGACGCCACCGACACCGACGCCATTATGGGTCCCGTGGTGATCGACACCGTGGGCGTCAAGGGCATTGTGTGCGAACGCGCCTTTGAGCTTGCCCGCGAGCACGGCTTTTACTTTGTGGGCGCGCACCCCATGGCGGGCACCCAGTTCTCGGGCTATGCACACTCCTGCGCCGACCTGTTCCAGGGCGCCCCGCTGGTGCTCGTACCGCCCGCGGTGGACGATGCGCTCAAGCTGGAGCTTTTGGGCCAGGTGCGCGAGATGGTGCGCCCCTTGGGCTTTGGCAAGTTCAGCGTGACGAACGCCGCCGAGCACGACCGCGTCATCGCCTTCACGAGCCAGCTTGCGCACGTGGTATCCAACGCCTACGTAAAGAGCCCGACCGCCCAGGTCCACCACGGCTTTTCGGCCGGTAGCTACCGCGATCTCACCCGCGTGGCGCACCTCAACCCGCAAATGTGGTCCGAGCTCATGATCGACGACGCCGACGCGCTCGCCTTCGAGATCGACCATCTGATCGAGTCGCTTGGCGCCTACAGCCGTGCGCTCAAGGACCGCGACCAGCGCTATCTGGAGAATCTCCTTGCCGAGGGCGACCGCATCAAGCGCGCACTCGACGACGAGTCCTCCCACTAGACCACCTATCACGCCAGGTCGAAAGGACCGAAACTTATGGCGATTACCATCGATATCGACACCGCACGCCCCTACCAGGTGCATGTTGGTACGTTTTTGCTGGAGCAGGCGGGACCGCTCGTGCGCGCCACTGCCGGCGGCACCAAGGCCGTCATCGTGACGGACACCAACGTGGGCCCGCTCTACCAGATGCCCGTTAAACAGAGCCTGGAGGCGTCAGGCTACGAGGTGAGCATCTGCACCTTCGAGGCAGGCGAGGCCCATAAGCGCGCCGAAACCTATGTTGCCATTTTGGAGTTTGTGGCCGAGCACGAGCTTTCGCGCTCCGACGTGATCGTGGCACTCGGGGGCGGCGTCGTGGGCGATGTGGCGGGCTTTGTGGCCGCGACCTACATGCGCGGCTGCAAGTTTGTGCAGATCCCGACGAGCCTGCTCGCCATGGTGGATTCGTCGGTGGGCGGCAAGACCGCCATCGACCTGGCTGCCGGCAAGAACTTGGCCGGCGCTTTTTGGCAACCGAGCGTGGTTATCGCCGACGTGGGGTGCCTGGCCACCCTCACGCCCGAGCAGTTCGCCGACGGCTGCGGCGAGGTCGTCAAGCACGCCGTGATCGCCGACCCGGAGCTTTTCGCCGAGCTGGAGAAGACCCCGCTCACGCTGGAGCTGCTCAACCGCGATGTGGCCCGCGTAGCGCTCATCATCGCCCGCAATATCGACATCAAGCGCGCTGTGGTCGTAGCCGACGAACGCGAAACCAACCAGCGCAAGCTCCTCAACTTTGGACACAGCGCCGGACACGCCGTCGAGGCCTGCGAGCACTTTGAGCTCGGACACGGCAACTGCGTGTCGATCGGCATGGGCATCATCACGCGCGCCGCGGCCCTGCACGGCGTCTGCGATGCTGCACTGCCCGGTCGTATTGAGAAGCTCTGCGCCCGCCATGGCCTCAAGACCCGCTGCGACCTCGATGCCGATGCCGTCTTTGCCGAGGCGCTCCACGACAAAAAGCGCTCGGGCGACACCATCGACCTGGTGATTCCGCACGGCATTGGCCGCTGCAGCATCGACCGCACGCCGCTTTCCACTTTCCACGAACTCATTGCCGAGGGCCTCGGCCAGAAGGGAGACGCATTCGCATGCTAGCCCGCATCACCCCGTCCCCGCTTAAGGGCACCGTTCCCGCCATCGCGTCCAAGTCGATGGCGCACCGTCTCATCATCTGCGCTGCGCTTGCCAACGGCGAGACGCACGTTACCTGCAACACCACCTGCGCCGACATCGAGGCCACGGTGCGCTGCCTTACGGCCCTGGGTGCTCGCATCGAGACCGTCGAGGACGGCTTCCAGGTCCACCCCACCATGAAGAGTGTTGAGTTTGGCCTGCTCAGGGCCCTTGCCGGTGGCACACTTGACTGCGGCGAAAGCGGCTCCACGCTCCGCTTTATGTTGCCCGTCGCCTGCGCGCTGGGCGCAGAAGCAACTTTTGTGGGTCAGGGACGCTTGGGCGCCCGCCCGCTGTCCCCGCTCTCGGACGAGATCATCGCCGCCGGCTGCGACCTACAGGGTCTGGGCGGTTTTCCGCTCAAGACCAGCGGACGCATGCGCCCGGGCACCTTTGTGCTGCCGGGTAACGTAAGCTCGCAGTACATCTCGGGTCTGCTGCTGGCAGCCCCGTTGCTCGCCCAGCCCTCCTGCGTGCAGGTGACCGGCCTCATTGAGAGCCGCCCCTACATCAACCTGACGATCCAGGCCATGAAGGCCTTCGGCGTCGAGGTCAACGTCGAGCGTATTCCCGCCAGGGACGGTCAGCCCGAGGTCACAAACTTCCGCGTGAGCAGTGGCTCGTATCGCACGCCCGGCAACGTGGCCGTCGAGGGCGACTGGTCCAACGCTGCCTTTTGGCTGTGCGCCGGCGCCATCGGCTCCGACCCCATCACCGTGGAGGGTGTGTCGCTGAGCTCCGCACAGGGCGACCGCAACGTGCTTGCTGCGCTTTCGCGCTTTGGCGCCCGCATCGTGCGCTCCACCAACGCCGCCACCGTGCAGTCCGACAAGCTCGCCGGCTTTGAGATGAGTGCCCACGACATTCCCGACCTCGTGCCCGTCATCTCGGCCGTGGCATCGCTGGCGCAAGGCCGCACGTTCATCCGCGATTGTGCCCGCCTGCGCATCAAGGAATCCGACCGCCTGGCCACCACCACCCGCGAGCTCACCGCGCTGGGCGCGCAGGTGCGTATTGCCGGCGACGACCTCATCATCAAGGGCGTCGATGCCTTCACCGGCGGTGAGGTCGATTCGCACAACGACCACCGCATCGCCATGATGGCCGCCATCGCCGCGAGCCGCGCCACCGGCGAGGTCGTGATCCACGGCGCCGAGGCCGTCAACAAGTCCTATCCCGATTTCTTCGACCACTACCGCCTGTTGGGCGGCAAGGTCACACTCGAGGAGGAATAGCATGTCCTCGACCTTTGGCAACGTATTGCACTTAAGCATCTTCGGCCAGTCGCACTCCCCCGCTATCGGCTGCTCGCTCGATGGCATCCCGGCGGGCATCGCCGTGGACCAGGAGAAGCTGCAGGCCTTCCTCAACCGTCGCGCCCCTGGTCGCGACGAGACCGCGACCAAACGCCGCGAGGCCGACGCCGCCCACATCATCGCCGGTGTTGTCGATGGACACACCACTGGCGCACCCATCGCCGCGATTATCGAGAACACCAACACGCGCTCCAAGGATTACTCCGAGCTGCGCCGCAAGCCCCGTCCCGGACATGCGGACTTCCCTGCGCGCGTGAAGTATCACAACATGCACGATGTCGCTGGTGGCGGGCATTTTTCCGGCCGCCTAACGGCACCCTTGTGCATCGCCGGCGGGATCGCGCTGCAGGCGCTCGAGGCCCGCGGCATTCAGGTCATGGCGCACGTCGCGCAGATCGGCGGCATCTCCGACCTGCCCATGGACGATATGGTCTATCGCGAGGCCGACCGCAAGGCGATCCTTTCGAACGACCTGCCTTGCATTGACGCCGCCGCAGCCGGCCGCATGCGCGAGGAGATCCTGGCCGCGCGCGACGAACTCGACAGCATCGGCGGCATCGTGGAGTGCGGCATTTACGGGCTTCCCACGGGCATCGGTGACCCCATGTTCGACGGCATCGAGAATCGCATCGCGCAAATCGCGTTTGGCATTCCCGCCGTAAAGGGCGTGGAGTTTGGCATGGGCTTTGCCGTGGCCGCCATGCGCGGCAGCGAGAACAACGACCCGTATCGCATCGACGCCGAGACCGGCGGGATTGCGGTCGAGTCCAACAATGCCGGCGGCATCCTGGGCGGCATCTCCACCGGCGCGCCCGTCATGTGGCGCATGGCCGTAAAGCCGACGCCCTCCATTGGCCGCGAGCAGCAGACGGTGGACATGGACGCTATGGAAAATGCCGAGCTCTCGGTGCACGGCCGTCACGACCCCTGCATCGTCCCGCGCGCCGTCCCCGTTGCCGAAGCAGCCGCTGCCCTCGCGATTTGGGACGCCCTCCTCGAGGACGCCGCCCAGCTCTAAAAATCTCTGGGGGCCAACTCCGGCCCCCACGCCCACCCAGTGATTTTTCTGGGACGGGGATTAAAAAATCATTGTGTACCTAATGATTTTTTAATCCCCGTCCCAGAAAAATCACCGACACGTGAAAGGGGTCCCTATGGACCTTGCTGACATCCGCCAGACCATCGATGGCATCGACACCACGCTCCTCAACAGCTTTGTCGAGCGTATGGACATTGCCACCGAGGTCGCCAAATCAAAGATCGAGATGGGCAAGGCCGTCTTCGACCCCGCCCGTGAGCGCTCCAAGCTCAACAACCTCGCCAGCCGCGCGCCCGAACGCTACGAGGCACAGACCATCGCCCTGTTCCGTCTCCTCATGAGCATGAGCAAGGCCGAGCAGCAGCGCTACATCAACGAGCTCAAGGGCATCACCATCTCGCAAAAGGCCCACGCCACGGCTGCAGCCTCCGACACGCCCTTCCCTCAAACCGCCACCGTCGCTTGCCAGGGCGTTGAGGGCGCTTACAGTCAAATCGCCGCGTGCAAGCTCTTCGACGTGCCCGATATTGCGTTCTTTGAGACCTTTGAGGGCGTCATGCGAGCCGTGCGCGACGGGTTCTGCGAGTTTGGCGTGCTACCCATCGAAAACTCAACTGCCGGATCGGTCAACGCCGTCTACGACCTGCTCGCCCAGTTCGATTTCCACATCGTGCGCTCGCTGCGCCTCAAGATCGACCACAATCTGCTCGTCAAACCCGGCACCAAACTCACCGACGTGCGCGAGGTTTACAGCCACGGCCAAGCCATTGCCCAGTGTGCGGGCTTTATCGAGTCCCACGACCTGCACGCCACCAAGTACCCCAACACCGCCATGTCGGCCGAGATGGTCGCCAGCTCCGGGCGCACCGATGTTGCCGCCATCGCATCGCGCAGCTGCGCGACACTCTATGGCCTGGAGGTGCTGGAGTCCAACATCCAGGACTCGGGCAACAACTACACACGCTTTGTCGTCATCAGCCGCGAGCCGCGCGTCTACCCCGGCGCCAACCGCACCTCGCTCATGATCACCACGGCCAACGAGCCGGGCGCGCTCTATCGCGTACTCGAGCGCTTCTATGCGCTCAACATCAACCTCATCAAACTCGAGAGCCGCCCCATCCCCGGCCACGACTTTGAGTTTATGTTCTACTTTGATCTGGACTGCCCCTTTGGCAGCAAGGCCCTCGACGACCTGCTCGATTCCATCGACGACGTGTGCGAGAGCTTCACCTACTTTGGCAGCTACACGGAGGTGCTCTAGATGACCGATACCGCCGCAACCCGCCCCTACGGCGTGCTGGGCCGCGTGCTGGGCCACAGCTACACCCCGACCATCTACAAGGAGCTGGCGGGGCTTGAGTACGTGCGTTTTGAGCGCGAGCCCGAGGATCTTGAGGCTTTTATGACGGGCGACGAATGGGAGGGCACCAACGTGACCATCCCCTACAAGCGCGCCGTCATGGAATACCTGGACGAGCTGAGCCCGCTCGCCGAGCGCATGGGCAACGTCAACACCATCACGCGCCTGCCCGACGGCCGCCTGCACGGCGATAATACTGACTACTTCGGTTTCCAGTGCCTGGTCGAGGAGTTGGGCGTTGAGGTTGCCGGCAAGAAGGCCCTCGTGCTCGGTGCCACCGGCGGCGCCGGCACCACGGCAAGTATGGTGCTGGGAGACATGGGCGCCATCGTCGTACCCGTGGGTCGCACGAGCGAGGTCAACTACGACAATATCGCGCAGCAGTCCGACGCCTCCCTACTCGTCAACTGCACGCCCGCCGGCATGTTCCCCCATTGCCCCGACGCGCCTTGCACGCTCGAAGGCCTCGATGCGCTCGAGGGCGTCATCGACATTGTCTACAACCCCGCCCGCACGGGCCTGATGCTCGAGGCCGAGCGCCGCGGCATCCCCTGCATCGGCGGCCTGCTTATGCTTGTTGCCCAGGCGGCACAAGCTGTCGAGCGCTATACCGGCAAAGCCACCCCGCGCGAGAGGATCCTGGACGTAACGGAGCGCCTGTCACGCCGCGAACAGAACATCGCGCTGATCGGCATGCCGGGCTCGGGCAAGACCCGCGTGGGCGAGCAGATCGCCCAGCTCACGGGCCGCGAGCACATCGATCTCGATCGCGCCCTCGAGGAGCGCCTGGGCATGCCCTGCGCCGACTTTATCATCAAGTGCGGCGAGGCGGCCTTCCGCGAGCAGGAGACGGCAGCGCTGGCCGACATCTCCAAGCGCAGCGGCTTGGTGCTCTCCACCGGCGGCGGCGTGGTTACGCGCGACGAGAACTACCCTCTGCTGCACCAAAACAGCCAAATCGTGATGCTCAACCGCAAGCTCGACGAGCTCGCCCACAAGGGCCGCCCCATCACCGCGCGCGACGGCATCGACAAGCTGGCCGAGCAGCGTATGCCGCGCTACCGCGCCTGGGCCGACTACATCATCGACTCACGCGACTGCGCCGCCAACACCGCCCATGCCCTCCTCGACACCCTCCCACCCGCTCTCTAACCAAAACCACCACAAAGGGGGCAGGCACCTTTGTGGTGGTTTTTCAACTGCAAAGGAAGCAACCATGAAAGCACTCGTCATTAACGGCCCCAACCTCAACATGCTCGGCATTCGCGAGCCAGGCATCTACGGCAGCGACAACTACGATCGCTTAGTGCAGATCTGCCAGGAAGCGGGTGCCGCACAGGGCTTCGACGAGGTCGAGGTCTTCCAGTCTAACCACGAGGGCAGCATCGTCGACAAGATCCAGGAGGCTTACGGAAAGGTCGACGGCATCGTCATCAACCCGGCCGCCTACACGCACACAAGCGTGGCCATCCTGGACGCGCTCAAAGCCGTCGCCATCCCGGCTGTGGAGGTCCACATTAGCGCAGTCGAGACCCGCGAAGACTTCCGCCAGGTGAGCTACGCCCGCCTAGCATGCTTTGCCACCATCACCGGCGAAGGCCTGCAGGGGTATGCGCACGCTCTGGAGCTGCTGAGGGAGCGTCTCAAATAGTAAGGCTGCAACACTGCAGATAATTAGAAACAGTGGGGAGGACCAAGTTGGTCCTCCCCACTGTCGTTACGCCTTCTTAATCACGTACGCCAATCCAATATCGCAGGCACAGCGCACAATCGATGCGAAGAGCCACGATGCCGGCAGTGTCATAAGCAGAGGCATGGTCTGCCAAGGGATAAACCAATCAACCGCATGGATTGCGAAGATGGCAAGGCTAGCCTGCCCACAAAACACGAGTCCTCGCCCAAAAGCCCCCAAAATCGGCATGGCCTTCATCTTTTCAATCGCCATAGAAACCCAGCACACGCAGTAACTGCCAGCGAGAGCGGCAATCGTGGCAATGACAAAGCCATCCACGCGGCGGCTCGAGAGCTCAAGTCCGCTCAAAGCCGCGAAAGTAAGCCAAACAACATCGAAGCCAATAAACAGCAGTGGCTTGTCCACGCTCGGCTCCAGCCCCCTATGACGAACCGTATAGCCAGCCCACATCAACAGGACGATATAGCAGCTCAGATCCAGATCGAGCGGCAGGTAAACACCCAAAAGGCGAGACACGCTCAGCCCGCAGAAGGCAATTACGGCACAGGCGGCGCCCTGGTAAACAACTCCAACCTCGCGTCCATCAAACAACAGCATCAGAGCATTAAACAGCAACCGTGACGTAAACAGCGCCGCCAGAAACCATGCCATGCCGACGGCGGCAACGCCAAGCCCAGGCACATCAACGCCAGAGGCAAACACAATCGTCTCAAGTCCCGCAACCAGCGTACCGCCCGTCAAAGGAGCGCCGCTCATCAAAAACGTCGGTACCTGCCACGCCAACGCAAGAACCAGATATGGCACTAGAAGACGCGGCACCGATCCGCTCAGCAGCTCACGCCACGGCTTAGGCCTGAATGTGTACCCGGCAAGAAAAAAGAACACCGGCATATGAAAAGAGAAAATTGCATGTCGCAAAGGAGAAGGATTTGGAACAGTGTGCCCCACAATGACCAGAATAATTGCAATGCCCTTAGCAATATCAATCCAATCGAGCCTTTTACTGCTCATAGCACGCCCTTCAAAACTGCAGCAACAAGAAAAAAGCCCAGACCACCAAGCGGTCTGGGCTTAATAAACGATGGTGCTCCATGGCGGATTCGAACCGTCGACCTTGGGATTAGAAGTCCCCTGCTCTATCCAACTGAGCTAATGGAGCAAATGACCGCACGCCCAGCCAAGCAACTCAGCCAAGCGCAAGTAATTATAACCTAGTTGAACTGCTCGCGGTACGCCTTGCAGACCTCATCAACCGGGCCGTCCATGCGAAGGTCACCCTTCTCAATCCAAACGGCACGCTGGCAAATGCGCTCAACCTGGTCCATGGAATGCGAAACAAAAAGAACCGTCACGTCACCGCTCTGGATAAAGTGTTGAATTCGCGCCTCGCACTTTTGCTGGAAGAACACGTCACCGACGGACAGCGTCTCGTCAACGATCAGGATATCGGGCTCGGTGATCGTCGCGATTGCAAAGGCAATGCGTGCAACCATGCCCGAGGAGAAATTCTTTAACGGCATGTCGACAAAGTTCTGAAGCTCAGCGAACTCAATAATGCCGTCAAAGTTGGCATCGATGAACTCCTTGGTATATCCGAGCAGAGCGCCGTTCAGATAGATGTTCTCACGGGCAGTCAACTCAGGATCAAAGCCGGCACCAAGCTCAATCAATGGTGCGATATTACCGTGAACCTTAACGCTGCCCTCACTAGGCTCAAGCACGCCGGCGATGATCTTGAGCATCGTAGACTTACCGGAACCATTGGTACCAACCAGACCGACAACTTCGCCGCGATGAATATCGAACGAGATATGCTTAAGTGCCCGAAACTCTTCAAAGAACAGCTCGTGCTTGGCAAGCTTAATAAAGTACTCCTTGAGGTTGGTCAGCGACTCGGACGCCATGTTAAAGATCATGGTGACGTCGTCGACCTCGACAGCCAGAGGCTGCTCGCTGTAATCAACAACAGATTCAGTCATCACAGCACTCCTTAGATGTAGAGGATAAATTTGCGCTCAGATTTATGGAACACAGTGTAGCCAATAACAAGCGCAAGGACCGCCCAAGCGACGCACATGCCAAACGTCACAAGCGAGGGCGTCGTCTGGAACAGGAAGATATCGCGCATAAACTGCAGGTAGTTGTACATGGGGTTCGCATACATCAAGATACGCACGAGATGCGGCATTTGCGCAATATAGTCAGTCGTCCAGAAGATGGGCGTAATGTAGGTCCATGCCGTAATGACAACGCTCCACAGATGCATGACATCGCGGAAGAAAACCGTAAGGGCAGAGAGCATCATGCCCAGGCCCATGCAGAAGCACATAAGCAGCAGCAGGCAGACAGGCAGCAAAATGAGATGCCAAGAAGGCATAACGCGGAACCACAGCATAACGATGGCGACGGCGACCAGCGAGAAGGCAAAGTTGACCAGCGAGAAGAGCACCTTCTGCACCGGGAAGACCCAGCGGTGCACCTTAACCTTCTTGAGCAGAGGGGCAGCGTCAACGATCGACGTCAGGGCCTGGTTCGTAGACTCTGACATGACGGCAAAGGTAACGTTACCCACGATCAAGTACAGCGGGTACATCTCGGGCGTCATTGAGCCATTGCGGCCCTGGCCAAAAATCGTCGAGAACACGATGGCCATGACAATCATCATCAGCAACGGATTGAGCACCGACCATGCGACGCCCAGAACGCTACGGCGATACTTGATCTTAAAATCCTTGGTAACCAGCTGGCGAAGGATAAACGCATCCTTCTCAAATTCATTCTTAGCAAACGTCGCAGGCAGACTGCGAGTTTCTTGTTGCTTTGTCTGATCCGACACGGATGCAACTCCTTTACTCGTAATCGTTGACAAACGAACAGTATAGACCCGCCCTCAACGCCATAAGGCGGCGTTGCGAAACTGGAAAACTATCCCACAACATCGTTTTCGGAACGTCTTCCATCAGACAGCATGCCGCGAGCGACCACCACAATCACAACAGGGAGACCAAATTGAGCAGCCACGATATAACGAGGCCAATACCAAATAGGACTGGCAATAAAGAGCGTTCCGTACAACAACAAAAAGGGCAAAAGCGGCAAAACAAGTCTTGCGCGACCACATGACACCAACAGTGCTGCCGAAAACATGAGCAACCAAAAGACAACGGCGCCAGAAATAGACCAAGCGCTCAGTCCAATCGCCACATCAACATCATCGCCGAGGGGCACAAGCAAGTTGCGAAATGTAACTCCCGTAGAAGCCTTTGCGTCGGCCACAAGGTTATACGGAACACCCATGTGAAAGTTTTCGGGAAGGCCGTCGGCACCCATTACGTTTGGGGCCCAAAAACCAAACGTCTGCAGCTCCCACGCCTCAAAGTATATCGATGGGTTACGCGAAAGCATCGAGGCCCAATGAGCCCAGAATCCATCCTTTAAATGGTCCGAATTAAAGTCATCGTTCCATTTAAGCGGATCGATAATACTGGGGTGGTAAACCTCTTTGTAACGATCAAGCGGAAGCAGCTCGTTCATATAAGAACGGTCGGACTCGGACATATCGCCATCGAGCGCGGCAACGCGAGCCATCTGAGCAAGCGGAATACCCACTGACTCAACATCCTCCGATGGAACAACGCCCATAGCCGAGTACACGGGCCCCGTAATAACCAAGCATGTGACAAGCGCAAACCCAAGAGATACGGCCAAACGAGAGGCAGACTTCATCGGGGCAATGCAGCCGAGTCGGTCCAAAGCTACAGCTATCGCAAGCACCACGAATAGCGCAGCGCAAATATACAAACCGTTATTCCGTAGAAGCATAACGCCCAACGCTAGGGCACCAAAAACGAGCAAACGCAACGCGCTCGACCGGGAATCCTTTCCCGTGACGGCATCGGCAAGCATGGTCACCATCAAGACAAGACAGCAGGAAAACAACGGGTCTTTCCAAAGCGCCACAGAATAAAGAGCGCGATACCGTGACAAGCCAAAATAGACTACGAGCAGCCAAGACCAGCGAGAGGAGACCCCCAAGCGGGAAGTCACCCAAATTGAAAGATAGCCAAACGTGCTGGCAACACAGGCCATCTGAAGCACCGTTAGCAAGGCAACGCCCACCGAAGGGCTCATCCCCATGAGGCCTGCAATTTTGATACAAGCAGCCATCATCATGGTGAATGCAACCGGATGATGGTTGCTCAATGGGTTCCACCCCATAATCTGAGCGAACGACGAGAAGGTATCCCAAAAAACAGGCCGGGACAATACCTCAGGAAGAACGGGAGATACAAAAGAAATATCACTAGAGCACGGACCGCAACAGATAGGAGTCGAATGGACGAGTCACCATCATTAGTCCGCAGCGAGTCATTGCAGAAAACACAGCAGCGGCAACGACAAGACAGCTGAACAAGCACCGACAAGACCCAAAAGACCAGCGCCGACATCACCCAAAAAGCAACAGAATCAATCGCGGAATATGGCTCAATATAGTTCTCGTAAATCCCGCCGGCAATCACCGGTTCAGTCACACGAATATGCGCTCCCAGCACAAGAACAAACGAAAATACAAGGGAAATCACTAAGCAGCAAGCTCTACCAAAAACCGACGGAAATGCAAAATCCCTGCACGCAAACTTATTGAAATTAACCAATGATGCGATTATCGCAACACATGCCAAGACAGATGGAAACAGGTCGAAGGAACCACTACAATACGTCACCGTAGCGATGCTTGCTGCAAACAGCAAAACAGCACGTGTCACATCTAATAACCTGAACTCTCGAATCAATGCGCCCATCCTAACCACGAAACAAACGATTCGATTGTACGCGACCAAAGGAACCTTCATGGCCGAGCAAACGATTGCCGTTATTATCCCCTGTTACAACGAGGCAGTCACCATCGGAAAGGTCATCGACGACTTTCACCGCGAGCTTCCGCAAGCGACGGTCTATGTCTATGACAACAACTCATCGGACGATACCTCACGCATCGCCGCCGAGCACGGCGCCACGGTCCGCTTTGAGCCCCGCCAGGGAAAGGGCAACGTGTGCCGCCAGATGTTTCGCGACATCGACGCCGATTGTTACCTGATGGTCGACGGCGATGACACCTACCCCGCCGAGGCGGCGAAGGCCCTCTGTGAGCCCATCCTTAACGGCACGGCCGACATGACCGTAGGCGACCGCCTTTCCAACGGCACCTATGCCGAGGAAAACAAGCGCGCCTTCCACGGCTTTGGCAACAATCTAGTTCGCGCCATGATCAAGTGGATCTATGGCTACAGCTTCGATGACGTTATGACGGGCTATCGCGCAATGAGCCGCCCCTTTGTCAAAACGTTCCCCGTGCTTTCCGAGGGTTTTCAGATCGAAACCGAACTCTCCATCCATGCCGTCGATCACCGCTGGCGCATCAAAGACGTGCCCATTGAGTACCGCGATCGCCCCGAAGGATCCGAGTCTAAGCTCAATACCGTCAGTGACGGCATCAAGGTCGTCGCCATGATCGGTACGCTGTTCAAGGACTACCGTCCGCTCAAATTCTTCAGCCTGGCCGCGCTTCTGTTTGCGATTATCGGCCTCGCCCTGGGCATCCCCATCGTCGTCGAATATTTCCAGACCGGTCTCGTCCCCCGCTTCCCCACCGCAATGCTCGCCGCATCTTTCATGTTCCTTTGGGGCCTGAGTCTCGCGACGGGGCTTATCCTTGATTCCGTTGCAAAGGTTGAGCGTAAACAGTGGGAGGTCAACGTGTATAACACATATGGCCGCAGCATTCCCTCCAGCGCAAATAAAAACGAGAGGTAAATCGCATGCCACTCATTTCCATCGTCGTGCCATGTTACAACGAGCAGGAATCGCTTCCGATCTTTCTCAAAGAGCTCGATGGCGTCGTTCAAATCATGACCCAGCAAGACCCCTGCATCTCCTTTGAAGCCGTCCTCATCGACGATGGCTCAGCGGACAAAACGCTCACCGTCATGAAGGCGGAAGCCGCGGCGGCGCATCCATACGCCATCCGCTGGCACTCTTTCTCGCGCAACTTTGGCAAGGAGGCGGCACTGTTTGCCGGACTCCAACATGCAAAGGGCGACTATGTCGCTACCATGAACGCCGACATGCAGGACCCGCCCTCGCTCCTGCCGCAGATGTACGAGATCTTGCAAACCGAAGACTGCGACAACGTCGCTACGCGCAGGACCACCCGCAAAGGCGAGCCTCCAATCAGGTCGTTCTTCGCCCGCATGTTCTACAAGATCATCAACCGCATTTCCAAGGCGGACATCGTCGACGGCGCACGCGACTTTAGGTTCATGAAGCGCCCCATGGTTAACGCCATCGTCTCCATGGGTGAATATAACCGATTCTCCAAGGGCATTTACGGCTGGGTGGGCTTCAAGACTAAATGGCTCCCCTACGTAAACGTCAACCGCGTCGCAGGCGAGACCAAGTGGAGCTTTTGGTCGCTACTCCTCTATTCCATCGACGGCATCGTCGCGTTTTCCACGGCGCCGCTCTCCCTCGCCGCTCTCACGGGTATCGTTTTCTGCCTCATCGCCATTCTGGGATTCGTCGTCATCCTGGTCAAAACACTCGTTTGGGGTGACCCCGTCGGCGGATGGCCGTCGCTCGCCTGTCTCATAACGCTGTTTGGCGGCATGCAGCTTCTGTGCTTAGGAATCATCGGTGAATACTTGGCGAAAGCCTACTTGGAAACCAAGCGACGTCCCATCTATATCATTCGAGAATCCAACGAGGAATCTGATGACACGGTCCAATAAATGCACGTTCAAGAATGTAGCATTCTATGCTGCCTGCTTTACGTTTACCGCCACGCTCTTTGTCGCACTTGCAGCGGCGGGGCACGTCTACCCCTTTGGCGACAACTCGTTTCTCGCTAGCGACCTCAAGTACCAGTACATCGACTTCTTTGCTTGGTTCCGGCGCGTCCTTTTGGGCGAGGAGAATCTTCGCTACTCCTTTTCTCAGGGACTGGGCATGAACACGTGGGGGCTCTATAGCTACTATCTCGCCAGCCCCTTTAACCTGCTCTGCGTACTGTTTCCTCAAGACAAGCTGACGCTCTTTGTGTTTGTTATCACCGCGCTCAAGCTCGGCTGCATCCACATCAGCAGCGCCTGGTTCCTGCAAAAGCGCTTTGGCCTACCCAAGCCCGCAGCATTCCTGCTTTCTCTCTCGTTCACATTTTGCAGCTGGACCATCAGCAACCTGCGCAACCCGCTCTGGATCGATTGCCTCATCCTGCTGCCCATCTGCGCCTACGGATGCCACGAGCTCATCCGTAAGCAGCGCATGATCCGCCTCGTCATCGCAACGGCGCTCAATGTCATGTTCTGCTGGTATACGGCCTACATCAGCATCCTGTTCCTCTGCATCTTCGTATTGGTCGAATTTATCGATTATGTTACAGAAGAAGGATTTAGCTGGAAGCTCACGCTCGATCGGGCCCTGCGATTCGCCGGGGGTATCGCGCTTGGACTGCTCCTGTCCGCATGGACCTTTTTGCCGACCATCCTTGCCATGTCCAAGGGCGGTCCCGTTCTGGCGCTCGGCCCCCTACTTAAAACCAGCCTCAAATCGCTCATCAGGGGCTTTCTTCCCTGCATGTGGGTAAACAACGATAGCACACCGCAGTTCTATTGCGGCATCATCATGATGCTGCTTGCGGCGAGCTTGCTGGTTAACCGCACGGTTTCAATCAAGACGCGTATCGCAACACTCGTCGTCACGATAACCTTGGTCGCAAGCTCCGTTTTGAGCCCGCTCGAGTACATCTGGTGCGGCATGCGCGTTCCTAACGGATTCTACTCGCGCACGGCATTTTTGCTTAGCTTCTTTGCGCTGTGGGCCGCAGGATACGCGTTGCAGAAACTCAATGAGCGGCCAACATTTCGTCGAGCCCATCGTCCGGCCATTATCATGCCGCTCCTGGCACTCACGGCAATTGAACTATTTACCAACGCCCATGTTATATGGAACCAGCTGTACACAGGCTATTCCGAAGAAGCCAACAGCGCCTATGTCGCCACCGCAACCAACACGATCACAGCCATTCAAGACCAGGATTCGGCGTCTTTCTACCGTATCGACCGTACGATTACGCGCGCCGATAGCGCCGCCCTCAACGAAGGCCTGGCGCTTGGATACAACCAACTGTCTTCATATTCGTCGGCAAACAACCCGCAGGCAATTGCACTGCTCAACTCCCTTGGATACAGCAGTGTCGGCGAGTTTTCGACCCGTTATGCCGAGCCCATTCTTGCCGTCGATGCCCTACTGGGAGTCAAGTATGCCATTCCTGAGAACGCGCCTGCGGGATACGTTTCGGCCAAAACGAATCAGGCGGACTCCACAAGCGCGGTGTACGAGAACCCCTATGCGCTCAGCATTGGCGTCGCAGCCTCAAGCGATATCCAAAACAGCACGCTGAAGATCGAGGACCCCTTCGAAAAGCAGAACGACCTCTACAGCAAAATCCTAGGCCGCGAGGTCGAGCTCTATACCAAGATCGAGGCCACGAGCACAGAGAATAGCGATAGCTTAAAGCAATGGAACGTCACCGTGCCACCGGGTTTCCTCGGGTATCTCTACATCAACAAAGATGCAACCGCCGGCAGCTATTGGCCCGTCGCACTTACCATCGACCAGCGAACGATCGAAAACGAAGCCTGGAGATTCGACAATAATATCCGTCAAATTGCAGGCGCATCGGATTCCGCAAGTCAGCATACGGTGTCAATCGGAGTCGCAGAGGGCTATACCAACATGCCCCAAGACAATCAGCCGGTCTTTTACGCACTCAATCTAGGAGTATTTGAGCAGATCATCGACAAGCTTAAGACAAACGAGTTTGTTCCGACAGTTTTTGAAGACGGCAAAATCGAAGGCGAGTATACCGCCGAGGATGACGGTAACTTGCTGTTGAGCGTTCCGTATGATGAAGGCTGGACGGCAACAATTAACGGAGCCGCCGCAGAGCTGACGCCCGCCGCCGATAAGGGCTTGTCATGTCTGAGCGTGCAGAAAGGCGCGAATAAGATCGTGATGAGCTATAGGACCCCGGGAGCATTTGCGGGGCTTGCAGTCAGTTTGGCGACCGCCGTTGCCCTTGTTATAGCGAGGTTATACACCACACATAAGAAAAGCCGCCGTTAACAAGCGGCGGCTTTTACTCTCGCAAATTAAATAGAGACTAGAGTGTCTTGAGGTACTCCTCCAGCTCTTCCTCCCAGTCGGGCATGTGGAAGCCGACCGACTCGAGCCTGGACAGGTTGAGTGCGGAGTGGACCGGGCGCGGGGCGATGGGGTTCGAAGCGTTCGCGTAGTAGTCGGCGGTGCTCACCGGCACGACCCTCTCCCCGTTGCCGTTGGCGGCCTCGAAGACGGCGCGGGCGATATCGGCCCAGGACTTGACGGCGCCGGAGCCGGTGCAGTCGTAGGTGCCGTAGGGGGCCTTCGCGTCCAGCACGTGGAAGATGGCCGCTGCCATGTCGCGCGTGAAGGTCAGGCGGCCCAGCTGGTCGTCGACCACGGTGACCTGCTCGAGCCCGTCCTCGGGGTCGGCGACTCGGTCGGACAGCGCCTTCATCGTCTTGACGAAGTTGTGCCCCTCGCCGATGACCCAGCTGGAGCGCATGATGTAGTGGCGCGGGCAGCCGGCCACGGCGATGTCGCCGGCTGCCTTGGTCTGGCCGTAGACGGACAGCGGGCTGAGCGGCTCGTCCTCGGTGTGGACCTCGGCGGCGCCGTCGAAGACGTAGTCGGAGGACACGTGGACCAGGGTGATGCCGTGCCCGGCGCAGGTGCGGGCGAGAAGCGCCGGGCCGGTTGCGTTGGCCTTCCAGGCGGTCGCGCGGCCCTCGGGGGTCTCCGCTTTATCCACGGCAGTGTAGGCACCGCAGTTGATCACGGTGCCGTAGAGCGACCAGTCGTACTGCGCATAGGCCTCCGGGTCGGACATGTCGAAGGTGTCGATGTCGCAGAAGTCGAAGTCCTTCGCCACGCCGCGATCCTCGGCCAGCTCGCGGACCGCGCGGCCCAGCTGGCCGTCGCAGCCGGTGACGAGGGTGCGCTTCGGCGCCATGGGGACGACGTCCTTCAGCATCGGGTGGTTGAGGTCGGCCTCGGAGACGGTGGCCTGCTCGAGCGGGATCGGCCACTCGATGGCGAGCTCGGGGTCGGCGAGGTTCACGAAGGTGTAGGTCTTCTTCAGCTCGAGGGACCAGTGGGCGTCCACCAAGTAGGTGTAGGCGGTGCCGTCCTCGAGCGCCTGGAAGGAGTTGCCCACGCCGCGCGGGACGTAGATGGCCTTGGACGGGTCCAGGGTGCAGGTGAAGACCTTCCCGTAGGTGGCGCTGCCCTCGCGCAGGTCGACCCATGCGCCGAAGACGCTGCCGCGGGCCACGGAGATGAACTTGTCCCAGGGCTCGGCGTGGATGCCGCGGGTGACGCCGCGGCTGTCGTTGTAGGAGATGTTGTTCTGGACGACGCGGAGGTCCGGGATGCCCAGGGCGGTCATCTTGGCGCGCTGCCAGTTCTCCTTGAACCAGCCGCGCGAGTCGCCGTGGACGGCGAGGTCGACGACCTTCAGGCCCTCGATGCCGGTCTCGGTGACGGAGAGGTCCTTCTCGAATGCGATGTCTGCCATGTGGGAAAAGCTCCTATCGAAGAGGTTGGGTAACCGGGGGCGCCCGCGCGGGGACGCAGGATCATCCCCATGCCCTGCGGCCCCGCGCGGGCGCCCCGCGGTGCGGTCCGTCGGGGTTCGGCCTACTGGCCCTGTGCCCGGTAGCGGGCCTCGGTGGCCTCCTTGGCCGGGCGCCACCAGGACTCGTTCTCCACGTACCAGTCGATCGTCTGCTTAAGCCCCTCTGCGAAGTCGGTGTGCGCCGGCCTCCAGCCGAGCTCGCGCTGGAGCTTGGTCGAGTCGATGGCGTAGCGGCGGTCGTGGCCGGGGCGGTCGGCGACCCAGTCGAAGTCCTCGGGATCCTTTCCCATCGCCTCGAGGATCATGCGGAGCACGGTGATGTTGTTCTTCTCCCCGTCGGCGCCGATGAGGTAGGTCTCCCCCGTGCGGCCGCGGGTCAGGATGTCCCAGACGGCCGAGGAGTGGTCCTCGGTGTGGATCCAGTCGCGGACGTTCTCGCCCTTACCGTAGAGCTTGGGGCGGACGCCGTCGATGATGTTGGTGATCTGCCTGGGGATGAACTTCTCCACGTGCTGGTAGGGGCCGTAGTTGTTGGAGCAGTTGGAGATCGTGGTGCGCAGGCCGTAGGTGCGGGTCCAGGCGCGCACGAGCATGTCGGAGGACGCCTTGGTCGAGCTGTACGGCGAGGACGGCCTGTACGGCGTCTCCTCGGTGAACTTGGCGGGGTCGTCGAGCTCCAGGTCGCCGTAGACCTCGTCGGTGGAGACGTGGTGGTAGCGGATACCGTATTTGCGGACGGCCTCAAGCAGGCGGAAGGTGCCCTCAACGTTGGTGCGGAGAAAGGGCTCCGGGTCGGCGATGGAGTTGTCGTTGTGGCTCTCGGCGGCGTAGTGCACGATGGCGTCGTGGCCGGGGACCAACTCATCGAGCAGCCCGGCGTCGCAGATGTCGCCGACGACGAGCTCCACGCGGTCGGCCGGCAGCCCCGCGATGTTCTCGGGGTTGCCGGCGTAGGTCAGCTTGTCCAGGACGGTCACGTGCACCCCGGGGTGGTTGTCCACCACGTAGTGGACGAAGTTGCTGCCGATGAAGCCGCAGCCGCCCGTGACGATGATGTTCTTCGGGGAGAAGGTCTCCTCTGCCATATGAATGTCTCCTCAGTTCCTAGTACTCGCGCGGGCTGTTGACGATCTCGCCGGCGGCGACCTTCTTGAGGTGCCGGCCGTAGACCGACTTGCCGTAGGCCTTCGCGGCCTCCTCCAGATCGGCTGTCGTGATCCAGCCGTTCTCCCAGGCGATCTCCTCGGGCACGGACACGGGCAGGTCCTGGGAGTGCTCGACGGCGCGGACGAACTCCGCGGCCTCGTGCAGGCTCTCCATGGTGCCGGTGTCCAGCCACGCGTAGCCGCGGCCCAGGGTGACGACGGACAGCGTCCCCTCCTCCAGGTACATCTGGTTGAGCGTGGTGATCTCCAGCTCGCCGCGGGCCGAGGGCCTTACCTCGTGCGCCTTGGCGGCCACGTCGCCCGGGTAGAAGTACAGGCCGGTGACGGCGTAGGAGCTCTTGGGCTCGGCGGGCTTCTCCTCGATGGACACGGCCCTCCCCAGCGCGTCGAACTCCACGACGCCGAAGCGCTCGGGGTCGTCCACGTGGTAGCCGAAGACCGTGGCGCGGCCCGACTCGGCGTTCTGGACGGCGCGCGTCAGGTGGCGGGAAAGGCCGTTGCCGTAGAAGATGTTGTCGCCCAGCACCAGGGCGCACGGCTCGCCGGCGATGAACTCCTCGCCGATGGTGAAGGCCTGCGCCAGGCCGTCGGGGCTCGGCTGCTCGGCGTAGGACAGGTTCACGCCGTAGCGCGAGCCGTCCCCGAGCAGGCGCTCGAAGTTGGGCAGGTCGGTCGGCGTGGAGATGACCAGGATGTCCCGGATGCCCGCCAGCATGAGGGTGGACAGCGGGTAGTAGATCATGGGCTTGTCGTAGACCGGCAGCAGCTGCTTGGAGGTCACGAGCGTGAGCGGGTACAGGCGGGTGCCGGACCCGCCGGCGAGGATAATGCCTTTCATGTAGTCCTCCGTGTCATTTAACTCATTTAGTTACGATTTATATAATAAGCTCTATCGGTCATATTAATTAAAAATATATGAGCGGTACCCATTGAACAGGGCATCTAATTGCCTCGGCACGGAAAGAGCGACCATAACGTGAAGATTTATATCGCAGCGCATAAGCACTTTAACATTGATGCAGAGGTGCCTTACCAGCCGCTCTTCGTCGGGGCAAGCTTCATTCCAGAAGAAAACCGTCGAGCTGGATGGCAGTACGACGATCAAGGCGACAATATTTCCCAGAAAAACAAACACTACTGCGAGCTTACCGGCCTCTATTGGATATGGAAGAATTCTCCTGAGTCAATAGTTGGGCTCACGCATTATCGAAGGGCGTTTGAGTCGCCCAGCAACTCGAAGCAGATGCTCAGAGACTATGAAATTGAGAATATTCTTGCTAATTATGACTGTATTGTTGCAGCCAAAGAACCCTGCACAAGCTCAATCGGGTGCAACTTAATCACTGTTGCCGAGCAGTATAGAATGATCCATTCTTCGACAGATCTGCTACATGCAAGGGAAATTATCAGGACGAAACGCCCTGACTACTTGGACGCTTTTGATGAAGCAATTTGCGAGGGGCACTCTTTTTCACCCTGCAATATGATTATTTGCAAAAAGGAACTGATGGACAGATATTGTAAGTGGCTTTTCAAAATTGAAAAACAACTTGATAAGCGGATTGACTATATAAGTGGTCGCGATAGCTATCAGCAAAGGATGCCTGGCTTTATCTCAGAACGACTGCTCAACGTTTTCCTTAGAAAGCATGACTTAAAATGCTATGAATGCCGCATCTTTAACCCAGCAAATAAAGATGCTCTCACAATCGATCGATGCACGTGGCCTCGGACAAGACCCCAGCTTACATGTGATTCCTCCGCTAAGGCCATATTTAACGGGGTGGACTATTCATCGGTATTTAATTATTCCTTTTATGTAAATCATTACGAAGATCTCTTCGATAGATATAAGAACGACCCTCTAGGAGCTTTGGAACATTTCATTGCAATTGGCATTAATGAGCATCGAGTTGCACATCCTCATTTTTCTATTGGCTCTCTTTTAAACGGAAACCCCGATTTACGAAAAAGGTGCAGCAAAAATCTCGAAGCGGTGCAAATGTATATAGCGGACCCTAAAGCGTATGAGCATCCAATTGGATATGAAAACATTCATCTGCTAGACGAGCAAAGCAATTCAACTATGGCTACATGGCATGAACGTCGAATTGCAGCAGCGCGCATTCGATACCAGGAAAGAATCGAAAGGCTACCTGTACTGGGTTAATTCAACGAAAGAAACTACTTGAAATCTGAGTGAAGTAGTAAATGTATCTTTAGTGCTACGGAAAGGTAAATTGAAATGAAAATTAACGCGGATTGCATTTGCCGTGGAAGCGGAAAGATGTATATTCTCCTAAAAAATGTAGAGGTAGATGCATCAAGTATTCAGGTGACTGCATCAAAGAGCGACGGGACAACGATACCGAGCTCAATCTATCCATACGAATCAAATGATAATCAATACGTCGTAGTTCTTCCCGACCTGGGAACTGGTGATTGCGATATTCAGATTAAAGATTTGAGTGCGCAATATGCCTACGCTGCCATTAAAATCTGCTTTAGCAAGGCAAAATGGGCGTCAAGATTAAACTACAAAATTAAGAATGAATTGTCCCACTCTATTAGGAACTATGATGATAAGCATGACTTGGATGTAGCAAGCATGCGTTTTCACGAGTTTATCGAAGATGGAGACGAGGCCATTCTTCGCTGCTCAGTTAAACTCCCTCAGCGCAACGACAACAAGATAGCCATCAAGTGCTTCGATATTTCAATGACTCGCATTCAGATTGAGCCGATTACCACCGATGACATTACGATTCCACTGTGGTTTGCCCCAGATAAAAAACGCCGTGAAATTCAATACTCGATTCGGATTCCTAATAGCACAAATAGGTTAATCTTCACAATCGAAGACGACAACCATCCGAGCTTCAACAGCTTTGCTGTTGCGGATAACGAAGAGCTTGAAAAGCTGCGCATTTTAACCACATCGAAAATGAAGCCTATTTCAATTGACCCATCTGCATATCCAAAATGGCTCGATCAACACAAGGCAAGCTCGGCAATGCTCGAAAAACAATCGATGGTCACCTTCAAGGAAATGCCATTGTTTAGCATCGTCGTCCCCCTATTCAACACACCCGAAAAACTGTTCAAGGAAATGGTGGAATCGGTTCTTAAGCAGAGCTATTCAAACTGGGAGCTCGTGCTAGTCAATGCAAGCCCAGATAACAGCGCGCTTGTAGATATGGTCGAAACTGCTAAGAATAAAGACGTGCGCATTAAGGTGATAGAGCTGGCAAACAATTCCGGCATTTCCAAAAACACTCTTGCCGGGACAAAAGAAGCGAAAGGAGATTTTATTTGCTTCTTGGACCACGACGATACTCTAGAGCCCTCGGCGCTTTATGAATACGCGCGTGCAATTAATGCTGAAAACAATACTGATCTTATTTACTGCGACGAAGACAAACTGTTTGCCAATGGCAGCTATGGAGATCCGTTCTTTAAACCAGATTTAAGCATCGACTTGCTGCGAAGCGTTAATTATATTTGCCATTTTCTTGCAATCAGAAAAACACTATTCGATTCTCTGGAGTACGGCGACGAGCAGTACGATGGAGCTCAAGACCACGACTTGACGCTTAAAGCGATAGAAAACGCACGGAATGTGGTACACGTGGCCAAAATTCTGTACCACTGGAGAATTACCGAAAACTCAACTGCAGGTGACCCGAACTCAAAGCTATATGCATGGGATGCTGGCGTCAAAGCCGTACAGGCCCATTTGGACAGACTTGACGTTTCAGCAAAGGTTTATCGCGGAAACGACCCCTTCACATATAAAGTTACCTACGCAGTTCCAGATAGTCATCCACTTGTATCAATCATTATTCCGACAAAGGACCATCCCTCTGTTCTCGATACGTGCATTAAGTCGATCATTGAACGATCAACCTACGATAACTACGAAATCGTCATTATCGAAAACAACAGCGAGAACCCAGAAACATTCGAGTACTACTCTGAATTGGAGAAATGCTATCCCGATACGATCCGCATCGAATATTGGGGTGCAGAATTCAATTTTTCAAAACTGATGAACTTTGGCGCTAGCAAAGCAAAGGGCGATTACCTTCTCTTGTTAAACAACGATACAGAAGTTATAACTCCAAACTGGATTGAAAACATGCTGGGCATTTGTTCGCGAAAAGAAGTTGGCATCGTAGGCGCAAGACTTTTTTACAGCGATGATACCCTGCAACATGCTGGCGTCGGCATCGGCGGAATTGGAGCCGGCCACCTCGGAAAAGACTACCCCAGAGGAAAATGGGGTTACTTCAATCTATGCGACCGCACACAAGATTTAAGCGCAGTAACCGCAGCATGTCTGATGACTAAGAGAGCTGTTTTCGACGAAGTCGGAGGCTTTAGAGAAGAACTGGCTGTTGCTTTTAATGATGTTGACTATTGCCTCAAAGTGAGAAGTCACAACTATCTAGTTGTATATACACCCGATACCGAGCTGTATCATTACGAGTCGTTATCACGAGGCTATGAAATCAGCGATGAAAAGAAAATGAGATTCCATAGGGAATACTCACTGCTCAACTACCTATGGCCAGAGTA
Organism: Collinsella sp. i06-0019-1H4; assembly: GCF_042849575.1. Taxonomy (NCBI): domain Bacteria; kingdom Bacillati; phylum Actinomycetota; class Coriobacteriia; order Coriobacteriales; family Coriobacteriaceae; genus Collinsella; species Collinsella sp. i06-0019-1H4. Next base: position 1,513,219 of record NZ_BAABYB010000001.1, read on the forward strand.
TTACGTGAAGGGTGATCCGTATATAAACAGCAACATCGTCAGCGGGAATTTGTATTATCAAATTTAAAAACGCTTATGACACTTTAATTCTGAGCAGGTAAAGGAGGAATAAGGGGCTGTCGGTTAAACCGACAGCCCCTTATTCCTAATAGGTTAATTTATAAAGAAAGAACCCGTTTGCTGAACCTAATTGCGTAATTTGCAATTCAACAGATGAATACTCTGTCAAATCCCTACTAGACATAACGTACTTCACATTAAGCTGCCTTAAATCATCTTCAGTCAAATTCACTGTGAAGAGATCATCCTGCGTGGAATTAAATGACGTAGATGGAGCGAATACATTAGCAACGATATGAGCATACCTGTTGTATGCGTACTCGTTCTCGTTATTATCATCGATAGAATTCCAACGCGATAGATCGGGATAAGCATTGGTGGAGTTAATTACAGGCGCTCCATACGCAGCGCAAAGATTGGCAACTGTCCAAGAACCATCGACAACCCATTTATCTGAATAATCACTCTCTTCCACAAACTGATTAACGAGAGACTCTAAATTCGTATCTGTTAGTGGAGCCGCACCGATTTGAATTGGATTAATACAGAGCCCTGGAATTACTCCGAAGCAAATCGCAAAAGCAACGAATAAACCAGTGCATTTTTTTCCAAGAATAAAGGAGCAAAACGAAAGGCACGAAAAAAGACAGAACAATATAAGCATCAACAGATACAGCATCCTTGCAACAAGATATTTAGCAGAAAGAAGGATGAAAACCTGGAATGCTGAACTCAGAATAAGACCAATTATTAAGATAATCGGCAAATAACCAATGGAGCTGTTATTCCCTTGGGACTCTTTAGCCTTTTCGACAGAAATCAAAAATAGGAGAAGTTCGAGGTAACCAATAGGAAACAATAGTCGCAGAACAGGGACGTTATACATTAAGGTCATTCGAGATAGAAATGACGGAAAACCAATAAATGCAAAGACTAGAAAAAACAATTGAAGTGCCGTAAGCACAAATAACTGCCAATCTCGCCTTTTAATAAAACAGAGCAGAGATGCAAGCGTTCCAAGAGGGAAGAAACAAAGAATGGTTGCAATTTCGCATTCATTTGAAACCAGCGGTGAATCAAAGGCATAAAAGAGTGGAATTGCATAAGAAAAAAGTTCGGGAAGTCCGCTTCCGCCTGTTTCAAAACGCGCACCAGGATAAACGGTATTCATAACAGATGTCATTGCTTCAGAGGACTGGAAGAATGAAAGGAATATTAGTCCCGCTGAGATCAACAGGCAGAATACTAAAACAAAAGTATCACTTAGCGACCATGCAAGAACTGAATGTTGGGCGTTATATTTTAATGTTTGATAATACTCTATTGTTCTAAAAACACCCATCAAGGCAAAAATGAAGAAAAATGGGACCATCCAGGCAGGGTACAAGAGCATTATGTAACAACCACATAGCCATGCTATGGCAGCTATCGCAATAACCCTGATATTCTTTTTTCGAGTAAAGAGCGCCTTATCCAACAACAAGACAAGGGCTTGTCCATAAAGAATCACCTCGCCCGTGCCCCACCATTGAATTAGTGGCGAAAAACAAAGCAAGCATGAAAAGAGCAAGCTGAGCGGCTTTGACTTAATAATGAGAAAGGCACAGTCAAAAGAGACAAGGACCATTAGACATAGTTTCGCGGACCAAGCAAACGCTAGGCCGAATTCAAAACCAAATAACAAATAACCCCAAAGCACTGGTCTAAATAACGTAATTACGCTCCAGCAGGCAGCGCCATAAACCATCCGGACATCCGTTAAATCTCCTCTCAGGATTTCCGAAATTGGAGCATAGCCATTATGGGATTGAGAAAGCTGAAACAGAGTTCCAACTGAGAACTCATCGCTTCGAAGGGACCTCGGTATACCCCAAAACGGAGTACCAGCGTTTTCAGGGAGCATAATGCTCCACATTCCAAGCGATGAACCGCTGATTTTAAAAGCAACGGCAAGTATCGCAACAGTCATACCGATTAGCCATCGATATTTATACAAAAAATCGCTTTTATACTCTACCAATTTGATTACAGAAATGACAAATATAATAGTCAATCCAGCAACAAATAGAACAGCCATATCGTCATTAAGCATCGGGTTGGCAATTGTAAAGCCAACCGTGCCATAGAAAGCATCAATGTAATTAACGAACAAAGACAGATATATCAGTGCAAAAGATAACGGCAGGGCAAAAATACCGACATGGTAAAGGCGATACAAGCCGCTGCACACACGATGCTTTCGAGCTTCCGCTGCTAAATAGTTATTCATACAGTTAATCTAAACTCCGTCTTTAATTAATCCTGCTGATTTCGCAAAACATCATTCTCATTTTCAAGAATCGCAATACGTTGGGTTAAGTTCTTGCAAGCCGTAACGAGTCTGCTAATCGCAATACTGAGAGATAAAGAAATCATCAATAAAAGTACTACAGCAACAAGAAAAGCGAAATTCGATGGGCTAATAAACCCAATACAATCTGAAATTCGATAAATCAACTCCGGAAAGCAAACGCTAAATAGTGCCACAACACACAGGCAAAGCCATAGTAGCGAGTACTTTAAAAGTAGCTTTCCTTTACCGACTAAGGAAACGACATAAAAGAAAAGGCCACTAAAAATTACTACAGCGCCCACGCGAATTATCATACTCATCAGTGAGCCGCCTTTCTATAAACAAAACAGGCCATGGAAATTGCAAGCGAAACCTTAATCATGTAATAAATTGAAGAAAAGCCAGAAATTGATGACACTCCGCCCTGCCTCTCGCGCATAAGTACAGGAACCTCAACCACCGAAAGACCAGTTTTTAATGCTGCGGCAATAGATTCGGGCTCTGGATAATCATCTGGATAGTCCCTACAGAACAAATCTATAGCTTTTTTGCCGCACGCGCGAAATCCAGAAGTAGGATCTTTAATCGTCTTTCCGGTAAATAATCTCAACCAACCAGAAAGCCATCGGATACCTACTCTCCTTAAAAATGTAGACTGAAAACCTTCCGTGGGAACGGCAAATCTGGAACCGATAGACAAATCGGCACCATCAATAATCGGCTCGATTAAGTTCCCAATATAAGAAGGATCATGCTGGCCGTCACCATCAACCTGAACATCAATGTCATAACCATGCCTGAACGCATATTTATGACCGGCTTGAACAGCACCACCAATGCCCAAATTTTGCGGAAGGTCAAGGACATTAAATCCATGTTGACGGCAGATGGATAGAGTTTTATCGGTTGAGCCATCATTCACCACTACATAATCATAGCCAGCTTCAACAACCGATGAAACAGTCTGTACGATATTGGCTTGCTCATTATAGGCAGGAATGATTACCAGCACTCTCAACATTTCATCCATTAAAACCCCAACGATCCATATCGGACCTATATTGAAAATAAAACCTGCTTAATTTTATCCAAACAAACCAATCTCGAGAAATGCTCACGATAATAATTGAAGCCATTAGATCCTAAAGCTTCAATAGCATCTTTATTCATTGAAGCAATTTTTACCATATTATCAGCAAGCGCATTAACATCTGAGGGATTGGATACAAACCCGCATTCAGCAGAACGAACCGCATTGGCCCCTTCGCCGCGCATTACAGCAAGTATTGGTTTCGAAGACGCCATACAACTTGAAATCTTCGCCGGAATAGTAAGCTCTAGTTCGGGATTGTCGGCGAATGGTGCAATCATTGCCGTTGCAATATCTGAATACATGGGCACAACTTCAGGATCAACGCGCCCAATAAACAAAATGAACTCGCTAAGCCCTTTATTTGCAACGGTCTTCTGCAATTCCGCTCTGGACATGCCATCGCCAAGAATTAGCAGCCTCATCTCAACAGAACTATTTTTGATTGCATACGAGAATGCCTCAATAACTGTGTCAAGACCCTGTGCGGGAGTTATTGATCCGGCAAAAAGGAAAACACACTGACTTCCAAATTGCGATCTCAGCTCCTGTGAAAAACTCTTTTGCTCGTAAACCTCCTCACAGTGCTGAGGTATTACACTTATCGAAATATCCGGATTCAAAGGTTTAATCCTATGAAATAAGTTGTCGGCCAAAGAGTCACTCAAGGCAATCAGCTTATTACAGGCAGCATACTGCTTGTCGCAAAAAGATTTGGCAAAAGCTCTCAGAAAGCTATTTTGGACGTTTAAAACGGTGTACAAATTCTCGGGCCAAATATCCAAGACATAGGTGACAAGAGGGCATTTATTTCGCCATGCAGCAAACCTAGCCGGAATTATCATCAAAATAGGACTTGTATTATAGCAAAATACAACGTCGTAATTGTTTTTGAGCCTTAACGCCTTGAAAGATGCAGTAATCGGCCAGCTAATATAGTTCAGGAAAATGCGGACCGAAGTGTTTCCCTTTCGGCGTATTTCACCAGACCGAAAGACAGACGCACCGTGGTAATCATCGTGACGATGGCCGCAGTAACCATATCCTTCGGCCCATTCGCCTGAAGGATAATTTGGAATACCGCAAAGGACGTCAACGCTTGCACCGTCTTCAATAAAGCCATCGACAATATCACTGATTCGAAAAGTCTCCGGGTAAAAATGCTGCGTCACGACAAGTATTTTCTTACCAGCGCATGAGCTAGTCATTAAATGCTCTTCCTCCACACCATCTTGTCCACGACGCCGGTGTAGCTCTGGATGATCTTGACCACCTTGGTGGACACGGTCTCGTCGGCGTAGTCGGGAACGGGCGCCTCGGGCAGCGACCCCTCCGCGTCTAGCTCGACGGCGGTGTGGACCGCCTGGAGCAGCCCCTTCTCGGAGATGCCGGCGAGCGTGAAGCAGGCCTTGTCCAGCGCCTCGGGGCGCTCGGTGGAGGTGCGGATGCACACCGCCGGGAACGGGCGGCCGACGCTCGCGAAGAAGCTCGACTCCTCGGGCAGCGTGCCCGAATCGGAGACCACCGCGAAGGCGTTCATCTGCAGGCAGTTGTAGTCGTGGAAGCCCATGGGCTCGTGCATGCGCACGCGCGGGTCGAGCTCGAAGCCGGTGGCCTCCAGGCGCTTGCGGGAGCGCGGGTGGCAGGAGTACAGGATCGGCATGTCGTATTTCTCCGCAAGCGCGTTGATGGCGGTGAACAGGCTCGTGAAGTTCGCCTCGGTGTCGATGTTCTCCTCGCGGTGGGCGGAAAGCAGCATGTACTTCTTCGGCTCCAGGCCGAGCTCGGTCAGGACGTCGGAGGCCTCGATCTTGCCCAGGTTGGCGCGCAGGACCTCTGCCATGGGAGATCCCGTGACGTAGGTGCGCTCCGGGGCGCAGCCGGTGTCCTTCAGGTAGCGGCGGGCGTGCTCGGAGTATGCCAGGTTGACGTCGGAGATCACGTCGACGATACGGCGGTTGGTCTCCTCGGGCAGGCACTCGTCCTTGCAGCGGTTGCCCGCCTCCATGTGGAAGATGGGGATGTGCAGGCGCTTTGCCGCGATGGCGGACAGGCAGCTGTTGGTGTCGCCCAGGATCAGAAGGGCGTCGGGCTTGACCTGGACCATCAGCTTGTAGCTCGCGGCGATGATGTTGCCCACGGTCTCGCCCAGGTCGGCGCCCACGGCGTCCAGGTAGACGTCCGGGTCGGCAAGCTCCAGGTCGCGGAAGAAGATGCCGTTGAGCGTGTAGTCGTAGTTCTGGCCGGTGTGCGCCAGCAGGCAGTCGAAGTGACGTCGGCACTTCTTGATGACCTCGGACAGGCGGATGACCTCGGGGCGGGTGCCCACGATGATCAGGAGCTTCAGGCGGCCGTCGTCTTTAAAACAAATATTGGAATTCATAGGTTTCCTTAAAACAGAGACTAATATTTTGCCAACAGTAGTGAGGCGGCCTGCACATCACCACACTCAACAAGTTTCGAATCGTTCCTATGCAAAGTCTCAGAGCATCCGCCGACATCGTAACAAACGACTGGCAGCCCACAAGCCTCAGCTTCAAGATTGACCGTAGGGTAGTTATCCTCGTATGTTGGATTGAATAGAACGGAGGCAGAACTATAAAGTGAGGCCAACTCTATCTGAGAGTCGGTTCGTGGAATACCAACTACCCCTGGAGGTAGTTTTCTCATCTGTTTGGCACTCAATCCAACCAACACAATGGAATACTTGGAGCAGTCAAGCTTGTCCGCAAGGGCATAAAAGTCAGAAAGACCCTTACGCTTGGACCATGGAGAGGCAACTCCTAAAATAATTTTTCTTGAATCGAGGCCGTATTTCTCTTTAACGCTAAAAACTTCACTATTTGATCGTGGCTTGAAAACGTTGAGATCAATCGTATTATGCACAACCTCAATCGGATACTTTGATAAATAGCTAGAAGCAACCAGTCCAGCCAGCCATTTTGAAGGGGTAATGATAGTCATTCGATTAGAAGGCAACGAAGTGAAAATCGAACGTTTGGCCTCGTAACTCCATTTGCATGATGCAGAATTAATAGTTGGAGGATACCCCATGAGTTGAGGGCACCTCTTGGCACCACAGCCGTTTTTCCATTGATTGCAGCAAGAATAGGTGAAATAAGGGCAATGGCCGGTAAAAGCCCAACAGTCGTGCAAAGTCCATACAACGCGACAATCAGACCTCATCAACCATTTAAATAGTTTATCAATATTCAAATAGTAGCCATGAAGGTTATGCAAGTGAACCACATCAGGACCGAACTCATCAAGACGATGAATCAACGCGTCGGTTTGCCTCGCTGAATGAAAACCTATCTTACCGTCAAGGAGAGTAAGCCCAACGTCGAGTAAAAAATTAGCAGATGACCCAAAACAGTATTCACTGGCAGTGTTTGCTGGCGTTCTTCTTCCCCAGCAAGCAAGCGATTCGTGCCCTTGATCAATAAGAGCAAAATGCTCCTTCATCATAATGCGCCCAGTGGATCCATTTGGAACGCTATTAATGTGAGCGTATCTGGTCAAAACCTCTAGACTTCCTCGTAGTAGGTGTCGGGGTTCTCGGGGTCGAAGGGCTCGTTGGCCCACATGACCGTCACGAGGTCCTCGGTGTCGGACAGGTTGGTGATGGAGTGCGTGTAGCCGGGGACCATCTCCACGGCGCGCATGTCGGAACCCGAGACGATGTACTCGTCGACGGGGAACGGATTTCCATCGGAGTCCTCCCCCACCTTCCTGAGCTTGATCGACGCGGTGCCGGAGACCACCAGGAACCTCTCCCACTTGCTCATGTGCCAGTGGTTGCCCTTGGTGATGCCGGGCCTCGAGACGTTGATGGAGACCTGGCCGCGCTCGGGCGTTCGCAGGAACTCCGTGAACGAGCCGCGGCCGTCCACGTTGGGCCTGAGCCCGTAGGCGAAGTGCCCCGGCTCGTAGTAGGACAGGAACGTGCTCCAGAGCTTCTTGGAGAAGGAGCCCTCGGTCAGGTCGGGCACCGAGAGCGTCTCGCGGCTGTCGCGGAAGCTGTCGAGCAGGCAGACGATCTCGCCCAGGGTCTTCACGTCGGTTTCCGGGACATAGCAGAACCCGTCTCCCTCTACCCTATCGAGGCCCTCGTAGCCGCAGCGGTGCTCCTCGCCCAGCAGGGCGCCCAGCATCTCGTCGACCAGGTCGTCGATGTAGAGGAGCTCCAGCTCCACGGAGGGGTCGTTCACAGCGTAGGGGCGGCCGTTGGCTATGGCGTCGCAGAAGGTGGCCACGGCGGAGTTGTAGCGCGGGCGGCACCACTTGCCGTAGAGGTTCGGGAAGCGGTAGATGAGCACCGGGGCGCCGGTGCGCTCCGAGTACTCCCGGAACAGGCCCTCCCCCGCGAGCTTCGACTCGCCGTATACGGAGCCCTCGAAGCGGCCGGACAGGCTCGCCTGCGCGGAGCTGGAGAGCATGACGGGGCATTTGTTCCCGTGGCGCTCGAGCGTGTCCAGCAGCGTGGAGGCGAACCCGAAGTTGCCCTCCATGAACTCGGACTGGTCCTCGGGGCGGTTGACGCCGGCCAGGTTGAACACGAAGTCGGCGCGGGAGCAGTAGTCATCGAGCTCGGCGGGCATCGAGTCGATGTCGTACTCCATGACCTCGAGGGGAAGGAGTTGCTGGTATTTGGCTCGGCGGTCCTTGCCGTCCCTTATGTTCTTGAGGGCGCAGCAGAGGTTCCTCCCCACGAAGCCCCTGGCGCCGGTGACGAGTACGCGCACCCTACTGCACCGCCTCGTGCTCGCGGGCCTCGAGGGCCAGCTGCACGTACTCGGCGGTCTTGATCTTGGCGATGGTGCCCTCCACGTCGAGCCTCTCGGTGTTGTGGGAGGTGTAGGACTCGTCGGCCTGGGTCTCCACCTCGCCGTCGACGACGAACTTGTCGTAGTTGAGGTCGCGCGAGTCGCAGGCCACGCGGTAGTAGCCGCCCATGTCCTCGGACCTCAGGCGCTCCTCGCGGGTCATGAGGGTCTCGAAGAGCTTCTCGCCGTGGCGGGTGCCGATGACCTGGGTGCCCACGCGGCCGAAGACCTCCTGCACGGCCTCGGCGAGGTCGCCGATGGTCGACGCCGGCGCCTTCTGGATGAACAGGTCGCCGGGGTTGGCGTGCTCGAAGGCGAACTGCACCAGGTCCACGGCCTCGTCCAGGTTCATGAGGAAGCGGGTCATGTTGGGGTCGGTGACCGTCAGCGGCTCGCCCTTGCGGATGCGGTCGATGAAGAGGGGGATCACCGAGCCGCGCGAGCACATGACGTTGCCGTAGCGGGTGCAGCAGATGGTGGTGCGGCCGGCGCCGTTGCGGGCGTTGGCGTAGATGATGGACTCCATCATGGCCTTGGACTTGCCCATGGCGTTGATGGGGTAGGCCGCCTTGTCGGTGGACAGGCACACGACGCGGTCGACGCCCTCCTCGATCGCGGCGTGGAGCACGTTGTCCGTGCCGATGACGTTGGTGCGCACGGCCTCCATGGGGAAGAACTCGCAGGAGGGCACCTGCTTGAGGGCGGCGGCGTGGAAGATGTAGTCCACGCCGTGCATGGCGTCGCGCACGCTCTGGGCGTTGCGGACGTCTCCGATGAAGAAGCGCACCTTGGAGGCGAGCTCAGGGGACTTCTCCTGCAGGCGGTGGCGCATGTCGTCCTGCTTCTTCTCGTCGCGAGAGAAGATGCGGATCTCGGCCAGGTCGGTGTTCATGAAGTGCTTGAGCACGGTGTTGCCGAACGAGCCGGTGCCGCCCGTGATCATAAGGGTCCTGTCTTTGAATACACTATCGCACATTTCAAGCTCCAATTAAATAAACTAAAGGCGAATGAAACTAAAACAAAATGCAAGTCAATGCTTAACCTATTGATACGCTTCTTATCCTAAACGAAAAGACGACTACTGCGCATAAATTAGAATTAAAAAGCGTTTATACCTACGTTAAAACTGATAACACCACCAATTAGCGTTTAAGAAGTCATTGCAAGTGGTTATATAGCTTCAGCCAAACACTTTTATATCTATGTATTTAGCGAATCTCTGATGCATTATTTCCGAATAATGCATGGAAGCATCGCGACACATCCGACAAAATAAGCAAGCGAAATTGCAGCACTCGTTCCGTTAGGTCCAAATAGCTGAATCAATAAGCCAGAAAGGGGGACAGCAACGATTAAGGCGACTAAATTACCGACAAGATTACCGGCCATCTTTCTCTTAACAATCGTCAGGTCGGAAAAGAAACCGATAAACGCCGTAAGCAGAGAGCTAATAACCGCACCGTACAGCAAAAAAGAGTACTGATGGATTTGGTCACCAAATATTAGCCCCAACATGTAGTCGCCGCAGATAAAACAAGCGAACAAAATAACAATGGACAAAACAAGGGCGCCAAGAACGACCTTCATCAACATAGTATTAAATGATTTTTTATCCCCCGACTCACTAGCGCTCGCAAACGCGCCGAGCAAAGGGGCATAGGCATTAGCAGCACCCGCCTGAACGATTGCTGCGGGAGAACACACCGAGGAATAAACACCCAACATTGAGGCCCCCAGCACGGTAGCAAGTTCCTGACGCGAAACGGATGTAACCGCAGCGCAACAAAAAACCCCAACCGTAGCGGGAAGACACTTATAAAACAGTTCAGTCATCGCCTTGAACCTAAAAGAAGGAACAATCAAATCGAAATTAGAGGCCCAATGTGCATCAACAATCGCCACGGGGAGAGACACCGCAATCATCAGAACGATACTCAACACAAGAGAATGTGAAATATACATTCCGGCACAAAACACCAGTAGAGACAAAATACCCCTCAGCAGCATCGACATACCGCAATAAATCATATTTCCAGCTTTTTGATCAATGCCATGAAACACATCAACCATGACTTCAATTGACTTATATATGCAATAGAGGTACACGGGAAGAAGAGAAGACTGCTGACAGGTAAAGAATGCATAAGGCACTACGAAAACAAACCCCAGCGCTATTGTGATTAAACGAAAACCAATATACTCCCCTGAAGAATACTCACATGAAAGATCGGATACTTGAAAGGATCGAATCTTATATAAACCGATCGGAACAAATAGATTGCTGATTGTCATTGCCAAAGATAAATCTCCGGCATAGTTAAAATCCGACGATAGTCGAACTACAGCAACTGTCGTTAACCACTGGCAAGCAAGGTATGCAATAGAGCCAACAGTATTCCATGTAATGTTTTTCTTTAAACTATCAGTCAAATTTACCCAATCGATTTTAGATCTAATTAAATAGCCTAACCAATAACCTCTCTAGCGATTGCATCAATGCTTTCACCATATCCAACGCCAGGAACAGCCCATTTACCATTTAAATCAATGGTTCTCGGAGCGCAACCACGACTGACATATTTAAAGCGAGCATCAATACATGGATTGACCAAGGGTTCCGTTGAACCATACGCCTTTAGATGTTGAACCTGAGCTCGTAGTCCTTCACGAACAGATCCGAAGCTATAGCCTGGGTTGCCAGGCCCAGTGGCGCCAAGGCCTCCAAAGTTGCACTGATTAGGCTGGACCAAATTTCCAAACTTTAAATACCCCGTTTCTTTCACCACCTGTCCATATAAAACCTCAGGCGAGACACCCTCCGACTGAGCCTCTTCATATAGAATTTTGCAGAAATCTCTAATGTTCGACGCTCCCCTATCCGCGTAAACGGCTGAAGGGAATCCTTTAGAGCCCATTATCTTTGTGAAATGATTAGCGGCATCTAGATAGGTTGAATAAGCGGGCGACATAATAAGACCTTCATATCCAGTCATACTTGCGCCATTGCGTCCCTCCTTAATGCCGCAATTCAAATAATGCATGTAATAGTTCTTCAGGTTCAGTCCGAAAGCCTTCCTCAGGTCCATATAACGATTTCGATAGCCGTAAACGTCGAAGGACTCGCTCCCGCGCCGTCCCTCCGCCATGCCGCAGTTGATGAAATGGCGCAGCACGGCAGCATCGTCAACGAACCTCAGACCGCCCCTGACGGTTGTAAAGGCACTCAGGACGTCTCCGTTGTTAGAGGTATAGAAGTAGAAATCGTAAACGGGGGAATAATCGGTACCGCCTTGCGAAACAACAGCACCCGTGAGGGAATCGCATCCGGTCGTGATCCTCCCCTCAGCGCGACCGCTGCTGAGGTAATGGCCATATAAAGCTGTGAGGTTGGCACCGAATGCGCGACGGAGGTCGGGGTATCTATTGTAATAGCTCAGCACGTCGAAGGACTCGCTCCCGCGCCGTCCCTCCGCCATGCCGCAGTTGATGAAATGGCGCAGCACGGCAGCATCGTCAACGAACCTCAGACCGCCCCTGACGGTTGTAAAGGCACTCAGGACGTCTCCGTTGTTAGAGGTATAGAAGTAGAAATCGTAAACGGGGGAATAATCGGTACCGCCTTGCGAAACAACAGCACCCGTGAGGGAATCGCATCCGGTCGTGATCCTCCCCTCAGCGCGACCGCTGCTGAGGTAATGGCCATATAAAGCTGTGAGGTTGGCACCGAATGCGCGACGGAGGTCGGGGTATCTATTGTAATAGCTCAGCACGTCGAAGGACTCGTTCCCGCGCCGTCCCTCCGCCATGCCGCAGTTGATGAAATGGCGCAGCACGGCAGCATCGTTAATCATTACAACGCCAGCGGGGCTTCGTTTAGAAAAAGCGTTACGAATGTCTTCGTTATTCGATAGATAAAATGAGGGGTCATAAACGGATGAATAATCAACGCCATTGATAGCCGTAGCATATCCTTCAATCTTTGAGCATCCGGTCCCATGCCTTCCTTCCGCTTTTCCAGCTGTAACGTAATGCTCATAGTACTTAACTAAATCAAAGCCAAAAGCAGCTCTTAAATCTGGATACTCATTAAAATAACTCTGTACGTCAAAGTTAGCAGAGCCGCGCCTGCCTTCGCTCATGCCATAGTTAATAAAATGGTCTAGAGCTAAATCACTATTTCCAGAAGTAGCTTTGGCTACGTCGGGATAAAGCGACAAATAGTAATTAGCATCGAATACGGAAGAATAATCGAGCCAAGTTGACTTAGGAAATTGCGCAATAATCGCATCGGCATCAGCTTCGCCAAGGCGTTTGCAACCAGCATCGCTAAAATAATTCAACACGTCCCCCGCATTAGAAATAAAGCCATGCTCGATTAAGATGCCGGGAATACCTTGCTCGCGGGCACAACGGATGACCGCAAACTCATCTCCAACTTCCATCTGGAATACACCGCGATAGCTGAGCCCCATAGAAGCGAGGTTGTTCATAACTTTATTCGCGAGCTCGACTGAAACTTGCGTGTAATCATATTCATTGGCAGTGGGGGCATATACCTCAGCGCCATGGGCAACAGGAGAACCGGAATTAATATGGAAGCTAACAAAGGCCTGCGCGCCTTGACTCACACATCGCTGGACACGATAAAGGAAATCATTTCCGGAGTAGCCGCCGCTTTGCTCGCGCGCAAGAACGACTTTAAAACCATACGCCTCAAGCTTATTCTTGCAAGCAGCAACAATCTTCCAAGTTAGATCCGCCTCACTCTTTTCATTTCCCTGTGCGCCGGGATCAGTGCCGCCATGGCCAGCATCAAGGGCAATTACCCGAACGTTTTTTCGAGCCGAGCGTGTGGCATAAGTAGAAATGCCGTCCGGTGAATCAGCACACTCCAACGCCTGTTTGATGGATTGGGCCTCAACAGCATTGCCTTCGCCGTCCGCATAGTAAACGGAAGTGCCCTCGGAATTAGCAGAGCTCTCAACAACCGCAAAAGAATAATCCCTGTCAGAGAGATCAATCTCATGTTCAGCATCATCGCCCTGCAGAACATAGGTTATTGAAGTAAGAAAATATGTATTGAGATCTAGCTTCGAGCCAAATGTAAATGCAGCAGAATTTACAGCCTGCGCGGAAGCGTCAACCGCTCCATGAACTCCGTTGGCGCTAACATAGTTTAGTGTTGCGGAGGCGATGGTATCGCTGTCATTAGGAGTTGCAAACGCGACGACTTGGTCAGTCCCGCTAATAAGGTTCGGATAGGCAAGGTATATATATTGAAAAGAAGAATCAGTCGATTCAGTTTGCGGCTCAGCCAAAGAAGCATCTACACCGAAATCCTCATCAGCCGATTCGTCGACGCCCGCCGGCGACGATTGCTCAACAGCTATGTCTCCGTCGGCAGCGCCCTCGTCATGTGAAGCTGCAGGATCGTCTGCGGACGCAGCATCTGATGTAATATCCACAGATTGCACGCTATTCGCAGCATAAGCAGCGGCTACAGGGCTCATCAAGGATGAAATCGTCAAGAGTGCAGCTAAAGAAAACGCTGTTGAGGCACGCAATGCCTTTTTCATATTGTATCCCCCATCACAAATAATGATACTAAGGATAAATTATCTTACAATATCCTCCGCATCGGAAGTCCAGTTGTCCAAAGCACGGGAATTGTCATAAAGGCAGATGGAACCTGCCCCTACAAAAGACAACAAGCGTACTCAGCGGGTTTTTCGCCCTTCCAAAGATACAGCGTAAAGCACTGATTTTTGAAGCAATTAGCCGCACCTAAACAGCGCAAGCACCAGTGACACGAAAATCCACTGAAGCAAGCAATTCGACATAATTCGTTTAAAGACGCGGCAGGCGGCGAAAGCGTTTACATAGCCGTGAAATACAGCAAAATGCCTCAGTGTTTCGCTTGCATCAGAGGCGTCTGAGGCTTCATTGACAGAATGATCGAGCCATTAATTGTAGAAAAGTTAGACATGGTCTTCCTGAATCAAACACTGGCAAACAATTGCCCCCACCGCTCTTGCAGCTCTTGAGGACACTTTGCCGGATCTTGGAATTACTTCGCTCCTAAAGCGAGAAGTACTCACTGTCGGGAGATAGGTTCGGCCCGAGCCAGGGATCACCGTACTAAAAGAACTCTGGCCAACGCTGCATGAACAGTGCTTGCTCGCACTTCCAGCGGCGCAGCTTTTCCTCGTCGGCCTCTTCCCTGCCGCGCGAGGTGAACTCGTAGTGGTACAGCTCGGCATAGGGCGTAAAGATGGTGCGGTAGCCCGCCTCCCACACGCGCAGACAAAAGTCCGCGTCGTTAAAGCCGACGGCGAATTCCTCGTTGTAGCCGCCAACCTGCTCAAATACGTCGCGCCGGACCATCTAACAGGCGCCCGTTACGGCACTGAAGTTGCCCGGGCGCACGGCACGGGCAAGATGGCCCTCACGCTTTGCAAAAGGCATCTTTGTGGCCGCAAATTAAAAAACGCAATACCATGCCCGTATCGATACGTAATATGCGGCCAGCGCATTCTATTGGTGTGGAAACCGGTACGATTCCTTGATTTAAACCGAAGCCTCTACAGCAATTAATAGCGCCTCCAACAACACAAGCACCAGAGGCATGTCAACCGAGTCATCATCGACGGTCTCAGATAACTTCGCAACGGTTACCACGTCAGCCTTCGGCTCGATCGGCTTCTTAACAGCAGCCTCGGTGATAGTCGTCTTAGTTGCAACAACCGTGGGCGTTACCATGCCTATAACTGGCCTTGCGTGCCCACGACGCACTTTCCTAGATGGTTATCGACCAATCCGCTACAACCAGAGAACGCTGGTACAGAATCCCAATCGTTCCATCACCTGTGTAGAGGGATCGTGTCAACTCACGTATGCGGAAGAAAATGTCAAAAGTCTTGGTTCTACGACAAAGCTTTATTTAACAAATCGCAAGGACCGATAAAACGTATGATGAAACCACCCAAGAGCTTCCTGAGACCTTCCAGCATTAAGCAGATCGCGAACACAACCGTTGGAACAAAAAGTACCTGCAATATTCCCAGCCCAACGCCGACACGCGTAAAGGGAAACAGCGAGCTCCAAAGCCAACTTTGAATGGGCCCATAGTCAGAAATAAGGTAAGTAGCAAAACAAAGTTTTGCGATAGCGTTAACGAAACGGGAGGAAAAATGCGGCATTTTTAAATCAATCAACAAGACCGAGATGGCTATAGCTAACGAAAAAATAGACGCCGGCGAACCGAAAAAGCCGTTATACAAATTCGCAAATGTCGAACCCAGCAAACCATCAAAATGGAATTGACCATAAAACGAGATTGCAACTCCCACAAAGGCAGCAATGCAGCAGGCAACCAGGCACCGTATATCCACTGTTGACAAATCTACATACCAGCGAATATAGGAAACAAAAACGCAAATTATAATAAAATCCACTAGTAGCCCGTCGATGGGAATCCAAAAGAGCGGCACATAACGCAGGAATCCAAAGACAGAGACCAGAAAGACTATTAGATATAGATGTAGTATAGATGTAGTTTCTGGCCCAACGCATGCAAAGCTGGAATTATAAAGGGCAGCAAAAATACAAGCCAAGCATAGACGGTTACAAACCACCAACTAGAACCAGTAAGAGTTGGTGCAAAAATACCTATCAAATTGGTTGGACTTACTTGAATATCGCCGCGAAGTATGAAGAAAAAACCCAGCGCAATACTATAAAAGAGAACCGTGCCTTCGGTTGAAGCTATCCGTTTAACAGCCTTATTTATGGAGTATTCGACTTTCCCCGCAACAAACCAGATTGTTATGGCAACAAAGCAGCCGACCGCAGTTCTTCCATTTGGATAGAAAAAGATATTCTAGAAAAACCTAGTAAACGAACCAGGAAATGCGGAAACAGAATCAGCGTTGTGGACAACGAAATGATGAGCCATTACCGTCCACATAAGGACAATGCGAAGTAATTCGATACGGGAATCTCGTATTGTCTTTGCCATTAAGCCCCCTCCAAAAATAAAAGGCTCTGTTAGACCAAGGTTGACATAAAAACGATGTCACCGCGAGGCGGTACCCTTCAATTAACGTCGAAGGAGCGCCCATGGATGCAGACGACCTGGTCATCACCCTCAAGAAGAGCCTGGCGAAGCTCAGCAGGACCGAGCGCCGTAAAGCCGTCGAGTTGGTCGGGGACGTCGTCCGCGCCGCCATGTTCGACGATGCGGCGGGAGATGGCCATGAGGTAGAGCGCTGCCCCCGTTGCGGCTCGGTCGCTATCGTCAAGAAGGGCAAGTCCAGGAACGGCGAGCAGCGCTACCTCTGCCGCGACTGCGGCAGGACGTTCTCCGGCTCCACCGACCGGATCCTCGGCGCGAGCAAGTTGCCCCGCGAGACCTGGATGGCCTACGCCGAGTGCTTCGCCCTCATGCTCCCTCTCCGCGAGTGCGCCGGCCGCTGCGGTGTCTGCCTCAAGACCGCCTGGACCATGCGCCACAGGCTCATCGAGTGCCTGAGGGAATACTCGCCCACGTTCCATGTGGGGCAGGGGCAGGCTTGCGAGCTCGACGAGACGTACTTCCCCGAGTCCTTCAAGGGCAACCATTCAAAGGGCTCCTTCACCCTGCCGAGGAAGGCTCGCCACCGCGGCAAGCAGGTCCATAGGCGCGGCCTCTCCCGCGAGCAGATCTGCGTCATGACGGGCGTCAGCGACACGGACGCCACCTTCTTCGAGGTCTCGGGCCGCGGCGTTGTCTCGCGCAGGCGTGCGGCGGAGGCCCTTCGCGACCGCATCGGCGCGGGCGCGGTCGTCGCCACGGACAAGGCGGCCGCATACATCGACGTGCTGCGCGACCTGAAGGTCGCCTCGCATGAATCCTATGATTCCAAGGACCGTTCGGAGGGCACCATCAACCGCATCAACGCCGTCCATTCGCTCCTCGGCTCGTTCATGGCCCGCTTCAGGGGAGTGTCCACCAAGCACCTGGGGGCCTACCTCGACTGGTTCCGCTGGTGCCGCACCTTCATGGCGGCGGGCTCGCGCGCGGCGGAGTCCACGGTCGCCCGCCAGCTCGCCAACGGCTCCTGCTCGACCCGCGTCCGCGGCATGTTCGGCCTCGAGCCTCCCCTCATGGACTACTGGGACGGGCGGGCGGCCTAGCGAATTAAAATGGTGGCCACGGAGCAGCGACCGCGGAAGGAGCGGCAATGACATCGAACGTCCCGGCCACCACGATAAGAATCGATCCCGAGGTCAAAAGGGAGGCCGTGGCCGTGCTCGACGAGCTCGGGCTCTCCATGTCGGGCGCCATGAACATATTCCTCAGGGCGGTGGTCCGCGAGGGCGGCCTGCCCTTCGACGTCAGGCTGGGATCTTCGGGGAAGGCTGACGGGGAGGGCGCGGACCGCGATGGGCGGGGATAGCCCGATTATTTTCCGGTTCGGCGAACAGCCGATCGTGTCAAATTTGGTCTAACAGAGCCAAATAAAATCTATGCCTCGCACGGTCAATCATCGCTTTAAATCTACTTGCAGACGATATCGGATAATATCGAGCTGCATAAGCCTGTATAAACTTATCGCGGAAGTATCGAGTTTTCGCAATTCGTCTTACTAAGTAGTCCACACGTTTCTTTCTTCCAAGCGCATACCAAAAGAAAGGTTAGGACTTCCTAAAACTATTGCCTTAACGCGAGAAGTACTCGCTCTCGGAGGATAGGTTTGGTCCAAGCCACGGATCGCCCGTCAAGAAGAACTCCGGCCAGCGCTGCATGAACAAAGCCTGTTCGCGTTTCCAGCGGCGCAGCTTTTTCTCGTTGGCTTCTTCCCTGCCGCGCGAGGTGAACTCGTAGTGGTACAGTTCGGCATAGGGCGTAAAGATGGTGCGGTAGCCCGCCTCCCACACACGCAGACAAAAGTCCGCGTCGTTAAAGCCGACGGCGAATTCTTCGTTGTAGCCGCCAACCTGTTCAAATACGTCGCGTCGGACCATCTGACAGGCGCCCGTTACGGCGCTATAGTTGCCCGGCCGCACCGCGCGGACAAGATAGCCCTCGCGCTTTGCAGAGAAGTCTTGGTTGGCATGGGCAAGTGCGCCACGCACGCCAACCAAAATGCCAGCGTGCTGCACCAGATGGTCGGCAAAATAGAGCTTAGCGCCCACCACACCCACATCGGGACGCTGCAGATAGCCCATCATCTCTTCAATAAAGTCCGGGCTTATGACCTCGGTATCGTTGTTCAGCAGCAGCAGGTAGTCGCCCCTGGCATGCTCAACGCCAAAGTTGATGATTTGGGAGTAATTGAACTCACCCGGCCAGTACACAACGTGCGCAGTGCCCTTACCGCCAGACGTAGCGGTCACGCGTTCCGGCAGGGTTTCGTAATACGCAAACGTCTCCGGGGCTTCGCTGTTATTCTCCACCAAGACGATCTCGTAATTGGTATACGTGGCCTTCTGGGCGATCGACATCACACAGGCATCGAGCGTCTCAACGTGGTCCTTGGTGGGAATTACAATGCTCACCAGCGGCGCAGGCTCCGGCAGCGCATAATGCACGCGGTAGACAAACGACGTCTCGGTCTCCTCGACCGTTCCGCAAATGCCCAGCGAGTCAAAGTGACGCTGCAGCGCCAAACGACCAGCTTCAATGGCGTAAGGTTTGCTATCTGCAAAGTCATCGGCGGTGAAACCGGGATGCACGCGCCAGTGATACAACACGTGCGCAATATGCTCAAACCGTGCGCCCGATGCAAGGCAGCGAAGAGTCAGATCATAATCCTGGGCGCCCGCGACATCTTCCGGCGACATGCCAATGCGATCGATAAGCGCCTTCTCCACCATCAGAAAATGCGTCACGCAGTTATGGCTATAGAGCAGGTCGACGTTGAGTTGCGTCTTAAAGACCGGCTGACCCCACTCCCCCGTTTTCTGGAACACGTCCTCGTCACAGAACAGGACCTGCGGACGCTCCCCCTCTGCCGCTTTGTTCAACGCGGTGACATAGTGGAACAACGCATCCGGCTCCAGAATGTCATCGTGGTCCAAAAATGCGATGTAGTCGCCCGTCGCTTGCTGAATGCCAGCATTGGTGTTGAGTACAATGCCGCCGTTACCAGGCAGCTCAATCCAATAAACCCGCTCGTCATTGGCGGCGGCCGCAAGATTGGCCACCACATCCCATTCGGGCGAGGCGTCCATAAGCAGCAATTCCCAGTTGTCATAGCTCTGGGATAGCACCGAGTCCAGCAGCTCACGCAGGTAGACCTGATCGGTCTTGTAGCATGGCACCACAATGCTCACGAGCGGCCTATAGGCAAATGCCGCTGAAGCGACACGCTGGCACGTCAAATCACCCGGCTTTGCGCGATGTTGCTCAAACCAACGTCGATAGGCCGCATCATCCGCGCGCGCATCCTTCATGCGGTTCCAACTGTCGTCGACCATGCCGTTGTACAAACGACCATCCATGGCGCAAAATCCGCTCTGGAATTGACCCGTAGGATCAGCCGCAATCGCGACAAAATCGCGTATATCCTGAGGCATCTCAACGCTCAGATACGTTTTATTGACGCGACATCCGTTTTGCTGGAGAACATCGACCTGCGACTCAAAAACATGCACGGTGGCATCGATCGCATTCATGTGCGTATCGAAGACCTGTAGCTCAGGGGCGCACTGGGGGTCTCCCGCCCACTTGACCTCATAGCGCCAGACGGCGCCCTCATCTGCCGGTAAATAACGAACGGCATCGATCTCGTAGCGACCACAGCATTCGCCACGCTGGGCATCGCGGATAAGCGCGCACATCGCAGGCTTTGCTTTGTAGTTAACCTTAGATTCCAGCTTGGCAATACGACTGTCAAAGCGAATAGAGCCCAGCCTTTTACCGCCGGACGCAAATGAAACGTCAATTGTAGAGCCGTCCATAAACGGAAGCACCAAGACGACAAGCTCGCGCTCATAATCGGCAACGGAGGGACAAAGCGCAAGCACGCGGCCGTGATCGACCGGCAGTGCCAAGGACGGCACGCATGCCCCATTGGTCGTCGCGTGAGCAAAAACCTGGGAGCCCTCCTGCTCAATAAGCCTCGCGATATCCTGACCGACAAAACGAAGCAGAACAAACAGACGACCCTGACTGCGGCAAAGCGCCAAACGCTTGATACTCATCTACACCTCTCGCTTTCCCAGAGCATTCGCAGCCATGCGCTTGCACGCGCCCAGGCGCCCAAACCTCAAGACGTCGTAAGCGAACATGAGCTTTTTGCACGAACGAGCAGCAGGAGCCTTACCGATAAGTGCCGCACGCACCATAGCGGCAACAGAAGGAGCGCATTGTGCGAGCGCAGCATCACTGCCCACGGCAGAACCATCAAGCGCCGCGGCAACGGCAGCAAAAACCTTGCCGCAGCCCGAGCTCAGCAGCCTGAGTGCATCGTACAGTACCAGATCACACAGGAAGTACGCCAGGTCATCGGCATGCTGGGCATCGAGCCCATCATGGCGCCAATCGGCCAGCACCGCGGAGTATATCTTCACGTGCTCCAGCAAACGCGTCTCATCGTCATAGCGCATGGTGTCCATGAGCGAGCCCTTGCGTGCCACGCGATAGTCGTACAGCTTGTTCGAGATAAGCGCGGTCTTACGCGAGCGACCATAGACGGCAAAATCGAAGACCTGGTCCTCGCCATACTTAACGGTTTCATCGAACACGATCCCGTTGCCCAGCAAAAAAGCGCGCTTGCAAGCGGTGCGCCATGCAAAGGGGCGAGACGCTTCCTTAAACAGCAGGTCGGAGCTATAGCCCTCAAACGACGCATCGCGCGGGCTCAAAACGCAGTTAAGCCACGGATACCCCGCCTCCAGCGGATACGGGTTTGCGCCAAAGGTCAAAACGTCGCAATCCTCACGCTCAAAGGCATCAACGATTACGCGGCACGCATCAGGCGTAAACCGGTCGTCGGAATCCAAAAACGCAACGACAGACGCCGTGGACGCAGCGATGCCCGCATTGCGCGCGCTCGATAGACCACCGTTGGGCTTATCGACAAGCTTAAAGCGTGTATCCTTTTCGCAATAGGCAGCGGCGATGTCGCGCGAACCATCCGGCGAACCATCGTTAACCAGCACGCCCTCCCAATCGGGCATATCCTGCGCGAGTAGGGAGTCCAGGCACCATGCCAGGCACTCCTCCACCTTATAGATGGGAACGACGACGGAAATCCTAGGGGTAGCCATGGTCACGCGCTCCTACTGTGCCGCCGGCACGTCGTCGGGATGCGGGTTATCGCCGTAGGTATGCTGATACGTCAGCACGCGCCAGACCAGCGGCAGCCCGCCTATCTTAAAGTAGTGCTTAAACGTATTGAGCTTGCCCGGCTTTTTAAAGCCAAAGCGCGAATCGATATAGGCACGGGGCGATTTGACCATCAAACGCAGGTCGGTCTCGCCGCGCGGGTCGAAGAGCGACAGGTCAAAGCGATCGGCATCCCAATCAGCCTTAAGCTCGGGAGACGCCTTCTCCCAAAACCGCTCACGCAACTCATCGACCAGACGCTCGTCATTCCAGCGGTACGTATCGACCTTCATGCGCATTAAAATGCCCTGGAGCCGAGTCTTAAGCTCGGGGCGTTGATCCAAAAAGCGCTGCATCTCGGCATATTCGTCGCACACGCAAAACACCTTGTTGGGCGAATTAACGGAGCTCTTCTCGTTATCTTGGCGATAGCACAAAATGGGGTCCGTAATAAACGCGGCACGCTCGGCGCAAGCCCAAACCTTAAAGTTAAAGCCTGCGTCCTGATACGAGGCACCCGGCGTGGGAAGAAACCGAATCTGATTGTCGTTGAGGAACTCGCGCCGATAGATGGCCGACCAAATGGAAGGCTTGCGGTAGAAAATGCCCGGGCGATCGACGGGGCGATACGCGGCGCCCGTCATATGCTCGTCGATGATCCCAAACAGATCACGGCGCTCGCTGGGCGTGGACCAGTACAGGTAGAAGTCGCCCTTAACAACATCGGCGTGCTCGGCGTCAGCCTTGGCAACCAGCTTTTGGAGCGAATCCTCGAACATAAAGTCATCAGACTCCAAAATGCCCACGTACTCGCCACGCGCCATCTCCAGGCCGCGGTTCATCGAGTCGCCGTAGCCGCTATTGGCCTTGTCAATCATCTTGACGCGCTCATCACGTGCCATGTACTCGCGAATGATATCCGGTGAGCTATCGGTGGAGCCATCGTTGATGCAGATGATTTCGATGTCCTTGAGCGACTGTGTCACAGCGGAATCGAGACACTCGCGCAGGTAGCGCTCAACATTGCAGATGGGAACAAGCAGCGAAACTTTAGGGGTATCAGAGTTCTGCAAGAGAACCTCCTGTTGAATAGCGTGTAACAGGGTTATTTTAGCAGCGAAGTAACGGCGCGCGGCAGCGCCCAGAATTAGATAAAGCGCTCCAGGCAGGCCTTGAGACCGCGAGTCGAAAGATAGAACAGCGTGGCGTCTGCCATCGAAACGCCCGAGGTCGCCGCAACGAGCTTATGGGCAACACGGCAAACGGCGCCCTTAGCAGGCATATCCGCCCACTCCGTTCCCAAAAACGTCGTGAAATCCATATTGACGCGACCGGCCACGCGACGGAAACCATCGGCATCCAAGCGCGCCAAATCAAACACGATAAGGTCCAAGAACCAGGTAATCAGCTCGCCGGGGCAAAGATCCAAAAGGCCGTAGGCCGCCCAGTCTTCCATAACTTCCTCGAGCATCCTCATGTGTGCGTCGAGCTTTTTGGCGCGTGCCTCGGCACTGTTGAACTCGTGCGTCGCCGATTCGCTCTCCATCACGTAGTGGTAGAACCTGACCGGCATGACGACGGTCTTTGAGGCCAGCGCGTAAGCTGCAAACTGGAACACAACGTCCTCGCCCAAGGCCAAGCCGGGGGCAAAACGTATGCCCTCGCGATTGAGCAGCTCGCGCGAAAAAGCCGCGCGGCACGCATAGGGCTGTGCGTTTGCGTGGAACAGCAACTGGGGATCACGGGCGCCAAAAGTGCCCGCCTTGGGGCTCATGAGTTGCTGGACCCGCTTGGGCGCGGCGTCGGACGGCTCGCAAACGCCGCCAAAAACGGCGACCTCGGCATCTGCAGACTCCATGGCATGCAGCACGCACTCGACCGTCTGGGCGTCGATGTAATCGTCGGCGTCCACAAAAAAGACGGTCTCGCCCTCGGCGGCATCGATACCGGCATTTCGAGCGCACGAGACACCAGCGTTTTCCTGGTCAATCACCAGCACACGGTCATCGGCCTGCGCAATTTGACGCAAGACGCCCAGCGAATCGTCAACCGAACCGTCGTTGACACAGACAACCTGAATCGAGCGCTCAGACTGTGCCAGCAGCGAGTCGAGGCATCTCTGAATGGAGCGCGCGGAGTTGTATACGGGAACGACAATAGTCGCTTTGGGAATCGAGGCCTCTCCCATACCGACCTA
The DNA here is from genome assembly GCF_042849575.1 of Collinsella sp. i06-0019-1H4. Classification (NCBI taxonomy): domain Bacteria; kingdom Bacillati; phylum Actinomycetota; class Coriobacteriia; order Coriobacteriales; family Coriobacteriaceae; genus Collinsella; species Collinsella sp. i06-0019-1H4. Next base: position 1,537,036 of record NZ_BAABYB010000001.1, read on the forward strand.
CCCCCTCAGCGATTCGATGAGGAAGGCGGCGACCACACCAGGGCCTCCAACCGAGGCGTAATACTTAGCGCGCCCCAAGGCACCATCCGTTGCAAAGTGCGGATGCTCGTCAACCCAGCCCTCTGGATCTTTGAGGATGGCAGCGAGATTCGCGCGCTTCCACGGCTTAAGATCGTCCAGCGAAAACTCCCCGGCGTCCAAGGCCGCTTGGAATTCCTTGGCCATCTGCACCAGGAACTCCTTATAGAACTTGGGTGCCAAGCGCACATAGTTCCACATATACGAATCGTATTTAATGAGCTGATTGAACTTGAGCATGCGGGCGACGTCATCGCTTGCGTGATCGCGAGCATAATCTTCTCGGATCCAGCGCTCGATTTCGGCATACTCGGTATTGACGCAAAAGACCTTAGCCGAAGAATTGACCGAGGAGTTCTCGTTGTCCTGACGATACGAAAGCACGGCATCGTGCAGGTAAACAGCCTTGTCGGCGCATGCGATCGCCTTAAAGGCAAACGACGTGTCCTGAAAGGATGCTCCCGGAGTCGGCAGGAACTTGATGCCGTTGCGCTCAAGAAAATCACGGCGGTACACAGCCGACCAAATCGACGGCTTTTGCTTAAAGAACTGCGTCGTGTCGCTCGGATGCACCGGCTTGTCACAGTCCCTTGCCTTAAACATCTCGTGCAGCGAGCGGCGCTCCTCGGGCTTAGACCAGTAGAAGTCAAAATTTGCCTTCGCAAAGTCGGTATTGAAGCGCTCGGCAGCTGCCACGAGCTTCTCCAGCGCATCGGGCGCCATAAAGTCATCGGACTCCAGAATGCCCACGTACTTGCCGCGCGCCATCTCAAGCCCGCGGTTCATGGAGTCGCCGTAACCGCTATTGGCCTTGTCGATCATCTTCACGCGCGCGTCGCGCTCCATGTACTCGCGGATAATTGCCGGCGAGTTGTCGGTAGAGCCGTCGTTGATGCAGATGATTTCGATGTCCTCGAGCGTCTGCGCCACGGCGGAATCGAGGCACTCGCGCAGATAGCGCTCAACGTTGTAGATGGGAACAAGCAGCGACAGGACAGGGTCGCCAGGGGAATTAGTAGACAAATGCGCTCCTTAGGAAATACCTGCCGTTAATGGTATCAAAGGGTCGTCCCGCCCGCGGGCGTTTATATAATCTATGGAGCCCGCAGAGGCAAACCGATACGAAAGGACGTCATGCAGCACAAAGCCGCACGCAACATAGTCATCGAAGCGCTGCGCTTAATCGCGGTCGCCACGCCCATGGCAGGTTCCTGCGTTTTATTCAAACCTTGCCAACATGGCGCAGCGACCCTTTACAATAGGTGCCGTCCAAACGACGCATTCGATAGCTTCCGTGCGGCGCTCGCCCGCCACGCGTGAAAGGATATATTCCCCATGACTTCCACCCTCCCCGCTCCCATCGACAAGCTCGCCATCGTTGTCGTCACCTATAAACGCCAGGAGCTTCTGGCCAACCTGTTCGACTCCATGACCGAACTCACGGCAACGCCTTGGCGCATCGTGATCGTCGACAACGAGAATTCGCGCGAGACCGAAGCCATGTGCGCCGCATTCAACGAGCGCCTCGCCAACCTGTGGGGTATCGACACTGGCCAGCCCGATTCACAGGGTGGTACCGACCGCGTTATCTACGCGCCACAGCTCGAAAACGGCGGCGGCGCGGGTGGTTTCTCCGCCGGCACCAAATGCGCCTACGACCTGGGCGCCCAATGGTTCTGGGTGATGGACGACGACGTGCTCGTAATCCCGGAGGGCATCGAGCGCCTGGCCAAGTGGACGGACCGCTACGACGTCATCCAGGGTTCGCGCCTGGACTTCGACGGCGGTGCCTTCTTTTGGCAGTACCAGCTCATCCTTTCGCTCGGTATCCCCAACCCCATCGCTAAGTGGGACCTAGGACCCGAGGGCCACCGCGCCATGAACCAGCTGTGCTTTGAAGGCGGCCTGTTCTCCCGTCGCGTAGTCGACAAGATCGGCCTGCCCGATGCGCGCTTTTTCATCTACGGCGACGACGCCTGCTACGGCTATGTTGCCAGCCAGCATTTCCCCGCCGCCGTGGTTGCAGACGTGGTGCTCAAGCGCGCCCGCGCCGTCTCTAACTGGGACATCGCCGGCAAACGCCAGCTCAACTCCACGAGCGACACCAACCGCTACTACATCATGCGCAATCGTGGCTTTTTGGCCCGCTACATGCAGATTTACGGCGATTACCACCCCATCTTGTTCCGCTTGGGCAACGCCGCGACCTTCTGCAAGGAGTTCATTCGTCTGGCAGCGGTCGACAAATGCTTTAAGACCGGCATTCCGGCGCTGCGCCGCGGCATGAAAGACGCCCGCAAGATCATCAAGGATCCCAACTGGAAGCCCATGCCGCCCATGAAGGACGCGGAATAGCGGGCACCCCCGCAGCATCGCCTGCCCCTACAACCGCTGGCACACCGCAGCCACGTGCCGCCCATCAAACCCAAATCCCCAGCGCAAACGGCCCACGCCGGGTCGCGGTACGCGAATCTTGTCGATACCGTCGCGCTCTATGTCGAGTAGCGCCTGAACGGCCAGCAATTCCAGGCCGAGCGCGTCCACACCGGGGTCATACATCATGTTGATAGAAATCAGCGGGCGCTCGTCGAGCATGCCGATCGTGTCTGCCACGTCGAGCACGGCGCCCGTAGGGATAACCTGGATGTCCCAGCGATCCGCGCCACACTTTCGCCTCGAAGCAGGATTGGCATAGCCCGGCAATCCAAAGCAGAGCCCCTGTAAAAGCAGATGATATGGCAACGGCGCATCTGGGTCGGTCGCACCGATTCCCGCATCTCCCAAGATGCGGTCTAGCGCCTGCCTCACCGTATCCTCGTCCCCACAGCACAACCCGTCGCGAAACGCATCGACGTCTTGAATGTCTTCGGCAGCGCACTCAAACCACTCAATAATCACCAGACGCAATGCCTGGCGAAGCTCGTTATTGGGCAGCCGCAGAGCACGGAGACGACTGCCATGCTCCGGCTCCTCTGTCATATCCGTCGTGAGAAAACCGGACAGATACAGCGCCGTCCACAGGCCATCATCAGACGGGGCCTCTGGACCCGCAGCGCCCAAACAAAGCGGGACCTCAACGCACCCATGGGCCTCGAGCAAATCGAACAGGACCGAAAGGCGGTCGAGATTCCACCCGGCAACTACCCTACTCAGGCAATCGGCATATCCATACAGATCGGCACGCACAGGCGCCGTGCAGCCTCGGTCCAGAAAGCCGATCACACGCGCCGGACTCGAGCAATAGGCCCTGCCAAACCGATATCCCTCGAGCCACTCACGCGCATCATCCAGGTATTCTTCGCGTCCAGCATGATTCAACAGAGCCTCGACCTCGGCATCCGAAAAGCCGAACCAACGGTCACACCACGTCGACAGCGGCGTCGTCAGACAATACGAGCAGTTTCGCGAAGAAAGTGCCGCTTCGGCAGGGCCGGGACGCTCCCCCATCAGACACGCCAGCCGCAACGAATCGCCCGCAGCGGCAATGACGTCAAACAGCACGCAATCGAATAGCTTTGCCGGATCGGCGCCGGAAGCGCCCCTCGCACTCGCACGGCCCAACCACACCGCGTCGTACCCATCAACGAGCAATACAACCTGCTCATCACAGGCCATCACCAGCAGCTCAATGAGCACGCCAAGCACCGAGTCAACCTCGTCCGCGCTCGCTACGCCACGCGCAACGCGTTCGATGTGACGCACCTTATCTCGCGCTAAATCCGGAGCCTCCAAGAGCGCCAACAGCCGAGCGCACTCGCCCGAAAGAGCATCACGCACGACGTCGGCAACAGCGGCGTCACGCCTCGTAGCGCCAGAAAAGTCCAGCGATATCACCGGATAGCAAGCGTACTCGTCCCGATAGCGTCCGCTGGCCGCATCCCAAATCTGGGAACCAGCAAACAGGCCCCGATCGACCTGCCCGACCGCGGGTCGCTCCAGAAAAGCCTTAAGCATCGACAGGTTCATGCTCTTGCCAAAGCCTTCGGGTCGACAGCACACCACAACAGAGGCATCAGCATCCAAGACATCGGCAATAAACATCGTCTTGTCGACTAGCACGCATCGATCCATGGCCTCGGCAAAGTCATGTTCGCCGACCGGTAGCGCCCCGTTACCCGAGCGATCGATCAACTCTACGCCATAGTAGGCAGTATCACCATAAATCGCCTGTTCAGACACCGTAACTTCTCCCTAAAACGCAGCACGATGCCCATTGTATCGAGCAACTCAACCGCAATTATGCCGTCATACAGACGTTTCGGGCAACGGTAGCAACATGAAGTGTGAGGGGGCATAACTAATCGATGCACAACAAAACAGGGCCCGATGCAGTTGCACCGGACCCCGTCCTAGTTCTTAGATTATCAGGCGACCAGGAACTTACTCCTCGGAACCGTCCTCACCAGCAGCCTTATTCTGCTGATCGAGTTTATGCTTACCGCTCACAATAGACGTGGCGCCCAGCGTGGCCAGGCTTGCGCTGGCAAGGCTCGCCATCACGATGAGGTCACCCGTCTTGGGCATATTGCCACCCGAGGCCTTGGTCGTCGTGGTGGTCGTAGTCGTCGTGGTGGTGGTAGTAGCACCACCCTTATCCCCAGCCTTCTGAGCATCGGCGTCGGACTGTCTCGCGCCCTCATCGGCGGCATCGGAACCGGAACCCTGGTCAGACGCCCCCTCATCAGAAGAAGAGCCACCGTTAATGCCAGCCGTCAAAGAAGATCCAAGCATGGAGCCAAGCTGCTCGCTGGTAGAAGGCTTATTTTCCGTCGAGGAATCGCCGGCATTGGATACCTCACTCGAACCGCCCTCGGAAGCATCGGAGCCAGAACCGTTAGAGGAGCCAGCATCGGCAGCGGAATCGCCAGCGCCGTTGGAAGCGCCCGCATCGGTAGAGCCAGATGTCGCACCATCCGTAGCGCCGTCGGGGCCAGAAGTCGACGAATCGCCAGAAGCGCCACCGGCCGCGGTGCCACCAGACGCAGCCCCGCCGTTACCAGCATCATCGCTGCCCGCATCAGTCGAGGGCGCATCCGTATCGTTATCGTCGCCCGCATCGTCATCGGTACCAGGTGTCGGTGCGGCGGGAGCAGCGGGCGCCATGCTCGGACCGGGCGCCGGCGCGGGCTCGGGCTCAGGCTCCACGGGCGTTGCCGCGGCAGCCTCGTCCTCGGTAATAAAGACCAGGCAGTCCTTGAGCTCATTGCGGTAGCGGTTCTTCCAGCCCTCGTGGTACTGGGGCTGGCTTGCATACTTGGTCGCCACATTATTGACCACGCTGCTGGAAAGCGCCGTCACAAACTCGCGGTCGGTCATGTTGTTGGAAAGTTTTGCCCAGCGGAAAAGTCCTGGCAGCCACCGGTGCCGCACATATTGGTGATACTCCACACCATACCCTTGACGCAGTCGGCACGGCCGGAAATGTCAATACCAAGGGCGCTCTTGAGCCACGCCTCGGTCACCGCATAGTACGAGTTGTACGCATACGCATCCTGTAGAGCCGAAAACTCAGCAGGGTCGGTGTTATAAGCACCCTGGAAGGCCTCCTGCGCAATACGGCCCAGCTCGGTGAGCTGGCCGTTCGCATACATAGGGTTGTTCGCGTTGGAAATCTCACCGCCGCGATCGATCGCAGCCTTAAGCATGCCGTACTTAGCAGAATCGTAGTTGTAGACCTGCTTCATAAACGGAATGAGCGACCAACGCCGGTCGAACTGGTAATAGCCCAACGCGTTATAGCCGTCGCCATACGAAAAGCCCTGGTTATAGTTGCCGTGGCTCTCATATTTGGTGAAGTACTTCATCTCGGCGGTCACGTTGACAAACGAAACACCCTGAACCGACCTCAGCACGCCCGAGAAGGACTGCTGGGTGTAAAGGCCCTTATCGATATCGGTGGCATCCGAGGCAACACCCGGCGTGGGCTCCTCGGCAACAGCAGTCACAGGCGCGGCAAGGGCGCCAAACGAAAGCGCCAACGTAAGACCTGCGACAATTGCGGAATGCTTGGGCTGCATAGATCCTCCCTGCATTGGTGTAGTTAAAGTGCAGTTTGCAAAGATGAATTCAGTATTACAGCTCGCCGTTTGTTGCACAACAACCCATCGGTAAACGGCAACAACCCTCCGCGGAATCTTAAGGAAATGCTCTCAAACTACAGCTTAATGTCGAAGTTGATCTCGGGGACAGCAGCTAGGTCGGCCAACGTCACGCCGTCGACGTACTTTTCGATCACGTCGTCCAGCCCGCGCCAGAACTTAACGGTCGAGCAAAGGTCGCTGCGAGTACAGCTGTTGTCGATGCCGTCGCACGCCACCGGAGCCGTGCTGCCCTCGACGGCACGCAGGATGTCGCCGGCGCGCACCTCGGCCGGGTCCTTAGCCATCATGTAGCCGCCGCCCTTACCGCGTACGCTCTTAAGCAGGCCCGCCTTCATAAGCGGACGAACCAGCTGCTCCAAATACTTTTGTGAGATATGCTCGCGGTCGGCGACCTCGCGCAGAGCAATCTTGCCCTCGGCGTCACCAAGCGCTGCGATATAGATCATCAGTCGGAGGGCATAGCGGCCCTTAGAAGAAATGAGCATACCTACCCTCCCGTTGTTCCTGGAACAAAACCACCAAGGGCATTTGTCCCAAATCTTATGCACGCGGGGCAAACAAACCTGATTATTATGTCCCACATCTAAAAAGTCGAGTGGATTAGTCGGGTTTTCCCTTGACTAACGCCGAACCCATAGTAACTTTATTCCGAGAAGATTCCTAGGGTTTAGTACACCTATGAGTACACCATATACAGAGAGGGACAGCATGAGCGCAAATCCGCTGCTTTCCATCGAAGGTCTCACCGCCTCCGTGGACGAGAAGACCATCCTCCACAACGTCAACCTCAACGTCGCCGCCGGCGAGACCCACGTGCTGATGGGACCCAACGGCGCCGGCAAGTCCACCCTCGGCCACCTGGTCATGGGCGACCCCGTCTATACCGTCAACGACGGCCGCATCGTCTTTGACGGCCAGGACATCACCGATCTCACCACCGACAAGCGTTCCCGCGCCGGCCTGTTCCTGAGCTTCCAGGCCCCGGTCGAGATCCCCGGCGTGCCGCTGTCGAGCTTTTTGCGCGCCAGCATCGCCGGCCGCCCCGGCCTGGAGATGAAGGGCAAGGAGTTCCGCCGTCGCGTCAAGGAGCTCGCGGCCGAGCTCAACATGGACACCGCCTATCTCAACCGTGAGCTGGGCGTGGGCTTCTCGGGCGGCGAGAAAAAGAAGGTCGAGATGCTCCAGCTTCTGCTGCTGCAGCCCAAGCTCGCCATCCTGGACGAGACTGACTCCGGCCTGGACGTCGATGCCCTGTCCACCGTCAGCCACGGCATGGACGCCTACCGCAAGAGCTGCGACGGCTCCATGCTCATCATCACGCACAACACGCGCATCCTGGAACACCTGGATGTCGACCGCGTCCACGTTATGGTCAAGGGCCACATCGTGCGCGAGGACGACGCCTCGCTCATCCCCTGGATCGACAAGAACGGCTTTGAGACCTTCGAGCGCGAGGCCGCCGAGCAGCGCGCCCAGGCCGAGGCCGCCGCTGCCGAGCAGCAGGCGTAAAGGGGCGACGCAATGACCAAGAACCGCACCGAGGTCGCGGACATCGACCGCAGCCTCTACGACTTCACTTATGGCGAGGAGGGATTCGAGCGCCTCGATGCCGGCATCACGCCCGACATAGTGCGCGAGATCAGCGCCAAGAAGGACGAGCCGCAATGGATGCTCGACCTGCGCTTAAAGTCCCTCGATATTTTCAATCGCTTCCCCGACCCGACGTGGGGTCCCTCCATCGAGGGCCTGGACATGGACAACATCGTCACCTACGTCAAGCCCAACACCGACCAAAAGCACGACTGGGAGTCGGTGCCCGACGACATCAAGAGCACCTTTGAGCGCTTGGGCATCCCCGAGGCCGAGCGTAGCTACCTGGCGGGCGTCGGCGCGCAGTACGACTCCGAGCTCGTCTACCACAACATGCAGGACACGGCGTCCAAGATGGGCATCGTCTACTCCGGCATCGAGGAGGCCCTGCACGACCCGCAGTGGGAGCCGCTCATCCACGAGAAGTTTATGACGCTCATCCCGCCCACCGACCACAAGTTTGCGGCCCTGCACGGTGCCGTGTGGTCGGGTGGCTCGTTTGTCTACGTGCCCAAGGGCACCAAGCTCGATTTTCCGCTGCAGAGCTACTTCCGCCTCAACGCCAAGGGCGCTGGCCAGTTTGAGCACACACTCATCATCGTCGAGGACGATGCCGACCTGCACTTTATTGAGGGCTGCTCCGCGCCCAAGTACAACGTGGCCAACCTCCACGCCGGCGCTGTCGAGCTGTTTGTGGGCAAACGCGCGCATCTGCGCTACTCGACTATCGAGAACTGGTCCAAGAACATGTACAACCTCAACACCAAGCGTGCACGCGTGGACGAGGACGGCGACATCGAGTGGATCAGCGGCTCCTTCGGCAGCCACGTGGGCTACCTCTACCCCATGAGTGTGCTCAACGGCCGCCGCGCTCGCTCGAGCTTTACCGGCATCACCTTTGCCGGTGCCGGCCAGAACCTCGATACCGGCTGCAAGGTCGTGCTCAACGCGCCCGACACCTCGGCAACCGTCGAGACCAAGGGCATCTCCAAGAGCGGCGGCATCCAGACCTTCCGCAGCTCCATTGTGGCCACGCCCAAGGCCGAAGGCTCCAAGGCAACCGTGAGCTGCCAGTCGCTGATGCTCGATGACCAGAGCCGCTCCGACACCATCCCCGCCATGGACATCCGCGCCAAGAACGTCGACATCGGCCACGAGGCCACCATCGGCCGCATCGGCGACAACAAGGTGTTCTACCTGATGAGCCGCGGCATCTCGGAGGAAGAGGCCCGTACCATGATCGTCAACGGCTTTGCCAACCCGGTCTCCAAGGAGCTGCCGCTTGAGTATGCCGTCGAGATGAACAACCTGATCAAGCTCGAGATGGAAGGAGCGATCGGATAATGAAACAGACCACGAACACCGCTGCTACCACGCTCGAGCAGGTTAATGCGATGCCGGCCGCCACTTGGGGTTGGCTCAAGATGAACCAGACCAAGCTTGAGCTTTCGGACGAGCTTGCCGCCGCTCCCGCCGAGACCGTTAAGGTTAAGGGCTTGGACGAGCAATTTGCTGGCGTGGCAGACGCGTTCGACGCCGCCATGGACGCCATGGCCGAGCGCTTCCCCGAGCGCCGCGCCTCCGCGCCCGGCGATGCCGCCGACCGCGCCCGCATCACGCCCGAGACCGAGCTCGACGTGCCCGCCACCTCCGTCTACCAGGCCGGTGCCATTAAGCTGGAGGAGGAGCTCTCCCCCGCTGAGGCCTTCGAGACTGGCATGGGCGAGGCTGCCTACACCTACCTGGCCGACCACGCCACCAAGCGCGTCGTCATCGATGTGCCCGCATACAAGCACGCCACGGTTACCGTGCGTGTGAGCGGTGTCGATGCCGCCGCGGCCATCGCCGCCATCGACGTCGTCGTCCGTCCCCAGTCGACGCTCGACCTGCAGATCGCCCTGGACTCCCCCGTTGCCGGCGAGGGCGTCGTGGGATCCGTGCTGCGCGTGTGCGCCCACGAGTACGCCACCGTCAACGTGGCCTGCACGCAGACGCTCGACGATAGCTGGATCGCACTCGACGATACCGGCCTGTTCCTGGACGAGGGCGCGCGCGTCAACGTGCAACACACCGTCCTGGGTGCCGGCGCCAGCGCCACCGGCCTTGCCGGCGACCTGCTGGGCGATACCGCCAAGGTCACCATCGATACTGACTACCTTGGCGCCCGTGAGCAGGTGCGCGACTTTAACTACGAGCTGCGCCACCGCGGTCGCAAGACCGAGTGCGAGATCGACGCCAACGGCGTGCTGACCGGCACGTCCAAGAAGGTCTACCGTGGCACCATCGACCTCGTGCACGGCTGCAAGGGTGCAACCGGCACCGAGCGCGAGACGGTGCTTTTGGCCAACAAGGGCGTCGACAACAAGACCATTCCCGTCATTCTCTGCGACGAGGACGACGTCGCCGGCAACCACGGCGCCACCATCGGTCACGTCCGCGACGAGCAGCTGTTCTACCTCGCCTGCCGCGGTCTTGACCAAAACGCCGCCGAGGACCTGTTCATCCGCGCCAAGCTGGAGGACGCCGCGCTTTCCGCCACCGACGAGCGCACCCGCGCCGGCATCGTCCGCCTGGGCAACAACCTGATCGACAACTTTGAAGAGGAGCTCGCATGATCGACACCGAGCACGTTAAATGCGACACCTGTACCGCACCGGAGCCTATGGAGCTCGACGCCAGCGACGAGGCCTCGCGCGGCTGGCCTACCGTCGACATCGAGACCAATCCCTACAAGGCGCAATTCCCGCTTTTCCAGCAGCACCCCGAGATCGCCTTCCTCGATAGCGCCGCCACCGCGCAGCGCCCCGCCTGCGTGCTTGACGCCGAACGCGACTTCTACCAGCGCATGAACGCCAACCCCCTGCGCGGCCTGTACTCGCTGTCCGTCGAGGCAACCGACGCCATCGCGAAGGTCCGCCAGCAGATCGCCGACCTCATCGGCGCCTCACAGGCCAACGAGGTCGTCTTCACCCGCAACACGAGCGAGTCGCTCAACCTGGTCGCCAAGAGCTTTGCGCCCACAGTGCTCAAACCGGGCGACGAGGTCGTCATCACCATCATGGAGCACCACTCCAACCTGATTCCGTGGCAGCAGGTCTGCCGCGAGACCGGCGCCAAGCTCGTCTACCTCTACCCCACCAAGACCGGCCAGCTCACCACCGAGGAGGTTCTTGCCAAGGTGGGTCCCAAGACCAAAATTCTGGCCGTGGGTCAGGTTTCTAACGTGCTGGGCGTCGAGAACCCGGTCAAGAACCTCGGCAAACTCGTGCACAAGTACGGCGGCTACCTGGTCGTCGACGGTGCGCAGTCGCTGCCGCACATGCCGGTCGATGTGGCCGACCTGGGCGCCGACTTCTTTGCCTTTAGCGCGCACAAGGCCATGGGTCCCATGGGCATCGGCGTGCTGTGGGGCAAAATGGACCTGCTCAACGCCATGCCGCCCATGCTCACCGGCGGCGAGATGATCGACTCGGTCACCGAGCAAGACGCCGTCTGGGCGCCCGTTCCCGAGAAATTCGAGGCCGGCACGCAGGACGCCGCCGGCATCTTCGCCACGGGCGCCGCCCTTGATTACCTGGTCAACACGGTGGGCTACGAGAACATCCAGGCCCGCGAGCAGGCACTCGTCCACTATCTGATGGGCGAACTCATGCAGCTCGACTTTGTCCAGATCATCGGCTCCATCTATTGGGACAACCACCACGGCGTTGTGAGCTTTAACGTCAAGGGCATCCATCCGCACGACGTCGCGAGCATCATGGACATGGACGGCGTCTGCATCCGCGCCGGCCACCACTGCGCGCAGCCGCTGCTTACCTGGCTGGGTGTCGAAAACCTTGCTTGCTGCCGCGCCAGCGTGGCCTTCTACAACGACAAGGCCGACATCGACAAGTTCATCGCCGGCCTGCATCACGTTTGGAGCACGTTCAATGGGTAATCTGTACACCTCCACCACATTTATGGAGCACAACTCGCACCCCGACTATAAGTACGAGATGGATGCTCCCACGCACGAGCACGACGGCATCAACCCCAGCTGCGGCGACGAGCTCACCTTACAGCTGCGCGTCGAGAACGATGTAATCGAGGAAGCCTCGTTTACCGGGCACGGCTGCGCCATAAGCCAGGCCAGCGCCGACATCATGGCCGACCTCATCACCGGCGAGACCGTCGAGGAAGCTCGCCGCCTAGCAGAGCTCTTCCTCGCCATGATCCGCGGCGAGAAGCTCTCCGAGGAGGACCTGGAAGACCTGGACGAAGCCGCCCAGCTCCAGGACATCTCGCACATGCCCGCCCGCGTCAAGTGCGCCGAACTCGCCTGGCGCACCCTCGACGGCATGCTCGAGGGGCAAACAAACCAGTAGCTTATGCCCCGAATCCAAGGTTTTTGATTGCCGAGCCGCCCGATACGGGCGGCTCTGTTTTTCCTAATGAGCGCCGGACGCACGAAGTCCGCGCGTCCGGCGCTCCGTCTGTCATTTACCACACAGCAGACGCGAACACGGGCGTTTTCCACAGCACCAAAGGCCTGCGGCAGGGCCCCGGACCCGCCAAGCAATGCGCCAAGCCCCGTTCTGCTGAGCTCCGACTCGCTTCGCGCCTGCCGCAGAAGGGTCCCATAGGATGCTGCGTGCATTTTTGCGAGTATTCAGCACGCCAAGCTGTGTGCATACGCATCGGAAGCGTTAATCAACGTCTCCAGGCGCATAAATATTGTGTTTTAGACCAGACATCGCGGTCTGACGGGACGCAGGCACATACTCCGGGGGTGCAACGGCAGGGATCAATAGCTTAGGGGCCCGTGTGTTGCAAGATTGTGGCAGTGCCGACAGCACCACGATGCTGAAAACTCCGTTTTTTGCACGGCGCAGACGGGGGTAGGCACGGGCAAACCCGGACTGAGCTGTTATTTTATGCAAGATGACGATTGTTCTATGCATATTAAGAAGTGCAGTTACCGTACCAAGCTTTTGAACGCTGGTTGCGGCGTATGGACGACCCCAGCTGCGGTGAACAGGCGACCCTACATCACGTTTCCGCCAGCCCGCATCGCCGTTCGCGCGCGGGCGCGCACGATACGAGAGACGGTACTTTTGCCAATCCCGGTATACCGCTCAATCTGACGCACTGTAAAGCCGGCATTGTTCAATCCAACAATAACGGTATCGCGCTGCGCCGGCGGTACAGTTTTAACCCCGTTGAGCGGAACCCCTAGCTCCTTCGCCAACTTGTTGGCAAAGGCGTGGCGTTCCCACTCCGTCTCTTTCATATCGCGCAGCGCCGGTTCGCCGCTGTCGGGCGTCGAAAGCGAATAGGCAGCAAAGGCCTCGGCAGAACCAAAAAGCTCAAGCACGCAAGAAGGATCGGAAAATCCCCTCGTGGCATCTGCCGCATCACTGTCGTAAGCGCGCAGATGCTCCGCAAAGCTGCTCCAGGGGTAACGCTCGATTAGGCTCATGCCCGCCTCCTGCGGATCGGCGTGAACGGAGCGAATAGCCTCCATCACCTGCCAGTCGGTATCGAGCGAGCGCCGGTCAAAACGGTTCTGGAACAGATGCCCTGTGCGCCCCGTGCGTTTATTGAACCGCCGCGCGTACGTCAAAAGCAGCCGGTGCATCGCCGCGCTCATCGCGTCCTCGTAATCTGCAAGCACCAGACGCACGTGATTGCCCATAAGGCACCAGGCGATAACCGTCACGCCCGCCTTGCGGCAGCACTCACGCATCAGCTCCAAGAACTCCCACCGGTCTTCATCGCCCTCAAAGATGAGCTGCTTGCCCGTACCGCGGGCACAGACATGGTAAAAGCCGGTAACCGTTCTCCAAACGCGCTGCATGGCGCTCCCTTCGCCGGGATCTGCTTGCCATCCAATACAGCACGATTGAAGCGTGCCATTAAAACATTCACGCAAAACAATTCGCTCGCGCGGCCAAAGGCAGTAAACAGGCGGCGAACGGCACCGTTGCAACAGGTCAACCCCCGCAACGCTTACAAGAGCTGCCCAAAAGCTTGCCAAAGACGGACCCCCTCTACGGAAGTTCGCGACCACAGAACATAGAGTTAAACCGTTTCAATTAAAACTTCCGGACTTCTCGCTACGAAAACTGAGCCGTTCGCCGAATATTCCGTGCATTTCGCGGTATTATAGGGGCTGCATGTCATGTCCCTTTCGAAGGGTCGCCCGGCAATCGCCAGCCACGGCCCCCAGACGGGACGCCAACACGATAGAGAGGAGAGGCATGCAGTACTCACAGGAAGTGGAGAACATGTGCCCCGTTGCCAAGGGTGCATACCACGGCCCCGCACCCATCCCCGAGGAGGGCAAGTGGGTCCAGGCTAAGGAGATTTCCGACATCTCCGGTCTTACGCACGGTGTGGGTTGGTGCGCACCTCAGCAGGGCGCCTGCAAGCTCACGCTGAACGTCAAGGACGGCATCATCGAGGAGGCCCTCGTTGAGACCATCGGCTGCTCGGGCATGACCCACTCTGCCGCCATGGCTTCCGAGATCCTTCCCGGTAAGACCATCCTCGAGGCCCTCAACACCGACCTCGTCTGCGACGCCATCAACGTTGCTATGCGCGAGATCTTCCTGCAGATCGTTTACGGCCGCAGCCAGACCGCGTTCTCCGAGGGCGGCCTGCCCGTGGGCGCCTCCCTCGACGACCTCGGCAAGGGCCTTCGCTCTCAGGTCGGCACCATGTTCGGCACCAAGGCCAAGGGCGCTCGTTACCTCGAGCTCGCTCAGGGCTACGTCACCCGCATGGCTCTCAACGACAAGAACGAGATCATCGCATTCGAGTTCCTGAACCTCGGCAAGTTCACCGACGCCGTCAAGGCCGGCAAGACCCCCGAGGAGGCCATCGCTGGCGCTATGGGCCACTATGGTCAGTGGGAGAACGCTGCCAAGTACATCGACCCGCGCACCGACGAGGAGACTCACTCCGTCGCCAGCGTGTTCCCGGTTCACGAGTAGAAAGGGAGGGAAATAACTATGACTGTTACGTTCGAAGGTTACGAGCGCCGCGCTGACAAGATCAACAAGTGCCTCGCCGACAACGGCATCGCCTCCCTCGAGGAAGCTCTGCAGATCTGCACCGACAAGGGCTTCAACCCGCGTGAGATCGTCAACAACACCCAGTCCATCGCCTTCCAGAACGCCGAGTGGGCCTACACCCTCGGTTGCGCTCTCGCTGTCAAGCGTGGCGCCAAGTCCGCTTCTGAGGCTGCCGCCATCATCGGCGAGGGCATCCAGGCCTTCACCGTCCCCGGCTCCGTCGCCGAGGACCGCAAGGTCGGTCTGGGCCACGGCAACCTGGGCGCTATGCTGCTCTCCGACGACACCGAGTGCTTCGCTTTCCTGGCAGGTCACGAGTCCTTCGCTGCCGCTGAGGGTGCTATCGGCCTGGCTCTGAACGCCAACAAGGCTCGCAAGAAGCCGCTGCGCGTCATCCTCAACGGTCTGGGCAAGGACGCTGCTCAGATCATCGCCCGCATCAACGGCTTCACCTACGTGAAGACCCAGTTCGACTACTTCACGGGCGAGCTCAAGGTCGTCGAGACCATCCCATACTCCGATGGTCCCCGCGCCGCCGTCAACTGCTACGGCGCCGACGACGTCCGCGAGGGCGTTGCCATCATGTGGCACGAGAACGTCGACATCTCGATCACCGGTAACTCCACCAACCCCACGCGCTTCCAGCACCCCGTCGCTGGCACCTACAAGAAGGAGCGCCTCGAGGCTGGCAAGAAGTACTTCTCCGTCGCTTCTGGTGGCGGCACTGGCCGTACCCTGCACCCGGACAACATGGGCGCCGGCCCTGCCTCTTACGGCATGACCGACACCATGGGCCGTATGCACTCCGACGCCCAGTTCGCCGGTTCTTCCTCCGTGCCTGCGCACGTCGACATGATGGGTCTCATCGGCATGGGTAACAACCCCATGGTCGGTGCCACCGTCGCCTGCGCTGTCGCCGTCGAGGAGGCCCTCAAGGCCTAATCGCGCCCGTGCGATGCTCATATAGCTGAGCTTTGGAGCCGCTACCCACCCGGGTAGCGGCTCTTTTTGTTTGCCCCGTCCCAAATTGGTTACTCTTATTAGAAGGTCCGATATATCAGTTGCGGTGAAATACGGACTGAATTGCATCCATACAGGCCAAAACAGTCCATATTCCACCGCAACTTACCAAATTAGCCGACCGAAGTGACCGAGTCCACCTGACGCCCACCTGCCATATTTGCCCTTTACCGATTTGCCGAGTCTTTGCGGCCCCATTGCCGATCACCCGTGCGACAATGCGCCGGACGAGAAAGGAATCCGATGGAATCGACTGATGTACTGGTAATTGGAGCTGGCATTGCGGGCCTTTGCGCCGCCATCGAAGCGGCACGCACGGGTGCAACCGTCACTGTGGCAAGCGCCGGCAAGACCATGAGTGGATCGAGCTTCTTCCCGGGTACCTGGGGCCTCGGCCTCATCGGTCCCGTCGACGAAGACGACGAGCAGGACCTCATCGACACCATCCAGACCGTCGGCGGCGGCGTTGCCGACCCCGAACTCGTCCAAACGTTCGTCCACGGCATTCGCCAAGCGATTGACTGGCTCGAGCAAGACCTGGGCGTTGAGCTCCAGCGTCCGCAAAGCGCCAAGAGTGCTCAACAAAAGCAGTTTATCCCCTGCTTTGACCACAAGACGCGCATGTGGCGCGGCCTCACCCGCAAGCCCCTTGAGGACGCTCTGACGACCTGGATCGAGTCGCTCGGCATTCGCCTGCTCCCCCGCCATGAGCTTATCGACCTTGTTGAGGACACGAACGGCAGAATAACCGGAACCGTACTCTACGACCTTACCGAAAATCGAATCGTGCCCTTTGCTGCCAAGGCCACGATCATCGCAGCCGGTGGCACAGGCGGCCTGTTCGAGCGCAGCCTTACGTCGGCTGATGTGCTCAGCTCCTCGCAGGCCATCGCACTGGCGCACGGCGCAACACTTACTAATATAGAGTTCATGCAGATGATGCCTGGCTTCATCGAGCCCAGGCGTAACTTGGTCTTCAACGAGAAAACCTGGCGCTACGTGCATGTAGACCAGCCGGTAGATATTGCCGACGACAAGCTGGACGACCTGCTCGAGCAGCGCTCTGGATATGGTCCCTTCACGTCACGCTTGGCCTCCCGCGCTATCGATCTCGTCATCGATCAGGCAGGTGCCGAAGGCCTGGCACTCCACTACGACTTCCCCCGCGAGGATGTCCCAGAGTTTGTGCAGACCTTTGCCACCTGGCTGCAAGACGAGCACGGCATCGCGCCGACCGACGAGATGCGCGTTGCGATGTATGCCCACGCCGCTAACGGCGGCATCAAGATCGATAAGACCGCGCACACGGGCGTTGAGGGCCTCTACGCTTGCGGCGAGGCGACAGGCGGCATGCACGGCGCCGACCGCATTGGTGGCTTGTCAAGCGCCAACGGCATCGTATTCGGACGTATCGCGGGCGCATCGGCAGCCCTCACAGCGCAGAAAGAGCCTGAGGCGGCCCTGAAGGCGGATATCACCCTCCCCCAGTACGGCATTGCCACAACAGATGCCGAACGCCTGACACACAGCCTTAGGCACACGATGAGCACCTTTTGCATGATCAACAGGACCGAAACAGGCCTATCCGAGGCCCTGCAACAGCTTGAAAGCCTGCAAGACAAGGCCATGGCGCTGAGCAAGCCGCATACCGATGACAGCGAGATTGCAGCCCTCGCCCGCCTACAGTCGCAGATTCGACTAGCACAGGAAATGGTCAAAGCCATGCGCAAGCGAACTGAAAGCTTAGGTTCGCACTATCGAGCAGACTAAATCGATTCTCACTTTGAGTTTGATCACAACTTCTCAACATGCATCGAGCCCCGTAAGCATGATTCCCCTAAGGAGAACACGCCTACGGGGCTTTAGCCGTGTTTCCCTAAGGGAATCACGGTGCAGATTACTCAGCTCCGCGCCCTTTCGGGTTCGACCCCATTCGTGGTCAACAAAAAACGACCAGCCTGAGCCAGTCGCTTTAACAATCTTTGGGTGGGCCGTCAGGGGGTCAGCCTGCTGCGCAGGCGGTCGCTGCGGCGCTTCGCGCCTTGCGCGCTGCGCTGGCAAATGCTTACGCATTTCCTCAGCTCCGCACCCCGACGGGTTCGACCCCATGTGAGGTTAACAAAAAAAGCGACCAGTCTAAGCCAGTCGCTTTAACATGCTTTGGGTGGGCCGTCAGGGGGTCGAACCCTGGACCTTGGGATTAAGAGTCCCCTGCTCTACCAACTGAGCTAACGACCCAAAGCTAAAGTCCGTTGTGGCGGACTTTAGAGTAGATATCGTGTGGTGGGTCGTCAGGGGGTCGAACCCTGGACCTTGGGATTAAGAGTCCCCTGCTCTACCAACTGAGCTAACGACCCGATATCAACACGAAGCAAGAACTGGGGTGGGTAAAGGGACTCGAACCCTCGACCTACGGGACCACAACCCGTCGCTCTAGCCAACTGAGCTACACCCACCGTGTCCTGTGCGCTTCGCGCTCGACTATTATTGCAAGGAACGCCACGCGATGCAAGCCCCAATTTTCAAGAATTTTGAAAAGAGTTTTTCGAGCCTTGATTCTCATTTTCATTGCAACAGCCTCAGGACTCAGCGCAACGCGTTGCGCTGAGTCCTGAGGCGCGAATCCGGGTAGGCAACCCCAGAGGGGCCGGAATCCCCCGGCCCGCGATGGAGGGAGGCCGGCATGTCCAGACCCAAGCCGTCCGGAAGGTCGTACGGGAGGCTCACGAGGCACGAGAGGAACACGGTCGAGAGGATGCTCGACCGCAACCGCAGCGCCCGCGAGATCGCCGCGGAGCTCGGCAGGTCGCCATCGACCGTGACCAGGGAGGTGGCGGCGCACCGCTACGTCACCGCGCCGCGCTCGCGCTACGGCGAGCCCGCGCCCGCGGACCTGTCGGGGGCCTGCCCCAGGCTCTCCGCGTGGCCGAGGTGCTGCAACGGCTGCTCGCACAGGAGGGGCTACGGCTGCTCGAGGAGGCCCAGGGTGTTCTACAGCGCAAGGAGGGCGCAGGAGGCGGCCGACGCCGAGCTCTCGGCGAGCAGGTCCGGGATCGACGAGACCGAGGAGGGCGCCGCCGCCAAGCTCGCGGCCATCAGGGACGGGCTCGCGCGCGGGCTCTCCCCGCAGCAGATAGCGGCGACGACCCCCGGGCTCAGCGCCTCCACCGTCTACAGGTGGGTGGACGCCGGCTACGACGGCATGACGAACATGGAGCTCAGGCGCAAGGTCGGCTACAGGCCGAGGTCGCGCCGGGCCCCGGGGAGGGCGACGTCCCACTCGCCGCGCAGGTCGCACGCGTCGTTCCTCGCGCTCGGCGAGGACGCCTGCGCCGCGGCCTGGGAGATGGACACCGTCGAGGGCCCCAGGGGCGACTCCGCCAGGCTCCTCACGCTCCTGCACCGCCCGAGCCGCTTCCAGCTGGCCCTGCCGCTGCCGGACGGCACGTGCGCCTCGGTCCTGGCGGCGCTCTCCTCCCTGCGCGGGGTCCTCGGCGAGGACGGCGCGAGGCGCGCCTTCGGCGCCGTGCTCACCGACAACGGGAGCGAGTTCGCCGACGAGGGCGCCATCGCGGCGCTGTTCGGCGAGCGGGACGGCGAGACCAGGCTCTTCTACTGCGACCCCCGGCAGAGCCAGCAGAAGGGCGCGTGCGAGAAGAACCACGTGGAGATCAGGAAGCTGCTGCCCAAGGGCGCAGGGGCCAGGTTCGACCGGCTGACGGCGGCGGACTGCGCGCTGCTCATGTCGCAGGTGAACTCCGAGCCGAGGGGGGCGCTCGGGTTCCTGACGCCGGCGCGCGTGCTGCGGATGGCCCTCGGGGAGGACGCCTCCGCCCTCATGGACGCGTTCGGGATAGAGGAGCTGGCGCCCGGCGAGCTCGACCTCACGCCCGGCTGCATCGACAGGGCCAGGGCCGCGAGGGGCGAGGGGCCGCTGGCGGGATAGGCGGCGGGCCGGGACATGGGCCGGAGGGCCCGTTGCGCTGAGTCCGGAACGGCTGCGCGGCGGGCTGGCGGAGCATGCGGCGGCGGCACGGGGACGCCGGCCTCCACAGCCTCTCCACCTGCGGAAACGAGGCGACGACCAGGTGCCGGGGGCTATTCCCGCGTTGCGCTAGCTGCGGAAACGCGGAGCCCGTTCAGGCTGTTGCGTTGAGATTGAAAATCAACCAGAGTTTTTCGAGTGCGTTTCGAGCAATTCCCACCCTTTTCATAGGAGTAAACTTGCCCCACTGCAAACCCTCGAAAGGACCGTCATGAAAGAACTCTCCAATCGCACGGCATCATTCACCGATTCGGTCATCCGCCGCATGACACGCATCTCCAATAAGTACGGTGCCGTCAACCTCTCGCAGGGCTTCCCTGACTTCGATCCCCCGGCGCAGCTGCTCAACAGCCTGAGCACCATCGCCGCCGACCCCAAGCCGCTCTATCACCAGTACTCCATCACCTGGGGCTCCCAGGCCATGCGCGAGGCGCTCGCTGCCAAGCAGGAGCACTTTATGGGCATGCCGGTCGACCCCAACCAGAACATCGTGGTCACCTGTGGCTCCACCGAGGCCATGATGGCCGCCATGATGACGGTTACGAACCCCGGAGACAAGGTCGTCATCTTCTCGCCGTTCTACGAGAACTACGGCGCCGATACCATCCTCTCAGGTGCCGAGCCCATCTACGTGCCGCTCAACCCGCCCACGTTCGAATTCGATCGCGAGGTCCTCGAGGCGGCCTTCCGTGATAACGATCCCAAGGCGATTGTCCTGTGCAACCCTTCCAACCCTTGCGGCAAGGTCTTTACGCGCGAGGAGCTCACCTTTATCGCCGACCTCTGCAAAAAGTACGACGCCTACTGCATCACCGACGAGGTGTACGAGCACATCGTCTACGCGCCCCACGAGCACGTCTATATGGCCACGCTGCCCGGCATGTTCGAGCGCACTATCAGCTGCAGCTCGCTGTCTAAGACGTACTCCATCACCGGCTGGCGTCTGGGCTACACCATTGCCCCGACCCAGATCACCGAGCGCATCAAGAAGGTCCACGACTTTCTCACCGTGGGTGCCGCCTCTCCCCTGCAGGAAGCCGTCGTCACCGCCCTCAAATTCGACGACAGCTATTACCAGGAGGTCCTCGACCTCTACGCCGCCAAGCGCGACCTGTTCTGCCAGGGACTCGACAGCATCGGTCTTGAGCACAACGTGCCACAGGGCGCCTACTACGTCATGATGGACATCTCTGAGTTTGGATATGATAGCGACCTCAAATTCTGCGAGGACCTCGCGTCTAAGGTGGGCGTGGGCGCCGTACCCGGCTCGAGCTTCTTCCGCGAGCCCGTCAACCATCTGATTCGTTTCCACTTTGCCAAGCGAGACGAGACGCTCAACGCGGCGCTGGAGAACCTCAAGTCGCTACGTGATAAAATCAAGCCGCGCGGGTAAGGACGGCCCGGCAACTAAACTAACCAAAGACGCCTCGCACCGCCCGCCGCGTTGCGAGGCTTCTTTTTATAGCGCTTTCTTAAATGGTTTAGAGCTCTATACTTTAGTCACGGAGCAACTCGTCCCAGAGAGAGGAACACTATGGCAGAGCAGCAGCTTATCGGAGCGCTCGAGGCCGGCGGCACCAAGATGGTCTGCGCCACGGGCTATGCAGACGGTACGGTCCTGGAGCGCGAGCAGATCGCGACCACGACCCCGCAGGAGACCGTTGAGGCTGTCAACGCATGGTTTGCCGACAAGGGCATCGCCGCGCTGGGCATCGGCGCCTTTGGCCCCACCGCAGTCAACCCCGCCTCGCCCCAATACGGCAAGATCCTGGAGACGCCCAAAACGGCATGGCGCTATTTCGACCTGCTGGGCACCATCCAAAACGAGCTCAATATTCCCTGCGGCTACGACACCGATGTCAACGTCGCCTGCCTGGGCGAGGTCACCTTTGGTTGCGCCCAGGGCCTCACGGACGTGGTCTACCTGACCATCGGCACCGGCGTGGGCGCCGGCGTTCTCTCGGGCGGTAAGCTCGTGCACGGCATGATGCATCCCGAGGCCGGCCACATCCTGGTCACGCGTGACCCGCGCGACACCATCGGCGAGCATAGCGCCTGCCCCTTCCACGACAACTGCCTCGAGGGCCTCATCGCCGGTCCCGGCGTTAAAAAGCGTTGGGATGGCAAGAGCGCCGGAGACATGGCCGATGACCCGGAGGCCATGGACCTGCTCGCAGGCTATCTGGCACAGGCGCTCATGACCTACACGCTGTGCTACGCACCGCAAAAGATTATCATCGGCGGCGGCGTGGCCGACCACACCCCCATCGTGCCGCTTGCACGCAAAAAGTGCGCCGAGATGCTCAACGGCTATATCGTCACGCCCGAGGTCAACGACATCGATACCTACATTGTCAATAACAGCCTCGAGGGCAAGCAGGGCATCATGGGCTGCTTGGCCCTGGGCGCGCAGGCGCTCCAGTAAAGGGTGCATCAACGGCGCACGGCGTAGCCAAGCTCGCAAAACGCCCGGACAAAACCGTCACGCCCCGCAGAGGCCCTCAAACGAACAAGGCCGCCTAGGACCAAGCAAAACGTCCTAGGCGGCCTTTTTGGTGTAAATCAGCGACCGTAAGAGATATCGGAGCACGACGCCTGTCGTCGCGCCGCAGCAGTCGATCATCACATCGGTAATCATGCCGGCGCGACCGGGCACAAAAAGCTGGATCGTCTCGTCGATAGAGGGAACAAGCAGCAAGAACACCGCCGTGGGCAGCAACACATCAAACGTGCGCCGGCCTTCGAGGTCAAAGGCGTGCGTCGCCAAGATGCCAAGCACCATGTACTCGGTAAAATGAGCGCACTTGCGCACGACGAAGTTGGTCACCCACTCGTATGGAAGCCCCAGGGCCTGCAAAAAGCCGCGAATGGATTCCATGATCGACAAGCTCAACGAACCAGACCCCGTACCGGGAACCAGCGAATTGCCCCAAATGACGAGCACCATGGCGCAGGCGGCAAGCGCCCATTTTCGATCGAGCTTAACCATGAGGCAATTATGCCTCCGCGCGCAGCGGTGTAAAGCTGGCGGTACCGCCCTCGATAACGCTCAGATAGGCACGGCCCGTGCGCTTGACGGCCGCAGACTGTAGACGGTTGATCTCTTCCTCGAGAATCTGATTGACGCGCTCATGGCGACGGTTTTCCATAACGCCGGCAGCGATAGCCTCGGCGCGCTCGATACCCTCGCGCGAGATACGCGCGGTATCCTCGGGAAGCACGGAGCTGTGGCGGCCGACATAGACGGGAGCAACCGAGACAGGTGAGGCTGCAGGCGTGGGCACCGCCACGGGGGTTGGCTCGGCAGCCTCGGCCATGATCGCCATGGCGGCGGCCCACATGTCCTCGTGGCCCGAATAATCGGCCATGGGGACATCTTCCTCAAGAGAGGCATCGGGGAGACTGTCGGTATCCACGCGATCCTGGGCATCGATAGACGCAGTGATGGCGGCAGGCTCGTCCAGATCGGAGAGATCCACACCCTTGGCATCGGAAATGATGGGCATGCTGGCGAGCTTGGCGTTGTACGGCGCCGCCTCCGCGGCCTGCATTTGGGCCGAAGCGCCCCAAAGCGAGCTTTCGGCGGCTCGGCGAGCGGCAATGGTCTCCTCGTCGACAGCCAGGGGCTCATCGGCAAAGGGGTCGGCGACAGGAGCCACCTGAGCTGCGCTCTGTTGGCCGGTCGAAGCGGCCGCCGCGGCAGAAGTGTACGCAGCCGACGATGCGCCGCTATAGGCGGCATTGTTGGCGGCGTTGGCCACAAGCGCCACGAAGGCTGCGGTGCTACCCGCAGGGGCGGCGTGAGAGCCCGAGACGGCGCGTGCGGCAGCGGCAATGTCATCGCGATTGTAAGAACCGGTCTTTCCACCGTTGGTGAGCTCGTCGATTGCAACCTGGTAGACATCGCGCGAACGCGCGGGATCGCAGCTGACCGGGGAATCGTCATCGAGCATGCTGTCGATCATAGACCAGGCCTCGGCCTCATCCATGGCGTTAGCCGCGCGCGCGATGGTGGGAACGCCATCGTCGGCGTGGCGGCGCTGGAACGCACCGGTCAGGCCAGAAAGAAATGCGGAAGAAGGCTGTGCGGCATTGGCCTGATCGGCCGGGGCCGCAGGCTGAGGTGTCGCTCCCTGCTGCTGCGCGGGAATCGAGGCGGTCTTGAACTCGTTATGGGTCTGGCCAAACTGAGCGGCGCCGCCCACGGCATCGGGCTCAAACAGGTGGCCATCGTGCTCGGCGCGATACTCGGAGATGCCCAGCGAAGCTGCGTAGATGCCCACGCCCGCCACCGCACCAACGGCGAAGGGAACCGCGCCCGCGACAACCGTCTCGTTGACCGACGAGAACGGCAACGTCGCGGCATACATCACCACGGGGGCGGCAAGGCCGATCCCGCAGGAAAGTCCAGCAAGGACTGCTCGTTGTGTTGCATCAGAAGAAGCCATGAGCTCTCCCCATCTTCCAGCACCCAAATCGCATCATTTAGTTGGCTGCGCGAGAGAAGATGAAGCGGGACATGCGTCCCAAAGCAACGGTATATGGTTCGTTTCATCTGCGTTTTCCGTCGCGAAGCTTAAAAGTTATTATGCGAAACCGACCCTCCGATTGCAAGCGATGAGGTCGGATTATGGCTCGAAAACTGCTGCTTGTCGGTCATAAGGTCAAAAAATGTTGCCGAGTGGCGCCGTAAAGAAAGGGCCGGGGCATAAACCCCGGCCCGATTGCCCGTTCTTATGGCGATATAGCGTGCGGCTTTTGGTCTAAAACGTCTGCTCGTAGTCGCTGTGCTTTTTGGCCGAACGCACCAGGAACTCCTGGTTGGTGTTGGTGCCCTTAAGACCCTTAATAAACGACGCCGCCGCGCGCTCGGTGTTGTTCATGCCGGCGAGAATGCGACGCAGGCCGAAGACAAACGGGCGCATCTGCTCGTCGACCAGCAGGTCCTCGTTGCGCGTACCGGAGGCAACGGGGTCGATGGCCGGGAAGATGCGGCGGTCGGCAAGATCGCGGTCGAGCTTGAGCTCCATGTTGCCGGTGCCCTTAAACTCCTCAAAGATGACCTCGTCCATCTTGGAGCCGGTATCGATGAGGGCGGAGGCGAGGATGGTGAGCGAGCCGCCGTTTTCGATATTGCGGGCTGCACCCAGGAAACGCTTGGGCGGATAGAGAGCTGCCGAATCGACGCCGCCCGAAAGGATACGACCCGAGGCGGGTGCCGCCAGGTTGTAGGCGCGGGCAAGACGCGTGATGGAGTCGAGCACCACCACGACATCGCCGCCCAGCTCCACAATGCGCTTGGCGCGTTCGATGACGAGCTCGGCCACGCGGGTGTGGTTCTCGGCAGGCATATCGAAGGTCGAGGCCACGACCTCGCCCTTGATGGAGCGCTGCATATCGGTGACCTCTTCGGGGCGCTCGTCGACGAGCAGGCAAATGAGGTGCACCTCGGGGTTGTTGATCGAGATGGACTGGCAGATCTTCTTAAGGATCGTTGTCTTGCCGGCCTTGGGCGGCGACACGATCAGGCCACGCTGGCCCTTGCCGATCGGCGACACGATATCGATGGCGCGACCGGTGATGGAATCCTTGCCGTGCTCCATGCGCAGCGGCTCGTTGGGATAGACCGGGGTAAGGTCGCCGAACTTGGGGCGGTTGCGGATCTGCTCGGGATCCATGCCGTTAACGGTCGTGATCTTGGCGAGGCCGGCTCGCTTGTCGCCGCCGCGCGAGGGGCGCAGCGAACCCTCGATGACATCACCCGTGCGCAGGCGTGCGGAGCGGATGAGGTAAGCGGGGACGAAGGCGTCTTCGTTGGACTTCATGTAACCGTGAGCATGGATGATGCCGGAGTTGTCCGGGCGAATCTGCAGGATGCCCTTAATGTCGCGGAAGCCCTCGGCCTTCGCGGCGGTCGTGTAGATCTCCTCGACAAGCTCGGCCTTCTTCTTGCCGGTCGTCTCGATCTCGAACTCTTTTGCCTTCTCGCGCAGCTCGGCTACCTTCATGGCCGCAAGCTCCTCGCGCGAAAGCGTGGGCTCGGTGGGGGCGGCGTTGCGCTCCTTGTTGCGCTGTTTGCGGTCGCGCTGACGGCTGCGGCGGTCGTTGTTGCGATCGTCCTTGCGGTCGTTGCGCTCGTCGTTGCGCTTGTGCTGACGGCGGCTGGGGCGGGCGCCCTCTTCGGTCTCGGTGCCTTCGGCAGCCGCGGCTGCGGTTGCATCGGTGCCGGACGGAGCCTCGCCCTCTGCCTTGGCGTCGGCGTTGGCATGGTTGCTGGGTTCGGCGTCGCCCTGCTGCTCGGCACCCTTGGCCCTCGCGGACTTCTTGCGCGTGCGCTTGGGCTTCTCAGTTGCCGGCTGGTCGACGTTCTCGGCCTCGGAAGCGGCATCGGCGTTTGCCTGGGAGGACTTGTCGTCGACGGGCTTGGCCTCAGCCTTGACCTTCGCCTTCGTCGAGCGCTTTGCCGCGGTGCGACGGCTGCGGCCGGGACGGACATCGGCGGGCTCGGCATCGGCAGATGCGGGAGCCTCGGTGGACGGAGCGTCCTGGACCGGGGCATCAACCGTGGCCGTAGGCTCGGCCGTCACCGCTGCGCCCTGGGCAGCAGCTGCTGCGGCAGCGGCTTTCTCGGCCTCAACATACGCCTTGGGCTTGCGGCCGCGACGATGCGGGCGCAGAGCCGGATCAACGACGGGAACCTCGTTGACCTCAGCGTGCACGACGGGCTCAGCGGAGGAAGCGCCCTCCCCTGCCGCAGAACGAGCCGGAGCTTCAGCGACCTCAGGAGTCAGCTGCTCGACGGGCTGCTGCGTCTTGGCTGCCGCACGGCGACGCGTGCGCGGTGCCGGCTTCTCGGCCGACTGTTCGGCAGCAGGAGCCTCGGGGGCGACCGGCGCAGCGAACTCAGTCAATGCCGCGGCCTCGCGCTCGGCAGCGCGACGGCGGGCACGCACAACCTGGGCCTCGCTAATCTGCGCCAGTGCACGGGCCTGCGCGACCTCATCGGAAATGGGGGCCGAAGCATCGGTGGCAACGGGGCGCTTCGCGCGCGTGGTGCGCGTCGTACGACGCTTGGGCTTTTCGGCATCCTCGCCGTCCGCAGCAGGCTTGGCCAAACGACGCGTGCGCTTAGGCTTAGCGGGAGCAGCCTCCTCGCTAGCAACAGGCGTGGTGGGCGTGGCGGCCTTAGGCGCCTCGGGAGCCGAGACCTGCGACGGCGCGGGTACCACGGCCTGGTCCGACGTAAGCGGTGCAGCGGGAGCCGTTTGCGTCGTCGTTATTTCGTTTTCTTGTTGTTGATCAGACACAGTGTTTGCTCAACTTTCTTTTCAAGCCCTGCGATCACATGCTCCCTGCATATACCTTCAGGGCGGCTAAACAGTCTAGCTCCGTCCAAAAAGCGACGGGCATCATTGATCTGTATCGAGATGATTGCGTCAAATACGCAGCGTTAGTGTAACACAACCGCTGCCACCTGCAACTTAGTCATCGGGGACGTTCATAAACGACTAGTCAAAAGGGACACTCTTTACAAAGTTCCGGCGTACACCATCGCCACATCATAAGCTGCGGTGAAATAGTTCCCAAATCCCGGCCGACACCTCTATAGCAGGAACCATTCCACCGCAACTCACAAGAAGAAGGCAGATCAAGCCTCAAGCGTCGAGAAAACGGTACAGCTAAGGGGCAAGGGCATCGGTCCCAAGATCAACACGCCACGAATCACGCCCATCTACTACGTTTGCCCCCGCACCCTGACCGTGCTCATTATTTTTCGAAAGTCGCAGGCCTGCTACCTGCGGTTTTAATATTGCGATTTTCTGCGTGGTCCGGGGAACGCACTTAAACGTAGTAGATGTCCCCGATTCTTGGCAGAAGGTGTTCCGCCGTTCCTCCACGGGACAACAATGATCCGTTTTCCTCCGTCCCCAAAGGGTCATTTTCAAAACCATGACGGTTTACTACGATGAATCGCTCAACCACGACCGCGCAAATACCTGAAAAAATAAAACCCCAGCTAGATGGCTTGCACTTTTCAGTGAAAAGCCCGCGTGGTTGTAATCCCTCGATTCATCGTAGTAAACCGGTATGGTTGTGGTTTAGTAACATTTCCCAACACACCAAAAAGCATCGCCAAACGCAAAAAGCCCGACCTCCGCATAGGAGATCGGGCTTAGAAGGCTCAGTTGAACCAAACCACGCAGTCAAACGACCAGCGCTTACATCTGCTCGGGGGCAGAAACGCCAACGAGGGTAAGCACCAGGGCGAGCGTCACGCGGACGGCGTCGCAGGCGGCCAGACGGGCGCGCGAGAGCTCAGGGTCGACGGGACGGCCCTCGCTCGGCAGAACCTGGCAGGCGGCGTAGAAGCTGTGGAAGTCGCCGGCGAGCTCCTCGGCAAAGTGCGTCAGGCGGAACGGGGCGCGATCGCGAGCGCAGCTGGCAATCAGGTCGGTGAGCTCGTTGAGCTTACGCGACAGGGCGAGCTCGGTCGGGTCGGTCAGCAGCGAGTAATCGACGTTCTCACCGATGGCCTTGGCGGCGACGGCCTTCATGCCCATCTCGTCAGCCTGCTCAGGCGTAACGTCAGCGGCGCGGCGCAGGATGGAGCACACGCGAGCGTGAGCGTACTGCACGTAGTACACCGGGTTGGAGTTGTCGCGCTTCTTGACGGCCTCGATGTCGAAGTCGACCATCTGGTTGGAGCTCTTGGAGATGAGCGTGTAGCGAGCGGCGTCGGAGCCGACCTCGTCGACGAGTTCCTGCAGGGTCACCATGGTGCCCTTGCGCTTGGACATACGGACGGGCTTGCCGTTGCGCAGCAGGTTGACGAGCTGGCCCAGCAGAACCTCAAACTTGCCGGGATAGCCAAGAGCGTCACAGACGCAGCGGACGCGCTCGATGTAGCCGTGGTGGTCGGCGCCCCAGATGTCGATGACGTGGTCGACGCGCTGGAACTTATCCCAGTGATAGGCAACATCGGAGGCGAAGTAGGTGTACTCGCCATCGGACTTGATCAGGACGCGGTCCTTGTCATCGCCCAGGTCGGTGGAACGGAACCACAGGGCGCCGTCCTTGGTGTAGAGGTAGCCCATCTTGTCGAGCTTCTCAAAAGCGCGGTCGACGGCGGAGGTGCCGGCGGTCTCGCCCTCGGTGTCCTTCACGTACAGAGAGCGCTCGGAGAACCAACGATCAAAGTCGCAGTTAACGGCGTGGCAAAGGTCGCGCATGTTGTCGACCATCTTTACGTAGCCGCGCTCGCGGAAGCTCTCCATGCGCTCCTGCGGATCGGCGTTGACCCACTTATCGCCGTCGGTGCGCCAGAACTCGGCAGCCTCGTCGATGATGTAGTCGCCGCCGTAGGAGTCCTTGCCCAGAGTCTCGGCAAAGTTGTCCTGATACGGATGGGTCTCGGGATGCTCGTCGCTCTCGTCGGCAACAAAGGCGTCGCGGTCGGCGATCAGAAGCTTGTGAGCCTCGTCGATATCCACGCCCTGCTTGGCGATGATGTCGGCAAGCTGCATATAGCGCGTGCTGATGGAGTTACCGAAGGTGTTCATCTGAGAGCCGTGGTCGTTGATGTAGAACTCACGCTGGATGTCGTAACCGGCGTGGTCCATCACACGGCAAAGGGAGTCGCCCAGAGCGGCCCAGCGGCCATGACCGATGTGCATGGGGCCGACGGGGTTGGCGGAGACGAACTCGACCTGAGTCTTCAGGCCGCCACCGACGTTGGACTTAGCGAAGTCCATACCCTTCTCGCGGGCCTCGCCAAAGATGGCGTTCTTGACGGCGACGGAGAGGTAGAAGTTGATGAAGCCAGGACCGGCGATCTCGACCTTCTCGATTGCGGGGTCCTTGGGCATATGGGCGACGACGGCCTCGGCGATCTTGCGCGGGGCGCAGTGAGCCAGCTTGGCGGACTTCAGGGCCATGGTGGAGGTCCACTCGCCATGAGAAGTATCAGCCGGTCGCTCGATAGCGCAATCGTCAAGTTCAAATGCGGAAAGGTCGCCGGCCTCCTGGGCCGCAGCAAGCGCAGCGCGTACCAGCTCTTCAATCTTCTCGGGCATAGATCCTCCTTGTGTTAAAGCCCCCGAGCTCTTGGTCACTCGTAGGGCAAAAGCCAGAGTTTGTAGCACTCTATCACAAGCGGTAACTACTGTCGCAGGGTAAAGCTAATAGATATTGCATATGCACAAAAATGACTACCGCTCTTGCGCGGCGGTACAAAGTTGGCGGTTTGCCTGCTGTTTATACACGTTCTAGAAATGCATAAACGTATGAATAAGCCGTTCTATTTATCGAATACTCTTACCTATCGGAGTTGTGTGCTTTTCCTGCATAAAGTGATGGTTTGCGCACGTCAGCGTGGTATTCTTAACATACGTAAATTCGTATAAGTTGGAGGTAGCATGTTCTCAATCGGTCAACACGTCATTCATCCGGGTCAAGGAGTCTGCACCGTCGTCGGCTTTAGGGACGACACACCGCAGCCCATGTTGTTGCTCGAGACCAAACAGGGACATGCGCAGACGATTCTCATGTACCCCGTGGCGCAGGCCGACCGTCTGCATGCCGCTATCTCCCAGCAAGATGCAGAGCACCTGCTGAGCCACTACGATGAGCTGGAGTGCGACACCTTTACCGAGCGCAATAGCTCGCTCGAGGAGACGCACTTTAAGCAGCAGCTCAAGCTGGGCGCGCCCGAGACGGTTCGCGTGGCAAAAACCATGATGCACCGTATTCGCCAGGCCGAGGAAGCAGATAAAAAGCCCAGCTCCTACTACATGCGCGTACTCAAGGAAGCCAAGCGCCGCTCCATCGAGGAGTTCGCCGTGGCCCTGGGCGTCACCGAAGAGGCCGCCGAAGCCCGCCTAGCCCAAGCCGCCCTCAACTAACCTGCCCACGCCAAAACCACCACAAAGGGGACAGGCACCTTTGTGGTGGTTTTTTCGCTCTAGTCGTTCTAGTAGTATTCATTCTTAGCGATACCTACGAGCACAAGGAGTCTTTTATGGCAGAGCTGCTTTCCGCCGGAATCACCCGCGACCGTGCGTTCGAATTGCTCAACGAGCACAACAAGGACCCGTTCCACATCACCCACGGCGAAACGGTCGAGGGCACCATGCGCTACTTTGCGCGCGAGTTCGACCCCGAGAACGAGGAGTTTTGGGGCATCGTCGGTCTGCTGCACGACCTGGATTGGGAGGAACATGAGGACGACCCCATGAACCACACTATCTATGCGGCCGAGATTCTTGAGGGCGAGGGCGCATCGCCTGAGCTCATCCGCGCCATCCAGACGCACACGTCCGATTTCAACTCTTCGCTGCCCAAGCCCGAGCTGCAGATGGAAAAGATCCTGTTTGCCTGCGACGAGCTCACCGGCCTGATCGGTGCTGCCGTGATCATGCGTCCGAGCAAAAGCGTCATGGACTTTACGACTAAGTCGCTCAAGAAAAAGTTCAAGGACAAGCGCTTTGCTGCCGGCTGCTCGCGCGACGTGATTTCGCAGGGCGCCGAGATGCTGGGCTGGGAGCTCCCCGAGCTCTTCGACCGCACCATCGCAGCAATGCAGTCCTTCGCCCCCGACCGCGATACCTTCCAGGCCTAACCGCCCACGCCACCTAAAACCACCACGAAGGGGACAGGCACCTTTGTGGTGGTTTTCGTTTACGAGGGGTTTAGGGGCGGACCTGGCCGGCGCCGCGGAGCTTGTATTTGTAGGTGGTGAGGGCCTCGGCGGCAAAGGGGCCACGGGCGTGGAGCTTTTGGGTCGAGATGCCGATCTCGGCGCCCAGGCCAAACTCGCCGCCGTCGGTAAAGCGCGTGCTGGCGTTGGCATATACGGCCGAGGCATCGACCGCATCCAAGAAGCGCTCGCAGGCGTCCACGTCCTCGGAAATGATGGCCTCGGAATGCATGGTACCGTAGCGGTTGATGTGCGCGATGGCCTCGTCCTCGTTTGCCACGACCTTCACGCTCATCTCGAGCGCCAGGTACTCGCGACCCCAGTCCTTCTCAGTCGCGGCGACGTAGTTGTCGCCCTCGGCAAGCCCAGCGTCGGCGCATGCGGCGCACGTGGCCTCGTCGCCGTGAATCAGTACGCCGTGGTCGTGCAGCACGGCAACGACTGCGGGCAAAAACGCATCGGCCACAGCACGGTCGACCAGCAGCGACTCGGCGGCATTGCACACGCCTACGCGCTGGGTCTTGGCATTAACGATAATGTTGAGCGCCTTATCAAAGTCGGCGGATTCATGCACGTAGATGTGGCAGTTGCCCGTGCCCGTCTCGATCACCGGCACAAGCGACTCGCGCACGCAGCGCTGAATCAGGCCTGAACCGCCGCGCGGAATGAGTACGTCGACGATACCGCGGAGCTTCATGAGCTCGCCGGTGGCCTCGCGGTCGGTGGACTCGATCATCGAGACGGCCTCGCGCGGGAAGCCCTTGGCCTCGAGCGCATCGGCCAGCAGCTCGGCGATCATGGCACACGAGTGATAGGCCAGCGAGCCGCCGCGCAGAATGCAGGCGTTGCCGGTACGGATGCAGATGCCTGCGGCGTCGGCCGTCACGTTGGGGCGCGCCTCGTAGACCATAGCGACCAGGCCCAGCGGCACACTCACACGGGTCAGGTCCACGCCGCTTGCAAGCACGCGGTGGTCGAGCACGCGACCGACGGGATCGGGCAGCTCGGCGAGCTTCTCCAAACCGGCGGCCATGCCCTCGACGCGCTCAGGCGTCAGCAGCAGACGGTCGAGCAGACCGGCCGAAGTGCCCGCATCGCGCGCGGCGGACATATCGAGCTCGTTAGCGGCGACGATGGAGTCGACACCGTTGCGCAGTGCTGCGGCCATGGCGCGCACGACCTCCTGACGCTGCTCATCGCTCGCCGTGGCAAACGAGGCCGACGCTGCCTTGGCGGCAACGGCAAGATCGTGGACATACGTGGCTATATCGACCGACATGGGCGGCCCTTTCTCCTAGAAGTTTGCAACCATGGTAGCCGATTTGCGCATGGCCTCGCCCGTGGCGGTAGAATTGGTCAACCCGAAACACCGCAACGAACGGAAGACTCACATGGCCCTCATCACTTCGTACCACGTCCCCGGCCTTTATGTCGAGGACCACAGCATCGACGTCCCCCTTGACTGGCGCGGCCTGGAGCCGATGCTCCTGGCCGTCGGCAGCACCATGCGCCGCGGCGCTATGCCGGCACCCATCGCCGGCGCGCCCGAGAGTATCAAGCTCTTCTACCGCGTGGTTTGCGCGCCCGACCGCATCAACGACGATCTGCCGCTGCTCCTGTTTTTGCAGGGCGGCCCCGGCGGCGAGAGCCCGCGTCCGCTGTCGCCCACAAGCGACGGCTGGATCGAGGAGGCCGTCAAGCACTTCCGCGTCGTCCTGCCCGACCAGCGCGGAACCGGGCGCAGTAGCTGTGTAGACGGGCGCACGATTGCCGCACTGGGCGAGCGCGCGACGGCGGCCGGCTCCGATGCCGCACACTCGCAGGCGGACTTCCTCAAGCGCCACCTCGCCAGCTCCATCGTGCGCGATTTTGAGTACCTGCGCCTAGTGGGCTTTGGCGGCAAGCCGTGGGTCACGCTCGGCCAAAGCTACGGCGGCTTTTTGACGCTGAGCTATCTGTCGCTCTTCCCCGAGGGCGTGGCGGCGAGCTTTACCTGCGGCGGAATCCCCCACGTGCCGGCGAGCGCAAGCGAGGTCTACGCGCACACCTTCCCGCGCATGGCCGCCAAGACGCAGCAGTATTATGGCCGCTACCCCGCTGACGTCGAGCGCGTGGCAGCCCTGGCCGATGCGCTCGAGGCCCAGAAGCCCGTGCTGCCCGACGGCTCGCCGATGACGGTCGAGCGCCTACAGCTCATGGGCAGCGACTTTGGCATGAAGCCGAGCTTTGAGCGTATGCATTGGATTATCGATCACGCTTTTGTTGACGGCGACGGCACGCTGACCTGCGGCGCCTCGGTATCCGACAGCTTTTTGATGCGCGCCTTCGAGCGCACCAACACGCGCACGAATCCGCTGTACTGGACGCTGCAGGAGTTCATATACGCCGACGGCGACACTATGCCCATTGGTTGGGCCGCGGCCGAAGAGAAGGCACACCGCGCCGAGTTCGACACCCTCGCGCGCCCGCTCATGTTTACCGGCGAGGCCATGTTCCCGTGGATGTTCGAGCAGATGCCCGAGCTTAAGCCGTTTAAGCCCGCCATGGACCTGCTGATGGAAGACACCAGCTGGGACAAGATCTACGACCCGCAACGCCTAGCCTGCAACGAGGTGCCCCTGCAGGCCGCGGTGTATTTCGACGACATGTACGTCGATTCGGGCATGCAGCTCGATACGCTCAGCCGCGTGGGCAACTCGCATGCCTGGGTAACCAACGAGTTCGAGCACGACGGCCTGCACGGCAGCGTGGTGTTCAAGCACCTCTTCGACGAAGCCCTCAACCGCGGAGACCTGCGCCAGATCTTCTAGAAAAGGAGTGTCCCCGCCTGCCGGCACAAAGGGAACGTCCCCAAGTGCCGGCACGAGAAAGACAGCGCTGTGGGAAACGATCCGCAGCGTTGTCTTTCTTTATGCAAATACGATCAAGTTATCCCTGTGTATCGCCGGCTTCTCGGCCAGGTTAGCGAGCAGGCGGTTGCTGGCGATCTGGTCCTGGCGGCGGCCGGCAGCAAGCTCCAGCACGTCCGAATCGGCCTCGGCAATACCGCGGGCGACGACCATACCGCTCGGGTCGCACACATCGAGCACGTCGCCCTCGGCAAACTGGCCATCGACCTCGCGAATACCCACCGCAAGCAGGGAAGAGCCACGGCTGACCAGCGCCTTCGCAGCACCATCATCAACCGTCACCGACCCATGCGCCTTGTCGCCCAGCGCGATCCACAGCTTGCGGGGCGCGATGTCCAGACGCTCCGCCGGCGGATCGAACAGCGTGCCCACGCTCTCGCCGCGGGCGAGGCGCACGAGCGCATCGGGCTCCTCGCCCGAGCAAATCACGCTCTGAATGCCCGCCGTCATCAGGATGCGGCTCGCGCGGATCTTGGTAATCATGCCGCCCGTGCCCACCGATGTGGAAGAATCGCCCGCCGAGGCGATAATCTTGGCATCGATCTTATGCACGACAGGAACAAACTCGGCCGTGGGGTCCTCATGCGGATTGGCAGTATAGAGACCATCGATGTCCGAGAGCGTCACGCACAGATCGGCAGATACCAGGCAGCTCACGAGCGCCGCCAGTGTGTCGTTGTCGCCAAACTTGATCTCGTCGACGGTAACGGTGTCGTTCTCGTTGACGACCGGCACCACGCCCAGCTCCACCAGACGCAGCAGGGCGTCGCGCGCGTGCAGGTAGGACGTGCGACGCGCCGTGTCGTGACGCGTGAGCAGCACGAGCGAGGTGAGCAGGTCGCGCGCATGGAACTCCTCGTCGTAGGCCGACGAGATGATGCACTGACCAGCCGAGGCGCAGGCCTGCAGGCTCGGAAGGTCGCCGACCGGCTTGCGGTCGAAGCCCAACACGGGATAGCCACAGGCAATAGCGCCCGAGCTCACCACGACCAGACGCCAGCCGAGCTTGCGCAGCGCTGCGGCTTGATCGGCAAGTCCGCCGATAAAGGCGCGGTTGACCTTGCCATCGGCGCCCACCACCGTGGACGAACCGATCTTTACCACCATCGTTTTATAAGAAGTCGTCATACGTCAAACCAATCAACTGTTCAGCGAACGGCCGAGCTGGCGGCCAAGGGAGCGTGACTCGCCCCTACCGCCCAAGGAATCATTTTGCCCAGGGGAAAGCCGAGGCCGCGGCCATGTTCTTGCGCACGAGCTCGTCGCGCACCTGGGCCAGGCCCTGTTCCATACCCACCACGTAGGTCTGCGGATACAGGAAGCGCTTGAAAGCCGCATCCAGATGATCGAGCGCCCAAGCACAGCGCTCGCGCGCGTCCTTGATGCTCTCACGCGGAACCACCGCACTGCCATCGCGCACGATCGGCACCAGCAGCTCGCGATACTCAAGCTCCGACACATCGGTCACCAGGGCGGCATCGTTCACGGCCACGAGGGTATTGCCGCGCGCGGCGCCCTCCCCCGCCAGATGGTCCTCGTCATAGATCATGTCGCAGACCGGTCCACCAAAGCCGTCGTAATAGCGGCGCACACGCTGCACGCCCGGGATCGTGCGCTTGTAGGGCTGCTCGGAGAGCTTGACCACCGGCGTCCACGGGTCGGCCTCGCTCGCACGGCGGGCGGAAAGCTTGTACACGCCGCCCAGCGCCGGTTGGTCGTAGCAGGTCGCGAGCTTGGTGCCCACGCCAAAGCTATCGATGGGCGCGCCCTGGTCGAGCAGCGACTGAATCGTGTACTCGTCAAGATCGTTGGAAACCGAGATCCCCACATAGGGCAGGCCCTCGGCATCAAAACGGCCGCGAACATACTTGGAGAGCTTGGCGAGGTCGCCGGAGTCGATGCGAATGGCCGACAGGCGCTCGCCCACCGCTTCCATCTCCTTGGCAACCGTAATGGCATGTTCACAGCCCTCGCGCACATCGTAGGTGTCGATAAGCAGCGTACAGTTCTTGGGGCTCGATTTGGCAAAGGCACGGAAGGCCTCGAGCTCAGAATCAAAGCTCATCACCCAGCTGTGCGCATGCGTGCCAAAGACGGGAATACCGTAGCGGCGGCCGGCGAGCACATTGGACGTAGAGGAGCAGCCGGCAACGTAGCTCGCGCGCGCAACGGCCAGGCCGCCATCGGGACCCTGGGCTCGGCGCAGGCCAAACTCCGCCACGGGGCGACCGTCGGCGGCGAGCACCACGCGCGCCGTCTTGGTGGCGACAAGCGTCTGGAACCCGACGATGTTGAGCAGCGCCGTCTCGAGCAGCTGGCACTCCAGCGCGGGGCCGGTGACGCGCACCATGGGCTCACGCGGAAAGACGAGCTCGCCCTCGGGCACGGCGTCGATGTTTACATGCGCGCGAAAATCGCGCAGGTAGTCGAGGAATCCGGGCTTGAACATCGCACCGCCGGCCGGGGCCTCAAGCGATGCGAGGTAGTCGATATCCTCGGGCGTAAAGCGCAGGTTCTCGACCAGCTCGGGCAGCTCGGCGGTGCCGCACATGACGGCATAGGCGCTGCCAAAGGGATGGTCGCGGTAAAACGCGGTAAAACAACCCTGCTCGTTGGCCTTGCCGCTCTCCCACAGGCCCTGGGCCATAGTGAGCTCGTACAGATCGGTGAGCATTGCAATGTCGGTGGGATGCGAGATGTCGGTCAAAGCCATGGGGCGACCTTTCGGATGCGTGGTACAGAATTTGAGGGTTGGACGAGGCGGACGTGCGGGCATGGAGCCCGGCGCGAACAGGTTAGTGCAGGCCCATGCTGCCGGTGATCGTGTAGACCATAAAGACGATAAACGCGATGAGGGCGAGCACGATGATGATTTTTTGAGCCGGAGCCATGCCGGGAATCTCGCCCTCGGCTGTAGGCTCCTTGGAGGTGACCATGCGCTGGGCAAAGGTCATCTCGTCACGACTCGGCTTGGGCTCGGCGGGCTTGGGATGAGCCACCTTTTTAGGTTGAGGTTTGGGTGCGGCAGGCGCAGGCTTCGCAGTGGCGGGCTTGGGCGCGGGCGCGGGCTTGCGCTCGGATGCGGCCTTGGCAGCGGCCTCATCGGCCTTCGCACGCTCGGCGCGCAGGGCGACCAGCTCCTCACGCTCGCGACGAGCCTTTTCCTGCTCCTCGCGGCGGGCCTTCTCGGCGCGGAGCTCTTCCAACTCGGCGCGCTCCTCGTCAGACAATGGTTGGGACTCAAGCTCGGCCATAGTGCAGCCCTTTCTTTTAAAAAAAGCCGCCGACACAATGTCAGCGGCTTATCAAATCCAAGGGTGGAGCCTCAGAAAACCTTTGCGAACCCTACGATAGCCGCGAACGGGCGCGAAATCAAAGTCTCCACTAACTGGTTTTGCATAATAACACTGTTTAGCTCGAAAAAAAGTTAGCAAAATTCAATATGAGCTTGCCTTATTATGGGGTATACCCTATAATAATAGACGTAAGAAAGAAAGGAGGTGGTTCAAATGGATGACAAAATATGGGACTTAACGATTGCTGTCATAAGCGTGCTACTGGCAAAGGCGCTGGATGAAGGAATCGAAGCCCTAAAGAAAAAGACCTCTCGTAAGCCCGGAAAGCACACAAAGAGGTCAAGGTAGGGCAAGGGGCGCCGCTTCGGCGGTGCCCCGCTAGCCAGAATCATCTTACATCAGGAGTGCAGCGATGAAAACAGGCATTGTAGTTTTTGTCATCTCGTTTATCTCGTTTCGCATCTGGCGCAAGGCCAGAGAAAAGCGCGGTGAATAAAATGGCAACCGAAGCGCAAAGACGCGCAACATCCTCTTACCGCAAAAGGTCGGTGAAACAGCTAGTCATACGCTTTTACCCTAACGAGGATGACGAGAGTATATATAAATGGCTCAAGGAGCAGAACAATACAACCGAGTACATCAAGAGCTTGATTCGAGATGACATGAACCGTTAGAGACTTGTTGCAATGTCCCCTAAACGCAAAATGCCCGCACCCCATTACAGGGCGCGGGCATTTTAGTTAAAGAAGCTCGTTTACTCGTTTTTGCACAGCATTAAAGTTAGCGCCAAGTCGGGCCTTGCGCTCGTCACCGTTACCGTACTCGCCGCGAATGACGGCGCGTGCAAGAGCGTCGATGTCTACGGCCTTGGCGCGGGAATTGACCACGGCTTGCACCTCGTCATAGCGGATGCCAAGAATTGCCTTGCGTGTCTCACCGTTGCCGAGCTTACCGTTGAGCACATCCGTTGCAAGATCGTCGGCGCTTGCGGTGGCCGCGCGATTAATGAGGTCTTGCACCTCGTTGAATCGAGCGCCCAGCTTGGCCTTGCGCTCGTCACCGTTGCCGTACTCCCCTCGCATTACGCCTGCCGCAAGGTCGACGGTGCTACCACTATTCTTATTGTCAGTCGCATCCGGCGCACTGTAAGTACTGGGTTTCGCATAACGCGACCAAGCGGCAGCGTCCATGAAGGCAATATCAAGATCGAGGTTGCCGTTGTACCCAGATAGCCTACCGTGCGAAGAATACTGGTGCATCACGCAGGTATTCCAAGCACCAAAGCCGCCATCCGGAAGCCATGGCGAATCCTGGTATCCAGTCTGATTCTCGTTGGCATACTGGGCAACCCAGAGGGCGTGGTTAGGCGCAATCTTAGACCAATCTTCCTCTTTGGTGAGATTGCGGTAGGTATACAAGAGACACCTCACGCCAGTAAGCGCATAGATACGATCAAGGAATTTCTTGGCACCGTCTGTGCCGATCCTGCCGCCGTCCTCATAATCGAGCACGGGAATACCCTTGCCGAAATAGTTTTTACAGTTCTGATAGAAGTGATCCGCCTGCTTGACAGGATCATCCATATTCATGAAATGGTAGAAGCCCCAGAGCTTACCCGCTTTGATAGCCTTTTGCACAAACGCGTCACAAAACGTATTGACGTAATTGGTGCCCTGGGTTCCTTTAATGATGACAAAATCGTATTCGATTGAATCGAGATTAAGGTTTTTTTGCCAGTCTGCGATATCGATGCCATTCATGGTCATCTGCATCACCTCTTAATTGCATTGAATTGTGTGAAAGAAACGGCGTTAAGCTCGTCGGTTGTCCATGCATGGATTGAATTGGTGCCGTCATCAGGGTCGCGGAGCGCATAGGTACCGTCGGCGTTCTCACGCCAAATCATCACGACGTGCGAGCCGTAAGAGCGCTCGCCAAGGGTTCCGGTAACGCCTGCGAAGACGATCCAGCCGTCATCGACGGCCTTGAGTGCTTCGCCCGTGCCCCAAAACGTGTCACGGGTTTCGAAATGATAGGTCTTCGCTAGATAGGTGCTGAACTTGGCCATGTCGTTAACCCGGTCGGTCAGGCAGCTTTCGCCGACGAAAGCTGCCAGCAGGTCGGGTGTGACCTCGCGACCGTTGAGGTAGCTCAGCGCCATTGCCGCCGCCGTCAGGCCGCAGCCGTATGTGCCTATGGTTTCGTCCGAGTAAGCGGCATCAGCCCATTGAGGGTCTTGTTGCAAGAAGAGCGGCATATAGCCGCTCTTCGCACTCGTCTTTTTTTCATAAACAGGCAAAGCCGCTGTATAACCGTCGCTATAGCCTTGGTTATATGCTTTTCCAAATGCTGCCGTATCTCTGCCAACGTGGTCGGCAGTCAAAACGAACCATAAGCCCATGCCTACCGCGAAGCCCAGCATAAGCGCAACAGCAAGCCTGAGACTAGCCGCGCTTCGCGACTTCATCGGCAATCGCCTTCGTAATATCATCGGTGTCAACGTTGGCGTGCTCGAAAATCTTCATGATGGGCGTATCGGCAAGCTCTGGATAAGCCTGCTTGAGGTTTTCGAGGATAGAAGCGAACTCCATGCCGATGATTGCGCCGCAAACGACATAGATGGTAATGCCACCGAAATTCAGTCCAACGATATGCGAGCTTAGAATCTCGATACATATAACTAACATGATGATAAGAGAAAGTGTTGCCTTATGACATAGGCCGCGACGCATCGTCGAAGACTTAAAACTACAGTTGAAAATTGCCTGGGCGATGCCTGTAACCATGTCGAAAAGCATCATCAGGAATGCGCCGCCGATTGCCCAGACCTGCGGCTCCGTGAACGTGTAGATAGCTTCCATTATTTCTCCTTTGCATTGTCATCGATCATCTTCTGCACAGCGGCACGCCAGAGCTTGGGTACGCTCTCGACGGTGCGCTTGCCGTCCATGACGGCTTCGTAGTAGATCTTCGCCATCGCTACTCACCGCCCACAATGTCGCCGATTTCGAGCAGGGCGGCATTGGTGTCCTCAAGCGCCGCGCGTGTCTGCTTGAGCTGCGCAATGATGCTGTCAATGCGCTCGGTATCCGTAAGCCCGTCATCCTCGTGCGCGTCCCATAGCTCGTTGAACGCTGCCGTCACCTCTTCAATAGACGGTGTGCCGACTGCCACAAAATGCAGCTCGTCCGCTCGCCAAAACTCGATTGCTTTTTCGGTATCCGCGCTGTTGTCCGCAACGTCCTTCTCGATGTTTCGACGAAGCCAAACATCGGAGGTCACGCCGCCCGGTCTTACTTCCACCGTCACCGCGTCAAGCGGCGTTGCGCTGCACGTCATAGTGCTCATGTGCTCCCCTTTCCGCCGCGCTTATTTGTGCGCGGGCTTTTTTGAAAACCTTGTTGAATCCGTTGTCGCGCCAAACGTCGGCGCAATCCGCGTGCTTGAACCAGCCGCCGTAACTGGTAGCCCTTCGCGCCCGTTTGAGCGTTGGCGAACGCCTGTATCTTCGAAGCGACCTGCACGCTCGCAGGAAAAGCGAACCGCGAAGCGTGGTACGGTTCTTTCGCACCGTGTATCCCACAACATCGACCGGCTCTTCGTTGCTGACGCGGCTTATCTTCCACGGCTTGACAGTAAGTCCGAACTTTTTGTGCAGCAGCCTTTGGAGCTGCCTTGCCGCGCTCCGCAAGTTGCGCTTGTCGGGACTGAATAAATAGATGTCATCTGCGTACCAGAGCTGGTGCGTGATCAGCGGAACGCTAGCGCCGCGCCTTACTTTGCGCATGCTCTCGACCTCGTGATAGCCGAACGACAACACCAGCTGCGCCATTCGCAGGCTGAAATAGCTTCCGATTTCCAGACCGCCGCCATAAGTGGCCAGCAGCGATTCGGCGATATAGAGCACATCGGGGCTTCGCACGTAGCGGCGAAGAAGCATCATCACCACATCTGCCTTGATGGATGGATAGCACTTGCGCACGTCCATATGCACGTAGTAACCGCCTTCTTGCGACCACCTGCGCACGGCATGAGCCGCCATGAGCTGACCTTTGCCTGGGACGCTAGAAACCTGCCAGAAGCCAACCTTCGCATCGAGCAGGCGCGACATTGCGGCAACGGCCACATAGTCGCAAACCTGCTGCTTCACGCTCTCAACGCCGATGATGCGCAGCTTGCCGTTCGTGGGCTCGCGATGCCGGTAGCGCTTTATCGGTCGAAACGTAAGCGAGCGCGTTTCGACCTCGCGCACGATCTCCGCGATTAGCGCCGAAGCGCTGCCGTGCTCTTGCGGCACGCGCCAGGCGTTTTTCTTCCCAGCCTTTGAATCGAGCCAAGATTCGTAGGCGGAAACAACAAGGGCTTCGTTTATCCGAAGCCCCTTGCAATAACTCTTCAATTGTTTTTGACCTTTGCTCTCTGGATGTCGTACGAGCGGTCGCGTCTCCGTTACTAGCCCGCTGGTCTTAAGACTGATTTCACTTAGTTAAGCCAGGTTGCCCCCGCTCGCCACCAGCGGCGGCGGGTAGTCGCGGCGGAAATAAAAATAGATAGCTGGTTGTTTGAGATAGTCACCCAGGTAGGCGCGAGCCGATGTTCCACCTAGCATTGCCGGTGCCGTTGTTGCCGTTGACGTACCAAAGGCCAGCATTGCCCCTGTTCCTCAAGTTGCCAAGGGAAAGCCAAGAGAACATGACAGCCCACGCGCCGCGAATCCCTGCTTGTTTTCATAAGGGGACAAGTCCCCTCGCGGCTTACGCCGCTTCACCCCTAGAGCGACCATTGGCAGAGCGGCGCGAGCCGAAGTTCCACCAAGCAACGCCGGAGCCGTTGAGGCCGCTGACGGACCAAAGGCCAGCAAAGCCCCAGTACCCCAAGGGGCCAAGGGAAAGCCACTCTCTCCAGCCGACGGTAGTGTCCGCGACCTTGTAGTTGCCGTCGCAGATGCCAACCGACGTTGACGCGCCAGTTCCCTGCTGAATCATCAGACCGTTGACCGTCTTGCAGTAAAGACCGTAATTCCATCCCTCGGCTGCTTGTCCGGGAAAAGCCCCAGCAGATAGCGCACTGTCTGGTGAGCTACCGGCCTTCTCGTTCTTAGTGTCCGGGTTCACGTAAACGACCATGCCAGTACCCGTGTACTGGATGAGGACGTTTCCAAGAACCTCATACATGCCGAGACCGAGCTCGATGCCCTGGATAACAAAGGGCTGCTTTGAGTCAGTACAGCTCGTGGGCGATCCGTCTCCCTCGACCGCATCGCAAGCGCCAGCCCTCCACGGGACGGTGCTCAAAAGGTATGTGGTGGCAGTCGTGAAAGGCTTCGCGACGTCGAAGTAGATGGCGGTGTTCGATGCGTCGACATCGACCTTCTTGATAACGGTCGCGGCATCGAACACGTCATAGTTGTAGCCGTTGCCACGGTCGTTCGACGTGCCCGTATGTGTTCCTAGAATCATCGAAGAGCCGATAAGAATCTGATCGGCCTTCCCCTTCGCGACCACGACGCGCGTGGTGTTGCTCTCTGCCACGGTCGGGCTAATCTGTACGTCGTATCCCGTGCAGCCCGCGAACACGCTCTGGCTGTTCTTGGTGGCATACTTCAAGAGGAACATAACCTTGACATACCAGTCATCGGCGGCAGTCTTGAATGAATCACCCGTCGTTGCCGTCTTCATAAGCGAGACGCCGGTATCGTGGCTTACGAAGCACTTCACCTGTGCGCCGCTCACGCTTCGCGGCTTGCCTTCGGCATCGACCGACAGTGCATACTTTGCATACAGCATATAAGGACGCTGCGCACCGTTAGGAAGCAGAGCTGCCGGCTGGCGCTTCATGCCTGGCTGGCGCGTATCGGATACGGTAATGTTGACGGCATCATTCGTCTCGGTTTCCAGCGTGTAGAGAACTGGCGTCATGATCCACGTATCATCCGTGCGCGAGAAGCGCCCGTCACCGTCGATAGCGGTAACGTAAGGCGTGCCATCCGCGTCAACGCCGCCGTTTACCTCGAAGAAGGTAAACGCGCCGTGGTTCACGTAAGGGTCGATAGCGGCGCGACCGATGATTCCGGGCTTTGGGTTGGCGATTCCAGCATTTGCCCCGGTCTTGGTGCAGGCCGTGGCACTTCCCTTGGGGATGCTCACGCCATAATTCTTGCCGTCACGCATCTTCGCAAGCCATGCGGCGATGCTCGCGTTCGTGTAACGTCCAGTCTCGTCATTAAAAATGGGGACTGTCGAAGCCCCCATGGATTCGAGCGCGATTGCCACGCGCTCGAGCGTTTCGTGATCTGCAATG
Organism: Collinsella sp. i06-0019-1H4; assembly: GCF_042849575.1. Classification (NCBI taxonomy): domain Bacteria; kingdom Bacillati; phylum Actinomycetota; class Coriobacteriia; order Coriobacteriales; family Coriobacteriaceae; genus Collinsella; species Collinsella sp. i06-0019-1H4. The sequence goes on from NZ_BAABYB010000001.1 coordinate 1,581,125, forward strand.
TGGTTTTTGCCCATGCTTAATCCTCCGTATCGACTAGCGAGATGTAATCCGTATCGCCAACGGTGTCGTAGGCAAGATAAATGCGCTTGTCAGGGCTGATCGAGCCGCGAGCTTCCTCAGCTGCCTTACGAGCGTCCGCAGCCGCCTGATCCGCGCTGTCCTTGGATGCTTTCGCCGCATTTGTAGCGGCATTCGCTGCATTGGTTGCGGTATCGGCGTTCGTTTTGGCTGTATTTGCCGCAGAAGCGGCATCCGTGGCGCTCTTTGTCGCGGCGTTCGCCTTGCCCGTCGCGGTGTTGGCGGCGTCCGTGGCGCTCTTGCAGATGTTGACCGCCGCGTTGGCGTTATTCAGTGCCTTGCCCGCGTCGGTGACGGCCTGTTCGCCCTTGGTAGCGGCGGTTTCCCCACGCCTGATAAGGTCATCAATCGCGTTGTCCCAAGACTGCGCTGGTTGCTGACCCTCTTTGGCGCTGCGCAGGATGTCCAGGGCGAATCGCTCCGTCTGTGCAAGGAAATCGTCCTTGACGATTTCGAAATAGGCTTCGTCGGTGTAACCGGGAACGCTTGCGAGCTTGGATTCATCGCAAACGTAGGTGATCGTATTGCCGCTGACCGTGGCGCTGCCACGGTAATAGTGGATTCGGTCTGGCAATCGGGCAACCAAATAGGCACTGTACCCAGACAAAGACAGCTCGCCGCCGTTGTCGTAGATAAGCGCCTTGATGGTTGTTCCGCCGAGCTCGCCTTGCGCGATTCGAATGCAGTTGTTTCCGCATCCGCGTTTGTCGATATCAAGCTCGATGGTCTGTGTGTTCATCGGGCATCACCGTCGACCAACATCCACTCGCACGCCAGAATCTCGTTTCCGGTCATCTTTCCGATTGCATCGGCATAGGCAATTTTGAACAGGTTAGGTCGATGCTTGATGTTTGCGTACATCTCGATCTCGCGGCAGAAAGCCTTGTGCTCGTCTGAACCGATGCGCAGCTGTGTGCGACCGGTGGGAAGCCCGTCATCGCCAAGTTCAGGTTCGCCGTACTGCGCGATAAGTTCATCGCGGCGTTTTAGGTACTCAAGCGCCTCCGCACGCAACACCCTCGTATTGCGTGCCGCGGCATAGCCTACGATGTCGCGGCGGTCAAGAAGCGGCTCGAGCGAAATAAGCATCTGCTCCATCTGGATATTGCTATATTCATCGGGGATGATGTTCTCGATTTCGATGCTCTGCTTGCTTTCCGTAACGCTGGCACCGAGCGCGGTTGCCAGAGATTCGATTCCTTTATCCATTGACCTTCACTTCCTCCACAATCGGTGCCGAATCGTCAAGCGCGGCGATTTCAGCGGCAACGTCTGTGACGCTTTCCTCTACAGTCTTGTATATGGCATAGCCACTCGCAGCGTAGTAATCGAGCATGTGTGGTTGGACGTAAAACGAGATTCCATCCTTCTCAACTCTGAACGTGGTCATTCCATATCTCCTTATAGCGACGTGATCATTAGTCCGTGGTCGAAAGTGATCGTCCAATTTGTCCAAGTCATAGACAGGTTTTGGCAAAGGCCGGACACGTTATACGTTCCGGTCAGTTGAAGATTTGTCCACGAGCTTTTCAGGTTCCCGACGAGTGTGACGCTGCCGCTCATGCCGGTCTTACAGGAGACGTACTCGCCACGGTCTTTGTATTCGCCGACACCGATCCAGTCATCGGTGAGAAGGCAGATGCACCCTTTGCCAGCGAGACGCGCGCCATACACCTTGGACTTGGTGTTGTAGTTGTTGAATCCGACGTAGCCCGTAATGTCCTCAGCTGTGCCGCCGTATAGGTATCCGTTGGCCATTGCTGTGTAGCAGGTGCCGCCGCCCACGCTGAAGCCGTCCGTTCCGATGTACAGGCCAGAGGTATTCGAGTCGAGCGTGAGCTTATATCTATACAATTTGTTTTTGTCGATTGATAGCCCGCCGATGACGCCATAGGTCGTCTGGAAATAGCCGCTCGTCAGATTCCAGTAGTTCTTCCCCTGACCGTCGCCGATTGTTCCGCTCTTGAGGTATGTCGCATTGACGTACAGCTCGCCATTGGACATGTAGATGCCTTTGTTTGCTCCGTCGTTAGTTAGCCGATTGAAGATCTCTTGCTGTTTGAGGCTCTCGTCGAGATTGTCGACAAGTTTCTCCGCATCGGTCTTAGCAACCTCTTGCGCAATCATGCTCGCCGCCTGTCGCGCTACCGCCGAATAGACCGTTACTGCGGATGAGTAGCTTTCATAGGCGCTCTTATAATCCGACATGGCGGCTTTCAGCGCCTCGGCTGTTGAGCAGTTTGTGACATCCGAGATGGCTGACATCAGGACATCGAACGCTCCGCCCTCGCCGAACGCTTTGTTGTACCTCGGCTCTAAGACTTGCGCCTTGAACTGAACCTGCAAGTTTTTGTTTGACGACAGCGATTTGTGTAGCGCAGATAGGTCTTCTTTATCTTTCTGCACGGTCTGGAGAATCTTATTGACGGCAGCTTTCTCCGCCTCGGTGACGATCCCGTCTTTGGCGATGTCGTCAACCGTCTTGTCGAGGGTACTTATCGTCTCGTCGAGTTCCTTATTCCTTGTCTGGAAGTCTTCCCCAAGGGCCTCGATGTGTTTTCCGTTCTGCGTCATGCCGCTGTGCAGGTCTTCGATAACGCCATCGACAGTCCAGCCGCCATCGCCGTATTTGGCATTTGGCGAAAGCTGGAATTCGCCTGTTTCCAAGTCCCAATAGTTCGCGCCCACCTCGTCGGTGAGCAAGCCAGCGCGGATGCGGTCTGCCCGCATCGTTCCGGCGTTGATGCAATCGGCGCTCACCTGTGCGCCGGTTATAAACGTTCGCCAATTCCATTGGCCGTCGCTTGTAAGATTTGCGGCAAGGCGGATGCCCATGCCGTTGATATTGACAGCCCACATGCCGGACGTTGACTTGAGCGGAACGCCAGTCGCGGCATCCAACGGCACGTTGGAGTAGATCACGCCAAGCTCGAACGTCTCGACCTTGTAGGTGCCGACGGCATTGAACGCCTTGTTGAGCGCCGCCATGAGCTGGTTGAGCCACGAGACGGACGTGCCAGCCGCCGCATCGTAGTTAGCCCGCTGATTGCTGCCGCTCTTGATCTGCTGCGCCATTGACTGAAAGATGTCGGCCAGATCATCGGTTAAGTTGCCGAACACCACCGTGGCATCGCCTGTCACCAAGTCGAGGGTCAGCTTCGAGACGCGACCCTTGAGCCTGATTCCCGCAGCGGAGAAGCCCTTGTCGATGATCGCCACGCAATCGCCGACGGCAACGCTTTCCCAATCTCGACCGAAAGCAAATAGGTCGATCACACTCGCTTCATAAGAGACGGACGGCGTTTTGGCTCGCTCAAGGTAGTCGTTCGTCTCGGCAAGAAGCTGCGCCGCGTCCTCGCATTGCTCGTTAATGTAAACGTCCACCGCAGGCGCGATGCCGCCGTTGCCGTCGGGATGCCCCCAAACCTCGGTTGCGGACGCACCCTCGACGTAATCCTTGCCGCCGTTTATATCGCCGAAAGTCAAGCGTCGGCCATAGCCGCCGCCATCCGTTTCAACACCCTTGCCGTAACCGTAAACCCTCGTCTTTGGGTTGGCGCTGCCGGTCTTGCGCTTGATGCTGATCAGGTCTTTAGTCCACGTGAAGCGCTTGGGGCTTTGTTGGTTTCCGCGCTTCGCGACCACGCGCACGTATCGGTGTGTGACCCGCACGCCGTCCGTTACGATGACGGTTTCAATCTCGCCGCCCCATGTTTTGAGCAGATCGCTCAAGCCCTCGCGGACTTTTACGTGATAGAAGGTATGCGAAGCGCTGCCTGGTTGGTCGCAGTTGCCGACTTCCCAACGTGTGCCAGCGAGTATTGAAGCGAGCGCCACGGCCACGCTGCCGGACGGCCGCTTGTCCTCGATATAGTCATCCCACGTCTCGTTGATGGAGTTGATGCACGTTGCACTGGTATAGGGCTTGCCGCTGTCATCGTGCAGCCGCTCGATTTTGTCGACTATGTGCTCGTGCACAACGCCTTGGCGGTCAACCCAGACAAGGTACTCGCCCTTGCCTAAATCCTCGTCGCACCTGATCTTAAGCTCGTCGGTGCCGTCTGTCGCGTCCACATGAGTCGCGGCGGTGTAGGTGAGCCGTCCGAGGTTCGCGCCGAAACGGCTGAAACGGGTGAAGTTGACCTTCTTGGTTAAAGCCATCTTTCCTCCCATTCCAACGTCGCGGAACCGCTAGAGATTTTGATGTGTGCACGGTCTTTAACACTGAAAAAGTCGCTCATGATGTTGAGCTGAGCGACATAGCCGTTAACGGTCACGTGCTCTTTATCGAAATCCATCCGAACCACGCTCGAAGCCGTCAACGGCTGGACAACCTCGACGAACTCGGCGGTGTCGGTGTTGGTGATGCGCCAAGAGCTGCAAGCGCCGGGCTTGGCCGTCACGGTGAGCGCCGCAGGCAGCGTGCCGCCGACAGCGAACGATGCCGCGCCGCTCACGTCCATCCGGCGATGCTGGCCGTAATAGTCGGGGTCGCCGATGTGGAACGTAACGGTTGCCTGCGGGCAATCGTCGGTGATCTCGTCAAGGTCGGTTGCGCCGCTAACGATTGCCATCAAATAACGCGTAGGGTCATCGGGCAGATAAAGCGGCGCTGGCTCGTCAGACCAGAGCAGCGCCGCCAGCTCATGGCGTGCCTTTGCGACCTCGCGCCGGTGCTCGGTGCGAATCCACATGTCAATCTGCAAATCGTAACCGGCGCGACGAGCGTTCTTGAAGTATTCGCCGTGCCGTCCGGGCGCATCCTCGAAGCTCGCCGAAACGTCCGCCATGATTGGGCGGCGCACCTTACAGTAGACGAGCTTCGACAGGTCGTGCCCGTTGAAGACAATGCTGTCGCTTTGGTTTCGCTTACGCTTAAACTCCAACGGGCACCCCCTTCTGCTTTAACCTGCTGGCAATACCAGCGCCGATCTGCTGACCGGTCGTATACGCGTCCATGCTGTTTGCAACGGTAGCGTTGACGGTCACGTTCACCTGGGCTCCGCCACCGAAGCCGCCGCTTAGGCGGTCGAGCACGCGAGAAATACCCGCCTCGACGCTCTCTCTGACGCTTGTGCGCAGCTTTGTATCGGGCGTGACGTGCTCAAGTCCAGCTTCGCCAACGCCAATGATTGAAGGCTTGTCGAACGATGCGCCCTTTGCATACCAGTTGACGCTGATGGACGGCAGTTCCACAACGCCACCGATGTCACGCCAGCTGACGTGGAAATGCGGCAAGCTGATATGCGGCAAACTGATGCGAATCCCGCTGAACGCCCCCTGAATCCTGCCGGGGATGCTGCTGACAAAGTTCCAGGCATCATTGATCGGCGAAGTGATATTGCTCTTGATGTTCGAGAAAACGCCAGCGACCTTGCTGCCAAGCCCCGGGAAGCCAAGCTTCTCACCGATGGCGTTTCCGGCGTTTATCGCATTATCCTTCGCATTATTCATCTTCGTCTGGATGTTGCTTTGGATAGCCTGGAAGGCAATACCGGCCTGCGACTTCGCAGCGTCCCAATCACCGTTCATGGCAGCTTTAAGGGCATTTGAAGCCGAAGAACCGACAATTTTTCCGGTGTTCATATCTGTTTGGATTGAATCCCTGATAGCGCCGAATTTTTCAGATGCTCCGGATTTCAGATTCTCCCAAGCATCGGACGCGTTGGCCTTCAAGCCCTCCCAAGCATCGGACGCGCCTTGCCTTATGCCTTCGAACTTTTCCGAAAGGCCGTTCTTGACCTCTTCGGCCTTTCCGGTTATCCCGTCCCAAATCCCAGACCAGAATTCCGGCACGCCTGCGAAGAAATCCTGCACGTCCTGCCATTTTTCTGAAATCCAGCCAGTGAAGTCAGACCAGAGCTGTTTACCAGTCTCGGTCTGCGTGAAGAACCACGTAAGGCCAGCGACGGCAGCGGCAACCGCAGCCACGCCAAGCAAGATTGGGTTTGCGGCGATCAATCCGGTGAACGATGTCCACCCTGTAGAGAGCTTGCCGCCAAGGGTAGATGCCAAGCCGCCCGCTTTCTCGGCGATGCCGCCGAAGCCCGTTGCAGCCGTGCTTATAGCGCCGCCGCCCTCGCCGAACTTGCCTGCGAGGGAAGCGAAGCCACCGGCAACGTCCTTGAACGTCTGGCCGATCTCGATGCCCTTTTGGAGCGTCTTGCCGATGCCCGTTGTGAGCCCGCCGAACGCGACCGTCCCCAAAACGACGTTTGTTGCCATGTCCTGCTGCTCTGGCGTTAGGGACTTGTACCAGTCGCTAACGCCCTCGAGCGCCGGCGTTACCTTCTCAAGCAGGGTCGTTCCAAGCTCGAGCGCCTTTTCCTTGAAGGGCATGGCCGCTTCGCCGGCTTCGGCCATCTTCTGGTTTAGCTCGGCCTGCGCTTCGCGCGTGTCGAGCATCGTCTTATTAGTCTCTTGGTACGTCTCGCCAATGTTGCCGTAAAGGCCATCGAGCGTCTGCGTGATAAGCGAGGAACGCTCCTGCTCGTCACCGCAGGCGGCAAGCGCCGCATTGAAAGCGTCCTCTTTGGTAGCGCCCTGAGCGATCTGGTCGTTGAAAGCCTGCTGTGCCGCATGGTTGCCGGAGAGTGCTGCGCTCCACTGCTCGTTGCTTGCCGTTGCCCAGTTGAGGGCATCGGCAAGACCGCCGGTGACGGTGCCGGTGTGCGCCGTCTCCTGCGATGCTTCCACGAGGTTTTCGAGCGGCAATGCATCGCCGAACTTGGAGAACGAGCCTGCGGCGATGTTGCTCCACTTGTCCAGTTCCTGCTGGTTAGTGGTCAAGCGTGACAGGTTCTGTGCGGCTTCGGTCGCGGTGTCCTCTTCGCCAAGTAGCTTATAAAACAGGGTATAGGAGCTTCGCGCCTGCTCGGACGTGCCGCCTGCATCCCTCCAGGCAGCGTCCAGCTGATGCGTCTGCTCGATCTGCTCTTCCTGGCTGCTGGCAAGCCCGACAAGCGCAGTGGCGGTGCCGGTGACGGCACCGGTAATCGTCTTTCCGGCAGTCTCTAGACCCTTGCCGGCCTTTTCCAGCTTATCGCTGTTGTCCTGAATTGTCTGACCGAACTGGTAAAGGCTGCTCTTCGATGCCTGGGCTTCGCGGCTGACGCTTTTCAAATCGTCGGAATAGCTCTCGAGCTGGTTCTCGCAAATGGCAATCTGAGCCTTAAGGCTCGAGTACTGCGCTTCCTCGCGCTCGGTGAGTGCCGCGCCGCTCCGCTTCTTTTCATCAAGTGTCGCGAGCGCTGCTTTATATGCATCGAGCTTCGTTTTCGTCTCGCCGTATGCTCGATTGAGAAGTTTTTCCTTCTCTACGAGCAAATCCGTGTTGCCGGGATCGAATTTCAGGGCGCGATTGATGTCCTTCAACGCGCCCTGCGTATCCTTCGCCGTGCTCTGCACGCTCTTCAATGCGCCCTGCAACTCGGTCGTATCTCCGCCGAACTTGATAGTCAGACCTTTGTACGTGACAGCCACGGTTCCACCTCTTTTCAGTTGTCAATGAAAGAAATGAGCGCACAGAACAGCGCACCGCATAGGTGCGCTGGCGCTTTACGCTCACAGTCCAGACCAGAAGGCCGCTTCGCCCTGCCGCGCCTGCTCGTCATCCTCGGCATACGCCACGGCATCGTTGACGAAGCTGTATATATCAATAAGATTTTGCACTTGCGCATAAGACAGCGTGTGCAGGTCTTGGATGCTCAATCCAGCCTGCTGGCAAGAATAGATATAGAGTGTGTCGCAGCTACTCTCCAGCTCCGGCGGAAGCGGCGGCATCTGATGCTTCGGCGGTCGCGGCTTCCACGTCCGCTTTTGCGTTCGGAAAAAAGTTGTCCTTGATGATCTGCATCACGTCAGATGCCCAACCGCCTTCGCGCTCAAGGTCGAATTCCGATTGCGGGAAGCCGCAAACCCAATCCTCAAAGGACTTGCCAAGATCTGTCTTCTCCTTTGCCGTGGCGTTGTACGTCTTCGCGCAGGCGTAGAAAATCTCAAGCAGTGGCACGATAGGCGGAATATTCGACGCTGCCGAGACATCAAGAACAACGGAAATGGCTTCGTTGATGTCCTTGGGGCGGCGGCTCCCGTCCTTGCGCTCAACGAAGAACTCGCGCGAGTACACAATAGGTGTAAAGGCGTTGCAAGCGACGGGATACTCAACTCCGCCTACCTCGATGATCCCGCCGTCCATTACGCGACCTCGCTAACAGTCTTGGGCGTGACGGCAGTATCTACCTCTTCGAAGAATTTGTCGTAACCGTCAATATCGCCATATGTGTCGATGTAGCTGCCGCGCCAGCCGCTCGGCAGCTTGACGGGGCGGAACGTAAGCGCGTAATCAAGCTGCGTGATGTCGGGCTTCTCTTCAAGCGTCTTGGCATCGATAGAGATGGGCTTACTGGTGCACTTGTAGATGCATCGACGCCTTCCGACGGCGTGGCCTGGCTGCTCGAACAAGAGCGCAAACGGTTTAGGAGGCTTGCCCGACGTTGCCAGCACGCGGCCTTTCTGGTCGATGTCGAATCCGTTGATGTCGGCCATAAGCTCGCGCAGCTCCGGTGTGCTCTCGATGTCGTAGAGCGACCACGTGACGGAACCGCCGTTGTCCTGGTACTTGTCCAACCACGGCTCGTTGTCACCGTAGCTCGTTGCCTGCTCAATGGACGGATCGACCTTGATTTCGACCGTGCCGGGGATGTGGACAGGCTTCTCATATTTAAACGTATCCTCGTCGGTAAAACGCGCGATGTGCGCGTTCTTAACGCCGAAAAATCCATTTCGCGCCATGTCGGCTCCTTTCATCATTCGGTAACGTCGATTTCGTAAGCCGTCTCAACCAGCTCGTCACCGTCAAGCGGCGTTACCGTCTTGTTGTAGTTAAACTCTGCGACATCGAGCGCCGCTTCGAATCGCTTCTCAAGCTCGTAGTCGCGCTCTCGAACGTAAAGCGCCACATCGTAGGGCATCCAGCGGCACCATCCCACGTTGTCGGCGCTCACGCCATCGCCGTAACCGGCTTCGATGTCGATATACGGAGGTGTGGGAAACTCTCCATCGCGGAAACCGCCGTTAGCCCACGGCAGGCCGAATGCATCAAGAAGCTGTGCCAGGTCTTTAAGGCTGTTCATTACGCCCCCTTTGAGAACTCAGCAGCAACTTCCCTGTAAACGCCTTCGATAACGTGATCGCCTTCGACCCTGCCCGGATAGCTTCCGTGCTGGTTTTTGATAACGTGGCCGTTCTCAAGCAAATGCGTAAGCTGATACTGCCTGTTGTGAACAACGCAGGTGGTGCCAGTCGCTTCGCTCTTAACGTCGGCAGACCATCCCCTTGCATAGCTTCCGCCGTGGCGCTTCTTCTTCCGGCTTCGCTCTTTCAGAAGGCGAACCGCCTTGCTGCCAGCGGCCTTGACGTTGCCCTGCAAGACCTCTTCGTTGTCCTCGATAACCTCTTCGATGCTGTTGACGATAATCGATTCAAGCTGGTCAATCTTTATCCCGCTCACCGGTTGCCTACTTTCTCGACCAGCGTAAGCCGCACATTGTCGACGTTCGCCACAACCGCCGAATCGACGGCGTAGCGGATACCGCCGAACTCGCAGAGCCTTTCACCGCTGTATGCGCACGCGCGTACCGTGATGACGGCCTGCGGCTTAACTCCGGCCTGCGCGGCGGTGTAATACGCCGTCTGGCTGATGCCGTACACGTTGCACGGCACACGGCGGCACCGCTCCTTTTTGTGCGATACTCCCAGCTCGTCACGCTCGGATACCGTGGCGATCAGCGTACAGATGCCAGCCCACCCGCTCATGCGACATCGCCGCCGTTGTAAGCAGAATCACCGCTCATGCTCGTGAGCATGGTTTCGAACGACTTCATGAAGCGCTCGGCGTCCGGATTGTCCATGCCGAAGTTCGCCTTGACGTAAACCTTTATCGCAAGTCGAACGCGCCCGTCCGAATCGTCGTGCGCCTTGGCATCCGCCACGCCGCCCGCCACCAACTCGGCGCGGGCGGCTTCAATAACGTCCGAGATCTCTTCGTCATAGTCGTTGACGAAAGCCGGGATGCGAAGCGCGGCGCGGCACGCATCCAGCAGCTTTTCTTTAGCTTTTACGGCCATACCGCGCCACCTCCTTAAGCAGACTTGATGGTGAGCTGCGCGAAGGCTTCCGGCACGGCAAGCACGCCGTCAAACAGAACGTAACCGTCGAAGCAGCGCTTCTGGGTGCGAGGCTGGACGTAAGGCGTCACATCCGGGCCATCAAAGATATTGCCCTTGAAGAGGTCGGGGAAACCAGCCTTGATAACGCCATCGGCAATGGAATCGTCCTGCTTGACCACCTTGCCGAAGATGCGACCCTGAACGATCGGGTCATCGGTCGCTTCGTTGACGAAGTAAGAACGACCAGTTGTGTCCTCGATCATGGCAATTTGATTCCAAATGGTGCTGTTGTTGGCGTAGATGATAATTCCCTTTGCGGCGGCGTTGCCGTAGGTTCGAAGCAGGCTGAGCATCTTAACCATATCGGCCTTGGTAAGGCTCTTTGCCGCTGCGGTCTGAATCTTGTTCGCCGCTGCCATGCCGTATTTGGCATCGCCAAGCTTCTCATGGGCAAAGGCGTTGCACGCGACAGAAAGTCGCGCAGAGACCTCGGTAATGATGTACTGCTCGAAGCCGGAAAGAGACTGCGTTGCCATCTTGCGGGACATCTCGACAGTCTTCTTGATCTCCTCACCCACAAGCGGAACGTTGTCGAAATCATTCTGCTCGACGTCGGTTGGCGCTTCTCCCTCTTTGGTCTTGGCCGCGTCGCCTGCGGTAATGGACTTGTGACGCGGGAACTCGACCTGACCGGACATGTTCGTTCGGCTGATGTCACCGAAGAAAACTGCGGTGTTGTCGATGAGGGAAATGATCTCTTTCTGCACGGCAACGGGAACGAGGGATTCGGTGTTGGCCGTGGTCATGGTGAACTCGGCTCGCTGCTCGATTGCGTGTCGCTGAGCCGCACGCTCGGCATCGGTAAGCGCGGTGCCGCCGACAAGCTGGATGCCGGAACGCTCGGCAAGGCCCTTGACCCACGCGCGGCGCTCGGCTGCGTCATAGTCGGTCACATCGTAGACAGCGCCGGAAGCGCCAGTGACGTTGGCGGAACGCGCCAGCGGCACGGAATCCACGCGCTGTGCGCGGCCTGCGTCGATGGCGGCACGGGCATTCGCGACGGCGGCGTTGCGTGCCTGCGCCGCCTGTGCGGTCTGGGCGGTGCGCTCGTTAATCTGGTCGGTCAGCTCTGCCATGCGGGCTGCATCCTCTTCCGTCGGTTCAGTACCGTCAGAATACTGGTCGACAAGCGCTTGCAGGTCGTTAAGAAGTTCCTCAAGTGTCATTGCTAGTTACCTTTCTTCGCATTGGTAATTGCCAGGCACGCTTTTGCTCGAAGCAACGCGCCCTTCCTTCGCGCAAACTCCTTGCGCGACTGCTCAATCACTCCGTTGAGCAGGTTTCTTGCACTTATTTCGGTGTTCGGGTCAGCAGGAAGGCTGACTGCGGACACGTCATAAATCTTCTTGACGCGCGTGATTGTCGTGGTATGCGTGTCTCGGTCGTACTCGGACGCGCCGATGGTGAACGCCCACGACATGCGCGTAACAAGGCCGTTATCGATTTCCTCGAATCGGTTTCGGGCGGCTTCTGATTTCGAGAGGTCTGCGGCCATAAAAAGCCCGTGCTCATCGGGCTCGACGATGAGCGTTCCGTTCGACTGGCGCGCCAAAACGTCGCCCACATGGTCAAACTGCATGATGATGTCGCTCATGTCTGTATCGACGAATGCGTCTGGGCTGATGACTTCGCGGTACTCGATACCGTCCCAAGGGTCTTCATATAGGACATATGGGTCATTGAATGTCGAAGCGTATCCCTCGACGTAGTAGTCGGATTCGATGCGCTTCTCGCGGCCTTCGCCGCCGTCAAGGCTTCTCAGGACCACCGACATCTGGCGGTACTGGCGCTCATTCGGTTTCGCCGGCATCGGCATCACCACCCTTTCCATCGATTTTGTCGATATTCGCGTTCGTCTCGGCGGCCTTCGCCGCCTGATCTGTTGTGTGCTCGCTGATCAAGTCCAGGTCAATGTACTCACCGCGAATTACGTGACGCTCGCCGCCGGGGTAAGACGGTGACTGGAACACCTCTGCAACCTGATTGCCACACCAAATCCCTCGGTCGAACAGCGCCGTCGAAACGTTGAGCTTCGTTTGGTTGCTCGCGAACTCAAGGCGATTTGCACTGAACATAATCGAGTTGCCATGTGCAATCTCGTTCGGTGTGAACGTCATCGCCGTGAGTACGTACCCGAGCTGGATAGCGAAGACCTCAGTACGTCCCTCATAAAACGCGTTGTACGTGTCCTCGTCGGCTCGGTTCATAACGATGTCTTCGCTCGATCCGAAGAAACGATAGGCCGCTTTTTCTATGCGCTCCATTTGTGCGGCGTCAACGGTGTAGTTCTGTGGCGCAATCTGCTTAACCTCTTGATACTTGTTGTCGTAAACGACGATGCCGCCCGCGTTCGACGCTCCCAACTGCTCGTTGAAGTCCTTGGCAGACTTCTTCGTGTCTTCCGGGTTTCGGTTTTGCGAAAGCTTGCCGATGAAGCGCACCGCCGCGCCCTGCTCGATAGCTGTTTTCTCGGCTTCCTCTTGAGCGTGAATCAAGTCAAGCGTCGGATTGAGCACGTTGGTACCGTCTCCGAACAAATCGCTCTTGAACTGATGCCGCGTCATAACGCCGATGCGCGACCACTCAATCAAGGTCTTATCGCCGCCGGGAAAACGGAGCTCAAGCCACAAAGCGCCGTCAACGTCGTAGGCTTCGCACTGACTTGGCAGCACTGGGTAATAGCCAACGGACGTGATTCCGTCCCCGCCGTCAACAGGGACGATCAGGCACGTGTCGCAAACGTCAAGTATCGTTGAGACGCGATGCAAAAATTGCGGCACGGTCATCCACGGGTTCGGTTGCCACTGCAAAGAGCGCGTCCATTGCGGTTGCGCCGTGCCAGAAATCTCGGGACGGAGCTTTGAAGCATGGTCGGCGTTTCGCTCGATTATGGAGCGCGTCAGCTCGGCTTCGTAGATACCGCCAGACCACGACGTGAAACGCGGCGAGTACGCCGTGAACGTCTGAAAATAGCCATCGACTGCCTGCATGATAGGCTTATGAAACACGGCATCGAACATCGAGCGGAAAAGCGTTGGTTTTCGCACGTTTTAACCTCCAATCATGCTTTGGTAGTCATCCATCATGTCTCTGAGTACAACGAATGCATCACACTCAGCCGCCCAAGCATCAATGCGATTGCGCGGGTCTTGGTTCATTTTGTTGGGCGAAATGTTGCCGTTCGCGTCGTTTCTGATCATCACGTTGGAGCGGCACCATTCCGCTATAGGGTTCTGGTTATCGACGATGCGGTTTTCCTTGTAGAGCGCTCGAAGCTCCTTCATTGGCATTGACAAGGTTTGCGCGCCCTGTATTACCTTTTTGAAGTTATCGGCTCCGAAATAGCCCTCGTACGCTTCGACAGTCGGAACATCTCGCATATGCCACGGGTCATAGCCGCATGCGACAGAGTAGATGCCGTACTTTTCCTGAACCTCCGTGACCCAATCCAACACGTCGCGCTTGTCAATGATCGGCGTTGCCGACGTTCTGAGCAGCCCGCGGGCAATCCAGGCATCGTAGGGTACGCCGTCTCGACCTCCACGCCGCCCCTCGGCTTCCGCCTGCTCCAAGGCGCGAAGCGGAATCCACGCCATGTGCATTGCGTATATATGCTCGTCGTTCGGGCGCATCATAAGCAGGCACGCCGCCGTTAGGTCGGTCGTATCCGAAGCGTCCACGCCGAGAATTGCGTAAGAAAAAGACCCATCGGATGGGTCGAACGTGGCTTCGTTGTGTATCTCAGACCATTTGAGCCAGGCTTGGCTCTGGTTCTCAATGAGGTTGAAGTCCTTTACCAGAAGCGTCGGCAAAAATGTCGGGTCATCGATTGCCTTGGAGACGTTTTCCCTGAGCGATTTCAGAGACTTGATTGTTCCAAGCCCGGGATTCGCCTTAATCCAGCACTTCTCGTCCTTCCATTCCTCGCGCTCGTCAAGCTCGAAAATGAAAGCGATGAAATGCTCGGCTTTTTCTCCAGATGCTTCGCCGTTCAGCCATTTGGTGGCGTATTCGTACTGCGCGTCGAAAATGCCGCCGCGCACGAATCCGTTGGTCGTGATCTCCAAAACAAGCGGTTGCCTACGGGCGGAAATGCCCTGAATCGTCAGGTCGTAGAGGTCGCGGTTTCGCATGGCTGCGAGCTCGTCAACGATAGCGCCTGAGATGTCCAAGCCGTCAAGATGATTCGTGTTGGCGGAAAGCGCCTTGATTGACCCCATGTTGAGGCCGCAGTAAAGGTCGCTCACACGCTTTCGCACGTGCTTTTCCAGCGCCGGTGAGGTCATCACCATTCGCCAGGCGTTGTTGAAGCCCTTCGCCGCCTGATTGTGAGCCGTAGCCACGTTGTAGACTTCCGGCGCACCCTCGTCATCGTTAATGAGCAAGTCAAGCTCGATAGCCGACGCAAGTGCGGTCTTGCCGTTCTTTCGCCCCATAATCCAAAGGACTTCGCGGTATTGGCGCAAGCCCTCGGCATCCACGAAACCGAAGATTACGGAAAGGATGGCCAACTGGAAAAGCTCAAGCTTGAACTTGCGTCCAAGCTTTCCGCTCGGAAGTCGGCAAAACGTCTCGATGAAGGTGACGTGCTTTGCCGCAAATTCCTCGCGGTAATGGTACGGATAGAGCGGATCGGTGTTGTCCAGGTCGCGCAGCACGCGCTCCGCGAGCTGATGCATCTTCTCGCAAGCAGTGATCTCACCGTTGATGATGCCACCGAAGTAGCTTCGTATCGCCTGCTCGCAGCGACCAGTGCCGCTTCGCTTCTTAGCCGCCGAAGCGCGTTTCATTGAGGTAGTCAATGAGCGCATCGCCTGCGGTGCTGCCGGACGGCATCATGTCGGTGAGCTGTTTGATGCCGCGCGAGAAGGTTGTAAACAACTTGTTGTAGGCGCTGAAACCCGGATGCTCTCGCAAGCCGGATTGACCGCCGCCGTTGTCATATTCGGTGAAGATGCTCTCGTACATCAGCTCGCGGCGGGCTTCGTCAAGCTTGACCTTCAAGAACGCGATGTTCGACATCAGCGGAAGCACGGCGCTTCGCTTCTCGTCTGGTATCGCGTCCTTGGTGAGCCGTTGGAGCTTTTTCAGCTCGCTTTGGTATCGGCTCTCGATGGAAGCGGTGCGCTTCTTCGGGGGACTTTCCGTGGCTTTGGGCAAAAGGTCGTTACTTTCGCACACTTTTCGCCTTCCCACAAGACCACCCCCGTTCTGAAACCCGTCACACGCAAATTTCTATCTTCCGGCGTTGGTGCCCTATGCTGGGTGCCTTGGTTTTAGACCGGGGGGATAGCTCGAAGCTGTGACCTGCTGTTTTGTCTGTCATTTTGTTTGACTGTGCGCTTGTGCTCAGTCTGTGTTTTCGTCTGTCAGCGAAATCAAGTTGCCGTCCTCGTCAAAGCGCAGCCCTTGCCTTGTGCTGCCCTGCCTTGCCCAGCCGTGCACCTTCTTGTGGCAGAGGTCGCACAGGCTTACAAGGTTGCGAGTGTCGGTCGCTATGTTCGGATCGCTGATGTTCGATGGTGTTAGCTCGATGATGTGATGCACCATCGTTGCCGGTGTTGCGATGCCAGCCTTAAGGCAGTGCTGGCAAAGATAGGCGTCGCGCTGCAATGCGAGCTCTCGCGCCTGTTCCCAATCCTTGGAATGGTAGAACCGATACGAGAAGCCCTTTGCCATTGCGCGACCCCCAACAAAAAAGGGACGCGACCCAAGGCCGTGTCCCTTTCTGATAATCCACCGTACTGAAATGTAGCACAAACTGAAAAGTGATGACAAGTACCAATCTCAAATATCTTTGAGCGCGGCAAAGCCCACCTCGTCGATATAGCGGAACCCAACGTTACAAAGCTCCCTGCACCATTGGCGCGAGCACTGCATCACATCGGCTATCTCGTCCCATGGCATCGCTTGGAGATAGGCCATGCACAGCGCGTCGGCGTATCGGTTGCCCTTGAGCTTAGCCAAGCCGCCGCGATTGTCAGCACCGTATAGCAGCACGCACGCTTCGTCCACCTCGGATTGGCTGTCCGCGATCCTCCTTTCCAACCTCCCCTCAAAGTCGATACGCCCGTTAATCGCATCCATAGGGTCTGAGCCGCCACCGCCGCCGCCCGTGCTGTAGCTCTGCGCCTTGGCTCCCTCGCGAGCCTTAAGGCGGGCTAGCATCTCCTTTGCGTGCTCGATGCTAGCCACCTCGTCACGGATGCGCTCGAAGTATTCCTTGGCATCCACAAGGCATCAACCCTAGTCGATGCCCGTAGAGCCGAAGCCGTCTGTACCGCGCTCGGTGTCGGTCAGGCTATCGACCCCGACAAGATCACACGGCACGAACGGGACAACGACCATCTGGCACACGCGCGTACCCTTGGGAAGAAACACGGTGTCACAGCTGAGATTGACCAGCGGTGCATGCACCTCGCCACGGTATCCGCTGTCGATGACGCCTACGCTGTTGCGCAGCGTCACGCCGTAGTGAGCGCCAAGGCCGGAGCGCGGGAAGACCAAGCCGACACAACCGCTCGGAATCTCGCAGGCAAAGCCAAGTCCGCAGACAGCGCTTGCGTTTGGCTCAAGCCTTACATCCTCGGTGATGCAAAGGTTGAAGTCTGCATCGCCATCGTGCGCGTATGTCGGCATGGACGTTCCGTCAGCCAGGCAAACGTTCATCTTTCGTCCGTACATGTCAGCTCCTTAGAAGGGAATATCTTCGTCGTACACATCTGGGTAGGTCGCAGCCTGCGGCGCCGCCGCTGGTTACTGCGACTGTCGATGCGAGGTCATGATTGCCACGTTGTCAACGATGACCTCGAGCTTGCGATAGCGCTTGCCGTCCTTCTCCCACACGTTCTGATGCAGGTGCCCAAGGATGGCTAGGCGTGCGCCCTTCATCAAAAGGCCGTTGTTAAACATCGCTTCGCCACGCTTGCCGTACATCACGCAGTCGACCCAACTGGTCACGTCCTTATAGCTACCGTCCTGCTGCTTGCGGCTCTTGTTCACTGCTAGTGAAAAGCTCGTTACCGCAAGGCCGCTGTTGGTGTACCTAACCTCTGCATCTTGCCCAAGGTTGCCACTCAAGGTGACGCTGTTAAGGCTGTCACTCACAGTTACCACCCCTCACGATTGCCAATGCGATATAGGTCATGATCACCATCGCGGTTGCGAGCAATGGGAAGAGCCACGAGAACAGACAACCAGTTATGACGCTTATGAGCAGTTCCATAAGGCAAAAACAAAGAAAGACGATGATGCAGCCCAACAACACTATGAGCACCGCTACAAGCACACCCAGCCTCTTGATTCGTCGGCGTGCTCGCTCACTCGACCTACTCACGGCATCCACCCCCAAGAGCCTTGATAAGTCCCTCGCGCTGGATGTACCCAAGTCCCTTCACTCGGCGGGTCGCGCTGATGTGCAGGCTCTTCATGAGCTTCTGGGTTCGTGGCGCGGCAAAACCGGGCATCGACCTAATCAATGATTCGACACGCATGCCCGATGCAGCCTGGTCTCCACTGTCCGCCAACTCAAAGAGCCGCTCAATCGACATGATGCCGTACTTCAGCTTGACCTTGTAATCAGCTCGCTTGCACCTGATCTGCATCCCCTTATCGAGGGCTGCACGCCGCTGTTCGGCAGTCAATTTCGGTACCATTTTCAGTATCTCCTGATTCTTACTTGGAATACGGCGGCTAACCGTTCCCAAACCATCGGTTTTGCTTTCTGACCTCTCGTTTTCGTGTCGTGACGCAAATGGCCGAGGTCTTGCCATTTACACACCGTTTACACTCCGTCCTCAAGCTGCTTGGCAAAGTTGTTGAACGCCTGAGCCGCCGCCTGGTCGCGCCCCGGCAGAAGGTGCGCGTAGAGTTTCAGCGTTGTCGCTTCGTTCGAGTGTCCCAATCGATCTGCGAGCGTCTTGAGGTCAACGCCGTTCGCCAGGCACCACGTGGCGTGCGTATGGCGCAACGAGTGGAACACGTACGTCCTCGGCATGCCCACACGGTCGCGAGCGCGGCTGAAAGCCTTTGAGACGGTCGTAGGGCGCATGTAAGAGCCGTCTATGCTCACCAGTGGCGAATCGGGCGTAAAAGCGTCTGAAATCGAATCCTGTTGCGCGAGATAGGCTTTTATCAGCTCCCACTCTTCGTCGATTAGTGCCACAGGCCGCGTCTTCTTGTTCTTGGTCACGTTGGAGCGAATAACGCCACCGCCCGGAACCTCGATGACCGTTCCACTCACGAGGATGAACCCCTGCGCCTTGTGGAGGTCGCGCCGTCTAACGGCACACACCTCGCCGATGCGCATCCCCGTGTGTAGTGCAAGCCAAGCTGCGAAAGCGTAGGCTGATTGGCGCATGAAGCGCTTCTCGGGCGCCTCAAGGTTGAGCTTTTCGGAGACCATGGCATCGAGTGCCCTGTAATCCCATTCGTCGATGCTCACGGCTTCATGGCGTTCCTCTGGCGGCTTTGTGACCATAAGCATTGGGTTGTTCTCGCAGATGCCGATGCGCACCCAAAAGTTGTATGCGCCGCGCAAAAAGTGGTGAACACTGATGATCGTGTTGCACGAAAGACCTTGACCGCCGTTCTTCTTGCTCACGCCAAGCCTCGTCTCGAAGTCGTTCAGCTCAATGGCGGTAAGGTCGCGAGCGACTTTGCCTTTAAGGTACTTGCCCACGTAGGTTCGTGTGAAAAACGTCCACCTCTTCACGGTGTTAATGGCTGCGCCCTTGACCTTCCGCTGCTCGATGTACTCCCAAAGCAGGTCGACTATCAGCGTGCTCTTGACCTTGCCGTCAAAGGTCAGGTGCGAAGCCCAGGCATCAGCCAAAGCCTGCGCTTCATCGCGCGTCCTAGCATCCGGGAAACTACGGCGTGGCCGTATCTGCCGCCCGTCCGGTGCCTTGCCAAGATACGGCTGCGCGTACCACACGCCCTTTGGGTCGCGCTTGACCTCAACGCCCATGGCGACGCTTCAATTCACGCACAACGTCGATAACGCTGCCCGACATGTCGCGAATCTCGTGGATGCAGTCTTTGCAAATGTCGAACTCGATAAGCTCGCCCTTGTCAAAGGCATGCACCCTTGCGAATTCGTTAATGTTGGTGCAGTCTGCTTCCTTCCCGCACCCGTCGCAGCAGCCGGAAATCTTAATCATCGTCCCGCTCCTTTCCAGCCGCTTTCTTCGCCTTGTGCATGTTAATCTTTGCCGCGTAAATGAAGTAGATGCACACGATCAGCAGGAAGCAGGAGAAGGCCAGGAACCCATATCCAGCTCCGAAGATGAAGCCAATGGCGATACTGGCAACCAGCATCGCAAACGGGACGATCAGCAGGGCGCACCCAACCAGCATCGACGATGCCTCTTCATACTCTTCCTTGGTCTTAAATTCTTTCATTGCTTTCCTCCAAATTTCGGTGAATCACTTCGATTGCGTCGGTGACGCAATCGCACCAGCAAATAAGATCGTCGTAATCGACCCGCGCTCCATCGTGTCCGCGCTTCTCGCACGTTGTAATGCGCCGGCTCATGTCCTGCGATACGGCACACAGGTTCTCGAGGGTCTTGCGGTCGCTCCTAATCGTCATCGTCGGTCACCCACACATCGCGGTGATACTCCCGCATGAACTCGTCGAAATCCCATTCGATGTCTTCGCTCTCCAAGCCTTGCCAGCTCCAAAACTCACTGACATATGGCTGGCAGCGCGGACATGCGTAGCGCTTCCAGAACAGACGCATCCAAAGGCCGCTTTCCATGAGCACGCCACGTGTTCCTACTGGAATCGTCTTGCCGCAGTACGCGCACTGATGCGCCTTACGGACAGTGACGATCTTGGGCGCGGCGTAGAAGTCACCGCCGCTCATGACGCGCCGCCTTCCAGCGTCTCAAGCATGTTCTCGATGCATTCATGCGCCTTCTTGAGGTCTTCGATGCCGTTCTTGGACTTCCAGCGCCACAGGTACTTGAAGGCGCATCCCTGCATATAGGACACGTATTCATCGGTTCCGAGCATCGATTCCATTGCCTGCTTGCACTCGATGCCGGTATGCCCCGCGTAATGCGCTGGCTTGGTCACAGGGTCGAACCCCGTATCGACCGTTGAGGTCATCTTCTCGACAACCTGCGAAGCACTGAGCTCAACAGGCTCAGTCAGATCACCTACACGCTTAACGTAAGAGCTCATTGCCATCACTCCTTCGAAACCAGCTTCGACAACTCGTCAAAATCGACCGTATGGAGCAGCTTTATCAGCTGCGCGACCTCTGGTGAGCGCCAAGCGTGCATGCCGAACGTATGCGCCCCTGTCGAGTAGTGGTAGTAATTGGCCTTAAGGTGCTCTTCCGCTTCGCGAAGCGTGAGAAACATGGTGTCCGGGACAATTGCCCACAGCTTCGTAAGGAACACGCAACCAAGCGCGTTGTTTTCGGCGTATTCCTTGATTACACCCTTAGAGATGCTGATGCCCATATTCGTGAAACGTGCCCGAATGCATCCGTCATCGTCAAGATCAAGCCAGTTGTCTTCAAGCCATTCTTTGGCGTGCTCTTCGCCGCCCATATCAAGCTCGTCCTTGTAGGCTCGCGATACCGCTTCCCCTAGGCCAATGATCTCACCTTCGCCATCTTCAAAAAGCTCAACGGCTTCGATGTCATCACCATCTGTTGCTTCGCGATACTCGTAGTCACGAATGACCCAAAAACGTGGGTCAGCCGTTGCCAATGTCGGCTGATTGTTCAGCTCATGCTGTAGCTCTTTGAGAAAAACGAGATCGTCTTGCGTAAGGCTACGCTTGACGTAAGCGCGGTCTTCGCGATCAACCGATGCTGTCATTTCTCTTCACCTCCTTCTCGTTCTTCTTCGTCTCCCTGCACTTCCAGCAGGCTTCGCTGTCCTTGATGAACCAGTCCAAATTCCGTTCGATGCCGCAGTAAGGACACGTGTGCTTTCGGACTTTGTTGACATAGCTCCCGTAAGGCATCGCCAACGCTCCTTTGTTGAAAACTTTGCTATTGTTGAAAACTTGTTGAAAACCTGTTGATAACTACTGCTTAAGACTCGAAAACAGGCTTTGGAATCGCTCGAAAAACGAATCGATCAAGAAAGAAGAAGCAAGAAAGAAGAACCTTGCTTGTAAGTCAACATAACAAGCAAGTGCGGGTTTTTGGCTTTGGGTTTGGGTTTTATGACCCAAACCCAAAAACCCGCTTCTGTACTGTTATGTTATGTATTGTTAGGCTTAGCCCAACCTAAAACCGATGGTTTCGCGCTGGTTTCAATCCGCAACAACACAAACATACGCTCTGACCTGCTAGTTTTGCGGGTTTTCCTGCTTCTTTTTCGGCCTGCCGCCCTTAGCTCCGTTGACGCGCTGCTTGCCAAAATAAAGGGCGTTTTTGCACATCCTCTCGCTCTCGATTCGGCCTTTTCCGTCTCTCACGAGCAAGCCGATCTCGAGCAGGCAGTCGATGAAATCTTGTGTCTCGGCGATGCTCACCGTCTCGTCGAAAGCCCCCATCGAGCGCATACCGATTGCGCCGGCTAGAATGAGCCAGTCTTCATCGGTGTCCACCGCAATTGAGTGGTGCTTGGTGCTCGCCAGAAGCTCGCAGAGCCGCCAGTAAGCGCCGTAGCCCTCGTTACCGCGACGCATGAGCAGCCGTTGGCATTTGATGTCCCGCTGCGCGTTAGCGTCGTGCTGGAACCACGCCATGGGTTCCAGCGCCTGATCGTGCACGTCTTTAGGAATCGCCGTCATCGTCATCACCTCCCGTCGTTAATCCATCGCTTGTCCCCTGCTGGTGCCAGCCGTCCCAAAGGCACTTGCCAACCTCGCGGCAGTTAGTCCAGACGGTCGTTCCGCGAAAGCCACACGCGCTCTTGGGCTTTTCGCCGTGCTCGAGTAGATGAAGCTCGAACTGGCATTGCCCGGGCGTTGGCATCGGCTGCTCACCAAAAAGATCGAGCGCCAGCTGCTCAGCGCTCTTTGAGCTGCTGCACATACGCGTTGCACGCCGATTTGGTCATCAAGTTGACAAACATGCCGGGTGTCATATCGTCGAGACTGTCGCTCTCAAGCAGGTCTTTCATGGCTACGATGGGCGTCCCCATGAAACAGAGAGCCAGGTCGGTATCAAGCTCGACGCTCTCACCGCTCTTGGAGTTGAAGACCGTAATGGTGCCGTCGGTCTTGCTGATGTACTCGGCAACGGAATCGAGGAACTTGATTGCTTCTTTACGCTTCATGATGGTTGTTCTCCTTGTCATAGATTGAATTGCGAAGCTTGATGTTCAGCTTCGGATGCCGCTTTAAGAGCCACCGGGCTAAAAGCGGCGTATCCGTGTTGTTAATGCCGTAGACGTGCTCAACGCCGTTGCCATCCACGAATGGCACGCCGACGAGCTTGACAGCGCCCTCGTAGCGCTGCTTCTCAATGAGGTACTTGGCGCTTACTCGGATACCTCGCTGGTCGATTGCGAGTGCCGTAAGCTCAATCTGCCTCAGCGCCCTTGGATTGAGCTCGCACCATAGCTTGAAAAGCTCCTGGCGGTCTTGCAGCCTGAGCGGCACCGGGTACATTGCTAGCCGCTCCTGCCGCATCACGGATTCGAGCGGCTGGGTGTAATCGTCAACATCCATGGCGCTTCCTTGCTTCGCGGCTCATAAAGCGCCTGAACGCCACCTCTGCGACCTCTCGCGGTGCCGATGGCGGCACGGGCAGTCTGTGGCGCGTGCGCACGTCTCCCGCGCCGCTCGCGCCCGGTCTGTGGGCTTCCTCTATGATCAGCCGCGCGACCCAAAAACCGTTCGCGTCACGGTCGAGATAGCCCCTCATTGGTCGACCATTCGGACGATAAACCACAGCTCAAGACCGGCAAGGACGAACGGTAGCCAAGGCAGGTTGTACGTCTCCGTAAGCCAGATAATGGCACCAGCCAGGGCGATAAGCAGGATTCCCGTTGCCGCTAGCACGGCAATAGCACCGCAAAACCACCGCTTAACCGTTGCTAGTGGTGTAACATTCTCGTTGTCATTACTGGTCAAGGTTCTGACATTGCCCGTATCTGGTTGCAGCCAGGTGCGGGCGCTTTTGTTTCGCAAGCTTGCGTCATAGCTTTGACGCGGCGGCAAAATGCCGCCTGCGAAACATCGAGCTTGCGACATTTCACACTCGTCAAAACCACGATGCAAACCGTTGGTTTGCGATTGGGTTTCATACATCTGAAACCCCTCCTTTCTTACTTGCCGATCATGTTGCCGACGGCAACCGCAGTTGCTATGAACAACCAGAGCGTCAATACATCGATAAATTCATCCATTACGCGATTTCCTCCCATCCCATCAAATCGTTAGGGCTGATGTTGGCAACATCACAGATAGCCATGATCTTGTCAGCGCCGGGGATATAGCCCTCGCCGCTCTCGTACTTGACAACGGAATCTTTGGAGATACCAACACGGCTAGCAAATTCATCCTGCGTGATGTCGAGCTTGGCGCGAGCGGCACGAAGATTTGCGGCGAAAACCTCTTTGTTGAACTTCATACGGTTCACCTCCTTTCATTGAGCGATGATTGCAAACCTTGCTTGTCAAGGTTTGCACCCGTATGTTTAGCGGGTTTACCCGTTAAACATACGGCTTTAGGAAGGTTTCTTCCTAACACGCATTGCAGTATAGGCGAGTTTCTTCCTATTGCAAGAGAGAAATATGAAAATATTTGCCTATTCTCGTCCAATAGAATAGAATTCACGGCAGATAGTTGCTAAAACAGGAGGTGTGAAATGAAGCTTGCCATAAAGGGATTGCGAAAAAAGCTGCACATTTCACAAGCGGACTTCGCAAAAGCCGTTGGCGTGTCCATGCGCACAGTCGGATCATGGGAACGTGGCGAATCATTCCCAAACGCCGAACAGGTTTGGAACGCAGCTCTGGCGTTAGGTTGCTCGCCGAATGAGATATTGAGTTGGGATGGTGAAGATAATGAAGGTGACAAAATCACTAGCGATGAACGTGAAATCGTCGATAACTACCGTGACAGCTCGCCGGAATGGCAACAGAACATTTCGATGACCGCCAGGGCTGCGGCATCTGAATCAAAAAGAAAATAAAAAAGCCCCAGCGCTACCGTCCAAAGTCTCGCAGGGGCATACCTAGAAAAGGCAAGGTGATTTTATCATGCCAAAGGGCACGCGTGCCGCCATCTATGCACGTTTTAGCTCGCATAACCAGCGAAGCGAATCAATCGATATTCAGGTAGAAAAGTCACGTGAGTACTGCGCACAAAATGGCCTTGATGTAGTGCGCGTATATAGCGATTACGCGCAGACAGGCCGTGATGTTAGACGCGCTGATTTTCAGCGCATGATGGAAGACGCGAAATTAGGGATATTTGATTATGTGGTGATCTATAAGGTCACGCGCATTATGCGTAACCGCGACGAAATGGCGCTCGCGCGAATTAGGTTGCGCAAGGCAGGCGTTGAAATCCTTTACGCCGGTGAAAGTCTTGGCGAAGGCTCAACGCGCGTCTTGAATCTCGGAATGCTCGAAGTGCTTGCTGAATGGGAAAGCGCGATAGACAGCGAGCGTATCCGCGACGGTATCAACAAGAACGCCCAGCGCGGGATGGCAAACGGTCGCACGCACTACGGCTGGGACATTGTTAACGGGTATTACGAGGTCAACGAGCGCGAAGCCGCCGTGATGCACCGTATGAAAAACATGCTCTTTGCTGGCTCGACTGTAGCCGAAATCAAGCGTGCTGTCGCAGGCGAACGCGGAAAGCGCGGCAAACCGCTAACGCACGGCGTGATAACAAAGCTGCTTAGGCGCGAGCAGAACTGCGGCGTTTATGATTACGCGGGCGTGCGAATCGAAGATGGCATGCCAGCGTTGTGGTCGCGCGAAGACCAGGACATGATCAATAGTATCTTGGGCTCAAACGGGCGCAAACACAACAAGACACGTGACACCAACGATTACCCGCTATCGGGCAAGATGTGGTGCCCAGAGTGCGGTCAATACTACGTTGGCACCTGCGGAACATCTAAAACAGGCCGCGTGTACCACTACTACAAGTGCAAGAAATGTAAGCGCACCTTTAGACGCGATGCCGTTGAAGAAGCCGTGCTTGATACCGTCCTCGAAACGATTAAGAAGCCGGATATACGTCAACGCATCGTTGATGTAATGGCTCTTTACAACGAAATGAATGAAGAGAAGGAAGAACCGGAGAGCAAGCGCATTGAGCGCGAGATAAAGCGCATCGACACGGCGTTTGAGCGTATCTGGCAGGCTATCGAGGACGGTATTGCGCCGCCCGGCGGTAAAGAGCGCGTTGCTATGCTCCGTGAGCAGAAAGCGGCCTTAGAAGCCGATCTGCGGCAGGCTCAAGCTAACGAAGGAGCGAATCTGTCTGGTGAAGCCATAGCAGCTTGGCTCGATCACATTGCGCAGGAACCAGATGCAGCAGAAATCATCGAGACGTTCGTGCGGCTCATTGAAGTAGATGGGGATGAACTCAAGCTTTATTTCGCTTTCGACTACTGGGGCGATGACTTCCAACCCAAACAAAAAAAGGCGAACCCCGAAAAGGGTTCGCCTAATAATCCAATGGTGGAGACGAAGGGAGTCGAACCCTCGGCCTCTGCCATGCGACGGCAGCGCTCTCCCAACTGAGCTACGTCCCCAGGACAAGTTGATATTTTACCTACGGCTCGCCAACTGTCAACGCCCATTACCCAGTCTTTTTGGGACGGGGCTATTTTGACTACTTTTCGAGCAGGCAATCCTCTCGATGATTTTTTAATCCCCGTCCCAGAAAAATCATCGGCGAACGCGTTGCTTTGCGCTGGTAAGGACGCCGGTGGTGTCAAACGCTGGGGTGAAGCTCTCGTCTACCGCGCCGCCCTCTTGCCAGAACATCGTTGTAAAGCCCAGGTCGTCGGCATGGTCGAGCACCTGCTCGTACTCATCGCGCGTCACGGCTCGTGCCAGGTCGCCGCCCTGCTCGCGCATGAGCGCATTGGGCGTGTACTGGTTCATGACCGAGATCGGCACGTCGCCCACCGTCTGCCACACCAGGTCCAACACGCGGCACGAATCGTCCGCATGCCCCGGCAGCACCAGGTGACGCACGATCATGCCGCGCTTCATGAGCCCGTCCTCGTCCACCAGCTCTCCCCCGCGGCGTTCGATCTCGCGTGCCATTTGCGCCAAGCCCGACACGGCCACACGCGGGTAGTCCTTAATGTGGGAGAGCGACTGCGCAAGCCCCGCATCGGCATATTTAAAGTCGGTAAGCCACACGTCGACCAAATCGCCGAGCGCCGCCACGGCACTCGCGCGCTCATAACCGCTCGTGTTGTAGACGATTGGGATGGACAGCCCGCGCGCCCGTGCCGCGGCAATCGCAGCCGGCAGCAGGTGCGCGTAGTGTGTCGCCGTCACCAGGTTAATATTGTTCGCACCCTGGTCCTGCAGCTCCAACATAATCTCGACCAGGCGCTCGGGCGAAATCTCAAGCCCAAAATTGCCCGTCGAGATCTCGTGGTTCTGACAATAGACGCATTTGAGCGAGCAGCCGCTAAAGAAGATCGTGCCCGAACCGGCCTCGCCCGAGATAGGCGGCTCCTCCCACATATGAAGCGCCGCGCGGGCCACCTTGAGCGTGTCGTTAGCACCGCATGCGCCGCGCGCACCCTCATCGCGCGCCGCACCGCAACGGCGCGGACACAAATGGCAGGCGGGCGAAAAAAGTTCGGTCAACGACGTCGGCATAAAAACATGCTCCAAAACAACGATTCAGCAGCTCAAGCGCAAAAGGACCAACCGCACGGACGGCTCAAGCCCAAGGTGCCGTAATCGTCCGACACGATTTTTGTAATGTCAAGACTGGAATCCACAAAGTGCCGCTTTATGATGTAGGTATTCCGCCCCCCGCGGAGCAACTGGGTGAACCGTCGCGTTTATTTAGGGAGCCCACACAGTCGTACCTAGTACAGGTATCCTTCGTTGTTAAGGACGCTGGAACAGTCGATGAGGGCACCCACCTGTTTTAGGTGGGTTCATTTTCGTAACGTGGGGGGTGGTTTTCTTTTGCCGAAACTCGCCATTGCAAATCTCGCCCAGATCCCCAAAAGGCACCAGGCAGAACCCCACCATCACTCGAATATCTGGTAAGCACGTGATTATCGCCCCGTGCAATTCCTCACACCCTCCTTAGTCGAGTATCATGGGTTAGCTATACCCTTTGTGGCGTGGCATCCTTTGACCTTTTCCTTCGACGCTTGGCGGTTTATCGATTTATGGCTTCCTCCACGAGCTTCATACCGTACCTTTGCGTGGCGGCCGCGGCTTTTATCGCGACCTTCCTTGCGGTGCCCCTGGTCAAGCGCCTGGCAATCAAGCTCGACGCCGTCGACTATCCTTCCAAGCGCCGCATCAACACTAAGCCCATCCCGCGCATGGGCGGCACGGCGGTCTTTTTGGGCCTCGTCGTCGCCTGCATTGTGCAAATCCTAGGCACCTGGTACCTGGGCTGGCCACCCGTTTTGGTGCCCCACCCCCGTCTGCACATCAGCTACCCCATACTTGCGCTTTCTTTTACCGTCATCTTTGCGACCGGCGCGATCGACGACATCTTCCAGCTCAAGCCCAAGCAAAAGCTGGCCGGCCAGGTCCTCGCCGCGCTCATCGCCTGCGTGGGCGGCCTAAAAATCGGCGTCATCGTCAACCCGCTTGCCCCCGGCGAGATTATGCTCGGCTGGCTCGCCTATCCCATCACCGTGGTCTACCTGGTGGCGTTCACCAACATCATCAACCTCATTGACGGCCTTGACGGCCTGGCGACGGGCATCTGTGGCATCGCATCGTTCACGATGTTCTCGATGGCCGTTCTCTCGGGCCGCATCGATGCCGCCGCGCTCTCCATCGCGTTGTTTGGTGCCTGCTTGGCCTTTTTGCGCTACAACTTCAACCCCGCGAGTATCTTCTTGGGCGACTCGGGTTCGCTGCTGCTGGGCTTTGCGCTGGGTTCCATCTCGCTGCTCAACGTGAGCCGCACCGCCGCGCTCACCTCGCTCATCATCCCGCTCATCATGGCGGGCGTGCCTATCATCGATACGTTTAGCGCCATTGTGCGCCGCAAGCGCGCCCACATTAGCATTGGGCAGGCCGACAAGGGCCACATCCACCACCGCCTCATTCAAGAGGGCTACAACCAAAAGCAGGCCGTACTGCTCATCTATGCGTGGTGCATTATGCTTTCGGCCGGCGCCGCCGCCATCAATCAGGTCGAAGTGCCCACGCGCGTGCTCATCTTTACCGTGCTCGCCATTGGCTCGGCGGCCTTCGCCAAGCACCTGCACCTGTTTGAGCCCGTGCTGCGCCACCATTACAACAAGCGCACGCACGAGGACGAGCTGGTAACCCCCGACGACCCCGCCTTTAAGCAGGAGGAGCAGGCAGCCGAGGAATGTAAGGAAGAGCGCCACCACAAGCTCTAGGGTAAGCTGCCGAGGATGTGCCCGGGCGCCGCTGACCATGCGCAGCCCCGTGCCCATCGTGCAAGCCACCTCTCCCCCGCCCCTCGCTTACTTACGCCCCGACCCTCCAATAAACGCGTTATCATCTTGACCCATGAACATACGTTAGGAGCAATCATGCCAAACGAGAACAGCTACGAAGTCGCGCTGCAAAAGAGCAACGCCATTCGCGAGGGCCTGGCCAAGACGCCCGAGAAGTTCACCATGCTTACCGGCGACCGCCCCACCGGCCGTCTGCACCTGGGCCACTACTTTGGCACCCTCAAGGGCCGCGTCGAGCTGCAGAACATGGGCGCCAAGACCAACGTGCTCATCGCCGACTACCAGGTCATCACCGACCGCGACACCACCGAGCACATCCAGGACAACGTGTACAACATGGTGATGGACTACCTTGCCTGCGGAATCGACCCCGACAAGACCATGATCTACGCGCACTCCGCCGTGCCCGCCGCAAACCAGCTCATGCTGCCGTTCCTGTCGCTGGTGTCCGAGGCTGAGCTGGCGCGCAACCCCACGGTCAAGGCCGAGATGGAGGCCTCGGGCCACGAGCTCACCGGCCTTCTGCTCACCTACCCGGTGCACCAGGCCTGCGACATCCTGTTCTGCAAGGGCAATGTGGTGCCCGTCGGTCGCGATCAGCTGCCGCACATCGAGCTCACCCGCACCATCGCCCGCCGCTTTAACAACCGCTACGGCAAGGTGTTCCCCGAGGTCGATGCGCTGCTGTCCGAGACCCCACTGCTGCCCGGCCTGGACGGTCGCAAGATGAGCAAGAGCTACGGCAACGCCATCAACATCTCGATGACCGCCGAGGAGACGGCCAAGCGCATCAAGAAGAGCCAGACCGACTCCGAGCGCATGATCACGTTCGACCCCGAGAACCGCCCCGGCGTGTCCGGCCTGCTTTCGACGGCCGCCATCTGCACCGGCCGCTCCGAGGTCGAGATTGCCGAGGAGATCGGCATGGGCGGCTCCGGCCAGCTCAAGAAGTACGTGACCGAGGCCGTCAACGAGTACTTCGCCCCGATCCGTGAGCGTCGTCAGCGCTACGAGAACGATCTGGACTACGTGAAGGACGTGCTGCACGAGGGCAACCGTCGCGCCAACGAGATCGCCGAGCAGACCCTGGCCGAGGTTCGGGACGCCATGGGCATGGTGTACTAGACCGACCTGCTGGTTTGAACTTTCGATTGCTATAGGGCGGGCGCTACGGCGTCCGCCTTTTTTTGGTGCCCGACCGGTTCGGCTCCGCCCATCGCACTCCCCCGACAAACGGGAACGGGCCCGCCGGCAGTCAGTTGCCAGCGGGCCCGTTCCCGAAGTACACCGTTGAATCGCACAGAGGGGAGGGATGCGAATCAAACTCAACAGGGCAGGCTTTTTCATCGCCTATTGCCCGCTCCGTTGTTGAATAAAATATAGTTCACCGTGGTTTACTTTGCAGCATCAATATGAGCCGCCATAGCTTCTCCATAAGTTAGCCCCGGTAAACCTACAACGGAAAACCGCCGCAAAGGGGACAGGCACCTTTGTGGTAGTTTTGGCCACGGCAGATCTGTTAGAGTCCGGCGGGCCAGCGACAGGCGCCCAGATCGACGTGCATGGGGTCGACAAACGTCACGCCCTCCCCTAGCAAAAGCTCACGTTGAGCATCGGGACCGCCAAAAGCAAAACCCTCGCATATGCGCCCGTCGGCAAACACCACGCGATGGCAGGGTATCTCGCCGGGGCGCGGATTGCTGTGCAGGGCATACCCCACGTACCGCGCACTTCGTGGACGACCGGCAAGCAGCGCCACCTGACCATACGTGGCGACCATCCCTTCGGGGATCTGCTCGACCACCTCGTACACCCGTTCAAAAAAGCCCTCAGACGCCATCGCTCGCTCCCTTCTCCGCATTAACAGCATAAAGAAATGATCCCTTGGGGACGGAGGAAAACGGATCATTCGCGGCCTCCGTGCGGTCGATGATCCGTTTTCCTCCGTCCCCAAGGGATCATTTGTTGGCAGGTTGGTTAGTTGGCGGGCTGGAAGAAGGCTACGGCTACGGCACCGGGGCCTACGTGGGTACCGATGGTGGCACCGATGGTGTGAACGGGCAGCTCGCCCTCGGTGTGGCCAGCCCACAGTGCCGCGCTGTCCTCGATATACTTCTTGAGCACCGCATCCGAAAGGCCCGTATAGCCGAGCGCCAGCGGCATGGAAAAGTCGATGCCGCCCGCCTTTTCGACCTTTTGGTTCAGCAGGTTGCGGCCGTTCTTGGAACCGCGCGCCTTTCCCAGCTGCACAATCAGACCGTCCTCGGCAGCTACCACGGGCTTTACGTTGAGCAGCGTACCCACGGCGCCGGCAGCAGCAGACAGGCGACCGCCGCGCACCAGGTACTCCAGCGTCTCGAGCAGGCCGATAACCACCACGCGGTCGCGCACGGCCTCGACCGCCGCCGCGATCTGGGCCGCGCTACGGCCCTCGTCCACCAAGCGCAGCGCATACTCAACCAGAATGCGTTCACCCAGGGTGACGTTGTTGCTATCAACCACGTACACATCGCCGCCCGGCGCCTCGGCTAGTGCGGTACGGGCGCTCTGATTGGTGCCCGACAGCTTAGCGCCCACGGTAATAATCACAGCCTCATCGCCGGCTTCGCGAATCTCGGCGATAGCCTGCGAGAACGCGTACGGGTTGACCTGGCCGGTCTTGGGCAGCTCATCGCGCTCCACGAGCATCTCGTAAAAGCGCTGGTGATCGATGTCGACGCCATCCATGTACACATCGGTGCCAAAGGTGACGGACAGCGGCAAAACGTCCAGTGCCGGGTGCTCGGCCGGCGACATATCGCTTGCGGAATCGGTAATAATGCGGACGGACATAGCGAATCCTTTCTTGCGCAGGTCCCGCGCAGGGAATTTTGACAGCAATGCCCCGGCACGGTATACGCGCTCAAACGGGACGATGCAGTTGTTAATGGGAAGCAAATGCCTAGGCGGCCCTACAGCTCGCGCAAGGTGTTGAGAATCGTACGCAGCGACGCATACATCTGCTCACGCTGCTCCACGCCCATGGCCTTGCCGGTGGTGTCGAGCACTTCACGAATAATGCAATCGGCCTCGTTCATGCTCTCGCCGCCCAACGTGGTCAGGCGAACCGGGGCGCGATACTTAACGGCGGCATCGCCCGAATCGTCGACTTCGACGTAGCCGCCCTCCTCCAGATGCGCCAGCGTGCGCGAGACGGCAGCGCGGGTCACGCCAGCCATGCGGGCGAGGTCGGCACCAGTCAGGCCGTCCTTGCTGCGCTCAAGATAGTACAGGCACATGATGTCGGAGCCCTTAAGGCCCAGCCTTGCGCCCTCAGATGTCTTAATGCGCTGGATCTCCTTGTAGAGTCCACTGATCAGTCCGACAAAGTCCTCGAAACGTGTCTCGTCG
The DNA here is from genome assembly GCF_042849575.1 of Collinsella sp. i06-0019-1H4. Taxonomy (NCBI): domain Bacteria; kingdom Bacillati; phylum Actinomycetota; class Coriobacteriia; order Coriobacteriales; family Coriobacteriaceae; genus Collinsella; species Collinsella sp. i06-0019-1H4. Next base: position 1,613,412 of record NZ_BAABYB010000001.1, read on the forward strand.
CTCTGTTGCATGGGAGACGACCGCCTTTCGCTTGCATAATGCTAACGGGTAAACATCTTAGCCGTACCCAGCGACCGCAAGCCCCGCACGCCCTATTTGTTAACTCATCAACATAAAAACCACCACAAAGGGGACAGGCACCTTTGTGGTGGTTTTGACCGGCGAGTATGATTTGCAGAAGTTGCTACAGCTCCACGCGGGGATTGTCGCGGGTCACAAGCGTCTTAACGACAACCGTCGCTCCCAGATAGCGCTCGAGCAGATCGGCAAGACGGTCGATGGCGGCCTGGCAGTCCCCCATTCGCTCGGGCTCTACGCACTCAATCGCCAGGAATGCGTCGGCCGAATCGTCGGATAGAGCCGTTCGAACGCCGTCGCGCCAGTTCCAGCAGCGGCACACGGCGCCCGCATCGTCAATGTAGGCGAGCTCGCCGGGCAGCGTCGGGTCGTCCGCTTCCTCGCCAAGCGGCAGGAACGCATCCCCGCCGTCGGTCACCTTCAGGCGAAGGTCCCCCTCAATCGCATGCAGATCCTCGCCTCCCACGGGCAGTGCATAGGACAGCGACACCGTGTTATAGATATCCACCGCGGGCGTAATGTGGCCCACCGGCTTGCCCTTGAGCACGCGCTTGAGCAGGTTCTCGATTGAACAGCGCGCGCCCTTTTTGGTCTTGAACAGACGATAGGCCTCGCGCCATGCCTTGACCGGTGCGTTCTCGCTGATTGTATCGCTGGTCAGATGACGCTCCGCATCGATATTGGCACGGTCGAGCAGCGCCGCTATCGCGTCCACATCCTCTTGAGGTATCTGGGCCGCGGGCTTCATACCCTCCACGACCACAACACCGACCGCCGCCTGAGGAAACAGCTCCCAAAATGAATCCTCGGCAATAAAGCTCTTCATACATGCTCCCTTCACGATTCGCGCCCGAGCGAGGGCACCCAAACAAAAAGCGCCCTTACGACGGCCACCTTCAAAGTCCTACGGTGCCGCCACAAGAGCGCTTACGCTGCCCCCATCCGGAGAAGGGGGCGAGATGTCAGGCATATTGTAACCCGAGTCATCCGCGCGAGCAAAACCACCACAAAGGTGCCTGTCCCCTTTATGGTGGTTTTGGGTCTGAGGCGACGCTAGCGGCGGAGTCCCAGCAGGCCGCGGCCGCGATGACGGGCGTCGGCGGGCACTTGAGCGTGCGGGCCGGCGGCCTTGACGGACTCGGGCAGGTGCGAGTACTTCTTCTCGAAGTTCTCCTCAAACATCACCGCCAGGTTGTGCGCTGCCTCGTCGTAGCGAGCGGTGCTCTGCCAGTACTGGCGCGGCACCAGGATGCCCTCGGGCACACCGTGGCACGTAGTGGGAATGTCAACGTTAAAAATATCGTCGTGCACAAACTCGCTGTCCTCGATGGTACCGTCGAGGGCGCGGGCCACCAGGGCGCGCGTGTAGGCAAGCTCGATGCGATGGCCCACGCCATAACCGCCGCCAATCCAGCCGGTGTTGACCAGATAGACGCGCGTGCGACCGTCGGCGATACGCTCACCGAGCATCTTGGCATAGACCATGGGGTCGAGCGGCATAAACGGCTCTCCGAACAGCGAGGAGAACGTGGGCGTGGGCTCGGTGACGCCGACCTCGGTGCCGGGGATCTTGGCCGTAAAGCCCGTCACAAAGTGATACATGGCGGCGTCGGCCGTCAGGCGCGAGATGGGCGGCAGCACGCCAAAGGCATCGCAGGTCAAAAACAGCACGACGCTCGGGGTGGTGCCCATGCCCTTGGTCCACGCGTTGGGAATATGCTCGACGGGATAGGCCACGCGCGTGTTGTGCGTGATCGAGACGTCATCGTAGTTGGGCTTGCGATTCTCGTCGAGCACCACGTTTTCGCAGATGGCGCCAAAGCGAACGGCGTTGAAGATCTCGGGCTCGTGGAACGCGTCCAGGCCCTCGCACTTGGCGTAGCAGCCGCCCTCGACGTTAAAGATGCCCATGTCGGACCAACCGTGCTCGTCGTCGCCGATCAGCAGGCGCGTAGGGTTGGCCGAAAGCGTGGTCTTGCCCGTGCCGGAGAGGCCAAAGAACACCGCGGTCTCGTGCGTGACGGGATCCATGCTGGCCGAGCAGTGCATGGGCAGCACGTCGTCCTCGACGGGCAGCAGGTAGTTCATGACGCTGAAGATGGACTTTTTGATTTCGCCGGAGTAGCCGGTGCCGGCAACCAGAATCACACGCTCCTGGAAGTTGATAACCACGGCGGCGCTGGAGTTGAGGCCCTTGATGGCGGGGTCGCACTGGTAACCGGGCGCCGCGAGCACACAAAAGTCCGGCTCGCCGGTGCGCGCAATTTCGCGGGCGAGCGGACGGGCGAGCATCTGCTTAATAAAGAGCGCCTGGCTGGCACGCTCGCAGGCGACGAGCAGGCGACGCGTGTGGTTGCGGTCGGCGCCGGCCATGCCGCGGGTGACGAACACATCGCGCTCGTTGAGATAGTCGACAATACCGGCCTTGATGGTCTCGTAGCTCTCGATCGAAAGCGGTCGGTTGACGGCGCCCCAGGCAATCTTATCGTGGACATCGGGGGTGTCAACGATAAAGCGATCGTTGGGGGAACGGCCGGTGCGCTCCCCCGTCTCGATCACCAGCGCGCCGTTGGATGCCATGCGGCCTTCTTCGCGGCGGATGGCGTGCTCGACGAGCTCCGCGGCGGGTAGATCGACCAACAGGCGGGGCTGATTATCGGCGGGATCTTCGACCAGCGTAATGCCAAAGTTGGACAAAACTTCTGCAGGGGTAACACCAGGCATGGGGCCTCCTTTAAAAACGCGACACGCGGACGCAGCGCGCACTTTACTCACGTAAAGCCCGTTGTACCCGATATGCAAAAACGTTTTTGCGGCAACGGCGAAGCGCCCGCCCAACGGTCAAAAATCGCAGGCAAGCGGCCTAGTCATTGGGGACGTTCTTACACGACCAGTCGTTGGGGACACTTATGAACAGGCAACAACCAAGGAGTGTCCCTAGATGCCGGCACTTAGGGACGTTCCCAAAGTGCCGACTACAGCGGCAGGCCTTGGCCGAGCATGGCGATGACGCTCATGAGGACCAGCATGCCGGCGGCGTAGGGCAGCACTGCGCCCAGGAGCTCGGCGTCCTTACCGCGCACGTGCACGGCAGCGAGGCCAATCGCGAGCGTCTGCGGCGAGACCATCTTACCGGCGGCGACACCCAGGGCGTTCAACGCAACCATCCAGTAGTCGCTCACACCCAGCGCCGAAGCGGCCTGGCTCTGAATGGGACCAAACAGCATGCCCGACGATGTGCCCGAACCGGTCACGAACGCACCGACGGCACCGATCCACGGGGCCAGAATCGGGTACAGACCACCGGCGACGGCAATGCAGAACGCACTGATCGAAGAGATCATGCCCGCATAGCCCATCACCTTGGCACAGCCCAGCACCGAAAGCATCGTGATTACCGTCGGCATCATCTGCTTCACAGTCGCGGCCAGCACCTCGCCCATCATGCGCGGCGAAGCCCCCTGAATGGCGCCGCCGATAAACGCGGCCAGGAAGATCCAAACACCCGGCGTGTTAATCCACGAAAACGTGAGCGTGCCGGGGTTCTCGCCGCAATACACCTGCACGTGACTCGCAAAGGGCGCAAGCGCGGCATGCACGGCGGGCACCAGGTTGGACGTACCCAACAGCAGTACAAAAATCAGGATGAAACACGACCAGGCAGAAAGCGCCGACTTAGCGGTGAGCTGCTCACCGGCCTCGATATTCATGTGAAAGCGCGCGTCCAGGTGACCGGACTTCTCGGCGCGCATGGCAAGCGCGGCGGTCAGCGCGAGCGACACGATGGAGCCCACGACCACGGCAAGCTCGGGGCCCACAAACATAGCGACGACCAGGGCAGCGCCGACAAAGGACGCGCCAGAGAGCAGCGCGATACCGGCCACGCCGTGCAGGCGCTCGCCTACGCTCGCAACATCGCCTTGATCGTCGGTCACGCGGCCCGCAACCAACACGATGAGCAGCGGCATCACCACAAAGAACGGTGCGAGCTGCACCAGCTGAACGGTCGCCAGGTGCAGGGAATCCAGACCCACCAGGTCGGCAACGGACACCGTGGGGATGCCGATGGAGCCGTAGGGCGTGGGCACGCCGTTGGCCAGCAGGCAGATCAGCACGGCAGGCACGGCCTCAAAACCAAGGCCCGCGAGCATGCCGGCGGGAATGGCGACAGCGGTACCAAAGCCAGCCATGCCCTCCATAAAGCCGCCGAAGCACCACGCCACGAGCAGCGCCAGCAGACGGCGATCGCTGCTGATGGAGGTGATCATGCTGCCGATCACGTCCATGGCGCCCGTGCGAACGCAGAGGTTATACGTAAAGACGGCGGCGATAATCACCAACACGATGGGCCACAGCGCCATCAAAAAGCCCTCGAGCGAGGCCGTGGCTATCTGCGCCACCGGCAAATGCCACCACGCAAAGGCGAGCACGCACGAAAGAACAAACGAACCAATCGCGGCTTTCCAGGCCGGCCATTTAAAGCACAGCAGCATCACGACAAGCCAGATGATAGGCACAAGAGCCAGCAAAAATGCGGCGACGTCCATGGGTAAAAGCTCCTTGGTACCGCGAGGGCGGCATCGGGGGTGTCATAAAACTTGAACAGGATAACGCACGCTTACCGACAATTTTCTGCCGCCTGCCGAAATATTGAACAATCCGTTCAAAAACACGAGCAAACACCGCCGCGTCTATACTAGAGCGCAGCAATAGAAAGGACTCCGCCTTGAGCATCACGCCCCTCGATAGCATCCGCCGCGCCATCGCCCGCCGCAACGGCGTCACCGACCCCACCGTATCGGGCGGGGCGCACGGGCAGGGCGGACGCATCGAGAACGGCCTGTTCCCCGCATCGCACACCGCCGAGGAGCTCGCACGAATCCAAGAGCTAAGCCAGCGTAACGCCGGCGGTCCCGACAGCAACCAGGCCACACGCCGTCGCCGCGAGCGCGATCGCCAGCCCGGCCCCATCCACCGCATGGTCAATGCCTGGTGGAACCGCCTGCTCGGAGCCGTCTACGGCGGCGGCTTCTCCACGCAAGAAGCCGAGTACGAAGATCATGCCACCCGTCGCGACTACCTTTGGAATACCCTGGGCACCGCCGTATGGGGCATGGCGTTTCCTCTGCTCACCATCGTGTCCACGCAGCTCGTGGGCGCCGAGGAAGCCGGCAAGTTCTCCATTGCGTTTGTCACCGGCACGCTCATCATGATCGCGTGCAACTACGGCGTGCGCAATTTTCAGGTCTCGGACATCGACGAGAAGGCGTCCTTTGCCTCCTACCAGCTCAACCGCTGGCTTTGCGGAGCATTCGCGCTGGCCTGCGGCCTTGCATACAGCAGTGCCCGCGGCTACGACGCGCAGATGGCAACGATCGGCCTGGGCGTCTACCTGTATAAGGTGATCGACGGCGTGGCGGACGTGTACGAGGGCCGCCTGCAGCAGGCCGATAAACTCTACCTGGCCGGCATGAGCCAAACGCTGCGCTCCGTCGGCGTCATCGCGGTCTTTAGCGTGGCGCTGTTCCTTACGCGCAGCATGCCCATCGCGGCCATGGCCATGGGTGTCACCGCCATCGTCTCGCTCGTGCTGGTCACCGCGCCGCTGGCCCTGCTCGAAACCGAAAAATCGCGTCGCGTGAGTCTGCGCGAGGTCGGCCACCTGTTTGTCCAGTGCGCCCCGCTCTTTGGCGCACTGTTCCTGTTCAACCTCATCGAGAGCATGCCCAAGTTTGTGATGGAAGGCACGCTGGCCTACAAATATCAGCTGTACTTTAATGCCCTGTTCTTTCCGGCGCAGGCTATTTTGCTGAGCATTGGATTTGTCTATAAACCGCAGCTTTTGCGTCTGTCGAGCATTTGGGCGAACCCGCGCAAACGCCGCCGTTTTGACTTAATTATTGTCGCCGTCATGGCGCTGATCGTGGCCATCACCGGCGTATGCGCCGCATTTATGGCAGGCCCCGGTATTCCCCTCATGAGCTTTATGTACGGCCTCAACTTTGAGCGCTACCGCGCATTGGCGCTGCTGATGGTCGTCGCCGGCGGCGTAACCGCGGCCATCGATTTTATCTACGCCATTATCACGGTGCTGCGCCACGCTGGAGACGTCACCAAGATCTACCTGATCTGCTTTGCCGTGAGCGTGGTGCTCCCGGTGATCCTGATCAACCTGCTGGGCCTGATGGGCGCCGTCGTGAGTTACCTGGCTATCATGGCCCTGCTGCTGGTGCTGCTGATTGTCGAGTACGCCCACATCCGCCAACGCATCGAACGCGACCGCAACCCATACGGCGCCTAATTAGCTGCCCCCGGTCACCGGAATTTGCGATGGAATCACCCCGGCTGGGGTCTCGTTGCGGACAATATGCATCACGCAAAACTAAGTGAGTAGACTTTTACCGAATCCCCGACCACACCGACAAAGCACAAGTCTGTGACCTGCGGTTTTATTGAGGCGAACATGTTGAGTGCTCGGCATTTTCAAAAAAGTCTACTCACTTAGCCAGCGGGCGGCCAAATGATTATTTAATCCCCGTCCCAGAAAAATCAATTAGCGGGCAGAAGGGCAAAAGTAGTCAAAAAGGCCCCGTCCCAAATTAGCTACCCTTTGCAGCGATTATTCGCCCGGGTTGATGTTCGCATAAAACTCCGCCCCGTCGTCCAGGCGCAGGATCCCGACGCGGCCGAACTCGGAACCGGTGGCCGCCGCACAGTCGATATCGATGCGGTCGGGCACGCCGGCGGTATCCTCGCCACCCAGGCGCACCATCCGCCCGCGGCCCGACTCCTCATCGAGCCCTGCCAGGCCGCCAACCTCGCAATAGCGCCCCAGCGACACCGTGGGCGTGTGGCCGCTCACCACGACCGGACCCTTGCCCTCGGCAGAGAGCAGCCCCGTCGGGGCATCCCAATAGCCATGGCGAATCCAGAGCAAGTCATCGGACGACTGTACGGCGAGCATTTGCTGCAGCAGCTCGCGATCGGCATCGACCGCTCCCCTGCCGTCGCCGCAATCGACACCATGCTCAAGCAAAAACGCACGCGCCGCCTCGGTCTGAATGCCGGCGTGTACCAGCAGGTACGGCCGCTCGGCAGTCTCGACCACCGCATAGAGCGGCAGGGCAGCAGCCCAGCGCACTAGCTCCTCGTATGCCTCAAACTCCATTTCGTTAAGCTGTTGGCGCGTGGTCCATCCGCCGTTGATATCCCAGGTCTCGGCATCGAGCGGGTCCTGGCCAATGATCGCGTCGAGCATAATCTGCTCGTGGTTGCCCTTAAGCACGCGAGCGTTGGGCAGCGACCGCACCAAGTTAATGACACCGACCGGATCGGAACCGCGGTCGATCATGTCGCCCAGCACATACAGCGTGTCGTCGGACGTCAGCGAGATCTTGGAAAGGACCTCGTCCAGCGCGCGCACGTGCCCGTGAGCATCAGATGTCACATAGATCGCCATGGAACGCCTTTCCCTGCATTACGGCCGAAGCCCGATGCCACGACTAAAACTTCAAGTTGAACTTAAACGTTACCCATTGTACTCCGTTGCAATAAAGCTGGAAAGTACCACCGCTGCCAACGGTCACAAGCGGCCGCCCGCACGCCCCGAAAACACCGCGCCACCAGCATCAACATCCCACCCAGCGCCTCCCGCGCCCCAGCCTCGTGTCGATAATGCGAACGCCCGCGGCTCGGCCCCATAAACCCACCACCTTTGGGTACAAATAACCACAGATAATTGACCGTGCCACGCAAACCACCCAGGAGCGGACACTATCCATGAACCAGATCCTTCTTTTTATCGGCCTCGTCATCATTTTGTGCCTGACCATCAAACCCGTCGGCAAAAAGCTCCCCTTCCCCACCCTGCTCATCTTTATCGCGCTCGGCATGCTGTTGGGCGTCAACGGCCCGGCGCACATCGACTTTAGCGACTACGCGCTTACCGAAACCGTCTGCAGCACGGCGCTGCTGTTCATCATGTTCTACGGCGGCTTTAACACCAACATCGACCGCGCCAAGCCCGTCGCCGCGCCCGCGGTGCTGCTGAGCACGCTCGGCGTCGTCGTCACCGCCGGCATCACCGGCGCGTTTGCGCACTTCGTGCTGGGCTTCGACTGGATCGGCGGTCTGCTGCTGGGCTCGGTTGTGGCGTCGACCGACGCGGCGAGCGTTTTTAGCGTGCTGCGCGAGCACAACCTTTCACTAAAGGGCGGCACCGACTCGCTGCTCGAGGTCGAATCGGGCTCCAACGATCCCGTCGCCTACATGCTCACCGCCGTGCTCGCCACACTCGCGGCCGGCGGCGACATTAACATCCCCGTGCTGTTGGCCAAGCAGATCATCCTAGGCGTGGGGCTGGGCCTTGCCATCGGCTGGACATCCAGCCGCCTGATCGAGCGCGCGCATGCAACAGCCGAGGGCGCGCAGACCATCTTTTTGTTCGCCGTGGCAATCGTCACCTACGCGCTGCCGAGCTATCTAGGCGGCAACGGCTTTTTGGCCGTATACCTGGCGGGCATTGTGCTGGGTGCCAGCGACATCACCGGCAAGGTCGAGATGGCGCACTTCTTTGACACCCTTACCGAGATGGCCGAAATGACCATCTTCTTCTTGCTCGGCCTGCTCGTGACGCCCGCGCGCCTGCCGCAAATGCTGCTGCCTGGCCTGGCGCTCATGGCGTTTATGCTCTTCGTGAGCCGCCCCATCGCCGTCGGTCTGCTGCTGGCGCCCTTTAAGACCAATCCTCGCCAGGTCGCACTCGTAAGCTGGGCGGGCCTGCGCGGCGCGGCTTCGGTCGTGTTTAGCCTCTTTGCCGTGGTGGTCGGTGTTCCCGGTGGGCACGACCTATTTGACCTGGTCTTTGTGATTGCCGTGTCGAGCATTGTAGTGCAGGGCTCGCTGCTACCGGCAGTGGCGAAAAAGCTCGACATGATCGACGCGGAAGGCGACGTGCGCCGCACGTTTAACGATTACCGCGACGAGGACGGCATGTCGTTCGTTAAGCTCAAGGTAGGCGCGGGCCATCCGTTTGCCGGGCGCTCGCTCGCCGATATTGGCAGCGTCGCCGACATGCTCGTGGTCCTGGTGCTGCGCGACGGTGCGCACCCGGTGCTACCCAACGGCGATACCGTAATTGAGGAAGGAGACCTTCTGGTGATGGCCGCGCCGACGTTTGAAGAGCGTGCCGAGGTAACATTGCGCGAGGTCACCGTAACGCCCCACGGTCGCCTGGCAGGACTGCGTCTGCGCGACGTGCCACAAGGCAAGCACCCGTTTATCGTGGTGATGCTCAAGCGCGACGGCCAAACGATCATCCCCGACGGCAACACCCTCATATACGCCGGCGACGAAGCCGTCATCGCCACACTGGCGTCGTAGTGACCAGGAAGTGGCTAATTTGCGACGAAGAGATCAAGCGCCTAGAGAACCTCATGCCTTCGCTCACAGATTCGGATTTGCCTGAGGAGTAAAGCACCCCTCCCCCATGTAACCATCCTGTAAATCATAGCGGCGCACTCGGGTTTTGTTGTGATGCGGTCGCGCCTGGCGCTCCACTGTGCTAAAGTATCCCGAACGTTCAAACGACTACGAGGGGGAACTAGAAGATGGCACGTGTGCACAACTTCTCAGCTGGCCCGGCTGCACTGCCCACAAGCGTGCTCGCCGAGATCGCCGACGAGATGATGGACTACCGCGGTTGCGGCATGTCCGTGCTCGAGATGAGCCATCGATCTAGCATGTACCAGCAGATCATCGATGACGCCGAGGCAACCCTGCGTCGCCTGCTGAGCATCCCCGACAACTACCGCGTCCTGTTTTTGCAGGGCGGCGCCACGCTGCAGTTTGCGGGCATCCCCATGAACCTCATGCGCCGCGGCCGCGCCGGCTACGTCGTGACCGGCAACTTTGCCAACAAGGCGTACAAGGAGGCCGCCAAGTACGGCGAGGTCGTGCTGCTCGCGAGCTCCGAGGACACCAACTTCGACCGCATTCCCACCATGTCCGACGTCAACGCGCGCATTGCCGCCGAGGCCGCGGGCGACGGGCTCGACTACGTCTACATCTGCCAGAACAACACCATCTTTGGCACCATGTACCACGAGCTGCCCACTTGCGGCGATGTGCCGCTGGTCGCCGATGTCTCGAGCTGCTTTTTGTCGCAGCCGCTCGACGTTGAGCGCTACGGGCTCATTTACGCCGGCGCACAGAAAAACGCCGGCGCCGCGGGCGTGACCGCGGTCATCGTGCGCGACGACCTCATCGCAGATGGCCCCGCCTTTGCGCAGACGCCGCAGTACCTGGACCTTAAGACCCAGGCCGCCAAGGGTTCCATGCTCAACACGCCCAACACCTTTGGCATCTACGTGTGCGGCAAGGTGTTCCATTGGGTGGAGCAGACCGGTGGACTTGCCGCCATGGCCGAGCGCAACTGGGCCAAGGCCAACCTGCTCTACGACCTGCTCGAGCACAGCGAGCTTTTCCATGGCACCACGCAAGCCGACAGTCGCTCCATCGCCAACGTCACCTTCCGCACCGGCGACGCCGAGCTCGATGCGACCTTTGTCGCAGGCGCGGCCGAACACCAGATTCAAAACGTCAGGGGCCATCGCCTGGTGGGCGGCATGCGCGCCAGCGTCTACAACGCCGTAACCATGGAAGACGTGCAGGCCCTGGCCTCGTACATGAAGGACTTCGAAGCACAGCATAGTTTGAGTCCGCGATCTAACTAGCCCGCAACGCGCGGGCCGACCAGCCACTTCAAACCACCTGTTTAAACCAAACCTGCTAAGGAGTTTTTCCATGCGTAAGATTAAGACCATCGACGACATCACTAAAGACGGCAAAGTCGAGTTTGGCGAGGGCTACGAATTTGTGGACACCGCCGAGGAGGCCGACGCCATCCTGATGCGCTCCACCGACCTGCACGGCTACGAGCTGCCCGAGGGTATCCGCGCCATCGCCCGCTGCGGCGCCGGCGTCAATAACATCCCCGTCGAGGAGTACGCCAAGAAGGGCGTCGTCGTCTTTAACTCCCCCGGCGCCAACAGCAACGCCGTCAAGGAGCTCGTCCTGGGCATGCTGGTGCTCTCGAGCCGCGGCGTGGTGCAGTCGATGAACTGGGTGCGCGACAACGCCGACGACCCCGAGATTCAGGTCGATGCCGAGAAGGCCAAGAAGGCCTTTGTGGGCCGCGAGCTCAAGGGTAAGCGCATCGGCGTCATCGGTCTGGGCAACGTGGGCTCCAAAGTCGCCAACGCCTGCGTCGATCTGGGCATGGACGTTTACGGCTACGATCCGTTCATTTCCGTCGAGCACGCATGGGTGCTGAGCCGCGAGGTGCAGCGCGTGGGCACGCTCGAGGATCTGTGCCGCGGCTGCGACTACCTCACCGTGCACGTACCCAGCAAGGCCGACACCATCGGCATGATCAGTACCGAGCAAATCAACCTGCTGGCACCCGACGCCGTGCTCATCAACTACGCGCGCGAGACCATCATTGACGAGGACGCCGTCGACGCCGCCCTGCGCGAGGGCAAGCTTAGCTGGTTTAGCTGCGACTTTGCCACGCCCAAGACCGTCAAGATGCCCAATACGTTTATCACCACGCACTCGGGCGCCGGCACCGGCGAGGCCGAGGCCAACTGCGCCGACATGGCGATCAGCGAGCTCAAGGATTACCTGGAAAACGGCAATATCGCGCACAGCGTCAACTACCCCGCCTGCAGCATGGGCAAGGCGCGCGCCGCGAGCCGCATCGCCTGCCTGCACGCCAACGTGCCCAACATGATCGGCCAGATCACGGCCATTCTCGCCAAGGACAACGCCAACGTGCAGCGTATGACCAACGAGTCCGCTGGCGAGAACGCCTACACCATGTTCGACACCGACGAGCACCTGAACAGCAGCACCATCGAGGCGCTCAAGCAGATTCCGTCGATGTATCGCGTGCGCGTGATCAAGTAGCGTCGGCGCCAAGCCTGCCAGACAGACCACGAAGTCCATTCGGCCCCCGTTTTCACGAAACGGGGGCCGATTTCGTTGCTCCGGCTGGTTTTGAAAATGCTACCCATAATAAGTTTTTTCGGATAATCGACAGTGAGGCCCTAGTCGCTAAGCACAACTGCTTTTACAAACAGCTTTATCAGGGGTTTTAGTAGGTAAAAATCGATCTCTATATGCCAAACTAATGTTGACTGTCCATTTTCCGAAATAACTTGCTCTAGGTAGCACTTTTCAAGCCAATTCCAAGGAGCAATTGAAGGCTATTCGCAACTAAAACCCTAGCTTCCGCGACCGTTTTCCACCCGCGCGGCTACATTCCCGCCCAATCGATAAAAATCTCCTCACGAAGCCGCCGTTCGAGCTCTTGCTGCCGCGGTGTCTTGTCTTTCAACGGCATATCGAGATAGGACATGATGAGTTCCATCACTACATGGAAGGCATCGGAGTCGACCAGCTGACCATAGGTCATCAGAACGACGGGATATCCCATGGCTTGCAGGGCCGTCGTTCGATCGGAGTCCGAGATCTTGGATTCTATGGATCCGTGAATGGCTTTACCTTGGCATTCAACCAGGCACTCTCGGCTGCCGTCCTTATTTGCCAGCAGAATATCGGCGTAGCGCCTATCAAGCCCCGAAATCAGGCGGGCGCTGCGCGTCATGCGAATCTCGACGTTATTGGTAAGGCGCAGCCCTTCGCCGCCGCGCAGCCTCGAAAGGCCAAACAGCATCGAAGCTTGGACCTCAAGCGGCGATGCCACAATCCCCGTAATGCATTTCGCGGCACGCGTGAACGATTTAGCACCGCGGAGCCCCTGGATCTTATTTGCGAACTCCGTAAGTTCAGAAAGCTCGATCAAGGGAGGTCGTTTCCACAAGTCCGTTGGATTCCCCGAGGCATCCTTTACGTTTTCCCAGCCCAACCGTGCGTCACCCCATCGGCCCCCATATGCCTGCTCAAGCGCCAACTTTACCTGAGGCGCAATCTTGCACACGGCAAAGGTACCGCACATCTCATACATGCACATGATCAGACGCTCGTTTGAGACCGAGGAAGCCAGGGTTAGCAGGGTAAAGAGCGGAGACGCGACATCAAGGCCAAACTCCGTCTGCCGCACGGAGCCAAACGGCCTCTCCCCGTTCCAAACATGCCTGACGATGCGACCGCCCTTACGTCCGCAGCCGCCCTGCGCCAACACATGTAACGGGGTGCCCAGGAAATGCTTGACGAGCGGATGCTCACAAAGGCGTTCCCTGCGCGGATCGTCCACAGAATCGGGCAGGTCCGGCATTATTGCCAAAACCTGTGGAGGTATCCGGTGATACCGAAAGGCAGATATGTCGCACAGCATGTCGTCCATGAAGAGTACGTACCCACTACGTCGTTTGTGAGCCCGCACGGACGGCAAACGCGATTGCTCAGCCTGCGAACGGTAAATACTGCTACAACATGCACGTCGCGAATCTTCCAGGTGGCTTACAATCGGTTTGGAAAGCAGGCTGATTGTGAAGTTGCATATGGTTGATGAGGACTTTGCCTGGCGGCTTGCGCAGGAGCTTGTGAAGATTGACAGCTCAGACCCCGGCGCGTATGAGCTCGAGATCGAACAACATATCAAAGACCTGGTCGAGACATATGTTGCCAAACTCGATTCGCCCGTGCTGGACACCGCAGAGATACGCGAGCTCGAAGTGTTCCCCGGGCGCTGCAACCTTATGATTACCGTGCCGGGCGCGAGCGGCGAGGCGCGGCTCGTCTACATCTGCCATATGGATACCGTCACCCTAGGCGATGGCTGGAACGCGGACACGACCGTCGGCTTCTTTACCGGCTGCACCGATACCGCCGTCATTGCCGGCAAGATGGGTAACCGCAATTGCATGAGCTACGGCCCCGGCTCGTTGGTGCTCACGCATAAGCCCAACGAGCCGGGGCCCATGCCGATATCGTTCGCTGCCAGAACGTGCTCATCGCGCTTGTCGACAACACGCTCTGGGACGCAAGCGTCCAAGTTGGGGCATAATAAGCCGCGAACAAACCGACTCGCACGTTAGGACCGCCCATGAAAGCACTTCCGTTTCCCTGCATCCGCCCAGCTCAGGACCGCGTGCTCGAAGCGCTGCCGCAGATGGGCGGCATCCTGAGCGGCAACGACGCCCTGCGCGGCGCCATTGCCGACGGGCTCATGCTCAAAGATCCGGGCGCGGCGTATTACGTGTACGAATGCTCCGGAGAGCCAGGGCGCGTGACGGGCGTTGTGGCAATTTGCCCGGTCGGCGTACTGACGGGCGACGGCGCGACCCCCGCAGATGCGGCCGCAGCCGCCCGTGCAATCGCCGAGCTTAAGGTGCAGCCGCGCCCCGTGTCGCTCGCCTACGAGGCCTCGCCCGTTATGGATATCATCCTCGGTGCCGCCAAAGAGGGCGCGTCGCTCTATGCCGTCACCGACCCCGCCGGCATTACGCACCGCGCGTGGGAGGTCAAGCGCGAGGACGCCGTTGCCGCCATCCGAGCCATGCTCGACCAGGCACCGGAGCCGACGCCGGCAGACGACCCCACCTATGCTGCCGCGCTAGCAGGGGCGGCGCAGCTCCTGGCAGACGAAGCCCGCGCAGCCGGCGCCTACACGGGCAAAGAGCCGTTCAACTTTACCGTTGCCGCGTTATTCCCCGCCGCGCAGGTTGCCGGCGGCGCACCGCAGGTTCCGACGGGTTTGCTGACCCACCAGATCGCACGGTTCTAACAGGGCCTAAACGCCCGGCACAAAGACTCGGCAGCTCGACAAACAAGGGGCGGGGATACATGCGCATGCATCCCCGCCCCTTTCGCATCGAGCAATGATGTCGGCAATCCGCATCGCCACGCCCGCGCTACCCGCGCTGCGGACCCGCTGCCGCCACGAGCGGCTCAAGACCCAGCTCGCGCGCATAATCTTCTTGCGTAAAGACTTCGACCAGTTCAAACGTATCCGTCGCATCGTCAAACGCAAAATGCAGCACCGAGCAGTTGCCCGGAACGCGCTCGCGCTCGTCGGCCGCCGCTCCCCTCACGTGGTCCAAAAATTCCTTGATGGACGAGGCGTGGCTCACCGCGAGCACGCACTCGTGGTCCGGACGTCGCATAAGATCGGTCAACGTCGCCACCATGCGCTCGCGCACCTGCATCTGCCCCTCGCCGCCAAATTGGCGGTAGAAGTCACGCCACGGACGCTCGGGCATGAGCATCACGCGCTCGGCCTCAAAATCGCCAAAGAACCACTCGCACAGACCGTCCAGACGCTCGTAGGCAAGGCCCGGCCACAGGTTGGCGATAGTCTGCTCGGTGCGATGCAGCGTCGAGGTGTAGGCGTGGTCGGGCTCGATGCCACGCGCTCGCAAGAACATGCCAGCGCGCGCCGCCTGCTCGCAGCCCAACTGCGTGAGCGGCGAATCACTCCAGCCCTGAATAATGCGCTTGAGGTTAAATATCGTCTGTCCATGACGGACCAGATACAGGTCTTTATTCATAGGGGTCCTTTCGTTCGTTACCAGTCAAGGAGCGAAAACGCCCCGTCGCAATAGCCAAAATGAAGCACGGCACCGTTGTCGGGCTGTCCTCCCCCGCCGGCCACATACTCAAGAAACTCCTGACAGGCAGAGCCATGAGAGACCGCAAGCACACGATCGTGCTGCGGTCGGGCCATAATGCGGGACAGCGCCGCAACCATGCGCGCCCGTAGCTCGCCTTCAGATTCGCCACCAAAGGCCACCGGATAATCACCCCAGGGCTGCGGCGGCATCTCGCAATTTGATGTGCCCTCCAGCGAGCCCAAGTGCCACTCGCGCAGGTCGTCGACCAGCTCTATGGAACGGCCCTCGCCAACGATAAGCTCAGCCGTACGCTGCGCCCGACCCAACGGAGACGAATACGCATGGTCAAACGTCACGCCACGGTCCTCAAACGCCGCGCGCGTCGCCAGCGCCTGCTCGCACCCGCGCTCTGTGAGCGGCGAGTCTTGCCAGCCCTGCAAAATGTTCTGCACATTGAGCTCAGTCTGCCCATGCCGCACCAAATACAGATCGGCCACACGCCCTCCCCTCGCACCACCACAAAGGGGCCAGGTACCTTTGTGGTGGTTTTGCCGCCGGATCACGCCGAAATGGCGCGCAACTACACCAGCACGTCGGCAAGCGGACGCTTGGGAACGTGGTGCACCTGCGCCTCGTCGCGCCAGTAATTGATAGAACCATCCGGGTTGGAGTCGATCGCGTCGATCACCTGTGTCTCGGCTGGCACGCCAAAAGCCATGATCAGCTTGAGCTCGTATCTGTCGTTATCGAGCCCCATGGCATCGATTGCGCGGGGCGTAAAGGCCTTGAACATGCAAGCCGCCACCTCGGGCGTTGCGCTGCGCGCGGCGAGCATCATCGTCTGAGCCGCGATGCCCGTGTCGACCTCGGTGATAGGCGCGGCGGGCTTGCCGGGAACGGTGCGCTCGGCAAGAACTGCGATGTAGCCGGTCGGGCGTTCGCCCTCATTGGGACCCGACCAATCCTTGAGCGCACCAGCCCATGTGAGCTTTTCAAATAAGCTCGAACACTCCTCGACGTCGCTCACCACATGAAAACGCAGACGCTGAGCATTAGCGCCGCAGGGAGCCAGGTGCGCCAGCTCTGCCAGCTCAAGCAAAAACTCGCGCGGTACGCGCATGGACTCGTCAAATCGACGGCATGTGCGGGCGCGACGAACCAGCGCGTCAAACGATTCCAGACCGAGCTTTTCGCAACCTTGCTTTGCCATCGACTCCACGCTCGACGGCGCCGCGGGAACAGCTTCGTTCATAGAGACCCCCAATACAAGGCAATTGTTCTTAGGAAAATCTAACCTAAAACGCAGGCAATAACGAACAGAGCCGCAATGTTCTACACCTGTTGAATAGAAAAACGCGACATGGGGAACAACGAGAACAAATCGGGACCTTTGGGTTACACTTCGCCCTCCCCGACCCATACGCCGGTGCCTTTAGGCGATACTTGTTGTAGCAACTGCGGCATACGCCGCAAAAACAACAATGACGGCAAACGCCGTGCGGAAAGGAGACCTCATGGGCATCTTTAAGAACGACGACCAGCAGTCGAATCTGTTTGGATTTGACGAGAAAAGCATGGCAGGCAAGGCAATCAAGGCCGTGCGCTGGATCTACGCCGCCACGGGCGTCATCGCACTGCTTGCCGGCATCGCGCTGCTGTTTGCGCCCGCCAAGTCCCTCGTCTTCCTGACGACCGTCCTGGGCTTCTACTTTGTGATCACGGCTGGCGTCAGGCTGTTCACCGCCATTTTTGAGCCGCTGCTGCCCGCCGGCTGGCGCGTGACGAGCATCATCTCCAACCTGCTCATCATCCTGGGCGGCGTCATAATCCTGCGCAATCAGGCCTTCTCGACCGCAACGCTCACCACGCTCGTGGTGGTCGTGGCTGGCTTTGGCTGGATCGTCGAAGGTGTCATGTCCATTCTGGAGTCCGAGCTTTCGTCCAACCGCGCCCTCGCCATCCTGAGCGGCGCGCTCTCCATCATCGCCGGCATGTTCGTGTTTATCTATCCGCTGTGGTCGGCAAAGATGCTCGTCATCTTTAGCGGCGCCGCGCTCCTGGTGTTTGGCGTGACGCTGATTATTCGCGCTATCCGCTTTGGCAAGCTGGTGCACTAGATGCCGCGGACGCTGTTTATTGATGCCGACGCCTGCCCGGTTACGCGCGAGTCGATCGACTGTGCACGGCGGGCGGGCGTCGCCGTGGTGATTGCCGGCAACAGCACGCAGAACCTGGAGCGGCACATTCGCCGCGACGATCCACGTGATGCCGAGCACGCGCGACGCGGCTTTTGGGTCACCACGCTCGATGTGAGCGTGGGCGCCGATAGTGCCGACTTTGCCATTGTCGAACGTCTGCAGGCGGGCGACGTGGTCGTGACGCAGGACATTGGCCTGGCGAGCATGGTGCTCGGCCGCGATGCCTCCGCCATCGGCGTGCGCGGGCGAGTGTACGACAAGGCGACCATCGACATGCAGCTGTTTATTCGTCACGAGGAAAAGAAGGTGCGCCGCGCTGGCGGTCGCACCCGCGGGCCAGCAGCCTTCACCAGCGAAGACCGCGCCCGCTTTAAGCGCAACCTCACCGAGCTGCTGCGCTAACCAAGGCAGATTTTTGGGACATGCCTAAAACTCTGCCTTTTTGTTTTGGACGGTGTGAGCGCTCAGGATCCGTGGCTCAACAAAAAACGGGCTTCAAAATGCCATGCGTCGCCGCATTGTGCAGACGCCGTGCATGGCTATTTTGAAGCCCGTTTTGTTAGGACTACTTAGAGGCCAAAGGCAGATAGGACGAGGCCCCAGCCCGCGCCGATGACGTACATCATGACCAGGAACACGGCGTTTTCGCGGGCGCTGCGGTTGGTGCGGAACAGGACCAGGTAACCCACGCCGGCGGAAATGAGCGTGCCGGCGAGCATCGGCGCCAGTTGCAGCGCGCCTTCCAGATACAGCTGCGTGATGACCACGCTCGCCGAGCAGTTGGGGATCAGGCCGACAAGCGCCGAACCCAGGACGGCGAGCGTCTCGTTGCCGCGCAGGAACTGCTCGATTGCGGACTCGCCAAAGGTCTCGAGCACGGCGACCAGAATCAGCGTCACCAGGAAAATGAATATCGATACCTGCACGGTATGCGAGATGGCGCTGCGGATAATCGACAGGACGGGCGCACCTTCGTGTGAGTGGGAGTGACCGTGGTCATGATGGTGTTCATGCTCGCCCTCATGACCGTGATCGTGGCCATGTCCATGTTCGTGCTCGTCTTCGTCGTCATCACAACCGCAATGGTCGCGCTCACACAGCTCATGGATGTGGTCGGCGCTCACGCCCGCCTCGGCCACCTCGTCGATGATGTCACCGCCGCTGTGATCGTCATGCGCGCAGTTAACGTGCGCCGGATTGACAGCGGTTCCCAACACGGTACGACGAATCGCCGCATGCGCGCGGGCGTTGCGACGCAGGCCACGAATGGCAGCATCCACGATAAAGCCCGTGACCAGCGCGATCAGCGCTTTCGAAGCCAAAAGCATCGCCATAGTCTGCACGGGAACCTGCTCGGCAAGTAGCAGCGGCAGCATCTCGTCGGAGGTCGAGAGAAACACCGCCACCAGGGTGCCCAGCGTCACGACGCGACCGGCGTATAGCGTTGCCGCCATGGCCGAAAAGCCGCACTGCGGCACCATGCCCAGCAACGAGCCAACCACGGGGCCGGCGGCGCCGGCACGCTTGATGGTACCGTTGACGCGATCGCCTGCCACATGCTCGAGCGTCTCGAGGACCAGATATGTCACCAACAAGAACGGCACCAGCGAGAGCGTGTCCTTGCCGGCGTCGAGCAGAATATCAATCAGCAAATCCATGACGGATGGAACCTTTCGTGTCTTTCGGCAGCATTGTAAAAGTCCTAGCGGTCAACTAGGGTATTGTAATTGTCCTAGGCGTGATGCCAATAGTTGCCCATGGTAAACTATCATCTCGCCATAACTCGACAAACCCGAGCCGCGCGACGCGGCCCGTCCAAGGAGCAGCATATGAACGTTTCGCAAGCACTCGAATACGAGCGCCAGCCGTTTATCCCCATGTTTATCTACGGCGACCACGGCGCCATGGAGTCCGAGCGCCAGAAAGGCGAAGAGGCCCTCAAGGTGCTCGAGACTGAGTACTTTACCGCCGAGGACGACCCCGGCTTCGATTTTGCCACCGTGCGCGACCTGGCCGACCGCAACCGCGACCTGTGCGACCAGATTGGCGAGGCGCGCCTGCGCAACGTGACGCCCGCGACGCTTTCGCGCGGCCTGTCCGACGCCGACACCTGCGCCGCCATCGGCAAGATGCAAAAGCGCACCGCCGCGTCCGTCATGCGCGAGATCCGCGGCGACCGCGACGCACTCGGCGTGGCCTACGCTCGCAAGCCCATTCAGGGCACGGTGCTCGGCATCGACATCGAGACCACCGGCCGCGCACCCGAGCGCGGCTACATCATCAACGTGGGCTGGGAGATCATGGAGCTCACCAGCGACGCCGTCCCGCACGACGCCGAGGCACACTACTGCGGTCTGCCCGATATCTACCGCGGCGAGGATGTGCCGCTTTCGAATATCCACCACATCACCTGGGACGACATCGACGGCAAAACGCCCTTCCGCGAGAACAAAGAGCTGCAAAAGCAGCTGCTCAAGCTTATGAAGAAGTACCCGTACATGGCGCACAACGCCGCCTTTGAGGACAGCTGGTTCAAGATCCACCTGGACGGCTACGCCGAGGCACGCCGCGCCGGCAAGATAATCGTCATCGACTCGCGCCAGATCTGCCGCAGCCTGGACGCCGATGTGCGCTCGCTCCCCCGCGAGTCCGCGCCCGCCGCGCTCGAGAACTGGGCACGCCGTCGCGGCACCCTCGCCGCCGACGCCAACGAGCAGCACCTGGGCCTCGACGACACCGACCTCATGCTCCGTACCGTCCAGGCCGAGTTCAACCTCAAGAACCTGTTTGCCAAGTAAAAGCGCCATTCGCGAGCAATACCTGTCGGGCCATAGCGCCTGTGTAAAAGCGATACGCCGAGACGCTCCTCTCAAGCGACGCAATGCGGGCCGATATCCAAGTGGATATCGGCCCATTTTTGCACGTCGCTAAGGTATCCACGTTGGCATCGGCGGCCTTATCCGAGCCCATCGATGCCCTTAGCCGCCACTAGGGCCATTCGATAGCAAAATATTTCACAAATATATATTGACATATGAACATGCGCTCATATACTCGGAAGTAAGTTATATGAGCGCATGTTCATATGAAAGGATATTGCGATGAGCGATCCCGTTGATGAAATAAAGTCCAGCATCGACACCACCATCGTGCCCGACATCCCCACCACCTGCTCGCCCGAGGACCTTCCCGACGAGGAGCTTCTCTACGACCTCGCCGACCTGTTCAAGGTCTTCAGCGACACCACGCGCATCAAGATCCTCTATGCCCTCATGGGCCGCGAGCTCTGCGTGGCAGACATCGCCGAAGCGACCGAAACCTCGCAGTCCGCGGTGTCGCACCAGCTGCGTACACTCAAGCAGTCGCACCTGGTTAAATTCCGGCGCGACGGGCGCAATATCCTATACTCGCTCGCCGACGACCACGTCTACACCATGCTCAACCAGGGCATGAGCCACATCTGCGAATAGCGACTAACCACGGTACCAGCGCGGCCTGCACCCAAGCCGCAAATACAGGGAAAGGAACCCACCATGAAAAAGCAGTTTAAGCTCGATGAGATCGACTGCGCCAACTGCGCGCGTAAGCTTCAGGACGAGCTGGCCAAGCTCGAGGGCGTCAAGTCCGTTTCGGTCAACTTTATGACCCAGAAGCTAACGCTCGAGGCCGATGAAGCCGAGTTCGACGAGGTCCTCGACCGCGTCGTGGAGTTTACCGCCGACGCCGAGCCGGACTGCGAGATCATTCTCTAGCCTGCGCATACGCTGACCCGCAAGGCCGCGCTTGCCGCGGCCTTTATCCACGATTTTATATGAGCGAGTGTTCATACATTCAAATGGGAGGATTGAATCATGGCAACCGCCGATCCCAAGAAGAAAAAGAAGAAGCGTAAGAAGAAAGAGTCCCTTGAGCATAAGCGCAACCGTATCCTGGTAGCGCTAGGCATTTTTGCCGTTGTTTATGCCCTCGACGAGCTCGGAGCTCTCACTATCGCATTTGGGGAGCCCGGCAACGTCTACGCCAGTTTCGTGCTGTTCCTCGTGCCGTTTTTAATTGCCGGCTACGACGTGCTCCAAAAGGCATACAACAACATCCGCCGCGGCAAGGCCTTCGACGAAAGCTTCCTCATGGCCGTCGCGACCATCGGCGCGTTTGCCATGGTGCTCTTCCCCGATACCGATCCGCACATGGCCGAAGGCGCCGCTGTCATGCTGTTCTACCAGGTCGGCGAGCTGTTCCAGGCATACGCCGTGGGCAAGAGCCGCAAGTCGATCAGCGCCATGATGGACATCGCACCCGATTATGCCAACGTCGAGCAACCCGACGGCACACTCGAGCAGGTCTTTCCCGATGACATCGCCGTCGGCACCGTCATCGTCGTCAAGCCCGGCGAGCGCGTGCCCATCGACGGCGTCATCGTCGAAGGCGAGACGCAGCTCGATACCGCCGCCCTTACCGGCGAGTCGGTCCCCCGCCCGGCCAAAACCGGAGACGATATCATCAGCGGCTGCATCAACATGACGGGTCTCATCCACGTGCGCACCACCAAGCCATTTGGCGAGTCCACCGTCGCGCGCGTCCTGGAGCTCGTAGAAAACGCCAGCGAAAAGAAGGCGCGTACCGAGAACTTCATCACGCGCTTCGCCCGCGTCTACACGCCCGCCGTCACCGGCGCGGCCGCGGTACTCGCGCTCGGCGGCGGCTTGGTCACCGGCGCCTGGTCCGACTGGATCCTGCGCGGCCTGACCTTCCTGGTCGTCAGCTGCCCGTGCGCGCTCGTGATCAGCGTCCCGCTCAGCTTCTTTGGTGGCATCGGCGGCGCGTCCAAGCTGGGAGTTCTCATCAAGGGCTCCAACTACCTCGAGACGCTCGCCGATGTGGATACCGTCGTCTTTGACAAGACCGGCACGCTCACCAACGGCACGTTTTCGGTCGTGGCGGTACACCCCGAGACCGGCTATACCGAGCAGTCACTGCTTGAGGTCGCGGCCCTTGCCGAGTCGTTTTCCGATCACCCCATCGCGCAGTCGGTACGCGCCGCCTTCCAGGGCGAGCTCGATCCCAAACGCGTAAGCGACTCCACCAATGACGCGGGCCATGGCGTGACGGCGAATATCGACGGCAAGCGCGTCATCGTCGGCAATGCCAAGATGCTTGCTGCGGCCGGTATCGACGCCCCCAATTGCGAGGTCGTCGGTACGATCCTCCATGTACTGGTCGATGACACGTACGCCGGCCATATCGTAATTGCCGACACCATAAAGGCCGATGCCAAGCAGGCGATTCGCGACTTGCACACTGCCGGCGTCAAACGCACCGTCATGCTCACGGGCGACCGCGAGGAAGTGGCTGCTGCGGTGGCCAAGCGGCTGGGGCTCGACGAGTTCCACGCGCAGCTGCTGCCGGGCGACAAGGTCGAGCGCGTCGAGGCATTGCTGGCGGCCGAATCGGGCAAGGGCAAGCTCGCCTTTGTAGGCGACGGCATCAACGATGCGCCCGTGCTCACCCGTGCAGACGTTGGCATTGCCATGGGCGCCATGGGTTCCGACGCCGCAATTGAGGCTGCCGACGTCGTGCTCATGGACGACAAGCCTTCCAACATTTCCCGCGCGATCCGCGTGGCGCGCAAGACCATGACGATTGTTTGGCAGAACATCATCTTTGCGCTGGGCATTAAGTTGCTGATTCTGGTGCTCGCGGCGCTGGGCATCGCCAATATGTGGCTCGCCGTCTTTGGCGACGTGGGCGTGGCGATCATCGCCATCCTGAACGCCATGCGCGCGATGGGTGTCAAGAACCTGTAGCATACGTGGTCCCTCCGGCCGGGGCCGGGCTTGGTTTTGAAAACGTCCTCGACCAATGAAGTGCCCCCATTCTGCTCCTTCGGAGCTACGAACGGGGGCACTTCTGGTCTGCGGAATGTTTTCAAAACCAAGCCCGGCCCCGGCCTGCGGTGACGTTGCTGGTGGTTCTTGGGCATCGCTTGCTGGCGGGGTTCCTTGTCTGAGTTGGACTTAGTTGGTGGGGTCACTCGTCCCAATCGCTGTCCCGCGCCTTTGCCGCGGGAGGCGCGCCGCTGCGGGAGCGCTAGTCGGTCGTTGTTGGCGCCGAAGCACCATCCCTCCCCAGCATCGACCTTAGCTTCTCAAAGCTCTCCTCGCTCAGGCAGTGCTCCATGTGACACCCCTCTTGCAAGGCAACCTCGGGCGCTACGCCCGCATCCTCTAGCAGCCCTACAAAAAAGCAATGGCGCTCCCACATTTGACGGGCAACCTCAAGACCGCGTTCCGTCAGATGTACGTCGCGTTTGCCCATCTCCACGTAGCCGCTGCTCTCCAAGGCCGCCATGGCTTTAGAGACGCTTGCCTTGGTAACGCCCAGGTATTCGGCGACGTCAATCGATCGAACGATGCCCTGGCGCTCCGAGAGCACATAAATAGATTCGAGATAGTCTTCTCCAGATTCACGCAGGGCCATGGGCCGCCTTTCGCGATGGCTTCTAGTTAGCCTTTGGATACTTTTGCTTGATTTACTTTACCGCAAAAGTTGCCCATGTCTTACTACGTTGTCTAAAAAGTTAACCGTGTTTCACAAAATGCGCGGAGCAAGCAGGGCGACACGGCACGCAACGTGCAGGGAGTGTCCCCAGCTGCCGGCAGAAAAGGAACGTCCCCAAGTGCCAAGCCGCAGCTAAAGCAGCCCAAAGTGCTTCGCAGCGTTATAGATCCCGTCGTCGTCCACGGCGGTCGTCACATAGGTCGCCGCGGCCTTCACGGTGTCCTGCGCGTTGCCCATGGCCACGCTCGTGCCCACGGCGGCAAACATCGACAGGTCGTTCTCGCCATCGCCAAAGGCGATCGCCTCGCTCGCGTCGATACCCAGCCGCTCCAGTGTCGCAGCCACGCCCAGGTCCTTGCCGCCGTTGGCCGGAATAATGTCGCAGAACAAATCGCACCAGCGCGTAGTGAGCGAATGCGACACCGCATCGGTCACGATATGCTCGTCGGCCGGGTCCACAAAGGCGCAGAACTGGTAAACCGGCGCATCGAAGGCATGCTCGAACGGCTCCTCGTGGTAGACGATCCCCGCGTTGTTGCCGGCCGTCACCACGCGCTCGGACAGGCGGTTCACAAACGAGTTCTCGCCCTGCATGCACAGCGAGTCGTAGCGCCCCTGCGCCACCTGGTCCACAATCACCGCAACGTCGTCCGGATCGATCGGGCAGCTGCGATAAACGCCCTTGGCATCAAAACAGTGCTGGCCCGAAAGCGTAATGTACGCATCCCATCCCAAGTCGAACAGCCAATCCGGCATCTGGTAGGTCGGGCGGCCCGTGGCGATCACGCACGCAATCCCCTGCTCGCGAAAGCTGTCGAGTACCTGCTGCGCCGACGCCGGAATCTGGTGGGTCTTAAAGCTCAGCAGCGTGCCGTCGATATCGAAAAACGCGGCCTTAATCATCCTCGCCTACTCCTCGCCCTCGAGCTTCTCGCTCGCCTCGAGCCACGCCATCTCCAGCTCGTCCATGGCGGCGTGGGCCTCGTCGATCTTTGCCTGCTGCTCGCCGAGCGCCGTGTAGTTGGTGGGGTCAACCTGTGCCATCGCGGCCTCGGCCTCCTCCACGCGGGCGCGCTGCGTCTCCATTTTGCGCTCGAGCGAGCTCACCTCGCGGCGGAGCTTCTGGCGCTCGGCGTTGGAAAGGCCATTGGGCTGGCCGCTCGACTTGGGCTTTTCGGCCGCAGCCGCCGCAGCACCAGTGTCAAACGTGCCGGTCTTGGCGCTCGGCGCACCCACGGGCTCGCCCTCGGCGGTAGCGTTGCACAGGCGCAGGTACTGGTCGACGCCGCCGGGCATATGCGTCAGGTGGCCGTCGAGCAGCGCCCACTGCTGGTCGGTCACGCGCTCCATCAAGAAGCGGTCGTGCGTCACCAGGATCAGCGTGCCGGGCCAGCCGTCGAGCAGGTCCTCGACAATCGCGAGCATGTCGGTATCCAGGTCGTTGCCGGGCTCGTCCAGGATAAGCACGTTGGGCTCGTCCAGGATCGTCAGCAACAGCGACAGGCGACGGCGCTGGCCGCCCGAAAGATCGCCGATGCGGCTCCAGAGCTGCTGGGTCGTAAAGCCCAGAC
This sequence comes from Collinsella sp. i06-0019-1H4, assembly GCF_042849575.1. Classification (NCBI taxonomy): domain Bacteria; kingdom Bacillati; phylum Actinomycetota; class Coriobacteriia; order Coriobacteriales; family Coriobacteriaceae; genus Collinsella; species Collinsella sp. i06-0019-1H4. The sequence goes on from NZ_BAABYB010000001.1 coordinate 1,639,392, forward strand.
GCTCGCAGAGCTTCTCGGGCGAAGTCTCCTTGCCGTCGATGACGTAGTACTTCTTATAGTTGCTGAGCACCTCGCGGATCGTGTCGCCCATGAAGGGCTCGAGCTCCTCGAGCTGCTGCGACAGCACGCCAAAGCGCACCGTCTGGCCAATCTTCACACGGCCGCGCATGGGTTCAATCTTGCCCTGGATCACGTCGAGCAAGGTCGACTTGCCGGCGCCGTTCTCGCCCAAAAGACCATAGCGGTCGCCCGCGCCGATGAGCCAGGTCACGTCGGAGAGCACCTGCTTGGGCGCGCCATCGGTATCCGCATAGCCGGCGTCCACGTCGACCACGTCGATAACCTGCTTGCCCAGGCGGCTCACCGCCAGGCGCTTGAGCTCCAGCTCGTCGCGCACGGGCGGTACGTCGGCGATGAGCTCGCGAGCGGCATCCACGCGAAACTTGGGCTTGGTGGAGCGCGCCTGGGCGCCGCGGCTCAGCCACGCGAGCTCCTTGCGCGCCATGTTTCGACGGCGCTCCTCGGTAACTGCGGCCATGCGGTCGCGCTCCACGCGCTGCAGGATATATGCGGAGTAACCGCCCTCGAAGGGATCGACCTGGCCGTCGTGGACCTCCCACATGCTGGTGCAGACCTCGTCCAAGAACCAGCGGTCGTGCGTGACCACGAGCATGGCGCCCTGGCCGCGCTGCCAGCGGGCCTTTAGGTGACGCGCGAGCCAGTTGATGGTGCGCATGTCAAGGTGGTTGGTAGGCTCGTCGAGCATAAGCACGTCGTAATCGCCGATTAGCAGGCGCGCGAGGTCCACGCGACGGCGCTGGCCGCCCGAAAGCTCGCCCACCGTGCCCTCCCAGGGCACATCGCTAATAAGGCCGGCCAGGATCTGACGCGTACGCGGGCTCGAGGCCCACTCATACTCGGGCGTGTCACCGACGACGGCATGGTGCACGGTATCGGTATCGACCAGGTTGTCCTTTTGGCCGAGCAATCCGATCGTCGTGTCGCGGCGATGCGTCACGCGGCCGTCGTCGGGCTCCAACGTGCCGGCGAGTACGCTCAGCAGCGTCGACTTGCCGTCGCCGTTTTTGCCGACGATACCAATACGGTCGCCCTCGCCCACGCCGAGCGTCACGCTATCGAAAATATGCTTGGTGGGAAACTCTAGGCTGACGGAATCGCATCCCAAAAGAATCGCCATATGCCCTGCTCCTTCGTAGAAATTCAACGTTGTCCATGATAGCAGCGAGCCCCACCCCAAACCACCACGAAGGTGTCTGTCCCCTTTGTGGTGGTCGTTTCGGTCGCGGAGCAAAAAGGCGGGCCATCTCACGCAAGAGATGACCCGCCTCTCCAATCAGTCCCGCGGCAACCGTGGCCGCCGCGGGCCTCAAGCATGTCCCGGACTAGGAGAACATGCCAGTGAGGTAATCATTCAGCCGCTTGTCCTTGGGCCGTTGGAAAATCTCGTCGGTCTCGTCGTACTCGACCATATCGCCCATGTAGAAGAACGCCGTGCGGTTGGACACGCGCGACGCCTGCTCCATGTTGTGCGTCACGATGACGATGGCGCGGTCGGCAACAATCGATGACATGAGGTCCTCGATCGCCAGCGTCGAGATGGGGTCGAGCGCCGAGCAGGGCTCGTCGAACAGGATCACGTCGGGGTTGAGCGCCAGCGTGCGCGCGATGCACAGACGCTGCTGCTGACCGCCCGAAAGAGCGTAGGCGCTCTTGTCGAGCTTGTCCTTGACCTCGTCCCACAGCGCCGCGCCACGCAGACTCTCCTCGACCATGCGGTCGAGCTCGTCACGGTCGGTGATGCCGTGGCGCTTGGGCGCAAACGTGATGTTGTCGCGAATAGACTTGCGGAAAGGGTTGGGCTGCTGAAACACCATGCCAATGGACCGACGCAGCTCGTAGGTGTTCTCGGCCTTGATGTTCACGTTGCGCCCGCGGTAGTTGATCTCGCCCTCCACGCGGCAGCCGCGGATCTCGCGATTCATAAGGTTGAGGCTACGCAAGAAGGTCGACTTGCCGCAGCCCGAAGGCCCAATGAGCGCCGTGATCTCGCCCTTGTGAAAGTCGAGCGACGTATTGTGCAGCGCATGGTGATCGCCATAGTACACGTTGACGTCCTTGGTGGAGAGCACGACCTCGTCGCTCACGGCCTTGCCGCTCACGCGCACGCGCTTCTCGCTCTCCCCCACGCTCGACAGGAAGTCCTGGGTCTCGGACGTGGCCGCTTCGGTTGCGGGCGTTGCATTTATCTCGCTCATTCGGCCGTCATCTTCCTTGCCAATTGCTTGCCCACGATACGGGCGACTACGTTAAACAGCAGCACGCAGATCATCAGCAGCGCCGCGGTGCCCCAGACGATCTGCTGGGCCTCGGGGCTACCCTCGCCATAGATCTTGTAGATGTGCACGGCGAGCGACTCACCGGGGCGGAACACGTTCCAGGCGCAGGTGGGGCTCGACAGGTTAAAGCTCAAGAAGTTCAGACGCACCGGCGAGCTCATGCCTGAGGTAAAGAGCAGTGCCGCGGCCTCGCCAAACACGCGGCCGGCCGAAAGCACGATGCCGGTCACGATGGCGGGCATGGCCTCGGGAATCAAGATGTGCAGCGTGGCCTCCCAGCGGGTAAGGCCCATGGCCAGACACGCATCGCGCTGGGCCTGCGGCACGTCCTCGAGCGCCTGTTGGATCACGCGCACCAGGATGGGAATGTTGAACATGGTGAGCGCGACGGCGCCGGAGATGATGGAGTACTTCCAGCCCAGCTGCACCGAGAACACCAGGAAACCGAACATGCCGACAACGATGGAGGGCAGCGAGGACAGCGTCTCGATGGCAGTGGAGGCGATGTCGCGGATGGGCCCATTCGGCGCGTACTCAACCAGAAAGACCGCGCCGCCCAGACTAATGGGCACCGAGATGATCAGGGTGATCAGCAGCAGATAGAACGAGTCGAACAGCTGATAGAGCACGCCGCCCTGGGTTCCGTTGGCGCGCGACGGCTGCGTGAGAAAGCCCGGCTGGAACAGCGTCGAGACCCCCTCGAACAGGATATAGGCCACCATAGAGATGACGATGAGCATGACAATGGCGGCGATTGCCGTCAGCACGCCCGTGGCGATGCGGTCCTGCTTTTGGACGCGCCCGAGTCTCGCCTCGTCGATATGGATGCGCGTGCTAGCCACGAGCCTTCGCCCCCCTGCGGCCGATAAGGTGGATGATCAGGATGAAGATGAGGCTCATGCCCATCAGCAGCAGACCGAGCGCCCACAGAACATCGTCCTGGGCCGAGCCCTCGGCATAGACCGCCATAGACGTGGTGAGCGTGGTGGTGATGGTGGACGCCGGCGACAGCAGTGACGTCGGCATGGCCTCGATGCCGCCGATAACCATGCGCACGGCGAGCGTCTCGCCAAAGGCGCGGGTCATGCCAAGGATGACTGCGGTCATGAGCGACGGCATGGCGGATTTGAGCACCACGTGCCAGATGGTCTGCCAGCGGGTGTAGCCCAGCGCGAGCGAGCCCTGACGGTAGCTGTCGGGCACGGCGCGCAGGCCATCGACCGAAAGCGTGGTCATGGTCGGCAGGATCATGACGGCCAGCACGACGGCGCCGGGAAGGATGCCCAGGCCCGTGCTCACGTGGAAAACGCTCTTCATAAGACCGACGACCACGTGAAAGCCGATCAGGCCAAAGACGACCGAGGGAATGCCGGTCAAAAGCTCAATAAGCGGCTGAAAGATCTTGGAGCCAAACTTAGGGCTAATCTCGACCGCAAAGATGGCAGAGCCGATGGCGATGGGCAGCGCGATGAGCGTGGAGAGCATCATGACCGCAAAGGAGGTGACGATCAAGGGCAGGGCGCCGGTGTAGGGCAGGCCGTTTTTAGCCGTGTTGGCCAGGTCCCACTTGGTGCCGGTGAAGAACTCGACGACCGAAACGCCGTCCTTGAGAAAAGCCGAGAGGCCCTTTTGGGCGACCATAAAGATGAGCGCGGCAACGACAAGCGTCACGAGCACTACGCACGCGCCCGTGACGCCCAGGCCCACGTTCTCAAGGTCGCGCTTTGGCAGCTGTTTTGCCATTGCAAACCTTTCCGGGGGCGATTACTTATTTAGCAGAGACCTTGCCGCTGGCGTCCTTGACGACCTTCATGGCAGAGACGGGGATAAAGCCTTGCTCCTCGACGAGCTTGCCCTGGACGTCGTCGGAAAGCATGAACTCCAGGAAGGCCTTGGTGGCGTCGTCGGCGTCCTTTGCGCAGTACATGTGCTCGGTAGCCCAGATCTTAAAGGAGTCGTCGGTGACGTTTGCGCTCTTGGGCTCGACACCCTCGACCTTGATGGCGTTGAACTTGGAGTCATCGAAGTGCGAGAAGTCCAGGTAGGAGATGGCGTTGTCGGTGCTGCCCATCTGAGTCTGAACGTCGCCGGACTTGTCGAGCTCGGCGTCGCCCTTAAAGTCGACGGCCTCGTCGCCAAAGACGGCAGCCTCGAAGGTGGCGCGGGTGCCGGAGCCGGCCTTGCGGTTGAGAACGACGATCTCGGCGTCGTCGCCGCCGACCTCCTTCCAGTTGGTGATCTGGCCGGAGAAGATGCCCTTGAGCTGCTCGAGGGACAGGTCGTCGACCTTCACGTTCTTAGAGACGACGGGACCCATGCCCACGACGGCGACCTCGTGGTCGACGAGGTTCTTGACCTGGTCGGCCTCGAGCTTGGTCTCGGCGAAGACGTCGGAGTTACCGATGGTGACGGTGCCGGCGGCAACAGCGGTCAGACCTTTGCCCGAACCGTTGCCCGAGCCGGAGACGGAGACGTCGGGGTTGGCATCCATGAACTTCTCGGCAGCGGCCTCGACGAGAGCCTGGAACGAGGAGGCACCGTCGTAGGTCACCTCGCCGGAGACGGACTCGGCAGCAGCGGCGCTACCCTTGTCGGCGGCGTCGGATGCGCCTGCGCCGCCGCAGCCAACGAGACCGAGACCGACGATGCTGGCAAGACCACCAGCAAGGCCGAGGAACTGACGACGAGAATAAGCCTGATCGAGCATGATCTTCCTTTCATACATGCAACTCGCGGGCACCCTGCCCGCTTTGCTGTTTGGAAAGATACGGCCTCGATCGGACGACAGCCGCGTTATCTGCGGTCTCTTACGGGCTTTTGATAGACCCTTACCGCAAGCGCGGCCCAGCCTTTACAAACGAATAACAATCCCCACCCAAGCATGGCACGCTTTTTACACCAATAAAAACAAAGTTGCGGTGAAATAGTTCCTGCTTGGCCATCAAATGGCCCATTTTAGGAACTACTCCACCGCAACTTAGATTGGGAAACCGCGTAACCTTAAAGTTCGAGTTCGTTTAGACGAAGGATCGCCACGATATAGATCTTGAGCGCCTGCTTGAGCTGTTCCTCGTTGGCGCACTCGTTGGGGCCGTGCATCTGGCCGCCCCATGCGGGCAGCTCCAGGCCGGTCTCCTCGGGGCCAAACGAGACGGCGCGGGCAAAGTTGCGCGCGTACGTGCCGCCGCCCATGGCAAAGGGCTCGGCATGCTTGCCCGTAAACTCGTTATAGGTATCGATAAGCGCCCTCACGGCCGGGTCGTCGGCCGAAACTGAGAACGGCACCTTGGCACGACCCACGCGATACGTCACGCCAAAGCGGCCCACGAGCGGCTCGAGCTGCTCGCGGATGGTATCGGCGCTCGTGCTGTCGGGGAAACGCACGTCGATGACCTGCTCAATGTGGCCATCCACCACGCGGATGACGCCGGGGTTGCACGTGAGCGGGCCAAACGCCGCGCTCGTCGCATCGATGCCCAAGCCGCGACCATAGGCGTCCGCATGCACAAAGGCCAAGAACTTGACGAACTCGTGCTCCGCAGGCGTGAGCAGGCGCTCGCCGCGGGCACCAAACGTATCCTCGACCTCGCGCAGGTACGTCACGATCAGGCCGACGGCGTTGATCGTCCCCTCGGGCATCGAAGCATGGCCACCAATACCGTGCGCAAAAATCTGGGCATGGCCGTTCTCGAGCGCCGTAATCTCCAGGCGGTCGGCGTTCTCAACAGGCGCCGGCAGCTCATCGGCGGCAATCGCAAGCTCGCAGATAGACTGCGACGGAATGGCGTTGCTCGCTTCGGCGCCGCTCCAGGACACAATGCGCCCGCCGTCGATCTTGGGACTCGCAAACGTCGCCCCAAACTGGCCCTTCTCGGCATTACAAACCGGGAACTCGGCATCGGGCGTAAACAGAAAGTCGGGGTTCGCGTGGTTCTCCAGATAATGGTGAACGTCGGACATGCCCACTTCCTCATCGCATCCCAGCAGCGCGCGGAAGGTATAGCGCGGGGTAATGCCGTGCTTGAGCAGATAGGCGCCGGCGTAGAGCGACAGCACCGCCGGGCCCTTGTCGTCGATTACGCCGCGACCGAGCAGCCAGCCCTCTCGGCGCTCCATCGCAAACGGGTCGGTGTTCCAACCGGGACCGGCGGGAACCACGTCCACGTGGCAGATGGTCGCGAGCTGCTTGTCGCCGCGGCCAGGGATATCGGCAATGCCCACATAGCCCTCGTCGTCGCTCGTCTGGTAGCCGAGCTTCTGCGCAATGCCGAGCGCGCAATCGAACGCATCACGGACCGGGCGGCCAAACGGCGCACCGGGCTCTGCGTCGGCAGCAACGGCTACGGACGGATAACTCACCAGCTGCTCGATATCGGCGACGACATCTTCCCAGACCTCGTCGACATACTCAGCGACGCTCTGCTCCACCTGATTCATGGACGACCTCCTTACCAATGAGGGGCGAGCGTGCCCGCCCCTCACATCACATACTTATATAGCGAAAAGTTTAGCAAGCTCGGCCGCCGAGTGCACCACCGCATCGGCACCCGCGGCCTCGTGCTCCCCCGGCGCCGCCGCGCCCGAATAGATGCCGATACACGGCACACCCATCGCGTGCGCGCCCTCCACATCGTTAAAGCGGTCGCCGATCATCACGGCCTCGTCGGCCGTCGCACCGAGCGCCGCCAGCGCATCGCGAACCGAATCTGCCTTGGTCTCGCGCCCCTGCGGCGGATTCATGCCAACCACGGCTTCGAACTGGCAAAGCCCCAGCTCATGCACCATATCGATGCACTTCGCCTCCATGCGCGACGTCGCCACGGCCATACGCTTGCCCTGGGCGGTCAACCCATCCAGCAGCTCGGGAATCCCATCGAACACGGGGTACTCCTCCGGCCCCAGCTCATCAAAAAAGGCACGGTACTCGTCGGCCACCACAAGCGACTCCTCGCGGGAAAAGCCGTAAAAGTCGTGGAAGCTCTTCCACAGGGGCGGCCCGATCATGCGGCGCAGGTCACCCATCTGCGCCTCAGAAAACCCGCGCGCAGCCAGCGTCTTGCGCGTCGAGGTCATCACCGCCCGGCCCGTATCTGCCACCGTGCCGTCAAAATCGAACAGCACAATCGGCCGTCTGCATATCTCCAGCGCCTCCATCGGCATCCCTCTTCCCCAGTTGGTGATTTCCACACTTACACTTCAAACTGTTGACTATTCAACAAATAAAGCTGGCAATGTGGAACGACTCCACTATACTTGTCGCACTTTGCTCTCAGAAGGCGGCGCGCAAGCGCCCCAACGAAAGGTGCAATTATGTCTTTTGCCATCATAACCGACTCCACGTCGGACATCTCCCCCGCCCGCGCCCAAGAGCTCGGCATTTACGTGATTCCGCTGCATGTAATTATCGAAGGTGAGGACCTGCTCGACCAGGTGCAGATCACCGCCGAGGAGTACGTCGCCCGCATGGCAGGCTCCGAGCAGCTACCGCACACCTCGCAGCCGAGCGCCGGTGAGTTCAAGGCGCTCTTTGATCGCGTGCTCGCCGACGGCCACGACAGCGCCATCTTTATCTCGCTGTGCAGCGAGTGGTCCGCCTGCTATGCCAACGCCAGCCTGACGGCCGAAACGCACGAGCTCGACGTGCGCTGCATCGACTCACGCACCGGCTCGGGCGCCGAGGGCCTGCTGGTGGAGTACGCGCTGGCCATGCGCGAGGACGGCCGCAGCCTGGACGAGACCGAGGCGCAGATCCGCGCGACGCTGCCCGACGCCCACCTGCTGCTGATTCCCCGCACGCTCGAAAACCTCGTTAAGAACGGCCGCGCACCTAAACTCGCCGGCCAGCTCACGCAAATGCTCAACATTCGCCTAGCCGTTTCGCCGGAGTGGAAATCGGGCGAGATCAAGGCCATCAAGAAGGGCCGCGGCGCCAAGCGCATCGTCGCCAACACCATGGCCGACTGCCTCGCGTTTTTGGCTGAACACCCGGGTTCGAGCGTGCGCGTACTCACGACCGGCGCCGCCGAGGAGCACGAGCTCGTCAACCAGGCGCTCGCAGGCCAGAACTACGTAGACGCCGGCACCGGCCCCATCGGCTGCACCATCGCGACCCACGTAGGCGTCGACGCCATCGCCATCAGCTACTGCCCGCGCTACCAGCCAACTCGCTAGGGACGCCCACATCAGTTGCGGTGGAATAGGGACTGTTTTTGGCTTATCAGCCGCAAATCAATCCCCATTCCACCGCAACTTCTTTTGCTGAGCCATCCATATACAAGATATGCTGACGATCGGCGCATTCCCAGCTGTTTGGGGGAGCTTCGACTAGCCCCTAGCGGTACCCGGTGGGCAAAAAATGGCAAATATGAGTACTGTCATAAATTTAGTAACAGCAAAATGTCGCTGAAATTGCCCGCTTCCACCGATTTCAAGCTCCATAAAGCCCCGAATCGTCGTGTTTAGAGGGGTGAATATACTAAAACTCAGTCAATTGGTCTTAGATACTTCTCAAATGATATGAGACTAACCGAGCAACAGTACTCATATTTGCCATTTTTTGCCCACCGGGTCTGAATGAGGTCCGCTCTTTACGCCTCCGGCTACCTATATGACCGCAAACCCTGATTATCAAGGGCCGTCGCGCGCCTTGGCATCGTCCGAAAGCCGCTCGCAGAATAATCCCTTGCCATTAGCAAACTTGAATCGAAATTACATATCCCAAAAAGCCGTAATGCCGTACCCTCGTCTCAACAACTCCAATACAAGGACGGCATTCAAATGGGCAACGCCATGCATCAATACGCCCTCTTTGGGACCGCACAATTTAAATACGATCAGACGATCACACATATATCGGACCAACACCGACAAATCGTCATTTGCAACAACGGTTCAGACGTACGCTACGCAACGCTAGAAGAGTGGGAAGAAGCTGGCGCTTTGTTCGATGAACGAGCGCAAATCGAGGGCATCGTCACCAGCGCGAGCCCAGCACGCGATAAACTCGAGCTCTTTCGCAGTCTCTTTACCGGGCGCAAAGATGTTTACGCTCATGGATATCGCAGAAAGGACGGGGGCATTGGCTATACGCCTGCTTGTGCTAATGAGTGGGAGCCAGGAATTTGCCCCAAAGCAGCCCATCAAAGAGTTAAATGCGTAGAATGCAGCAATCGCGTCTTCCCGGAATTAAGCGATGCCGCAATCATTGCTCACTTTAAAGGCAACGATGACCGGTTCCGCGATGTCCTCGGGCAATATGTTCTCGATAGGAACTGCAACACGAAAGTTCTCGTCATCGATTTTGACAAAGCGGACTGGAAAGAGGCAACAAATGCCGTACGGCTTGTTGCAATACGACGGGGCATTAACGCCGCCGTTGAGCGCTCAAGGTCCGGCAACGGCGCCCACATCTGGTTTTTCTTCCTCGAGCCAATCAGCGCAAAGGCTGCCCGAGAGTTTGGAAGTTGCCTCATAACCGAAGCTGCGGCGCATAATAAGACAATCACGTTCGAGGCCTTTGATCGAATGCTACCCGCTCAGGCCACTATTCCCGATGGAGGCTTCGGAAACCTCATCGCACTCCCCTTTCAAGGCAAGGCGCAACGTGAAGGAAACAGTGTATTTGTAGACGAACAATTCAAGCCCTTTCCCGACCAATGGCTCTATCTATCACAAGTCCAGCTGATTCCGCGCTCGACGGTGCAAGATCTGATTGAGGCCCCTGGAAACAACCCGCACGGACCAGCAACAACTACGGTGGCAAACAAGGGCAAACGGTATGCCCAAAGACCACGAAAGCGACTACCACTCACATCGCGGGACTTTCCCTCATCGCTGCCCGTTATTCAAGCCGATATGCTGTACATCCCCGAGAAGTCTCTGAGTCCAGCAGCTCAAATGGAAATCCGCGGACTTGCGACATTTGCCAATCCGGCATTCTATCGCGCGCAGTCCATGCATCAATCAGTATTCGGCAAACCGCGACTCATAGACCTTAGCGAACTGAGAGATGGTCATGTTGCAATTCCCCGGGGCTGCAAAACTCAACTTGAGCAGCTAGTTCAAGAGACCGGCGTTACCGCCCACTATTCAGACGAGCGCAAATCGGGTAATCCGATTGTTATGGCATTTAAAGGAGTCCTTCGCCCTGAGCAGCAAATCGCCGCTGATCAGATGCTCATATACGAAGACGGAATCATGTCCGCGCCGACAGGCTTCGGTAAAACAGTCATCGGAGCTTATCTTATTGCATCCATTGGTCTTCCAACGCTCGTCATCGTTCCCAAAACCGCACTCATAACCCAATGGAAATCCCAGCTCGAGCGATTTATCGACATTACGGACAACAGGGAGCCCGTCCGAACCCCAAAAGGACGAATCAGCAAAAGGCAGCCTCCGGTCATCGGACAAATAGGAGGAGGCAAAATGGCCGTAAGCGGCCTCGTCGACATCGCTTCATTCCAGTCGTTATCTGGCAAAGACCGCCAAACCGGAGAGCCGATAGTTAAGGGCCTTGTTCGTAATTACGGCCTCATTATCTGCGACGAATGCCACCATGCCGCCGCACCACAGCTCGAGCTTATTCTCAAGTCCGCCCCGGCCAAATACGTATACGGCCTTTCTGCGACGCCCGAACGATCCGACGGCCTTACGCGGGCGCTCTCCATGCTCTGCGGCCCGCTCCGTTATGTTATCGATCCAAAAGCGCAAGCGATTCAGCAGGGCATCCAGCGCATCGTACGGCCTCGTTTTACTGGAATTCGACTACCCGCCTACGAGCCAGGTGCAAACTTCAATCAGATTCTCGACCTGCTGTGCACGCATGCAGCTAGAAACGAATTGATTGTCAACGACGCTATTGAAGCTGCGTCAAACGGCCGGCATCCGCTCGTGCTGACTAAAAGGAAAAAGCATGCCGAGGAGCTGTTCGGGATGCTCAAAAACCAAGGACACGAACCCGTTCTCCTGACCGGGGAAATCGACGCCAAAGAAAGAAAAACGATACTGAGCAGTCTTCCCCGCTTCGAGCATGAACATCGAATCATCGTCGCCACCGAAAGCCTTTTGGGCGAGGGCTTCGATCTGTCCTACCTTGACACTCTACTCATTGCCACGCCGATATCGTGGGACGGCAGCATCACGCAGCAGGCAGGCAGGCTCCATAGAAGCCACGAGGGCAAGCGACGGGTTGAGATATTCGACTACGTTGATTTATCTATACCCATGCTCGCCCGCATGTACCAGAAGAGACTCAAGACCTACGCCAAGCTCGGGTACGAAGTCTACGTGACCGGAGGCAGCGAGCAGTCCGATCAAAACATTCTCATAGAACCGGCTAATGCCGTAGAGACTCTGGTTGAAGACATCGTTGGCGCCGCTAAGAGCATCTTCATTGCCGCGCCCTACGCATCCGCCGCCTGCCTCGCAAAGCTCGGCGATGCAATCAAAGGTGCCACTGCCCGAGGGATTGCTCTTGAGTTTTTCATTGCCTCGACTCCGCGCGAAGATGCAAGCGAGACTTTGGCAAAAATGAACGTCGAGCATGCCATTAGAGCAGAAGGACGTTTGTGTGCAGCGATAATTGACGAAGAAACTATCTGGTACGGAACGATCCCGCTACTAGCTTTCCCCAAGAAAGAAGACTGCAGCATCAGGTTCAAAAACAGCGAGATCGCAGCGGAGCTCTTAGACGAAATCAACCACAAGGGAAAGCCAGATGCCACGTCAACAGGCAGGACATCCCCACCACTTGCGGTGGAATAGGGACTGTTTTTGGCTTATCAGCCGCAAATCAATCCCTATTCCACCGCAAATTATGAGCGGGCAATCAGCCCTGCGGGCCCTGGAACAGTTCCTCATGCGAGCCCATTCTGACCAGCCGGATCACAGGATTAGTCTTATGCGGCAAGTACAGAACGACCACATCGACCAAGCCATCGGATAGATGGAAATCGATGTGGCCGTTGTAATTGCCGCCCGGGTTTGAAAGCTCATGGGCGCCATATTCCGCGGGAAGCGAGCCGCGAGCTGCAAGTTCTGCGACTGCTGCCTTAAACTCGGTTTTTAGCTGCGGATGGATGCGCATCGTCCGTTTGTAATCCGCCTTAAACTGAGTCTCGACTTTAATCTCAAACATCGCTAGCCCTCATCGAGGAACGATATAAGCTCATCAGCGTTATTGAATGACGGGCTATCGTCCGGCAAAATCCCCAACTCATGAGCCTCGGCAATCACCATGGCGCGCCTCGTCGCCTCGTTGGGAACTTCGGGCCGACCCACGATCTCAAAAGGAATCTTTCGCTGATTTACCAGCTGCCGAACAGCAAGGTTGAGATACGAATTGAGACTCAGGCCAACTGTATCCAAGAACTCAGTCGCCTGTTCCTTGAGCCCCTCTTCGATGCGAACCGTCGTAGGCTTAACCGTTGCAGTAGACATACGCGACCTCCTCGCTCTCGTCTTTTGCATCAGTATACCCAGTTTAGAAGGCAGACTGATGTTAAATAGCATCAGTCTGCCTTCTCATCACTACAACGACAGATGCGCTCGCCCTACATCAGCCCGCTCAGGGCGATATCGACGGCCTCGTTGAGGTCGTCGGTAATGTGCACCAACTCCGGATCGAGCGGACTGATCATACCGGCGTCCATCACCGGGCCGTTGAGCCAGTCGAACAGGCCCTGCCAGTACTCGGTGCCCACCAGCACGAGCGGCATGCGCTTGACCTTGTGCGTCTGCACCAGCGTGAGCACCTCGAACATCTCGTCGAGCGTGCCAAAGCCGCCGGGAAACACGATGGCGCCCGAGCTGTATTTGACGAACATGGTCTTGCGCACAAAGAAGTAACGGAAGTCCATGCCAAGGTTCACGTATTTGTTGAGCCCATGTTCGTGCGGAAGCTCGATACCCAAGCCGACCGACTTGCCGTTCACGCTCGCCGCTCCCCTGTTGGCCGCCTCCATGACGCCGGGGCCACCGCCGGTGATAACCGCCACGCCGCGCTGGGCGATTTTGCGACCGACCGTGCGAGCCGCCTTGTAGAGCGGATCTGTCTTGGGCGTGCGGGCACTGCCGAAGATGGTCACCGCAGGACCAAGCTCGGCAAGCGCGCCAAAGCCATCGACGAACTCTGCCTGAATGCGCAGCACGCGCCAGGGGTCGGTGTGCAACCAGTCGGTCGAGTCCTCGGGTGCCAGCAGGTTGGCGTAGGTGTTGTCCTTGGGAATCATGGGGCCGCGCATGACCACGGGACCGCGCCGGTACGTCTCGTCGTAAGCCGGCTCGCCCTCGACGTTCTCATTCTTAATCATGGGCACTCCTATCGAAAATAGAAACGGGCGGGGTCGACGCCATGCGTCAAACACCCGCCCGAACATCAACTATTCGATATGGTACCCACGATGCATCACGTGCTTGCAAAGCATCGGTCAGCGGTCGCGCAACCGATGCCAGCGCATGCGATGCCCGGCGCCGGCTGCGTGCGGTCGATTGGCACGCGGCCTCGACACCGCGTGAGCGCCCCCGCAAGCGCGCCCGCGGCTCTTAGTAATCCACCGCCGCAGGACTGTTCATCCAGTCGCTCACAAACGCGCCGTAACGGCCCTCGATAATGGCCTGGCGGGCACGCTGCATAAGGTTGAGCAGGTAGTAGATGTTGTGTATCGACAGCAGAATGCCACCGAGCATCTCCTTCTGCGTGACCATGTGGCGAATGAGCGCGCGGCTGTAACCGCCCGTGCACACAGGGCAGGTGCAAGTGGGATCGATGGGACCGTCGTCGTGCGCAAAGCGCGCGTTGCGGAAGTTAAGGCGACCTTCACTGGAGAACGCCGTACCCATGCGGCCGGTGCGCGTCGGCAGCACGCAGTCGAACATGTCGATGCCCACGCCAACGCCGCGCACGAGCGTGGTAGGGTTGCCGACGCCCATGAGGTAGCGCGGCTTGTGCTTAGGCATGTACTCGGAAACCAGCGGCGCCAGAGTCTCGAACATGGTCTCGTGGTCCTCGCCCACCGAGTAGCCGCCGATGCCGTAGCCGGGGAAGTCGCCGCACTCCTCCAGGTGGCGCAGCGATCGAAGGCGCAGGTCCAGATGCATGCCGCCCTGGACGATGCCAAAGAGTGCCTGGTCATCGCGGGTGTGAGCCTTGTAGCAGCGCTCGGCCCACATGCTTGACAGCTCCACGGCGCGCTCGACGTAGGCGCGCGTGGCAGGATAGCCGGGGCACTGATCGAGCTGCATGCAGATGTCGGAGCCGAGCTTCATGGCGATTTCCATGTTGTCCTCGGGCGTCCAGAACACGTGGCGGCCGTCGTAGTCGTTGACGATAAAGCGCACGCCCTCGTCAGTGAGCTTGACGGCGTCGTTGTGGCTGAAGACCTGGAAACCGCCCGAATCGGTGAGGATGGGGCCGTGCCAGTTCATAAACTTGTGTAGGCCGCCCAGCTCGGCGATGGTGTCCTCGCCGGGACGCATGGACAGGTGGTAGGTATTGGCAAGCACGATCTGGGCGCCGAGCTGCTTGACGGTCTCGGTAGGAATACCCTTGACGTTTGCCTTGGTGCCCACGGGCATAAAGATCGGCGTCTCGATGTCGCCGTGCGGGGTGTGCAGCACGCCGGCGCGCGCGTGCGTCGTCGGGTCCTCGGCGATCAGGTCGAATTTAAAAAGGCTCTGGTCCATAAACTGGAACTCCTTGGTTGCGGTTCATACGCAAACCATTATACGGGCAACCCGCAACCCGCACCGACTCGACAGAAACTGACGCATTAAACAACTAGTCGTTGGGGACGTTCTTAAACGACTAGCCGTCGGGGACAGTCTTCAACGCCATCTTGCAAAGGAGTGTCCCAATCTGCCGGCACTCAGGGACTGTCCCCAAGTGCCGGCAAGAGTGTCCCCTTCGACTAGTCATTTAAGAACGTCCCCAACGACTACTTTTCGTCAGCAACGCAAACGCCGATGCCCTGGCAACGCCAGCGAGCGGTCGCCAGAGCGAACAAGTTGGCATGAAAAGAGGGCGGCATAGACCTTCTGGTCATGCCGCCCTCTTTGAATGACAAATTGTCGCTCTGGTGACCGCGCAGCGTCGGCCCGTTACGGCGTTTGGTAAAACGCCGTAACCCCTAAGGCCGCTGGCCCATACCACCCTCGAGGGTGACGGTCTCGCCGTTCATGTACTTAAAGTCGGGGCCGCAAAGCTGAACGACCACGCGGCCGATCTCCTTCTCGACATCGCCGTAATGGCCCGCCGGCGGCATGTGGACGTTGGCCTTGAACGCCTCGGGGTAAGCATCCTGGAAGTTCTCGAGCGCAGCAGTCCAGGCAAGCGGGCACACGATGTTGACGTTGATGCCGTCCTTGCCCCACTCGTTGGCGGCGACGCGGGTCAGGCCGCGGATGCCCTCTTTGGCGGCAGCATAGCTGCACTGACCATAGTTACCAAACAGGCCGGCGCCCGAAGCAAAGTTGACCACAGAGCCCTTGGTCTCCTTCAGGTGCGGATAGGCCTTCTGCATGTACAGGTAGGTGGCGTACAGGCCAGAGTAAATGGCCAGATTAAACTGGTCCATGGTGTGGTCGGCGATGGTCACACCCGAGGCACTGGCCTGAGCGTTGTTGACGACGGCGTCGATGCGACCGAACTCCTCAATCGCCTTGTCGATAACGTTCTGGACGACGGCCTCGTTATCCTGACCAGCCGAGACATCGGCCTGAACAGGCAGAACCTTGATGCCGTACTCGGCCTCGAGGGACTCCTTGGCAGCCTCGAGCTTGGCAACGTTGCGGCCGGTAATAACGAGGTTTGCGCCCTCCTTGGCAAAAGCGATATCGATGCCGTAACCGATGGAGCCAGCGGAGCCGTCCTTGAGCGTGGCCTTGCCGCCGCCGGTGACGATCACGGTCTTACCAGTGAAAAGTCCCATACAAAGTCCTTTCAAAATCGCGACGGGCACGCCCGCCGACTGCGCGTATCCAACTTCACGCGCCAAAAGCTGAAATGCAACTTTAACGGGTTCAAGTGAAAAATAAAGACCGCAGCAGGCGAACGGCGCAACGTCATTCGGCGAAGGGAATGTCAAGCGTAAACTGAATTTAGAGGACGAATTTTTGCTATCCAAGCGAGTCATCGAACACGTTTTGAAACTTTGCTGCGGGGCGCGGGATGTCGGCGCGAGACTTTATCATAGGGTGACAAACAACGATGAGGAGCACATGCCTATGACGGACGAGCTGGACCCCCAGACTCAACAGCATATTGATGATTCAGCAGACGTCGCCGCAGATACTGACGCTGCGACCTGCAATGATACCGACGTCGACGACGCCACTCTGGATAACGGCGCTGCGACGGAAATCCCTGCGGCAGAAGTTGCCGGCGAGCAAAACGACGATTCGGACGCTCAGGACAACGCCCCCGAAAAGGAAGCCGCCCCGCAAGCAGAAGGCCCCATCGAGGTGTCTTCGGAAGAAGAGCTCGATGCCGTCATGGACTCCATGATGGATGCCGTCAAAGCGATGAAAGACGCCGTGGCCGACGCCGATGTTGACGCCGAAGAAGAGGAGGCCGCCGAGGCCGCCTCGACCTTCGTGCCCGGCGAGACCCCCGTTGCCGACCAAGGCAGCACCCTGCCCTCGTTCCTGCAGCTTGAGCACCCCACCATTGGTGCCGATGCAGTCGACCCGCACGCTGCCGGCTTTTCCGTAGTCGAGGGCGGCACCGGCAGCATCACCACGTCACAGGCGCCCGATGCGGGCACGGCAAACGCCGGTCACCCGACCGCCCTGCACGCCCCAGCAGCCAGCCGCGATCTGGGAGGCGCCGTCTCAAACACCGCCAGCGCCGTGGGCGCCTTTATCGCCCAGGGTGCCTCGGCCATGCGCGAGATGAACGCCGCAAAGAAGGCACTCGCGGACGCCCGCGCTCACCTGGCCGAACTTGAGCAGCGCATCGCCGATCAAGGCGAGGAGCTCGAGACACGCCAAGACATCGCAGGCCGCTACGACCAAATCGTCACCGAGCAGCGCCAGACTATCGACACGGCACAAAAGGCCGCCGCGGCGGCAGAAATCGGCCGCGATACCCATGCTGCCAAGGCAACAGAACTCAAGGCGCAGCTCGAACAAATGAAGGAAGAGGACGACGCCACCGAGCGGCGTCTCAAAGCCGCACTCGACGCGGTGGAGGCGCGCGAAGCCAGCTCGCGCGAGACCGGTAACCGCCTCGTTCGCCGCCTCGAGGATTCCAAGCGCATCCGCGACAAGGTGCAGGCCGAGCGCGACGCCGGCGTTGCCGCAGTACAGCAAACCGTCGACGCCACGCGTGCTCAACTCGAAACGCTGCGCCACGAGTATGCCGAGCTGCAGCGCAATCCTTCGGCGAATCCCGCCAATTACACGGTGCGCACCAGCGAGCTTTCGATGCAGATCTCCGACACGGCCGATGCCCTGCGCAAAGCCGAGGAAGATGTCCCGAACATCACCGCCGATCTTGAGCACTCGCTCGCGGCCGCCGAGCACGCCGTCGAGCAGGCGCAAGCCCCCATCGCCGACGCCAAGCGAGCCCATCAGGCCGTGACGGCCGAGGCCGATGCCACTCGCGACGAGCTGCAGACCGCAAAAGCCGCCGCCGCAACGCGCCAGCGCGAGCTGCGCGAGAAAATCGCCGCCGAGGACAAGGCACGTCGAGAGCAAGAGCAGGCTATTGCCAATGCCCAGGCGGATGTAGCGCATGCGCAGTCGATCATCGAGCAGGCGACCGAGGTGCACGACCATCCCGAGATTACCGAATCGCTCGCAGGCTCCTTGGCCCGCGATAAGGCCGAGCACGCCGAAACCGAGCGCGAAGTGGCTCAACTCGAAGCCGCCGAGGACGACGTGCGCGAGCGTACCCGCGACTCACGCATCAAATTCACCGGAGCCATCGTCTGCATTGTCGCCGTGATTCTGGTGATCGTCCTCATCTGGCTGTTCGCGAGCAAGTAAACTAGCTGCCAAAAAACGCTCAACGCAGTTGCGGTGAGATAGTTCCTGTTTAGCCATCAAAAAGGCCAATTCAAGAACCATCTCACCGCAACTTATTAGATTGGCGCAAGGCAACCTATCCCTCTTGTACCAATCTCTTGACATAAGGAACGTCCCCAGGTGCCGGCACAAAAGGAACGTCCCCAAGTGCCACATTGACAGCCAAGGCAACGCCGGTGTTTTGGCACCGACAGACACTATGACCCAATCCGAGGGCACTAAAAAGATAGGAGCCCCCGCTCGTGACCGCGGGTCGGGGCTGCGACAATGATGTTGAAGTGCCATAGGCGCAGCCGCGCCGCAACGAGGTTGGGAGGCTCCCATGCCAAAGTATTCTACCGCGTTCGGGATGGACGTCCACCTGAGGTCGACCACCGTCTGCGCCCTCGACGCGGACACCGGCGAGGCCGTGACGAGGAGGTTCCCCGGCAACCCCTGGGGCGAGATCGCCGGGTGGATGGACGGGTTCCCCGGGCCGTCGCTCGCGGCCTACGAGAGCGGCTACCTCGGCTTCGCCCCGCAGAGGGAGCTCGCCGGGCTCGGCGTCGAGTGCGTCGTCGCCGCGGTCTCGAAGATCCCCAGGTCGGCCGCCGACTCGGCCTCCAAGAACGACAGGAACGACGCCGCCAGGATGGCCAAGGCGATACTCGCCCACGACATCTCCCCCGTATGGGTCCCCTCCCCCGAGGTCGAAGGCATCAGGGACCTCGCCGGCGCCTACGACGGGGCGACCGCGCGCCTGGCGACCGCCAAGCAGCGGCTGCTCGCCTTCCTCGCGAAGCGAGGGTTCGCCTACGGCGGCACCACGCCCGCCGGCAACCCGAGGAAGTACTGGACCTACGACTTCCTGAGGTGGCTCGACAAGGTCAGGCCGGAGGACGATGGCGGGGTTCGGACGCTCGCCGCCCTGAGGAACGAGGTCGAGGCCGCGGCGGAGGCCCGGGCGGACCTGCTCTCCGAGTACAGGGCGGCCGTGGATGCCAGCCCGATCGCCGCGGAGGTGGCCGCCCTCCAGTCGATCAAGGGCTGCGCCTTCGCGCTGGCCGCGGCCTTCTCGGCCGAGGTCGGCGACTTCACGAGGTTCCGTTCCGGAAGGCAGGTCACGGCCTACTTCGGCCTCGCGCCGAGTCAGAGGTCGAGCGGCGACTCCGTGCGGCTCGGAGGCATCAGCGGCGCGGGCAACGCGCTCGTGAGGAAGCTGGCCGTTGAGGGCTCATGGTGCTACGCCGCGGCACGGCACCAGCCGAAGCTCATGCCGAGGGACACGGGCGTGCCCCTCGAGATAAGGATGCACGGGAGGAAGGGGTCCGAGCGACTCCTGCGGCGGCGCGAGGAGATGCTCGCCCGCGGCATGCCCGCGGCGAAGGCCAACGCGGCCACCGCGGCCGAGCTCGTGAGGTGGCTCTGGGCCCTCGGCATGATGTGCCGGGAGGGCGCGGAATAGACATAGCCCCCGTCCCGGCGAGCCGGGCGGCCTTCGGGGACACCCCCTATTTCGCTGTGCGCGCGGAGCCCTCCGCATGCGCCCCGACAGACTTGGGGAACCCCGCCGAAGGAATGGAGTGCGGGCCGACAGAACGGTATCCGCGGATATGAGACTGAGCCGAAGGCGTCGACGACATGCCGGGGGCGGACCGGGACGGGTTAACGGCAGGCCCCGCCGACCGATTGCAAGCGGTCGGCGGGGCCATTGTGGCTCTTGACAGCGGATTGGGTCATATGAGCGAAAACCCACCAGAGCGAGCAAGGTGCCTTGAAACAAGGCGGCATTGACCTTCTGGTCATGCCGCCGAAGTTGAAAGGCAGATTGCCGCTCTGGCGGGTTTGCAGCGTCAACCGGTTACGCGGTTTGGTAAAACCGCGTAACTACAAAGGTCATGCCCGACGATTGAACGTCAGATTGCCGCTTAGGGGCGTTTGCAGCGTCGAGCAGTTACGCGGTTCGTAGAACCGCGTAACTAACAAATGAGCATGGCATCGCCAAAGCTGAAGAAGCGGTAACGCTCTTCGATAGCGGCGGCGTAGGCATCCATGATCTGGTCGCGGGAGGCAAGCGCGCTCACGAGCATCATGAGCGTGGAACGCGGCACGTGGAAGTTGGTGATCAGTGCGTCGACCACGTGATAGGTCGAGCCAGGCATGAGGTAGAGCTGCGTTGTCGCGTTCTCGCGCACCACGATGTCACCGCGGCCGAGCGTGTCGGCGCCATCCTCGCGGCCTTCAAAATAGCGCGCCGTCACGGCCGGATCGGACACCGGCGCGTCTGCGTCAAACGCGCTCTCGAGCGAGCGCACCGCGGTGGTGCCGACGGCGATCACGCGATGTCCCTCGGCCTTCGCCTTATGCACGGCGTCGACAACTTCCTGCGACACGTGGTAGCGCTCGGTGTGCATCACATGCTGCGTGGGATCGTCCTCCTCCACCAGACGGAAGGTATCGATGCCCACCTCGAGCTCGACGGCGGCAAACTTCGCACCCTTGGCCTCGATAGCGGCCATGAGCTCGGGGGTAAAGTGTAGGCCCGCCGTGGGAGCGGCAGCCGAGTGCTCCTCCTTCATGGCGTAGACGGTCTGGTACTTCTCGGGATCGCCCTCGTAATCGGTAATGTAGGGCGGCAGCGGCACGTGACCGGCAGCATGGATGGCCTCGTCGAGCGTGCGCTGCTCGCCGGCGGCATTGCAACCGGCCGGCTCAAAGCGCACCAGACGGCCACCGCGGCTATCGGTGACAAAGTCGACAACCTCGGCCGTCAGCACCACGGGCGCACCCTCGGGCGCATGGGCGCCACCGGCGCGATACTCAATCTGAGCACCGGGCTTCAGGCGCTTGCCCGGCTTGACCAGGCACTCCCAAACGTGACCCAGCGGGTCAACATCCTCGCGGCGCTTGAGCAGCAGCGTCTCGACCACGCCGCCCGAGCCCGTCTTGCGACCGATCAGGCGGGCCGGCATCACGCGCGTCTTGTTGATGACGAGCACATCGCCCGGCTCGATATAGTCGATGATGTCACGGAAGATGCGGTGCTCGACGGTACCGCCGTGCTCCAGCGGCGTTCCCGCCTGGGAGCCCTTGCGATCCACCACCAGCAGGCGGCAGGAGTCGCGCGGCTCGGCAGGAGCCTGGGCAATCAGTTCCTCGGGAAGGTTGTAGTCAAAATCATCGGTACGCATAGACACGTCGGATACTCCTTATATAGCTAAAGTCCGCTCTACATCCTAGCAGGCTGTCAGCCCAAAAGAACTACTTTTTGGACGCTTTGCGCTCGTCGCGGATGCGGGCGCGGTCCATGGCCGCCTCGACGGCCGAGAATCGGCAGCCGCAATAATTCTGCCGATACATGCCCAGCTCGCGCGAACGGCGCGTGGCCTCGGGGTAATACGGGCGAAAATCGCGAATGACCGGGGTGAGCCCATGTGCCGCCGCCAAGCGCTCAAGCACGTCATTACAGGTATCGAACAGCTGATACGGCGAGACGGCGAGCGTCGTACCCACATATTCGAACCCACGCTCCTGAGCCACACGGCATGCCTCGGCCAGGCGCAAGGCATAGCACGCGCGACAGCGACGGGGTCGATCGGCGCCCAGCGGGGCCACGCCGACCTCCCAGCGCTCGCGGTCCTCCCCCGCCTCGATGAGCTCGATGTCGCCATCGGCACACCACCGGCGCAGCTCGTCCAAACGCCGCCGCCATTCATCACGCGGTTGAATATTGGGGTTTGTCCAGCAGATTGTGGGTTCAAACCCTTCCTCGCGCAGCAGGCGAACCGGCTCCAGCGAGCACGGCGCGCAGCAAGCATGCAGCAGCAACGGCTTCATGGACATCTCCTCTCCCACAATGATTTTTTAATCCCCGTCCCAGAAAAATCATCCCAAATAGACTACCTTGCGAAAAAGCGCACGCCAAAGGACGTGTCCTCGCAGGCGACAATGCGGCGGTCGCGCAAAATGGTCCGCACGTAATACCAGTCGCCCACACAACCCGACAAATGCAAGCCGGCCGCCAGGTAGCACAGCAGCGGATAGCCCGAGAACGCAAACCCCAGGGCAAACGCCGCCGTCACAACAACCGTCGGCGCCAGGCAAACCGCCACGTACCGCCGGCGCGAATAGACCACGCCCTCGGCGCAGGCATAGATCATCGCCGTCTCGCGATTCGCCCCAAAGGTCACCTTCGCGCCCGCAGGCGCCAGCAACTTAAAAAACACACCGTGCACCAGCTCGTGCACGGCAAATGACGCCGCCGAAACCGCAGCCAAGCCGACTATCCAGCCCAAAACGGCCGTCCAACCACCCACGTCAGCCGCATCCAAGTCCGCGGGCCCGCCCAGCAGCATAAACACCGGCACCAGGCACACGGCAAATGCGCCAAGCACGGCCATTCCCCACACAAAGCAGGCGTGCAGAAAATCCTCGTCCTCAAACGCATGTATGTTGGAAATCTCATTCATAGCATCTTAGGATAGCGCCCCTGCCACGTACCCGTCCGCATGTGCGATAATGTCGAGCGATATGCACGAATTGACCACCGCGTCGCCAGGCCTTGCGCCCGGCCGCGCTCTCACCATATGCGAAGGAGTCCCATGGCATCCAAATACTCCATGAACGACCGTCCCAGCTGGCCTCGCCGCGCCATCGTTACCGCCGGCGAGCCCTACGGCAACAAGGGCCTTCACTTTGGCCACGTTGGTGGCGTCTTTGTCCCGGCCGACTTCTTCGCCCGTTTCCTGCGCGACCGCCTGGGCCGCGAGAACGTCATCTTCACCTCGGGCACCGACTGCTATGGCTCGCCCATCATGGAGAGCTATCGCAAGCTCAAGGAGAACGAAGGCTACGACAAGTCCATTAGCGAGTATGTCGAGTCCAATCACTCCCGCCAGGCCGCGACCCTCAACAACTACAACATCAGCTGCGATATCTACGGCGGCTCGGGCCTTGAGCCGGCTGCGCAGATTCACAACGAGGTTACCGCCGAGATTATCGAGCGCCTGCACGAGCAGGGCACCATCTCCAAGCGCTCCACGCTGCAGTTCTACGACGCCAAGGCCGGCACGTTCCTCAACGGCCGTCAGGTGATCGGCCGCTGCCCCATTCAGGGCTGCAAGTCCGAGAAAGCCTACGCCGACGAGTGCGACCTGGGTCACCAGTTTGAGCCCGAGGAGCTCATCGCTCCCAAGAGCCAGCTCACCGGCGAGGTGCCCGAGCTGCGCCCGGTCGACAACCTCTACTTCGACCTGCCGGCCTACCTCGACTTTATGAAGACCTACACCGCCAAGCTCGCCCAGAACCCGCAGGTTCGCTCCGTGGTCTCCAGGACCATGGAAGAGTGGCTGCTGCCGGCACAGCTCTACATCCAGAACAAGTTCCGCGAGGCCTTCGACGCCGTCGAGGACCAGCTCCCCGAGCACACCGTGCTGGAGCCCGAGGGCAACAAGAGCAGCTTTACCGTCACCTTCCCCAGCTGGAAGGAGCGCGACGACGCCCACGCGGTGCTCGCCAACGGCGGTGTGCGCTTCCGTAGCGGCAAGGCGCTCGTGCCCTTCCGCATCACCGGCAACATCGACTGGGGCGTTCCGGTGCCCGAGGTCGACGGCGTGAACGACGTCACCTGCTGGTGCTGGCCCGAGAGTCTGTGGGCGCCCATCAGCTACACCCGCACCGTGCTCGCCCGCGATGCCCGCGCCGCCGGCGTAACTGAGGGTGTCGCCGCCCAGGATGCCGCCCTCATGGGCGAGCCCTCCGCCGATTCCACGCAGGTCCCCGCGCCCACCTATCAGCACAGCTCACTCGACTGGCGCGACTGGTGGTGCTCGGACGACGCGCAGATCTACCAGTTCATCGGCCAGGACAACATCTACTTCTACTGCATCGCGCAGACCGCCATGTGGGAGGCCCTGGGTTGGAACCTCACGCAGAGCACCGTCAGCGCCTGTTACCACCTGCTCTACATGGGCAAAAAGGCCAGCTCGTCCTCGCAGACGCCTCCCCCGCCGGCAGACGACTTGCTCAACCACTACACCTGCGAGCAGATGCGCGCGCATTGGCTGTCGCTCGGTCTGTCCGAGAAGCCGGTGAGCTTTAGCCCCAAGGCATATGACACGCGCGTGACCGGCAAGGACAAGGACGGCAACGAGGTGCGCGCCTGCGACGACAAGCGCGTCATCGATCCTGCCCTTAAGGAGAGCGCTCTTTTGACCGGCGTGTTCAACCGCCTGGCCCGCAGCTGCTTCTACGGCGTCGCCGTCAAGGAGGGCGACGAGAGCCCGTACCGCAACGGTTGCATCCCCGCCGGTGCCGCCTCTGCCGCCGTGGTCGAGGCTGCCGAGCAGGCCGCCCTTGCCTTTGAGCAGGCCATGTACAAGTTCGAGACGCACCGTGCGCTCGCCGTGTGCGACGACTACCTGCGCGCCGCCAACAAGCGCTGGAGCGACGCCTCCAAGGCCGCCAACAAGCTCGAGGGCGAACCAGCCAACGCCGCCATGAAGCAGGCCCTGGTCGACGCCTTTACCGAGCTGCGCGTGGCGACCGTGCTCATGCACGGCATCGTCCCGGCCGGCTGCGAGCTCATCTGCGAGTACTTCGACGTCGATCCGGTCGCCTTCTTTAGCTGGGACAACATCTTTGCCTCTACGGACGAGTTTATGGAGAGCCTGGGCGAGAAGCCCGGCGAGCACCGCGTGAAGCCGCTGCCCCCGCGCTTCGACTTCTTTAGCAAGCACGAGAGCCAGTACTAAAGCACGCCGGCAGCAGCGTGCCCGGAAAGTAGTCAATTTGGGACGGGAAGGAAAGACGGATGTCCAAGCCGCGTCGTCGTAAGCAGAAAAAGCAGGTTAAGCCCGAGCTCAAGCTCAGGCAGTTTGCCGCTACCGAGCTTTCCGACCGGCTTGCCGCCCAACACTCCGCCGCCGACCTGCCGCGCTTTATGGTCGACACGGTTGCCGGTGCCTATACGCCTGCCGATGCCGAGCTCATGATCGAGGGCTTTGGCGCCGCAGCCGCGCGCCCAGTCACGCTGCGCGCCAACACGCTCAAGGCGACCGCCGAGGACATTGCCGCGGCACTCGACGCCGCCGGGATCGCCCACCGCTCCGTCGCGTGGTACCCGGACGCGTTCATCTTGCCCGAGGCCCAGGTTTCCGATCTGTGGGATCTCGACATCTACCGTGACGGCAAAATCTATCTGCAGAGCTTGTCGTCCATGATGCCGCCTTTGGTGCTGGGCGCCCAGGCCGGCGAGGACATCCTGGACATGTGCGCGGCCCCCGGCGGCAAGACGACGCAGATCGCCGCCCTCACCCAGGGACAGGCGCACCTCACCGCCTGTGAGATGAGCATTCCCCGCGCCGAAAAGCTCGAGGCAAACTTGGGCCGCCAGGGCGCCAAAAACGTGCCCGTCATGCGCATTGACGCACGCGAGCTCGACGAGTTCTTCCGCTTTGACCGTATCCTGCTCGACGCCCCCTGCACCGGCACGGGCACCGTCATCAGCGGCAACGAAAAGAGCCTGCGCGGCCTCACCGAACAGTTGCTCGTTAAGTGCGCCCGCTCGCAGCGCGCGCTTCTGGACCGCGCCATGGGGGCCCTCAAACCGGGCGGCACGCTCGTCTATTCGACCTGTTCGATCTTGCCGCAGGAAAACGAGGATGCCCTGCAAGAGGCCCTCGACAAGCACATGGACTGCGAGCTCATCCCCCTCGACGGCACGCCAAGCGAAAGCGAAGCGCGTCGCGCCCAGGGTGCCGGCGAGGATCCGCATATCGAGTGCAACGCCCTTACCGAAGCCATTGCCGAAGGCCACGTCTCGGCCATTGCCAACGGCATGCCCGGCACGCTGACCATTCCGCCCAGTCGCGACTTTGAGGGCTTCTATATCGCCCTGGTCCGAAAACGCAGCTAGCGCACGGATTCAAAACTCAACAAGCTATCGCCGTGCGCGCCTGTCCTGCTGGTCCTTATGCCGCGCAAGCGCTTCACGCTCCTTGCGCTCAGCCTTTTTGCCCTTGATGGCCGTGACCGCAAAGTAGATGACCGCGGCGGCAACGATTGCGCCCACGCATAGGCCAATCGAGCCCAACATTGCCGAGAATTCCATACCGCGTCACCTCTCTTTTGTATACGGGACATTCAAGATAGCACCTCGATTCCCGCCACCACAGCTCCTTCACGTTCGCCGGCCCTTCAGTCTAACGGATGGCGCAGCGGGGAAAAATCAACTCGTCAAACGATTTAGCACTCGCAACGCCGGTCGTACACTGCCGACCGCACAGCATAGAAACGGACCGCCATGGATTCTCTCAACGATTTGAACGAGCGCGTCGACGCCTTTGTCGGCACCAGCTCCTTCGAGACGCCTGCCGCGACGAACGACCAAGCCCCCATCGATGTTCCCGCCGAGGTTCACGAGGACATCGTCGCCTCGGTCGACTTCTCCGAGGTTGAGCTTGCAGACGAATTTACCGAGCCCCAGGTGGCCGTAACTCCCAACGGCCTTTTGCCCATGGAGCCGCTGCCCATCGACGGGCGTCTGCGCAAGGCAGCCCTCCGTATGCCCGATGAGATCGAGGAGGCCAGCGGCTTTACGCTCTTTGGCCGCCGCATCAAATCGCTCATCTACACCACCGACGTGGCGGTCATCCGCAACTCCAATGCCGACGCCGTGTTTGCCGTCTACCCCTTCACGCCGCAGCCCGCCATTACGCAAGCGTTGCTGACTGTTGCCGAGTGCCCGGTCTTTGTGGGCGTTGGCGGCGGCACCACCACCGGTAAGCGTTCCGTGCAGATGGCGGCCGTATCCGAGATGCAGGGCGCGGCGGGCTGCGTGGTCAACTCCCCCGCTACTGCCGAGATGGTCGAGCACATCACCAACATCGCCGACATCCCCGTCATCGCCACGGTCGTTCGCTGCGACGACGATGCTCACGCCAAGGTGCGCGCCGGAGCCAAGATTCTCAACATCGCCGCCGGCAAAAACACGCCCCAGGTCCTGCGCGAGCTGCGCGAGCACTATCCCAACCTGCCGCTCATCGCGCCGGGCGGTAAGACGCCCGAGAGCATCCGCGAGACCATCGCCGCCGGCGCCAACGCCATCATCTGGACACCGCCTTCGGCCCAACAGCTGCAGACCGACATGATGCAGCGATACCGCAAGATGAAGGAAGACGCCACGCCCGTCATCTCGCGCGACGATGTGCCCATTATCGACCAGGTCGCCGCCGCCGAGGTTAGCCAGGTCGAGAACATGAATCCCGATGTGCCGATCCCCGACGAAGTCATCGAACGCGTCGCTTCGATCCACGATCATATCGAGGAGCGTCGCGCCAACCGCGGACTCAAGCCCTCGCTGCACGGTTTCTTCTTCCGCGGAAAGAAACGCTAGCAAAACATCTTGGCCCGCCCCGCAAACAACGGGACGGGCCTTTTCTGTTATCAAATGTCGGGAGGACAGGCGTAGCCGTTAAAACCGTCAGCCAGCACACGGACGTTAATCCACGCGCTTGTCGCCCATAAAGTAGACGGCCACCGTGCCAGGGCCGGTGTGCGAACCGATCAGAGCACCGATATTGTTGATCTCGATCTTGCCTTTGAGCTGCGGAACCTGTTCCTCGATCAGCGCCGCAACGGCCTCGGCGTCCTCGCGGCACGCCGATTGCGACATGATGCACTTGCCCGAATAGTTCGCGCCGTCCTGCACATGTGCCATCACGGTCTTGGCCATCTCGGAGATCGCGCGCTTCTTGGTGCGGATCTTCTCACGTGGCGACAGCCTGCCTTCGCAATCGACGGTCATAAGCGGGCAAATCTTGAGCGCCGTGCCGATAATCGCGCTCGCGGCCGAAATGCGACCACCGCGCAGGTAGCTCGATAGATCGGTCGAGAAGAACCAGTGGTGCAGGTTGAGCTTGTGTTCCTCGATCCAAGCGGCCGTCTCGTCGAGCGAAGCCCCGCTATCGCGCACGTCGGCGGCATATTCCAGCAACAGGCCAAAGCCCGAAGACGCCGCTAGCGAATCGATGACGCGAACCTTGCCGCCCTGGGGATAGCGATCCGCGAGCATCTGCGCCGCAACGCAAGCCGAACCATACGTGCCCGAAATACCCGAAGATAGCGTCAGGTGCAGCACGTCCTTGCCTTCGGCAACGAACGGCTCCCAAAACTCCTCGTACTCGCCCACGCTCAGCTGCGACGTTTTTGGCATGACACCCGCGGCGATCTTGGCAAAAAACTCGTCCGGCGTAATCGACTGATATAAATCGTCCGTATAGACAACATCGTCGATCTCGTAATGAAAACACACGACAGGGATATTGCGCGATTCAAAGAACTCACGGGTTCGATCGGCGGCAGATTCACAGGTCAGGACAAAATCGCTCATATGAGGCTCCTTACTCATTGCTGCGCAAATTATCGCACAGCAATCGTGAATACGGTACAAATGTCCACTATTTACCAAATTGAACCAAAGGTAGTGAATATCTTTACCGTCATCATCTCTATCGATCCCGGAGGTATGCGCCTACAAAAACGACCACATGTCTCCATTCAACCGCCATATCTACCTCGACTAAATCGATTTACCAAACCGTTCGGCCAACAATTTGACCTCACATCTCCAATCGAAACAAAAGCGGCGCATACTGATAAACGTTTGACGCTGTTTTATCAGTTTTACCAACCATATCGGAAGGTGCCTCATGGTCGCATTCGATCGCAATCCGCAAGACTTCAAGTATCTGCGCCTGCTGTCGAGACAGTTTCCCACCGAGCAATCCGCATTCACCGAGATCATCAACCTCTCGGCCATCCTCAACCTGCCCAAGGGCACCGAGCATTTTATGAGCGATGTGCATGGCGAATACGAAGCCTTTATGCACATCCTCAACAACTGCTCGGGTGTTGTGCGCGAGCATGTCGACGAGATCTTTGGCGACACGCTCTCCTTTGACGAAAAGGGCGAGCTGTGCACGCTCATCTACTATCCGCGCGAGAAGATCGATCTTGTCCGCAGCCGGCGCGAGGACTCGCCCACCTGGTACAAGACCATGCTCGACCAGCTCATTGTGGTTGCCCGCTCGCTTTCGAGCCGTTATACCCGCTCCAAGGTGCGTAAGGCCATCCCGCGCGATTACGCCTACATCATCGACGAGTTGCTGCACACGCATCCGGATGAGAACAACTACCGCGTGCGGTATCACGAGCGCATTATCGAATCCATTCTGGAGACCGCCAGCGCCGACGACTTTATCGAGTCGCTTGCTTCACTCATCAAGCGCCTCGCCGTCGACCACCTGCACTTGGTGGGCGACATCTTCGACCGTGGCGGCGGCGCGGCCAAAATTATGGACCGCCTGCTCACCTATCATTCGCTCGATATTCAATGGGGCAACCACGACCTGCTGTGGATGGGCGCCGCTGCCGGCGAGCCCGCCTGCATCGCCACGGTGCTGCGCAACAACCTGCGCTACGACAACTATGAGATTCTCGAGAACGACTATGGCATCTCGCTGCGCGAGCTTGTCGCCTTCGCCGACGCCACCTATACCGCCGGCGAGCCGATAAGCCCGCTGATCAAAGCCATTAATGTCCTGCTCTTTAAGCTCGAGGGCCAGATTATCCAGCGCCACCCCGAGTTCGACATGGCCGACCGCCTGCTGCTCGACAAGATCGATCACGACGCCGGCACAGTCACGCTTGCCGACGGCAGCGTGTGGCCGCTCACGACCAACGACTTCCCCACCGTCGATCCGGCGGACCCCTACACGCTCACGCCCGAGGAGCAGCACATCATCGACAAACTCGTGTCCGAGTTTGTCACCGCCGATCACCTGCATCGCCACATCGATTTCCTCTATACCCACGGCTCCATGTATAAGGTCGCCAACGGCAACCTGCTGTTCCACGGCTGCGTGCCGCTCAACGAAGACGGCACCTTTAGCAGCATGAACTGCCTGGGTACCTGGCACGCCGGTCGCGATTATCTCGATTTTTGCGACCGCATCGCCCGCCGCGCCTGGCGCGTGGGCGACCGCGACGCCCTCGACTGGATGTGGTACCTGTGGATCGGCTTTAACTCACCCGCGAGCGGACGCCTGGTGCGTACCTTTGAGCGCGCCTATATCGCCGATAAGAGCACCTGGGCCGAGCCGATGGACCCGTACTTCACGCTTACCAAGTCGCCCTCGGTCTGCGACGACATCATGCACGAGTTCGGCGTTGCCCCCATGGCTTGCTCGCCGACGGGGCACATCATCAACGGCCATACCCCGGTCAAAACTACCAAGGGCGAGCAGCCCATCCGCGCCAACGGTAAGCTGCTGGTCATCGATGGCGGCTTCTGCCGCGCCTACCATCCCAAGACGGGCATCGCCGGCTACACGCTTATCTCGAGCTCGCGCGGATGCCGTCTTAAGTCGCACCGGGCCTTTACGACGGTTGCCGAGGCGCTCACCCGCAACGTGGACATCGAAAGCGAGACCAACCGCTTTGACGAGGCCGACCGCCGCCGCATGGTCAGCGATACCGACACTGGCGCCAAGATCCGCAGCCAAATCCAGGACCTACGCCAGCTGCTCGATGCATATAGAAACGGTGCTATCGAGGAGCGCGTCTAGCTCCACCCGCGGGGATTGGCTAAACTTGCTGAGTTTGTCATCCCCGCGGCGCTCCGGCGCCACCCTAAGGCAGGTACCATGCAAAAACTCCTTGCGCAGATCATGAAGTTTGGCGTCGTCGGCGTCGTCGCCACG
This sequence comes from Collinsella sp. i06-0019-1H4, assembly GCF_042849575.1. Lineage (NCBI taxonomy): Bacteria > Bacillati > Actinomycetota > Coriobacteriia > Coriobacteriales > Coriobacteriaceae > Collinsella > Collinsella sp. i06-0019-1H4. The sequence goes on from NZ_BAABYB010000001.1 coordinate 1,670,512, forward strand.
GTCATCGACTTTGGCATCATGAATCTGCTCCACTACGGTTTGGGCCTCAATATCCTGATCGCCAATACCAGCGGCTTTATCGTCTCGCTCATCTTTAACTACGTCGCGAGCATGAAGTACGTGTTTGCGCACAAGGAGGGCATGAGCCGCAACCGCGAGTTCATCATCTTTGTCGTGCTGTCCGTGATCGGCTTGGCGCTCAACGACGGCATCGTGCTGGCGCTCAACGCCGGCCTGGGGCTCGAGGCCAATATCGCCAAGATTTGCGCCACCGCGCTGGTCATGGTCTACAACTTTGTGACCCGAAAGATCTTCCTGGAGGGCGACGAGACCAAGTAGCTCGACCTCCTCGTTGCACTACGGGGCCCACGGACGATGCGCATCGAGTGCTGCGTTGTTCGTGGGCCCTGCTCGTTTGCGGGAAGATTTGCAACGTTTGCGGATTACCTCTTGAATATTTGGCGAGTTCGTATAGTTCTTGCCAAAGACCTTACGTTTCCCTTGCAAAAGCTCTAAAGTATCCTCTGCTCGATTCGTCAACGCATTGGATGTGATTACGTGCGCAAGGCACTGGCACAACCTCATACCAAGCAGTTCCTCAAGTTCGCTGTCGTGGGTCTTATCTCCTTTGGCATCGACTGGGGCATGCTCATTGCACTCGTCGAGCTGTTCCACCTCGACTTTTTGATGAGCACCACGATCTCGTTTATCACGTCCGTCGTGGTCAACTACTGGCTCAGCATGAAGTACGTGTTCGACCATCGCGAGGGCATGAGCCGCAAGCGCGAGTTTACGATCTTCACCATCCTGTCGGTGATTGGCCTGGGTCTCAACGATCTGTACATGTTTGTGGGCGTCACGTTTTTGAGCATCGGCTACCAGGCCATGAAGGCCATCGCCACGTTCCTGGTCACCTGGTATAACTACTTCAGCCGCCGCTTCTTCCTCGAGGGCGCAAGGTCGTAGATTGCCGAACATATGCTTGAACGCAAAGCCGGCTGGAACATCACGTTCCAGCCGGCTTTTTGTTTGCCGAGCTTTCTATAATTGCCGATAAGAGCGCACGAGACGGATCACGATGCCGAAATGGGACACGCTTTCCCATGGGCCTCCCCGGGGAAACCGCATCCCAGAATAGGACCTCAAAACGGGACACAGTTTCCCAATAGAACTCCAACCGGAAAGTGCATCCCAGAATTCAGCTCAAAAGTGGGATGCGCTTTCCGGTTGAGCCTTGATTGGGAAACTCCGTCCCATTCGCATCAAAAAACGGGCGGCCTGGATGTTTGTCCGAGCTGCCCGTTCCGTGCGTTATGTTGAGATCCCTAGCCTGTTACGTAATACCAGACGACGTTGTCGCCGTTGGAGAGAACGTAGTTGCTGCAGGCCGTCATGGGCGTCGAGCCGTTGACAGAGTACATCCAACCGCTCGTGCCGCCATACTGCTTCTCGGCCAAACCGCCGATCGCGGCGACATACGTGCCGTACGATGAGCCGTGTGCGTTGACGGAAAGCCCGAGCGCGCATAGGGCGTCGTAGACGGTGGCACCTTCGTTAAAGGTATAGGTGCCGCCGGCGGACACAGGATTGCCCACGGCACTCGACGTAACCGAGACCGACACAGTAACGTATCCAGACTCCTGCGAGCCACCCTGGCCGCCCGTGGAAGCGCCTCCGCCGTTAGAGGCCGTGGCCCCGCCAGACGACTGGCCACCGCCCGAAGAGGCACCGCCAGACGTGTTGGTCGTATCGGCAGCTCCGGTATTCTGAGAAACCGATGCTTCGCCAGACTTCTTGCCATCCTGCTCTTCGGACTTTTTGCCTTCCGAGTTTTTATCCGAGCTCTTGTTCGAAGACTCGGAATCGCCCTTGGCGTCACCCGAGTCCTTGGACTTATCTTTCGCATCGCCCGAAACCTTGGAATTCTTGGAGTCGGCCTTGCTAGAAGCAGCAGCCGAACCAGGCACCTTGGCATCATTGGCGACGACGCTCTCCCCCGTCACGGTCTGGACGATCCAATCAATGGACCAGGCGCCGCTCTCGGAGGGGTGGACAAAGCCCAGCGATACGACGATCAACGCGATACAAACCGCGGTCAGAGCGCCAAGCATCGCCTTGCGCCGCGGGGCGGACGCCGCCGAAGCGGCGCCCTTTTGCTTTGCATCGTCGAGCTGGATAAACGAGGAGTCGGGCTGCTGCCCGTTGGTCCCCTTGGGCTTATCGGGCATTACCGTCACCCTTGCCGCGCTTGGTCAGCATGAAGACGGCGATGAGCGCGAGGCCGATCACGCCGGCCGCGATGCCGACAATAGCGAGCGGGTTGAGGCCAGACTCCTGCGCGGAAGCCTCAGTGGACTTCTTGGCAGTGGTCGTGGAAGCGGATGCCTTGTCGGACTTGCCGTCCTTCTTGTCAGACTTCTTCTCGTCCTTCTTGTCGGACTTGTCGGAGTCCTTCTTGTCGGACTTGTTGTCCTTGGTCCCGCTCTTGGTCGACACCGTCGTCTTGGTCACCGGCTTCTGACCCGGGGCGACAGCGCCACCCTTCGAGCCGGAGCCAGTGCCCGCGCCGGTACCAGCACCAGTGCCGGAGCCGCTGCCACCGTTAGAGCCAGAACCGCCATTGCCGTCAGGGTTAACGGCGTTCTTGGTCCACTTGGCATACAGCGTCATATCGGCCGTCACCGGCGTGCTGAAGTCATACGCCTCCGTGCAAGCCTCATCGGTGTACCAGCCACCGAAGGTGTAGCCCTCACGCGTCGGATCGGCAGGCTTAACCAGCTTGCCGTCGGCCGTAGTCTGGAAATCGACCTTGGAACCCTCGCCAGTCTCGAACGAGACCTTAACGCCACCATTCAGCTTGAACAACGTGCCGGAATCGTTGATGTAGTAGAGGTTGCCCTTGGCGTCGCAGGCAATCGGCGAGTCGCAGTAGTTGTTGTGTCCCGTTGCGCTAAACGCACCGGTCGCCTGCGCGTCACCCAGCTTGTAGCGATAGACACCGCCGCCCGAGGTGTAGTTCACATAGTCGGAAGTCGCACCGTAGTTAACCGTGAAGTAGACATACGTGCCATCTGCCTGGGCGCTCACGAGCGGTGCACCCTTGATGCCGCCGATGGGAAGCGCGGAGCCATCAGCAGACGAAACCAACGTCGTAGCAAAGTCATTATCAAGGTCGACAATCGCCAGCGCAGAGCCACCGGAAACCTCGCCGCCGACAATCAGCTTGTTGCCATACAGCGTAGGCATGCAGGCGCATCCCGTAAGACCCAGGTCGACGACGCGCTCTTCGGAAATGCGCGAAGCGGCATCCGCATCACGCGAACTACCGTCAGAAATCGCCAAAACGTGCAGCTTGCCATCGCGCGAAATCAGATAAGCATGGCTACCGTCGGCGGAGAGCACACAGGAGGAGTTAACGATAGCCCCAACGGAAACGCTTCCAAGCACAGCGCCCGAAGACTTGCTGAGCATCTCAACGGTACCGGCGCTGGTGGGAACCAGAATAAAGCCGTCACCCACGGTAGCGCCCGTCCAGTAATAACCCTCATCGGCGTTGACGTGCTGCCAGGAAACGGCACCGGTCAGGATATTGATGCGCGTCAGATGGCCGTTGTTATACACGCCCTTACCATAGTCGACATCAACGGTGCCGACATAGAGATAGTTGCCATCGACCGTCAGCTGAGAATTCGACTGAGCAGTTTTGCTCACAGGGTCGGTAACCCAAACCGTCGTGAGCGTATCGGCCGTCAGAGCCTGGACCGCACCGCCATCGAGCGGGACGATGACCAAGCCGTTCGTATAAATCGGACGCGTCGTGTAGCCAATCGCAGTCTTAAGATTCGACTCGGCCAGCACCTTGCCCGACTCGGCATCGATCTTAAGCAGGCGCTTGTTGACGGCGAGATACACATTGCCGTTTACGACAATCGGCTCGCTCGCGTTGGGGTACGTGGCGCCCGAATAGGCCTTCCAATCAAACGTCCAAGAGCTTGCCAGCGCGCCCGTAGGCGTGGACACGTTCTCGACCACCGCATTGGAATTGCCGCTCCAGTCGGCTTTCCAATCGGTCGGGCGCGAAGCGCTCGGATCAACTACGACTTCATCGGGATTAGGAACGGTATCGCCAGCAGCATAAGCCCAGACGATCTTGTCACCCGACTTGAGCACATAGTCGCTATCGAGCTGAGACCCAGGAACGCCGTTGACAAAGAACGACCAAGCACCCGACAGCTCGGTGCCATCAAGCGGAGAGACAAGAGTGTGAACGCCCCAATAACCAAATTGGTCGTACATCTTGGACTTGACGCCAACGGCATCGAAGTAGGCAGCAGAGGCATCCTTGATCGTCGTGCCCTCGACAAACACCTGCATCGAAGGATCAGTCCAGCGCTGAGCCTTATCGTCCTTCTTGCCGATGATCTCCATCGAAACGGAGACCTGACCAGGCATGGTGCCGTCGGAGCCATAGACCCAAGCAATCTCGTCGCTTGCCTTAAGCGTATAGGCGCCCGCACCAACATCAACAGGCTTGCCATTGACAAAGAACTGCCAATATTTCCAGGTGTTTTCGTCAACCTTCTCGCTCGAGAGGGTCACGTTCTTTTCGAACGGCGAGGTCAGCGACTCGAGATACCAGCCAAACGAGCTCTCCCCCGTTTTGGCGCCAATGCCAGACTTTTTAAAGATCTGCTCGGAAAGGTCAGCAGCGGTTGTTCCCTCGTCCACGAGAGCTGTCGTAGGCTGTGCCCACGTCTGCCGGGCGCCCGAAGCATCCTGGCCGATAACGGTGCAGCTTACCGAAAGCTGATCGGCAGGAGCGGGGTCGTTGTACTTCGAGTAGTACCAGACGACGGAGTCGCCGGCCTTGAGCGTGTAGCCGCCGGCGCCGACCATGGAGGACTTGCCGTTGATGAACAGCTGCCAGTACGCTTCGGTCGTCGGGTCGTAGGCGAGCGTGCGGCCGGAGTCGAAGGGCGACGTGATCGAATTGAGCGCCCAGCCCCAGGAGCCGTTGGGGTCGTAGTCCGCCTTGAGGCCGGTCTGCTTGAAGAGCTGCTCGGAGAGGTCGGCCGCGGTCGAGCCCTTCTTCAGCGTAATGCTCTGAGCGGCGGCCCAGGTCTGCTGAGCACCCTTAGCGTCGGTGCCGACGACCGAACACGTCGCGGAAACCTGCGTGGAAACCGTGCCCGTGGGATCCTCGTACACGAGCTCGAGCGTGTCGCCATCGCTCGGGTAGTAGCCCGTGGCATAAGAGTTGGCAGCCTTGCCATTAATATCAAAACGCCAGTACTTATAGCCGGACGCCGTGTTTTCCATCGCGAGCGTCTGGGACTTATCGGGGTTCGTAACCGAATAGGGAACGCCGCCGTCCGTGCTATAGCTATAGCCGGCGTCGTCAAGCACCTTGGCAAAGATGTCCCAGGCAGACATTTTTTGGGTACTCGACCACTCAAACGAGGCCGTCGGCACCCAGTCCACAAGGTCATAGGACTGACCGACATCGTGCTTGCTTACGCCTACAACCCTGACGTTAACGGAAAGAGACTTTTCGTCGGAAGAATTAACGAGCCAAGCGGTGCTCTTGACATCGTTGTTGCCGGCGTTTGCCACGACATAGGCGTATTTGCCCTCAGCCGAGGCGGGAAGCGTGATCGCGCCGGTCGTTTCGTCGGCGCCAAACAGCTCGTGGGCATTTGTGCCCTCAGCGTCATCGGCGAGATACCAGCGGTAATCGACGAGGGAGCCCTCGGGGAGTGCCGTCTCGTAATCGCCCCAATCGCCCGTTGCCATGTAATTGGCAGTAGGGGTAAGCGTTCCGCCGACCTGTGCAAGGTTGCCGCTCGAAGCGACATTAACCGATGTCAGGGTATACGCCTTGGCATCTTCGCCCTTGACGATGGCATAACGCGTGGAGGCATAGTCGGTGTTGTAGCCACCGTCGACGATGCACTTGAGGTACTTGCCGACGTACTTTTGCGAAATTACGAACGACGGCCTGTGCGCGTTCTCATCCGTCAGCGTCGTGAACGGACCCTGGGCGCTATCGGCAATCTGCCACGTATACGTCAGTTGATCAGATGTAAGCTCGGCACCCTTTGTTCCTGCAGACGTCTTCTCGAATGCAGTAACACCGATCTTTTCGCCACTCTTGTAGACAAACTTGGCGTCATCGCTCTGATCGCCGACGATCTTTTTGAGATACGCCAGGAACAGCTCGTGCGAGCCTGCGGCCTTAACGGCCACAGCAGTAGTCGCCTCTACGGTGTTATCGCCCGCAGTGGCCGACACGCTCACCCAGCGCTTGGCGTAGTCATCGGGAATCGTAAAGCTGCTGTCGGTTTTGCCCTCGACCACATGCCAGTCGGTCTTCGCATCAAACGCAGAGGAAGACGGGTCGACAGAGGACCAACGCCACGTGTAGGTAACGCCCTCGGTAACCGGCTCAGACGAGTAATCGACCGCCTTGTAGGCGCACGCCTCAATCGTAGAGCCAGTGTCCTTGGCGCCCTTGCTCGCATTGGTAAATGCAACTGAATCGAGCGCCGTCGCGCCCTTGGGCAGAATGCGGCCCGCCTTGGTCTCACAGCTATCGGAGCCGGGGATACCCTTCTTGGCCTTAGCGACCACCTTGAGGTAGCGGTTCGCGCACTCCTTGGTAACCGTGAAGGTATCACCAGTTGCAACCTGCTCGAACGTGCCGTCAGCAGAATCGGCCACCCACCAAGAAAAATCGACCTTGTCGGAGCCATAGAGGTCAGTCGGCGTGTCGTAGTTAAGGTAGTAGGCGGCAGCCTTAATCGTGTCACCGACGTTAGCGTTGGGGACGTTCTCATAATCGTCGCCAAATTCGGCGCCGTTATAGGCGAGAACGATGTGGCCTAACGCGATCTGGTCACTCGCGGCAACAGGACCCGGCGTATTGTAGCCAACAGACGCGGGCGTCCCGAAAGAGCTGCTCGGACCGTACAGCTCCTGGCCATCGCCGACAACCTTAACGCGAATGTACTTGCCCGCAAGCTGCGAGGCGAGTTCGTCCGTAATCGTTAGCGACTGGCCGGTCTGACCGGGAATCACCTGATAGGCAGAGTCCTCGGCATCGCGCGTATCGGACGCAAGCCACTGATAGGTCCAGCCACCCTGCGCCGCAATACGCTTATTGGGGACCGCTTCGCCGTCGTAGGCATTCGCCCAAAGTGTAGTGCCAGGGTTCAGTATCTCGGCCTTGACGGACGAATACGAGCTCGAATCGTCTGCCGAAGACTGGATGAGGACATAAGACTTTGCATCCAGGGCCGTCTTGGTAGGAACGGGTGCCTTGATGGTGTTCGTCGCCGTCAGCTTTTGGTTGTTGGCGCCCTTGGTCGGGCCGTAGATGACGTTACCGCTTGCATCGGTAATGCGTACGCGCAGGCACTTGCCGTTAAGCTGAGTACGCAGGGCATCGTCCAAAACGATCGATGCGCCCGTCTGGCCCTCGACAGGAACAAATGCGGAATTGTCCGCATCGCTCTTGTTGCTGATGTCGGCAGCAAGCCACTGATAGGTGCAGCCCGAAGCGCTGGCGCGCTTGCTGGACGAAGTCCAAACATTCGCATAGAGCGTAGTATTGCTCTGGATAAAAGCGGTGAAGTTAGAGCCAGCCCAACGAGAAGGCGACTGGCTTTTTCCGACGCTGACACCATTATTCGAGGAAAACGTATCAGCGGCACGAGACGCGGCCTTGGCAACACTGGGCTCGCTGGCCACCGCAGTCGCGTCGCCGGTCTCGGCGGTGGTGTCAGACGCCTCGCTCGCCGGGGTGGCCGAAGCAGGGTCTGACGCAGCGGGGTCGTCCGATGCATCATCGCTCACGTTGTCAGGCGCGGCCGAACCCGTATCCCCAGTTTCGGAGGAGCCACCTGCAGCCGAATCGTTTGCGTCGGCAGCAGCCGCGGTAGTATCTGCAGCACCGTCCGTGGCCTGCGCGCCCTCGCTCGGCGTTGTGGCCTGAGCCACGGCCTCGGCAATGCCCTCGGCGCCATCGGCCCACAGCTGGGCCGGTGTGGTGCCAAAGGCCATCGCGAAGGCCAGGAATGCCACCAGGCCGCGCTTGGCTACGCCGCGCGCGATCGCCCCATGGCGGCGCAACGAGGCGCGCTTGCGCTCGTCCTCAAACATATCCATTTGTCCCCCATTGTCTGTACTTGGAGCGTTGCCCTGAGGCTGCCCCACGTCATCGCGCATGCTGCGCTCGAGTTCCCCCATCGGGGTCCCCCTTCCCTCCAGAGCCCTATGCACACCGGCGGCATACGCCGCAGCCGCATGCAAGATGGGAGGCGATCCGACTTAACCTTAACGGCTCGGGTACGTCGTCCGATCTGCGACGCGAGCATCCCGAGCCAAGAGGAATTACGGTTACTGGTACAGCCGGGGACTTGCACCCCGATTCTCCCAAATGCGCAGGAAAACCACGCATTCGTGCGTCTCCGCACCACCATCTAGGCCATTGATTATTACTGTCAGTATGGTATCACGCAAAAGGGCCCCGTACGCAGGCGAAGCCCAAGGTAAAAGCTATTGTTTGCGATAGATTAGGGCATGGATGGATCGCTGAGCAAAATGATCCGTTTTCCTCCGTCCCCCAGGGGTCATTAACGCTTGCCGCCGTGGCTGTTGCGCCAGATCTCGCGGCCCAGCATCAGCGCCAGCACCAGCGCACTCACGTAGCCCATAAAACCAATGACCGGGATACCGAACACAACCGGCTCGATGCGCGCGTAGTACACCACCGACGAGCCGATAAACAGGCCGGCAATCACAATTGCCATCGACATGCGGTCGATAATTCCACCCAGCTGTCGCAGCGCCTTATCGCTGCTCATGATCTGCGTGTTCACCTTAAGCTGGCCGCGTGTGAGCATGCGCGACGCCAAGCCCAGATACTCGGCCGCCTCGAGCGATCCTTTTGCCGCTCGGTAGCTACTCGCCGCGAAATCGCGACTCATGTCGCGCATGCGTGCGTAGGTACTCTTCTCGTTTTTGATATGCGTCTGGATGATCTGGATCATGTTGACGTTGGGCATATACTCGGTCAGCAAACCCTCGAGCGTCACCATGCCACGCGCGAACATCGTCACCACGCTCGGCAGCTCAACGTCATTCTTACGCGCGAGGTTTAACAGCGAGGTCAAAAACTCGCCGATATCCAGATCCTTCAGGTCAAGGCCCGCAAAGTCAGCCACGATAAAGTCCAAGTCGGACAAAAAGGCCGAATGGTCGAGCTCGGCCGAATCGCCGCGCGTCACGGCAAAGCGCATGAGCGAATCCTTGAGCTTGGGCACGTCGCCCTCGGCCACGGCAAAGATCATGTCCTTGACGATACCGCGGTCGTGGCTCGACATGCGCCCGACCATGCCCAGGTCAATAAAGTAAACGATGCCGTCCTTGAGGATGATGTTTCCCGCATGCGGGTCGGCATGGAAAAAGCCATCGTCGAGCACCTGCGTCGAATAGTCCTCGACGATCGCCGAGCCGATCTTTTCCAGGTCATAGCCCTCGGCCACCAGGCGCTCGGGATCGGCAATGGAGATGCCGTCGATGTAGTCCATGACCACGACGTGTTCGGTGCAAAGGTCCAGGTAGGATTTGGGACACGAAACGCCGTGCACGCTTTTGTGGAAGTCATAGAAATCGTTGAGGTTTTTGGCCTCGGCCAAAAAGTTGGTCTCCTCGCGAAATGAGGTCCACAGCTCTTCGACCACACCGTGCAGGTCAACAAACTGATCGGTGTTGACGAACTTGGAAACGATGCGCACCACCGAACGGATGATGTCGATGTCCTGCGCCATCACCTGCTGCGCACCGGGGCGCTGCACCTTAACGGCCACGTCCTCGCCTGTCACCAGACGGGCACGGTGTACCTGCGCGAGCGACGCGCTTCCGAGCGGGTTGGGGTCGATCGCGTCGAACATCTGCCCCAGGCGCTGGCCGTACTCCTCTTCCAGACAGCGGAGCACTACCTCATACGGCACCGGCTCTACGTCGGAGCGCAGGCGACGCAGCTCGTCGCAAAACCGCTGCGGCAAAATCTCGGACCGGTTGGCCAGGATCTGCCCCATCTTGACGAACATGGGGCCGAGCTCTTCGAGCAGACGACGCAGGCGCACCGGCGTGAGGTTATCCCATACGCGGTACTTTTTGATCAGGCGAACGATCTGCCCAATGCGTTCGCGGCGGCCTGCCGGCGTGAGCTGGTATTCCTCGTCCGGCGCCATCGCGTCGGGCTCTTCGGGAACCATATCGACAGCACGCGGCTTCTTGCGAGCGCCCGAGACGGCGGCATCGACCTCATCGACAACCGCCGCCTCGTCACCCAAGGGATCTAGATTGTTGTAATCGGTGGTGGAATCTGCCATCTGCGCTGCTACTCGGCCTCTTCGGTGTCCTCTGCATCGTCGGGCTCAACGGACTCGACGGGCACCGAAGTCACGTTGTCCTCGACCGAATCGACGATGTCGCGCACATGGGCCAAAAAGGCTGTGCGCTCGGGGGCGGTCATAACGCGGACGCGGGCCAGGATGAGCTCGTCGAGCACGCGCTGCGCCGCAGTCTCACCCTGCATGCCCAGACGCTCGGTCAGGTCGGAAATGGTGCCACCGGCCTGCTCGAACATGTCGGACACGCTGCGGGCGATATCGGGAGTGCCGGCGTCCTTGCGAACCTGCTCGCCTTTGGTATTGAGGTCGTCGAGGACCTTCTTGCCGCCCTCGACGGCAACGGCGGCGGCGCCGAAGCCCACGTTGATGGCACCGTTAACAAGCTGATCGAATTTCATAACCATGGTTGGCTCCAATCGTGAACAACTGCATTGGCCTTCTTGTACCCAAGATTGAGCGAACGACACAAAATCGTTTTGCCGCCAAGATAGAAATCGAGCGGGGCAAAGCCTTTGACGGCGTTTGCCCCGCTCGCTCGCTGCAAGGCCGTCTTTACCTTACGTTATCGTTCATCGCGAAGGAATTCTTCATGGCACAGCTCGTGGTGTAGAGCACCTTGCCCAACAGAGCATCGGTCTCCACGCGCACGAGCTCGGCAAAGGCCTCGTTGGCGCGGGCGAGCTCGGCAGGCACCTCAGTCTCGGGCAGTGCGGCTACGACAGCGTCAACGTCGTGAATCTGCTTGTGGCCCATGCCGCCGACCTTCTCCTGATAATCCTCGACCGCGCGACCACACTCGTGGAAACGAACATCGGCCAAGGCACCGATCAGGCGATTTGCCCAATAGAAATTCTCCGACGTCACGCGGGCCTGCGTGTCGGCATAGTACTCGGGCATGGTCTCGACATTGGCGTACAGCGGCACGAGCGCGTTAAACGAGTTAGAGCCAAAGGCCATCCACTGTACGGCGCGATACGCCGGCCGTGCATAGGGGCGCAGTTGCAGCACGGCGAGCTGACCGTTGCGGTTGATGCCGATGGGACGATAGGCGCCGCGCGTGGCGGGCGTGCCCTTGCTGCCGTAGCAGTCGTACTCCGTACCCTGGTAGTGGCTCGAAAGCACGTACTTGATATCCTCGATGGTCACCTTGCGCTCGGGCACGCGGCTCCAGGGGATATCGTCGCTCTCGGGCGTGTAGTCGGCCTCGGGACCGTCCCACACATCGCTGGGGTTGAGGCAGCGCTGCATATACCAGGCGCGCGGCGTGTTGTAGACGTGGTCGCTGTCGCTGTGCGAGCCAAAGGCCTCGCGCGGGTTAAAGACCGCAGCGGGACCGTCGCCCTCGACGCCCAGCGTCAGGTCCAGATGCCACTCGGCCATCCAGGAGCGCAGGTCGGCGGAGCACATATGGTCGACCTGGGCGCCCTCGGCATCGTCCAGGTCAAAGCTATCGATACCCAGCTGGTTAGGCATGGTCACATAGGCGTCATCGGGCACGCGCTTGGCGATCCAGTGGTGGCCGCCGATGGTCTCGAGCCACCAGATCTCGTCCACGTCACTAAAGGCGATGCCGTTGTTCTCGTAGGTGCCGTAGCGCTCGAGCAGGTCGCCCAGGATACGCACACCGTCGCGGGCGGACTTGGCATACGGCAGCACCAGGGTCACCATGTCCTCCTCGCCCAGACCGCCGGGCTGCGCCGGAACATAGCCGTCCTCGCCCTCGTTGCCCTTGGCGGGCACGTAGTCGACAAGCGGATCGGCGCCGCGGACGCGCTCGTTGGTGGTGAGCGTCTCGGTTGCGGACATGCCAACGTTGAGCTCGTTGAAGCCGGCCTCGGCCCAAATGCCATGACCCGGGACAACATCGGGAACGCTTGTGTAACGCATGGGGTTGACGGGCAGCTCAACGGTCAGGTGGCTCAGGACACTCGTGTAGACGCGCGGCTGCTCGTCGGGATGCACCACGCGCATACGCTTGGGCTCAAACACCCCGTTGGACGAGTCCTCGTTACGCGCGACCAGAGTCGACCCGTCGTAGCTCGCGTTCTTACCAACCAAAATCGTTGTGCACGGCATGCGCATCCTCCTTGAGCGAAGAAATCAAACGGCAACAGTGTATCGCTTCGACGCAAAAAGGGCGAAACCGCGGCCCCTCGAGACCCCCTCGGGACCCCTGTGGTCAAAAAATGCCAAATATGAGTACTGTCACCAATTTAGTAGCAGCAATTTCGCTGGACACAGGTGCCAATAATCTACATTTGTTCAAAAGCTGGACGATGTAATTCCTCATTGGTCCAATAAAATTGGCTCTCTATCGATAATAAATACCGATAGAGAGCCAAAATGACCTAAAATATATGTGACCATCTTTGCAACAGTACTCATATTTGGCATTTTTTGACCACGAGGTATATAACCGGCCCCTCAAACAGCCCAAAACGCCTATTTCGATGCACGCTCCGCCGCCTCAATCACGTGTTTGGCGAGAATCGCCGTCGTCACGGCGCCCACGCCGCCCGGCACGGGTGTGATGGCGTTAACGATCGGTTCCGCAGCATCGAAATCGACATCGCCGACCAGCTTGCCAGCGGCCTCGTCCCAGTTAATGCCCACATCGATAATCGTCTGGCCCTCACGGACCGCATCCGCGCCAATCGTGTGCGCACGTCCAACCGCGGCAACAACAATGTCGGCAGAACGGCACTCGGCAGCCAAGTCGCGCGTATGCGTATGGCACGTCGTCACTGTGGCATTGCGAGCCGTAAGCATGGCGGCAACGGGACGACCAATCACCAGCGATCGACCGACGACCGCGACCTTGGCCCCATCCAGCTCAACGTCGTAATGGCCCAGCAACGACAGCACGGCCTCGGCGGTGCAAGGAGCAAAGCCCTCGCCTCGCCCCGAAAGCGTGGTAAGCAGCGAGGCCGGCGTCATGGAGTCAACGTCCTTGACAGGATCGAGTGCCGCAGCAACTGCATCCTCGTCAAGTCCAGCGGGCAGCGGACGAAACATCAGGCAGCCATGAACAGCAGGGTCGGCATTGATGTCCTTAATAGCCGCCAGCAGCTCATCCTGCGAAACATCGGAGGGAAGCAATACGCGGCGAGCCTCAATACCGACCTTCTCGCAGCGTTTGAGGGCACCGCGCTCGTAGGACAGGTCGTCCTCGCGCTCGCCCACACGAACGATGGCCAGCGTCGGAACAACGCCGCGCTCGCGCAAAGTCATGCAGCGAGCAGCGAGTTCCTCAGTCAACGCGCGGGCAACGGGAGCGCCCTTCAGCAGCTCTGCCATGGCTATCCCCTCTTCCTTGCGGCATCGGCGGCGCGGCGCGCCAGAGCATCGGCGCGCGGCAGCCACGTATCGAGCAACTTGTCACATGCAGCCTCGAGCTCCTCGGCGCGGACACGATCTTTCATAGACGTGGTGTTCGCAAAGAGCGTCAAGCTCGCGCCCTGCATGGCGGCGCGGCAGAACACGGCACCGCATGCCACGTCGGACAGCAGCTGTCGGGAGCCCTTGTCCGCCATATCCTCGAGCAGCGCCAGCGCGCGGCCGCAGGCGTCCATAATGCGGTACGGCGGCATGGCTGCCACGTGCAGCGCATCCTGAATCGCGGCCGGTCGAGCCGAATCCTCGCGCGAAATACCGTATGCCGCAGACACCTGGCCGTACGCACGAACATCCTCGGCGACCAGACCCACAAGTTCCTGTGCCAACTCATCCGCCTGGGCAAACGCGTGCGTCAGATCGTCCGCGCGATCGGCAAGCGCGGGGTTCGCCGCGCCATAGCGAGCAACCATCCCGCACAGCGAGGCACCCAGTGCTCCCACAAACGCGCTCGCGCTACCGCCGCCGGGAACCGGCTCGCGTGCAGCCAACGCCTCGGCAAAACCGCGACAGGTTTTATCCATCATCTCTTGGCTCATCGAAACACCTCTGCCCACCGCGCCGGCCACCAAGGGCCGCACGCATAATAAAAAATGGGACAACGACGCCAGGAAGCGGTTGTCCCATTCATCGATCTTGTCCAAGCCAGTCTAGCCCATAAGACAAAGACTGTCAGGAGCTCTGGCTATCGGCGTTTCCGATTGCCGGCTATAGGCACGGATGCCTAATCCACCTGGAACGTCGGCAGCAGCGTATCGATAATCTTCGACCCCATGTCGCGGTTCGCGGTCGAGTACTCCAAATGCGCCGTGGCAATCGTCAAATCCGTGACGATCGTCTTTTCGTAAATGATCGTATCGTCCTCGCGCCACGAAATCACATACCAGTCGTCGTCTGCCGCAGTATAAAGGTCAGTCTTGCCCGAGGTGTTTTCGTGGGCAAACACCTCGCTCACAGTTTCGTCGTTGACGTTAGCGAAGCCAAACAGGTTGATCACAAAACCCGTCTCCGGATCCTCATACCTGGCGCCACTGCCGCTGGGAGTATCTTCCATCTCAAAGCGATTGGGAATCGACATGCTATAAGGATGCATGTCGTTCGTGTACGTATGCACGTCGGTCAGGTAATCGTCCAAATCAGCCGAACCGTAGTATGCCGACTCGTTCTCGGGAACGGCCTCGTCATCGGACGACGAGGATTCCTTAGACTTGGACTTGTCGCTCTTCTTCTTGGCAGAAGAATCTTTCTCGTCCGAAGACCCGGTATCGATCACCGAGATTTGCGTGTCAGAGCTCTTGGACCCGTTAAGCATCGTGAGCGCAAACACCGTGCCACCCCCAAGGAGTACCACGGCGGCACACGCCACCGCGATGACAACCGGAGCTTTGCTCTTAGACTTTTGAGGCGCGAGCGCGACCGGCGGCATCGACTGGGTCAGGCCCGGGGCAGAGGAAGGACCAGCGCCCGCGGACGTCGGCGCGGAACCGCCAGCCAGCGAAGCCCCACAGTGCGTACAAAACGTCGATCCATCAGGCACTTGCTGTCCGCATTTTTGACAGAACATCGTTCGACCTTTCGTGGTTTAGCTTTTGTCACAGCCAAGTCTATACGCCCCCACCCAGGGCGCTGTTGCGCAACATTGGGAGAATCAACCAAGCCGCACGCTTGCCCAGCGCAAGGCCCACCTTGCGGCAAGCCCGCACACGCAAACATGGGACATATGGCCCACCTTTCGAGACTCCCGGGTAGCACAAGCTGGGGCATATCTATAAGTAAGGAACCCGTTGGGGCACGGCCGCGCAACGGCCACAAGCGATGAACGGAGGCATAAGCCGCACAGTACACAGAGACATCCGCCGCCAGCGCAATCAGTACCCCAACAGCATGCGGCGCCGTGATGTCATCGGCAGACAAGGAGGACGCCACCATGAAGAAAAAGACCCTATCGATCCTTTCCCTGTGCATCGCCCTCTTTGCCGCACTCGCCCTTGTCGGCTGCGGCGAGAGCGGATCGGGCGGGGGCAGCAGCGCATCCAAGAGCGAGGGCAAGGAAAAAGCTCCCGTCGCCAAGAAGACCGACTTTATCTGGTTTAAGATCGAGATGCCCGAGAGCGTTGGCGTAAGCGACTCCGCCGGCAAGAACGCCGACAGGGTCCAGCTCACCTTCCCCGAAGACGAGAACGGTTCGGCCGATCGCTTTATCCCCGTTTGGAAAAAAGCGCTGACGGCAGAGGAATCCCACGCCGACCAGGCAGAAAAGAAAGGTGATACGTTCCAGTGGAAGGATGGCGGGTCCGTCGAGTATAACGGCAGGACGTGGCTCGTCGGAACGTACGCGGACAACAGCGGCGTCTCAACCCTCCTCTTTACCGACGTTGAGCCGGGAAGCGTCTACGTCCTCATCTCGAACTTCGATCTGCATAAGAAAGAAGCCGAGGCGCTCCTCAACTCCATCGAGTTTCCCGATGACATGGCGAAGGCAGTTGCCGAGGCACGCGAAGTCGAGATTTCGAGCATCGAGATCAAGCATTAGGGGATCGCACGCAGCATCGCATGCGCAGTCATTAAATGATCGGACGCCCAGCCAGGGGAGGATCGGATCGGCCGGCCCTCCCCTCTTTTGCGCCCGGACATATTGCCACTTGCCGGCGCAAATCCGGCCCTCAGAATGGGACACATGGCCCACCCTTACGAGCCGCTCGCGCGTACAGTAAAGGCAGGTAATCCATGGACGGTTACAGATCGAGGAGGACACGACCATGAAAAAGAAGGCCTTTGCGATTCTCACCCTCTGCATCAGTCTCTTTGCCGCAGTTGCCTTGGTGGGTTGCGGTGGCAGCGGCGGCGCTACCGGCAGCGGCGGTGGCGGTGGAGCGGAAAAGCCAGCCGTGGATATGAGGACCGACTTCATTTGGTTTAAGGTCGAAGTCCCCGAGGGCGTCGAAATCACGGACGTCGCAGGCGATACCGCCGACAGGGCCCAGTTTAAGTTCACCGAGAGCGAGCATGCCAGCGACCGCTTCATCCCCGTCTTCGATCCTGACAAGAAGGCCGATGAACTGTTTGACTACGAGGCAAAGTGGAAGGCCAACTCCGGATGGACCGAGAGCGATCCCGTTAAGTACAACGGCAAGACCTGGCGCAGCGCCTACTTTACGCACTCGGGCGGCGTGACGACCGAGTACTTCACCGACGTTGACGGCGGCAGCGTGTACGTGCGCATCGACAACGTCGAGGAACACAAGGACGCCGTCGAGACCATGATGGAGTCTCTGGAATTTGCCGACGACATCGCCAAGGCCAAGACCGAGGCCATGGACGTTAAGCTCGAGGATATCGAGACTAAACGCTAAGCGACTGGCGAGCGCAGCGGGAAACACGGGCGCAGCGTAAACAAGCGACGGTATCCCAGCGCTTCGTACCAAGGGAGGGCCGGTAAACCGACCCTCCTTTTCTTATGCCGGTAGCCGACGAACGCGAGGACGCCGGACGCCGGAACCGCCCCAAATGTGGCAACAGTACGAACACGACAAACACCCCAACACGTCCACCCGCCGATTTATTGCGCCGCGCAGACAATTAAACCGGCGTCTTTAAACATCTGGGCAGTATAGTGACCAAAACTATCGCATAACCGCACTCTGCGAATGGAGAAGTTATGACCGAACACCACGCCATTAGCCGTCGAGCATTCACGTTGGGCCTAGGACTCGCAGCATTGTCGCCATTTGTAAGCCTGCCCGAAACCGCGGGATTGGGCCTTCCCGTGCGCGCGGCATTTGCAGAAGACGCACCCACACCGGCGGCCACCCTCGACAAGTTCGTCATTCGCCTTCGCCCCGCGGGCTATTTTCGCACCGCGAGCGTCAACGAAGACGGCAACGTCATCGGCAACGTCTGCCACCTGTTTAATGACGGCACGTCCAGCAAGCTCATCCTTGAGCACGTAGAGACCGATACAGATAATAGAAATTGGTATGCCATCCGCACCCTGCTCAATTTCGAAGAGCACAAGAAGACGGGCTACAGCATTTGGTCGGTCGATGGCGACTCGGACAAAGATGGAAAGGTCATCCACGTATGGAGTGGCGAGCATGACGGCAAGCCCAGTCGCTCTTTTGCGTTCGACCGCCAGTCAAACGGAACCTACATCATCCGAGACCGCACAAACGAGAAAAAAGACATTAATTACCTGGCCATAGAAAAGGACGGCAAAGACCAAGACAACAACAAGATCTGCCACAAGAGGAAGAGTATTCCGTGGGAGCTCGAACTTGTCGGTTACGACAAGGGCGAGATCAATACCACGGTTAGAAGTATCGACTGGATCAAGTATAGCAGCTACGTCGACGGACCATGCTGGATGAAATACGTCGACGGCAACAAATTACCTCGACGAGCTGAGCATCCCGGGCACGCATGATTCAAGCACCTGCAGCGTCGACAACGACACCGAGCCCCAAACCTCGCTTGCAAAGTGCCAGCAGGATTACATCCCCACGCAGCTGCTCGAAGGCATTCGCTATTTTGATATCCGACTTGGAAAGAACAACGAGAACGGCGACCCCGGCATCGACCATGGAATATGCTACCTGCTCAAAAAAGACGGGGGCTTTATACATCTCTCCGATGTCATCGGTTACTTCAAAACATTTTTGAACGAAAACCCGTCAGAAGCGCTCATCATGCTGGTGTCACGAGGCAACGACGAAGCCACCGACGACAGTGTTACGACGGCTTTCGCCAATGTTATGGACAATAACTCCGATCTGTTCTATACGTCGAGCCATGTCCCCACACTGAACGAGGTGCGCGGAAAGATCGTCCTGCTGCGTCGATTTAAACTCGCCGGCGACAGCGTAGACGGCCACACGTGGGGCCTCGACCTCACCGAATGGGACGACAAAATCAAGGCGCATTCCGGAAAGTCCATGTGCCTCGTGAAATACGAGCAAGGCTTTGAGGCTGCGGGCAATACGGGCGACAAAGAGCCCTATAGCACAACGGTATATGCCCAAGACCATTACAACTGCACGGGGTCCAGTAAAATCGACTGGGTCGATATGGCCCTGAAGGCGGCGGCCGAGTTCAAGCGCAGCACCGTAGATATCACCGCCGCGGACGGGACAACGGTGCAGGCAACGGAGCGCTGCTGGTTTATCAACTACACGAGCTGCACGCAAAACAACCCTTTTACCGCAGCGCGAGTGGTCGACGAGCATCTGTACAAGAGCCCGTACATCAATCCCAGCGGCACCGGGGATACAAAGTCAGATTACCTCAAGCACATTGGCATCATCGCATCCGACTTTGTTGATGCGGCGCTGGCCCGGAGCATCTATCAGCGCAATTACGATACGGAGCACAAGCAGACGGCTTCGTACTATCTCCCGTACTATCTCCCGACCCGCATGCGCATGACGTACGGCGACTCGCTGAGCGATGCCTCGCTCCAGGATGGCAAGACCGTTGGCGAGGGTCATTTCCGCCTTGCCGACAGCAGCAAAGCGCTCAACGCGACAGCTTCGGGCGATGCGTTTGACATCAAATATGTGGATGTCGACGCCCTGGGCAACGAGACCGTTACGGGGCTGCAGGGCTCTGTGCCCATCGATATCGATCGACGCGCGCTGACGCCCCATTTTGAGGGACTCGAAGGCCTTAAGGCCGGCGAAGACGTGCGCGCCAAGATTGCGGCATCACTCGAGGGCAAGCTCGAAACCGATGCCTGCACGGCCCAGCTCGAGTTTGCGCACGACGCGAACGGCGCTCCGGGCACGGCAATGGCCGAGGGCGAAACATTTGCCGCAGGGACGTACTGGGTGCGCGCGAAAGGCCTTTTGGGCGACGCGGAACAAAACTACATACTCGCCAGCGATGGAGCCGTAAGCTTTACCGTAGCGGCCTCGGGCAGTGCAGGCGGCACGGACGGTGGCACGGGTTCCAACGCAGGCAGCGCCGACAAGAACGGCAAGGGCAACAAGAGCAAGGGCTCGGGCGGAAAACTCGCCGGCACGGGCGACGGCTCTGGCATCGCCGCCGGGCTCGCCGCTGCCGCCGTGGCGACGACGGTCGCCGGCGCAGCAATGCTTGCCAATGGCCGCGAAAGCGCTGGGGACGACAGCGAATAGGCAAGCCCGCCTTTTAGACACATCGACTCAATCGGGGGCGCAGGACACCGTTCTGTGCCCCCGATTTTTACCTTGGCCCGAACGCCGCCATGGGCTACATCACCATGTTCAGCGCGTTAACAAACTCCTGGGCCTTCGCACGACTGCTCAGACTAAAGACGCAAGCGGTTAACAGTCGATT
This sequence comes from Collinsella sp. i06-0019-1H4, assembly GCF_042849575.1. Classification (NCBI taxonomy): domain Bacteria; kingdom Bacillati; phylum Actinomycetota; class Coriobacteriia; order Coriobacteriales; family Coriobacteriaceae; genus Collinsella; species Collinsella sp. i06-0019-1H4. Next base: position 1,690,635 of record NZ_BAABYB010000001.1, read on the forward strand.
GCGCAGGAAAACGTCGCGACCCTTGATCCTGTTAACGCCCGTGATGTCCTTAAGGTAGACAATCTCGATATGCTTGCCGCCGAAAGTGCCCTTCTTGAGCACCTCGATGCGGTTGGGGTAGATCCTGACGTCTTTAAACCCGCCCGAACCTTTGTCCTGGAACAGCAAGGTGTTGTTGTCCATGCGCGTCACCCCCATGGGGTTCGTTAAAACTGTCTCTATGGCCACATTTTAACCACCTCAAGGCCCCATGCGAAGATGTCAGACAGCACAGCAATTCGTGTCCGCGCGAGGCTTTAAACTAAATGCGATAAAGATGCATTCCACAAGAGGAAAGTGGGGCGACAGTGATGGGCGAACTGGTAAACCGTGGAGAATCGGCAATCGTGCCCGAAGGTTTTTACAAGCAGGTTTCCTCGATTCTCAACGCCGCTCGCGACAAGGCCTATACCGCCGTTAACTTTGCGATGGTTGAGGCATATTGGGAAATCGGCAAGAGTATTGTTGATGAACAGGGTGGAGAGGAGCGCGCAGCATATGGAGAGGCATTGATTGCGGGCCTCTCCAGAAGGCTTACAGCGGATTTCGGAAGAGGCTTTGGCATCGCAAACCTTCGCAATATGCGTCAGTTCTTTCTTGCGTTTCCAATTCGCGACGCACTGCGTAGCGAATTGAGCTGGACTCATTACCGCAGGCTGATGCGCATTCCCGACCCCGAAGCTCGCGCCTGGTACATGAACGAATGCGCTGACTCTCGCTGGAGCACGCGTCAGCTCGAGCGCCAGATCAACACCATGTTCCGCGAGCGCCTGCTTGCCAGCAAGGACAAGGAGGCCGCCGCCCAAGAAATCCAGAAGAGCGCCCCGGCTCGTCGCCCCGAGGATATCATCCGCGACCCATATGTACTGGAATTTTTAGGTTTCTCGGACGATACTGCGTTTCGCGAGAGCGATCCAGAGCAGGCGCTCATCACACATCTTCAGAAGTTCCTACTGGAGCTTGGCCGTGGCTTCGCTTTCGAGGCGCGCCAAAAGCGCATCACCTTTGATGGGCGCCATTTCTATATTGACCTTGTGTTTTACAACTATCTGATGCGCTGCTTCGTGCTTATCGACCTTAAGACGGACGATCTTGCGCACCAGGACTTGGGCCAGATGCAAATGTATGTGAACTACTACACGCGCGAGCTCATGAACGAAGGCGACAATCCGCCCATAGGCATCGTACTCTGCGCGGACAAAAGCGATTCGATTGTCGAGTACACGCTGCCCGAAGACAACGACCAAGTGTTTGCCGCCAAATACCTGCCGTATCTTCCAAGTAAGGAAGAGCTGGCGCGCGAGCTGAGTGCCGAGTACCGCGCCATCAACGAAGCGACTAATGGCGAAGCACAAGGATAGCAATACGTTGCGACCGACACCACCGATGGCGCTCCACATCACCTGGGATAAGAGGAGCTTTCCATGACAGACAGACCGAAAACAACACTGCGCGACTGCATCTATGGGCTCGCCGTCGGCGACGCACTGGGCGTTCCCTACGAGTTCAGGCCCCGCGGCACGTTCGAATGCACCGACATGATCGGCTACGGCACGCATGGGCAGCCCGCCGGCACCTGGAGCGATGACACGTCCATGACGCTTGCTACCTGCGACTCGATTAGGGAGCTTGGGCACATCGACACCGCGGACATGCGCGACAAGTTCGTAAGTTGGATTGCCCGTGGCGAGTATACGATCGACGGCGTTTTCGATTACGGCGGCACGACCGCCCGCGCTTTGCACACCGGCAAAGGAGGCTCCGGCGAGCGCGACAACGGCAACGGATCGCTCATGCGCATCGCTCCCCTAGCGTTCACCGATGCGACGGACAACGAGATCCGCGAGGTCTCGGCAATCACGCACGCCCACAGAACATCAACCGATGCATGCATCATATTTGTTGAGCCGATGAGGAATGTGATGAACGACGCGCTCCCCTCGTGGGCACTCCATCTGAAAGGCATGCCTGAGCAGGAGATCAAGTCAGGTGGCTTCGTGCGCGACACGCTTAAGGCAGCCACCTGGTGCTTCGTCAACACTAACAGCTACGAAGATTGCGTGCTTGCCGCCGTCAACCTAGGCGACGACACCGATACCACCGCAGCCGTTGCCGGCGCCCTCGCCGGCACGGTATACGGCATCGACGCAATTCCGCAGGAGTGGACCGACGCCTTGCGCGGTAAAGAGCTGATAGAGCAGTGTTTGTTTTAGGGCGCACTTACGATAGAAACTGACCAGGAGGCACCACGGAAAGAAAGATCGCAAATATAGACGAGTTCCAAGTGGACGAAAACGGGATTCCGCTATTTCCAGCAGGACTGAAGGAAGAAGCCAACCTCTATGTTCTCCCCGACGGGCGTTACCTCCCCTGCGGGGTCTACCGAACCGAAGATGGCGGCTCACTCATTTATGAGCCATCCGGGCTCAGCTTCTTCGGGCAGATGCTTGCTCAATTCAAAGAGTGCTAGGGGTTTGATTGCCCGTTAGATCGACACTGTTCCAAACCATGGAATGGGCAGGATGTCTCCCACCGCGGCCTGTGAGGTAAAATCTTGACTGCCGCGGAATCCGCCTGCGGGCAACGCTCCGATCTCCGATTGGGGTGAAGCCTATGAACTTGTTTCTTGAAATCCTGCGCCTCTCGATGTATGTGACCGGCATTGCCCGGAACCTCTACTCGATCTGGCGGGAATATAAGCAGTAACGGATAGCGAAGGGAGTCATAAAAAGGGCCGGTTGCAGCCGGCCCTTTAGACGATAATACCTGCGTTGCCCGCGCTTCCGAAGTGTGACTAGCTGAGGAGCGGGTTCCGCGGCACATCCTGATTCTACCCAGCGAGACGGCTCTTTTGCAGCCGCTCCACCGATTATTTACATCTGGCACCCTCAAACAATCAGACGACAGTCCGCACTCCTGCGAGCTGCCCCGTTCCTCTAGCTATCGGATCGCAGCGCCAACTGACACCACTCCCCTACTTACCAAATAGCGCACCCAGCAGGCCGCGACGTTTGGGCTTTTCTTCTCGGTAGGAACCCTCGGCAACCGCTGCCACCTGACGCGGCTGTTCGCCGTCTCCACGGCGCACGATCTGGTATAGGAAGGGCGATTTAACGTATTTGACCTCGATGGGCGTGGCGTGCACGGTGCTTTCTCCGGACAGATGCAGACTCGGGTTGAGCGGCGCCACCACATGCGTCTCACGCTTGTCGCTAAACACCGCCGCGGCCGCGCGGCCCGTCTGGCCGTTTACGGCAATGCGCACCTGCTCGCCATCGCGGCTGTCCGTCGCCGGGCGATCGACAAAGTAGACCGGCACCATCACCAGGCCGTCCTTATGCTTGCGAGCCTTGCGCGCCCAGGTGCGGATGCTCTTTTTATTGAGCCCCAGCACCGCCTCGGCATCGTTGCCGGCAATGTCGAGCGCCAGCTTATCAATGACCACCTGGTCCTTGGTAGACGCATCGACGGAGACAACGCGGAAGTCGCCTTCCTGCATAGCGGGATCGAACGGCCCAACCTTGGCAAAGTCCCACGGCTCCAAAATGCCCATAAGGCGAACGTCCAGGTAGTTTGCCCGCGGATACGCCCAGTCGAGCACCTCGTAGTACACCAGGGTCTCCTTGCTCAGCCCCTTGCCCGGGAAGGACGCCATCATGCGCAAATCCGCGAGCGCCATGGGGAAGTAGAAGAGCGACATGTCATTTTGAATCGCGTCTTCCACGTCGTGCCCGGCAAAGGCATCGGGATACTGGCGCACCAGCTGCAGCGCGTTGGCACGTGCCTGCTGCGGCGTTATCTCGCAAGGAATACCCTGCTCAGGCACGTACTCGGCACCAACGCCCATGGTCAGACGCTTGCTAAAGGTACCGGGCTTGAGTAGGTCGGCAACGCCGATCTTATTTCCGCAGGACGAGCACTCAAGCACGCGCTGAGTGGACTCGCCTTCAAAGGACGCTCCACAGAAGGGGCAGGGAATGCTCACGTGCGTGGCTTCTTGGAACTCCTGCGCCGTGCCGCGGTCCTCCCACAGCAGATGCTCCAGAACCGACTGATTGCGCCAGTGTGAATTAAAGAAATACCAGTCCGGGTCCTCCGGGCGCTCGAGCTGCGACACGTGGGTGAGCTTAAGCAGTCCATCGACAACCGTCAGTGGCGTATGGCGAATGCCCAGGGCGCTCTTGGGCTCCCCCGCATCGGCCTGCCACGGAACGACCGTGCCGCAATAGGCGCACTCAAAGCTGCGTTTAGCCTGGTGTGAGTACATAGGGCCGCCGCAGTTTTGGCATTTAATGGCAAACATCTCGTCCATAGAAACGTCCTCCTTTGCGCAGGGGCTGTCGACATTAAGTATGTCGGGCAGGCAGGCACATGCCCATACCCATGTGGCCCAAAATGGAGCACCCGGTCGGACAAGAAGGGCCGCTCGTTAGCTCCAGCAGACCATTACTGCATTTTCTGAGCACCGGCGCACGGTGCGCCCATGCGAGCTACACTATCCCCTTAACCATGATTGTGAGGACGATCGCCATGCTATTTGTAAATCGGCTGGTACATACGCTTGTTCCCGGCAGCGAGGGCGAGCCGGTCGATACGACTCGCCGTACCAACGCGGGCTTTGCCGCAAGCCTCATTTGCATTGGCCTCAACATTACCCTGTGTCTGGCCAAGGGCATCGCGGGCCTACTCGCCGGCTCCGTCTCGCTCATCGCCGACGCCTTCAACAATCTCTCCGATGCGTCGAGCAACATCGTGAGCCTGCTCGGATTCCGACTTGCCAGCCGCCCGGCAGACGAAGACCACCCCTATGGCCACGGCCGCTACGAATACCTCGCCGGTCTGGTTGTCGCCGTCCTCGTTTGTGCCGTCGGCATCAACCTGGTGCTCGAGTCCGTTACCAAGATCATCAAGCCCTCCCCCACCGCTTACACACTCGTTTCCCTTGCGGCACTGGCTACATCCATGCTCGTCAAGTTCTGGATGGCGGCGTTCAACCGCACGCTGGGCAATCGCATCGACTCGGAGACGCTCATCGCCACGGCGCAGGATTCCAAAAACGATGTCATCGCCTCGGGCTCGGTCTTGGCGGCGGCGCTCATTTCGCAAACGACCGGCTTTGACCTCGATGGCTGGGCGGGCCTGGGCGTGGGCATCTTCATTTGCATCAGCGGCATGGGCCTGGTGCGCGACGCCATCAGCCCGCTGCTGGGACAAGCGCCCGACCCCAAACTCGTCCAGGAAATCCGCGACAGGATCATGTCGTACCCCCAGGTCCTGGGCACTCATGACCTCATGGTGCACGACTACGGCCCCGGCCGCCAGTTTGCCAGTGCACACGTGGAAATGCCCGGCGAGGGCGATGCCTTTGAGCACCACGAGATTCTGGACACCATCGAACACGATATCAAACGCCAGATGGGCATCGCCATCACGTTGCACTGCGACCCCATTGCAACAACCGGCGATGACTTGCGCGGCTGGGTCAAGCGCGGCGTAGCGCAGATCGACCCCGCGCTTTCCATCCACGACTTGCACGAGCACGACGGCTTTGTTTCGTTTGACCTGGTGCGTCCCGACGGCTTTGACATATCCGACGAGGAGCTGCTGGAGCTCGTCACGCGCATCGTGCACGAGCGCAGGCCCGATGCATCATGCGTCGTCACGTTTGACTCCGGCTTTAGCTCGCCCGAGCGTCCGGCAGAGCAGCTGTAATCGACAGCAAAACGGGACGCAGGACCGCCGACCAGCGCGCCTATGCGCCCGGTCACGCGATCCTGCGCCCCGTTTTTGTTTGCACCGCTAAGGCTCTAGCCGCTCGGCCGCTAGCTTCCCTGTGCGCCCGAAATGCCGTTTTGTAGGGCGTTCCAGGCATCCGTCGCCATGTCTCCCAAGTTCTGCGCGGTATCGCCCAGGTTTTGTGCCGTATCGCCCAGCTCTTGCGCCTTGTCTCCCAATTCCTGCGCCTTATTGCTCAGGTCCTCCAGCGTGTTGGAGCTCGAGCTGTCCGTGGTGCCTTGATCGCCGGACGCATTGCCCGACGAGCCGTCCTTGCGCGTAAGCTGGACCTCCAGGTTGCCGTCAGCGTTGTAGTAGGCAGATGTGACGACCCAGTTGGCATCGACAACAGGCGTCGAGCCGTCGTCAGTCAGAATCACAGCATTCGAAAGATCGGCGCCGCGCGACTTGAGGAGCTTCTTGGCGTTGGACCAGTACTGCCCCGGGATATCGCTCAGATCGACGGTGCTAGACGAGGCGGACTCGGTTTGCTCGGCAGTGGTATCGGCCGTTGAGCTCCCCCGCTTGTTGAGCATGCCCGACACGATGGCAAACACAATCGAGAGGGCAAAGAAGATCGCCAGCACAATGAGGATCTTCTTGATCACACTCGACGAACGCGACGGCGCCTCTTCCTCGTCCTCACCATACTGCGGAATCGACTTGGGGTACTCACGATAAGGCTGGCGCGCATACGGATCGCGCGACTCATAACGAGGCTGGGACTGTGCCGTGCGCGGCATATACGTCGTCTGCTGAGGCTGCGGAATGGGATTTTGCGGCAGGTTATTATAAGCGCCTGCCGCCGCATTGCCATACGGGTCCGGCGTTGCATTGCCATACGGGTCCTGCGGTGCATAATCAAACGGATCCCGCGGTGTATCGCTATAGCCCATAACTCGTGTGGGTTCGGCGGACGCCTGCGTCGCATCGGGGGCAGCATTGCCGGGGTTCGACACAACGCGGGTCGCATCGGCGCTGCCGCCAGCCTGTGCGGAGCCATATCCGCCCATCACAGTCGTCTTGTCCTGGTCCATGCAACGTTTCCTTTCCGTCGCCTGTAAGCATCAAGTTATCCATGCATTCTACCCGCGCAAAAGCCTATGATGGGCAAAGGCCGTCGGTATCTACAAGACATGCGCGTGCCTAAGGATCAAAAAGCCCCGCCGGGCCTTGGGGCACGACGGGGCGGGCAAGCGGCTATAAGCAGCAGGCTTAGAACAGGCCGGTGATGTTGCCGTCGTTGTCGACGTCGATGTTCTCGGCCGCGGGGACCTTGGGCAGGCCCGGCATGGTCAGGACGCTGCCAGTCAGCGCGACCACAAAGTGGGCACCGGCGGAAACCTTGAGCTCGCGCACGGTGATGCGGAAGCCCTCGGGGGCGCCCAGCGCCTTGGCGTTGTCGCTAAAGCTGTACTGGGTCTTGGCGACGCACACCGGCAGGTTGCCAAAGCCGTTCTCGCGCAGCTCGGCGAGCTGACGCTTGGCAGCCGGCGTAAAGTCAACGCCGTCGGCGCGGTAGACCTTGGTGGCGACGGCCTCGAGGGCATCAGCAACATCGGCGCCGTCCTCGTAGGCAAACTTGAACTCGCTCGGCTGCTCAATCAGGCGCATGACCTCATCGGCCAGGTCGAGCGCACCCTCGCCGCCCTTGGCCCAGACCTCGGAAAGCTTAACGTTAACGCCGAGCTTCTGGCACTCGGACTCGATGAGCTCGAGTTCGGCCTCAGTGTCCGTCGGGAAGCGGTTGATGGCGACCACGCAGGGCAGACCGTAGACATTCTGAATGTTGTCGACGTGGCGCAGCAGGTTGGGCATACCGGCCTTGAGGGCCTCGAGGTTCTCGTCGTTAAGGTCGGCCTTGGCAACACCGCCGTTGTACTTAAGCGCACGGGCGGTGGCGACAATCACGACGGCGCTGGGACGAACGCCCGTCATGCGACACTTGATGTCGAGGAACTTCTCGGCACCCAGATCGGCGCCAAAGCCTGCCTCGGTAATGGCGACATCACCAAAGCGCATGGCCATACGCGTGGCCATGATGGAGTTGCAGCCGTGGGCGATATTGGCGAAGGGACCGCCGTGGACAAATGCGGGCGTGCCCTCGAGCGTCTGCACCAAATTGGGCTTGAGCGCATCCTTAAGCAGCGCGGCCATGGCGCCCTGAGCCTTGAGGTCGCGGGCGCGGACGGGCTCGCCGGCATAGCTGTAGCCGACGACAATCTCGCCCAGGCGCTCCTTGAGGTCGTTGATGCTCGTGGATAAGCACAGGATCGCCATGACCTCGGAGGCAACGGTGATATCGAAGCCGTCCTCGCGCGGCACGCCCTGAGCCTTGCCGCCGATGCCGTCGATAACATGGCGCAGCTGGCGGTCGTTCATGTCGACGACGCGCTTCCAGGTGATGCGCTTGACGTCGATACCGAGCTGGTTGCCCTGCTGAATATGGTTGTCGAGCATGGCGGCCAGCAGGTTATTGGCGGCACCGATAGCGTGGAAGTCGCCGGTAAAGTGCAGGTTGATGTCTTCCATGGGGATGACCTGGGCCCAACCGCCGCCGGCGGCGCCGCCCTTGACGCCAAAGACGGGGCCGAGCGAGGGCTCGCGCAGGGCCACAGCGCTCTTGACACCGCGACGGCGCAGGCCATCGGCCAGACCGATGGTCGTGGTGGTCTTGCCCTCGCCAGCGGGCGTGGGGTTGATGGCGGTCACGAGGACGAGCTTGGCCTGGTGATCGGTCGGCTCGTTGAGCAGCGAATAGTCGACCTTAGCCTTGTCGAAGCCGTACGGAATCAGGTGCTTTACGTCGACGCCGGCGTTCTTAGCCACCTCGGTAATGGGCAGCGGCGTGACGGAACGTGCGATTTCGATGTCAGTAGGCATGGGCGGTCCTTTCGTTACCGGATGAGAAAAAGACCAATTCAGCATAGCACGGGCGCGCAATAGTAAAACACCCGTAACCGATGAATGGCGATATGTTTATCCAATGCTCAGCGATAGCCTACAGACTAGCCAAAACAAACCCGACTCTAAACGGCTGGCTCGATACCCAAATGCTCAAAGGTGCGAAGCGTTGCCTGACGGCCCTGGGGCGTGCGAACCATCAAGCCGCACTGCAGCAGATAGGGCTCATAGACATCCTCGAGCGTACCCGGGTCCTCGCCCACCGCGCTGGCAAGGGTCGTCAGGCCCACGGCACGGCCGGAGAACGTCTTGGCGAGCGTCTCCAAGATGCGAATATCCATCCAGTCCAGACCAAGCTCATCAATCTCGAAGAACTCGAGTGCCTGACGGCAAATATCAAGCTCAATAGGACCGTTGCCGCGCACCTGCGCATAGTCGCGCACGCGTTTGAGCAGACGGTTGGCCAGGCGCGGCGTGCCACGCGAACGCGAGCCGATCTCGAGCGCACTCGGATGGTCTATCGTCACGCCCAAGATGGTCGCCGAGCGGGTCACGATCTGGGCAAGCTCCTCGACCGTGTAGTAATCCAGGCGATACGAAATGCCAAAGCGGTCGCGCAGCGGGCCGGTCAGCATGCCCGAGCGAGTCGTTGCCGCCACCAGCGTGAACTTAGGGATATCCAGGCGAATCGAGCGCGCCGCCGGACCCTTACCGATAACGATATCGAGCGCAAAGTCCTCCATCGCGGGATACAGAACTTCCTCGACCGAACGGTTGAGTCGGTGGATCTCGTCGATAAACAGTACGTCACCCGGCTGCAAGTTAGTCAGGATAGCCGCGAGGTCGCCGGTACGCGCAATGGCCGGGCCACTCGTCGTCTTGATCTGAGCGCCCAGCTCGTTGGCGATAACGGTAGCCAGCGTGGTCTTGCCCAGGCCCGGAGGACCCGAGAAGATCACGTGGTCGAGCGTCTCGCCACGGCTCTGCGCCGCCTCGATCAGCACGCGAAGGCTCTGCTTGATATGCTCCTGACCGCAGTAGTCGTCCAGGCGCTGGGGGCGCAAAGTGCGGTCGACATCGAGGTCTTCGGGCGTCAGCTCCGAGCCCACCCTGCGCTCACCGTGCGCCATGGATGCCGCCGGCGAGTTGCCGGGCGTCGCCCACAGGTCCTGAGAGTCATCGGCTTCCCACATCACGCATCCATTCCGAGTCGCTTAAGCGCCGCGCCGAGCAGATCCTCGACACGCATATCCTGCCCATCATACCCGCTCAGGGCAACCTCGGTCTCCTGAGGGCTAAAGCCCATGGAAAGGAGCGCCGCGCGGGCGTCATCGATCGCCGAGGGAGCGGCGGCGGGAACCGGCATCGCAACCTGACCGGGAATTACGTCGACCGGAACAAAGCCCTTGTCCTTGGCAAAGGTACTCTTGAGCTCCAAGATGAGGCGTTGGGCGGTCTTTTTGCCCACACCGGGCACCTTGGCCATGCCCTTGTCATCCTCGGCCATTACCAGGGAATACAGCTGTCCCACGGTATAGGTGGAAAGCACGGCAAGCGCCAGGCGTGGACCGACGCCCGAGACAGAAACGAGCCGATCGAACATCGTGCGCTCGTCCTTGGAAGCAAAGCCAAAAAGCGTCATGGCGTCCTCGCGCACCTGCATGCGGGTATAGAGGCGAACCTCACCGCCGGGCGTAGGCAGCGTGGCGGCAGTGCTGCCCGAAATACCGAGCTCAAAGCCCACGCCCGACACATCGACGACGGCCGAGCTCATCGTGGCCTCGATAAGCGTTCCATGGAGCTGGGAGATCATCAGTATCCGGTTCCTCTCTGTTGATAGAACTCGCCGCCGGTAAGCGCCCGGGTGCGGCTTAGGTTAACGTGACAGATGGCGCAAGCTAGGGCATCGGCGGCATGGTCTGGGTGAGGGTCGTGATCGAGCTGCGTGAGCGTGCGCACCATGTAGGCAACCTGCCGCTTGTCTGCGGCACCCGTGCCCACCACGGCCTGCTTAATCTGCATGGGCGTGTATTCGCCAATCTCGAGCGCGCATTCCGAAAGCGCCACGAGCGCGGCACCGCGGGCATGCGCCGTGGGGATGGCCGAGCGGACGTTAGCGCCAAAGTAGATGCTCTCGATAGCCGCGGTATCGGGACGGTAGCGTTCGACGACGCCCTTGAGGTCGTGGGCGATATGCGACAGGCGCACCGCGAGCGGGCTGCCCGCGCTGGTCTCGATACAACCGTAGGCACGGCAGCGAACCTCGCCACGTCGCTCCTCGATAATCCCCCAGCCCGTATGGGCCAAACCGGGGTCGATACCCAAAATGACCAAGCCAACCTCCCCTCGCCTTTTTTCCAAGCGCAAGGCAAGGCCCCGCGCATCGTTCACGAACGTCTGTTCTAGAATAACACAACGCTAGCCCTATAAGTCAGCCGAGATCGAATTGTAGGTTGAGCATACGCAAGCGAGCGCCCGCCAGAGCGAGCAAGGTGCCTTGAAAGAGGAGGGCATTGACCTGGTGGTCATGCCCGACGATTGAAAGGCAGATTGCCGCTCTGGCGGGCGCGCAGCGTCGACTCGTTACGCGGTTTGGTAAAACCGCGTAACCTTTTTAGTTCTGCGAGAAGAATGGGAACTGTCGGGGGTCTACCGGCGGATGCGGCATCGGACCACCCTGCGGTCCGCCCTGGCCGCCCATCATTTTTTCGATGGCGTCCTGGACCTCGCCCTCAAACCGCTTCATGCCCTCATGCAGACGACGCTGACCGTCCTCGGAGCGCAGCTCTTCCATCTGCTCGGGCGAAATACCCAACAGCTCGCCTAATAAGCCCATCATCTCGCCGCGCATACGGTCACTCGTATCGTCGTCGGCAAAGCGTCGCACCTCAGCGCGTGCCAGCGAATCAACCGTCATGCGCTCCTTGCCGTTGAGCCCCAGATCGGACCACGCAAGCATGTACGGCCAAGCGCGCTCGGCAAACGAACGGGCCGAGACGATCGGCACCGTCGGCAGCATGTGACGAGCAGCCTCACCTTGGCGCACGAGTATCAACAGCAGCGAGCAGGCCTCGGGCTTGCCGGCGGCCATCGGGATGTCGTCGAAAGGTCGATTGCGGTCTACGTGCGACTCAAGCGCACCATCGACCTCGCCCGGCTCAAGCCCGCCAAGCAGCTGCGCCGCGCGGTCGAGCATGTCGACCGGACCGTCAAGCGTCGAGAGCGCTTGCGCCAGCACGCGATCCATGCAATCCTCCACCGCGTTGAGCGTCACGAGCTCTTGGGGCACCACAGCCGAGGCGCGGTTGCGCACGCGCGCCACAAACTCGAGCGTCGATAGATACACGTCGCCAAAGGGCGCAAAGTCGCCCTGGTAGCCGCCGGACAACGCGGGCGCCGCCAGCGCGTACTCGGTCTTGGAAAGCGGGCTCAGCGCCATGGCGCCCAGCTCGAGCGCCGTATCCTCGAGCATCAGGCCCAGCGCACGCGAACGCAGGCGTTCGGCATCGCCCGCCGACACGTCGCGGTCGAGCACGCGCGCTGCATCCGGCGCATCGCGCTCGACGGTGCGAATGTGCAAGCGCTCAGCAATTGAGCGCACGGCAGAACAGCGGGCGGCCTCGGCCTCCTCCTGCGCCGGTGTAAAGATGCGATTGCGCCCCAGCACCAGGCCAATCACATTACGCGGACCCAAGGCATCGACGGCGAGCGCCGCCAATAGGGACGACGGCAGATCGCCCTCGAGCGCCACCACGGCACGCGACGCACCGCGGGCGCGGGCATTGTCGCGCACGGCAAGCACCAGCGCCTGCCACAGCCACTCCTCGGAGCGAAACTGGGGCAGCTCATGGTCCTCCAGGGCATCGAGCATCACGCCGCGCTGAATCTCCTGAACCAGCAGGCTCTCCTCAAAGCACGGCGCCTGGGCCACCACGCGACCGCAATCGTCGAGCACAAACGACCCGCCGGTATACACCGACTCGTCATAGGCACCGACCGGCGCCATGCAGGCAAACCACACACTGCGCTTGGACGCGATCTTGCGGTAGGCACCGCTGCGCACGGCGGCAATGGCGGCAGTCTCACGGTCGGTCATGTCAAACGCGTTGAACTGGAAATAGGCGATGAGGTCGACGCCGGTCGGCAGCATCTCGAGCTCGCGATCTAGGTCAAACACCACGGCGATGCGCACGCCGTCCACGTCAAACACCGGCGGTGCCCAACGCGCGTCGTTGCTCTCGCCACGCTGCAGGGCGATGCTTGCGCGCGCGGGCACCACGCGACCATCCTTAAGCATCATGTAGTCGAGCAGAGGCTGGCCCTCAAACGAAACCGCAGAGGGCACGATGCAGATCATGTCGAGCTCTTGGATGCGCTCGGCAACGCCCGTCAAGCCCGTCAGCATATCGTGCTCAAAATCGGCAGCGCCCACCAGGCTGCCCGGCATGGCGCCCATAAAGAGCGGGGCCGGAACGCACAGCACGCGCGCGCCGCGCTCATGAGCCAGGCGAGCCTGGTCCTCGATGCGGCCGCAAATGCCCTCGATGTCACCCAGGCGCATATCGATCTGTGCAAGTGCGAGCTTCATGGCCCAGCCTTTCCGTCGTAAATCGTCGTTGCCGTAGTAAAAGCGCCGGCCGCATAATGCAGCCGGCGCTCGCATGTGCATATGCTAGCTATGATACCCCGAGCGGGGGCGCGCTCCTAGAACGTCGCGGACCACAGCCCATGCAGGTTGCAGTAGGCATAGACGGTACCAGTCTTGGAGCCGCCAGCGAAAAACGTCGTGGGCTTCATGCCGGGCTCAAGGTAATGGACCTCCAGGCGGCCCTCGGCCTCAAGCGCGATCCACTCGATGTAGTGCTCGGGCAGCATGGGGTGCTCCGTCGAGCCCACGCGCGCGCGAATGACGTGGCCGTCGCGCTCGATCTCGACAACGGGCACATGCTTCTCGTGCGCCGCGTCCTCGGTGTTCGCCGTCAACTCCGTGCAGCCGGCAGGGGTCGCAACGTCGTCGCCAAGGGCAGCAACAAGCTTGCCATCGGAGTCCTTAAAGAATTTCGCCATGATGTTCTCCTTTGCTGATGTGCCAATGTACTTGATCCTTCTTATGCCCAAAGAGCGCCGGGCCATCCATGGCATTGCAAATGAACACATAACGGGCGAGAACGGTGGGGCGGCGCGTACTATCCGCCCTGGCGGCCCCACCCGAGCGGGTTAGCGACCGTCGCCACCGAGCAGCGCCAGAACATCCTCGCGCGTGAACAGCGCCGATGAGATGCCGTCGCCGCCGAGCACGCTGTTGACCAGATCGCGCTTGGACTCCTGCATCTGCATAATGCGTTCCTCGATCGTGTCCTTGGCGATGAGCTTGTACACGGTCACGGTGTGCTGCTGGCCAATGCGGTGGGCGCGGTCGGTCGCCTGGTCCTGCGCCGCCACGTTCCACCACGGGTCGTAGTGGATGACCACGTCGGCAGCCGTCAAATTAAGGCCCACGCCGCCCGCCTTGAGCGAAATCAAGAACACCGGCACCTCGCCCGCTTGGAACTGCGCAACCATCTTGGCGCGACTCTCCTTAGACGATGCGCCCGTAAGCTTAAGAAAGGCGATATCCTCCTTGACCAGGCGCTTGCCAATGATATCGAGCATGCCCGTAAACTGGCTGAACAGCAAGATGCGGTGACCGCCGTCAAGCGCGCCGTGAACGAGCTCCATGCACGTATCGAGCTTGGCGCTTCCCGCCTTGTAGTCCGCATAGTGCAGATGCGGGTCGCAGCAGATCTGACGCAGCTTGGTGAGCTCGGCAAGTACCTTGAGCTTGTCTTTCTTAAACTCCCCGGCCTCGCGGTGCTGCACTTGCTGGGCAATGCGGTCCTGGTTGGCCAGGTAGAGCTTGCGCTGCTCGCCGGTAAGCTGCGCCATCACCGTATCCTCGATCTTCTCGGGCAGATCGGCCACCACCTCTTCCTTGACGCGACGCAGCACAAACGGCGATACGAGCGCCTGCAGACGAGCGGCACTATCGCCCTCAGCATGCTCGACGGGACTCTCAAAGCGCTTGGCAAATGAGTCGCGCGTGCCCAGAAGACCCGGCATCAAAAAGTCGAAGATACTCCAGAGCTCGGACAGGCGGTTTTCGATGGGCGTTCCCGTCAAGGCAAAGCGCACGCCGGCCGGCAGGCGCTTGGCGGCGCGCGCCACCTGGGTGAGCGGGTTTTTAATGTACTGGGCCTCGTCGAGCACCACGCGGGTAAAGTCCTGCTCGATGTATTCGTCGATGTCGCGGCGCATGAGGTCATACGACGTCACGACCACGTTGTGCTCGGCTGCGCCGGCAATTTGCACGCGACGCTGGGCTTTGGCGCCCACGATGGCGCACACATCAAGCGAGGGGGCAAAGCGCTCCAACTCGGCAGCCCAGTTGTACACGAGCGACGCGGGGCATACCACGAGCGTGGGCTTGGTATCCCCCGCCTCCACGCGCGCCAGGATATGTGCGATCATCTGCAGCGTTTTGCCCAAGCCCATATCGTCGGCCAAGATGCCGCCGAGGCCCAAGTGCTCAAGCGAGCCGAGCCACTGATAGCCGTCGACCTGGTAGCCACGCAGCGTAGCCTTGAGCGAGGCGGGCACCGTAAAGTCCATCTTGCCGAGCGTGTCCAGACGCTCGACGGTGCGGCGGAACGCGGCGTCGCGATCGGCCTCGAGCGCCGGCGTGCGCGCGAGCATGCTGTCGACAAAAAGGGTGCTCGAGGCGGGAAGCGACACGCCGTCGAGCAGGTCGACGGCATCGACGCCCAGGTCCTCGGCAAGACCAAACGCGGCACGAGCGCCCTCGTCCAGGCGAACGATGTCACCGGACGTAAGGCGCGCAAACGTCTGGTGGCGCTTATACGAATCGAGATAGATGGCAAGGTCAGCCGCTGAAAGCCCGCTCGCACCCAGCTCGACGTCGAGCAAGTTGCTCTTGACGGTCGCACGCACCGAAAGCTTGGGCGCAGGACGGACCGAGATCTGGCGCAGGCGATCGCTGAGCATGATCTCGCCCAGTTCGGACAGGGCAGACAGGCCCTCGGTCAGCAAGTGGAACAGGCGGGCGTCATCGCGCTCCTCAAATGCCAGGCCGCCCTCGTAGAAATCGAAGTACAGGGCAGCCGTGTCCATAACGCGAAACTCCGCCACCGTATCGCGGGGCGGAACGCCGGGGCGTTGTTCTTCGAAGGGACTGCCCGGAGCACCAAGACTAAAGAGATCTGCCGACCAATCACCGTAGGTCACCGTAATCTTGCAGGTCACAAGACCATCGTCGACGCCAATCGCCATGGCAAAACTCGGCTCGGGTGCCACGGCGTCGAGCGCGGCGGGAGCGGTCAGGTCGGTATAGTCGCGCAAGATAGGCAGCGCCATGCGGCAGAACTCGCCCACCTGGTCGGCGGCGATATGGACCGGCGTGCGGCAGGGCAACAAGTGCGAAAGGAACGACGCCGCATGTTGGGCAAACGCCGTGTCGGTACGGCGCGCGCGGCGCGTATCGACCAGATAGGCTGCGTCGCTCGCGACAAAGCAATGCGTATCGGCCGGCAGGCGCAAGTCGTAGCTGCCTCCCGCCGCCGGTGCAATCTTGGCGGCAAGAAGCGGCGGGCGCTTAGCCGGGACTTCGCTCTCCCCCTGCGGCGACGACTCGACGGCCACCTCGTAGGAGCGATGCGTCGTCGTCCCCCGCGACCGAGCGGGCTCAAAGGACATGGTCCTGCCGCGCAGCAGGTCCAGCACGGACACGACGGAATACTCGGATACCGGCAACTGACGCTCGGCGACAAAGCCGCTGCGGGCAAAGTCATACGATGCCGAGCGCGAGCTCGTAATATCGCCTAGGTAGGCGACCGTCATTGCGATAAAGTCGAGCAGCTTTGTCGACACGTCATCGAAAGCCTCGGGCACATGGACAAACGTAAGCTTCTTGCCATAAGAGAACGTACCGCCGCGCACATAGGCATCGGCCATGCCGTCGATATCCTTAACCACGTAGGACACCGAACCGCAGCGAATGCGAAACTCGAGTGCCCAGTTAAAGCGATCGGCAAACAGCGGATTGTAGTACGGCACCAGCGAGGGCTCCAGCACCGCTTTGGGCGCATCGGGGTCGATGGTGCCGGCGAGCTTGCGACGCATGGCCACGAGCTCGTCCATGCGCGCGTCCGAAAGATCGGAAAGCGCCGCCACAAGGCTCGGGCTCGTGGGGACGGGTGCCGGGAAGGGAAAGTTGGGGTTGACCGCAGATGCGGTGGGCGCGGGGTGTGTGGGCTGCTTTGACTGTGCGGGCGGTGCCGTAAACGTGCGGACCGGCGTACGCAAGCCCTCGACGGGCTCGGCGCCACTGGCATCCAGATACGCCAGCGCCGTGGCGATAGCGTGCTTGCACATGCCGGAATAGCGGAAGGCGGCGGGGCAATCGCAGTCGTAGTCGACAACCTCGTGCTCGTCCATGTCGAGCGCCACGTGCGTCTTGTACAGGTCGCCGCGCGAGCCGCGCACCGTGCCCTCAATAGTCACATTTTTGGAGAAGCGCGAGCCGGAGTCCTCAAACGACAGCACGGCGCCGTTGAGCATGAGCGAGCGCCCCTTCATAAAGGTACTGCTGAGCGCCGCCTCCTTACGAAGCGCCTGCGCAAACGTCCCCTGCTCCATCACTTCCTCCAATCTCGCATGCCAAATAATTTTTTCTGGGACGGGGATGAAAAAATCATTCCCGTCCCAGAAAGACTGGTCTTCCGCCACACGTCACCCAAAATGATTTTTTAATCCCCGTCCCAGAAAAATCATCTTAGATCACCGTCACGCGGCCTTGGTTGCCCACGATGGCCTTTGCCTCTGCCAACAGCGGAATCGAGCGTGCGTTGACCTTGGCAGGCACCTCGGCACGCAGCACGCGCCCGTCCACCTGCTCGATAAAGATCTCCACGCGGTCGCCGCCCGGGTTGGCGGTAAGCACCGTGGCAAGACGCGCCATATTGCCCTGGCTAAAGCGGCTGTTGGGCACCATGACCTCAAACACCTTGGGTTTGTTGTTCTCTTCGTTAAGCTCCAGCGGCACGATCTCCTGCGCGATGATCTGGTCGCCGCGGTCCGAGCGCTCGAGCTTGCCCTTAATGCGCACAAACGCATCGGACAGCTGGGCACCGGTCTCGGGATCGACCTCGCCGTACAGGTACCCCTCGGCCTCCTTGTAGGTCTTGGGGAACACCACGACCGTGGCCTCGCCTTCCATGTCCTCGAGCTGCACAATACCCATGGGGTCGCCGTTTTTGGTCACGCGCTTGGATACGCTCGAGACCATACCGGCCCACCACAGCGCCTTGCCCTCGGGAATCTCCTGGTTGATGGTACCGCCCGTGGGGTTTTGCACCTCGTAGCCGGTGTCGATCTGCGAGAACGAGAAGTCGCGCGCTTTGCTGAGCGCATACTCAAACGGGCGCAGCGGGTGGTCCGAGACGTAGATGCCCAGAACCTCCTTCTCCTGGCTCAGCTTAAGGTGGCGGTCCCACTCCTGGCCGTCCGGATCGGGCACGCTCACCTCAAAGCCCGAGCCCTCGACATCGCCGAACATGTCGAAGAAGGACGTCTGGCCGCTCGCACGATCCTTTTGGCGCTTCACGGCGGCATCGATGATGTTCTCGGGGTTGTTCTTATCCACAAAGTGCATCATCTGGCGGCGCGGATACCCCGTGGAGTCGAAGGCGCCTGCCTTGATGAGCGATTCAATCACGCGACGATTGGCCTGGCTCGAGTCCACGCGCTCGACAAAGTCGTGCAGCGTCTTAAACGGGCCGCCCGCCTCGCGCTCGGCGATAATCGCCTG
Source organism: Collinsella sp. i06-0019-1H4 (assembly GCF_042849575.1). Taxonomy (NCBI): domain Bacteria; kingdom Bacillati; phylum Actinomycetota; class Coriobacteriia; order Coriobacteriales; family Coriobacteriaceae; genus Collinsella; species Collinsella sp. i06-0019-1H4. Next base: position 1,709,215 of record NZ_BAABYB010000001.1, read on the forward strand.
CGCCACGCCGGTGCCCACGCCGCGGATGCCGGCCAAACCAAAGCGCACGCCCTCCTTGGTAGCCGTGAACTCGGTACCGGACTCGTTGACATCTGGCGACAGCACGGGGATGCCGTCGTGACGGCACGCCGAGACGTAGTGCACGATCTTGTCGGTCTTGCCCGTATAGGACGTCAGAACGGCCGCCATGTACTCGTGCGGATAGTGCGCCTTGAGCCACGCCGTCTGCATAACCAGGATGGCGTAGCCGGCGGAGTGCGACTTGTTAAAAGCGTAAGATGCGAACTCGAGAACATCGTCCCAAATCTTCTGGGCGACCTCGCGCGTGTAGTTGTTCTTGATAGCGCCGTTCATCCAGTGGTCGTAGGTGGTCTCGTCCGAGCCATCCTCCCAGTGGAGCACCGTCGACGTGAGCAGCTTGATCTTCTTCTTAGCCACGGGTTTACGGATACGCGAGTCCGATTCGCCCTTGGAGAAGCCGCACATCTCGACGGAGATGAGCATAACCTGCTCCTGGTAGACCATGGTGCCGTAGGTTTCGCCCAGGATGTCGTCCAGACGGTCGTCGTAGGAGACGGCCGGCTCCTTGCCGTTCATACGGTTGATGTAAGACGAGACCATGCCGGCGCCCAGCGGGCCCGGGCGGTATAGAGCGATCAATGCCACGACGTGCTTGTACTCGGTAGGCTTCATGTTCTTGATCGTGGCCGTCATGCCGGCGGACTCGACCTGGAAGACGCCGGCGGTGTGACCGGAGCCCATGAGCTTAAAGATCTCGGGGTCGTCAAAGGGAATCTCTTCCTCTTTGATGTCGATGCCGAAGTTCTTCTTGATATTTGCCTTGGCCTTGGAGATAACCGTCAGCGTGCGCAGGCCCAGGAAGTCCATCTTGAGCAGGCCCATGTCGGCAACGGTATGGCCCTCGTACTGGGTAATCTCGACGCCGCCCTTGGTGTCGAGCTTGGTGGGCACGTGCTCGTTGACGGGGTCGCGGCAGATCAGAACGGCGCACGCGTGCACGCCCTCGCCACGGGTGAGACCCTCAATCGAGAGCGCCGTGTCGATGATGCGGCGGGCGTCGTCATCCTTTTTATAGGCCTCGGCAAAGTCGGGGTTAAACAGATCCTCTTTGCCGGGTTGTTTTTCGAGTACCTGCTTGAGCTTGACCTTGGGGTCGCTCGAGACCATCTTGGACAGGCGCTGGCCCATGTAGACCGGGTAGTCCAGAACGCGCGCGGCATCGTTGATGGCCTGCTTGGCCTTGATGGTCGAGTAGGTGATAACGTGGGTGACCTTCTCGGGGCCGTAAAGCTGGCGAACGTGCTCCACGACCTCGAGGCGCCGCTCATCGTCGAAGTCCATATCGATATCGGGCATCTCGGTACGCTGCGGGGACAGGAACCTCTCGAACATCAGGCCGTTCTCGAGCGGGTCGAACGCGGTGATGTTCATGGCGTAGGCGACGATAGCGCCGGCGGCCGAGCCACGGCCGGGGCCGACGCCGATGCCGTTGTCCTTGGCCCATTGCACGTACTCGGCGACGATCAAAAAGTAGGCGGCAAAGCCCTTGTCGCAAATGACCTTGTATTCGTACTCAAAGCGCTCTTTGATGTTGACGCCACCGATCTCGCGCGTGGCCCAGTCGTCACCATAGTGCTGGCGCAGGCCCTTCTCGCACTCGCGGCGGAACTGGCTCTCGTGCGTCTCGCCGGGATCGAGCAGTGGGAAGCGCGGCAGGATGATGGAGTCCCAGTCCAGCTCGACGTAGCACTTGTCGGCGATCTCGAGCGTGTTGTCGCAGGCCTCGGGGCAATACGGGAACATCGCCCGCATCTCCTCCTCGGTCTTCATGTAAAACTCCGAGCCGGTCATGCGCATGCGGTTGGGGTCGTCGACCTTGGCGTTCATGCCGATGCACATGATGACGTCCTGCACGGGCGCGTCCTCGCGGCGCAGGTAGTGGAAGTCGTTGGTGGCGATGACCTTGACGCCCACTTGCTTGGCAATATCGATGAGCGTGCGGTCCATCTGCTCGTCGGTCAGGCCGTTGTCGGTGGTAATGCCGTGTTCCTGAATCTCGATATAAAAGTCGCCGGGATCGAAGGTGTCGCGGAAGGTCTCGGCCCACTTGATGGCGCCCTCCATGTCACCGCGGTCGATGTATTTGGGAATGATGCCCGCGATGCAGGCGCTCGTGCAGATCATGCCCTTGGCATGGCGACGCAGGTTGTCGAGCGTCACGCGCGGCTTGTAGTAAAAGCCCTGCACAGCGGCCTCGGAGACCGTCTGCATCAGGTTGACGTAGCCCTCCTGGTCCTTGGCCAGAAGAATCATGTGGTAGAGCTCGGGCTTATGGTCGCGGGCGAGCGTCTCGTCCGGCGTAAAGTAGACCTCGCAGCCAAAGATGGGTTTGATGACCAGGGGCGGCTTGAGCTCGTCGATGTTGCCCTTCTCGTCCCACATGGCCATGTCCTTCACATACTGGGCATGCTCGCGCGGGCTTTCCTCGGGATCGGGCTCCACCAGCTCGTCGCGGCGGTCCTTTTCCAAGAAGGCCTTGTCGTGACTCCAGGTTTTGTACTCGGGCGTGTTGTGGTTAACGGCGTCGCAGGCCAGCGCCAGGTCGGGCACGCCATACATGTAGCCGTGGTCGGTAATGGCGACGGCGGGCATGCCCAGCTCAACGGCACGGTTGACCATATCCTGGATACGGGTTGCGCCGTCGAGCATGGAGAAAACAGTGTGATTGTGCAGATGGACGAATGCCATGTAATGAGCTCCGATGCGGGTTCGTGATCTTAGGGTTACGATTCTACCGCACAGCGCGGACGGCACCCGAACCTAGCCCAAACCCACACGGCTCCTCTTGCAGTTGCGGTGAAATGCGGACTGTTTGGCGGCTTTTTTGACCAAAACAGTCCGTATTCCACCGCAAGTTATCTGAGGACTAGAGGTTGTAGGTGACCACTTGAGGTTCGGCGGGATTGACGAAGATGGTTGGATTCGCCCGCTCCACGCGAACGAACTTGACGGTCACGACCTCAAAGCCCGCCTTGTGCAGAACGTCGGCGTAAACGCGCGCCTGCAAGGCGTGTTTCTCGAGCAGCTGCTCCGGCGTCTCATCCGGCGTGCCGCCCGTCTTGTAGTCGATGACCAGTGCGCGCGACGGATCCGCCGGGTCGGTTGCCAAGGCATCGATGGCGCCCTCGGCATAGGCGCCGTAGCGGGCGATATCCTCGTCCTCGCAGCCCAGCGAGAAGAACGGCACCTCGGCACGGATGCACGGCCACGCGAGCAGCTCGGCACGAACCGACGACTTGAGCCAGCGATCCAGAGCGACATCGAAGCGCTCGCGCTGTTCCGGCGTCAGGCGCCACAAGCGAGCCAGGGCGTCGGCACGCTCAACGGGCAGCGCATCGGCACCCATCTCGATGAGCCACTGGCAAGCGGCGTGGAAGGCCGAGCCCAGCGCCATGGGGTTGCCGGCGGGCTCAACGGCGGCCACGTCTGCATCCGTCATCTCCGAGCCATCCGACTCCGCATCATCGCCGGCCTCGTCCATGGGCACGTGTGCCTCGGCGGCACGATCTTCCGTCTCGGCATGAAGCGCCGCGGCAATTGACGAGTAGCTATACGAGTCACGCACCGGGAACGGACAGATGCCCATGCGCACGCCCACTGCCTGGGGATACACGAGCTCAAACGCATCGGGCTTGGGGTCGGCAGGACCGGGCACAGTTGAGCGCGCAGCATTATCAGCGACATCGACATCGCCGCGAACGAGCCTGCCCTCGGCATCCAGCGAAGCGTTAGCCTCAAACGCCTGCTCACCAAACGTAAAGTCCGCCAGCGAGATGAGCTCGTAGTCGCCCGGCTGGGAGTTGTCGAACACCAGACGGTCGCTATCGAGCTGCGGCATGTCCAGACTATCGGTCGGCAGGATGCGGCGCAGCACGTCGTAGGTCAGATCCGTCTCGACATCGAAGGTCGGCGCCATCACCTTGCCGCGGCTCACACCGGCATCCATCGCCAAGATCACCAGCTCGCCCGCTCGCGTCATGGCAACATAGAGCAAGCGGGCCCGCTCCTCGAGCGAAAGCTGCAGGTCGTCGTTGCGCAGGCGAGCAAATGCCTCGGCGGGAGAACCCGTCGCACAGACGTCCTCCATGAGCTCCGGCGGCAGCCACAGCGACGTACCCTTGCCCTTAAACGCGTGTTCAAACTGCTTTTTGACGTCATCGCCCTTCACGAAGGTTCCGTCGGCAAGCTTAACGCCATCGAAGCGCGCCGGCAGCGCCACGACTTGCGCTCCGCCCTCGACGCGACCCATCTGTGCCGCACCGGACGATTTGCGCACGCCAAAACACTCGGCAACCGCCACGACCGGATACTCCAGGCCCTTGGACGCATGCACGGTCATGATGCGCACCGCGCCGTCGCCCTCCTCGTTGAGGGCGCCCGGGGCCTCCTTGCCCGCCAAGAAGCGGTCGAAGGCGAGCGCGATGGAGCGCGGAGAATTGCCGAGCTCGGCCTCTGCCTCGGCCACGGCGTCGAGCGCCTTGAGCACGTTGGCGGCAATGGCCTTGCCCTCGGGGCCGCGCTGCGCCAGACGCACGAACCAGCCGGAGGCGTTGACCACATCGCGCGCGATGGCGGCGAACGAATCGCGTCCCACGCGACGAAGCGCGTAGCGCAGCACCTCGCGGGCACGCGTCACGAGCGGCAGGTTCTGCAAACCCGGCACATCGGAATCGCTCATGATGCCCACATCGATATTGCGGCGCGACGTCTCGCCCGTCTGCTCGTCGAGCTTGGTCGCCAGCGCCAGGAACTCCTGGGCGCCGAGTGCAAACATCGGCGAGGCCAGCAACGGCATAAGGCCTTGGGCCGTATCGGCCGGATTGGCGAGCGCGCAGACCAGGGCACGCACCGTCTGCACCTCGGCCGCCTGGGCAAAGACCGAGCCGCCTGCGATGACGCAGTCGAGTCCTTGGTCGCGGAAGGCCTGCGCGTAGACGTCGGCATTGGTCATGCGACCCAGCAGCAGCACCATGCCGCCCTGGGGCTGGCCGGCATCGGCAAGCGCATGGAATCGCTCGGCGATCGCACGGGCCTTGGCCTGCGTGCGCTCCTGCATACTGCCGCCGGCAACGAACAGCGCCTGGCGGCGCGAAGCCTTTGCCTTGAGCATGTCCTTGCGTTTGTCGCTCGGTTCAAGATCCAAGAACCCCTGCATCAAACCACCGGTGTCGCCGTCAAAGACGCGCGCCACATAGCGCAGCACCTCGTCGTGGCTGCGGAAGTTGCGCACGAGTTTGACGAGCTCGCCGGCGGGAGCATCGGACGTGGTGACCGTCTCGGACGCCGTCGTCGAACCCACCTTGCGCTCCTGGCGGCGAAACACCTCGACCTCGGCACCACGGAAGCGATAGATCGACTGCTGCGCATCGCCCACCGTGCACAGCGCGCGCTCGCCCGCACCCGTCAAATAGCGAATCAGATCGACCTGCATCTGGTCGGTATCTTGGAACTCGTCGATCATGACCATCTTAAAGCGGCCCTCATAGGCAGCTCGAATAGCCGGGTAGTCGCGCAGCGCCTCGTACGCCATGCGCAGCAGGTCATTGTTATCGAGCGCGGACTGGTCGGCCTTGAGCGCACGGTACTCCGCCTCTACGGCACGGGCAAGCCCCACCAGCGCATCGAGCGCCGGGCCGCCGCAGGCAAGCACGATATTGATAAACGCATCGGCGGCCTCGGCCTTGAGTAGCTCCACCTGCTCCTTAGGAAACGCCTTGCTCGCCCGAGGCATACTGCACGACATCATGAGTCGCGCCGCATCCTCCATGGTTTTGCCGCTCGCCTCAAACGCGTCGATGGCGTCGAGTGCCACCTGCGCTTTCTCGGTCGTGGCCTTGCTTGCGCCCAGCGCCGCACGATAGGCATCGGCAAGCGCCGAGGTGTCGGCCTGGCCGCGCGCCACGCACACATCGTCCATGCCGCCCGGAAGCTGGCTCGATAGCTCCAGCAAGTCGCGCACCAGGCCTTTGATGGTGGTACCGGCGCCAAACGTCCCGCCCTCGCCCGCCATGGGATACCAGGCGTAGAGGGCCTTAAGCGAAGTGGCGAGCTCGGGCGCGGCATCGGGCGCCGTCGCGCGCCCCAGCACATGCTCGACAGCCTGATCCATAAGCTCGTCGGTATCGGTGAGCACCGTGAACTCGGGATCGATGCCCAGCTCCAACGCATGCGCGCGCAGAATGCGCGAACACATGCCGTGAATGGTCGAGATCCAAGCGTCATCGACCGTCAGGGCCTCTTCGTCCATCCCCTCGTCGATAAGCGCACGGCGCACGCGGTCGCGGATCTCGGCCGCGGCGTCTTTGGTAAAGGTAATGGCGAGCACCTGGTCCAGATGCTCGACAAACGGACCGGATTCGGGCGAGAGCGCATAGACGATGCGGCGCGTGAGGGTAAAGGTCTTGCCCGAGCCGGCACCTGCCGAGACAAACAGCGGACGGTCGAGCGTTTTGACGACTTGCAGCTGTTGCGGCATCAAAGTCGAAAGATCCATGGTCTACACGTCCCTCCTTACAAACGTTCCTTCGTGGTTATACGAGCAGCGCGCATGCGCGGCCTGCGCCGACGTCGGATCGACAGCGGCGACGTCGCCCGCCTCGAGCTCGCGCAGGCGCTCGGCAATGCCGGCCTCCACGCGGTCGAGCAGCGCATCGAAGTCCATGTTGCCGCCCTCGCCCGGAAAGCCCTTCTTGAGGCCCGGGATGCGACCGTCGCCGCGCTCTTCCTCGAGCAACTCGGCACTTGCGGCACCACGCAGCGCGGGCTTGCCGCCCTTGGTCGAAAAATAGAGCGCAGCACGGGTATCTAGGCCCAGCGCCCGACGCATGGCCTGGGCGTAGATGAGTGTCTGGGTATGGGGCGGCAGCCAGCGCGGGTCGTCGATGGGGGCCTCGCCCGACTCCTCGTCGCGCACCGTGGGGTCGGCGAGCTTAAACTCCTCGACACCCGAACGATGCTTGTAGTCGATTACCACGGCGCGATTCTCGGCATCCACGTCAACGCGGTCGATGCGCCCACCGAGCGGCCAACCGGCATACTCGACCTGGAGCTCGTTGAACGCAAACTCCAGGTAGCGCGGCGCGAAGGGCGCGAGCGCCTCGGACTCGTAGGCGAGCACGCCCTCCAGTTGCGGCAAGATCTCGGCCGCCTGGCGCTCCTCCACTGGAGAGAGCGGCACCAGCGGGCCCTCGGTACCGCGCTTGCCGGCGTGCTCGGCCAGGGTCTCGGCAAAGACCTCGTGCAGCAGCTCCTTCGCGCGCGGCAGATTCATGGGCGTCACGCGCTCCATGCCCTCCTGCGGAAGACGTGCATGCAAGTGCTCCAGCACGTCATGGACAAAGTTGCCCTTCTCCATGTTGCCAAAGCCCGCATCGATGGACTGAGGTTTGACGCGATACGAGACGAACCAGCACAGCGGGCAGGTGGAATAGGCCTCGATCTGCGAGGCGGACGTCAGGCGCGGCACGAGCGGCGCGTCCTCGCCCTCGCCATCGCGACGACGCAGGACCAAATACGGCACGGCCTCGGCACTCAGATGCTGAGGGGCTTCACAGGTCACGCGCTCGCGCTTGAGACCTTCGCCTGCCGCGGGATCGAAGTCCCTTACGATATCACCCTCACCCACGCACTTCGCCTTGTCGGCGCCAGCGGCTTTAGCGTCACCAGCGGTCTTAGCGTCGTCAGCGATCTTAGCGCCGTCAGCCTCGGCATGCGCCCGCAACTCGGTCCACACGGCAGCCGGATAGCACTCGCGCGCCTGGCGATCGTGGGTCACACGGGCGAGCGTAACCGGGCCGCGTGACGCCTGCATCGCGTGGCCAAAGCGCGCGCGCAGCAAGGCCGCGGGCTCAAGCGTCACGCCCTCGCGACCAAGGCTCGCCGTCAGCGTGGCCAGCGGCCCCTCCTCGTGCGAGAGCGGATAGCTGTCCAGATCGACATCGGCAAACAGTACGGCATCGTAGCTGCCGGGGCGCAGAGCTGCCGCATCGGCAAGCGAAGCAAAACGAACCTGAGCACGTGGCGCACGGTCAACCTCGTAGGTCTCGTAATCGTAGGCGGTGCTACGCTTGTCCACCTTGGTGCGAATGCCATCGAGCACGGGCACGGTCGCGGCCTGCGACACGTCGAGCACGCGGGCGCCATTCATAAGGATGTCGATGGCGTGGCGCAGCAAGGCCACCTCCGCCTGGCGACGAGCCTGACCGTCAAGGCCTCCAAGGGCGCGATCGGGCAACGCCTCGGCAACGGCAAGCATGGCCTTGAGCGCCGTCACGGGCTTGTCACGCCACAGCGCCTGGAACACGTCCGAAACCACACACGGTACGTTCTTAAACCAGTTGTCGTCGCTCGCCGCCTTGCGCGCGCCCCTCACCTGGCCTTGGACACTCTGCAGCAGGCTCTTAACGCTCGCGGTAGTCTTGCTACGCGAGAGACGCATATTCTTATCGAAGGCACGGGCATTGACGGCATCAGCGCCCGAAAGCGGACTGTAGATCCAGTCGGTAAGCTCCGGCGCGGGCCACCACTCGGTCTTTGACGCCGTGCCCTCATCGGCGGTCTTCATGCGCTCGATCAGGCCGGCAAGCGCCGCAAACTGCCTGCCCGCAATGGATTGGGAAAACGCCGTGAACTCAGTTGTCTCGGCAGCGATATGGCGAGCCGCCAGACGAGAGGCGAGCTCACCGAACAGCTGGGGTGCCCGGGCAGAAACGACGAGCACGCGCACGGGGTCGGTGGGCATTGCAGTAGCTTTATCGGCCTTGGACTCCTTGTGCGCTTTCACCAACTTATCGACGGCGTCCGCATAGACATGAGCACGGGCATGGGGACCGGCGACCTCAATAAAGACAGGCTGAGCGGCAGTCCCGCAAGCGACATCAGACGCGACGGCGTCCTCCCCCAGCGGCGCAATCTCAAACAGCACACCGCGGGCATCAAATGCCGCGGCAAGCTCCTCGCGCATCGCCGCCTGCTCGCGGGCAAGCAGCACGACGACCTCTCCCCCATTGTTCGCCACGGCAGACAGCAGCTCGAGCAGACCGTGCGTAAACGACGTGATACCGCGCACGCATACGGCGCGAGTGCACGCCGGCAGGCTATCGGCCAGGACACTGGTCATAATGTCAGCTGCCTCGCAGGGCTCAACCATATCTCGACGGTCCAAACCGCCCGCGTAGGCGCGCAAAAGCTCGAACACACGAGCCTCGGCATCGCTTTTTGGCTCAGGCCGGCAGTTGTCGCCACGGCATCGTTCGGCACCCGTCCCCGCAACGCCCGGCAACACGTCGCGGGCCATGCGCGCGAGCATGCGCACTGTGCCCTGGCTGCGCGAAAGCGGCTGCAGAGCGGCGTCGTCGCGGCGGTCGATCATGTCCGAGAACAGCATCTGGCGCTGAAGGTTGTCCACAAAGCTGCGGCCATCGCCCATAAGCTCCCACAGCGAGCTGAGCCACGATGTGGGCGTCTTGTAGTCGACACCCAGTGAAACCCCGGCTTCCGCCGCATCATGGCGGCACAGGTCGAGCTCGGCAAATGTTGGCGCCAACAGAACAGCGCGCCCGTGGCGGGCAACCAGGTCGGCAAGCAGCGCCGACTCGGCATCGCTCAAATCCGTGCCGGCATTGGTGGTATAGATTCGAACAGGCATGGTCCTCCGCTCAAACCGTTCGCAATAATCAATGCATCCATCCTACCCGCCCAAGCGGACACATTGCCACCGCAGTTCCATCTTTTGGTACAAAGCAACCTGAACCCAACGCACCAGCCGATTGCAGGCATATAAAAACCGCCCCCGGAGGGACGGTTCTTCGTAATTCAATGTTGTCGCTGGCCTACTCGCCATCCTCCAACTTAATGAGGATCTTGCGGTAGCCACCGTACTCGCCGTTCAGCGCCTTTGAAACGCGGCTCACCGTGGTGGACGAAGCGCCGGTACGGGCCTGAACCTCAACATAAGGCTCGCCCTCGTCCAAATAGCGCGCAACCTGCAAACGCTGAGAAAGGTCGCAAATCTCGCGCGGCGTGCAGATATCGGTCAAAAACGCTTGGATATCCTTCTCGTCGTCCAAAAGGCTAAATGCGTGGACCAGCTGCTTGACATCAGGCTTGTCAAACATGTTCTCGATATTCATCGATCACCGCCAAACCCGCCAAAAGGCATCGAAGTTGATACTGACATCGGGCATCGTTCACCCGTTCTATGCAATAGGGCAACGCCTGTGGCTTTTGCCCGTAGCAGTGTAGCACACCACCAAACTAAAGCGACAAGACTCTCTGCCAGCGGCGCGTTTTTCAGGACGAACGCCGTTTAGAAACCATATGCGCACGTAAGCTCCACGAATATTTGAGACAATGGGCGCCCAAACACCGCGGCGCGCCCGCGCAACCATCCAGGTCGCCGCCGTAAGCCGCTTCACGCGACGCCAGCAATCCCGGCGCAAGAAAGGATTCACGCCATGCGCTTTATGCTTAACTGGCTCTTCACCTCGATCGCCATCGCGATCGCCACGTTCCTCGTCCCCGGTATCCAACCCTTCGGCTTTGCCGAGACCTGGGTCTGCTTTGCCTTTGTGGGACTGTTCCTGAACATTGTCGATTCGTTCGTCAAACCGTTCCTCACGGTCATCTCGCTGCCGCTCACGATCATTACGCTGGGCATTTTCCAGCTTGTCGTCAACAGCTTTATGCTTGAGCTCGCGAGTTACCTGTCGGTCAACCTGCTGGGCGTCGGCATCTCCATCGCCAGCTTTGGATCGGCCTTTATGGGCAGCATCCTGGTGTCCATCACGCGCAGCATCCTCGACAGCATCGCCGAGGACTAAAATGGCCATTCCGGCCGTGTCCGTCTCAACAGCCCAAAACGAAGGCCGCCCATCGCAAAAATGGGCGGCCTTCTTATTTGCCAAGTCTCAAAGGGCGAGAAAATCTACCATTTCCACCCCGTCCCCAAATGCAGGTGTGGGTTAGATGACGTAGTCGTAGCCATGGTTGGGAGCGACAAGTTGATCGAGCGTCACACCGTCGAGGTAGTCGTTGATGAGCTTGTCCAGGTTCTTCCACACGTCGAGCGTGGGGCACTCATCCGAACGCGAGCAGCCCTTGCAGTCGCCATCCAGGCAGGCGACCGGCGCCAGACTGCCCTCGGTCAGGCGCAAGATCTCGCCCACCGTGTATTGCTCGGGCGGGCGCGTGAGCACATAGCCGCCGCCCTTGCCGCGCATGCCCGAGAGCATGTTGGCGCGCACGAGCGTAGCCAAAATGTTCTCGAGATATTTCTCGGAAATCCCCTGTCGCGCCGCGATCTCTTTGAGCGGGATGCGACCGGCTGCCTGGTGCTCGGCCAGATCGACCATAACGCGCAGGGCATATCTGCCCTTAGTAGAAACCAACATGTATAGTGCTGCCTTTCGGTCATTTAGTCCGTAGAAATTCTAGCCGAAAAATTGGTTTTGAAAATACCTATTCCCGTCAAGCTGGTTAATCGACTCGTAATAATCTTCTATTTCCTATTGCGTTACTAGGCTTTAGTGCCTACTATGCTTGCCAACAGCAAACGAACAACCTATAAGGTTTGTGGGTTTCGCTGCTACACACACCGTAAAACCACACGGTATCCAGTCATTTGAACACTTTGGAGGTTCACCATGAGCAATGTTTACACGTCCATCGATCAGCTTATCGGCCACACTCCGCTTCTGGAGTTCACTCACTTTGAGGCCGATGAAGACCTCAAGGCCCGCGTGCTCGTCAAGCTGGAATACTTCAACCCCGCCGGGTCCGTCAAAGACCGCGTCGCCAAGAACATGATCGACGAGGCCGAGAAGGCCGGCAAGCTCGTGCGCGGCGGCGACTACACCATCATCGAGCCCACGAGTGGCAACACCGGCGTCGGCATCGCCTCGGTGGCGGCGGCCCGCGGCTACAAGGTGATCATCACCATGCCCGAGACCATGTCCGTCGAGCGCCGCAAACTTATGCAGGCATACGGCGCACAGCTCGTGCTCACCGACGGCTCCAAGGGCATGAAGGGCGCCATCGCCAAGGCCGAGGAACTGCAGAAGGAGACACCCAACAGCATCATCGCCGGCCAGTTTGTAAACCCCGCCAACCCCGCCATCCACAAGGCCACGACCGGCCCCGAGATCTGGGATGACACCGACGGCAAGGTCGACATCTTCGTCGCCGGCGTTGGCACCGGCGGCACCGTGACCGGCGTGGGCGAGTTCCTCAAGGAGCAGAACCCCGAGATTCAGGTTGTCGCCGTCGAGCCCGCCACTTCCCCAGTGCTCTCCAAGGGCCAGGCCGGCCCGCACAAGATCCAGGGTATCGGCGCCGGCTTTGTGCCCGACGTCCTCGACACCCAGGTCTATGACGAGATCATCCCCGTCGAGAACGACGACGCCTTTGCCACCGGCCGCGCCGTGGGCCACAAGGAGGGCGTGCTCGTGGGCATTTCGTCCGGCGCCGCCGTGTGGGCCGCACTGCAGCTGGCCAAGCGCCCCGAGAACGAGGGCAAGACCATCGTGGCGCTGCTTGCCGACACCGGTGAGCGCTACCTGTCCACGGCACTCTTCCAGGACTAGGGCCTCTCGTTCTTAGAACGAGTCCAAGGCACGCCGGCCTCCCCTCTCTTCTGGCAGCCTGAGCTCATCCCAACAGGGTGTCCCACGAGACGTCCGAACTTGATACAATGTCTGCGGCGCGGAACCAGCCTCCCGCGCCGCTTTTCTTTTTTGGCCACATGCCACCAAGGAGAACCTCCCCATGCACAACAAGCGCGTGCTCGTCGCCATGAGTGGCGGCGTCGATTCCAGCGTGACCGCGCATCTGCTCAAGCGCCAGGGCTACGAATGCGTCGGTGCCACCATGCGCCTCACCTGCCCCGCGCCCGATCCTGCAACGGGTATGAGCAAAGTCGACCGCGACATCGCCGATGCAAAGGCCGTCGCCGAGCACCTGGGGATACCCCACCACGTGCTCGACCTGCAGCAGACATTCGACCGCAACGTTATCGAGCGCTTTGTGACTGCCTATCAGAAGGGGCTGACGCCCAACCCGTGCATCATCTGCAACCGCCACATTAAGTTTGGCGCGCTGCTCGATGCGGCGCTGGACATGGGCTGCGACTACATCGCCACAGGTCACTACGCCAAAACGAGCCAGGCGTCCGACGGCACCTGGCAGCTGAACCGCGGCGAAGATCCCAAAAAGGACCAAAGCTACTTTTTGTATTCGCTCACGCAAGAGCGCCTGGCACGCACGATCTTTCCGCTGGCTGGGCTGGACAAAGAGCGCGACGTGCGCCGGATTGCCGCCGAGCAGGGCTTCATCAACGCCAAGAAGGCCGAAAGCGAGGATATCTGCTTTATCGCGGACGGCGACTACGCGGGCTATATCGAGCGCCGCTGCGGACATCCCGCTGCACCGGGCGACATTGTGTGGCGCGACGGCAGCGTGGTCGGACGCCATAACGGCGCGCTGCGCTATACCATCGGCCAGCGCAAGGGTCTGGGCGTCGCGATGGCGCATCCCGTGTACGTAACGGGCGTCGATGCCGCCAACAACACCGTACATCTGGGCGAGGCAGAGGACCTGACGGCCACGGCGCTCACGGCCAACGACTGGATCTGGAGCGCCCCTGCCGACCGCATGGAGGCCGAGCTGGATGCCGGCGGCATCCGCGTGGGCGCCAAGTACCGCTACCGACAGAAAGACCAGGCAGCGATCCTTACGTGCGACGAAGACGGGCAAATGTTGCTGACCTTTGACGAGCCGCAGCGCGCCATCGCCCCCGGCCAGGCTGTCGTTATATACCGCGGCGACATCGTCCTGGGCGGCGGCACCGTGACCGGCGCACTTAAGTAGCCGCGGGTTTATCGCTGCACGTGTCGAAGTACCTCAACAGCGGCACCAACCTCGATTATGCGACGCTCGAGGCCGCGGCGGATGGCCTCGAGTCGACCCTCCGCCGTGGCCCATTCGCTCTGCGAAAGAATCTCGATCGCCTCATCAACAAATCCGTTGAGCCGCGATGAATCGAACCAATCGAGCAAATCCGCAAGCGCCAGCTGGACGGAAGGGTCGGGCCCAAACGGCTTAGCGGAAAACCCAAACTCCCCAGCTGCGAGCACGGCAGTTGGCACGTTGTACCACAGGCAGTTGCCGCTATCGAACAGCGGAGCAGGTTTTATCTCCAGGGTGTCGACATTGCGGATGATGCCGAAGTTTCGCCAATGGCGGTCGCTGTTGGCCAAAAGGGCATCGCAGACAATCATCTGCGACATAGACCTTCTCACAGCGGCCTCATCGGCACCATGCTTGCCAAGGCAGCGACAGTATCGATCGTATGTCGAGTTTCCCCGCTGGCCACCAAGTGCGCCCTTAACGTAAACAGCCGGAACGTATTCCTCGCGGCCGTCAAGAAAATCCTCGCACAGGCACGCGGGGCCATCGAACATCCGCTCAACCGTATAAGGAACAAACTCGCCCTCCGACAGCAAGCGACGATGCAGAGCCGTTGCAACCGCCTCGTTAAAGGGCCGTTGGTCGTCCATGCCGCATCCCTTGACCAGAACGCGAACACCGTTGCGAATCATCCACGATTTAGGGAGCTCGCCCTCGGACGTGTTATCAGGATTTTTAAGACCGATGCCTTCCAGCCAACCCGAACGCTCTTCGGGTGCCGATCGCTCAAATTCGTTCTCAAAGTAATTGATGTTTTGCCATTTGAGTTCGGCGCAATCGGCCGGCCGCAGCCAATAGCAATCCGAAAGCGATAGGCCCAGGCACTGAACCGGCACCTCAATGCCACTGGCAATTCCCAGTTCACGATAGCGCGAGACGAGTCCGGGGCGGACGTCAGGCACCGACCGATGGCTCCACCACACGTTGAGCTCCCGTTTATTCACCGTAGGAGAAGAACTCGAGCACGTGCCAAACGGCATCCTCTGCGCATCGAGCACCTCGGCGATTTCGAAGGGAAACTCACGTGTCGGATCAAATGAGACATGCGCGACCTCATGGTCGGCCGACATCAGCGTAAACTTGCGCCCCACATCGGCCGCAGGACGGCGTCCACGTTTGCGGACCTTTTGATAAGCGAGCGCAGAATCATACTCAACCATCTTCCGTCCGCCCACAATATCGCACGCGAGCGTTCCCGATGCGGCAAGTTGCGATATGCGGGCTTTCGTAACGCCCAACAGGCGGGCGGCATCACCCATAGATAAGTACTCAGATGTATTCATATGCCGCATCACCTCGTTAAGTAATTTACGCGTTTAGTTAACATATTACATACATCATAATACTAAACGACCTAAGGCGAAAAAAGGCCCGAGAAATCGGGCCTTAGCGATTGGTCAGCCGAGTCGCAAACTACTTCCCTAGCGCTGGACGTAGGCGCGAACGAGCTCGTAGGTGTTGCGCACACCGTCGATGTGGCTGCGCTCGTAGTTGTGGCTCGCGTACACGCCGGGGCCGATCAGACCATGGCGAATGTCATAGCCGGCCGAGAGCGTGGCCTCGACGTCGGAGCCGTAGTGCGGGTACACATCGATGGCGTAATCGAGCTCCAGCTCGCGCGCGATGTTGGACAGCGTGGTTACCAGGTCGTAGTTGTACGGACCACCCGAATCCTTGGCGCAAATCGAAACCATGCGCTCGGTGCAGCCAAGGTCGTCGCCCACGCAGCCCATGTCCACGCTGATCATCTCGCGCGTGTCGGCCGGCACGAAGGCACCGCCGTGGCCGACCTCCTCGTACACCGTAAAGAGCAGCGATACCTTGCGCGAAAGCGTCACCTCGCCGCCAGCAACGGCGCGGGCCAAACCCAGCAGAATCGACGCCGACAGCTTGTCGTCAAGGAAGCGACTCTTAATGTAGCCGCTCTCCGTCACCATGGTGCGCGGATCCATAGCGATGATGTCGCCAGTCTGAATACCCAGCTCGAGCACATCGTCCTTGCTGTCAACGTTCTCGTCGAGCAGGATCTCCATGTTCTTCTCGATGGCCTTGACCGGCTCATCGGCCACATGCGCCGAAGGCTCGGTATTGAGGACCACGCCTGTGTAGACCTTGCCGCCACGCGTGTAGACGGTGCAGTTCTCGCCATCGGCCGTGGACCACTGGTGCCCACCGAGCGTCGTCGGACGCAGGCGGCCATTGTCCTTAATGGATCGCACCATGGCGCCAAGCGTGTCGACATGGCTCGCCAACACGAGCGGCTCACCCTCGCCGCCGAGCTCAACCAGCACATTGCCCTTATTGGAGCGCTCGGGCTCAAAGCCCATATCGCGCAGGGTTTCCATCAGATAATCAGTCGCCGCACGAGTAAAGCCCGTAGGCGAGGCAATAGAAGTCAGCGCCTTAAGCTGGTCAGTAATAAAACCAAGCGTAGAATCCATTTGGGACACCATCCACAACTCCAAAGTCAACATCCCGTAATCAGTAAAAGCCCCAACAACGATACCATCACGCACAAATATTTACCCAGCGAGATGACCCATCGAGCTCTTCCGAACAGCGCCCGCCACGACAACGAGCCGGCGGGCCCCGCCCGTTAGCCCCAGAATCTTTCCGCAGGACAGAAGGAGGCCCCGCCGCACGTAGTGCGCAGCGGGGCCTCCGACATGTCCGAGGACGATTCTGGGGCTAACGGGCGGGGCCCGCCGAACCAGGTTAGGCAGCCGGGCAGATCTTCTTGAAGAGCTCGATGACGTCGTCGAGCGTCGCCTCGCGCGGGTTGCCCGGGAAGCAGGCGTCAGCCATGGCGTCCTTGGCCAGGACCTCGATCTCGTCGGCCTTCATGGCCTCGCAGACATGCGGGATGTTCACGTCGGCGGAGAGCTGCTTGACGGCGGCGATAGCGGCGTCGGCAGCCTCGTCGGTACTCATGCCCGTGGTGTCAACACCCATGGCAACGGCAACCTTGGCCAGGCGCTCAGCGCAAACCGGCTTGTTGAACTCCATGGCAATCGGCAGCAGCATGGCGCAAGCGACGCCGTGCGGGGTGTCGTAGTGAGCGGACAGGGTGTGAGCCATGGCATGGTCGATGCCCAGGCCAACGTTGGAGAAGCCCATGCCGGCGACATACTGGCCAAGGGCCATGCCCTCGCGGCCGGAGCCGGGCTGGCCGGACTTGGCCTCGGCGACGGAGTCACGCAGGTTCTCGCTGATCAGCTTAATAGCCTCAAAGTGGAACATGTCGGAGAGCTCCCAAGCGCCCTTGGTGGTGTAGCCCTCGATGGCGTGGGTCAGAGCGTCCATGCCGGTAGAGGCGGTCAGGCCGGCGGGCATGGAAGCCATCATATCGGGGTCGACGACGGCGACCTCGGGGGCGTCGTTGGTGTCGACGCACACGAACTTGCGGACCTTCTCGGGGTCGGTGATGACGTAGTTGATGGTCACCTCGGCGGCGGTACCGGCGGTCGTCGGCACAGCGATGGTGAACACGGCGTGGTTCTTAGTGGGAGCAACACCCTCGAGGCTGCGGACATCGGCGAACTCGGGGTTGTTGATGATGATGCCGATGGCCTTGGCGGTATCCATGGAGGAGCCGCCACCGATGGTCACGATAGCGTCAGCCTCGGCGGCCTTGAAAGCCTCGACGCCGTCCTTGACGTTCTGGATAGTGGGGTTGGGCTTGATCTCGGAGTAGAGGCTCCAAGCAATACCGGCGGCGTCGAGCTCGTCGGTCACCTTAGCGGTAACGCCAAACTTGACCAGATCGGGGTCGGAGCAGACGAAGATCTTCTTGTAGCCGCGACGCTGGAGCTCGCCGGGGATCTCCTTGATGGCGCCGGAACCATGATAAGAAATGGTGTTGAGAACGAAACGATTAGCCATTGATAGCCTCCCATCGTGTGCGGGGCACCCATTACGCCCCGCGCTGCAAGTTCCATCCTAACGCTTTTGAAACAAAAAACGCGTGAGAACGTCAAAAGTGTTAAAGCGTTTCAACATAATAACGGAGCCCCAGTCCTTCCCTCCCGACAGCAGCGAAGGCTAGATTATAGGAGCAATCGCCCAAAGAATACGACCAACTCAGTCTATAAATTGTTTCTGTTTTAGCAATATATGTTTGACAATACGTTTATAAAAGGATACTTTATAGTAAACAAAATGCATGCAGCAAATAGCGTCATTCATTTTGTTAGAAATTGCCCATGCGGTTATTGCAGCTGCATGTGCCGCAACGTACAGCGCAATTCTCCGCACGAAGTAGAAGACGGTTCCAATTCGATCGAGGCGATGACGCGTGATGGCTACTGGTCCTAAATCGAGCAAGACGGCTACAAACGAATATCGAATCTCAATTGAAGGTAATCCTTATCCGCATACTCTGGCTCTCATCAACCCAGCGGGAGACAACCTCAACATCAAAAGACATGGGTTCACGGGTCCACTAGGACAGCTATCGAGTCTTAAATATACCGTTTATGACGATGCGAATGAAAAACTCTTCACTGTCGTCGACGGTGGCTTTAGCAACATGCCCAGGGTTGCGCTCATCATCGAACACAAGGAAGTTGCGGTGTTCGATTATGGTCTAAACAGACTTGAGATGAAGTGCGTAACGAACATACCGAATTACGCAATAAAAGGTAACTTCCTATTTGGAGATTACGATATATTCAGCCAACAGGAAGTGAAGCTATCTTCAGTTATCGTCCTTCAATGTGATAAACAATCGTGCTTTAGCATACAGGTTTTGGATAAAGCCGAATTAGCCGCCGCAATTGGAATACCTACAGCCATTGCCCTTCTTAGGGCTCGGATTGAAGAGCATCTCGAATAAATCGCAAAAAGCAGTTCGTAACAACATTCAGGAGCTAGATAGTTTTTCTGGCTCCTGAATGTTGTTACGAACATGCACCTTAGCGCTTAAGACTCGTGGTCTGCCAGTCAGCTACGATGCGGGCCCATTTCCTGTGCAAGTCGCGTTCGCGATCGATAAACATGATGGCAAACGCGATAAACAGCAGCATGCTCGCCACCGCAATGGCGTGCAGCCCCATGCGCTCGATGCACCAGTTGCCCAGCACGGCGCCAAACACAAAGGTGAAGATCACGCCAAAGTACAGCAGGCCGTTTTCCAAAAAGCCGCGCTTGTGGGTGATGATGTAATCGTCCACGTTTTGCAGGGCGTTGCGCAAGTTGCCGATGCACATGGTCGTAGCGATGCCGTGACCGTGGATCTTGCGGAAGCTCTCGACCTGCATGCCGCAGGCAAACGAGGTGAGGCAGTTGGCGAGCAGGTTGAAATTGCCGCCCGGGATAAAGCTCACGCCCAGCAAGATGACGGCTTCAAAGAACACCGTCACTTGGCGCCAGTGAATCACGCTGCCAAACCGTTCGTGTACCAGGTCGGCAAGCATAATGCCCACGGCAAACGACACCACAGGGAAGAAGTAGCGCCCCGCAAGTGCCCAATTGCCCTCCGAGATGCTCACGCCCACAAGCAGGATGTTGCCCGTCTGCGCGTTTGCGAAAACATGGTCGCGCCCAATGTACGAATACACATCCATAAAGCCGCCGGCGAGCGCCAGGATAATGCCCAGTTCGATGGACTCCGATATCTGTTTGGCACGCTGCATCGTCGTGCATCCTCCTTGTTGACGACCCTCTCGTGCGTTGGCGGAAACATAGCCGCCGTTCATACTGTAACCCATTGACAACATGGCGTGCGCGCGAGACGGCTCCTTCGACACGGGGATACACAGTCTGGAAACAAACGGCACCCGCATCGACGCGCCGATCCGCCAGCTCATGTACTCCACCAGTCTTTTTAGCCCCGTCCCAAAAAGACTGGTTACAATTACGTGCAGCATACTAACAACGGGAGGAATCGTGGCAAAAAAGCCCCAGGACGCTCAGCACAACCAGCACGGCAAGCATGCCCAGCGCGGCCAGCAGCAAAAGCGTGGCGGCAAGGCCCAGGGTGGCCACGCCACTCATGCCCAGGCAGCGCCCTCACGCCCCTGGCGTCCGGGCCGCGACAAGTTCCTCCCCGTCAACCGCGCCGACATGGATGCGCGCGGCTGGGACCAGTGCGACTTTGTCTACATTTGCGGCGACGCCTACGTGGACCACCCTAGCTTTGGTATGGCCATCGTCAGCCGCGTACTCGACGCGCACGGCTACAAAGTGGGCATCATCTGCCAGCCCGACTGGACCGACCCCGCCAGCATCACGGTGCTCGGCGAGCCGCGCCTGGGCTTTCTCGTCAGTGCCGGCAACATGGACTCCATGGTCAACCACTATTCGGTGACCAAGCACCGCCGCCACACCGACGCCTATACCCCCGGTGGCGAGGAGGGGCACCGCCCCAATCGTGCCGTCACGGTCTACGGCAACCTCATCCGCCAGACGTTCAAGGACGCCCCCATCATCATCGGCGGCATCGAGGCGAGTCTGCGCCGCCTGGCCCACTACGACTACTGGCAGGATAAGCTCAAGCGCTCGGTGCTGCTCGATTCGGGCGCCGACATCCTCATCTACGGCATGGGCGAGCACGCGATCGTCGAGATCGCCGATGCGCTCGACGCGGGCCTGCCCATCGATCAGATCACCTATATCAACGGCACCGTCTACCGCACCAGCTCGCTCGACGAGGTCTACGACTACGACCTGCTGCCCAGCTGGGACGACCTTGCCGCCGATAAGCTCAACTACGCGCGCAGCTTTAACGTGCAGCAGCAGAACATGGACCCCATCACCGGGCATCGCCTGGTAGAACCCTACCCCAACAGCGTCTATGTGGTGCAGAACCCGCCGTCCGCGACGCTTACCACCGACGAGATGGACGAGGTGGCCGAACTCCCCTACGCACGCGATTGGCATCCCGATTACGACGCAGCGGGCGGCGTGCCGGCTTTTGCCGAGATCAAGTTTTCAATCAGCTCCAACCGCGGGTGCTTTGGTGAGTGCTCGTTTTGCGCGCTGACCTTCCACCAGGGCCGCGTACTGCAGATGCGCAGCCACGACTCGATCATGCGCGAGGCCGAGCTGCTCACGCGCGATCCCGAGTTTAAGGGCTACATCAACGACGTGGGCGGACCGACGGCTAACTTTAGCCGCCCGGCCTGTGACAAGCAGCTCAAGCACGGCGTGTGCAAGAACAAGCGCTGCCTATGGCCGAGCGTGTGTAAGAACATGGTGGTCGACGAGAGCGGCTACACGCAGCTGCTGCGCGACCTGCGCCAGCTGCCGGGCGTCAAGAAGGTCTTCGTCCGCAGCGGCATCCGTTTTGACTACACCATGGCCGATGCCTCGGACGAGTTTTTGCGCGAGCTGCTGGAGCACCATGTCTCGGGCCAGCTACGCGTGGCGCCCGAGCATGTGAGCGACGCGGTGCTCTCCGTGATGGGCAAGCCGAGCCGCGCCGTCTACGACGCGTTCTGTCGCAAATTTGAGCGCTTGAACCGTGAATACGGACTCAAGCAGTACGTGGTTCCGTACCTGATCTCGAGCCACCCCGGCTCGACGATGAAGGAAGCGGTGGAGCTTGCCGAGGCTGTGCGCGACATGGGCTACATGCCCGAGCAGGTGCAGGACTTCTACCCCACCCCGTCCACCATGTCGACCTGCATGTACTACACCGGCGTGGACCCGCGCACCATGGAGCCGATCTATGTAGCGCGCGACCCGCACGAGAAGGCCATGCAGCGCGCGCTCATCCAGTATCGCAAGCCCGAGAACTACAAGCTCGTGCGCGAGGCGCTGGAAAAAGCCGGGCGTCGTGACCTGATCGGCTACACCAAGCATTGCCTGATCCGTCCCGTACCGCCGCGCCCGGGCGAGACGTCTGCTGGCGGTGGGCATGGCACCGGCAAGAAGGGCGGCAAGCCGCACGGTGACGCCGGCGCTGGCAAGGGGCCTAAGGGCAGCAAGGGTCACGGCGGCATGTCGCGCGCGCAGAACACCGCAGGCCGCAACCGCGCAGCTCAGGGGCGTCAGGGTGCCAACGGAGGCGGTCGCCGCAACTAGCGAAGTGGTGCACTCGCTGCGTCCATCCCACACGCTTGGCGCAGCGAGCGCATTGCCTCCACCAGGATCACGCCGGCGATCGCGACCGTGATTATCACGTCGAGCGGCGTGTTCACAAACCACAGCAGGCCCATGAGGTACGACCCGGCGTTAAAGGCAAAGTGCAGCAGAATCGTGTAGCGGAGCTTTCCGGTGGTCACGAGCACCCAGCCAAAGACCAGACCGGCGGCGCCGGCGTAGCAGCCCTGCACCCAGTTCATATGCATAAAGCCAAAGACCGCCGCCTGCAGCACAATCGCCGCGGCGATGCCTCGCTTGTCCGGCGCCGCCCAGGGCACCATGGCGCCGTCTTGCGCGTTCGCGCGGCGCCGGCGTTTCCAGAGCGGACGGCACTGCGGGTTAAACGCTCGGAGCGAAAACTCAAAAATGATACCGCGCACCAGCAGTTCCTCGCAAAACGGAGCGCCGAGCACCGTGGTCAGGACGGCCAGATAGCTCGTGTCGCCCATGCCCGTCTCCTCGACAAGCTCGCTGTAATCGGCCGCCGCCTCGGGCAACAGCGACAGCACGGCGTCGGTCACGTAGCCAACGACCACCTGCAGGGCAAGGCCGATCACGATAACGCAGGCGATGCGCCTCCATGCTTTGCCTGCTCCCCCGCCAAGCGGGCGCTCGCCCTGCCAGCGCACCATAAACGAGCGCGGCCACAGATAACGCCACCACAGCAGCGCCATCAAAAACGATACCGTCTGCGCGACGGCCTGAAGCAATTGAATGTCGAGGTCATCGATTGAAAAACCCATGAACACCGATGCGACGCCAAGGGCGGAGAACAAAACGACGCTCAGGGCTATATCGGCAGCGACGACGCCAAAACAGGCAAGCGCCCAAATCATCGCATTGAGCATGCCAACCTCCTCTCGACGGGTAGTCATATAAGAACGTCCCCAACGACTAGTCATTGGGGACGTTCTTCAACGACTAGTTGTTGGGGACAGTCTTTGCCGAAGGCCCCGTTGGGCGAGATGTCGAACGGAAAGGTGCCGCAACGATTGAACGCGGCGATAAACATGCGGATGGCGTTGGACGGCGTGGTGCCCACGAGCTGGGTTGCCGCCGCGAAGGCTGCCTTCTCCTCGGGCAAGACCTTCGCGACAACCGGGGTCATGTGTTCTGCCATGGCGCTTCCTTTTTGAAACGACGGTGGTGCGGATAGATGCGGGCCACGCGGCTGGGCGACGGGCTGTGAAGGCAACCCGATTGGCCCGCATCCGGAGTTTGTTTCTGCGGCGTTGGTATTACTTGGTATTCCTAAGTATTACCCCACAGATAGAATACCACACCCGACCCCATGGGGACGGAGGAAAACGGATCATTTTGTTGCTGAGTTAGTATTTAGAGCGTGATGATGTCCGAGATATCGAGGGCCTGAGCGTCGGAGGCGTCGCGTGTGGCGAACAGGAGTGTGCGGCCATCGAGGAGGTCGAGCACGACCTCGGCCGTCGCATCGCGCGCGGCGACATCCAGGCCGGTAAAGAGCTCGTCCAGAATCACCGCACCGCCCGGGCACAGCAGGGCGCGAGCGATTTCGACGCGTCGGCGCTGGCCGCCCGAAAGCTCGGCCGTACAAGCATGCACGTCGATTCCCGGCACCAGCAGGCGCAACAGGGCTGCGGCACTCGAGGCATCCACGCGTGCATCGGCGCACACGAGCACGTTATCCAAGGCAGAAGCGTCCTCGACCAGACGCGCATCCTGGAACATCATGGAGCACGGTGCGCATTCCCCCGCCGCCAGGGCAAGCAGCGTTGTTTTGCCAGCACCCGAGGCGCCCATCACGCAAGCGCGCCCGCCCGCGGGCACGTTGAGCACCAGACCATCCAGCGCCGGCGCCCAGGGCGCGCGATCGCCCACGGCAAGCGCAAGCTCCGCCACGTCGGCAGCGCCCGCACGACCGTGCAAGCCGCGTCCATGCGACCGTACCGCCGCACGCCATGCCACGGGCCCCGAAGCCCGCAGCAGCCACACCAGCACACGCTCGCATGTCCACGATGCCGCCACGACCAACACGGTCCAAGCCAACAGGTCAGCTGTCTCGATGAGCAGCTTTGCCTGATAGATGCACTCGCCTACAGTACCCACCGCCATGCCGATCAGCTCCGCGGCCACGCCGGCCTTCCAGCTCATGCCAATCACTGCCTGCGCGCACGAAAGCACAAACGGTAGAACTTCGCGCCAGGTATGGGCGCAAAACAGGCGCCAACCCCGTACGCCATGCAGGCGAAACATCTGCTCCAGCGGTTTGTTCACTTGCGCCAAGCCCTCGACCAGCGAGAAATACACGCCCGGCAGCGCCATCAAAAAAACAGCGGCGATGCTCACGCGCGCCGATCCCAGCCAAATGAGCAGCAGGACTACCACGCAGGCGACCGGTGTCGCCTTTACAAACGACAGCGCCGGAGCCACCAGGCGCGCAAACGCCCGCGACCGTGACGAAATCCCGGCAAGCACGCCACCACACACCGCGGCAAGCGCCAGCCCGCCCAGTATCCGCGCGCCCGAGCCCGCCAAAATCGCCCAGGTACCGCCATCGCACACCAGGCGCAGCAGCGCCAAGGCAACCGCGCCCGGCCCCGGTAAAATCAACGGCTGCGCCACCAGCGCCGCCGCAAAGATCCACACGGCAAGCCAAAAGGCGGCGACGGCACCCACTGCCGCCACCGCCTTCGCACGCTCAGTCATTTGTCGAGCAAACGCACGCACGGGCTACTCCATGTAGTAGAAATCGTCAGCCGGGAGCTTACCGCCCACGGCGCTCGCGTCCGCATCGGCCAGCACCTGTAGGTACCCACCGAGCGCCGCCTTCATATCTTTCCCCGTCTGACACACGAGCATGCACCCGGGAATCGCCTTTTCGGCAATCGTGGCATTATCCACGATGCCCGCATCGACCACGGCCTGAGCCCAGTCCGCCGGCGCCGCATTTACGGCCTCAACGCTCGCCGCATGGCAGCTCAAGAACTCCGCCACGGCCTCGGGATGCTCCTCGGCAAATGCACGGCGCACCACGGTCACGCCCGTCAGCAAACGGGAGCCCGTGTCACCCGCGAGCTCGTCCCACGCGTCGGTCAGGCTCACCGGTACCGACAGACTGCCCTCGCTCTTGGCGATGGCAGCGGTCTTGAATGGCTCCGGCAGCACGCCCACGGCGGACGGGTCGGCAAGCAGGGCCGACAGCACCTCGGTGGGCTCGCTCTTAAACTCGAGCGTCACTTGACCGGTCAGGCCCGCGCGCTCCAGCAGGTAGTTCATGACGTACTCCGGCGTGGTGCCCTTGCCCGTCATGTAGACGGTACGACCCGCCAGATCGCCAAACGAGGCCACGCCTGCGTCGCCCGTCACAACGTTCAGCACGCCCAGCGTGTTGATGTCGATGACCTGCACCGCACCCTCGGTCTTGTTGTAGAGCACGCTCGCCAAGTTGGCCGGCACCAGGGCAATGTCGATATCGCTCTGAATGACCTTGGGCACAATCTCGTCGGCCGCGGCGCTGATCGCAAAGTCGAACTCATTGTCCGTCTCGCCATCGGCAGCCTGGTCCATAAACCGCACCAGACCGATCGACGTCGGTCCCTTGAGCGAGGCAACGCGCACCTCGACCGACTCAGCGGCAGCGCCACTCGCCGCAGACCCAGCAGCCGAACCCGCAGAAGACCTCGCCCCCGCAGCTCCGCCGCCACAGCCAACCAGCGCAAGCGACAACGCGCCCGCGGCAAGCGCCGAGGCAAATCCCCGGCGCGACATTTCAAAATCAAACGCGCGCATCGCTAGCACGTCCCCTCGTTAGGCATCGTCCATGCGTGATGGTCGGTATGCAGCAATCCCTCGGCCAGCGGCGACAGCGGCGCACCCAAGAACTCGCGATAGCACGCCTGGACATCGGGATTCTCGTGCGAGAAGCGAATCTTGGCGTTCGCATCGAGGCCCCACAGTACCTGGCCGCGCTCGGCTGCCAGCTCACAGCCGTCATGGATGGGCTGACCGCCGCCACCGACGCAGCCGCCCGGGCATGCCATAACCTCAACGAAGTCATAACTCACGCGGCCGTCGCGAATCGCGTCGAGCAGACGGGCAGCGTTTCCCAGCCCGTGTGCCACGGCGACGCGCACCTTGGTGCCATCGATATCGGCCACGGCCTCCTTCCAGCCATCGAGTCCGCGCACGTCGGTAAAGAAATCGGCATCCGGGTTCTTGCCCGTCACCAGGTAATATGCCGAGCGCACGGCGGCCTCCATCACGCCGCCCGTGGCGCCAAAAATCACGCCCGCGCCCGTGCCAAAGCCCAGCGGCGTATCGAGCGGCTCCTCGACCAGCGTGTCGACGCTCACGTGGCTCGCGCGGATCATGCGCACCATCTCGCGCACCGTCAGCGCAACGTCCACGTCGGGCGCGCCGCCCTCGCCCATCATGCTCGGCAGCGCACACTCGGCCTTCTTGGCCGTGCACGGCATCACGGACACCACGAACAGACGCTCGGGCTCCACGCCCAGCACCTTGGCGTAGTAGGTCTTGGCAATAGCGCCGAACATCTGCTGCGGCGACTTGGACGTGGACAGGCTGTCAACAAACTCCGGATAGCGCGCCTTCACAAAGCGCACCCAGCCCGGGCAGCAGCTCGTGAACATGGGCCAGCCGCGGCTGTCGCCCTCGCCCTTGGCGGCCTTACCCAGGCGCTCGAGCAGCTCGGAGCCCTCCTCCATAATGGTGAGGTCGGCCGAGAAATCAGTATCGAACACGTACTCAAAGCCCACACGGCGCAGTGCGCAGGCCAGGCGCTCGACGGTGGCCTCCTCGCGCGGAATGCCGAGCTCCTCGCCCCAAGCGCTACGCACGGCCGGCGCGATCTGCACCAGCACGATCCTGTCGGGATCGGCGAGAGCGTCGAACACGGTCTCGGTGTCGTCACGCTCGCGCAGCGCGCCCGTCGGGCAATGCGTGATGCACTGACCGCATGCGGCGCAATCGGTCTTGCCGATCGGCGCACGCCCGCGGGTGCCCACGGCGGTGTGCGTGGCGCGGTTGGTCAGGTCCCAAATCCCTAAGCCCTGCACGCTCTCGCACACCTTGATGCAGCGCATGCATTTGATGCACTTGTCGTTATCGCGGATGATGGGGAAATCGAAGTCCCAGCCCTCGCGCGCCAGGTGCTGCTCGTACGGCAGATAGAAGATACCCAGGTCGTTGGCGATGGTCTGCAAGTTGCAGTTGCCACTGCGCACGCAGCTCGTGCACTGCGAATCGTGCTGGGACAGCAGCAGCTGCACGTTGGTGCGACGGGCCTCGCGGGCCTTGGGACTGTTGGTGTGGACCACCATGCCGTCGAGCACATAGTTGTTGCAGGCGGCAACCAGCTGGTCGCAGCCTGCAACCTCGACCACGCACACGCGGCAACCGCCGATCTCGTTTAGATCGCGCAGGTAGCACAGGGTGGGAATCTGGATGCCAACGGACTTGGCCGCGTCCAGGATCGTGGTGTGCTCGGGCACCACGACTTCGCAGTTATCGATAATGAGCTTGACCATATTGTGCGCTCCGTTTTCGCTGTTGTCGCTGACGGTGGTTTTGTTGGGTTCTACCATTCCAGGTTCCTCCCTCCGCGGAACGCGCCAAAGCCAAAGTGGTCGCAACGCAGGCAGCGGCTTGCCTCCTGGCGTGCCTCCTGCTCGGT
This sequence comes from Collinsella sp. i06-0019-1H4, assembly GCF_042849575.1. NCBI lineage: Bacteria > Bacillati > Actinomycetota > Coriobacteriia > Coriobacteriales > Coriobacteriaceae > Collinsella > Collinsella sp. i06-0019-1H4. The sequence continues at coordinate 1,737,011 of NZ_BAABYB010000001.1, forward strand.
AAGGCCCTGCTCGACCAGATTCCAATCGTGGATGCGCTCGCCCGCCTCGCGCTCGCCCAGCTCGCAGCGGCCGCACTCGTGCTTACCCTTAAACTGCACGGTCGGCAGCTCAACGTCGAGCTTGATCTTGTGGTCAAAGCCCAGGTAGCGGTCGATATTTGCCGAAGCAACGCGGCCGGCGTTGATGGCACGGATGACCGTGGCGGGGCCGGTCTGGCAGTCGCCGCCGCTAAAGAGGCCATCGAAGTTGGGCACGGCGCCGTCCGAATCGGTGACGACGCGACCCCACTTGCAGGCGATACCCATGTCCTCAAACGGCTTGGAATCGATGTCCTGGCCAATGGCCACAAACACGCGCTCGCAGGGAATGACGCGCTCGGGCGTGGCGGCGGCACGCGGGGCCGGACGCCCACGACGGGGCTCGCCGATGATCTGCGGCTGCACGCGCAGGCCACTCACGCGACCTTCCTCGCCCGTCTCGATAGCGAGCGGGGCGGTCAACTCCAGCACCTCGCAGCCCTCGGCCTGGGCGCCGGCGATCTCGGCGTCCTGGGCCGTCATGTCGCAGATGCGACGGCGGTAGACGATACTCACCTTTTCGGCACCGCAACGCACGGCAGAGCGCGCCACGTCCATGGCCACATTGCCGCCGCCGATGACGCACACGCGTTGGCCGCTCAGGTCGGGCAGCTCGTCGTCGCCGATGGCGCGCAGCATCTTGACGGCCGACTCCACGCCGAGCGCCTCTTCGCCCGGAAGGCCGAGCTTCTTGTCGCTGTGGGCGCCAATGGCCAGGTAGACGGCATCGAACTCATCGCGCAGGCGGGCAAGTTCCTCGCCGTTCACGGCGTGGTCGAGTTCCACGTCGATGCCGGCGCTCAAGATCCAGTCGATCTCGGCCTGCAGGCGCTCACGCGGCAGACGATAGCTGGGAATGCCGTAGCGCAGCATGCCGCCCAGGTGGTGACGCTGCTCAAAAATCGTCACCTTGTGGCCCATCACGGCCAGATAATAGGCGCAAGAAAGGCCGGCCGGGCCGCCGCCGATCACGGCGACGCGCTTGCCGGTGTTGTCCACTACATGGGGCTTGTGGTCGTTGAGGTCGCTGTGCTCAACGGCAAAACGCTTGAGAGCGAGGATGTTCATGGGGTCGTCGACCATGCCGCGACGGCAGTGCATCTCGCAGGGGTGCTCGCATACCAGGCCGCAGACGAGCGGCAGCGGGTTGTTTTTGCGGATGACTTTGACGGCGTCGGCATAGCGGCCGGCCTCGACCAGCGAGATGTACCCAGGGATGTCGACATGCGCCGGGCAGCCCGAGACGCACGGGACGCGCGCCTCGCGGTCAAAGCCGCAGGAGTGCTCGCGAATGTGGTGCTCAAAATCGTCGCGGAAGCCACGGATAGCCGTGAGCGCCATGGCGCCGGCCTCGTAACCGATGGCGCAGTCGCTCGAAAGATAGATGGTGCGGGCAGTGCGCTCAATCAAGTTGAGCGTGGACTCGTCGGCGCGGCCCTCGAGCACATCGGCGAGCAGATCGCTCAGCGCGCTCAGGCCCACGCGGCAGGGCGTGCACTTGCCGCAGCTCTGCGTCGAACACAGGTTGACGAGCGCCGCCGTAAACTCAACGGGGCACGGGGCGAGCGAACTCACCGCCAGACGACGTCCAAGCGCATCGTGCAGGTCGTCCATGACGGCCTGAGCGTGGCTGCGTTCCATTACGTGCAGTCGAGCCATAAGATCCCCTCTCACATGGCAGCCCGGAGGCGAGGCCGGGCGAAGTTGCTACACGCACAACACTGACCTATAAAATTGTTTGGCAGCGACACGGTTCGGCAGGCGGTATGAAACGTCGTCCTTAGCGGTGAAAACGAACATTTCCGCAGATAAATGCCATATTTGATAAAACGCGTTACCAAATGACAATGCCCCGCCCACGCAATCACGTGGACGGGGCATTGCTCCAGGTATGCGGTCAGCGACCCTGTTGCTTTTACTTAAGCTCGGGCCAGAAGTCCTTGTTGGCCTCGATCATGTCGTCGAGAACCTCCTTGGCGACCTTCATCGACGGCACGGTCTTGTTGAGCGTAAAGGCCTTGAGCGCCTTCTCGTACGAACCCTCGATCGTGGCCTCGACCACGAGCTTCTCGGAGTTCAGCTGCTGCATCATGAGGCCCTGCTGGAACAGAGGAATGTTGTCGCGGCTGATGACCTCGGGGCCATTCTTGCCAATGTAGGCAGGCAGCTCGACCATAGCGTCGTAGGGCATGTTGGGGATAGCGCCCTTGTTCTCGCAAATGACCAGGAAGCGCTGCTTGGTGTCGTTCTTCAGAGCGATAGCCAGATCGGCAATCCAGTCGCCGTGGCTGCCCGCATAGAACGTGCTCTCGTCGATCTCGCCCGTCTTCTCGTAGTGGTCGATGCCGTCGAAGAGGTTCTTCTCACGCGTCTCCTCAACCTCGTTAGCACGGGTGCGCTCGGGGTTGGAATGCTCGACGAACTCCTTCTGCTGCAGGTAGTAGTTCAGGTACGTGTTGGGCAGGTACTCCGGGAAGCACTCCATGATCTCGTACTCGCCCTTCCAGACGTAGTACCAGCTGCCCTTGGTGTGGCGGTTCTGCTCGGGGTGCTCGTCGGTGGCCTCCTCGGGCTTCTTGGACATCAGCGAGCTCATGCCCTTGAGGTACGAATCGGGCAGCAGAATCTCGTGCTCCTTGATGTACTCGCGCAGCTGCGGGAGCACCTCCTCGCCCTTGTGGCGGATCGAGGTGAACCAACCAAAGTGGTTGAGACCAAAGTAATCGTACTCGACATCCTTCTTGTCGATATCGAGCGCGGCGCAAACCACGTCGATGATCGCGATCGGCATGTCGCAGATGTTGATGATACGAGCGTTGGGGCGCAGGACGCGGCAGCCCTCGGACACGATGGCGGCAGGGTTGGAGTAGTTGAGAATCCAGTAGTCCTTTTTGGCGTACTTCTCAACGTCATCGATCAGCTCGACCATGGGGAAGATGGTGCGCATGCCATAGGCAAGGCCGCCGCAACCGCAGGTCTCCTGACCCACGCAGCCGTGACGCAGCGGAATCTTCTCGTCCTGCTCGCGCATGGCGTAGCCGCCCACGCGCATCTGGGCAAACACGAAGCTCGCATCGGTAAAAGCCGTCTTTTTGTCGGTAGTCACCGTGAGCTTGATGTCCAGGCCGAGGTCCTCGTGCAAAATCCAGTCCACGAGCACGCCAATCTTGCGCTGGCGCTCCTCGTTGATGTCGTACAGACGAATCTCGTCAACGTCGAGCTCGTCCTTGCGCAGGGCGATGGACTTGACGATGCCAGGGGTAAAGGTGGATCCGCCACCACACAGAGTAATGATCATTGTTTACTGCTCCTTCTCAATTGCGTTCTCGACCTTGTCGCGCATCTCGGCGACCTTCATGCCAAAGATGATCTGGATATTATTGCCGTTGCGGTTGATGCCGCTGTTGGGCACGTGGTTGATGAGGTCCTCATCGATGAGGTCCGGGTTCTTAACGTTCACGCGGAGACGCGTAAAGCAGTTCTCGAGCTCCTCGATGTTGTCCTTGCCGCCAAGACCTGCGACCAGGTCGGCAATACCTGCATCGACGCCCTCTGCGGGAGCCGCGGCAACGGCGCCCTGCTTCACTGCGACAGACGCGGCGGCCTCGCCCTCGGCAACGGACTCGGCGAGCTCGGACTCCTCCTCGCGGCCAGGCGTGTGGAGGTTGAGCTTCTTGATAAGGAAGGTGAAGAGGAAGAAGTACAGCGCGGCGTTGACGACTCCAAGCACCAGCATAACCGGCCAGTTGGTCTTATCGACGCCCAGGACCAGGTTGGAGACCACGATGTTGATGATGCCGCCTGCAGTCGAAGCGGGCACGGAGAGGACCTTGAGCAGGACCAGGAAGATGCCGGAAAGAACCGAGTGAACGACAAAGAGCACGGGAGCGGCAAAGACAAAGAGGAAGTCCATGGGCTCGGTCACGCAGGAGAGCACGGCGGTGATGATCAGCGGGATGATAACGGCCTTGGTCTTATCCTTGTTCCCCTTGTAGGCGGTGACGATAAAGGCGAGGCCGATGCCGATGTAGGGCCACAGATTGTTGAAGGTGTAGCTGTTGAAGTAGGTGCTATCGGAGAAGGGCTGACCCGTCATTGCCATCTCGGCAACACGGATGGGATAGGCGCCGGCGATAACCTGACCACCCAGCGTAAGGGTGCCACCCACATCGGAGAACTGGAACGGGGTGTAGATGAGGTGGTGCAGACCGGTGGGAACGAGCAGCTTGTTGAGCATGCCGTAGATAAACAGACCGATGTTGCCCGACTCCTTAATGATGCCGGCAACGGAGGAGATGGCACCCTGAACCGGAGGCCAAACGATGCAGAAGCCAGCGCCCATGATCCAGGAGATGATGATCATGATCAGGAACGGAAAGCGAACGCCCGAGAACATCGAAAGGGCAATGGGGAACTGCTTGTTCGAGTACTTGTTGAACACGGCGCCGGTGATGCAACCGAGAATGATGCCGCCGAACACGCCGGTATCGAGCACCTGGATGCCCATAACGGTGGCCTGGCCGGTTCCGGTAAGGCCGAGCATGCCGCTCGCATCGGCAAGAGAGCCGGTGGCGTTGAGCACGATGTTATTGGCCTGCAGGAACAGGAAGAACGACATCAGGGCGATCAGCGAAGCATGGCCCTTGTTCTTCTTTGCCATGGCGCCGGCGATGCCCACGCAGAACAGAATCGAGAGGTTGTTGATGATAAACATCAGCGACTGGTAGACAACGGCGCCCACAAGCTGGAACGGACCGGAGCCCAGTACGGGGACCACGGCGCAAATGGTCTTGTTGGTCAGAATGATGCCCACAATGAGCAGGATGCCGGCAACCGAGAGATACATCATCGGCTGGACGATCGACTTCGCGAACACCTCCAACGGCGCTTTGAAATTGAACTTCTTTTTTGCGGTCATAGCGGTACTCCCCTTCCTTTTCCGCAAATTAAGACAGATGTGCCCTGGACAAGACCGTGAGCCTTGCCTTATATCAATCGATGTGTGGGCACGTTATGCCTAGAGACCAGGTTCTCCAAGCAGGTTAACAATGTGATATGCGAGATAGCTCTTCTCGGCATCGGTAACGACAACGTTATAGGTAGACGACAAGTGGGCGGCTATGGCGTCCGCGCACGAGAATGCGCACGGATACGCCGTTTCATCGATTCGGAACAGCGCGTCGCCATTGATTTGCCCGGCCGTGGGGTCAAGCGCCCGCTGTGCGAAAAACTGCAGGTGGCGGACGAAACGCTCATAGGGCAACGAGGTGTCATCGAGGGTCGTAGCATAGCGCTCGGAAACAATCGCGAGCACGTCGCGAACAAGCTGGACCGAAACAATCAAACGGTCGGAGCGTTGCGGCATGGTGGCGTTGACGATATGCAAGGTAATGAAACCCTGCTCTTCTTCGCTCATCTGGATGCCCATATACTCCTTGATAATCTGCAGCGCACGGCCCGCAAGTGCATACTCCTTGCGATAGAACTGCTGGATCTCGAGCAGCAACGGATTCTCACAGGAGACGCCCTTGCGCTCGCGCTCCAAAGCAAGGCTGATATGGTCTGCGAGAGCAATGAGAATCTTGTCGTTGATATCAACATTGAGCTCTCGACGGAGCATCTGAACAATGTCCTCGGCAATCACGAGGTTGACGGTGGGGATGGACTCCAAAAGATGTGCCAAGCGGTCAATCGTACGCGAGTCCTGAGAAGTTCCCTCCTGCAACGCGTAGGTCTTTTCGATCGACGCCTCGTCGATGGCATCGCCGGCATGACGGCCAAAGCAGAGGCCTCGACCGATGACGATGAGCTCGGAGCCATCGTCCGAAGTGACCATTGCGACGTTGTTGTTAAAAACTCGCTTGATAACCACGGTACCCACCACAAAAATTTACTCGGAAAGCCAGATGACAGGCTCTTTAGCAGCAACAGGGCCGGAAGCATGCTCACGAAGAGTCGAGTTCTCCGAGCGCTCGCACACGATAACGAAGACCGTGGGATCGAAGCCGGCGGCGCGGACCGCGTCGAAATCGACCTCGACGAGGGGCTGGCCCGCGTCGACATGGTCACCCTGGGCAACAAGCGCGTGGAAGCCCTTGCCCTCAAGCTTAACAGTATCGATTCCGATATGCAGCATCACCTGAGCAGAGCTGTCGTCGGACATGATGCCCAGCGCGTGCTCAGTCGGAAACAGCGCCGCGACGGTGCCGGAAACAGGAGCGCACACCGTTCCCTCTTGGGGAACCACGGCAACGCCATCGCCCACGGCACGGCTGCTAAAAGCAGGGTCATTGGTATTTTCCAGATGAACAAGCTCGCCGGAAACGGGAGCGAGGATTTCGAACTCGGAAGCTGCAGTCTTCTGCTCATCCGAACCGCCCATCAGGCGAGAAAAGAAACCAATGGTGGCATGTCCCTTCATAAATATAGCCCAACCAAAATCAATCGAATGCGCCCCTTGAGACGCACGCGATCAAAGACTTTGGTTAGGCCCACGTCCAAGAGACTCGGTAACCTTCCGCATTTCTTTTCACTGAGGTTATTGTAGACAAGCCCAAAGCCGGAACAATCATTATGACCGGCGAACGGTATTTTTTCTCCGATAAACGGTATTTATGCGGCACTTAGGGACGTTCCTTTTCTGCCGGCACCCAGGGACACTCCTTGCTCTGGCCCCTTTGCACCAATCATGAGTTGCGGTGAAATAGGGGCTGAAAAGCCGCTCAAAAGGCCAAAACAGTCCGTATTCCACCGCAGCTTCAAAACGTTGGTGCATATGAACCTGTCCCCCTTGCACCAAAAAGGGCCCCGAGCAAAACATGCCCGGAGCCCTCTGGTCGCCTCGACTTACCGCGCGACACGTGTGTTACTTGCGCTTGCCGCCGCCGTCGCCGGGACGACGGGAGCTGCCGCCGCGCTTGCCGCCGCCGTCGCCGGGACGACGGGAGCTGCCGCCGCGCTTGCCGCCACGGCTGTTGCCATAGCTGCCACGGTTATCGCGACCGCCGGCGCGGCCGCCACGGGAGCCGGCCTGGTTGCCGCCGCGACCACCACGGTAGCCGCCGCGACGCTCTTCGCGGGTATCGTCGTAGTTGCGCCAGTCATCGCGACGATCGCGGCTGGCACGAGGGTCGCGACGATCGCGCGACTCATTCGAACGACCGGAGCCGCTGCGGCCACCGTTACCGCGGGCGCCTTCACGACGCTCAGTGCCGCGGCTACCGCGCTCACCACGGCCTTCGCCGCCACGGCGCTCATCACGGCCACCGCGCTCGCCATCGCGACCGGAGCGACGACGGTCGCCCGAGCCACGCTTGCCGCCGCGCGAACCGCGACCCTCGTCCTCGCGCTCAACACGACGACGACCGCCACGGTCCTCGTCCTCGCGGCGACGGCGGTGTGCCTCGCCCTGGAACTGCTTGGCACGGCGCTCGGCACGGTTGCCGCGCGGGGCCTGCTCGACGGCAGCAGCACCGCCGCGCTCCTCGGCAGCCACCTCGCGGGCCACGCTCTCAACGGCCTCGTCCACGCGAGCCTGAACGCCCTCGCGCACGCGGGTCTTGCCGCCGCGCTTGGGACGGCTCGGACGCTCGCCGTCGCCGCGACGCTCGTCGCGACCGCGGTTGGAACGACCGGCCACATCGCCGTAGTCATCGCCGTTGCGCTTGCCGTCGCGACGTGCCTGCTCAAGCTTTTTCTTGCTCTTAGACTTGCCGCGCTTGGTCTTCTTCTTCACCTTAAAGGCCGCAGGATCGCGCTCGGGATCAACGGCGGGCGGGTTGGGACCCACATGCAGGTCGCCGGCCTCGTAGATGTCGGCCGTCTTGTCCATGAGCTTCTCGATCTCGTAGAACTCATCGACATCCTGCTCGGTCACGAACGTGATGGCCCAGCCCAGCTCGCCGGCGCGGCCCGTACGGCCAATACGGTGGATGTAGTCGGTCGGCTCGGCCGGCACGTCAAAGTTCACGACATAGCGCACGTCGCTGATGTCGATGCCGCGGGCAAGCACGTCGGTTGCCACCAGCACGTCGACGGTACCGTCGCGAAAGGCCGAGAGCGCGCGCTCGCGCTGGGCCTGGCTGCGGTTGCCGTGGATCGCGGCGGCCTTGATGCCCTTACGCTCCAAGCGACGGCAGCAGCTGTCGGCGCGGTGCTTGGTGCGCATAAAGACGATCGTGCGCTCCGGGCCCTCCTTCTTGAGGAACTCGGGCAGCAAGTTGTTCTTAGCCTCGATGGACACCGGGAACACAAACTGGTCGACGGTGTCGGCGGTCGACGTGGCCGGCGCGATCTCCACGCGAGCCGGGTCGCTCACCAGATCGGTGATCTCGCCCACGGCCTCCTCGTCGAGCGTCGCCGAGAACAGCAGCGTCTGGCGCTCGGCCGGCGTCTCGCGCACAATGCGGCGGACGGCGGGCAAAAAGCCCATGTCGAGCATGCGGTCGGCCTCGTCGAGCACCAGCACCTTGACCTCGTCCAGGTGGCAGGCGCCCTGCTCAATCAGATCGACCAGACGGCCCGGCGTGGCGACCAGGATGTCGCAGCCGTACTTGAGCGCCGCGGTCTGGGGCTTGTAGCTCACGCCGCCCACGACGGTCACGGCAACATGGCCGGTGACGTCGGCGATCTTGCTCGCGACCTCGTCGATCTGCTGGGCGAGCTCGCGCGTGGGGGTGATGACGAGCATCGCGGGGCCGCGGCCGTTGCCCTCGGGCTTTTTAGCACCGCGACGGCGGTTGCGGCCGCTGCGCTCGCGCACAGGCTTGGGCGGAGCGATGTGCTCCAAGTTGTTCATGGTCGGCAGCAAAAAGGCAGCCGTCTTGCCGGTGCCGGTCTGAGCGGCGGCAAGCAGGTCGCGGCCCTCGAGCACCACGGGGATCGAGCCAGCCTGGACAGGTGTGGGCGCCGTGTAGCCCAGGTTCTCGATGGCACGAAGCATCTCGTCCGAAAGTCCCAGTTCGTCAAAGGCGGGCAGGTTCTCGGTCGCGGACTCGACGGTCTCGGCGGCGCTGGCCTCGTCGGCAGCATCGAAGGCAGCCTGGGTCATGGCCTCGCGGGTCTCGTCCAGAATCTCGGCGTCCGTGACGTCGGATACAGAATTACGCATATGTTGTTGTTCCTTATCTGCACGCGCAAGGGGCACGGCATGCGGCCGCGCGGGGCGTGCTTGGTAGTGCGCTAATACATACAAAAACGGGTGCGCACAGAGAGGACGTTGCTCAGCACGCTGGCGATCGCTTTGGCAGCCCTATCACGCGCCGTCCAGACGCAGCAGCACTAAGCGATGGAGCAGATTCGCCGCGGGTTAGTATACCCGTGCTTCGCATGCCCCCACGTAAACCACAGATGACGAGGCGGATGAGGTGGGCCTGGCCGATTGTCTCAATCTGTAACAGTTACGGGGCAAAACCGGTCCTTACTGTTACAGATCGAGACGTTCAGTCAGCCCCTTGGCTAACATCTAGATCTGTAACATCTACAGGCCGAATCTTCCTCTACGTGTTACAGATCGAGACAAACCCCAGCCCCGCGAAACAACATCTCAATCTGTAACAGTAAGGGGTCAAAAACCTCTCTTGATGTTACAGGTCAAGACATTTGAGTTGGCCGCGGGCGGTCTGTCTCGATCTGTAACAGTTAGAGGTCATTTTCCCTGCCAGATGTTACAGATTGAGACATTGAGTTTCCTGCCAACTGTTTGTCTTGATCTGTAACAAATACTCGGTAAAACGGGGTCTAGTTGTTACAGATCGAGACGTTAGTTTTCGGCCGATTTCTATGTCTCGATCTGTAACAGTTAGAGGTCATTTTCCCTGCTAGATGTTGCAGATTGAGATGATTGGTTGGGGCGGGCCATCGGCCAACCAACTACCCTCATCTGTAATGAAAAGTCATACATTCCAACTATTACTGGACACCCCCAGGGGGTATGGGTGTATAGTATCGGTTGGTTAACATTTCCGACACTACGTCACAGAAAGGAGAAGCCATGGCTCAAGATAAATTCGATGTGGACGGCATGACGTGCGCCGCATGCCAAGCGCACGTGGACCGTGCCGTGAGCAAACTCGACGGCGTCCAAAGCGTCGCGGTCAACCTGCTCGCCGGTTCCATGATGGTCGACTACGACCCCGCGCAGGTCTCCCCCGACGACATCTGCACCGCCGTCGACCGCGCAGGGTACTCGGCCTCGCCCGTCGACGCGGGCGACGCCGGCCCAAGCGGCAGCGCACAAGCCAGGACCGGCGCCGCCCATATGGAGTCGCCGACCAAAAAGCTGGAGGCCGCCGCCTCCGCCATGCGCACCCGCCTCATCGTCTCGATCGTATTCCTCATCCCACTGTTCTACATAGGCATGGGGCACATGCTTGGCTGGCCGCTACCCGGCATTTTCACCGACCACACCCACAGCATGACGCTCGCGCTCGCCGAGCTCGTCCTGCTCATTCCCATCGTCTACGTCAACGACGCATACTTTATCAACGGGTTTAAATCGCTTGCGCACGGCGCGCCTACCATGGACGCCCTCATCGCCGTCGGCGCCACCGCGTCCATCGCCTGGTCGCTCTATGCCATGTTCATCATGGCCGACCAGCTGGCCGCCGGGCAAATCCACGAGGCCATGATGACGGGCATGGACAACCTGTATTTTGAGAGCGCCGGTACCATCCTGTCGCTCGTCACCGTGGGCAAATACCTCGAGACGCGCAGCAAGTCCAAGACCGGCGGCGCTATCGAGGCGCTCATCGACCTAGCACCCAAGACCGCGACCGTCGTTGCCGATGACGGCACCGAAACCACCGTCGACGTCGACAGTATCCTTCCCGGCCAGGTCCTGCGCGTGCGCCCCGGCGAGTCCATCCCCGTCGATGGCGTGGTGCTCGAGGGCAGCTCGGCCGTGGACGAGAGCGCGCTCACCGGCGAGTCCATCCCCGTGGAGAAGACCGCCGGCGACACTGTCAACGCGGCCACGGTCAACCGCACGGGCTCGTTTACCTTCCGCGCCACGCGTGTGGGCGCCGACACGTCGCTCGCTAAAATCATCAAGCTCGTCGAGGACGCCAACGCCACCAAGGCGCCCATCGCCCGCATGGCCGATAAGGTCGCTGGCGTATTTGTGCCCGTGGTGTTTGTGATCTCGGCCGTGACCTTTGCGGTGTGGATGGCACTGACTGGCAGCGTGAACGAAGCGCTCACCTCCGCCGTGGCCGTGCTGGTGATCAGCTGTCCGTGTGCACTGGGCCTGGCCACGCCCGTCGCCATTATGGTGGGCACCGGCAAGGGCGCCGAAATGGGCATTCTGTTCAAGAGCGCCGAGGCGCTGGAGAACCTGCGCAGCGTGGGCACCGTGGTGCTCGATAAGACGGGCACGGTCACCCGCGGCAAGCCTGCCGTGACCGATATCGTGGTAGCCACGCGCGCTGACGGCTCGTCCGCCATGAGCGAAAAGGCGCTGCTCAAGCTGGCCGCCGCGCTGGAGCGCTCAAGCGAGCACCCGCTGGCCGAGGCGATTATGGCCGAGTGCGAGACACGCGGAATCGTCGCGCGCATGGTCGAGGACTTTGCTGCCGTGCCCGGTCGTGGCGTTACGGCGCACGAAGGGCGAAACGCCATTGCCGCTGGTAACGTGCGCCTGATGAACGAGTTGGGCGTTACCGTGCCCGCGGGTCTTGCCGAGCAATTTGCCGCCGAAGGCAAGACGCCGCTGTTCTTTGCCAAGAACGGCGAGCTTGCCGGCACCATTGCCGTGGCTGACAAGGTCAAGGAGACAAGCGCCGCAGCCATTTCCGCGCTGCGCTCACTCGGCGTCGACGTGCGCATGCTCACCGGCGACAACCGCGTCACTGCCGAAGCAATCGCCCGCCGCGTGGGGCTGAGCAGCGAACAGGTCATCGCCGACGTCCTTCCCGCCGACAAAGAGCGCCATGTGCGCGAGTTGCAGGACGCAGGCGGCATGGTGGCCATGGTGGGCGACGGCATCAACGACTCTCCCGCCCTGGCGCGCGCCGACGTGGGCCTTGCCATCGGCACCGGTGCCGACATCGCCAAGGAAGGCGCCGACGTGGTGCTCATGCGCAGCGACCTTATGGATGTTGCGCGTGCCATCGAGCTTTCGCGCGCCACGATCCGCAACATCAAGCAGGACCTGTTCTGGGCGCTGTTCTACAACGGCATCGGCATCCCACTCGCCGCAGGCGTGTTCTTCCCCCTCACCGGCTGGCAACTCTCGCCGATGTTTGGTGCCGCCGCGATGAGCCTGTCGAGCGTCTGCGTCGTGACCAACGCTTTGCGCCTGCGAACCTTTAAGCCCAAAGTGGCAAAATAGGCTCACCATTACGTCCATTTATAACGGGTTTTCCAGGTGCCCGAGATTGACCTGAAAGAGGAGCGACGCGTACTTTGGTACGCGAGCGACGGCTTGAAGGTCAAGGTCGGGTGCCTGGGAAAGCCGACACAACAGAGAGGAATACCCATGCGTTACACAATCAAGACTTCCGGCCTCATGTGCGGCCACTGCGACGCCACCGTCGAGACGGCGTTGCTCAACGTTGCCGGCGTGACCGACGCCGACGCCGACCACGAGACCCAGACCGTCCAGGTTGAGTGCGCCGACACCGTGACCGCCGAGCAGCTCGCTGCCGCCGTCGAGGGCGCCGGCGAGAAGTTCCACGCCCTGTCCGTAACCGCCGCGTAACGACTCACGCGCGCCCCGACCAGAAACGAGGACCCGCCATGATGGCAGACCACAAATCGGTGACCCGCATGCTCAAGACGGCACGCGGCCAGATCGACGGAATCTTGCGGATGGTCGATGAGGACCGTTACTGCGTCGATATTTCCACGCAGCTCATGGCCACACAGGCGCTCATTGCGCGCATCAACGCCGACGTGCTCAAGGCGCATATCGAGGGCTGTGTGACTTCGGCAATCGAATCGGGCGACGAAGACCTCAAAGCCGCCAAGCTCGCCGAGATCGAACGCGTCGTCGACAAGCTCTCCAAATAATTGGGGACATTGAGGGCAGACTTCTTTGCACCATCTTGGTGTATCGGGGATAGGTATGTTTGCACCACCTTGGTGTAGATTAACCTGTCCCCCTTGCTCTAAATCGGGTATAAAGACGTGCGGTATATCGAACGAAAGGCAATTCGCATGAATGACTTTATGAAGGGCCGCAACGGCGCCGACGAGCTCACCATCGTGATGGGCTTTACCGGCATCGTCATCGCAATGATCGGATCGCTCGCTCGCATCCAGTGGCTCAGCTGGATCGCCATCGCCGTCATCGTGATCGGCGTGCTGCGCGGCCTGTCCAAGAACATCGACGCGCGTCGCAAGGAGAACGCGGCCTTTGTCGCCGCGACCGCGAACGTCCCTGGCTTGGGCAAATTCGTCGCCAGCTTGGGCGGCGGCGCTGCGGCGGCCAACGCTTCGCGCACAGCCGGAACGAGCAAGGAAGACTTTGAGCGCGCCAAGCGCACGGCCAAGAAGATGTGGAAGGGCCGCAAAACCACGGCATACCTCAAGTGCCCCAACTGCGGCCAGATGCTCTCTGTTCCCAAGGGCAAAGGCAAGATCCGCGTCACCTGCCCCAAGTGCCACGCCAAGATGGAAACCCGCTCCTAGCGCCCGCACGCGGGACAAATTAATCAGGTTTGTTTGTCCCAAATCTTAAGTATTTGTTCGATAAAAAAGCCGAGGCCTCGTGTTGAGACCTCGGCTTTTTGCATGCGGTAATGGAGTTGTCCCTTTGTCACATCTACGCCACGCCGTCGCGGGCAAGCTCCTCAGCCAGCGCTGCGGCAGGCATGGCCATAATCGCGTCGAGCTCGGCATCCACCTCGGGGATGCGCTTCACCTTCAGCTTGCGCACCAGATTGCCGCGGCACATTACGTGTACCGGCTCACGCAGGGCACACAGATCATCGAGCGGATTCTTGCGCGTCACCAGGATATCGGCGGCCTTGCCGCACTCGATCGTACCGGTCTCGCCGCCCAGCCCCAGGAGCTCGGCATTGACCTGCGTGGCCGTATGCAGCGCAAAGGCGTTGCTCACGCCCACGTACTTGGCAAAATAGGCCACCTCGCGCCACATGTCGTACTGCGTCACGAACGGGCAGCTTGAGTCCGTGCCCAAGCCCACCTTAACGCCGGCATTCAGCGCCGCACGAGCACTCTCGATAATGCCCGAGCACACGATGTCGCCGTTCTTCTTTTGCGTATCGGTCGAATGGGTCTTTTCCGGGTCGAGCAATACAAACGGTAGCGCCGGGCTGATCGTGCAGGTAACGCTGGGCGCACGTCCCTCGAGCTGCGTGCCCGCGGCGCCACGGTACAGCTCCAGGATCTCGGGCGTCATCGGGGCACCGTGCTCGATCGTATCGACGCCGGCCTCAAGCGCGGCCTTCACGCCCTCGGTACTCTCGACATGGGCCATAACCGGCAGGCCCACCTCGTGCGCCGCCTTGCACGCCGCCGCGGCGACATCGAGCGGCATGCGCAGCACACCCGGCTCGCCCACCTCGGTCGCATCGAACACACCGCCCGTTACGAACAGCTTAATGACGTCGGCGCCGCGCGCATACAGGTCTCGCACCTGCTCGGCTGCCTCGACGGGGCTGTTGGCCACCTGGGCGAACAAGCCCGCGCCATGGCCGCCCGGCACCGTGACGCCCGTTCCCGGCGCTACCAGGCGCGGACCCTGATACTTGCCGGCGTCGATAGCGTCGCGCACGGCAATGTCGGCAAACAGCGGGTCGCCCGCGCCGCGCACTGTGGTCACGCCGCTTGCCAGCTGCTGCTGGGCACTGCCCTTGAGGATGCGGCGGACGATGGCACGGCCCACGGGATTATCGAGTTTCTTCATCAGCGCTCCCGCATCGCCGGCCGAGACAGGCTTGCCCGAGCCGCACAGGTGCACGTGCATATTGATGAGACCGGGCATGAGATACGCACCACCCAGGTCGATAACCTCGGCACCTGCAGGCGCCTGCGCCACAGCACTCGGCCCCATCCAGGTGATGACGCCGCGCTCAACAGTCACGGCCATATCGGGTTGCGGCTCCATATGCTCCGAACCATCCAGAATGGTCGCATTGATAAACAACGTGGAACGATCGGCAGATGCCATATCGAGCTCCTCCCTCACGATTAACTTGAACATTTGTCCATTATCACCCAGTGCGGCAGGGTTGCTGCGGACATATCGGTTAACGGAGAAAGGATGAGACACGGAGAACGGAATGCATTGCAGTCCCATCCCAGCGACATCCGGGAAATGTCTAGATCTGTAACAGGTAGACCGAGTTTTAGCAGCCAGATGTTACAGATCGAGATCTTTCGGCACCGCGTCCAACCTTTGTCTCGATCTGTAACAGTTAGAGCGGTTTTTGGCCGTTAGATGTTACAGATTAAGATATTCTCCAGCCCTGTCGTCAAACGTCTAAATCTGTAACAGTTAGACAGGTTTTCGGCCTCTAGATGTTACAGATTGAGATCTTTTAGCGGCAGCCAACCTTCTGTCTCGATCTGTAACAGCTACGAGGCCAAACGGCCCCTTGTTGTTACAGATCGAGACAAACTCGGCAGGAACAACCACATTCGCGTCAGTTGCACCCCTTAGCACCCATACCACTGACGCTTCCATCCCTCAGCCAAATCGGCCCGCTGCGAAATACCCGCCAGCCTCATCTTTTCAGCCAGCTTCCCCGGATTCTTGAGCTCATCAAACGTAAACCTCAGTACTTTATGTCCGAGCATCGTCAGATGGGACTCTCGCTGACGTTCTGCCACGAATGGGTCGACCGACTCCCGATCCCCACCATCCTGCAGGGTATACTTTCCCTTCCCGTCGAGCTCGCCGATGACACATGTCCCGTCCTCGAGCCTCCAGAAATAATCAACCCGAAACACCTGGCTCGAATCGAGCGGATCGCGAAACTCCACCTGCAACTCCGGAACCGGAAAACCGTATGCAATAAAGAACGCTCGGAACCGTGACTCGCCGCCGTTTTCGGACAGCCCGTCCGCATACGACGCGATCACCTGCGCCCTGCGATACCCGCGCCTGCCCTCGCAATCGGCGCGGAGGCGCTCGCACAAATCCCCACGTGATACACCTTTCGCCCTCAGTGCAGAATCGGCAATCGCCAACCCGTAGGAGAACGGCGCACGCAGCAAGCAATCCTCCACCGTGCGCCAAAACGACGTCACCCGCACGCCGTCGACTTGTTCAAGTGCGCCCGCCGCTTGCGGACGCAACAGCCGACATCCTGCGCTCAGCGGCACCGAGCAACCTGTCTTAACAAGATATCGTGGCCCAAGCAGATCATTCGGCACCTCCAAGCCCCACAAAAGTGCCGCGTCATAACCCCAAAACGCCCAATCGGGATGAAACTCCGCAAGCCCTTTGATGGTACGCAGCGTTCGCTCCGCCGGCGTCAGTACACCCCAATCATGTTGAAAGCAGAACAGGTACGGCTCGGGCTCCACAATATCATCGGTTCCCACATGACGCCGCAGCCACATGAGCTCAGCATTGTCGTGCGTCGCAAACAGCACGCCTTGTTCAGCCGCCTCCGTGAGCCTGGCAAGTATCCTATTCCGCGCCAAGGTGTTACGTGTTGCATGCCTGTATTTGAAAACGGTATTAGGCACTTCCATCACCACCACGTCAGACAAATGGACCATCGTCACCGTTGTCTCCGTTGACAAATGTCTTGATCTGTAACAGGAGGACCGATTTTTGGCCGCTAGATGTTACAGATTGAGACATTCCCCCAACCAGGTGCCAAACGTCTCGATCTGTAACAGTTAGACGTTCTCCAGGCCCCTAAACGTTACAGATTTAGACAAATCAGCAGCGCCCAAGCATTCGTCTTGATCTGTAACAGGTAGACCGGTTTTTTGTCCCTAAACGTTACAGATCGAGACATAAAGACAGAAGGCAAGGCAGGACAACGCCAGGTCCATCCCCTACTCCCATTCCTGTTCGTAGATGTTGAGCGACTTCACGTACCGCCCCCGGGCGCCCATGATGTCGCGGACCAGACGCAAGAAGAAGCTGATGCACGAGGTGTCAAAGCCGTCCTGCAGATCCTCGGGATGCGCCGCACCCGGCCCGTCGACCGCCGTGTCGTTCAGGCGCGCGATGTCATATAAGTAGAGCTGTCCCGCTGTAAGCCAGACATCGTCGACACAGGCGAGGCGCACCGCAATCGCGCCGTCGTTCCAATGCTCCTTTTGCACGATATGCGGGTCGTAGACATCAAAGCGATGATCGGTGCGTGTGTCCTTCAGCGCGACCATGCCGGACGCAGGATCCTTGTCCAAAATGCCAAAGCGAGAGAAGTACTGCGTGCCGCGCACCTGCTTAAGTCGCCCAAGCGAGGCAGGAGAAATTGACGCTGGCGGCTCATCCACATATAGCTCGAGCAGCGTCTTGCCATGGCGATAGGGGCGCTCAAACAGCAGCCAATCGGTAAACGCCATGTTGTAGGCCATGATTTCGTTTTGAGAAGGTTCCTCGCAATAGCTGAGCCACGGATCGACGATAATCTCGAACTGCTCGCGCGCCGGCTCCAGAAACTGAAACTTCCGCAGCATCCAAAAATGGGCCATGTCGGCAATATCGTTGCCGACGGCTTCAGCCAGCTCTGCTCGGTCAAAAACTTGGTCAGTCATGGCATCCTCCTCAAACTGATGGACCTCAATTTGAGCTTACGAGGAGGGTGGGCAGCCACTGTCGGCACGGGTAAAATAGGCCTCCGGCTGCAAACCAGATGCTAACCAAACACTTGGCGGGACACTTGACCGAATATGCGCGCCGCAAAGAAACGGCAGGTAGACATAGACAGCCGACCCGCCATTTTAAGCCAAACGCCCGCTGCCACCACAGAAACAACAGGTGGCCACAGCCCAAGAAGTCGGCAAATGAGCACCCACACGTCGACAAACGAGCAAATCGCTCGCAAAGAGTGTCCCCAACGACTAGACAAAAAATGACTAGTCATTGGGGACGTTCTTAAATGACTACTTTACAGCTCCAGCGCGTCGGCGACTTCAGCAGCGCAGGCCAGGGCGTCGGCCATAGCGTTCACCACGAGCGAGCTGCCGTTGCGAGCGTCGCCGGCAACATACACCGGCGCGGCATCCGCGGCGACGCCGTCGACACGCGCCGCAAGATGCGAGCCCTCGGCAGCCATCACCGGCAGCGGACGACCAGCGGTGGCAACAGACACGCCAACGGCGTCGAACACACCGTGCTCCGGGCCCGTAAAGCCGCAGGCGATGAGCACCAGCTGCGCCGGCACCTCGTGCTCGGAGCCCGCGATGCGCTCGGGCTTGCCAGCCGACCAATCCAGATCGACCACGCGCAGACCCACAGCCGCACCCTTCTTGTCCAGCAGCACCTCAAGCGTATCCACGCCCCAGGCACGTATCTCGCCACCCATTGCAGCGATAGCCTCCTGCTGGCCGTAGTCGGTCTTCTTCACGTTGGGCCACTGCGGCCAGGGGTTGCTCGCCGCGCGCGCATCAGGCGCCGCCGGCAAGAACTCAAACTGGCGCACGCTGCGCGCGCCCTGACGCACCGCGGTGCCCACGCAGTCGTTACCGGTATCGCCGCCGCCAATGACCACGACGTCCAGGCCGCGTGCATCGATGGCAGGCTCGCCGCCATCGAGCACCGAGACGGTCGAAGCCGTCAGGTAGTCCACGGCGTACACCACGCCCGGGGCATCAATGTTCGCAGCCGAAAGCCCACGCGGAGCACGAGCGCCGACAGCCACCACGACGGCGTCAAAGTCATCGAGCTTGGCGGTAACCTTGGGATCGCTCACGTCAGCACCCAGCTCAAACACAATGCCCAGCTCGCGCATGAGCGCCACGCGACGCTCGACCACAGACTTCTCGAGCTTCATGTTGGGAATGCCGTACATGAGCAGACCGCCCGGGCGGTCGTCGCGCTCAAACACCGTCACGCGGGCGCCGCGACGCGCAAGCTCCCATGCAGCCACCAGACCAGCCGGGCCGGAACCAACCACGGCAACCGTGGGTGCGTCCTCCCCTGCCGGCTCAAAGCGACGCGGGCCGCCGTTTGCCCACTCATGGTCGCTGATCGCGCGCTCGTTGTCGTGAATCGTCGTGGGCTGGCCGTCGACCGAGCCCAGGTTGCACGCGGCCTCGCACAGCGCCGGGCACACGCGGCTCGTGAACTCGGGCATGGGCGAGGTGAGTGACAGACGCTCGGCAGCCTCGTCCCAGCGGCCGCGATACACTAGCTCGTTCCACTCGGGAATCAGATTGTGCAGCGGGCAGCCGCTCGGACGTGCCTTGCCAAAGCTCGCGCCCATCTGGCAAAACGCCACGCCGCACATCATGCAGCGGCTCGCCTGGGCGCGACGTGCGTCGTCGTCGAGCTCCACGTACAGCGGATCGAAATCACGGCTGCGCTCCTCCACGGGGCGAAGCTCGTGGGTCACGCGATCGATATCAAGAAAAGCACCGGGCTTACCCATGGCACTTACGCCTCCTTCTTGGTCGAAGCAACAGAGCTGGCGGCCGCGGACGCAGCACCCGCAGCACCGCCCGCAATATCGAAGCGAGCGACATCCGCGGCGCTCGCGCGACCGGTCACGATGTCAAACGCCAGTTCCTCTGCCTGCGCATGTGTCTTGCCGGCAGCCTCGCTCGCGGCGACAATCGCCAGCACACGCTCGTACTCGGTCGGAATGACCTTCACAAAGTGCTTGCTCATCGTCTCAAAGCTGTAGAGCAGCTTGATGCCGCGCGGGCTCTGTGTCGCGTCCACGTGCTCCTGGATGAGCGCACGGACCTGCTCCAGCTCGCCGGCAGTCGGGGCCTTGAGCTCAACGCTCTCGTGGTTCACGCGGGCATCGAGCGTGCCGTACTGGTCAAAGACATAAGCCACGCCGCCCGTCATGCCAGCAGCGAAGTTCTGTCCGACCTCGCCCAAGATGAGCGCCAGACCGCCCGTCATGTACTCGCAGCCATGGTTGCCGCAGCCCTCGACCACCACGGTGGCACCGGAGTTGCGTACGCCAAAGCGCTGGCCCGCCAAACCGTTAATGAAGCCGCGGCCGCTCGTAGCGCCAAAGAACGCAACGTTGCCCACGATGATGTTTTCGTCGAACTTGTAGGTCGCATGCGGGTTGGGGCGCACCGACACCTCGCCACCCGAAAGGCCCTTGCCAAAGTAATCGTTGGCGTCGCCGCACACGTTGAGCGTAATGCCGCGCGGCAGGAAGGCGCCAAAGCTCTGACCGGCCGAACCATCGCAATCGATGGTGATGGAGCCGGCGGGCAAGCCCTCGGGATGCGCCTTGGTCACCGCGTTGCCCAGGATGGTGCCCACGCAACGGTTGACGTTGGCGATATCGGCGCGGAAGCGAATCGGACGCAGATGTGCGCGGGCGTCGGCCGTGTAGGGCACAAACAGCGTGGAGTCGAGCGTCTTGTCGAGCTCGCTGTCCGCGGCCATCTGGGGCAGGAAGTGACGGCCGTCGGCACCCGGGATGTGGGCACCGAACTCGCAGGTCGCGCTTGCCAGCACGGGCGTCAGATCGAGCAGGTTAGCCTTGCGGTTGCCCGGGACCTCGATCTGGCGCAAGCACTCGGGATGGCCGACCATCTCGTCGACGGTGCGGAAGCCCAGGCTCGCCATGACCTCGCGCAGTTGCTCGGCAACAAAGAGCATAAAGTGCTCGACGTGCTCGGGCTTGCCGCGGAAGCCGCGACGCAAGCGGCAGTTTTGCGTGGCGATGCCGGCGGGGCAGGTATCCTGCTGGCAGTCGCGCTGCATGAGGCAGCCCATCGAGATGAGCGGCATGGTCGCAAAGCCAAACTCCTCGGCGCCCAGCAGGCAGGCGACGGCAACATCGGTGCCGTCCATGAGCTTGCCGTCGGCCTCGAGCACCACGCGCGAGCGCAGGCCGTTTTGCAGCAGCGTCTGCTGGGCCTCGGCAAGGCCAAGCTCCAGCGGCAGACCGGCGTGCCAGATCGAATCGCGAGCAGCGGCACCCGAGCCGCCATTGTGGCCGCTGATCAAGATCTTGTCGGCAGCGCCCTTGGCCACACCGGTGGCGATGGTGCCGACGCCGGCCTCGCTGACCAGCTTGACCGACACGCGCGCGCCAGGATTGGCGTTCTTAAGGTCAAAGATGAGCTCGGCCAGGTCTTCGATGGAGTAGATGTCGTGATGCGGCGGAGGCGAGATCAGGCCGATGCCGGGCGTGGACTGACGGACCTCGGCAATCCAGGGGTAGACCTTCTTGCCGGGCAGGTGGCCACCCTCGCCGGGCTTGGCGCCCTGGGCCATCTTGATCTGAATCTCGAAGGCGCTGCACAGGTAGCGGCTCGTCACGCCAAAGCGCGCACTTGCCACCTGCTTGATCGCGGAGTTCTTGGAATCACCGTTAGCCAGCGGGGTCTCGCGACGCGGATCCTCACCGCCCTCGCCGGAGTTGGAACGGCCGTGCAGGCGGTTCATGGCGATGGCCATGCACTCGTGTGCTTCCTTGCTGATGGAGCCGTACGACATGGCGCCGGTGTTAAAGCGGCGGACGATGTTGAGCGTGGGCTCGACCTCGTCGAGCGAAACCGGCGTGCGGCCGCTGGCATCAAAGTCGAGCAAGTCGCGCAGACGCACGGCACGGCCGGTGCGGTGCAGGCGGGCGCTGTACTCCTTAAAGGTGTCGTAGCTGTCCTCACGGCAGGCGGTCTGCAGCAGGTAGACGGCCTGGGGGTCGATGAGGTGTTCCTCGCCGCCGAGCGGGCGCCACTTGGTCAGGCCCAGCGTGGGCAGCTGATCGGGAGCCGGGCTTTTAAGGATGGCGAGCGCAGCGTCATAGCGCTCGTTTTGCTCGCACTCAACGTCCTCGACACCCATACCGCCCACACGGCTCACCGTGCCGGCGAAGTACGCGTTGACGAACTCCGGAGTAAAGCCGACGGCCTCGAAAATCTGTGCGGAGTGATAGCTCTGCACCGTGGAGATACCCATCTTGGACATGATGGAGACGATACCCGCCGTCGCGGCCTTGTTGTAGTTGTCGATGCCCTGCTCGGCCGTCACGTCCAGGTCGCCGCGTGCTGCCAAGTCGCGGATGCACGCATGCGCATTGTACGGATAGATGCCGCTTGCGGAGTAGCCCACCAGCGCCGCAAAGTCGTGCGGGGACACGGCGTCGCCGCACTCCACCACGATGTCGGCAAAGGTACGCACGCCGGCGCGGATCAGGTGATTGTGCACGCAGCCCACGGCGAGCAGCGACGGCACGGGCACCTCGCCCGCAGCGGCACGATCGCTCAACACCACAATATTCACGCCGTCGCGGACCGCAGCCTCAACGTCCTCTGCAAGCTGCTTGAGCGCAGCCTGCAGCGCGCCCTCGCCGGCGTCGCGGCGGTAGACGGCACGGAAACGGCGGGTCTTAAAGCCCACGCGGTCGATGGCGCAGATGCGGTCGAACTCCTCCTCGCTCAACAGCGGACGCTCCAGGCGCACCAGCTGGCAGGCCGTACGGGAGTCCTCGAGCAGGTTGCCGTGGTTGCCCAGGTAGAGCGTGGTCGAAGTCACCATATGCTCGCGCAGGGCATCGATCGGAGGATTCGTGACCTGAGCGAACAGCTGATAGAAGTAGTCAAAGAACGAGCGCGTCTTCTTGGACAGGCAGGCCAGCGGTGCGTCGATGCCCATCGAGGCGAGCGGGGCCTTGCCCTGCTGGGCCATGGGACGCACGACCTCGTCGACGTCATCCCAGTGGTAGCCGAGCTTGGCCATACGCACGGCGGCGGGCACCTCGGCGTCCTCGGCGGGCGCGGGCGCGGCGGACTCATCGAGCGCGTCGACGGCCAGCGTCTCCTCGGCAATCCAGTCGTGGTAGGGCTTCTCCTTGGCATAGCGGGCGCGCAGCTCGTCGTTGTAGATCACGCGGCCGCGGGCAAAATCGACCTCGAGCATCTGGCCCGGTCCCAGGCAGCCGCTCGTCAGGATGTTCTCGGGGCGCACCTCGATGGTGCCCACTTCGCTTGCCAGCATAAAGCGGCCATCGCGCGTCACGTAGTAGCGGGCGGGGCGCAGGCCGTTACGGTCGAGGGCGGCACCCAGCGTGCGACCGTCGGTAAAGGCGATGGCCGCCGGGCCGTCCCACGGCTCCATGAGCATTGACTGGTAGGCGTCGTAGGCGCGGCGCTCCTCGCTCAGACTGTCGTTGTGGTCCCACGGCTCGGGCAGCAGCATGGATGCGGCACGCGTGAGCGGACGGCCGTTCATGACCAGGAACTCAAGCACATTGTCCAGAATCGCGGAATCGGAGCCCTCGCGGTTGATGATGGGCATCACGCGCTCAAGATCGTGCTGCAGCACGGGGCTGTACAGATTGGGCTCGCGGGCGCGAATCCAGTTGACGTTGCCCTTGAGGGTGTTGATCTCGCCGTTGTGGATGATAAAGCGGTTGGGGTGCGCGCGCTCCCAGCTGGGCGTGGTGTTGGTGGAGTAGCGTGAGTGGACGAGCGCCACGGCCGTCTTGACGGCGGCATCGTTGAGATCGATGAAGAAGCGACGCATCTGCGTGGCGACGAGCATGCCCTTGTACACGATGGTACGCGAGCTCATGGAGCACACGTAGAAGATCTTATCGCGCAGGGCAAACTCGGCGTCGGCCTTCTTTTCGATGGTGCGACGGCACACGTACAGGCGACGCTCAAAGGCATCGCCGGCGGGCGTGTCGTCCGGACGACCCAGGAAGGCCTGCAGGATAGTAGGCATGCAGGCGCGGGCGGTCTCGCCCAGATCGTGTGGGTCGACCGGCACCTCGCGCCAAAAGAGCAGCGGCACGCCGGCCTCGGCGCAGCCCTCCTCAAACACGCGGCGGGCATCCTCTACGCCCTTGTCGTCCTGCGGAAAGAACAGCATGGCCACGCCATAGTCGCCCTCTGCCGGCAGAATCTGGCCGCACTTTTGAGCCTCTTTACGGAAAAAGTGATGCGGAACCTGGAACAGGATGCCAGCGCCGTCGCCGGTGTTCTTCTCGAGTCCCGTGCCGCCGCGGTGCTCCAAGTTGACCAGAATGGACAGTGCATCGTCCAGAATCTGGTGATGGCGCTCACCGTTGATATCGGCAAGCGCGCCGATGCCACATGCATCGTGGTCGAATTCGGGGCGATAAAGGCCCTGCTGCTGAGCGGAATCTGCCTGCATCGCGATCCTCCCCTAGATATTTAGACAGTCAGTTGACTAGGCATACTAGGAGCATCGCCGGCCCGTTGTGTTTCCCGCCCGTTTCGAAACAATCGCGTAACGCGCGCCCTATGAGTGGACACCGCCGACCTCAAGGGCAACAACAAGGGCCCCAGGTTCGGCCTGTGAGCTCGCCGCTTCAAACATCTCAATCTGTAACAGGAAGACCCAATTTCGACGACCTACTGTTACAGATTGAGATATTTTTGAGAGACGGCTCCGAATGTCTCAATCTGTAACACGAAGGGCCGGTTTTGGCGGTCAGCTGTTACAGATCGAGATTTTCCATAGAACCATTTCTTCCTGTCTTGATCTGTAACAGCTAGGCCCAATTTCCATCCCTAGTTGTTACAGATCAAGACATTTCGGCAGCCCCCTTCCTCATCCTATTCAAATACAGCTATTTTGTTAGTCTTGGTTAACTTCGAGCCTAAAACGGGTATCCTTTGCGGCGTCAAGCAAACGGCACGCAGGAGCGCACCATGATTAACCATCTCAAACATCATTTTGGTTCCCGGCGCACCGGCGGTCACGGAGGCCTAGACATTGCACGGCATATCGGCCCCGGACTGCTCGTGACCGTCGGCTTTGTCGACCCGGGCAATTGGGCCTCCAACATGGCCGCCGGCTCGCAGTTTGGCTACGCGCTGCTGTGGATCGTCACGCTGTCCACGATCATGCTCATCGTGCTGCAGCACAACGCGGCGCACCTGGGCATCGCCACGGGCACGTGTCTTGCCGAGGCCACGACACGTTATCTCCCCCGCTTCGTTGGGCGCACGGCGCTCGCCAGTGCCTATCTCGCGACCATCGCCACCGCCATGGCCGAAGTCCTAGGTGGTGCGATTGCCCTTCAGATGCTCTTTGGCCTGCCCGTACGCGCCGGCTGCATCATCGTGGCGGCGGCATCGATTGCCATGCTCATGACAAGCTCCTACAAACGCGCCGAGCGATGGATCATCGCCTTCGTGGGCGTGGTAGGACTTTCGTTTTTAGCCGAGCTTGCGCTGGTCAAGGTCGACTGGCCGCAAGCCGCCGCAAGCTGGATCACACCCAGTATGCCCACCGGCTCGGCCGCGATTATCGTAAGTGTCCTAGGCGCGGTCGTTATGCCCCACAACCTCTTCCTGCACTCCGAGGTCATCCAATCCATGCACTTCGAAGGCCAAGGCGAGCAGGTTATCGAAGAACGTCTGCGCTACGAGCTCTTCGACACGCTCTTTTCGATGGGCGTGGGCTGGGCAATCAACTCGGCCATGGTCATCCTGGCCGCAACGACCTTCTTTGCGCACGGCATTGTCGTTGACGACCTCGCCGTCGCAGCGGCTACACTCTCCCCCATTCTGGGCCCGGCAAGCTCGACCATCTTTGCGGTGGCACTGCTGTTTGCGGGACTATCGAGTAGTGTGACGGCGGGCATGGCGGCGGGAACCATCACCGCGGGCATGTTCGATGAGGAATACGACATCCACGACCGACATTCCTCAATCGGGGTGGCGGCCTGTTTCGTCGGCGCAGTGGCGGCGTGCTTGGTCGTCCCAAATCCTTTTGAGGGTCTCATCTGGAGCCAGGCACTGCTGTCGCTTCAGCTGCCGATTACGGTCTTTGTGCTCATACGACTCACCAGTTCGCCCCGCGTCATGGGCAAATACGCCAACTCGCGCCCGCTCAACGCGTTGCTCGTAGGGATCGGCGCCATCGTGACGATTCTCGATGTCGTGTTGTTGACAGGGATGTAATGGGACGGGGCACCTACTCAGGCAAACGTCTCGATCTGTAACATCTAGACCCGCTTTTGATGTCTAGGTGTTACAGATTGAGATCTTTCCGAGGGACAGCTCCGTTTGTCTCAATCTGTAACACGTAGACCCCGTTTTCACTGTTAGATGTTACAGGTTGAGATCTTCTGCCGGACGGTTTTGGTTTGTCTCAATCTGTAACAAGTGGACCCAATTTCCGCTTCTAGATGTTACAGATCGAGACATTTCTTCAGCTCCAACCTTTTGTCTCAATCTGTAACAGATAGGCCCGTTTTGAGCCGCCACATGTTACAGATTGAGACAAACGGTCGGCCGGACTCACGTCAGACAGGATCGACTAACAGCAGCCGTGATCCCTTGGGGACGGATTAATCAAAAGGGCCCCGGCCGAGAATTTCGACCGAGGCCCTTGGACAGAGCTCTGTGTTGCTGCAAGTCGTGTGTCTACGAGCTACTCCTCGACGAGCTCAAACTGATCGGGACCGACGCCGCAGACCGGGCACACGTAGTCCTCGGGCAGCTCGGGCGTGTCGACCTCAACCTCGTAGCCACAAACGATGCACACGAACTTATACGTCTTCTTCTCCTCAGCCATGATGTTCTCCTCTCGAACGCGACTGGTGATGTACTTCATTTATCAGTATAGATTCTCAATAATATAATGCAAGTATTTTTAAAACATTTCTAGCCTTGATACGAGGACGCCTTCGGAGGCGTCTTGCCCTTCAGGACCTTATGGTAGTAATCGTAGGTGAGCGGCGTCTCGTCACTCAAGCGCTCGGCATCCTCGACCTCGCCGATAAACAGTAGATGTGTGCCAACATCCACAGTGTCGATCAAATGGCAGCTAAACAGGGCCGCCGCGTGCTCGGGCACATAGGGCATGCCCAGAGCCGTCTCGCGGGTCTCGTATTTGGCAAACTTGTCATAATCGCTGCTGGTGCGGAACCCAAAGTTACCGATGTAGAGCATATCGGCGGTCTGATCGATCACGGTCAGCGCGAACGCTTTGGCCGAAGCGATGACGCCCGAGGTGACGTTGTCCTTGTTCACGGCAACCAAAATGCGCGGCGGCATGGACGTCACCTGCACCGCAGTGTTGATGACGCAGCCGGCGCGCAGCCCGTCTGCCGCGGCGCTCACCACGTACAGGCCGCTCGGCATGGTAAAGAACGCAGTTTTGTCCATAACGATCACTCCCCTAGCTCGGGTTGGAACCTCATGGATGTATGTACCCACAAAAAAGGCAGCGCCCATAACGGACGCCGCCTTTGAAACATATGTGTCAGAACAGTAAGAAAGATGAGACACCCGCAGCTGCGGTGAAATAGGGACTGAATAGCCCCTCAAACAGGCAAAACAGTCCGTATTCCACCGCAACTTATATAGAGCGCCTAGCGGTTGCGTTCCTTGAGGGCGCGGTCGATCTCGCGTTGGACATCACGCTTGGCCATGTCCTCGCGCTTGTCGTAGAGCTTCTTGCCGCGACCCAGGCCCAGCAGCAGTTTTACGCGACCGTCGGTATTAAAGTAGAGCTCCAACGGAACCAGCGCATAACCACGGTTGCGAAGTTTGCCGTCAAGAAAGTCGATCTCCTTGCGGTGCAGCAGCAGACGGCGCCGACGGTCGGGATCGCGATTCCACACGCCACCATGGCTATAAGGGTGGATATGTAGGCCGACGAGCCAGCACTCCCCGCCACGAATCAGTGCAAAGGTATCGGTAATCTGGCACGCGCGCTCGCGAATCGACTTGACCTCGGTACCGCTCAGCTCAATACCGCACTCAAACGTCTCATCGATAAAGTACTCGTGATGTGCCGAGCGATTCTTGGAAATGAGTTTGCGCTCGCGCTTACTGGGCATCGCCGGCCCCCTTGGCTCCATCGGCGTTTGAGCCCGCAGTCTCGCGCTTTGCCTTGCGCTCGGCATTGAGCTCGGCATCGCTCTCGCGCACCAGTTTAATAATCGCCGCGCAGGCCTCCTCGCCCACCAAGTCGCGAGCACGCACCGTCAGGCGCGTCGCCTCCTGCTTGTCGCCGTCGCTTGCAGCATCGGTCGCGCACATAATCAGGCAGATGGCAATCTCGGCCGAAGGCGAGGTCGGAACGCCTTGCAGGGCCAGTTCACCCATCACGTGCTCGTCGCTCTCATCGGCGGCATCCGGATAGGTGGTATGGATCTTGTTGAGCAGGCGCGTCGTATGCGCATCGTTGGGCGCCAGGCGCAGCGCCAGACGCGCGCAGCCCACGGCAGCCGAAACGTTCTCGGTCTCGGGCTCCAAGAAGTACTGGCCTAGATTGGCGTAAGCGCGGGCGGCGCACTTGCCATCGCTTGCACGCTCCAGCACCGAGAACGAGAGCGATGCCCATTCCTGCTTGTCCTCGAGTGCGCGGAACAGCTCGGCCAAATCCAAGCGATAGTTGCAGTTCATGGGGTCCCAACGCACAGCCTGCATCAGGGCATTACGAGCGCTCACATAATCCTGCTGGCGAATGTAGGCAAACGCCATATCAGAGTACAGGCGGTCAAACGGCACCTCGACCTGCACGAGCTCGCGCGGATCCTTCTCCACGCGGCGATAGGCCAAGCGCTCAAACTTGCTATCGAAGCTAAAGTATTGACGCTTCTCCTCCGTCTTGCACTCAGCATCAATATACTCCTCGGCGAGCTCCACCAGACGCTCCAGCAGCGGCGTCGCCGTAGCCAGGTCGCCCTGCGCCAGATAGTTCTCGGCATACGTGATGTCTTGCAAGCTGATGGGCAGATCCATGGCTACTCCTCGATCTGAGCGAAACACGGCAGGCGCCGTATATACGGTCAATACACAAAACCCGGGTCTCTTACGAGGCCCGGGCGTTCAATTTTGGTAGCCCGTACCAGATTCGAACTGGTGATCTCCGCCTTGAGAGGGCGGCGTCCTAAACCGCTAGACGAACGGGCCATATGTAGCAAATGCAATGGCTGGGATGGAGGGAGTCGAACCCCCATTGACGGAACCAGAATCCGCTGTCCTGCCATTAGACGACATCCCAATGACTGCATCGCTGCGCTCGGCTGTGCCTTTGCGCAAGAAAGAAATATACGGGAAGTCTCGCCGTGACGCAAGCCCCAATTTTGACTTTTTTGAAATTCAGTCAAATTGGCCTAATTTAGTCCAACCCGTGAAGGACCTGTGAAGCCAACCGCTGTACACGAAGGGCAAAACGCCGTGAGCGGTAGCCGTCAACCGTTGGCAGATTCTACCGTGAAAACGATAGCACCAGGCAACACAATCGAAGTATCAATGATCGCGTAGATATCGAGGCGCCATGGACGAAGAGCTTGATTACCTATGGGAGACCCTGGGCCTCGAGATCACTGCCGACCTTTGGCCCGAACGGGACAAAATTCACCCCACGTTACGCCCCGCCATTACTGTGGTGCAGGCAAAATACCGCCGTGCATCCTTTTTAATCATGCGGATGTCATGGCACGCGGGACTCCCCGACCTTAAGCGAATCCAGGCAAGCCTCGTCGAGCTGTCCGGCATGCCGACCGTCATATCCGAGGCGCACCTGGAGCAGCGCCAGCGCGAGCGACTGCAACAGCAGCGGATTCCCTTTATCTGCCCCGGCATTCAGGCATATCTGCCCTTTATGGACGAAGAGTACTGGAGCGGCAAGCCCAACAAGCACGTAAAGGTCTACGATCCGCACGAATGGGCACAGCTGGCGGACTGACTGGGGCAGGCCCGCCGGCGGAAAGTGCGTCCCAGATTTCAAGCTCAAACTGGTCCCTACTTTCCTGTCGAGCCCTCAACCGGAAACCGTGTCCCGCAATCGAAGCTCAGAATGGGACGTGCTTTCCGCAACCGGCCACTTTGGGAAAGTGCATCCCATTCTGGAAGCGAATTCCGGGTCGCACTTTCCGCAGCCGCTACAGCAACGCCTCGGCCCAAGCCGATTCCCTAAAGCCGGGAATCGCAAAGTCGTCGCCCACCAGCAGCGGACGCTTGACCAGCATGCCGTCGGTCGCCAGCAGCTCGTAGCACTCCCGATCCGTCATGCCCGCATCCAGACGCGCCTTCAGGCCCAGCTCTCGATATTTCATGCCCGACGAATTAAAGAAGCGCCGCACCGGCAGCCCCGAATGAGCAATCCAGGTCGCAAGCTCATCAGCCGTAGGATTGTCCAAAACGATATCGCGGTCGATATACTCAACCCCATGTTCATCCAGCCATGCCTTGGCCTTCTTACAGGTCGAGCACTTGGGATATTCAACAAACAGTACGGTCATGGGAATCCTCCGAATATAGATCGGCCAACGCAGGCACACGCCACACGAGGCGCCTTCGTATGATGGGCCAATTGTAGCCCACGGGTCACACGCTAAACGAACCGTACCCCGAATCCGCGTTTGATGAACGGCAGCAGCTCCATTGCCTCGGGCGTGATATGGCCCGCAACGTTCATGCGCTCGTCACCGGGAAGATCGACCCGCGCAATCTCAAGCTCGCCTTCGTAGCGCCCATATCCGCTATTGCTCACAGCGATCGACCCCGCCTTTCGCGGCAGGCCGGCTCCGGCATCCGTCGACACGGAATCCGGCTTAAGCGTCGTACGTGACTCCTGAGACCTAAAGATGAGGACGCTCGAGTCGGGCCGGTCGTGATGAATCTGCCCGCGCACATAGGCATAACCGGGCTCAAGCTCGCATTGCAGGTCCACGTATCCGGCGGAAACTTGAGCAAACTGCGCCCAGCCCGCATCGGAAAGATCGGGGTCGCCGGCCAACACAATGTCGCAATCGGCGCCATGTGCAAGCTCAAGCATATTGAGAGCAACCTTTGACGCGCGACCGCGCTGTGCCTCGACCGTCGGCAGTCCCTCGAATACCGGCCCGCGAACGTTAGCATCACCCGGCACAAAAGCCATGATTTCGAATCCAAGCGCCGCAAGACGAAGATTCACCCGAGCAATGTCCTCCAGAGCTAAACCGGTATAAGGCTTGGGGTAAAAATTGTGGCAGGCGGCAAAACGAGTCACATCGGCGCCGGCTTCACGCCACGATGCGATTTCATCAGAACTCACTGTCGATGCATTGACCACAATGCGAAATACACCGGACAGCTCCGCGACCCGCTGGGCGCTAAAGCCATAGTCCAAACGAAGGTATTCCAACCCCAGATCGCGCAGGTCCTCGATGCGCTCAAGCCCGAGCAAATCGCACGTGCGAGGCCCCACATCGGCAATGAGCGCAATGCCGCGGGCGGAAAGCAGCGACAGCACATGACGGACCTTATCGGCATACGCCGCTCCCCCATCCTCGGGAATATGCAGCGAGGTGAACGCGTAGCGCGCACCCGCCGCGGCGCCACGCTCAATCGTCCGCTCAATATCCTGCAAAGGGCTGGAAAGATAAATTGAAATACCCGTTTTCACGCTTCAACGCTCCTTTAAAAAAGGCCGGCGGAGCAGTTAGCCCCGCCGGCACAACCATAGCATCAAGAAATCTGCCGCGCGCCGCGAGTTCTGAGCAACACGGCTCGCGATATCAAACTACTCGCCAAAGAACTCGTTGATCTTCTGCTCGTCGACGCCAAAGAACCACGTCAGGACAAAGCCGGCGGCATAGGCAAGCAGCATAGCGGCAACGTAGCCGAGCTGCTGGCCAGGAACGACGATCAGCAGGCCAAACAGACCGGAAACGCCCTGAGAAACCGTGCCGATGTGAAGCAGCGCCGCGAGCGCGCCACCAAATCCGGCACCCAGGCAGGCCGTCACAAACGGGCGAACGAGCGGCAGCGTAACAGCATACATCAGAGGCTCGCCCACACCCAGGATTCCAACGGGAATGGACTCGGCGACGTACTTCTTGAGTTTGGCGTTCTTGGTCTTAAAGTACAGCGCCAGACCGGCACCGACCTGGCCGCCGCCAGCCATCATAAGGATGGGCAGCAGGTAATTGATACCCTTGGTAGCGCCGTCGGGATCGTTGAGCATAGCGTGGATCGGCGTGAGCGCCTGATGCAGGCCGACGGACACCAGCGGCAAGAAGCCTGCCGACAGGATATAGCCGCCCAGGACGCCCAGCTTCTCGAAGATAAAGGTCAAAACGCTAAAGATGGCAGTCGTCAGCCATGCGCCAACCGGCTGGATGACGAGCATCAGAGCAAAGGCGCCGATGATGAGCACCAGCAACGGGGACAGGAACGTGTCGAGTGCGTTGGGCATAACCTTGCGAATCTGACGCTCCATCCAGGCAAAAAATGGCTCTTCGGTGGTTTCTGTGGGAGAGATTCCGGCATAGGCCCAGCTCAGCGGGCGAAAACAACGATCTGGAACTGAAACGGCCCCGGGAGGGGCCGTTTCCGCGTCATCCGCCTATGATTGCTAAGCCAAATTCAGACAACCGAAGAGGTGTGACGCATGAAGAGTCTACTACTTCTCGCCCTCGGTCTGGCCCGCACGGTCGTCCTGGGCGCGCGCATCGAGGCCGAGCGCATCGTCGTGAGCGTCCGGCCCTACAAGCGCGAGCAGCGCCGCTGCCCCGTATGCGGCAGGGCCTGCGACTTCTACGACATGGCGAACCGCGGGGCCCCCAGGCTGTGGAGGGCGATGGACCTGGCGCGCTCGGCCTGCTACCTGGAGTACGCGCCCTGCAGGGTGCGCTGCCCGGAGCACGGCGTGCGCACCGAGGCCGTCCCCTGGGCGCGGCACGGGGCGCGCTTCACGCGCGACTTCGAGGACTGGGTGGCGTGGCTGGCGGTCCGCTGCACCGCCTCGGCGGTCTCCGAGCTCGCCCGCGTCGAGTGGCACAGCGTGGGCGGCGTGTGCAGGCGCGTCTACGCCGAGCTGGAGGCCGCGCGCGGCGCCTCGAGGTTCGACGGCGTGCGCCGCATCGGCATCGACGAGACGTCGTACAAGAAGGGCCACAAGTACGTCACGGTGGTCGTCGACCACGACCGCGGCTGCCTCATCTGGGCGCACGAGGGCACCGGCAAGGACGTGCTCAACCTGTTCCTCGACGAGCTCACGCGCGAGCAGAGGCGCGCCATAGAGGTGGTGACCGCCGACGGCGCGAGGTGGATAAGGCAGCTGGTCAAGCGCCGCTGCCCCAACGCGAGGTGGGTCATGGACCCCTTCCACGTGGTCCAGTGGATGAACGACGCGCTCGACGCCGTGCGCTGCGAGGAGTGGAACGCCGCCAGGGCCGCCGCCAGGGCCGCCAGGCCCAGGCCCGAGGGCAAGCGCGGCAGGCCTGCCAAAGGCGAGCTGCCGCCCGAGGAGGTCAGGGCGCTCGAGGAGGAGGCGGCCTCCATCAAGGGCAGCCGCTACGCGCTCGTGAAGAACCCCGAGGACCTCACCGACGGCCAGAGGGCGAGGCTCGAGGCGCTCAAGAAGAGGGCCGGCTCGCGGCTGGTCAGGGCCTGGGAGCTCAAGGAGGACCTGCGGGCCGTCTTCCGGGCAGCCGACGGCTCCGAGGCCGCCGAGCTGCTCGACGACTGGATGCACAGGGCCGCCTACTGCAAGATCGCCAAGGTCGTCGCCGTGGAGAAGAAGGTGCGCCGCCGGCGCGACGACATCATCGCCGCAGTCGAGCTCGGCATCAGCAACGGGCGCGTAGAGGCCATCAACAACAAGATCAAGGTGACGGTGAGGATGGGCTACGGCTTCCGCAACACCGACAACCTCGTGGCCCTGCTCATGCTCAGGTGCGGCGACTGCCAGCCCCAGCTCCCGGGTCGCCCGGTGAAGGCGAGGAAGAAGGGCGTGAAGGGAGCGAAGAGCGTTGCTGCCTAGGCTAGCCCCTTGTCACACAAACTACCGAAGCCTCTAAAAAAGCCGATAACACATAGGTTTTTTGACCTAATGCGTTATCGGCTCTGCGTCTATGCGTCTGGCACTTTTAATCATTTTTTGAATTTATTATATGTGTTAGCTAACTGTCCACAAGCCGCGTTAATCTCTCTGCCATGAGAAACTCTTATAGTAACTTCAAGTCCTGCTTGCTCTAATTGATGTTTGAATGCAACTATTTCCCGTTTCTGTGGTGCTTTAATTCTTGAATTGCTTGTTGGGTTGTATTGTAACACGTTAATCATAACTTTTTTGCCCCGAAACCATTTTGCAAGTTGTCTTACATCTGAGGGCCGGTCATTTATACCCGGTAAAAGCAAATACGCAAAGACAATTTTGCGATTATGCCTTTCAGAATAGGATAAGGCTTGCTTAACAACATCTTCAATAGCATATATGCGCATGTGAGGAATAATACGATTTCTTGCAGATTGTGTTGCTGCGTGTAAAGATATTGTCAACTGAATTTTAAGATGTTCCTCGCGCAATTTTTTTAATTGATCGACCGGACCAACTGTTGATATGGTAATGCCGTCGGTTGGAAAGTTGAGCCCATATCTATCTCGGAGAATATGGATTGCTTTTATCAAGTTGTCATAATTGAATAAAGGCTCTCCCATACCCATAAAAACGATACGGTTTACTTTTCGACGCAACAATATAATCTGTTGTACGATTTCTGACGATGTTAGATTACGAACAAAGCCATTTCGCCCGGACTCACAAAAAATACAACCAACAGGACAACCGACTTGTGTGCTCACGCAAACAGTTCCACCATCTCGCCGCTTGATAAAAACCGTTTCAATGTATTTGTTGTCTTTCAGTTCGTAAACATACTTTTCAGTATCACTGCTTTTGCAAATATTTTTTACCAACATTGATAGATTTTTTTGCGTGGTAATTGCTTATATAATTCTTCATATAAGGCTTTTGCTTCATTCTCGCCAATAACTTCCGACATTTCTTTGTAAGTAAATCCGTATGGATCATTCCGTACTTCCGCAGGCGTATATTTAGGTAAACGTTTCATTTTTATATCCTTTCTTCTAAATAATAAAAGTTTGTTTTTCTGTATTTTTGATTACAATCTCTAATTATTCTACAACAATGATATGCGTCAATTTGCATTTAGGGCAGAAAAGAGGAAAATCTTTTAATACAGTATTATGAAATACTTGAACTCTCGTCTTTCCGTTACAAATCGGACATTTTATCCAATATTTTTTAAGCATTATATTTCACTCGTCCTTTTTACACAAAAAATGCACCAGCGATGAGAGCCGCGATCATGCCGCCCGCTGCGGGGTTGTACTGCGCATTGGTAAGCGGCAGCAGAATGGCAGTGGCAGGATCGGCCGCGCCAGGCGCAAGCAGGGGCATGGCACTGTTGGCGATACACATCATGCCGGCGATGCCGCCCAGCGCAGCGGAGCCACCAAACTCACGTGCCGCGTTATAGCCCACCAAGATGGGCAGATAGGCAAACAGGGCCCAGCCCATGGAACGAATGCCCTGGTACCACCACTCGCCCGCAAGCGCGCCTGCCGTCGAGACGTTAATGACGTTGCAGATACCGTTGATGAGGCCAGCCGCAATGATGCCGGGAAGCAGGGCGACGAAGACATTGGAAATCTTCTTGAGGAAGGCCTGAACCGGCTTGGACTCGTACTTTGCCTTCTGCGCGGCCTTGTTTGTGGCCGCAGCGTCAACCACGCTCTCGTCAGCAACGCCTTTCGCAAGGCCGGTGAGCTTGGAGAACTCCTCGAGCACCTTATTCACCTTGCCCGGACCCAGCACGATCTGCATCGTGTCGTCCTCGACCAAGCCCATCACGCCGTCGAGTGCCTTAATACCCTCCGTGTCGACGTTGCCCGTGTCTTTGACGGTCACGCGCAGGCGCGTCATGCACGCCGCGTTTGCCAACACGTTGTCTTTACCGCCCAAAAGGTCCAGCAGCTTTTGAGCCAGCTCTTTGTTCGTCATAACTCCTCCTTGTATTGGGTATCTCGTCTGGATGTCATATCAGCTCACGCCGCGCACCTATTGGGCATCGGCATTGCTCTTCTCATGGCCACTCACCGCAGCACGGACATGGCCTCTCGCTCGCTCAAGAGCTACCGCAGCCTGCTCGGCATCGCAGCCCAGCAGTACCGAGACAATAGCGGTTTTTACGTGGCCGCCGGCATCTGCAAGCGCCTGAATAGCGCGCTCGCGCGTGCAGCCGGTCGCCTCCATCACGATGTTCTGGCCGCGCACCACCAACTTCTCGTTCGTCTGCTGCACATCGACCATCAGGTTTTGGTATACCTTGCCGATCTTGACCATGGCACCGGTCGAAATCATGTTGAGAATGAGCTTTTGAACCGTTCCCGCCTTGAGCCTCGTTGAGCCGGTCAGTACCTCGGGACCGGGCACGGGTTCAATGGCAAGATCTGCGCTCTCCCCGATCTTCGACCCTTGGTTGCAGGCAATTGCGATCGTCTTGCACCCAGTTGCCTTGGCGTACACAAGGCCGCCCACCACATAGGGAGTACGACCGCTTGCCGCCAGGCCAACGACAAGATCCTTGTCCGAGAGCCCACGCCCCCGCAGGTCGCTCGCGCCAAGCTCCTCACTGTCTTCGG
Source organism: Collinsella sp. i06-0019-1H4 (assembly GCF_042849575.1). NCBI lineage: Bacteria > Bacillati > Actinomycetota > Coriobacteriia > Coriobacteriales > Coriobacteriaceae > Collinsella > Collinsella sp. i06-0019-1H4. The sequence goes on from NZ_BAABYB010000001.1 coordinate 1,773,578, forward strand.
CACCTTCGACAGCCTTGATAAACGCCGTCTCGCCTCCGGCAATGAGCCCGACAATCAGATCGGGTGACACGCCAAACGTGGGCGGACACTCCGAAGCGTCGAGTACGCCCAGACGACCGCTGGTGCCTGCGCCCATGTAAAAGACGCGCCCGCCGCGCTCGAGTGCCTCAGCAGCCCAGTCGATTGCTGTGGCAACCTGGGGCAACACCTTCGTGACCGACTGGACGGCACGAAGATCCTCATCATTCATCGTCGTGACGATTTGCAGCGATGTCATCGTATCGAGGTCCATAGACCTTTGATTACGCTGTTCGGTCGTGAATTTTGTTAAATCGAGCATTTCATTCACCTCATCTTTCCTGTTTCTCGATGTAGTTTTGCTTAATGACATGCGTCGCCCGTTCGTAGTCGCTGGCAACGTAAGCAGCGTACAGGGCATCGACAACCATAAGCTGGGCCATACGCGAAGCCATGGCACCGCTGCGGACCAAGGGCTCACTCGCAGCGACGCCGAGCACGGCATCGGCCATGGTGGCAAGCTTGGATGATCCATCTACTTTGGTCACGGCCACAACGGGACAGTTGTGACGTTGGGCCTCGGCGGCGCAGTCCAGCACCTCTTGCGTCAAGCCCGAGTAGCTAAAGGCGATTGCCATATCGCCCTCATGCATGTTCTTGGCACACAAGAGCTGATCATGCCAGTCGTCGTACAGATGGCACTCTTTGTCGACACGCATGAGCTTTTGCGCCAGATCGTGCGCGACCAAACGAGAGGCACCGATACCGAACAGATTGACCGCGCGTGCCCGCTTAAGATAGGCCGCACATCGCTCCAAGACGGTGTAATCGAGCGTTCGCGCCGTCGCTTCGATCGTGCGCACGTTGCTTTTCATCACCTTCCCCACGATACGTTCGACGCTGTCATCCATGGAGATGTCCTCGAGGGCAACGTCTTTCTTGTCACCCAAGAGCGCCAGCTCGGCAATCAGTTCGCGCTGGAACTCCTTGTAGCCCGCAAAACCCAAGCGCTTGCAAAAGCGCAAAATGCTCGAGGGCGAGGAGAACGTGGCATCGGCAAGACCGCGGACGGACAGCCCGACCACCTCGTGCGGATGAGCGCTTACATATGCGATGACATTGCGTTCCGCCGGGCTCGCGCTGAGCTCACGCTCGCGAAGCCGCAAAAGCAATCCGTTTGCCATCTCAAACACCTCCGTTGAGAAGAATTAAAGACCAACGAACGATTCGTACCGGATATAAACAGCTTTTACGGTACATTGTGCCGCATCGTGGCGCACAAAGGACGAGCGTTCTACCGCTCGCCCCTCAAATCCGACCGCTCGGAAATACGCGCGACACAAAATAATTCAACAAGATCGCATTATCAAAAACGGGCTTGTTACCGGCTAGCGCCTCGCATGGGCGCCGATCGGCCGAGTCGCATGGCGCACCAACACCGCTGCCAGCAATACCAGCAGCATCGCGGTGACATAGCCCGCAGCATCGAATCCTAAGTCGACAACGTCGAAATGCCTGCCGGGAACAAAGATCTTATGCACCTGATCGCCAACGGAGCAGACGGCACAAAAGAGCAACACGGGCACGCAACGGGAGCATACGCTCCACGGACGCCTGGAAAAGCAAACCACGACCACCGAGGCGAACAATCCGACGAAGAAAAACTCTACGGTATGGGCAACGCGACGGACGTTCGTGCCCACCCACATGCGAATGGAAGCAAGTCGGCCAGACCGGACATTCGAAGCAGCCGAATCGGTGCCCCCGGTCATCCCGTTCTCGGTCTGAGCTTCACCCGCGACATCGGCAGCCTGTACGCCCGTAGCTTGACCCTCCACCACACGCGCGGTGGACTCGCCCAGCAACGACGTCTCCACCGCATTTTGCTCCGTCAGCACCCAGATGCCCACCAGCGTTGCAGTAAACAGAACGATCGCGGTCCATCCGATTATTTGTTTTACGCGCGCCAAGGGCCTACCTCCTTTTTTTTGAATATCAGCGAGTGTAGCCCCAAATGACATCGTCACCGTATCAAAATTTGAATCGCAACAGGAAGCGCCAAAGCGGCGCAAACCCCTACCCCGCCTCGCGCATCCAGCGATCGAACGTCCCCACGCACACGCCCAGGCACTTTGCTGCCTGGCTGCGGGTAATATCGCCTGCCTCATAGCTATCGCGTACCAGCTCAAACTGAGGAGGGCACGGCTTGCGAGGTCGACCGAAACGGACCCCTCGCGCCCGCGCCGCTGCAATCCCCTCCGCTTGGCGCCGATGAATATTCTCGCGCTCCACCTGCGCCACGTAGCTCAGCAGTTGTAGCACAATATCGGCAATCAGGGTATTGGTCACATCCGGCGCGCCGCTGGCCCTGGCGCGCGTGTCAAGCAATGGCATGTCCAACACCACAATGGCAACCCCGAGCTCCTTGGTAATGCGTCGCCATTCCTCAAGAATCTCGGAGTAATTACGGCCAAGTCGGTCGATAGAAAGCACCACCAGCACGTCCCCGTCTCCCAGGATGTGCAGCAGCTCGCGATACCGCGGGCGATCGAAGTCCTTGCCGCTCGCATGGTCGGCATAAATATTCGCCGAGCCCACGCCATAGGCGCCCAGCGCATCCAGCTGCCGATTTAGATTCTGATCGCGCGAACTCACCCGCGCATAACCATACACCGTCGCCATCTCATCCCCGCTTTCTTGTAAACCTGCCAAAAAGGGACAGGTTTATTTTGGTAGGTTTTACCTCTCGAATAGCAGGTAAGCGGGCGGCCGAGCAGACGGCAAGGTAGCCATGATCCAAATGCGGAGGGCGGCCCCGAAAGACCGCCCTCCGCTCTCCCGCCATGAGTCGAGATTTGGCTAATGAATAAGCTTAAAGTCCAAGTGCCCACGCGTGGTATTGACGCGCGAGACCTCGATAATCACACGCTGGCCCAGTTCATAGCGAGTCCCCGTGTCGGCACCTGTGAGCGTGAGCGCATCCTCGTCGAACTCGAACCACTCGTTGCCCAGGCTCTTAATTGAAACCAGGCCCTCGACCTGTGTTAGGTCCAAGCGCACAAAGAGGCCCATCCTGCTAACCCACGAGACGGATCCGGCATAGCGCTCGCCCAGACGGTCCTCATAGTACTGGGCAATCTTGATCTTTTGCGTCGCATGGCTGGCGGCATCGGCCGCACGCTCGGCATCGCTGCATGCGCGGCAAATCTGCGGCAGAATGCGCGGCAGCGACTCGCGCCCCTTGCCGATCAGCCGCGGCGTACGGACCAAGGCGTCCTTGCCGCCGAGCTGCTCATAGGCCAACTGCAGTTTGAGCACGCGGTGCACCACCAGATCGGGGTAGCGACGGATGGGGCTCGTAAAGTGGCAGTAGCACGGCGCGGCGAGCGCAAAGTGGCCCTCGTTGCGCGGCTTGTACAGCGCGCGCTGCATGCTGCGCAGAAGCAGCGTGTTGACGAGCGGTGCGTTGGCCGTACCGGCGGCAGCATCAACTGCAGCCTGCAGCTCATCGGGACTCCCCAGGGCAATACCGGCAGCACGGCGATCGTCGATGATGCCCAGCTGCGCCAGCGCAACGGCGGCACCGTGCAGGCTATCGGGGCTCGGATCCTCATGCACGCGATAGCAGGCCTCGATATCACGGTCTGCCAGCCACTCTGCAACGCACTCGTTGGCGAGCAGCATGGCTTCCTCGATAAGCGACGTGGCACACGAACGCTCGCGCGCCACAATCTGCACGGGTACTCCGTCCTCATCCAATAGAGCGCGAATCTCGGCCGTGTCAAAATCGACTGAGCCGCGGACGCGACGAATACGACGGCGAAGTTCGGCGAGTTCGTTGGCGGCGACAAGGAAATTGCCGAGGTCGACGTTGCAGCCGCGGGCGGCCTTCTCGTACGCAAGACCGCGCTCAAGCGCCTCCTCGCGCGAGGCCTCAGCAGCCGCAACATCCTCGGCCGCACCCTCCAGCACCCCATACTCCACCGCGCCGGCACGCACCAGCAGCGCCTCGGCGCCGTCATAGTCCATACGCACACGCGAGCGAATCACGCTGGGGTACGGATCGTAATGCCGCACGCGACCCTGCGCATCGAGTTCAATGTCAACGGTAAACGCAAGACGGTCCTCGTCAGGGCGAAGCGAACACAGGTCACAGGACAGGCGTTCGGGCAGCATGGGAAGCACGCGATCGGCCAGATACACCGATGTCGTACGATGGCGAGCCTCAAGATCGATATGCCCGTCCCAAGCCACATAGTGAGAAACGTCAGCGATATGCACACCCAGCTTGTAGCCACCCTCGGGCGTGCGCTCAAGCGAAATGGCATCGTCAAAGTCGCGCGCGTCGACCGGGTCGATCGTGATGACAAAGCGGTCGCGCAGATCGCGGCGGAGCGGGTCCTTAAGCGCCGCGGACACATCGAGCGAAAGTCCCTCGGCCTCGTCCAGCGCGGCCTCGGGATAGCTATCGGTATAGCCGTAACGCGCCATCACGTATTGAACGCCCAAATCGGGCGCGTCATCTCCGCCAATGCGGCGTTCGATCGTCACGGTGCCCGATTCCAGGCGCGTCGGGTAGGTCAAAATGCGCGCGACGACGGCATCACCCGGGTGGACGCCCAGACGATCCGTCGAGGTATCCTCGGGCAGAATGAAGAAGTCGGCCTTCAGGCGCGAATCGAGCGGCTCGATCACACCGAGCGGACCAGCGGTCTGGTACGTACCCACCACGCTTATGGCTGCGCGCTCAACCACGCCTTCGATCACGGCGCGCCGCTCACCGTGCGGGCTGTTCTTAATGCTCACGGCAACGGTATCGCCATCCATGATCTCGCGCTTACCGCGGCCCATAACCTTGTAGTCGCCGCTCTCGGTTATGACATAGGCGCCATGCTCATGGAGCTGCACGCGCCCGGTCAGGCTCGGACGGCGTTCGCTGCGCACCGGCCCGCGCTTATTGCGAGCTCCACGCTTATGCTTGTTATTGCGCCCCATGGCGCCTCCTTGCTATCGATGACGAACTCCAAAGAGTCTACCCAAATGATTCGCTTTCCTGCCGTCCCCTAGGGATCAAAAAACGGGCCGCCCCATAAGAGACGACCCGTTGGAAGGGATGAATTCCAGGCATGCCTACACGCGCAGGTAGCGGCGCATGGCTATGGCAGAACCAAAGAGACCGATAATCACACCGACCAGAATCAGCGCAGCATAGGTCACCAGGTAGTACTGCATCGGCAGGGCAAACGACATCCAGCCGATGCTCTCCTGCAGACGCGGAATCATCAGGTTGCGCAGCAGCTCCAGAACGCCGATGGAAAGCAGCGAGCCCAAAATAGCCTGCAGTACGCCCTCGGTGATAAACGGGCCGCGAATGAAGCCGTTGCTGGCGCCGACCAGACGCATAATCGCAATCTCACGACGACGCGCCGTGATGGACAGGCGAATCGTGTTGTTGATGAAGATGAATGCGATAAAGGTCAGAAGGCCAACGAGCACCACGGCGGCGATGCGGATGTAGTTGGTCACCTGGAACAGGCGGCTCACTTCCTCCTGGCCGTACAGCACGCTCGCGTTGACGTCGCCGTCATCCGCGATCTTCTGGAAATCGGCGTTCTTCTTGAGCTTCTCTGCCGTGCTCTCGACCTTGGACGGATCGTCCATCTCAATTGCAAACGAAGCCGGCAGCGGGTTCTGGCCATCGAGCGCGCTCATGGTGGCGTCGGCGTTGCCCGACATCTTGCTCGTATACTCGGCCAGCGCGTCGTCCTTGTCCTTATAGGTCACGGACTTGACGTTATTCCACGTCTTAAGCTCGGCCTCAAAAGCCTGAACATCGGCCTGATCGGCGTCATCGCTAATGAACGCGTTGATGACAACCTGATCCTCGACGGTGCCGATCACGGAGTTCAGCATCGCGGAGCCCATGATGAACAGGCCGATGATAAACAGCGAAAGGAAGATCGTGATGACGGCGCCGAGCGAGGTAGTCCAGTTACGGAAGAAGTGGCTGATTGCCTCTTTGAAGGAGTAGCCCACGTTAGTTGGTGCCATAGTTGCCGTAACCTCCCCTCTCCTGGTCGCGAATAACGTGGCCGCCCTCGAGGGCGATCACGCGACGGTGCATGCTATCGACCATCTCGCGGTCGTGCGTGGCGACGATCACGGTGGTGCCGGTGCGGTTAATACGCTCGAGCAGCTTCATGATGCCCAGCGAGATCGCCGGGTCGAGGTTACCCGTGGGCTCGTCGCAAATCAGCAGCGGCGGACGGTTGACCATAGCGCGGGCGACGGCAACGCGCTGCTGCTCGCCACCGGAAAGCTGGTCGGGCAGCGAGTCCATCTGATCGGCCAGACCGACCAGACGCAGCACCTCGGGCACCTGGCTGCGAATGACGCCCTTGGGCTTGCCGATGCACTGCAGGGCAAACGCCACGTTTTCGTAGGCGGTCTTTTGCGGCAGAAGCTTAAAGTCCTGGAACACGGCGCCAATCTGGCGGCGCAGGAACGGAACCTTGCGGTTCTTGATCTTCATGAGGTCCTGACCGGCAACCAAGATGCGGCCGCTCGTCGGCTTGACGTCGCGGTTGAGCGTCGACAGCAGCGTGGTCTTACCCGAGCCGGAATGACCGACCAGGAAGACGAACTCGCCCGGATAGATCTCGATGTTGATGTCGTCGAGTGCAGGCTTGTTGGGCTGTGCCGGATAGATCTTGGTGACATGCTCCATAAGGATGACGGGCTCGACACCGGCCTGCTTGGCCATCTTCTTGCGGCTGGCCTGCGGATCGATGGGTGCAAACACCGACGTAAAATCGGGGTTGTTGAGCGCGTTATCGAGGCTTGCGACCTCGGCTGCCTGATCGCTCTCGACCACCGGGGCAGCAGGCTGCGTGGGATCGGGAATAGCGGCAAAGAGGCCAGACTGCGCAGGCTGAGGAGCCGGTGTCGCAGGAGCCATGGGGTCGGGAATGCCGGCCATGCTAGGCTGCGGCGCGGCGGCGCCAGCCTGAGGCTGCTCCACGCGAGCGGTCACAGCCTGAACGGGCTCAAAACCCGCCGTGCCGGAAAGCGCAACATCGCTGGTGGGATTGTAGGCAAAGGGATCGGATGCCGGCTGTGCCTGATCTGCCGGCTGAGTGGGGGCCTGAGCAACAGGCTGGCCCTCTGAATCCGGAGTGGCGAAACGACTGCCCTGGACGCCTGTCTGCGTCTTGGGGGCATCATCGCCCGCACCGGAGGTACGGAAGTGGTTACCCACTGGTGCTCCTTATCGTCGTGCGTTTAAACTACATGAGCGCTTTGTATTTTAGCAGCATTAGCTTTGCTGCACATAAGAAGCATGGCGTGCTTAGGGATCCCGTCGGCCGGGCACAGGGTTACTCTCCAAATCGTCCTCGGACATGTCGGAGCCCCCGCTGCGCGCTTCGCGCGGCAGGGGCTCCTCCGTCCTGCGGAAAGATTTGGAGAGTAACCCTGTGTCCGGCCTGCGGTAACTAAGAGGTCGCCGCGTTTCTATTAGGTGCAGCAAATGCATGCTTGGGAGGGTCTGAATTGCACTTTGTTGGGATGGGCCCTTATCCCAATAGAAATCCTGCTTGATACGGCCTCTTTAGAAGTTGCGGTGAAATAGGGACTGTTTTAGCAGTTAAAAGCCCTAATCAGTCCTTATCTCACCGCAACTGAAACAGGGGCGCTCTCCAAGAGAGCGCCCCTGCCGGGTTTCCATAGTACTGGCGAAGCAGTCCTTGAGATCCGTCTTGCCTTATGCCAAGAACTCCTTGGTGGTCGCCACGATGCTGGCGGCGTCCAGGCCGTACTTGTGCAGGAGCTCGGCGCCCGGGCCGGACTCGCCAAAGGTATCGTTGACGCCAATCTTCTTGAGCGGCGTCGGGCACTGCTCACACAGAACGTCGGCAACGGCGCTGCCCAGGCCACCGATCACGGAGTGCTCCTCGACGGTCACGACGTGACCGGTCTTGGTGGCGCTCTTGACGATCAGGTCGGCGTCGATGGGCTTGATGGTGTGCATGTTGATGACCTCGGCATCGATGCCCTCGGCAGCAAGCTGCTCGGCGGCCTCGAGAGCCTCGCCGACCATCAGGCCGCAGGCGATGATGGTCACATCGGCGCCCTCGCGCATGACAATGCCCTTACCCAACTCGAACTTATAGGTCTCGGGGTCGTTGATAACCGGCGAGGCCAGACGGGCAAAGCGCATGTACACGGGGCCGTCGCACTCGTAGGCGGCGCGCGTCACGGCGCGGGCCTCGACATCGTCGGCCGGAACGATCACAGTCATGCCGGGGATGACGCGCATCAGGGCGATATCCTCGCAGCACTGGTGTGTGGCGCCGTCCTCGCCCACCGAGATACCGGCGTGCGTGGCGCCAATCTTAACGTTGAGATGCGGGTAGCCGATGGAGTTACGGACCTGCTCAAAGGCGCGGCCGGCGGCAAACATGGCAAAGGTGCTCGCGAAGGCAACGCGGCCGGTGGTCGCGATACCGGCGGCGACGCCCATCAGGTTGCTCTCGGCAATGCCCACATCGAAGAAACGATCGGGGCAGGCGGCCTTGAACTTGCCGGTCTGCGTGGCGGCGGCCAGGTCGGCGTCGAGGACCACAAAGTCATCGTGCTCGTTGGCGAGCTCGACGAGGGCCTCGCCGTAGCTTACGCGCGTGGCGATTTTCTTGACGTCTGCCATCCTAGAGCTCCTCTCCGGCGGCCGTGAGCTCTGCCATGGCCTGCTCAAACTGTTCATCATTGGGGGCCTTGCCATGCCAACCAACCTGGTTCTCCATAAAGGACACGCCCTTGCCCTTCAGGGTCTCGGCGATAATGGCGGTCGGCTGGCCCTTGGTAGCGCGAGCCTCGGCAAAGGCGGCGCGGATCTGATCGAAATCGTTGCCGTCGGCAAGCTCCACCACGTGGAACTTAAAGGCGCGGAACTTGTCGGCGAGCGGCATGGGGTCGTTGACCTCCTCGACGGGACCGTCAATCTGAAGGCCGTTGTGGTCGACGATCACGCAGAGGTTATCGAGCTGCTGGTTGCCGGCAAACATGGCGGCCTCCCAGACCTGGCCCTCCTCGCTCTCGCCATCACCCAGCAGGGCGTACGTGCGATAAGTATCGCCCCAGTGCTTGGCGGCAACGGCCATGCCCACGGCGGCGGAAATGCCCTGGCCGAGCGAGCCGGTGGACATGTCGACGCCCGGGGTGTCGTTCATGTTGGGGTGACCCTGCAGGTGGCTGCCGATATGGCGCAGCGTCTTGAGGTCCTCTTTGGGGAAGAACCCGCGCTCGGCGAGCACGGCGTACAGGCCCGGAGCGCAATGGCCCTTGGAGAGCACAAAACGGTCGCGATCGGCCTTGCGGGGATCGGACGGGTCGACGTTCATTTCCTCAAAGTACAGATAGGTCATGATGTCGGCAGCACCGAGCGAACCGCCCGGATGGCCGGACTTGGCAGCGTGCACGCCGGTGACGATGCCCTTCCTTACCTCATTGGCAACCTTTTTGAGCTCTTCGTCGCTCATTGTGCCTTCCTTTCATCCTCTTTAGACAAGATGCGCACGGCACCGAAGGTAATCCCAACACAGCCGCAATGCACGTACGTCATTCATTATGCTGGAAACTGATGGCTTTACCAGAGTTTTTATCATTATTTGAACAATTTAGCAGGCAGAACCGCTGATGAAACGGTTTATCAATGTGAACGTCTTTTGGATGGAACGCGGTCGCCCCTACGCGCTAATGTCCTTGAATCCCTCGCCGAAGGCTTCCGTAACGTCAGCGACCGTCACAATGGCGTGAGGATCGCGCTCGCGCACGATCGTCTTGAGGGTATTGAGCTCTCGACGGCTAACGATCACCATGATCACCGGCTTCTCGACGCCCGAATACATACCAGTCGCCTTTAATTTGGTGCAGCCGCGTCCCAGACCATACATGATGTCGGCCGCGATATCGGGAAAACTCTCCGAGATGATGAGTACCATACGGCGTTTGTTGCCACCATCGACCACGGCATCGATCACGTAGCCGCTGATGACCATCGAAAGGCCTGCATATAGTGCATTTTCGATTGAAAAGACCGGAGCCGACAGCGCACATACGGCAACATCGATCGCCATGACGGTCGAGCCCACGGGCAGCGAGGTATTACGCGAGATGATTTGGCCAATCGTGTCCGAGCCGCCGGTGTTGGCGCCGGCGCGCAGCACCATGCCATAACCGATGCCCGTGATGATGCCGCCCCACATAGCGGGCAGCATCAGATCGGCATGTGCCAGCGGCGCCACAAACGGAGCGAACAGGTCGGTGAAAAAGCCCAGCAGCACAAAGCCTGTCGCCGTCTGCACCACGTAGAACATGCCGCCCTCGCGCATAACGACCAGCAGCAGCAAGGCGTTCATCACGATCGTCTGAATACCAACGGGAAGCGATAGACCGCTCGATGCGCCGACCGCCTGGATAATGGTGGCAAGGCCCGTAACGCCACCGGCAGCAAGGCCGTTAGGAATCAAAAACAGGTCGGTCGCAATAGCGGCCAGAGCGCACCCCAACATAATCTGGGGCAGGTCGTGAAAGAAGTTCATCGAAAGAATGCGCTTAATGTCCAGACGATATGCCATGCTGCCTCCCTCAAAAAAGCGCACCCCATCGGATGCGCTTTGAACTTCTTCATGTATTCGATTCTACCGATTCGCCGGACAAAAACCACCCCTGCGCAGGGTTTATTCCGAATACAAACCCGTCCAACCGTTGGGCTTAGCATCGGCTTGAAGCCGCCCGATGTTTTAGATCTCCGAGCCTTCTACATCGGCGTTGCCGGTAGCCCAACGGTGATAGCCAATCACAAACGGATCCAAATCGCCATCGTCAAGAACGGCCTCGACGTTGCTGGTCTCCACGCCCGTACGCAGGTCCTTAACCATCTGGTACGGGTAGAGCACGTAGCTGCGGATCTGGTTGCCAAAACCAATCGTGGTCTTGGGTCCGCGAATCTCGTCCAGGGCCTCGGCACGCTTCTCGAGCTCAATCTCGTACAGGCGAGCCTTGAGGATCTGCATGCACGCGGCCTTGTTCTGGATCTGGCTGCGCTCGTTTTGGCAGGTAACCACAATGCCGCTGGGGAAATGCGTCACGCGCACGGCGGAGTCGGTGGTGTTTACGCCCTGGCCACCCGGGCCACTTGCGTGGTACACGTCGACGCGGATGTCGTCGGGGTTGATCTCGATATCGATATCGTCGGGCAGCACCGGAATGACCTCGACGCCGGCAAACGTGGTCTGGCGGCGCTTCTTGTCGTCGGTGGGGCTAATGCGCACCAGGCGGTGGACACCGGCCTCGGCGCGAAGCATGCCAAAAGCATCCTTGCCTTCGACGGTAAAGGTCGCGCGATCAATGCCAATGACCTCGGCCGCGGGGCAATCGTTGATGGTGACCTTCCAACCGCGGCGCTGGCAGTACTTCATGTACATCTTAAAGAGCATGAAGGTCCAATCCTGGGCCTCCAAACCACCCTGCCCGGGCTTGATGGTCACAATCGCGTCGCCATGGTCGAACTCCCCGGTAAACCAGCTCGCAAGCTCAAGCTCGTCGATGGCGCGGGCCAGGCGTTCTGCCGTAGCGGCAGCCTCCTCGCGCAATGCGACGGCGTCGGGGTCATCCCCCATCTCCTCGGCAAGCTCCAGCGCAGCGCGGGCATCGGAAAGCTCGCCGCGCGCGGTGTCCACGGCAGCGATATCTTCCTTGGTGCGCGCGATCTCCTCCATCGTGGCGCGAGCGGCATCGGCGTCGTCCCAAAAGCCCGGGGCGACGCTTTTGGCCTCGAGCTCCGTTACGCGGGTGCGCTTCTCGTCCAAATGGAGGTACGACTCAACCTCACCGAGCCGGTCCGCAAACGCGTCCAGCTCGGCGGGCGTTACCTCTAGAGCCTCGGCCATTAACGATTCCTGCCGTGGCAGTACTTAAACTTCTTGCCGCTACCGCAGGGGCACGGGTCGTTGCGGCCCACGTTGACGTACGGATCGTCGCTCTCGGACTTGCGATAGGTGGTCACCTTGCCACCGTTGTTGACGGCAGCCGGACCACCCTGGACAGCCGTGCGGGCCTGCACCTGCGCCTGCTTGCGCAGCACCGAGTCGCCGTTGTCACCATCGACCTCGGCAGGACCGGAGAAGTGCGCACCCTCGAGCGCGGGCTCCTCCTTGTGCTCCACGGCACGCGGGGCAGCCTTGATCTCGATGCGCAGAACCGTGCGCAGGTAATCCTCGTACATGGTGTCGACGAGGATCTGGAACGCGCCGTAGGCCTCGGTCTTGTACTCGACCAGCGGGTCGCGCTGGCCAAAGCCGCGCAGGCCGATGCCGGTCTTGAGATAGTCCATCTCCTGCAGGTAGTTCATCCAGCGGGTATCAATGACGCGCAGCATGACCTGGGTGTTGAGCTCGCGCATCAGGTCCTCGCCCAAGCGCTCGGCCTTCATGTTGTAGCACTTCTCTACGTAAGCCAGGACATCGGCAGCCAGAGCCTCATAATCCTCGTCGGGGAACTTCGGCGTATCGATGTGGCCGGTGAGCTCCACAACCCACTTGCGCAGGCCCTCCAGGTCGCGCTCGCCATCGTGACTGTCCTTGGTGCAGAACTCCTGAACGCAGCGGTACACGGTGTCGTGCATGACCTCGGTGATGTGGTCGGTCAGGTCCTTGCCGTCCAGAATCTTGTTGCGCTCGGCGTAGATGACCTGGCGCTGCTTGTTCATGACGTCGTCGTACTCAAGGACGCTCTTGCGCATGGAGAAGTTGATGCTCTCGACCTTGTGCTGGGCGCTCTCGACGGCCTTGGAGATGATCTTGTGCTGGATGGGCATGTCGTCGCCCATGTCGGCCGTGACCATCATCTTGGAGACGCGGTCCATCTTGTCGCCGCCGAACAGGCGCATGAGGTCGTCCTCGAGCGACAGGTAGAACTGGGTCTCGCCCGGATCGCCCTGACGGCCGGAGCGGCCGCGCAGCTGGTTGTCGATACGACGGGACTCGTGGCGCTCGGTGCCGATAACGGTCAGGCCGCCGGCGGCAAGCACGCGCTCGCGCTCGGCCTTGCAGGTCTCCTTGGCCTCGGCGTTAAACTGCTCAAGCTGCTCGGGCGTCACGTCCTCCATGGTCAGGCCCTCGTACTCAAGGCGCTCGCGCACCAGCTCGTCGGGGTTGCCGCCCAACAGGATGTCGGTACCACGACCGGCCATGTTGGTAGCGATGGTCACGGCGCCGTAGCGTCCGGCCTGGGCAACGATATGAGCCTCGCGCTCATGGTGCTTGGCGTTGAGGACCTCGTGCGCGATGCCGCGCTTGGTAAGGGCGGCCGACAGCTTCTCGGAGCTCTCGATGGAGACGGTGCCCACCAGGACCGGCTGGCCCTTGGCGTGACGCTGCTCGACATCGTCGGCGACGGCGTTGTACTTGGCCTGAATGGTACGGTACACCAGGTCCTCGTGGTCAACACGCTGAACGGGTTTGTTGGAGGGGATGACCTCGACGGGCAGCTTGTAGATCTCGCGGAACTCGGCATCCTCGGTGAGTGCCGTACCGGTCATGCCGGAGAGCTTGTCATACAGACGGAAGTAGTTCTGCAAGGTGATAGTGGCCAGCGTCTGGTTCTCCTCGCGTACAAGCACGCCCTCTTTGGCCTCGATGGCCTGGTGCAGGCCCTCGGAGTAACGGCGGCCTTCCATAATGCGGCCGGTGAACTCGTCGACGATCTTGACCTCGCCGTTGGTGACCACATACTGCTTGTCGCGGTGGAACATGTACTGGGCCTTCAGCGCCTGCTGCAAGTGGTTGACCAGCTGGCCGGAGAGATCGGCATAGATGTCATCGATACCCAGGCGGCGCTCGATCTTCTTAAGACCGCGCTCGGTGGCAGCGATGGTGTGCTTAGCCTCGTCCATGACGTAGTCGCCCGTGGGTTCAACGTCCTCGGTGGCGGTAAGCATGTCGTGCGACACGTCCTCGCCGCGCTCAAGGCCACGCACGGCACGCGCGAAGTCCTTGTAGGTACTGGCGGACTTGGTGCCAGCGCCCGAGATGATCAGCGGGGTGCGAGCCTCATCGATCAGGATGGAGTCAACCTCGTCGACGATGGCGTAGTTGTGGCCGCGCTGCACGCGCTGCTCGGGACGGGTAACCATGTTGTCGCGCAGGTAATCAAAGCCGAACTCGGAGTTGGTGCCGTAGGTGACGTCGGCCTGGTAGGCCGGGCGCTTGAGCTCGAGCGGCATGTTGTTCTGGAGCAGACCGACGGTCATGCCCAGGTACTTATAGATGCGGCCCATCCACTCGGAGTCGCGCTTGGCAAGGTAATCATTGACAGTAACGACGTGCACGCCCTTGCCGGCAATAGCGTTGAGATAGCCAGCCAACGTGGAGACGAGGGTCTTACCTTCGCCGGTCTTCATCTCGGCGATGTGGCCCTCGTGCAGTGCCATGGCGCCAATGAGCTGCACGTCAAAGTGGCGCATACCCATGGTGCGCTTGGAAGCCTCACGCACGGTGGCAAAGGCCTCGGGGAGCATGTCATCAAGCGACTCGCCGTTGGCGTAACGCTCGCGGAACTTATCGGTCTGGCCGCGGAGTTCCTCCTCGGTCATCTTCTCAAACTGGGGCTCAAGACCGTTGATCTGGTCGACGATCTTGTAGTAGCGCTTAAGGTCCTTATCGGATCCAAAGGACAGCAGCTTTGACATGAATCCCATGTGGTTTTCCTTTTTGGCCATCGCCCACGCCGTGCAGCTGCGGGCGAGTTAAACACAGATGATTGTACTTTAGCCAAACAAGGCGCGGCCTATACGGTCGACCTCGACCGCCACGTAATAACTATGACCAACCTGCCACAATGGGACAGGTTTATTTTGGCAAGTTTTATCTGAGCAAACGCCGTCTCTCTGCCATTTGGTGCCACGGGGACAGGTCAGCTTGCACCAATAAAAAGAAAAGGGCCGCGCACCCAAATGGATGCACGGCCCTCATGCCATGAATGCGAGCGATTCTCTCGGCGAGCTATTTACTCAGCAGCCTCGGTGGTCTCGGCCTCTGCAGCGGCCTCCTCGACGGGAGCCTCGGCGGCCTGCTTGGCAGCCTCCTCGGCAAACTTAGCGGCACGCTTAGCCTTCTCGGCAGCCTTAGCCTCAGCGGCGGCCTTGCGAGCGGCCTCGGCCTCAGCAGCCTTGGCGGCCTTGGCAGCCTTGGCCTCCTCAGCCTTCTTGAGCTGGGCGGCAGCGGCGCCACCGAACTTGTCGGCGAAGCGCTGGACGCGTCCACCGGTGTCGACGAACTTCTGCTGGCCGGTGTAGAACGGGTGGCACTCGTTGCAAAGCTCGACCTTCATCTCGGACACGGTAGCGTGCGTCTTGAAGGTGTTGCCGCAGGAGCACGTCACCGTGCACTCGACATACTGGGGATGGATACCCTGCTTCATGGTAGGACTCCTTATTGGTCAGGCGCTGGTTACCGATCAGCGCATAAGGCGTCTTGGTTTCCGACCAAGACAACAAACCCGGCTATGGTACCACGGCGCCGAGCGTCCCACAAAAGGTTCACGGTCTTTTCGGCACAACACGAGCTGGCCCTTGAATATCAACTTCATCCGAACACTCCCCCACATTCATCTCTCGTATGTATCGAGGTATTCCTGCTTGAGCGTCTGCGAGGACGACTTGATCTTTTCCACGAGCGTGCCGGCTTCGATGAAGTAGAACGAGTTGGTGAGGTCTGCCAGGTCGTCGAGTAGATGGCTTGAAATGAGCACGCTGCGTCCCCGCGCCACCTCGCTGCGCATCGCGTCGCAGGAGGTTTTCCGTTTTCCCGGATCGAGGCCGTTCAGCGGTTCATCGAGGATGAGGTACGGGCAATCGGTCGCTATCGCCATGGCAAGCTTTACCTGCTGCTTCATTCCCGTCGAGAGTTTACGGGTCGGCTTGTCGAGATATGGGGAGATTCCGAGGGAGCTGCAGAGCGAGTCGATGTCGGCGGCCGATTTCCACGCCTCCCTAACGAAAGCAAGGTGCTCGAGGGCCGATAGCGTGGGATAGAGATCCGCGCCGCCTGAAGAGCTCAGGTAGACGAGTTCTGCGAATTCGGCTGATTGACGTTGGCTGATTCCGTCTGCCACCAGGCTTCCCGAGTGGATACGGGTGGGAAATTGGCCCGACAGCGCTTCAAGAAGGGTGGTTTTCCCCGAGCCGTTGGGAGCAATGAGGCCCGCCGCCGTTCCCGGGCTCAGGAAAAGCGATCCGATTGAAAGTATCGTCGTGCTTCCGTATCCCACGCTCACGTCCAGAAGCTCGAGCCCATGGCGCTTTTTCGCGGGTCCAGGCTGTTTGGGCGAACGTGTCGCAACGGCGCCGACCGCAAAAAAGACCGCGACGTATATCAGGGCCACGGCAAGCATCGATGCACCGCTTGAACCGGAGTCAATGAATTCTGTTGGGAAGCATCCTACGTAACCCGTTGCCTCGATAGGCGAGAACACGGCCAGCGGCAGGAGCTCGAGCGCGGCATTATGCCCCAGTGCCGAATCGGACAATAACGGGAATGCCGGGGCCGCGACAAGCAACGCGGAGGTAAGGGGGCCCGCGAAGACGCGCCTCGTTGCGGTCGATAGGACGACGGAACAAACGGATATCAAGGTTCCACCCGCGAGCAGCGCGAGAAGTATGGTCGTGAAGACGTCTCCCGCGGTCGTGGTAGTGAGCGCGCCGTTATGGAAGAAGGCGATCGGGTACCCGATCTGCCCGAAGCCGTTTAGGGCCAAGGCGTAAATACTCCCGGGCGCAAGGCCGGCGAGGAGCATCGCGGTCCCCGCGCCAATTATCGAAAACACGGTTTGGATAAGGCGCCGGAATTTGGGCACGGGCGCCTTTGCCGCCAGGGTCCCGGGCCTTGTGGCGCCGAGCACGAGTATCGACGAGAGAAGGAAGGGGATGAAGGGAAGGAAGGACGGCGCCTGGGCAATGGCGTAAGGCAGGAAGGAAAGGAATGGCAGGTCGCTTGCGGAGGCCGGGATATCCGTGATGCCGGAGCTGCTCAGGGCACGGCAATATGCGAGCGCCGCGTCATTGGTCTCTCGGTCTCCCACGATGGACCCGGATTGGAAGCCTTCGCCCATGAGCGCGTAGTAGCTCTCGGCAGAATCGAGAAAGGCGGCGTCGGTTTGAGCGGCGAGGGCGGCGTTCGCGTATCTTGCAAGCTCAGCGTCATCTTGCTGCTCTGGCGATAGGTCTGTGCCGCTGGCCTGGGGCGCGCGCGTATTGAATGCGTCGACAAAGCCCTGCATGTCCTGCTTCATAAAGAAGGGGCCGTAGATGGGTGAATTGAACGCAATGGGGACGGAGAAGGCTGCAGCGAGAACGAGCGTGGAAATCCATACGGCCTTGTCTCTTAGGATTAGTTTGAGAAGAAGTCGACAGTACATTCAGAAGCACCTGCATTCCTCAAAGAATCGTTAGATTAAAAGTAACAGACCGAATGAAGATGCGTGCGATGGGGGCGAGGCGAATGGCTGAGCGGTATCGATACGCGGGTTCAACGGCATCATATTGACCACATAGATTTTTAACTTGCATTTCTACCCGCCCTTTTCGTAGAGTCGCCGATACGTGCTTAGCGCACCCTCGGCGCGTCCGGCAGGCTTTGCGAAATGGGATCCAGGAGACTTCGGCGCAGCATCATCTTGCGGAATGCTTCTAATGAGCCTCCCATCCTTCAAAAACAGAATCTCATCGCACAGCCTATCGACCGAATCCAAGATGTGGGATGACATGATGATGCACGTACCAGAATCGGCCAGCTTCCTGAGAATCTCGGAATGCAAGTCCACCCTGCTGGGGTCGAGCGCGTTCATGGGCTCATCTAATAGAAGGTACCGCGCGCCCGTCGCATACGCAATCGCCAGGGTAAGCTGCTGCTTCATGCCCTGGCTCAGAGTGCGGATCCTCATCTTCGCGAACTCGCCTATCTGCGTTTGTTCCACTATCTCTTCGATATCGCGAGCGTGCGGCCACATATCGCAAACCATCTTGAGGTGATCTTCCGCACGCAATCCGGGATACAGCAGCGTCCCCTCACCAGGTGCATAGAAGATCATAGAACGGACCTCTCTCGCACCCGTACCCTGCACCTCATCCAGAACGATGCTCCCGTCCACGCGAGGACCCGGCAAACCTGCCATCGCACGCAGCAACGTCGTCTTTCCATGCCCGTTCGGAGCGACGAGACCGTAGACCGTACCCGGGGCAAACTCAGCGTTCACCGAATCTACGAGCACCTTCTTTCCATAAGAGATCGTCAGCGTTTGAAGGTCAATCATCGAGATCATCCCCTTTCGATCTTTGGAACACTCAGGCGCACCATCAACGGAGATACGGCGCCCAAGACCACCAGCAGAGCGCCCGATGCGCCGACGACCTCTCCAAAAGGCATCGCGTTCGTCCCTCGCCCAAGGAACCCAATCGTCCCCACCTGGGAAGCGGGATCAAACGAGGCGAATGGAGCCAGCAGCGCGACGCCCATGCCCACGCTTTCAACATGAGCGCTCAACGAACCCAACACCAAGAGAACCGCGCAAACCATTCCGGTGACAACGGGGTTGCGGCTAATCGCTGCTGTCAACGCAGCGACGACGGAAATCACGCCGTATGCCATGACCAGCAACGGAATACTGCACAACACCGCCTCCCCCACCATGGACGTTGTCGAAGCTCCCGCCCGAATGAGAGCGACGGGATACTCCGATCCACCCGCACCGTTCTTAATCACGGACACAACGACAGCGGGAACCATCGACACCAAAAGCAGCACCAAGCCAAGCAGGAGAGCCAGCGCAACAGCCGTCAGAAAACGCACATGCGCTGTTGCGGGGATCTGGAGAACCAGAAGGGAACGACACTGCAGGTGGGTGCACGCGAGCGATGTGACAACCACGGGCAACAGCAAAAATAAGGAGGGAAGCGCTGCCTGGAGATACGAAAGGAGGATTAATGGGGGCATCTTCGTACTTAACTCGTAAACCTTGGGTTCCGGCAAGCTCGCGATCGACTCAAGCAGAAGGGCGCGCGCCTCCGCACGAGAAGGAGTCTCCGGCTCGATTCCGATCGATTGCAGGAGAGTCGCATCTGCCGCGCCCAGCTCACCTCGAGCGCGCTCGTACGTCGCAAGGCTTCGAAACCCCTCCGCAGGCATAGGCGCGTACACGAAACCCGAAAGAGCATCCCGCATGTCTTCCAGGGCCGCTTTGCCCTCGACGTCCATATTCGCAGCGTTCTGCTCTAGATACCGATCTATTGAACGGAGCTCCCCATCCCTATACCGAACAGCGGAAACGTTATCAGCGTCAGGAAACATCTCGACCAGAGCCGGGGCCAGCATCGTCGTCGACATTGCAATCGCGCATACGGCGAGGGTAGGAGAACGCAGGAGCAGTTTCCCCATCGTTCTTACGTATGCAACGGCGGAGGCACAAGCGCTCGAACGAGTTGCCGTTCTCGATGCAGTGAAGGAACCTCTCTCAAGACAAATCGGGGATATCGGGCACGCGCAGCCGCTCTTTCCAGCAACGCAAAGCAGGCTAATTGCCAGCACCTCGATCCCGATTGCGCATACGAGGGCAATCGCGCCACGCTCGAAGCAAAGTCCAGGCAGATTCACTATCTGCGTTGTCGGGTACGGGCTATAGGCGCCGACGGTCAACTCAGTGTTCGCATACGTAAGGGGATTCAACAGGGCGAACTCACGTAAAGCGATGGATCTTCCGTAATACCCGGGAACCATCGTCACCCCCATCAGGGCACATACGAACACGATTCCAAGCGTAGGGTTATTGGCAATCTTCACGGCAAGGTGAACGACAAGCGAGATGAACGCTGCCACCAAGAATTGCAAGATGGCCGTCTGCGCGAACACCAGCCAAGCCGGTTTGATAACCGGAGTCGCATATTGAATGTAGCCTATCGGATAGAACGGCGAGCCCGGGCCATTCTTCACAAGCGCGGCGATTATCCCTGGAAGATTGATGGCGAGGACGGCAAGCATTGCAAAAACACTCGCCCATACGCTCGATGCAACAAGTCTACCCAGCTCGCCCATCGGTGCCTGGATGATGAGCTTTTCACGTTTGTTAAGACGCGCGGCAAGGAACGAGACGGCAACGGCCGTTGCGACCCATAGCAAGTACTCCTTCGATCCGTCATAATAGGTGTACTCTCCATCCGATATCTGCAGAAACGGAAGTAGGGGAGAGAGCGGTGCCAAGATAAGACGTCCCGCGGCAAGAGGGTACAGAAGCGCGGGCATGCTTGATGAAGAGGTATAGACACCGTCCTCCCCCGCATTCACAAGCGCATCCGCATAGGATGCTGACAATTCCTGCTCAACACGGGTTATTCCCGACTCGAGGTATTCGACCCGTCCGTCGATGCCAGCCGCGCTCCTGAAGACGGGCAGAGCACAAAGAACCATCAACGCAACAACGACAACACAGAGCGACCTGGAGGAGAGAAGCGACCTAAAGATCGCCTTCGAGATTTTGAGCATATTCATCGCCAACCTTAACCTCATCCAGTCGGAACAGAGGGGCCGAACAAAATGCTCGGCCCTTCCTCGCATCTAGTAGGTGCTATAGACAAATTGCCATTTATCAGTTGTGCCAAGAACACCACAGGAGCACATTGCAGCGAGGCGGGATTCCCTATGATGCGCGGATCGGCGATAGCCATTTCGGTAGGAGATCGTCTTGTAAGAGATGTTGAACATCGAGATGCTGTGCCCGCTTACGCCGCGAGGACAGCTGTAGCTCCAGTAGGTATCGACGACGTCGTCCGTATACCCGAGGGGCTCAACGAGGGCACACTGGCTGCTCTCCTGGGAAGGAGGCATCGGGGTATCCGCAAAAGCGGGGGCTCCCGGCAGCAACAGACAAAGAGCGAGGCCGAGGAAAACCAAGAGCTTACACGACTTAACAGTACTGAACATAATCCTCTCCAATCTAGAGGGGTTTCGGTTGCAGCATGCTGTGATTACTTGCCTGCAAAGTCAATTTAACATAAACTGTTAAAAAGTAACCTGAGTTTTTTAAATTCTTCGGAGGTTATTATGAGTTCCGACAATCGCACTCCCCGGCTTCATTCCTTCCGCATCGCATGTGCGATAGCCTCTGCGACCCTTTGCGCCACCGCCATCGCACAAGTGGCGTTCTCCTTAAAGCCAGCAATCGAAGTGCTCGACAACCCTGTAATTGCAGACTCCCCCGCGTATCCAGCCCTTGCGATCTCGACATTGGTCCCTGCCGTCATCGGTATCGCTACGACCATCCTCAGCGCCGTTCTCGTGTGGACGATCAAGAGCGGAGACCCCTTCAAGAAAGGGTCTGCGACATGCTTGAAGGTGCTCGGCATTCTCTTCGTTGTTCAAGCTGCCACCAGCCTCTACGCCGGCTCACTCAAAACCTCCGTTTCGATGTTTGGCGGCGAGGGGGCCGTCGGCGCCCAAGAGATCGCTTCATCATTCGATTGGACCTCTCTGGTTCTCGGCATCGTCCTGTTCATGCTTTCCCAGCTCTTCTTGTACGCCCGAGAGCTGTACCTCGACTCCGACGAGATTGCGTAAGGAAACGCCATGCCCGTAATTGTTCGCCTCGACAAGATCATGGCCGAGCGAAAGATTTCCTCGAACGAACTTGCCGAAAGGATTGGAACCACGCCCGTGAACCTGTCCCGTATTAAAAAAGGGCATATTCGCGGCATTCGCTTCAACACACTCGAGCAGCTATGCCTCGCCCTTCGTTGCCAACCCGGAGACCTTCTCGAAGTCATGAGCGAAGAGGATGCCCGAAAGGAGTTCGGACTCGATTGGTCCGCCGAGGATTAGAGGGCGGTCGTACTCGCCCTGCACACGGGGATGCGAATCGGCGAGGTCTGCGGCCTTCGGTGGTGCGATGTGGATTTCGAGACGGGCCTGATCTCGATCAGACACTCGGTGGCGTACGCGAAGGGAATGGGTTCGTTCATCAAGGACACCAAGACCCATGACGCCAGGGGTATCCCCATCGACCCGGTCGGCCTACTCCCCTTCCTGAAGGAGACCCACGAGATCGACTGCGGAAAGCTGCGCTTGCGCGGCCTTACCGGGGCGGTCGAGATCGGGGACTGCTACATCCTGTCGGAGCCGGGCGCGACCTTCGCGACGACAAGCTATATCCGCAGGGCGTTCAAGACGTTCTCGGAGACCAACGGCCTCATGGGCACCAACGACGAGCTGATCACGTTCCACGGCCTTCGCCACACGTTCGCAACGCAGTGGATCCGCCAAGGCGGCGATATCAAGGCGCTCCAATCGATCCTCGGCCACAAGGACGCCATGGCGACGCTCAACGTCTACGCCGACA
Source organism: Collinsella sp. i06-0019-1H4 (assembly GCF_042849575.1). Classification (NCBI taxonomy): domain Bacteria; kingdom Bacillati; phylum Actinomycetota; class Coriobacteriia; order Coriobacteriales; family Coriobacteriaceae; genus Collinsella; species Collinsella sp. i06-0019-1H4. The sequence continues at coordinate 1,796,033 of NZ_BAABYB010000001.1, forward strand.
TCGAGCCCATCTCCAAAATCCATAACATGCTGCGCGCCACGCCGTGCCTTTGGCGCGGGCACCTCGGGCCGAGGGTCGATCCGGGTCCCATGTTCCAACAGAGGATCCAGGAGTCCATCGAGACGCTCCAGGCGTTCGGCTACGGCATCACCGAGCCGGACGACCGAAATATCGCCATACGCGACGTGAAGACGAACAGTTGGCTCTAGCTCACCGAGTACGCGGCAGTGCTGGGCCCATCCCAACTGAGGTCACGGTGGTCCGATAGGGGCGCCGCCCGCGGCATGCGCCGCGGAGCGGTATCCCCTACCGAAGGGCGGGGATGCCCTCCGCTTCCAGTTCGGAATCAGCCGTCGGAGGCGTTCGGCTGACTGCGGGAACGGCCTGTCCGCTCAATGTGTTCGGCTGAGATCGGAAATCAACCCAACACGAGCCGGACACGCGCCAGACGGCTCTTCCCCGTACGGCCTTCCCCCTTACGCTCATGTTGCAGGCATGTAACGCCGCAGCGAGCGCGCCTTTTTTGCGCCAGACAGGTACAATGATGAACACTGTACCGTAGCGGAGCGCCCCGCGCGCGCCGCAATCACGCGAAAGGGTTTCCCATGGCCGAGATCTCGTCCTCCCGTATCGTCATCACCGTCCTTGGCAAGAACCGCCCCGGCATCGTCGCCGGCGTCACCCGTGTCCTGGGCGAGGCCAACGTCGACATCCGCGACATCACGCAGTCCATTATCGAGGACATCTTCACCATGACCATGCTGGCCGATACCGCCGAGTCCAAGCTCGACTTCGCTGAGCTGCAGGAGGCCCTGGCCGATGCCGGCGAGCTTTCGGGCGTCAACGTGTCCATCCAGCGCGAGGACGTCTTTAACTTTATGTACCGCCTGTAGCGAACAGGCCGTGCAGGAACAGGCCGGCGCATCTGCACTCAAGCACGCCGCCCCCACACGGCCCGGAGAGGAGCGCACATGGCCTACGACGCCAAGAAAATCTATTACCGCTTCGATGACCACTTGAGCCGACTGGTTCTGGATTACGAAGCAAGCCGCCAGATTTCGTCTGAGAGCGAAAGCCTCTACCACGGCCTGCCGACCGACCCTTATGACGAGGGCTTGTTCGAAGAGCACAATGTCAAGCGCGGCCTGCGCAATGCCGACGGCTCGGGCGTGGTCGCGGGCCTCACTCGTATCTCGGATGTGCACGGCTACAACAAGGTCGACGGAAAGGTCGTGCCCGATCAGGGCAAGCTCACGCTTCGCGGCTACAGCATCGAGGATCTGGTCAACGATGCCCAGGCCGAGAATCGCTACGGCTACGAGGAAGTCGCCTATCTGCTTATCACGGGTTCGCTGCCCAACAAGGAAGAGCTCGACGGCTTTTGCGAGCGCCTGGGCGCCTTTAGACACCTGAGTGACGAGTACGTTAAAGAGTTCCCTATGACCACGGTGTCGTCGAGCATCATGAACGTGCTCCAGCGCGCCGTACTGTTGCTCTACGCCTTCGATGCCGAACCAGACGTGATCACGCCCGAGCACGAAATCGACGTCGCCATTTCCATGCTCGCACGTCTCCCGCGCATCGCCGCCTTCGCACACATGGCCTCGGTCGCCAAGCTTCGCGGCTCCGAGGTTCACGTGCCGCACCCCACGCCCGGTCTCTCCACCGCCGAGACCATCCTACAGGTCTTGCGCGGTGGCATGGCGTTCACCCGCGACGAAGCCATGCTGCTCGACGTGATGCTCATGCTGCATGCCGAGCACGGCGGCGGCAACAACTCCACCTTCGCTTGCCGCGTGCTGTCGTCTTCGGCCACCGACCCGTATTCCGCCTACGCCGCGGCTATCGGCTCGCTCAAGGGCCCGCGCCACGGCGGTGCCAACGCCAAGGTCGTGTCCATGCACGAGGACATCCGCGCGCATGTCTCCAACTGGGAGGACGAGGACGAGGTCGCAGCCTACCTGGGCAAGATCCTCGACAAGCAGGCCTTCGACGGCACGGGCCTCATCTACGGTATGGGCCACGCCGTCTATACGCTCAGCGACCCGCGCGCCGAGGTCTGCCGCCGTTACGCGCGCACGCTTGCCGCCAAGAAGGACCTGGGCGATGAGTTCGCGCTCATCGAGCGCATCGAGCGCCTGGCACCCCAGGTCATGCGCGACCACGGCATGACCAAGCCCATCTGCGCCAACATCGACCTGTACACGGGCTTTATCTACAAGATGCTCGGCGTGCCCGAGACGCTTTTTACGCCGTTATTCGCCGTCGCCCGCATGGCCGGCTGGTCGGCACACCGCATGGAAGAGCTCTTCTGCGCGCACCGTATTATTCGCCCGGCCTATCGTCCGGTGATCGAGCCGCTGGAGTACAAGCCGATCGCCGACCGCTAGGACGCGGACCGTTATAGAACTCGAGCGTGGCCAGGGCATCACCGCCCTCGGCCACGCTTTTTATGCCAGTAGAAAGGGCTGCATCGAATGATTGTTTTTTCCGATATGGATGGAACACTGTTGACGAGCGACAAGCAGATGGGCGACGCCACCTGGGCGATGCTCGACGAGCTCGCACGTCGCAGCATTGAGTTTGTACCGTGCACGGGGCGTCCGCTGTCGGGCGTCTTTGAGCCCATCCTCGCCCATCCTGCCGTGCACTACGCGGTCTGCGCCAATGGCGCCAGCGTCTGGCAGCTCGACGACGATGTGCCCAACGATGCCTCGCGCGCCACGCGCATTTTGAGCCGTCCGCTCGATCGCGGCATTGCCCATCGCGTCCATCGCATCGCCGCCGGCCACGATGTGACCTTCGATATCTTCGCGGATGGGCAGTGCTTCCTCCCCCGCTCGCTTTACGGGCGCCTGGATGAGTTCTGCGGCGGTGACCCCCACATCGCGGCTTCGCTCAAGCGCACACGAACACCGATCGACATGGATATCGACAGTAAGATCGACGGGGTCGAGACGCTCGAACGCATCGCCATGTACTGGCACGACCCGGCCGATCGCGACGCCATCGCGGCTGAGCTCGACACGCTCGGAGGCATTGAGGTCACGCGTTCTTACGCCATGAATATCGAGGTCATGGGTGAGGGCGCCACCAAGGGAACGGCCCTCACGTGGCTATGCGAGCACCTGGGCGAGCGTCTCGTCGACGCCTGGGCGTTCGGCGACAACATCAACGACATCCCCATGCTGCAGGCAGCGGGCCACGGCATGGCCATGATCAACGCCGAGCCCGAGGACCGCGACGCCGCCGACGCCATCACCGAGTTCGACAACGACCACGACGGCGTCGCCCGCACCATCATGGCTGCCCTCGCCTAGCAGCAGCAACCCGGCAGGGTAGCTAATTTGGGGACACTCTTCGCGGGGCGCCGCTGAACTGCGTCCCGAATCTTGGCCTTCTTTATTAGAAGCGAACACTAGGACGCTTTCAATAGCCGTTTCCGAAACTCCACCGGGGTGAGGCCGCCGAGCGCCACCTGGCGACGCCTCGTGTTCCAATGCACGACATAGGCGTCGAGGTCCCTCTTGAAGGACTCGAAGTCGGCCCACTCGACGCCCCTGAAGAACTCGTCCTTGAGATGCCCGAACACCTGCTCCGTCGCCCCGTTGTCTAGGCAGTTGCCCTTTCTCGACATGCTCTGCCTGGCGCCGTGCCTCCTGAGCTCGCCGGTCCACCTAGGGTGCTGGTACTGCCATCCCATGTCGCTGTGGACGATCGGCGAGGCCCCGGCCGGCATCCTCGCGAACAGGCGCCTGAGCACCTCCTCCTGCTGGGCCATGTCCGGGCTCGTCGACACCGACCAGGAGACGATCTCCTTCGTGCAGAAGTCGTAGACCGGGGCGAAGTACGCCTTGCCCCAGGGCTGCCTGAATTCCGTGACGTCGGTCCCGAGCTTCTCCCACGGGGCGCCCGCGCGAAAGTCACGCGCTATCAGGTTGTCGAATCTCTCGCCGACCGGACCGCGGTAGGAGTTGTAGCGATGGTAGTCGGTCTCCCGGCGGATGCCGCAGCGGATGCCGAGCTCCCGCATCATCTTGAGGACCGTCTTGTCCGCTATCCTCGCGCCCAGCTCGGCCCTCAGGCACATCGCTATCTGGCGGTGGCCGCACCCGTTCGCCGTCCTCGAGAAGATCTCGCGCACGGCCTCCCGGAGCTCTGGCCGGGTCGCTCTCGGCGGGTGCGCTACGGCATAGTGGTAGCTCGACGGCGCGAGCCGCGCGGCCGCGAGCAGGTCGCATAGGCGGTGGTGCCCTGAAAGGGAGGCTACGACCTGGGCTTTCTCCCAGTTTGAGAGCTCTTCTCCGCTTTCAGGGCTATCGATTTTTTTAGATACGCCACCTGGGCCTCGAGTTTGCGCACGCGCTCCTCGAGCTCCCGCTCGCGCGTCCGCCCCCCGGGGCCCTCCGGCCTGCCGCGGCGTCCCGGCTCGAGCGCCTCCGGCCCGCCGTCGCGGTACAGCCTGCACCAGCGGTCGAGCGATGTGGCGGCGGCGATGCCGAAGCGGGCCATCGCCTCCGACCGCGGCATCCCCTCGTCCACGACGGCCCTCGCGACGGCGAGCTTGGTCTCCATGTCGTAGGTCCTGCGGCTCTCGCCCATCCCGATCAGCCCCTTCCTCCCGGTTGCCCGGTACGCGTAGAGCCATTTTCTCACCGCCGGGGCGGGAACGTCGAGCTTCTTGGCCGCGAGTTCGAAGCCGAGGCCGGCCTCGAACAGGTCGGCGGCGCGTGCCCTCATCTCGCGACCGTATCTTGCCTTCTTCCTGCGGGGCATTTCCGATGCCTCCCTTTTCTCGAACCTTAATTTCAAAGTCCAAGAAATGGGATGCAGTTCACGCAAGGACTGTCCCCATCTGCCGAATTAGGCGAGACTCTCCAGCACGCGACGGAGCTCCTGCTGGACGGCGTGGTCGCGGTTGCACCCCACCACGCGATCGGCGACTGCCTTGAGCGCGGGGCGCGCGTTTTCCATCGCGCAGCCCGTGCCGACAAAGCGAATGATCTCGTAGTCGTTCATCGAGTCGCCAAACGCTATGACCTCGTCGCGATCAATGCCGTAATGCTCCGCGAGCTGCGCGATACCCGAGGCCTTCGATACACCAGGCTGCATGGCATCGATCCACGCGTTGCCCGAAGGCGCAAAAGTAAAGAGCTGACCAAGTTCGCGCTGTAGCACGTACGCACTGTCCATAACCGCACTGTCGTCGCAAAAGATACTCGCTTTGATGATATTTACGCTGGGATCGGGCAGCTCCCAAATACGCTCGGCATTGGGAAGGTCCTTATCGACCTCACGCACGAACTTGCACTCGTCATCGAGCAGGAAGGACTTGGTTCGGTCAAAGAGCGCAAGATGCAGATTGGGAAACGTCCTGACGGCTTGGGCGAGCCTTCGAATCGCCAGGTGGGAATACACCTCACGGTCTACCATCTTACCGTCGGCGTAGACTTGGGCGCCGTTAGCGGCGACAAAGTCCATCTTGTCGCGAACGGGCGCAAAGAACTCGCACAGGCGATCGTAGCGACGACCTGACGATGCGGCGAAATGCACGCCATGCTCGTGTAGCGCCAGAATCAGTTCGTAGGTCTCGGGAGGCACCTGGCCGTTTTCGTCAAGCAGTGTGCCGTCCATATCGGATGCAATCAGTTTAAACATAGAAAAGCTCCCTTCGGGCTTAGTAGTGAAAACAGATGTATATCTGAAAACACCGTACCCAAAGGGAGCTCGAATAAGACCCCGTAGTTATAAACGTTACATGGACCTAGCAAATAGCTCACGCGCGCCAGAGGCCCCACGGTCGCGACGTCAGGCAGCCCGCCAAAGAGTGTCCCCAACGGCTAGTCGTTTAAGAACGTCCCTGATGACTAGTCGGCGTAGGTGAAGGTTGTGACGTCGAACATGCCCTCGGGACGGATGCGGAGCGTCGGGATCACCGGCAGGGGCAGGAAGATGATGCCCATGATGGGGTCGAGCGGCGGCTCGATGCCCATGGCGCGCGCCTTGACCATAAAGTCGTCGTGCTGCGCCGCAACGTCTTCGGCAGCGCCCTCGCTCATCAGGCCGCCGAGCGCCAGCGGAATGCGCGCCACGACCTCGCCGTTGCGCACCAGCACGTGGCCGCCCTGGCCCACGGCCTCAACGGCAGCCATCATATCCGCCGCATTGTCGCCCACCACGCACACGTTGTGCGAGTCGTGGCCGATCGTGGAGGCAATGGCGCCACCGGTGATGGTAAAGCCGCGCACCCAGCCGCGACCGATATGCTTGCCGACCAGGCCCAGGCCAGCGGGGCCGTCGCCGTCGGCGCCCTCGGCCTGCAGCGACACGCCGCGGCCATGGCGCTCAATCAGCATAATGCGGCGCAGGCCCTCGGTGTTCTTGGGGCGAACCATGCCCGTGATGGCCTTGCCCGGCACCACGTCAATCACGGCCTCGCCCGGCTTAAAGGCATAGTCGAATACGTCGAGCGAAAGCTTCGGCAGCTTAACGGAGGCGCGTAGCTCATCGGCAAGGGCCGCGACCTCGGCCATCTCGGGTGCAATCTCGCCCACAAAAGTGCCGTCCTGTGCCACGAGCGCGCCGGCGGCATACACGCGATGCGGAGCCGTGGCAAACGTCAGGTCGTTGAGCACCAGCAGGTCGGCACGCTTGCCCGGGGCAATCGCACCACGCAGCTCGTGTGGGTCGCGGCAACCGTGGTCCAGGCCAAACGCCTCGGCCGTGGAGAGGGACGCCATAGAGATAGCGACCACGGGGTCGATGCCGGCCTCGATAGCCGCGCGGCAGGCATTGTCGATCATGCCGGTCGCAAGCGCATCGGAAGGGGCGCGGTCGTCGGTCGCGAAGCAGCAGCGGCGGGCGCGCGCGGGATTCTCTAGCAGCATCGGCGACAGGTTGGCCAAGTCGTGGCTACACGTACCTTCGCGCAGCATCACATACATGCCGCGGGACAGTTTATCGAGCGCCTCCTCGGGAATCGTCGACTCGTGGTCGGCGATAATACCCGCCGCGGCATAGGCATTGAGGTCCTTGCCGGCAACGAGCGGCGCATGACCGTCGACTTGCTTGGACGGCGTCTGGTTAGCGGCATCGATGCGAGCACAGGTCTCGGGATCGGCCATAAAAACGCCCGGAAGGTTCATCATTTCGCCCAGGCCAAAGACATCGCCCGGATGCTCGGCAAAAAACGCCTGCATATCGGCAGCCGAAATAACGGCACCGGCCTGCTCGTCGGGCAGCGCGGGCACGCACGAAGGCATCATGTACTTGATGGAGATGGGTGCGCGGCGGCCGTCCTCGATCATAAAGCGCAAGCCGTCGAGACCGGCAACATTGGCAATCTCGTGGCTGTCGGCAATGGCGGTGGTAGTACCGCGCGTCGCGGCCATGCGAGCATACTCGGCGGGACGGATGTTCGAGGACTCGATATGCAAATGCCCGTCAATAAAACCGGGAGCGAGATAGCGACCCTGGCAGTCGATGACCTCAGTTGCCTCGTAGGTGCCAGCGGCATCGTCGCGACCATCGTAGAGCACGCCGACGATCACACCGTCCTTGACGGCAACGCTACCGGGCGCCACACGCTGGCCATACACGTCGACGATCTGCGCATTGGTAAACAGCGTGTCGACGGGCACGCGCCCCTCGGCAGCATCGATCACAGACCTCATGACCTCAACGGACATACATACTCCTTTAACCGTAGAAAAAAGCTGCGGAGCGGACAGACCTTCACCGCAGCAAGCCAATAGCCATTGTATGCCAAAAAGAAAGTCCCGCTAACACCCCTTCCGCTTAACGGCACCGCCAAATGATCCCTCCGTCCCCAAGGGATCGTCGCAACCAAAAAGGCCGCAGTCGGGATTCCCGGCTGCGGCCTTATTGCACTTGTGAGGTCAACTCGCTCGTTAGACCAACTTAAAGCCCTTGCGCTTGCCCACGGAGAGGGTGTCGCCCAGCTTGAGGGCGCTCGGATCGATGTTGTAGCTCTTGGGAGCCACAGCCTTGCCGTTGATCTTGACGCCGCCGCCGTCGATGTCGCGGCGGGCCTGACCGGCGCTGGCCGAAAGGCCCAGGTCCTTGAGCAGGCCAGCGAGGTAAATCTGGCCCTCGTCGTTGACGGTCAGCTCAACGTGCTTCTCGGGGAAGTCGGCAAGCTGGCCCTCCTTGAACACACGGTCGAACTCGGCCTGAGCCTCGTCGCCGGCGCCAGCACCGTGGTAGGTGTCGCACAGGTCGCGGCCTAGAGCGCGCTTGAGCTCGTAGGGGTCGGCGGAGCCATCGGCCAGGGCGGCATCGATCTTGTCGACCTCGGCCGGGGTGAGCGAACTGGCCAGACGATAGTACTTGCCGATCATCTCGTCGGGGATGGACATGGTCTTGCCGAACATATCCTTGGGAGCATCGGTCAGGCCGATGTAGTTACCGTAGGACTTGGACATCTTACGGACGCCGTCGGTGCCCTCGAGCAGCGGCATGGTGAGCGCGATCTGCGGTTCCATGCCCATCTTCTCCATGAGCTCGCGGCCGGCGAGCAGGTTAAAGAGCTGGTCGGTGCCGCCCATCTCGACGTCGGCCTTGATCTGCACGGAGTCGAAGGCCTGCATCACAGGGTACAGGAACTCGTGCAGGGCAATCGGCGTCTGGGACTGGTAGCGCTTGGTAAAGTCGTCGCGCTCGAGGATGCGGGCGACGGTGAACTTGGAGCACACCTGCAGCAGGCCGGCCAGGTCCATCGAAAGGATCCAGTCGCCGTTGTGCACGATGGTGGTCTTCTCGGGGTCCAGGATCTTCATGGCCTGGCTCACGTAGGTCTCGGCGTTGGCCTCGATCTGCTCCTGCGAAAGCTGCGGGCGGGTGGAGTTCTTGCCCGAGGGGTCGCCGATCAGCGCAGTGCCGTTGCCGATGATAAGGGTGACGTTGTGGCCCAGGTCCTGGAACTGACGCATCTTGCGCAGGGGCACGGCATGGCCCAGGTGCAGGTCGGGGCTGGTGGGATCGACGCCGAGCTTGATGTTGAGGGGCTCGCCCTTCTCAAGCTTCTTGCGAAGGTCGGCCTCGGGGACGATCTGCGCTGCACCCGAGGTGATGATACGCATTTGCTCGTCAACAGACAGCATTGGGTATCCTCCTTTTGCTATAGCACCCTCACCGGATACGGCGGTGCTGGAAGTTCATAAACCCACTAATAATAACCAAAACAGCGCGACGCGGCACCTACGACAGGAAAATCCTCGTCCTGCCGCACGCGTCGATAACGACCGGCAAACGCGTGCCGTCACGTTCGACCAAAAAGCGCGCCTGCTGACGGCGCGAGCAGTCACGGCAACGGACCTGCCCCGTTGCATCCGTGGCGCAGGCGCCCTCGGCAGTCAGCAAGCAGTGCTCGCACACCATGAGCTCGGGACGGTCGGCATCGACAGGCCCCAAGACACCGGGGCAAGCGGCAAGTTCGGCAACACGCTCCGCATCATTGCCGAGCAACTCGGCCGACAAGCACACCCGCCCCGCACCGAGTCCGCGCAGCCAGGTAAGCGTGGCCCGATTGGCACAGAACACCGGCGCCGCCACGTCAAACGTTGTGCCCAGCTCGCGGGCCATCGCCACTTGTCCCAGATTGCGGCAGACGACGCGCCCGGCACGCTGCATAAGCGCCCGAGTCCGCTCGGCGTCGCCCGCGCGGCACACTTCGTCGAGCACCACCGTTGTATCGGACAGATCTCGCTCATCGCGCGGACCCACATCCATCAGCTCCCAGGCAAAGACCATACGAGCAAAATCCTCGCGCTTTGCCGGCCCCGCCGACCCCACCAACTCCGTCGACGCACCGCCATCCACCGCAGCGCCCTCAAAGGGCAGCACCTCAACGGCACGCGCAACGGGCGCAATCGCATCCGCCTCGGCCCGCATGCGCTCCAACACCGCCGCCGTCTGATCCAACACGCCGGCGCTGCGAATCAGATAGACCTCGCAGCCCGCGTCCACCTTACGTTTGCAATGCACGACGATGCGCTCCCCCGCAGCGGCATCCACGGGGCAAGGCACCTGTGGCCAGCGCTTGGGCACATCGGGACGCGCGTCGGCACCCGGGTAAAATCGGATTTCGAGCGTATCGCCCGCCGCCACGGCGGCATCGAGCTCAACCGTCACCTCTTCGTGACCCACCGCCACCAAGTGGCCCACGCGCACGCCCTGGTTGATCGCGCGCTCAAAGCTCATGAGCTCGGCACCCGAACGACCCCGCAGGTAAGCATCGGTAAACCCACGGTTAAACGACCTTCCCAGCTCGCGTTCAAGCTCTTCCACGGCACCGGAGTCCCACGCGCCGTCGCACAGCATATCGAGTGCCCGACGCCACACCCTCACCACGTTGAATACGTAATCGGGATTCTTCATGCGCCCCTCGATCTTGAGCGATGCCACGCCGGCGGCAACAAGCTCGGGCAGGTGCGCGATACCCAGATAGTCACGCGGACAAAGCAGGCGGTCTCCCTCGACGGCAACAACACTCTGCCCCGCCTCGTCCACTAGGTCGTACGCCAGACGGCACGGCTGCGTGCAGTCGCCGCGCATCGCCGAGCGCCCACGCCGCAAGGCCGAGAACTCGCACGCCCCCGAATAGCCGATGCAAATCGCACCGTGGCAGAATACCTCGATGGGCACGCCCGTGGCACATAGCGCCGCAATCTCGTCGACCGTCAGCTCGCGTGCCGTCGTCACGCGCTCGACCCCCAGCTCATCGGCGGCAAGCCGCACGGCACCCTCGCTATGAGCGCCCGCCTGCGTGGACAGGTGAATCTCGACCCCGGGAATCGCCGCGCGCAGCGCGCAGGCCAACCCGGCATCGGCGACAATCAGAGCACCGGCGCCCAGCTCCAGTGCATGAGCTCCCAACGCCACCGCGTCGGACAACTCATCGTCAAACACGAACACGTTGAGCGTCACGTACACACGCACGCCATGGGCATGCGCCACGGCGCAGCCGCGCGCAAACTCGTCATCCGTAAAGCCATGGGCGCCCACACGGGCGTTAAAGCCGCCCAACCCCGCATAGATGGCATCGGCGCCCGCGGCGATGGCCGCAAGCATCTGGTCGAGTCCGCCCGCCGGCGCCAGCAACTCGGGCAGCGCCGCACCGGCAGCATCCAATCCAGTCTCGTATTGTCCGCTCGGCCCCATCGCCCGAATCGCCATCGGCAAACTCCTTACCAAGGTATGCATTCACTCTGAAAAATGCCGTCTTCCAGCATACACGAGGCCTCGCGCGCCCCGTTTGGTTTATCGTGTAATAACTTATGTCCATCCTGCCCCGACGGCACATCCACCGTCCGGCACGACATACCTGGAGGTCAATATATGGGTCCTCGCCAACGACAGGGACGCAGCCGTTCAAAGACGCATGCTCTGCCCATAATCCTGCTCTCGTTTTTGGGCTTTCTGCTGATTGCGGGCGTGGCATTTGGCATCGGCATGGTCGGCAACGTCAACCGCTGGCTGTCCGATCTGCCCGACTACACCGACGCCAACGCGTATCTGGTGAGCGAGCCCACCGAGATCGTCGACTGCAACGGCAACAAGATCGCGAGCTTCTACACGCAAAACCGCAAGTCTATCACCAAGGACGAGGTCTCCCCCTACGTGCTGCAGGGCACCGTTGACGTCGAGGACGAGCGCTTCTACGAGCACGGCGGTATCGACCTGTGGGGTATCGCGCGTGCTGCGGTGGCAACCCTCGGCGGCGGGCACGAAGGCGCCTCGACGATCACCCAGCAGCTTGTGCGCAACACCATCCTGCAGGAGGAGCAATTCGACTCGACCATTGAGCGTAAGGTGCGCGAGGCCTACATCGCCATCAAGATGGAGGACATGTACTCCAAAGACGAGATCCTCATGATGTACCTCAACACCATCTATTACGGCCACGGCGCCTACGGCATCGAGGCCGCAGCCGAGACCTATCTGTCCAAGAGCGCCGCCGACCTCACCCTGAGCGAGGCCGCGCTACTCATCGGCCTTCCCAACTCGCCTTCGCAGTACGACCCCACGGTCAATCCCGATCTGGCACTGTCTCGCCGCAACAAGGTTCTCGACAACATGCTGCGCCTGGGCCACATCACCCAGGAGGAGCACGATGCCGCACAGGCCGAGCCCATCACCCTCAATGTGACCGAAATCTCGGGCAGCGGCGTCGACGTATACTCGCAGCCCTACTTTGTCTCCTACGTCAAGCAGCTGCTGGAGCAGGAGTTCTCGACCGACGTGCTCTTTAAGGGCGGCCTGACCGTCAAGACCACCATCGACCCCACGATGCAGCAGGTGGCAGAGAATGCCGTCCGCGAGCAGCTCGACACGCTCTCGCTTGACGGCCTGGACATGGGCATGGTCGTCGTCGACCCCAAGACCGGCTACATCAAGTGCATGGTGGGCGGCTACGACTACAACGCCGACGAGAACCACGTAAACCATGCCACGGCCAAGCGTCCCGTCGGCTCCACCTTTAAGGCCTTTACGCTGGCAACTGCCATCCAAAACGGCATGAACCCCAACGTCACCCTCAACTGCAACTCGCCGCTCAAGGCCAAGGGCACCACGACCGAGGTCCAAAATTACGCCAACCAGAGCTACGGCAGCATCACGCTTAAGCAGGCGACGGCATACTCCTCCAACACCGGCTACATCCAGGTGGCGGAAGCCGTCGGCAACAGCAAGATCATCTCGCTCGTCAAAAAGCTCGGCATCGACCCCGCCAAGGACAACATCGAGGACGTTCCCGTCATGACGCTCGGCACCGGCTCGATCTCGCCACTCGAGATGGCCGCCGCCTACGCGACGTTTGCCAACGGCGGCTACTATCGCCAGCCGATCGCCATCACCGAGATTGATTCTCGTACCGGTTCGGTGCTGTACCAGCACACCGACAATCCCTCACAGGTGCTTACCGAGGGCGAGGCCGCCGCGGTCACCGATGTTCTGTCCGGCGTCATGAAGGGCAGCGGTACGGGTGCTGCCGGCGCCCTGAGTGTCAACCAGCCCTATGCCGGCAAGACGGGCACCACCGACAACACCACCAACCTGTGGTTCTGCGGCTATACCCCGCAGCTGGCGTGCGCCCTGTGGACCGGCTATTCCGCGGGCGAGATCCCCATCCAAAAGTACGGCACGGACCTGCTGGGCGACAGCACCAACCTGCCTGTCTTTAAGCGGTTTATGAACACCGTTCTGACCGGTACCGAGCGCGAGGAGTTTGCGACCGGAACGGCGCCCACCTACAAGAACAACAGCGTCTGGAAGTTCTACGGCACCAATAACACCAAGAAGTCGGAGAACGACGACAAGGACAAGGACGAAGAGGAAGAGGAAACCACCACAACGACTACCACGACGACCACGACCACCGAGACCACGGGCGGCGACACCACCGGCGGCACCGGTACGACCGGTGGCTCGACGGGCGGCTCCACTGGTGGTTCGACCGGCGGCGATGGCGGCACGCCTACGCCTACGCCCACTCCCACTCCCGACCCCTCGCCCACGCCTGACGATACGGTCGGCTAAGAAGTACGCGACTAAAGCCAACAAGGCCCCGAGCAGCTTATTGAACTGCTCGGGGCCTTTTAGTTTGAAGCGACTGGGCGGTCGTTATACCAGCAAACAAAAAAAGGGGATACCGACCAACGTCGACACCCCTTACAAGCCACTATGTAAGCGCACGCAGTGCCGAGCGCACGACCCGCACGCCTACTTGCGAGAATTGCTCAGCTTATTGATCAGCGCCTCGAGACGCTCGCCGTCCTCGGCCGTCTGGGCAATAACCAAAATCGTATCGTTGCCGGCAAGCGAGCCAAGCACATCGGGCAACTCTGCCGCATCAACGGCGGCGGCGATGCCGGAAGCCGTGCCAGGCTGAGCCTTGATCATAACCAGATTATCGGTACGCAGAACGCCCGTTACGAGCTCGGAAACCATGCGCTGCAGGTGCAGGTCCTCTGCCAGAACATAGATGCCCTCAGGGAGCTTACGCAGCCCCATATCGGCAATATCGCGAGAGACAGTCGCCTGCGTGCAATCAAAGCCCATAGCACGGAGCTCATCGACCAGCACACGCTGCGTGCGGACGTCCTTATTGCGCACAATATCTCTAATGGCATCCTGGCGCCCATTGCGTTTTTTAGCCATACAAACCCTCACTCCAAAAGATGGCGGAGACAATCAATCAGTGATTGAATAGTTTAACGCTATTTGAAGGCTTTTGTGTATAAGAACGCATTTCGAAACAATTCTATGCAAGTTTGTTTCGTAATGAGCCGTTTAGGCGGTTTTTGCGCCCGTCCGGTTAAGAAAAGCTGCCAGATGCGTACACATCACGCAACGCGCGGGCTTGGCGCTGGCGATCGGCCCAAACAACAGACCGAGCCCCCGATGGTTATCCTTGAGCGCGGCGACCATCTGACGGGTTCGAGGCGCCTCGAGCATATCACGCATGCGGGCGGAACGCTCGATTGACGACACCCCATGCGGGCTCAGACACAAATTCTCGATGCAGGCGACCAGTCCGGCAAAGTAGAACTTTTGGCTTGCCAGCTTGAGCCGGCCACCGCTATCTGCTTCCGAGAGTGAGTCCGCAAGCTCGTCGAGTGCTCGGGTGTCATCGGATACCCTGGCATACATGGTGGGATCAAAGGCATCTGTAAGCTTAGGCGCCACCGCGTGGAAACAAGCGTCGCCGCATCCGGAGACGCGCTGCGCCTGCGAGAGCGCGCATGCCATAAACCCAACTGTGCGAAACGCCTTGTCGCACAAAAGGCATGCCTCAAACAGCGGACGGCTATACATCACGCCAGAGACTTGAGCAACCAAGCCGCCTAAAATCAACTGAGGCAGCCCGGCCACCATCGAAGACTTGTCTTCGATGACAATAGAGGCAGCATCCAAGACACGCGAATGGCGCTCTCGATGTGCATCATAGCGGTCGAGCGACACCGTGGGGAACACTATGTCTGCCGCAGTATCGCACGCGATATCGACCATCTTGGAAAGGGATTGCGGAGCAAACCACTCATCGGCGTTCATGGCGATGATTTGAGAGCCGCGCGAGGCAGCAAAACCGGCACGAAGACACGCGCCGCGCGTCGCGTCCTCGACGTCAATCAAATCAATATGGATGTCCCTGTCGGCAGCAACTTGAAGCGAATGGCGCACACCGGGCGCAGTATCGCGACAGACAACGACAATCTGCAAATCGTAGAGGTCTTGGTTCTGGATACTCTCGAGCGCACGCATCGCATAGCTGGGCGAACCTTCTACCACAAGGATCACCGAAAGTCGCGGATGCGAGCCACGTCGAACCAAATTATCCGTCCTCTCGACAGTAATGAATCAAACCGTGGTTCATGGTACACCCCGGCAATAAAAGCAATGAGACACCGGTTGCATTGCACGCCAAGAACAGATGTTGCACACGCGCAGCCCACAGATGACAGGTGTCGACGCACGACACGTCGAGCCCTCCCCTAGTCGAGCACGACAAGCTCGGCGGGATCGTAATCCACGCCCATAAACGTAAGGCCGCAGGCAGGAGCCGTGGGGCCCGCAGCGGTACGGTCGCAAGCATCGATAACCTCGCGCATCCACTCGGGTTCACGGCGATGCATGCCAATCTCGACAAGCGTGCCCACGATCGTACGGACCATCGAATGCAGAAACGCATTGCCCTCGATGGTGAACGTCAGGATGTCCTCGCCAAACGCAACCTCATGGCCAAATTCGGCACGCATCACGCAGCGATGCGTGGGCTTGCCAACGGCCGAGGCAACCTTGCAAAAGCTCTTAAAGTCCTGCTCGCCCAAAAGCGCAGGGCAGGCGGCCGCCATCGCATCGACGTCGAGGGGATAGCGATGCCACCACACCGCACCGCGCGAGAGCACGGGGCGCGCATCGCGATCGGCAATACGGTACGTATACGTACGGGACCGCGCGTCAAAGCGGGCAGAAAAGCCCCTACGGGCCTTGTAGACCTCGTTTATGGCGATATCTTTGGGCAGGAGGGCATCCATAGCCCTCAGCCACCTACGGCGCGTCAGAGCAAGCTCAGCGTCCGTTACGGGCACGCTAATGTACTGGGCCACCGCATGCACGCCGGCATCGGTACGACCCGCACACGTCAGATCGATCGGGCGGCGCAGCAGCGTCTCGATAGCGCGGCGTAACTCGCCCGCAACGGTCGTCTGGCCCGGCTGCTCGGCAAATCCGCTATAGGACGAGCCATCATAGGCAACACGGAATACAAGCGTGGCATCGAGCTCAGGAATCGAATTGAAATCAGACGGCGCGGTCATGGGCGCTCCCAACAAACAATCAACGGTATCGCGACAAAAAAAAGAGGGGTACGCGAACGTACCCCTCGAATATAGCCTATGCAGACGGATTGTCTACTCAGCGGTCTCCTCAGCAGGAGCCTCCTCGACGGCCTCGACCTTCTTGGGAGCAGCGGCCTTCTTGGGGGCCGGAGCAGCCTTCTTGGCCTTAGGCGTGCAAGGCTCGGTGACGAGCTCCATGATAACGATAGGAGCGTTGTCGCCCTTACGGTTGCCGAGCTTCATGATGCGGGTGTAACCGCCGTTGCGGTCCTGCCACATGCCCTGGGCAGCCTTGTCGAAGATCTCGGCAACGAGCTGCTTATCGCCGAGCTTGGCGATGGCCAGACGACGAGAGTGCAGGTCGCCCTTCTTGGCCCAGGTGATGATCGGATCGACGACCGAACGCAGCGCCTTAGCGCGGGTCTCGGTGGTCTTGATGCGGTCGTTCTCGAAGAGGGCCTTGGCCAGGCTCTTCTTCATGGCCTTGGTGTGGCTCGCATCTGTGCCGAGCTTCAGGCCCTTCTTAACGTTGTGACGCATGGTCTAGTTTCTCCTCAAATATGCGAAGCATTAAGCCTTCAGGCTCAGGCCCATGGACTCAAGCTTGTCCTTCACTTCCTCGATCGACTTAACACCGAAGTTACGGATGTTGAGCAGATCGTTCTCCGAGAACTCAACGAGCTGACGGACCGAGTGAATGCTGGCGCGCTTAAGGCAGTTGTAGGAACGGACGGAAAGGTCCAGATCCTCGATCTGCTTGTCCAGCTCGGCGTTGTCGTTGGTGACCTCGGGAGCGAAGATCGAAGCCTCCTCCTCGACCTCGGGGGTCTCGGCAAGGTTCATAAAGGCAGCCATATGCTGGTTGATGATATTGGCAGCCTGGACCACGGCGTCGCGCGGAGCGATGGAGCCGTTGGTCTCGATCTCGAGGACAAGGCGGTCGTAGTCGGTGTGCTGACCGACACGGCAAGCCTCAACGAGCTTGGCGCAACGGGACACCGGCGAGTACAGCGAGTCGACGTGGATCACACCGATGGGATCGTTGTCGCGCTTGTTAGCCTCGCCAGAGACATAGCCGCGGCCATAGCCGATGCGCATGCTCATGGTGAGATGGCCACCCTCGGTAAGCGTAGCGATGTGCTGCTCGGGGTTGACCAGCTCAAACTCGGACGGAATAAAGAAGTCCGCACCGGTGACCTCGCAGGGGCCGTCAACAGAAATGGTGGCGGTCGCCTCGTCGGTCGTGCCGAGAGCCCTGAAGACAAGACCCTTGACATTCAGGACGATGTCGGTGACATCCTCGACCATGTTAGGGATGGTCATGAACTCGTGCTGTGCACCATCGATCTGAATAGCCTCGACGGCGGCACCCTCGAGCGAGGACAGAAGTACACGACGAAGGGAGTTACCCAGCGTATCGCCGTAGCCACGCTCGAGCGGCTCGACGGAGACACGAGCAGACGTCTCGTTGATCTCTTCGACCTGAACCTGAGGCCTAATGAATTCTGACATGTATTACCTCCAGCCTCAGCAGCCCGGATGGACTACTTAGAGTAGAGCTCGACGATGAGCTGCTCGTTGATATCACCGCTGATCTGCTCACGCGTCGGCAGAGCGAGCACGTTACCAGACAGCTTCTCGATATCGACCTCGAGCCAGCCAGGGACCTCAAAGCGCTCGGAGGAAATCAGGGCCTCCTTGATGGGGAGGAGGTCACGGAACTTCTCGCCGACAGCGACGACGTCGCCGGCCTTGACGCGGTAGGACGGGATGTCCACGCGCTTGCCGTTCACGGTGAAGTGACCGTGACGGACGGACTGACGAGCCTCTTTGCGGGTGCGGGCGAAGCCAAGACGGAAGACGACGTTGTCGAGGCGAGACTCAAGGATGATCATGAGGTTCTCACCGGTGACGCCGTTCATCTTACGGGCCTTGTTGAAGTAGCCGTGGAACTGCTTCTCCAGAACGCCATAGATGAACTTGACCTTCTGCTTCTCGCGCAGCTGCATGCCGTACTCAGATTCCTTGCGACGGCGCTTGGGCTGACGGATAGATTCCTTCTTGCTGCTGTAACCGAGCTCAGCGGGATCGATCCCGAGCTGACGGCAGCGCTTAAGAACAGGAGTCCTGTCGATTGCCATATTGATACGATCCTTTCAGTTACACGCGGCGACGCTTCTTGGGGCGGCAGCCGTTGTGCGGAATGGGGGTCTTGTCCTGGATGCTCGAGACCTCGAGGCCAGCAGCCTGGAGGGAGCGGATGGCGGTCTCACGACCGGAGCCGGGGCCCTTGACGAAGACGGAAACCTTCTTCATACCGTGCTCCATGGCCTGCTTGGCAGCAGCCTCGGCAGCCATCTGGGCAGCGAACGGCGTGGACTTACGGGAGCCCTTGAAGCCCACCTGGCCAGCCGACTTCCAGGAAATGACATTGCCCTGGGGATCGGTGATCGAAACGATCGTGTTGTTGAACGTAGAACGGATGTGAGCCTGGCCCACGGAAATGTTCTTACGGTCCGCGCGCTTCAGACGGGCAGCGCGAACGTTCTTCTTAGCAGTAGCCATCTATCTAGCGCTCCTTATTTCTTCTTCTTAGCACCGATCTGACGCTTCGGGCCCTTGCGGGTACGAGCGTTAGTGTGGGTGCGCTGGCCGCGGACCGGGAGGCCCTTGCGGTGACGAAGGCCGCGGTTGCAGCCGATGTCCATAAGGCGCTTGACGTTCTGGTTGCGCTCACGGCGGAGGTCGCCCTCAACCATGATCTGGTTCTTATCGATATAATCGCGGATGGCGTTAACCTCATCCTCGGTGAGGTCCTTAACGCGCGTATCCACGTTAACGTTGCACTCGACGCAGATCTTCGTCGCAGTGGTGCGGCCGATGCCGTAAATGTAGGTCAGACCGATCTCAACGCGCTTCTCACGCGGGAGGTCGACACCATTAATACGGGCCAACGTAGTCTCCTCTCTTAACCCTGACGCTGCTTATGACGGGGGTTCTCGCAAATGACGAGGACCTTGCCATGGCGCCTAATGATTTTGCACTTATCGCACATCTTCTTGACCGAAGGACGTACCTTCATCGTTCTTCCTTTCGGTAGCGCTCAAACTACTTCCCTACTATCTACTCGCCCAGCCGCAGGCGTTTAAAACTATGGCTGGTCTTCACACACAATCCGACCGTAGGTTGAGCTAAGCCTGCAGCCGGAAATGGAGTGCGTGTATGCGTGCCGCTATTTGTAGCGATAGGTGATGCGGCCGCGGGTCAGGTCGTACGGGGAAAGCTCCACGACAACCCTGTCACCGGGGAGAATACGGATGTAATTCATTCGGATCTTGCCAGAAATGTTGCATAGAACCGAATGACCGTTCTCGAGCTCGACCTTAAACATGGCGTTGGGCAGCGGTTCCTTTACCGTACCCTCGAGCTCAATTGCGTCTTCCTTCTTCACAAGCAATCATCTTTCTCTAGAAAACGACAGCGATTGAGTATTCTACAACACGTATGCACGTATCGTAATAACTTCGTAATGGCTCCACAACTAAGTGGAACTTGTTACATTTCTCCGCCTTGGAGCGAACACCAAGCACCTTGGGCATCCGTGGTGAGAATCACCGGACCGTCATTGGTAATGGCGACGGTGTTCTCGTAGTGCGCGGCGGGCAGGTGGTCGTTGGTCGTGACGATCCAACCGTCGGAGCCCGTGCTCACATGGTTGGAACCCATCGTAACCATCGGCTCGATGGCAATGACCATGCCGGCCTGGAGGCGAACGCCCCTCCCCTTCTTTCCATAGTTAGGAACGTTGGGGTCCTCGTGCATCACGCGGCCAATGCCATGGCCAACATAGTCACGAAGAACGCCATAGCCGTGAGACTCGGCGAGAGACTGAACGGCATAACCGACGTCCCCGATATGGTTACCGGGGACAGCCTGCTCGATGGCAGCCTTAAGGCAATCGCGCGTGACCTCGCACAGGGCCTTGGCCTCGGGCGTAGGGGTGCCGACGAAAAACGTCCAAGCGTTATCGCCGACCCAACCGTCGACAACGGCTCCCGTATCGATGGAGATGATATCGCCATCGCGCAGGATCATGTCGGGGTTGGGAATACCGTGGACCACGGCATCGTTGATCGATGCGCAAATGGTTCCCGGGAACCCGCCGTAACCCTTAAAGGCCGGGGTGCCGCCATGCATGCGGATAATCTGCTCCGCGAGCTGATCGAGCTCAAAAGTCGAAACGCCGGGGCGCACCATGGCTCCAACGTGGCGGAGCGCCATCTTAGATAGCGCTCCTGCCTTCTTCATCTGCTCGATTTGCGTTGCAGACTTAATCTTGATCATAGACCGAGAGCCTCTTTGACATCCCCGTACACGGTCTCGCGAGCCTGGTCACCGTTGACCGACTTGAGCAGACCCTGGCCACGATAGTAGTCGACGAGCGGGCTCGTGGACTTCTCGTAGACGTCGAGACGGTTCTTGATGGTCTCGGGCTTGTCGTCGTCGCGCTGATACATCTCGCCGGCGCACTTGGGGCAGGTAGCATCGGCAGCGGTGCCGGTGTAACCGCAGGCGCGGCAGGTGCGACGCGAAGACAGACGATCGATGATGACCTCGGGGGCAACGTCGACCAGAAGGGCGCAGTCGATCTCGCGACCCATGGCGGAGAGCTCGGAATCGAGCGTCACAGCCTGGGCGGTGTTGCGCGGGAAGCCGTCGAGGATGAAGCCCTGCTGGGCGTCATCGGCGGCAAGGCGCTCCTTGACAAGGTCGATCACGAGCTGGTCGGGAACGAGCTCGCCAGCGTCCATGTACTTCTTAGCCTGAATACCAAGCTCGGTGCCACCCTTGACGGCAGCACGCAGCAGGTCGCCCGTGGAAATGTGAGCGACGCCAAACTCGGCGACGAGCTCCTGTGCGACGGTGCCCTTACCGGCACCCGGAGCTCCGAGCAATACGAGGTTCATGAGCAATCCTCCTCTAGCCTATTTAAAGAATCCATCGTAATCATACATCTTGATCTGGCCTTCGAGCTTATCGACCGTGTCGAGCACGACGCCGACCATGATGAGGATGGACGTTCCGCCAAAAGCCTGGATCAGATGGTTACCCGTGAAGGAGAAGATGATCGAAGGCACGATGGCGATGAGCGCCAAAAAGACAGCGCTGGGAAGCGTGATCTTGTTGAGCGCGTTCTTGATGTAGGCCGCGGTAGCCCTACCCGGACGCACGCCCGGAATAAAGCCGCCCTGCTTCTTAAGGTTGTCGGCCGTGTCATCGGGATTGAACACCATGGAGGTGTAGAAGTACGCGAAGAACACGATGAGGACAACGTTAAGCACCCAGTTGAGCCAACCGGTCGAAAGCGCGGAGGCAACTGCCTGAATCCAGCCGATGCCGGGGAAGAACACGGCAATCTGAGCCGGGAAGTACAGCAGCGCCGAAGCGAAGATGATCGGCACGACGCCCGCGGTGTTGACCTTGATGGGCAGGTAGGTGGTCTGTCCACCCATCATGCGACGGCCCACGACGCGCTTGGCGTAGGAGACCGGAATGCGGCGCTGGCCGCGCTCAAGGAAAACGATCAGCGGGATAACCAGCAGGATGATGGCGCAGATGATCACCATGGTGATGATGCCACCGGCATTGCCCTCGGTGCTGGAGAAGATAGCCTGCGGCAGACCGGCCATGATGTTCGCAAAGATGATCAGCGACATGCCATTGCCGATACCGCGCTGGGTGATGAGCTCACCAATCCACATGATCAGCATGGCGCCCGCAGTGAGCGTGCCGACGACCATGAGGTCGAAGATGATCTCGGGAGCGCCGGCGCCATTAAAGCTGATGCCGAAGCTCTTAAAGAGGAAGAGGTAACCCACGGAGTTGAGGATTGCCAGAGCCAAGGTGAGGTAACGCGAATACTGCGTAATCTTGGTCTGACCGACCTCGCCCTCGCGGGCAAGCTCATGCAGGGAAGGCACGACGGCCTGGAGCATCTGGAGGATGATCGAGCTGGTGATGTAAGGCATGATGCCCAGCGAAAACACCGACACATAGCTCAACGCGCCGCCAGAGAAAAGATTCAGGAGGGCCATAGCACCTGCGGCGACCGAATTGTTATCGGTCGAGAAAAGGCCCAGCATCCCCTGGAAGGGAATGCCGGGCACAGGAACGTGCGCACCAATGCGGTACACGACGAGCATAGCTATGGTAAAAAGAATCTTTTCGCGCAATTCTTTGATGCGGAAAGCATTCTTAAGACCATTTAGCACGGCAGCTCGACCTTTCCGCCGGCGGCCTCGATCTTGGCCTGCGCAGAAGCGCTGACCTTGTCGACCTTGACCGTGAACTTCTTGGTGAGCTCACCATTGCCGAGCACCTTGACGGGCTCGAACTCGCTCTTGGTGATGCGAGCGGCCTTAAGAGCGGCACCGTCGATCACAGCGCCGTCCTCGAACTTACGCTCGAGACGCTCAACGTTAACAGCGGTGTACTCGATACGACGGGGGTTGCGGAAGCCCGGAAGCTTGGGCAGGCGCATAGCCAGCGGAGTCTGGCCACCCTCGAAGCCGGCACCCTTGGTGCCGCCAGAGCGGGAACCCTGGCCCTTCTGGCCGCGGCCAGAAGTGGTGCCGTGACCCGAAGAATTGCCACGGCCGACGCGCTTGCGGTTCTTGGTGGAACCGGGCGCGGGAGTAAGATCGTGAAGCTGCATTTGCTACTCCTCTACAATCTCGACAAGGTGCTTGACCTTGAAGATCATGCCGCGGACGGACTCGTTGTCAGCAATCTCGCGAACCTCGCGGATCCTGTGGAGACCGAGGGCACGGACAGTACGGACCTGGTCCTGCTTGCAACCGTTGGTGCTGCGGACCTGCTTGATCTTGATGGTGTCAGCCATGCTTAGTTCTCCTTACCGACGAACATCTCGGAGACCGTCAGGCCACGGCGAGCCGCGACGTCCTCAGGGCTGGAGAGCTCCTTGAGGCCCTCGACGGCAGCCTTGATGATGTTGAGGCCGTTGTCGGTACCGAGGGACTTGGACAGGACGTTCTTGATGCCAGCAAGCTCGAAGAGGGGACGCACAGCGCCGCCGGCGATAACGCCGGTACCCTCGACAGCGGGCTTGATGATGATGCGGCCGGCACCAAAGTGGCCGAGAACCTCGTGCGGGATGGTGCCCTGCTCGGTCACCGGCACGTGGAACATGTTCTTCTTGGCATCGAGAGACGCCTTGGAGATGGCCAGGGGCACCTCAGCGGACTTGCCCATGCCAACGCCGACGTTGCCCTTGCCGTCGCCAACGACGACGAGAGCGACGAGGCTCATGCGACGACCACCCTTGACGGTCTTCGACACGCGGTTGATGTAAACGACGCGCTCCTCGAACTCGGAGGCCTCGCGCTGCTGCTTCTGATTACGAGCCATGTGCTACATACCTCCTAGAACTCGAGACCGGCGGCACGAGCACCGTCGGCGAGGGCCTTGACGCGGCCATGGTAGATACGGCCACCGCGATCGAAGGCGACCTTGGTGATGCCGGCCTCGATGGCACGCTTGCCAACGAGCTGACCGACCTTCTCCGCAGCCTCCTTGTTCGAGGTGTGGGTGCCCTTGAACTCGGCCTCGAGGGTCGAGGCAGAGACGAGCGTCAGGCTGGAGCCCTTGCTGTCGTCGATGATCTGGGCATAGATGTTGGCGTTAGTACGGGTCACGCGAAGACGCGGACGCTCGGAGGTACCCGAGACCTTGCCGCGAACACGACGCTGACGACGCTTGAGGCCTTCCAGCTTCGCCTTATGCTTGTTCATACGTAAACTCCTAAAAAGGTTGATCTTGCCAGCACCTGACGGGGTGCTGGTCTTATGCGAGTGAGTCGGTTACGACTACTTGGCGGCCTTACCCAGCTTGCGGCGGATGTGCTCGCCAACGTAGTGGATACCCTTGCCCTTGTAAGGCTCGGGAGGACGATGGCCGCGGATCTCAGCGGCGATCTGACCGACCTGCTGCTTGTTGATACCCTTGACGTTCACGTGGGTGTTGTCGGGAACCTCGAAGGTGATGCCCTCGGGAGCCTCGACGATCACGGGGTGCGAGAAGCCCAGGGAGAACTCGAGGTTCTTGCCCTTCTGCTGCACGCGGTAACCGACGCCGGCGAGCTCGAGCTTCTTCTCGAAGCCCTCGGAAACGCCAACCACCATGTTGTGGATGAGGGCGCGGGTGAGGCCGTGGCGGGCACGGGTCTCACGCTCGTCGTCGGGACGGGAAACGGTGAGGACGTTGTCCTCGACGTTGATAGCGAGCTTCTCAAAGACATCGAGCTCGAGCTGGCCCTTGGGGCCCTTGACGACAACGTTGTTGCCGTTGACTGCCACTTCGACTCCGGCGGGAATCTGGACAGGCTTATTACCGATACGAGACACGGTGATCTCCTTTCCTTCTACCTACCGAGCGAATTACCAGACGTAAGCGATGATCTCGCCGCCGACGTTGTGCTTGCGAGCATCGCGGTCGGTCATGACGCCATGGCTGGTGGAAATAATGGCGGTACCAAGGCCACCGCGGACGCGGGGCATGTCGGCAACGCCGGTGTACTTACGCAGGCCCGGCTTGGAAATGCGGCGGATGCCGTTGATGACCTTAGCCTTCTTGGGTCCATACTTAAGCGTGATGTGCAGAGTCTTCTGGGGAACGGTGTCCTCGACATCGTAGCCCTCGATGTAGCCCTCCTCGTGCAGAACACGAGCGATCTCGACGAGCTTCTTGCTGCTCGGCATGGAGACCGTGGCCTTGTTCACAGAGTTAGCGTTACGGATGCGCGTAAGCATATCTGCGATCGGGTCTGTAAGGTTCATACAGATTCTCCTTCGTTCTTGATGAACACGTGCTCTTGGTTCTTCGCCGCCCTTAACGGCAAAGCCTAACTAGCGCGTTTTCCCTGTTCCAAACGGATGCTTGAAACGCTGGTAGTGACTTACCAGCTGGCCTTCTTAACGCCGGGAAGCTCGCCCTTGAGTGCAAGCTCGCGGAAGCAGACACGGCACAGGCCGAACTTGCGGTACACAGAGTGCGGACGGCCGCAGCGCTGGCAGCGCGTGTACTCACGAGTAGAGAACTTCTGCTTGCGATTGCACTTGACGATCATCGATGTCTTAGCCACTTATATCCTCCTCACATAGAGTATTGTTCGCCCCAAGCGCCGCCCCCTTCTGGGAACGGCGCTCATAGGGCAGGTGAACCTATTTCTTGAACGGGAAACCGAAGGCATCCAGAAGGGCCTTGGCCTCCTCATCGGTATTGGCGGTGGTCACGAAAGTGATGTCCATACCACGCTGGTGATCGACGGAGTCGAAGTCGATCTCGGGGAAGATGAGCTGCTCGGTGACGCCCATGGAGAAGTTACCACGGCCGTCGAAGCTCTTGGCGGAGATGCCGCGGAAGTCGCGGATACGGGGAATCGCGACGGAGGTCAGACGATCGAAGAACTCCCACATACGGTCGCCACGCAGGGTAACCTTGCAGCCGATCGGCATACCAGCGCGCAGGCGGAAGGTAGCGATGGACTTGCGGGCACGGGTGATCATCGGCTGCTGGCCGGTGATGGCGCGCAGGTCGCGCACGGCACCGTCGATGGCCTTGGAATCGGTAGCGGCCTCGCCGACGCCCATGTTCACGACGATCTTCTCAAACTTGGGGATCATCATGACGTTCTCGTACTGGAACTTGTCCTGAAGCTGCTGCTTGACCTCGTTGTTGTACTTGGTCTTCAGACGCGGCACATACTTCTCTTCTGCCATTGTTCACTCCTTCTTGGGGTTTTAAGCACGGGGCGTGGCCACGATGGGTTGTCCTCGTGCCTCCTGGCTGCATCCGCGCCGCTCATGGCATTTCGCGGTTTGGACTCGACGCAGCAGGAGCCGACAAAACAATCGGTACTATACGCGCATCGGGAGCGTATTTCCAGAAAAACCTCGTCTGCCTGCACAACTCCACAACTCCCCCGCACAAATTGATCCCTAGGGCACGGAGGAAAACAGCAGTTGCGGTGAGATAGGGACTGTTTGATGGCTTAAAAGGCTTAAACAGTCCCTATTCCACCGCAACTCATATATGGGGCGTTATTTTTGGCGCGGGAGGACCAGGTTGAGGATCACAGCAACGAGCGCGGCGACGGCAATGGAGGATCCGCCAAAGACGGTGCCAACCCATGCGGGGAATCCAGCGCCGGCAAGCGCGCCGGCCGTGCGCTCAATGCCCGTGCCAAAGGCGATAGAGAGACCCATGAGCGTGGTATCGCGCTGAGGCAGGCCGTGGCGGGCAAACATGACCACACCGTTCATACCGATGGTCGCGAACACGCCGATCGTGGCGCCGCCGATTACCGGCTGCGGAATGGACGTGAGTACCGCCGCACACTTGGGCAGCAGGCCCGCGATGAGCAAGATGGCGGCGGCAAGCGTAAAGACCATGCGGTTGACGACCTTGTTCTCGGCGATAATGCCCACATTCTGGCCAAAGGTTGCCGTGGGGACGCCGCCCAAAAAGCCTGACAGCATACCGACCAGGCCGTTGGCGATCAGGCCACCCGAGATCTGGCTATCGGTCGCAGGGATATCGAGCGCAGCGGACGACACGGTGGCAAACTCGCCCATGACCTGCACGGCGTTGACAATGGCGACAACGCCCACGACGGCGCACGCGGCCGGGTCGAACACCAGGCGATGGGCGCCCAGAGCCGGCGGGGCGAACCAGCTGGCAGTCGCGATGGCCGAGAAATCGACCATGCCCAACACCGCAGCCAAAACAAAGCCCGCGCAGATACCGGCCAGGATGCTGCCCAGTCTAAGCGCGCCCTTGCCGTAGTTGCCGGCCATAAAGGTAACGACAAACGTCACGAGCGCGACGGCCCAGTTGGTGACACTGCCAAAATCGGCCGCGCCCTCCCCGCCCGCCATGGAGGCAACCGCCACTGGGCATAGTGACAGGCCAATGACAAAGATGACGGTGCCGAGCACCGGGGCCGGGAACAGAAAGCTCACGCGCCTAAACAGCAGGCCGAAGAGCACGACGAGCGCGCCACCGATTGCCTGGGCGCCCAGCACGGCCTCAAAGCCGAGCTCGAGACCGACCGCCTTGAGCGCCGGCACGAAGGTGAAGCTCGCGCCCATCACGATGGGCAGGCCCGAACCGACGACACCTTTTATGGGGAACTGTTGAAGGAAAATGTCGAGCGCCGAGAGGACGAGCGACGCCTGGATGACAGCGGCTTCCTCTTGAGGGGTAAAGCCACAGACCGACGCGATAATGATGGCGGGCGTGACGATACCCGCGAATGCCGCCAGCACATGCTGCAGTGCATGGGGTAATACCTGCACAAACGAAACTTTTCCCGTACGCTCGAACAGGGCATCCCCTGCTGCCGACTCTGCCATTTGCGCCTCCCATACCCTAGGCAGCGGCCCCATGCCGCTCAACGGTCGGACATTATAGGGCATATGGCACAGGTAGCATTTTGACCCGCATGCGGCAGAGGGCTGGGGCAGCTCATTTGGGATGCGACTAGCGCTTGCGGGGGACGAGTTTGGTGCGACGCAGGTGGATCATCTCGGCGGCGATGGAGATGGCGATCTCCTCGGGGTCCTCGGCCTCGATGGCGACACCAATCGGCAGGTGCAGCTCGTCGATCTGCTCCTGCGTAAAGCCCTCCTGCTCCAGGCGGGCGCGCACAAAGGCGGTCTTGCGGCGCGAGCCCAAGCAGCCCAGATAGGCGGGTTTGGCGCGCATGGCCTGAATCACCACATCGATATCGGACTTGTGACCCGCCGTGGCGACGACCACCAGGTCGCGCGGGCCGATGGGGCACTGCTTGCTCAGGCTCTTGTAGTCGACCAGACGACGGTCGTAGACACCGGGCACCCAATCGGGGGTCAGCGTGCCGGGGCGGTCGTCGCAAGCCACGACGGCAAAGCCCGCCGCCGTGAGCACCCGCGCCGTCGCAGCGCCCACGTGGCCGCAGCCAAAGATATAGGTCAGGCCCTCGGGGCAGAGCGTCTCGATGTGCGCCGTGGGAATCTCGGAGGCGGCGTTGGTGTAGGTGACCTTACTCCCCTCCTCCACCAGCGAAAGCCCGGGGCAGCCCGCAATGGTGCGGCGCGATTCCTCGCCATGGTACTCGGCCACATCGCCCTCGAGCACGCTCGCGATAAACGGCTCAAAGTCGATGACGAAGTCGCCGATGCGCCGATAGGCCAAGATGTCGGCAACCGACTGGAACAACGGCGCCTGCGATACATCCAGGCGCAGATAGCACAGGCAGATGGCTCCGCCGCAGATCATGCCGGTATCGGAGTTCTCGCCGCCCATGGTGTAGCGGACCAGACGCGACTGTCCCGCGCTCAGGAGCTCGCGCGCCTCATCCAGCGCAAAGAGCTCAATCTTGCCGCCGCCGATAGTGCCCGCCTGGCTGCCATCGGCAAAGACGGCCATCCAGGCGCCCACACCGCGCGGGGACGACCCCGCCGTACCGGCCACGACCACCAGCTCGCACGTCTCGCCAGCACGCAGGGCGGCAAGCGCCGCATTCACAACATCGAGCTTTTCCATTGCCGCCTTCTATCCTCTAAAGACATCGGTGAGCATAGCGAGTGCCTCGAGCACGCCGCCGCCGACCGACGTCGCTTTGTCCGAAATGTAGTTGATATAGCTGGCATCGCCGCGCGGGTCGACATCGGCGCATTTAAAGCCCTCAGTCACCTGCACGCCGTTCGCCAAAAGCCCGCGCAGACAGCCATCGATCTGCGTGCACATGGGCGTATCGCCCGCGTAGCCAATCACGTCTCCGGCGCTCACGATGTCGCCGATTGCGCGGTCGGACCGAAACACGCCGGCGGCGGGGCTGTGGATAACACGTTCCTTGCCATAGCCGGCGATAATGCCCGGCACGCCCGTGTTGGGCTGGGGCGAACCTTGGGTAATGACACGGCCGAGAAAATGCCCGCGCATGGTCTCGACCACGGCGTCGCAGTCAACCGGCGCGGTAAAGCCCGGCCCCACAGCGATGACGGCAGGCGCCATGTCGCGCGTGGTGCCCAAGTTGCGCTTAGCCAAAATCGCGTCGACCACAGCCGCGGGTTTCAGCTCGCCGAGCATCTTGGCCTGAGGGTCCACCACAACAGCGACGTCTCCAGCCTCGGTAATCTCAAGCGCCTCAGCCGGCGTCCGTGCCAAGCGAGCGCGAATGCCTTCGACCTCGACCTCGCCCAGGCGAATGGCCTCGCAAAAACAGATTGTGCGGCGGATGCACGTGGGAACCGCGATATCGGCCATAACGACCGAAACGCCGGCGCGCACCAAGCGAGCGGCGACGCCCGTGGCGATATCGCCGGCGCCGCGAACATAAACGAGCATTCCCGGGGCACCTCCCTGTGCTACGGTTTGAGCAGAGCAAAAGCGGTTCGGCCGCTACTCTGATGATTATTTATTATCATAGTATTATACGGCGGTGAACAGATGGAAACGGTTAGCGGCAATCTTGCCTCCGCGCTCAGGATCGAGTCGGGCATTACCGCGATTATCGGCAGTGGCGGCAAGTCGACGCTGCTGAAGACGCTGGGTCTCGAGCTCATGCGCGCTGGCGGCCGCGTGCTCCTCTGTACCACCACGCACATGTTTCCCGTCGCCGGCGTGCCATGGGACGGGTCGAGCCGTCGCCTGGACGCCGCGCCTTGGAAGCCGGGGACCCTACATGTTCCCGGCTGCACCTGCGAGGCATGCGCGGGACTTGTCCGCGGAAGCATCTGCCAGACGGGTGTTTTGGACCCGGAGACAGGCAAGCTCTCCGCCCCCGCTGAGCCGCTCGACCAGCTGGCGCAGCGCTTTGACTATGTGTTGGCCGAGGCAGATGGCAGCAAGCGACTCCCGCTCAAGGCACATGCCGCCTGGGAGCCGGTAATTCCCGCCGCAGCGACAAACGTTGTCTGGGTCGTCGGCGCCTCGGGGCTGGGCAAGCCCGTCGCCGAGGTTGTCCACCGCCCCGAGCTCTTCTGCGAGCGCTGCGGCTGCGAGCCCACCGACGCTGCCACCCCAGAGCGCGTCGCCCAGGTGCTCAATGCCGAGCTGCAGATGCTGAACCTCAACAATGCCCGTATCATGCTCAACCAAGCCGACACGCTTGCCGACCCAACAATGGCAGATCGCTTCGAGGCAGCCCTCAACCGCCCCCTCATCGCCACCAGCCTCCAGGGGTAGCAAATTTGGGACGGGGCTCTTTTTGCTACCCCGTCCCAAAAAATCATCTCCCAAATTAGCTACCCCGGCGGTCTTCCCGTTAGCGGGGCACGTAGCGGCCGGGTTGGGCTCCGGTGGGCTCGCCGTCGCGTGCCGCCAGCACGCCGTTCACAAACACGGCCTTGGCGCGGCCATGTGCCTCAAAGCCCTCGAGCGGCGTGTAGTCCACGGCCTGATGCTGCGTCGCGGCGCTGATCGTCCAACGCGCGCACGGATCCCACACGCACACGTCGGCATCGGCGCCCTCGGCAAGACAGCCCTTGCGCGGATACATGCCAAAAACGCGCGCCGGATTCTCGCTCATCAAGCGGCACAGATCCTCGGGACCCAGCTGTCCCTCAAAGCTCGTGGCAATCGCAACGGGACGATGCTCCACGCCGGGCCCGCCGTTGGGAATCGCGCGGAAATCATCGCGTCCTCGGTCCTTTTGCCCGTGCAGGTTAAAGCTGCAATGATCGGTCGCAATAGTATCGATCTCGCCAGCCACAAGCGCCTCGCGCAGCGCGGCACGGTCACCGGCATGGCGCAGCGGCGGGCTCATCACGTACTTGGCGCCCGCAAAGCCGTCCTCGCCCTGCTCCAGATAGCAGGTGTCGTCGAGCATCAGATACTGAGGGCAGGTCTCGACATAGATGTTCTTCTGCCCGTGCGCTTTGGCAGCGCGAATGGCCTCGAGCCCCAGCTTGGTCGAAAGGTGCACCACGTTGACCGGAGCGTCCCCGGCCAAGTGCGCCAGATACAGCAGGCGGCTCACGGCCTCGGCCTCACACACGTCCGGACGGCTGAGCGCATGGCCCTCGGGCCCGTGGATACCCTGCTCAAACACGCGCTTCTGCAGCGCGTTGACCAACGTGCCGTTCTCGCAATGCACGCACAGGATACCGCCCACGCGCTTGAGCTCCTCCAGCACCTCGAGCGTCTCGGCATCGTCCAGGCGCAGATGGTCGTAGGCAAAGTAGGTCTTAAACGACGACACGCCCGCCTCGCGCATGGCCGAAAGATCGGCGCGGTTGCGCTCATTCCACTCGGCAAGCGCCATATGGAAGGCATAGTTGGCGGTGCAGGTGCCGTCGGCGCGATGATGCCACTCGACCAAGGCATCGGGCATGGTCACGCCGCGATCGGCCGTCGCGTAGTCCACAATGGTCGTCGTGCCGCCGCAGGCAGCCGCGCGCGTGCCGGTCTCAAAGCTATCGGCTGTCCAATCCATGCCGGTCCAGCACTGCATGTGCGTGTGCCCATCGATAAAGCCCGGGAACACCCAGCAGCCCGCAGCATCCTCGACGGTATCGCCCTCGGCCGGCTCAATCGCCGCGGCAATCCGTACGATCTTATCGCCATCCATGGCAAGATCGGCGCGGCGAAGCCCTTGGGGCGTCACGAGTGCGCCGTTTTTGATGATGATCATAATTGCTCCTTATTGATTGATGCAGTTGGCCACGCGATCAAAATACGAGCAGGCGGCGATATGCTCCGAGACGCGGCGCTGGCCCTTGGCGGTGTCGACATCCCACAGCTCGTAGGCACGCGCCTCGACCAGCTGGACATCGGCACGGCCGCGCAGCAGCGACGATCCGCCGTCCTTTCCTTTAAGCCCCATAAGGTTGGGAAAGAAGCTCGCGGGGAACAGCACCGGAGAGGCCGGCTCGCCGTTTAGGGCAAGACGCACGGGCGCGACGCCGCCGTTGGCCTTAAAAGCACCGGCGAGCGCCTCAAAAGAATCCGAACTCACAAGTGGCTGGTCGCCCGGCAAAAAGAGGCAACCTTTCCAGTTGCGTTCGACTCCCCACGAAAGGCCCGCACGGACGCTTTCGCTGCGCAGCTCGCCATCGTGCAGCACGCACGGGCAATGCTTGTCCTCGCAAATATGGGCGACCTCGGGCCAACGCGTCGAAACCACAACATCAAAGCCCCCGGGGACCGAATCGATGGTCCGGGCAATCAGCGGCTCGCCATAGATATCGGCGAGCATCTTGTTAGAGCCAAACCGCTTGCCCTCGCCCGAAGCCATAATGACGCAACCGAGTTTCATCTCCGCAAACCTCCCCTGGCTGCCTTGGACACCATAGTT
The DNA here is from genome assembly GCF_042849575.1 of Collinsella sp. i06-0019-1H4. NCBI lineage: Bacteria > Bacillati > Actinomycetota > Coriobacteriia > Coriobacteriales > Coriobacteriaceae > Collinsella > Collinsella sp. i06-0019-1H4. The sequence goes on from NZ_BAABYB010000001.1 coordinate 1,828,748, forward strand.
GCTATACCCACCATAGCAAGCTCACACTCCGTCGGAACAGGCACGCACTCGTTTTCCAGCGAACGCCTCTTGGCTCCCCATAGCACAAAGGAGGGCACCCCGCGACGCAGGGCACCCTCCTCAATGGTGCAGATATGCCTACTCAGCGTCGCCGGTAAACGTGGTACCGGTCTTGCCGGCAAGACCGTCACGCGCCTTCTCGAGCAGCGTGATGAGCGCCGTGCGGCCCGGCTTGCTCTCGGCAAACGTCGAGGCGGCCTGGACCTTGGGCAGCATGGAGCCGCGACCGAACTCGTTGGCCTCGGACAGACGCTTTACGTCAGCCGCGGTCAGCGTGTCGAGCCACTGCTCGTGGTCGGTGCCAAAGCCAATGGCAACCTTCTCCACGGCCGTCAGGATAATCAGGGCATCGGCATCGAGCTGCTCGGCGAGCTTCTCGGCCGCAAAGTCCTTATCGATGACGGCGGCAGCGCCCTTAAGGTGGTTGCCCTGGGCCTTGGTGACGGGAATGCCGCCACCGCCGCAGGAGATCACCACGTGGTTGGACTCGACGAGCGACTTGACGGTGTCGAGCTCGACGATGTTCACGGGCTTGGGCGAAGCCACCACGCGACGGAAGCCCTGCTTCTCGTCGTGGATGAACTGGTAGCCGCGGTCGGCCTCCAGCTCCTTGGCCTCGGCCTCGCTCATCCACGGACCGATCGGCTTGACCGGGTCGGCAAAGGCCGGGTCGTCTGCCGCAACCTCGACCTGGGTGAGCACGGTGGCGACACCCTTGTCGATATTGCGGTCGAGCATTTCCTCGCGCAGCGCATTTTGCAGGTCATAGCCAATGTAGCCCTGGCTCATGGCGCCGCAAACGGACAGCGGGCAGGGAACGTACTTCTGAGGGTTAGAGCGCGTGAGCTCGGCCATCGCGTTGGCGATCATACCCACCTGGGGACCGTTGCCATGCACGACGACAACCTCGTTGCCCTCCTCGATCAGGTCGACGATAGCCTTGGAAGTCGTCTTGACGGCCTCCATCTGCTCGGGAAGGTTGGCGCCGAGGGCGTTTCCACCCAGGGCGACAACAATACGCTTAGCCATTTCTCAGCCCAGCTTTAGGCCTGGAACCAACGGGCGGTGTTGCGCTCGTCGAGGGCCTTAAGGGTAGCGGCGGGATCGGCAACCTTCTGCAGGAACATCATGGCTGCGATGGCGTACGGCTTGTAGCTGGCCTCCTTGTACATGCCCACACGATGCATGTCAAAGACGTCGGCGTTGACCTCGCCGTGCTCGCAGGAGACACCGGAGATGTCGGCGGGCAGCGGATGCATAAAGATGGTGTCCTGGCCGTTGGCGGTCTTCTCCATGAGCTCGGTCGTGGAGCACCAATCCTGATGCGTAGCGTTCTGAGCGAGCAGCTCCTTCTCGAGCGCAGCGATGCCGGCGTCGTCGCCCTCGGCGTACAGGTTGGTACGCTTCTCCATGGCGGCAAACGGAGCCCAGCTCTTGGGGATCACGATGTCGGCGCCCTCGAAGGCCTCAGCCATGGTGTTGACCTGCTTAAAGGTGGTGCCGGACTCGGCGGCATAGCCCTTGGCACGCTCGACGACCTCGGGCATGAGGTCGTAGCCCTCGGGGTGGGCCAGGGTGACGTCCATGCCAAAGCGGGGCAGCAGGCTGATCAGCGACTGCGGGCAGGACAGCGGCTTGCCGTAAGAGGGCGAATAGGCCCAGGTGACGGCAACCTTCTTGCCCTTGAGGTTCTCAAGACCGCCAAACTCGTTGATGAGGTAGAGCATGTCGGCAGAGGACTGCGTGGGGTGATCGGAGTCGGACTGCAGGGAGATGAGCGTGGGACGGTGATCCAGAACGCCGTCCTCGTAGGCCTGCTGGACAGACTCGGAGACCTCGGCCATGTAGGCGTCGCCCTTGCCGATGTACATGTCGTCGCGGATGCCGATGACGTCGGCCATGAAGGAGATCATGGTAGCGGTCTCGCGGACGGTCTCGCCGTGAGCGATCTGGGACTTCTTCTCGTCCAGGTCCTGCAGCTCGAGGCCGAGCAGGTTGGCGGCCTTAGAGAAGGAGAAGCGCGTACGGGTGGAGTTGTCGCGGAACAGGGAGACGGCCAGGCCCGAGTCGAAGATCTTGGACGAAACGTTGTTCTCACGCAGCTCGCGCAGGGCATCGGCGACGATGTAGAGCGCCTTGAGCTCATCGGTGGTCTTATCCCAGGTGTGCAGGAAGTCGCTGCCGTACATGCCCTTAAAATCGAGGCCGTTCAGCTGCTCGACGAGCTCGGTAAACTTGGCATCCATGTAAATATCCTTTCCAAAGATGAAACGATTGCAATGAGTAGATGTGCTCCGGCATGCGCGTGTGGCTAGAACATGCAGAGCGCTATGACGAGGACCCACTACCGTTGAGGAAGCATGGGAGATAACGACCGCGGGCCCCAAGTCAACAGGGGGTGCCGGGGACACGAGCGGCCCCCGGCTCAACAAAATCGAGGAATGGGACTAGTCGATCTTGTTGTTGGTCAGACCGGCGCGGAACACGGTGGCGTCGCCATCGGCCTGGCTCGGATCGTAGAGGTTCAGGGCAGCCACATACATGGCGGCAGCGGTGACCAGGTCGTCCTTGTAGGTGACCTCGTTGGGAGCGTGAGCCTGAGACTCGGCACCCGGGCCAAAGCCGACGCAGGGGATGCCGTAGCGGCCCTGGATGGAAACGCAGTTCGTGGAGAAGGTCCACTTGTCGCACAGCGGGCGACCGGTGCGCTTGTCCATGCTGGGCTCGCAGCCGATGCGCTCGTCACCGAACATGGCCTTGTGGGCGTCGACGAGGGCCTTGACGTGCGGAGCGGTCTCCTTGTTGATCCACGTGGGGAAGTAAGCCTCGGTCTCGTAGACCTCGCCGGTCCAGGACGGACGGTCGTACATGTACATGGAGACCTTCACGTCGTCGCCGTACTTCTTGGCGGCCGGCAGGTTACGGATCTCGTCCAGGCAGGACTCCCAGGTCTCGCCGGCGGTCATGCGACGGTCGATGGAGATGGCGCAGGAGTCAGCGACAGCGCAGCGGCTGGGGCTGGTGTAGAAGATCTGGCTGACGGTGCAGGTGCCGCGGCCCAGAAAGCGGGCGTCCTCGAAGTGCTCGGGGTTGTACTTGGGGTCGAGCATCTTGACGAGGCCCTTGATGTCGGTCGACTCGTCACAGCCGTTGTTGTTGAGGGCGCGGACGTCGGCGATGATGTCGGCCATCTTGTAGATGGCGTTGTCGCCGCGGTCGGGAGCGGAGCCGTGGCAGGAGGTGCCGTGAACGTCGACGCGGATCTCCATGCGGCCGCGGTGACCGCGATAGATGCCGCCGTCGGTGGGCTCGGTGGAAATGACGAACTCGGGCTTAATGCCGTCCTTGTTGTAGATGTACTGCCAGCACATGCCGTCGCAGTCCTCTTCCTGGACGGTGCCGACGACCATGATCTTGTAGCCCTCGGGGATGAGGCCCATGTCCTTCATCATCTTGGCAGCGTAGGTAGCAGAAGCCATGCCACCCTCCTGGTCGGAGCCGCCGCGGCCGTAGATGATCTCGTCGGTCTCGTAGCCCTCATAGGGATCGGCATCCCAGTTCTCGATGTTGCCGATGCCGACGGTGTCGATGTGGGAGTCGATGGCGATGATCTTGTCGCCCTCGCCCATAAAGCCCATGACGTTGCCCAGGCCGTCGACCTTGACCTCGTCATAGCCAAGGCTCTCCATCTCGGCCTTGATGCAAGCGACAACCTCACCCTCCTCGCAGGACTCAGAGGGATGGGAGATCATAGCGCGCAGGAAGCGGGTCATGTCAGCGCGGTGAGACTCAGCAGCAGCCTTGATAGCGTCGAAATCGAGTTCTTTAGCCATAACAGTCAACCTTTCTACAAGGGTTTACCTACAGGTAGATATTTCAGATAGATCACTTGTGCCAAGCGGCGTGAGGTTGAGCACCCCACAAGCAAGTAACCATAGGAGGCGGACGGAGGACTTTGCTCCGTCGCGAGTTCCGCACGAGCCGGAGAGCACTTAATGTGCTCTCCGTGCGAGCAGGACTGTCCGAGCAGGGAGTAAAGTCCTCCGGCTGCCTCCGGACAGGTCAGTCTGCTAGCAGGTCGGATACTCGCCCTCCCAGACGATGCGACGGTACTGATCCGGATCGGTGTCGCCCTCGGTGGAGAAGCAGAGCACGGAGCTCGTCTTGTCCAGGCCGATGAGCTCCTTGAGCTCGGCGTACTCGGGATCGAGCATAAGGGTCTCGACCAGACCGGTGGTCACGGCGCCGGACTCGCCGGAGATAACGCGCGGGTCGCCCTTCTCGGGAGCGCCCAGGGTGCGCATGCCGCGAGCGGTGACCCAGTCGGGGCAGGACACGAAGGCGGTGGTGTGGTTGCGCAGGATATCCCAACCCAGAATGTTGGGCTCGCCGCAGCACAGACCGGCCATGATGGAGGGCATGTCGCCGTCCACGATGCGCGGGTCGCCGTCGCCGGCGGCAGCGCCCTTGTACAGGCAGGCGGCCGGTGCGCACTCGACCACGACGAAGGTGGGCGGGTTATCGGGATACAGGTTGGTGAAGTAGCCCACCACGGCGCCGGCGAGCGAGCCTACGCCAGCCTGGACAAAGACGTGCGTCGGGCGGTTGATGGCCATCTCGCGCAGCTGCTCGGCAGCCTCGGAAGCCATGGTGCCGTAGCCCTCCATGATCCAGGACGGGATCTTCTCGTAGCCCTCCCAGGCGGTGTCCTGAACGATGACGCCGCGCTCACAGGCGTCGGCCTCGGCGGCGGCCATGCGCACGCACTCGTCGTAGTTGACCTCTTCGATGGTCACCGTGGCGCCCTCGGCGGCAATGTTATCGAAGCGGGGCTTGGTGGAACCCTTGGGCATGTGCACGACGGCCTTCTGGCCCAGCTTGTTGGCAGCCCATGCCACGCCGCGGCCATGGTTGCCGTCGGTGGCGGTAAAGAAGGTAGCCTGGCCAAAGTCCTCGGCCAGCTGATCGGAGGTCAGGTAATCGAAGGTGCAGTCGGCAACGTCCTTGCCGGTCTCGTCGGCAATGTAGTTGGCCATGGCAAACGATCCGCCCAGGACCTTAAAGGCGTTGAGGCCAAAGCGGTAGCTCTCGTCCTTAACGCACAGGTTGGACAGGCCCAGGCGCGCAGCCTGACCGTCCAGGCGGGCAAGCGGAGTGACGGTATATTGAGGGAACGACTGGTGGAAGGCGCGGGCCTTCTTCACGTGGTCGAGGCTCATGATTCCCAAGTGCTTATCATCGCTCTTGGGCATCGTGTTGCCCGCCCACTGGATCTTATCGGCCATACGGTGAACTCCTTAAGTCCTCTCTTGCCGGCCCCCGCATACGCGTTTCAGCCCGATCCCATTCACACGGCTGAACTTTTATGTGGATGCCAAACAAAAAGTTTGTTAGCACTGTTCTATCACACTTTTTGATTGGAAAACCTAACAAATTGTTTGTTGCCGTAATCGGTACCTTTTCGCCGCCGAACGGTCACATAACACAGCGACGCTTTCGTTATTTGCGAACAAGTGGGGTTTATGGCACAGTGAGCCCAAACTAATTTTTAGGAAGGCACCCATGACCCCCGCACAGATTGAGTTCTACAAGCGCCTTGCACACGGCCTGGCGCTCCAATTTGGCCCCAACTGCGAAGTCGTCGTCCACGACCTGGAGACCGAGGACGTGGACCGCTCCATCGTAGTGATCGAAAACGGCCACGTCAGCGGGCGCAAACTGGGTGACGGCCCCAGCCATATTGTGCTTGAATCCATGCACGAGGGCACCGCCGACGTGCACGACCGCGAGCCGTACCTCACCAAAACCGCCGATGGCAAGCTGCTCAAGTCCTCGACCATCTTTATCCGCAACGATGAGGGCAAGCCCGTCGGCATTTTGGGCATCAACTTTGACATTACGCTTATGAAGGCTTTTGAGCGTTCGCTCGACGCCTTTACCGGCACCGGCGGCACGGGCTACACCGAGCCCGAGCCCATTACCAAGAACATCGGCGACCTGCTCGAGGACCTGCTGCACGAGTGCGAACAGTTTGTGGGCAAGCCCGCGGCACTCATGACCAAAGACGAGCGCATTCGTGCCATTGGCTACCTCGACCGTCGCGGCGCCTTCCTCATTTCCAAGTCGAGCGAACGCGCCTGCGAGTTCTTTGGCATCTCCAAGTACAGCTTCTATAGCTACCTCAATGAGGCCAAGGCGGCGGCCGACGACAAGTAGGCACTCGCCTAGATTGCCCCTCCCCTTTTGGGCGCGAGTTCTGGAAAGCTCGAATCCAAGACCGAGCCGCTTGGGAAGTTCCATATAATCGATGTCATTAGTATTTCGAAAGGGTGGAACAGAATGGCGTTGAGCAAGGCATCATGCACCGGTCGCGGATTGATTCCGGCAATTGGTGGACATGTGCACCGCATGTTCGATGAGGGTGAAGACGACCTGTTTTCGCTGAGCCTTGACGACGTGATGGATGATCGCCCGTGGACCGCCGACGAACTCATGGGCGGCGGGGCTCGTCCGTCAAGCCCCAATCCCGCACTTGCGCCTAAGCCCGCATCTGCGCCGGCTCCTGCGCAGTCGCCTGTTTCGACGCCCGCGTCTGCGCCCACACCCACTTCGGCGCCCACGCCCACTCCCCGCCCCGCAAGCGACCCGTCCGAGACGGCGGCGTTTCTCGCTGCAGCGACGCAGGGCAAATCGGCCGACAGCACCGTTATGTACAGCGCCCGGCAGTTGCCTGTTCCTGCGGCACGCAAGCCTCCGGTCACAAGGCTCGATGAGCCCGTTGCCCATCAGGTTGCCTACGATTCCTGGGCTGCAGCCGATCTGGATGAGACCTCTACCGGCATGCCGGCGCTCGACGTTCCAGTTAATCCGCTTTTTGCCGCCAACACGAGCGCCGCGGGCTATGAGGGCGGTGCGGCATATTCCGATTATTCCGATGGCTATGCTGACGCCGGTCGCATCGAGACCGAGGATTATGGCACCACATCGAGCGATTATCTCAACGATCCGTACGCCGCCACGCCTGCACCGGAATATGACCCGGAGGCCGCGTCCGCACCGGCGTATACCAAAAGCACGGGCGAAGAGCGCTTCGCCGATTATTACGCCGAGGAAAAGTCGCTGCGTTTTTCGGAATTTCCGCAGGCAGTCAAGGTTGCCTTTATCGCCATTGTCATTGCCCTGCTCGGTGTCATTGCGTTTGAGGGATTCCGGCTGTTCTCCAGCCCCACCCAAGCGGAGTCGGAGACCCAGCAAAAAGAGGACGATAACGAGTACCTGGACATCAACACCCTCAAGGGCGACCCCAACGACGGAGACGACGAGTAGCGAGGGTTAAGGGAGGGCCGGAAGAGCCGGCGGCATGTTACGGCTCCAAAAGCCCTGCCATAAAGATGGGCAGATACAGCACGTCACCATCGCGGTGAAGATTACATTCCGCAAGTACCAGGGCGCGATCGATTCCGTAACCCTTCGTCGCGAGCGCGTTGTCGAGCGCCGCATGGGACTTAAAGCTCTTGCCCGACTTGACCTCGATGGCAAGGACCTCCCCATCGAGCGTCTCCTCCACAAAATCGAGCTCGCCGACTTTTTTAGACGTAAAGTAGCGCAATCTGAATCCGTGGGCTTTGAGCTCTTGGGCAACGAAGCCCTCAAACGCCGCCCCCATGTTCATGCCAAAGGCGTCTTCCGCCTCCCCATCAAAAACGCCTTGGGCGACCCTTTTGGAATACGACGACATGAGCATTCCGGTGTCCAAGTAAAACAGCTTAAATAGATTTCGCTGCTCCCCCAATAAAAGGGGTGCCACGGGCGCCGTTACGTTATACACGGGAAGCGCGACACCCGCCTCCGACAACCAGAGAAAATGATCTGTCACCTGCGAAAAACGTTTGACACCGTTAATCGACGACAGCTTGAATCGCTTGTTTTTGGAGCCGGCCTCGCTGGGAATCAAATCATAGATATCGCGAATAACCAAGCGTAGCTCGGGCGGAGCGTACTTTGCGATGTCATCGCGATACAGGGCGTGAAGATCGCGATGGATGTTTCGAACCTCGTCGACATTGCGCGTCGCCAAGAAGGAATTGACCGCGTCGGGCATGCCTCCCACCACCACATACTGATGGAACAGATCGAACAAGCGGTCATACAGGTAGCCGGGGAGCTCCCCCTCATCCTTTAGACGGTCTCTGAGCATGTCAAACACGCTGGCACCAACGCCATTTGCCCAGCAAAACTCCTCAAAGTCGAGCGGGCACATCTGGACCTGCTCGACATACCCCACCGGCAGGGAATCGATGCCCTCGAGCTCAACGCCAAGGAGCGATCCGGTAAGGATGTATCGAAAGTCGCCGCGCTGGACCAGATATTTGATAAACGTCACCACGTTGGGGCATCGCTGCACCTCGTCGATAACCACAACGGTCTTGTTCGCAACCATCGGCTGCGTTGCAGCAATAGACATGCGCATAAGCAGGTCATCCGCGCTTTTTGCCGCCAAAAACGAATCGCGCACGGACGCGTCGGCGATAAGGTCGAACGTCACGACATTTTCGAACGATTCGCTTGCAAAGACGTTGACCAAATATGACTTTCCCACCTGTCGGGCGCCCTTGACCAAAAGAGCCTTGTTAGGCGACGAGGCAAGCCAAGATTCAAACTGTGCTTTCGCTTTTCTCTGCAGCATAAGCGTACCCCTTATTACGTGCTGTTTTAGCACTAGGATACACTTTTCCGTGGTTGCTAGGTGCTCATTTCGACACTTTTTCGAGGTTTTAAAGTGTGTATCACGACACTTTTCCGTACTTTTACACGGGATATTTCGACATTTTTTCGAATTTAAGCCTAACAGCAGCCGGCGAAATCAAGCGCCGCCCGCGCGTCATTTCGCAAGCGCGCTTGATTTGTGTCCGCGCGCGCTGATAGACTCCACCGTGCCTGCAAGGAGCGGGCACGTTTTATCCAGAGTCGGGGTAGAGAGTTGGCTCCACGACCCCGACGCCAACCGGCCAAGAGGCACGGTGGCCCTGCCAACATCGATGAAAGGAGTCCGTATGGACAATTTCTCCGTGCGCAGTGAGCGCAACTTCCACAACCTGGCAGCCAAGCCAAAACGAATACATCTTCTGGACAAGCCGAGCGGCTACGCCTCGTCCATGGTCAAGAGCAGCCTCTCCCACCAGATGCGCTTTACGGTACAGAAGCTCGAGGAGGAGCTCTGCGTTGCTGGCAATCCGCATGTGTTGCAGATTAAGCTTCTTGGAGATGACTCGCGTGAGCCGTCCAGCTGGAAGCTCTTCGCCGACGGCGCGTGCGTTGCGGACGGATCCGGCGCCTTTGTTATGGATGCTATCGACCAGGGCATGATACAAGCCTGTAAGACATGGGGAGATCACGACGCATTTGCCGACATCGCAGAGGCAATCGTTCTAAGCAAAGCTGCATTTGATATCAAGGAGCGCGCTTATCAGATGCTTTCATATATCGCATGGACAGTTGGTCGGTTCCACGCCCAGCACCTGATCGAGGGCATGGTCGCCGCCGGGGTAGACCCGATGCTGGAAGATCTTCTCAGCGCTCCCGCGTAGATTAATCGAGCGCTCTATCGACAAAGATGCATCTACCATAACGGCATGGGGCGTGCTCGCCTTGTACCGACCCCAACCAATCCCGTCGGCGCGACTGCAGTCTCAAACAACCACCGGCACCATCCATCCGCACACGAGAGGCGATGGGCACAGGCGAACCCCTCAACCTCGCTATTCGTAAACTTCATCAGTGTTTCCACATCCCCATCAAAAGAATCCGAAAGACATCCCCCGTTAATAAAACGCTTCTGAACATCTCACTCTGCAGGCAAAGCCGCACCGGAGTGATGCGGAGGTCTGCGCGGGGTTTCACGGGTTCCCTTGACGCGGCCCAGCGGAAGTGCCACCCGGCATCCCTTCCATAACGCACGGGTAAACAAAGGGAAATAGCGCCACCCACCGTGCAAGGAAGGACGCCACCATGGATCTCACGAAAACGGCTAGAGAAATTACCCGTCTCATGCTCCCCTACCTGACCACGCAGCAGAACCGCCAGCTCAAAAAGGTTTTATCGCACTGCCTTTTCGATGAAAGCCAATTAGCTGAAGACTGCGGCGACGGTGAAAGCGAATCATTCCTGGATCTTTTTCTGTCTGCAAAACGCCTCGAAGGCTGCTCGGATAGGACCATCTCCTACTACGAAACCACCATCAATAAAATGCTTGAATCATTCGATACACCAGCTTGCGACCTGGGAACCGAAGAGATTAGGTCCTATCTTTCCGACTATCAGCAAAAAGCCGGCGTCAGTCGCGTCACCGTCGACAATGTCCGAAGAATCATCTCAAGCTTCTACTCATGGCTCGAAGACGAGGACCATATCATTAAGAGCCCGGTTAGACGCATTAAAAGAGTCAAGGCTCCGCAACCCATAAAGGAAACGTATAGCGATGAAGTCGTTGAGATTCTTTGCGATAACTGCGGGTCGCCCCGAAACCTTGCCCTGATCGACCTGTTGCGCTCCACGGGCATGCGTGTGGGCGAACTTGTCTCGTTGGACAGGAGCTCCATCGACACCATCAATCGTGAGTGCATCGTACACGGCAAGGGAAATAAGGACCGCATCGTATATTTTGACGCAAAGACTAAAGTCCATATTGAGAATTACCTGTCAACCCGAATGGACAGCTCGGAAGCACTCTTCGTATCGAGCAAGGCGCCACACGAGAGGCTACAAATTGGCGGCGTCGAGGCGCTGCTTAGAAAACTGGGGCGCGAGCTTGATTTAGGAAGGGTCCACCCTCATAAGTTCAGAAGAACGCTTGCTACAAAGGCAATCGACAAAGGAATGCCCATCGAACAAGTCCAGGTGCTCCTTGGCCATAAAAAAATAGACACCACATTAAGGTACGCGATGGTCGACCAGCGCAACGTCAAAGCATCCCACCGCAGGTACCTAACTTAAATTTCGATTTGTCGACCTGGGCGACGAAGTCAGCGAACTCCTGCTGGAGGGAAAACGGGGGAACCGGGACCTTCATTTCCTTGAAACTCTTCAAAGTTACGGTTCGTTGGGCGGCGCCTTTTGCGCACCGATCCATATATCTTTGTGCGTCCTCAGAAAGTAAGGCAGCGTGTAGATAATTGCTGTCGATCAAATCATGCCGAGGCTTTAGGTATGCGATATGGCGCTGAAAACAAAATGGCCTATCGTCTTCGACAATCGCAGGATGGCCAAACGAGCCCACGGCAGAAACAAGGACATCACCGACCTCAATCGGAGTTCGACGGATAAGCTGCTCATAGTCTTCTACGGAAATGAACTTATTCGTATCGTAGTTAACAGTATCTGAGGTGATATTGCTGACAAAAAGAAACGGGATTCCCCTGTCAACGAACTTCGGGGGCTGGTGCGTTCCATCAGTAATAATTGAACACACATCCTTGAGAGGCTTCAAGTCCGTGCTATTCAGACGTCCGAACATCTCGACAAATTGTGATTTACAGGCGCAGGATGTCTGAATGGTCGGCGATGCTCAGCTCATTTACCTCGGCAAATATGACGGTATAATCACAAGAGCTGTAATTTGTATTTTTAAGCTCATAGGTACCTGAATGACTGAAGAACCGATAAGTAAATCCGAGCTGGGAAACCACTTACTCGGAGCCTGCGATATCCTGCGTGGCCCCATCAACCAGGACGAGTACAAGAGCTACATCACGCCGTTGCTCTTCTTCAAGCGCATCTCAGACGTCTACGACGAGGAGGCCGCCGAGGCTCTAGAGATGTCGGGCGGAGACGAAGACTACGCCGCCCTGCCTGAAAACCACAGCTTCGCGGTGCCGGACGGCTGCCATTGGCAGGATGTGCGCAACACCGGCGCGAACGTCGGCAAAGCAATCGTTGACGCCATGGTGGGTATCGAGCGCGCTAACCCCGATACCCTCAGCGGCCTCTTCAGCAGCTTCGACGACGCGAGCTGGACGGACAAGGGCAAGCTCTCCGACGAACGCCTGAAAGACCTCATCGAGCATTTCTCTGCAAAGAAGTTCGGCAACAGTAGCTATAACGCCGACATGATGGGCGACGCCTACGAGTACCTGATCAAGAAGTTCGCCGACATGCAGAAGAAGAACGCCGGCGAGTTCTACACCCCGAGGGAGATCGTGAAGATGATGGTCTCCCTGCTCGAGCCAAAGCCCGGAGAGACCGTCTATGACCCCGCATGCGGCACGGGCGGCATGCTCATCGAGGCAGTACGTCAGATGGACAACTCGAGGCTCGCCTACGGCAAGCTCTACGGCCAGGAGAAGAACCTAAGCACGTCTGCCATAGCACGCATGAACCTCTACCTCCACGGTGCGAAGGACTTTCGCATCACCCAGGGGGACACCCTGCGCGACCCCGCCTTCCTTGCCGGGAATGCCCTCAGGACATTCGACTGCGTCCTCGCCAATCCGCCCTTCTCCCTTAAGAACTGGGGATCCGCAGAGTTCTCCTCGGACCCGTGGGGCCGCAACATCTGGGGCGTCCCCACGGACAAGTCGGCGGACTTCGCATGGGTGCAGCATATGGTCTGCTCCATGGACGAGAAGAGCGGTCGCTGCGCTGTAGTGCTGCCCCAGGGCGCACTGTTCCACGGCGGCAAGGAGGGCACCATCCGCAAGGAGTTGCTCAAGTCGGACAAGGTCGAGGCAGTGATCTCGCTCGCGAGCGGCGTCTTCTACAGCACCGGTGTCTCCGCCTGTGTGCTGTTTCTCAGAAACGAAAAACCCGCCGAGCACCAAGGGCGTGTCTGCATCATCGACGGCAGCAAGATCTTCACTGCTCAGCGCGCGCAGAACGTGATCTCGGAAGAGAATGCGCAGGAGATGCTCTCCCTCTATCGCTCCTACGAGCCCGTCGTCGAAAAATGCGCCATAGCAACGCTCGCTGACATCGAACGCGAGGGATACGTGCTCTCGGCGAACAACTACGTCGAAAGAAAACGCGAGAAGGTCGAGCCGCCGACGGAGACAAGAAAACGCTTCTACGACCTCCTCCAGCAAACGAAGGAATCCGAGGAGAGGCTCCTCGATCTGCTAACGAAGGGAGGCTATGTCGATGGAGAGTAGAATCCCCCAGGAAGAGCTAAACAACCATCTATGGAACGCGGCCGTTCTGCTACGCACCTACATCGATGCCGGGTCGTACAAGCAGTACATCTTCCCGCTGCTGTTCTTCAAGCGTCTCTCCGACGTCTACGACGAGGAGACCGCCGAAGCGTTGGAAGCCTCCGGCGGAGATGCGGAGTTCGCAGCCCTTCCCGAGAACCACAGCTTCGCAATCCCGGACGGCGCCCACTGGTGCGATATCCGTGAGGCAACGGAAAACGTCGGTAAGGCGATCGTAGGCGCCTTCCGCGTCATCGAGACGGCCAACGGCTCCAAGCTGCGTGGCATCTTCGGCGACGCCGCCTGGACTAACAAGAAACGACTTCCCGACCGCCTGCTCAAGGACCTCATCGAGCACTTCAGCGCTATAACGCTCTCCATCGCCAATTGTCCCGAGGACGAACTCGGTCAGGGCTACGAGTACCTCATCAAGAAGTTCGCAGACGACTCAGGGCACACGGCACAGGAGTTCTACACCAACCGCACGGTCGTCCATCTGATGACCGAGATCCTCCAACCCAAACCGGGCGAGTCCATCTACGACCCCACCTGCGGCAGCGCCGGCATGCTCATCTCCTCCATCGCCCACCTCAAACAGCACGGAGAGGAATGGCGCAACGTTCACGCCTACGGACAGGAGATCAACCAGCTATCCTCCGCCATCGGACGCATGAACCTATTCCTGCACGGCGTCGAGGACTTCGAGATTGCAAACGACGACACGCTGCGGCACCCAGCCTTCCTCGAGGCGGGAAAGCTACGCACCTTCGATATGGTGCTCGCTAATCCTCCCTATTCGATCAAGCAATGGGACCGCGAGGCGTTCGCGTCGGACCCCTACGGCCGCAACTTCCTCGGCACCCCGCCGCAGGGGCGGGCCGACTATGCCTTCATACAGCATATCCTCAAGAGCATGGACCCGAGGAGTGGAAGGTGCGCCATCCTTCTTCCCCATGGCGTACTCTTCCGCAACGAGGAATCGGAGATGCGCGAAAGGCTCGTGAGAAGCGATCTCGTTGAGGCGGTCATCGGACTCGGCGCAAACCTCTTCTTCAACTCGCCCATGGAGGCCTGCATCCTCATCTGCCGCAGCGAGAAAGCGCCGAATCGAAGCAAGAAAATACTGTTCGTAGACGCCTCTGCCGAGGTAACCCGCAAGAACGCGCAAAGCTACCTTGAGCCTCAACACATCAAGAGAATCGTCGATGCCTACCGATCTGACGAGGACATCGAAGGTTTCTCATCCCACGCATCGTTTAGTGAGCTCGAGGACAACGCTTTCTCGCTCTCCATCCCTCTGTACGTGAAGCCCGCCAATGATGAAAATGCTGACGATAGAAGCATCGAGGAGACGGTAGAAAGCTGGAGAGCCGCCTCCACAGAGGCCGCGTCCCTGCTCGATAATATTGCTGCGAAATTGCATGAAAACGATGGTGAGTAACATGACCCACGTTTGCCTGGGCGATGTGGCCCGCGAAATAAAACAGAAGGTCCCTGCGGGGCAAGAGCTGCCGACGGTCGGCCTTGAGCATCTAGACCCCGGCGAGGTCGAACTCGCCCACTGGGACGAAGGTGTCAGGACCACCTTCACTAAGGCTTTCTCAAAGGGGCAGGTGCTATTCGGGCGTCGTAGGGCCTACCTACGTAAAGCAGCCGTCGCCCCATTCGACGGAATCTGCTCCGGAGACATCACCGTCATCGCCCCCAAGGACAACCTCTCTCCGAGACTGCTCCCGTTCATCATCCAGAATGACGCCCTATTCGAGCACGCCGTCACCAATTCGGCAGGCTCCCTCTCGCCAAGAGTCAAGTGGCAGAGCCTTTCGCAATTTGAGTTCGAGCTCCCCAACATCGCTAAGCAAGAAGAACTTGCCGACATACTCTGGACCGCACAAGAAACGCGGTCTCACTACAGGCAGCTGCTTACAGCCTGCGATGACGTCGTCAAATCACAATTTAGCTGCTGGGGGTGCGCGGCATGACAAGGTATAGATTCGACCAGATAGCCGAGAACAGCACCGCCAAGAAAAAACCCGAGGAAAGCGATCGCAACCGGTACGTTGGACTGGAGCACCTTGATCCGGGCACTCTTGAGGTGACCCGCTGGGGCGCCGAGGTTACTCCCAAGGGCGACAAACTGCTCATGAAGAAAGGCGATGTCCTGTTCGGCCGCCGAAGGGCCTATCAGAAGAAGGTCGGCATAGCACCCTTCGATGGCATCTTCTCGGCTCACGGGATGGTGCTGCGCCCGAAGGCCGATGTCGTCGATCCGATGTTCTTCCCGTTTTTCATCAGCTCCGACATGTTCCTTGACGAGGCAATACGGGTCTCCGTCGGCTCTCTTTCGCCGACGGCAAACTGGAAAGATCTCCGGACCTTGGAATTTGACTTGCCCTCGCCGGGAAAACAACGCGAGCTTGCCGGCATCCTCTCGGAAGCCGAGAGCCTCAAGGGGCATTATCGTAAGCTGCTCACGACCTGCGACGACGTCGTCAAATCACAATTTGTCGAAATTTTTTCCAAGAAAGAGTTTCCGCTGATTCCCCTCTCGCAAGCATGCACGAAAATTACTGATGGCACCCATAAAACGCCCCAATATCAAGAAGCTGGAATTGCATTCATTTCTGCGAAGAATGTCACATCAGATGGCAAGCTAGATTTCAGCGACATCAAGCATATAAGCACGGATGAATATGAGTCCATTCAAAACCGTTGTGAAACCCAAATCGGCGATGTGCTTCTTACAAAAAGTGGATCACTTGGTATGCCGGCTATTGTCGATGTCGATTTTCCAATCGGTCTATTCGAAAGTCTCGCTGTCCTCAAATACCGTCGCGACATTCTTGATGGAGTATTCCTACGAGAACAACTAAAAAGCGCAAGAGTGCAGGACCAATTTACAGGCGGCGTTAAGGGGATTGCTGTAAAACACCTCCATCTAAACGTAATTGGAAGGACGAACATTATAGTTCCCCCGCTCGAACTCCAGGAGGAGTTCACCGACTTCGTGCTTCAGGTCGACAAATCGAAATTTGCCGTACAAAAGGCCCTCGATGAGCTAAACGCCACGACGAAGAAAATCTTGAACCAGGAGTTAGGACTCGGAGATGTTTAACGAGGACAACACCATCGAGCAAATGAGCGTCGAGGCGCTTGCCAGCCTTGGCTGGAGATACGTTGCTGCCGAAGACCTCCCGCGCCGCCATGCCGACGTCATGGTCGAGCCCATGGTCAAGGACGCCCTCATCAGGCTTAACCCGGAGATCGCAGAAGACCCCGATCGCGCCGACGAGATCATCTACCGACTCAGGGCCCTCATTCAGTCCACAAGTCCGCAGAACCTGGTCTCCACCAACGAGCGGTTCAAAAAGCTCGTCATCGAGGAGAACTCATTCCCCTACGGCAAAGACGGCCGCATGGTCCCCATCCGCTTCTTTGGCACGGCGGCGGACGGCGATCTTGACAAAAACGAGTACATCGTCACCAACCAGTGGGTCTACCCCCAGGAGCAGGGCGGCAAGCGCCTCGACCTCGTCCTTCTTGTCAATGGATTTCCGCTCGTCATCGGCGAGTTCAAGACGCCGGTGCGCGATTCGATAACCTGGCTCGACGGCGCTGGCGACATCGCTAAATATGAGAAGAGCATCCCGCAGATGTTCGTCTGTAGCGCCATCAACTTCGCCAGCGAAGGAAAATGCTATCGCTACGGGTCGGTGAACATGCCTCCCGAGATGTGGGGACCCTGGCATGAGGGCGACAAGAAGAGCGAGGGCACACTTGCCGACGTCAAGAGAAGCATGGCGTCCATGCTAACCCCCACGAACGTCATGGACATCTTCCAGTTCTTCACGCTCTTCGCCACCGACAAGAAGCATCGACGCATCAAGCTGATCTGTCGTTACCAACAGTTCGAGGGCGCGAACCTCATCGTGGACCGCGTCCGCGCAGGATACCCGAAGCGTGGCCTCATTTGGCATTTCCAGGGCTCAGGAAAGTCACTGCTCATGGTATTCGCTGCCCAGAAGCTGCGCATGGTCCCCGAACTCAAGAACCCGACCGTCGTCATCGTGGATGACCGAATCGACCTCGAGACCCAGATCACGGGGACCTTCAACGCATCCGACATCCCCAACCTCGCAAGCGCCGGCAGCAAGGAGGAGCTTGAGTCCTTCTTCAAGCAGGACATGAGAAAGATCCTCATCACCACCATCTTCAAATTCAGCGAGGTTGCGGGGACGCTCAACGAGCGCGAGAACATCATCCTCATGGTCGACGAGGCGCACCGCACCCAAGAGGGCGACCTCGGCGAGAAGATGCGACTCGCCTTGCCAAACGCCTTCTTCTTCGGCTTGACCGGCACGCCCATCAACCGAACCGACAAGAACACGTTCCACACCTTCGGTGCCAAAGAGGACAAGTCCGGCTACATGAGCCGCTATTCCTTCGCCGACTCCATCCGCGACCACGCCACATTGCCGCTCCATTTTGAAACCGTTCCCGTCGAGCTCCACGTCAACCAAGAGGTCGTGAACGCCGCCTTTGACGAAATGACCCGAGACCTCAGCAAAGAGGACAAGGCGGAACTCACCAGGCGCGTCAAGATCGAGTCCGTCATGAAGGCCCCCGACCGCATCCACAAGGTATGCGAGCACATCGCCAGGCACTTCAAGTCAAAGGTTGAGCCCGACGGCTTCAAGGCGCAGGTAGTCTGCTACGACCGAGAGTGCTGCCTGCTGTATAAGGAGGAGCTCGACAAGCTCTTGGGCACTGACGCAGTCACCATCGTCATGGACACGAACAACGACAAGGAAGACCGCTACAAGGCATACCGTCGAGATCGCGATGCCGAGGAAAAGCTCCTTGACCGTTTCCGCGACCCGGACGATCCGCTCAAGATTCTCATCGTCACTGCAAAGCTGCTCACGGGGTTCGATGCGCCCATCCTGCAAACTCAGTACCTTGACAAGCCCTTGCGCGACCACACGCTGTTGCAGGCAATCTGTCGAACCAACCGCGTCTACAACGACAAGAAGACATTCGGTCTCATTGTCGACTATATCGGCCTCTTCGACAACGTCGCCAAGTCTCTGCACTTCGACGAGGCCGAGGTGCAGAAGGTTATAACCAACATCGACGAGGTAAAGGCCGAGCTACCCGGGCTTATGCATTGCTGTCTTGAGTACTTCTCAACGGTCAGAGACCGCCGCAGCGCGGATTGGGAGTCACTTCTCGAAGCTCAACAATGCCTGCCAACGACAAAGGTGAAAGACCAGTTTGGGGCCGACTTCTCGGTCTTGAACAGAGCGTGGGAAGCCCTTTCGCCCGACCCATGTCTCAATCCCTACAAGCCCGATTTCATCTGGCTCTCGCAGGTCTACGATTCCGTGAGACCGGTAGACAATCGCGGGAAGCTCATCTGGGCAGCGCTCGGGCCCAAGACAATCGAGCTCGTGCACGAGAACATCACCGTCGAGAGAGTCCGAGACGATGACGACATCCTTGAACTCGACGAGGACATGATCGAGCACTTCATCAACGACAAGAGCAATACCGAGAAGATCACGCGTAAGCTGGAGATAGATCTCGTCGCCCGAATCCGCAGGCACGATAAGAATGGCAAGTTCCAGAAGCTCGGCGAGCGCCTGGAGGACCTGAGGGAACGTCACGAGCAAGGTCTCATCAACAGCGTCGAGTTCCTCAAGATGCTCATCGACCTCGCCAGAGAGGCTCGAGCGGCCGAAAAGGAAGTCGTGCCCGAAGAAGAGGAGGACAAGGGCAAGGCGGCCCTCACAGAACTCTTCAATGGTGTAAAGAATGGGGACACGCCAATCATCGTCGAAAACATCGTCGGCGACATCGACGAAATCGTTAAGATCACCCGATTCGACGGTTGGCAGGCAACCACAGCAGGCGTCAAAGAAGTCAAGAAGCAGCTACGCGCCATTCTTTGGATGCGCTACAAGCTCAAAGACCAGGCTCTTTTTGATAAGGCGTATTCGTATATTGAACTCTACTATTAGGCAACAGAAGACAGGTCTCTAGGGACGCTCCGCATCAACCATTTCATCGGATGCGGAGCGTCCCAATTTGAACGAGCGACGTCTTGCGACGGGTGAACACTGCAACCCCAATGGCCCGCTAACCCTTTCATAATCTGGTGGTTAAGTCTTCACTAGAAGCCATCCACACTTTGTAGTTAATTGATTCCTTCTTCGCAGGCGAAAACGACAATGATGTCCGCCCCCTACCTTCCCTCCGCCTTCAGCTTTAGCAGCAGGTCGCCCAGCTCGGGGCACCTGCTGGAAAGGCGCGTCTGGGCTCGCTCGCCCATCCCCCACCGCTGGCGGATCTCCTGGGCGTGCGGGCTCACACGGTAGTCCCCGTCCATCATCTGCTTGAGCAGCTTGGCGGTTACGCGCGCATCGGCAAGGGCGCTGTGGGCGTGGCCCGTCGACTCGTCAAAATCGATGCCAAACCACGCTGCCGCGTCACTCAAAGAGACGCGCCCGTGGCTGCCCACGTCCATGATCGAGGTGTAAAACGCCTGCAGGTCGGCCCAGTCCGCAGGAAATGCGGAAAGATCGATGTGCTTTGCCTGGCACTCGGTCAAAAGCTGTCGACGGTCCGCCCCGCTCCAACAGACCACCTGGGCGGAGTAGCGACCGATCCAATCGCTGAGCCTTTTGATCACCATGTAGAGCGGATCGGCCATCGCAGTGTCCACGGCCGATATCCCCGTAAGCTCGCGAACGGGGAACGCAACGCCTTCGGCATATTCCGTCTGCACAAACTGCGAGAACTCGCCCATCACGTTGCCGCGGTTATCGAGCTTAACCGCGCCGACCTCGATAATCTCGTTGCGCAACCCGCGGCGCTGGCGCTGCCTTGACACCGGCGCAAACTCGAAGTCGAGCACAATCTGACGCGCAAAGTTCGTCGTATCGATAGCCGAGATACACGGCGTCTTTTTGTCTGGCACGGTGAGGGCCTTTCTCCGTCAACTGCCGCCTGTTTCACAGGCAGCTACATTGCCGTAAGGATAAGTGTCCGTGCGGACATGAAATCGCACAGTGCAGCTTTCCGACATCCTTGCGTAAGGCTGCGCTTTGAAATGGTCACGTCGTTGTTATTATCGAACATATATTCGTATTTATGGCTGCAGTTTGATAGACTGGTTATTGTTGACGGCAGTTCCATGTGCCGGGCAGCGCCCTCCATGCGACGGGAGGTGATGCCCATGACCGATCTGACTGATTTCGTGAAGCTCCTGACCGCTTTGGTCTCGCTCCTCACGGCGCTTATCGGACTTACCGAGGCACTCAAGCAGCGTACGAAGCATAAAAAGAGGGGTCGACGCCGCTAAGGCGATGACCCCTTAATCCAAGCAACGGCGCTGCCCAGCTCTTCACTACTTGGGCTGCCGTCGACCTTATTTTACCCACGGGCGCCGGGTTTACCAAATGGATTTTCGGTAAAGGAAGCACGGCACGCCCGCAAAACCGCTACGCCCCAAGTGCCGCCATGGGAATCACCGCCACGCCGTCGTCGCGTGTGTAGGCAATGCTCCCCTTTCCAACCACGACCGCCAAAAACGCCGGCGCGGCATTCTGGGCGGCAGGATTGGAGAGCACTTTCCTCTCCAGCGCCTTGAGATTTCTCGCTCCATCGTCTGCTTTCGCATCACTCAGCTTGACCTCGATAGCTCCCCAGCGCCCGTCGTGCTCAACGATCAGATCGACCTCAAGGCCCTTCTCATCTCGGAAATAATGGACACTGTTGTCGACACCGCCGTAGGTGGAAAGGAACACGCGCACGTCGCGCAGAACGAGGTCCTCAAAGAGCATCCCCAGCGTTTGCATATCGCCAAGCAGCCGCTCAGGGGTAGCCCCCAGCAACGCCGCCGCAAATGACGGGTCGCAGAAGTAGCGCTTGGGGCGCACGCGAACGCGAGCCTTCGAGCGCATGGGCGGCTCCCATCCGCACAGGTCCTCGGTCAGCTTGAGCCTGTTGAAGAGATCCAGGTGCGCAGCGATGGTCCTCTCGTCGGGGCCCGCCTCACCGTACGAGGCGTCCTTTATGAGCGTCTTGTACGTGACAGCCTGGCTCTCGTTCATGGCAAGAGCTCGCAAAAGGCCGTGTGCAAGCTCGGGCGATCATGCGATATACGAAATTACGCCATTCTCAATGCGGATTTTACGCTACTTCCAATGTAGTTTTTACGCCGTTGCGGATGTAGTTTTTACGCTATGTTCATTGAAGGTTTTACGCTTGGCATCCTTAGCGCGACGCTCGCTCAACCCCTGACCACCGGATTGCCCGAATTCCGGGATGCTGCCTCCGCTCCAAACAAAAGGCCCAGCTCGCGATGAGCTGCCTCCCATTTCTTGAACATTAGAAATGGGAGACTTTCCACCCCATGCCTCTATCGGAAACGGCATCCCGTCCTGAGCATCGAATCCGGGACGTAGTTTCCGCATGCGGCTTCGTTAGGAAAGCATGTTCCACTCTGAGCGCTCATTCCGGGGTGCAATTTCCGCCAGAGACACCGCCGGGAAAGCACATCCCGGTTTGGAGCCGAAATCTGGGATGTAGTTTCCGCTTGAAGGGCGATCCGGAAAGCACATCCCATTCCGAGTGACAATTCCGGGTCACAGTTTCCGCAGATACAAGGCGACAGGCCGCTGCCCTTATCACATGCCTTCAAATATGCGATCCAGAAACACAAAACAGCAGATAGAATGCTCTTTTTCAAAAAAGTACACGTCCCTAAACTTACCAAGGTTTCATATCTAGCTACCGTTCACGGTCGCCGATTACCGCCCACCGATTCGAATGTAAAAATGTCGCCGAAAACAGGCCATCTACCTGCATGGTTAGATTTTGGTCAGCTTTTGGTCAGCTGAGCGGCAAGTTCCAGCTGATACGTTTTTGCTACCCAAAAGGAGGCGGTAGCTCATGACCCATTGCAATGACCAACTCATCGACCAACTGCTCACTCAAGCCGAACAAGAGGGGCGTTGTCTGATTCCCCCAAGCGCGGCGATCCGAAAAGCGCTCCTTCGGCGCATCGGCAGCGCGATCGTCTCGCCCATGCCGGGACTGTTCGCACGCAAAATGCGCTGGGATGAACTCAACCGAGCGCAACGTCATTGCGAGATTATCCGCACCCTTGCGATCATCCACCCCGATTGGACGTTCTGCTCGTTTTCGGCCGCCTGTCTGCTTGGGCTCGAGGTCTCGTGGCGACACCTGAACGTCGTGCATGTTTGCAGCTCGACAAAGCCGTCGGCTCGTCCGGGCGCACATATTCAGCGGCACCAGATTGAGCCGGCCGGAGCAATACGCAGAGCCGGCATATCGGTAACGCCGCCCATCCAAACGGTCACAGATTGCCTGCTGCAAACTGGTTTTGCCGACGGCATGCCCATTGCCGATTCGGCGATCTTAAAGCTCGGCCTTGCACGGGAACAGCTGATGGAGGCCGTTGAGCAACGAGCGACTGCCCGCAATGGTCGCGCGATTCGCACCGCCCTCACAACGCTTCGATATGCCGACGCCCGCGCCGAGAGCGGCGGGGAATCGGTCGCCCGAGCCGTCATGATCGAGACGGGCTTTGCGCCCGACTGGCTTCAATACGAGTTGACGGACCCCTTCGATTCGGCCAAGCCCATACGAACGGACTTTGCCTGGGAGCGCCAGGCGCGGGAGCTCACGCTGGGCGAGCTCGACGGGCTCATCAAATATACCGACCAGACCATGCTGGCCGGACGCACCACCGCCGAGGCGCTCGTTGCCGAACGACAGCGAGAGGCGCACCTATCGCTCTACGGTCACCCTCTGCTGCGCTTTACCATGAACGAGGTCCGCTCGGCAGGAATGCTCGCCAAAAAGCTGCAGACGGCAGGCATCCGGCAGACCGCGCTGCCGACATGGCTCAACGACGTGGAGCTGTAGGAGCTGCTAGGCCGCGCATCGCCGGATCGCATCCCCCCTATCTGGGCCGCGTTTTCCCAACGGCCACGCCAACGGAAAGCGCGTCCCAGCTTGGACGCTCAAAACGGGATGCGCTTTCCAGATGGCATGCCTAGCGGAAACCGTATCCCGGAATCCGGCCTCAGAACGGGTTGTGCTTTCCGGTTGAGTCCTTCAGCGGAAACCGCATCCCATTCTGGGGCACGATTCCGGGACGCAGTTTCCGTATGCGGAGGCGCTCCAAACAAAAGGCCCCGGCTCACGATGGAGCTGGGGCCAAAGGCGCAGCTTATACAGTTGATGGCAAGCGCAGACGGCAGTCAGCAATGGCCGTCCGCGCTCTACTCTACCCGCGGTGACGAGCGCGGCTGTACGGCGTATCCACCATGGGCAGATCCGGACGCAGCTTGCCGTCGAATGCGCGGTAGGCGTTCTGCACGGCGGGCGCCGTGGGGATCGTTGCGATCTCTCCAATGCCCTTGCCGCCGTATGCCACGGGCAGCAGCTCGTCCTTCTCCACGTAGATGGCGTGGATATCCGGAATCTCGGGCGCACGGAACAGCCCGAGCGTGCCGTACCTTGCCTGGGGTACGCAGTCCTTGAGCGGCCAGTCCTCGGTCAGCGCATAGCCCATACCCATGAGCACGCCGCCTTCGATCTGACCCTGGATGGAGATGGGGTTGACCACCTTGCCGGAATCGTGTGCGGCATAGACCTCGCTCACGCGGCCGTCATCATCCAGAATGACCACATGTGTGGCAAAACCGTAGCAGATGTGGCTCTTGGGGTTGGGAACATCGGCGCCCAGCTTGTCGGTCGGCTCCAGATACACGTAGCCAAACTCGCATCCCTCGAGCGCCTTGATGGTGGCCGCAGGGTCCTGAGGATGCATACCCTGGCCGGCGACGAGTTCCTGTGTGCGCAGCTGGTAGGCGCGACCGTCGTCGTACTCGATCTTGACGCCGTCGCCATGCGCGCTCACCGGAGCGGCGGGCGCAGGCTTGCCGGCCTCGATGCCAACCATGGCGTCGCGCAGCAGGAAGGCGGCACCGCGCACGGCCTCGCCGGTCACGACCGTCTGACGCGAACCAGACGTGGTGCCGGAATCGGGAGCGTTCTCGGTGGAGCACTCGCCGTTGGCAATGCAGCGAAGCGGCAGACCGCAGGCCTCGGCAACGTCCTGCAAAAAGACCGTGTTGCAGCCCTGGCCGATGTCGGACGTGGCGGCATAGACCACGGCGCGGCCATCCTCGACGCGAATCTTGCAGCGGCCGGCATCGGGCAGACCCACGCCCACGCCGGCGTTCTTCA
Source organism: Collinsella sp. i06-0019-1H4 (assembly GCF_042849575.1). NCBI lineage: Bacteria > Bacillati > Actinomycetota > Coriobacteriia > Coriobacteriales > Coriobacteriaceae > Collinsella > Collinsella sp. i06-0019-1H4. The sequence goes on from NZ_BAABYB010000001.1 coordinate 1,853,272, forward strand.
TGGCGCAGGCAATGCCAGCGTGTCCGGGATGTGCATAGTAGGCATCCTTGACCTCGAGCAGCGTCTCCTTAAGCGCCGTGGAGCAGTCGGCAATCTGGCCGTTGGGCAGAACCTCGCCCGGCTCGATGGCGTTGCGGTAGCGAATCTCCCACGGATCCAAACCGACCTTCTCGGCCAGCAGGTCGATCAGGCTCTCGAGCGCAAACTCGGACTGGCAAACGCCAAAGCCACGGTACGCGCCGGCAGGCGGGTTGTTAGTGTAGTAGCCGAAGCCGCGGATGTCGGTGTTCTGGTACTTGTAGGGACCGACGGCATGCGTGCAGGCACGCTCGAGCACCGGGCCGCACAGCGAAGCGTAGGCGCCGGTATCAAAGTTGATCTCGCAATCCAGGCCGGTAAAGTTGCCTTCGGCATCGCAGCCCAGTGTAAAGGTGCCGTCCATGGCATGACGCTTGGGATGGAACGCGAGCGACTCGGCACGCGTGAGCTTGCACTTCACAGGACGCTGGAGCTTATAGGCAGCAAGCGCGGCCAGGTGCTGGATCGAAACGTCCTCCTTACCGCCAAAGCCGCCGCCCACGAGCATGGTCTCGACGACCACGCGCTCGGGCTCGTTGTCCCAGCCAAACATGTGGGCACACTCTTTACGCGTGTCGTAGGCACCCTGGTCGGTCGACTGCACCTTGACGCCGTTCTTGTACGGGAAGGCAACGGCGCACTCGGGCTCCAAGAAGGCATGCTCGGTAAAGGGCGTGGTAAAGCGCTGCGTCACGGTGAACGCGCTCTCCGCCAGCGCCTTGGCGGCGTCGCCGCGCGTCACGTGACGGCTCTGGCACACGTTGTCCTTGAGCTCCACCGTGTTGCCAAAGGCAAAGAAACTGTCGTGCAGGCGCGGGGCGTCGGCAGCCCTGGCCTCGACAATGTTGCGCACGGGCTCCAGCGGCTCGTAATCAATCTTTACGAGCTTCTTGGCCTTCTCAAGCGTCGCCTCGTCCTCGGCAACCACCAGCACGATGGCATCGCCCACGCAGCGGGTGATATCGCCCGCCGCGATCATGACGTCCCAATCCTGGATAAGGTGGCCGACCTGGTTGACCGGCACGTCCTCAGCGCGCAGGATGCCCACCACACCGGGCAGGGCCTCGGCCTTGGAGGTATCGATGGAGAGCACACGGGCGCGCGGATACTTGGAGCGCACGGCGCTGGCATAGGTCAGACCCGGCTGATCGAGCTCGTCGATGTCGTCGGGGTACTTGCCCTCGCCGAGTACCTTCTTGCGCACGTCGATACGGAAGGCACGCTTGCCCACACCGTAGTCGTCGCCGCGCTCCAAGTCCTCGTCGATCTGCTTTTCGCCGCGGAGCACCGCAGCTGCCAGCGAAATACCCTCGATGATCTTCTTGTAGCCGGTGCAGCGGCAGACGTTGCCACGGATGGCGTACTTGATCTGCTCCTCGGTGGGCTCGGGGTCCTCGGCGATGAGCGCTGCACCCGCCATGACCATACCGGGAATGCAAAAACCGCACTGCACGGCGCCCACGGCGCCAAAGGCGTACACAAAGGCCTCGCGCACGTCCTCGGGCAGGCCCTCGACGGTCACGATGTTGCGGCCGGCGGCAAGAGCGGTGGTCAGTACGCATGCCTTGACGGCCGCGCCGTCTACATGGATGGTGCAGGTACCGCAGGCGCCCTCGGAGCAGCCGTCCTTAGCGGAATGGATATGCAGGTCGTCGCGCAAGTAGCGGAGCAGCGGCTTGTTCTGAGTCGTCGTGCGCTCGACGCCGTTAACGGTAAAAGTGAATTCCTGTGCCATGGTGATTCCCTTCTACACGCCGGCGGCGATGCCGGTGCGGTCGTGGATGGCGCCATGCGGGCAGACGACGGCGCACATGCCGCACGACAGGCAGTCCGCGCCGTCGATATGGGCGCAGTTGTCCTCGATGCGGATAGCGCTGGCAGGGCACTTTTTGGCGCACATGCCGCAACCGATGCAGCTCGTGTCGCAGATCTTGCGCGCAATGGCGCCCTTGTCGGTGTTGTTGCAGCGCACCAGGATGTTCTGGTAGCCGGGAACGAAGGCAATCACGCGCTGTGGACACGCCATGCCGCACAGGCCACAGCCCGTGCACTTGGAGCGATCCACGCGGGCGATGCCATCGACCAGCGCAATGGCACCGTGGGGGCAGGCCGTGACGCAGGCGCCACAGCCAATGCAGCCTTCGCTGCAGCGGGCGTCGCCGCCTGCGGAGGCGCAACCGCTTCCGCAGGCAACGTAGGCCACGTTATGTTGAATGGATTTGGCCATAAGAGACTCGCCTATTTCTTAAGGAGATACGGATAGCTGTCGCGCACGGCCTTGATGGTCAGGCGGACGGCCTCGGGCAGACCGGTGTTGGCGGCATCGACCGAGACGGTGCGGACCGTGCCGGCGACGCGGACTTTAAAGTGGTCCTCGTCCACAGCCAGGAAGCCCTCGTTCTCGGAGTTCTCCATGTCCTGCTCGCTCCAGAACAGGGTGAGCTTGTCCTTGTAGGGACGACCCTCCTGGTAGGGGCAGAATACGGCGCAGTTGCCGCACTCGTTGCACATGCCATCGACGTGGACGACCTGATGTTTGGCCAGGCCCGGCACCTTAATTGCCACGTTGGCGCGGTTGGGACACACGTCGCAGCAGACCTCGCACACCGAGCCGCAGCCCAGGCAGCGGGTCTTGGTGCAGTTGCGCTTGTCGCGGCACAGCGATCCCTTGCGCTCGTAGCAGGTGTCCTCGCGGACGGCCTGCTCGTTGCAGTCGGCGTACTTGTTAAAGTCCACGCCGGCGATGGCACGGGCGACCTCGGCGGCGTCGGCAATAGCCTCGACCACGGTGGCAGGACCGCGGCGGCAGTCGCCCGCAGCCCAGACGCCCTCGACGCCGGTGGAGGTGGCGGCAAGGCGACCGCGACGGTCGTGTTCGACGCCCGCGGCATCGTACAGGCTGGCATCGATGCCCTCGCCCACGGCGCAGATCACCGTGGTGGCGGAAAGCTCGACGGTCTCGCCCGTGGCGACGGGGCTGCGACGGCCGCTTGCATCCGGCTCGCCAAGCTCCATAACATCGCAGGTCAGCACGGCACCGTTGAGCGCCTTGGGCGCCAGCAGCTCGCAGAACTCAACGCCGTCGGCAAGAGCAAGATCGAGCTCTTCCTCGTCGGCGGGCATCTGCTTCTTGGTACGGCGATACACCAGGCGCACGTTCTTCACGCCAGCCAGGCGCTTGGCCACGCGGGCCGCGTCCATGGCGGTATTGCCGGCGCCAATGACCACGACGTCCTTGCCCAGCTCGAGCTTCTCGCCCTTCTTGGCGGCCTCGAGGAACTCCAACACGTCGAGCTCGGCACCCTCGCCCAGGCCCGCAGAGCCGGGCATCCAGGCACCGGTGGCCACGACCACGTCGGTAAAGCCCTGGGCCTTGAGCTCGTCAATGGACTCCACGCGGGCGTTAAGCTGAACCTTGGCACCAAAGGCCAGGCAAAGCTCGGCGTCGTGCGAGATATCGTCGCTGGCGATACGGAACTCGGGGATCACGTGACGGACCACGCCGCCGAGCGAATCGCGGGCCTCAAAGATGGTGACGGGCACGCCGGCGCGCGTCAGGAAGAACGCCGTCGCCAGACCGGCCGGGCCGCCGCCGATAACGGCAACGTTGCGCTCGCCGTCGTTGGCGATGGCCTGGGCGCGCAGCTTGGGCAGCACGGCGGTCATGGCCTCGCGGGCGGCCTTGAGCTTGCTGGCGCGAATCTGGGCACCCTCGGGCTCGTAGAATGCACGCTCGCAGGCACGGCCACAGGGATGCGGGCAGATGGTGCCGGTAATGAACGGCAGGGCGTTGCGCTCGATGATGATGTTGAGCGCGTCCTCGTAGCGGCCCTCGTCAACAGCCGCCAGGTAGGCGGGAATATCCTGCTGGATGGGGCAGCTCGTGCGGCACGGCGTGGTAAAGCAATCGGAAAGTGGGCTCTTGCCGGCAACCTTGCGGTCGGGCAGCGGACGCAGCGGCTTCTTGTAGAGCGGGTTGGTGAGCGAGTCGGTCTGGATCGCAGTCACGGCCTCGAGAGAGACGCCCGCGAACGGCTTGCCATCCAGGTCGGTAAACTCGCCGGCCATCTGGCTAAAGCGCTCGTATCCACCGGGCTTGAGCACGTCGGTCGCCAGGGTAACGGGCCAAATACCGGCATCATACAGGGCGCGGATGTTGTAGACCGTGGCACCACCGGAGTAGCTGATGCGCAGCTTGCCGTCAAACTGCTCGGTAATGCGGCGGGCAGCCTCGATGGTCAGCGAGAACAACGAACGGCCGGACATATACATCTCGGTGGAAGGCGGCTCGTTCCTCGTCACGTCGACGGGGAAGGTGTTGGTGAGCTTGACGCCAAACTCCAGGCCGCGCTCGGCGCACAGGGCAATCAGGCGCTCGAACATGGGCACGGCGTCGACCCACTGCAGGTCCTCGCGGAAGTGTGTGTCATCGAAGACGATATAGTCAAAGCCCAGCTCGTTGAGGCGCTGACGTGCAAACTCATAGCCCAGCAGCGTGGGGTTGCACTTGATGTAGGTGTTGAGGCCCTTCTCGGTGATGAGGTAGGTCGCGATGCGCTCGATCTCCGCCGGCGGGCAGCCGTGCAGGGTAGACTCGGTAATGGAGTTGGAGACGCGTGCCGGGATGGACTCGACAAACGCGGCGTCGACATGCTCAAACTTGTCCAGGTTGGCGAGCGCCCATGCGCGGCACTCGTTCCAGACGTCGGAGCCACTGGCGTCCTTCATGCCCTCGATGTAGGCATCGACCTTGGGGCTCTTAATACCCTCCAGGTCATAGCCCACCGACATGTTGAAGACAAAGCCGTCCGGGCTGCCCAGACCGTACTCGCGAGCGATCAGGTGGCAGGCAAACCATGCCTTCACGTACTCGGCAAAGGCCTGCGGAACCTCGAGCTCGGTCGACCATTCGCAGTTGTAGCACTCGTCCTGAGCCACGATGCAGGGCTTGTTGACGCACTTGGAGAGCTCCTCGCCGTCCATAACCTGGACGGTCTTGAGCTCAAAGAAGCGAGAACCGGCCACATAAGAGGCCACGATGTTCTGGGCCAGCTGCGTATTGGGACCGGCAGCCGGGCCAAACGGAGTCTCGATGCGCTCGTCAAAAATGGGAAGCGCACCCTCCTGGTTGGTCGTGACCATCTTACGCACGCCAAAGATGGCGTCCTGGGTCTTGTGCTCCTCGATGATCCAGTTCATCAGCTGCGAAAACGGGATCGGCCTCATGATGTCGCTCATAGTGAGCTCCTCTCTGTAACGCCCGGCGAGACCGCGCGGCGGGCGCAAATACGGTGTAGCGCTAGCACAGCGCCGGCGACCCCGCGGAGGCCGCCTATGCGCGCGTCGGATGCGGCGAAACATCCGACGCGCGCGAATCTACTTGTGAATTAGTAGGTTCGATCGTTGAGCGTGCTCCAGAGCTTCTTGGACTCGGCCATGGTCCACGCGTTGATCTTGTCCTCATCAATGCCAACGAACTCGCGATCCTTGTACAGGACGCGGCCGTTGATGATGGTGGTGCGGCAGTTTTTGCCCATCATGCCAAAGAGCATGTGGCCGTCGATATTCTCCTCGCTCAGCGGCGTAAAGGGCTTGTAGTCCATGACGATGACATCGGCGGCAGCGCCGGCCTCGAGCACGCCGAGCTTGCGATCGAAGTACTTGCTCGCCATCTTGGCGTTGTTCTCGAACAGCATGGTCATGGCCTCGCACCAGCCCACGTTGGGCATGGCGGCGTTGTGTCGCTGAATGATCAGGAAGACCTTAAGGCTCTCGAGCATATCGTGGGTGTAGGCGTCGGTGCCCATGCACACGGGGATGCCGCGGCGGAAGAACTCGAGCACGGGGGCGCAGCCCACGGCGTTGCCCATATTGGATTCGGGGTTGTTGACGAGCCAGGTACCGGACTCCTTGACGATATCCATCTCGGCGGGCGTCACGTGGATGCAGTGGCCGAGCATGGTGTCGGGACCCAGCAGATTGTGCTGCAGCAGGCGCTCGACGGGGCTGATGCCACCGCGGTTGAGGCGGGAGTCCCACACGTCATTCATGCCCTCGCACACATGGATGTGGAAGCCGGTCAGGCCGTTGTTGGCCTCGGCCATCTTATCCATGGTCTCGTCCGACAGCGTAAAGGTGGCGTGACCGCCAAACATGGCGGCGATCATGTGGTTGTCGTTATCGCGACGCTCCTTGGCGGCCCACTGGGCAAACTCGGCGTTCTCGGCAATGGCCTGGTCGCATTTTTCCTGACCGCGGCGGTCGGAGACCTCGTAGCACAGGCACGAACGCATGCCCAGCTCCTGAGCTGCATCCTTAATGGTAAAGAGGCTTCCCGGGATCTCGCAGAAGCTCGCATGGTGATCGAAGATCGTGGTGACGCCATCGCGGATGGAGTCAAGAATCGTGGCATAGGCGCTGGCCTTGGTGCCGTCGAGCGTCAGGTTGTCATCGATCTTCCACCACTGCTGCTCAAGATTCTCCAGGAAGTTGGTGGGGTTGCAGCCCTTAATGGCAAGGCCGCGGGCCAGACCCGAGTAGATGTGGGTGTGGCAGTTGATGAGTCCGGGCATGATGAGGTTGCCCTGGGCGTCGACGTACTCGGCATCCGGGTACTTGGCCTTGAGCTCGCACTCGGGGCCCACTTCGACGATCGTATCTCCGTCAATGGCGACCGCACCGTTGGGAATAAACGGGGTCTGAGCGTTGCGGGTAAAAACGGAACCGTTAGCGACCAGAAGCATGGATGCTCCCTTCAACATCAGAGGCGGGGTTTGACACCTCTGACATGGCGGAGTGCGAAGCGCCGGCCTACACCGGAAACGGGCCCTCTCCCGTCAACGCTTCACCAAAGGGACAAACCCTTTGAAGTGCGGCTTGGCGCCGCATGGCGTCGGCGGACGAGGCGATGCGCCCGCCGACGAATAGCACCGAATTGGTTACTTCTTGCTCTCGGGCAAGACCAGATCCACGGCAGCGTCCTTGGCAGCATCGATGTGTTGAGCCACGACCGGCGTCTGCGGAAGGATCAGGTTAAGGACAATGGCCATGATGGCGGTGGGGGTTACGGCATTGGAACCGATGACGGTGGACACCCAGGCGGGCATACCCTCGCCGGCAAGGCAACCGCTGGCCATCCAGATACCCAGGCCAAAGACGACGGAGGTGCCGACGATGGTGGTAGTGCGCTGCGTGAGGCCCTCGCGGGTGAACATGCGCACGCCGTTCATGGTGATGGTGCCAAAGACGCCGACGGTCGCGCCGCCGATAACGGGCTGCGGGATAGCGGAAAGGACGGCAGAGAGCTGCGGGAACAGACCGGCGATGGCAAAGACGGCCGCGATGATCACAAAGACCCACTTGTTGACGACCTTGTTGGAGCAGATGATGCCCACGTTCTGGCCAAGGGCGCTGGTGGGAAGACCGCCCAGCAGGCCGCCGACCATAGAGGTGAGGCCCTGGGACACGATAGCGCCGGAGAGCTCGCGCTCGGTAGGCATACGGTCGATGGAGCCCAGGCAAGCGGCGGAGACGTCACCGATAACCTGGATGGCGACCATGGGGAACACGACGGCGAGGGTAATGCAGACTTCGGGATCAAACTCGAGCGCGTAGGGCATGAGCTTGGGAAGGGCGAAGACCTGAGCGGTGGCGACGCTTGAGAAGTCGATCATGCCAAAGGGGATGGAGACGATCATGCCAACGATCATGCCAAAGAACACGGATCCCAGCTTGAGCGTGCCCTTGCCAAAGTTGGCGAGCGCAAAGACCACGGCGAAGGTGATAAGAGCGACGCACCAGGCCTGCGGAGTGCCCCACAGCGGCGTACCCATACCGCCGGCCATATACTTGACGGCCGTGGGATACAGCGAAACGCCGATGGAGAAGATGACCGTACCGGTCACGACGGGCGGGAACAGCCACTTGATCTTGCTGTAGGCCAGACCAAAGAGGACCGCGACGGCGCCGCCGACGATCTCGCCGCCCAGCAGCGCACCAAAGCTAAAGCCCGAGGCACCCATGGCCTGCAGAGCCGGCAGGAACGCGAACGAAACGCCCATGACGATGGGCAGGCCGCCGCCGATGCGACGGAAGGGAGCGAAGGCCTGAAGGGCCGTATCGATCGCCGAAAGAATGAGCGCGACCTGGATGATGTCGGTGCTCTGCTGGCTATTAAAGCCGTAGACGCCGGCCATGATGACCGCCGGGGTAATGATGCCGGCAAACGATGCCAGTACGTGCTGAAGGGCACACGGGATCATTTCCTTAACGGGAGGCATGCCTTCGCGAGTGAACAGGGCTTCAGTGCCGTTCGTAACCGTCTCCTGGGTCATTTGACCACCAATCCTCGAAATAGTTGTTTTCGCATCTAACGCTCTATTGTGACGCAGTGCGGGGTTGAGGTTGTGCCTTCGTTGCATATCGTATTAAAGATGGTTCTCATTCTCAATAATAATTTTTTGTTATCAGACTATTCTTGAGCTGAGACAATGCATTTCCGCAGGTCAGGAAAGTGTCCGGTCAAAATAACATCTAACTTTTCTTTTGGTCAACCGTTTACCGCCAAAATCATACCGCTCGTCTGTATTACGCAATGTACCTGCGAATATGCGAGTCAATAGACACCGTGTTACCATGAGAAAAAATTGTTATGAACATTTCCGATTTCACCCAAAGGAGTTGCCCGTGAACGAGACCGTACGCCGCTTTTTGCCGATGGTCGATTTCCTGGAGCAGATACTCGGTAAGAACAGCGAAATCGTGCTGCACGATTTCTCGGATCCCGACCACGCCATCGTCGATATTCGCAACGGCATCGTGAGCGGCCGCAAGGTCGGCGGTCCTGCCACCGATCTGGCGCTCAAGATCATGCACGACCCCAAGTATCGCGACCTGCCGTTTATTACGGGCTACGAGGGGCGCGGTGCCGGCGGCAAGACGTTGGAGTCCGCGACGTTCTTTATCCGCGAGGATGACGAGATCGTCGGTATGCTCTGCGTCAACACCGACCTCTCGACCGTACGCTCCATCAACGCCATGGCGCAGCAGCTCATGGCGTGCTTCGACGCAGCGCCGACGCGCACGGAGCCCGCCCCTATCGAGGTCGAAAGCCTTTCGGAGTCCACCCAGGAGCTCATCGACCGCAGCATTGCCGAGTTGCTGAGCGCGCGCGGGCTGGATGTAGCGTCGCTTGGTCAGAACGACCGCGTGGACGTCATTCGCCACCTCAACGGCAACGGGGTGTTCATGCTCAAGGGCGCCGTGGCCTGCGCTGCCACCGCGTTGGGCATCTCGGAGCCCAGCGTGTACCGCTACCTGCAAAAAGTCCGCAAGGAGGGCTAAACGTGATCCCTTGGGGACGAAGGGAAACGGATCATTTTTGTCGCATCGCTTGACAAAAGACCCTGCAGTTCACACGCGCTGCAGGGTCTTTTTGCATGTCATGTTTAGTTGTGGCCAACGCCTTAGAGAGCGGCGACGACCTCGATCTCGACCAGACCGCCAGCCGGAAGAGCGGCAACCTGGAAAGCGCTGCGCGCGGGGAACGGGGCCTCGAACTTGGAGGCGTAGATCTCGTTCACGGCGGCAAAGTCGGCGATGTCGGCCAGGTAGACCGTGGTCTTGACGACATCGGCAAACGTGGCGCCGGCAGCGGTCAGCAGAGCCTCGACGTTGGCGAGGGACTGCTTGGCCTGGGCCTCGACACCCTCGGGCAGCTTGCCGGTCGCGGGATCGATGCCCAGCTGGCCGGACAGGAACACCATGTTGCCAGTCTGGATACCGGGGGAATACGGGCCGATGGCTGCGGGTGCATTATCGGAAGACACGACGGTCTTGCTCATGTTTTTCTCCTTACAAGTAAAAGGGAACGGGAGCGCGGCGTTCACACCGGGAGGCACAGTTCGGTCTGAACACCGCGCTTGATTGGGATAGTACTCAAGGTTTCCGCGCGATGCAAGATTATTATCACGCTGCGAGAATATTTTATCGCCCAACGGTTTCCCCGGACCGCTGTACGGTTCTCATGTGGAGCAGCCAGTCCAAGCTGCTGAAGACTTTATCCCGCTTAGAGCACGGGCATCGCCTGCCGCGACGGCACCACTATACTTTTGAGTATCTGAGCATTTTGAAAGGCAGGATATGACCGCAACCGCCAGTCGAACCACCAACCGCAGACCCGAGCTTTTGGCGCCCGCCGGAGGGCCCGAGCCCTTTGCTGCCGCACTCGCCGCCGGGGCAGACGCCATCTACTGCGGCATGGGCAGCTTCAACGCACGCCGCAAGGCCACCAACTTTACCGACGAGGCCTTTGAGCAGGCCTGCCGCGCCGCGCATCTAGCCGGCTCGCGCGTCTACGTCACGGTCAACATCGTCATCAAGCAGTCCGAGATGAGCGATGCGCTGCAGCTCATCCATCGCTGCTCCACGCTGGGCGCCGACGCCTTCATCATCCAGGACTGGGGCCTGTTCTTTGAGGTCAAGCGCACCATGCCCGGCATCGAGACGCATATCTCGACCCAGGCGAACATCCACGACGACCGCGGAACCCTTTGGTGCCGCGAGCAGGGCGCCGACCGCGTGACCCTCTCGCGCGAGCTTTCCATCGACGAGATTGCCGCCATTCACGATGCCGCGCCCGATGTGGACCTTGAGGTCTTTAGCCATGGCGCCATCTGCTTTTGCTACTCTGGCCTGTGTCTGCTTTCGAGCTTTGCCATGGCGGGCCGCTCGGCCAACCGCGGCATGTGCGCTCAACCCTGTCGCCTGCCTTACGAGCTGATCGACGAGAACGGCCGCTCGCTCTCCCCTGCCGGTCGCGAGCGCGCGCTGTGCCCGCGCGACACCAACACTTCGCAGCTTGTTCGCCGTCTGTATGACGCCGGCGCCGCATCGCTCAAGCTCGAGGGCCGCATGAAGGCTCCCGATTACGTGTATTCCATCGTCGACGTGTATCGTCATCAGATTGACGATATGCTGGCCGATGTTTCGACCTCTAAGGACGAGGAAGCCGCCCGTCAGCGCCAGCTCAAGCGCTGCTTTAACCGCGACTTTACGCACGCCTATCAGGACGGCACCTCGGGCGACGAGATGATGAGCTATGAGCGTTCCAACAACCGCGGACAGATCGTGGGCACGGTGCTGGGCAGCCGCCCGGCCAACCGCGATGTGCGCGGCCTCAAGCCCGACGACCGCCGTCGCCGCGCCGCCATCGCCCGCATTGAGCTGTTTGAGCCCGTGGGCAAGGGCGACCTGCTGGAGCTTCGCCACGATAACGAGTTTGACCAGTTCCTGACCACCATTGCCGCCGATGATGCCGCTGCCGGCGATGTTATCGAGTGTCGCGTGCCCCGTAGCATGCCCGAGGGCTGCCGCGTCCGCGTGATTCGCAGCCAGCGTGCCATCGACGCCGCCGGCGCCGCGCTCAAGCGCGATGTGCTGCGCCGCCGCGCTGTTGATGTGTCCGTCGTGGCGCGCCTGGGCAAGCCGTTTACTGTCACACTCACCTGCTGTGACGACCCCGCGCTCACCGCCACCGCCACGGGCTTCACCGTCGAGGCCGCCAAGACCCGTGCGGTCGAGGCGTCCGATCTGGTTGAGCACGTCGGGCGCATGGGCTCCTCTCCCTTTGAGGCCGCGAGCTTTGAGGTGGCGCTCGATGAGGGCTGCGGCATGGGCTTTTCCGCCGTGCACAAGGTGCGCGCCGCCGCTTGTAAGGCGCTGGAAGAGGCCATTCTGGCACCGTATGAGGAGCGCGCGAAAACGCTCGAGCTGCCGGCGATTGTCGCCAGTGATTCCCGCCTCACGCCCGAGCACTACCGCGATGAGCCGCAGATCTGCGCTACCGTCACCTCGCTCGAGGCCGCCGAGGCCGCTCGCGCGGAGGGTGCAACGCGCATCTACATGACCACCGACGCGCTCGATGCGGCCAAGCTCTCCCCCGCCGATACGTTTGAGCAGGGCATCGTACCCGTGCTCGATGAGGTTTGCCGCGCCGTTGACCACGTCCGCGTTGACCCATGGGTTGTTGCTGGCGCCACGGTCGCTATTGGCAACATCTCTGAGCTTGCCCCGGCCGCCCAGGTTGGCGCCACGGCCGAGATTCGCTCTTGCCTGCCGGTGCACAACACGCCCTGCATGGAGGCACTCGCCGAACGCGGAGCCGGCGCGTTTTGGCTCTCGCCCGAGATCACGCTCGACGAGATTGTCTCGCTCGGCGCCGCCGCGCCCGCGGCTCTGGGCATCACCGTCTTTGGCCGCCCGCGCGTCATGACAAGCGAGCATTGCATTCTGCAGGTTGCCAACGGCTGCATCCACGATTGCGCCAACTGCCGCCTGCGTGCCCGCAAGCTCTCGCTCAAGAATATCGACGGAAAGGTCATGCCCGTCCGCACCGACATCCACGGCCGCTCTCGCCTGTACGACGCCTACCCCATCGACCTCACACCGCAGGTTCCACAGCTGCTCGACGCCGGCGTGCGCCGTCTTATGGTCGACGGAACCTTGCTCGAGGCCGATGAGATTGGCCGTGCCGTCGCTCGCGTCCGTCGCGCCGTCGAGGCCGCGCAAGCCGGCCGCAAGCCGGCCGCCCGCCTGCGCGGCGCCACCTCGGGCTGCATGTTTGTGGGAATCAGCTAACCGAAAGGCTTACACGTGAACGAAGAACCTCAAGTCCTCTACTGCGACGCCTGGCTCATGGCCATCGACAAGCCCGCCGGCATGATCGTCCACGGTGACGGCACCGGCGAGCGCACACTTACCGACTACGCCAGCGACCTGCTGCTGGCGATGGGCGACGGCTTTGCCGCGACCGACATGCAGCCGCTCAATCGCCTGGACCGCAACACCACCGGCGTGGTGCTGTTCTCGCTCGACAAGCAGACGCAGCCCGCCTTTGACCAGATGGTCATCGACCACGCATTCGAAAAGCACTATCTGGCGCTCGCCGAGGGCAAAATCGACTGGAACGAGAAGCTCATCGACAAGCCTATCGCCCGCGACCGCCACGATAGCCGCAAGATGCGCGTTGGCGCCAGCGGCAAGCCATCTCAGACGCGCGTCAAGGTACTCAAGCGCCTTAAGAGCCGCCGCGGCCTGCCCACGCGCTCGTATATTGATGTCGAGCTGCTCACCGGCCGCAAGCATCAGATTCGCGTGCACCTGGCAAGCGAGCATCATCCCCTGGTTGGCGACGACCTGTACGGAACGCCGCGCCCCTGCGGCCTCATGCTCCATGCCCACAGCGTGTCCTTTACGCATCCCGTAACCGGCGAGCACATCCACATCGAAGCCCCTTGCCCCTGGGAGCCCTAAACCACCACAAAGGGGACAGGCACCTTCGTGGTGGTTTAACCGCGATGGCTCTGCCGCGGTCCCAAAACGTCTCGATCTGTAACAGTTAGAACCCATTTTCCGGTCTATCTGTTACAGATTGAGACAAAGGGACGGCGCGGTTCGTAAGTATCTCGATCTGTAACACTTAGCCCACTTTTAACGGTCCAGTTGTTACAGACTTAGACAAACCGGCAGACAACGAAAGCGGCGACGCCCGTGATGGACGTTGCCGCTTTTCTATCGAGAAAACTACTCGGTTTTCGTTACTAACCACCACAATGGGGACAGGCACCTTTTGAACTGCGTCCCGAATCTTGGCCTTCTTTATTAGAAGCGAACACTAGGACGCTTTCAATAGCCGTTTCCGAAACTCCACCGGGGTGAGGCCGCCGAGCGCCACCTGGCGACGCCTCGTGTTCCAATGCACGACATAGGCGTCGAGGTCCCTCTTGAAGGACTCGAAGTCGGCCCACTCGACGCCCCTGAAGAACTCGTCCTTGAGATGCCCGAACACCTGCTCCGTCGCCCCGTTGTCTAGGCAGTTGCCCTTTCTCGACATGCTCTGCCTGGCGCCGTGCCTCCTGAGCTCGCCGGTCCACCTAGGGTGCTGGTACTGCCATCCCATGTCGCTGTGGACGATCGGCGAGGCCCCGGCCGGCATCCTCGCGAACAGGCGCCTGAGCACCTCCTCCTGCTGGGCCATGTCCGGGCTCGTCGACACCGACCAGGAGACGATCTCCTTCGTGCAGAAGTCGTAGACCGGGGCGAAGTACGCCTTGCCCCAGGGCTGCCTGAATTCCGTGACGTCGGTCCCGAGCTTCTCCCACGGGGCGCCCGCGCGAAAGTCACGCGCTATCAGGTTGTCGAATCTCTCGCCGACCGGACCGCGGTAGGAGTTGTAGCGATGGTAGTCGGTCTCCCGGCGGATGCCGCAGCGGATGCCGAGCTCCCGCATCATCTTGAGGACCGTCTTGTCCGCTATCCTCGCGCCCAGCTCGGCCCTCAGGCACATCGCTATCTGGCGGTGGCCGCACCCGTTCGCCGTCCTCGAGAAGATCTCGCGCACGGCCTCCCGGAGCTCTGGCCGGGTCGCTCTCGGCGGGTGCGCTACGGCATAGTGGTAGCTCGACGGCGCGAGCCGCGCGGCCGCGAGCAGGTCGCATAGGCGGTGGTGCCCTGAAAGGGAGGCTACGACCTGGGCTTTCTCCCAGTTTGAGAGCTCTTCTCCGCTTTCAGGGCTATCGATTTTTTTAGATACGCCACCTGGGCCTCGAGTTTGCGCACGCGCTCCTCGAGCTCCCGCTCGCGCGTCCGCCCCCCGGGGCCCTCCGGCCTGCCGCGGCGTCCCGGCTCGAGCGCCTCCGGCCCGCCGTCGCGGTACAGCCTGCACCAGCGGTCGAGCGATGTGGCGGCGGCGATGCCGAAGCGGGCCATCGCCTCCGACCGCGGCATCCCCTCGTCCACGACGGCCCTCGCGACGGCGAGCTTGGTCTCCATGTCGTAGGTCCTGCGGCTCTCGCCCATCCCGATCAGCCCCTTCCTCCCGGTTGCCCGGTACGCGTAGAGCCATTTTCTCACCGCCGGGGCGGGAACGTCGAGCTTCTTGGCCGCGAGTTCGAAGCCGAGGCCGGCCTCGAACAGGTCGGCGGCGCGTGCCCTCATCTCGCGACCGTATCTTGCCTTCTTCCTGCGGGGCATTTCCGATGCCTCCCTTTTCTCGAACCTTAATTTCAAAGTCCAAGAAATGGGATGCAGTTCATTTATGGTGGTTTTGGCCTTAGCCCCCTGCTGTTAGACCGTGATAACGTTGTCCATTGCCCGGTACTTGGCGGGGACCTCGCCTGCGGTAATAATCGTTGCGTCGCGGAAGTCCGCGAACTTAACGGGCGCCACCATGCCAAATTTACTGGCGTCCGAGATTACGAAGCGTTTGGCCGTATGGCGCATCGAGATACGCTTTACTTGCGCTTCCTCGATATCGGGCGCCGTGAAGCCCTGCTCGGTGGCAATGCCGTTAGAACCCCAAAAGCCACAATTGAAGTTGTAGCGGTCTAGGGTTGCCAGGGCATCGGGGCCAACGAGCGCCTCGGTCTCGGGTTTGAGCTCGCCGCCCAGCACTACGGTGCGCATGCCGCGCAAAGCGAGGCGCTGAGCATGGAGCACGGAATCGGTCACATAGGTGACACCTTCAAGGTGTGGAAGATGCTCGATGAGCTTGAGCGTCGTCGAGCCCGAGTCGATGTATACAAAGCTCTCGGGCTCCACAAGCGCCGCCGCACGGGCGCAGATACGCTCCTTGTCGTCGTTATGGAGATCGCTGCGCTCGTTGAGCGTTAGGTCACGCGTCACGTGCGCGCGCTCAAGACTCGTCGCTCCGCCGTGGACCTTGGCGATGCGGTGTGCGCGATCGAGCGTCTGCAGGTCGCGCCGAATGGTGGACGCCGTCACGCCCAAGGCCTCAGCAAGCTCTGGCACAGTAACCGAGCCAGCCTGCTGCACCATCGACACAATCGCATTGAGCCTATCTTCCGCTAGCATCGTTTACCCCTCCTCGGGGTACACGACTCCCCAGTCGGCGCGAAGCTTGGTCATAAGTTCCATAACATCAGAAGCATAATCCAGCAGTTCGCGCTTGGAGTCGTCGCCGGCAACGGCCTTCTCGAGGTCGGCCATCTCGTAGCAAAGGGCGTAAGCTTCGGTGCCGGCGTGGACCTCCTCGCGGTGGCCGTCCGCAGTCCACACGATGGTCGCATGATCGGCACGCGGGTACTCGTTGACCTCGATATAGCACTTGTCAAAGCTGATGACCGAGCGCTTTGGCTGCTTGGAGTGAAGCGTAAGGCTCACAACACCCAGCTGTTGCTCGGCATTACGGCAGACGATGCCGCCCGCAACGTCGACACCGGTCTCACAGGTGTTACCCAGCGAAACGACCTCAGCGGGCTGGCTTGCCATAAAGAGGCGCATAACGGAAAGCGCATAGACGCCAATGTCGAGCATAGCGCCGCCGGCGAGGTTGCGGTTATAGAAACGGTTGGTCAGATCGCCGTACTCCTTATAGCTGCCAAAGTTGAGTTGGGCGAGGTTCATGCGGCCAAACTCGCCGGCATCCATGCGGCGGCGCAGCTCTTGATACAGGGGCATGTGGAGCACCGTAGTGGCGTCCATAAGGACCACGTTATGCTCGTCGGCAATGGCACGGGCCTCATCGAGCTCGGCGGAGTTGAGGGTAATGGCCTTCTCGCAGAGCACGTGCTTGCCTGCTGCCAGAGCGGCGCGCAGGTAGGTGACATGCGTGTTATGCGGCGTGGTGATATAGATCGCGTCGATGTTAGGGTCGGCATAGAGGTCCTCGGCCGTTTCATAGACCTTCTCGATGCCATACTGCTCGGCAAAAGCTTGAGCCTTTGACAGCGTGCGGTTGGCGACGCCCGCAAGCTTGCGGCCAGCAAGAGCGAGAGACTGGGCCATCTGGTTGGCGATAACGCCGCACCCGATCACAGCCCAACGAAGCTCGGGTGCCGTAAAGATATCATCGGGGAACGGCTTGTTCTGGACCGAAGCGAACGCTGCCTTTGCGGCTGCCGCGGAGTCGAGTGGAGCCTGCTTGGAATCTGCCATATGTGCCTCCTGCGTCGTGAAAAGTCTTTCATTTCTGACAGCTCTATATTCGCACAAATACGCGTGTATGTGCGTGCTTCTGCGTGTATTACCGCTAAATGGTCAAAATTCAGCAGCAGACGGTGCATATACAAGCATAGTCACGCAATCCTACGCACACAACTACGCACAAATGTGCATCACCTGATCCCTTAGGGACGGAGGAAAAGGGATCAACGGCACCCTTGCGGACGGTAATGATCCGTTTTCCTCCGTCCCCAAGGGATCAAAAAAGGCCCGGGTGCCGTGGCATCCGGGCCTTTGCTAGCAACTTGATGTTGCGGGCAGCTTAGAACTTGTGGCCGCACTTCTTGCAGACGCGCAGCTTGTTCTTGCCGTCCTTCTCGTGACCGACGCGGGTAACCTTACCGCACTCGGGGCAAACGAGATTGACGTTGGAGGCGTCGATGGGAGCCTCCTGCGAAACGATGCCGCCCTGCTGGTTGGCAGCGTTGGGCTTGACGGCCTTCTTGACGACCGAAACGCCCTCGACAACGACCTTGTTCTCGGCGGGGAGAGCACGCAGGACAACGCCCTGCTTGCCGC
Source organism: Collinsella sp. i06-0019-1H4 (assembly GCF_042849575.1). Taxonomy (NCBI): domain Bacteria; kingdom Bacillati; phylum Actinomycetota; class Coriobacteriia; order Coriobacteriales; family Coriobacteriaceae; genus Collinsella; species Collinsella sp. i06-0019-1H4. Next base: position 1,870,888 of record NZ_BAABYB010000001.1, read on the forward strand.
GATCCTTACCAGAGAGAACCTGGACCTTATCGCCCTTCTTGATATACATATATCTCCCCTAACTACAGGGTCTCGGGAGCGAGCGAGACGATCTTCATGTACTTCTTGTCACGAAGCTCGCGAGCGACGGGCCCGAAGATACGGGTGCCGACGGGCGAACCATCGTTGTTGATGACAACGCAGGCGTTCTCATCAAAGCGAATGTAGGAGCCATCCTTGCGGCGGATCTCCTTAACGGTGCGAACGACGACGCAACGGACAACGTCCTTCTTCTTGACGTTGGCGCCAGGGGTAGCCTCCTGGACAGCACCGATGAACACATCGCCGATGCCTGCATAACGACGCTTGGAACCGCCAAGCACCTTGATGCAGCGAATCTTGCGAGCGCCGGAGTTGTCGGCGACGTTCAGCATGGTTTGCATCTGAATCATGGTAGATGTTCCTCCGAACTAAGAACCGAAGAGAGGTGCGCAGCCTTTATGCGGCCCGTGGTATGCAAGCCAGGCATACGCACATCTTCGGAAACGTACAAGTCGTAAGAGCGACTGCTTATTTAGCGCGCTCGACGACCTCGATGAGGCGCCAACGCTTCATCTTGGACATAGGACGGGTCTCCATAACGCGGACGGTGTCGCCCACGCCAGCCGTGCACTCCTCGTCGTGAGCGTGCAGCTTCTTGGAGCTGGTCATCATCTTGCCGTACTTGGGGTGACGCTTGCGCTCGGTGATGGTGACAACAATGGTCTTGGCACCGGAGACGGAGGTAACGACACCCGTACGGACCTTACGCGAGTTACGCGAATCAGTCATGTTCTCTCCTTAGGTCCTACTCGGCGACAGCGGACTTCTCCGCTGCGATCTCGCGGGCGCGCTGCTCCGTGAGGACGCGAGCGATGTCCTTCTTCACGGTGTTGACGCGAGCGGTGTTGTCCAGCTGGCTGGTGGCCATCTGGAAACGAAGGTTAAAGAGCTCGGCGCGCATTTCCTTCAGCTTCTCAACGAGCTGAGCGTCCGAGAGCTCACGAATCTCTGCGGGCTTCATTAGTTCTCCTCCTTGGCGGCGGCGGCGTCCTCAGCAGCCCACTTGGCCTCGAGAGCGGCCTCCTCAGCCATCTCCTTCTCGATGCGCTGCTCAGCGTTCTTGGCAGCAACAATCTTGGTCTTGATGGGAAGCTTGTGCTGTGCAAGACGCAGAGCCTCGCGAGCGACCTCCTCGGGCACGCCCTTGACCTCGAACATGATACGGCCGGGCTTGACGACGGCCACCCACTCCTCGGGGTTACCCTTACCAGAACCCATGCGAGTCTCGGCAGGCTTCTTGGTGATGGGCTTATCGGGGAAGATCGTGATGTAGACACGACCGCCACGCTTCATGTAGCGGGTCATGGCAATACGAGCGGCCTCGATCTGACGGTTGGTGATCCAATGAGCCTCGAGAGCCTGGATACCAAACTCGCCGAAATGCAGCTCGGTATTACCCTTGGCCTGGCCCTTCATGGAGCCACGCTGCACCTTGCGGTGAAGAATACGCTTAGGGGCAAGCACTACTGACCCCTCCTCTCGGAGTTACGACGACGAGGACGGGAAGAGCCCTCGAGTGCAGGGTTGGGAACAGGCTGGCCCGGGAGCTTCTCGCCCAGGTAGATCCAGACCTTCACGCCGCAAGCGCCCATGGTGGTGCTGGCGACAGCCGTGCCGTAGTCGATCTTGGCGCGGAGGGTGTGCAGAGGCACGCGACCCTCACGGTACCACTCACGACGGCCCATCTCGGCACCGCCGAGACGACCGGAGCACTGGATACGGATGCCCTTGGCGCCGGCCTTGCGGGCGGACTGGACAGCCTTGCGCATAGCGCGACGGAAGGCAACGCGGCCCTCGAGCTGCTCAGCGATGGACTGAGCAACGAGGTTGGCGTCAAGCTCGGGGCGCTTGATCTCGACAACGTCGACGGAGAGCTGGCCCTTGGAGACGCCAGCAACCTTCTCGAGCTCGGTGCGGAGGGTATCGATCTCGGCACCCTTCTTACCGATGACAACGCCGGGGCGAGCGGTGAGGATGATGACCTTCACCTTGTCGCCAGCGCGCTCGATCTCGACGCGGGAGACAGCTGCGCGGGAAAGACGCTTCTCGAGGTACTTGCGGATCTCGAGATCGTTACCGAGGGTCTTAGCGTAATCCTTCTCTGCGAACCAGCGGGAGCGCCAGTTCTCGGTGATGCCAAGACGGAAGCCGGTGGGGTAGACTTTCTGACCCATACAGCTTTACGCCTCCTTTCGAGGAGCAACGACGACGGTGATGTGGGAAGTACGCTTCAGAATACGAGAAGCGGAACCCTTGGCGCGGGGACGGATGCGCTTAAGCGTCGGACCCTCGTCAACATAGGCAGCGGCGACAACCAGGTTGTCGGCACGCAGACCGTTGTTGTTCTCGGCGTTCGCAACGGCGGAACGGAGAACCTTCTCGACATCCACGGCGACAGCGCGGTCGCAGAAGTGGAGGATGTCGAAGGCCTGAGCGACAGGCTTGCGGCGGATCAGATCGACCACCAGGCGGGCCTTGCTGGGGGAAACACGCACGTACTTAGCGACGGCGCGAACCTCGGTGGCCTCAGTTTCAATAGACTTAGTTGCCATTTACGGTTAACCCCCTATTTGGCCTTGTGGCCACGGAACGTACGAGTCGGCGCGAACTCGCCGAGCTTGTGACCAACCATGGACTCGGTAACATACACGGGCACATGCTTGCGGCCGTCGTGGACGGCGATGGTGTGACCAACCATCTCGGGGAAGATGGTGGACGCGCGGGACCAGGTCTTCACGACGTCCTTCTTGCCAGCCTCGTTCATCGCGGTGATACGCGAGAGAAGGCGAGTCTCCACGAACGGGCCCTTTTTGAGACTTCTGCTCATAAGTGCTTTCTCCTAAAACTCGGTATCCGAAATTACTTCTTACGGCGACGAATGATGTGCTGGTTCGAGACCTTCTTCTTCTTGCGCGTACGAAGGCCCTTCGTCGGCTTACCCCAGGGGGTAACAGAGGGACGACCAGAGGTGTGGTTCTTGCCCTCGCCACCGCCGTGCGGGTGGTCGACAGGGTTCATGACGGTACCGCGGACGGTCGGGCGCACGTTCATGTGACGCTTACGGCCGGCCTTGCCGATGACGATGTTGGCGTGATCGGCGTTGCCGACCTCACCGACGGTGGCGCGGCAGGTAACGAGGATGCGGCGCATCTCGGAGGAAGGCATACGGACGATAGCGTACTTGCCCTCCTTACCCATCAGCTGGCAGGAGTTACCGGCGGAACGGGCGATAGCAGCGCCCTTGCCCGGCTGGAACTCGACGGCGTGGATGAGCGTACCGACGGGGATGTCGGCGAGGGGCAGAGCGTTGCCCGGCTTGATGTCGGCGTCAGAACCGGACATGACGGTCTGACCGACCTCGAGGCCCTTGGGGGCCAGGATGTAGCGCTTCTCACCGTCAGCGTAGTGCAGCAGAGCGATGCGAGCGGAACGGTTCGGATCGTACTCGATCGTGGCAACCTTGGCGGGCACGCCGTCCTTGTTGCGCTTGAAGTCGATCACGCGGTAACGACGCTTCACGCCGCCGCCCTGGTGGCGGGTGGTGATGCGGCCGTTGTTGTTACGACCGGCCTTCTTGGGCAGGGGCTCGAGAAGAGACTTCTCGGGCTTGGTGCAGGTGATCTCGGAGAAATCGGAGATCGTCTGCCAACGCCTACCAGCGGAGGTCGGCTTAAGGTGCTTTACAGCCATTACAATCCCTTTCAATAGGAATCCGTTAGCCATCGCAGACAGGGATTCGAGGTTCTGCCTCGGGTGCGATGACACCGGACGTATACACGGTTCCGGGCGTGTCCATTTTATACGCCCAAAACCTTGAGCTCTCGCCTCCCCTATTTGGGAGGCATGAGCTCACTCAACAGCAGCGAGTCTTAGGCCTGGTTGCCAAAGACCTCGATGGTGTCGCCCTCGGCCAGCGTGACGATGGCCTTCTTCCAAGAACGGGTCTTGCCGGCGACATAGCGCACGCGCTTGGTCTTGGGCTTGACCGTCAGGGTGTTCACGCGAACGACCTTGACGCCGAAGATCTCCTCGACAGCGTCCTTGATCTGATACTTGTTAGCATCCTTGGCGACCTCGAACGTGTACTTGTTCTGCTCCATGCCGGAGAAGGAACGCTCGGACACGATCGGACGGATGATGATCTCGTGGGCGGTCATTTATGCAAGCACCTCCCCGAAGTGAGCGGCGATGTCGGCGGGCATCAGCACGGCGTTGTTGTTGACGAGATCGTAGGTGTTGGCCTCGTCGGCAGTGATGATGAACGTCTTGGGAATGTTGCGGAACGACAGGTAAGCATTGACGTCCTCATCGCGAACGATGATGGTCAGACGCTTGCCCTCAAGGCCGAGAGCCTTGAGCATGGCGACGGCAGCCTTGGTGGAAGGCTTCTCGAAGCCGTAGTCGTCGACGAGCACGAGCTCGCCATCGGCCAGCTTGGCGGACAGCGCGGAGCGCATAGCCAGCTTGACCTCCTTGTTGTTCATACGCTTAGCGTAGGAACGGGGCTTGGGGGCGAAGACGACGCCACCGTGACGCCACTGGGCAGCACGGATGGAACCCTGGCGGGCACGGCCGGTGCCCTTCTGACGCCAAGGCTTCTTGCCGCCACCGGAAACCTCAGAGCGGCCCTTAGCGGACTGGGTGCCCTGACGCCAAGAGGCCATCTGGCACTTGACGATGTGGTGCATAACGTGGATGTTCGGCTCGATGCCGTACACCTCAGCGGCGAGCTCGGCCTCGGCGACCTTCTTGCCCTCGCTGTTCTTTACTTCAAACTTTGCCATTTAAGTGTTCTCCTTGGTATGACGCTGGGCTAAATGGGCTGGGCCCTTAGGCCATACGGATGGCGACGAGACCATTCTTGGCACCCGGGACAGCGCCCTTGACCAAGATGAGGTTCTGCTCGGCATCGATGCGGACAACGGAAAGGTTCTTGACGGTAACGCGCTCGTTACCCATGTGACCGGCCATCTTGACGCCCTTGAGGACGCGCGCAGGATAGGCGCACTGACCGATAGAACCGGGGTGACGCTGGAAGTGAGAACCATGCGTCATAGGACCGCGGCGCTGACCCCAGCGCTTGATGCGACCCTGGAAGCCCTTACCCTTGGAGGTACCGATGACGTCGACCTTCTCGACATCAGCGAAATCAGCGACGGTGACGACCTCGCCGACCTTGTGCTCCTCGCCGTTCTCGACGCGGACCTCACGAAGGAAACGGACAGGCTCGACGCCAGCCTTGGCGAAGTGACCAGCCATGGGCTTGTTCACGTTCTTGGCCTTGATGTCGCCGAAACCGATCTGGACGGCGTCATAGCCGTCGGTTGCCTGAGTTTTAACCTGCGAGACAGCGCAGGGGCCAGCCTGGATGACCGTGACGGGAACGACGTTGTCGTCCTCGTCCCAAACCTGGGTCATGCCAATCTTGCGGCCGAGAATCATGCTGATCAAGATATGATCCCAACTCTCGCGTGGTCTTGGGACAATGCGTACACCACCGAGCGTACGCCCCTAGAGGACCACTACTTACACGACGTGCTCCCCAGTCTTGTATTGCGTCCGGACTACCTGACAACCCTATTAAGCAGGCATTTTGTCCAGCCAGAATACTCCCCTGGTTACACACAGCTGTTTAGTATACACGGCTGCGGGCGTATCCATCGAGATTCATATTTCACTCACATTGTTTACGCAGGTAAAGTGCGTGGCACGTTGATGTCTGCTAAACCTTGCTCGCTCAGGCTAATGACTTTGTTGGGGGTCCACTATTTGCTGGAGGGTGAACTTGCATTGCATTGGCTCGCCTTCTGCTTGTGGCTTTGCCTCTTCGAAATCGAAGATCATGATGGCGCAGTTGGGGAGTTTTGCTGGGAGCTCGAAGCCCTCTGGGGCTGCAGCCTTGATGAATTGGCGGCTGGCGCTGCCGTGGCTTACTGCTAGGAGGGTTTCGATATCCTCGGCGCCCATGATATTGGTGAGGGTGTCTACCATGCGCTCCTGCAGGGCATGGCTTCCTTCTCCGCCAAATGGAATCAGGTCCTCGCCGGTGTCCCAGACGTCGGTGGGCAGGGCGTCGTGGGGGCCTTCTTCGAAGGTGCCGTAGCTGCGCTCGATGATGCCTTCGCAGGGCTCGACTGCTGCATCCGGACCGAGGAGTTCGCATGCGACGAGACTTGCCGTGTCCATGGCTCGGCCTAAGGGCGATGAGACCACTTTGTCGGGGACGACGCCATGGACCTTGAGCCATGCGGCGGCTGTCTGCGCCTGTTGACGACCCAAATTGGTGAGCGGTGAATCGCAGCGACCCTGGACGAGTTTTTTGACGTTGAATTCCGTCTGGCCGTGGCGGAGCAGATACAGCTTCTTCATAGTCTCCCCTTCTGTATAACTTGCTTTGCCGGCACAGCCCTACTCGTGGGTATGCCCTACGTAGTCTTCGTCGATCGTAATCTTTGCAATCGACTTGGGGTATTCCGACTCGACCCGTTTCGCCAACTCGTGCTTTAGGTCCTCGGCGCTCATTCGCAGATCCGAGGGTCGCACGCAGTCAAAGATCACGTTAGTGTGCGTAGGACCCGGCACACAGCGCAAATCGTGAATTGAAAGGCGACCATCGATCTCCTGGGCCATGGCGTTGATGCGCAGACGCATGCTTGCCACCTTTGGATCGTCGGTCACGATGGGATCGTAATGGAGTGTGACGATCATGCCGTCTTCGACCCTAAACGACTGCTCGATGTTATCGAGCGTGTCGTGACTTTCCAGCGGGCTGGCCTCGGCCGCCATCTCGGCGTGCGCACTTGCGAACTTCCTGCCCGGGCCATAGTCGTGAACCATTAGGTCATGAACACCCAAAACGCCGGGGTAGCTCATGATCTTGTCTCGGATGTGCTTGACCAGCTTGGGATCGGGTGCCTGGCCCAAAAGGGGGCTCACCGTATCTTGGATAAGCTCAAAGCCGCTCCAGCCAATATAGACGCCAACGGCAAGGCCGACCCAAGCATCAAGATTGACATGCGTCACCTGGGAAACAATCGCGCACGCCAGCACAGCGCCCGTGGCCAGGACATCGTTCTTTGAGTCCTGAGCCGTCGCATGCAGCGTATCGGACTCAATACGGTCACCGAGCTTTTGGTTGAGGGCCGCCATCCAGAGCTTTACGACCATCGAAAGCACTAGAACCGTCACCAGGGCAAGCGAGAACTCGACAGGTTCGGGGTGGATGACGCGCTCAACCGAGGACTTGATAAGCTCAAGGCCGATCAGCAGTACGAGCGCCGCCACGACCAGACCCGAGAGATACTCGTAGCGACCGTGACCGTAAGGATGCTCGGGGTCGGCCGGCTTGCTCGCCAGCTTAAAGCCCAGCACGCTCACGATATTCGAGCTGGCATCGGACAGGTTGTTCATGGCATCCGCCACGATCGAAACCGATCCCGAAACCACGCCAATTGCGCCCTTCGCAGCACATAGTGCCACATTGGCGAGAATACACACAACGCCCGTCAACGTGCCCACGCGCGCACGGTCGCCCTGCGCACGCTTAACAATCCACTCGACCATCTACATCCGCCCCCACGGTACTACCTATATATCTATTGCTCAAACGGATTGTAGTGTAGCCACTTTGTCCCCCAGATACAAAAAAGGCCGCAACCCACACGGGCCACGGCCTTGGAATATGGCAAAGGAATCGTCCTTGTGTCGCACAGGTTTACGCGCTTACTTCGGCCACGCTCTTCGAGGTTTCGGGTGAATCGGCTCCGTCCCCCGTCGCTCGCCCCTTCGTCGGCACCACGCCAAAGCAGTAGCTCAGCGCCGCAGACGCCGCAAATGCCGTGCCGCCGGCAACGCAGCACCACAGCAGGTTCGAAATACCGCCCGTGGCAAAGCCAATGACCATGAGGACATTCGTCATGCCGATGGTATAAGCCGTAACGTGGCCCACGGCTGCAACAAGGCCTCCGACGGCGCCGCCAATGGCCATGCACGTCAGGCACCTGCCATATTTAAAACCGCAGCCGTACAGCGCCGGCTCGCTTACGCCGCCAAGCACGCCCGAGATTGAATAGCCCAGCATGAGCGCCTTCTCATCCTTATCCGCAACGCGGAGCGACGCACCAAAGGGCATGCCCCAAACGGCGAACGTCGCCATTGTCGCGGCAATGAGAATGCACGAATCCGTTCCCACGCTCATAAACTGCGCGTACGCAAGCGATAGGACAACGTTGCTGACGCCCGCAATCTTAAGAAACTCCCAACCCGCGGCAAGCCCCATGAGCGTGAGCAGCGACACGATGCCACCGGAATTGCCAAGCATAAACATAAGTTGGCCCAACAGCATGCCCAGATAGCTGCCCGCCGGCGCCGTAATACACAGCGAAACCGGAACCATAACGAGCATGGTCGCAAACGGAACGAACGAAAACGCCACGGCCTGAGGGATAACGCGCTGAAAGAAACACTCCACTCGCCATAGCACGGGCACCGAGATGAGAACCGGAATAACAGTCGTCGTGTAATCGTTGACCGGCGCGGGAAACAGACCATACACGGAAGTCATCGATGCCGCCGTCGTCGATGCGACATCGACGAGCTTAAGCAGATCGGGCGCAATCAATACGCCGCCCAGCATCATGCCCAGCTGCTCCGAGCAACCGAGCTGGCGGGCGGCCGCCCAACCAAGATAAATGGGCAAAAAGTAGTAGCCGGCGTTATAGAGCCAACTGTAGAACAGGCGATAGATATCGGAATCTGCAGACCACAGACCCAGCATGCCTTCGCCCATAATGACGGCGACGGTGCGGAACAACGCCGCGCAGACAATAAACGGCAGCGCCGACATCATGCTTTTGGACAGATAGTCCACCACGGCCATGGCGTTTGATGAAACCGTCGTTGCAAACGTGGTGTTGGAAACTTGTGACACAGGAACCCTTTCCCAATGTGACATGCGAGCTTTCCCTTTGTCACATCGTGCGGTACTGACCGATTGCGCGGTACTTTTCGTAGCGGAGGTTTGTGAGGGTCGCGTCGTCGAGCTGCCCAAGCGTATCGAAGGCATCAAATGCCGAGGACATGACGGCACCGGCGATCTCCTCATGCGACAGGCCCCTATCGTCAACAATGCCGTCGATGATGCCGAGCGCCAACAGATCGGGGGCCGTGAGCTTAAGCGCCTCGGCGGCCTCATTCGCGCGCTCGGTATCCTTCCACAGGATCGACGCACAGGCCTCGGGGCTCACGACCGAATAGGCCGAGCTCGAGAGCATCAGGATGCGGTCGGCCACGGACAGCGCCAGCGCGCCACCAGAGCCGCCCTCGCCTGTCACCACCGAGACAATCGGCGTCTTGAGGCCGCTCATCTCCATGAGATTCTGGGCAATCGCCTCGCCCTGGCCGCGCTCCTCGGCACCGATGCCGCAAAACGCGCCCGAAGTATCAACCAGGCACAGAACCGGTCGACCAAACTTTTCGGCCTGGCGCATCAGGCGGCGCGCTTTGCGATAGCCCTCGGGATGCGCCATGCCAAAGTTGCGGCGCATACGCTCTTTGGTCGTGGTGCCGCGCTCGATGGCGATGACCGTTACGGGGCGTCCGTTTTTCCAGCCAATACCGGCCACCACAGCGGCGTCGTCTCCAAAGTAACGGTCGCCGTGCAGCTCCACAAATCCATCCAGGCCCAGTGAGATCATCTCACCCGCCGTGGCGCGATCTGCCGAGCGGGTCTGCTTGACAATCTCGAGCGCGGTTTTTGGTGCCGTCGAGCGCTTAAACAAGTGTCCCAGCTTTTTGCCGCGGCGACCCGTATGCACGATCTCGTGCGGTGCCCCCAGACCGGGCGCGTGTCCTTCGTGCAGCGCCAGCAGCTCTCCCACTGTGAGCGCAATCTCGCCACGCGGAACAACGGCATCGCAAAAGCCGTGCTCCAGCAAAAACTCGGAGCGCTGGAATCCCTTGGGCAGGCGCTTGTGCATGTTCTGCTCGATCACGCGCGGGCCGGCAAATGCCGTCAGGGCATCGGGCTCGGCCAGGATAATGTCGCCCTCCATGGCAAAGCTCGCGGTTACGCCGCCAGTCGTGGGATCGGTGAGCACCGTGATATACAGGCCGCCCGCCTCGCTATGCTTTCTCACGGCAGCAGAGATCTTGGCCATCTGCATAAGCGATGTCACGCCCTCTTGCATGCGCGCACCGCCCGAAACGGTAAAGCCGACAACTGGCAATCCCAGCTCGGTCGCATGCTCAAATGTGCGACAGATCTTCTCGCCCACCACGGAACCCATCGAGCCCATCATAAAGTTGGCGTCCATAAAGAAGAGCGCCGTATCGCAACCGCAGATTTTGCCCTTGCCGCACACAACGGCATCGCGCTCGCCCGAATGCTCGACCGCGCTCTTGAGCTTGTCGGCATAACCGGGAAACGAGAGGAAGTCCTCCGACGCCAGATTGGCATCCCATTCCTCAAACGTGCCCTCGTCGACCGTCATGCGCATACGCGCGCGACCGCTCACGCGAAAGTGTTTGCCGCAACGAGGGCAGACCTCGAGGTTGTCGTGCAGACGTGTTTCATCGATCACACGGCGGCACTCCGGACACTTGATAAACACGTGGCGCGCGGGAAACTCGGCGCACGACTCGGTCATCGGCCCCTCGAGGACGTTGACCGTCTTCGCTTTTCTATTCACCAGCATAGAGATGCCCCATCAGATCGGTGTGATACATGCCCGACAAGAACTCGTCGTTTGCCAGCACGTCGAGCTGAAGCTCGCTGTTCTCGCTCACGCCCTCAATCACGAGCTCGCCCAGGGCCGAGCGCATCTTGCGAATGGCGCCGTCGCGCGTGGGCGCACACACGATGAGCTTGCCGAGCATGGAGTCGTAGTACGGCGGAACGTTCGCACCGGTAAACATGGCGGAATCCCAGCGCACGCGCGGACCACCCGGCACACGCAACGCGGTGACCGTTCCGCATGACGGCAGAAAGTCCGGCGTTTCGGCATTGATGCGGCACTCCATGGCGTGGTTGCGGACCGGAACGTCCTCCTGCTCAAAGGGCAGAAGCTGGCCGGCCGCCACGCGCAGCTGCCACTTGACCAAGTCGGTATCGGTCACAAACTCCGTAACCGGATGCTCCACCTGCAAGCGCGTGTTCATTTCCATAAAGTAGAAATTGCCGTCGTCCGAATACAGGAACTCGATGGTACCGGCTCCTTCGTAGCCGACGGCACGAGCCAGGTCGCGCGCGGCCTTGTGCATACGGGCACGAATGTCGTCGTGTCCGTCGAGGCACGGCGCGGGGCTCTCCTCGATCAGCTTTTGGTTGCGGCGCTGCACCGAGCACTCGCGCTCGCCGAGCGAAAACACATGGCCCTGCTTATCGGCCATAATCTGCACCTCAACGTGGTGCGCCGGCGCGACGAACTTCTCCATGTAGCACTCGCCATCGCCAAAAACGGCCTCTCCCTCGGCACGCGCCTCGATGAACGCCTTTGCCGCATCTTCCACGCACTCGACCTTACGAATGCCGCGACCGCCACCGCCTGCACGCGCCTTAATAAGCACGGGGCAGCCGATGCGCTCGGCCTCGGCCGTCGCCTCCTCGGGGCTTTTGAGCAAATCGCAGCCCGGCACGATGGGCACGCCCGCCGCGGCAGCCGTTCGACGTGCGGCGTCCTTGTCGCCCATGTTGTCGATCACCTCGGCCGAGGGGCCGACAAACGCCAGGCCATACTTGTCGCAGTCGCGCACGAAGCTCGCCTTCTCGGAGAAAAAGCCATAGCCGGGATGAATTGCCTTAGCTCCCGACTTTACGGCACAGGTGAGCACGGCATCGTCGTTGAGGTAGCTCTCGGCAAGACGCGGGCCGCCGATACAATACGCCTCGTCGGCAAGTTGCACGTGCAGCGCGTCCGCATCGGCCGTGGAGTAGACGGCGACGGTCTTGATGCCCATATCACGGCACGCGCGGATAACACGGACCGCGACTTCGCCGCGGTTGGCGATGAGCACTTTGTCGAACATGAAGACTTCCTTAACTTTCGTGCATGAGTGCAAAGGACATATCGGCGCGGCAGCAAACCTCACCGTTGACGCTCGCAGTACCCGTCGCAAAGCGGAACGGCCCGCGCGCTCGCGTGATGGAGCACACCAGGTCCACCGTGTCGCCCGGGCGCACCGGACGCTTAAAGCGCACCTTGTCCAGACTCGTGTAGAACGGCGTCGCGCCGCGCGCCTCCTCATCGCCCATCAGCAGCACGCAGCAGTTCTGGGCGAGCATCTCGCATTGGATCACGCCGGGGACCACCGGGTTTCCCGGAAAATGCCCCTGCAAAAAGTACTCGTCGCCCGTAATCGTGATCTTGCCGTGGGCCTCGTCGCCCACCAGCTCGGCTTTGTCGAGCAAAAGCATCGGCTCTCGATGCGGCAACAGCTTCTTGAGCTCTTCTTTGTTCATGGATATCACCTATCCGATCCTCATGAGGCAGCTGCCAAACTCTACGAGGTCGCCGTCGGCCACGCAGATCTCGAGCACCTCGCCATCCGCCTCTGCCGTCACCTCGTTGAGAACCTTCATGGCCTCGATGATGCAGAGCGTCTCGCCGGCCTTGACCTTGGAGCCCACGTGCACAAACGGCTCGTCGCCCGGCGCCGGGGCAGCATAGAAAACGCCGACCATGGGAGCGGTCACCTCGGTGCCCTTGGGCTCCGGTGCGGCGGCAGGCATGGCGACAGGAGCCACCGCCGGAGCAGTCACGGCACCCGGCATAGGCATGGGCACGGCAACCGGCTGCGCGGCGCTCGCGCGCTCGAGTTCGACCGCGGTGCCATCGGGCTCCTCAACGCGTACGCGCGTGAGGCCGCGGTCCTCCATCACATCGGCTATCTCGGCAAGTCTTTTGGAATCCATGCTCTAGCTCCTTGCATATCTACGCAGCGCGATGGCGGCATTGTGTCCGCCAAAGCCCAGATTGGTCGAAAGCGCCCAGGTAAGGTCGGCGCGAACCGCGCGATTGGGCGTGTAGTCAAGATCGCAGGCGGGATCGGGCGTGTGGTAGTTAATGGTCGGCGGCACCACACCCTGCTCGAGCGCCATGGCACAGGCCATGACCTCGATGGCGCCCGTGGCACCGATCATGTGGCCGGTCATCGACTTGGTCGACGAGACATGTGCGGCGCGCGCCGCGTCCTCGCCGAGCGCTCGTTTGATGCCCGCCGTCTCGGACGAATCGTTGAGCTTGGTCGAGGTGCCGTGGGCGTTGATGTAGAGGCCCTCGGAAGGCTTAACGTCGCCCTCGGCCACTGCCAGCGATATCGCACGGGCGATACCTGCCGCATCCGGGTCGGGACTCGTGATGTGGTAGGCGTCATCGGTGTTGCCGTAGCCCACGACCTCGGCGTAAATGTGCGCACCGCGGGCCTGTGCGTGCTCCATACCCTCGAGCACGAGCACGCAGGCGCCCTCGCCCATCACAAAGCCGTCGCGGTCTGCATCGAACGGGCGGCAGGCCGTCGCGGGATCGGGGTTGGTGGTCAATGCACGGCAGGACGTAAAGCCCGCAACGGCATCGGGGATAATTGCGGCCTCGGCGCCGCCCGCGAGAATCGCGTCGGCATAGCCGTGCTTGATGGCGCGGAACGCCTCGCCCACCGCATGGGCAGAAGTCGCGCAGGCAGTCACGACGGGTAGGGTCGGGCCCTTTGCCTTGTGGCGAATCGCGATGTTGCCCGAAGCCATGTTGGGGATCATCATCGCAATCATATAGGGTGATGCACGGCGAGGCCCTCGATCGGCAATCGTGTGGACGTTGTCGACGAGTGTCTGCATGCCGCCCACGCCTGAACCCACGTAGACGCCCAGGCGCTCGCGATCGATGGCATCTTCGACATCAAGGCCCGCATCGTGCATGGCCTCGTCCGACGCCGCCAGTGCAAACTGAACGCAGGGGTCGAGGTGCTTGGCATCGTGCTTACCAAAGTACTCGTTGCCGTCAAAGCCCTTGACCTCGGCCGCCACCTTGACAGCAAACGCATCCGTATCGAAGTGCGTGATCGGGCCGATACCGCACGTGCCGGCGCACATAGCCGCCCAAGTGGCAAGCGCCGTGTTGCCGAGCGGCGATACGGCACCGATGCCGGTGATTGCAACTCTCTGTTCCATCTTGGTCTCCTCATTTAAGCCGTTGATCGGCCCTGGTTTCTACATCGCCATTCCGCCGTCGACGCGCACGACCTCGCCCGTAATGTAGGCCGCCGCATCGCTCGCCAAAAAGCGCACCACGCCGGCCACTTCCTCGGGGCGCGCCATGCGCTTTAGGGGAATCTGTTCCTCGTACGCCGCACGCACCTTATCCGATAGCTTTGCCGTCATATCGGTCTCGACAAATCCGGGGGCGACCGAGTTCACTCGTACGCCGCGGGGCGCAAGCTCGTGCGCCACCGCCTTGGTAAGCCCTATCACGCCCGCCTTGGAGGCAGCGTAGTTGGCCTGCCCGGCATTGCCCATCAGGCCCACAACCGAGCTCATGTTGATGACGCAACCGCCGCGCTGGCGCATAAAGGTCTTGGTGAGCGCGCGCGTCGTATTGAACGTGCCCTTGAGATTGACATCGAGCACGCGATCGAAGGCATCGTCGCCCATACGCATGAGCAGGCCGTCGCGCGTGATGCCGGCGTTGTTGACGAGCGCCCAAATGGAGCCAAAGTCGTTGAGGACCGTCTCCACGCACGTGTTGACGGCGGCGGGATCGGCCACGTCACATTGATATGCGCGCGCCGTGGCGCCAGCCGCCTCGCAGGCCTCGCACGCCTCGCGCGCCGCATCGACGCTGCCGGCATAAACGACGGCGATATCGTAGCCATCCTCCGCCAGGCCCACGGCACAAGCGCGACCGATGCCGCGTGAGCCGCCCGTGACCAGCGCCACGCGGCGCGATCCGTCGCGCTCGAGCGCGCCGTTGTTCAAGTTGCCCATGTCATTCCTTTCGGGTTACAGCCCTGTGAACTATGCGAGCTCGTCGGCAATAGCTGCGACCTGTTCGGCCGTTTCGCACGAATACACGCGAACGTCGCTCAGCGTACGCTTGACCAGGCCCGACAGCGTTTTGCCGGGGCCGACCTCAATAAACGTGTCGATGTCTTGATCCTGCAGAGCATGCAGCGCATCGACCCAGCGCACGGCATGACTCACCTGGTTGGCCAGCACCTCCGATGCCGCCTGCGGGTCGGCCGGATAGGGAGCCGCCGTCATATTTGCCATGACCGGAATCAGCAAAGGGGACGGGGCGTGCCCGGCTTGGATATACGTCGCCAGCCCCTCAGTCGCCTCGGCCATATAGGGGCTATGGAATGCACCCGACACCGCGACCTTCATGGCGCGACCGCCAGCCTCTTTTACCAGGGCGTCAAGGTTCTGCAACGCATCGGGCGCTCCGGCCACAACCGTCTGCTGGGGACTGTTGTAGTTGACCGGCCAGCAGTTCTCGCCGGCCTGTTTTGCCAGGCCCTCGACTTGCGCTGCATCGAGCTTGATGACGGCGCGCATGCCGCCGGGGTGACGCTCAGCCGCCGTGGCCATCAATGCCGCGCGCTCACACACGAGCTCAAAACCCGCTCGTGTATCGAATGCCCCCGCAAAGGTGAGTGCAGCGACCTCGCCCAGCGAGAATCCCGCACAGGCGGCAGGCACCACGCCGCGCTCGCGCAGGGCGACGGCAACAGCCAAGTCGTGCACGAACACGCACGGCTGCGTGTTCTCGGTCTGCGAGAGCTCCTCCTTCGAGGCGCTCCGGCACTGCTCGCTGGTCCCCGGGCGCACCTCGTCGGCAATGGCGAACACCTCGGCGGCCGCCGGCGATACCTCGATCAGATCGACGCCCATCGCGGGGTGTTGGGCGCCCTGGCCGGCAAATAGAAACGCTACGCTACCCATGCAAACACACCCTTCAGGACGCGCTCGGCACCATCGACCAGGTCGTCAACGATTTCACGTGCGCTTTGGCACTCGTTGACCATGCCGGCAATCTGTCCACACAAAAACGAGCCCTCTTCGTAATTGCCGTCCTTGGCGGCCTTGCGAAGGGCGCCCGTGCCCATGGCCCCGAGCTCCTCGACACTTACGCCCGCCGCCTCGCTCTTGGCGTAGGCGTTGGTGAAAGGGCTCTTGAGGGCACGCACCGGGTGTCCCGTCGAGCGGCCGGTCGCACGCGTCGAGGTGTCATTGGCCTTCAGGACCATCTCCTTGTACTCCTCCGATACGGTGCACTCGTCTGCGACCAGAAAGCGCGTACCCACTTGCACGCCTACGGCGCCCAGCATAAAGGCGGCCGCCACGCCGCGGCCGTCGGCAATACCGCCGGCAGCCACGACGGGAATGTCGACCGCATCGACGACCTGCGGCACCAGTGCCATCGTCGAGGTCTCGCCAATATGGCCGCCCGATTCGGTGCCCTCGGCAACAACCGCCGTGGCTCCACGACGCGCCACGAGGCGCGCCAGCGCCACCGAGGCAACGACCGGGATGACCTTGATGCCCGCCTCGTTCCACGCCTTCATGTACTTGGCGGGATTGCCGGCGCCCGTCACGACGACCGGCACTCGCTCGTCAATCACGACCTGCGCGACCTCGTCGGCAAATGGGCTCATGAGCATGACGTTGACGCCAAAGGGCTTATCCGTCTTGGTGCGCAGCTCGTGAATCTGATCGCGCAACCAGTTTGCGTCGGCATTCATGGCCGCGATAATCCCTAAGCCGCCTGCCTCGGACACGGCAGATGCCAGCGAGGCATCGGCAATCCAGGCCATGCCGCCCTGGAACACGGGCTTTTCGATGCCGAGCAGCTCGCAGAGAGGAGTCTTGAGCATCTCTACTTCTCCAATGCCGCCTCAACCGTATCGACGAACTCGCCGACCGTCTTAGGGTTCTCCTCGGTATCGAGCTGAATATCGAACTCGTCCTCGACGGCCACGAGAATCTCGACGGTACCCAGACTGTCGAGGCCGATCTCCTCGAGCGTGGACTCGGGCTTCATCTCGACGTCGTCAAGGCCGGCGGTCTCGCGGATAACGTCGCAAACGCGCTCGAAGGTCTTCTGATCTGCCATGGTAGTTCTCCTTTGTTTGTGCCCTAGGGGCGTTTTTATTTCCTATGTGCGACTACTTCCAACGAAGCAGATAGCCACCTATATCCAGGCCGGCGCCAAATCCAACGAGGGCGATGGTGTCGCCCGCATTCAGTGCGTCGGTACGTGCCAGCCGGTCAAGCGCAAAGGGAATGCAGGCGCTCGAAATGTTGCCGGTCTCGCGCAACGTGCGAACCACGCGCTCGTCCGGCACGCCCAGGCGCTTGATCGCCTGGTTCAAAATTCGCTCGTTGGCCTGATGGAATACAAAATGGTCGATGTCCTCGACCGCGATACTCGCGTCGCAGGCGAGCTTATGGACCGTGTCGCAGATGGCGTTGACGCCGAACTTGAACACGCGGCGGCCATTCATGGACAGCACGCTCTCGCTATCTGCGGAGGCCTTAAACGGCGAGGTACCGACCAGACCGGGAACGCGCAACGTCTCGACATCGGGTGCGGTCGAAAGCTCAACAGCGAGGGGATTCTCTCCCCCAGCCTCTATGACCACAGCACCCGCGCCATCGCCAAAGAGCACGCACGTGGCACGGTCGGTCCAATCGAGCGCGCGCGTCATCTGCTCGGCGGCAATGACCAGCACATGCTCGGCGCGACCGCGGGCGATATAGCCCTCGGCGACATCGAGCGCAAATACGAAGCCGGCACAAGCCGCCGAGACATCGAAGGCAGGGCACGTCGCGCCTAGTCGCTCAGCAACGGCACACGCCTCAGCGGGAACAAGGTGATCACCTGTCGTCGTCGAGCAGACGATCAGATCCAGCTGGCTCGCGTCGATTCCGGACACCCGGAGTGCCCACTCGCTCGCCGCTACGGTAAGGTCGTCAAGTGACTCGGTGGTGCAGACGTGGCGGCTCTTGATACCTGTGCGGGTAAAAATCCACTCATCCGAGGTATCGAGGAACTCGGACAGCTCGTCATTGGAAACACTGCGCTCAGGAAGCGCCGAGCCTGTTCCAAGAATCGTGAAACCCATCACTAACCTCCTTTGAGTTGTTGACGTGTTTACATCGACCAAGAGAGGATAGCGCAATTTTGTCGTTGTTGACGTGTTAACATTAAATTGTCCAAATGCGACAAAGGCTTCACATTGTGTCTATCTCTCGAGACCATTGCGTTATTCACTTATTCATTAAGGAGGTGGCAGCCATAATGGATGCCAAATTAACGATAGTCGACGTAACCGGATCGACCAACGATGACCTGCTCGAAGCAGGAAAACAGGGAGCGCCGCACGGCACAGGACTTGCCGCCCGGGCTCAAACAGCAGGACGTGGCCGGCGCGGGCACAAGTGGGACTCAACCGTCGGCAACTTATTGCTTTCGATTGTCCTGCGCCCATGCGTTAATCCTGCAAAGTTCTCTGGTCTTGCCGCCGTCAGCGGCCTAGCGGTGCTCGAGGCGCTCGAAAAACAGGGTCTTGCAAACGAAATTGGCCTCAAATGGCCCAACGACCTGGTCGCGCGTGAACGCAAACTCGGCGGCATTCTGGTCGAGGCCGCACGCGATAACGAAGGCAAACCTTTCGCCGTATGTGGCATTGGCGTCAATGTGAACTATGCGCCCCAAGAGGTGCCCGATGGCGGCTTGCCGGCAATCGATCTCTCGGACCTTAACGAGAACGTTCCTGCCGTCGACATGCTCCTCGATGAGGTCTATCACGCAGTTATAGACGCTGTAGATGCCTGGGCAGAGCGCCTCAACGCCAAGGAAAAAGACGCCGGTCCGCTCGCGCCCGTCCACGACGAATATATCGCTCACCTCAATTGGATTGGGAAGCACGTTATCGCCCGCTCACCCGCTGGAGACGAGCTGGCACGCGGCATCTTTAAAACCGTTGATGCCTTTGGTCGCGCGTGCATCGAAACGGAAGACGACTTGCGATCCTTCCATTTTGAGGAGGCATCGCTGCGTCCCGTGAGCGAATAGGGCGCCGCAGCCACCTACTCGTCAGCATTGTCCGACAGTCCAAACCACCATTCAAAACAAAAGGGCCCCGCTACCGTAACGGCAGCGGGGCCCTTTAAGCTATGAGCGATATCGCTTAGAGCTTGATGTCGATGTCGACGCCAGCGGGGAGGTCGAGACGCATGAGCGAATCAACGGTGCCCGAGGTGGGGTCGAGGATGTCGATGAGGCGCTTGTGGGTGCGCATCTCGAACTGCTCACGGGAGTCCTTGTTCACGTGCGGCGAGCGGATAACCGTGTACAGGTTGCGCTCGGTGGGCAGGGGGACAGGACCGGAAACGCGAGCGCCGGTCTTCTGAGCGGTCTCGACGATGAGCTTCGCGGACTGATCGACGACCTCGTGATCATAGCCCTTGAGGCGAATGCGGATCTTCTGGGTAGCCAACTTAAACCTCCAAAGAGTGCGAGAGATGTTCTCGCGGATTACGTAACAGGGAGCTCAAACTTAGGCGTTCTTGCTCATGACCTCGTCCACGATGGACTTAGGCGCGGGCTCATAAGAGTCGAACTGCATCGTGTAGGATGCACGGCCCTGGGTCTGGGAGCGAAGGTCGGTAGCGTAACCGAACATCTCGCCCAGCGGCACCTTGGCACGGATGAGCTTGCTGTTCTTGCGATCCTCCATGCCCTCGATCTTGCCGCGGCGACCGGAGAGGTTGCCCATAACGTCGCCCATGTACTGCTCGGGGGTCTCGACCTCGACAGCCATGATCGGCTCGAGCAGCTGCGGATCGGACTTCTTGAGGGCGTCCTTGATAGCCATGGAGCCGGCGATCTTGAAGGCGGCCTCGGAGGAGTCGACCTCGTGGTAAGAACCGTCGAACAGGGTGACCTTAACGTCGAGGACCGGGAAGCCGGCGATAACACCGGTGTTCAGGGCCTCCTGGATGCCCTTGTCGATGGACGGGATGTACTCCTTGGGCACGACGCCGCCGACGATAGCGTTGACGAACTCGTAGCCGAAGCCCTCCTCCATCTTCTCGAGCTTGATGACAGCGTGGCCGTACTGACCGCGACCGCCGGACTGACGGACGAACTTGCCCTCAGCCTTCTCGACGTCGTGACCAGCGGTCTCGCGGTAGGCAACCTGGGGCTTACCGACGTTAGCGTCAACCTTGAACTCGCGGAGCAGACGGTCGACGATGATCTCGAGGTGCAGCTCGCCCATGCCGGCGATGATGGTCTGGCCGGTCTCGTGGTTGGTGGACACCTGGAAGGTCGGGTCCTCCTCGGCGAGCTTGGTCAGAGCCAGGGACATCTTGTCCTGCTCGGCCTTGGTCTTGGGCTCGATGGCAACGTCGATAACGGGCTTAGCGAACTCGATCTTCTCGAGGACGATCTCCTTGCCCTCGGCGCACAGGGTGTCACCGGTGGTGGAGTTCTTGAAGCCGACGCAAGCGACGATGTCGCCGGCGGCAGCGTCGTCACGGTCGATACGCTCGGCGGCGTTCATCTCGAGGATGCGGCCGAGGCGCTCGCGCTGACCGTTGGAAGCGTTGACCACGTAGGAGCCGGACTCGGCGCGGCCGGAGTAAACGCGGACATAGGTGAGCTTACCGACGAACGGGTCGGTCATAATCTTGAAGACCAGGCCGGAGAAGGGCTCGTCGAAGGAAGGATGACGCTGGATCTCCTCGCCGGTATCCGGATCGGTACCGGTGACGGCCTCAACGTCGAGCGGGCTGGGCAGGTAGTCGACGACAGCGTCGAGCAGCTCCTGAACGCCCTTGTTCTTGTAGGCGGAACCCACGAAGACGAGGTTGAGCTCGTTGGCCAGAACGCCCTTGCGCAGAGCAGCCTTGAGCTCCTCGACGGTGAAGTCCTCCTCCATGAGGATCTTCTCCATGAGCTCGTCGTCAAAGCTGGCAGCAGCGTCAAGGAGCTCCTCGCGCTTGGTGGCAGCGATGTCGGCAAACTCAGCCGGGATCTCGTCCATCGGCTCGGGGTAGGTCATACCCTTCTCGTCGGCCTTGAAGTCCCATGCAGTCATGGTGACCAGGTCGATGACGCCCCAGAAGTTGTCCTCGGCGCCCATCGGGACCTGAGCGGCCACGGCGTTAGCGTCGAGACGATCCTTCATGGTCTCGATAGCGTTGAAGAAGTCAGCGCCCACGCGGTCATACTTGTTGATGAAGGCGATGCGGGGGACGTTGAAGGTGGAAGCCTGACGCCAAACGGTCTCAGACTGGGGCTGAACGCCGGCAACGGCGTCGAAGACGGCGACAGCGCCATCGAGGACGCGCAGGCAGCGCTCGACCTCGGCGGTGAAGTCAACGTGGCCCGGAGTGTCGATGATCTGGATGCGGTAGTCCTTACCGTCCTTGTTCCAGAAGCACGTGGTAGCAGCGGAGGTAATGGTTACGCCGCGCTCCTGCTCCTGAACCATCCAGTCCATGGTGGCAGCACCCTCATGGACCTCACCGATCTTGTGGGTCTTACCGGTGTAGTAAAGAATACGCTCGGTCGTGGTGGTCTTACCGGCATCGATGTGAGCCATGATGCCGATGTTACGGGTATCGGAAAGCTTGTACTTAGGCTTAGCCATGTTAGTTCCTTACCTTAACTTACCAACGATAGTGAGAGAACGCGCGGTTGGCCTCGGCCATCTTGAAGACGTCCTCACGCTTCTTGACGGAAGCGCCCAGGCCGTTGGAGGCGTCGAGGATCTCGTTGGCGAGACGCTCGGCCATGGTCTTCTCCTTGCGAGCGCGGGAGAAGTTGACGATCCAACGGATACCCAGAGCGGTGGAACGACGGGAGTTGACCTCCATCGGGACCTGATAGGTAGCGCCACCGACACGCTTGGGCTTAACCTCGAGCGTGGGCTTGACGTTGTCCATAGCCTTCTTGAAGGTAGCAAGAGCGTCGCCACCCTCGGACTTCTCGGCAACGATCTCGAAAGCGGTGTAAACGATGCGCTCAGCGGTGGCCTTCTTGCCGTCAAGAAGGACCTTGTTGATGAGCTGAGTCACCAGGCGGTTGTTGTAAACGGCGTCAGGCTGAACCTCACGACGATTAGCTGCTGCACGACGCGGCATGTGAAATCTCCTTAAGTGTCTACCGTGCGGCGCTCAAGACGGCACACGGCGAAAGTATCAAAACGTTATCTAGCTTATTTAGCCTTGGGGCGCTTAGCACCGTACTTGGAACGGGCCTGCATACGGTTCTGGACCGGAGCAGCGTCGTAGGCGCCACGGATGACGTGATAACGGACACCAGGGAGGTCACGGACACGACCGCCGCGGACGAGCACGATGGAGTGCTCCTGCAGGTTGTGGCCCTCACCCGGGATGTAAGCAGTAACTTCGATGCCGTTGACAAGGCGAACACGGGCAACCTTACGAAGAGCCGAGTTCGGCTTCTTGGGGCTCGTGGTGAAGACGCGGGTGCACACGCCGCGCTTCTGGGAGTTGTGCTGCAGAGCAGCGTTCTTGGACTTCTTGGGCACGGAACGACGGCCCTGGCGAACCAGCTGGTTAATAGTAGGCAAAGCGTACTCCTTCTCGAATGATTCCAGCTCTCTGTAAAGTGCAACGGCTTGAATCGAGGGGTCAGCATCCCCCTACGAAACACGCAGTTCGATAGGATACGTGGCGTTAGCTGTGCCGTCAACAGACCACGCCGCCGGGCGTATCCCAAAATGAGCACATTTCCGCAAAGCCTACACAAAAGGAATCTCCTCCTGTGCGCGGGGGGCGGATTCCCGGGCCGGGCGGCACAGGGGTTAAGTTTGCTGCTCTACAGTCCTGGCTCGCACGGAGGCCACATTAAGTGGCCTCCGGCTCATGCGGAACTCGCGACAAACTTAAACAGCGGGCGGCCCGTTCCGGGAATCCGACGCGCTCGTCGGGGCAACGTTCCTCATCAAAAAAGACCCGCTTCCCTACTGGGAAACGGGTCTTTGGAAGGACGGTTAACGTACTTGGAAGTTACTCCTCGTCGTTGTCCTTGGCCTCTTCGGCGTCGTCGGTGTCCACGAGCTGGTTGAGCAGCTCATCGAGAGAAGCCATGTCCTCGTTGATGACACCGTTGGCGGGAGCCTTCTTGTCGTCGATCGGGGCGCCCAGGAGCTCCTCGTCGGCGTCGGCGTGATGCGTCGGAGCGGAGGTACCCAGCAGAATATCGTCCGGACCGTCGGGGCTAAAGACCATCTGTAGCAGCTGCGAGAGGTCTTCCTCGTCGGCAACGTCGTCGTTGTTCTCGAGGATGTAGAGCAGGTCGTGGGCCTCCAGGCCGTCACGGAGCTCCTCGATCGCCTTGGCACCGATGCCATCGATGCGCAGCAGATCTTCCTCGGACTTGCCGACCAGGTCGCCGACCGTCTCGATGCCGACCTCGCTGAACTTGTTGGTCCAGCGCTGCGACACGCCCAGGTCGTCGAACAGGTACAGGCGAGCCTTCTCGGCGGAGATGGTGTGGCCGTTGCGGGTGAACGAACCGTCAGCACCGCCGAACTCGTCGTAGCCGGCCCAGTCGAGCTGCTGCGGGAGCTGCTCGTCCAGGTCCTTGAGCTCCACAGGAGCCCACTCAGGCAGCGACTTGGCGTTGGGCGAAGCCGGGCCATCGATGTCCACGTAGCCATCGGCCGTGCGATACGTCAGCTTGGCGTTGGCGTACGGCTTGAGGCCGGTACCGGCAGGAATCTTCTTACCAACGATGACGTTGGACTTAAGGTCGAGCAGGTGGTCGACCTTGCCCTCAATGGCAGCCTCGGTAAGGACGCCGGCGGTACGGATGAACGAAGCGCTCGACAGCCAGGAGTCGATGTTGGACGCGACCTTGAGCGTACCCAGGATGACGGGCTCGGCCACAGGAGCCTGACCGCCCAGACGGGCAACGCGCTCGACCTCGTCAGCAAACTCGTAGCGGTCGACGTACTGACCAAGCAGGTACTTGGAGTCACCGGGGTTGGTGATCTGAACGCGACGCAGCATCTGACGTGCGAGCACCTCGATGTGCTTGTCGTTCAGGTCGACGCCCTGGCTGGTGTAGACGTCCTTGACGCTCTCGACGAAGGTGTGCATCGTCGACTCGATGTCGGTCAGCTTGCGCAGGTTGCGGAAGTTGACGAAGCCCTTGGTGATCTGGTCGCCGGCGCGAACCTCGCAGCCGTCCTCGATCTCGGGCATAAAGCGCACCGAAGCGGGGACGCGACGCTCGTCGAGAACACGGGTGTGGTCCTCGGAGTCGGTGAGCGTCAGCACGTACTCGGACTTCTCGGGCTTAATCGAGAGGTGACCGGAGTACGGAGCCAGCTCGGCCTCGCGACCCAGGATCTTCTCGTTGACGTTGCCGACGATATCGAACATACGGCTGACCGTAGGCAGGCCCTGCGTAATATCGTCGACGCCAGCGACGCCGCCGGAGTGAATGGTACGCATCGTAAGCTGCGTACCGGGCTCACCGATGGACTGGGCGGCAATAATGCCGACCGCGGTACCGATGGCGACCGGACGACGGGTGGAAAGATCCCAGCCGTAGCACTTCTGGCACACGCCGTACTTGGAGCGGCAGGTGAGCAGCGCGCGAAGCTTGACCTTCTTGAGGCCCGCATCGACCATCTTCTGGATGTCGGCGACCTTCTCGATGTAGCCGTCCTGCTCAAAGAGCACGGTGCCATCGGGAGCCACGACGTCCTCAATGAAGCAACGGCCGACGAGGTCGGTGTTGAGGTCGGTGGTGCCGGGGATGATGAGGTTGTAGGTGACGCCCTCGTGCGTACCGCAGTCCTCCTCGCGGACGATGACGTCCTGGGCCACGTCGACCAGACGACGGGTCAGGTAACCAGAGTCCGAGGTGTGGGATGCGGTATCGACCAGGCCCTTACGGGCGCCGTAGGTCGAAATGAAGTACTCGAGCGGCAGCAGGCCCTCGCGGAAGTTCGCCTTAATGGGAAGGTCGATCGTCTCGCCGGACATGTCTGCCATCAGGCCACGCATGCCGCCGAGCTGACGCAGCTGGGTCTTAGAACCACGGGCGCCGGAGTCGGCCATCATATAGAGCGGGTTCTCCTCGTCGAACAAGTCGAGCATGAGCGCTGCAACCTTGTCGGTACAAGCGGTCCACTCGTTAACGACTTCGATGTGGCGCTCCGTCTCGTTGATGAAGCCCTCCTCGAAGTACTCGTTGATCTGGTCGACGTTGGCCTGGGCGCGATCGAGCAGCTCCTGCTTCTCGGCAGGGATGAGAGCGTCCCACACCGAGATGGTGAGGCCGGCGCGGGTAGCGTAGTGGAAGCCGGAGTACTTGATGGCGTCGAGGATCGGGCCGACCTTGGCCTCGGGGTAACGATCGCAGCAGTCGGCAACCAGCTTGGCCACATCGCCCTTGACCATCTTGTAGTTCATGAACTCATAGTCTTCGGGCAGGCACTGGCGGTTGAAGATGATGCGGCCGATAGAGGTCTCGAAGCGCGCGGTCTTGTTGCCGGTAACGTCGTAGTCGACGAACTCGTTCTTGCCGTTCTTGACGCGGAAGATACGGGTGCCGTCCTCGTTGATGACGTTGGCATCGGCAGCGGACACGCGAACCTGGATCTTGGCCTGCATGTCGACCTCGGAGCGGCAGTCATAGGCGTGCAGCGCGTCGTCGAAGCTGGCGAACACGTGGTTCTCGCCGGGCAGGCCGTCGCGGACCTGGGTGAGGTAGTACACACCAATGATCATGTCCTGCGAAGGGATGTTAACCGGCTTGCCGGATGCCGGCGAGCGCAGGTTGTTCGCAGAGAGCATGAGCACGCGAGCCTCGGCCTGAGCCTGGCTGGACAGCGGCACGTGGACAGACATCTGGTCGCCGTCGAAGTCGGCGTTGAAGGGCGAGCAGACCAGCGGGTGCAGGTGGATAGCCTTGCCCTCGACCAGCACCGGCTCAAAGGCCTGGATGGACAGACGGTGCAGGGTCGGTGCACGGTTGAGCAGCACGACGCGACCGTCGATGACCTCTTCGAGGATATCCCACACAAAGGTGGCACCGCGGTCGATAGCGCGCTTGGCGCCCTTGATGTTCTCGACCTTGCCGAGCTCGACCAGGCGCTTCATGACGAAGGGCTTGAAGAGCTCCAGCGCCATGGTCTTGGGCAGACCGCACTGGTGCAGCAGCAGCTTGGGGTCGGTAACGATTACCGAACGGCCGGAGTAGTCGACACGCTTGCCCAGCAGGTTCTGACGGAAACGACCCTGCTTGCCCTTGAGGGCCTCGGCGAGCGACTTGAGCGGGCGACCGCCACGGCCAGAGACCGGGCGACCACGACGGCCGTTGTCGAACAGGGCATCCACGGACTCCTGGAGCATGCGCTTCTCGTTGTTCACGATGATCGCAGGGGCGTCCAGGTCGAGCAGGCGCTTGAGTCGGTTGTTACGGTTGATCACGCGACGATACAGGTCGTTGAGGTCGGACGCGGCGAAGCGGCCGCCGTCGAGCTGGACCATCGGGCGCAGATCGGGCGGAATGACCGGGATGACATCCAGGATCATGTTCGCGGGGCTGTTGCCGCCCTTCAGGAAGGCGTCAACGACCTCGAGGCGCTTAACGGCCTTCTCGCGCTTCTGCTTCTGGGAATCCTCGTCGGCGATGATGGCCTTGAGCTTCTCGGCCTCGGAGGGGAGGTCGATGGCAGCGAGCAGGTCGCGGACGGCCTCGGCACCCATACCACCCTTGAAGTACATGGAGTAGTAACGGGTCATCTCGCGGAACAGCGGCTCATCGGAGATGAGGTCGCGCTCGGTGAGCTTCATGAAGGCGTTGAAGGCGTCCGTGCGGAGCTGCTTCTCGTCCTTGCACTCTTCCTCGATGTCGACGATGCCAGAGGCGATCTCCTCGGGGGTCAGCGGCTCCTCGTCGGAGAACTCGTCAAAGTTCTCGGGGTTGCCCTGCTCCTTGAGGGACTCGATCTGGCGGGCGCACTCGGCATCGATCTCTTCCAGATCGGCGGCGAGCTCCTCGCGCAGGTCGTCAGCGTCGGCCTCGCGAGCCTCGTAGTCGACCTCGGTGATGATGTAGCTGGCAAAGTACAGAACCTTCTCGAGGTCCTTGGACTTGATGTCGAGCATACGGCTCATCGGGAAGCTCGTGGGGCTCTTGAAGTACCAGATGTGGGACACGGGAGCGGCGAGCTCGATGTGACCCATGCGCTCGCGACGAACCTTGGCCGAGGTGACCTCGACGCCGCAGCGCTCGCAGACGATGCCCTTAAAGCGGATGCCCTTGTACTTGCCGCAGGAGCACTCCCAGTCCTTGGCGGGACCGAAGATCTTCTCGCAGAACAGGCCGTCCTTCTCGGGCTTGAGGGTACGGTAATTGATGGTCTCCGGCTTCTTGACCTCACCGTGCGACCAGGAACGGATCTGGTCGGCGGAGGCAAGGGAGATCTTTACCGAGTCAAAATCAGTAGCTTCGAAATCTGCCACAGTCAACTACTCCTTATCAGTGGTCGTGGCGGCGACAGCCTCGGGTGCCTCGGCGGTCTCGGCATCCTGGGCCTCGACGTCGGTGTCAACGCCGGCGAGCGCAGCCAGGTCGTCGAGAGCAGAGGTCTCCTCGGCGGTCACAGGGGCGGAGGCGTCCTCGTCGGCATCGTGCATGGGCTCGATGTCCAGTGCGAGGGAACGGATCTCCTTGACGAGAACCTTGAAGGACTCGGGGATACCCGGAACCGGGACGTTCTCGCCCTTGACGATGGACTCGTAGGTCTTGACGCGGCCCACGGTATCGTCGGACTTGACGGTCAGGATCTCCTGCAGGACGTTGGCAGCACCGTATGCGTACAGTGCCCAAACTTCCATCTCGCCGAAGCGCTGGCCGCCGAACTGAGCCTTGCCGCCCAGCGGTTGCTGGGTAACCAGGCTGTAAGGGCCGGTCGAACGGGCGTGGATCTTGTCGTCGACCATGTGGCCGAGCTTGAGGATGTAGGACGTACCCACGGTAATGGGCTCGCGGAACTCCTCGCCGGTGCGGCCGTCGAACAGGCGGGTCTTGCCGCGCTCGTCAAGCTGGGTGACAAACTCGGGGCGCATGTGATCGCCAAAGGCAGCGGTGGCCTTGTTGAGCATGTTCTTGTTGGCGCGACGGATGACCTCGGCGATCTCGTCCTCCTTGGCGCCGTCGAAGACGGGCGTCGAGACGAAGAACGGACCGGGGACATACTTGTCGGAGTCGGCATCCTCGGTATCCCAACCGCAGGCAGCAGCCCAGCCAAGGTGGCACTCGAGCAGCTGACCGACGTTCATACGCGAAGGAACGCCCAGCGGGTTGAGGATAACGTCGATCGGGGTACCGTCAGCCATGTAGGGCATGTCCTCGACCGGCAGAACGTTACAGATAACGCCCTTGTTGCCGTGGCGACCGGCGATCTTATCGCCCTGCTGGATCTTACGACGCTGGGCGACGTAGACGCGCACCTGCTCGTTGACGCCGGGGGCCAGGTCGTCGCCGTTCTCGCGGCTAAAGCGGACGACGTCGATGACGCGGCCATAAGCGCCGTGAGGCATCTTAAGGGAGGTGTCGCGAACATCGTGAGCCTTGGCACCGAAGATGGCGCGCAGCAGGCGCTCCTCGGCGGTCAGAGCGCTCTCGCCCTTAGGCGTGACCTTGCCGACCAGGATGTCGCCAGGGCCGACCTCGGCGCCGATGCGGATGATGCCGTCCTCGTCGAGGTTGGCAAGCATGTCCTCGGAGAGGTTCGGGATCTCGCGAGTGATCTCCTCGGGGCCGAGCTTGGTGTCGCGGGCGTCGATCTCGTGACGGGTGATATTGATGGTCGTCAGCAGGTCCTCGGCCACCAGGCGCTCGGACACGACGATACCGTCCTCGTAGTTGAAGCCTTCCCACGGCATGTATGCCACGGTGAGGTTCTGGCCCAGTGCGAGCTCGCCATGATCGGTCGAAGGACCGTCGGCCAGAGGCTCGCCCTGCTCAACGGTGTCACCGACGCGCACGAGCGGACGGTGGTTGATGCAGGTGGACTGGTTGGAGCGCTGGTACTTGGCCAGGTGATACTCGTCCATGCCGCCGGCGTGCTTGACGATAATCTTGGAGGCGTCGGCATAGATGACTTCGCCGGCGTTCTTGGCCAGGGTAACCTCGCCAGAGTCCAGGGCGGCGCGACGCTCCATGCCGGTACCGACATAGGGAGCGGCGGGGTGAACCAGCGGCACGGCCTGACGCTGCATGTTGGCGCCCATGAGCGTACGCTTGGCGTCGTCGTGCTCGAGGAACGGAATCAGCGTGGCTGCGACGGAGAGCATCTGACGCGGCGAGACGTCCATGTAGTCGACGTCCTCGACAGGCACGTCGGCGGGAGCGCCGAAGGAGCCGTCGAAGTCGCGGGTACGGGCGATCACGGTATGCGGACGGACGATCTTGCCCTCGGCATCGGTCGTGATGAACTCGTTGGTCTTGGGATCGAGCGGCGTGTTGGCCGGCGCGATGACGTGCTTCTCTTCCTCGTCAGCGGTCATCCAGTCGATCTGATCGGTGGCAACGCCGTTCTCGACACGACGGAACGGGGCCTCGATGAAGCCATACTCGTTGACGCGGGCGTAGAGGGCGAGCGAGCCGATCAGGCCGATGTTGGGGCCTTCGGGGGTCTCGATCGGGCACATGCGGCTGTAGTGCGAGTTGTGAACGTCGCGGACGGCCGTCGGCACGTTGGTGCGGCGGCTGGAGCCCGACTTGTGGCCGGCAAGACCGCCGGGGCCGAGTGCGGACAGACGGCGCTTGTGGGTCAGACCGGTCAGGGGGTTTGCCTGGTCCATGAACTGCGAGAGCTGCGAGGAACCGAAGAACTCCTTGATAGAGGCCACGATCGGACGGATGTTGATGAGCGACTGCGGGGTGATCTCGTCGATGTCCTGGGAGCTCATGCGCTCACGGACGACGCGCTCCATACGGCTCATACCGATACGGAACTGGTTGGCGACGAGCTCGCCGACGGTGCGAATGCGGCGGTTGCCAAAGTGGTCGATGTCGTCGACCTTGAAGCCCTGCTCGCCAGCAGCGAGGGACAGCAGGTAGCGCAGCGTAGCGACGATATCCTCGTCGGTGAGCACCGTGACCTCTTCCTCGGTGGTGAGGTTGAGCTTCTTGTTGACCTTGTAGCGACCGACGCGGGCCAGATCGTAGCGCTGCGGGTTGAAGAGCAGGCCCTCGAGCAGGCTGCGGGAAGCATCCACGGTGGGAGGCTCGCCCGGGCGCAGGCGACGGTAGATCTCGAT
Source organism: Collinsella sp. i06-0019-1H4 (assembly GCF_042849575.1). NCBI lineage: Bacteria > Bacillati > Actinomycetota > Coriobacteriia > Coriobacteriales > Coriobacteriaceae > Collinsella > Collinsella sp. i06-0019-1H4. Next base: position 1,901,285 of record NZ_BAABYB010000001.1, read on the forward strand.
AAGAGCATCCTCGCGGGTAAGGGCGGTATCGCGCTCGAGGGTGCGCTTGATCACATCGGAGTTGCCGAGCAGCTCGATGATATCGTCGTTGGTGACGGCGATGCCAAGGGCGCGCAGGAACATCGTGGCGCTCTGCTTGCGCTTACGGTCGATGGAGACCATGAGCTGGTCGCGCTTGTCGACCTCAAACTCAAGCCAGGCACCGCGGGACGGGATGATCTGGGCCTTGTAGATCTGCTTGCCCGAATCCATCTCGGAGCTGTAGTACACGCCCGGGGAGCGGACGAGCTGCGAGACGACGATACGCTCGGTACCGTTGATGATGAAGGTGCCCTGATCGGTCATCATGGGGAAGTCGCCCATAAAGACGAGCTGCTCCTTGATCTCGCCGGTCTCCTTGTTGGTGAGACGGACGTCAGTCAGAAGCGGGGCCTGATAGGTCATGTCCTTCTCGCGGCACTCCTCGACGGTGTGCGCGGGATCGCCAAACTGATGCTCGCCGAAGGTAACCTCGAGAACATGGTTCTGACTCTGGATGGGGCTGGATTCCTTGAACGCCTCACGAAGGCCCTCGTCCTTAAAACGCTCAAAGGATTCCCTTTGAACAGAGATAAGGTTGGGGAGCTCCATGGCCTCCGGGATTTTCCCGAAGCTGACGCGCTTGCGCTCAGTGGCAGTGTATGCGTAGGTCACCAGGTTTTTCCTCCTTCACGGAAATGCTCGGTGGATTGGCGAGGCATAGCTTCGCCAGTTATCGCAACCTAATAGTTTATCAGGTACCGACCGTTGAGCAAGAAAAGCCTTGACGTGATTGAGTTTTTGGAGTAGCAAAGTTTTTCGACAGAAAACATGCAGGTAGATGGATGTGCATCGAACACCTGTTCATATATTTTCTGTGAACAGAGGGTTAGCAATCGCAGCTCTTATAAAAAAACGGGCGCAAACCGAAGTCCGCACCCGTAAATGTCGATGCCCGAAGGCTTACTTACGCATCAAACCGCCGCGCTCGTCGATGGCATCCCAGAAGGCGCCGGCAAAGCGAGGATCGCTTGCAGCCATGAGGGCGTTGGTGGCCATCCAGCCAGACGGGGTACCGGTATCGTAGCCCGACAGCGGGTCGATGACGACGGCGTACATGGCCTCGCGGTCGAGCGAGCGGGCCATGGCGTCGGTCAGCTGGATCTCGCCGCCCTTACCGGCCTGCTGATCGGCCAGCAGGTCCATGACCAACGGGCTCAGCAGGTAGCGACCGACGATGTACAGGTTGGACGGAGCCGCCTCGGGAGCGGGCTTCTCGACCAGGCCGCCGATGCGCCAAACGGCACCGGGCTCGTCGTCGGCGGCATTCTCGAAGCCCTCGAGAGCGCCCACGCGATCGCCGGCGATAACGCCATAGCGGCTGACTTCCTCGGGAGCGCACGCGGCAACGGCGATAACAGAAGCGCCACCGTGCTCCTTGGAGACGGCAAGCATCTTGTCGCAGATGTCGCGGTTGGGCACAACGTAGTCGCCCAGAAGAACCAGGAAGTTCTCCCCCGCCACAGCGTCAGCGGCAGAGCGAATGGCGTGACCGAGGCCCTTGGGCTCGTACTGATAGCGGAAGTCGACCGGCATACCGCCCGCATGGGCGACGGCGTCGGCATAAGCATCCTTGCCGCGCTCGCGCAGCAGGTTCTCGAGCGAACGATCGGGCTGGAAGTAGCTCAGCAACTCGGGCTTGCCGGGAGAGGTGACGATAATGGCGTCGTCGACCTCCTCGGGGTCGAGCGCCTCCTCGACGACGTACTGGATGACCGGCTTGTCGAGCACCGGCAGCATCTCTTTAGGCGTGCACTTGGTGCCAGGCAGAAAACGCGTGCCAAGACCGGCGGCGGGGATGATTGCCTTCATAGTATTCAGGGATCCTTTCGCAGGCGCAGGATGCGCCCTGTGCGTGCGGCACGGCGGCCGCAGACCAAATTGCGATACCGGTTTATCTTACCGCCGTTAATTAACGTTAATGTAGGCAAGCGCCATTCTTCAGCAGGTCAACGCAAATTATTGCTCGAATGGTGCAATTTTATCGCCCAACGGTAGCGACCCCAAAGCACCGCAAGCGGCAGCAATTTGTATGCCGAGCCAACAAAATAGAAGGATCAAAACGAAAAAGACGGGGCTCGCAATGCGAACCCCGTCTGCAAAGAAATCTGGCGAGAAAGCCTGATTACTTGAGGGTGACAGCAGCGCCAGCAGCCTCGAGCTTCTCCTTGGCAGCCTCGGCGTCCTCCTTCTTGGCACCCTCGAGAACAGCCTTGGGAGCGCCCTCGACGACCTCCTTGGCCTCCTTCAGGCCAAGGTTGGTGAGCTCACGGACGGCCTTGATGACCTGGATCTTGTTGTCGCCGAAGCCCTCGAGCACGACGTCAAACTCGGTCTTCTCCTCGGCCTCAGCAGCGCCAGCGGCGGGAGCGGCGACAACAGCGGCAGGAGCAGCGGCGGAAACGCCGAAGGTGTCCTCGATAGCCTTAACGAGCTCGGAAGCCTCGAGAAGGGTCATTTCCTTAAGAGCATCGATGATCTCATCGGTGGTAAGCTTAGCCATTTCTAAGTCCTTTCGGTTTCCGTGTCTGTGCACGGAGATCAGTTAAAACACGGCGCGAATGCGCCAGGGGTGCGGCGTTGCCGCCGCGGGTGAAAACAGCGACTAGGCTGCCTTCTGCTCGGAGACCTGCTGGATCGAACGAGCGAGACCAGAGGAAACGCCGTTGACGCAGACAGCGATGTCGCGAGCGAAACCGGAGATGAGACCGGCAATCTGGCCGAGAAGCTGGTCCTTGGTGGGCAGCTCGGCGATAGCCTTAACATCATCAGCGGAAACGGCCTTGCCGTCGGAGATACCGCCCTTGATCTCAAGGACGCCCTTGGACTTAGCGGAGAAGTCCTTAAGGGTCTTAGCGGCCTCGACCGGCTCGGTCTCGTAGAACACATAAGCGACGGGGCCGGCGAGGATCTCGTCGAGCTCGGGCTGCTCCTGGTTCTTGAGAGCGATCTTGACCAGGTTGTTCTTGTAGACCTTCATCTCGGCGCCGCACTCGCGAAGCTGATGACGCAGCTCCTGAGCCTGCTTAACCGTCAGACCGTTGTAGTTGACGACGAACAGACCGGCGTTCTCGGCGATACGGGACTCAATCTCTGCAACCTTGTCGATTTTGTACTGCTGGGGCATGAATTACACCTCCTCGAATTCTTTCCGGGCACGGTCCGCCACAAGGACGTGACGGGGGCATGTCCAAAAAGAAAGCCCCCGCGCTGCATGAGCGACGGGGGCGAGAAGACATATCTACTCGACCACCTCGGCTGGCGGGATATCCCATTAAGCTCGCGGGCAATGCCCGTTTGCACCGGCTGTCTCTGGCAGCGGATTCGTGCGTGAACCGAAATTATTATGGCGGGGACCCCGGCGTCGGTCAACGGAAATCCGGGCTGCACACAATTCCACCATTCCGACCGCGCCGCCGAAGGCCGGGCGCAAGGTTTTCGCTCGGTCAGGTCCTGGGCTCGCTCGGAAAGCACATTAAGTGCTTTCCGGCTCGTGCGGAATCTACGAAAACCTTGCGCCCGGCCTTCGGCGGCGCGGCCTGCGGTGACTTTGGGGCAGCCCGGTTTTCCGTTGAGCGACGCCCCCACGCATAACCCTTATGTCGGTGGGCTGATGTGTTGCGTCCCCGATGGCTACAAGGTTGAAATGAAGGTGGACAGGCGATTTAGGCCTTCGCCCAGATCTTGGTCGGATACGCAGTAGCTTAGGCGGATGTGGCCTTCGGTGCCGAAGCAGTCTCCCGGGACTAGGGCTACGTTTGCCTCTTTGATGGCTTTGATGCAGAAATCTTCGCTTGTTAGGCCGTACTGTTTGATGTTGGGGAAAGCGTAGAAGGCGCCTGCCGGTTCCACTACGTCGAGGCCCATGGCGTCTAAGGCCGCGAGCGCGCGTTCGCGGCGGGCTCGGTAGACTTTGAGCATGGGGGTTGGGTCGACGGTCAGGGCTCGGGCCGCGGCGTCCATCTCAAAGGAGACGGCGCTCGATACTAGGTATTGGTGGGCCTTTGCGATCTCGGCGATGACGGGGGTTGCCGCTGCGAGCCAACCTAAACGCCAGCCGGTCATGGCCCAGGGCTTGGAGAAGCTCTCGATGACCACCGTCTGCTCGCGTAGCTCCGGGTGGCGCTGGGCAAATCGCTCGTAGCCGTCCACGTAGACCAGGCGGTTATATACGTCGTCGCAGACCACGTAGATGCCCGCCTGCTCCGCCACGTGTGCCACGGCGTCGAGCGATGCCGCGTCGAGGATGCAACCCGTGGGATTGTTGGGCGAGCAGATGACGATGGCCTTAGTCGCCGGCGTCACACAGGCACGAAGCGCCTCCTCATCAATCTGGAATTGCGCAGGCTCTGTATCCAAAAAGACCGCTTTGGCGTGATTGGCCACGACGATGCTCTCGTACAGGCCAAAGGCCGGCGTGGGGATAATGACCTCGTCGCCGGGGTTGAGCATAGCCATGAATGTTGCCGACAGGGCCTCGGTCGCGCCGTCGGTCAGGATGACCTCGTCGGCGGAAAACGCCAGGCCCGCGCCACCCATGTAGGCAGACAGCGCTTCGCGCAGAGCGGGGCGACCGTTGTTGGGCGGATAGTGCGTGTCGCCGCGGTCCAACGAAGCGGTCACCTCGGCGCTAATCATATCGGGCGTGGAAAAATCGGGCTCGCCGAGCGCGAGCGCAATGCATCCTGGGTACTGGGCAGCGAGCGCGTTAATCCGACGGATGCCGGAGGGCTTGAGCGTGGCAAGCGAGGTGTTCATGGGCAGACGCATGGCGTTCCTTTCGTAAGGGTTGCACTAGGATAGCGCGGCGAGGCACCGCCAGACGGTGTAACCTAAACGGAAACCAACCGGAAAGGAGGCGGCATGGAGACGACCACACGCGGCGATGTGCCAAAAACGTTGCGAACCATTGCGTATATCAGCATTCCCGATAGCGCCGATCTTGAGTTTTTGCTCTGGGACCTGCAGGATGCCATCGCCGCCTATGCTCAGCTTTCCGACACCGCGCTCCCCCGCCCGATCGATTTGGAAGCGGATGATGCCGGTGCAGTCGATGGCATCGTGCTAGCCATTGAAGATGTGGCTGACGATGAGACGTTGACAGCTATCGAGCAGGCGCTTGAACGCTTTGGCGGTACGGGAACGCGCGTCTATGCCGCGATTCGAGCCGCACAAGAGGGCGCTAAGCAGGCGCGCGGGACCGCCGTTCGTCTGCACAAGGCATGTGAGCGCCATGACCAATTGTGGTGTGGCGGCGTTGTCGTCTGTGCCGGCAGCGGTATTGCGGCGCTTCGCCACTCCCCGCGTATGGGCCTCTTGCGCCGGCCATTTTCCGAAGCGATGGACAAGCTCGTAGGCGCCGTTCGCATGGGCTGCTCCGTCGAGCATGCGCAGCGACTTGGCGGCGGCAATGCCGTCAACGCCAACGTCGACGGCATGGTTTGCGCCGAGCCAGCCGTGCCCGCGCCGATCTGGCGAGGCGTTCTGAAACGCCTCGGCGCCCGCGCCCAATCAGATATCTAAATTAGAGAGCGGCCCAGTCAACGGCTTCGTGCCAACGCTCAACAAGACGCTCCAGACGCCAGGCGGCATTGGCGGGACTCGTCGAGGGCAGGACGATGGCGGGCAGCCCGGTGCGTTCTTGTAGATAGCGCTTGTAGAGCCGGCCAGCTGTACCTCCGTTGCATATCACCTGCTCAATGGGAGCTGCGCCGGTAATGCGCTCGATATGTGCCGGCACAACGTTGCGAATGCTCGCGTCACTCGAGCCCTTAATGTCACAGCTCTCGATCACGTCCCACAGGGCCACGCCGCCGTTCAGCAGCATGGAGCGCTTGGCGACAATCGAGGCGTCGAGCGTCGCAGGCTCACCGCTTGCCAAAGGGTCGCCCTCGTTGGGCGGCACGGGCACACCGAGGCATGCGGCCATCACGCGCCAAAAGCGATTCTGAGGGTTACCGTAATAAAAGGCATTGGCACGCGAAAGCACCGAGGGAAACGACCCGAGCACCAAAACGCGCGAGCGCTCGTCAAACACGGGTTCAAACCTATGCTCAATATGTTGATAGCCCTCGTCCGGCGCGGCCACGAGCTAGGCCCTCAGCAGATAGCGCACCTCGTAGGGTGCAAGCTCAAGGGTACCCGTCAGCTCGACCGTGGGAGCATCGTCGGCAAGCAGGTCGACGAAGGAGCCGTTGAGTTCGCCGGCTCCAAAGGTATAGGGCTCGTTCACGGCATTGACCGCCACAAGCACCGTCGCGTCGTCGCAGGCGCGCTCGAACAGCAGCTGCTTGTTCTGGATCACCACGTTGCGATAGGCACCGTAGTTGAGAGCACGGGCCGCCGCGTCGTCGGCCGAGCGCAGGTGCGTGAGCTGCTTGATGAAGGCCGTCAGCTCGTTGGGCGCAGGCTCATCGAGCGCAGGTCGCAGCGCCCAGTCGCCATCGGGGCCGCCCTTTTCGCCAGCAATTCCCCACTCGCTACCGTAATAGACGCACGGAATGCCTGGCATGCCAAACAGCATGCCATAGGCGGGGCGTAGGCAAGACTTGTCGGTAAGGATGCTCGCCAGGCGCGGCACATCGTGGTTGTCGACAAACGACAGCAGGTGTTTGCCGCGGTAGATGCACCACGGATCGCCGCCAAACTGGCGATGCAACGAATGGGCAATCTCGAACATGTTGACCGAATTAAAGCTGGAGTAAAGGCCCTTGTAGCACTCGTAGTTGGTGCAGGAGTCGAGCATCTCGTCGTTGACAATCTGGTTGTAGTCGCCGTGGAGCGTCTCACCGATCAGCACAAAGTCGGACTTGAGCTCACGGGTAAAAGTATGCAGGCGGCGCATAAAATCGCGATCGAGCATATAGGCGACGTCCAGGCGCAGACCGTCGACGCCAAAGACTTCGGCCCAGCGGCGCACGGACTCAAGCAGGTAATCGACCACAGCGGGATTTTGCAGGTTGAGCTTCACAAGCTCAAGATGGCCTTCCCAACCCTCGTACCAAAAGCCGTCACCATAGCAGGAGTCGCCGTCAAAGCTAATGTGGAACCAGTCCTTGTACGGCGAGTCCCACTTACGCTCCTGCACATCGCGGAAGGCCCAAAAGCCGCGACCGACGTGGTTGAAGACGGCGTCGAGCACCACGCGGATGCCGTGGGCGTGCAGCGTCTCGCATACGGCGGCAAAGTCGGCATCCCCACCCAGGCGGCGGTCGATATGGCGCAGGCTGCGCGTATCGTAGCCGTGGCTATCAGACTCGAGCGGCGGGTTGATCAGCACAGCGCCAATACCGAGCTCTTGCAGGTAGTCGGCCCATTGGGCGATTTTCATGATGGGCGCATCGGGGTTGGGCGCGGCGTTGGCAGCCTGGGCGAGCTCATCCTCGGCAACGGGTGCAGCGTTTTCGCGCGGAGCCCCGCAAAAGCCCAGCGGATAGATCTGATAGAACGTCGTCTCGTATGCCCACATAGCACCCTCCCGGTAAGCGCAACACAACGACATCCATTGTATGCCCGGCTTGGATCCTCTTCCCCAAAATAAGTTGCGGTGGAATAGTTCCTGCTTGGGCCTTCAGAAGCCTTAAACAGGAACTATTCCACCGCAATTGATGAGGGAACGTGATTAGGCGACGGGCTTGGCGCGGCGTATGGCTGGGAATAGCACCGTGATGGCGAGGATGACGCCTACGACGGCGATCGCCCCGCCCACGAAGCCGATCCAGGCGATACCGGGGCCCGACACCACGGCGCCACCAATCGCCGTGCCCGTGCCGATACCCAGATTGAACAGGCCCGAGAAGATCGACATGGCAACGGCCGACGAATCCGCCGGCGTGTACTTGATGAGCTCAGCCTGGAACGCCACATTGAAGGCCGTGGCGCAGCAGCCCCATAGCGCGCAGACGGCAAGCACCAACACGAGCGCCGAGGCTGCAGGAGCCATAAGCAGCAGAGCCGCCGGCACGCCGGAGAGCGTAATAGCCAAGAACGGGAAGCGATGCCCATCGAACAGGCGGCCAAACAGCCAGCTTCCGAGCAGACCAGAGCAGCCAAACGCCGTCAGCGTCATGGTGATAGCGCCCGCGTCGACGTGCGCGACCTGTGCCAGGAAGGGCTCGATATAGCTGTAAGCCGCGTAGTAGCCGGTCGCCATAAAAACCGTGACCGCGTAGAGCGCGATCAGGAGCGGGTTCTTGAGCAGCTCGGGCAACTGTTTGACGGTAAAGCGCTCGCCCGCCGGCATGGCCGGGAACACGGTCGCCTGGTAGACGACCGCGATGGCCGAGAGGACCCCGACCACGGCAAACGTCATGCGCCAGCCCACGGCCAAGCCAATAGCGCGACCGAGGGGCAGACCAAAGATCTGCGCGATGGACGAGCCCGTAGCGATCATGCTGATGGCGAGCGCCCCGTGGCGCGTGTCGACCAGGCGCGAGGCCATAATCGAAGCGACCGACCAGAACACGGCATGTGTGCAAGCGACCACCAGGCGCGCACAGACCAGGATGGGATAAGTCGGCGCCACAGCGGACAGGAACTGACCGAGCGAGAACACGGCAAGCACGCCCAGCAGCATCCGCTTAAACTCGAAACGCGAAGCGAACACCATGAGCGGCAACGACAGCAGCATGACGCCCCAGGCATAGACCGAGATCATGATGCCGGCTTGGGACTCGGTGAGCGAGAACGACGCGGCGATGTCAGTCAAAAGACCGATGGGCATAAACTCCGACGTGTTGAACACGAAGGCGCAGCAGGTGAGTCCGATGAGCGGGAGCCACTGCTTGAGCGTGATGCCGTCTTGCCTTGCCTGAGTCATATATAACGTCTCCAATCGTTTTGAGCGGAGGCGATTATATAGCAACGGCCCCGCATCCGTCAGCAACAGATGCGGGGCCGAAAACAATTCGATACACAGAGGTTGCGCCGTCAATAAATAACTAAGCCAACCCCAGCAATATACCTGCCGAATGCACGACAAACGCCACGATCCAGGCGACCGTCACCTGAAACGCGAACACGGCAACGGCATAGCGCGCGCCCAGCTCGCTCTTGACGGCGCCGATGGACGCCACGCACGGCGGGTACAGCAGCGTAAAGACCAAGAACACGTAGGCGGTAAACGGCGAAAACATGGCTGACAGTGCCACGGGAGAGGTTGCGCCCAAAAGCACCGTGAGCGTCGAGATGACGCTCTCCTTGGCAATGAGTCCCGTGACGAGTGCCGTCGAGGCGCGCCAGTCGCCAAAACCGAGCGGGGCCAACACCGGCGCGATAATGCTACCCAAACCGGCAAGTAGACTCTGCGACTGATCGGCGACCACATTAAAGCGAATGTCGAACGTCTGAAGGAACCAGATGACCACGGTAGCAGCAAAGATAATGGTAAAGGCTTTGGTAATAAAGTCTTTGGCCTTATCCCATGCCAGCATCACCGTCGTCTTGACGCTCGGCAGGCGGTAATTGGGGAGCTCCATGATAAACGGCACCGGGTCGCCCTTAAATGCCGTGCGGTTGAGCACCAGGGCGGCAATGCAGCCGACCACGATGCCGATCAGATAGAGCGAAACCATGGCGGGAACTGTCGCCTGCGGGAAAAACGCTCCGCACAGCAGACCGTAGACCGGCAACTTGGCCGAACAACTCATGAACGGCGTGAGCATGACCGTCATCTTGCGGTCGTGCTCGGATGGGAGCGTACGGGTCGACATGATAGCCGGCACGGTGCAGCCAAAACCGACGAGCATGGGCACGAAGCTGCGGCCCGACAGACCAAAGCGACGCAATACCTTATCCATGACAAAGGCCACGCGCGCCATGTAGCCGGAGTCTTCCAGAATGGAGAGGAACAAGAAGAGCACGACGATAATCGGCAGGAAGGTCAGCACGCTGCCCACGCCCGTAAGCACGCCGTCGACAGCCAACGAGCGCACCACGTCGTTGGTGCCGAACGCTTTGAGACCCGCATCGGCCGAGGCGATGATGGCAGCAATGCCGTCCTCCATAAGTCCCTGCAACGCCGCGCCGATCACGCCAAACGTCAGCCAAAAGACAAGGCCCATGATCACCAGAAACGCCGGAATGGCTGTGTAACGACCTGTCAGGATGCGGTCGATCTTGACGGAGCGCACGTGCTCGCGGCTCTCGTGCGGCTTGACGACGCAGCGCCCGCACACGTCGCCGATAAAGCTAAAGCGCATGTCGGCCAGCGCGGACAGGCGGTCGGTGCCGGCCTCGCCCTCCATCTGGGTAATGATGTGTTCGATGGCGTCGAGCTCGTTGCGATCCAGGTGAAGCGCCTCGGTCACCAGCTCGTCGCCCTCAACCAGCTTGGTCGCCGCAAAACGCACGGGAATGTGCGCCGTCGCGGCATGGTCCTCGATAAGGTTGGCGATGCCGTGAATGCAGCGATGCAGCGCGCCGCCGTCCGGACCATCGGGCGCGCAGAAGTCCAGGCGACCGGGGCGCTCGCGGAACCGCGCCACGTGCAAGGCATGATCCACCAACTCGCCAATGCCCTCGTTGCGGGCAGCACTAATGGGAACAACAGGCACGCCCAGCAGGCTCTCGAGCAGGTTGACGTCCACGGCGCCGCCGTTGGCCGTCACCTCGTCCATCATGTTGAGCGCGATGACCATGGGTCGATCGAGCTCCATAAGCTGCAGTGTCAGGTACAGGTTACGCTCGATGTTGGTGGCGTCGATGATATCGATGATGGCGTCGGGGTGCTCATCCAGGATAAACTGGCGGCTTACGATCTCCTCGCCCGTGTACGGCGACAGAGAATAAATGCCGGGCAGGTCGGTAACGCTTGCCTCGGGGTGGTTGCGGATGGTGCCATCTTTGCGGTCGACCGTCACGCCAGGAAAGTTACCGACATGCTGGTTGGAGCCCGTCAGCTGGTTGAACAGCGTGGTCTTGCCGCAGTTTTGGTTGCCGGCGAGGGCAAAATGCAGCGGTGCGCCCTCGGGCACGGCCGTCTTTGCCGCGCGGGGCGAATACGTCCCCTCGCCCAGGGCCGGATGCTCCGTCGTGCCGATTGCGGCGTTAGCGCGCGGACCCGTATCGGTGTCGTGAATGCCCACGAGCTCGATGCGAGCGGCATCGTCCTTGCGCAGCGTCAACTCATAGCCACGCAGGCGAATCTCGAGCGGGTCGCCCATAGGGGCGTACTTCATCATGGTGACTTCGGTGCCCGGCGTTAGGCCCATGTCCAAAATATGCTGTCGGAGTGCCTGATCGTCCGATGCCACCGATGCGACAACGGCATCCTTTCCAATCTCGAGTGTATCGAGCCTCACGTCCGCGTTCCTCCCCCGGCGCCCACAGGGCGTTGCATTTTGTTTATCTTGGCTAACCGTTTGCCATGGCTAACCATTTAACCACGCATGATAGCGCGAACACATAGTGACGTTCAATTAACAGATTGCCGCCCTGGCGGGCTCGCAGCGTCAAGTGGTTACGCGGTTTGGTAAAACGCCGTAACTAAAACCCGTGGCGCTCCAGGAAGCGGAAGGCCAGGCGGATCCAGGGACGGACTGCCACCTGCTTGTCCTCGTTGTCGACCGCGGTGTTGGCGTTGCCGAGCGAAAGGCCGTGACCGCCCTGGTCAAAGACGTGCATCTCGCAAGCGACGCCCTCCTCGGCCATGCGCTGCGCAAACGGATAGACCTGCGCGATCGGCGCCGTCTTGTCGTCGGACACGCCCCACACAAAGGTCGGCGGCATCTGACGCGAAACATGCGTGGTGGGGCAGATGTCGGCCAGATGCTCGTCAGTCGCCTCGCCACCCGTCACCATCGACAAATAGTCGTTGAGCAAATCGCGCCCCGTCTTGCCGCCCGTCTTTGGCACGCGCAGGTCGATGCGCGGGTCGCGCGTCTGCATGTCGCGCACATAGGCAAAGTCGAGCAGCGGATAGCCCAGCACCACGGCATCGGGACGAATGTCGTCCGGACGCGCCCCGGCAAGTGCCGCGAAGGGGCCGGTCTTCCACTGTGTTGCCAGCGAGGCGCAGATCATACCGCCCGCCGAGAATCCCACGACGCACACGCGCTTAGGATCGACATGCCACTCGTCGGCGTTGGCGCGCACCGTGGCGACCATCTTGGCAAGATCTGCCTGGGGGTGCGGAAAGCTCACGTCACCCGTAGAACTCGTGACATAGTTGAGCACAAAGGCCTGGTGGCCGTGATCCAAAAACGCAAAAGCCACGGGATCCTGCTCATGCGGAGCGATATGCGTAAACGCACCTCCGCCACAGATAATCACGGCAGGGCGGCGACCATTCGGTTTATCGGGCAGCGGCTCGGCACCCAAATACGTAAACGTCGCCGGATATTCCTCGGTCGGCTCCTCGCCCCACAGGGCATGGTTCTCGACAATCATATGTGCTCCCTTCGCGCAAATTATGTGCCCTTGTTTTTCGCCTTCAAGCGTACCCCACTTGAACCCGTGGCGCAGAAACACTCCGACAATAAGTTTCCCTTCAACTGATATATCACATAATCCCAGTTCAGAGGTATCGTTGAGCAGCGTAAAATAGGGGCGTTGACCAAGCCGCGAAACACATGCGAAACGTTTCCGGCAAACCAAACGCGCGATATGCGCCTATTTAAGTTGGAGGCAACTATGGGTCTGCTCGATTCGCTTAAGTCCACCTTCACCTCGACCGGCGAGGCGTCCGTTCCGCCCGCAGCAAGCTTCGCCACCCGCGAAGGCGTCATCTATGCCCCCGTCAATGGCGTGCTCGTCAACCTGGACGAGGTTCCCGACGAGACGATCGCCTCGGGCATGCTTGGCCAGGGCTATGGCATCGAGCCCATTACCGGCACCATCTATGCGCCCGCCAACGGCCGCATCGGCGCCACCACCGTCACCAACCACTCCATTGGCATGATCACCGAGGACGGTCTTCGCGTGTTCATCCATGTTGGCCTGGGCACCGTGGAAATGAACGGCAAGGGTTTTGCCCGCTTTGTCGAGATGGGCGATGTGGTCAAGGCAGGCCAGCCGCTCATCAGCTTCGACCGCGAGGCCATTAAGGCCGCTGGCCACGAGGACATCGTGACCGTCATCGTCTCCGAGCTCGATCGCCTTAAGAGCATCGACCATGTCGGCGAGTCTGGAACGCTTATCGGCGGCAACCCGCTCGTCAAGCTGGGCGACCCGCTGCTGGTAGCCAAGACCAAGTAGCCAGGCCCCGCGCCACACAGCCAAAAGACACCTCGTCAAGCGCCCGCGACCATTTGGCCGCGGGCGCTTTTCGTTTGAAAAACCATCCCGCCAATGCCTTATCTGTATAGCCCAAATGAGCCGAGCTGCTAGAATATCGAACTGTATGGATAACTATCATTCAACCGTTATGGGAGGATACGTGAACCGCACCAAAATCGCGCAGCTCTATGCCGATGCCGAGTCGCTCGGCGGCCAGACCGTCACCGTCGCCGGCTGGGTCAAGTCCGTCCGCGACATGAAGAACTTTGGCTTTGTTACGCTCAACGACGGCAGCTGCTTCCGCGACCTGCAGGTCGTCATGAACCGCGAGGCACTCGACAACTACGACGAGATCGCCCATCAAAACGTCTCGGCCGCACTCATCTGCACCGGCACCGTCAAGCTGACCCCCGATGCGCCCCAGCCTTTCGAGCTTTCTGCCACTTCCATCGAGGTCGAGGGCACGAGCGCCCCGGATTACCCGCTGCAGAAGAAGCGTGCAACCGTCGAGTTCCTGCGCACCCAGCAGCACCTGCGCCCGCGCACCAACCTGTTCCGCGCCGTGTTCCGCATCCGCTCTGTCGCGGCTGCCGCCATCCACCGCTTCTTCCAGGAGCAGGGCTTTGTCTACGTCAACACCCCTATCATCACCACGAGTGACTGCGAGGGCGCCGGCGAGATGTTCCGCGTGACCACGCTCGACCCCAAAAATCCGCCCCTCACCGAGTCCGGCGAGGTCGACTGGAGCCAGGACTTCTTTGGCAAGCACGCGAGCCTCACCGTGTCCGGTCAGCTCAATGCCGAGAACTTTGCCATGGCCTTTGGCGACGTGTACACCTTTGGCCCCACCTTCCGCGCCGAGAACTCCAACACCACGCGCCATGCCGCCGAGTTTTGGATGATCGAGCCCGAGATGGCCTTTGCCGATCTGAACGACTACATGGATAACGCCGAGGCCATGCTCAAGTACGTCCTTAAGGACGTTATGGCCACCTGTCCCGACGAGCTCAACATGCTCAACAAGTTTGTGGACAAGGGCCTGATCGAGCGCCTGGACCATGTCGCCAACTCCGACTTTGCCCGCGTCACCTATACCGAGGCCGTCGAAATCCTGGAACAGGCCGTCGCCGCCGGCCACAAGTTTGACTACCCCGTGAGCTGGGGCATCGACCTGCAAACCGAGCACGAGCGTTTCCTGACCGAGGAGCACTTTAAGCGCCCGACCTTCGTGACCGACTACCCGGCAGAGATCAAGGCCTTCTACATGCGCATGAACGACGACGGTAAGACCGTCGCCGCCGCCGACTGCCTGGTGCCGGGTATCGGCGAGATTATCGGCGGCTCCCAGCGCGAGGAGCGCCTGGATCTGCTCGAGGCCCGCATCAAGGACCTGGGCATGAATCCCGAGCAGTACAAGTACTACCTTGACCTGCGCCGCTACGGTTCCTGCAAGCACGCCGGCTACGGTCTGGGCTTCGAGCGCTTGGTCATGTATCTGACCGGCGTGGGCAACATCCGCGACGTCCTGCCGCACCCGCGCACCGTGGGCAACGCCGACTTCTAATCGTCGGACGTTAGCTCGCGTCGCCACACGCCAACGCTCATCGCACAAGCGTCTCTCGACATCGGTCGAGAGACGCTTTTTTCAACAGCATCCGTCAAGCTTTTGGCAAGTTTTTGGTCAGTTGAGCAGGGCTGTTGAAAACTCGACCCGCCGTTTGCCGACGACTACCGACCGCCCAGAGCGCCCTGCGCCCCTGGGAAAGCCCCGCGTCCTAGGCTCCATACCGTCGCCACCCAAAACGGAAAGGACGTGGGCACGATGACCGAAGCCGCTGTTGAAACCTACGACACCACGACGAGAGGCGCCGCCTCGATGGCAGCCTATCGCGCCGTTCGCATCCTGCAGCTCTTGGGCGAAAACACCGGCGAAGACAAGGCCATGCTTTCCGATGAGCTGATCCGGCGCCTCGCCCATCCCGACGACCCCGCCCGCATGCCCATCTCGGCGGCGCGGCGCAGCATCTACACTGCCATCTCCGCGCTTCGCCATGCCGGATACGAAATTGAGTACAAACGCGGCGTGGGGTATCGGCTCTTGACCCGTCCGCTCACCGACGAAGAGATCATCCGGCTCCACGGCATGGTCATGCGCAACCGCTCTACGCCCATTGCCATTCGAAAAAGCATGGCTCAGCACTTGGTCGCCATGGCGAGTGCCGACGTTCGCGGCTACCTCGATGCACCCGAGCCTGCTCCAAGCGCCGGTGGCAAATCCACCAAGGCCACGCGCACGCCCGTCAAGCGCATCGACACCTGCGAGCTCATCGAGCAGGCCATCGACCACGGAACCACGGTGAGTTTTGATATTTCGAGCGTCACGACACGTGGCGAAACCGAAGTAGCACGGATGACACTCCGCCCCTTTGCCATCAAGCAACGAGACGGCATCTCGTATTTGCTGGGAACGGTCTATGACGCCCGAGGCGCCGATGACACGCTGCGTACCGTAGAGATTGGCCGGATGAGAAACGTCACCACGCGTCTCCTCGACGGCAAGAAGCTCTTCGCCGCCCTGGAGGAGGACGACGCCTCCGCCGCATAAGAACCTCCGCCGTCCATTCGACTACCCGTACCGCCCATCCGGTTCTGTATTAAAAAACCCGCCAGGTTATTGTAAAAATGGACATCCGCGCTACTATAGTTCCACTTGCACTTTGCTTGAGTGCAGTGTTTCCAGCCATTTCTATACTGGGGGTAACGATATGAAGGACATCACCATCAGCCGCAGGAGCCTTCTGGTCTCTGCCGGCCTGCTCGCGCTCGCTCCGCTCGCCGGATGCGGCGGCAACTCTGGTTCCGGCTCTGCTGCCGCCGGTTCCGACTACACCGTCGGCATTCTGCAGCTCACCGAGCACTCCGCACTCGACGCCGCCAACGACGGCTTCGTCAAGGCCATCAAGAAGAGCGGTCTAAAGGTCAAGATCGATCAGAAGAACGCCCAGAACGACCAGTCCACGTGTAAGTCCATCGCCGACAAGTTCGTGGGCGATGGCGTCGACCTGATCTATGCCATCGCTACGCCCGCCGCGCAGGCCGCCGCTGGCGCCACCGCCGATATCCCCATCGTGGGTTGCGCCATCACCGACTACGCCGCCTCGGGCCTGGTCCAGGACAACGATAAGCCCGGCACCAACGTCACTGGCGCCTCCGACCTCACCCCGGTCGCCGAGCAGCTCGAGATGATGCAGAAGGTCCTGCCCGACGTTAAAAAGGTCGGCTTGCTCTACTGCACCGCCGAGTCCAACTCCGACGTCCAGATCAAGGCCGCCAAGAAAGAGCTCGACAAGCTGGACCTGGAGTACACCGACTTTACCGTCTCGAGCTCCAACGAGATCCAGTCCGTCGTCGAATCTGCCGTGGGCAAGGTCGACGCGCTGTACTCCCCCACTGACAACACCATCGCCGCGGGCGCCTCGCAGGTCGGCCAGATTTGCAAGGAGAACAAGCTTCCCTACGTGACCGGCGAGGAGGGTATGTGCATGGCTGGCGGCCTGTTCACCCTCTCCATCAACTACGAGGATCTGGGCTACGCCGCGGGCGAGATGGCCGTCAAGATCCTGAAGGGTGAGGCTAAGCCCGAGGACATGCCGATCAAACACCTCTCGAGCAAGGACCTGGTCGTCGTCAAGAACGACGAGATGGCCGAGGCCCTGGGCATCGACCTCTCCGCTCTGGACGCGTAGCGTCATGCGCGGCAATGCATCTAGAGCCCGCGCTCGCGCCATAGCCGCGTTATTCAATATCTGAGCCACGTGGGCGGACGTCGTAGACCGACGTCCGCCCTGCTTGTTACGGATGAGACAAAACATCCGACCGCAGCTCTTTCATACATTGTTACCGCTATCATGGTGACTCACGTGTCCACCCTATCCTAGGAGGTATGAAGCATGCTCATTGCATTGCAGGGCGCCATTTCGCAGGGCGTCCTCTGGGGCATTATGGTGCTTGGCGTGTTTATCACGTTCCGCCTGCTCGACATCCCCGATATGACCTGCGACGGCAGCTTTGCCCTCGGCGGCTGCGTCTGCGCCGTACTCATCGTCAATAACAACGTCGACCCGCTGCTCGCCGTGCTGGCCGGCATGTGCGCCGGCGCCATCGCGGGCGCGGTCACGGGCATTTTGACCACGGTCTTTGAGATTCCCGCGATCCTCGCCGGAATCCTCACCCAGATCAGCCTGTGGTCCATCAACCTGCGCATCATGGGCAAATCCAATACGCCCATCCTTGCCAAGGGCACTATCTTCTCGTCTGTCAGCAACATGACGGGCCTGCCGCAGTCCACCGTCGCCATCATCCTGGGCATCTTGCTCGCTGTGGCTATCGTTGCCATCCTGTATTGGTTCTTTGGCACCGAGATCGGCTCGGCGCTTCGCGCCACCGGCAACAACGAGTACATGATTCGCGCTCTGGGCGTCAACACCAACTCCACCAAGATGATCGCCCTCGTGCTCTCCAACGCCCTCATCGGCCTTTCGGGCGCGCTCATCTGCCAGAGCCAGAAGTACGCCGACATTGGCATGGGCACCGGTGCCATCGTTATCGGTCTTGCCGCCATTGTTATCGGCGAGGTGCTCGGCCGCCTGCTGCCCGGCGGCCTCACGCAGTTTAGCGTCCGTCTTGCCTCCGCCGTCTTTGGCTCCGTGGTGTACTTCCTCATCCGCGCCATCGTGCTGCAGTTGGGCATGGACGCCAACGACATGAAGCTGCTTTCCGCTGTGATCGTCACCGTGGCCCTGTGCGTGCCCGTGGTTTGGGAGCGCTATAAGCTCCGCAGCTCCTACACGAAGGGGGATGAGGCAGATGCTTAAGCTCTCACACGTCAAGAAGACCTTTAACAAGGGCACCGTCACCGAGAAGCGCGCGCTCACCGGCGTCGACCTCACCCTTAACGACGGCGACTTTGTAACCGTGATTGGCGGCAACGGCGCCGGCAAGTCCACGCTGCTCAACATGATCGCCGGCGTGTACCCGCTCGATTCGGGCGTTATTGAGCTCGACGGCACCGACATCTCGCGCCTGAGCGAGTCGCAGCGCGCCAAGTACCTGGGCCGTGTGTTCCAGGACCCCATGCGCGGCACCGCAGCCGACATGCAAATTGCCGAAAACCTGGCCCTCGCCAAGCGCCGCGGCCAGCGTCGCGGTCTTTCGTGGGGCGTCACCAAGGCCGAGAAGGACGAGTACGTTGAACTGCTCAAGCGCCTGGACCTCGGTCTGGACACGCGTCTCAACGCCAAGGTCGGCCTGCTCTCGGGCGGCCAGCGCCAGGCACTCACCCTGCTGATGGCCACGCTCACCAAGCCGCGCCTGCTGCTGCTCGACGAGCACACGGCGGCCCTCGACCCCAAGACGGCCTCTAAGGTGCTCAACCTGACCGAGGAGATTGTCGACGAAAACCATCTGACCACGCTCATGGTTACGCACAACATGAATGACGCCATCCGTCTGGGCAACCGTCTGATCATGATGCACGAGGGCCATGTGATCTACGACGTGGCCGGCGACGAGAAGAAGTCGCTCACCGTAGCCGACCTGCTGCAGAAGTTCGAGGAGGTCTCGGGCGGCGAGCTCGCCAACGACCGCATGCTGCTGAGCTAAAACCTGCCAATAAGGGACAGGTTTATTTTGGCAGGTTTTATCTGCGCAAACGTCAAAACCGCCGCAAAGGAACAGATACCTTTGCGACGGTTTTCGCATATCATGTCGATAATCCAGCGTCAGCAGGAACCACTGGTTAAGAACTAAGGAAACTGCCATGAGAAGACTCCTTCCCCGTCTTGCTTGACCGCCGCACTCCTTGCCGGCGTGCTCGCCGGCGGCCCAGCTTACGCCACCGCGGCCACCCCATCTCAAGTTATCGGCCCGTCCGATGTGATCGGACGGGCTTTTTGGTGGGTATCATGGTTGAATGATCATTAGGAGGTTTTCCCTACATGGAATTGTTTGAACCGATTCTTCATTTCTTTGAGCAGCGCTGGGTCCACAACATCATCTGGGCCGTCATCTTGGTAATAGTCACCGCCATCGCCGCCAAGGTGGCATCCAAGACCCTGCGCCACCTACTCAACCGAGACGACAACCCGCTTCCCGCATCGAGCATCTTCATCAACATCGCGCGTGCCGTCATTTGGATGATCGGCGGCAGCTTTATCCTCGACAACTGCTTTGGCATTAACGCAAACGCGCTCGTCGCCGCTCTTGGCGTCGGCGGCATCGCCATCTCGCTCGGCTTTCAGGACACGCTATCAAACCTTATCGGCGGCATGCAAGTGACCTTTATGGGCATCATCAAGCCCGGCGACAATATCGAGGTCGGCGGCGTGTCGGGCGTGGTCCAGGACATCACTTGGCGCCACACGACCATCGAGGACGCCTGCGGACAGACCATCATCGTCCCCAACTCCAACATCTCCAAGAACACACTCGTGCACCTCATGCCCTTTGGACGCGTTGTCGTTCCCGTCGCGGTGAAGGACACGTCAAAGTGGGACTCGCTCGATGCGCTGGCAGACGAGCTCGCCTGTGCCACCAAGGTCGCCGTTTCACCCATCTCGGGCTTTGACAAGGAACCCTACGTGCTCTTTAGCGAGATCGGCGACTTTGGCATTAAGGGTAAGATCATCTTTATCGTCAGTGACGACAGCACCACCTTTACGGCAGCCGACGCCTGCATCCGCGCCATCGCCCCCATCATCGCCTAAAACCACCGCAAAGGGGACAGGCACCTTTGTGGTGGTTTCGCATCGTGGTACCATGGTTCATATCGTTGTTTAAACGACTAAGGGAGTAGACACCATGGAAGAGGCCTATCGTCAAGCGCGCAAGCGCGGCGAACAGGGACGCCGTCGCGCCATCAGCCAAAGCGAGCATCCATATCTTACGGACCTCGACAGCTTGGTCGCCCAGCTTCCCTGCGGGCAGCGCGAGAACATCGGCCTGCGGGACATTCCGCTCGAAATGGTCGTCGGCACGGTTACCAAAGGTCGCCAGTCCGCCTTTTCGTGTAACTTTATGCCGCTGCTCCCCTGGAATACCGAATTCGCCCGCAAATGGTCCAACCTCTACGATATCCAAATCTCCGAGGGCTACCGCGACCCCATCATCGTCACCGAGTTCATGCACCGCTTTTACGTCCAAGAGGGCAACAAGCGTGTCAGCGTCCTCAAATTCCTTGACGCTCCGACGGTTTCGGCCAAGGTGACGCGTCTGTACCCCGGTAAGTGGGATTCCGTCGAGAGCCGCCTGTACGGTGAGTTTTGCGCCTTTTGGTACGTATGCCCCCTGTACGAGATTGAGTTTTCGCGCGAGGGCAGCTACGAGATGCTTGCCAAAATGCTCGGCCAAGATCTTGTCGAAAAATGGCCTCAAAAGAAGGTCGACTACCTACGTCACACCTTCCTGCTCTTTAAGCGCGCCTATCTTCGCGCGGGCGGCGACCACTTGGACATTACGCCTGCCGATGCCATGCTCGTCTACCTCAACGTCTACAACCAGGACCGTCTGCTGGATACGCCGACGGATATCGTCGTCAACCGTCTGTGCAAGATTTGGCGCGAGCTTGTCATTGCCGGCAAAAGCGACGAGGACAAAGTCGATTTTGTCGAAGCGCCGCAGCCCAACGAGAAAGAGGGCGCACCGACAAAAGCTACCTCGGGCGTGCTCAACTTCTTTATGAGCAAGACCGTCTACTCCACTGCCAATCCCATGCGAATCGCCTTTATCCACGAGTTTCCCTGTGCCACGTCGAGCTGGGACAGCCTACACGACCAGGGCCGCCGGTATCTTGATGAGCACTTTGGCGGCATCGTGCGCACCGAGGCGTTCGAGGACTGCCACGATTCGGACGTGTTCTACGCCGCCGTCGAGACAGCCGTAAAGCACGGGGCGAACGTCATCTTCTCGACCTCACACCGGCTCATGGAATACACGCTCAGGGCGTCAGTCGAGTATCCCCAGGTGCGGTTCCTTAACTGCTCAATCGGCCTTCCCCACCAAAGCGTCCGCTCGTACTTTGGAAAGATGTACGAGGCCAAGTTCCTACTGGGCGCCCTTGCCGCCAGCATGGCCGACAACCACCGTATTGGCTACCATGCGTCGGTCTTCGCCTCGGGCGCGCTGAGCGAAATCAACGCCTTCGCTATCGGTGCCTCGCTGCTCGACCCTCGTGCGCAGATTATCCTCACTTGGGGAGATGTTCCCGCCGGCGGTCTTGCCGAAGCCATGTGTCGCGAGGGCGTGAGCGTCATGACCGGCGCTGACATGTCAAAGTCGCTCGAAGACCCCACGGCCTACGGACTCCACCGCCTGGTCGATGGCAAGGTCACCGGCATCGCCATGCCGGTATGGAACTGGGGCCGATACTACGAGCTTATCGTGCGAAGTCTGCTGCACGGCACCTGGGATGAGACCAGTGACGACAGCCAGGTTCGTGCCGTCAACTACTGGTATGGTATGAGCTCGGGCGTCATCGACATTCGCTACGCTCCGGGCCTGCCCTATCAGACGCGTAAGCTTGTTCAGCTGCTCCGCAATGGCATCGTCGAGGGCTCCATCAACCCCTTTGGCGGCGAGCTCCATAGCCAGGACGGCGTGGTTCAGATTGAGGGCTTCCCTCCCCTGCCGAGTACGCAGATTGTCGAGATGAACTGGCTGGCTGACAACGTTATAGGCTCGATTCCGCAGCTCGATAACGAGCCGGAGGTCCGTGCCCTATGAATATCCTAGCCATTGCCGATGTAGAGGAGCGCTGCCTGTGGGAATGTTTTCGCAAGGAGCGCTTTGAGGACGTTGACCTGATTCTATCCGCAGGCGACCTGGATCCGGACTATCTTGAGTTTTTGGTCACTGTCATCAACAAACCGCTTGTGTACGTTCGTGGCAACCACGACGACCGCTACGCGCGCCATGCACCGGGCGGGTGCATTTGTGTTGAGGACAGCGTATATGTGTACCGAGGTATTCGCATTGCGGGTCTGGGCGGTTCCATGCGCTACCGCGACGGCGCGAACATGTATACCGAGCGCGAGATGGCAAAACGCATGCGCAAGCTATCGCGAAAAATCGCACTGGTAGACGGATGCGATATTCTACTTACCCATGCACCCGTCGCAGGCATGGGCGACCTGGACGACCTGCCGCATCGAGGATTCGAGTGCTTTAATGCGGCTCTTGAGTCTTGGGGTCCCGACTATATGATTCACGGGCATGTGCACCAAAGCTACGGCCCCAACTTTCAACGCGAGCGCCAACACCCATGCGGAACGAAGATTGTCAACGCCTGCGGCTATACCAAGATCGAAATTGACGAGGCGCGCTACCCCACGCGCGGTTGGAAGGCCGCTTGGCTCAACTCGCAAACCATGCGCCGCGAGCTCAAACGCCACGAAGCAATCGAGTCTTCAACCGCCAGAACCCCCTGGTAACTGCCAACAACCACCACGAAGGGGATAGGCACCTTTATGGTGGTTTTGCTGACTCGTCCGACCTGTCCATCACGGTGCTTGTGTAATTAACGAGAACACTCATTGTTTTGTAAGGACGGCGCTCACGTGCCGTCTTTTTTTGTCAACTTATGCAGTCTCGACCGTGTTGTATGTAGAGGGACCTCGCGAGACGCCTTCCCTATATCCACCACGACCAATTGGAGGTGACACTATGCCTGCACGCCGTAACCGCAATAGCACGCTCCGATGCGATGCCGATCAGATCGAGCGGGAAGCAAAGCGCTTGGTCGACACGTATTCCGACCTCATCCTTCGATTGTGCTATTCGGCCCTTGGATCCGCTGACGACGCTCAAGACATCTGCCAGGACACGCTGATCAAGATTCTCCAACGCACTCAACCGTTCGACTCGCTCGAACACGAACGTGCTTGGGTGATCCGAGTCGCACTGAACGCATGTCGCGATATCGGCCGTACGCACGCGAATCACCCGGTTGTCGACCTCGATTCGCTCCCCGATTTCTGCGCACCCGTAACACATACCGAGCAAGAATTCGCGCAACGCGACTGCGCCATTCTTTCCGCTGTCACGGCCCTGCCTCAAGCACAGCGCATCGCCATCTTTTTGCACTACTACGCAGGCATGAGCATCAGGGAAATCGCAGACGCCGTTCACGCGACGCCAGCTGCAACCGCCCAGCACCTTAGCCGCGGACGTGCGTCACTTCGGCTTTCCTTGAAAGGAGACCACAATGACTACGAATTCGAATGACTATCGCCACGCCCTGGAGCACATTTCGTTTACCGATAATGCGAAGCAGCACATGGCAAACTCGATTGCTCAGTCCGTCGCCTCAAGCGATGCGGCGACCGCTCAAAGCAACTTTAATGGCACGCGACGCAAGCCGCGCATCGCCCGCCATCCCGTAAGAACAGTCGCTCGCATTGCCGCTGTAACGGCAGTCCTCGCTATCGTCATTGGAGGCGCTGGCACGGCTATGGCAACAGGCGTCCTGCCGCTTCCTTCTGACATGCTTTCCGACATCTTTGACGGACCTGCTTCTCAAACCGAGATCATCGACCGTATTGGCCGGCCCGTCGGTGCTAGCTGCTCCAACAACGGAGTCACCGTGACCGCCGACGCCATCATGGGCGACAAGGATATGGTTACCATCGCCTATACGCTTACGTTCGACGATCCCGCTGCCCTGAAAAAGCTTTCCGAGCCGGGCGAGAACGGAACTATCGCCGGAAGTGTCGATGGAAACGTATACGTTGATGGCGAGCATGGCGGCCAAGGCCAATCATGGCTCATTGACAAGAACCCCAATGACTCCAGCATTCAATACTTTGCACAGTTCAGCGTTGAATCACCCGGCCTTATGGGCAGGACCGTCCGCACGCATATCAACTCTCTCGTTGTGCCACGTGCTGGCAAAGAGCTTCCCGAGTATAAGAAAATACTTACGGGCCCATGGGATCTTAAGTTCCAGCTGAATTACGAAGATACATCCGTTACGATTCCCGCGCCCAAATCGGTCAACTTTAACGGCACCAAGGCGACGATTCAAGAGGCCACCGTATCCTGCGTTGGCGTTTCAGTCCGCTACAACATAGATCGTTCCATCGAACACGACAACAACAGCGGCAAGATGTCTCAAAACATGGAGGAGTCTATGGATGCCGTTGGCAACATACCCCTCATCGTGACGTTCAAAGACGGTCATGTTGAGGACGCAACCAGCCACAGCGGCTATTTCGCAAATAAACTGGATAACGGCACCACTGATGTCCACAAGACCTGGCCGTTCTCGCAAGTTTGTGACACAGACAAGATTGCAAGCGTACAAATTGGCGATACGGTCATTCCCATGAATTCGTAACGCTACGCGGCTCGTATATGCACCCGGTTCCGCACTTCGCGTCTAAAGATGCGCTGTCATCGAGCAGCGTGAGCGCAAGGCCGCCCGTATGGTCGGCTGGGAACACCTCGTTGCGCTAAAAACCACCACGAAGGGGACCGGCACCTTTGTGGTGGTTTTGCTGACTCGTCCGACCTGTCCCAACGGTTTGTCTCAATCTGTAACAGGTAGGGCCCAAATAATCGGTTAGCTGTTACAGATCGAGACAGACCACGGATGCTCGGCCGAAAATCTCAATCTGTAACAGGTAGGAACGATTTTGCCCCTTAGATGTTACAGATTGAGATATTTGACAGCTTGAATCGGCATCGCCTACAGCGCGGCGACGACCTTGTCGCCCATCGTCGTGGTGCCGAGGATCTTATCTGCCGGGGTGTTGACATCGGCGATGTCACGGGTGCGCCAGCCCTCGTCGAGCACGCGCGCCACGGCGCTCTCGATCCACGCGGCTTGCTCGCCCATGTCGAGCGCGTAGGTCAGCAGCATCGCCACCGACAAGATTTGAGCCAGCGGATTGGCCACGCCGAGCCCCGCGATGTCAGGAGCGCTGCCAGCGCTCGGCCCAAACAGCGATACGCCATCATCCAGCGAGGCAGAGGCAAGCAAACCGAGCGATCCGGTAATCTGAGCCGCCTCATCGGACAGGATGTCGCCGAACATGTTCTCCGTCACCACGACGTCAAAGTCTGCCGGTCGACTGATGAGCTGCATGGCGGCGTTGTCGACGAGCAGGTCCTCAAGCTCCACGTCGGAGTACTCCTCGTCTTGCACGCGATGCACGATCTCGCGCCACATGCGGCTCGTCTCCAGCACGTTGCGCTTATCAACGCTCGTCACCTTGCCGCGACGTTTGCGCGCCGCCTCAAATGCCTGGCGCGCAATGCGCTCAATCTCGTACTCGCGATACTCCATCACGTCGACCGCACGCTGACCGGCCGCACCCGCAGCGCCCGCGCAGGTCACGGATGCGGGCGCCAAAGTCCCACGGCATGTTGTAGCCCATCGTATCGGGGATGTTCACGACCGTGGCACCGGCCTTTACGGCCGCCTCGATAATGCGCACCAGAAACTCCTGATCGGAGCGGCCGGCATCCTCGGCATAAAACTCAACATCGTCAACGAACTTGCGAGCATGTTTGACGGCATGGATCGCTCACTCAATTGCCCTTTCCTCAGTCATATGGAGCTTGTCGCGCAGGTGACTGGTGCTCACACCCAGCCCTGTATGGATACGGGGCCTCTGGGCCGTTTTGAGCGCCTCTGCAGCCACTTCGATATCCCTGTCGACAGCGCGCGTCAGGCCGCATACCGTGCATCGGTCGCCCGCAATCTTGCCAATCTCCTGTACGGAGCGAAAGTCACCAGGACTCGAGATGGGAAAGCCCGCCTCGATAACGTCCACGTTCATGCGCACCAGCTGGCGGGCGATGAAGAGCTTTTCCTCGGTATTCATGCTGGCGCCCGGCGACTGCTCACCGTCGCACAGGGTGGCGTCAAAGATTGTGATTTTGCGGCTTATATGTTCCTCCTGATTGACCGTTTTATGACAGATGGCTTTCAGGAGAGAGAGAAGGCCTAGAGATAGAAAAATACCCGTGTCGTTCATCACGCCTGAAAGCGGCAGACGATAGCGCACCCGGGTACAACAAATCGTTATAGCGAGATTACAACCCTAGCGCGCTATCCAATCTAGTAGCGCTAGGCCTAGGAGCTGTTGCGTGTTCTTAAACATGTTGGGCTCCCTTCGGCCTCGGGTAGTACTACATCGCGCTAAAGTACAACACAAGTAAAACCACCACAAGGGTGCCTGTCCCCTTCGTGGTGGTTTCGTTGACTCAAAAGCAAGAGACCCGGTCCTGCACGAGGCAGAACCGGGTCTCTTTAGCAATGCTTGCTTTGCTCAGGCAGTAACTGTTAGTTACTCAGCCAGGAAGTCGCGCTGGATAGCGGGATCGACCTTGACGCCAGGGCCCATGGTGGAAGACACGGAGATGGACTTGACGTACTTGCCCTTAGCAGAAGAGGGCTTGACGCGCAGGATCTCGGTGTACAGGGCAGCGTAGTTCTCGACGAGCTGCTGCTCGGTGAAGGACTTCTTGCCCAGGGGCACGTGGCAGATGCCGTAGCGGTCGGCGCGGTACTCAACGCGGCCAGCCTTGAGCTCGGAGACCATCTTGGCGACGTCCATGGTCACGGTGCCGAGCTTGGGGTTCGGCATGAGGCCACGGGGACCAAGGATCTTACCGATGCGGCCAACCTTGGCCATCATGTTCGGCGTAGCGATAGCGGCGTCGAAGTTGATCTCGCCCTTCTGGATCTGGGCGACGAGCTCGTCGGAACCGATGATGTCGGCGCCGGCAGCCTCGGCCTCGCGGGCCTTCTCGCCCTCGGCGAAGACGGCAACACGAACGGTCTTGCCGGTGCCGTGGGGCAGGGAGATGGAACCACGGATGTTCTGGTCAGCCTTACGAGTATCGATGCCCAGACGGAAGTGGGCCTCGACGGTCTCGTCGAACTTGGCGGTGTCGAGCTCCTTAATGAGCTTGGCAGCCTGAAGGGGGGTGTAGAGCGTGGCGCGATCGATCTTCTCGGCAGCGGCGTTATAGCTCTTACCATGCTTAGCCATGTGCATTACCTCCTGTGGTTAAACGGGCGTGAGCCCTCCCACATCGTATCGTGTGCCCTATTGCACACATTTAACGGGCGCCCAGGTCGGAGCACCCGTCGTTACCATAAGAAATCGCTACTCAGCGATGGTGACGCCCATGGAACGGGCGGTACCGGCGATGATCTTCTTGGCGGCGTCAATGTCGTTGGCATTGAGGTCCGGCATCTTGATCTCGGCGATCTTGGTGAGCTGCTCCTGGGAGAGCTGACCAACCTTGTCGGCCTGGGGCTTAGCGGAACCAGACTTGAGGTTCAGCTCCTTCTTGATGAGGTGAGCCGCCGGCGGGGTCTTGGTGATGAAGGAGAAGGACTTATCCTCGTAGACAGAGATCTCAACGGGGATGATGTCGCCCTTCTTGTCCTGCGTCTCGGCGTTAAAGGCCTGGCAGAACTGCATGATGTTCACGCCAGCAGCGCCCAGAGCGGGGCCGACGGGAGGAGCGGGGTTAGCTGCACCAGCAGGAATCTGGAGCTTAATGACGTTGGCGACCTTCTTCTCAGCCATGGTCATTCCTTTCGAATCACGAGTGTGAAGTACTTGCTATATCGTAAGCACGCACGTGTTAGAAGCACTCCTGAGATGAGCAGTCACAGAAGAAGCACGCTCGCGCGAACGGACGAAAACTTAAGCGATGACAGCGACCTGGTTAAAGTCGAGCTCGACCGGCGTCTCGCGGCCAAAGATCATCAGCGTGACCTTGAGCTTGCCAGCCTCGGTGTTAACCTCGGAGACCTTGCCATCAAAGTCGGTAAGCGGGCCATCGGTGACGCGGACGGACGTGCCGACCTGAATATCAACCGAGGTGCGCTTGGGCGAATCGCCCTTACCGGGACGACGAGTCATCTTGTTATACTCGTCGCGAGAAAGCGGAGCGGGCTTGCCGTTGCCGCCTAGGAAACCGGTGACGCCGGGCGTGTTGCGAACACACGTCCAAGCATCGTCATCCATCTCCATGCGGACCAGGACATAACCCGGGAAGATCTTGGAATCCTTGGTCTCGCGCTTGCCACCCTCTTTGATCTCGGTGACGCGCTCCATAGGAATCTCGATATCAAAGATACGGTCCTGCATGCCCATGGTCTCGATGCGATGCTCGAGATCGGACTTAACGCGGTTCTCGTATCCAGAGTAAGTGTGAACGACGTACCAACGCTTAGACATGGTTTAGCCCCTCAATCCAGAGAACAGAGCAAGAGCCTCGCCAAAGCCAGCATCGAGCAGAGCGATGACGACGCCGACGACGATCAGAGAAGCGCAAACGACGACCGAGTAGTTCACAAGCTCCTTCTTATCGGGCCACGTGACACGCTTCATCTCGGACTTCACCGAAGCGAAATACTTCTTGGTGCGGGCGAAGAAACCAGGCTTCTCGTTCTTCTTGGACTTCGCAGCCTTCTCGTTCTTCTTGGCAACGGCCTTCTTGGCCTCAACCTTGGAGTTGGCGGCAGCGTTGTTGGCAGGTGCCGGCTGCTGAGCCTTCTTCTTGTTCTTCTTGTTGGCCATTTGGGTTACCTCCGCGCAATGCGCTTATACATGAGTAAACCGTAAGCCCCCAATTGGGAGCTTACGGAATAATGACTGGCACGCCAGGAAGGACTCGAACCCTCAACACTCGGTTTTGGAGACCGATGCTCTACCAATTGAACTACTGGCGTATGTGACTAGAGACTAGCGAGTCTCTTTGTGCAGCGTGTGGTGACGGCACCAGGGGCAATACTTCTTGATCTCCATACGATCAGGCATGGTCGACTTGTTCTTGGTGGTCGTATAGTTGCGGCGCTTGCACTCAGTGCACGCAAGAGTAACTAGAGTACGCATGTATCCTGAACCTTTCATTTCCGCCCCGTACGGGCACGAGTTGTTACTTTATCAGCTCCACGTAAGTGCTGTCAATGAAAACCTCGAGTCAATTGGTTCTCGGTGGATCCATTCATATTTGGAACACATCAATGAAGCCATCGAGATCTAATCGACGGTGCATCCAGGACCATTATCGATCCTCTCGACACCAGCAACGGCTGAATATCCATTGCAGAAAAGAACCCGGCACCCATATAAGTGCCGGGTTCTCTAAGTCAGCTATATCAAAGAGCTAATTTACTCAATGATCGTGGAGACGATGCCCGAACCGACGGTGTGGCCACCCTCGCGGATAGCGAAGCGCAGGCCCTCCTCCATGGCGATCGGGTGGATGAGGTCGCCCTCGATGGTGATGTGGTCACCAGGCATAGCCATCTCGGTGCCCTCGGGGAGCTTGACCGTACCGGTAACGTCGGTGGTACGGAAGTAGAACTGAGGACGATAACCATCGAAGAACGGGGTGTGACGGCCGCCCTCCTCCTTGGTCAGAACGTAGATCTCACCGGTGAACTTGGTGTGCGGGGTAACCGAACCGGGCTTGCAGAGAACCTGGCCGCGCTCGATGTCCTCGCGCTTGATGCCGCGGAGCAGCAGACCGACGTTGTCGCCAGCCTCGCAGAAGTCCATGGACTTACGGAACATCTCGATACCGGTAACGACGGTGTTCTGGGTATCCTTGATGCCGACAATCTCGACGGGCTCGTTGAGCTTGAGCTCACCGCGCTCGACACGGCCGGTAGCAACAGTACCACGGCCGGAGATGGTCATAACGTCCTCAACGGCCATCAGGAACGGGAGGTCGTTGTTACGAGCAGGCGTCGGGATGTACTCGTCGACGGCGTTCATGAGCTCGCGGATAGCGTCCATCCACTTGGCGTCGCCCTCGAGAGCGCCCAGAGCGGAACCACGGATGACGGGGATGTCGTCGCCGGGGAAATCGTACTCGGAGAGGAGCTCACGGGTCTCCATCTCGACGAGGTCGATGAGCTCGTCATCGTCAACCATGTCGCACTTGTTCAGGAAGACGACGATGTAAGGAACGCCAACCTGACGGGCGAGCAGGATGTGCTCGCGGGTCTGAGCCATGGGGCCGTCGGTAGCGGCGATGACCAGGATAGCGCCGTCCATCTGAGCAGCACCGGAGATCATGTTCTTGACGTAGTCAGCGTGGCCCGGGCAGTCAACGTGAGCGTAGTGACGGGCAGCAGTCTCGTACTCGACGTGGGAGACGGAGATCGTAATGCCGCGCTCGCGCTCCTCGGGAGCCTTGTCGATGTTCTCGAACGCAGTGAAGTCAGCCTTGCAGCCCTCGGTCTCGGAGAGAACCTTGGTGATGGCGGCGGTCAGCGTGGTCTTGCCGTGGTCGACGTGACCAATGGTGCCGATGTTAACATGCGGCTTAGTGCGCTCAAACTTCTCTTTGGCCATAAAGCCCTCCTCTAAACAGGTCGTCCCCGGACGGGACTTTGCCTTTAAACCATAGTGGCCTCTCAACATACTATTGAGAAGCCACCGTGTTACCTATGGTAGCGGTGACTGGATTCGAACCAGTGACGCCACGGGTATGAACCGTGTGCTCTAACCAACTGAGCTACACCGCCGGATGGAGCCTGCAACCAGACTTGAACTGGTGACCTCTTCGTTACCAACGAAGTGCTCTACCGACTGAGCTATACAGGCACTTGACGGGTGGGAGCTATAGGATTCGAACCTATGTAGGCAGAGCCAACGGGTTTACAGCCCGTCCCCATTAACCACTCGGGCAAACTCCCAATCGTTCAAGTATCCGCAGGTCCTTTGGTCTTTTGGACCGCCGCCCCCGCGAACGAAAAAGATAATACGATGCAACCTTGGGGGCTGTCAACGAAAACCTCTAGATACACGGTGCCGGGCGTATCTATATAGCTTTGACCTGCGGTTTTATTGAGTTTGGATATGAAGAACGGTGGATTTGGGTGTAGTGGTGACGTTTACCAAGGAAACACTTTGGCACGGTGGAGTACGCCTACAGCATTGAACATAGATAACGTCTCGCTTGCGCTATTTAATAAGTTGAGATCGGACTTTTCCGGCACGATCGAGCGTGGATTTTCTCCCGTTTGAAATCGAGCGTGGACTTTCTCCCGCTTTTAGCGCGGCTCTAAGGCCAAAGTGGCAGATTATCCACGCTCGTTCTCCAGGCGGGAGAACTATAGAGCCGCAACTACTCGGGCCAGGCCAAAGTAGACCCATAGAGCGGCTCCCCCTTGGTGCAGGGGTAGCGACTCAAGTAACACGACGATAGCAAGTCGAAGAAATAAGTCATGGCATATTTCGAATAAACGCCGAGTCGGTCAATTCCGTTTCCCGCATTACCAAGACGATATACACGGTCAAAAGACCTCGATTTGTCATCGTTGCTAAACGCAGTAATTAGAATCTTCCTGCCCGAACGGCAATCAAGATACTCACGCGCCTGTGACGCAAATAGCCCGGAGACCGATACGAGAATTATCAATGACTGCGAAGCGTCTCCCATGTTTTTCAATTCCGCGACGTTAGCCCCAGCAACTATGCGAACTATCTTGCCCGCATAAAACATTTCCTGCTGAAATCGTACGAGATTGGCGCTTACATTATTGGTGCACCAGATTTCAACGTTTTTATGGCCATCAATTTCGTCGGCAAGGTGCTTAATAGCGATATCGGACACGCCGCTTTCGACCTCAGCGAACATCTCGATCATGCGAACGTCGAGCTCTGCCCTGTACTCCTCGTAGCCAAATTCCTCCTCTCGATGGCTTAAGTCGCTTGGAAAGACTGATTGAGTAAATGATTCTTTCAAATCGCTAAGAGACTGGTAGCCCAATCGATTGCAGAAACGACGAACAGCGGAACGGGTCACGAATGCATCGCGGGTTATTGCGGCAACATTGATTTCGCTCGAACGCCTAATGTGAGCGATGAGATATCGAGCGATGGCGGCATCGTTTGACCCAAACTCGCTGTTGATGATGGAGTTAATGCGATTGAGCACATCGAAGTCATTGATATTCACGTGATCCCTCTTTCCGCTCTCCTCGATATTATGGTTCATTTATTGAATCAAACAGCTTTGGTCGTTCTCCTATGATTCAAATCAGTTGACGTCATCTTAATCGTAATTCCGTCACACGTATCCACCGTGTTGAATGATGGAAAGGGGATTCATGGGCAACGTGAACAACATGCCGTTTCTCTGGGGTTCCGCCACGGCGTCTTATCAGTGCGAGGGTGCCTGGAACGAAGACGGCAAAGGCCTCGGCGAGTGGGATTTCTTTAACCACACAAGCAATAAGAACATCAACCATGTTGACGGTGATGTATCTTGCGACTTCTACCATCGCTATGAAGAAGATATCCGCATGATGAAAGAAGGCGGACAAAACACCTATCGCTTCTCTCTTTCATGGAGTCGAATCATCCCCACGGGTATCGGCGAAGTGAATGAAGAGGGTATCGATTTTTATAATCGAGTCATTGATTGCTGCCTCGAAAATGGCATAGAGCCCAACGTTACGCTGTTCCATTACGATCTGCCATTCACGCTTGCTTGCAAAGGCGGATGGCTGAACAACGACATGGCAGAGTGGTTCTGCAAATACGCCAAGATTTGCTTTGAGCGCTTTGGAGACCGCGTCAAAATCTGGGCTACCGTTAACGAGCCGCATTTCTACAGCTACTGCGTAAACATGTTGGGCAACTATCCCCCCAATCGATCGCTCGACGTTCAGTCGTACATGCAGTTTCAATACAACCTGATGCGCGCAAGCGCACTCGCAGTCCGAGCATATCGTCAAATGGGCTACGACGGCATCATCGGCGCCGTCCACGATGGCGGCGTTGTCGAACTCGACCCGGCAACCGAGCACCCTGATGACGTATTTCGATACGCAGACTTTTTCGCCAATCGCATGATTCTGGCACCAGCGCTTCAGGGTCAACTGCCGCCAGAAATGGACGAAATCCTTGAAAAACTTGGCGTCTCGCTCTATCGATCCCCAAATGACGTAGAAGAATTCAGAGACGGTAAAGTCGATTTTATTGGACTCAACGTGTATTGCCGAGAGTATGTAACCGACTGGCACGGTGGAGAGCTTGCCGTTTCGGCGAACAATAAGGGCGGTTCGAGCAAAAAAGTCGAAGGAAAATGCATTGCGCCCTTGTTTGAAAGCGCCCGCGACAGCAATGTTCCCCGCAATAAATGGGGCCGCGAAATACTCCCAAGTTGCATGTATTCAACCATCATGGATGTCCACGAGCGCTATGGCGCGCCCCGCATCTTTATTACGGAAAACGGACATGGCGCCTATGAGCAACCAGACGCAGACGGAATGATCCACGATGATGACCGCATCGAGCTTCTGGGCCAGTTCATCGAGCACATGATGAGGGCTAAGCGCGACGGCGCGCGCGTTGAGGGCTACTACCTCTGGTCGACGATGGATCTGTATAGCTGGATCAACGGCTACGAAAAACGATACGGACTTGTCCATATCGACTTCGAGAACAATTTAGAGCGCACCCCCAAAAAGAGCTGGTATTGGTACCGAGACCTTATCTCGAAATATCAGGAGCAGGAAGGCTAGGAGAAAGAGATGAAATATCAGGCAATGTCCGAAACAGTCCTAAAGGCTGTTGGCGGCAAAGAGAACATTACATCGGTAACTCATTGTGCGACGCGCCTTCGCATCGACGCACGAGACACCTCGATCATCGATCTCCAGCTCGCCAAATCGGCCGACCAGGCGCTCGGAGCAGTAGTCAGCGGTGGCCAGCTTCAGGTGATCATCGGCCCCAACGTCACCGAGGCTTACAACGACTTCCTCGACTTCGCGGGAATCGAAGTCGGCGGCGGCGCGGTTGCCGACGATGCCCAAACCGCCAAGGATCTTGCAGAGGGCATCAAAAGCGGCAACACTGCCATGAGCCTGGTTGAGAAATTCGGAAATGTCTCCGCACAGGTATTCATGCCCATCGTCCCAGCGCTCATCGTTGGCGGACTCATTCTTTCGATCAAGAATCTCCTGGTCAATTATTGTGGATTGAGCACCGATAGCGGAACTGCTCAGGTTCTGCTGGCGATCTTCAGCGCCTCATTTAGCTTCCTGCCCGTTTACCTAGGCTACCAGCTCGCCGCTGTCATGAAGATGCAGCCTATCATGGGCGCGCTGCTGGGCGCAATCATGATTAGCTCGTCTATTAGCGGTGCTGAGGGTCTCGACTTTCTTGGCATCCCCATCCCAACGAATGACTACTCGAGCACGGTGGTGCCAATCGTACTGGGCGTTGTGTTCATGTACTTTGTTGATCGCGGTCTTCAGAAAATCATCCCGGACGTTACCAAACTGTTCTTGAAGCCGCTACTCACCATGTTTATCGTCGTGCCTGTTGAGCTGATTATCCTCGGCCCCGCCGGCAGCATGATGGGCTACGCGCTGAGTGATGCCGTCACGTGGCTCATGGATAACGTGGCATTTATCGCTACTCCAATCCTTGCAGCCCTTAACCCCTATTTTGTCATGCTCGGTCTTGATAAGGCCTACATCGCAATCGAAGTTACGAGCTTGGCGCAGCTCGGCTGGGCGCCCATCATCTTTGGCTTCATCTCAAACCTCTGCATTGGCGGCACGAGTCTCGCCTTGGCAACTGCAATGAAAGGCAACAAGGAGAAGAGGGGTATGGTCACCACGGTTGCCGTCACCGCACTCTGCGGCGTAACTGAGCCCGCGTTCTACGGCTGCCTCATCGAGCGTCCCCGCCTGCTTGTCGGCACGGCAATCGGCGCCCTCTGCGCGGGACTCCCCGCAGGTATCTTCGTCCTGAAGGAGTATGTTGCGGGAGCATGCCCCGGCCTTCTTTCGGCGCTGATTTTTATCGCTCCCGATGGATCCATGGGCAACTTCGTACTGGCGTGCGTTGTCGCCGTCATCGCCATCGTCGTCTCGTTCATCGCTGCACGCGTGATCATCAAGAAGAACCCCAACTATATTGAGTAAATGCCCGCTGTTTGCATTGGGGACATCCTCGGCAGACCATTAGCAAGAACCCAAGAAGTCCCTTAGGAGCTCGATTAATCCATTCGGATTCCTGAGGCACAAACGACCCCGATTCCACAATGAAATCGGGGTCGTTGTTTCTAAAGCCGTCGATAGACAATCGGTGTTTACCTTAGCTCCCTATCCAAGTTAATTATCCACGCTCGTTCTCCGGTCGGGAGATTTTCTTCTCTCTCGTGTCCAGAAATCCACGCTCGAGCAGGACATCCAGGACCGTACCTGCCCTTGTCTCGATCTGTAACAGCAGGAGACCTATTCCGCTTCTACATGTTACAGATCAAGATATTCCTAAAACACCCTAAGTTTCATCTCAATCTGTAACAGTTAGATGCCAAATATCGGTCTTGGTGTTACAGATTTAGACAAACTGGAGGACGAGACAAACCAAAAACGGGATGGGCGCTAACCCAATGGCGCACCACCTAAATAGAAACGGGCCCTGTCCCACAAGGAACAGAGCCCGAAACTCTCATGGAGCCAGTGACAGGAATCGAACCTGCAACCCACTGATTACAAATCAGTTGCGCTACCGTTGCGCCACACTGGCACACTTGGCGCTTTCGCGCGAAGCCAATTAAGAATAAAGGAATTGCGGACGAGGCGCAACAGGCCGCGCGGCGTTATATAAATATGCAAAATCCAGCAACAACACGTACCAAGCCCGTTCATTTCTGTCAGTTCGCCCTCAATCTTAAAACTCTTCGCCAGAACGAATAGTTTTAATTACAATTGGCTATATAAAACTATTCGTTCTGGCGAAGGGTTTCGCGATGTTGACTACAAAGGAAGCAGCCGAACTGCTCGGCATCACCCCGCGCAGGGTGCAGGAGCTCATTAAGAACGGCGCGCTGACCGCCCGCAAGGCTTCTG
Source organism: Collinsella sp. i06-0019-1H4 (assembly GCF_042849575.1). Taxonomy (NCBI): domain Bacteria; kingdom Bacillati; phylum Actinomycetota; class Coriobacteriia; order Coriobacteriales; family Coriobacteriaceae; genus Collinsella; species Collinsella sp. i06-0019-1H4. The sequence continues at coordinate 1,937,481 of NZ_BAABYB010000001.1, forward strand.
GCGTGTGGCTTATCGACAAAGACAGCGTAGACACGCGACTCCGCTCCGCAACCAAAAGAGGGGGACGGCCTCGTCGCGGGCATGGGAAAAGCGAAATCGCATTTACCCTCATGAACCGCACGCACGAAGTGGCCCAGCTGGTCTACAGCAGATCACGGAAAGACTTCACCCACATCGGCGCCGACGTCGATCGTGCCCACGCCCCTATTGGAGTTTTTGCTCCCAGCAAACCTGTATCGCTCGACTCCTTCCGCATCTGGTGGCGCGGCCGCGGTATCCCGCTCGCACGCATTGGGCTAGCCTCCCTGCTTGCAGAAGCCGCAGTCGATGTTCCCGACGAACTCATCCAGCGAAATCTTGGCCTCTCCTTATCCGACCAGTATTGGATTAGACCCCAAGGCTCCGGTCTCGCGTGGGAAGATATCAATTTCTTCAATAATGCTTTTGACGACGTCTCTCTGTCCATCGCACCCTTCGCCCCAGAGGGCAAAGCAGCCGCCGCAAAGCCCGATAACACCTCGGACGGCAATCTTCAAAAGTACTGGACATGCGAGGATGACCGTCGAATACTCCACAAGGCAGGTGCGCACCTGAACCAGGAACCCTATAACGAGATGGTGGCGACCGCACTTCACCGTCGCATCCTAAACGCTTGCGATTATGTACCCTATTCGCTCGAAGGCACAGGTACTTCTGCCTTGAGCACATGCAATGTCTTCTTAACTGACGAAGAAGAATATGTCCCTGCGTTCTATGTAAACCAGCATGCAAATGCAGACGAGCGACTAACCGATTACGAACGGTATGTAGCAAACTGTGAGGAGCTTGGAGCGACAGATATAAAAGACGCCCTTGACCGCATGATCGTATGTGACGACATCATTGCCAACTACGATCGTCATTGGCGCAACTTCGGCCTCGTGCGAAACGTCAACTCACTGGTCTGCAGACCAGCCCCCATCTTCGATTCGGGCTCATCACTCTGGTGCAACATATCACTAGAGGAGCTTAGGGCGGGAGAGCACAGTTTTACCAGCGCACAATTTCATTCAAGCCCCGCCAAACAAATGTTGCTCGTCGAGGACATGGGCTGGTTTGACGGCGACAAACTCGAAGGCTTCGTTGACGAGGCAATCGAGATTCTGTCCAGAAACAACGCGCTCACGGCAAGGCTGCCATATCTAAAAGAGGCGCTTACATGGCGCCTCCGTAGAATGATCGACATCGCTGAATGGAGTTAGCGAGACAGCGTCGCGCCGTCAGCTCCCCTACCTCCCGCGCAGGGCCTTGAGTTTGGCCAGCGCCTCGGGGCTCAGGCGGCTGCCCAGAGTCATCTTGATCTGCGGAGCTTCCTCTGCCTCGTGAACGTCGTTATCGATCTGTTTGATCTCGTCCACCAGCATACGGCTCGAGATGCGCGTGACGCCCTTGCCCATGACGACAGCCTGGATCGTGCCGTCACTCGATACCACGGAGCACGCGCGGCCTTCCTCGCGTGCCTCGATGCAGAGCTTCTGCACCACGGTATCGGCAGAGACGCCCGTCGGCGAAAACTCGATGCGCACGCCGCGGGCCGGCAGATTGGGGCGCTCGCTGGAGATATTGCCCGCGCCGTCAAACACGATTACGGCCTCGTAGCGGCCCTGGGCAAAGGCGGCGACGTCGTTGATGAGGGCGGTGCGCGCCATATCGTGAACGTCGCTGGAATACGGATCGTCGGAATGGTCGTACACGAGCTTTTCGTAGCGCGGCGTGCAGTGGATCACGTTGTAACCGTCGACCACCAGCAGCTCGGGCTTGTTGGAGTGCACCGTCGAGACCGGGTCGGCGATGGCCTGCGCAAACGCATTGCCGCCCACGCCATAGGTCGCGGCCGAAACAATCGGCTTGGCCGAGCCCTCGCCAAAGCGCTTGGCCTTGGACTTGGCGCGGTTCTTTTTGGACATGCGCTACTCCTCCCCCATGAGCTCGCCGGCGTTGCGGCGCAGCCACTCAAAGCACAGCGCCGTGGTCGCCTGGGCAACATTGAGGCTCTCGGTCATGCCGCGCTGGGGAAGCTTGGTCAAAAAGTCGCATTTCTCGAGCACCAGGCGCGAGATGCCGTCGCCCTCGGAGCCCATGACGAGCGCCACGCGGCCCTCGAAGGGAGCATCCCAGCAACTGCCTTCGGCGTGCTCGGAGGCACCGCCCACCCAAAAGCCAGCGGCCTTAAGATCGTCGAGCGCACGGGCGATGTTGGGCACCTGCGCGATAGGCAGGTGCATGACGGCGCCGGCTGAAGTCTTGTAGCTGCCCACGGTCACGCCGGCGGCGCGCTTGTTGGCAATGATGACGCCGGCCGCGCCCACAACCTCGGCGGAACGCACGATGGCACCAAAGTTGCCGTCGTCAGTCACATGGTCGAGCACTACGACAAGTGCCGGGCCCTCACCTGCGCGGTCGAGAATATCGGCGACATCGGCATAGGGGAAGTTGCCAACCTCGAGCGCAATGCCCTGGTGGGCGCCATGGCTCGACAGCGCATCGAGCTGCGCGCGCGGCACATACTTAATGCGGACACCCGCGGCGTTGAGGTCGTCGACCAGGCGCGACAAGGCGGCATCGCGCTCCCCGCCCTCGGCAATGAGCGCGCACTTGATGGGAAAACCAGTGCGTAGCGCCTCGGCGGCTGCACGACGACCTTCGATAAACTCGCCCTTGGGAGCCTGAACGTTGTCGCGGTTGCGATCGCGCTGCGGACGTGCGGCCTGGGTGCGATCGCGCTGGCCCTTGGGAGCGGCAGCGCGGTCATTACGGCGAATCGGACGCGAGCCAGAAGCAGCCTGCTTGCCGCCACGAGGCGCACGCTTGCGATTGTCGGCCATAAAACGGCCTCCTTTAAAACACTTTTCAAACAAGACAAAAGAATCGACCGCCCATAAATATTAATTCGGGCGGTCGGTACGGGTTTTCCAAGTGCCCGAGATTGCCGTAAAAGAGGAGCGACGCGTACTTGAGTACGCGAGCGACGGTTTGAACGGCAAGGTCGGGTGCTCGGGAAACCCGCGGGGATTAGAGAGTCTTAATACGGGTGCCGGCGGCGGTATCTTCAATCGTCAGGCCCAGGTCCTTGAGCTGGTCGCGGATGGCGTCGGCCAGATCCCAGTTCTTGGCGGCACGGGCCTCGGCGCGGGCCTCGAGAATCTTGGCAGCAGCCTCGTCCACGTCGTCGCCCGTATAGGCAACCAGACCGGCGGCAACGCCCAGCAGACCCAGCGGCAGCTCGACCTTGGGCTCGGGAAGCTCAACACCAAACGTATCGAGCAGCTCGACCAGCGTATCGGCGGCGGCCAGGGCAGCGGCCTTGTCGGCAGCGTCGCCCGCCTGCTCCAGGTACTGGTTGCACTCGGTCACAAAGCCAAAGACGGCACCCATGGCACCAGCGGTGTTAAAGTCGTCGTCCATGCACTCCTTAAAGGTGGCACGGGTCTCGGCGGCCTTGGCGGCAAACGCCTCGGATGCTGCCTCATCGGCATCGGCCGTCGCATGGTTCGCGGCCCAACGCAGGTTCTCGACCGTACCGGCGATACGCGTGAGCGAATTCTCGGCACCCTCCAGGCGCTCCCAAGAAAAGTCGAGCGGCGAGCGATAGCTCGTCTGCAGCATCAGCAGGCGCAGGGCGGCAGCGGAGTGCTGCTCGAGGACCTCGGCCAGCGTAAAGAAGTTGCCGAGCGACTTGGACATCTTCTCGCCGTCTACCAGCAGCATGCCCGTGTGCATCCAGGTGTTGGAGAAGCCCTGGTGCCAGGCGCAGGTGGCCTGAGCGCACTCGTTCTCGTGATGCGGGAAGGCAAGGTCGGAGCCGCCGCCGTGGATGTCGATCGGAGTACCCAGGTAGCGATGCACCATGGCGGCGCACTCGGTGTGCCAACCGGGACGGCCCTCGCCCCAGGGGCTCGGCCAGCTGGGCTCGCCGGGCTTGGCGGCCTTCCACAGGGCAAAGTCGAGCGGGTCGTTCTTGTCCTCGTTCTCCTCGATGCGCGCGCCAACCATAAGGTCGTCGATGTTGCGGCCCGAGACCTGACCATAGTTGGGATCGCTGCGCACGGCAAAGTACACATCGCCGTTATCGGCTGCGTAAGCGTGGCCCTGCTCGATAAGCGTCTTGATCATGGCGATCATGGGGCCGATCTCCTTGGTGGCGCGGGGGCGCACATCGGGATCGAGCACGTTGGCGGCGCGCATGACGCCGATGAACTTGTCCGAGAACTCCGTCGCGACCTCGGCGGCCGTGCGGCCCTGCTCGTTGGCGCGCTTGATGATCTTGTCATCAACATCGGTGAGGTTCTGGGCAAACGTGACCTCGTAGCCGCTCGCGATAAGCCAGCGACGAATCACGTCAAAGCTGATGAACGTGCGGGCATTGCCGATGTGGATGTTGTCGTAGACCGTGGGGCCGCACACGTACATGCGGACCTTGCCAGACTCGATGGGCTGGAACTCTTCCTTTTTTTGGGTAGCGCTGTTGTAGATACGCATTCGTTACTCCTTAACGGTTTTCTGTAGCAGGCAGACGGCCCAGGCGCCAATTCCCTCGCCCTGGCCTTCCCAGCCGAGCTTTTCGGTCGTAGTGGCGGCGACGCCCACGTTTTCGACGTCAACGCCCAGGGCATGGGCAAGGTTGGCGCGCATGGCATCGCGGTGCGGGGTGATCTTGGGTTGCTGACAGGCAATGGTGCAATCGGCATCGACAAACTCAAAGCCTAGCTCGCGTGCATAGTCCATCACGCGAGCGAGCAGCACCATCGAGTCGGCGCCCTCATAGGCGGGATCGGTGTCGGGGAATAGCTTGCCGATGTCTCCCCCGCGGCAGGCGCCCAGAATGGCGTCGGCCAAGGCGTGCGCGAGCACATCAGCATCCGAGTGGCCCAGCAGGCCGCGCTCGTAGGGAATGTCGACACCGCCGATGATACATCGACGCCCCTCCACCAGACGGTGGACGTCGTAGCCATGGCCAATGCGCAGGTTACTGAACATGGGGAAGGTCCTCTCCCTCGGCCATGCGGCCAAGCAGAATCGCGGTTACGGGACGCAAGTCCTCGGGCACCGTCACCTTAAGGTTATCGCGCGGGCTCTGGACGCAGCGGACGCGCCCACCCATGCGCTCGACCAGCGACGAATCATCGGTGCCGATAAAGCCCTCGGCAATGGCTACAGCGTGGGCGCGCTTCATAGCATCGACGCTAAAGATCTGCGGCGTCTGCGCGGCCCAATAGAGCTCACGCGGCGGCGTCTCGACGATATTATCGCCGTCGACGATCTTGAGCGTGTCGATCGCGGGCTGACCGCACACGACACCGTCGAGGGCGCGGTCGCCCACAAGCACGTCGATCGCGTGGTCGATGGCCTCGGTCGTAATGAGCGGACGAGCACCATCGTGAATGGCAACGTATTCAAAGCCCGCCGGAACCGCATGCACGCCGGCACGGGTGGAATCCTGGCGGGTATCGCCGGCATCGGCAAAGCTGATGGGCGTGTCATAGTCAAACGGGTCGATGGCCAGGCGGCGCATCTCGGCACGGCGCTCGGCAGGACACACCACCACGATGTGGCCGACCTTGTCGCTCCGGTCGAACGCGCGGATGGACCAGCTCATAAGCGGACGGCCCGCCACGTTAACGAGCTGCTTGCCACCGGGGTTACCAAAGCGCTGGCCGCTGCCGCCGGCAACGACCACGGCGCATACGGGCGCCATTATGCGTTCCCCTGTTTGGTGCCCTTCATGCGGTACAGCGAGTCCGCAAGAATGGCAGGGTTGTTGACGCCAAAGTCGCCCAAGCGCTCCGGATCCTCGCTGATGTCGTCCATGAGCTCCTGCAGCGAGCCATACTCGTCGACGATCTTCTCGGCCACGCCGTCGCGCACGACGGACACGCGCGAAAGCGTGCGCAGGCCCAGCGGCGTCATGACGGAGTCCTCGTCCAAGTCGTCATAGCCCAGAACTGCCGCCACGTGCTGCGGGTCGGACAGGTCCTTAGGCGTCATGCGGCTCAGCTCGGCGCGGATCTTTTCGGCGTTGGCCTCGGAGGAATCGCTCGCGTAGTCGCGAATCATCAGGTCGTACTCGGTATCCATGCTGGAGCCGGCGAGCTGCTCGAGCTGCATCTGCACGAGCTTGCCCTGGTTGCCCAGCTTGACAATGCAATCCTTAAGCTCGGTCTTTGCCTGCTGCATGATCTCGAAGCTCGAAAAGATGCCGGTGATGTCGGCGAGCGTGACGTAGTCGTCGAGCTCAAGGGCTGTCAGGCGCAGCAGGGAGCGATCGAGCGACTGACGGGTAGTCTGGAGCGTGGCGACGAGCTGGTTGACCGAGCTCATGATGGTAGTGACGGGCTGGATCTCGTAACTCTTGCCGTGGACGTACACGTTGACGACGGCGCGACGGGCCGAGACCGAGATCACGATGGCGTCGGTGAGCACCGACATGCGAGCGGCGGTGCGGTGACGCATGCCCGTCTCGCTCGTGGCGAGCGAGGGATCGGGATTGAGGTGGAAGTTGGCGCGCAGGATCTGGGTGAGGTCGCCGTCGATGACGATGGCACCGTCCATCTTGGAGAGCTCGAACAGACGGTTCGAGGTGAACGAAATGTTGAGCGGGAAGCCGTCGTTACCGGCAGCGAGCACGTTTTCGGTGTCGCCGACGCAGATAAGGGCGCCCAGGTGACCGGCGATGATCATGTCGAGGGCGGTGCGGATCGGCTGACCAGGTGCCGTCAGGCGGATGGCCTGTTCCATACGCTTTTGCAGCTCGTTCTTATCCAAGGCATCGCTCCCATCGTATACGCTCCATAAACGTCAATAAGTTTCTCACGGTTTGCCCCTGCGGCGCTTGCGAAATCCGATGCTTACAGAATGAGCGAACACCGCTTAGGTAGCTCATTTGGGACGGGGTTCTTTTGACTGCCCGTGTGGTAGCATCGGGTCTCATATAAATGAGGGAGTAGTCGCGTAATCGGGCTCGCCCGCAGAGAGGGAGCCAGACTATGGGACTCGCAGAGCTCGTGCTGCTCGCCGTTGGCCTTTCGATGGACGCCTTTGCCGTTTCCATCTGCAAGGGTCTCGGCATGAAAAAGATCAACCTTAAGGTCGCCGTAGTGCTCGGCCTGTTCTTTGGCGGCTTCCAGGCCGGCATGCCCGTGATCGGATGGGCGCTTGGCAGCCAGTTTATGGGCATCATCGGCCCCATCGACCACTGGATCGCCTTTATCCTGCTCGCCTTCATCGGCGGCAAAATGCTGTGGGAGGCCTATACCGAGGACGAGGATGAAGGCGACGACAAGGATGCCGAAAAGATTGACCTGGGCGAGTACCTGATCCTCGCCATCGCCACCTCAATTGACGCGCTCGCCGTGGGCATCTCGTTTGCCGCGCTCTCGGTCGACATCGTTCCCGCCGTGTCGCTTATCGGCATCACGACGTTTATCTTCTCCGTCGCCGGCGTAGCAATCGGCCACACCTTTGGCGCGCGCTACGAAAAGCCTGCCACCGTCGTGGGTGGCGTCGTGCTCATCCTCATTGGGCTTAAGATTTTGCTTGAGCATCTGGGGATTTTGGCGCTGTAACGCCAAACATAATCGCTCAAAACTCAACGCCAGCACAAGGCCTCATGCAGAGTTTTGCATAATGCCTTTTCGTGCAGACTTTTGCATGTCATACTGATATGCAAAAGTCTGCACGTTAGGAGATCGCCGTGGATACCTTTCCCATCACCACACCGCGCAAGCCGGCATCTACGTGCGTCAGGCGCGCGAGGCGCAGGGGATCACCCGTGCGGCCCTCGCTAAAAAAGCCGGTGTTTCGGAGCGCCTGCTCGCATCGCTCGAGCTGGGAGACGCCACGGGCATTCGACTCGACAAGTTGCTGACCGTCTTTAACGCACTCGGCATAGGTCTCTTCGCGCAAAGCGATAACGACTCCATCGCATCGCCCTCCGAACATCCGGCGACGATAGTGAACCTCCCTATCGCGAACTCGAATACCCTGCCAAAGCCAAGCGTAGGCAGACGACCCACTCGACAAGGAACGCCATCTTCCTATGGTGCCTTGCTGGCCCAAATCGCAGCCGAGCAAGGCCTTTCCGGCACTTCAAACCTCTCCTTTGGCTGCAAGGTTGTGAAATAAATGGCAGAGATGGAGCTCACGACCCTCATTTGTGGCGAAATCGCCGGCACTCTCCGGCAAGACGAGCATGGACTCTGCAGCTTTGCATACGCCCCAACCTATCGCGGAGCACCGTTATCGCTAACAATGCCGCTTTCCAATCGCACGTATGGCCATAACATCGTCCGCCCGTTCCTATTTGGCCTTTTGCCCGACAGTCAAGAGCAGCGTCGCGCTATTGCCACCGAGCATGATGTTGCATCCAACAACCCCGTCGCCCTCTTGTGCCATATCGGTCTTGACTGCGCGGGGGCCGTTCAGTTTTGTCGAGCCGATCAATTAGACGCCGCCCGCGGCAGGGTCTCGGCATACCGCCCGCTTACCAATTCTCAAATCGCTCACAAGCTCAAAGCAATTCGCGATGACGAAAGAGAGACATGGATGGGCTCCAACGAAAGCTGGTCCCTGGGCGGCAATCAAGGCAAATTTGCACTAGCTTGGCATGATGGCCAATGGTGCGAATGTCTAGGGTCATCCCCCACTACCCATATCTTCAAAAATGGTGTCGTTGGGTTCAAACATCAGGCCTTAAACGAATTCGTCTGCATGAAAACGGCTCGGCGTGTTGGCATTCCAACTGCCAACGTCTCCCATTACACATTTGAAGACGAAGCCGCGCTCGTCGTTGAACGGTACGACAGAATGGTCAATAGCAGCGGAAATATCGAAAGGCTGCATCAGGAGGACTTTTGCCAGGCGCTCGGTGTATTGCCAAGCCAGAAATACACCGCCGACGGAGGACCAACTACACGAGACATCCAAGAACGACTGATTAACACAGTCCCCCACCACATGAATCTTGTGCTTTTTACCTATATGTTGTTCTATAACGCCATTATCGGAGCGCCTGACGCACACGCTAAAAACTACTCGCTCATCCTTGGCAAAGGCACAAACGCGGCACTCGCACCCATGTACGATGTCGCATCGGGCTTAGCATACGAACGTATGCGGCGAAAAGCGCGCCTTGCCATGAGCGTTGGCGGCGAAAATCGTGTGGGGCGCATCGGTCCAGGCGCTATCCGCCGATACCACGGTATGGGAGACCCCGCGCTGGAGGCGACGCTCACCGATGCCGGGCCATCCGAGAAGTTTTGCTTTGCGACCATGATGGACCTCGCCTACGAGGTGCCCATTTGCATGGAAGAGGTCATGGACGAATACGCCGACCTGCCCGGCATGGCGGACCTGCGCGAGCATATGCTCGGCCCCGTCCGCGAAAACTGCCAGCGCACCCTCGACCTCATCAGGGCAGAAATGGACTAGACACCAGACTATTTCCCATTTTTCAAACAAAAGAGAGGGGGCACCCGTCGCAAAAGCTCGGGTGCCCCCTCACGTAATGTCATTTGCAATCCGCTAGCACGTGGCTCGGACTGCTGCTAGCGCAACCTTTACGCGGCAAGGCGCTTGAGGACGTCGATGAGCAGCTCGTAGAAGCGCTCGGCAGAAGCGAGCTCCATGCTCTCGTCCGGGGTGTGGACATCGGAGAGCGTCGGGCCCACGGCGATGGCGTCCAGGCCGTGCAGGGCCTCGGCAAACAGGCCGCACTCAAGGCCGGCGTGAATGGACTCGATGCGCAGCTCGGAGCCAAAGAGCTCGCGATAGCTCTCGACAAAGACGTCGCGGACCGGCGAATGCTCGGCATAGCTCCAGCCGGGATACTCGAACTCAAACTTGGCGTCGAAGCCCAGGACATCGGCCAGCGTCTGCAGGCGGTCCTTGAACTCGTTCTGCAGCGAGGTGATCGAGGAGCGCGGGGACAACATGATCTTGACCTCGTCATCAGAAGTGGCAACCACACCGATGTTGGAGGAAACCTCCACGGAGCCGTCGGTGGCGACGTTGCGACGAATCACACCGTTGGGGGCAAGACGCAGGGCGCGGATGAGGGCAAGCGCGGACTTCTGGTCCATGGCCTCGACCTCGGCGTCGTCGGCAATCTCGACGGTGCAGGTAAAGCCGGGGTCGAAGACCTCAAGCTCGGCGGTGACGTCGGCGATGATGCCCCTTGCGATCTGGGCCGCGGCCTCGGCGGCAGCGTGGTCGGCGTAAACCAGCTCGGCCTTGCACTCACGGTTGATGGCGTTGTCCTTAGTGCCGCCGTTAAAGCTGACGATGGCGGGCTCGCCGGCGACCATCAGGCGGTCGATGATGCGGGCCATGATAAGGTTGCCGTTGCCGCGCTCCAGGTTGATGTCGGAGCCGGAGTGACCGCCCAGCAGGCCGGAGATGTCGAGCGTGAGGGTGCTACCGGTCTTGTGCTCGCGCGCGATCGGGCACGTGTAGGTAACGACGACGCCGCCGGCGCAGCTGACGGTGGCAACGCCCTCTTCCTCGGAGTCAAGGTTAATCATGGTGCGGGCGCTAATCTGGGACTTGTCGAGCGTCTCGGCGCCGACCAGGCCGGTCTCCTCGTCGGTGGTGAATACGCACTCGAGGGCCGGATGGGTAATCGAATCGTCGTTGAGCACGGTAAGCATAAGCGCGACGGCAATGCCGTTGTCGGCACCCAGGGTGGTGCCGTTGGCGGTAAGGACACCATCCTTGACGACCAGGTCGATACCATCGGTCGTAAAGTCGTGCTCGACGGAGCCCAACTTGTCGCACACCATGTCGATATGGCCCTGCAGCATTACGGTCGGGGCATTCTCGGCACCGGCAGATGCGGGCTTGCGAATGATGACGTTGTAGACCTCGTCCTGATACACATCGAGACCGCGCTCCTTGGCAAACGCGACCAGGAAATCGCTGATGCCCTTCTCGTTGCCAGAACCACGGGGGATCGCGCTGACCTCCTCAAAGAAATGGAACAGCTGGGCGGGCTCGTAGCCGGTAATCTTGTAGTCCATGGTGCCTCCTTGGCGCAACTGGTTAGACAGTAAGACATGCGCCTTGTATATTCCCAGACTTTGCGTGCATAAACCAGTCGAAAACGCCGAGCGCCCCCGCATCATCGGCTAACGGCGGGGAAACACCACTTTATCAAGATAAAGCATGTTAGACGGGCCGCGCCGAAGGGACGCTGGACCCTTCAACCAACCTCAACGCCTGATCAACGTTTATGCATACACCATTGGTATGCTTAATGAGATTTTTGTCCTCCGTCACGACGTAATCGACGTCGATGCGATTGGCAACGCCCAGCATCAGGTCATCCTCAAAGTCATTGTGATGATACTTGAACACAAAGGAGTCGAAGACCTCGTCTGCACCGACCGGCGCGATGAGGGCGAGCTCGCGCATCTGCCGAACGCATGCCCAGGCCGTTTCGTCCGCCGCCGCAATGGCGTTATCGCTCAGCGAACCATTCTTCCTTCGGCACTCCCTCTTAATCGCCGCCGAGACAAGATACGAGACATCTTTGACTGAAAGAGACGAGGCAAACAGGGCAATCTGCTCCGAGACATCGGCAATCTCGAATAGACGGACAACATCCGCTGTCCGGTCCGACCTTCCAGAAAAGTAATCCATCCATACGTTGGTGTCGATGAGCAACTTGAGAATGCCGTCTGCACTCATAGCTCCACCCACTCGGGATAGCGCTCCGCCATTGCTTCCTCATAGAGGTCATCGTAGTCACCCAAGAGGTCGGGAACAGGGATGCCATATTTGAGGCACGCATCGCGCACGATGTGGCTGCCTTGCGTAACCCTTGATTCCACCGACGCAGTCGCTGGCACGTTAGAGCTCGGTACCGCAATCCCCGATCTCGAGGGCATGCATCCGTTGACGACCAGATATTCCCAAAGTGTCCGCACCGCTTGAGACGGCGTCATGCCGATATGCGCCAGCACGGCGTCCCCAGCCTCTTTGAGTTGGCGATCCATGCGTACATTCATCTGGACCGGCCGTGAGTCGAGTACCGATATAGGCATGCTAGCTCCTTCTGCTATACATATTTGTATTTTGAGTATAGCACCATTTACTCATAAAAAGGGGCGCCCCGACAGGAGTGCCCCTTCGCAAAGCTATGTTAATCCCTACAGCGCGCCGGAACCGGCTTGCATCATGCCGCCGGGACCCGAGCTCACGCCACTGCTCACAGGCGCGGCGTTGCCGGTGTGCGGCGCCGCCGGAGCGGTATCGCCACCGAGCGTGCCCGCCGGACGCGGTGCCGGGATCTCGCCCGTGCCATGGCTAAAGACAAACTTGCCGTCGGCCACATCGCACAGGACGGTATCGCCCTCGCCCCACTCGCCGGCCAGCAGCTCCTCGGACAGCGGATCCTCGATGAGCTTTTGGATGGCACGACGCAGCGGACGCGCACCGTTGGTGAGGTCGGTGCCCTCGGCCACGATCTTGTCGTAGGCCGCATCGGTGAGCTTGATGTTCATGCCGTTGGCAATCAGACGCTGACGCAGGTCGTCCACCAGCAGGTGCGCGATCTTGGTCAGGTTCTCGCCCGAAAGCTTCTGGAACACCACGATGTCGTCGATACGGTTGAGCAGCTCGGGGCGGAACAGGCGCTTGAGCTCGCCCATCGCACGGCCCTTAATCTCGCTCGAGGTAAGGCCCTGCTCGCCGGTGGTGCCGAAGCCAACGCTCGCATCCTGCGCAATCTCGCGGGCGCCCACGTTGGACGTCATGATGATCACGGTATTACGGAAGTCGACCGTCTTGCCCTGGCTATCGGTCAGGCGGCCCTCCTCCAGCACCTGCAGCAGAATGTTGAAGATATCGGGGTGCGCCTTCTCGATCTCGTCGAACAGCACGACCGAATACGGGTGACGACGAACGGCCTTGGTGAGCTGACCGCCCTCGTCATGGCCAACGTAGCCCGGGGGGCTACCGATAAGCTTGGAGACCTCGAACTCGCTGCCGAACTCCGACATGTCGAAGCTGATGAGCGCGTCCTTGCTGCCAAAGAGATACTCGGCGAGCGTCTTGGCGAGCTCGGTCTTGCCCGTGCCGGTGGGGCCCAGGAAGATAAAGCTGCCGCCGGGGCGACGCGGATCCTTGAGCGGCGAGCGACTGCGGCGCACGGCCTTGGCAACGGCCTCGACGGCCTCGTCCTGGCCGATAATGCGGGTCTTGAGCACGCTTTCGGCCTGTAGCAGGCGACGGCTCTCGCTCTCGGTAAGCGAGGACACCGGCACGCCCGAGGTCACGGACACGATATCGGCGATCTGACTCACATCGATGGTGAGCGGGCTGGCGTCGAGCTCGGCGGTCCAGGCGGCCTTGGCCTCGGCGAGCTCAATCTCGGCGGCCTTCTGCCGCTCGGTAATCTCGGCGGCCTTGTTCATGTCGTCGCTCTCGGTGGCCTCCTGCGCGGCGGCCTTGAGCTCCTCTATGCGATGCTCGGCCTCGCGCACCGGCTCGGGCGCGCGATTCGCGGCGATGCGAGCGCGGGCACCGGCCTCGTCAATGAGGTCGATGGCCTTATCGGGCAGGAAGCGATCCTGGATGTAGCGGTTGGAAAGGTTCGCGGCGGCCTCGATAGCACCCTGCGTATAGCGCACATGGTGGTGCTCCTCGTAGCGCGGCTTGAGCGCGGTCAGGATCTTGACCGTGTCCTCGACGCTCGGCTCCTCGACATCGATGGTCTGGAAGCGACGCTCGAAGGCCGGGTCCTTGGTGAGGTACTTGCGGAATTCCTCGGCCGTGGTGGCGCCGATAATCTGGAAGGCACCGCGCGCGAGCACGGGCTTGAGCATAGAGCTCGCGTCGATGGAGCCCTCAGCAGAACCGGCACCGATGATGGTGTGCATCTCGTCGATAAACAGGATGACGTCGTCGGCTTCGGTGGCCTCTTGGATCACGTTCTTGAGGCGCTCCTCAAACTCGCCGCGATACTTGGCACCCGCCACGAGGCCCGGCAGGTCGAGCGTCCAGATATTCTGGTTCATGAGGTTCTCGGGCACGTTGCCGGCTGCAATCTGCTGAGCCAGGCCCTCGACGATGGCCGTCTTGCCCACGCCGGGGTCGCCCAGAATGAGCGGGTTGTTCTTGGTGCGGCGCGAAAGAATTTCCATCATACGCTGGACTTCCTTTTCGCGACCAATTACAGGGTCGAGCTCGCCATCGCGCGCCTTCTGCGTGAGGTTGGTCGCGAACTGCTTAAGCGTATCGGTGCCACTCCCCTTTTGCTGAGAGGCATCCGAGCCGCTAAAGAACGGCAGGCCCGCACCGGGACGCCCGGCACCGGCGCCGGCGAGCGGACGCTTCTTGTCCTGGTCCTTGGCAGTGAGTTTCTCGATAGCCTTTTTGATAGAGGCGGACGACACACCCAGGCGCATGAGGATGTCCATGGCCATGCCGTTGCCCTCTTCGACGATGCCGATCAGCAAGTGCTCGGTCGACACGTAGGTCTGGTTATTCTCACGCGCCACGCGGAATGAACGCTCCATAACGCTAATGACGAGCGGCGTAAAGGCGAGCTTAGCCGCCTCGGTCTCCTCACTGGGCTCGGGAACCGTGGTCTGGACCTCCTTGAGGGTGTCCATGATGTCGTCGTAGGAGATATCAAGCGAGCGCAGTGCCTCGGCGGCAATGCCCTCGTCCTCCTTGGCAAGCGCGAGCAGCAGGTGCTCGGTGCCCACCTTATTTGAATGAAGATCGAGCGCCTCCTGTTTGGCCATCGACATGACCTTGCGCGCTCGATCGGTAAATCTATCTAACATGCTCGTTTCCTTACATGAGTTCATCGAAATCAAAACGCCCGCCCGTCGGCGGCGCTTTTGTCTCTTTACCCACAGGTTGTCTATGTTAACAGCTGGAGGAATATCTATAAACCCGGCTCACATGAATGCAGGTTATGACCGCATCGCGGGACTCACCGCGCGATGCGCGACAGGCGCCCCGCAAGAGAAACCCTAGGCGTCTTTCACCACGTCGGGACTCGTCGCACGCGATGCGCGATAGGCATCGGCCTCCTTGGAGACGCGTTCGAGCAGCTCGGATGTATCGACGCCCTCGACTTGCGCGACCGTTTCCACCGTCTGCATGGCGACCGCCCTCAGGTACGCGCACGCGCTGTCCCCCAGCTGCTCGAGGTCTATCTCCTCGCCGCCCTCCCGGGCAAAGCCGACCGCCATCACAAAGTCCATGATGCCCGAGACCAGAAAGCCCACCGCAAAGCTCGAATCCGCCTTGAGCTCTTCTCCGTCGGGGTGGACGATCTCTCTCACGCGGTCGATGATGATCGTATGGATGCCCTGTACGACCTGCTCGGCGGCACCCGCCCTCATGGTGATGACGATGCGCCGCAGCAGGCAGCGGACGTCGCGCCGGTCGAACGCCGAAAGGTCGCCCTCGCTCGAAAAATGCCAGAGGGCATCGGTGATGAGCTCGTTATCCTGTAGCAGTTGGGCTATGGCGATGGCGACGAGTTCATCGAAATCGTGAAAATAGTAGTAAAACGTTCCGCGATTGCACCGGGCGGCGCGGGTCACCTCGCCAACCGACAGCTCGAAGATGCTGTTGTTCTCGATGAGCTCCCAAAACGCCTCGATGATACGGGTGCGTGCATCGGGCGCATCGGCGTCCTTACGCGGTCTCGCCATGCGCCTCACCGCACCCCTGCGCCTTGGCGTTCATGATGAGCATCTGAAGACGGTTCTCCACGTTGGCGAAGCTCACGTCGGGATCGTAGTCGAGCGGCAGGAACTGCGCCGTGGGATACTGCTCCTTGAGCGCATGGATGAGCCCGCGCCCCACGACATGGTTGGGCAGACACCCGAACGGCTGCAGGATCACGAAGTTGCGGCAGCCGCGCTTGGCGTGCTCGAGGATCTCCGCCGGAATCAGCACGCCCTCGCCCGCATCGAACGTATGGTGCAGGATCTTATCGCTCGCGCGCACGAGCTCGGGCATGCGCGTCGGCGACTCGTAGAGCGGGCTCGCCGCGCCCAGGCGGTCGCAACGGTCGTGCGCGAGCTCGAACAGGTTGTCCGCCGTGGCGTACCAGGCCTTTTCGGGCAGCGACAGGTCGACGTGGAACTCGCGCGACTGCGCATGCTTGTAGAAATAGGTCTTGCGGATCACGTCGGTCATGCGCGCCTCGATGACCTCGAGCCCGTTGTCCTCGAGGTAGCGCTCGATCTCGTGGTTGGCGCCGAGATGGAAATTGAGCAGGTACTCGCCCACGATGAGAACGGTCGGATGCGGGTTCGAGCGGTCGTACGGAACGGCGTCCATGATCGCAAGCGCGCGTTTGAAGCCCGTCGCCTGGCCTCTCAGCCCGGAGCGCTCCATGCCCTCGATAACCTCATCGAGCGCGCGGTCGAACGCAGCGTCCGCCGCGCCCTTCTCGAGCTCGTAGGGACGGATGCGCCTAAGCATGGCCTCGAGGGCATCGATCATGGGAAGACCGTAGGCGATCTGGATGCTCGGGCCAAGGCCGAGCTTGAAGCCCGGATGCGCATTGTGGGCATCGACGTCGTCGTTGGTGAGCACCGGGACATAGTCGTATCCCGCGTCGTCGAGCGCGCGGCGCAGCAGGGGCATGTAGTGCGTCAGGCGGCAGTCGCCGATATACTTGCCAGTCACCACGGCGACGTCGTGCGGGTCGTACTTACCGCTCTCGAGTGCCGCGAGCGCCTCGCCGATCACGATTTGCGCGGGGAAGCAGATGTCGTTGTGCACATAGCGTTTGCCCAGGCGGATGGCATCCTCGCGCCCGATATCAAGGGCCTCGGCGCGCACGCCCTGATTGCGCATCGCCGCGGTCATGAGCCTGCAGAACGCATGGGAGGTGTTGGGGACCAGCGCGATCTTGTCGTGCCGGTCGCGCTTGGTGTACTTGACCTTATACGGGTCGTCGAGCGGATGGACCGCGTGCACCCGGGCGCCCTCGGCACGCTCCTCCGCGCGACGACGGTTGACCGACTCGATAAACGAACGCACGCGAATGCCCATGGGACCGGCGACGTCGCTCTCATCGAGCTTGATCATCATCGGAACCTTGGAGCCCATCTCGCCCATCATGCGCGCGATCTCGTCGGTGAGATACGCATCGTGGCCGCAGCCGAAGCTGCCCATCTGCACGAGCTCGAGCTCGGGCGTCGATGCGACGATGACCGCGCACGACAGCATGCGCGCATGGTAGTTGTTCACGATGTCGATGCGGCTGTTGGAAAGATCGACGTTGTAGACCCCCGGCACCGCATCGGGCGTCAGCACGGGGATGCCGCGCTCAGAGAAGAGCTTGGGCAGCCCGTGGTTGACCAGCGGGTCGTTGTGGTACGGGCGCGAAGCGATCACCACCGCGTAGCCGCCGTCCTCGCGCACGTTCTCGAGCACCTGCCTGCCGCGCAGCTGCAGCTGGTTCTCAAACGTCTGCTGCGCGCGGTCCGCCTGCTCGGTCGCCTTGGCAACCAGGTCGGCATCGATATCGAAGGTCTCCTTGCACCACGCCTTGAGCTGGCGGTTTCGGTCGCCCTCGTCGTACCAGTGGAACAGCGGCGTATCGAACGGAACGCCGAAACGCTCCTCCGGGTTATCGGAATTGCGCATCACGTAGGGGTATCCCTTTACGACGGCGCACATCCACTCGCTGGTAGAGGCGGTGTTTTCGGTGGGCACCGTCGTGATGATGGGCATGAAGATGCGGTCGACGCCGGCGTCGACGAGATTGCGGATGTGCCCGTGGACGAGCTTGGCCGGGAAGCACACGGTGTCGGATGTGACGTGCGCCAGACCGCGCTCGTACATCGCCTTGGTGCTGCGTCCCGAGACGCGCACCTTAAAGCCGAGCGTGCTGAAGAACGTCGACCAGAACGGCATGGTGTCCCAGAACTCGAGCACACGGGGAATGCCGATCGTGACATCGCGCCCCCCGCAGACGGGAACCGTGGGGTACGACTCGAACAGCAGCTTCTCGCGGTCGACAAAGAGATTGGGGGCAGCCGCGGTCCGGTCGCGCCCCGTGCCGGGTGCCTGTGCCTCGCAAGTACCCTGCGGACGCAGCTCCTCCGCCGCGGGAACCTCGCGCACGAGCTCATCCCATGAGATGGCGCCGCCGCGCGGGCAGCGATTGCCCGTGACGTAAAGCGAGCCGTCGCCAAATGCCACGACCGCGCGCTGGCAGCGGTTGTTGCACCGACGGCAGGTAACGCCGCCGAACTCGCGATGCTCGAAGCGCTCCACGGCATCGAGCCCGATAAACGACGTGCCGGCGTCGCCCTTGCGGCATTCCTCGCGCGCGAGCAGGGCGATACCGATAGCGCCCATCAGCCCCGGGTGGGGCGCACGCGTGACGGGTTTGCCCAGATACTGCTCGAATGCGCGCAGCACCGCGTCGTTTCGGAACGTGCCGCCCTGGACGACGACTTTGTCGCCCAGACGGTTGAGATTTGAAACGCGAATGACCTTGGTGAACACGTTCTCGATAATCGAACGGCAGAGACCGGCCATGATGTCGCCCGGACCCTTACCGCGCCGCTGCTCGGAAACGACGCTGCTGTTCATGAACACCGTGCAGCGGCTGCCGAGAACGGCGGGGGCTTTGGACGAAAATGCCTCGGTCGCGATATCCTCAACGGCTATTCCGAGGTTTTTGGCAAAACCCTCGAGGAACGAGCCGCAGCCCGCAGAGCACGCCTCGTTGACGACGATATCGGTCAGCACGCCGTGGTTGAGCCAGATGGCCTTCATATCCTGTCCGCCGATGTCGAGCACGAAGGTCGCATCGGGAACGCATGTGCACGCGGCGCGGGCGTGCGCGACCGTCTCGACCGTATGGTAGTCGGCGTGGAACGCGCGCGCGAAAAGCTCCTCGCCGTATCCCGTGGTGCCCACGGCATCGATCGCAAGCGTGACTCCCGCTGTCTCCCAGCGGTTCTTCAAGCTGACAAGACCCTGTTGGGCGACGTCGAGCGGTCTGCCGTTATTAGACGCGTAGAACGAATCGACAAGCTCACCCGCCTCATCGACCAGGACGAACTTGGTCGTCGTGCTCCCCGAATCGATACCGAGCGCCACACGCACCGTCTCTCCGGGCGCATACGCATCCGGACCCTTTGCCGGCGTCTCTTTGCCATGGCGTGCCGTAAAATCCGCCTGCTCGGCAGGTGTGGCAAAAAAGGGCTGGGCAAGACGTCCCTCCCCGCTTGCGGGCGCGACCGTCTCGAGCTTATCCAGCCGGACAAAAGCGTCGGGAAGGTCGATCGGTTGGGACGATGCGAACATGTCGGTCAGCGACAGGGCGGCACCGCGCGCGACCATGATCTGCGGATCGCGCGGGACGATAACCTGATCGTCCGATAGATTCAGTTGCTCCCGGAACACGCGGACCAGCGTGGGGTTGTAGGCGAGCGTACCGCCCTCGAAGATTACCGGCGGCTCGATGTCGATACCCTGGGCCAGACCGCCGATCGTTTGGCGGGCGACCGCGTGAAGCGCCGAAAGCGCCAGGTCGGTGGTAGGAATGCCCTCGTTGAGCAGCGGATGGATATCGGTCTTTGCGTACACGCCGCAGCGGCCCGAGACCTCGTGGACGGTCGTTCCCCGGCTTGCGAGCTGCTCGAACTCGCCCGATTCGGTGCCGACCCCCATGAGCTTTGCCATCTCGTCGATAAATGCACCGGTACCGCCTGCGCACGAACCGTTCATGCGCATGTCGGCAACCTCGATGTCTCCCTTATCGTTGGTGCGGAAGAAGATCATCTTGGCGTCTTGGCCGCCCAGCTCGATGGCGCAGCGCGTCTGCGGATAGAACCTGCTGATCGCGAGCGCGTTGGCGACCACCTCCTGAACGTACGAGGCGCCCAGCGCGGTCGCGATATCGCGCGCACCCGAGCCGGTCACCGCAACGCGCAGCGACTCATGGGGAAAGCGCTCGGCGAGCTCGCCGAGCATGGCGCGCACGCTCGCTGTCTGACACGCCCCATGGCGGCGATATCCCCACCACGCCTCGGTCATATCCTCGTGCATCGCGTAAACTTTGGTCGTCGTCGACCCTACGTCCAGTCCTACTAGCAACGCCATAATGCTCCGTCTCTCGCATTTTTCCTGCTAGAGATATACCACTCTACGTAATACAACAGACTGTTGTATTTAAACTCCGTATAAAAAGCGGCTACCGAAACGCTTCAGCAGCCGCCGAATGCACCAACAGATTCTTCTGCGCGCTAGCACGTCGGGCAACGGAGCAGCACGGGCCCTCCGGTCATGCGCACCGCTCACGCCCGCGATGTCGCCGAGAGAGCTATCCACGCTTAGGGCTCCAACCAAGCAAGTCGCCCGCGCTCAGCAGATCCCTAAGCGAGCTACTCGCACTCAGGAGCCATAGCCTGCTCCAAGAGCTCGGCATGCTCCTCCTTGAAAACCGTCCCCACAGGGAAGGCGCGACGGAAGACGAAGTGGGAAATCGGACCGGCTACCAAAAGGTTCCACGGCAGCGCCATCACAAAATTATGCGGAATGTTGACGAGCCACATCATCGGCAGCGCCTGCAGATTGGCAAGCGGGCCGCCGGGCATATGGAACAGGCCTTCGCACGCGCCGTAGAGCGACATGATGATGACCATGGGAACGACCATGCAGGAGCTGACGGCGAGCGTCATGGCGAGCGGCGAGCTCTTGCCCGGAGTGACCAAGTACTTAAAGGCGAAACCCTTGGCAAGCGGGCTGGCGACGAACCGGTCGCAGTACACGGCAAAGATATAGGCAACGGGGAAGCCGAGCCACGCAGCGGCAACGACCTCGCCGTTGATGGCCCCGTGCTGCAGGGCAACGTTGTAGATGCTCATCCAGAGCACCATGCAAAAGCACATGATAAAGGTGAACAGCAGGCTCTCTCGTTTGTTGATAGGCATAAAGGGCATGGTCCTTTCTGTGTTGCGCCGCGGCGCACAACAAAAACGGGCGGGCGAGATGGAGCTGTTGGGACTTCATCTCGCCCGCCCGTGGTACGCGCGTCTGCGACTACTTATGTGGTGGAACCAGCCTAGCACGAAACGCATGCGCTTCGTAAGCGTTGAGTTTATGAAGATGCAGGGCACCGATAATCCCCCGACCCCATAAGTTGCGGTGGAATACGGACTGTTTTGACCCTTTAAGCAGCAATTCAGTCCCTATTTCACCGCAACTCATTTGGTGCAAAGTAACCTGTCCCCCTTGTACCAATTAGCTGGTGTGGCGCCAGCGAGGGTCGGTGAGCGTACGCGCCACACCCAGACCAACGGGCAAAAACGCCACGATGAGCACTGCACGCACAAACCAGCCGAGCATATTGACCGTATCGAAGGTGCACATGTAATACATCGAGCGATACAGATACAAGCCAGGCACCATAATGACAATTGATGGCACCGTGAGGGCGATACGCGGGTAGGTGAGCTTGATTTCGGCTAAGCTCGCGAGCAGCCCCGATACCAGTGCGCCGATAAACGCAGCTGCCTCGGGAGGCATACCTGCGCTCAGGCCCAGGAAAGGAAGTATCGTCGGCGCATCGACGAGCGTAAGGCGCAAGGTATTAGACACGGCGCCGATGAGCCCTGCCGCCGCTGCCATCTTTACCGGACTGTTGAACATAACCGAGAAGCCAAATACGCCGATAAAGCTCATCAGAATGCGCAAGAGCGTAAGAGCCAACGGTGAGAGGCCGAGCGGGGCGAAGTCATCCGGCGCCAGTCCCACACATTCGGCAACCATCCAACCTACGAGGGTCGCCATCACAATAATTGACACAGCATACGAAAGACGCTCGATGCCGCTTCGCATGTCGAGCTTAGCGATGTCGAGGCCTGCCGTAATGAGGGGAAAGCCGGGAATCACAAAGAGCATGGCGCCGATATAGCCTTCTTGGTGCGACATTGCCCCTGGAATGACCTGGCTAAGGCCGAGCAATGCCAGCAGATACGAAACGCAAGCGAGCGCAACGCCAGTCGTCAGCGCGCTAAACTGGCCAAGACCCTGCTTGAGAATATGGGAGCGAGCAAAGTTGCCGACACCGGCGCCTACGAATGCGCAGGCCATCTCGATAGGACCGCCGCCGAGCAAAAAGACGAAGGCGCCGCAAGCACAGGCTGCCGCAAGGCCCTGTTGCCAGGGAGCGTAATCGGGCTTTGAGCTCTCAACGGTCTTGAGCATCTCGTGGTACTCGTGCACGGTAAACCGGCGCCCGTAAATCTCGATTTCCTTTAAGAAGCTCTCCATCATCCAAATGCGATGAGTATTGACCCCCGTTGTGGGTAGGCTGACGACCTCGTTAAAGCAGTGGCCATCTTCGATGCAGGTGCACTCAAACGACAGAAGACTCAGGTCGACGTGAATCGTGACGCCGAGTACGGCAGCAACACGATTCATGGTATCGCGCACGCGCCAGGCACCTGTTCCGCTTGCCAGCATGAGCATGCCGGTGCGGCAGATAATGGATGACTTATCGGTGAGCGGCGCATCGACGGCAAGTTCATCGCCTGCCGTCACGATCTGGTGCCAGTCAGTTTTCATATGGAGTGCGCCGGCACGAGCGCCGTGGTGCATAGGGACTCTCGAAAGCAGCGAGTCCAGGCGCGAAGACTGTGGGGGCTCTGCTGATTCGACCTCGTCCTCGTCGGGCTCTTCACCAACAAGGTCGAAGGCATCGAGCGACGCCGGCTCGCGACGATCGATCAGCTCCTCGTCCTCATCATCAAAGTAGTTGAACTGATCGAGCATGTCCTCTTCGATTGCACGCTCGCTCGCGTCGTCCATATAGACGCTCCCTTCCTGCCGACTAACTCCCATCCTAGGCAGCGACGGCTAAAGGAAACATAAAAGAGACGACTGTCATGCGAGCCATGTGCGCAATAGCCGTTGAGTAGTCGTTTAAGAATGCCCCCGATGACTATTGACGGCCAAGGCAACGCCGATGCCCTGGCAACGACAGACACTATGACCCAATCCGAGGGCACTAAAAAGATAGGAGCCCCCGCTCGTGACCGCGGGTCGGGGCTGCGACAATGATGTTGAAGTGCCATAGGCGCAGCCGCGCCGCAACGAGGTTGGGAGGCTCCCATGCCAAAGTATTCTACCGCGTTCGGGATGGACGTCCACCTGAGGTCGACCACCGTCTGCGCCCTCGACGCGGACACCGGCGAGGCCGTGACGAGGAGGTTCCCCGGCAACCCCTGGGGCGAGATCGCCGGGTGGATGGACGGGTTCCCCGGGCCGTCGCTCGCGGCCTACGAGAGCGGCTACCTCGGCTTCGCCCCGCAGAGGGAGCTCGCCGGGCTCGGCGTCGAGTGCGTCGTCGCCGCGGTCTCGAAGATCCCCAGGTCGGCCGCCGACTCGGCCTCCAAGAACGACAGGAACGACGCCGCCAGGATGGCCAAGGCGATACTCGCCCACGACATCTCCCCCGTATGGGTCCCCTCCCCCGAGGTCGAAGGCATCAGGGACCTCGCCGGCGCCTACGACGGGGCGACCGCGCGCCTGGCGACCGCCAAGCAGCGGCTGCTCGCCTTCCTCGCGAAGCGAGGGTTCGCCTACGGCGGCACCACGCCCGCCGGCAACCCGAGGAAGTACTGGACCTACGACTTCCTGAGGTGGCTCGACAAGGTCAGGCCGGAGGACGATGGCGGGGTTCGGACGCTCGCCGCCCTGAGGAACGAGGTCGAGGCCGCGGCGGAGGCCCGGGCGGACCTGCTCTCCGAGTACAGGGCGGCCGTGGATGCCAGCCCGATCGCCGCGGAGGTGGCCGCCCTCCAGTCGATCAAGGGCTGCGCCTTCGCGCTGGCCGCGGCCTTCTCGGCCGAGGTCGGCGACTTCACGAGGTTCCGTTCCGGAAGGCAGGTCACGGCCTACTTCGGCCTCGCGCCGAGTCAGAGGTCGAGCGGCGACTCCGTGCGGCTCGGAGGCATCAGCGGCGCGGGCAACGCGCTCGTGAGGAAGCTGGCCGTTGAGGGCTCATGGTGCTACGCCGCGGCACGGCACCAGCCGAAGCTCATGCCGAGGGACACGGGCGTGCCCCTCGAGATAAGAATGCACGGGAGGAAGGGGTCCGAGCGACTCCTGCGGCGGCGCGAGGAGATGCTCGCCCGCGGCATGCCCGCGGCGAAGGCCAACGCGGCCACCGCGGCCGAGCTCGTGAGGTGGCTCTGGGCCCTCGGCATGATGTGCCGGGAGGGCGCGGAATAGACATAGCCCCCGTCCCGGCGAGCCGGGCGGCCTTCGGGGACACCCCCTATTTCGCTGTGCGCGCGGAGCCCTCCGCATGCGCCCCGACAGACTTGGGGAACCCCGCCGAAGGAATGGAGTGCGGGCCGACAGAACGGTATCCGCGGATATGAGACTGAGCCGAAGGCGTCGACGACATGCCGGGGGCGGACCGGGACGGGTTAACGGCAGGCCCCGCCGACCGATTGCAAGCGGTCGGCGGGGCCATTGTGGCTCTTGACAGCGGATTGGGTCATATGAGCGAAAGCCCGCCAGAGCGAGCAAGGTGCCTTGAAACAAGGCGGCATTGACCTTTTGGTCATGCCGCCGAAGTTGAAAGGCAGATTGCCGCTCTGGCGGGCTTGCAGCGTCAACTGGTTACGCGGGTTGGTAAACCCGCGTAACCCCCTAGTACATCTTTGCGCCGGCGGGGATGGAAGCGTCGAGTTGGATCAGGTTGAGGCGCTCCTCGCCCTCCTCCTCGTGGATGGCGCTGATCAGCATACCGCAGCTGGGAATACCCATCATCTTGCGCGGAGGCAGATTGGTGATGGCGAGCAAGGTCTTGCCGACCAGGTCCTCGGGCTCATAGTAGCCATGGATGCCGGAGAGGATGGTGCGGTCGGTGCCGGTGCCGTCGTCGAGCGTAAAGTTCAGCAGCTTCTTGGACTTCTTGACGGCCTCGCATGCCTTGACCTTCACAGCGCGGAAATCGCTCTTGGAGAAGGTATCAAAGTCGACGAATTCCTCGAACAGCGGCTCAACGGCGATCTTGGAGTAATCGAGCGTGGGCTTGAGCGGCTTGACGAACGGGCTTGCGGCGTTGCCGGCCTCGGCAGCCTTGGCAGCGGCGGCACCGGACTGGAAACCCTTTTCGGGCTTCATGTGCGGGAACAGCAGGACGTCGCGAATGGAAGCCTGGTTGGTGAGCAGCATGACCACGCGATCGATACCGATGCCGATGCCGCCCGCGGGAGGCATACCGTACTCGAGGGCGCGCACGTAGTCCTCGTCGTACTCCATAGCCTCGTCGTCGCCGCCGGCCTTCTCAGCCATCTGGGCAGCAAAGCGCTCGGCCTGGTCGACCGGGTCGTTGAGCTCGGAGAATGCGTTGGCGTACTCGTGGCCGGCGATGACCAGCTCAAAGCGGTGCGTCAGGCGCGGATCGTCCTCAAAACGCTTGGCAAGCGGGCTGACCTCGATGGGGTAATCGCATACGAAGGTCGGGTTGACGATGGTGTCCTCGCCCAGCTCATCGTAAATCTCGGCGATGATCTTGCCAGCAGTCCACTCGGGCTTAATCTCCAGGCCCTTCTCGCGTGCGGCGGCGGCAAGCTCCTCGACCGGCGTGTCGATGGTGACCTGCTTGCCGAGCACGTCGGAGACGATGTCGGTCATGGGACGGCTTGCCCACTCACCGGAAAGATCGATGGTCTGACCCTGGTACTCAATGACCTCGGGGTTGCCGATGGCCTTGTTGGCAGCCTTGATGACACCCTGGGCGAGCGCCTTCATACCCTCGAGGTCGGAGAAGGCACGGTAGGCCTCCATCGTGGTGAACTCGGGGTTGTGGGTAAGGTCCATGCCCTCGTTACGGAAGATGCGGCCAATCTCGAAGACACGCTCAAAGCCACCGACGATGCAGCGCTTGAGGTGCAGCTCGGTAGCAATGCGCAGGTAGCACTCTTGATCGAGCGCGTTGAAGTGCGTGATGAACGGCTTAGCCGTAGCGCCACCCTGGATAGTCTGCAGAATGGGGGTCTCAACCTCCATGTAGCCGTCGGACTCCATAAAGCGGCGGAAGGTGGAAAGAATCTGCGAGCGCTTGCGGAAGGTCTCGCGAACATCGTCGTTGGCAATCAGGTCGACATAGCGCTGACGATAGCGGGTCTCCTTGTCGGAGAGGCCATGGAACTTCTCGGGCAGCGGGCGAACGGCCTTGGAGAGCAGCGTCGCGCTCTTGGGGGCGACGGAAAGCTGGCCACGCTTGGTGCGCACGACCACGCCGGTCACGCCCAGGATATCGCCCAAGTCGAGGGCCTTAAGCGTGCTCCAGGCCGCCTCGTCCATGTCGTTAATACGGCAGAACAGCTGAATCTCGGCGGTAGCGTCGCGCACGACGATAAACATGATCTTGCCCTGGCCACGCTTGGCGACCACGCGGCCGCCGATCTTCACGACGTCCTCAGTATCCTCGCCATCGGCAAGATCGGCATATTTGGCCTCAATGTCGACGACATAGTCCTCGATCTCGGAGTGCTCGGGATAGGGGTTCTGGCCCGCCTCGAACAGGGCGGCGCGCTTTGCCAGACGCGTGGCGCGCTCGTCGTTGAGCGTCGAGGCCTGATCAGCGACGTTCTGGTTCTCTGCCATAAGTTAGCTCCTCAAACTAAAACGCTCCCCAGGATTCGGTCCCAGGGAGCGAAAACATACCTTTACGCGGGACCGTGGTCTAGCGTGCGATCTTGGCGATGGTGTAGACGCGGGTCTTGCCAGAAGGCGTAACGACCTCAACGGAGTCGCCCTCGCCGTGACCGATGATGGCGTGACCGACCGGAGACTCGTTGGAGATCTTGTGCTCGAGCGAGTTGGTCTCGGTGGTACCGACGAGCGTGACTTCCATGACCTCACCGTTGGGATCGATCAGAGAAACGGTGGAACCGATGGAGACGGTCAGATCGCCCGTGGTGGCAGCAACCTGAGCGTTGGCGAGGATGGCCTGAATCTCGGCAATGCGAGCAGCATTCTGGGCCTGCTTGTCCTTGGCGGCATCGTACTCGGAGTTCTCCGAAAGGTCGCCGAACGCGCGGGCTTCCTTGATGTCCTCGACGATCTCCTTGGCGTAATCGCCCTCACGCCAAGCGAGCTCCTCGACGAGCTTCTGGCGGCCCTCAGCGGTCAGTACGATCTGGCTTGCGTCCATACGGATATCTCCCCAACTATGATGTAACGATCAACTGTCAACAAAACGAAAAAGACCGGCTAGCCTGCGGGCAAGCCGGTCAGGTGCTCACCCCAAAGGGATGGGACTACTCTGCGTCCGCGTCGCTGTCCTCTGCCTGCTTTTTCTTGGCAGCAGCGAGCTTGGCCTCGAGCTCTGCGATCTCCTTGTCCTCCTTGGACTCCTCGACCACAACGTCCTCGGCCTGCTTGGTTTCGCCCTTATCGTCGCCCTCCATGCCCTCGCGGATATTCTTGACGGTAGAGCCGAGAGACTTGCCGAGCTTCGGCAGGTTCTTAGGCCCGAAGATGATCAAGACAACGACGAGAATAATGATGAGCTCAGGAGCCCTCAGTCCAAACATGTAGACCTCCACAATACAGCGAGACAAGCTCGAATGAGTATACCGCGGGTGCCGCGGTATCACAACAATAGCTAAAAAAAGGGACCGCAAGAAGCGGTCCCTTCTCATGCTCTGGTCGGGTTGACTGGATTTGAACCAGCGACCCCTGCGTCCCGAACGCAGTGCTCTACCAAACTGAGCCACAACCCGTTAGCTCGACTATAGTAACAAAGATTTTCGTCGCGTGCTAGAGAAATTTTTATTTCTTTGGCGCGTCGATTTGAACCGTGTTGGGAATAAGCTCAGTCGCGCAGGCCCACCAGCCATTTTGCTGGGCAGCTCCCGCAAGATGGGCTGCTGCAGCGACGGTATCGCAAATGGCAAACGAGCAAGCACCCGAACCACACACGTCCACGGCAACGGTTCCCTCCTGTGCGCGCAGCCAGTCGAGAACTGCCTGAATCCGCGGCTCCATCTGCGCGGATATGACGCCCAGATTGTTATGAACGAGCGCATATGCCGCCTCGGCATCGCCGGCGCGTAAGACAGAAGCAATCGCATCGGGTTTTTCCGCGGGCACCGGGCTCTCATCAAATCGTCGATACGCTTCAACCGTTGAAATGCTCGTCTCGTGCGGTTTGACCAATACGACAGGTGTCGCCGGAAGCACAGGATACTCAGTGGCCAGCACATCTCCCCCGCCAACGTAGAATGCGGGACTCGTGTGCAAAAAGAACGGCACGTCGGCGCCGATACCGCGAGCGATGTCATCGAGCGCGGGGTCGGCGCGGTCGATACCCCACAGCTCGGCCAAGGCAACGATGACCGCAGCGGCATCCGTCGAGGGGCCTCCCAGGCCGGCGCACAGCGGGATACGCTTTTCGATCGTCACGCACACGTTGGCATCGCGACCGTAACGCTCGGCCATAGCGATTGCCGCCCGATAGGCCGTATTTTTTTGCATGGGAAAATCGGATGCCGGAACCGTCTGGACGGTCAACGCCTGCGCCGGCGTGACCGTCACGGTATCGGCTAGACCGACGGCTGCCATCAGGGAATCGACCCTGTGATAGCCGCGGGCGTCGCGCTCGGTATGAACCCCCAGATAGAGGTTAATCTTTGCCGGCGCGGTAAGGATGAGGGACCGATCGGTCACCGTTAGTGCTCCTCGAGCTGGTTGCCGAGCGGGGTAAAGATATGTTCGCCGCTCTCGGGGTCGAACAGTTCGACCTGGCCGGTAAGGACATCGATGTACTGGTAGGACTGACGCGATTTGCGGCCGCGACGCTCGTCAACCTCAACGATAAAGACAGCGGGGTGGACGCTCTTGATGGTGCCCATGCGCTCGATGACGCGGGTACGGCCCATGTTGGCCTTAACCTTGACGCGATCGCCCACCATATCGGTCAGCTTCTCGTGGATGTCGTCGACGTGATTGACTTCCATCTCTTCCATGAATAGGGCCTCCAGAGGGTGCAATTCAAAAAGGGGATAATACCCCTAAGATAGACAAAACTCTAATACTATAGCACCCTGTTGCAGCCATACGCAAGCAGCTAAAAAAGCCCGGTCCCAAATTGACTACTTACAGACTATCGGTGTCGAGGACGATGGTGAACGGACCGTCGTTGACCAGGTCGACCTTCATATCGGCGCCAAAGATACCGTGCGCCACATGCTCAACGTCCTGAGCGACGAGTGTCAAAAAGTACTCGTAAAGTTCGTTAGCGACATCGGGCGCGCCGGCGTCCGTAAACGACGGACGGCGGCCGTGGCGGCAGTCGGCAAACAGCGTGAACTGCGACACCACGAGCACCTCGCCGTCGACATCCGCCAGCGCCAAGTTGGTCTTGCCGTTCTCGTCCTCGTTGATACGCAGCCCGCGGAGCTTGCCCCACAGCTTGTCGGCTTCGGCGCGTGTGTCGCCGTGGCCCACGCCCAGCAGCACCAAGTAGCCGCGTCCAATACGGCCCACGCACTCGTCGTCGACTGTCACGCTGGCGTTGAGCACGCGCTGCACCACCGCACGCACGGTCTACTCCTCGCCCGTCAGCTTGGCGGACAGATGCTCGAGCGCATGGAAACGATGGCTGATGGCGTTCTTCTCGTCCGCCGTGAGCTCGGCCATGGTCTTGCCCGGCGTATCGACCGGCAGGAACAGCGGGTCGTAGCCAAAACCGTGTTCGCCGCGGCCCTCGTGCGCGATAACGCCTTCGCAGGCGCCCTCGCCATAGGTGACCAGACCGTCCGTATCGATAAGCGCGACGACGCTCATAAAGCGCGCGGTACGGTCCTCGTCTGCCACGCCTTCCAGGTTAACGAGAAGCTTGGCGTTGTTGGCGGCATCGTCGCCATGCACGCCCGCATAGCGCGCGCTATACACGCCCGGCTCGCCGTCCAACGCATCGACGACCAAGCCGGAGTCGTCGGCGATGGCCATAAGGCCCGTCTCCTCGACCGCAGCCTGCGCCTTGATGATGGCGTTCTCCAAAAACGTCGTGCCGTTTTCCTCGGGGTCCTCAAAATCGCCCAGCTGGCCGAGCGCCACAAAGCGCACCTCGGGCATGACCTTGCCCAAAATGGCCTCGATCTCGGTGAGCTTATGGGCGTTGCCGGTTGCCACGACGATGGTCGCCGCCGGGTCGAGGGTGTCGATGTCAATCTTCTCAAGTGCCATAGCTGGCCTCCTTTGTCTCTACAGCAATGCCGAGTTGAGGACGACGAGGACTTCGGCCTCTCTCCCGTCTCAATCAACGGCAGTCTTATACTTCGACGTTTTCCCAGATAAAACCTGCCAAAATGAACTGCGTCCCGAATCTTGGCCTTCTTTATTAGAAGCGAACACTAGGACGCTTTCAATAGCCGTTTCCGAAACTCCACCGGGGTGAGGCCGCCGAGCGCCACCTGGCGACGCCTCGTGTTCCAATGCACGACATAGGCGTCGAGGTCCCTCTTGAAGGACTCGAAGTCGGCCCACTCGACGCCCCTGAAGAACTCGTCCTTGAGATGCCCGAACACCTGCTCCGTCGCCCCGTTGTCTAGGCAGTTGCCCTTTCTCGACATGCTCTGCCTGGCGCCGTGCCTCCTGAGCTCGCCGGTCCACCTAGGGTGCTGGTACTGCCATCCCATGTCGCTGTGGACGATCGGCGAGGCCCCGGCCGGCATCCTCGCGAACAGGCGCCTGAGCACCTCCTCCTGCTGGGCCATGTCCGGGCTCGTCGACACCGACCAGGAGACGATCTCCTTCGTGCAGAAGTCGTAGACCGGGGCGAAGTACGCCTTGCCCCAGGGCTGCCTGAATTCCGTGACGTCGGTCCCGAGCTTCTCCCACGGGGCGCCCGCGCGAAAGTCACGCGCTATCAGGTTGTCGAATCTCTCGCCGACCGGACCGCGGTAGGAGTTGTAGCGATGGTAGTCGGTCTCCCGGCGGATGCCGCAGCGGATGCCGAGCTCCCGCATCATCTTGAGGACCGTCTTGTCCGCTATCCTCGCGCCCAGCTCGGCCCTCAGGCACATCGCTATCTGGCGGTGGCCGCACCCGTTCGCCGTCCTCGAGAAGATCTCGCGCACGGCCTCCCGGAGCTCTGGCCGGGTCGCTCTCGGCGGGTGCGCTACGGCATAGTGGTAGCTCGACGGCGCGAGCCGCGCGGCCGCGAGCAGGTCGCATAGGCGGTGGTGCCCTGAAAGGGAGGCTACGACCTGGGCTTTCTCCCAGTTTGAGAGCTCTTCTCCGCTTTCAGGGCTATCGATTTTTTTAGATACGCCACCTGGGCCTCGAGTTTGCGCACGCGCTCCTCGAGCTCCCGCTCGCGCGTCCGCCCCCCGGGGCCCTCCGGCCTGCCGCGGCGTCCCGGCTCGAGCGCCTCCGGCCCGCCGTCGCGGTACAGCCTGCACCAGCGGTCGAGCGATGTGGCGGCGGCGATGCCGAAGCGGGCCATCGCCTCCGACCGCGGCATCCCCTCGTCCACGACGGCCCTCGCGACGGCGAGCTTGGTCTCCATGTCGTAGGTCCTGCGGCTCTCGCCCATCCCGATCAGCCCCTTCCTCCCGGTTGCCCGGTACGCGTAGAGCCATTTTCTCACCGCCGGGGCGGGAACGTCGAGCTTCTTGGCCGCGAGTTCGAAGCCGAGGCCGGCCTCGAACAGGTCGGCGGCGCGTGCCCTCATCTCGCGACCGTATCTTGCCTTCTTCCTGCGGGGCATTTCCGATGCCTCCCTTTTCTCGAACCTTAATTTCAAAGTCCAAGAAATGGGATGCAGTTCAAAATAAACCTGTCCCTTTTTGGCAGGTTAGGCGAGGGCTTGGCGCTGAAGCTCGATGAGCTCGGCGATGCCCTTGTCGCCCAAATCGAGCAGGGCATTGAGGCGCTTGCGGTCGAAAGGTGCCTGCTCGCCGGTACCCTGGAGCTCGATCATCTCACCGGTATCGGTGGCAACGAGGTTCATGTCGACCTCGGCGTGGCTGTCCTCGGAATAATCGAGGTCGAGCAGGGTGTTGCCGTCGACAACGCCCATTGAGATGGCAGCGACCTGGCCCGTGAGCGGAATGCGCTCGAGTTTGCCCGCCTCGACCCACATGGCAAGGGCATCATGCAGCGCCACCCAGGCGCCGGTAATGCTCGCCGTACGCGTGCCGCCATCGGCCTGGATCACATCGCAGTCGACGGTGACGGTGTACTCGCCGAGCGCCTTCATGTTGACGACGGTACGCAGGCTGCGGCCGATGAGGCGCTCGATCTCCATGGAGCGGCCCTTACGATTGGCGTACTCGCGCTTGCAGCGCTTACCGGTCGATGCCGGCAGCATGGCATACTCTGCGGTTACCCAACCGGCCTTGGCGCCCTTGCGCCAGCCCGGCACGCCCTCCTCGATGGTGGCGGCACACAGCACGCGCGTGTCACCGAACTCAGCCAGGCACGAGCCGTGGGCATGCTTCATAACACCACGGGTGAGCTTGACGGGGCGCAGCTCGTTGGCGGCACGGCCGTTGGCGCGGTTGACCTGCATGTACTCCATAGAAATATCCTTTCGGCAAAAGAAGGGGGCAAGTCTTTGGACGATAACCCTGCATCTATTTCAGTTCGTCGATATCGATATGTTCGATGCTCTTGAGCGGCTGGCCAAAGATAAAGCTACCCGCCACCGCAAACTCGGCAATGTTGTCAGACGTGGTGGCAAAGCGATGCTGTGGCTCGGCGGTATCGCCCGCCAGCTGCTCACGGCGCGTGAGGATATCGGTCAGCTCGCGGGTGGTCTCCTCGGCGGAGCTCACCACGCGCACCCCGGGTCCCAGCGCATGGCGGATGGGATCCACCAGCAGCGGGAAGTGCGTACAGCCGAGCACCACGGTATCGATGCCGCGATCGTGCAGCGGCTCGACTGTGGCGCCGACCAGCGCGCGAACGGCTGGCGTATCAAAAATATCCTCGTTCTCGAGCCACTGCTCCTGCAGGTGCGCGCCCGAGGCGAGCTCGTGCTCGACGACCTCGACAAAGCTCGAGGCCGGGCAGCCATACACATCGACACCAGCATCCAAGTCCTGAATGGCGCGCGTGTAGGCACCCGAGCGAATGGTGAGGTTGGTGGCGAGCACGCCCACGCGACGCGTACGCGTGCTGTTGATGGCAGCACGTGCGCCCGGAGCGATCACGCCGATCACGGGAACGTCAAGCACTTGCTGAGCCAGACGCAAGGCCGCGGCGGTCGCCGTGTTACAGGCGATGACCATGATCTTAACGTCGTGCCTCGATAGCCAGCGGCCCGCCTGCAGCGCAAACGAGCGAACCTCGTCCTCGGTGCGGGTGCCATAAGGGCAGCGCTTAGTGTCACCGAAATAGTAGACGGACTCGTGCGGAAGCGCCGTTGCAATCGCGCGCGCGACCGTTAAGCCGCCCAGGCCCGAGTCGAACACGCCGATCGGACGCGTGTCCCCGGCCAGATTATCGATATCGGACATTACCTCACCAGATTCTCTCTCGAAAAATGCGACCATGCGTGATGCGTCGCGCTACGAACGGGCCGCGACCAACAGCTCGGCCGTTGCCACCCAACCGTCGACAATCTTGCCGCGCGTAATATAGGCATTGTCGCAGGCATCCAAGAACTCCGGGGCACCGGCGCTCGTCAGACCGTTCTCGACCAGGCAGAACATGCCAACATGGTCGGCCATGTAGAAGTCGGACTCGGAGTCGCCGAGCGCAAGCGTCTCCTCGCGCTCGATCCCCAGGTGCTCGCAGAAGCGCGCAATGGCAACGCCTTTGTTGAGACCCGCCGGATTGATGTTGAAGGCGCGGCCGTCCTCGACGCGATTAAGCTCGAGCGTCGTCGGCTTGGACAGGTGAGTCAGATGGCCGTTGCAAGCCCAGACCAGACCGCAGCCGGCCTCGTCCAGGATGGCCTGGACCTCATCGTCGGGCACATCGCCGCGCATGCCGACGGTGACCTCACGGTACTTGTAGCCGGTCGACATGTCGTTGTGGTATTCGATCTTGTGCGGCCAGCGGGCAAGGATCTTCTCGCACACGCCGGTCTGCTCGATCACCTGGTGCGGCGTGAGACCGCAGGCGGGGTCGTAGGGCATGTCGCCCGTCAGGTACTCCCAGTCGTTGGCCTTGAGGTCGTACATGACCAGGCCGCCCATCTCGCCAATGTAGGAGTTGAGGCCGAGCACGCGGGCGTCCTCATGGATCATGGTGCGATTGCGACCCGAGGTGGGGACCACCTGGATGCCGGCACGAGCGAGCGCGACAACCGCCTCGACGAGCTTGGTCGAGGGATTGCCGTCGTTATCGCGCAGTACACACGAGCCGGGGGCGAGCATCGTGGCGTCCAGATCGGTAAAGACATACTTGACCTTGGCAAGGCGCTCGCGCACCTCGCCCGAAAGCTCGGCAACGGTCGGCAGGATGTTGTGGGACATGGTCACTCCGTTTACATAGAAGGGGCTGGTCTAGGCGTCGTACGCCGCAAGGGTGCGCTTGAGAATCGAACCGTCGCGCTCACAAGGCTCGGGTCCGTTCTTGCGCAGCATACACTCTTCCTCGCCCTTACCGGTCACGATGACCACGGCAGGACGGACAGTTTCGCGCACGGCAGTCTCGATAGCGGCAACGCGATCAGTCACGATTTGCCAGTTATCATTTCCCTGCGCTTGAACGTTGCGCGCGATCTCGGCGCAGATGTCCTCGACATCCTCGGGGCCGGGGTCATCCTCGGTAATCACGATTCGGTCGGCATACTTGCCAGCGGCGATGCCCATCGTGGTGCGTCGATCGACACCCTTACCGCCCGTAGCGCCAAATACAACCGCCAGCTCGCGCTCGGGATAGTTCTCGCGCAAGTCGCGCAGGAGTGTCTCGAGGCTCATGCCGTTATGTGCAAAATCGACGATGCCCAGGATTTTGCCCGATACGGACGGATAGAGCTCCATACGACCGGGAACGAAGACGCCCTCAAAGCCATGGACGATACCCTCTTCGGAAATGCCCAGGGCCTCGGCGCAGGCAATAGCGGCAAGCGCGTTGGACACATTGAACTTAACCGGCGTGGGAATCACAATGTCACGCGTAAAACGGGGCGTGCGCACCGTTGCCACCACGCCGCAGTCGCCATTGCGAATCGTCAGCGCAAGCACGTCGGCACGCTCGTCGGTCAGGGAGAACGTCACCGTACGTTCGCAACGAGATGCCGCCTCGAGCACGCGATCGACCTTATCCATATCGAGATTGACCACGGCAAAACGGCTCTGCGAGAAGATTTTGAGCTTGCTGGCAAAGTAATCCTCGAGCGTCGGATGCTCAATCGGCGAAATGTGATCCTCGCCGATATTGGTAAAGGCGCCGACTTCAAAGTCAATCTTGCCCGTGCGCTCGTATTTGAGGCCCTGACTCGATGCCTCCATAACCAGCCACGGGGCACCCGCCTCCGCAGCATGTGCGATGCGAGACTGCAGCAGGAAGGATTCGGGGGTCGTCAGCTTGGAAGGGCCCGTCTCGATGCCGTCGTCGAACTCAATGCCCGTATTAAGAGCGGGTCGATGACAGCCCGTAAGCTTGGCCTCGTTGGCGAGGATGCCGCGCAGATAAAAGCTGCAGGTCGACTTGCCCTTGGTGCCTGTAAAGGCGCAGACCTTCACCTTACCCGACGGGTGCCCATAAAAGGCATCTGCCACCACGGCGAGCGTGCGACGAATATCGCTCACAATCACCGCGGGAAGATCAACATCGTAATCGACCTCGGAAACGTAGGCCACGGCGCCATCGGCGATTGCCGAAAGCAGGTACTCGCGCTTAAACGCACGGCCTTTGCAGACAAACAACGTGCCCGGACGCACCTGGCGCGAGTCATCAGTCGCAAACTCAATGCGCTGGTCGCACGAAGCGCTCGGTCTGGAAACAACAAGGTCATCTTCCTCGAGCAACTCTATATAGCGCATCAGAGTTAGCTTCTCTTGTGTCGGACTCGACATACAAAGACCTCTCTCGCTAAATTCAGCCTTAAAGGGCAGAAGACGTCCCGCGGCAGAAACGATGAAACATTCTGTATTATCAACCATCCTAATATGCCACCTGACCTTGCGCGCATCACAGCCTTCTAAAAAATTGCATGGACTGTGCCGTGGTCTAATAAATGGCAACGGTGTTCACCCCGTGTAAAACCAAGGAAATCTGGGTGCTGTTCTTTAGCATAGCGTTCGCAACCACGTCCCGCCGCTTCGCCTGAAGATCGGGACGTGGTTTTTTCGGTTCGCTCGGCGCTTATGCCCTATCACGAAACAAAAGATTGGCATGATAGTAAAGATTATTTGACATCAGCTGCCGCAATCCTTGCGGCAGTACACCTGAGCCGTCAGCAGAAAGGATCTTGCATGTGCGGTTTTGTCGGTTTTACCGGTACAGATGAACAGAGTGAGCTGGTTCTCACGGCCATGATGAATCGCATCATCCACCGTGGTCCCGATATGGGCGGCCAGCATATCGTCGACAACGTTGCCCTTGGCTTCCGTCGTCTTTCGATTCTCGATCTTTCCGAAGCTGGAGCCCAGCCCATGTCGAGCGACGACGGCAAGGTCACGATTGTCTTCAACGGAGAGATCTACAACTTCCAGGAGCTTCGCGCCGAGCTGGAGGCGGCCGGCTACGCCTTCCACTGCAACGCTGATACCGAAGTCCTGGTACACGGTTACGAGGAGTGGGGCGAGGACCTGGTCAACCGTCTGCGCGGCATGTACGCGTTCGTGATTCACGACCAGAACAAGAACAAACTCTTTGGTGCTCGTGACATCTTTGGTATCAAGCCGTTCTATTACTACCAGGCATCCGATGGCTCGCTGCTGTTTGGCTCCGAGATCAAGAGCTTCCTGGACCATCCCAAGTTTGAGAAGGCTGTCAACCACGACGCGCTGCGCCCCTACCTGACGCTGCAATTCCCCGCCACGGAGGAGACCTTCTTTAAGGGCGTGTTCAAGCTTGCCCCGGCGCATTGCTTTACGTATGACCTGACGACCAACACCATGGACATCAAGCGTTACTGGAGCTGTGACTTCACCGACGACAACTCCAAGACCTTCGAGGAGTACGTGGACGAGTGCGA
Organism: Collinsella sp. i06-0019-1H4; assembly: GCF_042849575.1. Classification (NCBI taxonomy): domain Bacteria; kingdom Bacillati; phylum Actinomycetota; class Coriobacteriia; order Coriobacteriales; family Coriobacteriaceae; genus Collinsella; species Collinsella sp. i06-0019-1H4. Next base: position 1,974,637 of record NZ_BAABYB010000001.1, read on the forward strand.
CAAGGTCGTGCACGAAAGCGTCGCTGCGCACCGAATCGCCGATGTTAAGGTGGGCTCGTTCCTTTCTGGCGGTGTGGACTCCAGCTACATTGCCGCCTGTCTCATGCCCGACACCACGTATTCTGTCGGCTTCGATTACAAGAACTTCAACGAGACCAACTACGCCGCCGAGCTTTCCGACAAGCTGGGCATCAAGAACGTGCGCAAGATGATTACCGCCGACGAGTTCTTTGATGCACTGCCCGATATCCAGTACCACATGGACGAGCCGCAATCGAACCTGTCCAGCGTGCCGCTGTACTATCTGGCGCAGATGGCTTCCAAGGAGGTCACCGTCGTCCTTTCGGGCGAGGGTGCCGACGAGCTGTTTGCCGGCTATGAGTGGTACGAGGACACCCCCGAGATGCGCACTTTTAAGAAGCGCGTGCCGCTCGGCATACGTCGCGCCCTGGGCTCACTCGTTCAGCATCTCCCCTACTTTAAGGGTCACAACTTCCTGACGAAATGCGCCGAGGTTCCCGAGCGCTGGTATGTGGGTCAGGCAAAGGTGTTCGATCCCTCCGAAGTCGACGAGGTGCTCAAGCCCGCTTATGACACCGGCAAGAACGCCGCCGAGATGTGCGCCGAGTACTACAAGCAGGTTCCCAACTGCTGCGAGCTTTCCAAGAAACAGTATCTGGATATGAACATGTGGCTACCGGGCGACATTCTGCTCAAGGCCGACAAGATGTGCATGGCGCATTCTCTGGAGCTTCGCGTCCCGTTTCTGGACAAGAAGGTCATGGAGTTTGCCGAGCACATTCCCGCCAACTACCGTGTTAACGAAGAAGGCTGCAAGCTCGTTCTGCGTCACGCTGCCAACCGCACGCTGCCCGACGAGTGGGCAACGCGCAAGAAGGTGGGCTTCCCCGTACCGGTCAAGTTCTGGCTGCGCGAGCAAAAGTACTACGACTACGTAAAGGAATACTTCACCGCACCGTGGGCTGCTGATTTCTTTGACACCGATGCGCTCATGAAACTGCTCGACGATCACTTTGAGGGTCGCGCGCTCAACCAGCGCAAGATCTATACCACGCTGACGTTCCTCATCTGGTACAAGCGTTTCTTTATCGACGAGAACAAGGGCACCGAAGTCGCCGCTTAGATTTCGTTATGAATTAGCGGTGAACAGCACGGGGTTTCCGCTATACTCAGTCCCTGCGGGCGATTGGCGCAACGGTTAGCGCAGGTGCTTTACACGCACAAGGCTGGGGGTTCGAATCCCTCATCGCCCACCATTGAATTGTTAGGCCTCCAGCGATGGAGGCCTTTCTTTTTGGCTCTGTTAGACCAAGGTTGACATAAAAACGATGTCACCGCGAGGCGGTACCCTTCAATTAACGTCGAAGGAGCGCCCATGGATGCAGACGACCTGGTCATCACCCTCAAGAAGAGCCTGGCGAAGCTCAGCAGGACCGAGCGCCGTAAAGCCGTCGAGTTGGTCGGGGACGTCGTCCGCGCCGCCATGTTCGACGATGCGGCGGGAGATGGCCATGAGGTAGAGCGCTGCCCCCGTTGCGGCTCGGTCGCTATCGTCAAGAAGGGCAAGTCCAGGAACGGCGAGCAGCGCTACCTCTGCCGCGACTGCGGCAGGACGTTCTCCGGCTCCACCGACCGGATCCTCGGCGCGAGCAAGTTGCCCCGCGAGACCTGGATGGCCTACGCCGAGTGCTTCGCCCTCATGCTCCCTCTCCGCGAGTGCGCCGGCCGCTGCGGTGTCTGCCTCAAGACCGCCTGGACCATGCGCCACAGGCTCATCGAGTGCCTGAGGGAATACTCGCCCACGTTCCATGTGGGGCAGGGGCAGGCTTGCGAGCTCGACGAGACGTACTTCCCCGAGTCCTTCAAGGGCAACCATTCAAAGGGCTCCTTCACCCTGCCGAGGAAGGCTCGCCACCGCGGCAAGCAGGTCCATAGGCGCGGCCTCTCCCGCGAGCAGATCTGCGTCATGACGGGCGTCAGCGACACGGACGCCACCTTCTTCGAGGTCTCGGGCCGCGGCGTTGTCTCGCGCAGGCGTGCGGCGGAGGCCCTTCGCGACCGCATCGGCGCGGGCGCGGTCGTCGCCACGGACAAGGCGGCCGCATACATCGACGTGCTGCGCGACCTGAAGGTCGCCTCGCATGAATCCTATGATTCCAAGGACCGTTCGGAGGGCACCATCAACCGCATCAACGCCGTCCATTCGCTCCTCGGCTCGTTCATGGCCCGCTTCAGGGGAGTGTCCACCAAGCACCTGGGGGCCTACCTCGACTGGTTCCGCTGGTGCCGCACCTTCATGGCGGCGGGCTCGCGCGCGGCGGAGTCCACGGTCGCCCGCCAGCTCGCCAACGGCTCCTGCTCGACCCGCGTCCGCGGCATGTTCGGCCTCGAGCCTCCCCTCATGGACTACTGGGACGGGCGGGCGGCCTAGCGAATTAAAATGGTGGCCACGGAGCAGCGACCGCGGAAGGAGCGGCAATGACATCGAACGTCCCGGCCACCACGATAAGAATCGATCCCGAGGTCAAAAGGGAGGCCGTGGCCGTGCTCGACGAGCTCGGGCTCTCCATGTCGGGCGCCATGAACATATTCCTCAGGGCGGTGGTCCGCGAGGGCGGCCTGCCCTTCGACGTCAGGCTGGGATCTTCGGGGAAGGCTGACGGGGAGGGCGCGGACCGCGATGGGCGGGGATAGCCCGATTATTTTCCGGTTCGGCGAACAGCCGATCGTGTCAAATTTGGTCTAACAGAGCCTTCTTTTTTGGGCCCGGTGCATGGGATTCGAACCCGCAAGGGTGCGGAGCTGAGGAAACGCGAAGCGTTTTCCAGCGCAGCACGCGAGGAGCGAAGCGACGAAGCGGGGCTCGGGCGGCGCCAGCCGCACGCGGACATCCCTCATCGCCCACCACTGAATTGTTAGGCCTCCAGCGATGGAGGCCTTTCTTTTTTGGGCCCGGTGCATGGGATTCGAACCCGCAAGGGTGCGGAGCTGAGGAAACGCGAAGCGTTTTCCAGCGCAGCACGCGAGGAGCGAAGCGACGAAGCGGGGCTCGGGCGGCGAAATGGACCCTTGGCGAATACCCGTGTGCAAAAAATGCCAAATATGAGTACTGCTACCTTTTTAGTAGCAGCGTTTTCGAAGTCATAAAAGGCAAATCCGGCATTAGAACGACGATCGATAGTCCAGTTAAGCCAATTTGCCAACTACAAAACTGGACATATGTGGCCCAACTCATCTAAAAGTGCCTAATTTATATGTTACGAAGTTAGTGCCCGTACTCATATTTGCCACTTTTTGCACACGGCCTATCCCAGCCATGGTAAATCGATAGCAAAACGGGCTCCAGTTCGCCCAATCGTGCGCCAAACGGCACGTGACAGCCTGAAACCCGCTCCAAATTGCTATGTCTGATGGCGCTAAGCCAAAACGTCCGACAGAATCTCGATCAGGTTGTCCACGTCGGCCTCTTCGCACACGAGCGGCGGAAGGAAGCGCAGCGTATGTGCGCCTGTAGCGTTGATCACGGCACCAGCCCCCAATGCACGGGCTACAACGTCGTGTGCATCACCCGCGGCATCATCCAAATCGCAGCCGAGCATCAGGCCGCGACCGCGCACCTCTACCACATGCGGAAGCTTAGCCAGCGCCTGCTCCATATAGGCGCCAACCTTGGCAGCATGCTCGGCATAATCGCCGTGCACAAGCGCGGAGAGCGTCGCGGCACATGCCGCGATGGCCAAGCAGCTACCGCCAAAGGTCGAGCCGTGGTCACCCGGCTTAAACACGTCGGCGATCTCCTTCTTTGCCACCACGGCACCCATGGGCACGCCATCGGCAATGCCCTTGGCAAGGCTCATAATGTCGGGCTCCACGCCATAGGTCTGGAATGCAAACGGCTTGCCGGAGCGGAAGATGCCACACTGGACCTCGTCGGCGATAAGAACGGCGCCCACCTCGTGTGCCAAGTCGCGCGCCGCCGCCATAAACTCCTCGGTCATGGGGTGCACGCCGCTCTCGCCCTGAATCGGCTCGAGCATGACGGCGCAGACCTCGCTTCCCAGCTGCTTAAAGATCGAACGCAGTTCGTCGACATCGTTGGGCGTACAGGCCACAAAGCCACCCGGCAGCGGACGGAAACTGTCCTGTAGCCGATCCTGCATGGTGGCGGCAATGGTCTCGAGCGTACGGCCGTGGAAGCCGCCACGCATGCATACGATGGTGTTGCCGCCGTTACTAGCACGCTTGGCGTACAGACGCGCGAGCTTCATCGAGCCCTCGTTGGCTTCGGCACCAGAATTGGCAAAGAACGTCTCCCACACCTGCTCGTCCGCAGCCGGGGCACCGAGCGCAGCGGCCGTGGTCTCATCGCCGGCGGCAATGGCATCGGCCAGCACGCACGCACCATCTACGTCGTCGTTGGCAAGCTTGGACAGCAGCGCCGCGACCTGTCCACGCTGCTCGATGTAGAAGTAGTTAGACACATGCAGAAGCTTTTTGGTCTGAGCCTCGAGCGCCGAGAGCACTGCCGGATTGCCGTGGCCAAGGCTGCACACACCGATACCAGCGAGAAAGTCGAGATACTCACGACCATCGTCACCGATGAGCTTCATACCGTGACCTTCGACAAACTCTACCGGCGAGCGACCAAAGGTATGCATAACGTAATGGGATTCGAGTGATTGCTGAGTTGCAAGTGACATGAGATGCCTTTCGTTGGGCGCCGTACGGCGCAGGGCTATGGGTGCAGGGACGCGACGACCGCGGGTCGGCTAGACCGTCTGGAGCTTCTCGACCTCGTCGAGGTTCTCGGTCAGACGCGCCGCAAACGTCGAAAGCGGATGCGGATGCGTATCGAACTCGTAGGCCGTCTCGGTGGAGTGGATCACGGTACCGACGCCAGCATCGGTCAGCAACTCCAGCAGCAGCGAGTGCGGCGTCGTGCCGTTGATGATGTGGGCTCGGAACACGCCAGCAGCAAGCGCATCAACGGCGGCGCGCAGCTTGGGAATCATACCCTTGTCGACTTCTCCGCCGTAGAGCATCTCGTTGACCTCGTCGAGCGTCAGGTTGGAGATAAGCGAGTCCTTGTCGCTAAAATCCTTGTACAGGCCGTCGACATCGGTCAAAAAAATCGCCTTATGCGCGTGAAGCGCCGCCGCAACGGCACCGGCAGCGGTGTCGGCATTGATGTTGAAGAATCCGCCGTCCTCCCCTGCCGCGACGGTAGCGATGACGGGGATGTACTCGCTATCGAGCAAGCGCTCGATATAGTCGGTGTTGACGTGCGTCACTTTGCCCACGCGACCGAGCTCGGGGTCGAGCGGCTCGGCGATGAGCGTGCCAGCATCGCTACCCGACACGCCTACGGCCAAATTGCCGTGGTGGTTGATGGCAGCGACCAGCTCCTGGTTAACCTTGCCGCCCAGCACCTCGCGCACGATATCCAAGGTCGCCGGCGTAGTCACGCGCTGGCCGTTCTTAAACTCGACGGGAATATCGTAATGGCTCAACGCCTCGTTGATGGCCTTGCCGCCGCCATGCACGATGACGGGGCGCGTGCCGATAATCTTGAGCAAAACGATGTCGCTCATCACGTCGCGGCGCAGTTGCTCATCGACCATGGCGGCTCCGCCATATTTGATAACGACCGTCTTGCCGGTCAGGTTTTTAATCCACGGCAGCGCTTCGAACAGCAGCTGCGCGGTTGCTTCGTTGGATTCGCTCGAACGACAGTCGCGTGCGAATTTCATAATCTGCCTCATCTTTCGTATCGTTATCACGCCGTGCTTCGCTGTCCGCAATGCGGCAAGATGCGCAGCGTGCCTGGAATCTAGGAACGGTAGTCGCCGTTGATGGAGATGTACTCGTGCGTGAGGTCGCAGGTCCACACGGTCGTTGCCGCATCGCCTGCGCCCAGGTCGGCCGAGATCACGATCTCGGGCGCCTCAAAACGTCGCAGAGCCTCGTCCTCGTCAAAGGGAACGGTCAGACCATCGCGACAGACGGGCATGCCCATCATGTCGATGGAAACGTCTTCCTGATTAAACTTCACGCCGCACTTGCCAAGCGCCATGGCGACGCGGCCCCAGTTGCAGTCGTGGCCGGCGATGCAGGTCTTGACGAGCGGCGAATTGGCGACGGCGCGGGCGGCGATATCGGCTTCCTCGTCGTTGGCGGCACCGGCAACGTTAACCGTCACGAGCTTTGACGCACCCTCGCCATCGGCCGCGATGTTGCGCGCCAGGCTCTCGCACACCTCGTGCACGGCAAAGGCCAACTCGTCAAAGGCGTCAGTGCCCTCGGCGATGGCCTCGGCATCTGCGGCAGCAGCGCCGGAAGCGAGCATAATGCAGGTGTCGTTGGTCGAGGTATCGGAATCGACCGTCACCTTATTAAAGGTCTGCTTAACGGTCGAGAGCAACAGGGTGTGGAGCGCCGCCGGCTCGACGGGAGCATCGGTAGTAATGACCGCGATCATGGTGGCCATATTGGGCATGATCATGCCCGAGCCCTTGCACATGCCGCCCACCGTATAGGCGTTGCCCGCATGGCCCGCAGCCTCACTGCGGTAGCGAACGGCATACTCCTTGGAGTGTGTATCGGTCGTCATGATGGCACGGGCTGCATCGGCACCGCCATGGGCAGAGAGCGCCTCGTAGGCGGACGGAACGGCCGTCTCAAACGTATCGATCGGCAGAATCTGTCCAATCACACCCGTGGAGGCAACCAGGATCTGCTGGGGTTCACAGCCGATGACCTGCGACGCGATGTTGCACGTCTCGCGCGCACAGGCCAGGCCGGTCTCGCCCGTGGCGGCGTTCGCGTTGCCGGAGTTGATTGAAACACCGGCGACGATTCCATAGCCCTTGTCCGCACCGCCCAGGTTGGCACGACTCACCTGCACGGGCGCCGCGCAAAAGCGGTTGGTCGTAAACACGCCGGCGCCGGGACAGGGCTTATCGGGCACGACGAGCGCATAGTCCAAGCGCTCGGGATTCTTCCGGAATCCCGCATGAATGCCTGCGGCCTTAAAGCCGGCAGCCGCCGTAACGCCACCCTCGACGGCGCGAATCTTGATATCAATCAGGTCGGTATTCATCGTCCCCTACGACTCCTTATATCAGACAAAAAAAGCGGGCATCGGCTGGCACGCCATACCGGTCGAAACTACTAGACCAGCTTAAAAGTGGCGCCCAACTCGATACCCGACTACCAAATCGCTAACAATCGAATGTGCTACACCGGGCACGCCACTGTGGGCAAGCCTCGTCGCTCGTCAAAGCCAAAAACGATGTTGGCGCACTGGACCGCCTGTCCCGCAGCACCCTTGCACAGATTGTCGATAGCACCCGTCGCCACCAGCACGCCCGCGCGCTTGTTGAGCGCAAGACCGATCTGGGCAGCATTGGTGCCGACGACCGAAGCCGTCTTGGGCTGCTGGCCGGCATCGAGCACGCGCACAAAGGTGCGACCGGCGTAGAACTTCTTGTAATGGTCGACGACGTCCTCAAGGGCCAACGCGTCGAGAGCCTGCGGCGCGAGCGGCATCGTCACCGTGGAAAGCAGGCCGCGCTTGAGCGGTGCCAAGTGCGGAGTAAAGACGACGCGATCGGTCAGGTCCAGGATCTGCTCAATCTCGGGCGTATGGCGATGTTTGCCTACGCCATAGGCCTCCAGGTTCTCGTCCGCGCTACAAAAATGGGTGCGAGCGTTGCAGGACTTACCGGCGCCCGTCACGCCACTAATGGCATCGACGATTACGGGGCCGTTCTCTGCCACCCAGCCCGCACGCACGGCAGGAGCGGCAGCAAGGCTCGTTGCGGTGGGATAGCAACCGGCGCAGGCGACCAGCACGGGTTTGCCGTCGGCATGGTCGGATGCGGCGGTCTCCAAGTCCCGGCAGAATAGCTCGGGCAGGCCAAAGGCACGGGTCTTGAGCAGCTCGGGGCTCGTATGCTCGGCGGCATACCACGTCTCAAAGACGGACGCGTCGTTCAGGCGGTAGTCGGCCGAAAGATCAAAGCAGGAGACGCCCGATGCAAGCAGCGCGGGCACCTGTGCCATGGCAGCCGTGTGCGGCACGGCAAGAAAAACCGCATCGCAGCTCTTGAGCTCGGGGGCGTCATGCGTGGTGAAAACCAGATCGCTCACGCCAGCAAAGCTCGGATACACCGCGGACAGCGGCTGGCCGGCATCGGCGTTGGACGTAATGGCAACAAGTTCAAACTCGGGATGGCCGAGTACGAGGCGAATGAGCTCGGCTCCGGCATATCCAGCCGCGCCGACGATTCCAACCTTCAAAGACATATCAGACTCCTTGTCTGCGATTTATGCACCGATGCGCATTTCGCAGCGGTCGTTATGAATTAGGTTGAAACTTTAGCACCAAAAGATGCATGAATACGTAAATAGCTTGCATGTTCATGCATTGAAACATTCCCGACATATTCGCTTGAAGGAATTGACAAATAGAGCGGGTCCCGTGTTGCCCGGCACCGTAAGGAGTGCCGGTCAACACGGGACCCGCCCATGCGAAAACTAAGTTGTTAGGATGAGCCAGCTGGCTAGAGCTCGACCGGCACCCATTCGTCGTGATTGCAGATAAAAGCCTCGGGATCCTCGACGCTAAAGAAGACGAGCGTGGGGTCGTTAGGCCCCTCATAGTGCTCGCTCAAGCGCTCAAGGTGTTTCCATCCGGCCTCGCGCATTTCGCTCGAAGCCCGGTCTTCCAGTCCCGCACGCCCGCGCAGGATCAACCAACCATGGCCCGGCCACCAACTCGTGGCCTCAAAGCGCTGGTTTTGCAGCAGCTCCTGCCACACATCTTTGGTGCGCGCCGTCACAAACCACAGCTTGCCGTCCTGAATCTGTGCAAACGAGAACGGACGCACATGCGGCTGCCCGTCCACGCTCGTCGCCAGATACCACGCCGGCACCGACGTCAGATACTCCAGCACCGTATTCAATCCGTCCACGTTTCCTCCTGTCACCTGACCAGTCTTTTTGGAATGGGTAGTCAATTTGGGGAATTAGAGCTCGAGGCGCTCTTCGCTGCCGTCGATATCGCAGAACCGCGCGGCGATGTTGCGGACCGAGAAGAACGCAAGGCGGCCGTCGTTGGCACTATCGTGTTGCTCGCCAATGCCCACCATGTGCTTAAAGCCCGCCTGGCGCACCTTGTCGCTCACGACTGCATCGTCCTCGAGCGCGGCCTCACCGGTTAACACGATCCAGCACTCCCCCGGCTTCCAGCCCGATACCTCAAACTTGGGATTCGCGCTCAACTCCGCCCACACGTCCTTGTCGCGCGACGTGCAAAACCACAGCTTGCCGTCATCGACCATGGCAAACGAAAACGGCCTCACGCGAGGCTGATGCCCGTCGCTCGTATCGGTCGTGGCAAGATACCACGCCGGAATGCGCCTGAGATACGAGCAGACGCGCTCGAGCTGAGCCGTGCGATCGATGTCGGTCATAGAGACCCCTTTTTTGCGCTCGAATCGAGCTTAGACGAGTTGAAGATTGATAACGACAACGCATATCACCAGCAGCGCCATCGCCACCGCGGCCAGTGCATCCCCGCGGCCAAACGTAAGCGCATGCAGACGCGTGCGCCCCCGCTCACCGTGATAACAGCGCGCATCCATGGCGGCCGAAAGCGTCTCGGCATGACGGAACACGCCGGTGAACAGCGGAATCGCCACACTGCCGAGCATGCGCACGCCGCCGAGCGGACCGCCCGTCACGCGCGCGCCGCGACTTGCCTGTGCATCGGCCGTCTGTTTCATCTCGGTGGCAAATTGCGGCATAAACCGCAGCGCGATACCCATAATCATGCCGAGCTCGTGCGCCGGAAGCCCCACGCGCGCAAATGGTGCGAGCAGGCGCTCAAAACCCGCGGTGAGGTCGAGCGTCGGCGTGGTGAGTGTAATGGCGCTCATGCCGGCCATCATCAGGGTCAGACGGCACGCCATAAACGCCGCAGAACGCAGCGAGCCCTCGCTCACCTGCAAAAAGCCAAGCTGCCACAGGGTGCGGCCACTCTGGTCGGAAAACAGGTTGAGTACCGCGACCACTACGACAATCGCCAGCAGTGGTGCCATCGATGATAGGACCCGGCGCAACGGCACTCGGGCTGCGACATAGACCAGCACGACAAACATTGCGACCGGAACCAACCCGCGGAAGATTCCGACAGTGAGCACGGTGATCAGAAATGCGAAACCTAGGAGCAGCTTAGTGCGCGGATCCAGGCGATGCACCGCGCTATCCCCGGGATAGTAGCTGCCAAATGAGAACGCCTCCATTAGCAGCCCTCCTCTCGCGTGGGCGCCGTGGAACCGGCCTGACACGGAACCCTCAAAGGCACGTCCGCGCAGCCCAGCAGCAAGCCGGCCAGCTCGTCGGCCAGCGCCTCAACCGTATAAAGCTTGTCGCAGCAGAGCGGCACACCGGCTTGCGCGAGCGCCAGCGCCATGCGCTGGGCGGCAGGAACGCCCAGGCCGATCGACTTGAGCTCGTTCGCGTGCGCAAAAACCTGCACGGGCGTTCCCTCGGCAAACACCGCGCCCTCGTTCATCACAACAATACGGTCACAACAATTTGCCAGGTCATCCATGCTGTGCGAAACCATGACAACGGTCAGGCCCTCGCGATGGAGTCGACTGATGAGCCCAAGAAAATCCCTGCGCGCAACCGGATCGAGCCCCGCCATGGGCTCGTCGAGCACCAGCACCTCGGGCTCCATGGCGAGCACGCCGGCAAACGCCACGCGGCGCTGCTGGCCGCCCGAAAGCTCAAAGGGGCTCTTGTCGCCTATTGCGGCAAGGTCAAGTCCCACGCGCACAAGCGATGACGCGACACGGCGCGCAACCTCGTCTTGCGGCAGGCCAAGGTTGCGCGGGCCAAACGCCACGTCCTGCGCCACGGTCTCTGCAAATAGCTGACGCTCGGGATACTGAAACACCACGCCGACCTTGGCCTTAACCGCGGCGGCGTGTTTCTTGTTTGATAGGTCGAGCCCCAGCGCGCAAACGCTTCCCTCCTGCGGACGAATCAACCCGTTGAGATGCTGAACCAACGTCGATTTACCCGAGCCGGTATGACCCGCCAGGCCCAGAAACTCGCCGCGGCGCACCGTCAGCGAAACATCACGTAGCGCCCAGGGGCTGTTTGGATCGTTGCCCCAAAGAGCCTGTTTGCTCGATGCGTCCGCAGTGGTCGAGCGCTTGCGCCATCGACGGCGCTCGCGGGCGCTCAGCGAGTAACTATGCGAGAGGTGCGAAATCTCGATAACGAGCTCCGACGCGGCTATCCCGTCGGCCGCAGAGGATCCATTGTCAAGCACATGGGAATCGGATGCGGAAGGCTGCCCTGCGATGTTCGTCCCGCTCCGCTCGGCATAAGCCTGTGCAATCTCGGCGACCATATCTGCCTCGCGCACCTGCGCGCAAACGGAAACGCCCTTCTCACGAAGTGCCCTACCTAGGCAGCACGACGCCGGCATATCCAGGTTGAGCTGCGCAAGTTCGTCCGCCCGCGTCAAGATTTCCTCGGGCGTACCGAGCATGGCAACGCGGCCCGCTTGGAAGACAGCAACGCGATCGGCCTCGGCGGCCTCTTCCATAAAGTGCGTAATCATCACGATGGTCATGCCGCGATCGTGCAACGCGCGGCAAGCCTTCATGAGGCCCTTGCGTCCACGCGGATCGAGCATCGAGGAAGCCTCGTCCAATATGAGCACGCGCGGCTCCATGGCGAGCACGCCGGCAAGCGCCACGCGCTGCTTTTGGCCGCCCGAAAGCGCATGGGTCTCGTGACGCTCAAAGCCCACCAGGCCCACACCCTTCAGCGCCTCGCGTACGCGCTGCGCAATTTGTGCCGACGGCACGCCAAGGTTTTCGGGACCAAACGCAACGTCATCTTCGACAAGCGTTGCCACCAGCTGGTCATCGGGATTCTGGAATACCATGCCCGCAGTCGAGCGGATGTCGTAGACCAGCTCGGGGTCGGACGCATCCATGCCGTTGACGCATACCGTACCCGCATCGGGCCGCAACAGTGCATTCAGATGCTTGGCAAACGTCGACTTGCCCGACCCATTGCCACCGAGGATGCAGAAAAACTCGCCATCCTCGATGTTCAGATCGACGCCGTCGAGTGCCGGTGCGGCACCGTCATAGCTAAAGGAAACGCCCCGACACTCAATCATGCGCGACCTTTGACCTGGTCCTTTTTAGGCGTGATGAGGTTGGAGACCGCCTTGTACACCGCAAGCGTCAACACCGAGTTGAGCACGGTCTTGATGAGGTTGAACGGCAGCACCGCAGGAATCATGAGCGGGGCGATCACATCGACCGAGCCATACCAGAACCATACGCCAATGGTAAGATTTGCGACCATAGACAACGCCGTAGCGGCAATAACGCCGAGCACCAGGCCAATCACGGCACCCTTATAGGTATGCATCTTCTGGTAGACGATAGCCGCGGGCAGAATGTAGCCCAGCGTGGCAACCAGATTCATAAGCGCGCCGACCCAGTCACCCGTAGTGAGCGCATGGATAACGATCGCCATGGCTGCAACAGCGGTACCAGCACCGGGGCCATACGCAAATCCGCACACCATCGCCGGCACCAGCGACGGGTCATACGTCAAAAATGGCGCCGAAGGAAGAATGGGCAGCTGCACGTACATAAACAGGGCGCCCAAGGCGCACATCAACGCCATGGTAACGAGCTGTTTGGTGCTCCACCTATTCGTGTTCTCAAAATGGATATGCTGCGACTGTTCAGACATAAGATCACCTGCCTCTTTCATCCGGACTCTAACCGTTGGTACTGGGATCTCACCAGTTCAGCCGGCATGCGAACCAACGCATGCACGGGTCGCGGACTCATCGGCTCGGTCGCAGACGCCTCGTCTGCGCCACGGCACCCCTTTGGCACCGCCCGATTTACCGCCAGTGGGGAATTTCACCCCGCCCTGAAACAGCAATTGCAAGTGTAGCACGGGCAGGTTTTCGCGCAAGTATGCCGAGGGTAATTTATGGTGGGGATCAGTTGCCGCAACAACCACGTTCCCCACCCATCCCAAAGTAGCGCGCCTTTCGCGGCAAAGCCGCGAAACAGCGACCGGGACATGTATCCCCATCAGCCACGATCTCCGTCCACGCCGACCTCAAGGCCGTAAACACAGGGGATCCGGGGGCGTGACGGGGCTTCTCTCCGGAACATTCCGCAGGACGCAAAGAGGCTCCGCAGCGCGAAGCGCGAAGCGGAGCCTCTTTGCATGTCCGAGGACGTTCCGGAGAGAAGCCCCGTCACGCCCCCGGATTCCCGGTGGGAGTTCTAGACCTTGTCGGCCTTAGTACATACCGCCGCCCTGCTGACCAGCGGTGGCAGCAGCGATAGCGTCCTCAAGCTGAGTATTCTTGGGCACATCGGAGACGGTAGCCTCGGTGATGAGGATCAGGCTGGCGACGGAAGCAGCGTTCTGCAGGGTGACGCGGCTGACCTTGACGGGGTCGAGGACGCCCATCTCGATCATGTCGCCCCACTCGCCGTTGGCAGAGTTGAGACCCTGGCCGGCGGGCAGCTCGGCAACCTTGTCGACCACGACAGCGCCCTCAAAGCCAGCGTTCTTGGCGATGGTAGCGACCGGAGCGGTCAGAGCCTTCTTGACGATGTCGACGCCGATCTTCTCCTCGGGGTCGTCGATCTCGACAGCATCGAGCGCAGGAACAGCGTCCATGAAGGCGACGCCGCCACCGGCGACAATGCCCTCCTCGACAGCAGCTCGGGTTGCCTGCAGGGCATCCTCGACGCGATGCTTGATCTCCTTGAGCTCGGACTCGGTAGCAGCGCCAACCTTGATGACGGCAACGCCACCGGAGAGCTTGGCCAGGCGCTCCTGGAGCTTCTCGCGGTCGAAGTCAGAGGTGGTGTTCTCCATCTCGCCCTTGATCTGAGCGATGCGGGCGTCGATGGCCTCCTTGGAACCAGCGCCGCCAACGACGACGGTGTTGTCCTTGGAGATGGTGACGGACTTAGCGGTACCGAGCATATCGGCGGTGATGTCAGCGACCTTCACGCCCAGCTCGTCCAGAGCGGCCTGGCCACCGGTAAGGACGGCGATGTCCTCGAGGATGCGCTTGCGGCGATCGCCGTAGCCCGGAGCCTTGACGGCGCAGACGCTGAGAGCGCCACGGATCTTGTTGAGGACCAGGGTGGGCAGGGCCTCGCCGTCGATGTCCTCAGCGATGATGAGCAGGCCACGGCCGGCGCGCTGGACAGCCTCGAGAACAGGCATGATGTCCTGAACGCTGGAGATCTTCTGGTCGGTGATGAGGATGTACGGATCCTTCATCACGGCCTCCATGCGGTCGTTATCCGTGACGAAGTAAGCGGAGACATAGCCCTTGTCGAACTGCATGCCCTCGACGGTGTCGATGGTGATGTCGAACGTCTGGGAATCCTCGACGGTGATGACGCCGTCCTTGCCCACGACCTCCATGGCCTCGGCGATCTTCTCGCCGACCTCGGGGTCACCGGCGGAGATGGTACCGACGGAAGCAATCTGCTCCTTGGTCTCGACCGGCTTGGCCTGCTTCTTCATCTCGGCGACGGCGGCGTTGACGGCCTTGTCGATGCCGCGACGGATGGCCAGCGGGTTGGCGCCAGCGGCGACGTTGCGCAGACCGTCGTTGACGATGGCCTGAGCGAGCAGGGTTGCGGTGGTGGTGCCGTCACCCACGGTGTCGTTGGTCTTGGTGGCGACCTCCTTCACCAGCTGGGCGCCCATGTTCTCGATGTTGTCCTCGAGCTCGATCTCCTTAGCGACGGAAACGCCGTCGTTGGTGATGGTCGGGGCACCGAACGTGCGCTGCAGCGCAACGTAGCGGCCCTTGGGGCCCATGGTGACGGTAACGGCGTCGGCCAGGGTGTTGACGCCCTTGGCGAGCTTAGCGCGGGCATCGGTGTTGAACGTAATGTTCTTTGCCATAGTGGGTAATCCTCCAAAAGAAATGTGACTCGCGTCGCCGCTTCCGAGTCCTATGCGACGAGCGCGTTCAAAGACGAATCAGAGATTCTGACGAGACTAGGCCTCGACGACAGCGTAGATGTCATCGGCGCGCATGAGCAGATACTTCTCGCCGTCGACCTTAACCTCGTTGCCACCGAACTTACCGTAGATGACAACGTCACCGACCTTGACGTCCATGGGAATGCGCTCACCCTTGTCGTTGACCTTGCCGGCGCCAACGGCAACAATGGTGCCGCGCTGCGGCTTCTCCTGAGCGTTGCTGGCGATATACAGACCAGAAGCGGTCTTCTGCTCGGCCTCGTCGGGCTTGACCAGAACACGATCTGCAAGCGGCTTCAAAGACGACATGCTTGTCTCCTCCTTTTTGGGCCGCGCGGTTATACCACGCGAATTAACCCTTTTTGTTTGCGTACGCGTTGAATGGTACCCACGAATGGCGGGTTATACAACACGGAGTCAAAAAATCTTATTTTTTGGCACTTAGATTTTCTGAATGCCGGGGGATAACTTAACGGTGGCTCCCGGGGCGGACCGGAGGGCATGAAGTTTGCTGCTCTACAGTCCTGCGCAAGACGGAAAGCACATTAAGTGCTTTCCTTTGCGTGCGGAACTCGCGACAAACTTCATGCCCTCCGG
The DNA here is from genome assembly GCF_042849575.1 of Collinsella sp. i06-0019-1H4. NCBI lineage: Bacteria > Bacillati > Actinomycetota > Coriobacteriia > Coriobacteriales > Coriobacteriaceae > Collinsella > Collinsella sp. i06-0019-1H4. The sequence continues at coordinate 1,990,339 of NZ_BAABYB010000001.1, forward strand.
TCCGCCCTGGGAGCCAGGTTGACTAACTAGGGCCCGGCATTCAGAAAAGTCAGTGCAGCAAAATGGCGATGCGGATGGAATGCACAAGATAGGGGGCACGTTGTTGGGACGCGCTCTTTTAAGTTGCGGTGGAATAGTTCCTGTTTTTGGGCTTGAAGGCCGATTTTAGGGACTATTTCACCGCAACTGAGGGGTGGGATGTGGGGTTAGCGCTCGTAAATCAAGTTGCCTGCCAGGTAGGTGGCTTGGACTTTGGTGGCTTGAAGTTCTTGGGGATCAACGGTGAGCGGGTTTTGGTCCAGGACTACCAGGTCGGCGTACTTGCCAGGCTCCAAGCTACCGAGGTTTTGCTCGTCGCCCGCTGCATAGGCGCTGCCCAAGGTGTAGTTGCGCAGAGCCGTTGCTGCATCGATGCGCTCGCTCGGCAACCAGCCGCCCTCGGGCCAGTGGCTTTTGGGGTCCTGGCGCGTGATAGCCGTGTAGAGCACGTTCATGCTGGTAACGGGCGTGATAGGGCTGTCGGTACCGAAGGCTTGGCGAATGCCGCGCTGCTTATAGGTTGCGAACGGCCACATGATGCGGCTGCGCTCCAGGCCCAGATCGCGCTCCGGTCCACCCGGGTCGAGTGTAATGTGGCAGGGCTGGCTCGAAGCAACCACGTTGAGCTTGCGCAGGCGGTCGATGTCCTCGGGCAGAAGGTTCTCCAGGTGCTCGAGCGTGTTATGGCCGTGCTGGGGCAGGCCGTACAGGTCGGCTGCTTCCTCGAAGATATCCAGCGCGGCATGAATCGCACCGTCACCAATAACGTGGATGCGCACGGTGTGACCGCGCTCCGCAGCCGCCAGAACCAATTTTCGCATGCGCTCAGCCGGGACTGTCAGACGGCCCTGGTCGCCCGGGAAGCGCGGATTGGTATAGGGCTCGGTGAGATATGCCGTGTGTTCACTCGACACGCCATCGAAAAACTGCTTAAAACCCGGCGCCGAAAGCAGCGCGTTGTTCGCATAACGTACCTGGAGCTCTTCTAGACGCGACTGGTCATCCAACAGCGTGGGGAACAGATGGGCACGAATGCCCAGCTTGCCGGCTGTCTGCAGTTTGTCGTAGACGTCGTCGCGGATAAAATCGCAGCCTGGCATGGGCATGAGCGACATATCGCAGATCGAGGTGATGCCCTGCTCGGCCATGCGCCTCATTTGATCGGCGTAAGCGCTTGCGATGCGATCTTCGCCCAGCCACTCAAGGCAGCGCGGCAACAACTGCATGGCAGCCGCTTCGTGAGCAATGCCCGTAAGCTCGCCGCTTGCGTCCTTGTCGTAGCTGCCGCCCGCTGGCGGCTCGCTGTCGCGCGTGACGCCGAGCGCCTCGAGTGCGCGGCTGTTGAGCCAAAGCGTGTGCCCGTCGCCCGAATACATAACGCAGGGACGATCGGGGAATGCCGCATCGAGCGACGCCTTGGTAGGATGCTCGGGCGGGTCCCAACGGTAGTCGCGCCAGCCCTGCGTCACAACCCAGGCGTCATCGGGCAGGTCCTGGGAAAACTCGAGCGCATGTTGTACCAGTGCCGCCTCGGACGTGCCCATATCCATGAGCATGTACGGCGAGGAGCCGACCGAGGTATGGAAGAAGTGCAGATGCGCATCATGGAAACCGGGGCAGACAAACTGCTCGCCGTAATCGACCACCGGCGTGGCGGCAGGTGCGGCGGCAATTACGTCATCGGGCGCACCGACTGCGACGATGCGGTCGCCCGCGATGGCAATCGCCAGCTCGCGGGCGGAATCGATGCCGTCTTGCGCGGTAAAGACGTTCTTGGAGCGAATAATCCGATCGATATGTTGCATGGGCATCCCCATCTCTGGCAGGAAATTCAACACCCCCGAGTGTACTCCCCCGCCTCGGTTACAAAATGCCAAGCGGCAAACGGCAGCTTTACCAGCCCTAGCGGCAGGTGGCATACTGGAGAGAGCCTGTACGATTTTGCGATCGAGCCAACAAGGAGCAAATCGACCATGACGAAGACCAAGGCACAGCAGATTATGGCGGCAACCGAGGTTCGCGCGGCAGACGACGTCACCGCGGCCATCCAGGATATCGCCGCCGAGTTTGAACCCTACATCATCAAGCAGCGCCGGCACTTCCATAAGCACCCGGAGCTGAGCCTTGCCGAGGAGCGCACGACTTCCGACATCGCCAACCAGCTCGACGCCATGAATATCCCCTACGAGCGTCCCCTTAAGACGGGCCTGGTGGCGACCCTTCGCGGCACCGCGCCCGACGCCTATCGCGAGGACGGCACGCCGCGCCGCCGCATCCTGCTGCGTGCGGATATCGACGCCCTGCCCGTCACCGAGCAGACCGGCGAGGATTTCTCCAGCGTCAACGAGGGCTGCATGCACGCCTGCGGCCACGACTGCCACATCGCCATGATGCTCGGCACGCTGCAGATCCTGCGCCATATGACAGACGACATCCACGGCGAGGTCCGCATCGTCTTCCAGCCCAGTGAGGAAAACGGCCAAGGCGCCAAACTCATGATCGGCACGGGCGTGCTCGACGGCGTCGATGGCGCCTACGCCGCGCACATCTGGAGCGAGGTCGACGCCGGCACCGTAAGCTGCGAGCCCGGCCCGCGCATGGCCAATACCGACTGGTTCCGCATCGATGTCCGCGGTACCTCGTGCCACGGCGCCATGCCCCAGCGCGGCCACGACGCCGTTATGGTTGCCGCCGAGATTGTCAACGCCCTGCAGACCATCGTCTCGCGCGAGATCAGCCCCTACGAGCCGGCCGTCATCACCGTCGGCGAGCTGCACGGCGGCACCGCGCGCAACGTTATCGCCGGCACGGCCTACCTCGCCGGCACGGTGCGCACCTACGGCGATTCGACCCACGAGGAAATGCCGGAGCTCATGCGCCGCATCGTGGAGCATACCGCGGCCGCCTTGGGCGCCGAGGCAGAGCTCACCGACTACACCATCGCCAACTACAAGGTCGAAAACGACGCCGCCTCGAGCGAGCGCTGCCGTCAGGCTGTAATCAAGTGCCTGGGCCCCACCGGCCAAGGCCATTATCGCGGCACGCTTTCGGGCGAGGATTTTTCGGAGTACCTGCGTCGCGTACCGGGCGTGCTCGCCTTTGTAGGTACGCGCAACCCCAAGATTGGCGCCACGTACGCCCAACATTCCTGCTTCTACAAGATCGACGAGACCGTGCTGGCAAAGGGCTCCATGGTGGCCGCCCAGTATGCTATCGACTTTTTGGCCGAGCCCACGCAAGAGGAGCTCGACGGCCCCGCGATTACCGCGGTCGCCGAAACCAACCCCGATCTGGCCGCCAAACTGCGTTCTGCCAAGGCAACGGCCGCTGAGGCGCGCGACGCCATGCACGATGCCCGCACCGCCCGCCATGCTGCGATTAAGGGCATCCATGATGCACGGGCTGCCGCTCGCAACGAAGAAAAGCATAACGCGTAACCTGCACGATTCTTTAAACACCCATTCAAAATAATGAGAGGGCGGATGTTGGAACGAGCATCCGCCCTCTCATTATTTGTCAAACGCTATTTCTACCATTTCAACCCTGCCCCCAAATGGCAGAGCCAGCGTGGGGGTTCGAGGTGGATGATATCGGTGGGAACTCCGGCGGGAGCGTGACCACCAAAGAGCAGGCCCGCGTCTGCCGGGCTGATAAGGCGCACGATCCATACGGCGACGACCAGCACGCACAACATGGTGACCGCAATGTCGATACCACGCTTTAGCTTGCTCGATGCCACCTCCTCGCGCACGAACGCGAGCACGAACGCAAACGGTACCACCCAAAACAGCGGATGGTAGGCAAAGGCCGCCGCAAAATCGAGGCGCAGTGCCGCCAGCCACGCCCTCGTCATACCGCATCCCGGACAAGGAATGCCCGTCATCAATCGAAAAATGCAGCCGATGTCGAGCAGGTAGAGCGCGAGCCAGGCAACAAAGAGCGCGCCGGTGCAAGAAAGGGCGCGGCGAAGGAGCTCCGCCGTGCCCTTATGTCCCTGGGAGCTGTTCACGCCGCCCTTATTGTTAGGCATGAGCGCCAAGACGGATGTTGTAAGCCGTTGCCATGGCATTGGTATTCTTGATGATGATGTTCATGGCAAAGATGGGGCCAAGGCCGCACAGCAGCACGCCGATGATCTGCCACAGAAGAACGGTGGTGCCGTTTTCCTGGAACACCAGGCCGTAGCGAGGAGCGTTGGCCTGCAGGCGGTTGCCAATCTTGTAATACCAGTAGTACGCGTAGAAGCCGCAGGTCACAAACGACAGCAGGATGAATGCCGCCAGACCCGGCGTGGAATCGCCGTCATCCTGGCACATGACATTGATGTCGCGGGCCAAGCAATACAGGAAGTAGAACGAATAGATACCGCAGGTCACAAGAGAGAGCAGCAGCCAGCCGATCAGGCTGCGGTCAGCCTTGACGGGGCCATAGTCCATCGGAGCGGATGCGGACTGTTGGGCGTATTGACCGGTGTACTGCTGCTGAGGCTGGGGCGCGGGCTGAATAGCCTGGGCCGGAGCGGGCTGGGGCTGCGGGGCCGCAGCGGCAGAAGCGGCACCAACGGCGGATCCGCAAACAGGGCAGAATTTGGCATCATCCGAAATGGGAGAACCACAAGTGGGACAGAACATGAGCCTCTCCTTTTCCTAAGGCGTCGCACGCCTTCAAACCTTACACGTCTACGTTCTCAACAATAGCCGCGACGTTGTTGCGCAACATTGACCAATTTCCGAGAAAATTTGCTGCAACCGTTTTCCCAGGCATTTTCTTGCTTTCGCAGTAGAAAAAGGCACCCCGGGCTCAGTTGCCCAGGGCGCCTCGACCGGCTATTCGGTTTGATTGTTTTCGGCAGCAGGATTATCGCCCGGCTCATCCGCCGGCGTGGCAACGGCATCCCAATCGGGCTCCGCAGGCGTCGCCTCGGACGCCGGTGCGGGGACAGGAGCAGGTGCCGGGGCAGGGGCAGGCGCGGGTGCCGGGGCAGGTGCAGGCGCGGGCGCCGGGGCAGGCGCAGCACCAGTGGCTGCCGTGGGATTGAATCCCGCAGGAGCAGGCTTCTTCTCACCCGGGAGCACAAAAGTCAAAACGTCGTCCTTGTCCTCATCGGCCCATTCGCTTGCATAACGTGCAGCCCAATAGCCAACGGCACGGTGCTTGAGCATCTTGCCAAAGACCGTAAGGAACACCGTGACGAATGCAATCAGCACCAGGAACAATACGAGCGTGACACCACCGGCGGTAACAATCGCCTCGATACCCGTGGGGCGATAGTAATAGCCGTACGCGCCAATTCCGGCGATGGCACCAAAGACAGCTGTCAAGATCCACGTAATGGCGTTGGAAACCAGGCCCGTCAAAAACTCGGGAAGGAACGAAGCACAGAACAGCTTGGTCTTGTTGTGCTTAAAGGCCGCCCAGACCTTATCGAGCGAAAACGCGCTCTCGACGCGCCCGGTCACCGCAAAGTGCATCACGGCAATGTCGGCGAACATCTTAAAGAAGACACCCAGAATCGCCGAGGCAATTAGCGCCAGGACAAGCAGGCCAAGCGAGCCAAACAGCGCAGCCTCGAGCGCATAAGAGCCGTAATAAGAATACGAGCCCGCGGCGCCAATTACCACGCCCTCCGCCAGCGAAAGCACTACACCGATAATGGGAATGGCAGCGATAACCTCGAGCACGACCGAAATAACGCTCGAAAAGATTCCGAGACCAAACGACGTGGAACGCATCAACGGACGACCCATGCCGTCATCGATCTTAAGCGACAGGTCGCGACCCCACTCGATGCCAAAGCCCGAACCGCACACGCTCGCCACGTAGGCAGCCAAAAAGCCGATGGCAGCCGCAATACCGCCGATAACGGGGATGAACAGCACGAGTACCGACACGACACAGATAAGCGCCGGCAAAAAGGCAATCTGGCACACGCGCTGCAGCACGCCCGGAGTCTTGGTCATATCCTCAAACGCCTGAGCCGTGCAGCCCTTGGACGCGTTCGCGACAGGTTGAGGAACAAACTGCTGAGGCTGAGGCTGACCCTGAGGGGCGGAAGCTGCAGCACCGGCATTGGGGGCACCACACACGCCGCAGAACTTGTCGTTATCGCCCATGGGGGCGCCACACTGCGAACAGAACATCGAAATCATCCCTTCGTATCTAGAGCGAATCACCTGGATCGCAAACGGTGTCTTTGGCATCATTATCGCCCAATGTGAGGACAAATACCCCAAGATGACCGATTTGCAACGCAGGTGGCTTTATTCAATGATTCGAAGGGTACGCCCGGGCTAGTTCGTGCCGCGGAAGCCCTTGCCGACGATTTCGGAGCTATCGACGATCGTGATAAAGGCACCCGGATCGACTTCGCGCGCATAGCGGCGCAGTTGCACGGCCTCGCGACGGCTCAGCACGCTCATGATCACCGTCACACACTTGCCCGAGAAGGCACCGTAGCCCCGGCTGATGGTCGCCGTGCGGTTGAGATGCTTGACGATAAACTCCTCGACCTTAAGGGGCTCGGAGCAAATGATCGTGCAGACCTTACGCAGGTGAATGCTCTCGATAGCCTTGTCGACCACAAGCGTCTTGGCAAACAGGCCGAGCACGCAGTACAGACCGACGCGCGGGCCATACAGGAAAGCCGCGATGGTCACGATGCCGATATCGACCAGCAACAGGGCACGGCCGATCTCGAGCGTCGTGCGGCGCTTGAGGATCATGGCAAGGATGTCGGTGCCGCCCGTCGAGGCGCCAATGTCAAAGACAATGGCACTGCCCAGCGCCGGCAAGATGACGGCAAAACACAGGTCGAGCCACATATCGCCCGTCATCGAAACATCCGACGGAATGAAGAGCTCAAACAGCGAGACGTAGGCCGAAAGCGCAAACGAGGCGAAGACGCTCCACAGGATTGCCTTGCGTTCCAAAAAGATAAAGCCCAAGACGACGAGAACCGCGTTGATAATCCACATAAAGACACCGACGGGCAGGGTCGGGAACAGCGTGGACAGAATGACCGACACGCCCGAGGTGCCGCCGAAGGCAAAGTGATTGGGGGTTTTAAAGGCCACGATGGCGAACGCCGTGAGGATCAGGCCCAGATTGAGCTCGGCAAAAAAGCGCGGAAAGCCTGGCTCCTGGCTGCGCTTGCGGCCGGCGCGCTCGCCGCGCTCGATATCGGTGCGATCGACCACGCGCTCCATCGGCACCACGGGAGGACGATGTAGCTCCTCGGCAGCTCGCGATGCCGCCTCTGCCGCGGCGGCCTCAATCGCCCATGCCTTGCTTTCTGTTTCGCGCTCGTCAGCCATTACGGCAACCCCTCGTTAACAATTTGGAAACAATGCGCCCATTAGGGTAACGCGGAACGCGACGATTGCAACCCCTAGTTAGACGAGTGGTATGCCTACATCGGGGGCATACAAATAACGGCCGGCCGCACATACATCCGTGCGACCGGCCGTTTGACGTTTTCGCAGATAAAATCTGCCAAAATAAACATCCCTTTTTGGTAGGTTACTCGTGCTGGTTGGTGCGGTGCTCGTACTCCTCGGGGGTGATAACATCCTCGATGCGCAGGTTGACGCCTGCCACCTCAAGGCCGGTCATCGCAGCCAGACGCTCGGTCACGCGCGCCTTAACGTCGTCGAAAATCGCGGGCGCATAGGCGCCGTACTCGATAATGACGGAAATGTTAACGACCACGCGGTTGTCATCGGTGACCTCGACTGTCACGCCCTTGGTCAGATTCTCGGCACCAAACTGCTCCTGCACAAAGTGCATGAGGTTGCCCTTCATGCCCAGGACGTGCGGTACCTCGCGGGTGGCCATGGCGACGATCTTCTCGATCACACCGTTGGAATAGGTCAGCGAGTCCTCGGACTCGTCCGCTTCCTCGTCGTCCTCATCAGCATCGGACTCGGCCTCGACGAGCGCCTCATCCTCGAGCGTCACATCCTCGGCCTCGGCGGTGACGGTCTCGTCTGCCTCGAGCTCGGTATCGGCTACATCGACCTTCGTATTAAAAGCCATGGTTCCTCCTTATGCCTGCCGCGGATGCGACAGTCGAATACATATTAGCGACCGCTAAACAGACGACCGAAGAAGTTGACGATCCCGTTCTCGCCGTCACGAATCTGGCCAATCACTGCGCCGATCAGCACGAAGAATGCAATGACGAGCGTGTCCCACAGGCCCAACGTGAGCACCAACACGGCGAGCACAAAACCAGCGACGGCTCCGAGCGTGGTATTGGGATGACGGACGGCATAGCTCCAGATAGCCGCCCCCGTACCCTTGATGAGACCCATAGCCTCGTCAAAATCCGCGGCTGCTGCGTCTTGCAACTCGGTTGCCTCTGCTTTGGAATCAACAGGTTCGCTCGCCGGCGTGGCGCTCTGGTCAATCGTCAGGCGCGGCGTACGAGCGGTCTTATCTTGATTGGTATCACTCACCGGAAACCTCCACGGTCTGGACGGTAGTCTTGGACGGCAAAAAACGGACGCGCGTGGTCGTACCCGGCGTGCCGAGCATGGTGTCGCAAGCTTCCTCGATGCGCTGCTGCATCGCGGTAGCCAGAGATGCCACGTCCTTATCGTCAAGCGCGATAGCCTCGACCTTAAATCGGACGTGCGAATCGTCGGGGCCTTGGACGCGGGCCTCGACATGCTCGACCATCACGCGGTCGTCGCGCTCGGCAGCAGCCCTGGCACACGAAGAAAGCGCCGCAAGGGTAACCTCGATATTGCGCTCCCCCGCCGGATGCACGCAGGACGGCTCGCGACGAGCAAACATCAGGCGGAAGAAACCCACGAGCACGCCGAGCGCCACGACACCGCCGCACGCCGTAACAACGATGCGAGGCAGCGGATCGCGCATCAGCAGCATAAAGCGATACGTATACGGCCCCCAAAACTGGCAGACAAGCGTACCCAGCGCCACGATGGCGGCGGCAAGATACACAATCGCTAGGGCTCGTTTGAGTACGCGCACGCGGCGCTCCCTTCAAATCTCGGCTCTCGAAATGCAAAACGGTTCGCATCATTATAAAAGAGCCGGGTCCGGTGCTCTACGCACGCGGATCCGGCTCATCTATTCCACGAGGCTTGCATGCTCGCTTCATTATGCCCAGATATGCACGGCTCAATCCGTGCGGGCGCTACTCCTCCTCGAGGGCAGCGATGACCTCGTCGGTCATGTCCATGGTGCTGTAAACATCCTGGACGTCGTCGAGTTCCTCAAGACGGTCGATGAGGCGCTGAACCTTCTTGGCGTCGGCACCGGAGACCTCGGTCGGAGTGGTCGGGACCATGGTGGTCTCGGAGCCCTTGACCTGGACGCCCTGCTCCTCGAGTGCCTTGGAGACAGCCATGACGTCGTTGGCAGCGGTCCAGACGATCCACTCCTCGCCGGCGTCCTCGTAGTCCTCACCACCGGCCTCGGCGATCGCCATCATGAACTCATCCTCGTCACCGGCAGCACCGTTGGCGATCATGGTCTCCTTCTTGGCGTTCTCGTCCAGGATCTCCTTGGCGACGACGATCTGGCCCTTGCGCTCAAACTGGAAGGCGACGGAGCCCGAGGTGCCCAGGTTGCCACCAGCGTGGGAGAAGGCGGAACGGACGTCGGCGGCAGTGCGGTTGCGGTTGTCGGTCAGGCAGTCGACGTAGACGGCAACACCGGCGGGACCGTAGCCCTCGTACACGATGTTCTCGTAGACGGCGGCGTCGGCACCCGAACCAAAGGCCTTATCGATAGCGGACTTGATCTTGTCCTTAGGCATGGACTGAGCCTTAGCCTTGGCAACGGCAGCGGCGAGGCTGGCGTTGTTCTCGGGCAGCGGGTCGCCGCCGAGACGGGCAGCAACGGTGATGTTGCGGCTGAGCTTGGAGAAGAGGGCGGAACGCTTGGCGTCCTGCGCGCCCTTACGATGCTTGGTTGTGGCCCACTTAGAGTGTCCGGACATACGTGTCTCCTATCGGTTTCGACCTAAAGCCCAGCGCGAATGCTCGGGCAATATAAACAAACGTCGTTATGATATACCTACCGGCCTGCAAGATAAACCCCAAAATGAAGGCGTCGTGATGATGCAGCCCCTTGGCACAAAGCAGCCTGACCCCAATGCGCCAATCTTTGGTTAGGTCCACAGGCGGTCGCTGCGGGTGATCGTGGCGCCGATGGCGAAAGGCATGCATGCAATGACCGGGTACAGATAGCGCATGTAGGTCGACCCGTTACATGGACCAATCAGGCACACAGCGAGCACACCCAGTAGCGGTATCCAGATGGCCAGCGCGCGCCACGAATGGCGGCGCAACAGGTAGACCACCACGATGATCATGATCCACACGTAGGTGGCCGAGCTCATGGTGAGCGAGATAATCGGAATGCGCTGCACCGCCACGCGGTACAGGTTAATCAGGTGGTCGCACCAGCGCACGGCTTTGCTGTCGACCGGATGGAAGTCAAAGTACTTGAGGTTATCGGGCTTCGCCATGATCTCGGCACTGCGCGCCGTGCTGTAGACCCACGCATCGCGAGCGCTCGGATAGAAGTACCCGTAGTAGTTATTGACGAGCGCCGAGATATAGCACTCGGGGTCCTTTTTGAACATCTGGGCCCACACCTTAAAATAGGCCTTGATGTCCTCCTGCGAGGCGTACTCATTGAAGCAGTTTTTGACGGCATCCGATTTGTCGGGGTTGTAGCGACGACCCAGGTTCTCGTACTTAAGCACGCGATCAATCACAGCGTGCTCCTCATCGGTCACCAAGCCGTCGCAGGGAGCTTCCTCAATCGTGCCATCGTCTTTGACCTTGGGGTTAACGCCCGAATTAAGGCCGTCGTGCTTTTGGACGAAGCGCGCCGTCTGCTGAAACGGAATCGAGAGGATCTCGCGCTTGGAGCCCGGCGTGATATCGTGCGCCGGCATAAAGACCTTGGTGAAATACATGTTGGAGACAAGGCAGAGCGCAAGCACTGCGAGCACGCCGACCCAGCGGAAGCGTGGCGTGGCGTACGAGGGCGTGACGCCAGACTGTTTGGCCACGCGACGGGCCACATGCGCGTCCCAAGCGCAAAACGCCGCCGCAATCACGCAGGCCGCCAACGGAAAGACCAGGCCGCCATTGCGCAAAAACGTGGAACCCATGGCACCCAGCACGAGCAACAGCCAGTCGTAGCGTGCAAAGAGCACAGGCGCCTGTTCGCCCGCGCGCTTGGCATTGGCATCGCGACGGGGCAGGCCACATGCCACGAGCTTGACGGTCTGAACGAGCAGCACCAAAAACGCATCGGCAAACAGCACGTCTTTGGTCAGCAGCGCCGCATAGTTGGAGAACATCGGCATAAACGCAAAGAACAGCAAGGTGACGCCACGGACCGGCAGGCTCACGCCCAGCTTGCGCAGCGACGATATGGAATAGGCCATGCAGGCGGCCGTGATGACAAATTGGGCACAGGTGTAGATGGCAAGGCCCGCATTGGCGCTATTGAACAGCGAAAGCCCCAGTTGCACGCACGAGCCGATGATGGCCGTGTGCACCACCGGATGATGGCCGTTGAGCAGCACGTTGGGGTTAAGCAGGCGCAGGTAATCGCTCGTGCCGTTGGGGTAGTTGAACCATTGGCGGATCTGCGCGCCCGTATCTCCCATAAAGAGGCCGGGCAGCGAGGCGATAAGCGTGGGCGCCCAGGCAATCATGAGCACAAGAAACGGCCCGACAAAGGGATGGACCGAGAGCACGGCGTGGGCAACACGCCACACGCGACCAAAGTGGGTCTCCGAAAACGGAATGCGGCGGGAGCTCAACCAATCCAAAAACTCAAAAGCCAGATAGAAGGCCACAATCGCCAGAAGCATCCAGCCCGCGCCGCCAATCCAGGCGCAGATAACGCGTGCCTTGTCGCCCAGCACAATCTCTGCCGAATCGGTAAGGTCGTAGCTACGGCCGAACACCATGCAAACGGCAAAGAACAGCGATGGCAGCACGACCGACGGGCGCCAAGCGTCACCGCGGCCAAAGAATACGTAGCGAAACGGCAGCGTAAGCAGGCAGGCAAGCGCAAGCAGCATGACCGCGTCGGTATGGCCGGCAAACGAGAGGAGCACCTCGTAGCACACGTACAGCATGCCCGAGGCTTTGGGGTCAATTGCCAAGACTGCGTTGCTCGACACCGGGGCGGAATCGATGGAAAACGCCGTGGTCGCCAACAGCGCGAGCAAAAATGCGATGAGCGTCTGCTTGGCGGGATAGCGCTTAAACCAAACGATGCGGGCGGCGTCGCGCGCAGCCGTTGCGGAGAGGTCGGAATCCTTCACAGTCCGAATAGCCTTTCTAGAAACCTGCCAAAAAGGGACAGGTTTATTTTGGCAGGTTTTATCTGGGGAAACGTTACGGTTCTGTCATCGTTGCCCGGCAAAACCACCACAAAGGTGCCTGTCCCCCTTGTGGTGACATGTGGTGGCTAGGCGTCGAGGTAGATGCGCTGGGGGCGATTGCGGTGTCGGGCGAAGATGATGAGCGCCAGGCCTGCGATTACGAGCGGCAGGCTCAGCAGCTGACCCATGGTGATGACGCCGCCCAGCAGATAGCCCAGCTGGGCATCGGGCACGCGCACAAACTCAATGAGGAAGCGGACGATGCCGTAACCCATCACAAACACGCCCATAAACGTACCCTGGGGCAGCAGCGGTTTTTTGCGGCTGAACACCTGCAGAATGCAGAAGAGCACAATGCCCTCGAGAAATGCCTCGTAGAGCTGGGAGGGGTGACGTGGAATATCGCCCGCGGTACCGCCGAAGACCACGCCCCAGGGCAGATCGGTCGGCTTGCCCCACAGCTCGCCGTTGACAAAGTTGGCGCAGCGCCCCAGGCACAGGGCCAGCGGAGCACCGATGACCGCGAGGTCTGCCAAAGTCCACGCATCGAGCTTGTACATGCGGCACACGATGATGCCGCCCAAGATGCCGCCGACCAGGCCACCGTGGAAGCTCATGCCGCCCTCGTTGGTGGCAAAGATTTCGAGCGGGTGGGTCCAATAGTAGCCATCGCCGTAAAAGACGACGTAAAACAGGCGCGCGCCGATAATAAGGCCAAAGACCGCGCCGACCACGACGCTCGTCAGGTCATCAATCGTAATGTCGAAGCCCCAACGGCGCTGCGTGCGGTACATGACGACCGCCGTGAACAGAGCTCCGACCACATAGGCCAAGCCGTACCAGTAGATGGTGATGGGCCCCGCCGAAATGGCGACGGGATCAAGCATATGGTAGAAGTCGTTGAGCATGTCGACCCTCCTACTCCCTACATACAAATGCGGCCGCGGTCCTTTCGCTCGCAGCCGCATATTTGGGCGTAACGTCTATGCGGAGTACGCCGCCCGCAGCTTTCGCTTCTTAGAACGGCGCGTACTCGTCGTACAGGTCCTCGGTCTCGCCGGAGGCATTGACCTGCTCGACACGGGTAACGCCGGGTACGTGCTCCTTGAGAATACGCTCGATACCCATGGACAGGGTCAGGGCGCTCATGGGGCAACCGGCGCAGGCGCCCTGAAGCTCAAGCTGGACGACGCCCTCGTCGTCGACGCCCACATACTCCATATCGCCGCCGTCAGCCTGCAGGTTGGGGCGGATCTCCTCAAGAACCTTCTTAAGCAGCTCTTCGTTAACAGCCACAGGGGCTCCTTTCTCACAATAACGCGGGCGCGCCCGCGGACAGAGCTATGTTACTACAGCCATGTACCCGCTCACGAGCCGTCCATGCGCGCGGACACGACTTTCACGAGCAGTCAATTTGGGACGGGGCTTTTTTAGCTGCTTTTGCCGACGCCCGGCGCTAGCACACGCTGCCGCTACTGCCGAGTTTGTTCCCCGGTGCCGATGTGGACATCGACGATGACCTGGCGGTAGCTGATGCCGCAGGAGTCGAGAATGCGACGGCTGATGCGGCCGTCGTCGGTGTCGGCGTACTTATTGTCCAGGTAGACAACCTCGCCCACACCTACCTGCGCCAGGATCTTGGCGCAGTCATGACACGGGAACAGCGTGACGTAGACCGTGGAACCCTCAAGGTCTTTGAGCGAGCCGCGGTAGTTGAGCACGGCGTTGGCCTCGGCATGGACTACGTAGTTGTGCTTGTCCTGTAGCGGGTCATCGCTCGTGCCCCACGGGAAAAAGTCGTCGTTGAGTGCCGAGGGCGTACCGTTGTAGCCCACCGAAAGGATGCGGTGGTTGGTGCTGGCGATGCACGCGCCCACCTGCGTGTTGGGGTCCTTACTGCGGCGCTGCGCGGCGATGGCCACGCTCATAAAGAACTCGTCCCAGCTAATAACGTCGCGGCGCTTGCCCGACGTGGTTTGATGAAGATCGTCCGACATGGCAGACACCTCCGAAATCGCAATAGTTTGACCCATTGTAGCAGGTGAAAGGTGGGGGCGCTTATCCCACCAGCCCCTCGCCCTACGCGCGACGAGGCTTTTGGTTGATGCGGTACAGCTCGGCGAGACCCCGCAGCGTCAGTGCGTCGTCTACCGTCAGGCTGTGGCCGACCAACGCAGCGAGCGCCTCGGCATCGTCGCCGGTAATGACGATGGGCACGATACCCTCCCCCGCCGCCTTGGTCGAGCGCATCTCGGCAAGCACCATGTCGAGCATGCCGTCGATGCGGGCAACCTCGCCCAAGACCACGCCCGAACGCATGGCCTCGCGCGTGTTGCGACCGATCACATGCGTGGGTGCCGAGGGCTCGACCTGCGGCAGGCGCGCCGCAGCGGCCGAAAGCGAGCGGGCGCCAAGTGCCAAGCCCGGCGCGATGACGCCGCCGACAAAGGTTCCGTGCGCATCGATGACCTCGATATTGGTCGTAGTGCCCAGGTCGATCACGATGCACGGAGAGCCGTAGACGGCACGGGCCGCCACGGCGTCGGCGATGCGGTCGGGACCGATCTCTGCTGGATCATCGTAGTGCACGGGCATGCCGGTCTTGAGACCCGGCCCCACGGTGAGCACGCGCCCCGTGCAGGTGCGGGAAAGCGCCGCCTTCCACGGGCGCTCGAGCGCCGGCACTACGCAGCTCAGCACGGCCGCCGTGGGCACGAGCGCGCCGGGCATGCCCGCATCGGCCGCCAGCGCGGCCATGACTTGAGCGAGACGCATACGCGCTTCGTCGGCCGTAATGCTCGACGGCGTCGTGATCTCGCACGTCGCAAGCGGGCATTCCTGCGCCGCGGCCGAATCCTCGGCAAACAGGCCAAAGCGAATGAATGTGTTGCCCACGTCGACCGTCAATATATATGCGCACCCATTAAGCATCGTCGGCGCTCCTTTCGTCTGCCCAGCAGTATATCGCCTACCCAAACCAGCTAAAAAGCCCCATCCCAAATTGACTACCTTGCGGCTATACTGATGCGCGGTCGTACGCGAGCTCACGCGTCGGCCCTTGGTAACCCGACTTCCCGCGCCGTATCCGTAGCGGCGCTCCCGGGGGAAGCGGATATACGCAAAGGAGTTCTATATGAGCAATCCCTCGAACCGCACCTCGATGCGCGGTCAACTCACGCTGCGCGGCGTCGTCATCGGCGTCCTTGGCTGCGTGATCATCACGGCAAGCTCGGCCTATACCGCCCTCAAGATGGGTGCGCTCCCCTGGCCAATCATTTTCGCTGCCGTCATTTCGCTGTTCTTCCTGAAGCTCATGGGCAACGCCAGCCTCAACGAGGCCAACGTCACCCACACCATCATGTCTGCGGGCGCCATGGTCGCCGGCGGCCTGGCGTTTACCATCCCGGGCGCCTGGATGCTGGGCTATGCCGACCAGATCAGCTGGCTTGACATGTTTATCGTGGCGCTTGCCGGCACCATCTTGGGCCTTCTGGCGACAGCGCTCATCCACCGTCACTTTATCGTGGACGCCGCGCTGGAGTTCCCCACCGGCAACGCTGCAGCTCAGACCCTGCGCGCCACCGAGGCCGGCGGCGAGACCGGCAAGCAGCTCTTTGGCTCCATGGCCATCGCAGGCATCTACAGCGTGCTGCGCGACGCCCTGGGCGTAGTGCCCAGCATGCTGTGCACGCTCAACATTCCCGGCGTGACCTTTGGTATCTACAACTCGCCCATGCTGCTCTCCGTCGGCTTCCTCGTGGGCTTCGCCCCGGTCGCCTTCTGGTTTGCCGGCGCCCTGCTGGGCAACTTTGGCATCATCGTGGGCGGCACCGCTGCCGGTCTGTTCGATGTTGTGACCGCGCAGGGCATCGTCAAGTCCCTGGGCATGGGCCTCATGATGGGCTTTGGCGTCGCCGTCGTCCTCAAGGACATCCTGCCGCAGGTCGCCGGTATCGTCCGCGGTCTTGCCGCCGACAGCTCCACCGACACCGACGAGCAGTCGCTCATCTCGGGCTCCCTTAAGCTCGACGCCGGCATCATCGGCCTGGGCGCTGCCGCCATCGCCGTGATCGTCGCCATCGCGCTCGACCTTGGTCCCGTCCCGGCCGTCATCGTGACGCTGTTCACCTTTGTCACCACCATCATGAGCGCGCAGAGCTGCGGCCAGACGGGCATCGACCCCATGGAGATCTTTGGCCTCATCGTCATGCTCATCGTGGCAGCCTTCGCACAGATCGCTCAGGTCAAGCTGTTCTTTATCGCCGGCATCGTAGCCGTGGCGTGCGGCCTTGCAGGCGACGTCATGAACGACTTTAAGGCCGGCGCTGTGCTGGGCACCAACCCGCGTGCGCAGTGGATTGGCCAGGCCATTGGCGGCATCGTGGGCGCCCTGGTCGCCGCAGCCGTCATGGTCGCGCTCGTCACCGCCTATGGCCCGGACGCCTTTGGCCCCGACAAGAGCTTTGTTGCCGCGCAGGCAAGCGTTGTCGCCACCATGGTCTCGGGCATCCCGAGCGTGCCGTGGTTCGTTGGCGGCTTTATCGCCGGCATCGTCATGTACTGGCTCGGCATTCCGGCCATGATGATCGGCCTGGGCGTGTACCTGCCGTTCTACATGTCACTCACGGCATTCCTGGGCTCCTGCGTCAAGCTCGCCTACGACAAGTGGTCCGCCCACCGCGACGCCACCGCTGGTCTTTCTGACGAGGAGAGGGCTGCCAAGGACGCCGCCTTCCAGGAACAGGGCCTGGTTGTCGCCAGCGGCCTGCTCGGCGGCGAGTCCATCGTCGGCGTTATCCTAGCGTTTGTCTCCGTGGGCCTGAGCCTGCTGGGGTAGGCCGAACAACAACGTGTCCGTGCAGAGCGCGGGGTCGGAGACCATCCGGCCCCGCGCTTTTTTGTATCTGCCGAAACCCTCAGCAGCGCCCGCATGTGGCGTGTCTTTCTTTGCCCGCTCGCCTAAGTTTTATGTCAAGATGACCGCCCCGCCCGTCACGGTGTAGAGTACATGCTGCGAACGCACCCGCGTTCCTGCGGTAATACGAGGTGGACATGGAACTCGACAAACAGCAGCTCAAGCGACTGCGCGAGCGCCATCATCGGCGCCATGGCATACGCCCCGCACACAGCGAGGCCATGGAGAATGCCACCCGTTTCCTTAAGCAGGCATTCAACATTCGCGAGGGACGCGCGCCCTATCACGTGATTCGCAAACGCTTTGTAAACGGGGCGCGCCTGACTGGCTCGCACTTATGCATCCTGATCATTGCTATGTTGATCGCGAGCATCGGCCTCGATATCGACTCGGATATCGCCATTGTAGGTGCCATGCTCATCTGCCCGCTTATGGGATCGGTCCTTGCCATGGCATATGGCATCGCCACGCTCGACCGCGAGATTACCGTCGAAGCCGTCGCGGGCTTGGCTCTACAGATGGCCTTTTGCCTGGTCACGTCCACGTTGTACTTTAAGCTCTCGCCCCTTGGCACCACCACGGCCGCCATCATCGACAATTCGACACCGACTGTGTGGGACCTTGCCGTCGCGCTCGCGGGCGGCTTTGCGGGTGGCCTGGGCAACTCGCGCGATCAGGAACCTGCCACGCTCATCGCCGGCGTGGCCGTGGCGACCGCGCTCATGCCGCCCCTGTGCGCGGCGGGCTATGGCATCGCCATCGCAAGCGGGTCGCTGTTTCTCTCGGCCCTCTACGAGTTTGGCATCAACGTCGTCTTTATCGCGCTGGCGGCCGAAGCCGTTCTGCTTCTTTTGCGCGTGCCGCTCAAGCGCGACCTGAACGGCGACGGTATTGTGACTGCTGAAGAAAACGCCGAGGTCGACGAGCTATCGCGCAAGGTGCGCCGCCGCATCATTGTGGGCACGGTAGTCTTTGCCATCCCCTGCATCGTTATGACGACGGGGTCTATTGGCTCGGCGCAGGCCGGCGTGCAGGACGGCTACGGCGTCACCGAAACCACGCGCGAGCTTGCCGCGGTACTGCCAGGCTTTAAGGATTACACCGTCGCCGTCGAGACCTCGGCCACCGAAGGCGAGGAGGAGGGTATCGTCGAGCGCGAGATTGTCGCCCATGTGACGACAAGCGAGACGCTTGGGGCGCACGACCGCCGCGTTGCCCGCAAGCTCATCGACCTCAACGTGCCCGAACTCGATCGCGTGGAGTTCGATGTGAAGTGATGCCGGAGCGGGACGAATGCTCGCACGGACGCAAGCTACGACGAGGCGCAGACGCGATACGGACACGAGCAAATTGCGGGGTGCAGTTCATACCTGCGCCCCGCTCGCTGTTTTATTGCCGTGAATCAACTGTCCGCATCGACATCGCCAGACTCCACTGTAAACGCCGGACCGGTACTCACCAGATAAAAACGGGTCACCCTGGTATCTCTAAATAGGTAGAGCAAGCCCTGATCGCGTCGGCGTGACAAGTACGCCACGTGGACCGTACCGAATTCTTCACCGTTTTCCTTCTTTAATATCAGGATGTTGGGGTCATCCGTACGCTTAAACTGCCCGTCTGTGCAGATTCCGTCTTGGTCGACCAGCTGCCATCGACAGTTGTCCTCCTCAAGAAAAGCCAGGGTTTCCCGACTCGTTTTGTCATCCCGATAGTAACCATCAATGACAAAGCCTTCGGAAGCACATTCCTGCATATAGGATGTTTCTCGACTTATAGCAAACAGCCCCGTAGCGCCCAGGAGCACAGCCAGGCAGACCACTGCAAGGGTTATCGAAATAGCACGGCGACCCATGTTAGCCCAACCGATAGTTATTTAACGGAGCGCGAAACATACCTGGAACCTCCGATATCAGGGGGAACGTCACCTATGGCCTGCCGGCAATCATATGTTTCCGACATCAAACCATATGGCAACCACTCGCGAGAGGAGTATCGGCGAACGGTGCATTTTTGCGCTCCATTGGTCAAACGTCAACGCGCGCTACAGCTCTTGCTCGACCTATTCAGATCTTGTCGCATACTACCGTAGATCCTCAACGCTTCCGTCCCCGAGGGATCATTTTTTAGTACTTGAAGAAGCCCTCGCCCGAGCTTTCGCCCAGCTTACCTTCGTCGAGCATCTGCTTGAGGACGGATGCCATGGCCTTATAGTTGTAGGGCATCATCATCTTTTTGAGCAGCGGGCTCACCAGGCCCGGCACCTTCTGGTACTGCATAACGATGTTGTAGGCCGTCTGGATACCCACCGTGTCGAATACGCGGAACGGGCCCTTGGGGGCGCCGGTGCCCCGCGTCCATGCAAGGTCGATGCTCTTGGGGTCACTCACACCCGAAACATACAGGTCAAGGCCTGAAAGCAGCCATGGCACCAGCATGGAGTTGAGCAGGTAGCCGTTCTTTTCCTTGTTGACGGGCAGGGCAAGCATGCGGATGTCGTTGGCAAAGTCGACGAGCTCGTCGAAGTAGCGCTTGTCGGTTTGGTCCTGTGCCATGACCTCGGTCATGTTGTTCTTCCAGATGGAGTTGGCAAAGTGCAGCGACAGGTACTTCTCGGGGCGACCAGTGTACTTGGCAAAGGTGCTCGGCAGCAGCGTAGAGGAGTTCGTCACGACGACGGTCTTTTGCGGGAGAACCGGGGCGAGCTTTTTGTAGAAGTCAATCTTTGCCTGGGTGTCCTCGGCCATAGACTCGATGACCAGGTCGGCGTCGGCTACGGCCTTGGCAAGATCGAGCTCCAGCTTGAGCGTGGAGTAGGCACGCTCGACGGCAGCGAGTGCCGCCTCCTTGTCGAAGGGCTGGCCGCTATCGGCGATACCGGCGCACCACTCGCCTGTGCCATCCGCCATGCCCTCGATTGCCGCGATGTACTCCTCGCGCACATGATCGATCTTGGGCTGAGTGCGGCCGATGCTGCCCTCGCTGCGCAGCCAGATCGTCACATCAAAGCCGCAGTAGGCAGCCTGAAAGGCAATCTGGCTTCCCAACACGCCGCCGCCGGCAACACAAACGGTCTTGTAGCTCATGGGACGGTCCTCTCTTACGTAATTCCATAGATGTGTATTTATTCAACCGTAAGGATGACGCGCGTTGGGGGTGGGTTCTATAAACGGGCGGTATTTCGCGGCAAACGGCTACATATGTTCATTATCTCAGGGTTCCGAGGGCAGTTTTTGGTGCCACCGAGACGTCATTTTCGGAAGTATGCGGCAAATTCCGGAACTCTTGAGCACATCCTGGTTTTTCACCAATAAAACCGCAGGTACAAAGCTTGGGCATATCCAGTGTGCTCGGCCTATTCAGATTTTGCCGCATACTTCCGAAATCTAAATTCGCAAGGGGTGATAGCTGGGTCATTTGCGCAACATATGTCCAGCAAAAACGGGTGGTAACCGGTACGGCTACCACCCGCTTGTCTCATATCTAGCCCATAGCGGGCAAGCTACTTCTTAATGCCGCGTCCCAGACGCTTGGCGACCGATGTGACGGCCTCCTCGCTGGCCGGCCCGCAGCTCACGCAGCCGTCATGGGCACGCATCTGGCCGGTGACCTCGTCCATCGCGAGCGGCGCCACCTTCTCGAGCTTAAAGCCCTTACCGGCGCGCATGTTCTCCTTGGCCACACTGATCATGAGCTTAATACGGTTGAGCTGGTTGACCTCGGACGCACCGGGGTCGTAGTCCACCGCAACGATGTTGCTCTCGGGATGCTGGCGGCGCAGCTCCTTAATCACGGCCTTGCCCACCACGTGATTGGGCAGGCACGCGAAGGGCTGCGTGCAGATGATGTTGGGCGCGCCGTGGTCGATCAGGTCGAGCATCTCGGCCGTGAGCAACCAGCCCTCGCCCATGTTGTTGCACACCGAAAGCACCGTACAGGCCTTGTCAGCCATGGTGCCGATGCGCTCGGGCGCCTCGAAGCGGCGGGACTTCTCGAGCATCTCCTCCACCGGCGTGCGCATCCAGTCCACCAGCTTAATGAGCGCCTGCATACCAGCGCGCGTAGTGGCAGAGCTTCCCAGCTCGTCTTTCTGCAGCTCGGCGTTGCTCATGGAGTACAGGAAGAAGTCGAGCAGGCCCGGCACCACGGCCTCGCAGCCCTCGCGCTCGATGACATCGACCACGTGGTTGTTGGCCGTGGGATGGAACTTGACCAAGATCTCACCGACCACGCCCACGCGCGGCTTGGTGCCCTCGCCCACGAGCGGCATGGTGTCGAACGCGCGGATGGCCTCGCGGCACAGCTTGGTGTAGTTGTGGCGGTTAAACTTGGGCGCCAGCTTGCGGGCACGCGCCATGTACTGCTCGTAGAGCGCGTTGGCGGCACCGTGCGTGGCCTCGTACGGGCGGCAGCGGTAGAGCATCTGCATCATCACGTCACCAAAGAGCACCGCGTACACGGCCTGCTTAAGCAGCGCCGGCGTAATCTTAAAGCCGGGGTTGTCCTCGCCGAGCGCCACAGCCGAAAGCGAGATCACCGGAATCTCGGGGTGGCCGCTCTCGCGCAGGGCCTTGCGGATGAGCGCGATGTAGTTGGTGGCACGGCAGCCGCCGCCAGTCTGGCTGATAACCACGGCCGTCTTGGACAGGTCGTACCGGCCGCTCTCGATGGCCTCCATAATCTGGCCCGTCACCAAGATCGACGGGTAGCAAATGTCATTGTTCACATAGCGCAGACCGGCCTCGACGGCATCGTGATCGGTCGAGGGCAGCAGCTCCAGGTTATAGCCAGCACCGCGGAACACCTCTTTGACCAGGTCGAAGTGGATCGGCGCCATCTGCGGGCACAGGATGGTATAGCCCTCGTCGCGCATTTGCTCGGTAAAGGGCACCTTGGGCCACGCGGTCGAAGCACTCTCGCGCTGAGCCTCGAACGTGTACTTGCGGCTCGCGAACGCGGGGGCATCCGTGGAGGGCGCCACCGGCGCGGCGTCACCCTGCTCGTAGGCCTCGCCCGCGGCCGTGGCCTCGGCCAAGCGCTCGGCCTCCTGGTCCTTAAGCGCGGCCATGAGCGAGCGAATACGGATACGTGCGGCGCCCAGGTTGGATACCTCGTCGATCTTGAGCACGGTGTAGATCTTGCCACTGGCCTCCAGGATCTCCTGCACCTGGTCGGTGGTCAGAGCGTCCAGGCCGCAGCCGAAAGAGTTGAGCTGGATCAGGTCCAGGTCGTTGCGCATCGTCACAAAACGGGCGACGGCGTACAGGCGGCTGTGGTACATCCACTGGTCGACGACGCGGATGGGGCGCTCGGGCTTCACGAGATGCGCAAGCGAATCCTCGGTAAAGACCGCAAAGCCAAAGCTCGAGATAAGCTCGGGCAGGGCATGGTTGATCTCGGGGTCGTTATGGTAGGGGCGGCCGGCGAGCACAATGCCATGGCCACCGTGGTCCTCGACCCACTTAAGGGCCTCCTCGCCCATGGTCTGGATGTCCTCGTGGAAACGCGCATCGGCCTCAAAGGCGGCGTTGACGGCGGCATCGACCTCGGAGCGCGTGATCTTGGGACCGCGCACACGACCGCGACCGGCCTCAGCATCGGCCACGCGGTCGACGGCGAGCACCTGGTACAGGCGGCGCTTGAGCTCGGTCTTGTCATGATAGGGCACAAACGGGTACAGGAACTCGATGTTCTGCTCGCGGATCTCATCGATATTGAGCGCCAACGCCGTGGGGTAGCTCATGACGATGGGGCAGTTGTAACAGTTGCCGGCGGTCGGATCCTCCTTGCGCTCCCAGCGCACGCACGGCATCCAAATGAAGTCGACATCGCGGTCGATAAGGTTCATCACATGGCCGTGGCTCATCTTGGCCGGATAGCACACGCTCTCGGACGGCATGGACTCGATGCCCGCCTGGTAGGTCTTCTTGCTCGACTGGTCGGACAGCTGCACGCTAAAGCCCAGACGCGTAAAGAACGCGTGCCAGAAGGGGTAGTTCTCGTACATGTTGAGCGCGCGCGGAATGCCCACGGTGCCGCGCGGGGCCTCGTCGGGGCTCAGCACCTCGCGGTTAAACAGCAACTCGTTTTTCTTTTTGAAGAGGTTGGGGGCCTCGGTCTTCTGCTTTTTGTGGCCGGCGCCCTTCTCGCAGCGGTTGCCGGTGATAAAGCGCCTGCCGCCGCCAAAGTCGTTGACGGTAAGCTGGCAGTTGTTGGAGCAGCGGCCGCAACGAACATGCTTTTGCGTCACGGTGAGGTGCGCGATGTCCTCGGCCGAAAGGATGGTCGAGGTGCCGTCGGCGCCGGCGCGATCGCGGGCGAGCAGGGCCGCACCGTAGGCGCCCATGCAGCCGGCGATGTCGGGACGCACGGCATGAACGCCCGTGAGCTGCTCAAACGCGCGCAGCGTGGCATCGGACATAAAGGTGCCGCCCTGGACGATCACCTGGCTGCCGATCTCCTTGGGGTCGCGCAGCTTAATGACCTTGAACAGGGCATTCTTAATGACGGAATAGGACAGGCCGGCCGCGATGTCGCCCACCGTGGCGCCTTCCTTTTGCGCCTGCTTGACGCGCGAGTTCATAAAGACCGTGCAGCGGCTGCCCAGGTCGACAGGGGCCTTGGCATGGATGGCGGCACCGGCGAACGCGCGCACGTCCATGTTCATAGACACGGCGAAGCTCTCGATAAAGCTGCCGCAGCCCGACGAGCAGGCCTCGTTGAGCATGATGTGTTCGATGACGCCGTCCTTGACGCGCAGGCACTTCATGTCCTGGCCGCCGATGTCCAGGATGAACTCGACGCCAGGCAGGAACGCCTTGGCGCCGCGCAGATGCGCGACGGTCTCGATCTCGCCCGAGTCGGCCTTGAGGGCCTCGATGAGCAGCGCCTCGCCATAGCCCGTGGTGGTCACGTGGCCGATGGTGCAGCCGGCGGGGATGTGGTTGTAGAAATCGGCCATGATGACCTTGGCCGTGCCCAGGATGTCGCCGTTGTTGTTGCCATACCAAGTGTGCAGCAGCTGACCGTCCTCGCCTACGAGCGCGGCCTTCATGGTCGTGGAACCGGCGTCGATGCCGATGAACACGCGTCCGGTGTAGCCGTCGAGCTTGCCCTTGGGGACGACCTCGGTGTCGTGGCGGGTTTTGAACTCGGCAAAGTCCTCGTCGGTGGCAAAGAGCGGATCCAGGCGCTCGACCTCGGCACCTTGCGTATCACCCAGGGCATCGATGGCATCGATGAGCTGCGGAAACGTGCTGAGCTTATTGGACTCGTGCGCCATGGCGGCGCCGCTCGCCACAAACAGGTGAGCGTTTTGGGGCACAATGCGGTGCTCCTCGTCCAGGTTGAGCGTGAGGTAGAAGCGGTGGCGCAGCTCGGAGAGGTACTGCAGCGGGCCGCCCAGGAAGGCGACGTTGCCGCGGATGGGACGGCCGCACGCCAGACCCGAGATGGTCTGGGTCACGACGGCTTGGAAGATGGAAGCGGCTACGTCCTCGGGACGGGCGCCTTCGTTGAGCAGCGGCTGGACGTCGGTCTTGGCAAAGACGCCGCAGCGGCTGGCGATGGGATAGATGGTGGTGGCGTTGGCCGCGAGCTCGTTAAGGCCGCTGGCATCGGTGTGCAGCAGGGTTGCCATCTGGTCGATGAACGCGCCTGTACCGCCGGCGCAGGTACCGTTCATGCGCTGCTCGATGCCGTTGTCGAAGTAGATGATCTTGGCGTCCTCGCCGCCCAGCTCGATAGCAACGTCGGTGGCCGGGATAAGGGTCTCGACGGCACGTTTGCTGGCAATGACCTCCTGGACAAACTCCAGGTCGAGCCACTGGGACAGCAGCAGGCCGCCCGAGCCGGTAATGGCGCAAGTCATCTGGGCCGTCGGCAGCACGGTCGCAGCGCCCTCGAACAGGTCACGGGCGCAGGCACGGACGTCGGTGTGGTGGCGCTGGTACTTGGCGTAAACGATCTGGTTGTCGTCGTTGAGCACGGCGAGCTTAACGGTGGTGGAGCCCACGTCGATGCCCAGATGCAGGTTGCCGCGAGCATTCTCAGGGTTGAAGATCGCGCCTTCGGGGGCGTGGGTGGCGGTGGCGGCTAGGGGCTCAGCGGCGGTGGCGGGCTCGCTAGCGACGAACGTCTCCCCTGCCGCGTTCTTGGCATCGGCAACTGCCTCGGCAACTTTCTCGGCAGCTGCGGTCGCGGCCTTCTGCGCGGCGTCCACCACGGCGGGCGCCGCCTCACGCGCGGCAGCGACCATACGGTCCCTAATGCCCTCGACGAGTTTGCTCATTGTCTCTCCTCTTAGTTGTTGGACTCGACGGTTGCGGTGGTGTCGACCGCGTCCTCGAGCTGCAGATTCAATAGCTTCATGCCGTATTCCGGCACGTTGATATCGATGGGTTGGCCATACAAGTCGCCAGGGCGCACAAAAGCGAGCACCGTCATAATGCGCGCCATGGCCTCGGGCGATTCGGTGAGCCCACGCTCAAACCAGCGCTGAATCATGCCGACCTCGGCACTCACGACGTAGGTAACGTAGTAGTCAAAGAACGTGCCCAGCGCCAGGCCCAAAATGCCCGTCTGTGCGCGCGGCACCACAGCCTCACGCGCGGTGTCGATAATCTTCTTAATGAAAGCCTGGTCGCCGCCCGGGCCCAGCAGCGCACCGATTAAGTCGCGATTGGCCGCAAGATAACGCAGCAGCTCAACCGAACCGGG
Source organism: Collinsella sp. i06-0019-1H4 (assembly GCF_042849575.1). NCBI lineage: Bacteria > Bacillati > Actinomycetota > Coriobacteriia > Coriobacteriales > Coriobacteriaceae > Collinsella > Collinsella sp. i06-0019-1H4. The sequence goes on from NZ_BAABYB010000001.1 coordinate 2,016,390, forward strand.
TGCCGGCTCGAGCTCATCGATGTTGTGATAAAGATCAGGCAGCTGAGCTACGGTGATGAGCTCAATGCGCTCACGGATCTCGGCCAGCAAGCCGTCCTCGATTTGATTGATAAAGTCGGGAATATCGCGGTAGTGCGAATAGAACGTGCGGCGCGTAAGGCCAGCACGCTCGGTGAGCGACGCGACGTTAATGCGCGAAAGGTCGCCGCTTTCGGCAAGCTCGCTGGCAAGCGCCTGGCGAAGGGCACGCTGTGAGCGAAGGGACCGGCGGTCGCATTTCTCGAGCTGGGACAAGCGTCCTCCTTGTTACTCAGCCTGTGCGCTATTGCACAGTGCGAGTATTATTGCACACCGTGTGCATCAACACGTAAAGGCAATATTTGGAATGTGACGAAGGGACGGTCCCTTTGTCACATTCAGCGACCGCCTAGGTTGGCCTAGGTTGTGCCAGTTGTGCCTGGCTTTTGAAGCAGCATTGCCGATTGTTCAAAATGTCATTCGTGGGTAGAATAGTGTCGACGGCAGCCCAAGTTCTGGAAAGCTGGGCAGCGCCGTTGTTTGCATTAGGGGGTCAACGCCTTAGCGGCGGCGACCCCTTCTGTTGCGCTTCGAACGCTGCTTGAGTGCCTCGGAAAGGCCGACAAGTGCCGTGAAGAACGAGACCAAAGCGGTCAGAAGTCTCACGAAATCAATCAAATCGGTCATGGGCATCACCTCCCATCAGATGGAGGGCGCTGCCCGGCACATGGAACTGCCGTCAACAATACCGATTCTACCAGAGCCTAGTTATATATACGAATATATGTTCGTATTCCAAGAACACAGGCCCCCGTGACAAAGGGGCTGTCCCTTTGTCACATTATTCGATAACGGTGTGGGAATTCTGCTTATGCATGGTGGCGAGCATGTGTTTGGGGACGGCGTGGACCATGCAGCTGCCGATAGTTGCGCTCGCGGCGACCTTGGCTGCATCGCTAGCGTTTTTGGTCGCGTAGCTGTGGCGGAAACGCTTGAGCATGGCGATGTCGTTTCCGCCGTCGCCATAAACCGCGACCTCGTCCTCGGCAATGCCGTAGTAGCCCGCCAGCCAGGCCACACTCTCGCCCTTGTTACACGCCACGTCCGTGATCTCGAACATCACCGGATCGAACGGCGCGTTGACCACACGGTCCGAGCGCTCGGCAAGATACGCCTTAAGGTCGCGCTCCAGCTCGGGCGAGGTCACGCGACAATTGATCTTGCATACATCGTGGCGCAGGATGTCACCGATCGACTGGTCGAAATACTGCTCCTCGTGATACCCGCCGCGCGCACGCATGCCGCGCATCACGATGCGCTTGATGGGACTGTCCTTTTTAAAGCCCGCCTGATGCATCTCGAACGAACCGCTCGAGTACATGCCATCGGGCGTGGAACAATCAAAGCAAATGTCCGGGAACGCCTTGAGCAGTTCCTCAGTGACCTGCGGATCGATGGTCCAAGTCTTGAGCACCTCGCCATGGCTGTCGCGCACGATGGATCCATTGGAGCAGCAGGCGTCAAGCGCCAAGCCCGTAAAGCCATGCTCGCCGATCGGCAACGTCGAGCGTCCAGTCGCGGGAACCACGTGCAGGCCAGCCTCAGTCAGCTCGCGAATGGCGCGGCGGATGGTCCCATCCGCCTCGTGCAGGGCGTTCAGCAGCGTTCCGTCTAAGTCACTCGCGAACATCTTGATCATGGACATGCCTCTCCTTCGTCTGCCCGATATTGTAGACGAAGGAGAGGCATGTCCAAACAATGCCGTCCCGGCGCGGCGTACCACCGCCTTCACAAATTCACGGTGCCCCAGCGCGTTAAGACAATCGCCGCAATCGATTTTTCAGCCGATAAAACAGAGCCGTCGTCAACGTCAGCACCGCCAACATGGCTGCGAATACAATCGCCGGTGTCCATCGATCATATGCAACCCCGTACGTCAATTGGCCGATAGGTATTGCGCAGGAAAGGACCATGTAAACGACCGAAAGCACTTTTCCGCAGAGCTCAGTCGGCGCTGCCCGCTGAACAAACGCGATAATTTCAACCGACGCAATGCTCGCCCACACCATGACCCATGCCGAACCAACCACAAACACGGTGAGCATGCATGCATCTGCGCCGAACAGTAGCGTGACAATGATCGGTGCGACTCCAAAACAGATCATCGCAACATATCGACATATGCCATTGAAAGAAAAACGATGCGGCCAAATGCCGACCAAGCCACTGCCGGCAAGACCACCCAAGCCCATAGCCACCTCAACTATCCCAACGCAGGACGATTGCATGCCGAGATGCTTTGTAACAATAATGGGAGCGCCAATCATTAGCCCAACCAACGCAAGGTTCAAAACTGCCGCAAGCAAAATCACAGCGACCAATAATGCATTTTGCAACAGATACCGAATCGACTCCCGAAAATCGTTTCGGCATGTCGTACGAGTCGCGCCGTCTCCCATCGTTTCAAATGAGGCATTTTGCTTGAGCGCGCCCCCAAACAAGAGAGCTGAAATCGCAAACGCCACCGACGCGGTTGTGCAAAGAGCATCGATGCCAAAGTACCCATAGACTGCCGTCCCGACCACAGGGCCCAAGATATTGCTCACCATGGTCATCTGCGAAACCAATGCAGTGGCCCGCTCAACCTTCTCTTCACCCGCCATGCGCACCGTCTCAATTTGGAGCATTGGCTTCAGCAGCGATTGAGAACCATATTGAACACAAAGTATCGCTACTACGACGACCGCAAGAGGCAATGAGTGCTTCATGGGGATAGACAGCAGTGATGCAGTCATCAGAGCAATGCCGAGGGACACGAGGACCTCGCGATGTCTTCCCCTATCCGCCAAGATTCCGCCAACCGGAGTTGCAAGTACGCCGGGTATGAACGCTATCGCCGCGACGACGCCATATAACGTTGACGATCCACTGCGATCGAACAAGTAAAGTGGATACGCAAAGCACAGCGCCGACAGCATCGAATACGTGCACAGCTGCGCAACCAGAAGTTCCGCGAGCCTGATTGACCGCACTGTTTTTGATTTCAACGAGACACCGACGTCTCTCAGCCCAGCCATAAGCCCACCCCCTATACATACCACTAGTATGTATTTAATGACTTGAAAAGGGCAGCCGTGGCTACCCTCACAAATCAATTACATACCGTTGGTATCTATATTACCACCCGGCGCGGTCCCATACGCCCCAAATCTGCGCCGTTGTCTGAAGCACTTCATTACCCAAATCGAGCCCCACCGCGGCAGCCATCTGCGCCAAACATTGTGCGCGAGCGAGCATTCGCTCCTTGGGCTCGAGCGGACGGAACAATGGCAGCAGCCAAAGATTCGCCAACAACGATACGGCCTCCGCCGCTTCGCGCGGGCATTCGCACGCAATGGAGCCGTCGGCGATGCCCTCCTCGATCACTGGCAAGAGACAGCCATCGGCCGACTCGTCAAATGAGCCCTGGTACTGCATCGCCAGTAGGCGCGAGCTTTTTACCGGATCTGCTGCAGGACGCATACGTGCCCATAGCTCAATTTGTGGAACAACGGACTCGGGAGCGTACAGTCGCTTGAGCTTTTGGGCTCCGGTCATATTACCGACGCCAAGCATCGAGCGGCGGTGCTCAACAATCGGAGTCATCGCCCGATCAAACGCGGCGTTGAAAATCTCTTCTTTGCTCTTGAAGTGATGATAGACAGCGCCCTTGGTCATGCCGTCGAGACGGTCAACGATATCTTGAATACTCGTCCCCTCATAACCCTGTGCGCAGAATAGCTCCAGTGCCGCGTCGAGAATCTTCGCGACCGTCTCCTCGGGATATTTATTGCGACCCATAATCCGCCCATCCGCAACGCAAGCCTTGTGCCTCATTGCAGCATTTTAACGTTGCGGATGGCAGACGGTCGATTCTACACCGCGGCGGGGCCATGTTCGCCGGTGCGAATGCGGATGACTTCCTCGACCGGCTCGACCCAGATCTTGCCGTCGCCGACGGCGCCGGTGCGGGCGGCATTGCAGATGATGTCGACAATTCCGTCGACATGTTCATCGGCGCAGATGAGGGTGAACTGCACCTTAGGGATCGTGTTGACAAGCAACTCGTTGCCGCGCACGTATTCCTTCCAGCCATGCTGCGCGCCGCAGCCCTGCACCTGGTTGATGGTCATGCCGCGAACATCGGCAGCAAACAGCGCATCTTTAAGAACCTCAAGCTTCTCCTGGCGCACGATAGCCGTAATTTTCTTCATAGTGAATTCCTCTCTTCAATAAAAGAAATGAATTGTCCTTCACATGGCACGGGTTTTCCAGGTGCCGCAAACCAACCTCAGAGATCAATAAGTTCAACTGACTGGTCTTAGCAGGTTTCCCAAGTGCCGCAGATTGCCGTGAAAGAGGAGCGAAGCGTACTTAAGTACGTGAGCGACGATTGAACGGCAAGGTGCGGTGCTTGGGGAAGCTGCTAATCGAGTCCGGAGAAAGAAGGATAGGCGCTCTCGCCGTGCTGACTGGCATCCAGGCCCAGTGCCTCGTCGGCCTCGTCCACGCGCAGGCTACCGTGGAACAGCGCCTTGACCACCGCGGCGATCACCAAGTCGAGCATCAGCACAATAACGACCGTCACCACAATGCCCAGAACCTGCGAGACAAGCAGCGACACGTCGCCCGTGTAGAACAGGCCGCCCTTACCGGTCCACGAGAGCTCCGGCACGCAGAACAGGCCCGTGAGCACACCGCCCAAGATGCCGCCGATACCGTGGCAACCGAACGCGTCGAGCGCATCGTCGTAGCCGAACTTGGTCTTAAGATGGCTGATGGCCAGATAGCAGACGGGCGATACGATCAGGCCCATGACCAGCGCCGCCCACGGCTCGACAAAGCCCGCACCCGGCGTAACCACCACAAGGGCCGCAACCAAACCGGTGCTAGCACCCACCAGCGTGGGACGACCGGTGTGCACGCGCTCGACGACAAGCCACGAGACCATGCCCGCCGCGCTGGCCGTCACGGTGTTGAGGATGGCGAGTGCCGCCACGGCGTCGGCCTTAAACTCGCTGCCGCCGTTAAAGCCAAACCAACCAAACCAAAGTAGACCGGCGCCCAGCGCCACAAACGGCACGTTATGCGGACGGTAGCTCACCATGCCAAAGCCGCGACGACGGCCGAGCATTAAGCAGAGAATCAGGCCCGTGAGACCGGACGAAATGTGTACCACGTCGCCGCCGGCAAAGTCGAGCGCGCCGATGATGTCGCCGATAAAGGAACCATCGCCGCCCCAAACCATGTGGGCGAGCGGCGCATAGACCACGAGCAGCCAAATGCCCAGGAAGGCCGTCATGGCACCAAACTTAACGCGGCCTGCCAGACTGCCCGTAACGATAGCGGCGGTGATCATGGCAAACGCCATCTGGAAGGCGATGTTGATGATCTGAGGGTAGACGGCACCATCCGCAGCATTGCCCTCGGCCGCCTGCAGCACCTGGTTGAGCACCGGCAGGCACAGCAACTGGTCAAAGCCGCCAATAAACGGGCTAGAACCGTCGCCACCGTAGGCCAGCGACCAGCCGGCAACAATCCACAGCACACCAACCAGGCCAATGGCGCCAAAGCACATAAGCATGGTGTTGATGACATTTTTGCGCCTGGACAGGCCGCCATAGAAAAACGCCAGACCCGGTGTCATTAAAAACACGAGCATGGTGCAGATGAGCATAAACGTTGTCGATCCCGTATCGTACATTCGCTCCCCCTTGGTCGCATGAACGTTGTCGGCGCTCATGATGCGGCCGAGGGGCAACTGGTGTAGACCAGATACGGCGTTGTTAAACGCTGCGTTGTCGAATGGAAACGGCACCGCAATCTTGGAAACGGCGCGGCAACGGACGCGAAACGAACGGGAAACGTGCGAACGAGAAGGGCGCGCTTGGCTCCGCTCTGGCTAGCGCCGGAACAGCTCGCGGGCTCGGTCGCGGAGGTCGGTAGCTCGAATGACACCCTCGTAACGATTGATGCGCAGACGCGGGAAGGCGTTAAAGAAGCGTAGGTCGCGGCGGCTGAGTGACACGCTCGGTACCGGGCGGCTCATGCGCTTGCCGGCAAGGCGACGACCGAGCGACGGACGCGGCATACTCGGCGCGGCATCGGCCACGCGGCGGGCAGCGAGCGCCAGGCCGCGAGCACCATCCGAGATAAACGTCGGCATCGAAGTCTTCTCGCGCAGGGCATCGAGCGCCGCGTCGCCCAGCTCGGCCAGCCAAGCGTTAACGGCGCGACCGCGGATATGCGTCTGCGCCACCGAGTCAATCGCCGAATCGGGAATACGTTCGAGCATAGAGTCGGAGGCGTCGGCAAGCGACTCGTTAATGCGGTCGGCAAGGTCGGCCCGGACGCGCTCCAGCTGATCAGACAGACGCCGCCAACTCGCCAACGAGCACACCGCGTCGACCATCATCGCGACCGCGACGATAAAGGCGGACAGCCGCACAATCAGCACCGGCAGATGGCCAAGCAGCCCCAGCAATGCCGGCTCCACTAAACGGCAAATACACAACGCACCCAAGCCAAACGCGCAGGCCCAGTACAGACAGATGCGTCCGTGCAGGTTAAACGGCAGGTGCGAGTAATCCCAAAAGCGAGCGCCCGTTGTTTTTTCCAACAGCACGCCTACGCTGTACTCGATCACGCTGCATACGAGCGCTGCAGCGACAAACTGGCTCGAGGCATCCGGAATCCCGCGCAACAGCAGCCAGCAGGCAATGCCGCCCACACCATAGATAGGACAACACGGCCCCAGCAAAAAGCCACTGTTGGCAAATCGTCCGTGATTGAGCATGGCGCATACTGTCGACTCCCATGCCCAACCGCAAAACCCGTAAAAGGCAAACGAGAGCACCAGTGCCGAGAGTGGGCAGGCGGCAAGCGTCGCACCGCCAAACGCCATATCAATCGCGGTCCCCACCGTCTACCCTCTCCTCTTTTCGCTCGATGCTTTACTCACGCTATCGTCTGTCTCGTCCTTGCGCCGCAGACGACCGGCGACCGTCTCACGCAGAGCACACCATTTATCCGCCAGGCACACAATCCATGCCTCACGACACGTCGGCGGCACCGGCACCAGCGGAAACATATGGCGTACGATAATATTCCGCTCACGAGACGTCAGCTCAAAATCTTCCTCGGCACGCGCCAGGGCAAAAAACGGATGCCGAAATCCGTGCAGGCGATGGCTCGGATCGGGATCGTGCCAGTCATAGAGAAAGTAATCGTGTAACAAGGCTCCGCGCAGCAGCGAGGCACGGTCGATCGAAATGCCAGCACGGCCCAAGTGCTCGGCAAAGGACAGACTTGCCCGTGCCACCGAGGTCACATGTGCATAGACCGTCACGTCGCCATGCTGGATAAACTCGCGCGTCAGGTCCAGACGGCCCGCCTGCGCCAGTTGACGGGCAGCATGGTCTACTTCGCACGCGATTTTCTCGGCACGAACGGCATCGGACATGCTGCCTCCTTCCAGCGGCTCACGGCGGCAAGCCACGGCCTGTGCACAATCGATAAAAACATCATGGAACACATCAGTATGGCATCGGACAAAACGTTTTGCCCCACCAGTTGGCGAATTACCGCGCCGCCGTCACATATCAAACGCCAAAATGTGCGAGACTGTCTTGTGCAATTGTGTCGGCCGAGGGAGCGCCGGCGCTCGATTCGCATGGAGTAACCCACAACGATGCTGCTTACGCAAACGACAACGCCCGAGGACGTCAAGGCTCTCGACCGCGCCGAGCTTCCGCTGCTCTGCGGCGAGATTCGCCACGCCATCCTCGAAAGCTCCGCCGCTGTCGGCGGACACGTTGCCCCCAACCTGGGCGTCGTTGAGCTTACGGTTGCGCTTCATCGCGTGTTTAACTCCCCTATCGACAAGATTGTCTTTGACGTTTCGCACCAGACCTACGCCCACAAGGCGCTGACCGGGCGCGCGTACACTTATATCGATCCGGAGCGTTATGGTGAGGCTTCTGGCTTTGCCAATCCCGACGAGTCCGAGCACGACCTGTTTGCCATGGGGCATACCTCGACCTCGGTGAGCTTGGGCTGCGGCCTTGCCCACGCGCGCGACCTGGCGGGTGACACGTATAACGTCATTACCGTTATTGGCGACGGTTCGCTTTCGGGCGGCCTGGCGTTTGAGGGCTTTAACAATGCCGCCGAGCTCGACAGCAACCTGATCATCATCGTCAACGATAACGACCAGTCCATCGCCGAAAACCACGGTGGCCTCTATCGCAATCTGGCCGAGCTGCGCGCCAGCAACGGCACCTGTGAGCGCAACGTTTTCCGCGCGCTGGGGCTCGACTATCGCTACCTGGACGCCGGTAACGATGTCCAAGCGCTGGTCGATACGCTGCAGGAGCTGCGCGATATCGATCATCCCATCGTGCTGCATGTCTCCACCGCCAAGGGCAAGGGCTTTGAGCCAGCCCAGAGCGACCCCGAGCACTGGCATCATGTGGGGCCCTTCGATATGGCAACCGGCCGCAAACTTTGCCCGGGCCACCCGAGCGAGCCCGCACCGCGCACCTATGCCGATATTACGGGCGAGGCGCTCAGCGCCGCCATCGAGCGCGATCCGCAGGTCGTGGGCATCACGGCCGCCACGCCCTACATCATGGGCTTTACACCCGAGCTTCGCGCCGCGGCAGGCAAGCAGTTTGTCGACGTGGGCATTGCCGAGGAGCACGCCGTGACCTTTGCCACCGCGCTTGCACGCTCGGGCGCCAAGCCAGTCTTTGGTGTGTACGGCACGTTTTTGCAGCGCGCCTACGACGAGCTGTGGCACGACCTGTGCCTCAACGACGCCTCTGCAACCATCCTGGTGTTTGGCGCGTCGATCTTTGGCACCACGTCCGAGACGCACCTTTCGTTCTTTGATATTTCCATGCTGGGCGGACTTCCCAACATGCGCTACCTAGCGCCGGCCTGCATGGAGGAATACCTGTCCATGCTGAGCTGGTCGCTCAACCACCGCGAGCATCCCGTGGCAATCCGCGTACCGGGCATCGGCTTGGTAAGCCGCCCCGATCTGGCGCCCGCCGAGGGCACCGGCTACAGCGTCGTTCGCTACAACGTGATGCGCCAGGGTCGCGACGTTGCCGTACTCGCGCTCGGCGATTTCTTTGAGCTGGGCGAGCGCGTGGCAAACCGTCTGACTGCCGAGTACGGTATCGAGGCCACACTCGTCAACCCGCGCTTTGCAACCGAGCTCGACCGCGAGTTCCTCGACAGCCTTGCCGCCGAGCATCGCGTTGTCATCACCCTCGAGGACGGCATCTTGGACGGCGGCTGGGGTGAGCGCGTGGCATGTTATCTAGCATGCACGCCGTTGCGCACGCGCACCTTCGGCATCGCCAAGGGCTTCCCCGACCGCTACGACCCCAACGAACTGCTCGCGCAGAACGGCATGACGGTCGAGAACATGGCCGCCGAAGCCGCAAGGCTTCTCAACGAGTAAAAAACCTCCGCAAGGGAAGCACCCCTGCGAAGGTTTTTATTTTCGCGGCGCGATTATCTCAATCTGTAACATCTAGAGGATAAATCCTCGTCCAGATGTTACAGATCTAGATAAGACATCTTAGTCCCAGACCTTTGTCTCAATCTGTAACAGCTAGAGACCTTTTGTCCGTCCAGATGTTACAGATCGAGACATTCGAATCCCCCTGAAGAGATAATCTCGATCTGTAACAGCTAGAACCCATTTCCTCGTCTACCTGTTACAGATTGAGACAAAACAACGAGACCGGCCGCCCGCAAAACGCTTTCTTAGCTGTAATAATCAACGTTTGCCCAGATAAAGCCTACCAAAATAAACCTGTCCCTTTTTGGTAGGTAGAATTACCAATAAGACAAGTATGTTTCTGAGTTATTTCGTGTTGACCCATTTGAGCCGGATAGGGTATAACTCTACTCAACCGCTAGGGATTTTATTGAGAAAGGTGTTCTACCATGAGCAAGAACCTCTCCCAGCAGGTCGTTCTCGACCGCCGCGGCTTCGTTGCCGCCACCTTCGCAACCGTCGCCGGCCTTGGTCTTGCCGGCTGCTCCGACACCAGCGCCGAGGCCGACAAGGGTTCCGCCGCCGGCTCCTCCAAGAGCTCCAAGGATACCGAAGTTTCCGCCACGCTCGACGCCAAGGCATTCGACAAGCTCGTCGACAACGGCCCCAAGGCCGATGACGACGCCATCGCCGCCAGCACCTGGGCCACGGCCGTTAAGGACGCCGGCGTCTTTAAGATCGGTGGCGTTCAGACCTCCACGCTCTTCTCCCTCCTCAACGAGAAAGACGGTCAGACCCGCGGCTTCGACGCCGGTATCGCACAGCTCCTGTCCAACTACATTCTGGGCGAGAACAAGGTCGAGATCACCCAGGTGACCTCGGACACGCGCGAGTCTGTCCTGCAGAACGGCCAGGTCGACGCTGTCTTTGCCACCTACACCATTACCGACGAGCGCAAGAAGCTCGTCTCCTTCGCCGGCCCCTACTACTACACCCAGCAGGCCATCCTGGTGCTCGCCGATAACGACGACATCAAGAGCGTCGACGACCTGGCCGACAAGAACGTCGCCGTCCAGTCCGGCTCCAACGGCCCTGCCATCCTGGAGGAGTTCGCCCCCAAGGCCAGCCAGCAGGAGTTCAAGACCGACGAGGAGGCCCGCCAGGCACTCCAGCAGGGTCGTGTTGACGCCTACGTCATCGACAACAACATGCAGCAGAGCGCCCTGGTCCGCGAGCCCGGCAAGTACAAGATTGCCGGCAAGCCCTTCGGCAGCAAGGAGCCCTATGGCATCGGTCTGCCGCTCGATTCCGACGGCGTCGCCTTCGTTAACGACTTCCTTAAGAAGATCGAGGACGACGGCACCTGGACCGAGCTGTGGCAGATCTGCATCGGCGACCGTACGGGCGACACCAATGTTCCCGAGCTGCCCGAGATCGGCGCCTAGGCAGCGAGCCTGGTAACGGCCGCTGCGAAACCATACGGAAACGCATGATGCGCTTTATTGCGGTAAACTGTTTCCTCACTGAGTTGTCGGGGCTTCCGTACACACGGGAGCCCCTTTCCTTATCGGCGGGAGGTCCGCATGAGTCTCTCCGAGCTCTGGTCGCTCTATGGCCAGAACTATATCGACGCGCTGCTAGCAACCTGGGGCATGACGCTTGAGTCGTTTGCCATCGCCATGGTGCTGGCCGTCGCCGTCACCGTGATGCGCGTGTCGCCGCTCAAGCCGCTGCGCGTCTTTGGCGACCTGTATGTCCAGGTCTTCCGTAACATCCCCGGCATCGCACTGCTCATCATCGTCGTCTATGCGCTGCCGCCGCTCAAGGTCGTCCTACCCTACCGCACCTGCGTTATCGTCGCCACGGTTCTTTTGGGCTCGGCCTTTGGCTCCGAGAACTTTATGAGCGGCATCAACACCGTCGGCGTCGGTCAGGTCGAAGCCGCACGTTCGCTCGGCATGAGCTTCAGCCGTATCCTCGCCAAGATCGTGATTCCGCAGGCGCTGCGCTCGAGCGTGTTGCCCATGACCAACCTCTTTATCGCCGTCATGCTCACCACCGCGCTCGGCAGTCAGGTGCCGTTGCAACCGCAGGAGCTCACCGGCGTGGTGAGCTACATCAACACGCGCTCGCTCGGCGGCGTCGCCGCGTTCTTTATCTCGGCGCTCGGCTACCTGGGCACGGCCTTTGTGGTGTGCCACATTGGCAACTACATCGATAAGAAGGTGAGGATCCTCCGATGAGCAAGCACTCCACCTCCGCGCTCACCATGCGCGATGCGCTCTACGAGGCTCCCGGCCCCAAGATGCGCGCCAAGATTCGCATCGGCACCGCCATCTCGCTTGTTGCCGTCGCCGTGCTCGTCGCCCTCGTGTTGCAGCGCTTTTATGTGACCGGCCAGCTTTCGGTTCACTATTGGTTTTTCTTTACGCACCTCACCACCTGGAAGTTCCTGCTTGCCGGCTTTGAGGGCACCGTTAAAGTCGCACTCACCGCTGGCGCCATCGCGCTGGTGCTGGGCTTAGCCCTTATGCTCGGCCGTACCAGCGACATTAAGCCGCTGCAGCTGGTCTGCCGCGTGCTCACCGATTTCTTCCGCGGCGTACCGAGCCTGTTGTTCATCTACTTCTTCTTTTTGGTGCTGCCCCAGTACAAGATCGCGCTGCCGTCGTTTTGGATGCTCACGCTTCCCGTCGCGCTCGCTGCAGCTGGCGTACTTGCCGAGATCTTCCGTGCCGGCGTCAACGCCGTGCCGCGCGGCCAGGTCGAGGCCGCCCAGGCACTCGGTCTCTCCAAAGCTAAAATCACCTTTAAAATCGTGTTGCCGCAGGCTATCCGGTTTATCATTCCGTCGTTGATTTCGCAGCTCGTGGTCGTAGTCAAAGACACCACCGTGGCCTACGTGGTGAGCTACCCCGACCTCATGCAAAACGCCCGCGTGCTCATTACCAACTACGACGCCCTCGTGTCGGTCTACCTGGTTATCGCGGTCATCTACATCCTCATCAACGTCGCGATCAACAAGGCCGCTGTCTATGTTTCGCACAAGACCGGCGCGACCATCATCCGCTAACGCTTTACCATTTCGAGTCATAAGGAGCCGAGCACCATGGCACAGAGCACCTCTTCCACCGGCAATCAGCCGCTGATCGAGCTCAGGCACGTCGATAAGCACTACGGCGATCTGCACGTTCTCAACGACATCAATCTCTCGGTCGACCGCGGCGAGGTCGTCGTTGTGATCGGACCCTCGGGCTCGGGCAAGTCGACCATGTGCCGAACCATCAATCGCCTGGAAACCATCGACTCAGGCGAGATCCTCATCGAGGGCGAGCCCCTGCCACAGGAAGGCAAGGATCTTGCCCGCATGCGTGCCGAGTTGGGCATGGTATTTCAGCAGTTCAACCTGTTTGCACATATGACCGTACTGCAGAACGTCATGCTGGGACCGGTCGATGTGCTGGGCGTCTCCAAGGAGGAAGCTCGTGAGCGCGCCATGGACCTGCTGGGCCGCGTGGGCGTTGCCGAGCAGGCCGATAAGGTGCCCGCACAGCTCTCGGGCGGCCAGCAACAGCGTGTAGCCATCGCACGTTCGCTTGCCATGCAACCCAAGGCCATGCTTTTTGACGAGCCCACGAGCGCCCTTGACCCCGAAATGATCAACGAGGTGCTCGAGGTCATGGTCCGTCTGGCCCAGCAGGGCATGACGATGATCGTCATCACGCACGAGATGAACTTCGCCCGCCGCGTGGCCGACCGCGTCGTGTTTATGGCCGACGGCCAGATCGTGGAAACCGGCACACCCGACGAGTTCTTCGACCACCCCAAGACCAAGCGCGCCCAGGACTTCCTCAACTCCATTAAGGGCCACTAGCCCAATTGCCACGCGGGCAAATTCATCAGTAACGTTTGTCCCGCGCCACCCCTGTGCCATGTCCACCCGGATTCGAAAGCCGCACCCATGATCGGAACCCGCACCTCATCGTCCTACACTCCGCACGTCGACGTCGATCCCGCTGACCGCCCGCTTATCCTGGTAGCACCACGCTGGGAAGAAGCGAAGCCCTATTTGAGCGAGACGCTCTCCCCCAACGAGGAGATTGCGAGCGTATTTGTCGACGCCATTCTTGCCGCCGGCGGTCTGCCGCTGCAGATGTCCATCACCGAGGACATTGAGGTCATCCGTCATTACGTCGATATCGCCGACGGCATCGCCATTCCCGGCGGCCCCGATGTCAATCCCAAACGTTGGGGCGATGATCGACCCTACGACCCCACCCTCTGCTGCGAGATCCGCGATAGTTTTGAGTTTAAGCTGGTCAGCGAGGTGCTCCGTGCCAAAAAGCCGCTCTTTACCACCTGCCGCGGCACGCAACTGCTCAACGTCGCCACCGGCGGCACCCTGTGCATGGACGTGCCGAGCCTGGGCGCGCGCGAGGGCCGCACGCAGTGGCGCCATACCCACGTGCTCAACGACCCTGTGCATCCTGTCGAGGTCGTGCCGGGCTCGCTGCTGGAGCGCGCGGTTGGCGGGCACAGGCTGATCCAGACCAACTCCGCACATCACTGCTGCGTCGATCGTCTGGGTAAGAGCACGCGCTTGGTCGCCAAGGCAACCGACGGCGTTCCCGAGTGCATCGAAGTCGAAGGCCAGCCGTTCTGTCTGGGTGTGCAATGGCATCCCGAGTACACCTGGCAGACGCTCGAGACCGACTTTAACCTGTGGAAGTCGTTTGTCGAGGCGGCGGCCAAGGTAAAGCAGGCTCGCTAGCTCGCAAAGCACAGAGGCTAAATCATTCCATGTCAGGGGGCGGACACCAGCTACGGTGCCCGCCCCTGAATTTGATATGCTCGGTCCACTAACCCGTCAGGCAATTTCAATCACTTCATCGCATGCCGAAATGAGCACAGGGTCGTGCGTAGCGATGACTGTGATATGTCGCCCCTTTCTTTCCTTAAGGATTTCGATAAACGCCTGCTTGCTTTGGCTGTCGAGTGCAGATGTCGGCTCATCAAACATCATCACGTCCGGGTTTTTCAGCAATTGGCGAATAATCGCTATTTTTTGCTTCTCTCCTCCTGAAATGTTGTTCTGCTTATCGTCCAGCTCGACATCAAGTCCACCACTTGAATCGACCATCTTTTTAAGCCCCATTCTCTCAATGAGGCTCTCAAGGTCACGCTCTTCAGTGCTTCTGCAGCAAAGAATTAAATTGTCCCGTATCGACCCCTCGGTCAGGGGCGGCTCCTGCTCCGTAATCCCGATATTGCGCTTCCGCAGCGCATAGCGGTCCAGAGAGCCCAAGGGCTTGTTGTTAATCCAAATATCCCCCTTGCAGTTTTCTGGATCGCAACCGCTTATCACATCCAGCAGCGTGCTCTTACCGGAACCGTTCGGCCCAACGATTCCGTATACCTTTCCTTTTTCTAAAGAAGCCCGAATGTCCCTGAACGCGGTCTTTACAGACCCCGGATAGCTATATGACAGCTCGGAACAGTTCACCTCGTAAACATCAGAGAGGATAATGGTCCCGTTTGAGTCCTCGGGCATGTCCAGCAACCGACGCAAACGCTCGTAGGATACCCTTGACGTTTGATAGTCCTTGCCCAACGCAAGGAAGAATTCAATAGCCGAAGAATAATAGGAGTAATAGCTTAGCGCCGTCATAAGATAGCCGGGCAGCAAATTGCCGTCGAGAACTTCCTTTGCACCCAGAATCAAGATTCCACCCTGCGCCAAAGACGTGACGACAGCATTGGCAAACGTAAAGGTCGCATTAATTTGCTGGTTCTGATAAACGCAACGATATAGCTCTGCAAAAGAGTGCTCGAGCCTTTGCTTAAAAAATTCGAATAGAACATGCCTGCGGATAAATTGTGCGCTGCTAAGCTGCTTCTCCAGATCGGAAAAGAATCGAGCCTCCTGCTCTTGAGCCTCAAAACTTCTTGCGAACAAACACTTTTTGAAAAGCGAATAGACCGCGCCACTTATTATGCCAAGAGCCATGCACAGCATTGCCAGGTGACCGTTTATGGTCGCCAGGACAACAAACACCACAAGCAACGTCACTATATTGCTCACACTTTGGACACTTGCGTTTATAACAAATATCACCAAATCGTTAGCGTCATGATTAATCTGCTGATTGTAATATGAGGCATCGAAATTAATAAAGAAGGACCGAGGTAGCCTTTGAACGTGACTTATCACCTCTTCATTCAATGCAAATCCCACATGTGTCTGTAAGTCGACATAGACCAGTTCGCTGGCGCAATTCAAACCGGCTCGTACGATACCCAGCGCTGCTATCTCAGCGCCGATGGCGATTGCGCTTTCCCCATCTCGCGCGACACCGACAAAGTTGTTGACCAGTTGTCCCGTCAGAAAAGGAATTGCGAGACCAACCACAAGCGAGAGCAGGCACATTAGAAGATAGGTTATATACTTTGGATTCTTAATTATTGTTCTTGCGCAGAGATTAAACATGAGCTGAATCCAGTTCCGAAAGCAATCGCTGAGCCTTCTCGGTCAAAATCATTCGTTGGCGCACCTGATACCTTTGAGATACGCACTGTTTTGACCCTCCATGAAGAGCGTGATTAGGGCAACCTCCCATGCATGAGGGATAGGCAAAACACTCTTCACACTCATGATCGCTCGGCTCATAGTTTAGCCATTGGACCAGCTGAGCATTCATCCTCGGCCCTTCGGCAAGCGTGCCGACGCAGCGTTCACGCATCCCGATTTCGTCCCAACATTTATAAAGATAGCCCTCCGGATCCACTACAAACGACCCTGCACAAACGGCGCCACATATAGCCGGATTAAAGCGCACCGTCAGGTCAACATAGAACCCCCTATCAACTGCATGACTATAAAAGTCCAGCTCTTCCTGAGAAAACGCCTCCATCGAAAAACAACTACTGTCACTTGGGCACGTATCGTTAATATTGTCGACAGGCGCCAGATAGAATCCAACCTTGTTTTTAAGGCCCTTTTCCTCGAGTGCATCCAGCAAATCGCCAGCACCGACAATGTTATGGGCATCGACATTGCACCTGATGGAAATATCCAACAGATGCGTGACTTTAGAAACGTTGTCTAGAATCGCATCGTACGTCGGCTGTCCGTTCCGCAAGAACCGCCGAGAATCGTGGTCCTTTCGAGACCCGTCCAAGGTTATTTGAGCCATCTTGACGTCACAAGCCGCGAGAGTCTCGGCCACTTCTGGCGTCAGAAGATATCCATTTGTAACGATGGATGCCGAATAGGAGCACTCTGGATTAAGGATCGCCTTTATACGCTCTGTAAGCCGCTGAATTCTATCGACTTGCAACAACGGCTCTCCACCATACCAACCGATCTCAAGCTCGCTCAGCCCCCGTGAACGCTCCTTTACGATGAGACAAGCCGGTCTTCAACCTCCGGAGTCATTGTCGTTTTGCGTTGTCCTTTTTCATAACAGTATGGGCAACAGAAGTTGCACTCCAATGTCGGGGCTATCGTCAAGCCTAGAGAGCGATTGGAAAATCGAGCAAGATGGCCCATCGCCTTCATTTCCTCTTTTTCGTCACGATCATCTTCTAACAGCATTCCTCCTTGAAGCAACGCTTCGCGCAATTCATCTGGCTCACATTCGGTTCCCGATACCATGCGGCACATACTTTCTGCATGTTGTTTATCCAACGAAAGGATTGCGCCAGTCTTTGAATTCATCACCAGCGTTCTTTCGCTGTGGTTTTCAATCAAGTTGTATTGAGACGGCTTCATATGATTATCCCTCACAAACAATCAAAGAAATTTCGACCGTAATCGGTCGACGGTAAAGCAAATGGCAAAAACGCTTGCTACGTTTATTAGGCAGTCAATTAAAATCGAGATGCATTGACCATTCCCCAACGGGGTCACGCCGCAAATCCACATGAGCATCGAGGCTGGAAGCGGAAGCATGGAATTGGCCCCGAGCTGTATGTAGATCGCTACGACGTTGACAAGTAACAGCATGCCAATCGGACCGAAGCCGGACCCAAAATAGGAAACAACGATTACACAAGAAACCACGCATGCAAGGCAGGCAGCGGCAGCAAGAACAAGTCGATAGCAAAATACATACAGGTTGAAATACTGCTGAGCATCCAAAACGATCGCGCAGTTAAGACAGTACAAAACGACACTCGACAGGATAAACGCGCCCAAAAGGGCAAAAGAAGACAGCACCACTCGCGCAACGATAGCGCACGCCCGCTTCCCTCCTCGTGCCTCCGACAGCCCCCATGGTTCCTCGACAAAGCCCGAGCTGACAAAGCGCGGCACAATGCAAGCCGCGATGAACGGAAAGAACAATGCATGAGCCAACGGGGCTACGTTGAACAGCAGGCCGCGAAAAACCTCTGCATTACCAAATAGAAGGACATCCTCTGCCGATAGCCGAAGCGTCGGGTCTGGGAAAAAGCCCAAGAAACTGTTCTCACGGAGGCTACAGAACCACATCGGGAAAGAATTAATCTGCAATACCACCATGCACGCATAAATTACCAGGATTAAGGCGTACGTCCATTTGCTCGCATGCTTCAATTCTGAATGAAGGAATCTTCTAGTCTGACGAGCCATTGAGCACACCCCCAGCACGAAAGTTCACGAGAGCGTAAATCAATACCGATAGACAGCTGGCTGCCGCGCCATATCCCAGAAGCGTCAGCTGCCCCATATCGCTATACCCAAGGGCACATCCGACTCCAAGGTACGGCCCCGGAAGAAAGAAGATCCATCGCAAGGACGGTATGGGCGTCTGAAGGTAAGTTCCGTAGAGCGTCAAGCTCATGACAAATCCAACTATCACCACGGCCCCGCTCAATACAGCGCTGCCCGTAATCCGATAGATGGTCACCGTCTCCAGCGCAACCGATATCACCAATACGGCGTTGACTATCATTGCAGGCAAAAATGCAGCCAGCATGCCATGCACGTAGTTTTGCCCTCCACGTGTTACGGCTATGGCAAAAAGAAGAAGGCAAAGCGCACTATATGCTGCGCCAATTATGAAAGCAGACGAAAATGCATGTGCTAGAGCGCCATTAAAGCGGGCGAGACCTCTTGCCATAGAAATTCGGTATCCCTCTTCATAGCCGCGCTCCTGCAAAATCACCAGACAAACGATGAGTGGAACGAACAGGGATGTGCCGGCAAAAGCGCTGCGCACAAGGGATTCATCGGGTGCAGAAGGATCGATTACATTCCAGCAGAAGCCAATATCCTCCCCAAAAACGCTATTGCCAAAGGCGAGCAACGTTGTTCCGTTTTTTAGAAAGACACCGAAGAGAAGGCCGAACGCCAGCATAAGCGCAAGACCAAACTTCGCCGGAAACATCCTGTGCAGACGCATCATATCTGCCTTTATGGGATGAATCGCCCGCTTCATAGCGAGACCGCCTTCATCAAGCGCCTGTAATACTCTTTTAGGGACGACGCCTCATCCCTTATGACATCCATCGATTCCTTTTTCAGCAGTTCACCGTCATGAATAAACACGCAACTTGTTGCAACCGATGCCAACTCATCCAAATCATGGCTAGAGATGAGCATGGTCTTACCCTGTTCTCGATTCAATCGGCCGATAAGGGCCCATATACTCTCGATGCCCAGCGGGTCCAATCCATTTGCCGGCTCATCGAAAATTAGTACGTCAGTGTCACCCAACAAAGCCGTAGCTATATCCAGCCGCCGTTTCATTCCCAAAGAAAAACTGCTTACGCTCTTTTTTTCATCGACGTCCAGCCCGACTAAGCTCAAAACGCGAGGAATCTCACGATTCCCATCAAGCCCCCATTCCGCACATCGAATTTGAAGATTCTCAATCGCGCTGAGAGATTGGTATGCTCCGCTGGAATCTGGCACATAGCCGACACGCGTCCGCATCAGACCAAGCTCTTTTTTCGACTTGCCTCCAAAGAGCTCCACGCTCCCCGACGATGGCTCACAGAGGCCCAGCACTATTTTGATAAGCGTGCTTTTGCCCGCCCCGTTTGCACCAACAAGGGCGCAAAGCTCAGATTGATTCACCTCGAAGGAAACGTCATGCAACACACGCCGTTTTCCATAGCGCTTTGACACCTTTGATAGTTTTATCGCTGATGCGTTCATTGGCCTCCCGTTCTGCTTGGTAGCAAAACCGCTGTTGCCAGACTCTCGCCTGGCAACAGCCACAACTGCTAGAAATAAACAACGCAGTTGTTTTTACTGCAGTTCTTAGTGCAGACGCGTGCTCCACAGAATTTCTTGCAGTAACCGTTGCACCCACCACCGGGGTCCACATAACTTGGTTTGACAATCCAGCTCATATCGTTCCTCCTTTCTTTTATCGTTTTCCATTCTTATTATTGTTTTTCGATAACTCATATTTGTCAAGATAATCTAAAAGACGGAATCCGTGTTAGACACGGGTTCCTTCACGCTGATATTTCGTTTTAGTTGTTCGCCTTAAGCTACTCGTCGCTCAAATCGACAGCGAAGACCGATGTCGGAAGCGACGCCTCATTGCCTCTGCCATCCCGCATCTGCCTCACGGCATTCTTCGCGCGCTCGACAATAAGTTCCTCGAGCTCTTTCTCGCTCACGCGCTGAATAATATCTCCCGGTTGACAATCAAGCTCATCACAGATTTCAAGAAGCGTCTTAAGACGAATAGCTTTAATTTTTCCGTTTCTTAGCTTAGAAATATTAGCCGGAGTATGCCCCGTGGCACGAATCAGATCAGAGCTGGTCTTTCCGGTCTTAAGCAGCTGCGTCTCAAGCTCGATGATGAGATAGCTCATGTTTCCTCCTACACAAGCTCGTCAGACTGCTCTTGGAGCAGCGAGGCATAACTCCAGATCGCCGAGATAAACAGACAGACAACTGCGCCGATAAACGACCCCGCATCAAAGGTAGCGCCTTGGCAAATCTCAATAACGAAGGAATGAGGCACGATGTAAAGCTCCAGTCCGCCAATGGTGAGATTGACCGATTCATAGGCACCAACAAACGAAACCACGGCGTTAACAGCAAAGGCAAGTGCAAGAACACGGATAAGCCGCACATGCGCCTTGGTAAAGGGCGAGACGCCCCGAGAGATGTTATGGCTGATTCCGCACAAAACGATAAGCGAAACACCCACGACGAGTGCCAGGCACAGCCCGCTTGGGATAACGATGCTCCCGCCATCGAGAAGCGTCACGACACCGAAAGAATCGACAGAAACAACGTTTGCAACCGTATACCAGATCACGTAAACAACCAACGCGGCAAAAGCGATGAGCATTCCCGCAAAAACGACCGCCATGCAAAAGCCAAGCTTCCTTACAGTCTCGCCCGCCTTGGCCATACGCTGAACGCTGTTGGACATACACTCACCCTCATCGAATCTATCGTTATCGGAATAGTTTATCGAACAACGATATGGATTGCATGCGGAAAGCCCCGCCAGTGCGCGAGAGTGAATTTTTGGACACTTACCGAACGAGAGTGGATAATCTCCCACTTTGAGGCCGCCACCGGGCCTAAAACGGGGGATTATCCACTCTCATAGTCATCAAAGCTTGCAAGCTCTTATGCAGCCGCCTCGCGCAGGGCCGACATCGTGGCCGCATATTGCTGCTGCAGCGCATGCATTCCTTCGCGAGCGCCGTCAACAGTATCGGCACCGCGCAGCGCTTCGGTCACCACGACCGCCGGCTCGTACAGATTATCGAATCCCAAGTTCTGGCTCACGCCCTTGAGCGTGTGCGCCGCCATAAACGCTGCCTTGGCGTCTCCTGCCGCCATGGCAGCCTCCAGCTTGTCCATACTCTCGTCATCCAAAAACTTGAGGGCAAAACGGGCAAGCATCTCCTCGCCCATCAGCCGAGTGCAAGCGTCATCATAATTGGCGCCGATCTTCTCATACGCCTCACGCATGGAAATCATGGGTTAAAAACTCCTTTGGTCAAACTAAATCGTGGGAAACGCAACGACGTCAGCGGGGCGTGCCAACGTCTCGGCAATTTGGTCTTGCACCTCGAGCAAGCAATCGAGCAGCAGCGGGTTAAAGGTACCGCACTTACCGTCCAGAATCATCTGGATCGCCTCCTTGTGCGGGATAGCGTCCTTGTACACGCGCACGCTCGTCAGCGCATCGTACACGTCAGCCACCGACACCACCTGTGCGGCGATGGGAATATCGCTGCCCTTAAGGCCGTCGGGATAACCTTTGCCGTCCCAGCGCTCGTGATGCCAGCGCGCAATCTGGTACGCATATTCTATAAGCGCATTGCCGGCGTGATGGCGGCCCAGCTCATGCAGCATGTCGGCGCCGATCGTGGTATGCGTCTTCATAATCTCGAACTCCTCGGGCGTGAGGCGCCCGGGCTTGTTGAGAATCGCATCGTCAATCGACATCTTGCCGATATCGTGCAGTGCCGAAGCCAGGGCGATCGTGGAGCGCTCCTCGTTGCCGAGGGAGATGCTGTCGCTACGGTGGACCAGGCAGCCAAGCAGCAGCTCGGTCAGCTTCTCGATGTTCGTAACGTGCCTGCCGCTCTCGCCATTGCGGAGCTCCATGACGCCGGCCATGATGTCGATGAGCATGCGACTGTTCTTGACGCGCTCGTTGTACTGCTGGGACAGCAGGTTCGTCAGGCGGCGCTGCTTGGCGTATAGGCGGATGGTATTGCTTACACGGCGGCGCACGACACGGGAGTCAAACGGACGGCTGATATAGTCCGAGGCGCCCAGCTCGTACGCGCGCAGAACCATATCATCGGAATCTTCGCTCGAAATCATGATGACAGGCAGATTGTCGACACCCGATCGGCGCGACAGGTCGGCCAGCACCTCAACGCCGCTTATGCCCGGCATCACAATATCCAGCAGCACGAGCAACAACTTATCGCCATAGCGGTCGACCATATTGAGCGCCGTACGACCGTTATCGGCCTCGAGGATGCAATACTCGTCCTTGAGCATCTCGTTGAGAATGGCTCGGTTCATCTCGGAGTCATCGACGATAAGCACCAATGGCTTTTCGCTTTGGAAGGCCTCGATGGAATCGGAATCGGTCACGACCGTACCGGGCTTTGCCTTAGCGCGGCTCAGTAACTGGACAGCGCGGCCAACGCCCTCGTCGACCGTCTCGCCATGAATGCGAACGCCACCGACACATGCCGTCAAGCTCACGTACTCATGCCCCGGAATAACCGTGGCATGAACGGCCTCGGATACCTGATGCAGGCGGCGGGCGAAGTCATCGGAGGGAATATTGGGCATGACGGTCACAAACTTGTCGCAGCCATAGCGCACAAGCTCGTCAGTCGAACGAATTCCGCTGCGTATGGCTGTCGCCACAGCACCGAGTGCAAGGTCGCCAGCATGATGGCCACACGTATCGTTGAAGACCCTAAAATCATCAAGGTCGATTACCGCAACGCCGGCCTTCATGCGCGCGCTACGGAGCTTTTCCTCGTAATATCGGCGATTGCACGCACTCGTCAGCACGTCGGTGTAGACAAGGTCCTCTTCTGCGGCCTCTTGCCCATCAATCGGACGCACCATCAGCAGGACGTGAGGCTCGCCCTCGACCTTTAGAGGGCGCAGACGGGCGCGGTACTCAATACCATCATTGAGCAGCTGCTCCGACACCTCATCGGAGTCTGCCAAGGCCTCAAGACTCGACTGACGCAGACAAGGGCAGCGATCGCCAGCGAGCAAGCAGTTAGGCTCGCTCTTAATCTGATCGGCCGACAGCAAACGCACCACGGGGTAGGTCTTCGCGACGCGGGCGACCTCGGCGGCAGCCTCCTCGTCGGTTAGATTGACCTCGTGATTATTGAGCATATGGGGCCCTTTCTATCGTTACGCACGGCAACGGCGCATATCAAATGGTACAAGGGTAACATCTGACAACTACAGGCAAACGCGCGATTATCGTTACATTTTTATGACCTGGCAAATAGCGGTAATGGAGCCGCGAGCGCACGGTTATGGGCGCATTCGTTAACAATGACGAAACGCTAGCAGTCCTCCTCCCCGCAGGTCATCGAGCGTGCTAACGCTCCAAGACATCGCGAACGGCGTTTGCCGCCGTAACGGGGCGATCGCGCAGACCGTTATGCGCGCCCGGGATCGTCACGAGAGGACAATCGAGATATTCGGCAGTCGCTCGCGTACCAGCCTCGCGGGGCGTACCGACCGAAAGCTCACCCAAAAACACGGCCGACACCGCCTTTGACGCGCGGGCGCGATCCCAGTCGGGAGCATATGTCATATTTGTTCCATATTCGTTCGCCATAAAGCAACGACCATTGCGCAGAGCATGTTTGGCTTCCGCCTCGGTCGTCCCAGGAGCCTCGGGGTCCAAGTCGCCGAGGGCTCCCAAGAAAAGACGGAGCGCCCTTGAAACCTTTCCAGCTGCAATCATATCGAGCAAAACCGGAGCCGCGCCCATGCCGACGCCTTCGGCCGACACAGCCGGCTCATGCAGAATCGCGCGGGCGACGAGATGGGGTTCGGCGCGAAGAAGCTCCAGCGCCACCAACGTACCGGCGCTGTGCGCAAGCACATTTGTCGGAGCGCCAACGTGTTCGATCACGGCCTGCAGGTCGGCGGCCTGAGCGGCAAGATCATAGCTGCCGTCTGCCGCTTCGCCGCTGTCACCACAGCCGCGACGGTCGTAGGCAATGACGCGGTAGTTGCGGCTGAGCTCACAAGCGATTCCGTCGAAAAATGTGCCGTCGACACAAGCGCCGTGCACGCACACCAAGGCAGGAGTATCAGGCGACACATCCGGGCCGGCATATTCGCGACAGGCAATCGTGGTGCCCGCATTCTCGACCGTAAAATCCATGTTGTGCCCCCGTCATCAATGCTCATCCAGTTGCACGTCAGTGCGGTTGGATGGACCCGCATTGCCTTACGCCTTGTTAACAGATTAACTGTACCCGACCCGAGGCTTTTCATGGGACGGCATCATGGGCGACGTGAAAAAACGAAACTTGTAAAGCAAGAGCCCGCACCTTGCTTTGGAGCCGATGCTATGCTTAGGCACAATTGTCTTGAGGAGCATATGCCTATGTCTACGTTTTTGAATGCCAGCCCCATCTTTGGGCCTGTTCGCAGCCGTCGCCTTGGCCTCTCGCTCGGCGTCAACATGATGCCGGCCAGCGGTAAGATCTGCACGTTCGACTGCATTTACTGCGAAAACGGCCTCAACGCCGAGCGCCCCTGCCATGAGCCGTACAACACAGCTGCCATGGTACTCGACACGCTCGAGGCAAAGCTGCGCGAGATGGCAGCCGAGGGCGAACTCCCCGATGTGATCACCTTCGCAGGCAACGGCGAGCCCACCGCCGCACCGGAGTTTCCGCAGGCCATTGCCGGCGCCGTCGCGCTGCGCGACGAGCTTGCCCCAAACTCCAAGATCGCCGTGCTCTCCAACGGTACGCGCGCCGACCGCCCCGAGGTGCACGACGCGCTCATGATGGTCGACGACAACATTCTTAAGCTCGATACCGTCGACCCGGCATTTATCCAGCTGCTCGACCAGCCCGTTGGCCCCTACGATGTAGAGCACCAGATCGAAACGTTCGCGAGCTTTGACGGTCACGTTATTATCCAAACGATGTTTTTGAGCGGCGAGTACCGGGGCAAGTCTCTCGATAACACCGGCGAGGAGTACGTCGGCCCTTGGCTCGCGGCGCTCGAGCGCATTCGCCCGCAGGAGACGACCATCTACACGGTGGCGCGCGAGACACCGGTCGCCGGCCTTGCCAAAGCAGCGCCCGAGGCACTCGACACGATCGCCGCACGCGTGCGCGCCCTCGGCATCCCCTGCCAGGTGAGCTACTAGCAAAACCACGCAGCAGCCAGTGCCCGCCATCCCGCCCCATCAGTTGCGGTGATATAGTTCCTATTTGTGCTGTTAAACCGCTTAAATCGGAACTATATCACCGCAACTTTTATAGACGCGTGGGTGGGCTATACTAGCTGCGGATGAAAGGAAGTTAGCCATGTTTGACAAAGGACCCGTGCCCGGCCGCAACGACGCTTGCTGGTGCGGCAGCGGCAAAAAATATAAGAAATGCCATAGCACCTTCGATGAGCGCCTCGAGCGCTTGTGGGAAGAGGGCTGGGAGGTTCTGCCCCGCACGCTCTACAAGACGCCCGCCGATATCGAGGGCATCAAGCGCTCGGCCGCCATCAACGTGGGCGTGCTCGATTATGTGGGCGAGCATATCGCCGCAGGCATGACCACCAACCAGATCGACCAGATGATCTACGACTACACCGTCGAGCACGGCGGCACGCCGGCCGACCTCAACTACGAGGGCTACCCCAAGAGCGTATGCACCTCGATCAACGACGTCGTCTGCCACGGTATCCCTTGCGATGCGGATGTGCTGCACGAGGGCGACATCATCAACGTGGACTGCTCCACGATCTTGGACGGTTACTTTAGTGATTCGAGCCGCATGTTCTGCATCGGCGAGGTCTCGGCCGAGCGCCAGCGCCTGGTCGACGTCACCCGTGCCAGCGTGGAGGCGGGTCTGGCAGCCGTCAAGCCATGGCTACCGCTCTCCGTTATGGCCGAGGCCGTGCAAAAGACCGTCGAGGACGCCGGCTTTAGCGTGGTGCGTGAGTACGGCGGACACGGCATCGGTAAGGAGTTCCACGAGGACCCGTTTGTGGGCTTTACCACCGAGGCGCCCGACGTAGACACCATCATGGTGCCGGGCATGGTCTTTACCATCGAGCCCATGGTCAACGCCGGAGCGCCCGACATCAAGATCAGCAAGGGTGACGGCTGGTGCGTGCGCACCAAGGACGGCAGCGATTCGGCCCAGTGCGAGGTACAGCTCGTGGTGACCGAGGACGGCTACGAGTTGCTGAGCTGGTAGCCGTGGATGCGCCGGGCTTCACGATGGATATGTTAACCATCGCGAAGCCCGGCGTTTTTATAGCGTTTTGCCTGATAAAACCTGCCAAAATAAACCTGTCCCTTTTTGGTAGGTCGAGCGGAGAGGACTGCTTGTGAACATCCTGGTTTTGTTGCCCGTCAACGATCGTCACCGCGCGATCCTCGAGTCGAGCGCTCCGGGCGAGGACTTTATCTACACGAGCGCCGACGCCGCCACGCACGAGCAGGTCGCCGATGCCGACGTGATCCTGGGCAACATCGACCCTGACATGCTCACGGCATGCGAGCATCTTCAGCTGTTGCAATTGCAGACCGCCGGCTATGACGACTACCTTGCTGCTGGCACCGTGCCGGCTGACGCCAAGCTGTCTTGCTCGATCGGCGCCTACGGTCAGGCCGTAAGCGAGCACATGTTTGCCATGGTGCTGTCAATGATGAAGCGCCTGCCCGGCTACCAGGACCTGCAGAGCGAGCATCGCTGGGAGGACTTGGGCCCGGTCACCTCGCTCAAAAATGCCAACGTGCTGGTGCTGGGCGCGGGCGATATCGGCGGCCACTTTGCCACGCTCTGCCGCAGCATGGGCGCACACGTCCGCGGCATCAAGCGCCATCCGCTCGTCTACCCCATTGTGTTTGAGGACATGGACGGCATGGATGCCCTGTCTGAGCGCCTGGCCGAGGCCGACATCGTCGCATCCTTTATGCCCAGCACACCCGAGACCCGCGGCCTGGCGAACGCCGAGTTCTTCGCCGCGATGAAACCGGGCACCTTCTTTGCCAACGGCGGCCGTGGCGATCTTGTGGTTGCCGACGACTTGGTTGCCGCTCTGGAGTCGGGACATCTCGCCGGCGCCGCGGTCGACGTCACCGATCCCGAGCCCCTGCCCGCGACAAACCCGCTGTGGGACGCGCCCAACATGCTCATCACGCCGCACGTGTCCGGCTGGTTCCACCTAGCCGCCACGCTCAACAACGTCGTCGACATCGCCGCGGAGAACCTGCGTCATCTGCAAGCCGGCGAGACGCTCCGCTGCTGGATCGAACACTAGGGTTCCGGCGTTCTACCTGCGGGGTCTAGAGCTATTTGAGCGTTGCCAAGTAGTTTCTTGCGTTTTCGACGTTCATTACTGCGACGGGCGCGTGTGAGCAGAGCTTGACATCGTTGGTGACCAGAAGGTCTGCCTTTGCGCGCATCGCTGCCGCGATGATTAAATCGTCTTCGTAATCGCTATGGAGCTCACGCTGCTTGCTCGCCATCCATATGTCGCTCAGGTCACAGGGCACTGGCGTGGCAAGCTGTGACAGCACGCTGAGACAATCCCATGCAAGCGATGTCGCCGCCGTAGCGGCATCCTGGGAAAGCGAACCGTGCTCTCGCCGATACCATGCCTTATGCTCACTTGAAATTAAATAGAACAGGTCTTTGGACGATGTCGCCGCATACAGTAAATCTACCTGCGCCGTGCATGCATCGCGTAAAAAATCAATCGCCACCGAACGACCACGTCGTGAGGGAATGAAGTAATCGAGCCACACGTTGGTGTCAACCAAGATGCGCTTTGGAGCCTCACTCATAGAGCCAGCTCATCTCCTCGCCATAGCGATCCGCATAGGCGTTTCGTTTGAGTTCTTCATCGCCCGAGGGCTGCACCTTAGCCAAGTCAATTTCCGATTCACGGCAAGCAGCAGCGAACAGTTGCGAACCCCGGTCGATGAGTTCGAGCTTGTGCTTGGCGACTTTCTCCCGCTCGCGCTGTTCCGCCCGGACACGACTGGGCGAAAGGAGGTCCTGGAGCGCGCCGGGGCGATCAGCCAGAGATGCCGCAAGTTGCCAGAGCGCACGCACCGCTTGGCTCGGTGTCATGCCAGCGCTAGAGAGCGCGGCGTCCCCACTCCTTTTAAGATCGGCATCGAGGCGTACGTTGATCTGAGCGGCTGTTGTGGTCATGACCCCTCCTTAATACTTCAAACCTATCATAAAACTCTATGGTAGATACGTAAAGCATGTATAGCATTTATAAGCATTAGCCGTACTCTGTACACAAAAAGCCGCCGAGGCACACTGCACCTCGGCGGCTACGTATCACAGATCTAGTTCGGTTTCACCCTTTGCATTTGCCCAGATAAAACCTGCCAAAATGGACCTGTCCCTTTTTGGTCGATTTTAGAGCTTCACGCTTTCGGCTCCGTTGATGGTTAGGTTGCGCTCGTAGAAAGCAGTGAGGGCGCGGATGGCGTACATCACGTCGCGCACGCCGCCGGTCTCGTAGCTCGAGTGCATGGCAAGCTGCGGCAGGCCCACGTCCACGGCATGCATGCTCGCCTGCATATTGGACAGATTGCCGAGCGTGGAGCCGCCGGCCATGTCGCTCTTGTTGGCGAAGGCCTGCGTGGGCACGTCGGCGTCATCGCAGATGGCCTGGAACACCGCGCGGCTAAAGGCATCGGTGCAGTAGTGCTGGTTGGCGGCTTCCTTGATGACGATGCCGCCGTTGAGTACCACCTGATTGCGGGCATCGCACTTCTCGGCATGGTTGGGGTGCACGGCATGTACATTGTCGCAGCTTACAAGCATCGAGGCGGCAAGTGCGCGGTGGTACGACTCGTCGTCAAAGCCCAACGATCCGTTAATGCGGCGCAGCGCGTCGGCCAAGAACGTCGACATGGCGCCCTGCTTGGTCTCGGAGCCAACCTCCTCATTATCAAAGCAGCAGAAGACCGAAACGTCGTGCGCGTTCTCGGCACCCAAAAATGCCTGCAGTGAGGTGTAGGCGCAGGCCAGGTCGTCGAGCTTGGGCGTCGAGATGAACTCGTCGGCCCAGCCCCAAATGCGCGCATCCTGACGATTGACCAGGAACAGATCGCGACCTAGGATCTGCTCGGGCTCAACGTCCAACTCGTCAGCGATCAGTGCGTCAAAATCTCCCTGTTTAAGCTCGCCGGCGCTGATGAGCGGGCACAGGTCGACGGCTCGGTTGGGAGCAAAGCCCTCGTTAACGCCGCGGTTCATGTGGATGGCAAGGCTCGGAATGATAGCGACCTCGCGCTCGGTAGCAAGCAGGCGGCTCTCGATACGGTCGCCCTCGCGCACCAGTACGCGGCCCGCGAGCGCCAGCGGGCGGTCGAACCAAGTGTAGTCGATCATGCCGCCGTAGGCCTCGATGTTCAGACGCAGCGTCTCGCCCGCACCGTCGAGTTCGGGCACGGCCTTGACCTTAAACGTCGGCGAATCGCTGTGCGACGCCGTGAGCTGAAAATGATAGTCACCGGCAACACCGTCCTCGCCCCACGTCGCGGCCAGGTCCTCGCCCACCTTAAAGGCAACAACGCTCGAGGTGTTGCGCTGCGTGTAATAACGCCCGCCCGGTTCGATGTCCCACGCCGCATTCTCGGGCAGGTAGGTAAAGCCCGCCTCGTCGAGCTCGGCCATAATGGTCGCCGCCGTATGGAACATGCTGGGGCATGCCTCGATAAAGTCGATAAGGTCGTTGGCGGCCTCGATATCATCGGCCGTCACATGCGCGCGCTCGGGCGTTTCCTGATCCGTCATGCTCTCCCCTTTCGCTGGGTTGATGATCCCCTCCAGCATACCCCGCCACGCCAGCGCCGCACTCTTCATTCCGTGCTTAATTCCGCGCCACTCACCAAGTTGAGCCATCATGCCCGCGCTCCTTTTGCGACAATTGCGCTAACAGGACGAGAGGAGTCGTCATGAAGCCACGTAACATTGCCATCACCTGCGGTGTCGCGGGAGTCGCCGTCGGCCTTGCCGCTGCCACCGGTATCGTTTATCACAAGCAAATCAAATCCGCCGCGTCGCTCAAACGCTTGACCGGCTACGCGGATGGCTATGACCTGTACGCAATCGACATCACCTACGACTACGATCTCGATCGCATCATCGCCGCTGGCGTGCGCGACGACCAGGCCTACATCGATGCCGTGGTGGCGCAGGTGCTGCCCGGTGTGCCGGCACATGTCCAGGCGCCCCAGTTTGCCTGCAGTGCTTTTGTCGCCGTAGATGCCGAAGGCCGCGTGCGCACCGGTCGCAATTACGACTTTAAGGACGACACCTCGGCGCTGCTGGTGCGCAATCACCCACGCGGCGGCTATGCTTCCATCGGGCTTGCCGCCCTTAACAACCTGGGCGATAACACTCCGCTTGACTCCGTCGCCGGACGCGCCGCGGCACTCATGGGCCCGTTTGCCCAGCTCGACGGTGTTAACGAATGCGGCGTGTCCATTGCCGTACTCACCCTGGATTCCAAGCCCTGTGACCAGGACACGCAACGGCCCGTCATCAACACCTCGCTCGTCATCCGTCTGGTGCTCGACCGTGCCGCCACCACGCAAGAAGCTGTCGACCTGCTTTTCGCCTACGACATGCACGCCATGGCAGGACGCGATTACCACTTCTTTATCAACGACGCCGCCGGTGACGCGCGCGTAGTAGAATGGGACCCACGCGATCCGGACCGCGCTTTCAAAGCGACTCCTGTACGCCAGGTTACGAACTTCTACGCCTGCTATGACGACGAAGTGCTGCCCAACCAAAAGAATGGCGAGCTGGGCCATGGTAAAGAGCGCGCCGTCGCAATCGCCGATGTTCTTGACGCCCATGTCGGTGCCCAGGACGAAACGATTGTCTGGGAAGCCCTGCGTGCCGCAGCGCAAGAACCCAATCCGGAAGACATCACCAGCAATACGCAATGGTCGGTCGTCTTTGACAATACCGAACCCGCCGCCGCTATTACGCTGCGCCGCCACTGGGGCGACGTCGACGCCTTCGCACTGTAAGGAGCCAGGCCCGTCAACCTTACGCCCGCCTGACGTTGTTTACATTTCCATACGCTTGAGCTAACACGTTTTACCCCCGCGTCAACAGTGTGCGGGGGTAAACTTATGCGCATGTTATAACTTGCCCGGAAGGATTCATCATGCTTAGGATCGGTCTTCTTACCAGTGGCGGCGACTGCCAGGCGCTCAACGCCACTATGCGCGGCATCGTCAAAACGCTTATGACAAATAGCGAAGAACCTATCGAGATCTATGGTTTTGAGGACGGCTACCAGGGCCTTATCTACAGCAGATTCCGCGTCATGACGCCCGCCGATTTTAGCGGCATCCTCACCCGCGGCGGCACCATCCTGGGCACGAGCCGCACGCCGTTCAAGCGCTTGGACATTCCCGAAGCCGATGGCGTCGAGAAGGTGCCCGCGATGGTCCACACCTATCACAAGCTGCAGCTCGACTGCCTGTTTATGCTGGGCGGCAACGGATCCACCAAGACCGCCAACCGCCTGCGCGAAGAGGGCCTCAACGTTATCGCCCTACCCAAAACCATCGATAACGACACCTGGGGCACCGAGTTGACGTTTGGCTTTACGAGCGCCATCGACGTCGCTACCAAGTGCATCGACGACATCCACACCACCGCGTCGAGTCACGGGCGCGTGTTCGTTATCGAGATCATGGGCCACAAGGTTGGCTGGATCCCGCTGTATGCCGGCGTCGCGGGCGGCGCAGATGTCATCTTGATTCCCGAGATTCCCTACGACATGGATAACGTCATCAAGACCATTGAGCATCGCATGGAGACCGGCAGCCGCTTTACCATCGTGGCCGTCGCCGAGGGCGCCATCTCCAAAGAGGACGCGGCACTGTCCAAGAAGGAGTACAAGAAGAAGCTCGCCGAGCGCACGAGCCCGTCAATCGTGTACGACATCGCCAAGGAGATCGAAGCCAAGACCGGTCGCGAGACCCGCGTCGCCATCCCCGGTCACACGCAGCGCGGTGGCCAGCCCGACGCTCAGGACCGCATCTTTGCGACCCAGTGCGGCGTCGAGGCCGCGCTTGGCTGCCTGCGTGGCGAGTTTGGCTACATGATTGCCCTGCGCGACGGCAAAATGTGCCACATGCCGCTCGAGGATGTCGCCGGCAAGCTCAAGTTTGTCGACCCCCAGAGTGATCTGGTGCGCGAGGCCAAGGCGCTGGGCATCAGCTTCGGCGACGAATAGCCTCGGCTGGAACCGCCCCCATCGGAGCCCCCAGGGCTTACCTCCCAAATCGTCCTCGGACATGTCAGGACCCCGCCGTGCGCTTCGCGCGGCGGGGTCCTTCCGTCCTGCGGAAAGATTTGGGAGGTAAGCCCTGGGGCCTCCTGCGGTAACTAGGGAGGCCGAGGCTATTCGTCTTCTTGCTGCGGATGCCTGACCTGAAATTCAGTTGCGGTGAAATAGTTCCTGCTTAGTCCGCAAATGGCTGAATTTAGGAACTACTCCACCGCAATTTACTGAGTGGGAGCTCTTGGCTGCTACTTGCATTGACATTTGTCCTAAAATGGCTGGTCGTTAGGGGTTGCTACCGGTAGTTGCGGTAGGGTTTGAGCAGATTCTAACTAGAAATGGTGGTCGCTACCGGTTGTTCTCGGCATACTCGGCTCATTCGATTCGACCATCAAACGAAAGGAACCACCATGGATCTTGCGATGGCACAGCGCCTCGTCGATCGCCGTAAAGCTGCCGGGCTTTCTCAGGAGGCGCTTGCTGCCCAGCTGGGCGTAAGCCGCCAGGCTGTTAGTAAATGGGAGCGCAGCGAGTCCTCACCCGATACCGATAACCTCATTGCGCTCGCCGCGCTGTATGGCGTGTCGTTGGACAAGCTGCTATATGGGGAGGCGG
Organism: Collinsella sp. i06-0019-1H4; assembly: GCF_042849575.1. Classification (NCBI taxonomy): domain Bacteria; kingdom Bacillati; phylum Actinomycetota; class Coriobacteriia; order Coriobacteriales; family Coriobacteriaceae; genus Collinsella; species Collinsella sp. i06-0019-1H4. The sequence goes on from NZ_BAABYB010000001.1 coordinate 2,049,566, forward strand.
CCAACGCTGCCGACGGCCCGGAGGACGGTAGTGCCGACACCGAGACGGCGGATGTGGCTGACGAGGCTGAGGATTCTGCCGAGCACGCCGATTGCGGTGACAAACCACTTGTCGATATTTCCCTCGCGCGCGGTATCCACGTCATTGATCCCAATAAAGGCGAGGAAGTCCATGTTGGTTGGAGCGGCATCCATGTGACCAACGAGCGCAAGGGCGAAGAGGTGCATGTGGGGCCGGGCGGCGTGCATATCGATACGCTTGAGGACGATGGACATAGCGTGCGTACCAATGACGACGGCACCGTCACCATCGACGGCGAGACGTTTTCCAGCTGGAAGGAAGCACACGACAAGCTCGACCATCATGGCAAGCATTTCCACACCAAGGTCGGACGTGCATGGAACAAATTCCCCTTCCCCGCACTTGTCACTCTCGCCTATCTGGTGCTCGGCATTGTCTACGGCACATGGGGCATGGGGCTTTTCCTCGTCTTTTTGGTTCCCGTCTACTACGCGATTGGTGACTTTATCGATCGACGCCATTTGTCAAAGCTCACTGAATGCGTCTATCCAGCAGCCGCCATCGCTTGGTTCCTCTACATGTGGCTCTGTTTGGGACAGCCCCATCCTGCATGGATCATCCTCATCACGATTCCCATCGTAAAGGCGCTCATGCGCTGGTGTCGCAAACAATGGAAGTGCCGCAAACAGGCCTAAACCGCCCCAACCAGCCAGCGCCACTCATCCGACACCGCCCGCCCCTTCCAAGTTGCGGTGATATAGGGACTGTTTTGAGGCTCCAAAGCGTCAAACAGTCCCTATATCACCGCAACTTACAAACAACTGGGCCAGTTCCGGCACGGAGATTAGCATTGAGCTGACCACGCGCCAAGAAAAGGGCCTATTTACTACGTTTAACTCGAGAGAGCCGACCATGCCTGCCTTTTTTGAAAATCGACAGGCCTTCTACCTGCACTGATAATTGTTCTCGGGGGAAGCGGGCACTGCGGGGCGCGGCAACGGCGCGCGATTTCCGCGTCGCAGCGCTACCCTGATGCTGAATGCCGGGACGATGACCCACTGACCTGCTGACGCCTCTTCGGCCGTCCTCAAATCCGACCTGTCTCGCCCCGGCATCCGCGTCCCGGAGTCCTGCCATGACCTAATAGGAGCATGAGCGCGGACAATCGGACAAGCCAATTGGATTGTAGCGCTCCCGTCAGTGCAATGTCTGGGAGACCCGGGCGCGGAGCAGGCGGCAGACCGAGGGGAGCGAAAATGGAAGGCGAAACGGTCATCGCGGGCGTCGACACGCACAAGGACGTGCATGTCCTGTGCCTGCTCGACGGCCTCGGGAGGAAGATCTGGAGCGGGAGCTTCGGGGCCGACCCCGAGGGCTACGACAGGCTGGCGGAGGCGATAGGCGACCCGGGGAGCTGCATGGTCGTCGGCGTCGAGGGCACGGCATCGTACGGGGCCGGGCTGACGAGGAGGCTCGTGGAGCTCGGGTACAACGTCGTCGAGGTGCTCAGGCCCAAGAGGGACAAGGTGAGGCCCGGCGAGGGGAAGAGCGACCCGCTGGACGCCGAGCGCGCGGCGCGCAAGGCGGCGTCCGGGAGGGGCTGCTCCGTGCCGAAGTCGCAGGACGGCTGGGTCGAGGCGGTGCGCCAGCTCTACGTCGCGCGCAGGCTGGCCGTCGCGACGTCCACGTCCTGCGTGGCCTGCGCGAAGTCGATGCTCACGACGGCCCCGAGCGCCCTGAGGGAGCGGTTCAGGGGCCGCGAGCGGCCGAAGGACCTCATGCCGCTGCTCGCGCGCGGGAGGAAGGCGGGCGACGCGCTCGAGGAGAGCGTGCTGGCCTCGCTGCGGTCCGTCGCGGCGGTCTGGAAGGAGGCCCGCAGCCAGGTCGAGTCCCTCGACGAGCGCATCCGCGCGCTGCTGGAGGCGAACGCGCCCGCGCTGCTCGGCGTCGAGGGCTGCGGCACCACGACCGCCGCCGCCCTGGTCGTGGCCGCCGGCGACAACCCCGGCAGGCTGAAGGGCGAGGCGGCGTTCTCGATGATGTGCGGCGCCTCGCCGATCCCCGCGTCGAGCGGGAAGACGGACCGGCACAGGCTCAACCGCGGCGGCAACCGGCAGGCGAACTGGGCGCTCTACGAGATCGCGATCAAGCGCATGGCGTACGACGAGAGGACGAGGAGGTACGTGGCGAGGCGGACCTCCGAGGGGAAGTCCCGGCGGGAGGCGGTCCGCTGCCTGAAGCGCTACATAGCGCGGGAGGTGTACCACGTGCTCATGGACCCGAACCCCGACGGCGCCGCGCCGGAAGGCCCCGAGCTCGCGAAGATGCGCAAGGCGATGCGGGTGACTCAGAAGAAAGCCGCCGCGGAGCTCGGCCTGTCCGCAGCCACACTCGGGCACTTGGAACGGGGGAAACGGCGGTCGACGAAACTGGAGAGGAGGTATTACGAGCTCCTGTGCGAATTGGAGAGAACGCTCCCGCAAACTGCCTCTTGACAACTTATAGGAGCGTCGGTTTTATTTTTCGTTTCCCCGGCATGATTGAGAGTATCCAATTAAACGTAGTAGATAGGCCCGTTTTGTGGCATACGACCCATTCAAGCCCAATCTCGAAGGCTAAAGAGAGCCTCTCATCCACGCCTGCGAGCGAAAACCAAATAGAATGAAAGGCAAATGGAAAGCCCGTTTGACGAGCGGAGGACATATGCGCGACGTAGCCGAAAGCGACTGGAAGCTGTTTAAGAAAATGCTTCCTCAATGGCAAGAACGTTATATGGAAAAGCTCATCGGCCAGTACGTTGAGATGCTGAACGGCGACAGCGAAGCGTCCAGTAGATTTTGGGCACTAGAAGAGCACCTCAATAGAGACAAGCTGTCCTCAGGCGTAATTGCAAACGACATTCGCCGCAGCACAATGCACCGCGAGATAGCCAATTTGCTTATCGACAGCGTGATCACCCTTGACGACCTTGACGGTTTTACCGAGGACATTAAGAGCTATGCGCAACACTGGATTGGCCAGTAAGAGCACTGAACGACAGACATCCCCAGCAAAACGGGGCAAACGCCGGATCGCCCGTAGGTGTCCGGCGTTTGCCCAGATAAAACCTGCCAAAATAAACCTGTCCCTTTTTGGCAGGTTACTCGGCACTCTTGAGGGCGCCGACCATGTCGATCTTGTTGAGGGTACGATTGGTGGCGAGGTTGACGATAAACGTAAAGCCAAAGGAAAGCACCACGGCAAGCACGTAGCTCAGCGGCTCGACTTCGACGTCAAAGTACAGCGACGGCATCTGCAAAATGTACGTAAAACTCTCGGCCAGCAAGCCGCCCAGCGGCACGCCCAGCGCAGCGCCAATCGCCGTGAGGATCAACGTCTCCTTGTTGACGTAATGGTGCACCTCACCGCGACGGAAGCCCAACACCTTAATGGTCGCCAGCTCGCGCTCGCGCTCGGAGATATTCGTGTTGGACAGCGTAAACACCACCACAAACGATAGGCACGCCGCCATGAAGGTCACGAGCACCACGACCGAATTGATAATCGTAAAGTTCGCCTCATAGTTTTCCCAATGCTCGGCCGTACTCGAAATCGTAAGCCAACCGTCACTCTTAAGATTCTTGCTAAACGCAATCTGGTCGGCCGACGAGCCCTTAAGCAGCACAAAGACGCCGTTAAGACGTGCGCTTCGACCGAACGCACGTTCATAGGTGCCCTGCGTCATGTAAAGCGTGTTGCCCAGATAGTTAAGCGAAATGTCGCTGACTTTGACCTTGGCAACATTGAGCGACGAATCCTGGACGTGAGCCGTATCGCCCGGCTGAATCCCCAGCACCAGCTGTGAACTTTTGCTCAGATACACGTCTCCGTCACGCAAAGGCAGCGGTTCTTTGGACTCATCCTCCAGACGCACGTAATCGCCCAAGTCACTCGTGCGGTTATCGGGCACCACGATCAGCTGCACGGTCTCGCTCTTGCCGCCAAACGTAAAGGTGACGTTGTCGGTCATAATCGGCAGGGTCGAGGTCACGGTCACGTTGAAATCATTGGCCGCGCTGCGCTCATCCAATGCCGCGCACGTCTGCGAAAAATCGTCGGGATTGGCGACCGCCAGCAGGTCGTAGCGCGTGATATGCCCGTACTGTTTGGGCGAAAGCGCCACCGACGTGTCGCGAATGCCCATACCGCAGATCACGAGCGCCGTGCAGCCGGCGATACCGAAGATGGTCATAAAGGCGCGCTTTTTGTAGCGGAACAGGTTACGTGCTGCCACCTTGTTCAAAAAGCCCATGCGGCGCCAGATAAAGCCGATGCGCTCAAGCAAGATGCGAGAGCCGGCGCGTGGGGCCTTGGGACGCATGAGCGAGGCCGGGGTCTCGGCCATCTCGTGGCGGCAGGCGATAATCGTAGCGCCCACCACGCCCACGGCAAACAGCGCCACCGACACGAGTGAAGACACGATATCGTACGAAAGCAGCATCTGGGGCAGCGAGTACATGTCGTCGAACACCGTAAACAAGAACAGTGGCAGGCCCACAAAGCCGATGATGTTGCCGAGCACGCCGCCGATCAGACATGCCCACAGCGCATAGTCCACGTATTTGGACAGGATGCGCTCGCGTGAATAGCCAAGCGCCTTGTACAGGCCAATAAGCGTGCGCTCCTCCTCGACCATGCGCGTGGCGGTGGTGAGGCTGATGAGCACGGCGACGATAAAGAAGATAAACGGGAACACCGTGGCGATGGCCTCGATCGAAGAACTGTCGCTCTCGACGCTCGAGTAGCTTGCGATGTTACCGCGGTCCTGAATGTACCAGGTGCATTCGCCCAGATCGGAAAGCTCGGCGCGGGCATCGGCAAAATGCTGGTCGGCGGCGGCGCGGCGCTGGTCCAACTCGGCCTGAGCCTGGACGCGCTCCTCGCTGCCCTCGGCCATACGGTTGATGTTATCCTGCTCGATCCCAAAGAGCATGGCGGCCTGACGCTCGGCCGTATCCAAGCTTGACGGCGTGTCAACCGTCAACTCCTGGACGCGCGCCTTCTCACGCTCCTCGCGGATCTTCTCGATGTTGCCTTTGACCTCGTTGATCTTTGTCGTGTAGGCATCTGAATAGGAGTTAAGACTCTTGGCTCCCTCGACGATCACGTGGACTGCGGAGTAGGAAGAAGATGTCGCGGCATCCTCGCTCACGTAGAACTTGTAATCCGCGGCCGAGGCAGCGCGAAAGGCGTTGACTGTCGAGTCGGAGCTCACGTCGGTAGGATCGAGGACCTCGGCCGTAATGGTGTAATCGCCCGCGGCAAACTGATCCTTGGCACTTTGGTTGGACGAGCTCGCGTCATTGGCGGCAAAACTCACCGTATCGCCGAGCTTTTTGCCCGAAGCCTTCAGGAACTTCGAAGTCACCGCGACCTCATCGGCGCTCTCGGGCAAATCGCCGTTCACGAGCACTGGCTGATCGATGTTCTCCTTGGAGAGACTTTGCACGACCACGCGCTCGCGCGTTGTGCCCACGGCGGTGTAGGCGGTCTCGGTGTAGATGCCCTCGGCCGTCTCGACGCCGTCGACCTCTTGGATAGCCGCAAGATCGTCACGCGTAAGGCCATAGGTCGACTGCACGTTAATGTCATAGACATTCTGCTGGTCAAAATAGGCGTCGACCGAATCGCACAAATCCTCGCAGCCCGCCTTAAGGCCGCACATCACGCTCACGCCAAGCGCAGTGATGACCACGATAGATAGGAAGCGCTTAAGACTGCCCCGAATCGTGCGGTAGATGCCACGGCGAAAAACCGTCGGCACCATATCGTTTGAGCTTTGAGCGGTACGGTAGGTCGCGAACTCCCGGTCGCGGCCCGCGTGCTCCGTATCGTGGTTTTGGCTGTTTTGGCAATCTTGGTCCATGGGCGCTACCACTCGATCGTCTCGATAGGCACGGGATTTTGCTGGACCGTCTCGCTCTCCACGCGACCGTTCTTAAAGCGAATCAAGCGATCGGCCATGGGCGCCAGCGCGGAGTTGTGGGTGATGATAATGACCGTGATGCCTTGCTTGCGGCAGGTATCCTGCAGCAACTGCAAGATCTGCTTGCCGGTTTTGTAGTCGAGCGCACCCGTGGGCTCGTCGCACAGAAGCAGCTTGGGATTCTTGGCCAGCGCGCGGGCGATGGACACGCGCTGCTGCTCGCCGCCCGAAAGCTGCGCGGGGAAGTTGGCAAGGCGCTCGCCCAGGCCAACCTGGCAAAGCGTTTGCTCGGCATCGAGCGAATCGGGGCAGATTTGCGCCGCGAGCTCGACGTTTTCGAGCGCCGTCAGGTTGGGAACCAAATTGTAGAACTGGAAGACAAAGCCGACGTCGGCGCGGCGGTATTCCACGAGCTGCGCCTCGTTGGCAGAGCTCACGTCGCGCCCGTCCACCGTCACGGTGCCGGAGGTCGCCGTATCCATGCCGCCCAGAATGTTGAGCGCCGTGGTCTTGCCGGCACCCGAAGCACCCAGAATGATGGCGAGCTCGCCGCGCTCGACCGTAAAGCTCGCGCCGTCGAGCGCATGAATGCGGGCGTCGCCCTCGCCGTATGCTTTGATGACGTCTTTGAATTCGATATAGGCCATCGATTAATTCCCATCTGGTCGGATAACTCTTTAGTATTACCCATTTCCCACCGACCAAAAAGGGACAGGTTTATTTTGGCAGGTTTTAGAAGCGGACGATGAAGGTAATCTGGTTGCTGTGGCCGCAGACAGAAGCACTCCCGCCATGGGCCTCGGCGATGGCTCGCACCACAGATAGGCCCACGCCCGAGCCGCCCGTCTTGGAGTTACGCGAGACATCTGCGCGGTAGAAGCGGTCAAACAGCCGGTCCAGGTCACCCTCGGGCAGCTCATCAACAGCATTCGATACGACAAGCTCGGCCGAGCCTTTGCCCGCACCGCGCGAGTCTGCGCGCAGGCTTAGCTCAATCACGCTGCCCTCGCTTGCGTAGCGTGTGGCGTTGTCCAGCAGCAACTCAACCACCTGCGCTACCGCCGCAGCATCGGCATGGGCCCGCACGCCACTCGCAATCGACGTCGACAGACGCTTGCCGCGCGAAACCGCCACCGACTCAAACGGCGCCGCCGCCTTGTCCACGGCCTCCGAAAGATCGATCGATGTCATGGTAAAGCCGGCCGAACCCTCGTCCATACGCGCCAGGAACACCAGACGCTCCGTCAGCGCCGTCAGCCGCGCGACCTGCTCGTGAATGCTCTGCGTCCATTCGCTCTCGCCGCTCTCGATTTCCTGCACCTCGTTGGCGGCGTCGATCACAGCTAGCGGCGTCTTGATCTCGTGGCTTGCATCGGTAATAAAGCGCTTTTGCTTGCTGTAGCTCTCGACCATCGGCCGAATCACCGCACCCGAGGCGCCCGCCACAATTGCCAGCACTGCCAACCAGCCAATGCAACTGATTGCCACGCTCGCGCTCAAAAACGAATGAAAGCTTGCAAGCTCACGCGAGCAGTCCACGAACACATAGGTGGTCTCACCGTCTTGAACGTCAGTCGTATAGCGATAATTGCCAGAAAAACCCGAGACCCAACCCTTGGAATGCAACTTTGCGGCAATACTGGCGGCGCGCTTGGCACCCACCGCGGCAATGCGGGCCGTGTTGACATCGGCAACCTGTCCGGCGGCAATCGTCACCGTAAAGTAGCGCGTGTCAAAGGGAGCTTCCGCCGTCATGCCTTCAAAACGCCCGTCGCGAACAGCCGCCCGGTTACCAGTAGCAACCTTGCCGGCAACCGCATCCTGGCCGGGATCGGCTTTAGGCTCGTTCCCCCAATCGATACCGTCCTTGCCCGCCAGGATATAGTCCAGGCGAGCGTCGGCCATCTTGCAGACATGCGAATAATTGACGATGTTGATGCCGGCGATGATGAGCGTGAGCACCACGGTCACGGCGCCCATGGCAACCAGGATGAACTTGCGACGCAGGCGGCGGCCCAATGCGTCAGCAGAATTTGCCCGCCCCGTACTACTCGAGGCGGCGTGAAACCGCTCCGTCATGCGTTTACACCACGTGCGCACGCTCACGCCTGCTCGCCTTCCTCGACAACCTCAAGCGAATATCCCTGGTTGCGCGACGCGCGGATGGCCACATTGGCACCCAGCGCCGCCAGCTTTTTGCGCAGGTACGAGATGTAGACCCACACCACGTTGGCGCCTTCGGGCGCGTCCTCACCCCAAACCTCGAGCATCAGACGCTCGGTGGGCATGCGCGTGCCAGCGTTGCGCATAAAGAGTTCCATAAGCTGAAACTCGCGATTGGCTAGGTGTTCCTCGCCCAAGGGACCCACAAGCGTGCAAGCCGCCGTATCGAGGCGCACGTTGCCCACACTGAGCGTCGTGGCATCGATCGCAGTCGCGGCGCGCGTCATGGCGCGAATGCGCGCGAGCAGCTCCTTGGCGGCAAACGGCTTGGTCAGATAGTCATTGGCGCCGGCGTCCAGGCCCTCAACCTTATCGGACACCTCGCTTTTGGCCGTGAGCATGATGATGGGCAGTCGCTTACCGGCGGCGCGTGTGCGCTTGAGCACCTCAATGCCATCCATGCCGGGCACCATGATGTCCAGGATTGCGGCGTCATAGTCGTTGGCGAGCAGATATTCGAGCGCCGTCAGACCGTCGAGGGCGGCATCGACCTCGTAGTCGCTATGTTGAAGAATCGCGGTAAGGGCACGGGAGAGGCCGGGTTCGTCCTCGGCAAGCATCAGCTTCATAGTTGTTCCTTTGGCGCACGGCTATACAGGTTTCGATACCGCCGATGATAGCGCACCGCCAGCCGTCTTAGCGCAGCCTTAGCTGCTCAACCTGCACGTTTTCAAATACGCAGGATATGGCTTAACCAAACTTAAGGCTCAGATGCCGAGCGCTTGGACGCATGCCGGTCGCGAAAAGACGGCGACTCGTTCTTTCACGGCGTCTTGGCTATGCAAAGTGTCCTGACGTTACTCCTCGTACGCACCCTCGAGCCGCAGCAGCCACTCCTTGCGGTCAAGGCCGCCGGCATATCCGTTGAGCGATCCGTCGGCCGCCACCACGCGATGGCACGGCACGATAATCGAAATGGGATTACGTGCGACCGCAGCCCCCACCGCACGAGGAGACACAACGGGCGCCTCGTTTCCCGGTACACGATGTCGAGCCGCAACACGCCGGGCGATCTCGCCATACGTGGCAACCTCGCCACGCGGAATGGAAAGCAGCTCAAACCAAACCTCGCGCTGAAACGCCGTGCCGATCATATGTAACGGCGGCGTAAACCGAGGTTCCTGCCCTGCAAAATAAGCATTCAGCCAAGCCCAGGAACGTTCAAGCACCGAAGAGGCTACACCATTTGCGGGACTCACCGACGACATGCCGCCAGCACCAGAAACCGCATCGGCACCTTCAACGTACTCCGCATCTTCTTTGAGAAGCGTGGAGCCAAAGTGCTCCTGCCCCTCAAACCAAAGCCCCGTCAGACCGCGGCCATCAGCGGCAAGCAAGATTTCGCCCAAAGGCGAAGCAAACGTCGTCGTGACCACCAGCGGCTCCTTTCAAAACTCCGCTCCATAATACCGCGAATTGTGCAGACAACTCCCGCAGATGCGTCCGGACAGACTCGATTGTCCAAGAGAGGGCGTTTTCCCTCTCAATATCGGCCGATACCGAGTCGCAACGCCCAAAACGATGTCCGGCAAAAACGAAGGTGAATGGTTTTCCGAGAAGTGGACGAGTAAAACTAGGGCCCCGAAGCATCCGCATTTTTTAATTGCAAAACAGCAGGATTCATGCGATAAAACCGCAGGAAATGGCGGCCAAAATATGCCGATGCTTCAAGGGTCCAAAATAGGTCGTTCACTTCCCGGAAAACCATTCACCTTCGATTCGCATCAACCCCTAAGCCCTCACAAGCAACAAACACAGGCGCGCCAAAGTTACCGCCTCAACCCCAAAGTTCCCGCAGGCAGCAGGCGCAACAGCGCCGCAGCTGCCGGCGGCGCTCCACAGTCCCAAAAGGCGGCAGGCGCGAAGCGCCGGGGTCGCCGCCGGGACTAGGGCCCGCAACAACCACGTGCCCCCACATCAGCCCAGCGGCCCCAACCAACAACGACCCCATCGCAGGCCGCTTACAGCAGCGTCACCGCAGGCGGGGGCCGGGCTTAGTTTTCAGAACACTCCGCAGACCAGTGTGGCACCTTGTCCGCGGCTCCGAAGGAGCAGGACAAGGCGCCACACATGGTCGAGGACGTTCTGAAAACTAAGCCCGGCCCCCGCCGGACAGGTCACACTACTCGCAGAGCAGCTTAGCGATCTGGACGGCGTTGGTTGCCGCGCCCTTACGGATTTGGTCACCGCAGCACCAGAAGGTGATGCCGCGCGCGGCATCAGGGTTCGAGATGTCGCGGCGCACGCGACCGACCCAAATCAAATCCTGGTCGGACGTATCCATCGGCATGGGGAAGCGGTCGTGCGCATCCTCGGCAGCCATATCGTCAACCAGCTTGACGCCGGGAGCGGCAGCCAGCGCAGCACGGGCCTCGTCAACCGTAATGTCGCGCTCAAACTCAAGCGTAATGCTCTCGGAGTGCGAGCGCAGCACGGGCACGCGCACGCAGGTGCAGTTCACGCGCAGCTCGGGCAGGTGCATGATCTTGCGGCCCTCGTTCTGCAGCTTCATCTCCTCGGAGGTAAAGCCCTCCTCCTTGACGCCGCCAATTTGCGGAATCAGGTTACTCGCCAGCTGGGCAGCAAACGCGCGCGGCTCGGGAATCTCCTCGCCACGGCCCAGGGCGGCCAGCTGAGCCTCGAGCTCGGCCATACCGGGGGCGCCAGCACCCGAAGCCGCCTGGTACGTCGAGACGATCATGCGCTTTACGCCGGCAAGCTGATGCAGCGGCCACGTGGGAACCAGGCCGATGATGGTCGCGCAGTTGGGGTTGGCGATAAGACCATGATGCCACTTGATATCGTCGGCATTGATCTCGGGCACGACCAGCGGCACCTCGGGATCCATGCGGAAGGCATGGCTGTTGTCGACTACGACGGCGCCGCGCTTGACGGCCTCGGGCAGCAGCTCCTTCGCGATATCGTCGCCGGCGGCTCCGAGCACAATATCACAGCCCTCAAAGGCCTCGGGGCAAGCCTCTTCGATCACGATCTGCTCGCCGCGGAACTCAACGGTCTTGCCCGCGGAGCGTGCACTTGCCAACAGCTTGAGCTTGCCGACCGGGAACTCCTGCTCGTTGAGGCACTCGAGCATCTGGGTGCCCACGGCTCCCGTCGCGCCCAAAATAGCAACCGTGTACTGTTTCATGCTTCCCCCTTTAAAGGTTTTGGCTTTTGCCCGCACGCCGAGCAGGCTGATTATTGTTGCCAGTGTATACAAGAACGGGGCAGGCACGAAACCCGCCCCGTCGAAACGAAACCGAAACGAAACGCCCCGCGCTAGATTTTTGGCACTTGTCCCAAAAATCCACCGGGATAGCAGCTACTTGTGGAGCGCTGCCAAGGTGGGATCGGCCGGCGCAGGAGCCTCCAGGTCGGAGACCTTCACAATGCCGTTCTCATCGGAGAAGGCACGGTAAATGGTCTGAATCGCCAGGTCGAAGTCCTTCTCCTCGACACCGATAATGATGTTGATCTCGTCGCAGCTCTGCGAAATCATACGCACGCTCACGCCGGCCTGGCCAAGCATGCCAAACAGATGGCCCGAGATGCCGGCACGACCACGCAGGTTGCGACCGACGGTCGCGATAAGCGCCAGGCCCTCGACAACCTCGATCTCGAGCGGCTCGACCTCCTGCTGAATGTCGCTCACAAGCGAGTACAGCGAGTCGTGAACGTCCTGCTCCTGCACCACGGCGCCAAAGCGGTCGACACCGGTGGGCATGTGCTCGACGGAAACGTCATAGCGCTCGAACACCGAAAGCGCGCGGCGCATAAAGCCGACGCGGGGCTTGGTACGGTCGCGAGCCACGTTGATGGCGACAAAGCCGCGCTTGCCGGTCACGCCGGTAATGATGGGCTCCGCCTCGCCCTCGTCAGCCGTCTCGCTAATGATGGTGCCGGGGTCCTGCGGCGCATTGGTGTTCTTGATGACCAGCGGAATGCCTGCCTCGCGCACGGGGAAAACGGCCTCCTCGTGCAGGACGCTTGCGCCCATGTACGAAAGCTCGCGCAGCTCCTCGTAGGTAACGCGCGCAATGGGCTGAGCCTCGGGAACAATACGCGGATCGGCAGAATAGAAGCCCGAAACGTCGGTCCAGTTCTCGTACAGATCGGCGCCAAGGCACTTGGCCAGAATCGAGCCCGAGATATCGCCACCGCCTCGATCGAGCAGCTTGATCTGGCCCTCACGCGTCGCGCCGTAGAAACCAGGCATAACAAAGCCGCCCTGCTGGCCGTACTCCTGCACCAACTCGGAGGTGCGGTTCATGCTGAGCGTACCGTCGTGATGGAACGCCACAACCGTCGCGGCGTCCAGGAACGGCAGACCCAGGTACTCGGCCATCAGGCGAGCGGTGAAGTACTCGCCGCGGCTCACGAGCTCCTCGGTAGAGTAGCCGCCCGAGCGGGCGCGCTCGGCAAAGGCCGCGAACTCCTCGCGGATGGGATAGGTGAGCTCCAGCTCGTCAGCGATATCAAAATAGCGCTGGCCGATGTCCTCGAGTAGTTCCTCGCACGACACGTGATACTTAACGTGCGCGTTAACCAGGTAGAGCAGGTCGGTCACCTTGGTGTCGCCCTTAAAGCGGCGACCGCAGGCAGAAACCACCACAAAACGGCGGGCAGGGTCGGCATCGACGATGGCCTTGATCTTCTTAAAGTGTTCGGCGTCGGCGACCGACGAGCCGCCAAACTTGGCAATCTTAATCATGGGCTTGAGGTTACCTTTCTAAAAGCCTCTGCAAACCTGTTTTGCGCGCTCTGATACCATGGTTTCACCGATTGGGACCAAGGCATCCGAGGAGCAGTGTTATATGGGAACTTATCATAGTACACGAGGACGCACTTTATCGTGCTCAAGTAAGGTGGCAATCCGCACCGGCATCGCTCCCGACGGGGGTTTGTTTGTCTCGGACGAGCTCGGCACCCAGCAGGTCGATATCAGCTCGCTTGCAGATAAATCGTACTTTGAAATCGCTCAAGATGTGTTGGGAATGTTACTGAATGATTACACGGCCGAAGAAATTTCGGCGTGTGTCGACGAGGCATACCGCGGCACGTTTGCGAGTGAAGAGGTTACGCCGCTCGTCAAACTCGACGCTGCGCCGGGCGCTGATGCCCCTCAGACCTATGTGATGGAGCTCTTTGGCGGCCCCACGAGCGCCTTCAAGGACGTCGCCCTGCAGATGCTCCCCCGTCTGATGGCCCGCACTTCCGCCAAGGACGGCGGCGCCGAGCGCATCATGATCGTCACCGCCACGTCGGGCGACACGGGCAAGGCCGCGCTCGCCGGTTTTGCCGACACTCCGGGCACGGGCATCACCGTTTTTTATCCCGAGGGCAAGGTCAGCCGCGTCCAGAACCTGCAGATGTCCACGCAGGAGGGCGATAACGTCGCCGTCTGCGGCATCCGCGGCAACTTTGACGACGCCCAGAGCGCCGTCAAGCGCATCTTTGCCGATAAGGAGCTTGCCGAGCGTCTGGAGGCCGCAGGCACGGTGCTTTCGAGCGCCAACTCCATCAACGTCGGCCGTCTGGTACCGCAGGTCGTCTACTACTTTGCCGCCTATGCGCAGCTGTTGCGCGCCGGCGCCATCGAGGCCGGCGACGCCGTGGAGTTCTGCGTACCGACCGGCAACTTTGGCGATATCCTGGCCGGTTACTATGCCAAGCGCATGGGTCTGCCCGTCGCCAAGCTCATCGTCGCGAGCGACAAGAACAACGTGCTGGCTGACTTCCTGAGCACCGGCGTCTACGACCGCAACCGCCCGTTCTTCACGACCATCTCGCCTTCGATGGACATCCTCATCAGCTCTAACCTGGAGCGCATGCTCTACTTCCTGTCCGATGGCGACTGTGAGCTCGTTGCCGGCCTTATGGAGCAGCTGGCGCGGACTGGTCGCTACGAAGTTCCCGCCGACCTGCTGGCAAAGATTCAGAGCGTCTTTGGCTGCGGTTGGGCCAGCGAGGACGAGGTACGCACTGCCATCAAGAGCTGCTGGGACGCGAACGGCTACGTGATCGACCCGCACACCGCCTGCGGCTATCACGTCTTTGAGCAGGTCGCTCCCGCCGAGGGCGCCAAGGCCCGCGTGCTGCTTTCGACCGCCAGCCCCTACAAGTTCCCGCGCGCCTGCTGCGACGCCCTGGGCCTCGACGTTCCCGAGGACGACTTTGAGGCCATGCGCGTGCTCGAGCAGGCAACCAACACGGTTGCCCCGGTCCAGCTCGCCGAGCTCGAGTCCAAGCCCGTCCGCTTCGAAGACGTCTGCGACGTAGCCGACATGGCCAACTACGTAGAGCAGGCTGCAAAAAAGATGGCTACCAACTAAACCCTTACTAGGCGCCGGCGAAAGCCGGCGCACCTTCTTTTATCAGATACTCACCGGGATAATGACGAGCTGACATGCGGGTCTGCCTGTTTAGTTCGTCGCGAGTTCCGCACGAGCCGGAAAGCACTTAATGTGCTTTCCGAGCGAGCCAGGACTGCCCGAGCAGCGAACTAAACAGTCAGACCGCCCAGGAGATTCCCATGATCAAAATCACCGTCCCCGCCACCAGCGCCAACCTAGGCATCGGCTACGACACCCTCGGCATGGCCGTCAGCCTCTACTCGCACTTCACCTTCGAGCGCGCCGACAAGCTCACCATCACGGGCTGCCCCGAGGAATTCCAAAACGAGAACAACCTGGTCTACGTTAGCTTTGTCGATGCACTGGCCGCATGGGGCGAGCCGGCCTTCCCCGTCGCCATCGACATTCAGACTGACGTTCCCGTCGCCCGCGGCCTGGGTTCCAGCTCCACCTGCGTCGTCGCTGGCATCATGGCGGCCGCCGCGCTGACGGGCCACACCGTCGACCGCGCCGAGCTCGTCCGCATTGCCACCGAGGTCGAGGGCCATCCCGATAACGTCGCCCCCGCTATCCTGGGCGGCGCCGTCTGCTCCTTTACGCCGACCGATTCGCTCCCCCAGTGCCTGCGCTACGAGGTGAGCGATCGCCTGCGTTTTATTACCGTGATTCCTCCCTACGAGGTGCATACGAGCGAGGCGCGCAAGGTCGTGCCGCAGGAGGTTCCGCTCTCCACCGCCGTATGGCAGATGGGCCGCATCGCCGGCATGACGCGCGGTCTTGAGTCCGGCAACCTCGACCTGATTGCCGCCGCCAATGACGACCGCATCCAGGAACCCTATCGTCGCCGTCTGATTCCCGACTACAACGCCGTGCGCGACACCTGCCTTAACGGCGGCGCCAAGACCATCTGGATCAGCGGATCGGGCTCGACCCTTATGGCTGTGACCGACGACACCATCGTGGCAAAGTTCCTGCAGGTCAAGCTGCGCGAGCAGTTCCCTAAGTGTGATACGCATATTCTGACGTGCGACACGGAAGGCGCCCAGATCGAATACCTGTAGTCGCCGTCCCGTATACCCGCCGGGGAGGCCAGGGGCTTTGCCCCCAAATCGTCCTCGGACATGGCAGGACCCCCGCTGCGCACTTCGTGCGGCGGGGGTCCTGCCGTCCTGCGGAAAGATTTGGGGGCAAAGCCCCTGGCCTCCCCTATGTTAACTTCGCCGGCGGCGGCTACAGGGACCTACGCTCTGGAAAGTCGCCGGGCTGATGTTCTGCATTTTATTGATAGGGGCACTTACTAGAGGCAAGCCTCGGCGATGCGGCGCTTGAGTTCGTCGATGCCGGTGCCGGTCTGGGAGCTTGTGATGATCACGTTCTCGGCCGGGACGTTGAGTTGCTTTTTGATGGCAGCTGCCTGGCGGGCCTGCTGGGTGCGGCTGAGCTTGTCGGCCTTGGTGAGGCAGACGATAAAGTTGAACTCGTTGCCCTGCAGGTAGTCGATCATGTCATGGTCGAGCTTACTGGGGTCATGGCGAATGTCCACTAGCGACACAACCAAGTTAAAGCTGCGCTCGGAGTCGAAGAAGTCGCCGATGAGCTCGGCCCAGCGGTCGCGCTCGGCCTTGGAACGACGGGCGAAACCATAGCCCGGCAGGTCCACAAAGTGCACGTCGTCGACCTCGAAGAAATTGATGTTGCTCGTCTTGCCCGGCGTGCTCGAAACCTTCACCAGGTTCTTGCGGCCAAAGAGCTTGTTCATGATGGACGACTTGCCCACATTTGAGCGGCCAACGAAGCTCACCTCGGGACAGGTGGACTCGGGGATCTGCGAAACCTTGCCGTAGCTGGCGACGAACTTGGCAAGCTGGTAGTTAATGGAATCGGCCATGGACACTCCTTGGTCGTAGGATCTTGCAAAAAACGCGCTATTGCGCAGCGGCAATGCGTCGAACGATATCGAGCGTGATATCGCTTGCGGCACGCGCATACTCGAACAAATCGAACTCGCGGTCGCAAATCGCATCATACGCCTCGTCACAATTATCGCTGATAGCACGCAGCACCAGGCAATCGACACCATTTTTGGTTGCGACATGGGCAATTGCCGCGCCCTCCATGCCGACACAATCGGCATGCGTCGCCTCGATGGCATCATTGCGCATAGCGGCGCCCGTCACAAAGCGGTTACCCGTGGCAATCGTGCCGACCAGGAACTGCTTTGCGCCCTCGTTCGAAGCGGTCGCATTTGTCGAAGCATCAACAAAGCCACGCTCAGAAAGCACATCGGCGGCAATATCGACCAGCGCAGGCGTCGAGACAAACTCCTCGAGCCCCGGTGCAGACTCGGCGATAAGCGCGGTATCGGTATCTAGATAGCGCAGGCATTTGCCAATGACGACATCGTCGATATGGAGCTTGGGATTCAGGCCACCTGCGATACCAGAAAACACAACTGCCTGTGGAGCATACTTGCTAATGAGGTGCTGTGTTGCGGCGGCAGCGTTTACCGTGCCCATACCCGCCGTCGTGGCGACAATCGACAGGCCGTCGAGCCCGCCGGTCACAACGTTCAAGCCCGCCTCCTGTACCATGCAAACGTTGCTCAACTCTTCCTTAATCTGCATGATCTCTTTTTCGAGCGCACCGATAATCGCGATGGTAGCCATGCCATTCCCCAAACCTATACGAAATTCTCAACCACGGTATGGTACCAGCATTTTGTTTGACCTCGTCAAACGAACACGTTAGGCCAGCGCAGCTCGGGTATCAAAGAATGTCTTAGCAATCGCAGCCACCAGCTCGCTCGAGCGATCGCTCCATGGCATCGATGTCATGATACTCATAATGTAGGTGTCGCCATCGACATCGATGAGGCACGCATCGCATGTCGAATAGCAACCATCCTCGCTAATCCAGCCTGCCTTGTTGCGTACCAAGGCTTGGTCGTCCGCAATGCCATTACGAATAAACGATCGAGTCGTAGAGGCCAGAAGATCCGATAGCCATTGCGACGTCTCGGTATCACGGCTCAAATACTCGCTCATCTCGCGCCACAATTTGGCCGAGGTGCGCGGGCAATAGGTGGGAAAATCACTCATCGGATCGAGTGCGGTATCGTAATCGATGCCAAGACTGGCAATCCAATCCTCGTAACCGACACTGTCAAACGCCGCGCGTAACGCAATAAACGAATCGTTGTCCGAATTAACGACCGCGGCATCGATCAGGTCGCGCACCGTCTGCCAACCCATGTTGTAGCCACCATAGGTGCCAAGGGAATCATCGAGTGAAACCTGACCCGTCTCGACCAGAGATTCGCAGATGTACAACGCATAGAGCGCCTTGTAGCTACTCGCGCCGTAAACCTCGACATCGGGGTTATACGTCACGCCCTTGCCGCTTGACAGGTCGTAGAACACCACGCCCACATCGCCTAGCTCCTGCGCCCGACTCAGGGCATCCTGGAGCAAGGCAAGGCTCTCATCCTCCAAGGTAGGAGTCTTGTTATCCACCAACGAGAAGGCCTGAACGGTATCACCCGAAGGGATATCGTTGAAGTCCGCCTTCGAAAGTCTCGTCTTGAGATCTGCCGACGCTTTGGACTTTGAAACCTTCTCGTTTTGCGTCTGTACCGTTGACGCATCTGAGTGTGCCATTCGCTCCGACGCGTAGGTTTTGGCGGTAATTCCGAGGATAATAATCGCCAACGTTAGCATCCCAATGGCGGCAATCTTCGTCACGCGGACGCGAGCGTCGGCAAGGCCACGCGAAGATGTGCCCTTCGTCTCATATCTGCTGCTATGCTGCGGCATATACTGATCGTGCGATGCGTTATTTCGCACGTGGTCTCCTGACTGCTACCGTTCATATACGAGCAGCATAATACCGAGCAGGCATTTCTTTCCAAAGATATTCAGCGGCGTTTAAGGCGTCTTTAAAGAAACCACAAGCGTATTTATCCAAATGGCGCGATTCTGTTGCGCATCTCCGCCCAAAACGCAGTTGCGGTGGAATAGTTCCTATTTGGGCGGCATAAGCCGAAAAACAAGAACTATTCCACCGCAACTTGACGGAGCTCTTTGGCAATCAACTTGGTGCCCAGGGGCACTCATTTAAGTCTGTCCCCAATGAGTGCCTTTGGGGAGCGAAAATGGCTCGCTAGCCGATAGCGTTTTTGAGTTCCGCGCGACGCTTTTTCATGCCCGTCATGACGGCGTTGCGCAGCTCGGGCATGCGCGCGGTATCCATCTGTGGAACGCCCTCGAGCTTATAGGGAATGCCCAATTGCTCGTACTTGACGACACCCATCGTGTGATACGGCAGCATTTCCAGGCCCACCACGTTGTGCCATGGAGCGATGAGGCGGCCGAGCGCCTCGCACTCCTCAACCGTATCGGTAATGCCGGGCACCACCACGTGGCGGATAACGACCTTAATCTTGCGACGGGCAAGCTCATCACCAAACGCCAGAATGCGTGCGGGATCGCAACCGGTCAGCTTTTTATGCTCGACGGGATCGGCATGCTTGATGTCGAGCAGCACCATGTCGGTCTCGTTGAGAACAGTATCGAACTTCTCGGGATGGTTGGGGTCAAACGCATAGCCGCAGCTGTCGAGGCAGGTATGCACGCGGCCATCGGGGTTGTTGTGCATTGCACGGAACAGGTCGGCTAAAAACGCGGGCTGCAAGAGCGGCTCGCCGCCGGACACCGTAATACCGCCGCTGCGGTAAAACTCATGGTTGCTCTGGAACTCGTCCATCAGGTGCTCGACGGTCACCATGGTGCCGCCGCTAACCGACCAGGTATCGGGGTTGTGGCAATACGCACAGCGCATGGGGCAGCCCTGAACAAACACCACAAAGCGGATGCCGGGTCCATCGACCGTTCCCATCGTCTCAATCGAATGTACGCGGCCCAGGGCAAACGCAGAGTCCTCGGGACGAGCGTCCACACCCTCGAGCGTCATCTCAGCCATTCCCGCTACCTTGCCTCTCATTGGTTTTAGCTACATAAATGCCAGAATCATTCTAGCCCATACGCATGATGGCGAAACGGTTTAGCGGTCAATTGGGTTGTCCTATTTGGCCCTACGCAAGAGCGGCGGGAAGGTTATCGCAACCCGCCCGCCGCTGAGGCAATAGAAATCGATAGACGCCAGACCTTACGCCTTAAGCGTGAGCACCGCACCGAAGGCGGTCGGGCCGCAATGGCTCGAGATGACACCGCCGACCTGAGTCCAGGTAACGTCCTTAAAGCCCAGGTCGTGCGCATAGACTTCCATGTCGTCGCGCAGCTCCTGGGAAAGGCCTACCGAATACGCCAGGCCAATATGCGAGTAGTCAATCTCGCCCTTCGCAACCATGTGGTCAATAAAGGCGCGGGCGCACTTGAGCATAGAGCCGCGGAACTTCTTGGTTGCCACGAACTTGCCGCCCGTTACCTCAATGCAGGGCTTAATCTTGAGCAGATGGGCACCGAGGAATGCCACGTTGGATAGACGACCGCCCGCCTTAAGGAAGGCTAGGTCGGTAGGAACAAAGCCCAGCAGCACACGGTCCATGACGGAATTCGTAAATGCAAAGATTTCGTCGACGGTGGCATCGGGGTGAGCCTCGATGTATTTGGCGGTCTCGACGGCAACAAGCGACTGGCCCACCGAGACAAAACGCGTGTCCATGGAGTAGACGTAGTCGCGACCCTTGGCGGCAATCTTAGAAGACTGGTGTGAGCAGGTCGTGGCCTCGGAATACGCAAGGTGCAGAATAGTCGCATCGGGCTGCTCGGCATGGATGCGATCGTACACGTGCGCAAAATCTGCCGGCGCGCAGCCGCTGGTCTTGGGCATCACGCCAAACTCGTTGCAGCGCGAATAAATCTCGAGCGGATCGATCGAGCCGTCCTCGACGGTCTCGTCACCAATCGTGACATGCATAGGTACGCGCACGATACCGTAGCGTTCGCAGAGCTCCGGCGTCACATCCGAACCAGACTCAACCACGATTACGTACTTGCCCATTATCATCACGACCCATCTCAACATTGGCTTTTCAACACATGGCACGCGCCGCCGCACTGTTGCACAACGGCGGCAGAGCGCCAAAGAGACGCCGCCCCTTGCACACAACAAAGGACAGCGTCTCCCTGGAAAAACTCCGTGCTAATCTGAGATTCTACACGGTTTATTACTAAGTGTTACTTACTCCGCAAACGGTCGCTATACGCGATAAACGGTAGTTCGCTGCGGCAACTGCGACACATTCCGCCCAGCAAGTCCAATCGTGCTCCACACACGGTTAATGCGCGAGGCGGTAGAAATTCATCGATGCCGCGCCCTCGGCGTGCAGCTCCATCGCCGGAACCGCCGGCGAATAGGTACGGCTCGTAAGTGCCGCCTCGCCGCCATTTGCAAAAATCTCGACCATCGTAGTGTCCGAAAGCACGCGCAGGTCGCGAAGCTCGCTGAGCTCAATCGACCTCTGGTCGCGCCCATAGCCTTCGTCACCCATGTCGAGGGTAAGCATCCCGTCTGCATAGCGCACAAAGACACCCTTGCGGATTTCGAGCTCGACCATCTTGGCGCCCTCGCAGGAAACCACAAGATCAAACAGGCGGCCCGGCTCCTCAACGGTTTCACCGCCTATCGCGCGAACGCAGTCACCGCGCATCCTCTCAATCTCGTGCGCCGGCCGCTGGCAGAGCTTACCATCGCGTATGCTCAGCTCTCGCGGCACCGTCAACGCGCACTGCCACCCGCGCGCCACCGTCGGGTTTTCTGCCGTCGCGTCGGGGCAACCCGACCATCCGATCATCAAACGCCGGCCTGCAGTATCCTCAAAGGACTGCGGAGCATAGAAATCAAAACCGGCATCGACCATCGGGGGCATGCCCTGCCCGACGATTTTAAAGCTCAGCGCCTCCCAATCGGCCTCGATGGAGAACCACACGCACTGATGCGGATTGCGGTAATGCCAACCATCGGCAGGCACACCCTGCGGACAGCAAACGAGAATAAGCTCGCCATCGAGCTCAAACAGATCGGGGCACTCCCACATAAAGCCAAACTTCTCGTCCAACTCAATGCGCGTCGCATAGCTCCAGTCCTCAAGATTGCGCGAGGTATAGACAAGCACGCACCCGCGATCGTCTTTCGTACGAGCGCCGAGAACCATGTAGTAGATACCGTCGTGTTCAAGGATCTTGGGGTCGCGCACGTGCGTACCGATATCGTCGGGGTAATCGACCGGCCCAACAGCTATGCGCTTCTCGCCCAATTCGTCGGGATTCTCGGCAACCATATGAATCTGGTTTTGCTCACGGCCCGTCAACACGTAGTCGTAATCATCGCGGTCAAAATGCTTAACGTTGCCGGTATAGAAGTAGTGAATCTTGCCATCACGTACAAAGGCAGAACCAGAATACGCTCCACTCGAATCCAAATCGGAATCGGGGAACAACACGGGGCCGCGATTCTCGTACGTCACAAAATCCTTTGTCGTCAGATGGTTCCAAAGCACTGGACCGCCATGCGCAGCATCGAACGGATCGTATTGATGATAGATGTGATACGTATCACCAATCTGAACCAAACCGTTGGGGTCGTTGAGCCAGCCAAGCTCAGGCTCCACATGGAACAAAAGCCTATCGGGGTCGGACGCGATGCGAGCCGCCGTCTCATCCTGTCCAGCTCGCCACTGCTCATAGTCCGCACGCATCACCTTGTTTTTTTGATTAAACATCGCCATTGACCTTCTCGTCTATGGGAAAGGACGCTCGACTCACACGAGCCGAACGCCCTTCCTCAAATGGACTTATCCTCAGATTACGCTGAACGGCTCAACTAGAAGCTGACATCGAAGCCAGCGCCAGCGCCCTCTTCATCAGTGGTCGGCACGCCCTTTGCCTTGTTGTAGGCAAAGATCAAGACGATCGGCACGATAAAGGCGATGAGATTGCCAGCCACATACCACATGAGCGTCTCGGGCGTGACGATGAGCAGGCCAAGCACGCCGGTCAGACCCTGACCGATGGCGCGCACCTCAAAGAGCTTCACGAAGGCACCGCCGCAGCCTGCACCGATGCAAGCGCAGATGAACGGGATGATCGAGTAGCGCATGTTTGCAGCGAAGATAGCGGGCTCGGAGATTCCGACCAGCGTCGGGATAAAGGACGACATGCAGATATTGCGCTCTTTGGAATGCTTCTTATGAATGAGGTACATGCCGATGGCGCCGCCGCCCTGGGCGATAATGGAAACCGACCAGATGGCCTGGATGTAGTTGAAGCCAGTCGTGGCGACGAGGTTTGCCTCGATACCCTGGATGAACTGATGCGTACCGGTAACGACAAGCGGCTGCAGGAACGCGGCGAAGACAAAGGCACCAAAGACGCCCATCCTGTTGTACAGGATATCGATTACGCCGCCGAGGACGTCGCCGATCAGGTTGCCGAGCGGGCCGAACACGGTGAACAGGGCGACGTTAGCAAGAATCAGGGTAACGGTCGGGACAAAGACGAACGAAACGACCTCGGGGATGTACTTCTGGGCAATCTTTTCGACCTTGGCCATAAACCAGGCAGTCAGGATTGCAGGGAACACGCCGCCCTGGAAAGCAACCATGGGAATGGATAGCGGACCAAAGTTCCAGTACTCAGCACCCGTCGGGTCCATAACGAACGTGTTGCGGTTCATAAGGCTCGGGTGAACCATGACGATACCGACGAGGATGCCCAGGATCGGGTTACCGCCAAAACGCTTGACCGCGCTGTACATAACCAGGACAGGCAGGTAGTCGAACGTGGTGGCTATAATGGCAAAGAAGCTTGCGAGGTTCTTGAGGAACTCGCTGTGATCGGCGAGGCTGCCTTCCATGCCAAAGAGGCCGTTGGCAACGATCAGCGACTTAAGGCCGATGATGATTGCAGCGCCGACGAAGGCAGGAATGATGGGGATAAAGATATCCGAGAATACCTTGAGGACCGAGAAGAACTTGCCCTTCTTGTCCGCCTCGGTGCCCTTGACCTCGGAAGCACTGATCTCCTTAACGCCCGTCAGAGCCATAAACTCATCGTAAACCTTGTTGACGGTACCGGTACCGAAGATGATCATGAGCTGGCCGCTGTTGTACAGCACGCCCTTGACGCCATCGATGTTCTCGAGCTCGGCCTTGTTGTATTTGCTCGTATCCTTGAGCACCAGACGCAGACGGGTCACGCAATGCGTGGCGCCCTCGATGTTCTCCAGTCCGCCGACGTTGTCGACGACTTGCTGGGACACTGCCTTGTAGTCCATGTTCCTCTCCATTCCTTTTCTAAATCATAAAACGGTTCGTTGCCGCTACAGAGACGCGATCGTTGCGTTTGCGCACTTGAGCGCACCGTCGGTGACGGTAAGCGCCACACCCTGGCCCTGCTTGTTGCAGAAGCGAGCGTTGAGCGCAACATCATCGACAAAGATGGTCGCGATGTCGTCGTCGACGACCAGACGCACATGGTGAGTGCCCTCGCCCTTAAAGAACAACGGACGCTCGAGGCCCATGTTGTTGACCTGGAACCACGGATACTGGGGGGCCGCCGTAAACTCGAGTTTGCCCTCACGCAGGTTGGCGCGGAACTCATAGGCAAGACCGGACTCGGCGTCCTCGGCAAGCTTCACCGAGAAGCCGGCAGCGTCACCGGCGAGCTCGATGTCGGCGTCGAGCATATAGGTAGAACCGGCATCCGCGGCGAGCACCTGCTCGACCTTGCCCGACTCGCACGAAAGCTCAAAGGCCTCGACTGCCTTAGCCTCGCCAAAGGCGCCAAGCATGCTGTCGGGAAGCTTGGTGCCGAGCGTTCCGTCGGCACGCTGAACGATCTCGAGAGGCATAAAAGTGCCACCCCACAGGTAAGAGCTGGGGTCGCCGCCCTCGTCGCGCGTAGGAACCCAACCAAAGAGAACGCGGCGCTCGCCGTCAAATGCGGTACGTGCAGCATAGTACGCGCGGCCATCGAAGGAATCGTCCGCAGGAGTGATCCAAGGACCGTTGATAGAGCGAGACATGCGGTAACGGGTCTTGTTGCCATCACTGTACTCAGAGAACACCAGATACCACCAGTCGCCCATCTTAAAGAGATCAGGCATCTCGAACATGGTGTACAGGCCCGGATTCCACCAGTCGCCCTGGAACTCCCAGGTATCCAGGTCCTTGGAGGTGAACTTGACCAGACGACCGGTCATCAGACGCTTGTCCTCGCCCACACGCGTGCCGAGGATGAGCATGTACTCTTCGTTCTCCTCATCCCAAAGAACAAAGGGATCGCGCCAGTTGCGGTCATCGTAACCCTCCTGGGGCGGAAGCAGCGTCTCGGCGATGTTCTTCTCCCACTTGACGGCGTCGTCACTCGTTGCGTGAAGAAGAACCTGCTTCATCAAGCGCGCGCGGACCTTATCGCGATTGCAACCAGTGTAGAGCGCATGGTACTTGTCGCCCACCTTAAACACTGTGCCGGCATAAACATACTGGTCGACTTCCTCGTCGCCGCCACGCTCAAGGCTCTCGCCAAAGTCCTTGTAGTTGACGAAATCCTTGGTCGTCGCGAGTGCCCAGCCAAACGGCTCTCCGAAAGGTCCGGGGTTACGCGTGTCACGCTGATGATAGAGATAGAACGTGCCGTCCTCGCCGTACGGCATGATGTCGCCTACCCAAATTCCCTCAGGCTGGTAATACACCTTGTGCATCCGAGACTTCCTTTCCCACAAGATACTAACTCGGTACAACTGCAAGATATGTCAACCGTTTTCATATGTCAAACGTTTTCACATCAATACGTCTTTTCGCAGTTCCAGTCGTCGGCAAACGGTTGACATATGCCGGCGAACGGTCATCAGAGGCGTTTGAGGAATTCTTTTGGCACGAGATGAACTACGCGGTTTTGCCCTCAATGAGTTCAACGGGGAGCTTGATATTCGATTCAGGATTATCGCCGTTAACAAGAGCGATGATGGATTGCGCCGCGAGCTCTCCGATGCGATCGATATCTTGGCGTACGGTTGTTAAGTCAGGCATAAACGTCATAGTGCGGCGGGCACCATCCGCGCCCACGACCTTAATATCGTCCGGAGCGCTCAAGCCGCGCTGCTTCATAATGTTGAGACAGATGGCCGCCATCGTGTCGTCTCCCGCAAAGATGCCGTCAATATCGGGGTTCTCATCGAGGATCTTCGCAACGACCGCGCTCTTTTCGTCATCGGGCTTAACGAACTCGACCTCACGGACAAGCGCGGGCAAACCGGCCTGCTCAACAACATCGAGGCAGGCATCGGTACGCTTATTGGCAGGCATGCGCATGCGGCTATTGCTGCGCAGGCACAGGATGCGTGAACACCCGTCATCGATCAGGCGACGCGTGGCAAGTTCGCCGATGCTATAGCTGTCGCTCGCAATCTGAACAGAGGCCTCGCCAAGGTCGCAGTCGATACCAACCAGGCTCAAGCCCATCTCGGCATATGCCTCAGCACCGATATTGAGGGAGTTGACGATGACGCCGTCGACCATATTGCGGCGGAGCATGTCAATATAGGAACGCTCAAGATCGGGTCGATTGGCGCTGTTGCACAGCAACATCTTAAAGCCGTTTTCCGCCAACGTGCGCTCGACCGCCTGCACAACCTGAGCATGGAACGGGCTGCTCACAAAGGGAACGATCATGCCGATAAGGTTCAGGCGACCGTTGAGCATGGCACGGGCGATATCGTTGGGCGTATAGTTGATGCGCTCCATCGCGGCATGGACCTTATCGCGGGTTTCTTGGCTAATATAGCCGCGATTATTAAGCACGCGAGATACCGTAGTGGGCGAAACCCCCGCCACCGCTGCAACTTCCTTGATGCCAGGCTTAGCAGAATCCTTAGAACGAGCGCCCTCGCGAGCCATAGCACCCTCCCCCATCAACATGTCATACGTTTACATACGAACAAAGCATACCCCAACAACAGCGGGAAGACGGTAACAGTACAAGTAAGTAAACGACTCATCCAAATAATTAGGAGAGTTTCGCCTAAAGGGTGACTACACAGGACCCCGCCGGGGCTGCTTGGGCTATCTCCCAAAATATTCCGCAGGACGCAAGAAGCCCTCGCCGCACGAAGTGCGCAGCGAGGGTTTCTTGCATGTCCGAGGACGTTTTGGGAGGTAACCCAAACAGCCCCGGCGATCCTGCGGGAGTTAAATCCCTTTAGAACTTGTCGTGGAAGGTACGCGAAATGACCTCGTCCTGCTGCTCCTTGGTGAGCGTGTGGAAGTTCACGGCATAGCCGGAAACGCGGATGGTCAGCTGCGGGTACTTCTCGGGGTGAGCCTGAGCGTCGAGCAGCGTCTCACGGTTGAAGACGTTGATGTTCAGGTGGTGGCCACCCTTCTCGGCGTAAGCGTCGAGCATGTGGACCAGGTTATCGGCCTGAGTCTCGGAAACTTCAGAAACCTTCATAATGTGTCTCCTTCGATTGATAGGCGCCGGCCGAAACCGGCGCACTAATCAGTAATCGTTATTGTTAGTATAGCACTAACAATAGTTACTCGCCCAGCTGATCAAGGTCGATATCGCCAAAGAACACCTGATCCTCCTTGCCGAGCGCACTCGGAATGATGGAGAAGGTGTTGGAGATGCCGTCCTGAGCATCGCGGAACGGGAGCTTGGAAACCGAAGACAGCGAAGCGATGGCGCCGTGGCTATCGCGCTTGTGCATGGGGTTAGCACCCGGGGCGAACGGCTGGCCAGCCTTGCGGCCGTCGGGCGTGGAGCCGGTCTTCTTACCGTACACGACGTTGGAGGTAATGGTCAGAACCGAGGTCGTGGGCACGGAGTTGCGGTAGGTGTCGTTCATGCGGATGTACTCCATGAACTGGTGCACAACGTCGTGAGCGATCTGGTCGACGCGGTCGTCGTCGTTACCGTACTTGGGGAAATCGCCCTCGGTCTCGAAGTCGACGATAATGCCGTTCTCGTCACGGACGGGGTGGACCTTGGCGTACTTGATGGCAGACAGGGAGTCAGCCACGACGGAAAGGCCAGCGATACCCGTAGCGAACCAGCGATGCACGTGCTTGTCGTGCAGAGCCATCTGGATGCGCTCGTAGCAATACTTGTCGTGCATGTAGTGAATGATGTTCAGCGAGTTAACGTACACGCCAGCGAGCCACTTCATCATGTCGTTGTACTTGGCCACAACGTCGTCGTAATCGAGCGTATCGCCCTCGACGGCGCGATACTTGGGGCCGACCTGCTTCTTGGAGACCTCGTCAACACCGCCGTTGAGTGCATACAGCAGGCACTTGGCCAGGTTGGCACGGGCGCCGAAGAACTGCATCTCCTTGCCAATGCGCATGGAGGACACGCAGCAGGCAATGCCGTAGTCGTCGCCGTGGTAAACGCGCATGAGATCGTCGTTCTCGTACTGGATCGAGGAGCTGGCGACAGAAGTCTTGGCGCAGAACTTCTTGAAGTTCTCGGGCAGACGGGTCGACCACAGAACGGTCATGTTGGGCTCGGGGCTGGTGCCCATGTTCTCGAGCGTGTGCAGATAGCGGTAGCTCATCTTGGTAACGAGCGTACGGCCGTCAACACCCATGCCGCCGATGGACTCGGTGACCCACTGCGGATCGCCGGTGAACAGAGCCTGGTACTCGGGGGTACGGGCAAACTTGACCATGCGGAGCTTCATGATGAAGTGATCCACGAACTCCTGGATCTGCTCCTCGGTGAAGGTACCGTTGGCAAGGTCGCGCTCAGCGTAGATGTCGATGAACGTGGAGGTACGGCCGATGGACATAGCGGCGCCGTTCTGCTCCTTAACGGCAGCGAGGTAGGCGAAGTACATCCACTGGATGGCCTCCTGCGTGTTGGTAGCAGGGTTGGAAATATCGAAACCATAGGTCTCGGCCATCATCTTGAGCTCGCCGAGGGCGCGGATCTGCTCCTGCAGCTCCTCGCGATCGCGGATGTTGTCGGCGGTCATGACCGTCGGGGTGGAAGCCTTCTGGGCCTCCTTGTCCTTGATCAGGTAGTCGACGCCGTACAGGGCGACACGACGGTAGTCGCCGATGATGCGGCCGCGGCCATAGCCATCGGGCAGACCGGTGATGATGTGGGCCGAGCGGCAAGCGCGCATCTCGGGGGTGTAGACATCGAAGACGCCGGCGTTGTGGGTCTTGCGCTCGAAGGTGTAGCGCTCGACAACGTTCTCGTCGACCTTATAGCCGTGCTGGCTGGCAGCCTGGCAAGCGATGCGGATACCACCGTTGACGTGCAGCGCGCGCTTGAGCGGCTTGTCGGTCTGGAGACCGACGATCGTCTCCTTCTCGCGATGGGCGTTATCGATGTAGCCAGCGGGGTGGCTCACGATACCCGTGACGGTCTTGGTGTCCATATCGAGGACGCCGCCCTGCTCGCGCTCCTTGAGCAGCAGGTCGAGAACCTCGCCCCACAGCTCCTTGGTACGCTCGGTCGGACCGGCGAGGAACGATTCGTCGCCCTCGTAGGGGGTGTAGTTCTTCTGGATGAAGTCTCGGACGTCAACCTCTCCCGTCCAGATGCCTTCCTTGAAGCCTTCCCATGCCTCCTGCATTGTGTAACCACGCTCCTAGTTACGTGTAATGCGGCGCTCTCTCACACCGCTGCTTATTGAATTCTTGAATGTTCGACCTGCATGACCGGCTTCATCCGCCTTCCGTCGCGCGTGAGCACGAGGGAAAACGTTTATTCACCTTGGTCTTGCAACCCTAAACCCAAGATTTCACCCGTCTGTGAAGGATAACATAGCCACCCCTCTCATCAGGGCTGTTATATGTTCCTTTTTTTATACCATTAGGGCGTTTTTAACAAATCCGCAGGAAATGCGAGCGCGAACAACTACCGTTCACCGATTTGTTTGGTATTTTTCCTTGCCTTTGTACGACGTTCACTCTAGCTGTTATGCCAGTTTTAGCAGGGTAAAGTGCCCCAGAGACCCTTCAGAAACTGAAGGGCGGCCACGGGATTTCCCCCGTGGCCGCCCTGTGGCATGACTGTTTTTTAGCTTTGATCGCCGCTTGGCATTAGGCGGCTGCGGAGGCCTTGTCGGTCGTTGCCTTGCTGTTGCTCTGCTGGCCCTCAAAATGCTTGTGGCACCAGCTGGTAACCAGCGGGGTCAAAATGGCCGTCACGATAGCGCACGCTGCAACCTGTGCCGTAGCCGTCGCGAGCACGGCGCCGCCGTACATGGCCTCGTTGACGCTTGCCATGGCGGCAGGCGTGGCCACATTGGCTCCGGCGCAGCTCGAAATGGCCGCGCCTGCGACACCCGTACCGCCCGTGAGCTTATCGACCGCGATGACGGGAATTGCAAAGACCACCGAGCAGATCACACCGAGCAGAATACCGGGAAGACCGCCATTAATGAGCTGGCCAAAGGTCATGGTCGAACCCATGGCAAAGAAGACGAGCACGATGATGGCGGAAAGTGCCGGAGCCATCATCTCCTTAAAGCTGGGGAACAGGTTGCCCAGGATAATGCCGACGACGATCGGCAGGATGGCGCCCACGAGCGACCAGCCAATCGGAGCCTGACCGGCGGCGCCGAGCACGATCATCGTGACCGGAGGGCCGACAACGAGCGTAGTGATGGCGACGGCGCCACGCTCGGCCTCGTTGCCCATGGTGCCCATCAGTCCAGCGTACATAGCGTTGTTGGCACCCGTGCAAGCGGCCAGCATTACCATGGCCGAGATGCCAAACAGGTTGTCGTTGAACACATAAAGGATGAGCAGCGACACGGCAACGACCACGATCTGCTTGACGGCGATGATGATGGCACCGCGGGCAGCAGCGGCAGGAGCACTCTTAAACGAAATCGTCGTGCCGACGATGAGCAAAAAAGCGCCCACGAGCGGGCCTGCACCCTGCTGGGTCATGCCGAGCGTAAAGCTGCCGAGCGTTTTAAACAGGTCGGGGAATAGCGTGTTGAGCAGACAGCCCAGCAAAAGCGGCACCAAAATATTGGCACCCGGGATGGAGGACATCTTAAAGAACGGCTCCTTTGCCGCCGGCGCCTCCACCGCAGTCGATTCACTCATAAATATCTCCTTTGGATGCATGCGAATCGTAGCCGCACGCGCCTATGTCAGAAAGAAGGCGACAACCCCGAGTCGCCAGGGTCGCCGCCAAACGATCACCGCGGGGTATTACCCGTCCAGGACGATGCCGCCGTCGCAGTCACCGATCTCGCCGTTCACGAAGCTGGCGAGGTCGGAAGCGAAGAACAGCACCATCTGCGCAGGCTCACTGGCCTGGGCGGCGCGGCCCAGAGGGATACCGTTGATGATGCGCTGAGAGTTCTCGTCAGAGAGAATCGAGGTCATATCGGTAAGGGTGAGCGACGGGCACACGGCGTTGCAGCGGATGCCGAACTTGCCACCTTCCTTGGCGACCGCCTTGGTTAGGCCGTTGACGCCGGCCTTGGAGCTTGCGTAGGCAGCAGTGCCGAGCAGGCCGCCGCCGATCTTGCCGGCCACGGAGCTCACGTTGACGATGGTGCCGGCATGTGCCGCCTTAAAGTGCGGGTACACGGCGTTCATCATGGTAAAGGTGCCGTTGAGGTTGATGTCGATGGTGCGGCGCCACTCGGCGTCGTCGATCTCGTCAAACTTCTTGGTGCTGATGACACCGGCGCAGTTGATCAAGATATTGGTTTGCGGCAGGTCCGTAAAAATCTGCTCGACGGTCTCGCGCGCCTTGGGCGCATCGGCGACATCGAGCTGATAGAACTTGTTGCCCTCGCCAAGCTCGGCCACAGCGGCCTCGCCCTTAGCAGCGTTCCTTGCGATGAGCGCGACGTGTCCGCCGCCCGCAACGATGCCCTTGGCGATCTCGAGGCCAATGCCCTGAGTGCCACCGGTAACGATCGCGGTTTTACCCGTGAAGTCAAATGCCATGACTCCAGCCCCCTTGATTCAGGTGTCTCCTTGCGGGAAGTTGGAGCATCGCACGTGGCGATAAATGAGTCCCAGTCGTCATGGTGGTGACAACCCCTCGCCTAACCGCGTGCATAATAGTTCTTTGAAACGCTTCAGCAATTGAATGATTTTAAGTCTTTATGCGCTCTTTATATTGCCTAGCGGCCAAGTAGTTTTTTTGGGACATGTCCCAAAATCTACCGTATAGGGTGCGCGTGCAAGGGTATCATCTTTCACCGAAAATAGTTTCTAGTGTTAGGGGTTTTCGGTGGAAGATACCGATTTCCATGAGCTTGGACGTCAGCTCCTTACTGAGTTTGGCGGCATTCACCAGCGCGTTTCGCGCTTTGTGGACAAAGCTCTCAGCGGCGAGATGGCCGTCATGCGCGCCCTCATGCTCGCTGGCGGTTCGCTCACGCCGAGCGAACTCGCCGATCGTGCCTGGGTCTCGAGCGCCCGCATCGCCAATATCTTGCGCGCCCTCGAGGCCAAGGGTTGGATTGAGCGCGAGCACTCAAAGACCGACCGTCGTCGCGTACACGTCATAGTGACCGACAAGGGATTCCAGGATCTCGAAATCAAACGCCGGGAATTCGAGGAGCGCACCGCGGCTTTCCTCGAGCAGCTCGGCGAAACAGATACCCAAGAGATGGTGCGCCTTCTTAGACGTGCCAACGAAATTATCGACCGCAATCAAGAAAGGAGAGATGCCGAGTGAGGATTCTCAAGCTCTTTAAAAAGCATGTCCTGGCACTGTTCGCAGCTATCGTACTTATCGTAATCAGCTGCAACGCCGATCTGGCACTGCCTACCTACATGAGCGATATCGTCGACGTGGGCGTGCAGCAAGGCGGCATCGCCTCGCCCGTGCCCGACACCATTCGCGCCGAATCGCTCGACGACCTCGAACTCTTTATGAGCGCCAAAGACGCCAAGACGGTAGAGGCTGCGTTTGGCAAGGCTGACAAAAACGGCATTCGAACGTACAAGGGCACCGAGGAAGAGCGTGCCGATGGAGGCAAAATTACCGACATTATGAGCCTGCCCGAGACCGTCGTCCTTTCGCTCAACCAGGGCATCGACGCCGACTCCATGGGAGACATGACCGGCACGTCCAGCGAGAAAGACAGCGACGCCGCTCAGGCCATGCCCACGCCCGAGCAAATGGCAGCGATGACGCCCGAGCAGCTCGCCGAGATGCAGCAGAAGGCCGCAGCGGCGCAGAATATGCAAAAGCAGATCGACGCCGACGGCGGTAAGATCACCATGAAGGGTCTGCGTCTAGGCGTTGAAGGCGGCCTAATCGACCAGGGCAAGCTCGTCGAGGGCGCCAACGATATGGCGGACAAAATGGGCTCCATGTCGGGCTCCATCGTGACCCAACGCGCCGTGAGCTATGTGCAGGACGAGTACAAGGCACAGGGCATCGACCCCGCCGACGTGCAGAACGCCTACCTGGGCCGCATGGCGACCACGATGTTTGGGCTGTGTCTGGTGTCGCTGGTCGCCACCATCCTGACCGGTGCCGTTGCTTCGCGCACTGCCTGCTCCATCGCCCGCGACCTGCGCCGCGAGACCTTCAACAAGGTTATGCACTTCTCGCCGGCCGAGGTGGGCAAGTTTAGCCAGGCCTCGCTCATCACCCGCTGCACCAATGACATTCAGCAGATCCAGATGGCCGCAACCCTGTTTATCCGCATGTGTCTGATGGCCCCCGTCATGGGCATCGTCGCCGTCATGCGCGTCCTGGCCAACCATACCGGCCTGGAGTGGACCATCGCCGTTGCCATCATCGCGGTCTCGGCCGTCGTCGGCGTGCTCATGGGCCTCACCATGCCCAAGTTCAAAAAGATGCAAAGTTACGTGGACCGCGTGAACCTTACCGCCCGCGAGCTGCTCGACGGCCTTATGCCTATCCGCTCGTTCAACCGCGAGGAGCATGAGCTCGAGCGTTTTGACAAGGCTTCGCTCGACCTGATGACCACGCAGCTCTACACCAACCGAGCCATGAGCTTTATGATGCCGCTCATGATGCTCGTCATGAACTGCGTCACTGTGCTTATCGTCTGGTTTGGCGCGCAGGGCGTGTCCGACGGCGTGATGCAGGTCGGCAACATGATGGCGTTCATCTCCTACACCATGCAGATCGTCATGGCGTTTATGATCCTCACCATGGTTTCGGTCATCCTGCCCCGCGCCGAGGTCGCAGCCGAGCGCGTGGAAGAGGTCATCACCTGTCCCACGAGCATCAACGACCCTGTCTCACCCAAATTGCCTGCTGCCAGCGCGCCGCGCGGTGAGCTCACCTTCCGTGACGTGAGCTTCCAGTATCCCGATGCCCGCGCCGACGTCATTAGCGGCGTAAACTTCACCACGCACGCCGGCCAGATGCTCGGCATCATTGGTTCCACGGGCTCGGGCAAGTCCACGCTTGTACAGTTGATTCCGCGCCTGTACGACGTCACGGGCGGCAGCATTTCGCTCGACGGCATCGACGTGCGCGACATGACCCTCTCTGAGCTGCGCCGCCGCATCGGTTATATTCCGCAGCAGGGTCGTCTGTTCTCGGGTACCGTCGAGAGCAACCTCAAGTTTGCCGGCGACATGGTGAGTGACGAGGATATGCGCCAGGCAGCACACGTCGCCCAGGCGGAGGACTTTATCGCCGAGCGCGAGGACGGATACGACTCCCCCATTAGCCAGGGCGGCTCCAATGTCTCGGGCGGTCAGCGCCAGCGTCTGGCCATCGCCCGCGCGTTGGCCAAAAAGCCCGAGGTCGTGGTGTTCGATGATTCGTTTAGCGCCCTCGACTACAAGACCGACGCGCGCCTGCGCGAAGAGCTGGCCAAAAACGTCACCGACGCCGCGCTCGTGGTCGTGGCCCAGCGCATCGCGACCATCATGCACGCCGACCAGATCATCGTGCTCGACGACGGCCACGTGGTGGGCACCGGTACGCACGAGGAGCTGCTGCGCAGCTGCCCGGCGTACCTGGAGATCGCACAGTCGCAGCTTTCCGCCGAGGAGCTGGGGCTTACCCAAGAAGAAATTGCAGCCGTCACGGAAGGAGGCGAGCGCTAATGGCAGACGAGACCAAGACCCAAATTCCCAAGCCCACCCGTCAGCGTGGACCCATGGGCCGCATGGGTGGCATGCGCCGTGGCGAAAAGGCCAAGGACTTTAAGGGCACCATGAGGCAGCTGCTCGGCTATATCGGCCAGCACAAGATTGCCGTGTTTGCCGCCGTCGCCTTTGCCGTGTGCTCGGTCATCTTTAACATTGTGGGGCCCAAGGTGCTCGGCCAGGTTACGACCAAGCTGTTCGAAGGCCTGGTCGCCAAGGTCAACGGCACCGGCGACGTTGACTTTGACTGGATCGCCAAGACGCTCGGCTTTTTGCTCTGCCTGTATCTGGCGAGCTCTGTCTGCAGCCTGGTCCAGGGCTGGCTCATGACCGGCGTCACGCAAAAGATCTGCTACCGCATGCGCAAGGAAATCGCCGCCAAGATTGCCGTCGTGCCGATGAGCTACTTCAACGGTCACAGCAAGGGCGATGTGCTCAGCCGCATCACCAACGACGTCGATACACTCGGCCAGTCGCTCAACCAGAGCGTGACGCAGCTTATTACGTCCGTCACGCAGATTATCGGCGTGCTCGTCATGATGCTGTCGATCAGCCTGCCGCTCACCGGCGTCACCGTGCTCACGCTGCCGGCAGCCGCAATTATCTTGATGGTGATGATTCACTTCTCGCAGCCGTACTTCCGCGAGCAGCAGCAGGTCCTGGGCGCCGTCAACGGCATTATCGAGGAAGACTTTGCCGGCCAGAATGTCATTCAGGTGTTCGACCGCGCCGAGGCCTCGATCGAGGAGTTCGACCGTCAAAACGACCGCCTCTTTATTAGTGGCTGGCGCTCGCAGTTCCTGTCGGGCCTGATGATGCCGCTTATGAGCCTGGTGGGCAACATGGGCTACGTGGGCGTCGTCGTGGTGGGCGCACAGCTCGCGCTGACCGGCAATGCCACGCCCGGCGACATCCAGAGCTTTATCCAGTACGTTCGCAACTTTACGCAACCCGTGCAGCAGCTGGGCAACGTGAGCAACACGATGCAGTCGATGGCCGCTGCCACCGAGCGCGTCTTTGAGTTCTTGGCCGCGCCCGAGGAGGAGCAGAAGGCCGACGCGCAGATTCCCGAGAGGCGTCCCGGCCACGTGGAGTTCGACCATGTCAAGTTTGGCTACACACCCGACAAGACCATCATCCACGACTTTAGCTGCGAGGCGCAGCCCGGCCAGACCATCGCCATCGTCGGCCCCACCGGCGCCGGCAAGACCACGCTCATTAAGCTGCTGCAGCGCTTTTACGACGTGGACGGCGGTTCGCTGCGCGTCGAGGGCGTCGACGTGCGCGATTGGGACCGCGCGGCACTTCGCGGCGAGTTTGCCATGGTGCTGCAGGATACTTGGCTGTTTAACGGCACGATCCGCGAGAACATCCGTTACGGACGCCCCGACGCGAGCGATGCCGAGGTCGAAGCCGCAGCACGCGCCGCACGCTGCGACCACTTTATCCATACACTCGCCGGCGGTTACGACTTTATGATTAACGAGGAGGGCACTAACCTGTCGCAGGGTCAGCGCCAGCTCGTGACCATCGCCCGCGCCATTTTGGCCGACCGCCCGGCGCTGATTTTGGACGAGGCAACTTCCAACGTCGATACCCGTACCGAGGAACTCATTCAGCGTGCCATGGATGCGCTGATGCAGGGCCGCACGAGCTTTGTCATCGCGCACCGCCTGTCCACGATCCGCAACGCCGACGTGATCTTGGTGATCCGCGACGGCGACATCGTCGAGAAGGGCACACACGACGAGCTGCTCGCCCAGGGCGGCTTCTACGCGGACCTGTACAATTCGCAGTTCGACGAGGCGGCGTAAATTCTGCCGCAGGGAACGAATAACGCCCGAGAACGGGGGCGCAGGACAACCTGCGCCCCCGTTTTGTTTTGCAGCCCTCGAAACGCCTTCCCTGAGACCTCATTGACGGCGCTTTCCAGACCCTGTGGGCAAAAAATGGCAAATATGAGTACTGTTACTTTTTTAGTATCAGCCAAAACAGCCTCAAACGACCTCCTTGCGGCCTCTATACGCCTTCAAATTAATCAAAACGCCCGTTAGCGGGCTTCTGCGTGGCAATGTTAATGAACATATTTTTCACTTTGTCTATTATCTTGCTAGACCGATATGCTACTAGATTAGCAACCGTACTCATATTTGGCATTTTTTGCCCACAGGGTGTTTCCTGGGGAACCGACAATAGCCTTAGGGTCCCGCGCGACGCCACTCCCTCCCGGTATCCGCCGACGTTCCCCCATATAAAACCTGCCAAAATAAACCTGTCCCTTTTGGCAGGTTTCGGGGCGGCGAGGGGTTGCACTTTAGCGTGCGACAGCGGATAATGCCGAGCATTCGACAATACGCTTATTGCTCTTTCTGTAGATTGAGGAGGCCCCTATGGCCATGGAATTCAAACGCAAGTTGCCAATCCCCATGGAGATCCGCGAGGAAATGCCGCTTTCTGCCGAGCTTACCACCAAAAAGCAGGCATTTGACGCCGAGGTCGCCAAAGTCTTTACCGGCGAGGACGCACGTAAGGTGCTCATCATCGGCCCGTGCTCTGCCGACCGCGAGGATTCGGTGCTTGAGTACATGAACCGACTGGCCAAGACCGCCGAGGAGGTCAAGGACAAGCTCATCATCATTCCGCGCGTCTACACCAACAAGCCGCGCACCAAGGGCACCGGCTACAAGGGCCTGCTGCACAACCCCGACCCCGAGGCGCCCGATGACCTGCTCGAAGGCGTTAAGGCCATTCGCCATATGCACCTGCGCGTCATCGAGGAGACCGGTTTCTTTACCGCCGACGAGATGCTCTACCCGTCCAACTACCAGTACCTCGTTGACCTGCTGAGCTATGTTGCCGTGGGCGCGCGCTCGGTCGAAAACCAGGAGCATCGCCTGGTGTCGAGCGGCATTTCGGTGCCCGTCGGCATGAAAAATCCCACCGCTGGTTCCACCACCGTCATGCTCAACTCCATCTACGCTGCCCAGGCACATCAGAGCTTTATCTTCCGCAACTGGGAAGTTGAGTGCGACGGCAATCCGCTCGCGCATGCTGTCATGCGCGGCTACATCGGCCTCGACGGCCGCACCTACCCCAACTACCACTACGAGCACCTGGAGCGTCTGGCCGAGCGCTATACCGAGCACGCCGGCTACGCCAACCCGGCGGCGGTCATCGACTGCAACCACGACAACTCGGGCAAACGTCCGCTGGAGCAGTACCGCATTTGCAAGGAGGTACTCGACAGCTGCCGCCGCAACGAGTCCATCTCCAAGCTGGTCAAGGGCTTTATGATCGAGTCTTACCTTGAGGACGGCAACCAGCCGGTCGATGGCGGCGTCTTTGGCAAGTCCATCACCGATCCGTGCCTGGGCTGGGAAAAGACCGATTACCTCATCCACGAGATCGCGGAGCGTATTTAGAGTTACGCGGTTTTGCCAAACCGCGTAACGGCTCGACACTGCAAGCGCCCCTAGGCGGCAAGGTGACGTTCAATCGTCGGTCGCGTACCAAAGTACGCTTCCCTCCTCTTTCACGTCACCTTGATCGCTTAGGGGCGCTTTTGCTGACTTATGCTCAACCTGCAATTGTTTTGCTTTAGGTCGCCTATTCGCTGTAGCGGGTGGCTATGGCAGCTTGCACCATGCCGGCGCTCATGAGGTACGTCACCAGGAAGTAGCCACCATAGGCTGCCAGGAAGATCGCACAGGTGAGGCCCACGGTGCCGCCGATGCTCATATTTCCGAATATGCTCACCAGCTCGATGATCACCTTAAGTGCCACAAAGGAGTGCGCTAGGCCCACTGCCAGCGGGAACAGGAAGAATACCGCTTGCTGCGCCATCACCGAATGGCGAATCTGGCGGTCGTCGCAGCCGATCTGTGCCAGCACACGATAGCTGCGGCTGCCATCGGCCACGTTGGAGAGTTGCTGGATCGACAGAATCGCCGCGCATGCAACGACCAATACAAAGCCGATGTAGATGGCTAGGTAGCTAATAAGACCGTTCATTTGCGCTGCTTGCGTGTACATCTCGGAGCGTGTGATGAAGGTTCCCCACGACCCCGGCTTCTTGCCGTCAACGAGCAGATCGTCGAGCAGAGTGTATTTAATGCTCTCGTCTGCCTCGGTCGTATCCATCCCCTGTTTGTAGTTAACGAGCAGGCTACTGGAATACGGCTGCAGATTAAGTTGGGACAACAGCTCGTCGGCAACGACGACGGTACCCGGATTACTGCCCATCGCCGAGTTGGCGATGGCCGCCGTATCTTCGTCCGACTTATCGGTTGCGGGCTTGAGCGTATGCCCGCCCAAGGTAAGGGCATGGCCACCAGCCATATACTTGGTGTACAGGTCGACCAGCTCGCCGCCCATATCACACGTGAGCAGATACTGGTCGTGACCGATGTGCACCGGCTCCTCACCCATCATCTGACGCAGTTTGTTGTACTGGCTCGCCGGCGTCACAAACAGACCCATCGTATCGGCATTGCTACCCCCGAACGCCTTGGGAAGCTTTTCGCCCATGATCTTGCACATCTCACTTGGGGTCACCGAAGGATTCGAGCTGCCAAACGGGTAACTCAGATACGAATCGATCTGCACATGCTCACCGGCAACATCGGCGATATCGACCTTCTTGCCGGTCTCGTCGTTGTTGTCCGCCGAACTGTCCCTGCCGTGCCATGCGGGGTACAAATCGACCGTTGTATCGGCCGGCACCATGCGATCGGCTTCATCAGACGGATTGACGTACTCTTTGTAGTAGTCGAACGTATCGGGCGTGTAATAGACATACGTCTGAGACACGTCTACAGGGTTATAGCGCCCCAGGTTTTCGTTCATCACGTTGGCAATCGACATACCGCACGTCACCGAGGTGATGGCCAAAAACAGGAGCATCGCGATGACGCCCATCGAAAAGCACACCGTGTTGACCTTGGCCGCAAGCTGGCGCACGGTAAACATGTTGAGGCCGCGCCAATACACGCCGCGCAGGCTCTGCAGCAGCTTGATGAGCATGCCCGAGAGTCCCCAGAACAGGGCAAAGGTGCCCACGGTAACCATAGCGGTCGTAATACCAAACTGGTTCATGGCCTCTTGCAGCTTGCTGTCCGTCGCGGTTAGCGGGAACCCATCACGTAGCAGACGGTAATAGGCCACGCCCACAAGCGCCACGCCCACGGCAAAGATGGCAATCGCTATCCAGGGGTTGCGTGTCTTGATGCTCTCGTTGCGACGCTCGGCACCCATAAGCTCGATGAGTTTGGTGCGACGCACGGCGCGAAGGTTCAGCAGTAGCGTGAGCACAAACATTACGAGCATGCAGACAAGGGTCAGATTGAACGCATGCATCGAGAAAAAGAAGTGGAAATTGGCGATCTGTGTCTTAAAGAGCGAGGCCGTAAAGAACGTCATGAGCTGGGAGAGTCCCAAACCCAGCACAATGCCGGCGACAAAGGCCACCACCGAGACAATCACCGTCTCGAGCGCCATGATCGTGGCGACGCGCCCGCGCCCCATGCCGAGCACCTGGTACAGGCCAAACTCCTTCTTGCGGCGTTTCATGATGAAGTTATTGGCATACACCATTAAAAAGGCCATGACACCGGCCAAAAAGTACGTCAGGTCGCCGAGCATGCTGCCCATAACCTGCGCCAAGCCCTCTTCATCGATTCCGGCGATGTCGACCTGCATCGAGATGGTGTTAAAAGCATAGAAGACCGTGACGCCCAGGGTGAGCGTCAAAAGGTAGACGAGGTAGTCGCGGCCGGCGCGGCGGACGTTGCCCCAAGCGAGTTTACAGAGCATCGGAGCCCTCACCGCCCATCATGGCAACGACCTCCATAATGCGGTCGAAGAACTCTCGGCGGTCGGTGTCGCCGCGGCGCAGCTCGGTGAAGATCTTGCCGTCGCGAATAAACAGCACACGGCTCGTGTAACTGGCGGCAAAGCTGTCGTGCGTGACCATGAGCACGGTGGCACGTAGGCGGCGGTTAAGGGCCTCTAGGCTCTCGAGCAGCAGGCGAGCGCTCTTGGAATCGAGGGCGCCGGTGGGCTCGTCGGCCATAATCATGGTGGGGTCGGTGACGAGCGCGCGAGCCGCGGCAACGCGCTGCTGCTGACCGCCGGACATCTGGTAGGGATACTTGTCGAGCACCTGACTGATGGACAGGCGCGCTGCCACATCCTGCACGCGGGTCGAGATCTCCGCCGAGTTCATGCGGGCGATGGTGAGCGGCAGGGCGATGTTCTCGCGTGCTGTGAGCGTATCGAGCAGGTTGGAGTCCTGGAAGATAAAGCCGAGCTCCTCGCGGCGGAACTGCGAGAGCTTGGCCTGCTTCATGCGCGTAACGTCCTGCCCGTTGATGCGGATGGTGCCGCTCGTGGCGCTATCGATGGTCGAGACGCAGTTGAGCAACGTCGACTTGCCCGAGCCCGAGGCGCCCATGATGCCAACAAATTCGCCGCGGTTGACGGTAAAGCTGACGTCGTTGAGCGCGCGGGTCACGTTGCCCAGCGCTCCGTATACCTTTTCGAGATGCGCGACCTCCAGTACCGGGGTCGCCATGTGCGTGGTTTGCATACCGAGTCCTTTCTTGCGATTAGTCTACGGCATCTATAGTCGCAAGAAGCCGAGTCGGCTACCATCGATATGGCTTACGCTTGCCTTACCGTTGTGTAAGGTAGGGGTAGCTAGCCTGCCACGTGTTGATGTTGAGAGAGGACTCCTGTTGAAGACTGTTCATGTTGCCG
This sequence comes from Collinsella sp. i06-0019-1H4, assembly GCF_042849575.1. Taxonomy (NCBI): domain Bacteria; kingdom Bacillati; phylum Actinomycetota; class Coriobacteriia; order Coriobacteriales; family Coriobacteriaceae; genus Collinsella; species Collinsella sp. i06-0019-1H4. The sequence continues at coordinate 2,090,976 of NZ_BAABYB010000001.1, forward strand.
CTGGGATCATTCGCAAGGATGGATCTGACGAGCTGCTTGCCGTGCAGCGCGGCTATGGCGACATGCAGGGACTTTGGGAGTTCCCCGGCGGCAAGCTCATGCGCGGCGAGACGCCCGAGGACGCCGTACGCCGCGAACTCATGGAGGAGCTGCAGGTCAAAGTCATCAACCTGCGTGATTTCTACACCGTTGAGTATGACTACCCCGATTTCCATCTCTCGATGGAGTGCTACTACTGCTCGCTGGCTAAAGAGTCCGACGAGCCCCAGAAGCACGACCGCCAGCTCGATATCCGCTGGATTCCGCGCACTTCGCTTGCCACGGTGGAATGGATGCCCGCCGATAAGGGGCTTATCGATGCTCTGATTGAGTTGAAGGAAGATCGGCTTGAGGCCAACGGCACTGCCAACGACGCCGAGGCCACCACGACCGACGAGCCCGCCACCAAACCCAAGCGCGCACCGAAGCGCCGCAGCAAAAAGCGTCCCAAGCCTGGCCTGCTGGACGGCATCGACACCTCGGACCTTTCCGCCGACGAACGTGAACTCGTGCGCCGTCGCGCCGCTATAAAAAAGTCCATGAAGGGCAACAAGCGCGCCAACACCAAGCCCGAGCTGCTCGTTCGCCAGCGCCTGCGCGCCGCAGGCCTTACGGGATACCGTCTGGAATGGAAGGTGCCCGGAAAGCCCGACATCGCCTTCCCCGGGCGCAAAATCGCCATCTTCGTCAACGGCTGCTTTTGGCACCGCTGCCCCAAGTGCAACCCCAGCCAGCCCAAGCGCAACGTTGAGTTTTGGGAGGCAAAGTTCCGTCGCAACGTCGAGCGCGACCGCGCTGCCGTGGCAGCACTCACTCAAATGGGCTGGACGCCCATAACCATCTGGGAATGCGAACTCAAGAAAGACCGCATCGATGCCACCATGGAAAAGGTCATCGAGCAGGTGCGCGCCGCAGAGCCGCAGCGCTAACAGCGAGCATTCACACGCTCCGCACGTCCGCGCCACGTCTACGTCACAAACCTTAGAAAGCCCTTAAGCCCAAAACCTTTCAAGAGTGTTACTCAATAGCCTTGACCTGCGGTTTCATCGTAACACCAAACCAGGTTAAGCCTTTCTTTAGCGCTTCTTTGCAGCAACCGCGGCATAATACTGCCAGCGCACGGGACCTAGCAGCACACCCCGTGCGCAATCTTTTGGTGGACATCGAGGAGGCCGCATAAGCATGCATTCTTCCAACGGCGCAGCACAGCAGCCATCCCTAAATCATGCAAACCTTTTCTCCTTCCCCCCGACACAGAGAAACGGCCTCCTCGACTCCCCCACCACAAAAGCCAAACGCTCAACCGACCAGAGCCACAACTTGCGAGCATCGTTCGAAAGGCTCCAAGTATCCCTAGACAAGGCGTTCCCCGAACAGGCAAGAGCAATCTAAGCCCATCGCGCTTTATACTGATGCCATGCGAAACATGGATCACATAGAATTGCACCGCGGAGGACGCGAGGAAGCGTTTCCCGAGACCGCCGAAGACTGGCCCTATATTGCCGAACGCGCAGAATTCGCTCGCTATCCGGGCAATTCCGTCCCCTGGCACTGGCATTCCGAAGTTGAGCTTTTCTACATGGAGCAGGGAGCGATTGACTATCGAACGCGCGCGGCTCATGAGCACGTACGCTTTGAGGAAGGGTCCGCCGGCTTTATCAACGGCGGCGTTTTGCACAGCACGCTGCAATCACCCAATTCGGCACCAGCCATTCAAATGTTGCATATCTTTCAGCCGTCGATGCTCGGCGATCCCGCGGGACGCCTTCAAAAGCGCTATATCAATCCTTTGCTGCAATGTCGAGGCGTCGATGTGCTCAAATGGTCGCCCACCAACCCCGACGATATGCCCTTTATCGATTTGCTAAAGAGTTCCTTTAACCACGACCTTCAACGGCCGCAGAACGAGATGGCGCTTCGGAATAGCTTGTCAGAGCTCTGGATTCAGATTTACGCCAAGGCCGAACCGCTCTTTTCCTCCGACAACGCCTCTTGGATGACCAACCGCGACGTACAGTTCAAGGCAATCCTGGACTATATCCGCGCAAACTATGCAGCCGCTATAGATGTGCCCCAGATGGCATCTGCAGCCGGCGTAAGCGAAAGAGAGTGTTACCGCATTATCGAAGCTTGCGCAGGAACGACCCCGGCGGCATATCTGCGCGCATACCGCGTAAACCGTGCTTGCGAACTTTTGGCACACACCACGCGAACGGTCCAGACAGTCGCGCGCCAATGCGGCTTTGCGACAGCAAGCCATCTTGGCCAGGTATTTAAAGAACAAATGGGATGCACTCCTTCAAGCTATCGAGCAGCGAGGCAGAATCTCGATAGCACCAGGCAGAAATCCCGCTAGCCCTTCTTCTGTCACTGCATCAAACTTGCAGGCAAACAACAGAGAGGAGCAATCATATGAAGCACTTTGACCATATCGTATTTGACGTTGATGGGACATTGGCAGATACAGAAGAAAGCGTTCTGTCATCGCTTGTCCAGATTGTCCAAGAAGAGACCAGCAAAACGCTCCCCCGACACGAGCTTGATTTTGCCCTCGGCATACCCGGCAAGGATGCCCTTGAGAAACTTGGGATCTACTCGCAGGCAACGCTGGATCGCTGGTGCCAAGTTGCCGCCAGCTTTAAAAGCACCATCAGCGTGTTTCCAGGTTTGCTTGAAGTCATCGCAACACTCGCCGATAGCGGCTGCAAACTTGGCATCGTCTCCTCACGTGCGCGCGACGAATACACAAAAGAAATTGCACCCCTTGGTTTTGATAAGTATTTTGAGCACATCATCCTTGTCGAAGACACAATCGAACATAAACCCGCACCCGCACCCATGCTCGAATATCTCCGGCGTACGGGCGCGAATCCTGGCAACGTCGTCTACGTTGGCGACACCGTCTACGACGAACAATGCGCAACTTCGGCAGGGGTCAGTTTTGCCAGAGCGGCATGGGGATCACACCAAGACATCCCAAACGCCACCTACAACCTCAAAACCCCCAACGACCTGCTAACCCTAACAACCAAGTAACCCCCGCGCCCCACCCTTTCAGCCCCAACGCCACAAGGGCGACGACCTCGAGTAGGTCAACCTGGGAGGGACGAGGGCTTAGTTCCCCAATCTTTCCGCAGGGGGCAAAAAGCCTCGCCGCACGAAGTGCGCAGCGAGGCTTTTTGCATGCCCGAGGACGATTGGGGAACTAAGCCCTCGTCCCTCCACGGGATATGTAGCGAGTCGGAGTACCCTTGCTGTTACTCTGCTTTGCCCACGGAGTTGAGGTTGGTCATGCGGATCTTAACCAGCTCGGTGATCTCACGCATGCCCTCCTTGGCCGGCTTCTTGGGATCGAAGCAGGCAGGGTTCTCGGCCATGTAGGCCATGAAGCCCTTGGTGTAGGCCTGACGCAGCTCGGTGGCGTAGTTGACCTTGCAGATGCCGTTCTTCACGGCCTCGGCGACCTGCTCATCGGGCACACCGGAAGTGCCGTGCAGAACCAGCGGCACGTCGACGGCGTCGCGGATGGCCTTGACCACGGACTGCTCGATGTGAGGATCGCTCGTGTACACGCCGTGGCTGGTGCCAACGCCAATGGCCAGCGAGGTGCAGCCGGTGCGCTCGACGAACTCCTTGGCCTCGGCCGGATCGGTGTAGGGGCTCTCGCCCTCAACCGCGGGACCGTCGTCCTCCTTGCCGCCAACCTTGCCAAGCTCGGCCTCGACGGGCACACCCATGGCGCGGCCAGCGTCGGCGACGGACTTGGTCAGGGCGATGTTGTCCTCGAAGGACTCGTGCGAACCGTCGATCATGACAGAGGTGTAGCCAGTGCGGAAAGCCTGCATGCAGCGGTCATAGCCATCGCCATGATCGAGGTGCAGGGCGACGGGCACGGAAGCGCGCTCGGCGGCAGCCTTGACCATGCCGTAGAAGTAGTCCAGACCAGCGGTCTTGATGGTGCCCGGGGTGGTCTGCATGATGACGGGGGACTTGGTCTCCTCGGCAGCGGCCAGAACGGCCATAACAAACTCGAGGTTCTCGACGTTGAACGCGCCGACGGCGTAGTGGCCGGCCTGAGCGTCCTTGAGCATCTTTTCGGTGGTAACAAGTGCCATGAGCGTTTGCTCCTCTCCCTCGCCCGCATCTGGACATCGGGCGTACGTGTCCGCAAGGCGTTTTACCTTGCGTTTTGCTGCTTCCATTGTATGAAATTCAGCGGCTTTGCATGTGCGAGATATTGAGCCCATGCAGGTCAATACAGTCGTTTTTGAAAAGTAAACGGAAGGAATTGGAGCCGAGTGGGCGTATTCGATATTGAATTTTGGGCGTTCAGCGTCTTTCTTTTATAGAAAAGATAAGTAATCGAAAGGCGTTTTCTTACTCAAAAAGAAAATGAACGAAAATAGACTCAACACAATTCCTACAAATTTAGCCGAGAATGGAGCAAACATGGCCCACGCAACAACCCGAGCTTTCGCCGATGAGCGTCGTTCCGCCATCATGGAAATGCTCGAACATAACGCCTCGGTGCAAGTGGCAGAAATCGCCCAGACCTTTGGCGTGTCCTCCGTTACCGCCCGCGCCGACCTGGACGCGCTCGCCGAGTCCGGCAAGTTGCGCCGCACGCATGGTGGCGCCGTGTCTCTCCAGAAGCGACTGACCGTATCCACCCAGGATCGCCGCATCAACGTCAATGTCGCCGCCAAGCAGGCCATCGCGCAAAGCGCCATCGAGCTCGTCGGCAATGGCGACACGCTGCTTGTCGACTCGGGCACCACGGCGCTCGAGTTTGTCCGGCTCCTCGATCAGCGCGACGGCATCACCGTCATCACGGCCGACATTACCATCGCCGATTACATCGACGAGAGCATGCCCTCGGTCGATGTCGTCATGCTGGGTGGGGCACTGCGCAAAGGTCATCGCTATCTGTACGGTCCACTTACCATGCAGGCGCTCCAAATGGTCCACGCCGACCTTGCCGTCATGTGCCCCGGCGCTTTTGTCCCCCGCTGCGGCTTTACGACCGACTTTCCGCAGATGGCCGAGACCAAAGCGGCTATGGTCGGCGCCGCCCGTCAAAGCGTCGCCCTCATGGACGCCAGCAAGGTTAACGGACGTGGCATGTACCGCTTTGCCGAGCTGGCAGATGTCGACACCATCGTGATGGACCGTGACCCCGATCATGCCGTTGCCACCTCAATCGCCGAGATCGTCGACGACGCCCGCCCAAATCTCCTCATCGCTGACGCTTAAACAAAAACCACCACAAAGGTGCCTGTCCCCTTTGTGGTGGTTGAGCGTCAAAAGCGAAATATCGCTACTTGGAAAGCTCGTCGGCGAGGGCCTCGATCTGGGCGCGCGATGCGTCGTTGAGCGAACCCATGACGGTCACTTTGTTCTGCGTCAGGGCGATGTCCTTCATGCCCTCGAGCTCCTTGGTCATAACCTTGGCAGCGGCAGGCGCCCAGGAACCGGCCTCGACGAGCGCAACCGTGCGGTTCTGATAGGCGTGCTCGGCAAGCGTGTGGATGAAGGTGCTCATAAACGGGAAGATCTCGCCCTGATAGGTGATAGAGGCGAGCACCAGACGGTCATAGCGGAACGCATCCTCAACAGCCTCGGCCATATCGTCGCGAGCCAAGTCAAAGACGGAAACCTTCTGGCCGCGGGCCTCGAGCGCAGATGCGAGCTCTTCAACGGCAGCCTTCAGATGCCCATACACACTCGCATAGGCAATCGTGATGCCCTCGTCCTCGGGCTGATAGCTCGACCAGGTGTTGTAGGTGTCGAGGTAATAGCCCAGGTTCTCGGTCAGCACGGGGCCGTGAAGCGGGCAAATGATCTGGATGTCCAGATTGGCGGCCTTCTTGAGCACGGCCTGCACAAACTTGCCGAACTTGCCCACGATGCCAAAGTAGTAACGGCGCGCTTCGCAAGCCCAGCCCTCGGGATCCTCGATGTCGTTGGCGCCAAACTTGCCAAAGCCGTCGGCACTAAAGAGCACCTTGTCGGTGGCCTCGTAGGAGAACAACACCTCGGGCCAGTGAACATTGGGGGCACCGACAAACGTCAGGCTGTGACCGCCCAGATCGAGCACGTCGCCATCTTTGACGACCATCTTACGCTCGGGGAAGTCGGTGCCAAAGTAGTTGACCATCATGCGGAAAGCACCCATGCTAGCCACAATCTGCGCCTGGGGATAGCGCTCCATAAAGGCGGCGATACCGGCGGAGTGATCGGGCTCCATGTGATGGACGACCAGGTAGTCGGGCGTACGGCCATCGAGCGCGGCCTCGAGGTTGCCGAGCCATTCGTCGACAAAGCCAGCGTCAACCGAATCGGCGACAGCGATTTTATCGCCCAAGATAACATAGCTGTTGTATGCCATGCCGTTCTCGGACACGTCGTACTGGCCCTCGAACAGGTCAATGTCGTGATCGTCGACACCGATGTAGCGGATATCCTTGGTGATCTCCATCAGGCAAAGCCTCCTAGATAGACAAAAGAACCCGTCTATCATAACACTCGCCTTTAGAGCCACAGCTATCTACCGGCATCCTTATCGATTGTTATTGATGCGGAATATACCGCTTTTGACCTGCAAAAACTATGCGCGAGGCTCTGCCGTGCTATGTCGAACGATGAGCTGACCGGGGATGCGAATGGCGACGGTTTTGTCCGTTGCCCCCGCCTTGGGAACCGCGTGCTCGAATACCTCGCGCCCACGCTGATGCAAATCGAATCGAACGGTCGTGAGCTCGTTATGCGCGACAAAGTCGTCGAGCGAGTCATCGACGCCCACCACGCTCACGTCCTCGGGCACGCGCAAGCCGCTATCGCGCAGCGCTGCAATGACGCCATTTGCCATCTGATCGTTTGCCGCATAGATCGCCGTCATGGTGCGATCGTGTTCGGCCAGGTACCTACCGGCCTCGTAACCGCTGTTGGCAGACCAGTCGCCCTCAAGCGGCTCTACCGGCTCGATGTGCTTACGCTCGAGCGCATCCTGCCAACCGGCGCGACGGAACTGCTCGTCGACCGAAAAGGACGGGCCGCCGATATAACGAATCTGCTCGTGTCCCAGCTCAAACAGATGATCCATGAGCAACAGCGAGCAGCCGTAATGATCGGAGTCGACTGTGGTCACCCGCGGGTGCGCATACATGGTAACGATGACCGTGCCAATACCCGGCAACGGATCGAACGTCTCAAAATCGGGAGCCATACGGCTCATGCCGATAATGATGCCGTCCACGGGCAGCGCGGCCATACGACGTGTTGCCTCGGCAAGAGAGAATTCCTCGGTCTTGGACATCTCGACCAGTGTGATGGCGCAATTATGCTCGCGAGCAGCGCTGGCGATGCCGTCGATCATTGAGAGGTTGCCAAACTTGGTGACATCGTTGACGCACAGGCCGACCGAATGGTAACGGCCGTCACGCAACGAACGGCCGGCATAGCTCGGACGGAAGCCGAGCTCTTGCATAGCGGCTTGCACGCGCTGGCGCGTCTGTTCGTTAACGTTGGGCAATCCGTTGGCAACGCGCGAAACCGTCTGTTGCGAAACACCGGCAGCGCGGGCAACGTCGGCCATGGATACCGGACGCGTACCCGTATCGTTGGAAGGGCGCCTTGCCACAAAATCACCTTCGCTCTCGCAGGATCTGAATAGTGCGAATGTCGGCCCGGGCAGAAACACACCCCGCGCCGAAGTCCGCTATCGTCGGACGCATGTTAACGTACTCTACTTTTTCTATCAGCGGTTCTTTTGCTCCATATGTCCATACGGCCACACCGTTCACGGCCGAAAATCTACCGATTACCAGATTCTCAAAAATAGATATGCGTTGTGTTATGAGTACGTTAACATACCCATTAACGTGCGGCGCCGCGACGTCTGGTTTGTGGTGCTCAAAATTGTTAACGTACTCATAATGACACGGACCAATCTCTCCGGCGTCAAGGAAAGGACCCATATGACCGCCCCCGACGAAAAGACACTCGCCACCCTCACCAAGCTGTTTGAGGAGGAGTTTGGCCCCATCGGCGACCGCCAGGTGCTCTACGTGCACGCGCCCGGGCGTTCCGAGATCAGCGGCAATCACACCGATCACGAGGGCGGCCACGTTATCGCCGGCTCGCTCGATGTCGCCGTTGACGGCATCGCCGTGGCAACCGACTCCAACAAGGTCCGCGTCGCCGACGAGGGCTACCCCACGTTTGAGATTACGCTCGACACGCTGGATGTTCAGGAGTCCGAGAAGGGCACGTCCGCAAGCCTCGTGCGCGGTATGGCCCACGAGGTCGTAGCACTTGGTGTTGAGCCCAAGGGCTTCGACTTCGCCTTTACCTGCTCCGTTCCCTCGGGTGGCGGACTTTCGAGCTCCGCCGCCGTCGAGGCCGCGTACGGTCGTGCCATGGAAACCCTCTGGGGCGCACCCGCCATCGAGCCCGTCGCGCTCGCCCAGATGAGCCAGCGCACCGAGAACAACTATTACGGCAAGCCCTGCGGTCTGATGGACCAGGCCGCTGTGTGCCTGGGCGGCCTTGCCTACATGGACTTTGAGGATCAAGCCCAGCCTAAGACCCAGAAGCTCGAACTCAACTTTGAGGATCACGGCTACGCGCTCGTGCTCGTTAAGGTCGGTGCCGACCACGTGGCCGCCACCGATGACTACGCCGCCGTTCCGCGCGAGATGCAGGACGTCGCCGCCGAGTTTGGCAAGGCACGCCTGTGCGAGGTAAACGTGGCGGACTTTGACGCCAAGCTCCCCGAGCTGCGCGCCAAGCTGGGCGACCGTGCCTGCCTGCGCGCCGTTCACTACTGGTACGAAAACGGCCTGGTCGACAAGCGCTGGGCAGCCCTGAACGCCGGCGACATCGATCAGTTCCTGGTCCTGACGCGCGAGTCCGGCGCCAGCTCTGCCATGTACCTGCAGAATGTCGTTGCCAAGCTGGGCTCCGAGCAGCCTTCCATGTATGCCCTGGCGCTGGCCGAGCACGTGCTCGACGGCCGCGGCGCCGTTCGTATCCACGGTGGCGGCTTTGGTGGCACCATCCAGGCCTTCGTGCCGCTCGACCTGGTCGACACCTTCATCGCCAAGATGAACGGCTGGCTGGGCGAAGGCTCTGCCCGTCACTACGCCATCTCTGACAAGGGGGCTTACGCGGCATGGCTGTAATGACTGATGTGCGCGAGGCCGCGCAGGGCCTGATTGAGTATGCCATCCATCGATCGATGATCGGACAGGACGATCGCATCTGGGCCTACAACACCATTTTGGAGTGCATCGGCGCCACGGGCCCCGCACTCGATATGGCCTGGGCGCTCCAGGTTGAGAAACTCTCGCTCTTGCACCCCGATACCTTGCCCGACTTTGACCTTGAAGGCACGCTTGCCGCGCTTTCCGAGACCGCCGTTGCCAACGGCGCCGCCGAGGACACGGCGTCGGGCCGCGACCGCATCGCCATGCGCATCATGGGCGCGCTCATGCCGAGGCCTTCGGTTGTAAACGAGGAATTCAACGGCCGCATGGGCGTCAACGAGCCCCGCGCCGCGACCGACTGGTTCTACGGCCTGTGCTGTGACACCGGTTACGTGCGCCGCGCCGCCATCGCGCGCAATATCAAATGGAGCACCCCCACCAACTGGGGCGACCTCGAGATCACCATCAACCTGTCCAAGCCCGAAAAGGACCCGCGCGATATCGCCGCGGCCGGTGCGGCCAAGAACACGGGTGAGAGGTATCCAGCCTGCCAGCTGTGCATCGAAAACGAAGGCTACCCTGGACGCTCCGCCGCAACCGACGGCGGCGCCCACCCCGCCCGTCAGAACCTGCGCGTTATCCCCATCCAGCTCGACGGCGAGCGCTGGGGCTTCCAGTACAGCCCGTATGCGTACTTTAACGAGCACTGCATTGCCATGAGCTCCAAGCATCGCCCGATGCACGTGGATCGCAAGAGCCTGACCTGCCTGCTCGACTTTGTCGACCTGTTCCCGCACTACTTTATTGGCTCCAACGCCGACCTGCCCATCGTGGGCGGCTCGATTCTGTCGCACGACCACTTCCAGGGCGGCGCACACGAGTTCCCCATGATGCATGCCACCGAAGTCTCGCAGTTTAGCGTGCCCGGCTTTGACCAGGTCAGCGGTACCGTGTTGCAGTGGCCGCTTTCGGTGCTGCGACTGCGCTCGCACGACCGCGCCCAGTTGCTCGACGCTGCCGAGAAGATTATCCTCGCCTGGCGCGAGTGGACCGATGAGTCGGTTGGCGTTATCGCACACACGACCGACGGCGTAGCGCACAACACCGTGACGCCCGTCATCCGCCGCGTCGACTCCCGCGGCAATGCCGGCGGCGAGATTTACGAGGCCTACCTGGCGCTTCGCTGCAATATCACGACCGACGAGCATCCGCTGGGCGTTTTCCACCCGCATGCCGAGTATCACCACATTAAGAAGGAGAACATCGGCCTGATCGAGGTCATGGGCCTGGCTATTTTGCCGCCGCGCTTGGTTCCTGAGCTCGGTGCTGTCCGCGAGCACCTGCTGGCGGCCAAAGCCGATGTCAGCTACGACCTTGCCGGCGCGCTCGAGGGCGATGATCTTTGCCGCAGCCATGCCGCGTGGGCCGAGGATGTCTATGCCCGCCGTGCCGACGAGCTTACGGCGGATAACGCCATCGATATCCTGCACGAGGAGGTCGGCGTGGTGTTCGGCCACGTGCTCGACAACGCCGGCGTCTTTAAGTGGGACGAAGCCGGCCGCGCCGCCCAGCAGCGCTTTATCGACTCGCTGTAATGATCCCTTGGGGACGGAGGAAAACGGATCATTTCGTCTTCAAGACAACGGCGCCCGCCGGCAACATCGCCGGCGGGCGCCGTTTTTTGAGTGTAGTCATTGGGGATGTTCTTAAACGACTGGTCATTAAAGAACGTCCCCGACGACTAATGACTCGAGCGTGGAAAATCTCCCACTTTGAGCTCGTATGGGCACCAAAAGCGGGAGATTATCCACGCTCGTTCTATTAGGAGTCGCAACCGCTACAACTCTACGACCTCAACGCCGTTGTAAATCTCGTCCCAGCGGTCCATGACCAGGTGGCCGGTCTTGGGATCCATGGCGTTGAGCTTGCCGCAGGTATTGGCGGTCTTGAGCACCGTGACGTCGTCGGCACCAGCAGCAATGGCATGCGCAAAGCCGGCGATGGTCGAGTCGCCGGAACCCGTCGCGTTCACAGCCGCAATCGCGGGCGTCTTGGCGCGGAACGCGCGGCCCTCGTGGAAGCCCACCGAACCGGCAGCGCCCATCGAAACGACGACCCAGGGAATACCGGCAAAGCGGCCATCGGCGGCAAGCGCCTCGCGCAGGGCATCGACATCATCGGTCGTAAAGGACGTACCCAGCAGGCCGTTAATCTCGGTCAGGTTGGGCTTTACGAGCTCAGGCTTAGCGTCGGACTCCAGCGCGGCCTCCAGCGATGCGCCCGAGGTGTCGAGCAGCACCTTGGCGCCCGCCTCTTCGGCGATCTTGACGAGCTCGGCATAGTAGCCGGCATCGACGCCACGCGGCAGCGAGCCCGAAAGCGTCACAACGTCAGCCTTCGCTGCAAGCTCGGCGAACTTGGCCGTAAAGGCCTCGAGCTCGGCTGGGACGATCTGTGGGCCGCTCTCCAGCAGCTCGGTCTGATTACCCTCGTGCAGAATATTCAGGCAAATGCGCGTCTCACCGGCGATGGGCACAAAGTCATTCTTGACACCATCGGCATCCATGAGCTCGGCCATATAGGCACCCATGTGCCCGCCAAGCAAGCCGGTTGCAAGTACGTCGTCGCCCAGCTGCAACAGCACGCGGCTCACGTTGAGGCCCTTGCCGCCAGCGGTCTTTTCGGGCGTCACGCGGTTAACATCGTCGATGATCAGCTTGTCGAGCTGATAGCGCGTATCGATCGACGGGTTCATGGTAACGGTCAGAATCATGTTGGACTCCTGTTTAGAAAACCGGCCCGCGCCCCCTCACAGAAACGCGAGCCGTCAATTGAAAAGCTGCAGAATGCCGGGTACCGCCAAGAGCGAAGCACTCAAGCCAAGCAAGCAAACGTGTTATCGGAGCAACTTGCCAAACCAAAAGACTTCGCCGCAACAGAGGTAACCCCGCAGGTCACCTCAACGTCAGCGAGAAGCCAGCTGGTGAGGCAAGGTGCCGTGAAGCGAGGCGGCGTTGACCTTCTGGTCATGCCGTCGAAGCTGAACGGCAGATTGCCCACCAGATGGCTTCGCAGCGTCGGCCGGTCCGGCGTTCGGTAGAACGCCGGAACCCCTTAGTCATGGTATTCGCCGCGGTCCCACTTCTCGAGGAACTCGTCAAAGAAGTGCGGGTCGGCCTGAGCCTCGGCGTCGGCCTTGTTGCAGGCGTCGATCTTAGCGATCAGGGCATCGTGCTCGGGAGTCTTCTCGTAGGGCTCCTCCAGGAAGGCAAGCATGATGTCGGCCATCAGGAACTCGCCGGTGATCTTGCCACCAAAGCCCACGATGTTGGCGTTGAGCTCACGACGGGCATACAGGGCAGAGGTCATGTCGCGGACCAGGGCGCAACGGGCGCCGGGGACCTTGTTGACGGCGTTGGTGATGCCAATGCCGGTGCCGCACAGGGCCACACCAAAGTCGGCCTTGCCGCTGGCAACAGCCTCGCCCACGGCCTTACCGTAGATGGGATAGTGCGTACGGGTGTGGCTGTAGGTGCCGCAGTCGAGCACCTTGTAGCCAGCCTGCTCCAGGCGGTCGGCCAGATAGATCTTCTCGTCCGTAACGATATGGTCGCAACCGATTGCGATGGTCTTCTTCATCAGAACGTCCTTTCGTCTGAATTCACAAGTTGAGGTAGAAGTTCGAGTTCTCGGTGGCTCTCGTTAGGCCATCTTGTTGAGCATGTCGACACGGATCTGGTGACGGCCGCCGGCGTACTGGGCGCGCAGGAACTCGCGGGCGATCTTCTTGGCGACCTCGGTGCCCACAACGCCCGGGCCCATGGTGACCATGCGCGAGCCGTTGTGCTCGCGGGTCATGTAAGCAGAACGTTCGTCGGAAATGTTGGCGACGACCATGCCCTTGATCTTGACGGCGGCCATATAGGAGCCGACGCCGTACTTATCGAATGCGAAGCCCTGGGAGTCCTTGTGCTCCAGCAGGTCCTTGGCAACGGCGGTCGCGGAATCGACAAAGTCCGCGGCAGGGGTCTCGGAATAGTCGACGACCTCGTGACCGTCGGCGATGAGCATCTCCTTGATGGACTCCTTCATCGACATACCGTCGGCATCGGAAGCGATTACAACCCTCATGACATCCTCCTTGAGAGATACGCAGGTGCGTAGTTTCTGTTTGGAAGTGTTGAATCGCGTTCAGGTCCGGGCATCTGAATGTGCGGTTCTTCACTGTTCATGTTTATTTGAACACATTCGAACAGCGACTGCAACCATTATTTGTTTATCTTTGTTCTTTTTTTGAACAAATACCGTTCACGGATGATTGGCGACCGTTTGAGCCCGGCGCAGACGTAGCGACCATGTGTTCAGCAAACACAAAAGGGCGGCCGAGAACGTGTCTCGGCCGCCCTTCTTACGGTTGATCTTCCAAAGATCGCTTTGCCGCCTACTCAGACTGCCCGCTCTTCTTGGCATGTTTGGACGGAGCGCTCAGAAAACGGCCCGTCAAATAGTTCGCCGGGCCAGAGATATCGATCCCCAGCAGCACGTGTCCTAGCCATAGGAACGCCACGAGCACCAGTAGAGGAATCACGCACGAGGTCACGATCATCACGATGGCGCCTTCGATGAGGTCGGTCACCTGCTGCACGATCTTGTCGGTCATCTGCTTGGCACCGCTGGTCACCGAAGTGACCAGGCTCGAGGCCCCGTCAGTCAACTGCTCGAGCACGTTTTTGGACTCCGTGGTCTCGGACTTTTTCTTGCTCGATTTTGTGCTGGTCTCGGTCGACTTCTCCGCGGTATCGGTCTTTTCCGCAGCGTCCGCTGCCTTTTGCTCAGCTTGCTCAATACTTACGCGATACGTTTCATCGACCTTCTGCGACACCCATACGCTTGCGGGCACAAGCGCCATGCCGATCACGGCAACCACCAACACGCGCGTCGCCACGCGGCGCAGGACGGCGCTCGTGCTCCAGCGCCCGTGTATGCCGAGCGACACCGCAAAGAGCACCAGCGCAAACGGGATTAAGATGCCCAAGCCAACCGACCACAATATCGTGAGCAAGTATTTCTCGAGATAGAGCACAGCAAGCACGATTCCCAGGTTGCCCGAAAGCTGTGCGAGCTGCTCGGCAACCGGCGTTCCCGTATCACCCGGCAGCGCGGTAATGCCCGCAGACAGTGCCACGCACGAGGTCGTGAGCGCCAGTACGTTACCTTTCTTTTGATCGATGACCTCGATGGCGGAGTCCCAAGTTTTGGTATCGGCGAAATGCGGACGAGCTACAAAGCCCGACAGCAGCGCCAGTACCACGAGCGCAACGATGAAGCCAATCTGCAGCTTTTTGTTTGCGCACACGACATCGGACAGGCTGGGCTGTAGCTCGGTTACCGTCGTGTGCTCGGTTATCTGGACAGGACGCCCATGAGCCATCTCGTGCGCGTCTCTTTTTTGTATTGACCCGTTATCCGGCATTTGGATACCTCCTCAGTCCGGTCTGTATTGCGGATGGAAGTATACCCACCCAGTAAAAAACTGAACGGGAGGACGAACGGAGCGCAACAAGACTGTCCCCAATGACTATCTCGGGATGAGTTGCGGTGGAATAGGGATTGTTTTGCGCCCGCCGGCTCCTATTCAGTCCCTATTTCACCGCAACCAAGACAGATGGGATACAGAAAAGCTCTGCCGCAGGTAGCGGCAGGGCTTTTGGAAGGGGACGAGTTGTGCAGGCTCGTTAGGCGAGCTTAGCCTCGAGTGCGGCGATGCGCTTATAGGCATCGATGGTAAAGCGGGTCTGCTTCTCCAGGATCATGGTGGTCATGAGAGTATCCTGAGCATGGGCCATGATGAAGGTCATCTCCATCTCGCCGCCGCCGGCCTCCTGCGAAAGCAGCTTGGTCTGCGTGTCGTGGGCACCGATGAGCGCATCGCTGGCATCCTTGTGCAGCTGCTCGGCCTTCTCAAAATCACCCTCGCGAGCAGCATCGAGCGCTGCAAGCAGATCGGTCTGGGCGTCACCTGCGTATGCGACGATCTCGAATCCAACCATCGAGATTTCTTCTTTGGTTGCCATATTGCGTTCCTTTCACATATGAACCAATGGAGAGCATCGCGTCCGGGCATACGCGCTGCGTTCTGTATGGCAGAAACATTAACATTCAAACAAAAAAGAACAACGCAAAACATAATATCAAGCTATGAACGGTCAATTTTCGCCCGTGAACGGTTTCCAAACCATTTCGAACAATATCAAACATGATTAACGGAAACCCAATCAGGACCGCACCCTAACGCAAATCGCGCACCGTATCGCCCTCTACGAGCACGCCGGGGATCAGCATGTGTTCCACGCCAGACACAACGCCCTCGGCGCCGGCAATCTTATCGACTGCCCACATGCCGACACGCTTGTTGTCAAAGCGCACGGTGGCCAGGCGACGATCGGGCACGATGTCGCCCAGACTGTCATCAACACCCACCACGCTCACGTCCTCGGGCACGTGCTTTCCGCGCGACTCGAGTCCGCGAATGCAGCCGTAGGCCATGGCGTCGTTGGAAGCATAAATGGCCGTACAGGTCGGATCGTCCGCCAGAGCCTGACCGGCAGCATACCCGCTCCGTGCCGTCCAATCGCCACGAACGAGTCGCGGTGGCTCAATGCCATGCGCGCGCAATGTCTCGCGCCACCCCTCCTCGCGCTGCATGCCCGAAAGCGAGCGCTCGGGACACGAGATAAAGTGCACGGTCTTGTGTCCCTGCCCCAGCAAGTACTCGACAACCTGGCGTGAGCAATCGAGCTGATCGTTATCGACCGTCGAGCACAGCGGGTGCTCCAGCATGGTAACGAGCACTGTCTGCATGCCGGGCAGTGGCTCGAAGGTGCCAAAGTCCGCCGGCATGCGATTCATGATCACGACCATGCCATCCACCGGCAGTGCGCTCATGCGCGACGATGCGCTCTCGAGGGTATACGGATGCCCATCTACTTTCGTGAGGGTAATGGCGTAGCCGTGCTTATCGGCGGCGGCAGCAAAGCCCTCCATACGGTCGAGGTTGCCGGTACCGGTAATGTTGAACATGGCGACGCCGACGGTCTTAAACTTGCCGCGGCGCAGCGATCGACCGGCAAAATTGGGGCGATACCCCAGCTCGCGCATGGCGGCACGCACGCGCTCCTTGGTCTCGGGGCGCACGCTGGGCGAATCGTGCACCGTACGCGAGACTGTCTGCTCCGAGACGCCCGCGAGACGCGCCACATCCTTAACGGATACCGATTTTTTAACAGCGGCCATAGGTCGATCTTTCTATGTCAACGATGCCATTGGTGGCACCTTGTGCAGTCATTTTTAACACCTTCAAGTATATCCAACGCCTTCCCCACCATACGCTCACCACCCAAAACCTACCGTTCACCGACATTTTTGCTTCCCCGAACGGCTTTTGTCGACCAAATGTTAACGTTGCCATTGTGCAAACATAGAGCCACCGGGCGGCTCAATCGTTTACGCGCAAGGAATCGACGGTCCACAGGCACAGGGACCACCGGTTCGCTTCTTTTTTGTGTCACAAAATGGCAACGTCAACATTTTGGCAACCGAAAGTCAAAAGCTACCATCGTTGCTAACCCACCGACTCTTAGGAGCATTGCATGGAGCAACTCATCGCCATCATCGAAAAGGGCCAGCCCTTTTTCAACGCGATCGCCCGCAACAAGTACCTCAAGGCGATCCGCGACGGCTTTATCTCCGTCATCCCCATCATCATCTTCTCGTCCATCTTCTGCCTGGTAGCCTCGGTCCCCAACATCTGGGGTTTCTACTGGCCCGATGACATCAACAATGCCCTGTGGAAGTGCTACAACTACTCCATGGGCATCCTGGCCATCGCCTGCGCCGCCACCACCGCCAAGCACTTCGCCGACGCCCAGAACCGCGATCTGCCCAAGAATAACCAGATCAACTTTATCTCGTGCATGTGCGCGGCCATCATCGGCTTCTTGCTCCTTTCGAGCGACACGATCGCCACGGACGCCGCCAGTGGCTTCAACACCACCTACCTTGGTTCCAAGGGCCTGTTGACCGCCTTCATCGCTGCGTTTGTGACCGGCATCATCTACAAGTTCTTTATCAAGCGTAACATCACCGTCAAGATGCCCGAGCAGGTTCCGCCCAACATCTCGCAGACCTTTAAGGACATCATCCCCTTCTCCGTCTGCATCACCGTCTTTTGGGTCTTCGACATCGTCTTCCGCGCTGCCTTTGGCTTCTGCTTTGCCCAGGGTGTCATCCAGGTGTTCCAGCCCCTGTTCACCGCTGCCGACGGCTACATCGGCCTTGCTGTGATCTACGGCGCCATGAGCCTGTTCTGGTTCGTCGGCGTCCACGGCCCCTCGATCGTCGAGCCCGCCATCGCCGCCGCCCTCGTTGCCAACATGACCGACAACCTGGCTGCGTTCCAGGCCGGCCAGCACGCTTCCGCTGTCTTGACCCAGGGTGCCCAGTACTTCGTCGTCTGCATGGGCGGCACCGGCGCCACGCTCGTCCTGGTCTTTATGTTCTGCTTCCTGGCCAAGTCCCAGGAGATGCGCGCCGTCGGTAAGGCCGCCATCGTCCCCGTGTGCTTTGCCGTTAACGAGCCGCTGCTGTTCGCCGCACCTATCGTGCTCAATCCCGTCTTCTTTGTCCCGTTTGTCTTTGCCCCGATCGCCAACATCTGGATCCTCAAGATCTTTATCGACTTCTTGGGCATGAACGGCTTTATGTACACCCTGCCTTGGACCGTCCCCGGCCCCATCGGCACCATCATGGGCCTGGGCTTCCAGCCGCTCGCCTTTGTGATGCTCGCCCTTATCCTGGTCGTCGACTTCGTTCTGTACTATCCGTTCTTCCGTGCCTATGACGCCCAGAAGTGCGCCGAGGAGGCCGAGATTTCCGAGGAGGAGCTCGCCGCCAAGAACGCCGAGAAGGCCGCTAAGCTCAACGATGCCTTCCAGGGCAAGGCTGACGCCAAGAGCGTTGCCGCCGGCGCTGCTGCCGAGGCCGTGAAGGCCGACTCCCCCGCCGCTTCTGCAGCATCCGCTGCCGAGGCAACGACCGCCAGCGACCTCAACGGCAAGCGCGTGCTCGTGCTCTGCCAGGGCGGCGGAACCTCGGGCCTGCTCGCCAACGCGCTGGCCAAGGCTGCCAAGGAGCGCGGCATCAATCTTGAAACCGCTGCTGAGGCCTATGGCAACCACGTTGACATGCTCCCCGACTTTGACCTGGTCGTCCTGGCCCCGCAGGCCGCCAGCTACCTGGCCGACCTGCAGAAGGACTGCGAGCGTGTGGGCAACAAGTGCGTCGCCTGCCGTGGTAAGCAGTACATCGAGCTCTCCCAGAACGGCGATAAGTCTCTCGCCTTCGTAAGCGAGCAACTTTCGAAGTAAGTAACGCCCAAGGCCAGCCGACCATCCAAGACCGGCTGGCCCTTCGATTTAGACGATTGGATCATCATGTCCGTTAACCCTGCTAGCGTCACCAACCCGCCTGCGCAGTTTCCCGAGGACTTTGTCTTTGGCGGTGCTACCGCTGCCTACCAGGTAGAGGGTGAGACCCGCACTCACGGTAAGGGCAAGGTTGCCTGGGACGACTTCCTGGAGGCCCAGGGGCGCTTTTCCCCCGATCCCGCTTCGGACTTCTACAACCAGTACCCCGTCGATCTGGAACTGTGCGAGGAGTTTGGCATCAACGGCATCCGCCTCTCCATCGCCTGGAGCCGCATCTTCCCCAACGGCACCGGCGAGATCAACCCCGAGGGCGTCCAGTTCTACCACGACCTCTTCGCCGAATGCCATAAGCACCATGTTGAGCCGTTCGTCACGCTGCATCACTTTGACACGCCGCTGCCCCTCTTTGAGAAGGGCGACTTCCTCAACCGCGAGACCATCGACGCCTTTGTGGACTTTGCCACCTTCTGCTTTAAGGAGTACGCCGACCAGGTTACCTACTGGTTCACCTTTAACGAAATCTGGGCCGACGCCTCCAACACCTACATCGAGGGCACCTTCCCCGGCGGCGTCAAAGCTCATCTGGCCGAGGCCTTCCAGTGCGAGCACAACATGATGCTCGCCCACGCCAAGGCCGTGCTGGCCTTCCACAACGGCGGCTTTAGGGGCAAGATCGGCGTCATCCAGTCGTTGGAGTTTAAGTATCCGCTCAACGAGAACGACCCCGCCGACATCAAAGCCGCCAACAACGAGCACGTGCTGCAAAACCAGTTCTTGCTCGACGCGACGTTCCGCGGCGACTACGCGCCCGACACCCTCGAGTGCGCCAACCGCCTGGCGGCCATCTCGGGCGGCACCATCGAGATCCCGGACGAGGATCTGAAAATCATGCGCGAGGCCGCGCTCTACAACGACTACCTGGGCGTTAACAACTACCAGTGCCGCTTTTTGAAGGCTTACGACGGCGAGAACGACCTGCACCACAACGGTACGGGTGAGAAGGGCACCGGCCGCTGGCGCGTCAAGGGTATTGGCGAGCACGTGAACAAGCCCGGCATCCCCACCACCGACTGGGACTGGATCATCTATCCCGAGGGCCTGTTCGACCTGCTCGTCTACATCAAGCAGCGCTACCCCAACTACAAGCAGATCTTCATTACCGAAAACGGCATGGGCTACAAGGACCCCTACAAGGACGGTTTTGTGGACGACCAGCCGCGCATCGACTACATCGAGCAGCACCTGCGCTGGCTGCTCAAGGCCATGGAGGTGGGTGTCAACGTGGGCGGTTATTTCCTGTGGAGCCTGCAGGATCAGTTCTCCTGGACCAATGGCTACAACAAGCGTTATGGCTTCTTCTACGTTGACTTTGAAACCCAGAAGCGCACGCCCAAGGCAAGCGCCTACTGGTACAAGCACGTGGCGCAGACCCGTCGTCTGGACTAGCGGCTTGCGGGGTTGTCTGCCCACATAACCTGTCCCCATTTCTCAGCCGGGGGCGGCACGTCACACGACGCGCCGCCCCCGGCCTTTTTTGGGCAGACCGTACCGCACGTTTGTCTCAATCTGTAACATCTAGCCGAGTTTTTCGCTCCAAGCTGTTACAGATCGAGACAAACAGAACGCCCGAGCAGAAAGATCTCAATCTGTAACATCTAGCTGAGATTTTCGGCCCTACCTGTTACGGGTTGAGATGAACGAGCCGAGCACGTCTACGCCCGCAGGTCTTTCACGCTGGAACGCTCGACCAACACGCCCGAGACGAGCGTACGGCTTCTGGAGCTCGGGGCTTCCAGACCTGCGACGACCTCGTTAAGCGCACGGATGCCCAGCTCGCGGTGGCGAAACTTCACCGACGTCAGAATCGAGTTGGGAATCGTCTTATAGAGCTCATCGTCGAAGCCGATCACGGACACATCATTGGGCACACTGAGCCCTTTGTCACGTAGAGCCATCATCACGCCGTTTGCCATGCAGTCGTTAGCAGCGAGGACCGCCGTGCAATCGGGTTTATCGGCAAGCACAAGGCCCGCGGCATAGCCACTATCCGCATTCCAATCGCCTTGCAGAGGCTCGGGCGGCTCAATGCCACGCGCCTCGAGTGCCGCACGCCAACCTTTCATACGGCACTGGCTCGACAGCGACTCTTTCTTACCCGAAACGAAATACACGTTCTTGTGACCATGATCCAAGAAGTACTCGCACGCCATGCGCGCGCCACCCTCTTGATCGTCACTAACGGTAGAGCAGGTAGGATGCTCCATCGGCGTGATAATCACCGTCTTGAGGTCTTTCGGTGCCTCAAAAGTATCAAAGTCATCGACCATCTGACGCAGGTTGAAGATCATGCCATCAACAGGCAGCTGCGACATCCTACGCGCCGCTTCGGCAAGGGTCATCTTCTCCCCCGCCCGCTTTTTGATCATCGTGAGCGCAAAGCCGCGTTCTTCGGCGGCATCTGCGATACCGTCAATCATGTCCACGGCACCGCCCGACAAGTGGAACAGCACCACGCCGATGCACCCGTAACGGCCCAACTTGAGCGAACGCGCGGCAAAGTTGGTTCGAAACCCGAGCGCTTCCATTGCGGAATGGACCTTATCGCGTGTCGACTCTCGCACGCTACCGGGCTCGTTAATCACACGCGAAACCGTCTTGAGAGAAACACCCGCGGCAACTGCCACATCATTCATTGAGACATTTTTCTTGTCCATCGTTGCCACTGCTTCTCCGCTCGGTTCTCTATCGCTTGTTTTTTGCGTTCTAGCATACACTACCTGCCTGACTGATAAATCAACCATTCACCGGACAATATCGACCGCTCGCCCGTATATCCTTGTTGCTCTTCCAGAAATGTCTTACGTTGTCATTAACGAAATGACAACGTTGTCATTTCGCAATGCCTTCCTTAAGCAGGAAGGTTTCCGGGCAGTCCTGACCATCCATCGACGACCAGTTCCATCCACATGCATCGCGCATCGAGCAGCAAAGGAGCTCTATGGACGCCATCGTAAAGATGCTCGAAAAGCATCAACCGTTCTTTGAGAAGATCTCGAGGAACATCTACCTCCAGGCCATCAAGGACGGATTCCTTGGGTGCATGCCCATCGTCCTCACCTCTTCGATCTTCCTGTTGATCGCCACCCTTCCCGGCGTAGTCGGCATCACGCTGCCCCAACCGCTCATCGACTGGTGCAACAAGCTGTACAACTTCACCATGGGCGTTATGGGCATCATGGTCGCCGGCACCACTGCCAAGAACTTCACGGCATCCATGAACCGTCGCATGCCCGCCGGCAAGGTGCTCAACGACGGCTCCACCATGGTGGCCGCCCAGTGCAGCATGCTGCTGCTCGCTGTTACGCAGTTCACCACCAAGTTCAACGGCTCCGAGCTTTCGGTCTTCGATTGCACCAGCATGGGTACGCGCGGTCTGTTCTCGGCCTATATCGCCGCGTTCATTACCGTGTGGGTCTACAAATTCTGCGTCTCGCGCGATCTGACCATTAAGCTGCCCAAGGAGGTTCCGGGCGCCATCGCTCAGAACTTCCGCGACATCATCCCCTTTGGCGGCGCCGTCATCATCTGCGGCATTATCGATGTCGTCGTGCGCAACCTCATGGGCGTTCCGTTCTCCGAGCTGCTTATCAAACTGCTCTCCCCGCTCTTTACCGCTGCAGAAACCTATCCTGGCCTTATCCTTATCCAGGCAGCCACCGCGTTCTTCTGGTTCATCGGCGTCCACGGCCCCTCGATCGTCCAGCCGGGCATCGACCCCATCCGTCTTGCCAACCAGGCCGAGAACCTGCAGGTTCTGCTGGCCGGTGGTCACCCCGCCCATTCCCTCACCTTCAACATGTCGCTCGTGGGTGAGTTCGGCGGCACCGGCGCCACGTTCATCGTGCCGCTTCTGCTGATTCTCTTTATGAAGTCCAAGCAGCTCAAAGCCGTCGGTAAGGCCTCGATTGTTCCTGTTGCCTTCGCTGTCAACGAACCGCTGCTCTTTGGCGCGCCGATGATCCTTAACCCCTACATGCTCATCCCCTTTGTTGCCGCCGGCTGCGTCAACGTGAGTGTTGCCAAGTTCTTTATCGACAACGTGGGCATGAACGGCTTCTCCTTCGTGGTGCCTTGGGCTACCCCTGCCCCCATCGGCATCTTCATCACCACGAACTTCCAGCTTATCGCCCTGGTATTTGTCGCGATCATCATCTTGCTGGACGCCATCATCTACCTACCGTTCTTGAAGGCATACGATAAGCTGCTCTGCGACCAGGAGGCCGAGCGCGCCGCCGAGCTGGGTCTCGAGTCCGATGGTGCTGCCACCATCGCCGCCAACGCCTCTGCGCCCGCTATCGAGCAGACTACCGTCTCCGTCGAGCCGACCGCCGCTGCCGCCGACAGCAAGCCTGTCGCCGATCAGCCCGAGCCCGCCGCCGACGCATCCGCTAAGAAAGATGTCGACGGTCTGAAGGTCCTCGTCCTGTGCGCCGGCGCCGGCACCTCTGCCATGCTTGCCAACGCCATCAAGGAAGGTGCTGCGCAGACCGGAGAGAACATCGCTTCCTCCGCAGGCGCCTATGGCCAGCATACTGCCATCATGGATCAGTACGACGTCATCGTGCTCGCCCCGCAGGTTCGTAGCTACTACAACGACATGAAGGCCGACACCGATCGTCTGGGCATTAAGCTGCTCGCTCCCCGCGGCAAGGAATATATCGACCTTACCCGCGACCCCGCTGGCGCCATCAAGTGGCTCCGCGAGAACCTCGACTAGTTTCCTCCCTCTGTTGGTGCCCGGATCCCCAGTTCGGGCACCCTCCCTATTCGTATCCCACAGAAAGGATGACTCATGACCAACCCCATGCAGTTCCCCGACGGCTTTGTGTTTGGCGGCGCCACCGCTGCTTACCAGGTTGAGGGCGAGACCCGCACGCACGGCAAGGGCAAAGTGCCCTGGGACGATTTCCTGGCTGCTCAGGGTCGCTTCTCCCCCGACCCCGCAAGCGATTTCTACAACAAGTATCCGGTCGATATCGACCTGTGCCAGCGCTTCGGCATCAACGGTATCCGCGTCTCCATCGCTTGGAGCCGCATCTTCCCCAACGGCACTGGCGAGATCAACCCCGAGGGTGTTGCCTTCTATCACGAGCTCTTTGCCACCTGCAACAAAGCCGGCGTTATCCCCTATGTCACGCTCGATCACTTTGATACGCCCGAGGCCTTTTACCAGGACGGCGGCGAGGGCTTCCTGACGCGCACGACGATTGACGCCTTTGTCGAGTACGCCAAGTTCTGCTTTGCCGAGTTCACCGAGGTCAAGCACTGGTTTACCTTTAACGAGATTCCCGCGACCGCCGAGGGCAGCTTCATCGTCGGCAACTGGCCGCACGGCGAGAAGTACCGCCTGGACAAGGCCTTCCAGCTCATGCACAACATGATGGTGGCCCACGCCAAGGCTGTCGTCGCCTTCCATGAGGGCGGCTTTGAGGGCGAGATCGGCATTGTCCAGAACCTGGAGCCCAAGTATCCCCTCGACCCCAACAACGCCGCCGACTGCGAGGCCGCCCGCATGGCCGACGTCATCAACAACCGGTGGGTACTCGACGCCACCTTCCGCGGCCACTATGCAGCCGACACCATGGAGGCTGCGACCAAGCTGGCCCATATCGCCGGCGGCGAGCTCGACGTCCGCGACGAGGACATCGCCGCGCTGACCGCCGCGCTCCCTTACAACGATTGCCTGGGCGTCAATACCTACAAGTGCCAGTTCCTGCGTGCCGCCGAGGGCGAAAACGACATCAACCACAATGGCACCGGTGACAAGGGCTCCTCGCGCTGGTTCCTCAAGGGCGTTGGTGAGGCATGCGTGCGCGAAGGCGTACCCACCACCGATTGGGACTGGATTATCTATCCCGAGGGCCTCTACGACCTGCTGCTCCGCATTAAGAACGATTACCCCAACTACAAGAAGATTTACATCACCGAGAACGGCATGGGTTATAAGGACGACTTCGAGGACGGCTTTATCGACGACGCCCCTCGCATCGACTACATGCGTCAGCATCTCGCATGGATCCTCAAGGCGATTGACGGCGGCGTGAACGTCGACGGCTACTTTGTGTGGTCGCTGCAGGACCAGTTCTCCTGGACCAACGGCTATAACAAGCGCTATGGCCTGTTCTACATCGACTTTGAGACCCAGAAGCGCTATCCCAAGGCGAGCGCGTACTGGTACAAGAACGTCGCGGAGACCGGCCTGCTCATGGCCTAACTTCAGCCGCGTATCCCCTGTCGGCCGCATGCGAATCCCCCACGGGTTCGCATGCGGCCTTTTTTGTTTTTGGTGAGCCCGAGCAGGCCGTTTATCTCGATCTGTAACATCTAGCAGGGATTTTCGGCCCCAATTGTTACAGATTGAGATGAACGGGGGCACCCGGTTCGAAATATCTAGATCTGTAACATCTGACTCGCTTTTAGCCGTCTAACTGTTACAGATCGAGACAAAGATGATGGCTGGGTAGACAAAATCTCGATCTGTAACATCTAGTCGAGTTTTTGGGTCCTAGCTGTTACAGATTGAGACAAATGCACAGGACAATCCCCCAATCTGTAACATCTGGTTGGTGATTTCACCCCTACCTGTCACAGGTTGAGACAATTTGATAGTGGAGTCCTCATTTACGCGTCATATCGCGTAGCGCTCACGCGTTGATTCCCCACAATGACAGGAGGTAAAAGTCCTCCCGCATCGCCTGTTGGCAATCCCATAGCGTTAGCTAGCAGATGACCTGCGTGTGTTCCTCGATGGCGGCACGATTCTCGGCGGCGATACCCGGTTCGCACACCACGGCATCCAGGCTGTCCAAGCGACAGAAGGTGTAGAAGTCGCGCTTGCCGATCTTGCTGGAATCGGCGATCAGATAGCGTGAGTCGGCCTTGCTAAAGGCGAGCTGCTGGATACGGCCCTCGTCCATGTTGGACGTAGATACGTCGCCATCCAGAATGCCGTTGGCGCCGATAAACGCCGCGTCGATGCCCAACGCACGCAGGGTATCCTCGGCCGTTGGTCCCACAAAAGCGGCGGTGCGGCGACGGTACATACCGCCCACGAGGCACAGGTCGCAGTCCTCGCGCGCCTCGAGCAGGTTAAACACCGAAAGCGAGTTGGTCACAATGCGCAGGCGACACGCCGGCAGCATCGAGGCCATCTTTTCCACCGTAGTGCCCGTACCCAAAAAGATGGTCGAGCCCTCCTCGATAAGCTCCACAGCACGGCGCGCAATCTGCAGCTTTTCCTCGGCATGCTTAGTGCGCTTTTCGCTGTGCGAATACTCATGGCGCAACATAGCATGTGGACGGCCCTGCGCGCTACGGGCTCCACCGTGCACGCGCTCAATCTCACCTAGGCTCGCAAGCTCCTCAAGATCGCGGCGGATCGTCATATCCGAGACGCCCAGTGCGTCCGAGATCTCCTTGACCGAGACCGTGCCCTGTTCCTCGAGCAGCTGACGAACCTTATCCTGTCGCTCCGCCTTAATCACGATGAATCCTCGCCGTTCTTTGCGCACATATCATTCAAACAGTAACGAACAAATTGTATCAGACTCGTGCGCGTCAAAAATCAACGCCAGCACAGCTCCAATCATCACTTTTTTGAGAAAAATACCCCCTGCTTTAGTGGGGTGTAGTGATAATCCCGCCTGTTCGCGCTACAGTTTGTCGGAAATACCTCGATGTTAGGAACCAAATGATCACTTCCGAGCTTTTCGGCACCGCGCCGTGCGGTACCCCCGTTCATCGTTACACCCTCAACGGTCCCGAGATCTGCGTTCGCATTATGGACTATGGCGCCACCGTGCTGGGTATCGATGTGCCCGACATTCCCGGCAACGTGCGCGATGTGGTGCTGGGCTTCGATAAGCTCGAGGATTACTTTGACAACCCCGCCTGCTTTGGCGCGACCATCGGCCCCGTGGCAAACCGCACCGCGGGCGCCACGATCACCATCGACGGCACGGACTGGCATATGCCGGCCAACGAAGGCGTCAACAACCTGCACAGCGATCTTGAGCACGGTCTGCATAAACGCGTGTGGGATGTTGAGCTCGACGAGGTCCACAATGCCGTGCGCATGACCACCTCGCTTGAGGATGGCGAGCTGGGCCTGCCCGGCAACCGCACCTTTACGGCCGTGTTTACCGTTACACGCACCGGCGTCTTTCGCATCGAGTATGGCTGCGAGAGCGACCGCGCCACCTACGTGTCCATGACCAACCACACGTACTTTAACCTTGCAGGCCATAACGCCGGCATGGACTGTGAGCACTTCTTTATCGCCAACGCTGCCCACTACCTGCCCATCGACGACCAGAACATTCCTACCGGCGAGATCGCTCCCGTCGAGGGCACGCCGTTTGACTTTCGCGAGCTTCGCCCCGTCGCACCCGGCATGGAGGCCGACGACCCGCAGATCAAGCAGGTCCGTGGCTACGATCACTGCCTGTGCATCGATGGCTATCAGTACGGCCGCAACCTGCGTCGCGCCCTACATATCGAGGAGATGTGGACCGGTCGTGAGCTGGACTACTACACCACCGCCCCGGGCGTGCAGCTCTACACCGGCAACTGGCTGGGCGACGAGCACGCCAAGGACGATGCCAACTATGGCTGGGGCGCCGGCTTTGCCCTCGAGGCCGAGATGTACCCCGACACGCCGCACCAGCCGCTGTTCCCGCAGGGCATTGTGGGTCCGGGTCACCCCTACAGCAATATGATCGAATACCACTTTATGAGGCACTAGGCCCACAACGCGACATCTCGCACAGCAACGCCCGCCGGCACCACCGCCAACGGGCGCTGCTTCATGCCTAAATCCTTCTTTTCGATGCCACCGAATTGGTGACATAACAAAACTATGCCGAATTACTACGATGAACCCACTATGTCCGACCACGCGCTGGTTTATAAAAAATTAGCAACTCGTCTACCTGCACTGATAATTGTTCTCGGGGGAAGCGGGCACTGCGGGGCGCGGCAACGGCGCGCGATTTCCGCGTCGCAGCGCTACCCTGATGCTGAATGCCGGGACGATGACCCACTGACCTGCTGACGCCTCTTCGGCCGTCCTCAAATCCGACCTGTCTCGCCCCGGCATCCGCGTCCCGGAGTCCTGCCATGACCTAATAGGAGCATGAGCGCGGACAATCGGACAAGCCAATTGGATTGTAGCGCTCCCGTCAGTGCAATGTCTGGGAGACCCGGGCGCGGAGCAGGCGGCAGACCGAGGGGAGCGAAAATGGAAGGCGAAACGGTCATCGCGGGCGTCGACACGCACAAGGACGTGCATGTCCTGTGCCTGCTCGACGGCCTCGGGAGGAAGATCTGGAGCGGGAGCTTCGGGGCCGACCCCGAGGGCTACGACAGGCTGGCGGAGGCGATAGGCGACCCGGGGAGCTGCATGGTCGTCGGCGTCGAGGGCACGGCATCGTACGGGGCCGGGCTGACGAGGAGGCTCGTGGAGCTCGGGTACAACGTCGTCGAGGTGCTCAGGCCCAAGAGGGACAAGGTGAGGCCCGGCGAGGGGAAGAGCGACCCGCTGGACGCCGAGCGCGCGGCGCGCAAGGCGGCGTCCGGGAGGGGCTGCTCCGTGCCGAAGTCGCAGGACGGCTGGGTCGAGGCGGTGCGCCAGCTCTACGTCGCGCGCAGGCTGGCCGTCGCGACGTCCACGTCCTGCGTGGCCTGCGCGAAGTCGATGCTCACGACGGCCCCGAGCGCCCTGAGGGAGCGGTTCAGGGGCCGCGAGCGGCCGAAGGACCTCATGCCGCTGCTCGCGCGCGGGAGGAAGGCGGGCGACGCGCTCGAGGAGAGCGTGCTGGCCTCGCTGCGGTCCGTCGCGGCGGTCTGGAAGGAGGCCCGCAGCCAGGTCGAGTCCCTCGACGAGCGCATCCGCGCGCTGCTGGAGGCGAACGCGCCCGCGCTGCTCGGCGTCGAGGGCTGCGGCACCACGACCGCCGCCGCCCTGGTCGTGGCCGCCGGCGACAACCCCGGCAGGCTGAAGGGCGAGGCGGCGTTCTCGATGATGTGCGGCGCCTCGCCGATCCCCGCGTCGAGCGGGAAGACGGACCGGCACAGGCTCAACCGCGGCGGCAACCGGCAGGCGAACTGGGCGCTCTACGAGATCGCGATCAAGCGCATGGCGTACGACGAGAGGACGAGGAGGTACGTGGCGAGGCGGACCTCCGAGGGGAAGTCCCGGCGGGAGGCGGTCCGCTGCCTGAAGCGCTACATAGCGCGGGAGGTGTACCACGTGCTCATGGACCCGAACCCCGACGGCGCCGCGCCGGAAGGCCCCGAGCTCGCGAAGATGCGCAAGGCGATGCGGGTGACTCAGAAGAAAGCCGCCGCGGAGCTCGGCCTGTCCGCAGCCACACTCGGGCACTTGGAACGGGGGAAACGGCGGTCGACGAAACTGGAGAGGAGGTATTACGAGCTCCTGTGCGAATTGGAGAGAACGCTCCCGCAAACTGCCTCTTGACAACTTATAGGAGCGTCGGTTTTATTCTCTGCAAATTTGACATGCTCGGCGATAAGCAATTCATCGTAGTAAACCGGCATAGTTTTGGCGGACAGCGCCACACAGATCCCCTACGAAGGCAAAATGATCCGTTTTCCTCCGTCCCCAAGGGATCAGTTGAACAGATTGCCGATGGGGTCGGGGGCGGAACTGGGGAGATAGCGGATTTCTAGTTCTATGCCGAGCTTTTGCAGCTCTCTGAGAACAGCGACGTCTGTGTCGTCTACGGCAACTGCGGGCGTTGCGGGACGCTTGCCCTCCCCTGCCTGCATATGACCAATGCTGATCTTGGTGATCGGCACACCGCCCTTAACCAGCGCGAGCGCATCGGAGGGTGAGGCCACCATGATCAGAATCAATTGGCGAGGCGTTGCGGTATGAATGACGTCGATGGTCCTTTGCACCGAGAAAAAGCGCGTCCAAACGCCTTCTGGCGTCGCCACCCTCATAGGGGCCCACTTGCGAGCGTCCGCCGCGATCTCATCGTTGACGATTAAGACAAGGTTGGAACCCACGGCTTCGTTCCACAGCTCAACGTCTTGACCATAAATGAAACGGTCATCGATACGCGTGAGTAGGATCTTGGGTTGAGCCATGGCTGCC
Source organism: Collinsella sp. i06-0019-1H4 (assembly GCF_042849575.1). NCBI lineage: Bacteria > Bacillati > Actinomycetota > Coriobacteriia > Coriobacteriales > Coriobacteriaceae > Collinsella > Collinsella sp. i06-0019-1H4. The sequence continues at coordinate 2,120,885 of NZ_BAABYB010000001.1, forward strand.
CCATTCTGTTTGAGACCCGTAAGAGCGAGACATCACGTCTCCAATATTAGTGCATTTAACGTGAGAAAAGTCATCAGAACACTTGCGCGGATTTGCGATGTCCCGTATCATAGACAGCCGTTGACGCCTCAGTTGTGTCATCACATGGCCGCCAGCGTAGCTCAGTTGGTAGAGCACCGCTCTCGTAAAGCGGGGGTCACCGGTTCGAGCCCGGTCGCTGGCTCCATTGCATTAGTGCAGCTCAGAAGCGTAATTGCTTCTGAGCTTTTTTGTTTTCGCGTCTCTTTCCTCCTTCTCCGAGGAGTGAAAAAGGGGTGAAAAACTTTTTTAACTGTTTTCCATAAATAGTTAGCATCATCCAACGTTCACATTAGATCGAACAACAATCCTGTTACGCATAGCCTAATTCCGCTGAGTATCAGAGAAGAACGTCCGGATTATATGCATCCAGCTTCGCTTCTCCAGTCGCCAGTGACTCCTCCAGCCGGTCAGCATATTCAACAATAGAGCCGTAGAATATGGGAGTAAATCCGAACTTTTCGATAAAGAGGGGTTCCGCTACGTCAATCCTCTTCTTGGCAACCGCGGCCTCATCCTTTTCATAGTACCCAGTGCCAGGAATCCGCTCGTTTGCCTGCGGCAAGCACTTAAGCTGCCTACACAAGCGCGCCGACCCCTTTGAAAGACCCATAAAGGTGATAGCACCAGAGATTACGCCACCGACGCCCACAACAACCTTGCCAGCGGCATTCCCCACCGTCTGCTTTGTTATCTTGATACCCATGAAGCTCAAGAGCTTCTTCAGGATCGGATACCAACTGGTCTTGGTTAGCGACTGGCGAGCGACCTTTTTCGCGACCGCCTCTTGGGCGTTTTTGGCGATTACGGTTAGCATCGAATTCGCGCTGCCTACACCCATCATCACACCGAGCAACACTGCCATTTCGTAGAGAGTCTCGTCATCAACGTCGTCACATTCTTCAAAAAAGGTCTGCCAGCCATACAGGTATGCCAGTTTCTGCATAATCCTGAATGCGTGCACGTAGTATTACGTAATATCGGCAGGAATGGTGCCCACCATCGCGACACCTCCGGGAAGACCCGCTGCAAAGGAAAAGGCGGTTGACTTCTTTGCCTCATAATCAATTACTTCTCTAGCAATTCTATCGATCAGGCCCACATCGATTCCGGCGGTAACGGGGGTCGTTTCCACGGCAAACTCGACGACATCTTTATGGACACCCTTCCTCCTCAGCTCCGAGCGGAGGAAATGGGGCCGATCAATTCTCACTCCCTTTAGCCGAGCAACTTTTTTCATAAAGTCAATCAAAAATCTCTGGGCCTCCGCCAACTGCTCATCGCTCTTGTCTTTTAACTCTGCAAAAGCCGAATCAACGAGAACAGCGACCCCAAGGCCCTCGCCCTCGTTTTTCTTTCCAAGCAGCCTGACGTCCATACAGCCTTCCAATCAATGCGCCGCGCGGGCTATCGCGTTCTGCGACAGGCCGGACGCACGGAGCCTGAGGGCCTCCCTGGCCCTTATCCTTCTCGCCATGCTGTACCTCCTTGGTCTCGGCTGCATGGACAGCCGGAACGTACCAGGGGGACGGTGCCGACGGGAATATCGGCGGTGCCGAACGGCAATATTCGGGATGTGAGCGGACGGTGTGTAAGCGCAATATCGCCGGTGTCAAAGAGGACAATTACTCAAACAGGTGAAGGAGGGCATCGAGGAGGATAAGGAGATTTACGGTGGCAATTAAGAAGCCAACTCGCCGCGTCATGCCCGTTGGAGAGGCGAGCATGACCCTCATGGGTAATCAAGACACACGAAACAAAGGGGATTCGACAAGTCGCAAGAAAGGGGAGTGCATCACCTTTTGGGTTACGGAAGAGCAGAAGCAAGAGATGAGCACCTACGCGGCGGAACACAACACCACGGTATCAAGGATCATCATCGAAGGCCTTGAGATACGCATGGGTAAAGGGCAATCATTATAGCTTAGCCTTCTGCAATTGCTGCGACTCGATGCGGTCCTATCGATTTGCGCAACGGTGTGACGCGTTATCTAGACTGACGATCGTTTCCGCTGCATTTGCCAGCTCATTATCATGTGAAACAATGATAATGAGCTGTTTCAATTTGTTGTTTCTGACATACGAAGCGAGTTCGGCTCGGCTTGTTTCATCCAATCCAGTTGTAGGCTCATCGAGCACCAAGACTGATGGATTACGGGAAATTGCCGACCACAAGTATACACGGCGCAGCTCACCACCCGAAAGTTCAGGACAACGTTTCTCAAGCAAGCCCTCTATGCTGGTTGTCAACGACGGTAGCTCATTCATATGCTGGTGCTTTGTAAAAAATGGGGTGTTGAAATAATCCAACAGGTCCCGAACCGTCTCATCTGGAGCGAAGCACGGTTGGGGGCAGCACGATATCGTGTCTGAACGTATGTAATCCAAATTGCATTTTTCAATCGGCATGTCGTTGTATGTTACTTTGCCTGCCGATGGATACAGCCCAAGGAGCAGGTAAAGGAGCGACGTTTTTCCTCTTCCATTTTCTCCGGTTATGCAGTATGTTCCAGGGCCGGAGAAATCGAAGGAAAATCCGTCAAGAACCTTTCGGGGAGATCCGTCTGGAAGGGGTACCGTAAAATCCAACTTGGAAACAGAAATGCGATTTATTGTGTCAATCTTGACTAAACCTGTCTGATCTTGCTCTGGTTCCGGTCCTACCTTTCCCATGGCGCTCATCCTGTCCCACGAAGCCTTGGCATCCTGATAGGACTTGAACAGGTTCATCGTGTTTTTCAAGGTTTTAAATAGGACGGCAAAATATGCACCGACGATGGTGTATTCGCCTATCGTCATGGTTCCATTGATGATTCGCACTCCGGATACGATGAGTATTATCGCTTGAAACACGGCAGCAAAAAGGCTGTCAATCGATGTTAGTGAGAATGAGAGCTTTCCCGAGTGCAAGACCTTTGGAAAATACTTTTCAAATCCGGTGTCAAGTGCTAGCTCGCTTTTATTGTATGAAGACGTTAACTGAATGTTGAGAATCTGATTCAACTGCGATGCTATTACGGCATAGAAAGCGCTATCTGCCTCCTTCTTCTCGTACATGACTTTATATAGAAGCTTTCGCAATCCGGTAATAACGAAGAGATATGCCACAAGAAGGAGGATGGAGAATAGTGCGAGGAGTGGATCAACCGACCATATGACGAGCAACACGAAAGGAATGGCGACAACAGACAGGGGAGCGCTGATAAAGTTTGTTAGAACGAAAGAAGAAACAACACCTGAGTCAGTGAAAATCCTTTGCGTCGTATAGGCTGAGTCGGTTGTTCGGTTCGTCAGAAAATTAACTCGCTCAAAGCGCAAGACGGTTTCCCTGAGTAGGTCAAAAGAAAGCTTTGTGGATATACGGATAGATAACGTTCCTGCAAAATATGAAAATAAGGCAGAAAAGACCCCTATTGAAGCTACGAAGAGCGCAAAAAGCACAGCATCCTTCTCGCTGCGATTGGCAAGAAGGAAATCTAAGAACTTTCCGTTCACATATGGTGCGGCATAGGAAAGGGCGATTCCAATCGTCGTGATGGCAATGAACGTGAAAGCACCCTTTGTTTTACTAAACTTCGATAAGACGTACCGAATCAAGAATGGCCCCAATCTATCAGGTATGAAATACCAACTGATGACACCTTACACCGCGGTTCGGTGGAAACGAAGCGGCGACTAATCGGCACGAGCGCTTCCATAGAGAGTCTTTGCGAGCTGGATCCTCATAGAAACGGGAATTTTATGTTCGATCAATAGGCCGCGCACGGCAGTCGGACGGCTGAAAAATAAAACAGCCGTCCGACTAAAGCTGTAAATTTTTTCATTGTTTGTTGGGCATGCGCCTGAAGTTTCATGCAATAGGAAATCCATTATGACCATGGTCGAAATGTGAACACTACGATCGTTAGCAAGGAGACGCCAAGACCGGCAAAGATTATGATGAGCGGCAGAATGAAAGCCGCCGATGCCGATAATGGGATTTGGGACGCAAAGGCAATGATGCCCGCGAGAACGAGACCGGCTCCCGTCAACGCTATTCCGAGTCCGACCAATCTGGCAACAAGAGGAATCTTCTCGCTTGGAATATGAGCGATATGGTAACTGTGAATCAGGCCGGGATTGCCGGTCTTTACCATTAACACCCCGACAACGAGAAAGCAGATTCCTCCTACCATGCCGCCAATGGATGATCTTAGCGCTTCAGGACTCATTGCTCGTCTTGGCCACCTTGCTCGCTGAGGGGAAGTGCTGCGGCAAAAGTGATGAGGACCAGTTCATAGGCTCCAACTGCGGTGACTCCGACCGCCACATTTGCTCCCCACACGATGTAATACATGTCGAACCAAGTTTCCGTTCCAAGAGTCGATGCTCTGGTCGGATTCATGTTGTCTACTACGGGCTTCTCGTACATTTAACCCAACATCTCCTTCAACGATGAGTTCAACAGTTCATCCGCGGTATCATCAATCAGGTCAACGTGTAGATCACCTCCCATATCTATATCGCAAATTGTGTCGGACATACGCTCCATGTCGTCAATGGTCCACATGTGGTTACAGAGGTCTTGAACCAGTTTTGTGGACCAAATTGAGCTAAGTCCGTTGTTCCAGTAATCCTCAAGAGGGTGGTTTCTGATGTTGCCAACCACTAACGGGATATACGGAGAAACGACGATGTCGCCGTTTGCGTGCACTGAAACCTGATCTAATAGATATCGGTTATCAGAGAAGCGAATTAGATGGTCGACGGGGTCGCCCCATTGCGGTCGGACATTCGGGTGCTTCCGAAGGAAGTCGTCCTCTTGAATGGCGTGAATCAACGTACGGTATTGGGAATAGTCCGGTCTAATAAATGTGTTCTTTCGCGCACGGCCCAAAACCATGAGGGGTTGGACACGTAGTTCGATAAAGTCACCCGGCGTCCTCTTCGGCCTGTTAGATTCGGTGAAAATCTCATCTAATAGTGAGATGACATCGGGAAACTGTTCGGTGTTGAACGACGTGGGCGTAAATGCGATAGCAAGGTGCAAATCGGAATGGTTGAGTACGGTGGCAACTGCTTCTTCGACGATTTCGAAGGCTCCCTCATGTCCCCTCAGCCTATCGTGAGCTGACCCAATGCCGTCTAGGCTAAATTGGATGCTTTTGAGTCCGGAATCTTCTAAATCTCGGAGAAGGGATTCCGTGAGGAGAAGCCCGTTGGTTACCAGGCTCGCTGCAACATTCCCATCTCACAATATGGGAAGGCAGCGCAAGATATCTTTACTGCGCAACAAGGTTTCTCCTCCACAGAAACACATGCTGTAAAGCGACATGTCTGCCATTTCCTTTGCGAAAACAAAAAGTTCATCTGAGGTCAACTCGTCGTGCATGACCTCATTCTCGCCGCTGCTGTTATAGCAGTGCAGACATCTCAAGTTGCACTTGTTTGTTATGTCAAGGGCGACGTGATGTGGCGCTCTGAGAACGTTGGTGTACTTGTTTTCCGAAACTCGTCCCATGGTTCCTCTTAACAGACTTCTGAAAAACAGTATACATTCATGCAGTCGCCGTCGCTGCACTCACCTGGAAAAGTGCCAGCGCAAGTGAATTCTGGCTCATTGATAAGATTTCGAATTCCTTCGTTTGATGCAATTTCCTTGCTGGTTAGGTTCAGGTGGAAAAAATTGGGAACATCGCAAAAATCTTGACGATAGAAGCTGGCCGCAGCGGCAATACATTGAACGGCGATGCTTGCGGGGCACAAAAGAAGACAGATGTCTGCGTATCTGAGTAAGGGATTGCTGGAGGGGGCGAGGCCGAGTAGACCGGTTGGTCTCCCTGACTCATATACAATGAAAAATTCCTTGCTCAGATTGAACAATCCGTTTCGCACCTCTAGCGGTCGTTCATACTGCTCGACGGAAAGAGGCCAACCGTAGACAATTGTGGGACTTTCTGGTTCTGATGAGCTCGCCTGGCTTGCCAGGGAGCAAATCAGGCGAATATCGTTTTCTTGGGCAAGCCGTATATGGGTCCCATTGTCCACGCAAATCTCATCGGCAATGGGTGTGCCATTTTCGGTCGGAGTTTTGACCCATCCTATTAGTCTCGATACGCTGAAACCTCTCATTGCCGAGGCTAAGTCAGATTTGAGCATGTCCGGATTGGCGTCTGGAAACTTGTCGCACATCCGATTAAGGATTGTTTCGACGGTGTTTTTACCATCGCACAGAGAGACGATGTAGCTCCCGCTTCCGTTCAACATGATATAGTTCAGCTCATCGCGTCCGGTTAGAACAGAGCGGTACCCGTTCTTTTCCTCTCTTGAGTATGGGAGAGAAATCGATTTCGGGATAAATCCCCTTATTTCGTCAAAGCTCCATTCCATAATTAATCCCTCCTTGTGTCTGTTTGAATATGAGCCGATTTTAGGCTCTTCGGTAGTTTCTGTGGGCGAGACATCAATTTTTCCGCAGGTGGATGCAAAAAAGTTCCGCATATAAGGGAAACGGCCCCGAGAGGGGGCCGTTTCCGCGCCGGGCAGGGTAGGATTTCGCTTGCTACATCAACCTACCGGAAAGGCCCTGACGCATGAACAGGATACTAAGCCGCGCGCTCGCGCTGGTCCACACCGTGATCGAGTACGCCAGCATCGACGGCGGCAGGATAATCGTCGGCGTCAGGCCGTGGACGAGTTTCGGGCTGCGGTGCCCCGTCTGCGGGAGGGCAGCGAATGCTACGACAGGTCGCCAAGGCCGCGGCTGTGGCACGCGATGGACCTGGCGAGGTCGACCTCTCCGCGCTCGGGCTGCACGAGATGGCGGCGTCCCTGCCCGACTACGTGAGGATGGTCGCCGCGGGCGAGCGGGGCTTCGCCTCCGCCTTCGAGGAGATGACGCGCGTCGAGGTCGCCGCCCGGGAGGTCAGGATCACCAACCAGCGCATTCGGTCGTCGGGGTTCCCCTACGTCAAGGGGCTGGCGGACTTCGACTGGGACTTCCAGCCGTCGGTCCCTCGCGCCGAGATCGAGGAGCTCGCGACCCTCAGGTTCGTGGAGCGGGCCGAGAACGTCCTGTTCGTGGGAAGCCCCGGCGTGGGCAAGACGCATCTCGCCGTCGCGCTGGGCATCGAGGCAGTCAGGGCGGGGCGCGAGGTCAGGTTCGTGGACTGCGCCCGGCTCGTCGAGGACCTTGAGGACGCCTCGTCGCGCGGCATCCTCAAGAAGAGGCTCAAGTACTACGCCCACTCGAGGCTGCTGATCATCGACGAGCTCGGCTACCTCGACGTCGGCAGCGTGGGCGCGGACCTGTTGTTCCAGCTGATATTGACGCGCTACGAGCAGCGCTCGACGATCATCACCGCCGACGTGGGGATCGGCGGCTGGGGCAGGGTGTTCGGGGACGACGTGGCGGCGAGCGCGATCGCGGACAGGGTGTGCCACCACTGCCACCACTGCCACCTGGTCAAGATAGCCGGCAGGTCCTACAGGCTGAAGGACCTGCCGAGGGACGGACCCGTCAAGGCGTGACCGGAATCGGTGAAAATACGTTAGCGCAAGCGGTGAAGCCGCCTTTGCGCGAACGGCGCGTTTGATTAGTGAAACTGGTGAAAATTAGATTGACGCTAACAGGGGCGTGCCCGTCGCGGCGTTTCACGGGGATGTCTCGCGCCATCCCCGGACCCCTTCGCGCCAAAGGGACGAGTCCCCTTGGAACCCCGGGCCGCCGCCGGCGGGCCGTGAACGGCGGGACAATCACTCGGCTTCAACTCGCGATCGCCCCGCCGGCTCTCGCTCCGGCTCCGTTCGATGGCTCCCCTGGGTCGCCATCACTGCGCCTCCGCTCACCTGTCCCGTTGCACTCCGGTCGATTCGGCCTACGCTTCTCGGGGCATGCAAGATATGTATTCCGTGCAACGGAATATCTTGCCCGGCCGAAGCCGGGATGTGCGAACCGCTCCAAAGTCGCTCCCGCAGAACCGTGCAACAGGCTTACCGGCTGTTGCACGGACCTCAGATATGAAAGTCAGTCCCGGCCTCTTTCGTCATCCACACCCTCGCGAGCCAGCTCCCACGCGGCCCGTATGGCAAGGTCGATTCCCCTTGCCGTGAACCTCATAATCCGCCCGGTCGAGCGGTTGACGGCGTAGCCGAGCCTCGCGCCGTTGATCTTCCTCGTCTTGCCGAGGGACTCCGAGTGATAGCGGTATTGCAGCGCCCCCCGCTTGGATCGGGCGATCTCGATCCCATCCGATTCCAACCGCCTTGCAAACTCTCCGAAGCGGTCGGGGCAGCTCTTGAGCCTCCCGACCTCCTCTGCCCTCTGGGCGACAATCGCTCGGACCCTTGCGTTCTCGGATTTGTCGGATCTCCCCTTCTTTGCCATCTCGCGCTCCTCGCGACCGGGCTGGCGCGCGTGCACCTTCGAGTTCGAGAGGCCCCTTTCGAGCTGGCTCAGGCCGTACTTCGTATCGAGCTCCTTCACCGTTCTCACGCGGGATTTCGCCGCCGCCCTCGCCGGCCCGTCGTTCAGACGCCGCCCAGTCTCGAGGTCCGTCCTATTGATGGCGAGGTGAGCGGCGAATCGGGCCGATCCATCCGACCTGCACCTCTCCTCATGCAGCACAATCACGATCTCCTGGTTGGGATAGCGCTTGGCGATGTAGTCCCTCGCGTACTCCATGCAACGCGAGGGCGTCATCGGCCCGCCGTTGCAGGAGCACTCGTCCGGGTTGAAGCCGATCACCTGATGCTGCATGTACGTGCACCTTGCGCCCTGCTTCCCGGGCCGGTTGTGCCCGGCCGCCTCCCGGGTGGCGTCCATTTCCTCGAACCATCGATCCTCATCGATGATGTGCTGGGTATCGTGGTCCAGGACTTTCTCCCTGTCCCAATCGAAATACCGCTTGAGGTTTTGGAGGTGCTCCCCGCTCATGACGCTCGCCTGCTTGATTGCGGTCATTTTCCAACTCCCTTCAAAAACCGCCGTCAGTCGACGAAGAGGCCGGACCATCCGTCGGCAACAGGCGGCTCCGCGGCCTCTTCCTCGAATTCGGGAGTCCAGAGATCGACGCCGTCCTCACGACCCATTTGCCTTGATATCAGCCTGGCCTGGTATTCCATCCTCTTGGCCGCCTCGTGCTCGCGCGTCCCCAGATCGAAGTGCTCCTTCGTCGGCATCCGCGTGCAATCGCAGACAGGGGCCCGGAAGCACCCCGCATGTTCCCTGCCCACGCCGTTCTCCGCGGTCTTCACCACGATGACGCCGTCCTTGTCGGGGGACATCTCCGTCCACTCCCAAGGATGAATCAGGTCGTCGGCGTGCTCGCTGTAGGATGTCGACCCCGTACCGCCCGAAGGCCCCCTGCTCGAGCTGGTTCCCATGGTGTGCCGCGTCGTCTTCCCGACTAGCTCGGTGAAATACTGGCGGTCCTCGGCCTCGCCCAGTTTCATGGCGACCTTGACGCCGCAGTTTGCCAGGATCTTCTTCCGTCCGTCGCGCTCGCCGTACTTGTTCAGCTGAGAGATGTTCTGGACTGCGCCCATCCAGAACAGGTCGTACGAGCGCCCAAGGCTGAGAAGGCTAGGCAGGCACTCGACCTTCGGCAGGTTCCCCCATTCGTCGCCGAGGATGGACACCGGCCGCGGCAGCTTTCCACCAGCTGCGTCCGCGATGGAATACACGGCAGCGTAGAGCTGCTCGAACAGGACCGCCGCGATCGCGTTGTAGGGGGAGCCCTCGTCCATCACGTGGAGGAACAGCGCGGTCTTCTCGCTCAGGATTCTACTCGGATCGATATCATCGCCCGAGACCATTCGTGCAATCGGCGCCGAAGCGTAGATCCTCAGGTTGACCTTTAGCGTGGAAACGATGCTCCTCAGCTCGTTGCCGCCGCTCGAGATGAACTGTGAGGCACGCGAGCGGGCCGGATGCCCCTGCGGCAGGGAACGGAACAGGCCCTTCAGCGGCTCACACGGATCCTCGCCGGCCCCCTCCGTCCCCAGGCACATGATGTGGTAGACCGTCGCGAGGTGCTTGCAGCCCCGCGGGCAGCCCTCGTCCAGCACGACCAGAAGGATCGTCGCGGCGAGCAGCGACCGCGCGGATTCCGTCCAGTGGCTCGCCTTCGCATCGCCCTCCCCGGCGATGAGCGTACGGGCGACGGCATCCGCGGCCTGCTCAGCCCCCGGCAGATTCCCCCCGTTCGCGAGCCTATCGACCATTTCCAGTGGATTGAACGTGTCGCTCTTCTCGGGATGCTGGGCGTCCAGCAGAAGCACCCGGTACCCGCGACGCTCCAGCTCGTCGCCCGTCAACTCGATGAGCTCACTCTTCACATCGGACACGATAATGGTCTGCGGCCTCGATTCCCCGTCATCCGCCCCATACGTCAGCAGATCAATTGTCGGGATCAGCAGCGATCTTGATTTTCCGGCACCCGTTGAGCCGTCGAGGAACATGTGCCGCCTCGGTTCGAACAGATACTTGGAGCCGAACAGCGTCTTCTCAAACCCGTACACGAATCCTCTGCTTTTCGGCTGTCCGTGCCCGTCCCAAATCTCCGAGCCCCGGATGGTCTCCGGCCCCGTTTTCACCCGCGCCTCCCCAAGTACACCTCCGTCGGCGGCTCGCTCCTTCGAGGAAGCCGATAGCTGCATGAGCACGAATACCGACAGGAACAGCGCGAACGAGGCGAGACAGCCAGGGACGCAATGAGGCCCCACGTTAATCCACCACCAAATGGTGTTATCCACGCTCAGGGTGAATCCGATCGAGCTCAGCTCGATTGGAAATCCGAGGATCATGCAATCGAGGGGAATGGCGATAAGTGGCGCAAACCCCGCGGTAAGCAGCGCTGCGAAAACCAGCGCCATGACCACCTTCTCCTTCACGAGAACCACCTACTCTCTCGCACGGGCGAGTAGGTCGTTGACCCAGCCCACCGCCGTCGAGACGATTGATGTCGCCCGGTTGAGATTATTGAGGACGACCGGATCGGACCCGTAGGTGTTGAGGGCGCGGACCGCCTGGTTGAGGTTCGTGCCGATCTTCTTCAACTCAGTCCTGATACCGGCAAGTTCCCCCGCGTCGGCGACCCTGACCGGCTTCTCGCCGCAGAGCAGGGCGGCATCGCGCATGAAGGAGGACGCCGGCATGTTCATGGCCGCCGCCCTCTCCTCGATAGCCTTACGCTGCGACTCACTCATCCGTACGTTGATATGCGTATTCATGGAAGTCATAACCATCCAATCCGAGCGGGGCCGACGCATCGGCCCCGCCCCTTTTATTAAGTTGAAATTGTTTGGAGCATCTGACCGATGCGCCCAATCCTCACCCTCGCCCAGACATCGAAGGGGACTCCCGGCAAGCTGCCGAGATATATACGGTATGGTCGCCATTGTTCTCTATAGATATCGAGAGCATCGAGCAGGCGCTTCCATTCCCAAATGAGCTCATCGGCCGAGAGCAGAGGAAGATCCCTGTTCTCGGCGCGCGCGAGCTCATCGGACGACAAGCATGGATTGGGAGCCCGGTATCCACCAATGTAGGGTCCGGGCTCCATAATTAGCCGATTTCGGTAAACATCGCTGCTGGTGCGTTGAACTCAAACTCGACAATACCGCAGGAACCGTAACGGTTCTTTGTGATTGAAGCAATGACGGGCCGTTTTTTAAGCAACATATTGGCATTACGCTCTTCGGGCTTATCGCCCTTAATAGAAAGCGACATAACGAGATCTGCCGAATACTCGAACATGTTGCACCCGCCTATCGCCTGAAGCCCGGTGGTCTGCTTGTCGTAATTAACGCGGTTAATTGATGAGATAGCGAAGAGCGGACAATGGGCCTCATCCACGATTCGGCGGAGCTCGGAAGCGACGAGCTTGAGACCGATACGCTCGTCGGCAATGCGCAGTTCCTGCGGCAAAGAGACGATTTGCGCGTAATCAACAATAACCAGTGGCGGTTCGCCATGTTTATCGGCAACCTCTTCGATTGCCTTTCGCATCCCGGCATATTTAATTTCACCAGGAATGATATACATTCGCTCGGCGATGCTGCGGGCGTAAATGTCGAGAACCTTCTCGAAGAGCCCGCGTTTGTCCTCAGACATGCCATCGCCGTTCATATCATCGTGCGTGAGCTCGCCGCCCGAGATGCGGGTGAGGCTCTTCGCGAGCATGCTGTCTCGCCCGAGCTCGCCCTCAAAGATGACCACCGGATGGCCAGCAATGGCCCATCCGTCGGCGATTTGCTGCATAAACGTTGTTTTACCCGTACCGGGTCCGCCGGGGACGATGCACAGGTATTGACGAAGACCTCCGAGGATAGTATCCAGCGCACCGTGTTCGATATGCCCAAGCGGCCTATTCTTTAAGATACGCAAGGCGGTCTCGTCGAGGCCGACGCTCATGGGATTTAAAGCCGGCACGGTTCGCTCGCCTCCAATTCATGGAGGTATGCAAAGAAGCTCGATTCAAGGATGTAAATGCGGCGGTGCAACGCAATCGCGCGCCCGCTCTCCTTCATCATCTTCGAGGCCGTAACCGGACTCAAGCCGGTTATCTTGCACACTTCAGCGATGCCAAGAAGGCGCTCGTGGCCCAAGTTGGAATCAGAAGAAACCGCAGTTGATGCTTGTACGGCAGCGTACGGTTCAGGCTCTACAATCATGGTAGAATCCTTTCAGGCTAGCTCGCCCCTCCCCCTTCGTCGCCAAACTTAGATAGGGAAGGGCGGGCGGCTTTTTAATCAATGACCGAAAATAAAATAACTCCTTTCAAACAAGCTGGTCAGGCGCTTACTGTTTATATTGTAACACTGTCTGTTGCACAATCATATCTAGTTACAGTTCTAATTTCTAATTCACTTTCTGACTGTATAGACTTTATTGTCTGACTGATTTAATATATATACAACGATGATTGGAGTGGTTATGGGACGTTTACCATTATCCGGAAGTAAGATGCGGAAAATTAAGTTCGGAACAACTGTTCAGGCGACGACCCCGGAGAAAATCGAAGAGCTACGCCTCAAGAACCCCGAATCAGTCAGAAGCACCGGCGAGGCTATCGACTATCTATGCAACCTGCTCACGGGGTTGCAGCCGAGGGTCGCCAGGGCCCTCGATGAGGCGTGCCTCAGGGAAGCTCGGCAAATCACCAATGAAATGAAGGCCCTTCCCGTTGACGGATCAGAAGAAATGAGTTTTAGTCAATTGGAACTTTATCGAGAGCAATTCCAGAGGCTCCACGACCATTTCTCTTTATATTGCGAGAAAGAGGAGAGGCCCCAGGGAATGAGACGGGTCGATCTCCTCGGCGGCGATTACGCTGTCCTCCCCTCCTCTTGGACTTTATTGGAAACAGAGGAATGCGCGAAGTCTTGCAGCCAGGTCGGAATTATCGAAATTCGCGGCGGCGCAAAATACGATGCGCCTCATTTTGCCTTCTTCCATAACGGAGAGTACAGTCAAAAGGACAAATTGCAGCGCGCAACCAAACTCTGGCCCCGCATGACCGACGTGATGCGCGACGAGGTCAAACTGGTCACAGATGATGAGGGACATTACCTAAATATGGACGAGCACCTAGCCGCCCCCATCATTTGTTATTTCAACCTTCTAGATGCCAGCTACTATCAGTCTATGGAGCTGGAGCCGCCATATGGCGCAATGATCTACCGAAACAATGTCGCTTAAAAAAGAGGCCCCAAAGGGGCCTCTTTTTTAGCCCTTTTTAGCCCTTCAGCAGATCATCCAGCACTGATGCTGCCTTCTGGTCATTTGCCTCGATAAAGTGGCTATAGATAGACAGCGTCGTCGATGGGCTAGCATGGCCCAAACGCGCCTGGATCGTCTTAATGTCCGCATTGGCACCAACGAGCAAAGTCGCTTGCGTATGTCTAAGCTCATGAGGCTTCAGCCCGCTATAACCCGTATAGCGGGTACGTTTGACGCCGTCACTCCCAATGACTTCCCTGCTCTCCTTAAAAGTACCGAAGCCGTTTTTCGCCGCAAACAGCCTAAACGCCCTTGAATAGTTATGTCCATCCATCCGGGTCACAAGAGCCCGTTTGCCGTTGGCGGCGTCAACGATCCCAATGGAATGGACAATGGGCGTTTCTCCAGTCTGCCCCACTGCAAAGGAATCGAACTCACTCCGCTGAATGGCTTTCCACCTGTCCAGATAGTCGGCAAGTTCATTTCCAACCGAAATCTTACGCCTGCTCATCTTTGATTTAGGCGGCCTCAATGTCCTGTCGTTCGTATATTGCTTTACTATCCTCAGAGTCTTGGCGTCGGGGTCATAATCCTCCCATGAGAGACCAAGGGCCTCCCCCTTCCTCAAACCGCAGAGAAGTAGAAGCATTGTGCATGTGATAAAGGAAGATGGCTTCTCCTCCAAAAGGACCGCAAGAAGCCTTGCCGCCTCATCGGCGCTCAGCGCCTTACGAGCCTCGACATTCTGCTTGGGCAGTTTCACTCCCCTACAAGGGTTTTTGCCCACGAGGTCGTTATCGACGGCATCCTTCATTACCTGTTTGAGCTTGATGTGGATGCGGCGAATTTCACTTTCGCTGAATCGGCCTTCTTTTCTAGCCTTGGCATAAGCAGTGCGAACGTCATCCGATTTAAGCCGAGTGAGATCGGGATTGCCGAACAGCTCGCGTATGTGACGAATGTCCAAACCTTCACGCTCATAAGCAAGAGGTGATCCCATGGTCGACTCCCTGTTCGCGTGAAACCTGTCCGCATAATCTGATAGGCCCAGAGGACCATTGCCACGGTTGGAAGCGCCCTCAAGTTCAGCTCTATAGGCCTCCAGCGCCTTGGCGACTTCACTCGGCCAGTTTTTCGGGTTCTTGCTTCTGCAGTGAACCCTGCGTGACGGACTACGGCGGTACCGTCCTGTCTCCGGATCTTTTCCCAGGGAAAAATAAATCCGATAGACGCCTTTGCTCTTATCGATGCATTCCGATGTGCCGCGAGCGGTCTTTTTTATCAATCCCTGCAATCATATCCCTCGTTAGATTTTCGATTAGGCTTGCTGGCAAAGCCTTTAAAGCTTTGCCAGCAAGCCTAATCGAAACTTTTCACACTTTCAAGTCTCTCTAAGTGTGAAAATAGTGGGAAATATGATTCTAATAGCTAGCTCAATAATTGTTAGTTACCTATTTCTACCTGCGCTTCCTTTTAATTCAGTGAAATTGGCCTCATATCGTCAAATGCCGAATTCACGTACTCGTAAAGCGGGGGTCACCGGTTCGAGCCCGGTCGCTGGCTCCATTGCACAAGACAGCCGCCTTCGGGCGGCTTTTTTGTTGTCGATTTCGGGCGCGCATCCGCCAATCCAAGCACAACGCCGCCGGAAACTCTCCTACTCAACAAAAGCCCCGCCAACCGCAATCCCCAAAGGAACCGCGTTCAGCGGGGCCCAAGCGAGCTCCCCCAAGGGATAACGCTCGCAGCACGAACAGCTCAGCCGAGCAGCGCGCTACTCCTCCCAGTAAGCATCTGCAAGCAGCTTAAAGCAAATCTTCTTGACCGGCTGCGCGCCATCGCCCTGGAACTCGAGCGTGGGCATGTGAGGCTCGCCGGCAACAAACAGCGCAAACTTGTCGTCAGCAAGATCGCCGGCGATCGAGGCGTCGGAATCGACCAGATCGTAGTCGTCCTTCTCGTCGAACTCCTGGACCAGCGTCAGGCTGCCCGTGGCAACCTTAAAGGCCTCGCGACCCTCGACGTCGATCTGCAGGTCGTGATAGCGCTGATGCGTCTCATAGTGAGCCTCGGCTTCGGGACGCGTCGTGGGAGCCATGACGTTCGCAAAGACCTTGTCGCCCAGAATCGGATGGCTGCCGACCTCGAGCTTCGCCGGATCGTTCTCCTCGAGCCAATCGATCAGCACGTCGAGGCCCTTGAGCATTCCACGGTACTCCTCGATATCGCCCAATGCACCGTAAATCATCTAAATCCCCTCTCGGATCGTTTCTTTGGCGGCTACTCGGCAAACGCATTACCGACGCTGTTGCCACCCACATGCGTCTCGACCAGGGTAAGGTCGGGATTGAACACGACAGTGTCGGCGTCGCGCCCCGGCATAATGCTACTGCACTTGTCGTCGACATGAGCTAGCAACCGATGCCGGGGCCGCAGCACAAGCTCCTACAGCTCGGTCACGACAACGCCGTTGTAAACCTCGTCCCAACGATCCATAACCAAGTGGCCAGTCATGGGATCCATGGCATTGAGCTTGCCGCAGGTGTTGGCGGTACGCAGCACCGTCTCGTCGTCGGCGCCGGCAGCAATCGCATGTGCGAAGCCGGCAATGGTCGAATCGCCAGAGCCCGTAGCGTTAACGGCGGGGATATCGGGCGTCTTGGCGCGGAACGCACGGCCGTTATGGAAACCAACGGAGCCGGCAGCGCCCATGGATACGACGACCCAGGGGATATCGGAGAAGCGGGCGTCAGAGGCGAGCGCGGAACGGAGCTCGTCCACATCGTCGGTGGTAAAGCTCGTGCCCAGAAGGCCGTTGATCTCGGTCAGGTTAGGCTTGACCAGCTCAGGCTTGACCTCGGACTTGAGCGCAGCCTCGAGCGAGGCGCCCGAGGTATCAAGCAGCACCTTGGCGCCGGCGTTCTCAGCAATGCCCGTAATCTTGGCGTAGTAGTCCGCCTCGACGCCGCGGGGCAGCGAACCCGAGATGGTAACGACATCGGCCTTACTCGCAAGCTCGGCGAACTTGGCGGTAAAGGCATCGAGTTCCTCGGGGGCAATCGTCGGGCCGCTCTCGAGCAACTCGGTCTGGTTGCCAGCATGAAGGATGTTGAGACAAATGCGAGTCTCGCCCTTGATGGGCACAAAATCATTCTTAATGCCGTTAGCATCCATGAGCTCGGCCATATAGGCGCCCATATGACCACCAAGCAAGCCGGTTGCCACGACATCGTCGCCCAGCTGGCCCAGGACGCGGGCCACGTTGAGGCCCTTACCGCCGGCGGTCTTTTCGGGCGTCACGCGGTTAACGTCGTCGATAATGAGCTCATCGAGCTGATAGCGCGTATCGACGGACGGGTTCATCGTAACGGTGAGGATCATTTCTAGCTCCTTATCTCGCAGGCTCCTTATGCCTTGCAAAACGAATTGGCTACATGCGACTACAGAATCTCGATTGTGAACGAGCGCACGATGGTTTCTTTGGGCTTGGCGATAAGGCAGCCGCGCTTGTGCTCAAGCACGTCGTCCTCATCGGAGCAGGTCGAAAGACCGCCCCAGGGCTCAACTGCCACAAAATCACCCTCGGGCTTGCTCCACACAATGAGGTACGGGAAGCCCTCAAAGCTCAGGCGAACACCCTTGTCCTCGCCCTTTTTGGAAAGCGTGACCTGACGGCTCTCGAGCACGTCAAAGATGGTCTCCGCAAAATCGAAGAGCTCATGTGACAGAGGCAGCGTCTTTCCCACCATGGGGTTCTTGGAGCGGTTGGTCACGTCAATCAAGCCAGTCGAGGGGACGGCAGCGCAAAGCTCAGCAGCCTCGTCTTTCTCAAAACGCAACTCGTAGTCCGTATAGGCCTCGCCCTCATCGAGCGGGCACCTAAAGCCGGGGTGTCCACCGATAAAGAAAGGCATGTCCTCGGTGCCCTCGTTGGTAACCTCATAGGAGACGCGCACGGCGGCGTCCTCGAGCGTATAGCGGGCGACAAGCTTAAACGGATACGGATAATCGCTCAGCAGCGCGGCGTTATCCTCCGAAGCCAGGCACATCGCCAGCTCGTTCTCGCTCTGGCTCAGCAGCTTCCACTCCTGTTTGCGCGCAAACCCATGGCGGGCGAGCTTCACATGATGTCCGGCAAACGTCATGGCGCTGTTATCGCGCAAACCTCCGCAAATCGGGAAGCAAATCGGTGCCTGGCCGGACCACACGGCGGGATCGCCCTGCCACAAGTACTCGCGACCTCCTGCCTCAATCGAGGTAAACGAACCACCGGCCGTGGAGACCTTGATAGAAATCGAATCGTTGGAGAGAGCGTATTCCATTGTCCATCCTTTCGAACAACTGCTTTTTGCTCGCAAGAACCCGTCTCGGCCCTGACCAAAGGACAAACCCGCACGTTCATCGATGCGTCCGGTTTCCCAGCCATGCAACGGGGTACCATACAGACATTGATGCAATTACAGCTGAAAGGCCTTCTTATGCGAACCATCATCCTTTATGCCTCACACCACCACGGCAATACGAAAAAGCTCGTGGACGCCATCGTCGAGGCGCACCCCGAGATCGATACCCTCGACGTGAAGTCACTCGGTAAAAACGAGTACCCCGACCTGCACGAATACCATCTGATCGGTGTCGCCACGGGCATCTATTACTCCGAGATCGACAAGGACATGGCACGCGTGCTCACGAACGTGCTGCAGCCGCAGGACAAGGTGTTTGGCCTTATGACCTACGGTGGCAAAAACAAGTGGTACGGCAAGGATATCGATGGCATCTGCCGCATGAGGCAGGCCATCTTTATGGGCGTCTACGGCTGTCCCGGCTTTGATACGTGGGGGCCGTTCAAACTCACCGGCGGCGTCCAGAAGGGACACCCGACCGCTGAGGAAATTAAGGGCGCCGTCGACTTCTTCGACAAGATCGAAGACGAGTATGGCGACATCATCGTCGAAGAGTACGCCAAGCGCGAGAAGCGTCTAGCATACGAAAAGGAGCATCCCGCGGGGGGTCTTGTGGCCGGCGTCAAGCGCACGGCAAAGAAGATCGTTAACAAGCTGTAACTGTTAAGGTGCTTTTGAGCGTTTAACCCATACGGCGGGTCCGAGCAGATTCGGGCCCGCCGTCTTTTTCTATCGTTAATCGGTAAAGGCGTTGCCGACGCTCTGGCCGCCAACATACGTCTCGACGAGGGTGAGCTCATGGTCGAACACGACAAAGTCGGCGTCGCGACCCGGCATGATGCTGCCGCACTTATCCTCGATGTGCGCAGAGCGAGCCGGCACCTCGGTTGCCATGCGAATGGCGATATCAGCGCTGGCGATGCCCCAATCGACAATGTTCTTGACGCCCTGGGCAAGCGTGAGCACCGAGCCGGCAATGCTTTTGCCGTCGGCGAGCCAGCACAGGTTGTCCTTCATGATGACGTCCATGCCACCACTGGTGTAGCTGCCCTCGGGCATGCCGCCGCAGCCCAGGCAGTCGGTGATGAGCACCGTGTGCTGCCAGCCCTTTGCCTGCAGCAGTGCCTTGATGGCGGCAGGGTTTACGTGCTTGCCGTCACAGATGATCTCGGCGTAGGTCTCGGGCGTGGACATGGCAGCACCCACGACACCGGGCTCACGGTGATGCAGACCGCGCTGGCCGTTATAGGTATGCGTAAAGCAGCTGGCACCGGCATTGATAGCGGCGATGCACTCATCGTAGGTGGCGTCGGAGTGACCGATGCTGGTCACCACGCCCTTGGCGTTCAGAGCAGCCGCATAAGCAGCGGCACCGTCGCGCTCGGCGGCCATGGCGCTCTTAACGATGCGACCGCCCGCAGCCTCCTGCCACTGGTCGAAAACCTCCTCGGAGGGGTCAATCAGGTAAGCGGGGTTCTGCGCGCCCACGTGCTTCATGGTAAAGAAGGGGCCCTCCAGGTAGATGCCCTGAATGCGGGCACCGCAGAAGTCGGGGCCGCGGCCCTCGTCCGCCTTGGCGATAGCAGCGCAGGCGTCCTTGATCTGTTCGACGCCATCGGTGAACGTCGTGGGCAGCCAGCTGGTGGTACCGCGACGGGCGAGCTCGGTTGAGCTGATATCGATGCCCTCGGGATCGTTATCGGTAGTTGAGTGGTTGTAGAAGCCATGGATGTGAGTATCGACCATACCCGGTGCGATCCACGATCCCGTGTAGTCCTTAATCTCGCAAGAGGGCTCGTCGGCCTGCCAGGCGCCAAAAACGCCATCCTCGACCATAAGATAGCCGCCCAGTTGCGGGCCTGCCGGCAAGAAGAACTTGTCAGCCTTAATTGCGTACGTGCTCATATGCACTCCTCGCTTCTAAAGCAGTTGACTGTGGTAATGCTTATACCCAGCTCACGTAAAACAAAAAGCGCCCGCCCGCCGTTATGAGCGGACGGGCGCCCTTACAGGGGGACGCGATTAAGCGGTGAAGGGGTGAATCGTCACGCCCTTAACCACGCGGTTGACCGTGCCGGTGGGGCTCGGCGTATCGGGCGTGTTGCCCACGCGGACGGAGTTGAGCAGGCTGATAGCCTGGGCAAACATCACGAACGGCAGGGCAAGGTAGCCCTCGGGAAGCGCCTCGTAGCCCTTAAAGGTAAAGGACTCACCCTCATAGACGGTGGCACCTTCCTGCTGAACGGCGATGGTGTGCTGAGCGATCTCGTCGCCACCGATCTCGTTGAGGATGTCGATGTCGTACTGACGGGTGTAGGCGTCGTTGTTGACGAACACGAAGACGAGCGTCTTATCGTCGACGAAGGACTTAGGTCCGTGACGATAGCCCATGGAGGTGTCGTAGGAAGTAGCGACCAGACCGTGAGCGAGCTCGAGGATCTTGAGCTGGCTCTCCTGAGCAAGGCCACCGAAGGAGCCAGAACCCAAGTAGGTCACGCGGTTGAAATCGCCAGCCAGGTAATCGGCGATCTCGGGCTCACGGGAGATGACCTCCTCGCCCATCTTGGCAATCGTCTCGACCCACTCGGCCTTCTGCTCGTCAGAGGCAGTGTCGAAAATAAGGGTGGAGAGCAGGGTCATGCAGGAATAAGAACCGGTCATGGCGAAGCCCTTGTCGTTGGCGCGCGGAATGAGCAGCGTCAGCGCATTGGGATCATCGGCAGACTCGACGGCAAGCTTGCCCTCGGGAGCGCAGGTGATGTTGAGGAACTTGACGTTGTGGACGAGCTCCTTGGCAACGGCAACGGCGGCAAGGCTCTCGGGGCTGTTGCCAGAGCGGGCAAAGGAAACCACGAGCGTGGGATCCTCGGCGCGCAGGAAGTCGCGCGGGGCGCTCACGATGTCGGTCGTGGCGATGGGCTTAAAGTCGTAGAGATCAGTGTTGCCAGCGTGACGCAGGTACGGGGCGCAGGTATCGCCAACGTAGTCGGACGTACCGGCACCGGTGAAGACAACGGACAGACGACCCTCGCCCATAGCGCGAGCCTCGGCCAGGAAGGCCTCGATGGCCTCCTTGTTCTCGCGATAGATGTTGAGCGTATCACGCCAAAGCTCGGGCTGCTGAGCAATCTCGGCCGTGGTGATCTGGGCGCCGAGCTCGGTGAGCTCCTCGACACTCTTCTCGAACATTTCTAATACCTCTCTCTAGAAGTAATCCTCTGACGTGCAATTATACACTTCGGTTGGTTATCTGGTAGTAACCAGTTAAATGCAAAGAATCACCATATGGAAACGATGCGAGCACTAGTTACTGCGCTGGTGGTAAACCTTGTATTTAAACTGATCGGCACGAGCAACCGAAAGTGTGTACTCCACTACCTCGTTTGACTCGTTATACGTAGTCCTGACCAAATCGAGCACAGGCGAGCCCTCGACAATTCCCAAAAGGTGGGCATCGGTGGGACGGGCTATGCTCGCATAGAACTCCTCTTCGGCCACGCGAATCTTTTGCTGAAAGTCCTGCTCAATCACATCGTAAAGCGGCTTACGCTCCAGCAGCGGTCGCTTTAGGGACAGAAATTGACGAACCGGTAGATAGCTGCGTTCGACCATCATGGGCATGTTGTCGGCAGAGCGAAGACGCTTGAGCTTAAAAATGCGATCACCGATGCGCAATCCCATATGCTCGGCCAGATTCTTATCGGCCTCCATCTCGCAAAACTCGAGAATCGTGGTCTCGGGTTCTCGACCCATCGCGCGCATCTGCTCGGTAAAGCTGTAGGACTGCATAAGATTGGTTGCTTTTGCCGAACGGTCGGTCACAAAGGTACCGCGACCGTGCTGCCGAACCACCAGTCCTAAACGCTCCAGTTCCTGCAGAGCCAGGCGTACCGTAGTGCGCGAGAGACCATAGCGCTCCGAAAGTTCGCGCTCGGAAGGAATCATGTCACCGGCGCGATATTCATGGTCAATCTTTTCGGTCAGAATATCGACCAGCTGATCGTACAGCGGTTGCTTACGCGCTCCGATCGCCATCCTATCCTCCCTTTTGCTCGAATTCGGCTAACTACCTAGGGTGTTATGCATTATCTGTCTGCCACACCCGAATCATTAAGAAAACAAAAGCCGCGCGCTCTTTCGAGCACGCGGCTTTTAACATACACATGGCTTAAGGGGTCGGGGTGTGAGCCGCGTAGGGACACACCCCTCAAGCTAGAGCCTTACCAGATGCTCGGCCAGAGACCAAGCGGGCCAGCGCCCAGGATGCCAAGGACGAAGAGCAGGAGAATGCCCTTGGTCGGGGTCCAGCTGTGCTTAGCGAACATGTAGTAAAGCAGCAGCGTAAGCATAAGCGGGACGAGCTTCGGGACGATGGTGTTGAGGGTGTCGGCAACAGAGAAGTTGACCGGATCCTCGGTAACGGTGCCGTAGGTCACGGACTCCATGCCGTTACCCAGATCGGTGACGCCGCACTCGACAGCGTTGCCGTCGGCATCGGAAGCGGTAAGGGCGTTGCCGTCCTTATCGGTCATGGCGATGGTACCGGCCTCAGCGGTCTCGGTATCGATGCCCTCCATACCGGTGAAGTTCTCGGCCTCCTTCTCGGAGACGATCACGGTAGTAGCGGAGAGACCACGGGTGGTGCCGTTGGGGATCTGGAGGTTGATCTGGGTGCCACCCATGGTGACGACCAGGCAACCGACGACGAAGACGCCCATGATGGAAGCGGCACGCGTGAAGGCCTGCATGTTGGCGGTCAGAGCGTCAATAGCGCTGGTGCCAAGCTTGTAGGACCAGTTCATGAGCCAGAAGCGCAGAGCGAACTGGACGACGTTGAAGATCACCAGGAAGATGATCGGTGCAGCGGCGTTGCCGTTGATGGCCATGTTGGAGGTGATGCCGGCCGTGATAGGCACGAGCGTCAGCCAGAACAGGGCGTCACCGATACCACCGAGCGGGCCCATTGCGGCGACGCGGACGGCGCGGATCGTGGGGATGTCAACCTTGTTCTGCTCGAGCGAAAGCACGATGCCCATAACAAAGGTGACAAGGAACGGGTGGGTGTTGAAGAACTCCAGGTTGTGGCTCATGGAAGCCGCGAGGTCGTTCTTGTTGGTGTGGATCTTCTCCAGACCGGGGATGATAGAGTAAAGCCAGCCAGCGGCCTGCATGCGCTCGTAGTTGAACGATGCCTGCAGGAAGCAGGAGCGCCAAGCCATCTTGTTGAGGGTCTTCTGGTCGAGCTGCGGAGCAGGAGTGAGATCCTCGTAGTGCTCCGGGATCACATACTCATTAGATGCCATCTTCGAAGTCACCTCCGTCAGAAACAGCTGCACCCTTCAGCTCGGTCTGCTGCTGGAAGTCCCAGAAAGCGATGCCGAAGCCGATGAGAGCGAGGATGAGCAGAGCAGGGGTTGCCAGCGAATCGTTGGCAACGGTGATGAGCGCGAGGCCAAAGCCCATGAGGAAGAAGCCCCACATATCGCGGTTCATCATAACCTTGAGCAGGACGGCGAAGCCGACGAAGCGCATCATGCCGCCTGCAGCGGAGAGACCGGTCTGCAGCCAAGTCGGGATGGCAGAAGCGATGGTCTGACCGATGGTAGCGCCAGCGATGAAGAACAGGGTGACGACGACAGCGAAGATCAGGCCGAGCAGAGCCATGGCGAAGTAGTTCAGGCGCTCGATGCCCTTGGTGTCCGCGTTGTGAGCCATGTTATCGGCCGTGGACATAAGCGGGGACATAAGCGTGAAGACCAGGGTAACGCCAAGCTGGCCAAGCAGAGCGAACGGAATGGCGAGGCCGACTGCCGCGTTGGGCTCGAGGCCCGTGGCGATAGCGAGAATGGCTGCCATGATGCCGCCGATGACGGCGTTAGGCGGCTGAGCGCCTCCGATCGGCATGTTGCCGATCGTCATGAGCTGATAGGTACCACCCACGAGAAGACCGGTGTTGAGGTCGCCAAGGATAAGACCGATGACGGCGCCGGTGACGATGGGCTGATAGAGAGACTCGAGGAAGTCAAACTGGTCGATTGCCGCGATGAACGTGACGACGAAGACCAGAGCGATCTGGATGATCGAGTATTCCATCTTGCTCCTCCTTTCAAAATGTATGTACGCACTTTGGATTTCACGTACAGAACGTCAGGGTTTCACTCCTGACAACGTGGATCACGAGGATTACGAGAAGAGCTTGCTCGTGTCCTCAACAGGCGTGCTCGGAACGCGCCTGATCTCCAACTCCACCCCCAATTCCTGCAGCTCTTTAAACGCAGCGACATCCTCGTCGTTAACTGCGACGGAGGTGGCGACTTGGCGCTTTCCTTCCGACATGTGCATGTTGCCGATGTTTACCTTCTTTATAGGCACACCGCCCTTGACGAGCGTAAGCACGTCTTCCGGTGTTTCGGCCACGATGAAGATCTTCTGGCGCGGGCTCGCCTTGCCAATGACGTCGATGGTCTTCTGCAGAGAGAAGAAACGCGTAGCGACGCCGGCGGGAGCGGCCATCTTCATGAGGTTCTGGCGCATGGTGTTGGACGCCACGTCGTCGTTAGCGACGAGGATGAGGTTGGAGCCCAGGGTGGAGTTCCACTGGGTGGCAACCTGACCATGAACCAGTCGGTTATCGATGCGGGTAAGAAGAATGTTGGGTTCTGCCATGTTGATCAGCTTCCTTTCGTTATTTGCTGACGACAGTTACTTGATCTCCTGAATCGCGTAACGCGAAACATCTACGACGGCTCCGGATCGGACTTTGATCTGGACCTTCTCGCCTTCGATGCCTTTGACGGTTCCGTAGATACCGCCGGCGAAAAGAACCTCTTGACCCGGCTTGAGCTCGGTGTGCAGCTCCTTGAAGTACTTCTGCTTCTTCTTCATGTTGATTTGCGACCAGATGGTGTAAATCAAGCCCATGATGACAAGCAGGCCTAAAAGGGCGACCGAGGAGCTCAGGACGTTGGCTCCGAAATCGGCCATTAGATGCCGTCCTCGTCGCCGAAGATATCCTCTTCGTCGGAGCCGGCAACGGATGCGACCGTCTGGGCGGTGATGCCCGTCTGGCCAACGGTCACGGCCTGCTCGCCAAGCTCGGCGAGCGTGGCGTTGCCGCGGAGGAACAGAAGCTCAATAACCATGGGAAGGTTGGTGCCGGTCAGAACCTCGACGTTGTCGACATCCTGGGCAATCATCATCGCCTGGTTGAACGGGGTGCCACCAAGCAGGTCGGTAAAGACGAGCACGCCATCGCACTCCTCGCGCATGGCGGTAATAGCGGCGCGGAGATCCTCACCGTAGGAAGCAGCCTGGTCGCCCTCAAAAGGAACGACGGTAAAAGCGGGCTGGTCGCCAGCAACCATAGCGATAGCGCTTGCGAGGCCGGGTGCGAACTGTCCATGACCGGTAAGAATAAAGCCAACCATTCAAATTTCCCTTCCGAAGGTGTGTACGATCTGAGTCCGATGATTTTCGGAAGCCAGCGGGCGCTCGCCCTTAAAGCTTCTTAGAAAGCGTGCTTTGAAGACCAGTGGTTTCTAAACTGGTAGTAACCACGTGACGTGTTGTTGTCACTATATCACCCCAGAAGAGGTCGCTTTCGTTGATTCATACGGTAAAACGTTTTTGCACCGCTCACGGTGATAAATCGACCGTTTACCGGTCGTTAACACTTCTACCTGCGGTTTTGAAACCGTTCCGAAATGCTTTGGCAAAAGATCGGATCTTTTCCTGTGTCTAAACAACGCAGGGCGGCTAAAAATAGCGTGTAGAAAAATTGCAGGTCATTGTGAAGATATGTGAATTGGTCTTTTTGACTTAATACCAGTTAGAACCAGTTTTGAGATTATCGGTGAACGGTAGTTTTCGACCGTTCACCGGTTACTTGCAATCGTTTGCAGTCGTTTTCCCAGATGAATTAGGGAAACACAATGGAGCGCTTGCGCGGGCGCGAGGCCTACTCCAGTGGTTTCGGCAGCAAAAAGCCCGCTAGAACGTTGTCCGTTCTAGCGGGCTAAATCAGGCAGATCGGCTAGCGCACAGTAGTGCAGGCAAACCTTACGCAAACAGGCCGTAGATGCTGATGTTGGCCTTGGCGTAGAGACCGTTAGCATACTCGGTCCACTTGGAGCTGGCGCTCGAAGCCTGCGAAGAGTACTGCTGATAGGCGGTGTAATAGGCAGTCATGGCCTGCTTATAGGTCGCGCTATCGGCCGTAAAGGCATCGTCGGCGAACGCCTTAGCGTAGGTGCCACCGGCGTCCTTCCAGGTGCCCTTCTCGCTATCCCACTCGTCGCCGGCAAGGTTGATGATGTAGTCGGCGTAATCCTTGCTCGCGGTCTCCTCGTTGCCGTCAGAAGGCTCGGTTGGGGCGGTCGGCATGCTTGCGGAGCTATCGCCCACCTTCTTCTTGTAGAGCTTCTGCAGCGTCGCGGACTGGCGGACGATCTGCTTGGCCTGGTCCTTGGACACGCCATACTGCGTGGCCATGGTCTTGTAGTCCGAAGTGCCGATGGAATCCTCGGCGTACTTCTTCATCTCCTTAGAGGAGACGGTAATGCCCTCGTCCTCGGCGGCATCGAGCAGGATCTTGTTGCGCACGTAGGACAGGATGACATCGGCAGAAGGAGCGGTGTAGTTGCCATCGCTATCCTTGACGGTATCGAGGCTGTACTGGCTCTCGATGGCCTCGCGCGCGGTGATGTCGCTCTTCTTGCCGTTGTAGCTATAGCTTGCCACGGTCGAATCGAGCTGGTCCTCGGTCAGGGTCGACGAGCCGACACCCTTGCCGCCAAAGCCGCCATTGCCAATAAAGAAGCCGACCACGGCAGCGATAACGACGGCAACCACGAAGGCGGCGATCATCGTCTTCTTGTGCTTGGATGCGTGGTCGTCTTCGTCGGAACCCAGGATATCGTCGTCCTCATCTTGGGCCTCGGGCATCAAATTCTCGTCAGCGGCATCCGCGGCAATCTGAGCCTCCAGACGGGCGTCCTCCTCCTCGGCCGTCGTACCGGCAGCAATATGCTCGGCAGACGTGCCGGCGACCAGATCGATCTTCTCGTCCTCGTCACCGTCGGGGCCTTCGCCGCGCTCGATGATCTGGATGCCGTCGATCTCGTCCTTCTCGTCCTTCTTTTGAATCAGACCCATATCAGTTACTCCTTGTTAGGAAACATAGTCCTCAATAGAATACGCCCGACAGAGTGCCGGGCGTATTGATTCTTAGGTTATACGCAAACACTTAAGTACTATTTAGGCATTTGCAGCCTGCATGTCTTAGGCCAGGTGCGCGATAACGGCATCGGCAAAGGCCTGCGTGCCCACGGCCCCCTCGACGGAGCCGGTCTGGGCACGACGCACGTCACCGGTAACCTGCTCGCCCTCGTCGAGCGTGGCAGACACGGCGGCACGGATGCGATTGGCAGCGTCGTTCTCGCCCAGGTGATCGAGCATCATCGCAGCAGAGAGAATCTCGGCCGTGGGGTTGGCGATATCCTGGCCAGCGATATCGGGCGCAGAGCCGTGCGTCGCCTCGAAGATGGCGCACTCGGCACCGATGTTGGAGCCGGGGGCCATGCCTAAGCCGCCTACCAGACCGGCGCACAGGTCGCTCACGATGTCGCCGTACAGGTTGGGCAGCACCAGGACATCGAAGTCGTTGGGGTTCTGGACCAGGCCCATGCAGGTAGCGTCAACGATCTTGTCGTTGAACTCGATATCGGGATAGTTGGCGGCCACCTCGCGCGCCACGCGCAGGAACAGGCCGTCGGTCGCCTTCATGATGTTGGCCTTATGCACGGCCGTCACCTTTTTGCGGCCGCAGCGGCGGGCGTACTCAAAGGCGTACTCCACAATACGGCGGCTCTTGGCGATGGAGATGGGCTTAATTGAAATGGCGGAATCGGCGGCAAAGGTCTTCTGGCCCGAGCGCTCGATGAGCTGTGAGAGCTCCTCGACCTCGGCTGCGCCCTCGTCGAACTCGATGCCGGCATAGAGGTCCTCGGTGTTCTCGCGCACGATGACCAGGTCGACGTCGCGGAAACGCGAGCCGTCGCCCGGCTGCGACAGACAGGGACGCACGCAGGCATACAGGTCAAAGTGCTTGCGCAGGGCCACGTTAACGCTGCGGAAGCCCGTGCCGACCGGCGTGGTGATGGGGCCCTTGATGGCAACCTTGGTCTCGGCGACCGCGTCGAGCACGTGCTGGGGCAGCGGCGTGCCAAACTCGTCCATGACGCCGGCGCCGGCCTCCTGGACGTTCCAGTTGATCTGGACGCCGGTGGCCTCGACCACGCGGCGCATTGCCTGCGTAATCTCGGGACCGATACCGTCACCGGGAATCAGGACTACATCGTGCGCCATAATCTGTTACTCCTCGTCTTCGGCGTCGTCAGATTTTTTAACGCTAGCACGCTTCTTCTTTTTGGAGAGATCCAGGCCAAAACGTTTAACAAGCATTTCGCAAATCTCGCTCGAACGGGCCTTGAGATAGCTGCCCTTGCCGTTCTCGGCATCGAACTTAAGGCGCAGCGCAAGCTTCTCTGCAACCTCGGCGTCAATCTCGCCCTGGCCAAACTCGTACAGGCACCCGAGCATATCGCGATACTCAAGGTCGCCGTGGTAGCACTGGATGGCCTCGTCCAGGATGGGCCAAGCCTCGCGCGAACGCTCGACACTCGTGGCGCCCCACACGCACAGCAGGCGGAAGGCGGCATAGCGCAGCGTGGAGGAAATCTCGTCGAACAGCGCGGTCTCGGCGCCCTCAAAGGCGTCCTCCATCTGCTCGGGGCAGGTGGTGGCGAGCGCCGCCAGGGCATCGAGCGCCTCCCAGCGGGTCTGTGCCTCGGGGCGGTCGAGCGCCTCGATCAGCGCTGGCACGCAGGGCACGACGCGCTGCGGATCGCGCTCGGCAAGCAGGTGCAGCACACGGGCGGCAAACTGGCGGATGCGGCGCGTGGGGCAGCCGAGCTCTTGGACCAGGCGGTCGACGGCGTTCTCATTCTCCTCTGCCAGCTGAAGCTGTGCCAGCTCCTCGTCGGTGAGCTGTTCGTCTTTATTTTCTGCCATAGTTACCTCTTCTTACTATTTCTTAGCGTGCTTGCCAGCACCCTTGCTGTCATCGGTGACCGAGATGAGCTGTCGGTCGGCCGCGCCATTGCGACGCGCGCGGCGGCGCTCCTCGGCGTCGCCCGCGTCGGCGGCGGCGCGGTGAGCCTTGTTGACGTTAAAGACCTCGTCGTGCTTGCACCACGGGCCGACGGATTCGCCAAAGCTCATTTTAAGGCCGGCGATAAAGCCGCCGAGCCAGCCGATCGGCGCAAACTGCACTAGCGGGAACAGCGAGAACACCCAGGTCAGCAGGATGACTGCCGCCGCTCCCGCAAAGTTGGCAATCCAGTAGTCACGCTTGGTGATGACGCGCTTTTCGCACGCCCACTGGCCGCACAAAAAGCCAATGTAGATCGCAAAGAGAAAGAGCACCAGCGCAAGCACCACGAACGTCCAGCTCATGGGCGCTACTCCCCGTGATGGTGGCCGCAGCAGCACTCGTGGCCGTCGTCATGGCCGTGGCCGCCGCAGCACTCGTGGTCCTCGCCATGGTGGTGGCCACAACCGCACTCGTGGTCGTCGCCATGTTCGCCGCAACCGCAGCCTTCCTCGTGAGCACCATGCTCCTCGGGACGATACTGCGACCAGTCAAGACCGGCGGCGATGGCGTCGGCCTCCTCCTTGTAGAGCACCGTGATGGCCTGGGTGCCCAGCTTGGCGCCACCGATGGCATCGAGCATGTCGTAGAGCGTAAAGGCCACGTCGGCGCCGGGCAGCGCAAGCTCGCGGTCGTCGGCATAGGCGAGCGCCAAGCGCAGGTCCTTGATGAAGTGCTCGACCATAAAGCCGGGCTTGTAATCGCCGTCGAGCGCCTTGGGCGCCAGACTCTCCATGGCGCCGGACTTGCCGGTACCGCCCAGAATCATCTGACGGGTCTTCTCCAGATCGAGGCCGCTCAGCTCGGCAAACGCCAGCGCATCGGCCATGCCGACCATGCAGGCGCCCAGCGACACCTGGTTGGCGAGCTTGGCAGCCTGGCCCTTGCCGGCGCCGTCGAAGCAGCAGATGGTTGCCGCAAAGGTGGAAAGGATATCGCGGACCGGTGCAATGTCGTTCTCGGTAGCGCCCACGATAGCCGTAAGCGTGCCGGCGATAGCACCCGACTCGCCGCCGGTGACGGGGCAGTCAAACGCCATGCGGCCGGAAACCTGGGCGGCCTCGGCAATGTCGCGCGCCAGCTCGGGCGAGCTCGTGGTGAGGTCGATCAGGACCGCGCCGGGCTTAGTGCACGCGAGCAGGCCGTCGCCCGCCAGGTAGAGCTCCTCGACCTCGGAGGGATAGCCCACCATGGTAAAGACGACGTCGGCGTTCGCCGCGGCATCTGCCGGCGTATCGGCCCAGACGGCACCGCGCTCAACGAGCGCTGCAGCCTTGGACTTGGTGCGGTTGTTGACCGTGACGGGATAGCCAGCGTCCAGAATGTGGCCGGCGATGGGGGCACCCATAATTCCGGTGCCGATGAATGCGACGGAGAGCTTGTTTGCCATGAAACCTTTCCTTTTGGGTTGGGTGTTGTTACCAGGTTGAATACTCGGTGCCAGCGTTTGGGCTGTGAGTCGAGGGCGATTACGGACGCAGCGCTTGCCTACTGACCGCGCACGCGGCGGGCGATACGGTCGGAAAGCGACGCCTTGTCGGCGCGGTTCTTACCCCAAAACGCGCAGCCCACCATGCCGGGGCCCACGTGCGAGCCGATGGTGGGACCCACGGAGCCGCGAATGATCGTGACGTCGGCGCAACCCTCCTCCTTGCGGATGGCGGCTTCGAGCCAGTCACCATCCTTTTCGGCATCGGCCGTCATGATGGCGATGGGCATGGTGCGATCGGGCACGTAGTTCTCGCGGAACGACTTGAGGATGGACTTGAGCGCCTTCTTGCGGCCGCGGTTGACGCCGATCAGCGACAGCGAGCCGGCCAGGTCGTAGGAGAGCTCGGGCTTGACATCGAGCTTTGCCGTGAGCTGCGCCGCCGCGGGCGGAATGCGACCGCCGGCAGCCAGCGCATCAAAGCTCTCGAGCGTAAAGTAGCCGTGTACGTAGGTCTTGGCCTCGTTTGCCCAATCGACCAGCTGCTTGGCAGTCAGTCCTGCCGAACGCTGGCGCACGGCCTCGAGCGCCAAGAGCGCACCGGTCGCGCAGGGCAGAGCGTTGTCGACCACGTAGAGCTCAAAGTTGGGATACTCGGCGCGCACGGCATCTGCCGCCTGGCACGCGGAGTTGTAGCTCGACGACAGCGCCGAGGTAAAGCACAGGTAGACCGTGGGCGTGCCCTCTTTGGCGCACTCGGTAAAGAACTCGATATAGCGACCGAGCGACACAGCCGAGGTGGACACGCGGGCACCGGCGCGCATGCGGTCGTAGAACTCCTTAGGGCTCATGCTCGACCAGATGTCGTCTGTGCGCTCCTCGCCATCGATAATGAAGGGGAAACCCAGGATATCGACATCAAGGTTCGCGGCGACCTCGGGGCTAAAGTCGCAGCAGGTATCGACGACGATGCGGCAACGGTTCGAATGACCGGCGGATGCGGCCTTGTCCATCAAAGCGACTCCTTACGTAAAAAGGCGGCCACCCGCATGGGATGGCCGCCAACCGTTAACTCATGCAAGTTAACGTATTTTACTCGTCAAGTGTTTCGATGCGGGGCTTGATGATGCCATATCCACCATTCTTACGGTGATACACCACATTGATGAGACCGGTCGTCGCGTTCTCGAACACGTAGAAGTCGTGGCCCAGCAGATCGGTCTGCACCAGCGCCTGCTCCTCGGTCATCGGGGTGACGTCGATAACCTTCTCGCGGACGAGCAGATCGTCCTCTTCCTCGGGCAGCAGCAGGTCGGCCAGATCCTCGACGCGCTCGACCGGCGCGACATCCGCGGCACTGGCACCACCCTGGCGGTTGTCCACGACCTTGGTCTTGAACTTGCGCAGCTGGCGGGTGACCTTATCGGCGGAGAGATCGATGGCGGCATACATATCTGCGCCGTGCTCGGCAACGCGAATCACAGAACCGCGGACACGAACCGTGACCTCGACGATTGCCGGGTTGGGGTTCGAGGGGTTCTTCTCATAACGAAGCACGACGTCGACTGTCATGGGCTCGATGTCGAAAACCTTGAGCGCCTCGCCGATTTTCTCATCCACATGCGCACGCAGAGCATCGGTTACCGTCGTCTTGCGTCCAGAAACCTTGATATCCATACGTGGCTCCAATCTGCCTCGGGGACTTACCGTACTGGCTATGTACCCATTGCCGTGCATTTAATCACGCGAATTCCCAAAGACCCGAATAACGACTGCTTGATACCGCATACCGAAGTCTCGCACTTTTCCGTGGCAAAGTGCGCTATAGGAAGGCGTCGACGGAGTTAATTTTTCTCCTGGAAATTAGCTTTGACCTGCTAGTTTTACCAAAATAGAAAAGCCGGGCTCCCCTATTTGGGAGACCCGGCCATGCGTGTTGAAACCGTGAAGAAGTGCCTCGTTCAATGTATGGCAGGCGCCACCCCTACCAATAACTAGCTATTGAGCTTGTTGATGTCATCGTCGGTGATGGTGCCCTCCTGGCTAGACGACGGGCTGTCGCCGTTGTTATCAGAGGCGTCGTCATCGGAGGACTCGGTCTCGTTGGACGTGGAGTCGGATGCCTGCACATTGGCCCCCGAAACGGTCTTGGCGGTAAGGTCATAGGGCATCTGTCCGTACCAGACGCAGTGGACTGCCTCGAGCGTGCCATCGACCGTGATGCCATCGAGGGCATCGCTCGCGGCACGGCACAGCTCATCGTTAGAGCTTAGGCCTGCGACGCCAAGCGTGGAGGGCGCCTCGAGCGTACCGACATAGGAGATCTGGCTCATCAGACGCGCGAGGTAGCCACCAGCCGTGGAATCACAGATCACGTAATCGACCTCGCCCGACTCGAGCGCCTCAAAGCACTCATTGATGTTGGAAAAGGTCTTTTGGTTGGCGGTGATGCTTTGCTTGGCGAGCGCCTCCTGCGAGGCCGAGGAGGTCTGAACGCCCAGGGTAGCGGTGTTAAGCGTTTCGGTGGAAACGCTCAGCGACTCGCCGTCACTGCTCTTGCCGAATACGGCGGCGGCATCGTACAGACAGGTGCCAAGCGAGCTGATGTCGCCGCCCGCAGACTTGATGTCGCCAATGAAGATGTCCGCCTTTTTATCGCTGAGCGCGGAATCGGCCGAGGACGCATCGACAAAGGCGACCTTGAGACCCATGCGGCATGCGAGGGCACGAGCGGCATCGACCGCATAGCCCGTGAGGTTTCCGTCGGCATCCTGCATGGCCTGCGGTGCATCGGACGTATCGAGGGCGACCGTCAGGGTTCCCGGCGTGACCAGGGCATCGTCCGATACCGTGGGGGTAACGGTCTCGCGCTCGATCTGGTCGATCGTGGGCGTCGTGAACGTGGACAGTGGATTGAACGCACATCCACTCAGGCCCAAAACGGCAATGACCACCGCGGTCCCAGCACCTAACCGAGCCGCATGCATCAAGCTGCCCCTCACCATGTCCACTACCCTGCCTTCTGTGTCGTATACAATCCGTTCCCTGCACGGAATATCGGGTTGTTCCCACCAGCTGACCTGGTATTTGACCCCACACTTGCGCACCGGGGCGTTTGCTCGGGAGGCCGCAGCCACCTTCACGACTGGCCCGCTCGCCCGCGAGGCGGTATTGCCCCAAAGAAAGTAGAACGGACGGTGCGGCTTACATCTAGGACGCGCCATGATCGCGCCGCGCGCACGCGGTCGCTTACGTGGATCCCTTTGACCGCGTCTGTCTTGGACTAGGATGGGCATTTCGTCCGTCCGCAACCACAGCCTGGCAGGAACGTAGGGCATTATAGCTAAGTTCAAGCTATAGTTTAAGGTTAGGGACGTTATTCGCATCGCGAGCACAGATTTCGCAGGTCGGGGCGGGCTGCACGCGCTCTGATTCAAGACTTTAGTCCGCTGGCCGCGCAGCGGCCAGCTTTAAACCACCCGCTACGCGGGTGGAGACAAACGGCTTTACAAAGCCACCCCTCCGACCGATATTGACGATTGTTCAGGCCGTCAAGAATTCGAGTCGAAGGGGTGGTCGCCATGGCCCAGAAGGCCTACAGCCTTTCCCACACGAAGTGGATGTGCAAGTACCACATCGTGTTCACGCCGAAGTATAGGCGCAAAGTGATCTACAACCAAATCAGGAGCGACATAGGGGAGATCCTCAGGAAGCTGTGCGAGTACAAGGGGATCGAGATAATCGAGGGGCACCTGATGCCCGACCACGTGCACGTGCTGCTGGCGATCCCGCCGAAGTACAGCGTCGCGAGCGTCATGGGCTACCTGAAGGGGAAGAGCTCGCTGATGATATTCGACAGGCACGCCAACCTCAAGTACAAGTTCGGCAACAGGAAGTTCTGGGCGGAGGGCTACTACGTGTCCACCGTCGGCCTGAACGAGGCGACGATCGCCAAGTACATCAGGGAGCAGGAGTCCCACGACATCGCGCTGGACAAGCTGAGCGTGAAGGAGTACGAGGACCCCTTCAAGAGGGGGTGATGCTGCCGGTTCGACCGGCGCGCCACGGGTCAAGATGCACTAGGCCTGGACGAAGTCCGGGCCCGCGCCTTTAGACGCGAGCCCGGGGCCCGTGGGTTATACCCTAAGAGCAAACCACCCTTTTTAAGGGTGGTTCTGATTGAGCCCGTAGCTCCCCATGGAGAGCCCCGACGCGCTCGTCTTGGGGCGCGTGGCCAAAAAATAGCAAATATGAGTACTGTTATCAAATTAGTGGCAGGAATTTTTGGCTCTGCAAACAGTTTTCACTCTCTATAACGTCAGATTGATGCCAGGGTATTCCACATTTGTTTAATATCTTTCTGATTTACGCCATCTTCTAGTCCCAAAATCCCTGATTTTGCTGTTACCGAATTTGTAGCAGTACTCATATTTGCTATATTTTGGCCAGAGCATGTATTCAACCCCCTGTTTCAGAGCATTGCTAGGCGGGTTTAAGCCCAAAACACGCCCGCAGCGTGTTAAATAGCGCCTCTTGTTTCTTTCTGCAAGCGTCAACACGGTTGCGATATCTCGCTTACCCATACGTTGGTGGATGCGCCATGCGAGCGCTTCCATCGCTTCCATGTCGCAGAGCATTTCGTTGTTGACCGTCGCGACCTCGATTCCCATAGTAATCAAGCCCGTGTTGCGTTTTTCATCATGGATACGTCCCCTCCGGGAGGAATGGCCCAGCTCACCGTTGTATTCCAGGTCAAACCGGGCTGCTTCCTGATGGGCATCGCAAACCGCATACGGCATCCCCGAGATCGCCTGCGCTCGGTCGTTGAACTCGATCTTGTGGTCGGTCTTAAAGGGACCGCAGGCAAATCCGCCATAGGAAAACGGAAGCGAAAACATGGCAAGCATGATGCATTCCATGGGTGAGCGCAGGTTTTCCGACAGAAAGGGGCACAGCCGCCGCAGCTGCTTGGCCGCGCTCCCCTTGCATGCCGCAAGGTAATCTGCCAGGCGATCGGGCGTCAGCACTGGCTCTACCTCAAAGTAGCCCACATCTGACGGCTGGTCCTTATCCTTTGCAAGCCTGTTCACGGTAGGCGAGCTGTAGGGAGGCAAATACTGCCCGCGATCGCTCAGCGAAATCTTGGAGCACAGCTCCTGGGCCAGGGCAAATGCCTGGATACAGCCGACTTCGCGCGCAACGGCTACGCAGAGGGCCTCGGGAGACAAGCTGTACACCCCCGGCTCCACCTCCAGAATCGAACCAACCGGCAGTCCTGCAGAACAAACGGACCAGCTTGCACCAGGCATGCGGCGACGCTGCTTTGCAGACCCCACCAGTAGACACAGGTCTTCTTGGACCTCGCCGCTCACGGCCCCGATCCTCACCAAATCGGGAAGATAGATGTCCTCGGCCGAGGGCGACGATGCGTGCAGCACACGGCGCTCTTCATCGGGATCGAGGTCCCTCCAGCTGATGTAACCCATTTGTCGGCGCTCGGCGCGCATCATGCGCAGCGCCGAGGTGCCGGTCAGGATTACGGAGGAAGCCAGTTGCTCGCTTGTCGGCTCGTCACGCCGCGCTATCTTCACTGCCACAAAACCACCCCTACCAGACGCGTACGATAGCGAGGCCATCGACTGCCGCGGCGCCGGCACGCTTGAGCTCTGCCGAGGCCGCCGCCATGGTCGCACCCGTGGTAATGACATCGTCGATGAGCAGCAAACGACAGCCGTGCACATCTTCGACCGTCTCGTACATGCCCCGGGCATGTTCCCGGCGCTCATCGCGACCGAGCTCTCGCTGGTCACCGTGACCGTATTTGACCAGGGCGTCCAGCAACGACACACCCGAAAGATCGCAAAACGAGCGCGCGATTGCTTCCATATGGTCGAATCCACGCCGCCGAAACGCTGCCGCAGTCGCGGGCACAAATACCACCGCGTCGGCGCCGGACAGCACACCGCCGTAGCGATCGGGGGCTGCCACCTGGGCATGTAAGACGGTGTCGTAGAGTAGCTCCGCCAGATACGGTGCCAGGCGGCGCTCGCCCGCATCCTTGTACGCCTTGATGATGCGCGGCAGCGGATGTGCGTAGACGGCACACGCCAGGCAGCGATCGAGCGCCTCGGCCATTGCCGAAGACGTGCCCTCGACCGAACACTCGGTGCACAGTAAATCCCCAAACGGGGCGCCACATCGGATGCAGCTATGGCACGGATCGATGAGCACGAGCGATGCCAGACAATCCTGGCAGATCAACGCACCGGAACGCTCGCAGCCGGCGCATCGCGTGGGCGACAACGCCTCAAGTGCCTCGTACGTCGCGCGCTCGGCAAGCGGTAGCAATTCGTCCGCAAACGGTAGGGTGCCTGCACCCTGCAAGCGACTCAACACATTCAAATGCCTCTTCATGACACAACCCTCCCTACGCGAAGGCGAAGGGAGGGTTGTCGGTGTAGAGCCATGATACCCAGAGGTGCTAGGGTCAGGCGAGTCACATCCGCTTACGGACGTTATTCGCCGGCAGGCGGTTGCGGTGCGGACGAGGTGTGAGTCGAGCCTTCACCACCGTCCTGGCGCGGCTTGCGGGAGCGACGGCGACGGCGACGCTTTTGACCCTGGTCGGTCGAGCCCTCGCCACCGCGATCCTCACGCGGTTCGCGCTCGTCGCGAGTACCGCCGCGCGAAGCCTTGGCGGCAGCTCCTCCGCCGTCTCCAGGGCGACGGCGCGTGACCTTGACTTCACCGTCCGAAACCTGATCGGCCACGGAAGGAA
The DNA here is from genome assembly GCF_042849575.1 of Collinsella sp. i06-0019-1H4. Classification (NCBI taxonomy): domain Bacteria; kingdom Bacillati; phylum Actinomycetota; class Coriobacteriia; order Coriobacteriales; family Coriobacteriaceae; genus Collinsella; species Collinsella sp. i06-0019-1H4. The sequence goes on from NZ_BAABYB010000001.1 coordinate 2,158,484, forward strand.
CCGAGGGCTTCTGCTGCGTGCCCGAGGAATGGCGACGGCGCGGACGCGGCACGCGCTCCTCCTCGCCACGCGGCTTGCCGCCCTTGTCGGCAGGCGCGTCGGAAGCCGAGGCGCCCTTGGGAGCGGCACCGGCTTCGCGAGCGGCTGCGGCGCGGAAGGCGTCCTCGCGCTCCTCGCTCGACAGGTGACGGCGGCGACGGCGCGTGGGGTTCATGCCACCGCCGCGGTTTTGCTGCTGGGGCTGGTGAGCCTCGCGCTCGCGGGAAGCGTTCTTGCCCGCGGTCTCGCCATTGTCGACGGACGCCGTGCGCTTGCGGCGGCGACGGCCATCGGCCGCCCCCTCGGCCTCGAGCGCCTCGGCCTTGCCACGGCCCTTTCCGCGGCCACGACCCTCGCCCTGACCCTGACCGGAGCGAGCATCGGATTCGGCATCGCGGCGACGGCGCTTGGGCATCGACGTACCGGCCAGACGGTCGGCACTCGACAGGCCATCGCCCACGTCGACGCCGTTCTCGCGATCGAGCTCCATGAGCGCCAGGCGCATCTCGGGCGACTCGATGCGCTCGAGCACGTCGCGCGTCACGCAGTCGGGGCGGCAGTTGCAGCCCTGCTCGGCGGCCTTCTTTTTGCAGCCCTCCGAGCACGTCATATCGGCCAGGTTGACCTTAAAGACCTTGCCGTTCTCCAGGCGCAGCACCAGCTGCTCACGCGGCGTGTCATATTCCTGGATACGCGCCTTGCCAAGCGGCGTATCGATGAGCGTCTTCTTTTTGGGCGCGCGGCTCTTAAAGTCCTTGTACGCCTCGAACTCGTAGCGCAGGCAGCACATCAGGCGGCCGCAGACGCCACTAATCTTGGACGAGTTGAGCGGCAGGTCCTGCTCCTTTGCCATGCGGATCGAAACCGGCTCAAACTGTCCGCCAAAGCGCGTGCAGCAGAGCTCCTGGCCGCACTGGGCATAGCCGCCCACCAGGCGGGTCTCGTCGCGCACGCCGATCTGGCGCATGTCGACGCGAATGTGCAGCGTCGAGGACAGGTCCTTGACGAGCTGACGGAAATCGACGCGCTCCTCGGCCGCGAAGTAGAACACAGCCTTCTCGCCGCCAAACAGGTACTCGACGCCGACCGGCTTCATCTCGAGGTCGAGCTCTTTGACCAGACGACGGAAATCGACCATGGCCTCGTCGCCCTGGATGGCCAGGTCGTCGGCAAGCTGCAGGTCGATGTCGCTCGCCACGCGCAGCACGGGCTTGAGCGGCTGGCCGATCTCATCTTGCGGCACCTCGAAGGGATCGGCCGTGACCAGGCCGATCTCGGTTCCGCGCTCGGTGGAGCAAATGGCATAATCGGCCTCGAGGATATCCAGATCCTGCGGATCAAACCACAGGTCGCGCGAGGCGTAGGTAAACTTAACGGGTACGACTAACGGCATTTCAGTGCCTTCCTGATATCGAACAGCATGACCTCGATGGCCAGCTGGGGAGTAACGTTTCTGGCGATGTTGCGCTCGGCGGTCGCGACCGCCTCGAGCGCCCGGGTGGCACCCGCAACATTCGTCGCGGCGGCAAGCCGCCCGATCGTGTCGCGCACGTCTTCGTTCACGACGTCGGCCGCCTCGTCCTGAAGTGTCAGCAGCACGTCGCGCATGAGCGTCCGCGCGCTCGCCAGCGCTTCCATGATACCCGAACGCTCGCGCGCGTTGAGTTCGCGCTTGTTGCGGTCCTCAAGCTGCTTCAATGCTCCACGCGACAGGTAGTCGGCGTTTTGCTCGAGCACCTTTTCCTGTGTGGACTTGACCTCGGCGAGCGGCGCCTTAACGGCGACGATGAGCGACTTGGCGCGGCTGAGCACATCAGCCTCGTCGGCAGCGATGAGCGAATCGATGGCGCGGACCATTTGGCGGCGAGCATCCTGGCGCTCGGCACTCTTAAGGAACTCGATGCCGCGTGTGGGGCTTCCCGCCACGGCGACCGCCATGCGGCAACGCGCGAGATCCTGACCCGTCGCGCGGCTCACGGCCTGCGCGGCCACGGTGGGCGACACCAGCCGAAACGGCACGCACTGACAGCGGCTCACGATGGTGGGCAACATCACGTCTGCCGAGGTGCCCAACAAGATGAACATAACGCCCTCGGGCGGCTCCTCGAGTGTCTTGAGCAGCGCGTTGGCGGTGTTAGCGCGCAGTTGCTCGGCACGATCGATGATGTAGACCTTGGCCTTGGCACGGATGGGCGCCAGCGGCACGTCATCGAGCAGCTCGCGGGTCTGGGCAATGAGGTAGCCTGTGGCGCTCTCGGGCGTGTAATAGTGCACGTCGGGGTGCGTATGGCGGGCGACGCGCACGCAGCTATCGCATGAGCCGCAGCCATCCTGCTCGCACAGGAAGGCTTGGGCGAGCGCCCACGCGGCGTCGAGCTTGCCCGCGCCGGGCGCGCCCAAAAACAGGTAGGCGTGCGATGCGCGACCGCTGGCGACGGCATTGGTCAAAAAGTCGCGCACGCGCTGTTGGGTGTCAAGCTTGGCCAGCAGGCTTGCCTGAGCGGGGGCCATGTTACTCGGCCTCCTGGGCAAGCGCGGCGGTGACGGCATCCTGGGAAATGTCGAGGCCGTAGGCGCGAACCTGCTCGACCGTCTGTGCGAATACGTCCTCGATGGACGCGGTCGCGTCGATGAGCTTTACGCGGTTTGGCTCCTCGGCGGCAATTGCGCAAAAACCCTGGTAGACACGCTCTTGGAAGGCCATGCCCTTAGCCTCCATGCGATCTGCCGCGCCACGGGCTGCCATGCGCAGCGCCGCCTGCTCGGGCGTGATGTGATAGACGAGCGTGAGCGCCGGGTGCGTACCCGCGACGGCCAGGTTGTTGGCATCGCGCACCATCTGACGATCGAGGCCATCGGCAAACGCCTGGTAGCAGGTCGTGGAATCGTAGAAGCGATCGCACAGGACCACCTTGCCGGCAGCAAGGGCGGGCGCGATGACCTCGTGCACCAACTGAGCGCGTGCCGCCTCGTAGAGCAGCAACTCGCAGGTGTCGCCCATCGCCGTATTGGCAGGGTCGAGCAGCAGAGCACGGATCTTTTCGCTGATGGCGGTACCGCCCGGCTCGCGCAGGCTCACAACCTGGTAGCCAGCGAGCTCGAGCGCACGGGCAAGCAGGCGCGCCTGCGTAGATTTACCGGCGCCATCGACACCCTCGAGCGTAATGAAGCTATGTTGAGCGGGCTCAAAAGCCATGGGCGCAGCCCCTTCCTACAAGGCGCGTAAATGCAGATATATATCAACCAAGCCATGATACCCCAGTGCTCGGTGCGTCCCAAATCGGGCCTAGTCATTGGGTAGTCATTGGGGACGCTCTTAAATGACTAGGCGACAGCTAGGGACTGTCCCCAACTGCCGGCAGAGACGATATGAGCAGGACATAAAAACATTGGGAGCCCCCGGCATGAAAGACCGCGGATTAGGCCGACAATGGTGAGTGTCTAATCCAGCCGTGGCGGCCACGCCGCATTCATGGAAGGGGCTCCCATGCTCGATACTACCACCTTCGTCGGCCTCGACGTCCACGCCCGCTCGATAAAGGCCGTCTCCCTCGACGTCATGACCGGGGAGGTGCGCTGCGCGACCTTCGGCTACGACGCCGCGGCCGTCGCGGAGTGGGTCCGGTCCGTGGACCCCAAGGCCAGGTGCGTGTACGAGTCCGGGGTCACGGGGTTCGACCTCCAGAAGAGGCTCTCCGGCCTGGGTGTCGACTGCGTGGTCGGCGCCGTCTCGAAGATGATCAAGCCCAGCGCGGACAGGCGCAGGAAGAACGACCGCAACGACGCCGAGTTCCTCGCCCGCATGCTGTCGGTCGGCAACGTGGTCGAGGTGTGGGTCCCCGACGACGAGTGCGAGGCCGCCCGCGACCTGACCAGGGCGCACTGGTCCTGGATCGAGTCGATTAGGTTCGCGGTGGGGCCGACAACGACGTGCTCGCCTACTACGTCGACGCGGTCAGGCGGGCGGCGGAGGAGAAGTCGAGGCTCGAGGGGCTCGTCGAGGCCGAGGCCCGCAAGCCCAGGTGGAGGAGGAGGGTCGACTCCCTGCGCTGCCTCAAGGGCGTCGACACCGCGTCTGCCGCCGACCTCGTGTTCGAGGCCGGCGAGTTCTCGAGGTTCAGAAACGCCCGCTCGTTCGCGGCGTGGGTCGGCCTGACGCCCTCCGAGCACTCCAGCGGGGAGAGCGACCGAAGGGGCGCGATCACCAAGGCCGGCAACAAGCACCTGAGGAAGACGCTGGTCGAGGCCGCGTGGCACTACCTGACGTGCTCGGGGCGGCCGAAGGACCTCGCCAAGGGCCAGGCCCCGGACCGGGGCGCCCGGAGGCATGCCGCCAAGGGCGTGCGGAGGCTGGTCGAGAGGCGCGGGGCCCTGCTCGCGCGCGGGGTCCACAACAACAAAGCGAACGTCGCCACGGCGCGCGAGCTCGCCTGCTGGGTGTGGGCGGTCGGCCTCATGGCCGAGGAGGCGTAGGGGGCGGCCCCCCGCACATAAGCCAGTCACCCCGGAAGCGGTTCGATCCGAAGCCGTTGAGGCGAACCTCAGGTCCCTTTTCTGCGAGCGCCCAGGGCGCCACACGCGTGCACAGACTGTCGGTTCGACGTAGAAGCCTCAGCCGTAGCAACGGATTGCCCAGCGAGAGATCGCCACGGGCGGATATTAAACTGCAAAGACGAGCGTCGGTAAGACACGCCGAGGTCGCCGCGGACGGGTTGATATAGGGAGAGGGCCTGACCCCATATCGTTGGGGCCAGGCCCGATTTTGCCTCTTGACAATGTCCTGCTCATATTAAAAGGAACGTCCCTAACTGCCGACTTTTTTGAGCGCTGGGTATAATCGTCGTATTGATTTGAAATGTGGCGAAAGGAGTGGCAATGTCTCGGTATTGCGCCTCGTGCGGCAAACTTCTTGCAGATGATGCCAAGTTCTGCACCTCATGCGGTGCACCCGTTGAGCAGACAACCGCAAGCAATGGCCAACCCGCGTTTGAGCAGACCGGCTTCCTCGATACGCCGCAAGCTAAGCCGGACGACTCCCTCGCCTATCGCCCCGACCCCGCCGCCAGCCCCGCAGCGGTCGAAACGACGCAGCGCATACCCGTCGCGGACACCCCGCCCCAACAGCAACCGGCATCTACGTACGCGCCTGATTCACCACAGGCCCCCGCCGCCAAAAAGAGCAGCACCAAGGCGCTTATCGCCGTTATCGTTGTGCTCGTGGCAATTATCATCGCCTTGGTCATCTTTTTTGTGATCAAGCCTTTCGACAACGCCGCCACGCAAACGACTGCCGAGATTACTAAGCTGCACCATGATGTTGACGATGATGACCTCAAGCCTCTCGACGACCCCAATAGCCTCTACGATGATGACGACGAGGACGACGAGGACGACGGCGAAGCAACCCTCTCCGAGCAGAACCTCTACCGTCGCCTGAGCGAATACTACGATCTGCTCGAAGATCTCGATAGCCAGGTCCGCGCCTGCGCGCAGGCCTTCAATGGCAGCTATCTGGAAGAAGATCGCACCGCCCGTCAAAATCTCGCCGACGTCGCCGAGCGCACGGAGGACACCATCGAGCAGTATTACGACATCGTCGAGGACCTGGACGTCCCGACGAGCTCCAAGAACTACAGCTCCTGGAAAGACATCGTTGCCCTGTATGACGACCTGGACCACCGCATTGACGCGATCTGCGATGCCTGGGAGATCAGCCTGAAGTACGCAAAGCCCGCGGACCACAAGAATGAGATCGTGGCGCCGCTGTCACGCGACAACGTGGCGGGCACCAATGACAATAAGTACCGCCTAGACTTTGAGGACCGTTATCCCGGCGCCAAGCCCGTCGAGGTGAACTAATCCCAACAACTGATCAAAACTTGCGGTGAAATAGAGATTAGTTAGGCCTTTTGCCAGCAAAAACAGTCCCTATTTCACCGCAACTTAGAAGTGGGGCCGGGCGCGCATTTGCATTTGCGCGCCCGGCCCCGCCGTGTCTATATGTGCTCGGATATGTGCTCGGTTACTTGCCGGCAGCGGTCTTTTTGGTAGTCGTCTTCTTGGCGGCAGCCTTCTTGGCAGTCGACTTCTTGGCGGTCGAAGTCTTCTTTGCTGCCGTGGTTTTCTTCGCCGTGCTCGCCTTGGTCGCAGTCTTGCGGCCGCGGGCGGGCTTCTTCTCCTTGGTCGGGCAGTCCATGTTGACGCAGATACGCCACGGACCGCGCGCCGTGTTGACCACCACGATGGGGGCGCCGCACTCGGGACAGGTCTCGCCCGTCGCCTCGAGCTTGCCACGCGCCGGCAGCGGATAGCTCACGCCGCAATCGTCATAGTTGGTGCAGCGGATAAAGCGCTTGCCGCTCTTCTCGCTCTTGTGTGCAATCAGATCGCCATGGCGTCCGGCCTCGGCACACACCTTGCACTCGCCCACCTTAAGGTCGGGCTCGTAGTTGGTGGGGCATGTGGGGTTCACGCAAATCTCGAAGGCCTTCTGGCGGAACGGCTGGCACTTAATGCGCGGCGCGCCGCACTCGGGGCACACGGCCGCCTCGCCCTCGAGCGGGCTTACCTTGACGCCGCTCGGCACCGGATAAGTCACGTCGCAGTCGGGCCAGCCCATGCAGCCGATAAAGCTGCCACGGGTCTTGGCGCTCGTCTTCATAACCAGGTCCTTGCCGCACTTGGGGCAGGCGCCCACGCGCGCATCGGCCGTGACGGCGTCGCTGATAGCGTCGCCCAGCTCCTGCGTATGCTTGAGCAGCTCGTCGAGCACGCCGGCCAGCAGCGCGCGCGAGTGCGTCACGACATGCTCTTCGGTGTCCTCACCGCGCTCCACGCGGGTCATGTCACCGTCGAGCTCGCTGGTCATGTCGGGGCTCGTGATGCGCGGGGCAAACTGCGACAGCGCATCGATAATGGCGATACCCAGCTGGCTCGGCTCCACGGGATCATTTTTGAGGTAGCGCACGGCATACAGGCGCTCGATGATGCTCGCGCGCGTGGACTTAGTACCCAGGCCGCGCTTCTCCATCTCCTGCACGAGCTTGCCCTGGCTGTAGCGCGCGGGCGGCTCGGTCTGCTTGGCCTCGAGCTTAATGTCGAACACGTCGACCGTGTCGCCCTGCTCCAGCGGCGGCATCTGCTCGTCGCGCTTAAGGCCGTACGGGTACGCCTCGCGGAAGCCCGGGGTCACGAGCACATCGCCCGAAGCCACGAACGGCTCGCCGTTCACATCGAGCTCGAGCTTGGTGTTCTCGATGGTCGCGGGACCCATGAGCGTCGCCAGGAAGCGGCGGGCGATGAGGTCGTAGAGCTTGCGCTGGCCGCCGTCGAGCGTGGACGGATCGCCCTCGCCCGTGGGATAGATAGGCGGGTGGTCGGTGGTCTCGACTTTGCCGCGCGTAGGCTTCATGGGGCCGGCAAGCACCTTTTTGCATACGGGCGCCAGCGCCGGGTTGATCTTTGCCAGGTCGCTCACCACGGCGCCCAGATCGAGCGTCGCGGGGTACACGGTATTGTCGACACGCGGGTAGCTGATGAGACCGGCCATGTAGAGGGACTCAGCGATGCGCATGGTACGCGCAGGCGAGATGCCCTCGGCCGCGGCGGCAGCCTGCAGCGAGGTGGTCGCAAACGGCGTGGGCGGCTGCTGCTTGCGCGAGCGCTTGGTCACCGCGGCGACGGTTGCCGTCGCGACGCCGTCAACATGGCCGTACGCCGTCTCAGCAGCATCCTTGTCGGTAAAGCGCGCCGTCTTGTGCGCGATCTTAAAGCGATCGTCCTCGGCAGCGCCCTGCGCGGCACCCATGCCGCGAATCTGCCAATAGTCCTCGGGCACAAACGCCATGCGCTCGCGCTCGCGCTCGACCACCAGGGCAAGCGTCGGCGTCTGCACGCGGCCGGCGGAGCGCACGTTACCAAAGCCGCCAAACTTGGCGAGCGTCAGGTAGCGCGTCAGCACCGCACCCCAAATGAGGTCGATGTGCTGACGGCTCTCGCCGGCGTCGGCCAGGTTCTGGTCGAGCGAGACAAGGTTATCGAAGGCCTGCGTGATCTCGGCCTTGGTAAACGAAGAATACTGGGCGCGGGCGACCGGCAAGTCGGGCGCCACCTCGCGCACCTTGTTGAGGGCGTCCGAACCGATCAGCTCGCCCTCGCGATCGAAGTCCGTGGCAATGATGACGCTGTCGGACTTTTTGGCGAGGTTCTTAAGCGAGCGAATGAGCTCTTTCTCAGCCGGCAACTTAATGACGGGCGCCCAGGTGAGGTAAGGCAGACTCTCGAGCTTCCAGCCCTTAATGGAGATGCCATCGGCAAGGAACGGCTTACGCTTGGTGTCGTAAGGCGGACGCGCCAGGCCATCGGGCATGTCGGCCGGCAGTATCTCGCCGTCCTCGGTGACCGAATACCAGCCCAGCTTTTTATCGAACAGCACGCTGTCGCAAAAATCAGGCGCAAGGATGTGACCGGCAAGGCCGATCGTCACGCACTCCTCGCCCTTCCACTCAAAGCGGTAGATGGCGGTGTTGTACACCTTGTCCTTTTTGGGCTTACCCGTGGACAGACGCTCGGCGATCTGACGCGCGGCGTCGTTTTTCTCGGCGATGATGAGCTTCAAAAGAGGCTCCTATCTCGTGTCTCTGCGGCTACGCCCGCCCGTATGGCGGCCGATTTACGCCCTTGCTTGCTCGATCTGCCCGATGAGCCAATCGCACCAGGCATCCATGCCCTCGCCCTTGCGCGCGCTCACGGCAAACCGCGGCGCCTGCGGATTGAGGTCATCGAGTGTCTTAGTATACCCATCCATGTCAAAATCGAAAGCCGGGGCCACGTCGACCTTGTTGAGCAGCTGTGCGCCGGCGTGCTGGAAGATGCCCGGGTACTTGATGGGCTTGTCGTCGCCCTCGGGCACCGAGAGGATCATGATGGACAGGTTCTCGCCCAGGTCAAAGTCGACCGGGCAGACCAGGTTGCCCACGTTTTCGATAAAGATGACGTCGATGTTTTGAAGGCCCACCGCCTGGTCGAACGCGTCAACGGCCTCCATGATCATGTTACCCTCGAGGTGGCACAGGCCGCCCGTGTTGATCTGGATGGCGGGCATGCCGGCTTCCTTCATGGTGATGGCGTCGACATCCGAGGCGATATCGCCCTCGATGACGGCACAGCGCAGGCCGGCCTTGTCGCGCAGGCGCTCGTTGGTGCCCAGGATCGTGGTGGTCTTGCCCGAACCGGGGCTCGACAAGACGTTGATCACATAGGTGCCTGTCTCATTAAATCGCTGACGCAGCTGATCTGCCAGGCGCTCGTTGCGCGACAGGATCGGCGACGCGATATCAATCGTTTTCTCGGCCATACTTAGCGCTCCTTACTTTAGCCCCTTTGTACCCTGTCCCCAGGTGGCTGGCGGGTTAATCGTCGGGGGTTTCGATTTCGATACTGGCGATGTCGAGCTCGCGGCCGTGCAGCAGACGCACGTTGGCGCCGCCACACTGGGGACAGCGGCAATGGAAGCGGTCGTGCTCAAAGACCTCGCCGCAGTCCAGGCACTCGCTTTGTGGATGGACTTCCTCCACAGCAAGCTCGCAGCCGCGCGTGAGCGGGTCCTCGTCGCGAAACGTCTCCCAGGCAAAGTCGAGCGCCTCGCGCACGACCTCGGTCATATCCCCGATACGCAGCGTCACCAAAACGGCGCGCGAGGCCCCCGCCCCACGCGCCGCGCGAATCACTGTATCGAGTATGCCGTTGACAATGCCAACTTCGTGCATACCGTTTTACTCCTCGTCGTCCTCGTCGTCCGAGAACAGGTCCAGACGGCTCACAAACAAGCCCTCCTTGCCCTCGCGCGCGGTAATGACCACACGGGCGATGGCGAGCGAAATCTCGTAGAGCGAGAGCAGGGCGCCATACATGAGACCCAGCGTAACGGGCGAGCCGTCGGGCGTGATCACAGCCGAACCCACGAGCAGGCCAACGTATACATAACGCCAGGCACCGCGGAAAGCAGCGTAGGACACGATGTGGAAGACGGACAGATAGAAGATGATGAGCGGCAGCTCAAACGCCACGCCAAAGCCGATCATAAAGAGCAGCTCCATGTTGACGTAGTTCTCCAGATCGGGCAGTGCCGTAGCGACGGCCGAGGTCTCGCCGATGAGCCACTCAAAGCCCGCAGGAATGATGATGAAGTAGCAGAAGATGGCACCCAGGAAGAACAGCACCGTCGAGGCGAGCACCGTGGGCACGACCCACTTGCGCTCGTTGGGGCGAAGCGCCGGCAGGAAGAACGCCAGAATCTGCCAGATGATCATGGGCGTGCACATGACCACGGCCATCTTGATGGCCAGCGAGAAGCGCAAGCCAAAGCCGCCGAGCGTGGTAGTGATGTAGAACTTACCGTCCGGCACAAAGGAGCGGATGGGATCTTCCAGGATGTCGAGCACCACAGGCGTGGCGAAATACAGCACGATAGCGGCGGCGAACACCGACACGACCACGATGGTCAGGCGGCGACGGAGCTCTCCCAGGTGATCGAAGAGCGGCATACGCGCAGGTCCGATAGGCATTACTCATCGCCTCCCTTCGGGGCGTCGGCGGCAGCGGCGTCGTCCTCGGCCTCGAGCTCGCGAGCGAGCTGGTCGACGACAGCCTTGCGCTTACGGGGACGACGGGCGTAGAGGTCAGCCGTCGTGGGCTCTGCCGGCTCGGGCTCGGGCTCCGGCTCTGCAGCAGGCTCGGGCTCGGCGACGGCAGCGGCAGGCTCGGCCTTGGCGGACTCGGCGCTCTCGGCCTCATCAGCAGCGCCTTCGCCCTCGGTGGCACCCTCGCTCGCAGCCTTCTCGGCGGCAAGGCGGGCACGGCGCTCGGCAAAAGTCTCCTTCTTTGCGGGCGCAGCCGTCTCGACGGCACCCTCGTCCGCATCGGAATCGTCATCGACGGCAGCCTTCTTGGGCTTGACCGGGGCCGACGCGGCCTCGCTCACCGGATCGATAATCTCGGACTGAACAACGGCCGTCATCTTTTCCTGCGTCTCGCGGAACTGACGGATGGCACGGCCGATTGTGCGGCCCATCTGCGGGAGCTTATCCGGGCCAAACAGCAAAAAGCCGAAGACCACGATGATCGCGAGCTCACCCTCTCCAATACCAAACACACATACCTCCAAGGCTCGATGTGAGTCGAGCCCGCACCGCGCCATTCGGCCGGAACTCGTCTATTCATTCGGTCAAGTATAGCGCCCGGACGCCAAAACGTCCGAGCGCATCACAAACATATGCCAAACGGCATGCCCTTTTGGGGGCAAAGATTATGCAGCGGTGATCGAAATCTCCTGGTCGACACCCAACAGCTGAACCACGCGCATCACCGGGGGCTGCACATTGGTGCAGCTAAAGCGCTTGCCGTGGTCGACCGCGTGGTGCGCGGCGCCCACGAGCACGCCAATGCCCGTCGAGTCGATGTAGCTCACCTGGGCAAAATCGAGCTCAACGGCCTCAGTGGGCTGCTCGAGCGCCAGGTCGATGGCATTGCGCAGGCTATCGGCGTTAGAGATATCGATCTCGCCGGTTACCTTAATGGTGTAGAGCTCTGGCGAGGGGTTGGTGGAAATACCCAAATCCATGTATATGCTCCTTTACGTATCGAAAGTGCGGATAGTACGGGAAGCCGCGCGTTAGGCGCGCTCGGCACGCGCAAGCTCGGCAGCGACGAGCTTAACGGCCAGCACCAGCACATCGAGCGCGGCCTCCAGGTCCTCGACCGTGGGATAGCTCGGCGCGATGCGGATGTTGGTGTCGCGCGGGTCCTTGCCATAGGGCCAGGTAGCACCGGCCGGCGTGAGCTTGACGCCCAGGTCGGCGCAAAGCGCGGCGACCTTCTGGGCCGAGCCCTCGGGGCCATCGAAGCTCACAAAGTAGCCGCCGCGGGGGTGCGTCCAGGTGGCGCAGCCCGCGTCGCCCAAGCCCTCGGTGAGCTTGCGCTCGACGGCCTCAAAGCGCGGACGCAGGAACTCAGCATGCTTTTTCATGTGCTCCTTGACCGCCTCGATGGTAGGAAGGAAGCGCACGTGACGCAGCTGGTTGAGCTTGTCGGCGCTGATGAGGCCGGCCTTCAGGCGCTTGGAGAACTCGGCGATGACCGCGGGGCTCGCACCGATAAAGCCGATGCCGGCGCCCGGGAAGGTGATCTTGGACGTCGAGGCAAAGGCCACCACGCGGTCCTCGGTGCCCGCCGCGCGGGCAAGATCGAAGATGTTGGCGAGCTCGTCGGTCTCGTCGTACAGATCGTGCACGCAGTAAGCGTTGTCCCAGAAGATGCGGAAATCGGGCGCGGCCGTGGGCATCTCGACCAGGCGGCGCACAGTGTCCTCGCTAAAGGTGATGCCCGTGGGGTTGGAATACTTGGGCACGCACCAGATGCCCTTAATGGAGTCGTCGGCGGCAACGAGGCGCTCGATCTCGTCCATGTCGGGGCCGTTGTCGGTCATCGCGACGGGGACGTTCTCGATGCCCAAGTCGGCGGTGATGCCAAAGTGGCGATCGTAGCCGGGAACGGGGCACAGGAACTTGACCTTCTTGCCGTCGTGCGCGGCCTCGTAAGCCTCCCAGGGCTCGCTGCCGCACGAGCCACAGCGCCAGAACATGCCGGCGATGTCGTGCTCAATCAGCAGGCTCGACGAACCCAGTACGAGCGTCTGCTCGGCGGGACAGCCCAGGAACTCCCCTGCCAACTTGCGTGCCGAGGGAATACCCTCAAAGCAGCCGTAGTTGGAGCAGTCGACGTTGCCATCGTGCAGATCGGCGTCGGCGTTGAGGATATCGAGCATGGGTCGAGAGATGTCCACCTGGGAGGGCGACGGCTTGCCGCGGGCCATGTCGAGCGCCAGGCCCTTGGCCTTGACCTCGGCGACCTCGGCTTTGAGTGCCTCGATAGCGGCATCGAGTTCGGTGGTTTCCATCTTCTGGTAGATCGTCTGCATGGGTGCGACCTTTCGCGAAGCGGGACGTTGCAGTTCGTCTAAGTATAGACCGCCACCGCCGCAACGTTATGAAGCCGTGATAGATTAAGTACATCGCAATAAATTACGAATCGCCGCGCATGCCGGCGTGGGGCGCCCAAGGAGGCACTATGGAGTACGGATCGTTCCAGGCCGAGGAATTCGGCGACCTGCAGCGCCTGGTCGACGGACTGTTTTACGATCGCCACGCCATCGACCGCCTAGATCTGATCGTACAGGCCGAGATCTTGGACCTGGCGCCCGACCTCATGGAAATCGTCAACCTGCTACCGCCCGGCTACTACGACCGCCAATCGCTTTGCGACCAGCTCAACTCCGCCTTGGCCGCCCACGGCTGGGGCGCCGTCTACGGCACCGTGGAATAAGCCTCGAGGCCGGCATTTGGCCCGTTTCCCGACCCTGGCGAGGCTTGTTTTAGGGCTTGTGGCCAAAAAAGGGCAAATATGAGTACTGTCACCTTTTTAGTAGCAGCGTTTCTTGGTCGAAATCGGCAAAACTCGACTTGAAACTCCCTAATCACCGTCAGCTAGCGCCAAATTGGAAGTCGATGGTCACTCATTAACGTACAGTTCTTATAAATTTGTTCATTATTTTCCGCACCTAAAATGATACGCCGTTTGTGACAGTACTCACAAACGGCGTTTTTTGACCACGGGGGGGGTATCTGGCAGGGGGCCAGTAGCGCTCGGATCCGAGTTTCGAACGCATCCAAACCGGTTCTGGTGTCTTTTTTCGAGCTTTTACTCGTTCTTGGGCGCGGGGTGCTTGCAGACCACACTCATGTAGATCATGCCGAGCACGGCCGCGGTGACCGAACCGGCAAGAATGGCAGCCTTGGCGGCAAGAACCTCAAACTCGGCCGTCGGGAAAGCGAGGCCGCTGATGAGGATCGACATCGTAAAGCCGATGCCGCCCAGAATGCCCACACCGGCAATCATGTGCCAGTTAACGTTATGCGGCAGCTCGCAGACCCTAAACTTAACCAGGGCAAACGTCATGCCAAAGATGCCGATCGGCTTGCCCAGCAGCATGCCAAAGTACACGCCGAGCGTCACCGGGTCGGTGAGCAGCGTGCTCATGTCCACGCCCACTAGGCGAACCTGTGCGTTCACGAACGCAAAGATCGGCAGAATCACAAAGTTGACCGGCGTGGAGATCAGACGCTCCATGCGGATGAGCGGCGGGGTCACGCGGTGCATGACGCGCTCGACCCTGGTGGTCGAGACGGTAAAGTCATGCTGGCCCAAGATGTGCGCCTCGTCGTCGTAGCGGTCATCGAGCAGCGGCAGGCACTCGCCCAACCAATCGGTGAGGCTATCGAGCTTGACGCCGCACTTGGCCGGAATGGTAAAGGCCAGGATGACGCCGGCGAGCGTGGCATGTACACCGCTCTTGAACATGCAGAACCACAACAGCAGGCCCAGTACCGAATACGGGGCGAGGCGGTAATGCTGCGTCTTGTTGAGCCACACGAGCGCGCAGGTCACCAGCGCGGCGGCACCCAACCAAAACGGATTGGGGCTCTGACCGTAGAAGATGGCGATGGCGGCGATGGAGATGAGGTCATCGGCGATGGCGAGCGTCGAGAAGAACACGCGCACGCCGTTGGGCACGCGGTTGCCCAAAAGCGACAGCACGCCCAGCGCAAAGGCAATATCGGTTGCCATGGGGATGGCCCAACCGTTGCGGGCGCCGGCATGGTTAAAGATCAGGTAGATGCAGGCGGGAACGACGACGCCACCCACGGCCGCCAGCATGGGAAGCATGGCCTGACGCGGATTCTTGAGCTCGCCGACCGTCATCTCGTACTTAAGCTCAATACCCACCAACAAAAAGAAAATCGCCATGAGAAAGTCGTTGACGAAAAGCTCAACGGTGAGACCGGCCGTAAGGTTGCCCAGACCCACATACAGCGGGGTCTCCAAAAAGTGATGGATGGCCTCGTAGGCATCGGTATTGGCGCAAATGACGGCGGCGATGGCGGCGAAGACCATGACGGCGGCGGAAATCGTGCCGTTCTCGGCGATGCGCTCCCAGATGTCGTGACGCTCAAAACGCTTGCGCTCACGGACGTTGAACAGCTGCTCGGGTGCTGCCATGGGCGGCTCCTTTCACGGGAAGGCTCCCGTCTTAAAAAAGCACGGCCCGCCCAAGTGGCGGCGCCGCGCTCTAACGTATTACGCTTGCATCTAGCCTACCCTGCACGACAAGCACGCAGGCGTGGCCGAAAAGCGGAACCACAGGTTGAACATTATTTGCCCAACGGCACGGGCACGCCTGTCCAAGAGACGACGCGGCACCATGCACAAAAAACGACCGGAGCGCGGGGCGTCCGCGATCCGGTCGTGGCGTTTAGTGAACTAAACCTAGCAGGCGGCCATGATGGGGGCAGCGACCTGCTTCTTACGGGAGAGGACGCCCGGCATCCAGACGCCGTCGTGCTCGTCGGCAATGCCCAGGCCCTTCTGAGCGGCCTCGGTCTCGCCCTCGAGCAGGACCTGCGAGCCCTCCTCCATGATGTCGGTGATGCACAGGACAATGCCGTCAGCGCCCTTCTCGGCAGCGTAGGCGCGCATGGCCTCGCGAATCTCGTCGATCATGCCGAGTGCGCGGGTCTTGTCGACAGTCTCGTACTGGCCGATGAGCAGCTTCTTGCCGGCGGGCTCGAACATCTTGATGTCGTTGCCGACCATCTCGGCAGCGGTAAAGGAGCCGGACGGACGGGTGAGGAAGACCTCCATGCCAAACTTGACCGGGTCGACGCCCACCTGCTCGCCGAGCTTGGCGGCGACGGCGCGGTCGACATCGGTGGTGGTGGGGCTCTTGAGCATGAGCGTGTCGGTCATCATGGCCGAGAGCAGCAGCTTAGCCTGGACGTCGGAAAGCTCAACGCCGAGCACGCCGGCGAGCTTGGTGACGATGGTGCAGCTGGAGCCCCAGGGCAGGCAGATGTAGTGCAGCGGGCCGGCGGTCTCGAAGTCGCCGATGCGGTGATGATCGACAACGCCAAAGACCGTGGCGTCCTTAAGGCCGGCGACGGACTGGGCAGACTCGTTGTGGTCGGTGAGGACGACGAGCTGACCGGCCTCGACGGACTCGATCACGCGGGGCTCGGCGATGCCGGCGTCGGCGAGCAGCTTGGCGGACTCGGCCGGAAGCTGACCAAGGGCGCAGGCCTCGTAGGTGTTGCCGGCATACTCAACCTGGTTGAGCAGCTGGGACAGGACGACGGCGCTCATGATGGCGTCGTTATCGGGGTTCTGGTGACCAAAGACAAGAACGTTTGCCATGGATATCCTCCACTTGATATGTGTACTTGGACGTAGCTATGGTAGCACGCCGATGCCGAGCCTTCGCAGACGGAAGGGTCACGGCATATTTTGGGGCAGGCATGGGGGCCAAGACTGTCCCTTTTGCACCGTGTTGGTGCAAAGTAACCTGACCCCCTTGCACCAGCTATTTACCGGCGGCGCGCAGGGCTACGTAGGCGGCACCGATGATGCCGGCGTCGTTTCCGAGCGAAGCGACCTTAATGGGCGTCTCGCGCGAGGCAGAGAGCGCGTACTGCTTAAAGTGCTCGCGAACCTTGTCGAGATAAACATCGGCCGAAGCGGACGCGCCGCCACCGATCAGGAACATCTCGGGGTCGACCACGTTGGCGATAAGCGCCAGGGCGCGGCCAAGGTAGTCGGCCATGGTGTCGGCTGCGGCCAGCGCGAGCTTGTCGCCCTCGCGGCAGGCCTGGAACACGTCCTTGGAATCGGAGGGGCCGGTGAGCTCAATGGGCTCGACGCCCGCCTTCTTGCACTCGGCAAGGTAGTTGCTCACCACGCCGGTGGCGCTGGAATACTGCTCCAGATGGCCATGGCCGCCACAGCCGCAGGTGCGCTCCTCGGCCGGGTTCAGGCACATGTGGCCAATCTCGCCGCCGGCGCCCACAACGCCCGATACCACGTCGCCGTTAACGATAACGCCGCCGCCCACGCCGGTACCGATGGTGACCATCACCACGTTCTGCACGCCCTTGGCAGAACCGAGCCAGGCCTCGCCCATGGCAGCGGCGTTGGCATCGTTCTCATACTTAACGACCGCATCGGGGCAGTGCTTCTGAATGGCGACCCTCAGCTCGGGCAGGTTAATGGCAATGTTGGCCTTGACCTTGGCATCGCCCGACGCCGGGATGGGACACGGAACGGCCAGGCCAATGCCCGCCACAAAGGCACGCGGAATCTGTGCCTTGGCGACCACCTGGTCGATAGCCTCGGTCACCGCGGCAAAGCCCGCGGCGTCAACGATAGGAGGCGTGGGCACGCTGGCCTTGGCAAGCAGGTTGCCGTCCTCGTCGAACAGGCCCTCCTTAACCGAAGTGCCGCCGACGTCGATGCCGATGTAGTACTGCTTAGGTTCCATGGGAGCCCACCTTTCTCGTTTAAACATTGCCTGTATGGTACCGCTCTCAAGGCAAAAACCTACCAAAAAGGGACAGGTTTGTTTTGGCAGGTTTTATCTGGGGTAACGCAATTGGCTGCCCAACAGGCCGCGCAAGACCATCCCCAAAAATAAAGGCGCCGGGAGGCGGAGGCTCCCGGCGCCCGTCAAAGGGACTATGTTGTCTGTTGGACCGCACGGTCCGTCGCGGCGATAACGCCGACTAGGCCTGAAGTACCTGCAGCTGCTTGTGAATCTCGATGAGCTCCGTCGCCATGACGCGCATGGTCTCGGTACCGGCCATCTGGTCCTCGGCATGCAGCAGAATCAACGGGGCCTCGCCGTTACGCTCGCCGTTGGCCTCCTTCTTCAGAAGCCCCATGTGAACATCGTGGCCACCGTTATAGGCCTCGTCGCCCTGCTTGATAAGCTCCTCGGCGGCGTCAAAATCGCCCTCCTTGGCCTTTTGCACGGCATTGATGTACATGCTCTTGGCGGTACCGACGTAGCTGATGATCTCGAAGCAGGTCATCTGCAGTTCGTTCATATCCTCCATGCGGAGCACCTAGCCCATCACGCTGACGCAGTGGTCGATGATGCCGGCAGCGTTCATGCGGCCGTAGTCGACCATGTTGATGACCTCGACCGGAAAACGACCGGCGGCCTCCTTCTCAAAATCGCCCTTGGTGTAGCCGATCTGCGGACCAAGCAGCAACATGTCGCACTCGTCCAGGTGATCGTGGGCCTCGTTCATGGGACGAGCCTCGACCTCAATATCCAGACCACGGCTTGCAACCTCGGCCTGCATCTTCTGGACCAGCAGGCTCGTGGACATGCCGGCATTGCAGCAAAGCATGATCTTCTTCATGGTTTCCTCCTTATAACTGCGCGGCGCGCAGACGACAACTGGTTTTATTCCTTGCGGCTACTGTACCCACCCCCTGCGTCTTTACGCAGGGAGAGCCGCGAGCACCGGCACCGCGTACCGGCGCCCGCAACAATGAAAGGGAAAACGAACCGTTTAGGCGTTCTGCTCGGCAAGGGCCTCCTGCTTGGCGATGGCCTTCTCGGAGATCCTCATAAAGGGCAGGTAGACAACCATGCCGATGACAAGCTCGAGGGCCTGCCATACGCCGGCGCGCCAGTCAAAGCCCGTGGCAAGCAGGGCGTTAATGACGGGAGGCATGGTCCAAGGCACCTGGGCGATGCAGGGGCTAATGATGCCCGCGCAGGTCAGGCCATAGGTGATGCCGATGAACAGGTCGGGAAGAAGCACGAACGGAATCATGAGCGGCAGGTTGTACACGACGGGGTAACCGTAGATGACCGGCTCGTTAATGTTAAACAGGCCAGGAATGATAGCCATCTTGGCAACGGTCTTGGAAGCCTTGTTCTTGGAGAACAGGAAGGTATCGAGCAGGAGCATGAGGGTGCAGCCCGAGCCGCCGATGAGGGCGAAGCTGTTGACGATCTGCATGTTCATGTAGTGATCGGGTTGGATGGTGCCGCCGGCGGCAAAGGTAGCCATGTTGTCGACGATGAGCATGGTCAGGATCGGCTCGACGGTAGCGCCAGAGATGGTGGACTGGTGAATACCGACGCAGAACAGCAGGTTCGCAAGAGTGTAGATGAGGATAACAGCCCACGGACCGGCGTTCATGATGCTCTTGAGCGGGTTGGAAATGCACGTGGAGATGATGGTGCACAGATCGGTGCCGGCAAACACGGCGAGCAGAGCCGCGGCAATGGCGAAGATCGAGAGGTTGAGCAGCATCGGGATCATGACGTTAAAGGAGTTGGAGACCGCGGGAGGCACACCCTCGCCCAGCTTGACCTTGAGCTTCTCGACGCCGGAAATCTTAATGAAGAGCGTAACGGAGAGCAGGGCGATGATAATGGCCGCGAACAGACCGTTGGTACCGGTGTTGGCAGTCGAAAGGGCGCCCGTGACCTCGGCAGAGGTAATCTTGTCGGTGAGCAGCGGACTCGTGGCGGCAAGCGTGGCGGTGATCTGCTGCGGCATCATGATGACGAAAGCGGAGATGGCGACGACCACGCAAGCGAGCGGGTTATCGAAGCGCTCGTTCTTAGCGAGGCTGTAGCCAATCAGTCCAGCCAAGATGATGGCAGAGACGTTGAGGGTGCCCAGCGTAATTGCCGAGCCCCAGGTCTGAAGGTTGGCAAGGCCCGCCGCATCGAGCGGGAACAGAGGGAACACGACGTTGTTAATAAGAACCGCGATACCCGCAAGGATATAGAGCGGCGTGATGGTTGCGAAGGCATCGCGCAGGGAACGCAAGTGAACCTGGTTTCCCACCTTCGCAGAGACCTCGGCAAACTTGTCGAGGAAGCTCTTTCCGTTGTCACTGGCCATGATTGCTCCTAACTTTCAAATCCGGCCTTTTCCTATGCGCACGGTGGTCTGTCGCCCTCTGCCACCAGATGTGCCATGTGTTGCGCGCGGCGGCGCGCGGTTTGGGCGCTTGCTTGGTCGCTAGTCAACCACGTGGGTCGTTGCAACCTGCTTGAGCCAAGCTGCCGACTTCTTAAGGCGGCGCTTGTAGCCGTCCATAAGGTCGACCTCGACAAAGCCGTAACGGTTTTTAAAGGCATTGGCCCAAGACCAGTTATCGATGACGGCCCAATAATGGTATCCGCGGCATTTGGCGCCCTCGGCGATTGCCTTGGCGACCCACTCCAGGTGCTGGCGCACAAAGTCGACGCGGTAGTCGTCCTGGATGGTCCCCTCGGCATCACGGTTCTTGTATTCGTCCATGATGCCGATGCCGTTCTCGGATACGAACCACTCAAGATCAGGGTAATTCTTGGCGCAGTCCATGCCAAAGTCGTAGAGACCCTGCGGGTAGATCTCCCAGCCGCGGCTCTCGTTCATAACGGCGTCGGGCCACACGTACTCGTCGGCAAAGTGCGGCAGGCCATACTGGTCGATCTTGCTCGCCGGAGCCTGGACGCGCGTGGGGTGGTAGTAGTTGCAACCAAGCCAGTCGACAACGCCCTGCTTGAGAATCTCTTGGTCGCCGGCACGGAACGGGAGCCTAACGCCGCCCTCGGCCAGGCTGTCGAGCACGTCGGCGGGAAGCTCGCCCTTGGTAATAAGATCGAGCCACCAGCGATTGTTGACACCGCTGGTCATACGCACGGCCTCGAGGTCCGCCTCGCTGGGGTTCTCCTTGGTGTAGACCGGGGTAAAGCAGTTGATCATGCCGATCTTGGCGTCGGCGCGAACGGCACCCTCGTCATAGGCGCGACGGTAGTTGGCCACGGCCAGCGCGTGCGCCAGCGAGATGTGATACTGAACGGTGCGAGCGCGGCTATAGTCGTGGAGCCGCGGGAACCACACGCCCTCCTGATAGCGCTGCTCGGGCTCGACGATAGGCTCGTTAAAGGTAAACCAGTACTTGATCTCCTGGCCAAATTCGCGGAAGGCAACCTCGGCGTAATGAGCGTAAGCCTCGACGACCTCACGGCTCTCCCAACCGCCGCGGTCAAAGAGGTAGGTGGGCATGTCAAAGTGGTACAGGTTGACGAACGGCTCCAAGCCGGCCTCGCGAGAGGCACGGAACAGCTCGTGGTACCACGCGGCACCCTCCTCATTAAGGTTGCCGTCGGCATCGAGCAGACGACTCCACTGGATGGAAGTGCGATAGGTATCCAGGCCCAAGTCCTTCATAATGCGAAGGTCCTCCTGGTACTTAGCCATAAAGTCATTGCCGGCATAAGAGCCAACGCGGTTGTAGAACGAACCCAGATCCTGGATGGACCAGGTGTCCCACAGGTTCTCGAGCTTGCCGCCCTGGTTCCACTGGCCCTCAGTCTGCGGGCCGGACATAGCGGCGCCAAAGAAGAAGTCACGGGGCAGCTGATACTGTGCCATCAAGTCCTCACTTTCGTGTTCTAGAGCTTCCGGTTGGAGACGGGTTTGCCTTGGCAGGTTATCCGGCGCGGGCGCGCACCGGTTATCTGGGTATCCAGCCCGCCAAAACAAAACCGTCCCCAAACGGCCGGCCCCGCTGTACTGCAGGGCTCCGTTCGTTGTCTACAACTATAGCGCTCTAATTTTAAAGTAAAGCGTCTTTTTCTTTTTCCTTTCTCGGACTTCTTATATAAAAGTAATATGGGTGCCTCGTTGGGGGTTATACTTACTTATGTATTCATGTATGTATTTATATATGCCGGAAAGGAGGTTCCATGATTCCCAAATACGAGTCGATAGCTGCAGATATCCGTTGAAGCATCGAGGATGGCGCTCTTAAACCGGGCGACAAGCTACCCACCGTCGTTGAGTTCTGCGAGCTCTATAGCGTTTCCAAAATCACCGTCAAACGAGCTATCGAGCAGATCACCGAGGAGGGTCTTGTTACCAGCCGTCGCGGGTCGGGCACCTACGTTAAGGACACGGCGGGTCTTCCCAACCAGGCGTTTTTCCAGGGCAAAAACGACCGCGCCCAGGGTTTTTCGTATGAGCACCGCGGGGAGAAGGTAACCTCGGTGGTCTACGATTTCTCGATTGTCAATCCACCAGCGGACGTCGCTACTCAGCTGGGAATTGCCGAGGACGACTTTGCCTATCACATCGTGCGCGTGCGCCAGGTCGACGAGAAGCCCATCGTTATCGAGTACACCTACATGCCTCTCGAACTGATACCGGGCCTTAAAAAGAAGGACCTATACGGATCGGTCTATAGCTTTATCCGCGAGCAATGCGGGCTGAAAATTTCGAGCTTCCACCGCACCATCCGTGCCGTGGCGGCAACCGAGGAAGAGGCCGAGCGCCTGGACACCAAACCCGGCGCTCCCCTGCTCGAGCTCAACCAGATTGGCTTTTTGGATAGCGGCAACGCCTTTGAGTACTCGATTTCGCGCAACGTCGGCGACCGCTTTGAGCTGCACAACGTAACGTTGGCATAGGTTTTTGTAGTCATGCGGGCGCTCGTTATGGCTCGTCTAGAACGGACGGCCGCACAACACCATGGGGGTATGAATATGTCTGATTTGATTAAACTGACGCCGATCTTCCATGAGAAGATTTGGGGCGGCCGCCAGCTCGAAACCGTATTTGGTTACAACATTCCCGAGGGTCCCATCGGTGAGTGCTGGGCCATCTCGGCACACCCCAACGGCGACTGCCAGATCGCTGAGGGCCCGTATGCCGGCCACACGCTGTCGTGGCTATGGGCCGAGCACCGCGAGCTCTTTGGCAACTGCGAGGGCAAAGAGTTCCCGCTGCTCATTAAGATCCTGGACGCCAAGGACGACCTTTCGATCCAGATTCATCCCAACGATGAGTACGCCGCCGAGCACGAGAACGGCAGCCTGGGCAAAACCGAGTGCTGGTACGTGCTGGATTGCGAGCCCGGCGCCACAATCATCGTCGGCCAGCGCGCGCATGACCGCGCCGAAGCCGCACAGATGATCAAGGACGGTCGCTGGGACGACATGCTCAACGTGTTGCCGATCCACAAGGGCGACTTTTTCCAGATTGACTCCGGCACCGTGCACGCCATCAAGACCGGTACGCTCATTTTGGAGACGCAGCAGTCGAGCGACGTGACGTATCGTCTGTACGACTACGACCGTCCCGGCACCGACGGCAACCTGCGCCCGCTGCACATTGAGCAGAGCCTCGACTGCATCGACTTTGATGCCCAGGCTCCGACCGACGGCACGGTGACCGCGCCCGAGGTGAACGGCGTGACCGAGCTCGAGTCTAACTCCTGCTACACCGTCGATCGTGTGCGCGTCGACGGCAGCAAAACCCTCGACCAGCGCTGGCCCTTCATGTGTCTGTCGGTCATCGACGGCGAAGGCACCGTCTGCGGCGACCCCGTCCACAAGGGAAGCCACCTGCTGGCCCCGAGCACCGTCAGCTCCATCGACCTCGAAGGCAAGATGGAACTGATCATCAGCCACCTGTAGGCCACCGGTCCCCAAGCGCTCGCCGGGACGGGGCGCGGGGTTTGGTCGCCTGCTCGGACAGTCCTGCTCGCACGGAGAGCACATTAAGTGCTCTCCGGCTCGTGCGGAACTCGCGATCGACCAAACCCCGCGTCCCGTCCCGGCGAGCCTCTGGCTAGTTACGACAATCAAAAAGCAACAAGGGGCTCCCCCGCTCATCAAACGGGAGAGCCCCTCACCATACATAACGAATCAAGGTGCCTATAGGTAGACCTTTTCGAGAAACGATAATGTGTCCTGAAGACGCGCTCTCTCTTTACGATCGGTCTGCCGATTTACATAAGAAGAAAAGTCCGCAAAGAAGTCTCCGGCGTCAGCCCTCATTTGCTCTATTAGCTCCAAGCGAGCCGAAGGCGGCAACAAACCCGCAAGTCGAACAATATCCGAGCGATGCTTTCGTCGATCTTTATCGTTGCAATGGCGCCCTTCTTCATAGCTCCTATTGATATCAATGTGTGCACGCATCTTGAGGGGAATGATATGGAGCGCATCGAGCAACGTAATGCCCTCTACGTTCGTTGCGTTGTCGCGAATAAATTCGTAGTAGCCATCGTCGAGAATAATTGCCGAAAGACTTGATACGGCCCCGTCAAAGGAAAGAGGTGCCACTTCGCTCGTTTCATCTTCGAGCACAAAATCAGGATGTCGGGCGAATAGCTCAATTTGGCCGGGATAGTCTAGGACTTGCCTTGATCCTTCGGGCAAACAGAACCGATAGTAAGTGCACTTTCCATCGCCGACCTTCCCAGTCTCATATCCGACAGCTTTGATAAATGCCCACAATGCAGTGGCGAATTCAACGCCTTCCCCATCAACAATTACGACGATATCCAAGTCTTCAGTAGCTCTAAACGAATCGCCCTCATTGTCAAATAGAACGCTGCAGGCCCCTCCACCAATAAGGACGTAACCGCCTTTACAGCCGCTCATGGCATCGGCAAATCGCTCTATTCCCCTCACTTTTGACATATCGTCCTCCTGAGCTGTTCGACCGCGTCGAGCAGACGATCTTCTTTGTAATCTGCTTTTGCGCAAGCAACGTATAAGGAAAACGGGTCGACACACTGCAAACCCGTCGCGTCAAAACTAATATCGGACGGCGCGTCCACGGGATACGACCAGACCTCAATCACAACTGCCGCCGGTTCGTACCACTGAGCCTCCAGCCATCTGTCGCCCATATGCTCTTTCAAGGCCTCTAGCTGATATTTTTCGAGAGCAATGGTTGGAGCAGAGTCTTCATGGGCAAGGTCGGACATATAGCTAAGGGCAGACACACCGGAAAGCAGCGCATCAACGGCACGTAGCTCTGTTCTCTCGATAACCTTCTTGAGCCGGATTCGCTCTAAAACTGGCGTGCGAAGATAGTCCTCAAACCCATCTAGCAACGTCTCGGTCGACAGCCCGGCGTCGCACAATATACGCTTTTTGCCGTCCCGCATAATCAACCCAGGAGCTATAGCGGCGATTTCCGAAAGATAGCCGCTGACGCTTGCCGCGCTTTTGCCACACAGACGCGCTAGGTCGCCGGCGGAGCAGTCAACCCATCGTCCCGCAATGAGATTTAGGACGATTCGTTGAGATTGGGGCGAAAGCGGAGCAGCGGGAGAAGCACCCAGCACCTCATCGGAAATAACGGCTCCGATAAACGGCAGGAACGCATTTCGCTCATCTCGGATATATGCGATTCCCTCCGAAGAAAGCGCGCGCATAAAACCTAAATCCATAGCATCCCAGCAAATTACCACCGGGTGAACATCTAACTTGCGCACCGCACTGACGAGATTTCGCGCCGAAATGACACTGGGCGGTTCCTTTGGTTCCGCAACAATAAAACGGCCCTGTTTAGACATGCCGAGCCGTGCCAAGCGAAGCGAATACCGCTCAAGATACATGCGAGGAATCTGCATCTCAACTGGCTCCGGGTCGATAGCGAGCTCTAAAGAGAAGAGTCTTTTTGGGAGGCAGTTTATCAGCATGTACAATCACCGTTTTCATTTCGGTTACATTTTAGCGTCTATCTGAAATTATACTGAATCGTATAAAATCATCAATCATCAAAGCCAAGCGCACCATTCAAAACGCAACAAGGGGCTCCCCCGTTCTTTAACGGGGGAGCCCCTTGCCATGTCTAAGTATTCAGCCCACCCGGCCCTCCAGACCAAAAAGCGAACGGGCAAAGCGACGTTCGCAAGCAACGTTATCTAAGGACCTGGGCGGGCGTATGGGGCAACATCGATCGCGAGTTCCGCACGAGCCGGAGAGCACTTAATGTGCTCTCCGTGCGAGCAGGACTGCCCGAGCAGGCGATGTTGCCCCATACGCCCGCCCAGGTCCGCCGGGATTATGACAGCTTGACGATCGGAGCGAATCCCTTCATGAGCTTTTTGGTCTGGCCGGTCTTTTCGAACTGGACCTCGATCATGTCTCCGGCGACCGAGATCACGGTACCCGTGCCAAAGGTCTTATGGCTCACGGTATCGCCCGCGGCAAAGTCCTGCGATGCGCTGGCGCGATCGACCTTGCGCTCCACCGTCGGGGACACCTTGGACGACGGCTTTTTGGCTCGCGGCGCGCCCGAGCCAAAGGTCGAGGCAACACGGCCGGCGTCGGGCGAGACCCCACGATGGCGCTCGGTCCCGTAGCTGCTGCCACCAAAGAAATCGTCAAAGCTCGAACCGCCAGTCGAGCGCGTATGCGAACCAAATACCTTGCCGCCGTACATATCCGAACCCATGCCCGAGCCAAAGGTGCCGTGACGGTCGCCGCGCTTCTCCCAACCCGTGCCTTCAAAACCGGCAGAACCGATACCGCTAAACTCGATATCCTCAAACGGAATCTCGTTGAGGAAGCGCGAGCGCGGGTTGGCAGAGGTCGAGCCGTAGGTGCGACGCGTGGCCGCATAGGTCAGGAACAGGCGCTTACGGGCACGCGTGATGGCGACGTAGGCCAGGCGACGCTCCTCCTCGAGCTTACCCGGGTCATCGCTGCCGCCAAAGTCGTGCACGTGCGGGAAGATGCCCTCCTCCATGCCGGCCACGAACACCGCCGGGAACTCCAGGCCCTTGGCGGAGTGGATGGTCATCATGGTAATGGCATGCGTCTCGCCGGCCAGGGAATCCAAGTCGGAGCGCAGGGCCAGCCACTCCATGAGTGCCGGTAGCGCCTTACAGGTGAGCGGACCATAGGTGCGCTCAATCTCGTCGGCATGCACGGCACCCGCCGGCATCCCCGTCGGCGCGGCATACGCGTTGCCCGCGATGGCGGCGGCCAGGGCATCCTGCGGCGAGAGCGCCGGGGCGGCTAGGCTATCGAGCGGATTGGAACCTGCGGCATCGCGCGCGCCGACGAGTGCCTCAAACGAGGATGCCGGGGCAAATGGCCCCGGTTCGGGCGCGGGCGCGCTCACCACGACGGGCTCGGCGCCGGCAGGCACGTCGGCAACGCCGGCTGCGCGCAGCTCTTCCAAGCTCTCGAGCGTACCCTCGATATCCTCGTGCGTCTCCTCAAATTCGGCGGCGACGCCCAGGAATTCCTGAATGTTCTCGGCGCGGCTCTCGGACTCCATGGTGCCCTCGGCACGAAACGCCTGCAGCAGACCCGTCTTATCGACGATCATCTCGACGACGTCCTTGAGCTCGCCGTCCATGCGGCGGCCCTCGCGCACCAGCGACACAAAGCTTGACAGGCCATTGCGGACCTTGGCGCTAAACATGCCGGTTTCGGCGCACGCGATCTCGCAAGCCTGGAAGAACGAGCAACGGTTGTCGCGCGCCAGCTGCTCGATTTTTTGGATCGAGGTGGAGCCGATGCCACGGCGCGGTGTGTTGATGACGCGCTTGACGCTCATCTCGTCGGCCGGGTTCACGATCATCTTGAGGTAGGCCATGACATCACGGATCTCGGCACGGTCGAAGAATCGCGTGCCGCCCACGATCTTGTAGGGCACGCCCGCGCGCAGGAACATATCTTCGAGGATACGCGACTGGGCGTTGGTGCGATAGAACACGGCAATGTCGTCGTAGCTCGTGCCTTTGGCATGCAGCTTCTCGATCTCGCCGGCAATCCAGCGGCCCTCGTCGCGCTCGTCGCTCGCCTGGAAGGCCTGGATCTTCTCGCCATCGCCCTCGGCCGTAAACAGGCGCTTGTCCTTGCGCTGCGAGTTGTGGCGTACCACGGCGTTGGCGGCGTTCAGGATATGACCCGTGGAACGATAGTTCTGCTCCAGCTTGACGGTCTTGCAGTTTTTAAAATCCTTCTCAAAGTCCAGGATATTGGTGATGTCGGCGCCACGCCAGCTGTAAATGGACTGGTCGTCGTCGCCCACGACCATGAGGTTTTGGTACTTGGCGGCCAGCAGGTTGGCGATCTCGTACTGGACGTGGTTGGTGTCCTGATACTCGTCGACGCTAATGTAGCGGAAGCGCTCTTGGTACTTATCGAGCACCTCGGGGCGGGTGCGCAGCAGCTCGAGCGCGCGCACGAGCAGGTCGTCGAAGTCCATCGCATTGGCGGCGCGCAGGCGGCGCTCCAGCTCTAGGTAGACCTGCGCGGCCTTTTTGTCGTTGGGGCTATCGGCGCTCTTGAGCATGTCCTCGGGGCCGATCATGGCGTTTTTGGCCGAGCTAATCTTGCTGCGGATCATGTTGATGGGGAACTGCTTTTGCTCGATGCCGAGCGCCTGCATAATGTCGCGCACCATGCGCTTTGAGTCATCGTCATCGTAGATGGTGAACTGACCGGTGTAGCCCAACAGGTCGGCGTCCTCGCGCAGCATGCGCACGCACATGGCATGGAAGGTGCACACCCACATGCCACGGGTGCCGCTGGGAATGAGTGCCGCCAGACGCTCGCGCATCTCTGCCGCGGCCTTGTTGGTAAACGTGATGGCAAGAACCTGCCAAGGTTTAACACCCAGGTCGCCGAGCATATGTGCGATGCGGAAGGTCAAGACGCGGGTCTTGCCCGAGCCGGCGCCGGCGAGCACCAGCAACGGGCCCTCGGTGGACAGGACAGCCTCGCGCTGGGCGGGATTAAGGCTGTCAATGTCGACGAGCGGCTTGGCGGGCTTGGGCGCCGGCGCGGGAGCGTCGTAAATGTCGAGCGGGACGAGCTCGGGCTCCGGCGCAGCAGGAGCGGTGTATGCATCGAGCGGCACGGGTTCCGGCGCGGGCGGCACGGATACCGCGGCGTTCTTTTCCCAGGGCAAGGGCTGGGTCATGGGCGACTCCTCATCTGACGGACGGCGCGCCTGCGGGCGGCGCCATAGTTTGAGCCGTACCAGTATACCGAGCCGCGCGGACACCGACGCAAATCACACCACGACTCCGTGCGTCACCGTCAGGCCGCCCCAGCGAATTTGGCGCAATGGGGTCAGGTTGGTCTGCACCAATCAATTGACAATCACGAAACCGCCGATGTCATGGCAG
This sequence comes from Collinsella sp. i06-0019-1H4, assembly GCF_042849575.1. Lineage (NCBI taxonomy): Bacteria > Bacillati > Actinomycetota > Coriobacteriia > Coriobacteriales > Coriobacteriaceae > Collinsella > Collinsella sp. i06-0019-1H4. The sequence continues at coordinate 2,187,371 of NZ_BAABYB010000001.1, forward strand.
CAGCAGCGAGCGGTGGCCAGGGCGAACAAATTGGCATGAAAAGGGGCGGCATAGACCTTCTGGTCATGCCGCCCCCTTTGAATGACAAGTTGTCGCCCCGGCCGCCGCGCAGCGTCGACCAAGTTACAGGCCGAGCATAGGCTCCAGGACAAAGAAGTACGCGAGCACCACGATGCCCAGGATGATGCGGTAGACGCCGAAGCACTTAAAGTCGTGACGGCGCACGAAGCCCATAAGCCACTTGATGGCAATGAGCGACACCACAAAGGCGACGACGCAGCCCACGCCCAGGATGGCGATTTCGTTGGTGCCGAACGTGCCGCCCTTAATAAAGTACTTGACCAGCTTGAGCGCGCTCGCGCCAAACATAACGGGAATAGCCAGGAAGAACGTGAACTTAGACGCCACCGAGCGCGTGCAGCCCAGCAGCAGGCCGCCGATGATCGTGGAGCCGGAGCGCGATGTGCCCGGAATCAGCGAAAGCACCTGGAAGCAACCGATACCCAGCGCGGTCTTCCAGCTCAGATCCTCGAGCGTAGTGATGGAGCCAAAGTCCAGGTTATCGTCATCGTCTGAAGCGGCAGCCGCAGCGGGAGTGGCAAAATGCGCACCAGCGGGGCGTCCGCCCGCCACCACGGCACGCGAACCAAACGAACCGGCAAGAGCGGCCTGGTCGCGCTTGTTCGCACGCCAGTTCTCGATCACGATAAACAGCACGCCGTACACAATGAGCGCCAGCGCCACGACGGGAGCATTGTAGAAATGCTCCTCCATCCAGTCGTTAAGCGGCAGACCGATCGCCGCGGCGGGAATGCAGCCGAGCACAATCTTGCCCCACAGCACCCAGGTGTCGCGACGACCCTCCTTGCCTTTGCTGGGAGAAAACGGGTTGAGGTCGTAAAAGAACAGGACGCAGACGGCCAAAATGGCGCCAAGCTGAATCACGACCAGGAACATATTCCAGAACGTCTCGCTCACGTTCATCTTGACGAACTCGTCCACCAAGATCATGTGACCGGTCGACGAAACAGGCAGCCATTCGGTGATGCCCTCGACCAGGCCCATGAAGGCAGATTTTAGAAGCTCAATGATATCCAAAGGGACCCCCTCGTTAGACACCCGCCGATATTGTTCTGCGGACGGTTGCGGGCGATGTCCCATTATCAACCGTTCGGCCGCGACCGCGCCCACCCTTACCAAAAAACTCGCCCGTTCACAGAATTGCGAGCGGTCAAACCCAAATCCTTGGGTATAACTGCAACAAGATAAAGTGTCCGGCGGCCACGCATCCGCGCCCGCCCGATGCACGAGCCCCACGCCCGTGCGATAGACCAAGGAGGAAACCATGAACGAGGGCTACACCAAGGTATTTGTTTCACTCGACGGTACTGAGCAGCAGGATTTTGTGCTCGCACGCGCCATCAAGGTCGCCGCGAACAACGGCGCCAAGCTGATTATCGGCCACGTTATCGATTCCACGGCACTCGAGAGCGCCGGTTCCTATCCGGTCGATCTGGTCAACGGCCTAGAGGAGGCATTTAAGAACTCCATCGCCAAGCAGCTCGAAGAGGCCAAGGCCAATCCCGACATTCCCGAGGTCGAGGTCATGATTCGCGCCGGCCGCATTCGCGAGACGCTCAAAGACGAGATGCTCGACGTGGTCAAGCCCGACCTGGTGCTCTGCGGCGCTCGTGGCCTGTCCTCGATCAAGTATGCACTCCTGGGTTCAATTTCGACGTTCCTGCTGCGCAACACCGACTGCGACATCTTGGTCGTGAAGTAGCAAACGTACGCCTAACGCATCGCGGAGCGCAAGCCCACGTGCCCAAGTCTTCCAAGAGCGGGACCACCATTACGGTGGCCCCGCTTTGCTTTAGGCTGAGAATTGCTCCAGAACCCTCATTCTCTCAACGGAATCCGTCTGAATTTTCAGAGCGACCCGACCCAAATCTCCGGTTGCAGAGGCAAGTTCTGCAAGCTGGGCAGACACCTCTTCAGCCACTTCCGCCGCGATGTTCTTGATCATCTTGAGTGGCAGATGCAAATCTTGAGACATGAATTCGAAATCTTCAGGAGTCACCCCATCGATCACCCGGTGATCCCCAATATCAATCCCAAGATTATGGTCGTATCCCATTATCGTCGTGCAAACAATATCGTATGCAGGGGCCAACCTCTTTTCCCGCCAACTCGGACTATAAAGAAACGAATGGTTCTTGAGATGCGAGTCGCAATTCCCCAACGCATAATCGACCATTACCTGACGAGCGAACATTTGAGTATCAGCAATTACGTTAGACGATTGCTCTCTTATCAATCGGCCGCAAAGAGCCATATAGCAGCTATCGGGACGTGTCTCGTATTTCATATACGAAGGCCAGCCAACCGCTTGGCAAAAATCCTCCTGATGCAGCCTCAGAGGCACACCGAATCCGCTCATCGACGGCGGCTCATTGCTCCAGATTCTGTCATAACGCTCGGAAAAGAACGCACCAGGAATCGTATCCGAAGCTTCTGAACGGGCAATTTCAAGCCCAGCAGCAGACGCTGCCGTCATGCAAATTAATTCGTTGAACGGCAAATCCGGATGTTTAGTTGAAGCAATCTTGACTATGTGAGTCGAGGGGGCAGAGCCGAGCGGCAGCATCCAATCCCCCGACCCGGCCTTTTTTGCATCTTTACCGCGCGGTAAAAACCAACCGGTTTTAGACTGAGCGCCCGCCAACGACAGCCTCGAATCCTGCATATCATTTGCAATCTCAAACACTTCCGCCTTAGAAAGTGCCTCAAAATCCTCGTCTTGCAGAGGACGATAGCCCGGATCGTAGCTCGATTTCTCATCGCCGAGAAACCTCAAGGCACCAACGCACTCATCGCCCAAACGCTCGAGCATCGATAAATAGTCTGACTGGGGGATTTGAAAACGCATCGACAGCTCATGCCGAACCGGGCCCTCGGGAAGCATGCCCGAAAAGAAGGCCGAAAACTCATTGCTGGCATATGGCTCATGTCGCAAAGGAAGAGAAGCTGAGAGTGCGGCAGCATCGTCGCGTTCAAGATATCCCTCATCATATGCAAACGTCTCGTTTACGGGGTCGGCCCTCTCAAATTCTCCGACCAGCTCAAACGTTCCCCGATACTCACGATAAACCTTTAATGCCATGAGCCGTCGCCCCTCTCCCTCAGGATCAAATCGACCCCCAAGCTGTTAGCGATTTGAAGGGTTTGGCGAAGATTGGCACCCGCCTTTCCACGCTCAAGCTCGCTCACAAAGCGCAAACTGCACTGGTTGAAATCAGCCACATCGCGTTGGGTATAACCGAGCTTCTTCCGGCGCTCACGCAAATATGCACCGAGTTCAGCTGGGTCAAAAATCGTTCGCTCATTCCAGTCTTGCATGCTAATCCCCTATGATTATCCCAAACGGGACAATCATAGCACATCATGATGGAATTATCCCGTTTGGGATAATTGTCTTAACGTGAATGACGCTCCGGGACGTTACACCGCGACGACTACTCAAAGTATTGAAACTTGTTGGTCGAGAAGGCAAACGTGACGACAAAGCCTTTGCCGGGCTCGGATGCCGCGGTGACGTCGATGCCCATCTTGGAGCAGAGGCGCGCCACCAGGTAGAGGCCGATGCCCGTTGCGCGCTTGGTGGTGCGGCCGTTGTCGCCGGTAAAGCCCTTCTCGAACACGCGCGGCAGGTCGGCCGCGCTCACGCCGCGGCCGTTGTCCGCGACAGTGAGCTCGATGCGTTCGCTCGCCAGGCCCTCGTCCAGCAACGCGCCCGAAAACACGATCTTCGCGCCGTCCTCGCGCGCATATTTAATACTGTTCTGAATAAGCTGGCCCAGAATAAACTCGAGCCACTTCTCGTCGGTAAAGACCTCGAAGTCGAGGTTCTCGCACACCGGGGCCACGTGCGCCGCGATGAGCTCACGCGCGTTGGCCTTAATCGCGCCCGTCACCAAGGTCTTGAGATCCCAACGGCGAATCAGGTAGTCGCGCTCCACGACTTCCGAGCGCGCGTAGTACAGCGCCTGGTCGATATAGCGCTCCACGCGAGCCAGCTCACGGCCCAGGTCATCCACGCGCGACAGGTCGTCTTCGCTGCCGTCCAGGTTTTCCAAAATCAGGTGAGCCGCCGCCAGGGGCAGCTTGGCCTCGTGGACCCAGCTCTCGATATAGTCACGATAGTCATCGGTCTGACGCCGGCCTTCGGCAACCTCGTCGCAAGCGGCTTTGCCCACCCGGCGCAAGACCTCGTACTCGAGCTCGCCCTCGGCATAGGTCGGGCATTGCACCATCTCCTGCACCCATGTGGGACTCTCGAGCTCCTCTGCCGCACGCTCCAGCTGGCGCAGAAAACGGCGGCGGCGCGCATACTCGATCACGACGCCCAGCATGCCAAAGATAAAGGACACACCAACCGCCACGACCACAATAGATGTCGAAGCACCGGCGACCGCCAGCACAAAGCAGCTCAGCAGCACGCCGCACGTCCACACGGCGACGGGAAGCAGCGAGTCTTTAAAGAACTTGCCAAACGACATAGCCGGCCCCTAGACCGAATAGCCTTGGCCGCGATGCGTCGTCAAATACCCCTTGATGCCGATTTTTTCGAGCGTGGTGCGCAGGCGGTTGATGTTGACGGTGAGCGTATTGTCGTCCACGAAGGCGTCGGAGTCCCACAGGTCCTGCATGATGGCCGAGCGCGAAACGATCTTGCCCGCGCGACTCAGAAGCAGTGAGAGGATACGCAGTTCGTTTTTGGTGAGCTCGGTGCTGGTGCCGGTTTGCGTGTTGGTGACCATTGAGCGGGCGAGGTCGAGCTCCAGCCCCTTGTGGACAAGTGTACTGCGCTCGCCTGCCGCCGCGGTGCGACGCAGCAGTGCGTTGATGCGCGCCACAAGCACGCGCGCGCTGTAGGGCTTGGGAACAAAGTCGTCCGCGCCGAGCGTCATGGCCATGACCTCGTCGATCTCGGTCGTGCGCGACGTGAGAACGATGATGGGGACCTCGGATTCGCGACGGACCTCATGGCAGATATGCTGGCCGTCCTTGACGGGAAGCGTGAGGTCGAGCAGCACCAGGTCGGGCGCGGCGGCGAGAATATCGCGCGAGACATGCTCAAACGATTCGCAGACCTCAATTTCAAACCCGGCGCGGGCAAGGATGTCGATAAGCTCACGACGAATGGGCTCGTCGTCCTCAACGACATAAATCAGCGCCATGTGTCCTCCCATTTCGCGTAACTTGCACTTTCCACACCATTATGCCCACGGCGTCGCAGGTACACGCCTCGCGCGGTGCCAGGTGACAGAACTGTTCGCGAGCGGGGGCGTTTTGTCCGCCTCGCACTCGCAGCGGTGACGGGAACCAAAATGATTCTTTAATCCCCGTCCCAGAATAATCATTTAGCGGCGGGCGCGAAGCTTTTCGTAGCCGTCGGCAAAGAAGGCGACCGTCGCGGCATCAGACTCGGCGGCGTCGGCGTCGGTGGCAGGCACCACGCCGTGCTCGTCGCTTACCAGGAACAAGGCGCCCTTGAGCTGTGCGGGAATGTCTACGCGCGTGACCGGGATGCCCTTGGTCTGGGCCAGCTGCTCGATGAGCGTCGCCGTGCCACACAGGCACTCGTCCGCCGGCGCCACAAAGGCCAGCTCGCCGTTGTTGACGGCAGCGAGCAGCTCGGGCGCCACGCCGGTTTCGTCGGCCTCGGAGCGGGCCTCGGCGGAGCGGGCACGCAGCGCCTTGGCCGAAGTATCGGCCAGCGGCTCGTACTCACCCACCGTCATGGCGGCATTGCCGTTAACGTCGATCACCAGCATGAGCACGCCGTCGTGCGCGGTGTAATCGCCCTCGGCAAGCGACCACTCAACGTGCTGCTTGGCCCAGCTGAGCATGTTATGGGTAAGCGGCTCGCCCTGCACCAAGCGCTCGGACAGCGCGCGAATGTGACGGTTGAGCATGGGCACCTTTTTGTTGGACATGCGCCAACGGCAGATAAGCGCGGGCTTGTCGAGCGTAAACTTCTCGACCGCCTCCTGATTGGCGCAAAAGTCCTCGTACGCACGCTGATCCTCGGCATTGCCAAACAACTCGGCATCATCCACAACGGCCATATCCAACCTTTCTCAAAAACATACACCGCACCGTTATACCCAAAAAAGCCGCCCGCACCAACCGGCACGGACGGCAATAGATAGCTTTGGTTCGGGGCGAGCCAATACCGCTGGTGGAGCATAAGCCAGCGAGCCGGACCCAAGTGCCTCAGGTCGCCGCGAAAGAGGAGCGACGCGTACTTCTGTACGCGAGCGACGGTTTGAGCGGCGAGATGAGGTGCTTGGGTCCGGCGCAGGGTCGAGCAGTTACGCGGTTTGGTAAAACCGCGTAACGATATTAGTGCCTAAAATGCCTAGCTCCGGTGAAGACCATCGCAATACCATGCTCGTTGCAGGCCTGGATGCTCTCGTCATCGCGCTTGGAGCCGCCGGGCTGGATGATGCAGGTCACGCCGTGTGCGGCAAGCACGTCGACGTTGTCGCGGAACGGGAAGAACGCGTCGCTTGCGCAGGCAAAGCCGCCCTTCTCCACGCCCTCGCGCTCGCAGAAGTCCTCGGCGCGCTCGCAGGCAAGCAGCGCAGAGTCAACGCGGTTGGGCTGACCGGGGCCCATGCCAATGCCGGCCTTGCCCTTGGAGACCAGGATGGCGTTGGACTTGACGCCCTTGCAGACCTTCCAGGCAAACTCGAGCTCGGCCATCTCGGCATCGGTGGGCTTGCGGTCGGTGGGGAACGTAAAGGTCGCGGGGTCCTCGGTCACGTGGTCGACCTCCTGCACCAGCATGCCGCCGTCGATGGAGCGCAGTTCCACCTGGGCGCCGTGGTCCACGCCGCCGGTAGCCAGCACGCGCAGGTTGGGGCGCTTGGCCATGCGCTCGAGCGCCTCGGCAGTGTAGCTCGGGGCGATGATGACCTCGACAAACTGCTTGTTCTGATCGGCAAAATGCTCAACCAGCTCAAAGGGAACCTCGCGGTTGCAGGCGATGATGCCGCCGAAGGCGCTCTTGGGATCGCAGGCGAAGGCGCGGTCGTAAGCGGACGTAATGTCCTCGGCAACGGCGGAGCCGCAGGGGTTCTGGTGTTTGAGGATCACGCAGGCAGGCTCGTCGAACTCGCGGACCAGGTTCCAAGCGGCATCGGCATCCAGATAGTTATTGTAGCTGAGCGGCTTGCCCTGGATCTGCTCGGAGCCCACGAGCGGAAACTGCGAGCTCGCGGTGTTCTCGCAACCCTCGGCAAAGCGGTAGACCGTAGCCTTCTGCTGAGGATTCTCGCCATAGCGCAGGTCGTCGACCTTCTCCAGCGAAATCTCGAGCTTGGCAGAGGTATCCGCCACGTCACTTGCCTGGGCGGCAAGCCAACGGGAGATAGCCGTGTCGTAGGCGGCGGTGGTCTGGTAGACCTTCACCTGCAGGCGACGACGGGTGGAAAGCGTGGTGCAACCGCCGGTCTCGTGCATCTCGGCCAGGACGGCGTCGTAGTCGGCCGGATCGGAGATGACGGTAACGCTCGTGGCGTTCTTGGCAGCAGAGCGCAGCATGGAGGGACCGCCGATGTCGATGTGCTCGATGGCATCCGCGAAGGTGACCTCGGGGTTGGCAACGGTCTTCTCGAACTCGTACAGGTTGACGACGACCAGGTCGATCAGCTTAATGCCGTGCTGAGCGGCCTCCTGCATGTGCTGCTCGGAATCGCGGCGGGCCAGCAGCGCGCCGTGAACCTTGGGGTGCAGGGTCTTAACGCGGCCGTCCATCATCTCGGGATAGCCCGTGAACTCCTCGATGGGGGTTACGGGAACGCCCGCGTCCTCGATGGCACGAGCCGTGCCGCCCGTAGAGATGATCTCGACGCCAAAGTCATCGACCAACGTCCGTGCGAAATCGACGACACCCGTTTTATCGGTAACCGAGATCAACGCGCGTGCGATCTTCACATCAGATCCCATGCAGTCCTCCTGTCTGGTACGCCGCCGTGCTCTGTGAGTCGGTGATACGTCGATCTGCAGCGCTCGCGCAGCGGCATTGAAAATACTGATTCAATGTAGCGCATCGAGCGCGACGTTGCACCCCGCAACGCACGGCTGTGCAGAAAAAGTTTGCGAGCGGGGGTTGCAGAGGCGCCGCTGAGCACGGTGAGTTGATGGAACACAGGGGCACCATAATTAGATGCCAATGGCGTGGTAGAACTGTGCTCGATATGCATCCGCAAAAGAAAGAGGCACCATGGTCTCGCGGGTTCTCTACCGACCGTTTGATACTGAAGACTTTGACGCCATCGCGCTGATTCTGCAGCAGCTTTGGCATAACAATTCGGATAACGATGAGTACAACCGCCTTGAGGCCGCATGCGACCTCGCCTATTGCCTTTCGTCTTCGACGTTTTCGCAGGTTGCGGTAATTGACGGCGAGGCGCGCGGCATTGCGCTTGCACGCGCAGGACAGAGCCCCGGCGTCACTATCAACGAGCATTGGATGGATACCGAACGCGCGTTGCTGTCGCAGATGCGCGAACTGGAGCCCGATGCCTGCGCCGAGTATCTCTCGTTTGTGCGCGCAACCATCCGAACCAACAACCGCCTGCTCGAGAGCAGCCCATTGCCGCACGACAACGAAGTCACGCTGCTCGCCGTCGATCCCGATGTCCATGGCCTGGGCGTTGGCTCGGTGTTGCTCGATGCCGCTGTCTCGTACCTTTCCTCGCGCGGGGCGACAAGGGCGCACCTGTACACCGACTCCAACTGCTCGTGGAAGTTCTACGAGCTGCACGGCTTTAAGCGCACCGCCACGCACCGCGCCAACCGCGAGGAACGCCGCCACGCCATGCCGCGCGAAAGTTTCCTCTACGAGCTGGACCTAACCGTCTAGGCCCAGCAGCAGCACCTAGTCGTTGGGGACGTTCTTAAATGACTAGTCGTTGGGGACAATCTTCGCAGGCAGCGCCTAAAAATGGGATGGATCCGTCGGCAGTCGCCGGAGAAGATCCATCCCAAAAATCAAAGCTCGCTAGAACGTTCCGCCGCCGCCTCCGCCGACGCCGCCGCCTCCGCCGCCCGAGAAGCCGCCACCACCGCCGCCGCTCGAGCTATCGGAACTCGAAGCCAGCTCGCGGATGCTCTCGTGATACACATCGTTAAACGAATCGAGCGGCGACTCGGTACCGTAATGATGGTAGTACCACCAGTAGCAGGGGTAATTGTCGTAGAAACCGTCGGCCTCGCGCACCTCAGGAGGAACAGCCTCGGCAAGCTGACGCAGGACTTCCTTCGAAACGCCCAGCGCCGCACCCATCACCAGAAGTTTATTCCACAGGACCAGATCGCCGGGGACGGCCTCCTTTAGGCGCGTGAAGTCCTCGAGCCAATGCTTAAGCGCCCTGCAGCGAGCCGCCACCTCGGCGCCCTCCGGCGTAAAGCGGCGGAACGTAAGGCCCACGCCAATACCCACCAGCACAATCGGCACCGAGATAACCGCGGCTATAATGTTCGCCTGTGCGCCGTCGGTAAAGAAGATGGATCCCACGGGAACAAAGGCAATCAGAATACCGAGAACCAGGCAAAACACCATTGCGACAATGCCGTCCGAGGCAACGTACTCGCTATCGGCCAGCTTACCCTTAACGGTGTTCTGATAGTCCTCGAGCTTGTCGCCCACGGGTGTGGCGTGCTGCTTGACGTAGTGTTGCAGCTCGTCAAACGTGCGCGAGCGATCGCCGTTCTCGTCGGGCTTAGCACCGGCAAAGAAAACCTTGAGCACCATGTGGTCAATGCCCTTGGCCGATTTCCAGCCCGCATCACTCACCGTCACGCGATACGTCTGCTCTTCTTTTTCACGCCCCAACAGACCCTTCTTGGCCTTGGTCACGGTCGCCTGCTCCAGCTTGATCACACGGTCGTCAGTGAGCTTCATGAGCGTGGCGATATATGCCTGATCGGGCACTTCGTTCCAGCTCATGAGGGCCGAAAGCACGGCGGGATGGTCGGCCGAAGGCACATCGCGGAAATATTCGTCCTGAAAAAGCGGCTTGGGCTTGGGCTTGCGCAGCTTGAGCACAACGATTGTGCCGGTAAAGGCTACCGCCGCGACAACACTTAGCACGGCAAGTGCATTGGCAATCATGCGAGCGTGAGCGCGGCGGGCGTTAGCCTCGTCGGCCCATTCCTTCTCTTCGCTCAGGATCGTTGACATGCGCTCTTCGCCCGAGGCGGCAAGCTGCGGCACCCAGTCGCTGGGGAAGGCGATGCGTGCCTCGGCGAATTCGCCCTGATGCACGCAGGGAATGGTATAGGTGACCATGGGCTCGTCCTCATCGAGTGACACGTCACCCGTCAGCGGACCGTGGCCCCATGCGCGGAAGTTGTCGCCCTTGACGGCCGCCGTCCCGGCAGCGGCATTTGCGAAGCGCACTTCCATCTCGACGTCATCGGAATCCGCAGACCAGCCGTCACCCACGAACTTCCAGTAGAGCTCGGCGGTATCGGCCCAGTTCATGACTGCACCGGTCATGGTATAACTCACGTAATAGGTCGCGCTGTCGCCGCTCTCGTGAGGGCTGAACACCTTAATCTTTACGCCGTCACCGGTCTGCTCGACCGTGTAGACGCCAGAGTCGCCCTTGTTCGCGCTATCGACTTTGTTAAACGCGGTGTCCTCTTCCTCGACACTCAGCACGTCGACGCCCGCCGAGCCACCCTGCTGGTTGGAGCCCGTATTGATCTCCCAAAACACGCCGTTGATGTCGTCGTCGAAATCAAACTGGCGTCCCTCGACAACGGTCAGCGATCCATCGGCCTCAACCGTGACACCGATATAGGTTTGGGTCATGGAGTAGTCGCCGGCGTGCGCGGCGACAGGCAACAGCAACAACGCAAGCGCGACGAACGCACAAACGGAAGCGAATCGCGCAAACAGGTGGCGCTGCCGACTGACTTTGGCGGCGAGGGTGTTCATGAGCACATCCTTTATCTGTGGTACCAACAGCGTTATTGTCCCACGTTTGCGAGCGTACGACACGACCGTCTAGGCAAGCGGGGCGTCAATTGGGACAAAAGTCACTCCCTCCGCCAGCAGCTAGTCATTGGGGACATTCTTAAATGACTAGTCGTTTGGGACGCTCTTTGGCCGAGTCCCGCGCCAGCAATAGATACCACTTCATAGCTCCGTCACAGGTGTAGCGGCTTTGTGTGGGCGCGGCATGCGCTGATTGAGCCGCCAGCCGAGGGGCATAAAGCACTTGAGCGAAAACGGTTTGCCCCTTTGCCGTTCGCTTGAGGATCATGTCCCCCTTTTCCGCGGAACCCCCGGCAGTTGCGAAGAGCTGCCGGGGGTTCTGTCGTCTAAGGTACCGAGTTGATGGACGGGAACCAAAGCACCGAGTCTGCGGCCCGCTATACGCAATGCGGGGCCTCGATAACTTGCGGACCACAGTGACGCCTCCCTACCGCGCCCCGCGCTATACTCGTCCGCATGGATATCAACGCACGCAACATAGCAACGCCCGCCGCGAACGCGCCAACGACGCCGCCCGCCTCCGCCCCCGTCGTGGGCCGCTTTGCCCCGTCGCCTTCGGGCCGTATGCACCTGGGCAACGTGTTCAGCTGCCTGTGCGCGTGGCTTTCGGCCCGCAGCCAGGGCGGCAGCATCGTGTTGCGCATCGAGGACCTGGACGATCGCTGTAAGCGCCCGGAACTTGCCGCCCAGCTCATCGACGACCTAGCCTGGCTGGGACTGGAGTGGGACGAAGGCCCCTACTACCAGCACGATCGCCTAGACCTGTACGAGGACGCCCTGCACCAGCTGCAGGACGCCGGCCTCACCTACCCCTGTTTTTGCACGCGCGCCGAGCTCCACACCGCAAGCGCGCCGCATGCCAGCGACGGCACGCCCATCTACCGTGGCGCCTGCAGAGGCCTTTCTGCCGAGGAGGTCGCCCGCCGCAGTGCCCTGCGCGCCCCGGCCACGCGCCTGCGCGTGCCCGCCGTCGACGACCTCGCAGACGATGTGGTCGAATTCGTGGACCGCACGTATGGTGCCCAATGCGAAGCGCTCGCCACCGAGTGCGGCGACTTTTTGGTGCGCCGCAGCGACGGCGTGTTTGCCTATCAGCTGGCCGTGGTGGTCGATGACGCCGCCATGGGTGTTACCGAGATCGTACGCGGATGCGACCTGCTTGGCTCCACGCCGCGCCAGATCTATCTGCAGCATCTGCTGGGACTTCCCACTCCGCACTACGCACATATTCCGCTGCTCATGTCACCGGACGGCCGCCGCCTTTCCAAGCGCGACCGCGATCTGGACCTGGGCGAGCTCCGCGCTCGCTTTGGCACATCCGAGGCACTGCTGGGCTGGCTCGCCGGGCAAACAGGCATCGCGCCGGACACCACGCCGCGCACCGCCGAGCAATTGGTCGAGCACTTTAGCTGGGATGTTATCCACGCGCACCGGAAAAACATCACCATAACGGCCGAGTAGCCAAACGTCTTGCCGCTACGCAACATCCCAGGGCTGGAGTTCATCACCCAAGCGAACGATACAGTCGTAGAGCACGGTGTGGCGCTCGGCCGGGTTGGCATCCCGATGAAAATGGCCGTAGTACCAGCGCTTGTAGTCCAAGCGATCTTCCAGCTCATCGAAAAACGCCGTAAGTCGATCAACGCCGGGGCAATCCCAGCCGGGCGCCGGATAGAGCGTGGGCGAAAGCATGTGCGTAGAGCAGGTGTGGGTGATTACGTAGTCGACCTTCCAGCCCACGCTGTCGAGCTTTGTCCGTGCCTCCTCAAAGTTGCGCTCGTCCGGCAGCTCCTGTGGCCACCAGCTGGAATACGGAATGCGGTATTCCTTGTCCACGCTCGTGGCACCGCCCATAGTAAAGATCGTTGAGTTGTCGAGCTCAAAAACCTCGCCACGCGTCAGGCGCCGTATGGGAGAGGTGTCCGACAGGCGCTGCGTCAGCCCACCGTGCCACAGCTCCATGGGACGCTCCGCCCAATGGTCGAAGCGTTCGTGGTTACCGTCGACAAACAGCACGGTATAGAGCCGCGACTCCAGCCAGGCGATGTCGGCGCATTCCTCGGCAGAGAAATCCCACGGAAAGCCAAAGTCGCCCGCGATGATGAGATAGTCGTTACTCGTCAGACTATCCCCAAGCTCCCAGTCGCGCAGCTTTTGCATGTCGACGCCGCCGTGAATATCGCCCGTCACATAGACCGTCATCGGATTACCACTTCCCTCTTATATGTTTCGAGATCGTGCTCAATCTGCTCCTCACCCGTGGCGTTGACCCACCACGGCCATTTAACGCAACACACCGGCTCGTCTACCTGTGCAAACCGCGACCTGAGCTCTTCCAGGCTCACGGGGGCGTAGCTGTTAGCATCCACGCCCACGTCATAGCGCAGCAGCCCCTGCCTGAGGTTGAACTTGTTGTACGCGCCGCCGCAACTGTGGATATGCCCGTGCAAATGCCAGCTGCCGTGCGACATGCCCTGCCAGTCAGCCATAGGATAGTGGCTCAGCACGATTTTTTGGCGGTCGATCTTGAGCACGCAAATGGGCGGCTCGACGATAAAAGCATCCGCAACCGCAGGCTGCGTCCAGTCTTTGTCGTGGTTGCCGGGCAGTAGGTGGACGCGCTTACATGAAATGCTTTTGCGCAGCTCATAGGCGTCTTGGACCGTCATCTTAAAGCTGAAGTCGCCCAAGATGTAGAGCTCGTCATCCGCAGCAACCTTGCTGTTAATGTTGGCGACCATGGCATCGTTCATCTGCGCAACAGTCGACCAAGGCCTATCGCTAAGCCGTAGCATGTTCTCGTGTCCAAAGTGAGTATCGCCGGTAAACCAGATCACGGGGACCTCCTGTTGCTGCGGGGTATCCATCCCTTAGGGCTTACCCCTCGTTCTTCCATCCAAACGGGTCGAGCACCCAAAAAATCAGATCGAGTACGCCGCCGGTCATCATGGCGCCGGCAAGGGCCATGCAAACGTGCAGAGAACTGGCACTTCGGAGCACGTCGAATGGCCCCAGAACAGCCAGCAGCGCGACCGCTGCGCCGGCAAGGCACAACGCGAGGCACGGCCCCGCGTCCTTGACGCACTTCTTTGCGAGATGCTTGGTGTTGTCACTCATCAAAATCGAACTCCTTAGAGGGTCGTTGTTCAGGTACATGCCGCCGCGGCAGAGCAGGGCGACAGGGCAAGTGTCCCATGTCGTGCGGACACAGCTGAAAGCCCCCGCGCAAAAAACAGCGCGCCGCAGGATTCGTATCACCTGCGGCGCACCGAAAATAATCCGCTTTCCTCCGTCCCCAACGGATCAGCTGAGTTGGCGCCGCTTGACGGAAAGGAAGGAGCCGGCGGCGTCACGAGCTGCGGCAATGTCGCTAGGCATAGGAAACAGACGTGCTCCAAACGCTCTAAGCCCCAAGCCTACCCATTAAGAAATCGACTGCGGAAACGATTTTGATGCCGTCAATGTCGGTCGGATGGCTTCCCCGGCGAACAATGATGATCTTCTCGTAACCGCCGGTGATCTTCTCGAGCGACCTGAGCTCAAATGGACGCAATTCACGCTTGCGCGTCGCCTCCTCGTCAATCGACTCCGTGACCTGAATAAACTTACGATCCGAGCCGTCGCCGATCGCAACAAAGTCGATTTCAGCATCTCGAAGATGACCCGTGAAGACCTGGTATCCGTCATAGACAAGGCGATTGTAAATGGCATTTTCGAGAACACGCCCACTGTCGCTGCCGCGATACCCATCCAAGAAAGCTCGAAGTCCCAGATCCTCAATGTAGAATTTGCCACCGGTCTTCAAAATGTCCCGACCCTTAATATCAAATCGGCGCGCGTGCGAAAAGATATAGGTCTCCTCAAGGGCGGACACACAAGTGTCCACGACGCCGTGTGAGGATTTCGCCCCGTTCTCTGCCAGCGTTCCAACGATCTTATTAATTGATGTCGGGTTTGAAATGTTATCAGCCAAGTAGGAAGTGACGCGGTCGAGCACACTCCTGCTCGTCACCGACCGTCTGCCCCGACGGGCTTCGCGAGCCAAAATATCGCGCCCGACGATTGTCTGGTATGTGCTCCAGATATAGTCCTTCATTTCCTGCTCCGGCAGCTTTGAAGCAGCGAGGAACGGCAGGCCTCCAAACGTCAGATAGCGGTCAAGAAGATCGTCGAGTGCAACAATATCCTCCCGGCCAAAAACAGCAAGCCTATTCGTGACGTCAGTCGGACCAAGAAAGTCGACATATTCCGAAAAAGCGAGCGGATGCATCCGAATCTCGACATACCTGCCCGAGATTAAGGTCGCAATCTCTGACGAGAGGAGAAAAGCATTCGAACCCGTAACATATATATCGCAGTCCCGGTCGACACGAAGTGCGTTAATCGTCTTCTCCCATCCGGCAACCTCCTGAAGCTCGTCGAAGAATAGATAGCACCTCTTGCCCGCAGGCATTAGACCGTCCACGTGGCGGTAAAGCTCTCGCCAATCACGCACGCCCTCCAGCTCAAATGACTCCATCTTAAAGGTCAAAAGACATTCGGATGGAACGCCGTTATCCTCCAGATGTTTGCGCATCATGTCCAGAAGCGTCGATTTGCCACAACGGCGCATACCCGTTACGACCTTGATGACATCCGTGTCACGGAAGGCGATCAATTTTTCGAGATATCGATTTCTAGGGACCATCCGGCTGTTCATCGTTCGCCCCAATCTGCAAGTTTTTCTCACAGCATGACAAAAACTTGCGAATTATGCAAGTTTTTCTTACAAGTGACAAAAACTTGCAGAATCGTCTCCGGGTCATTTGCAACTGGATTCAGGCGAGGCCACGCCAAGGCGCAGACAACGGACGACACTGGGCCGTGGAAGTCGCTTGCTATTGAGAGTACGTCTCCTCCCAACCACCTATAAAACGAGACCGGAAAGAAAAGCCGCCCAAAACACGAACGATCGATCTGTTATCCTGGCGCCAACATAGTCTTTCGAAAGGTTTGGCCGGGATGACTACGCAGCAGCAGATTGATATTGAATTCGACTCGCTTGCACGCGAGAACGATTCACCCAAGCTCATCGCCAACTCGAAGGCGACAGGCGGAACACTACTATCCGTTATGAAGGAGCAGCTCTCAGCCTGCGGCTCTTTTGACTTTTGCGTAGCGTTTGTTGCAGACGGCGGCCTTCAAATCCTGGTCGAGACGTTCCAGGAGCTCAAGCAGCGTGGCATTAAGGGCAGGCTGCTCACGTCCACCTATCTCAACTTCAACTCACCCGATGTCTTTCGCAAGCTCCTGGAATACGACAACATGGAAGTTCGCGTATTCCAGGGTAATTTGCATGCCAAGGGATACATTTTTGATAAGGGCGAAACCAGCACGGTCATCGTCGGCAGCTCCAACATGACGCAGACCGCTCTCACCTGCAATAAAGAATGGAATGTGCTGTACCAGACTGTCGAGAACAGCCGCCTACTCAACGAACTGAGGGGCGAGTTCAATTCGTTGTGGAACGATACCTCAACCGTTTTGCTTTCCCAAGACTGGATTGAGAACTATGCCGCATATCGATCGGCACGTCCGCCAAAGCCCAAATCGAAACCGACATTCAAATCTGCGGAAACGCCGGCGCAGAATGACCTCGAAGAAATCAAGCCCAATAAAATGCAGCAGCGCGCCCTTGAGGCGCTCGGTGCAATCCACCGCAAGGACGAGACCCGCGCCCTGCTGGTCTCGGCAACCGGCACCGGCAAGACCTTCCTTTCGGCGTTCGACGTGCTCGCAACTAAACCCCGGCGCGTCCTCTTTCTTGCGCACCGTCGGCGCATTATCGACGCCTCCCGCGCAAGCTACGAACGCCTCTTAGGTAGTACCTATACGTTCGACACCTATCAAACTGGCAAGAATATAAGCAATGCTACCTGCGTGTTTGCCATGTGTTCTTCGGTCGCCAAACATCTGAGCGATTTCCGTCCCGATGAGTTCGACTACATCGTTATCGACGAGGCCCACCGCACGGGATCCCAGGGTTACCAATCCATCATGTCGCACTTTACGCCTCGGTTTTATCTGGGCATGACCGCTACACCCAATCGCACCGACGGCTATGACGTCTTTGCCCTTTTCAATCACGTCATCGCGTTCCAGATCACGCTGCAGGACGCTTTGGCCGAGGAGATGCTTGCCCCCTTCCATTATTTTGGCATTCACGATCTGGAGATTGACGACGAAACGGTCGAAGATATCGCCCTGTTCGGGCGTTTGACGTCCGACGAGCGCGTGCGTCATATCACCGAGAAGATCGAAGAATATAGCGTCACCAAAAGCAATCGCAGGGGCTTAATTTTTGGCTCTGTTAGACCAAATTTGACACGATCGGCTGTTCGCCGAACCGGAAAATAATCGGGCTATCCCCGCCCATCGCGGTCCGCGCCCTCCCCGTCAGCCTTCCCCGAAGATCCCAGCCTGACGTCGAAGGGCAGGCCGCCCTCGCGGACCACCGCCCTGAGGAATATGTTCATGGCGCCCGACATGGAGAGCCCGAGCTCGTCGAGCACGGCCACGGCCTCCCTTTTGACCTCGGGATCGATTCTTATCGTGGTGGCCGGGACGTTCGATGTCATTGCCGCTCCTTCCGCGGTCGCTGCTCCGTGGCCACCATTTTAATTCGCTAGGCCGCCCGCCCGTCCCAGTAGTCCATGAGGGGAGGCTCGAGGCCGAACATGCCGCGGACGCGGGTCGAGCAGGAGCCGTTGGCGAGCTGGCGGGCGACCGTGGACTCCGCCGCGCGCGAGCCCGCCGCCATGAAGGTGCGGCACCAGCGGAACCAGTCGAGGTAGGCCCCCAGGTGCTTGGTGGACACTCCCCTGAAGCGGGCCATGAACGAGCCGAGGAGCGAATGGACGGCGTTGATGCGGTTGATGGTGCCCTCCGAACGGTCCTTGGAATCATAGGATTCATGCGAGGCGACCTTCAGGTCGCGCAGCACGTCGATGTATGCGGCCGCCTTGTCCGTGGCGACGACCGCGCCCGCGCCGATGCGGTCGCGAAGGGCCTCCGCCGCACGCCTGCGCGAGACAACGCCGCGGCCCGAGACCTCGAAGAAGGTGGCGTCCGTGTCGCTGACGCCCGTCATGACGCAGATCTGCTCGCGGGAGAGGCCGCGCCTATGGACCTGCTTGCCGCGGTGGCGAGCCTTCCTCGGCAGGGTGAAGGAGCCCTTTGAATGGTTGCCCTTGAAGGACTCGGGGAAGTACGTCTCGTCGAGCTCGCAAGCCTGCCCCTGCCCCACATGGAACGTGGGCGAGTATTCCCTCAGGCACTCGATGAGCCTGTGGCGCATGGTCCAGGCGGTCTTGAGGCAGACACCGCAGCGGCCGGCGCACTCGCGGAGAGGGAGCATGAGGGCGAAGCACTCGGCGTAGGCCATCCAGGTCTCGCGGGGCAACTTGCTCGCGCCGAGGATCCGGTCGGTGGAGCCGGAGAACGTCCTGCCGCAGTCGCGGCAGAGGTAGCGCTGCTCGCCGTTCCTGGACTTGCCCTTCTTGACGATAGCGACCGAGCCGCAACGGGGGCAGCGCTCTACCTCATGGCCATCTCCCGCCGCATCGTCGAACATGGCGGCGCGGACGACGTCCCCGACCAACTCGACGGCTTTACGGCGCTCGGTCCTGCTGAGCTTCGCCAGGCTCTTCTTGAGGGTGATGACCAGGTCGTCTGCATCCATGGGCGCTCCTTCGACGTTAATTGAAGGGTACCGCCTCGCGGTGACATCGTTTTTATGTCAACCTTGGTCTAACAGAGCCTAATTTTTTGCAATCGAAACGCCGAGGCCAAGGAACTGTCACACAAATTCAACGCTCTCGGATATCGAACGGTTGCGATTAGCGGTCAAGATTCCGATGAGGTCCGCGATGCCGCGATCAGCCGACTTGAAGCCGGCGAGCTCGAGTACATTTTCTCGGTCGATATCATGAACGAAGGCGTCGACATCCCCTCGCTCAATCAGATCATCATGCTTCGACGCACCGACTCCGCAATCATCTTTATTCAGCAGCTCGGACGAGGTTTGCGCCTGAATGATGATAAGGAATACGCACTGGTGCTCGACTTTATTGGCAACTACCAGAGCAACTTCTTGGTGCCCATCGCGCTTTCGGGTGACAAGACGTATAACAAAGACCGCCTGCGCCGCCTTGTTCAAGAGGGCGATTCGGCGATCCCCGGATGCTCGACCGTGAGCTTCGATCGTATTTCCGAGGCACGCATTTACAAGGCCATCGACGGCGGCGATTTCACCTCCGTCAGGTTTTTGAAAAACGAATATCTCGACTTACGTCAAAAACTCGGCAAGATCCCCTCGCTGCTCGAATTTGATCGTAACGGCTCTATCGATCCGCTGCTTATCTTCAAGAATAGCGGCTTAGGCTCCTACCACGCATTTCTTTCCAAATACGAGCCGGACTACACGGTTCAATTTTCCTCTGATCAAACCAAGATTCTCAAATTTATTTCGCAAAAGCTCGCCGCGGGCAAGCGATTCGAAGACCTCTATTTGCTTCAAACGCTCGTCGAAGCCGGACACGAGGGCTATCGGCATATGCGCGAGGCCGCGCTTAGGAACTACCGCGCACAGCTTAAGGACAGCGCCGTTAGGTCGGCAATCGCAGTCCTTAAGGGCGACTTTGCCACTCCTAAGGATTTCGTTTCCCTGCTTATTGACGATGGAACCGGACCTCGTCTGACCGAAGCGTTTGCGACCGCCCTGCGCAACGCAGAGTTCAAGCGTCAGATTCTCGAGGTGCTGGATTTTGGTATTGAGCGCAACCGACTCGACTATGCCGAGACGTACGAAAACACAAATTTCGTTCTCAACGCCAAGTACACGTACGAGGAGGTTTGCCGTCTGATGAACTGGCAAAAGAACATCAACGGCCAAAACCTTGGCGGATACTTCTACGATGAGAAGACCAATACATTCCCCGTGTTTATTAACTATGACAAGGCTCCCGACATTAGTGAGTCAATTCAGTATGAAGACCGCTTTGTTTCGCCGAGCAAGCTCATCGCAATCTCGAAGGGCAACCGCACGCTCAACTCCCCCGAGATTTTGCGACTGCAGGCATGGCCGGGAAACGGCCTGAAGACGTATTTGTTTATGCGAAAGAACAAGGACGATAAGGATGGTAAGGAGTTCTATTTCTTAGGCGAAATGCATCCGACCGGCAAGTTCGAAGCCATTAAAACTAAGAGCGGCGACAACGCCGTCGAAATCGAATATGAGCTCAATGCGCCCGTGCGTCAGGACATTTACGAGTTTATGCTCAGCGATTTGAGCGAGGCCGAGTAATAACAAAAAAGGAGCGAGTCGCCATATGGCACCCGCTCCTTCTGTCTACTTAAGCCCGAGCTTCTTTTCGAGCTCATCGACAACCTTAACGTCCGCCGGAAGCCAATCGACATCCCACAGGTTATTGGTATCAAGCCATTTCATATCCTCATGAGCGTGCTCTTTGAACTCCCCGGAAAGGATGTTAGCCAGGTAGCACTGCATCGACAGGTGGAACGTCTCATAATCGTGTTCGACCGTGCAAAGATAGGCGAGGTTACCGATTGTGACCTCGAGCTCTTCTTGAATCTCGCGCACGATTGCCTGCTCGCCGGTCTCGCCCGATTCGAGCTTTCCGCCCGGAAACTCCCAGCCGTCTTTAAACTCGCCATAGCCGCGCTGACAACTCAGGATTTTCCCGTCCTTCTGAATAATCGCTGCTGCAACATTGATTGACTTCATAACTAGTTATCACCTCTCCAGTTGAGCCCAACCAGTATAGGTGATCGACCGCCCGCCATGTCCCAGTCGCCTCAAAACCACCTGCTCGACCAACCCATAACGCCGTTTTGCACCGGCACCCCATCCCCCGCTATCGAGGTCTAATGCTTTTCCGCGAAGTGAACGTCTGTTTTTGGACCCCTGAAGCATCCACATTTTTCGTCGGCAAAATCGCAGGATTCCAGCACCGAAACCGCAGGAAACGGCACCTCTAAAGTGTCGATGCTTCGGGGGTCCGATTTAGCTCGTTCACTTCTCGGGAAAAGTATTAGACCTCGTCGGCAGCAGCCCAAAAGGTGAGTCGTTTCTCCCCCGCGCAACCCAATAGACACATTCCGCTCCTCCCTCACACCACCCAAAAACTCATCCACTATTAATCTTGGCTCAAGAATCGCTTAATCTATAACCTGCACTATAGAGTTCGACCAAGGGCGGGGCGGCACCGCGCAACGCAGGCCGCCGAACGCAACGCTCGCGCCCGGGCAGATCGCCCGGCGTCGCGCCCATCGAACGAAAGGACAGGTCATGGACGACCTCGAAAAAGTTGAAACCATCCGCACCAAGTGCAACGTGAGCTACACCGATGCCAAAGCCGCGCTCGACGCCGCCGACGGCAACGTTTTGGACGCCATCATTTGGCTCGAGTCGCAGGGCAAGACCCAGACCACGTCGGCGCACGCCGCCACCGAGTCCGCGCCGGTCGACGAGCCTTCGGCCGAGATGGTCGCCGCGCAGGCTGCCTACGAAAAGTCGAGCGAAAAGACCGACTTCTCCAAGAAGATGGACAGCGTGTGGGAGTACCTCAAAAAGCTCTTCCGCCTGAGCCTGGACACCAAGTTTATCGCCACGCGCCGCGATGCGATCATCCTCAACATCCCCATCCTGATTCCCATCGTCGCGCTGTTCGCCTGGGGCGCCACGATTTGGCTGATGCTGCTTGGCCTGTTCTTTGGCATGCGCTACCGCATCGATAGCGACGGCGACGTGCCCGGCAGCATCAACAACCTGATGGACAGCGCTGCCAATGCCGCGGACGACATCAAGCAAAATCTGAACGACGACAAGTAATCGCAGACGGGGGCACGCATGGCACGGATCCTGATCGTAGAGGACGAGGAGAAAATCGCCCGCTTTGTGACGCTCGAGCTGGAGCACGAGGGCTACCAGGTGGAGCACGCCGCCGACGGCCGCACCGCCGTGGACCTGGCGCTGGAGCGCGACTATGATCTGATTCTGCTCGATGTCCTGTTGCCGCAGCTCAACGGCATGGAGGTCCTGCGGCGTGTCCGCAAGCACAAGGATGTGCCGGTGATCATGGTCACCGCGCGCGATGCCGTGATGGACAAGGTGGCCGGGCTTGATGCCGGTGCCGATGACTATCTGACCAAGCCGTTTGCGATTGAGGAGCTGTTCGCACGGATCCGCGTGGCGCTGAAGCGCTCGGAGGCCGTGCGGGCGGCTTCGGGCGTTGGCGGTGTCGGGGCCGGAGAGGGCGCTACGGGTGCCGCTGCGATGCCCCTGGCCGGCGGCTCGGCCCAGGCATCCGCCTCGCCCTCCCCCGCCGCGCTCGTCGTGGGTTCGGTCGCGCTCAATCCCGATCGCCGCGAAGTCACGGTCGACGGCTCGCCCATCGTGCTGACCGCCCGCGAGTTCGACGTCCTCGCCCTGCTTATGGCACATGCCGGCACCGTGCTCACGCGCGAGCGCATTGCGCACGAGGCGCTGGGCTACGACTACGTGGGCGATACCAACAACGTCGATGTGCACATCGCGCACCTACGCGCCAAGATCGAGGGCGGCGGCAGCGCCCGCATCATCCAGACCGTGCGCGGGGTGGGCTATGTCTGCCGCGCGTAACGCCGAGACCAAGCGCGTCACCTCCATCGCCCGTGCCATCAACTGGAGCTACATGTGGCGCCGCTTGGCGAGCTACGTCTGGCTCGATCTGTTGCTAGTGGTGATTGCGGCGGCGATTCTCGTCTATGGATACAACCAGACGCTGCCCGACGGCGCGTTTACCGCAGGATGGATCCCCAGCGCCACCGTTCGCGGCATGTCGCTGAAGCCCGCGCGCGGCTGGGACCTGACAACGCTCACCTATACCGTCGAGCTTGCGCGTACCACCAAGACCTTCCCCCTCGCGCAGAACCTCGCCGCGCTGTGGCCCCTCTATATCGTTGTTGTAGGTTGGCAGGTCACCAGCGTGCTCAACATGCTCGGCGGCGCCCGACGCGTGCGCCGCACCATGGCACCGCTCAACGACCTGGCTCTACGCGTGGACGAGCTCGGCCGTATGCAGCTCTCCAGCGGCAAGATGGAAACGCTGGAGCAGGCCATCGAGCGCGCAAGCGTCGACTCGCCAAGCGTCACCACCGGCGACGCCGACCTGGCGAGCATCGAGGTCGCGCTCAACCGCCTACTGCGTCAGATGCAAGAGGCCAAGCTGCAGCAGATGCGCTTTGTCAACGATGCGAGTCACGAGCTGCGCACGCCCATCGCGGTGATTCAGGGCTACGTGAACATGCTCGACCGCTGGGGCAAAGACGACCCGGACGTGCTAGCAGAGTCCATCGCCTCGCTCAAGACCGAAAGCGAGCATATGCAGGAGCTCGTGGAGCAGCTGCTGTTTTTGGCGCGCGGCGATGCCGGCCGCACCGTGCTGCGGCGCGCGAATACCAACCTGGCCGCACTGGTCGGCGAGGTTTGCGAAGAATCGCAGATGATTGATGCCACGCACGCGTATCGGCTGGCCTTTGACGCTGCGCTCGCCAGCGACCCGCGCTGCGACGCGCCCGTTGACGTGGCGCTTGTGAAGCAGGCTCTGCGCGTAATCGTGCAGAATGCCGCCAAGTATTCGGACGCGGGAACGACTGTCACATTTGCCATAACGCCCGATACGGGCACGGGCGCGATCGACATAAGTGTTGAGGACGAGGGCATCGGCATGAACCAGGAATCCGCAGCTCACGCGTTTGAACGGTTCTACCGCGCTGACAACGCGCGCGATGCCGGCGCACAGGGTTCGGGCCTGGGGCTCGCTATCGCCAAGTGGATCGTCGACAGCCACGGCGGCGTCATCGGTGTGACCTCGGTCGAAGGGGTCGGCAGCCGCTTTTCGATTCGCCTGCCGCGGTAGGGGCGCCTCTCACGAATCGAAGGTGAATGCTTTTCCACGAAGTGAACGACCTATTTTGGACCCCCGAAGCATCTGCACTTTTTGGCGCCAAAACCGCAAGAAAAACCTGACAAAACCGCAGGAAACGGCGTCTCCAAAGTGTCGATGCTCCAGGGGTTCAATTTCACTCGTTCACTTCGCGGAAAGCCATTCACCTTCGATTTACGGCAGCCCGTCAGTCACCCTCTCGGTATTAAAAATGGGGCAAGGCCACGCGCCTTACCCCATTTTTCGTTGGCTATAGCAGCTTGTGCGCTACTCGCGACACAGATGCACGGCGAAGCCGGCGAACTCGCGCTTAAAGTACACGAGCTTGGTGCCGCCGTCGGGCAGCAGCACGCGCGACTCCTCGTTGACCTCGAGCCCGCGCTCGACGAACCACTTCTCTGCTGCGTCAATGTCATTGACGGCAAAGCCGATGTGGCCCTTGGCGCCACGCCCGTTCTGCTTCATGATCTCGACCAGCGAATCGTTAAAGTACGAAACCGGGGTCTCGATAACGGGCAGACCCATCATCGTCGAGAACAGCTCCGCGATCTCCAAGGCGTCTGCCGAGTCGGTGGCGTTAATGCCCACATGGGCAACGCGCATGCCAAAGAGCTCGACCGGATTGGCGTTCTGCTCACTCATACAGTCAGCGCCTACTGAGCCATGACGTCGAGAACGGCCTTCTCGGCAGCGACGCGGTTCATGCCGGTCATGAAGGGCACGCCGCTCACGTACGGGCAGGTAAGGCCCTCGGGGGCAACGGTGGTGGCGATCAGCAGATCGGCGCCCTCGTCGCAAACGTCCTTGGCCTCGGAGATGGCGCACTGCACGATCTCGTACTTGTCAGCGTAACCGTTGGCGTCGAGCATGGTGGCGACCTTCTGGGCAACGAGCGTGGAAGTAGCAGCGCCAGCACCGCAAGCCAAAACAATCTTCTTCATAGGTAATGTCTCCCTTCGTGGTTTACTTTAGGTAAGTGTACCGCAGCGAGCGATGGCGCTCGGCCTCGATGCGCTTTTATGCCAGTTTGCCTGCGCACTGCGTATAATACATCGAGTACATGTTGTCATACCGCTCGCTTTATGAGCGACTAAGGACCCTAATATGCCCGATTCCCGCACCCTCTGGACCGCCGTCGTCATTATTTGTATCGCCATATCGGTGTTCTTTAGCGTAAAAAAACGCACCACGTTTAAGCGCCTGCAACAGCTTATGGCTGCCAAGCAGTGGGACGAGTTCGATCGTTTGCTCGATGGCAAACTCACCAGCATGCTGTACCCGCGCTACAACCGCGACTACCTGCGCCTGAACTCCTATCTGCTGCGCGAGGACCACAAGCGCGCCGACGAGATGTTCGATTTGCTGTTGGGGCTCAACCTGCCCAAGATGCAGCGCGTCGACCTGGTGATTAAGGCCTTTAACTACTACGTTGGCCAGGAGGACCGCAAAAAATCCAAGGAGCTCCTGCACGAGATCAAGGGCTTTGAGGGCGGTCAGGCCGAGGCAGTCGCGCACGAATGCCAACTGATGTACGACACGATGATCTTGAAGCGCCACAACGACATTCCCGAGCTGGAACGCATGCTCAAGGAGGCCGGTGACGACAAGGTCAAGAGCTGCCGCCTGGAATACCTGCTGGCCCTGCAGTACAAGAACAAGGGCGACGAAGCCAAGTTCCAGGAGTTCCTGGAGAAGTCGGGCCAACACTCGATGGCCGTCAACGCGTAACGGACGGCTTGTGCTAGACTTCTAGTCTCACGGGGGCGTGGCGGAATTGGCATACGCAGGAGACTTAAAATCTCTCGCCGCAAGGATTGTGGGTTCGAGTCCCACCGCCCCTACCACGTATTGTTTACGAGCCCGTGTTCCCCAGGGATGCGGGCTCGTTTCTTTTGGACGCCGATGGGAATCGAACCCGCGAGGGGGCGAGCGTCAAGCGGACGCGCAGCGTCCGCAGCGAGCCGGCGAGGGCGCCGGCAGGCGACCGAAGCCGGTGCGGATTTGCGCAGCAAATACGCGGACGTCCCACCGCCCCTACCATATGACGCTTACGAGCCCGTGTCCCCCAGGGATGCGGGCTCGTTTCTTTTAGATGCCGGTGGGACTCTAAGCTGCGGTGGAATAGATCCTGGTTATACCGTTTACCGGCCCATTTAGGAACTATTTCACCGTAACTCAGAGGGAGACGGTTAAAGAGCGCTCAGACTCGGGGTCCAGGCGATGGTGGGGGTTGCACCGTCGAGAGTCTCGTTGATGGTGGCGGCCATGCCGGCGAGTAGGCTATTCTCGCTTACGGTGAGCGTCTTGTAGCCGCCGGCACGCATGAGCTCGCGAATCACCACGGCGCCAGCCAAGATCACGCCCGCACGCTTGGGCTGCACGCCCGGCAGCGCGGCGATGCTGTCCGCGTCCAGCGCGGACATGCGCTCGATAGCGGCCGAAATCTGTTCCATCGAAAGCTCGCGCAGGTGCACAAAGCTCGAGTCGTACGGCTCCAGCTCGTGAACCAGTGCCACGAGCGTGGTAACGGTGCCGCCCACCGCGACCAAGCGCTCGGCACGCTCAAAATCGACGGGCAGGCCCTCAAAATAGGCAGCGAACTGCTCGCCGGCCCAGTTGGCAGCAGCAGCAAGCTCGCCGTCCGCAGGCGGCAGCGCCGAGAAGAACCGCTCCGTCACGCGGCGACAACCGATGTCCAGCGAACGCGTGCCCTCCAGCGCAAAGATCCCACGCTCCGGTGCGTACACACCCGTCGCGAGTTCCGTGGACCCGCCGCCCGAATCCGCGACAATAATGCGCTCGCCGGCAAAGTCGTGCGCCACGCCAAAAAACGTCAGGCGCGCCTCGACCTCGCCCGGAATCACCTGCGGTTCGAGCCCCAGCTCGCGCAGGCCGTCCAGCAGCAGGGCGGCATTGGACGCATCGCGCGCGGCACTCGTGCACGTGGTGCAGATGCACACGGCCCCAAAGGCATGCGCCTCGTCCACAAACATGCGACACGCGGCGAGCACACGCTCGACAGCCGCCTCGCAAAAGCGACCTGTCGCGTCGACGCCCTCGCCCAGATCGGTAATCTCGGTATGCTTGGACGATTCCACGATCGCCCCGCCCTCGACCTGGGCCAACACCAGTCGCGACGACACCGTTCCTAGATCGATCGCCGCCACCTTATATCGTTTGCAATCTGCCATTGCCGGCTCCCCTCCGGGCGCTATTTGCCGTTGGACACGACCGTCTGGCCCTCGACACCGTTAAACCCAAACAGCATGTCGAGCGCCTGGATGTACCACGGGGCGTCCTTACCGACTTCTTCGATTTCCTTGGCAACTTCGCTGGCCTTCTTGGCGTTCGACGACTTCTTGCTCGAAGACGAATCCGAATCGTCGTCCAGGCCCCGCACTTCAATCCTCTTCTCGCCGGGCATCACCAGGCCCAAGTCCTCGGATGCCGCGTCCTTGATACCCTCCTCCGAGAGCAGCTTGTCGACGCTTTTCTGCAGCTCGTCGTTGTACTGCTGGCGAATCTCGACCTGCTTGGCCAAGATATCGCTCGAACGCTTTGCCACGTACAGATCGCGCACGGGGAAATACAGGCTCACGAGCACCAGGGCAACGACAATGCCGATGAATAGCCCTCGCTGAGGACCGTGGGTAAAGTCGTAAATTGCCTTGACCACTGCGTTGTCGTTGGCGTAGTGCATGAAGTCCGAGCCCGAAAGACGGCTTGAGGGACGGCGCGGCTTGTCGGACGTCTGGGTCGAAGGGCGCGACGCATGCGCGGAACGCGATGGGCGCACCGGACTATCCGAGGAACTATTTGGCTGAACATTGGGATGCGAAGTCGCCGGCGAGCTATACCTGGAGCGATCAGCACCAGCATAACCAGACCCGCCAAGCTGCGCGGTACGCGCACGACGAGACGACGGCTCACGCGAACCGGCGGAATAGTACCTGTTGTCGTAAATCTGATCCATGTGCGCCTTGTGCGGTTGAGGTTTGTTTGCGCTAAGTCCCTTAGTTATAGCACGAGCACCCGCACCGCCTTCGCCAGCCTTTGCTCGACATAAAAAAGGCGCTGAGCCACACGGCCCAGCGCCCAATGGCGACCATCAGAAGTGGAGCGGAGCCGAGTCAACCCCGCCCCCACGGGCACCACTTGTTTAGCGGATGTTGTAGAACGCAGACTTGCCGGCGTAGCGCGCGCTGCCCTCGAGCTCGTCCTCGATACGGATGAGCTGGTTGTACTTGGCGATACGGTCGCTACGGCACGGGGCACCCGACTTAATCTGGCCGGCATTGACGCCCACGACCAGGTCGGCGATCGTGGAATCCTCGGTCTCGCCGGAGCGGTGACTCACGATGCAGGCGTAGCCGGCCTCCTTGGCGGTCTCGATGGCCTCGAGCGACTCGGTGAGCGTACCGATCTGGTTGACCTTGACCAGAATCGCGTTGGCAGCGCCCAGTTCGATGCCCTTCTTGAGGCGCTCGGTGTTGGTAACGAACAGGTCGTCGCCCACCAGCTGCACCTTGTTGCCGATGCGACGGGTCAGCTCGACCCAGCCATCCCAGTCCTCCTCGGCCATGCCGTCCTCGATGGAGATAATGGGGTAGGTGTCGACGAGCTTCTCCCAGTAATCGACCATCTGGGCGCTCGTGTACTCAACACCCTCGCCCTTGAGCTCGTACATACCGGTCTCGGCGTTGTAGAACTCGGTCGAGGCCGGATCCATGGCGTACATGAAGTCGACGCCGGGCTTAAAGCCAGCCTTCTCGACGGCCTTGGTAATGTACTCGAACGGCTCGGCATTGGTCTTGAGGTTGGGCGCGAAGCCGCCCTCGTCGCCCACGCCGCCGCCAAGGCCGGCCTCGTGCAGCACGCCCTTGAGGGTGTGGTAGACCTCGGCGCACCAGCGCAGGCCCTCGGCAAAGCTCGGAGCACCCACGGGCATGATCATGAACTCCTGGAAGTCAACGTTGTTGTCGGCATGCATGCCACCGTTGAGGATGTTCATCATGGGCGTGGGCAGCAGGTGAGCGTTGACGCCGCCCAGGTACTGGTACAGCGAAAGACCCGCCGACTCTGCCGCAGCGCGGGCAACGGCCAGCGACACGCCCAAGATGGCGTTAGCGCCGAGCTTGGTCTTGTTGGGCGTACCGTCGGCGGCGATCAGCGCGGCATCGACGGCACGCTGGTCGAAGGCATCGAGGCCCACGACGGCATCGGCGCACTCGTTGTTGACGTGCTCGACGGCCTGCGAGACGCCCTTGCCCAGATAGCGACCTTTGTCGCCGTCGCGCAACTCGCATGCCTCAAAGGCGCCGGTCGAAGCGCCCGAAGGCACCATCGCGCGACCGAAGCTGCCGTCCTCGAGCACGACCTCGACCTCTACGGTGGGGTTGCCGCGGCTGTCGAGCACCTCGCGACCGTAGACATCCAAAATGTCACTCATGTTGTCTCCCTCTCACTTGGAAACGGTTGATGCAAGCGACTGGCCGACTGTGCACCATTGGTGCGCCTCCGTAAGTTAGCCATGTCGCACTTTTTGCATTATGCCCTAAGTTAGCCGAGGGATACATATGAATTGGAGAAATCATTCTTTGGGGCGCTTGTTTTTGCACCGAGCATTCATCTCTAGAGGTCGCCCCCCCCATTAAATTCTTCTATCGGCATACCGTCTTTACCTGGCTTGCGAATGAAAGAGCCAATAATGTGCTTTTACATCGTTCAAAGTTCTGGATATCGTGCAATTCTAAGGGTCTGAAGTTCTGGATATCGTGCATAATCAGGTTATAAAAGTTCTGGATATCGTGTACGAGGTAGCCATGCTTAAACGAAAAGCCTATGACAAACTACTAAAATGGAAGCATGAAAGCGCTGGTAAAACAGCACTTCTTATTGAAGGAGCCCGCCGCGTCGGCAAGAGCACGCTTGCCCGCACGTTTGGAGAAACCGAATACAAGTCCTGCCTTGTCATTGATTTCTTTCAAGCACCTGCCGAAGTTAAGCAATATTTTGAGGACTATCGCACTGACTTCGACTCGCTCTTCCTCTATCTCTCGGTTTTCTATAACGTCAAACTCTATGAACACGAGACGCTTATCGTCTTTGACGAGGTCCAGATGTACCCGCAAGCACGCGGACTCATCAAGTATCTCGTTGCAGACGGACGTTACGACTACATCGAAACTGGATCCCTGCTCAGCATCAAGCAGAACATTAAAGATATCGTCATCCCATCCGAGGAAGAGTCTCTGGAACTTGAGCCCCTCGACTTTGAGGAGTTTCTTTGGGGCATGGACGAAAAGGGGCTGGCCGATCTCATTCGCATGAGTTTTAACAAGATGAAGCCGCTCCCCGATGCCCTACATCGCAGAGCGCTCTCCCTTATGCGCGAATACATGCTCGTAGGCGGCATGCCTGAGCCGGTATCCATCTATGTTGAACAGCGCGCTTTTGCGCCCGTCGACGCTTCGAAGCGCCGAATCGTCCAGCTCTATCGCAACGATATCTCTCGTTTTGCAACCGGTTACGAATTCAAAGTCGTCTCCGTACTCGATGGCATCCCGGGTCAGCTCTCTAGGCACGAAAAACGATTCAAGCTTTCCTCACTTGATAAAAACGCACGCATGCGCACCTACGAAGAAGCCTTCTTTTGGCTGGCAGACGCGCGAATTGCCAATATCTGCTATGCCGCAAGCGAACCGAGCGTGGGCCTTTCACTCAGCATGGAGCAAACGGCCCTCAAGTGCTACATGGCGGACACCGGCCTGCTTGTAACGCTTGCCTTCTCTGACAACAACGATACCGATGAAGACGTTTACAGGGCCGTGCTTCGCGGCGACATCGGATTGAACGAAGGAATGCTTACCGAAAACTACGTTGCCCAATCTCTAAAGGCCAATGGATACAGACTCTTCTTTTATTCCCAAAGCGGAAAGAAGGAGGGGGAGGAGCGCATGGAAATCGACTTCCTCGTTACCCGACCCTATGTCAATGCCGCCGGAAAGCCGCGCATCAGCCCCATCGAAGTTAAGTCGCCACGCAGATACGGAACCATCTCCCTCGACCGATTCCGCGCGCGCTTTAACAAGAAGATTGGGATGGCTTACGTGTTGCACCCTAAACAACTCGAGTGGGATGCCGAAGCACAGCTGGCACATCTTCCGTTGTATATGGCTTTTTGCTTGTAGAGACCTCTCTACGAATGGATGCCGTGAGAGACGCAGGCCTCACTCGCTTGCTTTTGCTTGGTCCCACAGGTCGTTGAGTTGAGCGGTTGAGCAGGCGGCGAGGTCATCGCCCGCCTCGTGCACGGCGGCCTCCATCGCAGCCCAGCGACGGCGGAACTTTGCCGTGCTGGCGCGAAGGGCGCTCTCGGCGTCGATTCCTTCTTTGCGCGCAACGTTGACTAGGGCAAAGAGCAGGTCGCCAAACTCCATCTCGCGCTCGGGCGAGCCGGGCTCCTCGGCCTCAAACTCGGCACGCTCCTCAGCTACCTCGTCCCACACATCCTGGACCGTCTCCCACTCAAAGCCCACGGCAGCCGCCTTGCGCGACACCTTCTGCGCCTGCATCAGCGCCGGCAGATGCGTGGGCACGCCGTCGAGCAGACCCTCGGGCGCAGCTTCGCCCGCTGCCACGGCCTTGTCCTTGGCAACCTTCTCGGCAAGCTTGACCTCATCCCAAATCTTGAGCACCTCGTCGGAGCTCTCGGCGTCCGCATCGCCAAACACGTGTGGGTGGCGGCGGATGAGCTTGGCGTCGATATCGCGCGCCACGTCGGCCAGCGTAAACTCGCCGGCGTCCGCCGCAATCTGCGCATGCAGTACTACCTGCATGAGCACGTCGCCGAGCTCCTCGCGCAGATGCGTGGCATCATCGGCCTCGATGCAATCGAGCGCCTCGTAGGCTTCCTCGATCATGTTCTTGCCGATGCTCTGATGCGTCTGCTCGCGATCCCACGGGCAGCCATCGGGCTGACGCAGACGCCAGATAGTCTGCACCAGATGCTGCAGCTCGGCCGACGCGTCGACCAGCGTGGACAGGTCGCGCGAACCCTCGGCATTTTGCTGAGCCATGTGCTGCGCCATAGTTATTCCTCCTCCAGGACCACGTGACGGAACACGCCGCCCTCGTAGATGCCGTAGCTATGCGTACCGTCCTTGGGAATGCTCACGCTGCCGGGATTGAAGAGCCACAGGCCCGGGTGCGCGGCGCTCTCCTCGTTGACCTTGATGTGCGTATGGCCGTAGACGAGCGCGGAGCCCTCGGGCAGCGCGGGCGCGTGGTCGACGCTGTTGTGCATGCCGGCGCCAAAGACGTGGCCGTGCGTCAGGAACAGCTCACGGCCGGTCTCGTCAAACAGCGTGGCGTAGTCGGCCATGACCGGGAAATCGAGCACCATCTGGTCGACCTCGGCGTCACAGTTGCCGCGCACCGCGATGATGCGGTCGGCCAGGGCATTGAGCAGCGGAATCACACGCTTGGGAGCGTAATCGCGCGGCGGGTCGTTACGCGGACCGTGATAGAGCAGGTCGCCCAGCAGGACGATGCGGTCGGGCTGCTCGGACTCGATGGCGGCGACCAGGCGCTCGGTCCAGTATGCCGAGCCGTGGATGTCGGAGGCGATGAGGTATTTCATGGTGGTCCTTTCGGGTGGGGTTGATGGAGCTGGGCGTGGCGTGCCGCCAGCCGCGTTACTCAAATCGCAGTGCCGCGCTCTGGGCCGCCTGCATCACGCGTTGGAGCGGCACATTGTGCTCGCGGGCAAGGCGGGCGCAGTCTTCGTACTCGGGCGCCGCGCGCTCGCTGCCGTCGGGCAAAGTCGCCACCTTGACGGACACCTCGCCCCATGGCGTTGTTACGCGCTCAAAGCGGCGTGGTAGGCAAACGCGCTCCATAACCTGGCGGCGGATGCCATTGGTCGTGGTTTCCAAAAAGACAATCGTCTGCAGGCGCTCGATATCCTCGTGGGTACAGATTACCTGCAACTGCCAGCCGGGACGGCCCTTTTTGCAGTAAAGCGGCAACCAATGCACTTCGCGGGCGCCGGCCTTGCGCAGGCAATCGGCAGCGTAGGCAAGCACCTCAGGCGACGCGTCATCGATGTCGCACTCCAGTTTGACGATAGTTTCGGGCGCATCGGTCTCGCGAGACAGCGGGGATGTGGTATCGCATGGCATACGGTCCGGCTCCTTTCCGCACGGGCTCGTTTTGTTCACCCAAACGCTAACACATCGCGGGCGGCGTGGATGTGGCGGAGCGCGATGAGCGCGATTTTCCCTGTCCGCAAGAAACCGACACCCCGGCGCGCTCGTCGCATCGAGAGCCGCGCCGCTACAATGGAGCGAATTCGCCTGACGCAAAGGAGCTGCCATGTCTGCTTGCCCGCTGGTCGATTGCCATACCCACACCTCGTTTTCGGACGGGCACGCCTCGTTTGAGGACAACGTTCGCGCCGCTGCTGCGGCCGGGTGCCACGTCATGGTCTCGACTGACCACCTCACCCTACCCGCCAGCATGGACGCCAACTGCGAAGTGCAGGTTGTCGAGGGCGACCTGCCGGCACATCGCCTGGCCTTTGAGGACGCCCGCAAGCTTGCCGCGCAGATTGCGCCGGAGCTCGAGCTTATCTATGGCTTTGAATGCGATTGGTACGAGGGCTGCGAGCCTTTGGTCGAGCGCTGGTCAGCGGGTGCCATAGTGCGCTTGGGCAGTGTGCACTGGACTGGCGATCCGGGCGATATCATGGCCGGTGCTGCGGGCACGGCGGGGACGGAGGACGTCGCTCGTCCCGATACGCCCGATTCGCTTTGTGGCTGGGTCGACGATGACACCGACCTGCATGTTTGGGAAAACCTGGGCGTACGCGGCGTGTGGGAGCGCTATGTCGATAACTGGTGCCGCGCCTGTGAAAGCCCGCTTAACTTTGATGTAATGGCCCACCCCGACCTGGTCATGCGCTTTTCGAAGGAAGGCTTTGCGCCCGACTTTGACCCCGCGCCATTCTGGGAGCAGATGGCAGAGTGTGCACACGACACGGGCCGCCGCGTTGAGGTCTCGACTGCCGCGCCGCGCAAGGGGCTCGACGACTACTACCCCGCGACCGGATTGCTGCGTTGCTTTGCCCATGCCGAGGTGCCCATTACCTTTGGTTCGGATGCGCACCGCGCCTGCGATATCTGCTGGAACATCCGCGAGGCCCAGGCCCACGCCTACGACTGTGGCTATCGAACCTTCGACATCCCCCACCTCACCGGAGAATGGGAGCCCACGCCCCTCGCCTAAGACTAGTCGTTGGGGACACTCTTCACAAATGACCCCTTGGGGACGGAGGAAAACAGGTCGTTTTGCTCACCACCGACGCCCGTGCAACACCACCCGCCAAAAAGAACGCCCGTTTACTACGATGAACCGCAAACCTCCGACCATCGGCTTAATGTGGAAAATAAAACCGCAGGTAGAAGCGTTGACGATTTGCTCAAAATCGACGTGTGGTCAGCAGATCCAGTTTCATCGTAGTAATTGGGCATGCTATTTGGCAGCGCCGGCAAAGACTGTCCCAAACGACTAGTCGTTTAAGAACGTCCCCAATGACTAGTGGCGGCGGGCGTTGAGTTCGCCGGCCAGTTCGTCGAGGGTGATGCCGTAGCGCTCAAGCGTCACGAGCAGGTGGTAGACCAGGTCGCCGGCCTCGTAGCGAATGTGATCGTGGTCGTTATCCTTACAGGCCATGATGACCTCGCTCGCCTCCTCGGCAAGCTTCTTGAGCAGCTCGTCCTCGACGTCGGTCAACAGGCGAGCGGTGTAGCTCTCCTGCGGCGATGCGTCGCGACGACCATGAATCACCTCGGCCAACCCCGTCAGCGTCTCACCGATATTTCCATCCTGAACATTCGCAGTGCGCACACCCATGGTTCAATCCTTTCTGGTTGGCCAAGCGCTTAGTCGAGCGCCCGCCCTACGCGAGTTTCTTAAAGAAGCAGGTACGGTTGCCGGTGTGGCAGGCCGGACCCGGCGAGTCGACCTTGACCAGCAGCGTATCGCTATCGCAGTCGGCCCAGAGTTCCTTGACCTCCTGCATATTGCCGCTCGTCGCTCCCTTGTTCCAGAGCTCCTGGCGGCTACGGCTCCAAAACCACGTGGTGCCGGTCTTGAGCGTCAACCCCACCGACTCCTCGTTCATCCAGGCAACCATAAGCACCTCGCCGGTGTCATACTGCTGAACAACACAAGGAATCAGCCCCTTGGCGTCGTATGTAAGCTTTGAAGGATCGGTTATCTCTTCCATTTCTCTTCCCAAATTCAAACTTCGCAGGTCGGCGAGGGTTGCCCAGGTGCCCGAGATTCCGAGCGACAAGCCCGACGACGCGTACTTTGGTACGCGAGGAGGGTTGGAGCCGGAAGGTTGGGTGCCTGGGCAAGCCGCAGCGCTAGAAATCCAATCTCATGGGAATACCTTGAGATGCCATGTATTCCTTCACCTGGCGAATGCTGAAGGTTCCAAAGTGAAAGACGCTGGCCGCCAGCACGGCGTCGGCTTCGCCCTCGATCACGCCCTCGGCAAAATGCTCGAGCGTGCCCACGCCGCCGCTCGCGATGACGGGAATCGGCACCGCGCGCGCCACGGCACGAGTGAGTGCCAGGTCAAAGCCAGCCTTGGTGCCGTCGCGATCCATGCTGGTGAGCAAGATCTCGCCGGCGCCGCGACGAACCGCCTCCTCGGCCCACGCCACCGCATCGATACCCGTGGCGTTACGGCCGCCCGCCGTGAAGACCTCCCACTTGTCGGCACCGGAT
This sequence comes from Collinsella sp. i06-0019-1H4, assembly GCF_042849575.1. NCBI lineage: Bacteria > Bacillati > Actinomycetota > Coriobacteriia > Coriobacteriales > Coriobacteriaceae > Collinsella > Collinsella sp. i06-0019-1H4. Next base: position 2,223,233 of record NZ_BAABYB010000001.1, read on the forward strand.
GCGCCGGGCAAACCAACGCGCTTGGCATCGATCGCCACGACCACGGCCTGGCTGCCAAACGCCGCGGCAGCCTGGCTAATCAGCGACGGGTCGCGCACGGCGGCGGAGTTGAGCGACACCTTGTCGGCACCGGCGGCCACCATGGTTCGCATGCCCGCCAGGTCGCGAAAGCCGCCGCCCACGGTATAGAGAATGGCCAGCTCCTCGGCCGCATGCGCCGCCATCTCGATGGTCGTCGCACGGTTGTCGCTCGTTGCGGTAATGTCCAGAAAGACGACCTCGTCCGCACCCTCACAGTCGTAGGCACGCGCCAACTCCACCGGATCGCCCGCATCGCGCAGGCTCACAAAGTTGACACCCTTGACCACGCGGCCGTCCTTAACGTCCAGACAGGGAATCACACGCTTGGTAAGCATGGGCTACTCCTCCCCTCGGGCGGCGGCCAGCGCCTGTGCCAGCGTAAAGTTGCCCTCGTAGAGCGCACGACCGGTAATGGCGCCTTCAATCGCGTCCTCACCGGTCGCGGCCAGCGCGCGGATGTCGTCGAGCGTCGAGATGCCGCCCGAAGCCACGACGGGAAAGCCCACGACCTCGGCCACATGGCGATACGCCGCCACATCGATGCCCGTCTGCATGCCATCGCGCGCGATGTCGGTATACACCAGATGCTTAAAGCCCAGCTCGGAAAGCTGCGCCACGGCATCGTCGAGCGCCACGCCCGCGCCATCGCGCCAGCCGTTCACCTTGACCTGGCCGTCGCGCGCGGCAATGTCAGCCACCAGCAGCTCACCAAAGCCTTGGGCCGCCACCTCGGCAAAACCCGGCTCGGTCACGAGCACGGTGCCCAGCGCGATGCGGCGAGCACCATAGCCTGCCAGCTCGTCGATGCGTGCGAGCGAGCGGACGCCGCCGCCCACGTCCACGGACAGACCGTCGACGCCGCAGATGGCCTCGATCGCTGCCGAGTTGGCAGCGCACGCGTCCTCGTCCTCGCCAAAGGCAGCGGACAGGTCGACGACGTGCACCCAGCTCGCGCCCTGCTCGGCAAACGAGCGGGCGACGGCCACGGGGTCGTCGGAATATACCTTGCAGCGGCTGCGGTCGCCGCGCTCCAGGCGCACGACCTTGCCGCCGATCAAATCGATTGCGGGAAATAGGATCATCGGCCACCCTCCTCGACGATGTTAACGAAGTTCTTAAGGATGCGCTGGCCCAGCGCGGAGGATTTCTCGGGATGGAACTGGCAGCCCCACACGTTGCCATGGCGCACGATGCACGGGAAGCTCCGCGTATAGTGCGTGCGCGCCAGCACATCGGCGGCATCGGCGTCGTCGGCCACCGCGTAGCTGTGGGTGAAATACATGTTGGCGCCCTCGGCAAAACCGGCAAGCAGCGGATCGGCCGCACCGGCGGGCGTCATGTGCACCTGGTCCCAGCCCACGTGCGGCACCTTCAGGCGGCTCGACTCCAAGCGCGTGCACGAGCCGCGCATAATGCCCAGGCCATCGACCCAGGGACCACCAGCCTGCTCGGAAGCGCTGTCGTCCGCGTCCGCACCCTCGTCCGCTGGCACGCCCTCGTTGCCGCGCTCAAAAAACAGCTGAAGGCCCAGGCAGATGCCGAGCAGCGGAGCTCCGGCGGCAACGGCGTCGAGCGCCGCGTCCGCCTCGCCGCTCTGGCGCATAAAGGCGATCGCGTCATAGAACGCGCCCACGCCCGGGATGACCAGGCCGTCGGCGTTGCGGATCTGCTCCGGATCGTCCGACGTGCAGGCAGCGGCACCAGCGCGCGCAAGCCCGCGCACGACGCTCGACAAGTTGCCCTTGTGGTAGTCGACCACCACGATCTTCGGTTCGCCCACGCGACCCTCCCTTTTCCCATTCAAAACCTGCCAAAAAGGGACAGGTTTATTTTGGTCGGTTAAACGTTCACCCACCACATGAGACAGCATTTCCGCAGATAAAACCTGCCAAAATAAACCTGTCCCTTTTTGGCAGGTTACAGCGAGCCCTTGGTACTGGGGATGCCCTGCACGCGGGGATCGAGCTCGCAGGCGTGGCGCATCGTGCGGCCCACGGCCTTAAAGGCGGCCTCGATAATGTGATGCGAGTTGCCGCCCGCCAGCTCGCGCACGTGCAGCGTGAGCTTGGCATCGCGCGCAAAGGCGTAGAAGAACTCAACGGCCAGCTCGGTATCAAAGCTGCCCACGCGCTCGGTCGGCACGGGCAGCTCGCAATAGGCCTGCCCGCGGCCCGAGATATCCACGGCGGCCATCACGAGCGTCTCGTCCATGGCAATCGCCGCGTCGGCAAAGCGTGTAATGCCCGCCTTGTCGCCCAGCGCCTGGCAGAACGCCTCGCCCAGCACGATGCCCGTATCCTCGACGGTATGGTGCGCGTCGACCTCAACGTCGCCCACCGCGTGTACCGTCAAATCAAACAAACCGTGGCGGCCAAAGGCGTTGAGCATGTGGTCGAAAAACGGCACGCCGGTCGAGATATCGCACGTACCGGTTCCATCTAGGTCGAGCTTGACGACAATATCGGTCTCCCCCGTCTTACGGGTTACCTCGGCATAGCGGCCCATCTACATCTCCTCCTTCACCAGCGCGGCAAACGCAGCCAGCACCTCATCATTTTCCTGCGGGGTACCCACGGTAATGCGCAGACAGTCCGCAAGCCCCGGCGCATAGCTAAAATCGCGCACCAAAATCGAATACTCATCGCGCAGACGCTCGCGCACGCGCGTGGCATGCGGCGTGCGCACGAGCACAAAGTTCGCCGCGCTCGGCCACGCCTCCACGGGCAGGCCCTCGGCAGCCATCGCGCGCAGGGCGGCCAGCTCGTGCTCGCGCTCGGATGCGACCTGCGCCACCACGGGCGCATAGGCATCACGGGCACGCACGCAGGCAAGTGCCGCCGCCTGGCTCAGCACGTTGACCGAATAGATCTGGCGAATCGCCGCGAACACGTCGATAACCTCGGGCGCCGCGATCACGCAGCCCAGGCGCGTGCCGGCGGCGCCAAATGCCTTGGACAGCGTATGCAGAATCACCAGGTTGGGATGCTCGGCGATAAGTCCCTGCGCCGTGGTGGCCGCGCCAAACGAATCGTCGGCAAACTCAACGTAGGCCTCGTCGACCATGACCATGCCGGGGCACGCATCGCACAGGGCCGCGACAAAGTCGAGCGGAGCCACATCACCCGTGGGATTGTTGGGCGAGGTTACGATTGCCAGGTTGCATTCGAGTGCCGCTGCAAGCACGGCTGCCTGGTCGAGCTCAAAGGTCGCCGGATCGCGCCACACGTCGCGCACCTCGGTCTGACAGAGCGACGCAAAGAACGCGTACTCGCTAAAGCACGGTGGGCAGTTGAGCAAAGTCCTCCCCGCGCCGCCAAACGCCAGCAGATAGTTATAGAGCAGCTCGTCGCCGCCGTTTCCCACGCAGATGTTCTCGCGCGTCACGCCATGCCAGGCAGCAAGCTCGTCGCGCAGGTCGTTGGACATGGGATCGGGATAGCGGTTGAGCGGCGTGGCAGCCAGGGCGGCGTCGACCGCCTCGCGCACGCCAGCGGGCACGGGATAGGTGTTCTCGTTGGCCGAAAGGTTGATGCGCGTGGGCGTAAAGTTAGGATCGTAGGGCTCAATACCGGCCAAGTAGGGCTGGACGAGCTCCTTCATGCGCGGCGTGAGTTCGGCCATATTAGGCCTCCTCGACGACCGCGCCAACGGCACCGCCCGCAGCCGCCGCCAGGTCCACACCCTCGGCAACCGTCGCCACAGCGTCGCCCGGCCAGGCGACCTTGGTCAGATCGGCCGCGGCCAGAGACTCGGCACTCACGGCATCCTCGCCCTGCTCCAACACGCGGCGACGCAGAGCGGCGGAAAGCGCGTGCGCCCACAGGCCCTCAGCCTCGGCCAGGCGCTGCGTAGCGGGAGCGTCGGAGAGCAGGCCCTCGGGCGTATAGCAGATGACGCTCGAGCGTTTGACGAACTCCTCCACCGAAAGCGGGTTGGAGAACATGGCGGTGCCGCCGGTCGGCAGCGTGTGGTTGGGTCCGGCAACATAATCGCCGAGCGGCTCGGAGCTCCAAGCGCCCACAAAGATGGCCCCGGCGTTGCGAATGCCGCCGAGCAGGCCCATCGCGTCCTTGCAGTGCAGCTCCAGGTGCTCGGGCGCCACGGTGTTCACCGCTTCGACGGCGGCAGCCATGTCGGCGGCCACCACGATGGTGCCCTCATTGTCGAGCGAAGCGCGCGTGATCTCGGCGCGTGGCGACTGCGCTACCAGAATATCGATACCCGCCTCGACCTCACGCGCAAACCGCTCGTCGCAGGTCACCAGATAGCTGGCTGCCAGCGGATCGTGCTCGGCCTGGGCCATCAAGTCGGCCGCGACCACCATGGGCTTGGCCGTAGCATCGGCCAGCACACAGACCTCGGAGGGGCCGGCGACCATGTCGATACCCACGTCGCCCGAGACAATCTGCTTGGCCGCGGCGACAAAGGCGTTGCCCGGGCCGGTGATCTTGTCGACGCGCGGAATGGTCTCGGTACCGTACGCCAGTGCGGCCACGGCCTGGGCGCCGCCCACCATATAGATCTCGTCCACACCGCCGAGCTTTGCCGCGGCGAGCGTGTAGGGGCTGATCAGGCCGTCCCTTTGCGGCGGGGTCACCATGACCACGCGCTTGACGCCGGCGACCTTGGCGGGAATGGCGTTCATAAGCACGGTGGAAGGGTACTGCGCACGACCGCCCGGCACATAGATGCCGGCCGCAGCAAGCGGGGTCACCTTAACGCCGAGCATCGTGCCGTCCGGGCGCGCGGTAAACCAGCTCTGCTCGACCTCGCGCTGGTGGAACTCGCGAATCTGACGCGCGGCCTTCTCGAGCGCCGCGACAAAAGCGGGATCGAGGCCCTCGAGCGCGGCATCAATCTGCTCTTGCGGCAGACGGAAGCTCTGCAGCTCAACGCCGTCAAAGCGCTGGCAATAGTCGCGCACCGCGGCATCGCCGTTGGCACGCACGTTGGCCACGATATCGCGGGCGGTGTCGACGATGTTTTGCGGCAGTACGCCCTTACGGTTGAGCTGGTTGGTAACGAGGCGCTCACCGGGAGCAAGCTTGATGGTCTTCATATCGGTATCCCCTATCGGTCGAGGTTTTGTTCGAAAAACGAGAGACCGGGCGGCGGCGCCAGTCGGCCCGCAACCCGGACGTTGGGGCGCCCGTGCGTGCTCGCGCTATTGTGCCGAGCCCGCAACGGGCTCAAAATGCTTGTCCTTCACGGCTGCCGCCAAGCGATCTGCCAGATTGCGAACGCGCGGATCCAGGCGCGCGGCACCCGGATTGACAAAGAAGCGGGCCGTGCAGTCCATAATGCGACCGGTGATGACCAGGTCGTTGTCGCGCAACGTGGCGCCCGTGGCGGTAATGTCCACGATGCGGTCAGTCATGCCGACGATGGGACCCAGCTCAATATTGCCGTGCAGCGAAACGATGTCGGCATTCACGCCGCGCTCGGCATACCAGGCGCTCGCGATGCGAGGGTATTTGGTGGCCACGCGAAGCGACCCGCGACGGGCGTAGTTGCGCTCGGCCTGACCGGCGCGCCATGCGGGCTCCGCCTCAATGAAAGTGCACAGGCCGTAGCCCAGATCGACCAGCTGCAGCAGGTTGAGGTCTGCCTCGATAAGCGAGTCCCAGCCGCAGATGCCGCAGTCGGCGCCGCCGCAGCCCACAAAGGCAGGCGCGTCGCTGGGGCGCACGATGACAAACTCGACATCTCCGACCGCGCCTTCGCCGGTACGCGTGTCGCGGCCGCGCACGATCAGGTGACGGCCGGGATCGCGCAGCTCAGAGACGTCTAAGCCTGCAGCCTCGAGCACGTCGAGCGTGTCGGCCTTAAGCGAGCCCTTGGGCACGGCAATGCGCAGCGGACCCTCGGCGCCACGGCCCACGGCATGGTCACCATCGGAAGCGGCATCCTCGGCCGAGGTGCGCGCGGCCTCCAGGCGCTCGAGCGAAAAGGCGAAGCCCGCCGCCGGCACCTCGATGCCGTCGCCGAACGCGCCGGTAAAGATGGAGTCGTAACGGCCGCCCGAACCGACCGGGTCAGGCAGGCCGCCGGCATAGGCCTTAAAGACCAGGCCCGTGTAGTAATCGAAAGAGTTCATGATAGAGAAGTCGAACGACAGCACCTGGGCGTCCTCGGGAGCCAGACCCTCGACCAGGGCACGTAGCTCGCGCGTCAGCGGCGCGGCGATACCGGCGGCAGCCAGCAACGCGTCAACGCGGTCGAGCACTTCGGGGCCACCGTGCAGGCGCGGCAGCTCGCTAATGGCGGCTTTGACGGCATCGGACTCGGCGCTTGCCGCCACGCGGGCATCGAGGCCCACAAAGTCGTTGGCGTGCACGCAGCGCAGCGCCTCGGCAGCCAGCTCGCGATCTTCGCACGCCGCAAGCAGCTCCTTAAACGGACGCACGCTACCTGCGATAATGCGTGCATCGGGCAGTGCGAGCTTACGCACAGCCTCGGCCACGAGCGAGACAATCTCAACATCGCCCGCGGTATCGCCCGCACCGATAAGCTCAAAGCCCAACTGTGTAAACTGGCGCGAGCCGCCGGCGTTGCGCTGGCACTCACGAACCACCGGCGCCTCGTAGCGAAGGCGCAGGGGCAGGTCGGCCGCACGCATGCGGGTCGAAACCAGGCGCACAATCGGCAACGTGTTATCGGGACGAACCACCAGCAGGCGACCGTCGTCGTCAAAAAGCTTGAACGGCGTGTCCGCGATGCGGCCGCCTTCCTCGAGCGAACCCTTGTCCTCGAGCAGCGGCGTCTCGACCGGAAGGTAATGATGCTCCCTGAAACAGCCCTTCACCGTCAGCGCAATCTCCTCGCGCGCCTGAGCCTCCTCGGGCAATATGTCCCGGAATCCCCACGGTGTGGCCGTCATCTGGTGAGCCTCCTCATGCTGCGTTTCATATAGAACAGAAGACCGGCATAGCTCCGCCGGTCTTCTGGGTACTTTAGCATACTAGAGTGCTTGCGGGGAGAATCGCCCTCCTCGGCTCACAGCGTATTCATTTGGAAACATAGGAGCGGATCGCCCGCGGCCCCGCTCGCCCAGCGGAAAAGTTCACGGACGAGGGCCGGGGAGGCATGCTTTGTTTTGAGAAGTGGGCTCCGCGAACTTCTCAAAACAAAGCATGCCTCCCCGGCCCCGGCAATGTAATCTTGGCTGACCAAAGTTAGATGCACGGCTTCTAAGGCAGCGTAAGCATGGTCCCCATTACATAAAAAATAATCAGCCCCCGCATATCGAAACGGTCGAGAGGGCCTGCTCCGGGCGGGTTGCCTTGCTCCGGGAAGTTCGCGAAGCCCACTTCCCGGAGCAAGGCAACCCGCCCGGAGCAGGCCCCAGCGCGAGGCCGTCCCGGATGCTATTCGTTGTCGCCTGCGGTCATTTGCGTTGCGGAGAGCGCGCCGTCGGCAGCAGTTGCGGCTGCGGCGTCGGGCCAGACCCAGTCGGTAAAGGCCGGGTGATCGAAGCCCTCGTCGCACGCGAACTCAAAGGCCTCGGTGCGGAAAGCCTCCCACTCATCAATCTGCTCGGCAAACTTATCGGCGTCGACCATGTGCAGCACGTCGGCGGCCAGTGCCCAGCGGTCCATGTTATTCAGGCGCAGCATGTCGAAGGGCGTGGTCGTGGAGCCCTTCTCCTCGTAGCCGTGGACGCGGAAGGCGTCGTGGCCGGGGCGGTTCCAGATCAGGCGGCGAATCGTGCCGGCATAGGCGTGGAATGCAAAGAGCACGGGTTTCTCACCGCAGCCGAACAGCTCAGCCCAGCGCTCATCGCTGATGGCCTGGTCGTTCTCGCAGACGTTCTGAATCTTGAGCAGATCGACCACGTTGACGAACCACACCTTAATGCCCAGCTCGCGCAGCATATCGGTTGCAGCCAGGGCCTCGAGCGTCGGCACGTCGCCGCACGTGGCGACCACGACGTCGGCCTCGGCGAGCGAGTCGGCAGTCGATGCCCACTCCCAAGTCGCGACACCCTCGGCGAGCTCGGACTTGGCCTCGTCGACCGTCTGGAAGGTGGGGGCGGGCTGCTTGCCACAGAAGATGGCGTTAACGCAGTCGGTGGACTGGTAGACGCGCTCGGCCACAGCAAGCGCCATGTTGGCGTCAGCCGGATAGTAAGCATTCACGATATGCGTGTCGTTGGCTTTGTTGAGCAGCAGGTCGATAAAGCCGGGATCCTGGTGCGAGAAACCGTTGTGGTCTTGGCGCCACACGTGGCTCGACAGCAAAATGTTGAGACCGCTGATTGGAGCACGCCACGGAATCTCGCGCTTGGTGGCCTCGAGCCACTTGCAGTGCTGGTTGACCATGGAATCGACCACGTGGACAAAGCTCTCGTAGGAGCTCCACACGCCGGAGCGGCCGGTGAGCACGTAAGCCTCGAGGAAGCCCTCGCACTGGTGCTCGGACAGCTGCTCGACGACCTTGCCGGAGCCGGCCAGCAGCTCGTCGTTGGCCTCGTCCTCGTAGAAGCCGGCATCCCACTGCTTCTTGGTCACCTTGTAGGCGGCCTGCAGGCGGTTAGACGCGGTCTCGTCGGGACCAAAGATGCGGAAGTCGTCCATGTTCTTGGCCAGAACGTCGGCAGTGTACTCGCCAAAGACGCGGGCGGCCTCGGTGGAACCCCAGCCGTGGCCTTTCTCGGCGACGGGAATCTCGTGAGCGTGAATATCGGGCAGCTCGAGCTCGCGGCGCACCTTGCCGCCGTTTGCGTTGGGATTGGCGCCGATGCGCAGCTCGCCGGTCGGCATAAAGGCCGTCACCTCGGGGCGCACCTGGCCCTCGGGCGTAAAGAGCTCCTCGGGCTTGTAGGAGCGCAACCACTCGCGCAGCACGCGGAAGTGCTCGTGGGTGTCCTTGGCACTCGCCAGCGGCACCTGATGCGCGCGCCAGGAGTCCTCGGTCTTCTTGCCGTCAATCTGCTTGGGGCAGGTCCAACCCTTGGGCGTACGGAACACAATCATGGGGTAGGCCGGACGGACCACGGTCTCACCCGCGGCGGCCTGGGCCTGTGCGGTGGCCTTGATGTCGCAAATCTCGTCAAAGACCTGCTCAAACAGGGCGGCGAAACGCTCGTGGATGCTTGCATGGCTCTCGTCGTCAAAACCGGCGACAAAGAAGTGCGGCTTATAGCCCATGCCCTCAAAGAACTTGGTGAGTTCTTCGTCGGACACGCGGGCAAGAATGGTGGGGTTGGCGATCTTATAGCCGTTGAGGTGCAGGATCGGCAGGACGATACCGTCGGTTGCCGGGTTCACGAGCTTGTTGGACTGCCAAGAGGTCGCGAGCGGACCGGTCTCGGACTCGCCGTCGCCCACCACGGCCACGGCCAGCAGGCTCGGGTTGTCCATGACGGCGCCGTAGGCATGGCTGAGCGTGTAGCCGAGCTCACCGCCCTCATGGATGGAGCCGGGCGTCTCGGGCGCAAAGTGGCTCGGGATGCCGCCGGGATAAGAGAACTGGCGGAAGAACTTCTGCAGGCCTGCCTCGTCATTGGTGATGTCGGGGCGAATCTCGCGGTAGGTACCATCGAGCAGCGACTGGGCGGTGCCGGCGGGGCCACCGTGGCCCGGGCCCATCAAGAAAATGGCGTTCTGGTTGTGGTCGGCAATAAGGCGGTTGACGTGGCCGAACAGGAAGTTGATGCCGGGCGTGGTGCCCCAGTGACCGACCAGGCGGTGTTTAACGTCCGGGCGACCAAAGTCGCGCACCTCACCGGTCTTCTCGTCGACAAAGTCGGGGCGCATGAGCGGATTAGAGCGAAGGTAGATCTGACCGACGGACAGATAGTTCGATGCGCGCCAATACAGGTCGACGCCCTCGAGCTCGGAAGCCGGTACCTCGTGGCCCAGCTTTTGCCACGGCGTCCCCAGTGTTTTAGCCATTGTTTACGTCCCTTCGCTGCGCGGTCGCCTTCCGATACGGCAACCTTTCGTTGGGACTAGTATATTTGCTAAAACGTTTTATCATGGTGAAAAAACGTTTTAGCATCCTGATTTGCCATGTAGACAGGCAAAAGCAGACATTCACCTGCGGCATTGCCTGTCACAGGTGCTCCACATTCAGTCTCTGCAAATTGATAAACGTGTTTAGTTGTGTTTAGTAAGCTCGAGAACGCTGTCCTTAACGATAAGCGCCGGCTCCAGAACGACCTCTTCGGCACGCCTACCGCCCCTACCGGCAAGACGCTTGGACATGCAGCCAAAAGCATGCTCCGCGAGGACACCAGGATCCTGCTCGATCGCGGTCAGCGCCGGCTCAAAGAGAACGTCGGCCGCCGAGTTGTCATAGCTCACCACCGAGATATCGCCCGGAATGCTCTTCCCCATCTCGTGCAGGCGCTTGAGCAAACCGAGGGCAATGTTGTCCGAGCTTGCGAACACGGCGGTGGCGTCAGTTGCGAGCACCGCCTCCGACGCCTCGTATGCGCTCGGAATGTAGTACTCGCTCTCAAACTCCAAACGTGCGTCGATCGGCAGCCCCACCTCGCGCAGCGCACGCTCGTAGCCGGCAAGACGTTTACGACCCGTATTGGAACGGCGAGCATTAACCAAGCAGGCAATGCGACGGTGACCCTGCTCGATCAAATAGCGGGTAGCCATGTAGCCACCCATCTCGTGGTCGAACATCACCTTGTCGCACTCGAGCCCCTCAATGGCGCGGTCGACCATTACCGCCGGAATGGGCAGATGGCTGACTTCTTCGCGCAGGGCGCGGTCGTCGGAGAACTCGTCACCCACCACCAGAAAGACGCCGTCGACGCCGCGCGTCACCAGCTGGCGCAGCAGCTCAAGATCATCGTCGGCACTTCCACCCGAGCTGGTAATAAAGAGCGCATAGCCGTCCTCGCGGCAGCGCTTTTCCAAGCTGCCGGCGAGCGAGGCAAAAAAGCGGCTCTCGATATTGGGAACGATAAGGCCCAGCGTACGCGACTCGCGCATGACCAGGCTACGAGCAATCTGGTTAGGAACATAGTGGTTGCGCGCGGCGACCTCCTTGATGAGCTTGCGGTTTTCTTCCGAGATGCGACAGGGCCGATTATTGAGAACAAGCGAGACCGACGAGGGGGAAAGCCCCACCTCCTGGGCGATCTGCTTGAGGGTGACTTTGTTGGCCATCTCGCTCCTTCCGGGTTTACGCGCAATCTCTTGAAAGTATAGCGACTGCCCCTCTACCTCGGTGATAAACACTTTACCAATCCGGTGGACGGCTGTTTTATCGCCGTCAGCGCACCAAATCCGTCCGGGTGGGGTATATTGCAATCGATTGATGACGACGACCACCAAAAGGCGGATATTCATATGCACGAGAACGACTTTTTTAACGAAGACCTGCTGTGCGCGCTCGCTGGCGTTGCCGGCGAGGACAACGTGCTGATGAGCGAGCCCATGCGCGAGCACACCACGTTTAAGATCGGCGGCCCGGCCGACGTCTTTGTCACGCCCGATACCGAGCAGGCCCTCGTCGCCACGCTCGATACCTGCTATCGCTGCGATCTGCCCCTCACCATCGTGGGCAACGGCTCCGACTTGCTCGTCGGTGACAAGGGCATCCGCGGCATCGTCGTGGCACTGGGCGAGGGCCTCTCCGACATTACGGTCAACGGCACGCACGTTACGGCAGCAGCCGGCACCTTGCTTTCCGATGTCGCCGCGGCGGCAGCCGAGGCCGGTCTCACCGGCATGGAGCCCATCTCGGGTATCCCCGGATCGGTCGGCGGCGCCTGCTACATGAACGCCGGCGCCTATGGCGCCTGCATGGCCGATGTGCTGGAGTCTGTGCGCGTCTACAAGCCCGCCCGCATGCTCGACGACGGCACCCGCGGCAGTGGCAACATCATCGAGTTCGATGTCAACGAGCTTAACCTGGGCTATCGCAAGAGCCGCATCGCTGACGACGGCTTTACCGTGCTTTCGGCCACCTTCAATCTCGCCCCGGGCAACGCCGCGATGATCAAGGCCGACATGGACGACTATCGCCAGCGCCGCGAGGACAAGCAGCCACTCGACATGCCGAGCGCCGGCTCCACCTTCAAGCGCCCCGAGGGCTACTTTGCCGGCAAGCTCATCATGGATGCCGGCCTGCGCGGCCATGCTGTCGGCGGCGCGCAGGTAAGTGAGAAGCACTGCGGCTTCATCGTCAACGCCGACCACGCCACCGCCGCCGACGTCGACGAACTCATCCGCCACATCCAAGCAACCGTCAAGGACCAATTCGGAGTAGACCTACAACCCGAAGTCCACCGAGTAGGCGAATTTTTATAGCCCGCTCGCCGCGGTCCACTTTAATTAATAACGGGACAAGTGATGTAGCTCACTTGTCCCGTTTTCATTTATTTGCGAAGAACATCGGCCATCCGCAGGATTGAAATCATCGACCGATAAGTGAGTTCCACCTTTTCGCCCGCAAGCAGTCGTTTCGAGCCAATCTCATCTAGCCCCACAAGCCGAGAAAACAGCAAGCTACTCATCGTGCCCTCGTCAATTGATTCCTTTATGGTCTTCAAAACGTCCGTATCATGAAGCGACGCCGAGCTGTAGGGGGCAACACGAGCGGAACTCTCAATTAACGACGAGACAAAAGGATGGAGATGCTTTGGACATAATCCATCAAACACCACATCCCCATTGTCATCCGAGCCGACTAGTCGCCAACTATAATGATCGACCCAGTCGTCTCCGTCATATATGGTGTCCATGAGCAACTTCCCGTCTAGAGAGAAACCTGTTTGAACATCGGGGCGCAAGACCGCAATCCATATAGGACCCGCAGCAGCTCCAACCCAACGCACCACACGACAATTGTATATTGCGACTATTTTAGATCTACATGATCAGTTCGAGTTCGCAACAAGGCGATTATTGCAGCTAGGTTATATTTCATTTTCCACTTTGATGAGCCGTCGGCTCCAAATTCCAAAACCGAAGTCCACGGAGTCGATAATTTTATTTAAAAAGAAGGCCCCGAAAGGGGCCTTCGCCATCTTTATATCAGACAACCAGTCCGGTGTGTCGCGCTTTGAACCCGGAAGGTCCGGGACTGCGGGCGAGGCATAAGGTTGGTCGCGAGTTCCGCACGCAAAGAAGGCCACTTAATGTGGCCTTCGTCTTGCGCAGGACTGTAGAGCAGGCAACCTTATGCCTCGCCCGCAGTCCCGGACCAACCAGCTTCAAGCCGCAGTTACGACAGCGCAATACCGCCGAGCCAGCCCCAGCGCACGCCAGAGCCAGTGCCGTAGAACCCAATGAACGAGTCAAGCGACCTCGACGTGATGGCGCCCTCGTTACTCATAACGATGCCGCCACCAACATAGATGCCCACGTGGCCATAGATCAGGCCCGGTATGCCGGTACCGCTATGCGATGAGTCGGCAACAATCATGCCCACCTGCAGCGCCGAGCGGTCGGAGCTATAGCACCAGGCATTAAACATGTCGCACGCGTTGCCGCCAAAGTAGCCAACGCCGGCGTTGCGGAAGACATTGGTGACCCACGCTGCGCACCAGTTCTGACCCGGCGAAGGCGTGGAGTAGCACGCGTTGACGACGGCCTGCTGCTTGCCCGAGCCGGCATTCTGTTGCGGGGTTCCGGGCGCATACGATCCGCCACCCGAGCTTGAACCACCCGAGTAGGAATTGTTCTTGTTCGCGGCGGCCGCGGCAGCGGCGGCGGCCTTCTTGGCAGCCTCCTCGGCCTGGGCGGCAGCGAGAATCTCGGAATCGCGCTGAGCCATGAGCTCCTTGACGTCGTCGGAAAGACCGCTCAGCACGGTCTGGACCTCTTGCTGCTTGGCCTGCATGTCCTGCATCTGGGCAGTCTGCTGGTCCTTGAGCTTCTCTAAGTCGGCTTTTTGCGACTCGAGCTCAGACTTCTGCGTATCGAGCTCTTTCTGTATGGTCTGGATATCCTCGATGGCGTCGCGGTCGCTCTTGTTGATCTTCTCAACATAGTGCGCATTGGCGACGAGCTCCTCAAACGAGCCCGAGGCGAGCAGCAGCGACAGGATGTTGGTGCCGCCCGACTTATAGCTGGCGGAAACGCGATCGGAAAGATCGCCGCGCTTCTTTTTGAGCTCGGCCTTCTTTTCGTCAATCTGCGCCTGCGTGCTGTCAATCTGGCCCTGTACGCCCTCGATATCGTTGAGGGTCTGGGCGTTCTTGTTGGCCAGCGCCGCGTATTCATTTGCGATGCTGTCGAGCTGGGCCTGGACCTCGTCAAGCTGAGCCTGGGCCGCATTGAGCTTGTCGGTGGTTTCCTTGGTGGCCTCCGCAGCATGGGCGCGAGTGGGCAGACCAAAAAGAACGGCTGCAGAAGCTGCGCCGAACAGGGCCTTGAGGGCAGTGCGACGCGAAAGCTCCTGGGAAAGGATGGAATCGCTGTTTGGTGACATATCTACTCCGTTACATGTTTATTTATATGTCGCTCAACTCATACATATTAGCGTACATCCGACGCATCCCAACGATTTCCACGAACGGCAGCAAACCGCATGGTCGGCGGCTCGTATGCAAACGTCAAAGTCAAGGTTACGCCCACGCCAAACATTTCAATGAGTACGTTAGCATGTTCATCTGCTTTTCCCGCCCTGCACGTTTTGGGTGCCCCTGCCTGCGCTATACTCCCCTGAAGAAGTGTTCCTGATTCGATAGGAGACTACATGTCCAAAGCACTCGACCCCAAAGACACCTGCGTCCTCGTAACCGGCGGCGCCGGCTTTATCGGCTCGCACACCGTCGTTCAGCTGCTCGAGGGCGGCTACCAGGTCGTCATCGTCGACGACCTCTCCAACTCCAGCGCCGTCGCCGTCGACCGCGTCAAGACCATCGTGGGCGAAGAGGCTGCCAAGAACCTCACCTTCTACGAGGCCAACGTGCTCGACCGCGAGGCCATGAACAAGATCTTCGACACCCATCAGATCGACCGCGTCATCCACTTCGCCGGCTTTAAGGCCGTCGGCGAGTCGGTGAGCAAGCCCGTCGAGTACTACCACAACAACATCGAAAACACCCTGGTGCTCATCGACGTCATGCGCAACCATGGCTGCAAGTCCATCATCTTCTCGAGCTCCTCGACCGTCTACGGCGATCCGGACAACCCGCCTGTCACCGAGGAAGACCCCAAGAAGCCCGCAACCAACCCCTATGGCTGGACCAAGTGGATGATCGAGCAGATCCTTATGGACGTTCACACCGCCGACCCCGAGTGGGACGTCGTGCTGCTCCGCTACTTCAACCCCATCGGCGCCCATCCGTCGGGCCTGATCGGCGAGGACCCCAAGGGCATCCCCAACAACCTGGTGCCCTATGTCGCGCAGGTTGCCGTGGGCAAGCTCGAAGCCGTTCAGGTCTTTGGCAATGACTACCCCACTCCCGACGGCACGGGCGTGCGCGACTATATCCACGTGTGCGATTTGGCCTCCGGCCACGTTGCCGCCCTCAACTGGATGAACGGCAAGACCGGCGTCGAGATCTTTAACCTGGGCACCGGCACCGGCACCTCGGTGCTCGAGGTCGTCGCCGCCTTCTCCAAGGCCTGCGGCAAGGAGCTGCCCTATGTGATTCGCGAGCGCCGTGCCGGCGATATCGCCGCCAACTGGTGCGATGCCTCCAAGGCCGAGCGCATGATGGGCTGGAAGGCCCAGTACGACATCGCGGACATGTGCCGCGATAGCTGGAACTGGCAGAGCCACAATCCCAACGGCTTCGCCGACGCCGAGTAGCAAATACCTACATACCGCTCTTGCCCCGATCTCACGTTGTGAGGTCGGGGCTTTTTCACGGCATGTAACCATTCGCCGAAAATCGACCAACTTTTATATCTTGCCTGTACATGTTTAAACAACATGTTTTACAATAGGCATATCGAATCAGAACATCGGAGGCGGACTGCACACCCATCGGCAGGCCGACCCCACAACAAGAAGGTTGGTGAGCGCATTCATGGAGCGTGCAAGCGGCGTCCTCATGCCCGTCTCATCTCTGCCCGGACCATACGGAATCGGCGGCTTTGGCTGGAATGCCTACGACTTCGTCGATTTTCTCGCCTCGTGCAAACAACATTACTGGCAGATTCTGCCCCTTACGACGACCAGCTATGGCGATTCGCCCTATCAGTCGTTCTCGGCCCGCGCGGGCAACCCTAACTTCATTGACTTTGCCGAGCTTATCGAGGCCGGCTATCTGGAGCAGCACGATATCGACGGCGTGTACCTGGGCTCCGACCCCAGCAACGTCGACTACGGCGCCATCTTTGCTGGCCGCCGCCAAATCCTCGACCGTGCCGCCGAGCGCTTCGCCGCGGATAAACCGGCCGATTTCGACGACTTTATCCAGGCAAACGAGGGCTGGCTCATTCCCTACTGCGAGTTTATGACCGTGAAAGAGGAGTGCGGGCTCAAGGCCTTTTGGGAGTGGCCCGAGGAGCTCCGCCGCCGCGGCGAGGCATCCAGCAAGGTCTGCGCCGCCCATCCCGAGCGCATGCTCTACCACCAGATGACGCAGTACTTCTTCGATCGCCAGTGGGGCCGCCTCAAGGCCTATGCCAACGAGCACGACATCCTGATCATCGGCGACCTGCCCATCTACGTCTCGCGCGACTCCGTCGAGATGTGGGCCACGCCCGAGCTCTTTAAGATCGACGCCGCCGGCAATCCCGTGAGCGTCGCCGGCACGCCGCCCGACCAGTTCTCGGCCACCGGCCAGTACTGGGGCAACCCCATCTATGACTGGGATGCTATGGAAGCAGACGGCTTCTCCTGGTGGGAAGGCCGCATCCGAGCCGCCCTCGACATGTACGACATCATCCGTCTGGACCACTTCCGCGGTTTCGAGGCATTTTGGGAGGTGCCGTTCTCCTCTCCCGATTCGTCATATGGTACATGGACGCAGGGACCCGGCCTCAAGTTCTTCAAGACACTCGAGGAAAAGCTCGGCACGCTGCCCATCATCGCCGAGGACCTGGGCTTCCTCACCCCCGGCGTCATCGACATGCGCGACAACTCGGGCTTCCCCGGCATGAAGATCCTGCAGTTTGCCTTTGAGGGCACCAACTCGTACTACCTGCCGCATAACTACATCGCCAACACCGTCGCCTATGTGGGCACCCACGACAACGAAACGGCGCGCGGTTGGTTTGAGGGAACGGCCACCCCGCGTCAGCGCGAGCAGGCAGCCCTGTACACCCATCAGCAGACCGGCGAACCCATGGCAGATGCACTCAATCGCACCATCGCCGCCAGCGTGAGCGATACCTGCATCTACACCATGCAGGACCTGCTCAATCTGGGCAACGAGGCGCGCATTAACACCCCCGCCACCCTGGGCGGAAACTGGACCTGGCGCATGCTCGATGGCGCCATCACCCGCGAGCTCGAGCACAAGCTCACCGGCTGGACCGAGACCTACTTCCGCATCCCATCGGAAGCCGAAATCGAGCTTCCTCAATAGGAGCCACCGCGCCCGACCCCACCCCACCGTGCGGACGCGACCGCTTTTCCCGCGCGAGGCCACTCCAATCCCCTCGCGCGGGCTTCTTTTGAATTTCTGACATGTCGTCAACTCGCCACAGGAGGAAACATGCCCTGTATCAATCTTGCGGATCTTGCCGAGCAGTCCTTTGGAACTTCGCTCGAGCAACTCGATGACCGCCGCATTTACAAACTGCTGGTCAAGCTCGTGCAGGAGCGCTCTGCTGCCTGCCCACTCAACAATGGCAAGAAAAAGCTCTACTACATCTCTGCTGAGTTTTTGATTGGAAAACTGCTGATCAACAACATGATCGACCTTGGCATCTATGCCGAGGTTAAAGACCAGCTCACCGCTGCCGGCCACGACCTCAACAAGATTGAGGAGTTTGAGGTCGAACCGTCGCTGGGCAACGGCGGCCTGGGCCGTCTGGCCGCGTGCTTCCTGGATTCCATTGCCACGCTGGGCCTTACCGGCGACGGTGTGGGCCTCAATTACCATTACGGTCTGTTCCGTCAGCGTTTTACCGACAACCAGCAAAAGGCCGTCCCCGATGAGTGGCTTAGCGAGCAGGACATCCTGATCGATGACGACCGCTCCTACACCGTCGAGTTTGGCGATTTTGCCGTTACCTCCAAGCTCGTCAACATCGATGTGCCCGGTTACGACCAGCCCACCAAGAACCGCCTGCGTCTGTTCGACCTGGCAAGTGTCGACGACGGCCTGGTCCCCGGCAGCTCCATCGACTTCGACAAGACGAAGATCGCCAAGAACCTCACCTTGTTCCTCTATCCGGATGATTCCGATGAGCAGGGCCGCCTGCTTCGCATCTACCAGGAGTACTTCATGGTGAGCAACGCCGCCCAGCTCCTGATCGATGAGGCCGTCGAGCGCGGCAGCAACCTGCACGATCTGGCCGACTACGCCGTGGTCCAGATCAACGACACGCACCCCACCATGGTCATTCCCGAGCTCATCCGCCTGCTCACCACCGAGCACGACATCGAGTTTGACGAGGCCGTTACCATCGTGCGCTCCATGGTCGCCTACACCAACCACACGATCCTTGCCGAGGCGCTCGAGAAGTGGCCGCTCGCCAGCCTGCAGAAGGTCTCGCCCGCCATCGCCGACATCATCGTCAAGCTCGACGAGGTTGCCAAGGCCGAGCACGACGACCCGCGCGTCGCCATCATCGACGAGCACGACACCGTCCACATGGCCCACATGGACATTCACTTTGGCTTCTCCATCAATGGCGTCGCCGCACTCCACACCAAGATTCTGGAGGACACCGAGCTTCACCCGTTCTACGAGATCTATCCCGAGAAGTTCTCCAACAAGACCAACGGCATCACCTTCCGCCGTTGGATCCATGGCGCCAACCCCGCGCTCGCCAGCCTGCTCGACGATGTGATCGGCACCGATTGGCGCAGCACCGGCGACCTGAGCAAGCTCGCCGAATTCGCTAACGACAAGGATGTTCTTGAGCGCCTGGCCGCCACCAAGGCCGAAGCCAAGACCATCATGCGCCAGTTCATGGCGCTCGAGCAGGGCGTGACCATTCCCTCCAACGCCATCATCGACGTCCAGGTCAAGCGCATCCACGAGTACAAGCGCCAGCAGATGCTCGCGCTCTACATCATCTGGAAGTATCTCGACATCAAGAACGGCAACAGACCTAAGCATCCCGTCACCATCATCTTCGGCGGCAAGGCGGCACCTGCCTACACCATCGCCCAGGACATCATCCATTTGATCCTGACACTGTCGCAGTGGATCGCCAACGACCCCGACGTGGCCCCCTACCTGCAGGTTGTCATGATCGAGAACTACAACGTCACCGCTGCTGAGCGTGTGATCCCCGCCGCCGATATCTCCGAGCAGATCAGCTTGGCCTCCAAGGAGGCGAGCGGCACCTCCAACATGAAGTTCATGCTCAACGGCGCTTTGACCCTGTGCACGCTTGACGGTGCCAACGTGGAGATTGCCGAGCTCGTGGGCGACGAGAACATCTACACCTTTGGTGCCTCTTCCAAGCAGGTCGAGCAGCTCTACGCCGACGGCAGCTATGACGCCGGCGCGCTCTATCGCAAGCCCGGCATCAAGCTGCTGGTGGACTTCATCACCAACCCCGCCTTTATGGCGACCGGCAACGCCGAGCGCCTGCAGCGCCTGCACGACGACATCAAGGGCAAGGACTGGTTTATGGCCCTGCTCGACATTGAGGAGTACATCCAGACCAAGGAGCGCGTGCTAGCCGACTACGAGGACCAGGACGCTTGGATGCGCAAGGCGCTGATCAACATCGCCAACGCCGGCACCTTCTCGTCTGACCGCACGATCTCCCAGTACAACGACGAGATTTGGCACCTGAGCTAATTTCGTTTCCTTTACCCATCCTCTTGAAAGCGGAGTCGCAGCAACGCGGCTCCGCTTTTTTGCCCGCGTGTTGCCCGTGGCCCGCCTCGACAAAATCGTCTCAATCTGTAACACCTACTCGGCCAAAACGGCCCTACCTGTTACAGATCAAGCCAAACCGGTCCTTTCCCTAGGGTTTATCTCAATCTGTAACATCTAACGTCTGAAATCCGCCCTTACTGTTACAGATCGAAACAAATGGATAAGCCGGCTAAAACAATCTCGTTCTGTAACAGGTAGCTGCCGAAATCAGTCTCTCGTGTTACAGATCGAGACGGAAGGACAGGCGGCTCAACTCAATCTCGTTCTGTAACATCTAAACCCAATTCGAACCTCTACCTGTTACAGATCAAGACAAACGACCGACCAGACAACCCCGTCATAAAGAAAGGCTCCCCTCTCGCCTAGTGGACGGAAGGGGAGCCTTATATGTGACCACGGCAAAAGGATGGCAAAGCCGCAGTCGCCCAAAAGGAGGGCCTGATTGGATCGGGCCTAGATAAGGTTCTTGCCAGACACCTTATCGAAGAGGTGGGTCGCGTTCTTCTCAAACTTGAACCAGATGGGGTCGCCCGCCTTGAGCGCACCCTTGGCCTCGAGGTCGACAACGGGAATGATCAGGACGAACTGGCCATCGGGAGCGGTCACGTGGACATGCTCGGTCGAACCCATGAGCTCGGTCACCTCGACGGTACCCTGGAGCGCGCCCTCCTCGTCCTTGTCGGCAAGCAGAATCTGCTCGGGACGCACGCCGGCCGTGATCTCCTTCACGTCGCCGCCGTCCCAATTAAGGGCGAGCTGAGCGCAGGTCTCGGGGGCCAGCGCGACATTCATGTCGTCGGTCTTGACGGTAAAGCCGTTGCCCGAGCGCACCAGCTGGGCATCGAAGAAGTTCATCTGCGGCACGCCGATGAAGCCGGCGACGAAGATGTTCGCGGGATGGTTGAAGACCTCCTGCGGGGTGGCGATCTGCTGGACGACGCCGTCCTTCATGACCACGATGCGATCGCCGAGGGTCATAGCCTCGGTCTGGTCGTGGGTAACGTAGATGAAGGTGCCCTTGATCTCGTGACGCAGCTTAATGAGCTCGGCGCGCATCTGGTTACGCAGCTTGGCATCCAGGTTGGACAAGGGCTCGTCCATCAGGAAGACCTTGGGGTCACGCACGATGGCGCGGCCGATGGCGACACGCTGGCGCTGGCCGCCGGAGAGTGCCTTGGGCTTACGGTCAAGGTACTCGGTAATACCCAGGATCTCGGCAGCAGAGCGAACCTTGCGGTCGATCTCGTCCTTGGGGACCTTCTTGAGCTCGAGCGTAAATGCCATGTTCTCGTACACCGTCATGTTGGGGTACAGAGCGTAGCTCTGGAACACCATGGCGATGTCGCGGTCCTTGGGCGCCACGTCGTTGACGCGCTTGCCGTCGATGAGCACGTCGCCCGAGGTAATGTCCTCCAGGCCGGCGACCATGCGCATCGTCGTGGACTTACCGCAGCCAGAGGGGCCAACGAGGACGATGAACTCCTGGTCGTGAACGGTGAGGTTGAAGTCCTCTACAGCGAGCACACCGTCCTCGGTAACCTTGAGGTTGTGCTTCTTCTCCTCGGTCTTCTTCTTTTTGCCAAAGAAGCCCTTCTTTTTGGACTCGGTGTTGGGATACACCTTCTGAACATGTTTGAGAACAATCTCGGCCATGTCTCTACCTTTCGATATGCGGCGCCGCGCTGAGGGGCGCCGCAGAAACTTGCAAAACAGTTACGGCATTAGCCCTTGACGGCACCTGCCACCACGCCGTCGATGATGTACTTCTGACAGAGGATGTACATGATAACGATGGGGATAACGACCATCATGATGCAGGCCATCATGGGGCCGAGCTCGACGTGGCCGTAGCCGCCGCGGAAGTACTGAATCAAGATAGGAATGGTCTTGTACTTGGTGGAGTCGAGCGTAAGGTAGGGCAGCAGATAGTCGTTCCAGACCCACATGGTCTCGAGGATGCCGACCGAAAGATAGGTGGGCTTCATGATGGGAAGGACGATCTTAAAGAACACCTGGACCGGGTTGCAGCCATCAATCATGGCCGCCTCCTCGATCTCGAGCGGGATGTTCTTTACAAAACCGGCGAACATAAAGACCGCCAGGCCCGCGCCAAAGCCCAGATAGATAAAGCAGATGTTGAACGGCGTGTTAAAGCCGATGCGGTCCGCCAAATTGGACAGCGTGAACATGAGCATCTGGAACGGCACGACCATCGAGAACACGAACAGGTAATAGAAGAAGTTCGAGATCTTGTTGTTGACACGAACCACGTACCAAGCGCACATGGAGCAGCACACCAAGATCAGCACGACCGACGTGACCGTGATGATGAGCGAGTACATAAATGCCGAGGCAAAGCCCTGCTCGTTAAGGGCGTGCATGTAGTTTGCGAGGCCGTTGAACGTCTCGGGCGTGAGCAGATCGAATGCCGTGGTGGTGCTGATTGCGGTCGCTTTCTTAAAAGAATTAAGCGCAATCATGAACACGGGGTAGATCCACGCGAGCGACAGGATCGTAAAGAAAATCGAGAGCGCGCGGTTGATAACCTTATCGCGTTTCATTACTGCTGCACCTCCTTGGACCTCGTGGCCTTAAGCTGGATCATGGAAATAGCAACAACCAGGATGCAGAAGATAACCGCCTTGGCCTGACCGATGCCCTGCCATGCAATACCGGCACGCGAATAGAACGTGTTGTAGATGTTCAGGGCGAGCATCTCGGTGGAGTGCGCGGGGGCGCCGCCGGTAAGGGCGAGGTTCTGGTCGAACAGCTTAAAGCCGTTGGTGATGGACAGGAACAGGCAGATGGTGATGGTCGGCATCAGGTTAGGGACCTTAACCTTCCAAAACGTCTGCCATGCCGTGGCACCGTCGACCTTGGCGGCCTCGATGTAGTCGGACGGAATGGACTGCAGACCAGCGATGTAGATGATCATCATGTAGCCGACCTGCTGCCACAGGGTCAGGATGATAAGGCCCCAGAAGCCAGCAGCAGAGTTAAGGGCGATGAGCTGGGCGCCGATGTTGGAGAGCAGGCAGTTGATCAAGATCTGCCAGATGTAGCCCAGCACGATGCCGCCGATCAGGTTCGGCATAAAGAAGATCGTACGGAAGATGTTAGTGCCCTTGAGCGCCTTGCGGGTGAGCGCCTGCGCGATGGCGAGGGCAATCACGTTGATGAGCACCGTCGACAGGAAGGCAAACGCCACCGTAAAGAAGAACGACGTGGTAAACTGCGAATCGGACAATGCGCGCACGTAGTTCTCGATACCGACAAAGTGCGCGTTGTTAATGGTAATAAACTGGCAGAACGAGAGATAGAAGCCCTGGATAAAGGGAATCACGAACCCGATCATAAACGCCAGGCACGTGGGCAGCATAAAGAGCGGCCACCAGCGCTTGAGTGCTTTGCCCATAAAAGGGTCCTTTCAATATGCAGGGGGCGGGCAAACCTACGTCTGCCCGCCCCCTGTCGCTAATCAGATAGCTTGGGCAGCAACTGCTTACTCGGAAGCAGCCTTCTCGGTCTTCCAGCCATCGACGAAGGCGTTCTTGACGCCGTCCCACTTGCTGTTATCGGCAGCGTAGGCAATCAGAGCCTGCTTGAGGTTCTTCTTCCACTCCTCGGAGGGAATGTAGACGAAGTCCCAAGCGACGGTCTTCTTGCCGTCCTTGGCCATGGCAACGGCCTGCTGCGAGAAGACGTTGGTGGTCTCCTTGGCGCTCTTGAACGGAGCGGTCAGACCCATCTTGTCGGCGATGATGCTGGTCGGGGTGTCAGCGGTGACGCACCAATACATGAAGTCCTCGGTGGCCTTCTGGGCATCCTCGGAAGCCTGGGAACTGACGCACCAATAGTTCTCGCCGCCGGAGCACAGGCCCTGGTTCTCCTCGCCGTCAACACCGATGTAGATGGGCATCATGCCAATCTGATCGTCGGTCATGCCGGCCTTGACGAGGTCAGAGTAGGCCCAAGAGCCGTTCTGGTAGAAGACGGCCTTGCCGGTTGCGAACTCGTTGGTGGCGTCGTCGCCGGTCTTGGAAGCAAGCTGCGAAGGATCGCAGGTGGAGTCGGTGATGTACAGGTCGAAGATCTGCTTGTAGTTGTCGAGGAACTCACCCTTGATCTCGTCGTCCTCCTGGTTGTGCTCCTTCTCAAACTCGTAGTAGAGCGGCATGTTGGCAAGGTGGGTGGTGTAGCGCCAGCTGGAGGAGTCGTCCATGCCGGCGGAAGTGAAGGCACCCTCGACACCAAGCTCGTCCTTGCGGGCCTGGATGTCATCGGCACAAGCCTTCAGCTTGTCGAAGGAGTTGATGTCCTCGGCCTTGTAGCCAGCCTTCTCGAGCAGCTGCTTGTTGTAGATGATGCCGAAGCTCTCCTGGACCCAGTCGATACCCAGATCCTTGCCGTCGGACTGCAGAGCCAGGGAGTCGTCAATGAGCTCACCGCGGAGCTTGGTATCGGACAGGTCGGCGCAGTAATCCTTCCAGTTCTTAAGACCGGTGGGGCCGTTGACCTGGAACAGGGTCGGAGCGGAGCTCTTGGACATCTCGGACTTAAGCTTCTCCTCGTAGGTGTTGGAAGCGGCGGTCACGATCTTGACCTCGACGCCCTTCTCCTTCTTATAGGCCTTGGCGATCTCCTTCCACTCCTTGTCGACCTCGGGCTTGAATTGGAGGAAGTAGACCTCGGCAGCGTCACCAGAAGCAGAGGAGCCGGAGCCGGCAGAACCACCGCAACCCACGAGGCCCAGACCAAGAACCGCAGCCGCGGAACCAGCAAAACCCAGGAACTGCCTTCTGCTCATTTCGTTCTTCATTACAATCCACCCTTTCACACCGTGGCGGCACCCTTTGCCGCCGCCTTCGGAGATTGGCTCGGGGACTTTGCCCCTTTTGCTGATTTGAACGATACGCTATTTGACTAGTTGTTTGAACAAGTATTACTAGAGCGGTAGAAAAACTTCGGTGAACGGTAATTTCAACTTGATACTTGACAAGTTTTGTATAAACAATTATTTGTTATCGAATGCAGAGAAAACGCCCGGTCAAGCCGATGCATCGTCGGTTTGACCGGGCGTTTTCGCTTTGAGGGCATGAGTCTCGTCAGGCTGCGAGCTAGCCGGCTATCGCTTGGAGTTGACGCGGTAGTGGAAGATCTCGGGATGCGTGCGGGCATGCGTGACCTCGAACAAGATGCCATCCGAGGTGTACGACTGGCTCTCCATGACGGCAACGCAGTTGTATTTGCCGAGGTCAAGATAGCTGCAGTCCTCATCGTTGGCGAGCTCGACGCTCACTGTACGGCGACTCGCCATCACCTTGACGCCGCGTTTGTGCTCCAGATAGTCGTAAATTGACTTTGCGGCGATCTCGGGCGTCAGGCCCTTGGCGATTGACGCCAAAAAGTAACCATGGTCCACTTGGCGCGCGTTGCCGTTGAGGCTTCGGACACGCACCACGCGAATCAACTCCTCGCCCACCTTAAAGCCCAGGCGACGAGAGAGTTGCTCGGTGCAAATCAAATGCTCAAAAGACTTAACGTCCGTCGATGCAACGGCATTGTTGCGCTTTGCAAATTCGCCAAACGACTCGACTTCCTCGAGTGCGCCCAGCATGTCGGTTTCACCCTTGAGCCAAATAACGCGCACGCCCTTGCCGTGTATAGGCTGCACAAACATCTGGTCGGCCAGCATGCTCAAGGCGCGTCGAACGGTATTGCGCGTGCAGCCAAATTCCGCGGTCAGCTCGGCTTCGGTTGGCAGCATCTCCTGAAACGCATAAGTCCCGTTAATGATGCGCGAACGGATCTCGCGGTAGATTCCTTCGTAAATCGCTTTTGGCATGACTTCACCTCTAATGAATATGTATGGCTAGGCACGATAGCATTTCTTGAAGTTGTTTAAACCGATTATCGGCAAAGCGACAGGATTTAACCGTTGACGGTTTCTGTCACGCTCAAACCGGTTTCGCTCAAAACTGCCGGTATGACAATCGTCTGGTCCTCTACAATGAATCCATTGTTTAAACGTTTCACCACGCGCAACGCGCCTCGATATTCGGGAGGCAGAACATGCTGCAAAAAATCCAACGCTTTGGCGGGGCAATGTTCGCGCCCGCCATGTTGTTTTCCATATCGGGCCTTATGGTCGGCGTCTCCGCCCTCGCAACGTCTGCGGATATCGTCGGCGACCTCGCCGTATACGGAACCCCTTGGTACGTTTTTTGGACCATCATCCAGCGCGGCTCGTGGACGGTCTTTAAACGACTTCCGCTCCTTTTTGCCGTAGCGCTGCCCATCGGCCTTGCCCAAAAGCAACCGGCACGTTGTTGCCTCGAGGCGCTCGTGGCCTATTTTGCCTATTGCTTCTTTTTGAGCGAGATCATCAAGCTGAGCGGAGACAACCTTGGACTTAAGTACCCGTCGTCTTTGACCTCCGCTAGCGGCATCACCATCATCGACGGCATCAAGACGCTCGACACCGGCATTATCGGCCCGCTGGCGGTGTCGGCAACCGTCGTCGCCATCCATGACCGCTTCTACGATGTCAAGGTTCCCGATTGGCTCGGCACCTTCTCGGGCTCCTCGCTGGTCTACCTCATCAGCTTTTTTGCCGTGTTTGCCCTTGCCGCCATCTCGGCCGCCATCGTGCCCTTCGCATACGCCGTGACCGAAACGCTGCGCCACGCACTTGCGGGCGTCGGCCCCTTCGGCGTGGGCATCTTTGTGTTTTTGGAGCGAGCACTCGAGCCCATGGGGCTGCACCACCTGCTCTATATGCCCATCTATTACGACAATCTGGTCATTCACGACGGTATTTACGCCACGTGGACCAACCTGCTCCCCATTCTCTCCCATAGCACGCGCCCTTTAAATGAACTTGCGCCCTGGGCAGGTTTTACCGCCACCGGCTGGGGCAAGCTCTTTGGCCTTCCCGCCATCGCGGCAGCATTCTATTTCACCGCCAAACCCGAACGCCGCGCCGGCCTTAAGGTCATCCTTTTGCCCGCCATCGTCGCCTCGGTGGTCTGCGGTGTCACCGAGCCGCTCGAGTTTCTCTTTATGTTCACCTATCCTGGACTCTTTTTGCTCTACGCCGTCCTATCCTCCTGCCTTGCCATGACCATGAACTTCTTCGGTATCGTCGGCATCTTCTCGGGCGGTCTCATGGAAATGACGGCCTTCAACTTCATCCCACTCATGCGAATGCATGCCGGCTCCTACCTTTTGGCGCTCGGTATCGGTCTTGCCTTTAGCCTCATCTTTTTTGTTAGTTTTCGAGCACTCATCTTGGTCTATGACCTTAAGACGCCGGGCCGCGAGGATCATGTCTCCAATCGCGCGGCAATCGATCGTTTAACGGGAAGCGGCTTTGCCAAAGAGCAATCTCCCAATGGCGAGGTCAGTATTCAATCCGATCAAGATCACGTCCTCGCTGAGCGGGTAATTCAGCTTTTAGGTGGCGTTGGCAATATCGTGGGCGCAACCAACTGCGCCACGCGCCTGCGCGTCGAGGTCGCAGACCCTTCCATCGTTGCAGATAACGCGTCGTTTGTCGCGGTGGGCGCCAAGGGCCTCATCATTACGGGCAAGACCGCCCAGGTGATTATCGGCATCTCCGTTCCCCGCGTTAAAGAGCATTTTGACCAGATCATGGGCCTCGAGCCGGGATTTGTGCCCACCACCTCGGCCTCCCCTGCCGCCAGCGCAGCCCATAAGCGCGGCGATATCTGCTTCTTCGATATCGACGGAACACTCGCCTGGCAAGACCCTCGAGTGGCACAAGAGCTTCCCGAGAGCGAGCGAGACCTCTCCCCCTATCCCAATGAAGCGGTCTCGCAAGCCATCCGTAATTTTGTCGCCAAGGGCAATATGGCGTTTATCTGCACAGGGCGCACGCTGAGCTGCATCCATCCAAAGCTGCTCGATCTGCCCTGGACCGGCATCGTCTGCCTCGCGGGTGGCTATGTCGAACTTGAGGGACACGTGATTCGCGATTTGGCGATGACGCCCGGCATGCTGCAGCGCCTTGCTCCCATTCTTGAGCAATCGGACGAAGTGATTCGTTTTGAGGGACTCAATGGCGTCGTTCGCATGAGTGCCGATGCGCCCGACGCCCCCGGATACGCCCGCACCGTGGGCGATGCAATTACGCAGCTGCAACATTACAGCGCCTACAAGATCTTAATGTCCACGTCGCTTGCCAACCGCATCGCTCAGGATCAAGCGTTTGAGCCGCTGCTCTGCTTTAACGAGCTCGAGCTCGAAGTGACCGAGATTTCGCCTCGCGAATGCACCAAGCGCGAGGGTATCCAGTCCGTACTCGACGCCCTCGACCCCCACCACGGAACCGTATACGGCATCGGCGACGCCAGCAATGACGTCTCGCTGATGAACGCCGTCGATGTCGGTATCGCCATGGGTAATGCGCCGGACTTCCTCAAGGAAAAGGCCGACTATGTCACCGACAGCATCGACCACGACGGCGTCGTCACCGCGCTCGAACACTTTGGGCTTATCTAGCCAAGCCCCTACCGCACTTGCGGCCGCATGGACCAATCGTCTTCAACCGCCGCGCTCGACGCCCTAATGTGGCAATATGTTGTCTGCATAATGCAACGATGCAACCTATCAAAGAATGCGAGAACCCGTGTCCAGTCCGTTTACCAGCTTTTTAGCCCAGCACTTTGACCAGATTAACGACTATCTGGCCACGTTCTTTGACGGACAGGCGACTTCCGCCGATATCGAGCGCTACCTGTACGCGCCGCTCTCGGCTTTTACGGCCAACGCCGGCAAGCGCCACCGCCCGCTTATCTGCATGCTCGCCGCAACCGCAGTGGGCGGTAGCTTTGAGAGCGCCCGCAGCGCCGCGGCAGCTATCGAGCATTTCCAGTCAGGCGCGCTGATTCACGACGACATCGCCGACAACGGACAGCTTCGTCGAGGCAAGCCCTGCATGCACCTTACCGAGGGCACGGGCCTTGCCATCAATTGTGGCGACCTGGCGCTCACCATGGTCACCAAGACGGTTCTCGACGATCCCACGCTCGAGTCCGACGTGAAGCTGCGTGTGCTCCACGAGCTTACCGAGATGATCGTCCGCACCATCGAGGGTCAAGCGCTTGACCTGGGTTGGGTCCGTGACGAGCGCTTTGATATCTCGGTTGATGACTACCTGGACATGGCGACGCACAAGACCGCGTATTACAGCGGAGCCACGCCGCTTGCCGCCGGAGCCATTATCGGCGGCGGCAGCGAAGAGCAGGTCGAGGCGCTACGCGCCTTTGGCCTGCACACCGGCCTTGCCTTTCAGATTCAGGACGACCTGCTCAACTTGGTCGGCACCAAAGAGGCCGCCAACAAGGACTTCCGCACCGACATCACCGAGGGTAAACGCACGCTCGTTGCCGTGCACGCCCTGTCTGATGAGCGCCATCACGACGAGGTCGAGGCAATCCTTTCCTCGGGCACCGAGGACCCCGCGCAGCTCGCGCGCGCCGTGGAGATCTTCCAGGAGACCGGCTCCATCGATTACGCCCACAACTATGCGCTCGACCTGACCGCCAAGGCCAAGGCCGCTATCGAAGGCGTCGAGCTCGACCCGCATGCGCGCGAGCTCTTCCTCTCCATGGCAGATTTCTTTGTGGAGCGCCTCAACTAGCGGGGGTCACAAAACCTGTGGGCAGCGCGTTTGGGTACAAGTTGCTACACTGTTGAGTGCATGTTTATGCATCCCTTTGCGTTGTCTATCCGACACGTGTTCAAATAGTACGAATGGTACGCCGAAAGGGGTTCGTTCATGGAACCTATTACAACGGGCATGCAGGGAGCAGCCGTCGAGGACGTGCAGTCTCGTCTCCTGCAGCTCGGCTACACGATTGATGCCACCGAGGTCGCCGACAAGCGTTTTGGTGCCACCACCGAGCAGGCTGTTGGCACCTTCAGGCTCGACAGCGGTCTTGCCGCTGGCTGCGCCGTCGATATCCCCTGCTGGAGCGCCCTGGTCGACGCCTCGTACAAGCTGGGCGACCGCACGCTTTACCTGCGTATGCCCAATTTCCATGGCGCCGACGTTCAGGCCCTGCAGCGCGCGCTCAACGTTTTGGGTTTTGCCTGCGGTGAGGACGACGGCTATTTTGGCCCGCACACCGAGGCCGCTCTGCAGCAGTTCCAGGAAAATGTTGGCCTGTTTGCCGATGGCATGGCGTTCCAGGATACCTACGCCTATATCAACCGCCTGCATCACGTGTGGGAGGGCAAGCCCTCGGTTACCGAGGCCGAGTCGCGCATCGGTTTTGCCCGCGCCGCCAACGTGCTCGAGCGCTTCCAGATTGCCGTCATCGGTGAGGACCCCATCGCACGCAGCGTTGCATCGCGCATGTGGAACATCGCCACGGCGACGACCGACAGCAGCGGCATGATGCTTTGCGATTCCGAGGTTCCGACCGACGTGGATCTGGTGCTCGAGATTGCAAGCGATGAGCTGCCCGCAGATGCTGCGCCGCGCGCCACGATCGCCCTTGCCGAGTGTCACAACCTTGCACAGCGCATCCGCACCGCCAATGTCGCCGCGCAGCAAAAGCCCGCGCGCATCCGCATTGAGCTCACGGGCATGACGCGCTACAACGGAACCTTCACCGCAAGTGATGCGCAGACACTCGCCGTACGCCTGCTCGATGGCGTTTGCGATGCCCTCGCAGATTAGGTAAACTAAACGGGTTGCTTTTGGGCAACACCACACATTGGGACGTAGTTCAACGGTAGAACTCCGGTTTTTGGTGCCGGCTGTTGGGGGTTCGAATCCCTCCGTCCCAGCCCCAAAGAACATAGCGCTCCAGGCTCTTATGAACCTGGAGCGCTTTTTCGTGGGCATGCGGAGGGATTCGAACCCGCAAGGGTGCGGAGCTGAGGAAACGCGAAGCGTTTTCCAGCGCAGCACGCAAGGAGCGAAGCGACGCAGCGGGGCGCGGCCGCCGGCAGGCGGACGCGGAATCCCTCCGTCCCACATCGACCGAGAGCTCCTCGCGTTAAGAAAATCGAGCCAACGCCGCCAAGCGGAGGGATTCGAACCCGCAAGGAATCCACCTATATAAGACAGACGCCCCAGGCCCATAACGACCAAGAGCGCCTTGCATCTAGAATTATCAGCCCAGTTCCGAAAAGCGAGCCGCATGCAACAACCAAGTAACCACAGGCCCCGGGAGAGCGGGGACATCGGCTTAGGTTTATCGCGAGTTCCGCACGAACAGGAGGCCACGTGACCTCGATGTTTTGGACGTGACAGCGAGAGGGGTCCTGGTATGGCAAGGTGACGTGAAACAAGGCGGCGCTGACCTTCTGGTCGCGCCGCCGAAGTTGAACGTCAGATTGCCGTGCCAGGGCCCCTCGCAGCGTCAAGAAGACCGCCGTTCGGTAGAACGGCGGAACTAATTGTTCAGCATGCGGTCGAAGCTTCCCGAGTCGCCATCCCGATAGTCGGCGGTCATCAGAATCTCCTGCGGAATGCGTCCGCCCTCGCGCAGCACATTGCGGAACTGCACGCGCGTGACCATGGGCAGGTCTTTGATCGCCGCCGCCAGGTTCTGCGGCACGCCCTGGTTGGCAGCTGCGGGCTCGCACTCGCCGCCAGCTTTCACGCGACGCTTGTGCTCGGCGAGCATGGCGCGATACATACCGGCATGCAGGCGGATCTCAACCACATTGGCGTTACGGGTCTGCTCGACAATGCGCGCACCCTCTCGATCGATGTCGCCCACGTAGTAGACATAGTTAAAGCGATAGCCGATCTCGGCCAGATAATCATCCAGTGCGTGTGAAACGCTCGCCTTGCAGCCGCCGCCAAAGATCACGCCACCCACCTTGGTGCCAAAAAGCTTGGCGTGCTTGCGGCCGCGCAGGAGCTTGACGATCTCGTCATAGGTGTCCAGGTTCTCGACCATAATGAACGGCTTGTCGGCGCCCAGCGTAAAGAAGCCCGTAAAGTGCACAGGACGGTTGGGAGCAACCTTGATTGCCTGCATGCTAATGCCCTTTTCGGTCATACGCCGAATCAGACGCTCGCCATGCTTGCCGTCAAAGGCCTTCTCATCGTTAAAAATCTGGTAGGCGCGCTGGCGACGCGAAGCGACCGGCGTGTCGGCGCCGCGATTCTGCTCTATCCAAGCCTGGATGATCGCAATCTCCTCGGCAATCTTGCGGTTGGACATCTCGTTGTGCTGAGTGCGCTGCTGAGCCTTTTTGCCATCCTTGCCCTCGACCTTAACAATTTGAGTCTGCTGCTCCTTAATCTTGGAGAGCGCCATTGGCGTAGGAACGACCTTGAGCAGCTGCCTTCCCAGGACACGTGCCAGAGCAAACGCCGAAACCTCGCCATGAGCGGGCGGCTCAGGCTGCTGGACGTCCGCATCGTTTGCAGTCGGTTTGGGCTGCGTCTGGGATTTGCGCTTGGAATCTGCCTGAGCTTTGCGCTCTTGCTTTGGCGCGGACGAGCTCTTTTGCGAACGTTCGGGCTTGTCCTCCTTCGCCGGCTGGCGCTTGGGCTGCTCCCCCGGGGTCTCAGCCTTCGCATCCTTGTTTTGCGTCGCTGCATTCTCGGCCGCAGCCTCGGCATTTGAGCCACGACCGCCGCGGTGACGACGGCGGCGGGGCTTGCTCGAAGCGCTCTCCCCTGCCTGCTTATCAGCGGACTGTTGAGCTTTGACCTCGGTGCCAGCCGCAGACTGCGGCTCGGAAGGCTGCTGCTCGCGAGCCACCGGCTCAACGGTTTTCTCGGTTTGTTCGGCCTTCTCGGCCTGAGTGGTCGAAGCCGGCTCGCCCTTCTCCTGACGCTTTACGGGATACGCGCGTCCCGCAAAACCGCGACCGGGACGACACGAACCCGGAGCCCTCTTGGCAGACTCCTCAACATCGCCTGCAGCATTGGAAGGCTCTTCAGCCTCATGCGCGACATCCTGCTGCGCAGCCTTAAAGTGAGCACCGCGACGACGCTTGGGCTCTTGGGCCTCCATGGGCTTTTGCTCCTTCGCGGGCTTCTGCGACTCGGCAGCAACCTCGGTCTCAACAGCCTCGGTATCGAGCTCATCCTTTTGAGCCACGGCGCGACGGAAGCGCTCCTGCTGGGCACGGCGCTGAGCATCGCGCTTGCCGCCCCCGCCAAAACCGCCGCGGCCAGCCTTGGCCGTAAAGGCGCGAACGACGCTCTCGTCAAGCAGCTCGTCGGTATCGACATGCTCGCGCGGAGCTGTTTCCACCGAAGCGGGCGCCTCTACAACGTCCTCGACGGCCTCTTCGACAGCCTCGGCAAGCTGCTCCTGAGCATCACTTATCTCGGCATGAATGGTATAGAACGCCGGACGTCCGTTAATGCCGCTGCCCTCGATCTTGGTAACGATCTTTGCCGCGATGAGTTCGTCGCGCATCGCCTTGGTGTCGCATTCCTTATCGACGGAGCGGAAAATCTGCGCCAGCGCGCTCGACTTGATCTTGAGTGCCTTGCGGCAGAGCAGGTCGTAGGCAACTAGCTTGGCGCGCTCGGCAGAAAGCGACGTCTGGCTGCTCAGACGCTCAGCCAGGGCATCGACATTATTTTGGTTATCGGAATATACCGTCTTGGCCACGGGGCCCCTTTCATATGTACACATATACGTCTATATGGTACATCGCGCGAGCCTATCCACGCAAAACATCTGCGAGGACGCCTTTGCATCACCCGTTCCCGCAAGAAAAAAGACCGAGCCCGCGTCGTTGCGGACCCGGTCTTTCCGAGTCATATGGATGGAACGGTTAGCTCATCAAGTTGACTAGGCCTTGGCAGCCTCGGCGTCGGCGGGAGCCTCGGCGGCAGCAGTGCGGCCATACTCGGCCTTGCCCATCTCGGACCACTCGGGCTCCTCGTCGGGCATGGAACCGGCCTCCTTGCCGAAGAACTCCTTGAGGCAGTTGACGGCAACGATGAGGCCCAGGACCATCAGCAGGACGGCGAAAACGAGCTGCAGGCCCTTGGTGGCGGCGACGGAGACGGCGGCCGTGGTGGCGGTAGCCGGGATGGTACCGAAGAAGCCGTAAGCCTGGACAGCGGCCATGCAGCCCATGGCGCTCTGGACCAGCGAGGTGAAGGTGCAGCAGAGCAGGAAGGCGACGGGCACGTAGAGCATCCAGCCCTTGCGGCCGGTGCACTTGCAGAACACGGCGAGGGTGATCATGGTCATACCGCCGAGCAGCTGGTTGGAAGCACCAAAGAGCGGCCAGATGTTGGCATAGCCACCAAAAGCAAGGGCGAGACCGGGAAGCAGGGTGACGACCGTGGCGAACCAGGGGTTGCCGAGAACCTTCATGTAGCCGGCCTTGGACTCGATGGCCAGGGCGTCGTTGGTCTGGGCAAAGAACTCGGAGAACGAGGTGCGGGCGATGCGGGCGACGGCATCGAGCGAGGTCAGGGCCAGAGCGGAAACGTTCATGGTCATAAAGACGGTAGCGAGCGTGCCGTCAACACCGAAGGCCTGCATACCGCGGGAGATGCCAGCGGCGAAGATCTGGAACGGGGTGGAAGCGACGCCGGCGTTGAGGGCGCCGGTACCGGCGGTGTTCATGTCGGAGAACATGATGCCGGCGACGATGATGGCAAGGATGCCGACGAAGGACTCGACGATCATGGCGCCATAACCGACCTTGACGGCGTCCTGCTCCTTCTCGACCTGCTTAGAAGAGGTGCCGGAAGAAACGAGGCTGTGGAAACCGGAGAGAGCACCGCAAGCGACGGAGACGAACAGGACCGGGAACATCATGCCGGAGGCAGTGGAGAAGCCGGTGAAAACCGGAGCGGTGATGGTGGCCTGGCCGTTGACGCCCAGGACGACGATGCCGAGGACAGCGCAAACGATCATGACGATCATCATGATGGAAGTGAGGTAGTCGCGAGGGGTCTTGAGCATCTGGATGGGCATGGCACCGGCAAAGACCAGGTAGACCATGACGACGGCGAACCACTGGAACTTGTCCAGGTAGACCGGGAACTGCATGCCGACGGCGAACATGAGGACCATGAGTACCACGCCGGTGACGAACTCGGCAGCGCCGGTGAGGTTGAACTTCTTCTGGGCCCAACCAAAGGCCATGGCGACGAAGGTAAACAGGATGGAGATGGTGCCAGCGCAGCCAGCGGCATAGGACTTGGTGAAGTCGATGGCACCGGTAGCAGCACCAGAAGCGTCAACGGCCGGGGTGAACATGAACGTCTTGCAGACCATGTCGGTGAAAGCGGCGATGACGATGATGCAGAACAGCCAGCAGAACAGCAGGAACAGGCGACGGCCGGTCTTGCCGATGTACTTCTCGATGAGCTGGGCCAGGGACTTGCCGTTGTTCTTCATCGAGGCGTACAGGGCGCCAAAGTCGTGGACGGCGCCAAAGAAGATGCCGCCGACGAGGACCCAGAGCACGACGGGAAGCCAGCCGAAGGCCATGGCGACGATCGTACCCGTAACAGGGCCGGCACCGCAGATCGAGCTGAACTGGTGCGAGAACGCGGTGAAGGCGGAGACGGGCGAGAAGCTGTTGCCGTCTTTCATGCGCTTGGCCGGCGTGAGGGCCTCTTTGTCAACGCCCCACTTGTTGGCCAGCCATCGGCCATAGCCCAGATAGCCGCAGGCGAGCACCGCCGCGGCCACAACCATGAGCAAAACTCCGTTCATTACATTTCCTCCTCTAAAAAGAACTTCCCAGACATAAAAAATGAGGGCCGTCGGTTGCGCTCGACGGCCCTCATCTTCATCAGCCGCCCGTTATCGTACGGGCTAGCTGTATGTGCTAACCCGCATCAGATAATTACTACGCTGATAATGTTTAGCTGATGCGTGAACATGTCTAAGAAATCCTCTTCAATCATGATGTGAACGATCCGTGCGTGTTCACATCCCCCAGTGGTTGAAAAGGAGTATGAAACTTTAGTTACCTAAAGTCAACGCAAATATGTAATGAATTTTCAACTTTTTTGAATTTCTCGGTATAAAACGCCACTGACCTCGGACTTTACCCCACGACAGTTTTTGCTTGAGAGATGCTCCTCGGGGGCGGGGCGGGCGCCTGCCGCCATATATGAACTTTCCTGCTCGGACAATCCTGCTCACGACGGAGGCCACATTAAGTGGCCTCCTGTTCGTGCGGAACTCGCGATAAAGTTCATATATGGCGGCAGGCGCCCGCCCCGCCCCCGAGGAATTCCCATCCCAAATGTGCGGAGCAAAGCTCCGCACACCAACTTATTCTTTCAGCCAAAGCACGCCGGAAATTCGATGCAGGCTGGCTAACCTTGCCGGACGCTGTCGACGCCGAACCAGCTCAGAAGCTATATCGATACAGAAAGGTCCCCGACCGGAGGGGCCGGATATAAGGTTTATCGCGAGTTCCGCACGCAAAGAAGGCCACTTAATGTGGCCTTCGTCTTGCGCAGGACTGTAGAGCAGGAAACCTTATATCCGGCCCCTCCGGTCGGGGACCGCACCCGTACGACTACAGCGTCATGTTTGGATCGGCGTCGACGTCGAACGGCGAGATTTCACCTCGGTCGAATTTACGGCGGGCGACCTCCGCGATCATGGCGGCGTTATCGGTGCAGGCAGACAAGGGCGGCACCGTCACGCGGATCCCCTGACGCCCGAGCTTCTTGATCATCATCTCGCGCAGATGCGGATTGGCCGAGACGCCGCCGCCGATGCAATACTCCTTGCACCCGGTGGCATGCAGAGCGTTTTTTGCCTTCTTGTACTGCACGTCAAAGACCGCCGCCTCGAACGAAGCCGCCAGGTCGGGCAGGTGGATCGTGCGCCCGGCCTTAGTCTCCTGCTCGATGTAGAGCGTCACCGCCGTCTTGAGGCCCGAAAGCGAGAAGCGATAGTCCCCCCTGCTGTTCAGCGCACGGGGGAAATCGATCGCCTTGGGGTTGCCCGTCTCGGCAAGCTTGGAGATGATGGGGCCTCCGGGATAGCCAAGACCCAGTGCCTTTGCCACCTTGTCGAAGGCTTCGCCCACGGCGTCGTCCAGCGTCTCGCCAAGCACTTCGTAGTCGCCCCATGCCTTTACGTGCACGAGCATGGTGTGCCCGCCCGAAACGAGCGTAAAGATAAACGGGGGCTTAAGGTCGGGCTGCGCCAACAGGTTGGCAAACAGGTGACCCTCCAGATGATTGACGCACACCAGCGGTTTGCCGGCAGCATACGCAAAGCCCTTGGCAAAGGCGACACCCACCACCAGGGCACCCACCAGGCCAGGACCTTGCGTCACGCCCACGGCGGCAAGCTCACTTGGTGCAATGGCTCCGCCCGTAAGGCCCAGCGACGCTGCGGCGTCCTCGAGCGCCGCGTCCACGACGCTCACGATGACCTCAACGTGCTTGCGCGAGGCGATTTCGGGCACCACGCCGCCAAAGCGAGCATGAAAATCGATCTGCGTCGACACCTGGTTGGCCAGCATATTGCCGTCCGCATCGATAATTGCCACGGCCGTCTCGTCGCAGGAGCTCTCGATGGCAAGCACCAGGCGACGGCGTTCGATTTCGGCACGCTCCTCAACGGTGCGCTCGGACGCGGGCAGCGGCCATGCGCGCTGCTCGGCAGCAGTTGGCTCGGGCGAGGCATTGTCGAGAGGAAGCACCAGGGGCAGCGGTGCCGTCATGACGATGGCATCCTTGCCGGCACCGTAGTAGCCACGGCGACGACCCGCCTCGGTAAAGCCTAGGGCGGTATAGAGTGCAATTGCGCCCTCGTTGCCGTCCTCAACCTCAAGCGAAGCCGTGGTGCAGCCGAGCATCTGCGCGTCATAGCTCACGTGCGACAGAAGCTTGCGGGCGATACCCTCACGGCGATGAGTCGGATCGACGGCAACGTCCATAATCTGCACGTCCCCGTCGACGACCATGCCGCCGGCAAGACCCAGCAGCTGACCGTCGTCGTGCGCCACCCACCAGCTACGCGGAGCGGCAACGTCCTCGCCCAGCTCGGACAGGAACATGCCCGGCGTCCACGCCTCGTGTCCGGCGCCTTCAAAGCAGGCTGCCTCCAGCGCGCTCGCACCCTCGGCATCCGCCACGCCCATGGGGCGGAATTGCAGATGACGTCCGGCGAGCTCGTCGGCAACACCTGTCACCTCACTCTGCGCGCTCTCGGCAAGGCCCAGGCGCTTGCGCTCGTTTTCCTCGGCGTCCGAAAGGCGCGTATAGATCGGCAAGACGCGAGCCGGATCGCCATCGCCTGCGGCGTGCGCCATCAGCAGGCCCTCGCCCGAGGGCCACCACAGATCTCGCTCCACGCAGCGCGCCGTCTCGTCCTCACCCAGCAGCTTGCCATAACGCACGAGACCGTCACCAGTCAGCTGAACCTGATCCCAGTCCGCGGTCTGGCGCCACTCATCAAGCGCCACGGCGGCCTTGACCACACGCTCGCGCTCAAACAGACGCTCGGGACCCTCATCCCCCAGCACATACAGCGCCGGGTACACCTCGCCGCGCATGGCGTCGGCAAGAACACCAAGCTTGCCGCGTACGCCGGCCTTCCATGCCGTCCAGGCGCAAGCGTCAAGTGTCGACACCCCGAGCAACGGCACGTTGGCACCACGTGCCAGACCCTTTGCGGTGGAGATGCCGATACGCACGCCCGTAAACGAACCCGGGCCGCGGCCGACCACATAACAGCCGACATCGCTGCGATCCAGGCCGGTCTGCTTCAGTAGGCCATCAACAGTATTCACGAGCTCAACGTTGGCATGACGGCGACACAGATGGTCCCCACTCACCAACTTTGCCTCGCCTGTCTGCACGTCAATCCAGCTTGCCGCGCAGGCAAGCATGTCGGTCGATGTGTCGAGCGCCACCACCAGCGCGTTGTCGTTATGCAAGCTCATCTTGTACAGCCTTATCTATCAAATGGGAAAGCTCATCCGCGCGCTCGCCGTGTGCCTCAAGCGTTATCGTTCGCACGTCGCTGTCGTCCTCATCGCGCTTAAGCGTCACCGAAAGATACTCATCTGTCAGTTCATCCTGAAACTGCTCGCCCCATTCCAGCAGGCAAACACCCTCATAGCCCAGCACGTCAAAAATGCCCGTATCCTCAAGCTCGTAGGCATGCTCCAGGCGGTACAGATCAAAATGGAACAGCGGAATACGCCCTTGGTCATGAACGGCCATGAGTGCGAACGTAGGGCTCGTGACCATATGCTCATCGCCCAGAGCGCGCGAAACGCCCTTGGTAAAGCGGGTTTTGCCCACCCCGAGGCCGCCGGTCAAAATCAGCACATCGCCATCTTCTAGACACGGTGCGACCAGCTCGCCAAAATGCTCCGTATCGGCAGTACGAGCCGTTCTATAGGTACCTACCCCCAGGCGCTCCAGGGACATATGCGCTCCTTATTATTCCGAGGCGGTCTCCGGCGCGGGGTGCCGCTCCAGATAGTCGCCCAGCATCTTAAAGTCTTCCTCCAGCAACTCCTGCCACGCCGGATTGCGCAGCGCCGCCGCAGGATGAAACGTCGGCATCACCACAAAGTGGCCCATCTGATGGAACCTGCCGCGCAGCTTGGTAATGCCGATCTCGGTCTTGAGCACAAAGTGCGTTGCGGGGTTACCGAGCGTCACGATGATATCGGGCCAGATGCTTCGAATCTGCTCGCGCAAAAACGGTGAGCAAGCCAGCACTTCCTCGGGACGCGGATTGCGGTTTCCCGGCGGGCGACACTTAAGCACGTTGGCGATATAGACGTCCTCGCGCTTAAGACCTGCCAGGGACAAAATGCCGTTGAGGTCTTCACCCGCCGCCCCCACAAAGGGTTCGCCCTGCAAATCCTCGTTGCGACCCGGTGCTTCACCAATAAACATGACGCGAGCGTGGGGGTTTCCCACGCCAAACACGATGCTATGGCGCGACTGATAGAGCTGGCAGAGATGGCAGTCGCCTAAAACAGCCTCAATCTCCTCGAGTGCGACCTCACGTGGCGCCTGATGGGTATGGCCGGGGATGTGCATGACGCCCATAGCGGCTCCTACACGTAGACCTTGTCGAGACGCATGCCAAAGCCGCAGGCGACCTCGTAGTTAATCGTTCCGCGCAGTCGGGCCATCTCGTCCATAGTGATCTCGGCATCGCCATCGCGGCCGACAATAATCATCTCGTCACCATACTCGGCCTCGGGAATCTCGTGTGCCGGGTTGGACTGAATGGCGACCATAAACTGATCCATGCAGATATTGCCAACCTGACGCACGCGCTCGCCGCGATACAGCACATCCATACGATTGGAAAGCGTACGCGATAGGCCGTCGGCATAACCGATCGGCAGCGTGCAGATCTGAACGCGCGTACGCGGTACGCGGTAGGTAAAACCGTAGCCCACGCCCTCGCCCATCGCAGGGTGCGCCACGCGCGTCACGCGCGCATGAACGCTCATAACGGGATCGAGCTGCATCACACGGCTACTCAGCTCGCACGGCTGCATGCCATACAAGCCAACGCCGGCGCGAATCATATCAAAATGCATCGAGGGGTCGAGCATCGAGGACGGCGTGTTGGCGCAATGCACGATACCGCACTCAAAACCCGCATCCTTAATGGCCTGAACGGCCTCGGTAAAGCGCTGGCACTGCAGCTTGTAGTCCCAGCCCGAAGGTTCATCGGCCGTGGCAAAGTGCGTAAATACGCCGTCGCACTGAATACCGCGATGGAAATCAATACCGCGGACAAAGTCGAGCACCTGCGTGTAATGTACGCCGATGCGGTTCATGCCCGTCTCGATGGCGAGATGATACTTGCCCACCTTGCCCGCCGCGACGGCACATTCGCCATACGCAAGAGCAAAGTCGGACGTATAGACCGAGGGCATGATATCGAACTCGAGCAACGTCGGAATGGCCTCGATAGGCGGCTCGCTTAGGATGAGGACGGGTTTCGTAATCCCGCCCTGTCGGAGCTCAACGCCCTCGTTAACCGTCGCCACGGCAAACATGTCGGCGCCGGCCGAATACATAATCTTGGCGCACTCAACAGCTCCATGACCATAAGCGTCGGCTTTAACCACGCAGCACAGGCGCTGACGCGGATTCAGCAAATTCTTATAGGCCCTCGTGTTGCGGCGAAGCGCCCCGCGGTCGATCTCGACCCAGGACCAACGCGTCAAATCGGCTTTATTCATAATTAGTCATCCGACCCTTCGTCCGTGATTCCCAGATCATCGAGCGCATCCTTTGCCGCCAACTCCATGGCGGGACCGATCAAGTCGATAAGATCGGTCGCGATAACGCTCTTCTCGCCAAACTCCGTCGCCGCGGCAAAACCGGCATAGCTATGAAGCGCGACGGCATACGAGTACAGCAGCTCCCAGCGGTCCATCTCGTCGCGCATGGTGGCTAGCGTGCCGGCCAGAATACCCGCAAGGACGTCACCCGAGCCAGCGGTCGCCAACGACGCCGGGCCAGAGAGCGGCAGCAGCACGCGCTCAACACCGCAAATGGCCGTCGTCGGGCCCTTAGCGATAACAACGAGGTTATCGGAACCGGCGGCCCAGACAACCTTTTGCGCGGCGGCAATCGCGGTTCCAAGGTCATTGACCTCATCACCGGCGACGAGACGCGAAAGCTCACGATAATGCGGCGTCATAACGAGCGGCTGCTCACGACGATACATCTCGGGATTACTGTCGATGCCATCG
This sequence comes from Collinsella sp. i06-0019-1H4, assembly GCF_042849575.1. NCBI lineage: Bacteria > Bacillati > Actinomycetota > Coriobacteriia > Coriobacteriales > Coriobacteriaceae > Collinsella > Collinsella sp. i06-0019-1H4. Next base: position 2,264,937 of record NZ_BAABYB010000001.1, read on the forward strand.
ATTGCAATCTTGGCAAGGCAGTTGAGAGCATCGGCATCCAAGATAAGCGGTACGTCGAGCTCAAGCAGACCCGAAACCACCTGCATGGCACCGGCAGATGTCGTCATGCCGGGACCACACAGCACGCAGCTATATTTCTTGGCAATCTCACATACCGTCATGCGCGCAGCGGCACCAAAAGAACCGCGGGAATCAGATGGAATAGCAAAGACCGGAATCGAGGGGAGCGCCATGCGGATAAGGTTGGCACACGCATCCGGAGTCGCGACTGCCACATAGCCGGCGCCTGCGCGGGCAGCGGACTTGGCAGCCATAATGGCCGCACCAGGATACTGCGCCGATCCGGCAACAATGAGCACCGAGCCGCGCGAGTACTTATCGATATTCGTAGGCAGCGGAGCAAAATAGTCCACAAGGTCACCGAGTTCCACGATCTCGGCAGCATGGTCGACATCGTCAATAACCTCATCAAGGCGGTCATACAGACCGCCGCAGACCAGATCGCCTGCATATTCGGGACCGTCAGCGCTGTATAAGCCGATCTTGGGAGCAATCATCGTCACCGTACGCTCGGCACGAATGCAGTCGTCATCCACCACACCCGTCTCGGCATTCAGGCCCGAGGGAACATCGATGGAGACAACGCGATCGGCATTTTCATTGACCGTGGGGATCCAGATTGAAAACGGCGCACGAAGATCACCATGAAAACCGGTACCAAAAATGGCATCGACTACAACATCAGCCTTATCAATCAGCACCTCCAGCTCATCACGAGAGGGGCCGACACACACACGCACGTCGCGACCAGCAGTACGACGGGCGACATGACGAGCGAGAGCGGCAGGGATCTCATCCGGCTCAACCGGAGAGACGATATCTACATCAACGCCCTTATGCGTCAGAATGTCAGCGGCAACCCAGCCATCTCCGCCATTGTTGCCAAAACCGACCAATACAAGAACGCGATCGGGGTTGAGCTTTAAAATCTCGTTGGCAGCAAATTCGCCCGCCAACTCCATGAGTTCGGCCTTCGAGGTACCCTCACGCTCGATAATATCTTCGAGGCGAACGACTTCCTCGGTACTCAAAACCGGTTTCATCTATGCTCCTAGCATATCTTGCGGATCATCATCCAGATGTTCCGACAAAGCAGATTGTTGCAGCTGTTCGAGCTCGTCTAAGACAGAACGAGCCTCTTTAAATGTCTGAGCAACGCGCTCCTTCGTGCTCACCTTTTCTTCCTTGGGTTTAGGTCGAGCATCCTCGGTGATCGCAATGGCATTAGCGACAGCCAAGTCACCCGTCAGAGTAATAGAAAGAGCGACCTCGACAACACCCAATTCCCGGGCGATTTCAAGAGCACGACCCGAAAGCAGCGCTTTTGGCTTGCCGAGCTTATCGCGCGTTACGGAAACGTCTTTACGGCCAACGCCCTGGCTAAAACCCGTACCAAGCGCCTTAAGCACCGCCTCGCGAGAAGCAAAACGACTGGCATAATGCGCGGCAGGACGAGACGAGGCATCGCAATACGAACGCTCTTCATCGGTAAACACGCGCCGAACAAACGCGGGCGTATTCTCAAGGATTGATTTCATTCGCGAAATCTCGACGATATCAACGCCGATTCCGGCTTCGGCCATAATCACCTCCATGCTGCACAGACTATGACATTGTAGCCCGTTCGCAGAAGATGCGACAAACGAGGGTCAAAAACACAGCGAGAGTGGAGTGATGGCCCTATAAACGCAAAAAAGGGGGAGGCCGCGAGGCCTCCCCCTTCTACATTCCCAATGGCGGCTCGGTGCCGTCCACCGGTCAGCGGCGCCCTGGCCTCCCACGGGCTGACCCCGCAGTACTCTCGGCGCGATGGGGCTTAGCTTCCGGGTTCGGAACGGGACCGGGCGTGCCCCCCATGCTCTGGCCGCTGACCGGTGGGCGGCGCCCACCGTTCTCGGTGTCCGGTATCGCGTACACGTGCCCTGGGGGCCGCATGGCGTATAGGGGGGAGTGACTCGGGGGCATCCTCGTGCCCGGACCGCGCATGGGCGCTGGGTCCCGCGGGCCGCGAGGTGCGGTTCCGGAAGAGCTCGGGCGATTAGTGCGGCTCGGCTGAGGACGTCGCCGTCCTTGCACCTGCCGTCTATCGACCAGGTAGTCTACCTGGGCCCTTACCGGAAGGAGAACTAATCCCTGGAACGGCTTCCCGCTTAGATGCCTTCAGCGGTTATCCGCGCCGCACGCGGCTACCCGGCCGTGCCGTTGGTCGACAACCGGTTCACCGGAGGTGCGTCCACCCCGGTCCTCTCGTACTGGGGGCAGCCTCCATCGATTCTCCTGCGCCCACGGAGGATAGGGACCGAACTGTCTCACGACGTTCTGAACCCAGCTCGCGTACCGCTTTAAACGGCGAACAGCCGTACCCTTGGGACCTGCTCCAGCCCCAGGATGCGATGAGCCGACATCGAGGTGCCAAACCTTGCCGTCGATGTGGACTCTTGGGCAAGATCAGCCTGTTATCCCCGGAGTACCTTTTATCCGTTGAGCGACGGCCCACCCACTCGGGGCCGCCGGATCACTAGAGCCTGCTTTCGCACCTGCTCGGCTTGTGGGCCTCGCAGTCAAGCCCGCTTGTACTCTTGCATTCAAAAGGACGGTTGCCGACCGTCCCGAGCGGACCTTCGCGCGCCTCCGTTACCCTTTAGGAGGCGACCGCCCCAGTCAAACTGCCCGCCTGGCACGGTCCCCGAGCCGGTTGACGGCCTCGGGTTAGGACGCCGGTCGCGCGAGGGCAGTATTCCAAGGGCGGCTCCCCGGGGGCTGGCGCCTCCGGATCGATGCCTCCTGCCTATCCTCTACACGCGGGACCAGCGGCCAATGCCAAGCTGCAGTGAAGGTTCACGGGGTCTTTCCGTCCTTCCGCGGGTAAGTCGCATCTTCACGACCAGTGCAATTTCACCGGGTCCATGGTCGAGACAGCGCCCAAGTCGTTGCGCCTTTCGTGCAGGTCGGAACTTACCCGACAAGGAATTTCGCTACCTTAGGACCGTTATAGTTACGGCCGCCGTTTACCGGGGCTTGGCTTCGGGGCCTCGCCTTAACGGCTAACCCCTCCGCGTGACCTTCCGGCACCGGGCAGGCGTCAGACCCTATACGTCGCCTTGCGGCTTCTGCAGAGTCCTGTGTTTTTGGTAAACAGTCGCTTGGGCCTCTCCACTGCGGCCCGCCTCCGCTCCCCGGGCAAGCCGGTTCACGTACGCGCGGGCACCCCTTCTCCCGAAGTTACGGGGCCATTGTGCCGAGTTCCTTGACCATGGTTGACCCGATCGCCTCGGTATGTTCTACCCACCCACCTGTGTCGGTTTGCGGTACGGGCGCGCACGCGCCTGCCTAGGGGTTTTTCTAGGGACCTCGGGCTCACTCGCTTCGCTCAGTCGCTTCGTCCGGAGCCTCGCCCTTCTGCGGACCGGATTTCCCTGGTCCGCGGGCCGCGCTCCATCACGGGGACGTCCAGAACCCCGCCGAGCCACCCCCATCCGTCGCCCCGTCGGTCGTAGCGCCGCGTGCGCGGTGCAGGAATGTCTGCCTGCTGCGCGTCGGCTACGCCTCCCGGCCTCGCCTTAGCCCCCGACTGACCCTGGGAGGATTAGCCTTGCCCAGGAAACCTCGGGTTCACGGCGGACGAGTTACTCTCTCGTCTCTCGCTACTCATGCCAGCATTCTCACTCCCATGCGCTCCACCGTCGGTCGCCCTGACGGCTTCTCCGCCCATGGGAAGCTCCCCTACCGATTCTAATGAATAAAATCCCGCCGCTTCGGTGTCCAGCTTAGCCCCGTGTATTGTCGGCGCATGTCCACTCGACCAGTGAGCTGTTACGCACTCTTTGAATGCATGGCTGCTTCTAAGCCAACATCCTGGTTGTCTGGGCGGACGCACATCCTTTGCCACTCGGCTGGAACTTGGGGACCTTAGCGGGCGGTCCGGGCTGTTTCCCTCTCGAGCACACAGCTTAGCCCACATGCTCTGACTGCCGCGCTCTGGGCCGCCGGCATTCGGAGTTCGGTTGGATTCGGTAGGCGGCGAAGCCCCCTCGTCCATCCGGTGCTCTACCTCCGGCGGTGAACGCGCGACGCTAGCCCTAAAGCTATTTCGGGGAGAACGAGATATCTCCGGGTTTGATTGGCCTTTCACCCCTATCCGCAGGTCATCGCCGCCGTTTTCAACCGACGTGCGTTCGGCCCTCCACGGGGTCTTACCCCCGCTTCAGCCTGCCCACGGATAGCTCACCCGGCTTCGCGTCCGCGGCGCGGGACTCAAGTCGCCCTGTTAAGGCTCGCTTTCGCTCCGGCTCCCTTTCGGTTAACCTCGCCCCGCGCCAGCGACTCGCTGGCTCATTCTACAAAAGGCACGCCGTCACACCCTAAAAGGGTGCTCCGACTGCTCGTGGGCGCACGGTTTCAGGTACTGTTTCACTCCCCTCCCGGGGTGCTTTTCACCTTTCCCTCACGGTACTGGTGCGCTATCGGTCACAGGGTAGTACTCAGGCTTGGATGGTGGTCCACCCAGGTTCGGACCGGGTTTCACGTGCCCGGCCCTACTCAGGGACCGCGTCGCGCCGTCCGGTCTGGGTTCGCGTACGGGGCTGTCACCCGCTGCGGCCGGCCCTCCCATGCCGTTCCGCTCCCCAGCCGGACCTGCGCCCGGGGGCGGCAGCCCCCGGATGCGCGGCCCTGCAACCCCGTCGGCGGAACCCCTGCCGGGTATGCCCGCTCGACGGTTTGGCCATCGGTCCCCTTTCGCTCGCCGCTACTCGGGGAGTCTCGAGATTGATTTCCTCTCCTCCGGGTACTTAGATGTTTCAGTTCCCCGGGTTGTCCTCCCCGGCCCTATGTGTTCAGGCCGGGGATATGCACACTGCTGTGCATGGGTTCGCCCATTCGGAGACCCCCGGGTCGAAGGATGTGTGCTCCTCGCCGGGGATTATCGCAGCTTGCCGCGTCCTTCATCGGCTCCCTGTGCCAAGGCATCCGCCGTGCGCCCGTGGTATCTTGCGGGACCGCATCGGGCCCGCGGGATATCCACGTGTCGCTAAAATTAATTAATCGATATCATGAATAGCGCTCGTATGTCGCAATTCGGGTATCTCATACCGCGGCACAGTGTATGTACTGTGCTCGCGATCAGATGCTCCTCACTCATATATAAGTGAATTCTTCTTGTTTGGATCGGATGAATGATTGCTATCATTCTCTGTTTAAATCGCAGAAAAGAATCGAGTCTGGAAGATGAATCTCTTCCATCTCTCTCCTATCGCTATGCGGCTCTCAAGGTACGCGGGTGCGACCCCGGGGACCGGGTGCTGCGGGGACTTCCCCGGGAAGACATCTGCCGGACGGGCTCCTGCCCTCTATTCGAGTTAAGTTGATCTCTCTAGAAGATTTATCTCCCTAGAAAGGAGGTGATCCAGCCGCACCTTCCGGTACGGCTACCTTGTTACGACTTCACCCCCCTCACCCTCCACACCTTCGGCGCCTCCCCCCTCTCGGTTGGGCCGGCGACTTCGGGTGCAGACGACTCGGGTGGTGTGACGGGCGGTGTGTACAAGGCCCGGGAACGCATTCACCGCGGCATGCTGATCCGCGATTACTAGCAACTCCGACTTCATGGGGGCGGGTTGCAGCCCCCAATCCGAACTGGGGCCGGCTTTCCGGGATCCGCTCCCCCTCGCGGGGTGGCATCCCTCTGTACCGGCCATTGTAGCACGTGTGCAGCCCAGGGCATAAGGGGCATGATGACTTGACGTCGTCCCCGCCCTCCTCCGCCTTGACGGCGGCGGTCCCGCGTGGGTTCCCGGCATCACCCGATGGCAACACGCGGCGGGGGTTGCGCTCGTTGCGGGACTTAACCCAACATCTCACGACACGAGCTGACGACAGCCATGCACCACCTGTATGGGCTCCTCTCGGCCACGGGGTCTCCCCCGCTTCACCCATATGTCAAGCCCTGGTAAGGTTCTTCGCGTTGCTTCGAATTAAGCCACATGCTCCGCTGCTTGTGCGGGCCCCCGTCAATTCCTTTGAGTTTTAGCCTTGCGGCCGTACTCCCCAGGCGGGACGCTTAATGCGTTGGCTGCGGCACGGGGGGGATCGTCCCCCCACACCTAGCGTCCATCGTTTACGGCTGGGACTACCAGGGTATCTAATCCTGTTCGCTCCCCCAGCTTTCGCGCCTCAGCGTCGGTCTCGGCCCAGAGGGCCGCCTTCGCCACCGGTGTTCCACCCGATATCTGCGCATTCCACCGCTACACCGGGTGTTCCACCCTCCCCTACCGGACCCAAGCCGCGGAGGTTCCGGGGGCTTCGGGGGGTTGAGCCCCCCGCTTCGACCCCCGGCCTGCCGGGCCGCCTACGCGCGCTTTACGCCCAATGAATCCGGATAACGCTCGCCCCCTACGTATTACCGCGGCTGCTGGCACGTAGTTAGCCGGGGCTTCTTCTGCAGGTACAGTCTTGACTCTTCCCTGCTGAAAGCGGTTTACGACCCGAAGGCCTCCGTCCCGCACGCGGCGTCGCTGCGTCAGGGTTCCCCCCATTGCGCAAGATTCCCCACTGCTGCCTCCCGTAGGAGTCTGGGCCGTGTCTCAGTCCCAATCTGGCCGGTCGGTCTCTCAACCCGGCTACCCGTTGTCGGCACGGTGGGCCGTCACCCCGCCGTCTACCTGATGGGCCGCGGAGCCATCCCCTCCCGTCGGGGCTTTAGCCGGGGTGCCATGCGGCACCCCGGGGTATCCGGTATTACCCGTCCTTTCGGGCGGCTATCCCGGGGGAGGGGGCAGGTTCTCCACGTGTTACTCAGCCGTTCGCCACTCGCTTCTGCCCGAAGGCAGGTGCCGTTCGACTTGCATGTGTTAGGCGCGCCGCCAGCGTTCATCCTGAGCCAGGATCGAACTCTCCGTCCAAAGTAAATGGGCTTCGAGCCCGTCCGGTCCTCTCAGTTCATCGCTGATCGGTTCCGTTCGATTCATATGGTTTTAGTATAGGAAAAGGAATTTCTCGGGGCCGCCTCTCGGCGGCCTTGCGAAAAACAAATCCAAGTTAGACCATTTCAAATGGTTCGATGTCTGCCCGGATGCGACACCCGTAGGTGTCCATCCTCGCAGTATCCGGTTCTCAAGGTGCACGCCTGCGCGGTACATCCGGTTCGACCGGGCCGCGCGGCAAGGAGATATATTGCCAGACCGGAGGGGCCCCGGGGGCGGGAATCTGAGCGCACACATTTCCTACACAACCAAGAATCATCCGCCTTTAAATCCAAAAAGGAGGGGACCTCGTATCCGAGATCCCCTCCTCCGCCTATCTATGGAAATAGGATTTCAAACCCTTAGGCCAACAGCTTGCGACCAGATTCCTCGATGGAATCAAGCGCCGCATCCGCCTCAGCTGCATCCGCGCCCTTAGCGAAGATGTACAGCTTGATCTTAGGCTCGGTACCAGACGGACGGACAATGCCCTTGTTGCCGCCCTCGAGATCGAACTCGATGACGTTTGCCTTGGGCAGGCCGTTCAAGCAGGTGTTGTAGTCCACAACAGCCTCGATCTTGGACCCTGCGAGCTCCGCAGGCGGATTCTCGCGCAGACCGGCCATGATGCCCGCCATCTTTGCAGCACCCTCAGCACCCGGATAGCTCAGCGAAATCGTCTTGTTGTGATAGTAGCCATACTTCTCGTAAAGCTCGTGCATCGCGTCGGCGAGGTTCTTACCCTGCAGCTTGTAATACTGAGCCATCTGGCAAATCAGCAGCGAAGTGCTCACCGCGTCCTTGTCGCGTACGTGATCACCGGCCAGATAGCCGTAGCTCTCCTCGAAACCGAAGATAAAGCGATCGACTTCACCAGCATCGGAAAGCGAGGTAATGATGTCACCGATGTACTTGAAGCCCGTCAGGCAGCGACGGAGCTCAAAGCCATACTCCTCGGCCAGAGCATCGACCATGGCGGAAGAAACAATGGTAGTGACCGCGACTTTCTTTGTGAGATCCTCGCCGCGAGCGGCACGGGTCTTGCAAATATAGTCGAGCAGCAGGACGCCCATCTCGTTACCGGTCAACAGCAGGTAGTCATCACCATTCTTGACAGCAACGCCAACACGGTCGGCGTCGGGATCGGTCGCAAGCAGCAGATCGGGGTGAACCTGCTCGCAGAGATCGATGCCCTTCTGCATAGCCTGACGGATCTCGGGGTTAGGATACGGGCAGGTCGGGAAATCGCCGTTAGGCTCCTTCTGCTCGGGAACAACCGTGACATCGGTGATGCCAGCGCGCTCAAGAACCGTAGTAACGGGGATAAGGCCCGTACCGTTGAGCGGCGTGTAGACAAGCTTAAGCGGAGCGCCGGCAATTTCCTCGGCAGAAAGGTTCGTCACGCCGCGAGCAAGGACGGCCTCGTAATAACGCTCGAGACAGGAGTCGTCAATCCACTTGACCAGGCCCTGCTCAACAGCCTCATCAAAGTCCATAGACTTCACGCCGGTAAACGCATCGGTCTCGGCGATAGCCTTAGAAATTGCATCGGCGGCCTCACTGGTGATCTGGCAGCCGTCGGGGCCATAGGCCTTATAGCCGTTATAAGGCGCCGGATTATGGCTAGCGGTCATGCAAATACCACCGGAGCACTTAAGGTCGCGGACGGCCCAGGAAAGCGTCGGCACGGGAGAAATCTTAGGATACACGAGAGCAGTCACGCCGTTTGCTGCAAGAATGGCAGCCGTCGTCTTAACGAACAGCTCACCTTTATTGCGGCTATCGCGAGCGATGGCGACCGTCGGATGCTCGAAGGTCGCATTGAGGTAGTCAGCGAATCCCTGGGTCGCACGACCGACCGTATAGATATTCATACGGTTAGTGCCCGCACCGATAGTGCCGCGAAGGCCAGCAGTACCGAAGGCGAGATCCTGGAAGAAAGCGTCGGTGATGGCGTCCTCATCACCCTGCTCCTTCATCGTGTTAAGCTCAGCGAGGAGCTCCTCGTCCTTGACATTGGCAATCCAAGTATCAAGCAGCTCATGAACATCTGCCATGTGAGTCCTTCCGTCACAATCAATAAAACGACCCGTGTAAAACAGGACAAGCGCAGCAGTGCGCTAAAGCAAATATTAGTCCATTGAGAACAGAGAACCGACAAAAGAACGGTGAACGTCTATATTCAGCGGTGGATGATTAAATTGATTTAATTGCAAAAGGAATGTTGCCTATAAACGCAAAAAGGGGGAGGCCGCGAGGCCTCCCCCTTCTACATTCCCAATGGCGGCTCGGTGCCGTCCACCGGTCAGCGGCGCCCTGGCCTCCCACGGGCTGACCCCGCAGTACTCTCGGCGCGATGGGGCTTAGCTTCCGGGTTCGGAACGGGACCGGGCGTGCCCCCCATGCTCTGGCCGCTGACCGGTGGGCGGCGCCCACCGTTACGGTGTCCGGTGTCCACTCACGTGCCCTGGGGGCCGCATGGCGTATAGGGGGGAGTGACTCGGGGGCATCCTCGTGCCCGGACCGCGCATGAGCGCTTGTCCCGCGGGCCGCGAGGTGCGGTTCCGGAAGAGCTCGGGCGATTAGTGCGGCTCGGCTGAGGACGTCGCCGTCCTTGCACCTGCCGTCTATCGACCAGGTAGTCTACCTGGGCCCTTACCGGAAGGAGAACTAATCCCTGGAACGGCTTCCCGCTTAGATGCCTTCAGCGGTTATCCGCGCCGCACGCGGCTACCCGGCCGTGCCGTTGGTCGACAACCGGTTCACCGGAGGTGCGTCCACCCCGGTCCTCTCGTACTGGGGGCAGCCTCCATCGATTCTCCTGCGCCCACGGAGGATAGGGACCGAACTGTCTCACGACGTTCTGAACCCAGCTCGCGTACCGCTTTAAACGGCGAACAGCCGTACCCTTGGGACCTGCTCCAGCCCCAGGATGCGATGAGCCGACATCGAGGTGCCAAACCTTGCCGTCGATGTGGACTCTTGGGCAAGATCAGCCTGTTATCCCCGGAGTACCTTTTATCCGTTGAGCGACGGCCCACCCACTCGGGGCCGCCGGATCACTAGAGCCTGCTTTCGCACCTGCTCGGCTTGTGGGCCTCGCAGTCAAGCCCGCTTGTACTCTTGCATTCAAAAGGACGGTTGCCGACCGTCCCGAGCGGACCTTCGCGCGCCTCCGTTACCCTTTAGGAGGCGACCGCCCCAGTCAAACTGCCCGCCTGGCACGGTCCCCGAGCCGGTTGACGGCCTCGGGTTAGGACGCCGGTCGCGCGAGGGCAGTATTCCAAGGGCGGCTCCCCGGGGGCTGGCGCCTCCGGATCGATGCCTCCTGCCTATCCTCTACACGCGGGACCAGCGGCCAATGCCAAGCTGCAGTGAAGGTTCACGGGGTCTTTCCGTCCTTCCGCGGGTAAGTCGCATCTTCACGACCAGTGCAATTTCACCGGGTCCATGGTCGAGACAGCGCCCAAGTCGTTGCGCCTTTCGTGCAGGTCGGAACTTACCCGACAAGGAATTTCGCTACCTTAGGACCGTTATAGTTACGGCCGCCGTTTACCGGGGCTTGGCTTCGGGGCCTCGCCTTAACGGCTAACCCCTCCGCGTGACCTTCCGGCACCGGGCAGGCGTCAGACCCTATACGTCGCCTTGCGGCTTCTGCAGAGTCCTGTGTTTTTGGTAAACAGTCGCTTGGGCCTCTCCACTGCGGCCCGCCTCCGCTCCCCGGGCAAGCCGGTTCACGTACGCGCGGGCACCCCTTCTCCCGAAGTTACGGGGCCATTGTGCCGAGTTCCTTGACCATGGTTGACCCGATCGCCTCGGTATGTTCTACCCACCCACCTGTGTCGGTTTGCGGTACGGGCGCGCACGCGCCTGCCTAGGGGTTTTTCTAGGGACCTCGGGCTCACTCGCTTCGCTCAGTCGCTTCGTCCGGAGCCTCGCCCTTCTGCGGACCGGATTTCCCTGGTCCGCGGGCCGCGCTCCATCACGGGGACGTCCAGAACCCCGCCGAGCCACCCCCATCCGTCGCCCCGTCGGTCGTAGCGCCGCGTGCGCGGTGCAGGAATGTCTGCCTGCTGCGCGTCGGCTACGCCTCCCGGCCTCGCCTTAGCCCCCGACTGACCCTGGGAGGATTAGCCTTGCCCAGGAAACCTCGGGTTCACGGCGGACGAGTTACTCTCTCGTCTCTCGCTACTCATGCCAGCATTCTCACTCCCATGCGCTCCACCGTCGGTCGCCCTGACGGCTTCTCCGCCCATGGGAAGCTCCCCTACCGATTCTAATGAATAAAATCCCGCCGCTTCGGTGTCCAGCTTAGCCCCGTGTATTGTCGGCGCATGTCCACTCGACCAGTGAGCTGTTACGCACTCTTTGAATGCATGGCTGCTTCTAAGCCAACATCCTGGTTGTCTGGGCGGACGCACATCCTTTGCCACTCGGCTGGAACTTGGGGACCTTAGCGGGCGGTCCGGGCTGTTTCCCTCTCGAGCACACAGCTTAGCCCACATGCTCTGACTGCCGCGCTCTGGGCCGCCGGCATTCGGAGTTCGGTTGGATTCGGTAGGCGGCGAAGCCCCCTCGTCCATCCGGTGCTCTACCTCCGGCGGTGAACGCGCGACGCTAGCCCTAAAGCTATTTCGGGGAGAACGAGATATCTCCGGGTTTGATTGGCCTTTCACCCCTATCCGCAGGTCATCGCCGCCGTTTTCAACCGACGTGCGTTCGGCCCTCCACGGGGTCTTACCCCCGCTTCAGCCTGCCCACGGATAGCTCACCCGGCTTCGCGTCCGCGGCGCGGGACTCAAGTCGCCCTGTTAAGGCTCGCTTTCGCTCCGGCTCCCTTTCGGTTAACCTCGCCCCGCGCCAGCGACTCGCTGGCTCATTCTACAAAAGGCACGCCGTCACACCCTAAAAGGGTGCTCCGACTGCTCGTGGGCGCACGGTTTCAGGTACTGTTTCACTCCCCTCCCGGGGTGCTTTTCACCTTTCCCTCACGGTACTGGTGCGCTATCGGTCACAGGGTAGTACTCAGGCTTGGATGGTGGTCCACCCAGGTTCGGACCGGGTTTCACGTGCCCGGCCCTACTCAGGGACCGCGTCGCGCCGTCCGGTCTGGGTTCGCGTACGGGGCTGTCACCCGCTGCGGCCGGCCCTCCCATGCCGTTCCGCTCCCCAGCCGGACCTGCGCCCGGGGGCGGCAGCCCCCGGATGCGCGGCCCTGCAACCCCGTCGGCGGAACCCCTGCCGGGTATGCCCGCTCGACGGTTTGGCCATCGGTCCCCTTTCGCTCGCCGCTACTCGGGGAGTCTCGAGATTGATTTCCTCTCCTCCGGGTACTTAGATGTTTCAGTTCCCCGGGTTGTCCTCCCCGGCCCTATGTGTTCAGGCCGGGGATATGCACACTGCTGTGCATGGGTTCGCCCATTCGGAGACCCCCGGGTCGAAGGATGTGTGCTCCTCGCCGGGGATTATCGCAGCTTGCCGCGTCCTTCATCGGCTCCCTGTGCCAAGGCATCCGCCGTGCGCCCGTGGTATCTTGCGGGACCGCATCGGGCCCGCGGGATATCCACGTGTCGCTAAAATTAATTAATCGATATCATGAATAGCGCTCGTATGTCGCAATTCGGGTATCTCATACCGCGGCACAGTGTATGTACTGTGCTCGCGATCAGATGCTCCTCACTCATATATAAGTGAATTCTTCTTGTTTGGATCGGATGAATGATTGCTATCATTCTCTGTTTAAATCGCAGAAAAGAATCGAGTCTGGAAGATGAATCTCTTCCATCTCTCTCCTATCGCTATGCGGCTCTCAAGGTACGCGGGTGCGACCCCGGGGACCGGGTGCTGCGGGGACTTCCCCGGGAAGACATCTGCCGGACGGGCTCCTGCCCTCTATTCGAGTTAAGTTGATCTCTCTAGAAGATTTATCTCCCTAGAAAGGAGGTGATCCAGCCGCACCTTCCGGTACGGCTACCTTGTTACGACTTCACCCCCCTCACCCTCCACACCTTCGGCGCCTCCCCCCTCTCGGTTGGGCCGGCGACTTCGGGTGCAGACGACTCGGGTGGTGTGACGGGCGGTGTGTACAAGGCCCGGGAACGCATTCACCGCGGCATGCTGATCCGCGATTACTAGCAACTCCGACTTCATGGGGGCGGGTTGCAGCCCCCAATCCGAACTGGGGCCGGCTTTCCGGGATCCGCTCCCCCTCGCGGGGTGGCATCCCTCTGTACCGGCCATTGTAGCACGTGTGCAGCCCAGGGCATAAGGGGCATGATGACTTGACGTCGTCCCCGCCCTCCTCCGCCTTGACGGCGGCGGTCCCGCGTGGGTTCCCGGCATCACCCGATGGCAACACGCGGCGGGGGTTGCGCTCGTTGCGGGACTTAACCCAACATCTCACGACACGAGCTGACGACAGCCATGCACCACCTGTATGGGCTCCTCTCGGCCACGGGGTCTCCCCCGCTTCACCCATATGTCAAGCCCTGGTAAGGTTCTTCGCGTTGCTTCGAATTAAGCCACATGCTCCGCTGCTTGTGCGGGCCCCCGTCAATTCCTTTGAGTTTTAGCCTTGCGGCCGTACTCCCCAGGCGGGACGCTTAATGCGTTGGCTGCGGCACGGGGGGGATCGTCCCCCCACACCTAGCGTCCATCGTTTACGGCTGGGACTACCAGGGTATCTAATCCTGTTCGCTCCCCCAGCTTTCGCGCCTCAGCGTCGGTCTCGGCCCAGAGGGCCGCCTTCGCCACCGGTGTTCCACCCGATATCTGCGCATTCCACCGCTACACCGGGTGTTCCACCCTCCCCTACCGGACCCAAGCCGCGGAGGTTCCGGGGGCTTCGGGGGGTTGAGCCCCCCGCTTCGACCCCCGGCCTGCCGGGCCGCCTACGCGCGCTTTACGCCCAATGAATCCGGATAACGCTCGCCCCCTACGTATTACCGCGGCTGCTGGCACGTAGTTAGCCGGGGCTTCTTCTGCAGGTACAGTCTTGACTCTTCCCTGCTGAAAGCGGTTTACGACCCGAAGGCCTCCGTCCCGCACGCGGCGTCGCTGCGTCAGGGTTCCCCCCATTGCGCAAGATTCCCCACTGCTGCCTCCCGTAGGAGTCTGGGCCGTGTCTCAGTCCCAATCTGGCCGGTCGGTCTCTCAACCCGGCTACCCGTTGTCGGCACGGTGGGCCGTCACCCCGCCGTCTACCTGATGGGCCGCGGAGCCATCCCCTCCCGTCGGGGCTTTAGCCGGGGTGCCATGCGGCACCCCGGGGTATCCGGTATTACCCGTCCTTTCGGGCGGCTATCCCGGGGGAGGGGGCAGGTTCTCCACGTGTTACTCAGCCGTTCGCCACTCGCTTCTGCCCGAAGGCAGGTGCCGTTCGACTTGCATGTGTTAGGCGCGCCGCCAGCGTTCATCCTGAGCCAGGATCGAACTCTCCGTCCAAAGTAAATGGGCTTCGAGCCCGTCCGGTCCTCTCAGTTCATCGCTGATCGGTTCCGTTCGATTCATATGGTTTTAGTATAGGAAAAGGAATTTCTCGGGGCCGCCTCTCGGCGGCCTTGCGAAAAACAAATCCAAGTTAGACCATTTCAAATGGTTCGATGTCTGCCCGGATGCGACACTGAATGTGTCCATCCTCGCAGTATCCGGTTCTCAAGGTGCACGCCCCGCGGCTGATCCGGTCCCACCGGGCCGCGCGGCAAGGAGATATATTGCCAGACCGGAGGGGCCCCGGGGGCGGGAATCTGAGCGCACACATTTCCTACACAACTATGCCTCTGACTGACGTTTGCCAGTCGTTTGCTACCGCTCGCCGAGCACATCTTTATATAGAGAGGCCCCTTGGCTAGAGCCGATATGCGCCCCTGGCCAAAGCGCAGCCGGCATCTAGCAGTTCATCGCGCTCCTCCACCGAAAAGCCCTCGGCGTACACGCGCACCACCGGTTCGGTCCCGCTGGGACGGATCAGCAGCCAGGTGTCATCCTCAAATGCCAGACGTAAGCCGTCCATATGGCTTACGCTCTGCGGCGCCTTGCCGCATATCGACTTGGGATTCACGCCGGGAAGCAGCGTGCGCAACGTCTCGGCATCCTCGGCCTCAAGGCGCAAATCTCGACGTCCGTAACTCGTCTTGCCAAAGCTCGCCTCGAGCTGATCGATAAGCACGCCCAAGGGCGCGCCGGTCTTGGCCATGAGCTCGCACAAAATCAGGCAGGCAAGGATGCCGTCGCGCTCGGGCATGTGCGCGGCGATACCGATACCACCGGCCTCTTCACCGCCCACGAGAACGCCGCCCTTCTTCATCTCGGCGGCTATATATTTAAAACCGACGGGCTTGATGACCACGCGGCAACCGAGCGCCTCGGCAATGCGACGCACAAGCGTGGAGCATGAAAGGTTGACGACGACGCGTCCCTTTAGATTGCGATACTGGACCAAATCGCCCAAAACGAGCGCCATAATCTGATGTGGATGTATATATCTGCCGCGCTCATCAACCGCGCCGATACGATCGGCGTCGCCATCAGTCACCAGACCGGCGCACGCCCCGTCTTCGACAACTGCGCGCTCACAAGCATCCACCCACGGCTCGACCGGGTCGGGGCAGATATCTCCCCTATCGGTCGTCTCGTCGGCGTGAATCTCATGGACTTCGACGCCAAGCTCTCGAAGCAAGTCGGCAAGATATCCCTGCGCAGCTCCGCCCATGGGGTCAACCACCACACGCATATGCGCGGCGCGAATGGCATCCGCGTCGACAAACGATGCCACCGCTCGCATATAGTCGGGAATGATATCTGCCGTGCGGTATTGCCCCTCAAGCCCCAGCGGCTCGGCGGCCATCGTCTCCTCGAGCTCTTCGATGACATCCTGGTTGGCCGTCGAGCCATCACCCATCCGCAGCTTGAGGCATAGATAGCCCTGCGGATGATGTGAGCCCGTCACCATAAGCGCGCCGCATGCCTCGCCGTCATACGCAGCCGCCCACGTAAGAGCGGGAGTCGGCACCGGTCGAGACACGAGCACGGCATCGAGCCCGTGGGCGGCAATCACACCCGCCGCGAGCTCGGCGAACTCGCGCGCTTGCGGCCGAGTATCAAATCCTACATATACCGTTTTACCGGGATTCGTCTTTTGCCATAGCCTGCCGATAGCATCAGTGACACGAGCGACGTTGTTGATAGTAAAGTCTCCGTCGACGCGAGCTCGCCAACCGTCAGTTCCAAAGTGAATTATCGCGCACACGCGCAGACACCTCGCAGTGTTTGGATCATGGTACGCATGAGGTATACCCGCAACGGGCATCCGGCAAGCCGCCGGCACGCTCGTTCACCGTTTAGGCAAAAGCGTCGAGGTGCGCACCGCCAACAAAAAAACCGCCCCAGCGGGGGCGGTGATTCGATACTCCCATTTTCGGGTTCTATATATTGAGCGCATCTGCCATAGCGGCTGTCGTAACCGCCGTGGTTCCGCAGCAGCTGCCTACCATTGCGGCGCCCGCCCGCTTCCACTCGACGCATGCGCGAGCGAAGGCTTCGGGGTCCTCATGCCACACGGGACCATCCTGTGTCTGAACCGGATTTCCCGCATTGGGACGCACCGTGACGGGAGTAGTCGCCGATGCAACCATCCTGGGCACCGCCGCGTTCGCGGCCGCAAGCGAACAGCAATTAACACCAACCGAGTTTGCGCCGTGTTTTTCGGCGTACAAAACGGCTGCCTCGATGTTGAGGCCATCGCCCAACAGGTCGCCTTTATCGTCAACGACAAAACTCACCAGGACAGGCATACCGTCGGCGGCATCTCGGGCGCCGGCAAGCATGGGCTGCAAATTACGGATAGACGTCACCGTCTCGATCAGCAGACCGTCAACACCAGCATTGAGCAAGGCGTGCGCTTGTTCGCGCGCAATGCCTCGGATTTCACGATACTCGGCAGAGTCCTCGGCAAACCACTCAATACAAATCGGGCCCATCGAGCCCAGCAGCAGCTGTGGGTGCGCCTGGCGAGCATCGTCGACGGCCCCGCGATTGACCTCCGCCACGGACGGCGCAATCTGGTCGTGCTTGAGGGCATAGCTTGATGCCTGAAAGGTGTTGGTAATGAGCACCTGCGCGCCGGCGGCGACATACAAGCGATGGATACGAGAAACGGTCTGCGGCTCTGCCAGATTCCAAAACGCCGGTGGAATGTCGGCGGCATCGTACTCACTCAACAGAACACTGCCCATGGGGCCCTGCGCCAACAAGGTCTCGCTCGACAAGCGGCGCGTAAGTTCCTCGGCACCAAAGCGGTTGTAATAACTCGTATCCATATATATCCCGCTATTCCTCGACGCTGATTCCCTGCTTTTCGAGATAGGCGAGCCAGCGGTTCATCGTGTCCTCGGATAGAGCATGCTCCATCATGCAGGCCTCGGAATCGGCTCGCTCAAATTCGACACCGAGCTCCTGAACCAAAAACGTGCGGACCAGACGATGGCGATACCAGATAGCCGAGCCGACCTCGCGCCCACGGTCAGTCAGGATAACTTTGCCGTAGTGAGACTGTTCGACAAGTTCAGATGCCTTGAGAGCCGAAACCGCCTTGTTGACCGATGCCTTCGAGACGCCAAGGCGCTGTGCGATATCGACCGACCGCACGCCGCCGGTCTCCCCATCTTCGCTTTCGATGCGAACCATGCACTCCAAGTAGTCTTCGTTCGCCACCGTTAGGTGTAGCTCGCGCGAGCTATTTGTCGTATCCATGAACATCCGTCCCTTCTGCACTCAATGGCTGATTCTACCCCATCCAAGCGTCGCGGTATGCCGCGGCATACCGTGCTAGAGTTCTTGTTGCACACGACGACCAAGATTGGAGCGATCTTTATGGAAAACACCACCACGGACCCCGACGTCCTCGAGCGTTTTTTGCGCTATGTCCAGATCAACACGCAGTCCGAGGATGCCAACTGCGACCAGGTGCCGTCGAGCACCGTACAGTTCGACCTTGCCAACGTGCTTGCCGAAGAACTGCGCGAGCTGGGTGCAACCGATGCCCATGTAAGCGAAAACGCCTATGTCTGCGCGCACATTCCCGCTAGCGCCGGTTCCGAGAATAAGCCCGCCCTGGGCCTGATCGCGCACCTCGATACCACCGAGGTCGCGCCGGGCGCCGGCGTAGCGCCGCACATCGTGCACTACGAGGGCGGCGATCTGGTTTGCGGCATCGTCGACGGCAAGCCCGTGTCCATGAGCACCGCCAAACTTCCTGCCCTCAACAACCTGGTGGGTGAGGACCTTGTCTGTACCGACGGAACTACGCTGCTGGGCGCCGATGACAAGGCGGGTGTCGCCGAAATCATGGCGCTTGTCGCACGCATCGCGCAGGATCCCTCCCTGCCCCATCCCGCGCTCGGCATTTGCTTCTGCCCGGACGAGGAAATCGGTCACGGTGCCGAGCTGTTGGATATCGAGGCCTTCGGCTGCAAGTACGCTTACACGGTCGACGGCGGTCCGGTTGGCGAGCTTGAGTGGGAGTGCTTCAACGCCGCCGAGGCAACCGTTCGCTTTGAGGGCCAGTCCATTCACCCCGGCGACGCCAAGGGGCGCATGGTCAACGCGGGCAACCTGTTCTGCGACTTCAACGCCCTGCTCCCCTACGAGCAGCGCCCGGAATACACCGAGGGCTACGAGGGCTTCTATCACCTTGAGGGCGTCTCGGCAACGGTCGACCATGCCACGGCGCGCTATATCGTCCGTGATCACGATGCCGCCAAGTTCCAGCAGAAACTCGAGCTGATGAATGCCGCCGCCGCACTGCTCAACCAGCGACTGGGCGAGGAGCGCGTAACGGTCGAGATTAAGCAGCAGTATCGAAATATGGCCGAGATCGTTCGTGACTATCCCGAGCTTATTGATGTTGCCAAGGAAGCCTACCTTGCCTGCGGCGTTGAGCCCCAAGTACTGCCGATTCGCGGCGGCACCGACGGCGCACAGCTGTCGTTCCGCGGCCTGCCCTGCCCCAACCTCTCGACAGGCGGCTACTGTTACCACGGCGTCAACGAGTTTGTCCCGGTCAGCTCGCTCGTCAAGATGACCGACGTCCTGCAGGAGCTCGTCGCCCGTTTCGCATAAGACTGGCTGCATGAGGCCAAAAGACGAATCGCCCCGTCCTCAACCGAGAACGGGGCGTTTTTTGGTGCAAGAAAAGTAGTCGGCATCGCAGGTTGAGCCAACGTCAGCGAGCGACGTCCAGAGCGAACAAGTTGGCATGAAAAAGGCAGGGCATTGACCTTCTGGTCATGCCCTGCCTTTTGAATGACAAATTGTAGCTCTGGGCGTCGCGCAGCGTCGAGCCGCTACGCGGGCTGGTAAGCCCGCGTAACCCTAGTAGTTGGCTTCGTAGCCGTTGCCGTCACCGGTGGGCTCTTCGTAGTAATCGGAGCCGTCGCTCGAATCGTCGGAATCGTCCGAGCCACCCGACGAGGTCGCGGTGCCATATGCGTAGTCCTCGGACGTATTGTTGTTGAGGTCACCGATCGTGGAGCTGGAGCCGTCTGAAAGGCCCATGGTGTTGGGGCCCTTGGGATCCTCACCGGCGTCGACGCGGGCCATCATTTCCTTAAGCTCGTCTTCGTAAACAAAGACATAGCTCACGCCGTCGATCATAGTGCTGTCGTCGGCGTACGAGGGCAGGTTGGCCGAGTAGATGCCCTCGACATCCATGCCGCGCATGGCGTTGACCGTGGACACGATATCCTGAACGCTCATATCGGTTACGAGCATATCGGACAGCGAATTAACCAGGCCAAAGATCTTCGTGGCATCGAAGTTATTGAGAATCTGGTTGGCAAGGGCGCCAAGCACCTGACGCTGATGGCGCATGCGCGTGTAATCGCCGTCGGCATAGGTGTAGCGGCAGCGGGCATAGGTAAGGGCAGTAGCGCCGTCCATATGCTGCTGACCAGCGGTAATCTTAATATCCAGGTGCTCGGGATCGTCGACGTCGTCGGTCGCGTTGATGTCGATACCGCCAACCGAATCAATAAGCGACTGCATGCCGTCAAAGCTGACCTCGGCATAGTGAGAAATCTGCACGCCGCACAGCTCGTTGACCGCCTGGACCATGGCCTCGGCGCCGCCAACGGTGTGGCAGGCGTTGATCTTCATGGTCTCGCCCTTGTACACGACCTTGGTGTCGCGCGGAACGGAAATGAGCGTCGCCTGCTTTTGCGTGGGGTCGATGCGTGCCAGGATAATCGAGTCGGCACGATACGTATCTTCGCCCGGACGACCGTCGGTACCAAGAAGCAACACGTAGAACGGATCTTTTGCCTCATCGGTATCGACCAGAATCTGGCGCAGGTTGTTGGTAATGACATTGGAGTCGCCAAGCTTGCCCATGATAGTGGCAAACCACAGACCTGCAGCGGTCGTGGCGCTCAGCAACACACCGAGCACGGCGATGAGCGCGACACGGCGAACCGTGCGGCCGCGACGGCGCTGACGGGCGCGCTCGGAATAGCGTGCGACATTGTCGCGACTGTAGATCTTGGCCTGCGCACCAGTCGAGGGTCTTCGGGTGTTATCCGCTAGGGGCTTCTTGTTAAACATAGGCAACCTGCATTAGTAGATGACGGGATCGGGAACGGTGGCATGTTCGACATGCGCGCCAAGCGCCTGCAGCTTTTCGACAAACTGCTCGTAGCCACGTTTGATGTGATGGATGGCCGAGACCTCGGTAACGCCATCGGCGATAAGACCGGCAACCACAAGAGCCGCGCCGCCACGCAGGTCGGGTGAGGTGACCTGTGCGCCCGAGAAGCCCTTGACGCCGTGAATCATGGCGTGATGGCTCTCGATACGAATATCGGCACCCATACGCACGAGCTCGGAGGCGAACATGAAGCGGTTCTCGAAGATGTTCTCGGTAATTACGGAGCTTCCGTCGGCAAGGGCCGAAAGCACCATGATCTGCGCCTGCATGTCGGTCGGGAAACCCGGGAACGGAAGCGTCTGGATATCGACCGGCTTGATGCGCTCGGCGCGATTGACGTGGACACCGTTCTCGATACGCTCGCACTCGATGCCCATAAGTTCCATCTTTTTGAGCACCATTCCCAGGTGGATGGGGCAGAAGCCCGTAACATCGACGCCGCGCTCATCGGCCATGAGGGCGCCGGCGACGATAAAGGTGCCGGCCTCGATGCGGTCACCCACCACGCAATGGGTAACGGGATGCAGCTCCTCCACGCCCTCGATGGTCACGACGGGCGTGCCTGCGCCGACGATCTTGGCACCCATCTCGTTGAGCATGTTGGCAAGGTCGACGATCTCGGGCTCGCGGGCAGCGTTGTCGATAACCGTGGTGCCCTGTGCGCGCACGGCAGCCATGATGAGGTTCTCGGTGGCGCCCACGCTCGCGAATTCGAGCGTGACGGTGGTGCCGTGCAGACCCTGGGGAGCACTGGCGTTGATGTAGCCGTGGGCGGTGTCGAACTCGACGCCCAGAGCCTCGAGACCCAAGATATGCATATCGATCTTGCGAGCACCCAGGTTGCAGCCGCCCGGCATGGCGATCTTGGCGCGATGGAAACGACCCAGCAGGGGACCCATCACAGCCGTGGAGGCGCGCATCTTGGCGACAAGCTCGTAGGGCGCCTCCCAAGAATCGACCTGGGAGGTATCGATCTCGAGCGTGTGCTCGTCGAGAACATCGATCGTAGCGCCCATGCCCTTGAGCACCTTGCCCATCACGTGGACATCGGAAATATCGGGCACGTTCCGCAGCGTCGTCTTGCCCGGCGCCAGAAGCGTTGCCGCCATAAGTTTGAGCGCGGAGTTCTTAGCACCCGAGACAGGCACGGAACCTCCGATGGCGTGGCCACCCTCAACGCGGATAATATCCAAGGTCTACCCTTTCAAAAAGCATGCCCGGGGTGGCTGGGCCATCCCGGGCATGATGTGTTCGCAAATGGTCGAACGCTAAAACGTTTGACTATTGGGCAAGCTTGAGCTTACACCATGCGATTTCATTATAGAGGTAGGCGCGGCGTGCATCATCCTCCGACAAATTACCCAGCTTCTCTTCAAAACCTTGAATATCAGCTTTAACCTTGTCGGCGTCGACGGTCGCCAAATCGCAAGCGCGCTCGGCGAGGACGGTCACGACATCTTCCGCAACCTGGGCATAGCCGCCGGCCACGGCAAACGTGTGGTCGACAGTGCCCATGGCCTTATCGGAAACGCGAACGTAACCGCGGTCGATCGTGCAGATTTCGCTGGAGTGAGCAGGTAAAACGCCAAACTCGCCATCCGTAGACGGAATCGACACAAACGCAGCGTCACCCTCATAGGCGAGGCTCACGGGGCACACGATGCGGATACGCATAACCTACTTCTCCTCCATCTTGCGGGCGCGCTCGCGCACGTCCTCAATCGTGGAGGCATAGCGGAATGCCTGCTCGGGCAGGTCATCGGCCTTGCCGTCGACAATCTCGGCGAAGGAGCGGACGGTATCCTCGACACGGACGTAGACGCCGGGGTTGCCGGTGAACTTCTCGGCAACGTGGAAGGACTGCGAGAGGAACTGCTGGATCTTACGAGCACGGTTGACCGTAAGGCGCTGCTCCTCGGACAGCTCGTCCATACCCAGAATGGCGATGATGTCCTGAAGGTCGGAGTACTCCTGCAGGAGCTCCTGGACCTTGACGGCAACACGGTAGTGCTCCTCGCCGACGATCGAGGGATCGAGAGCGTCAGAAGAAGACGCGAGCGGGTCGATAGCCGGGAACAGGCCGAGCGACGAAATGCTACGCGAAAGAACCGTGGTGGCGTCGAGGTGCGTAAACGTCGTGGCAGGTGCCGGGTCGGTCAGGTCGTCTGCAGGGACATAGACAGCCTGGACGGAGGTAATGGAGCCCGTCTTGGTCGAGGTAATGCGCTCCTGGAGGTCACCCATCTCGGTAGCCAGCGTGGGCTGGTAACCGACGGCGGACGGCATACGGCCCAGCAGTGCGGAAACCTCGGAACCTGCCTGGGAGAAGCGGAAAATGTTGTCGATGAACAGCAGAACGTCCTGGCCGCGATCGCGGAAGTACTCAGCGGTGGTAAGGCCGGCCAGACCGATGCGCAGACGCGCTCCGGGCGGCTCGTTCATCTGACCATAGACCAAGCAGGTCTTGTCGATAACGCCCGACTCGCTCATCTCGAGATAAAGGTCGGTACCCTCACGGGTACGCTCGCCGACACCGGTGAACACCGAGGTGCCGCCATGCTCCTGGGCGAGGTTGTTAATGAGTTCCTGAATCAGAACGGTCTTGCCGACGCCGGCGCCGCCGAACAGACCCGTCTTGCCGCCACGGATGTAGGGCTCGAGCAGGTCAACGGCCTTGATGCCGGTTTCGAAGATCTCGGTCTTGGTGGTGAGCTCGTCGAAGCGGGGCGCTGCGTGGTGGATGGGATGGAACTCCTCCACCTCGGGCATAGGCTTGCCGTCGACGGGCTTGCCCATGACGTTCCAAATGCGGCCGAGTGTCTTGGGACCAACGGGCATCTTCATGGGCTCACCGGTATCGGTGGCAATGAGACCACGCTGCAGACCGTCGGTCGAGGACATGGCGACCGTGCGGACGACGCCGCCCGGAAGCTGGCTCTCAACCTCGAGGATCGTGCTCAGGTGACCGATCGGGGTCTCGGCCTCGACCGTGAGCGCGTTGTAGATCGGGGGCACCGCACCGTCAAACTTGACGTCGACGACAGGGCCGATGATACGCACGATGCGACCATCACCGGCAGTCGTCTTCTTGGTGGCTTCCTCGACCGCAAGCTTTACGGTGTTATTAGCCATTACTGTTCCTCCAATGCTGAGGCTCCGCCGACGATCTCGTTAATCTCGGTCGTGATCGAAGCCTGGCGCACGCGACTATACGTGCGGGTAAGGGTCGAGATGATCGCGGTGGCGTTTTCCGTCGCGGAGTGCATGGCCTTGCGACGTGCACCCTGCTCGGCAGCCGCCGAATCGATCAGGGCCTGGTAGATGACCGTCAGGATATACGACGGTACAAGCTTGCCGAGAACATGCTCGGGAGAGGGCACGAACTCGAACGTGGACGAGATGCGCTTAGGGGCGTCGGTCTCGTTCTTACGCGGACCGTGGGCCATAGCGATCATCTCGGGATCGAGCGGCAGCAAGTGCTCGACGCGAAGCTCCTGATCCACGCGGTTCTTGGCGTGGTGGTAGACAAGCTCGACGCGGTCAAGCTCGCCGGCACGATACGCATCGCAGATATGAGAGGAAATCATGCGAGCCTGATTAAAATCGGGCTCGGAGGAATTGCCCTCAAAGTGCATGACGACGTTTGCGCGGTCGCGGAAATACGTGGCCGGCTTACGTCCACACGCAATGATCTCGCACTCGATGCCATCGTTCGCCCAAGAAGCGGCGAGCTTTTCGGCCGTGCGCTCCACCGTCGTATTGAAACCGCCGGCAAGGCCGCGGTCCGAGGCAATAACGACAATCAGGCCATGCTTGACGCTCTCATGCTTCTGTAGCATGGGATCGGTGCCCGAGCAGGAGGCGTCGCCGGCGACCGTCAACATGACGTCGGTCAGCGCCTCCTTATAGGGCTCGGCCTGCTTGGAGCGATCGAGGGCACGACGGATCTTGGCCGTAGAGACCATCTCCATCGTGCGCGTGATCTGCTTGGTCGTGGTAACCGAGGAGATTCGCTTCTTAATGTCGCGAAGGTTGGCCATAGGGCTTAGTTCTCCTCTGATCCAGTCGTATCGGCATGGTGCTTGGCCATGAACTGCTGCTTGAAGTCACCGATAACGCGCAGAAGCTCAGCCTTGGTGTCATCGTCGATCTTCTTGGCGCGAACCTTATCGAGCAGCGAGCCAAAGCCGTTGTCCAGGTACTCGATAAGCTCAGCGCGGAAAGGCAGCACGTCGGCGATCTCCAGGTCGTCCAGGAAGCCCTCGTTGCCTGCAAACAGAACTGCAATCTGCTCGCCAACCTCAAACGGCTTGTAGCGCGGCTGCTTAAGGAGCTCAGTCATGCGAGCGCCGTGGGTAAGCTGCTTTTGCGTGGCCTCGTCGAGGTCGGAGCCGAACTGCGTAAAGCCGGCGAGCTCCTGGTACGAAGCGAGGTCAAGACGAAGATTGCCGGCAACCTGCTTCATGGCCTTGGTCTGTGCGTCGCCACCGACGCGGGACACGGAGATACCCACGTCGACTGCCGGGCGCTGGCCCTGGAAGAAGAGCTCGGACTGCAGGTAGATCTGACCATCGGTAATGGAAATGACGTTGGTCGGAATGTAGGCCGAGACGTCGCCGTCCTGGGTCTCGATGATCGGCAGAGCCGTCATGGAGCCGTAACCGTTCTTCTTGGACATCTTGACGGCACGCTCGAGCAGACGAGAGTGCAGGTAGAAGATGTCGCCAGGATAGGCCTCGCGTCCGGGCGGACGATGCAGCGTCAGCGACATCTGACGGTAGGCCACAGCCTGCTTGGACAGGTCGTCGTAGATGACGAGCACGTGGCCGCCGGGGTTGGTCTCGCTGGCGGGCTTGCCGTCCTCGCCGTTGTACATGAAGAACTCGCCGATAGCGGCACCGGCCATAGGCGCGATGTACTGCATAGGGGCGGAATCGGCAGCGGTTGCCGAAACGATGATGGTGTACTCGAGCGCACCGTGCTGAGCGAGGGTCTCGCGGATGTTGGCAACCGTGGAGGCCTTCTGGCCGATGGCGACATAGATGCAGACCATGCCCTTGCCGCGCTGATTGAGGATAGCGTCGATGGCAATGGCGGTCTTACCGGTCTTACGGTCGCCGATGATGAGCTCACGCTGACCACGGCCGATAGGCACCATGGAGTCGATGGCCAACAGACCGGTCTGAACCGGCTCGCACACCGGGGTACGGTCGATGACGCCGGGGGCCTTAAACTCGATAGGACGACGGTGCGTGGCGACAATGTCACCCAAACCGTCGATAGGCTGGCCGAGCGGATTGACGACGCGGCCGAGCATGGCACGGCTCACGGGGATATCCATAATGCGGCCAGTGGTGCGGCACTCGTCGCCTTCCTTGATGGAGTCGACGGCACCAAACAGAACGGCGCCGACCTCGTCACGGTCAAGGTTCTGGGCAAGGCCGAAGACGGTCTCACCGGTATCGGAGCTCTTGAACTCCAGAAGCTCGCCTGCCATGGCGCTCTTGAGGCCGGTGACGCGCGCGATGCCGTCGCCTACCTCGTCGACCGTTGAAACCTCATGCGTATCGACCGTCGCGGAGAGGCTCGTGAGCTGCTCCTGCAGTTTCTTGGCGATATCCTGGGCATTGAGGGTTTCGGACATTAGGCTTCACCTCCGTACGAATTAGCAGAGTTTGCGAGGGTCTCCTGCGCAACGCGCAGCTGCGTCTTGACGGAAATGTCACGACGCTCGCCGCGGGCCTCGAGCACCAGGCCGCCCACGATAGACGGGTCGACCTGCTCGATAAGGAATACCTTGCGACCGAAGTCCTGCTCGCATTTCTTAGTGATGGTTTGACGCAGCTCGTCGTCGAGCGGGATCGCCGTGGTGACGGTCACGCCCACTACATCCTCGTCTTCCTCGGCAACATACTTAAAGGCAGCTGCCACCTTGGGAAGAAGGTCGAGCTGGTCGCGCTTGGACATGGTGTCGAGCACGGCGATGATCTCGGGGCTGGCGGAAGCCAGGCGCTCGATCATCTCGAGGTCCTCGAACACATGGTTCTCGGCCTTAGCGGCTTCCAGAAGGGAGCGCGCGTAAGTCTCGAGCACCTTGTCCTGATAGCGGCTAGTCGGCATTCAGGCTACCTGCTTCCTGGATGTAGCGCTCGATGAGCTTCTTCTGCTCGGTCTCGTCCTCGAGTGCCTCGCCCACGATCTTGGTGGCGACGGCAACGGACAGGTCGGCGATGGAGCTCGCGGCACCGGCGTAGATGGACTTGCGCTCGTCCTCGACGGTCGTATGGGCCTTGGCGATGATCTCCTCGGCCTCCTTGTGAGCAGCCTCGATGATACGGGCGCGCTCGGACTCGGCGTCCTTACGGGCCTCGAGAACGATGTCGGCAGCCTGACGACGGGCGTCGGTGACGATCGAGTCGGACTCAGCGCGCTTGGCGATAGCCTCCTGCTTGGTCTTCTCGGCCTCGTCGAGGCTCTCCTCGATCTTCTTGCCGCGCTCCTCCATGGTTTTCATGAT
Organism: Collinsella sp. i06-0019-1H4; assembly: GCF_042849575.1. Lineage (NCBI taxonomy): Bacteria > Bacillati > Actinomycetota > Coriobacteriia > Coriobacteriales > Coriobacteriaceae > Collinsella > Collinsella sp. i06-0019-1H4. The sequence continues at coordinate 2,292,172 of NZ_BAABYB010000001.1, forward strand.
GCCCGGCAGGGCGACCTTGGCCAGCACGATCCAGATAATCAGGAAGGCGATAAGCGCCGGGATGAACTCCGCCATCTTAGGGATGAGGATGTCCGCACCGGCAGCGCCGTCCTCGGCGAACGCGGAAACCGGCATGAGCAGCGCGGCCGCGGACGCGGAGAGTGCGATCGCGCTCTTCTGGGATGAAAGATTCATACTTGACGCTCCGTGCTATTTAACGATCAGCGCGACAACGAAGCCGATCAGAGCCAGAGCCTCGCCGAAGGCGGAGCCCATGATGAAGACGGTGAACACGCGGCCCTGGACCTCAGGCTGACGGGCCATAGCACCCGTAGCACCCAGAGCAGACAGGCCGATAGCAAGACCAGCGCCGATAACACCGAGACCGTAACCGATAACTCCCACGATTCCTCCTTTGTCGTGCGTGTCTTATTTCACGCAGGATAACCTTATTTATAACTGCCGGGCTCCATGGGTACGGGCACCGGCGGTTTAACGAATTGCCTTACCTTTAAGGCGCGAACGGAAGACTACTCCTCCTCCGCGACCTCCTCTGCCTCGGAGACGTACACGGCGGTAAGGACCGTGAAGACGTAAGCCTGGATGGCGCCGACCACAAGCTCGATCGCATAGATCAGGATGAGGATGGCAAGCCAGGCCAGCGAAGGCAGGGCACCGACGGCGTGGGCCGCGGAAACCTGCTGAAGCAGCGGCTGCATGAACATGCTCGCCATGATGGCGAACGAGCCCATGACCACGTGTCCTGCGAACATGTTGCAGAACAGACGGACGGCGAGCGTGATGAGGCGCAGGAAGGTCGAGAAAAGCTCGACGACCCACACAAGCACGTTCATCGGGAAGCTCACGCCCTGCGGGGCGAGGCTCTTGATGTAGCCGATCACGCCGTGAGCCTTGCATCCGTAGTAGATGAAGTACACGAAGGCGAAGATGGCGAGCGCGGCGGTGGAGCCGATTGCGCCGGTGCCGGGCTTCATTCCCGGAATCAGGCCGATCATGTTATTGATCAGGATGAACAGGAAAAGCGAGCACAGGAACGGGAAGTGCTTCTTCCAGTTCTCACCCACGACGCCCTTGCCGATATCGTTCTCGACGTACTCGATGATGTACTCGAAACCGTTGACGAAGAAGCCCTTGGGAACCAAGGTCTGCTTCTTCTTGAACACGGCCAGGACGATCAGGAGCACGATCGTGGAGACGATCAGCCAAAACGAGTACTGCGTGATGCCGCAGCTTAGATCGCCCACGACGGGGGTGGAGCTGAACTCGCTGACCAGATGATTAATCTCATCAGGCAGCTTTTCAAAAATTTCCACGACTTACCTTTCGACCTCATGAGGATCTCGCAGCGCCTTGGCGACACGAACCGTGCAGGCGGCCATAAAGGCCACGAAGCCGATCGCCTCGCCCAGAAGGAACATGCGAAATGCCTCTCCGAACAACGCAAACACAACCAAGGTAAAGACGAGCAGGGCGATTGCCGAGACCGCCAGACTCACCATGCCCTTGAGCATGTCCGCATTCTGCTTATCGTCAAGAACCGGCTTGAGCGTAAAAACAAAGGGAAGAAAGGCGATTGCGCCCGCGATGGCGCCCGCAACGATAGCGAGCAGATCGGCTACCTGAAACACTGGCGTCCTCACTTTCCTTTTTAACGCTTCACAGAACAGTTCCCGCCAAACATTGGTGACTATTGTACGAGCCAATCGCTAAAGTACAACCGAAAAAGCATCGGTTAGTACGCACCTGTTCGTTTTCTTAAGACCTTCTTTATGCCGCAGGTACGGTAACGCGTTTTTCCGTACCCTGCGGGGCGAAACGTCCGTTAACAGGGGTGAGCGCGGTCGCCTTTTATTTGTCCGCGCGCACCGTTTCTTCGTATTTTCGACGTTAGCCGGTTTGGCCCAGAGACTACAGCGTGCCGTAGATGCGGTCGCCGGCATCGCCCAGGCCGGGGACGATGTAGGCGGCCTCGTTGAGGTGGTCGTCAATGGCGCAGGTATAGATATGCACGTCGGGGTCTTTCTCGGTCAGCGACTTGAGGCCCTCGGGGGCCGCGACGATGCACAGCATGCGAATGTCCTTGACACCGCGCTCGCGCAGATAGCCGATAGCCATCTCGGCAGAACCGCCCGTGGCGAGCATGGGATCGACGACCAGGCAGATACGTTGGTCGATATCCCTGGGCATCTTGCAGTAATACTCATGCGGCTCGTGGGTGACCTCGTCGCGCTCCATGCCAATGTGGCCCACGCGGGCAGAGGGCACCAGGTCGAGGATGCCGTCGACCATGCCAAGGCCCGCGCGCAGAATGGGGACGATGGCGAGCTTCTTGCCGGCAAGCTGCTTAAACGTGGCAGTGGTGATGGGAGTCTCGACTTCGACATCCTCCATGGGCAGGTCGCGCATGGCCTCGTAGCCGTCAAAAAGCGCGAGCTCGCGCACGAGCTGGCGGAACTGGTTGGTGCCGGTCGACTTATCGCGCAGGATCGACAACTTGTGCTGGACGAGCGGATGGTCGACAAGCGTCACGCGGGACGCATCGTAGGTAACGGTCATGGGTTGATTGCCCCTTTCGTTGCGGCCGCAAAACGACCTTGCTGACATGACGCACAGCGATGTTGCCGCCGCCCGCCATGCATAAGTTTAGCGGTTTGTTGTATCGAACGCTCCGTCACAACCCTACTGAGTGGTGCTGAGCGAACGCCTGACCGCATCGTGCCAACCGTCCAGGTTGCGCTCGCGACGCTCAACGGACATATGGGGATGGAACGTCTTGACGATCTGGGCGTTTTGCTCCAGCTCCTCCAGATCCTCCCAATACCCAACCGCAAGACCCGCCAAGTACGCGGCACCGATTGCCGTGGTCTCCACCGTCTCGCATTGCAGTACAGGGATATCCAGCAAGTCTGCCTGGAACTGCATGATGAACTCGTTGCGCGAGGCACCGCCATCGACGGACAGGCGCTCAATCGAAAGACCCACATCCTGCTCCATGGCACGCAGCACGTCATAGCTCTGATAGGCCATGGACTCGCAAGCGGCGCGCACGATGGTCGCTCGAGTCGAAGCTCCAGTCAGACCGCATACGATGCCGCGGGCGTGCGCGTCCCACCAAGGTGCACCCAAGCCCGCAAAAGCGGGGACAAAGTAGCATCCCTCGTTATCGCCGATCGAGGAGGCGAGCCGTGCCGATTCGGATACGTTGGAGATAACGCCCATGTTGTCGCGCAGCCAGTTCATCGTTGAGCCGGCGGCAAAAATAGAGCCCTCGAGCGCATAGCTGACCTTGCCGTCCGCAGCGATACCGATGGTGGAGACCAGGCCATTCTTGGATTCGACGATCTCGTCGCCGGTATTCATGAGCATAAAGCAGCCCGTGCCATAGGTGTTTTTGGTCTGGCCGGGATGGAAGCAGCAGTGACCGAACAGCGACGCCTGCTGGTCGCCCGCCACACCCATGATGGGCGGCATGTTGGTCATGATGTCGCTCGCTACGCGGCCGTAGTCACCGGCGCTCCAACGGACCTCGGGCATCATGGCACGCGGGATGTCGAAGAGAGCCAGCAGGTCATCGTCCCAGTCCAGCGTATGAATATTGAAGAGCGCCGTGCGGCTGGCGTTGGTGTAGTCGGTGGCGAAGGTTTGGCCGCCGGTGAGGTTATAGATGAGCCAGGTATCGATGGTGCCAAACATGAGGTCGCCCGCTGCCGCGCTCTCGCGCGCGCCGTCGACGTTGTCGAGAATCCACTGCACCTTGGAGGCCGAGAAATACGGGTCGAGCGTAAGGCCGGTGCGGGAACGCACCAGCTCCTCGCGGCCCTGCTCGGCCAGTTTATCGATTGTCGAGGCGGTGCGGCGACACTGCCACACGATGGCGTTGTAGATAGGCTGGCCACTCACGCGGTCCCACACCACCGTGGTCTCGCGCTGGTTGGAGATACCGATGGCGGCGATGCGATCGGAATGGATGCCGCTCTTAAACTGGACCTCCATCATCACGCCGATCTGGCTGGCAAGCACCTCCGTGGGATCCTGCTCCACCCAGCCGGGGCGCGGGAAGCTGGTTTTGACGCTACGACGTGCCTGGGCGACAATGCAGCCGTACTCGTCGACGATGGTCGCGAGCACCGAGGTGGTGCCGCAGTCGAGCGCCATGATGTAGGAACCGCCAAAGTTAAACGAGGCATCTTCCATGCCCAGGCTGCCCAGATTCAACGACATCGCTTACACCTTTCTATTGCATCGGGTCGGACAGAACCCGCTCGATCTCTGATGCGGGAAGTGCGCCTTGGCGCAGGATCTGAAGCTCGCCATGCTTAAACGTCACGATGGTCGAAGCGTCGCGGCACGGGGTCTCGCCCGCGTCGACGGCCAGATCAACCCCCTCCAGAATACGGTCCTCAACGTCGGCAAAGCTTGCCGGCGCGGGCGTGCCATGCGTATTGGCGCTGGTGCAGGCAAGAGGGCTGCCGCAGGCGCGGATGAGCGCTTGCACCACGGGCGAGGCCGAAGCGCGAAGTGCCACCGTGTCGTCGGCGGCGCGCATAAAGGTCGGCACGCAGGGGGCCGCCTTGACCACGATAGTCAGGGCACCCGGCCAGCATCGTCGGGCGAGCACGCGGGCCTCATGAGGGATATCCACGCCATAGCGATCGAGTGCCTCGGCATCATCAACCAGCCAGGCGACCGTTTGCGTGAGCTCGCGCTGCTTGAGGGTAAAGATACGACGATAGCCGGTACCGAGTGCGGGGACCGCGGCGCCGTTGACGGTGACCTGCGGATCGCGCGGCCACGGCAGAGGTTCACTTGTATCTTGTGGAACGGCATCCGAGAAGACGTTGACTGCCACGGCGACACCGTAGACCGTCTCGGTTGGAATAAGCGCCAGGCCACCGCGACCGAGTAGCTCGGCCGTACGCTCGACGGCGAGCCGATGCGGCTCACGCGTTCCCTCGAATACCCGATAGACCGTCTGCATGTGTATGCCAGCCCCTTACGCTCTGGTGCAAGTTTATTTACTGTGGGGCATTCTCGCACGAAACGTTCAACCTATTTGCCCAGAGCGCATGTTGGTTTGGTGAGCGGCTCTAGTAGTCGGTGAAAGTGAGGGGGTTATTGGACTGCGACGAACTTCTTTGGCCTGCCGGCGTGGCGTTCTTGGGCGGCGTAGCGCTCGATGCTGTCTATCGTTATCATCCGACGGCCGTCGACGAGTTCAACATCGAGCTTTCCTGCTTTGACCAGCGCGGTAATCCGCGAAGCGGAGACTTTGAGGTCCAGCGCTGCGTCTTTAAATGTTCGGCACGCCGCTTCCCGAGCGTCATCGTGGTCGATTTCGACTGAAAGGGCCACGACCTCGGCCGAGCGTTCGTACCCTGCCGGAGTCAAACCGTTGTTGAGGTCGTCGGCCAAAAACGCCATCAGTGCCTCGGTGGCATGGGCAATCGCTTCTTCGCGCGTGTCGCCATCGGCAAAGGTGCCAGGAATCTGCGGGAAGCTAGCGCAGTAACCGTCGTCTTCTTTTATGAGAACGCAGTCATAGGTAAATCGCTGCCTCATTTTGCCTCCAGCTACCATCCAGCTTGGCGACGAATACTTGCCCACGTGCCCTTCTTTGGTCGATCACCACCAGAGCCGTTCGCGGTGACAACACGGTCACCAGAAACATGCTTAGCATGACTACCGACTTGCGCGACCTCCACGAATCCATCGTGCTTGAGTAGGGCAATGATTTCCCGAAAGGTAGGAGGTTGCATGGGCCGACCTCTTTCAGCCGTCCTAATTATAAACTAATTTATAATTTTTGCTAACCAGTTAATAAATATTACTGGCGCTGTTTGGGCTCGGTGACGATGGCTCGGACGATGCGGGGACGATCGGTGAGGTCGCGGACGATGCGCACGTCCGAGAGACCCGCCTGGCGACAGAGCTCGGCCGCGGCATCGAGGGCGCCCTCGTAGAGCTCGCAGGCAAACAGGCCGCCGGCGCGCAGCATATAGGGCGCCGCATTGAGCAGGCGGCGGAAGATATCGAGGCCGTCGGCGCCGCCCTCGAGCGCTAAATCGGGCTCGAAGTCCTTGACCTCGTGCGGCAGCGAGCGCATGACGTCAGTCGGAATGTAAGGCGGGTTGGAGACGAGCACGTCGAAGGTGCCCCATTCCTCGCGGGGGATAGAGCTCACCAGGTTTGTGAGGCTGAAGGCGACCTCATCGGACGTAAGCCCGAGCGCGTCGCGGTTTTTGGTGGCCAGGTCAATGGCACGCGGTTCGATATCGGTAGCGGTGCAGGTGACATGGCCGCGGCGCTCCCAGGCAAGGGAAAGCGAGATGCAGCCCGTGCCGCAGCCGACCTCGAGAACGCGGGCGATACGGGGCTCGACCGGAGCGGGCGCGGCGGCATCCTCCGTCAGAGACGCCTCGTGGTCGGCGCCTTCGATGGCGATGCCGTATTCGTCGAGCTCGGGCTCGGCGGCTTCCGCGGCTTCGGCTTCTGCTATCTGCGTGGCGGCTTCCTCGGCCTCGCGGTCGGCCAGTTCCTCGGCATAGGCACGGCTGCCCAGTACGTCGCCACCCAGCGCAGCCTCATCGGCAGCCGTGAGGTTAGCGGCACGGCGCTCGGCCGTCGCTCGCTCGTCGGCCAATGCGGCTTCGACTTTGCGCGCTTGCTCGACCTCGTCGTTCCAGGGCAGCTCAACGCGCTGACGGGCGGCAGCCTCGGGGCTCAGCACCTCGGCATCCAGATAATTGAGGACTTCCTCGACGAGCATCTCGGTCTCGGGACGCGGAATGAGTACGCCGGGGGCGCACGCGACGTCGATCATGCGGAACTGCGTGCTGCCGGTGATGTACTGCAGCGGCTCGCCCTTGGCGCGGCGGACGACCGCCGCGTGCATGGTCTCGAGCTGCGCCGCATCGAGCGTCTCGTCCATACGCATATATAAGTCAATGCGCGCCAGACCCGTGGCTGCGCACAGCAGCCACTCGGCAGAAAGTCGGGGGTGTTCCTCGCCGCGCTCGGCCAGGTACTCCTTGGTCCACTCGAGACAACGCTTGATGGTCCAGATCTCGTTTGCCATGGGGTCCTCCCCTCTTAAGCGCCGGGCGGCGCGCGAATGTCGGAGCAGATTGTACGCGAGGCCAGCGCTTGGCAAGAGACGATTGAAGGCGATTATCGAGAATCAGCCCAGAATTTTGCACCGGGCTCGCTCAAAGTGTTCATTCGCCGACGTCTAGATTTGCATTCGTCAAGCTTTTGGCAAGGTTGCCCCAAAACTAACCAATATCTAACCAAACGCTTGCCACATCACTTGACGCGCAACGCGTCAAAAATCACCCCGCGACTTCTTGGACGATTTTTCAAGCAATATTTTCAATTGCAGATGCATACCGTTAATTGCTTTCAGCAGGTAGACAGCTTGAAGTCTATCAAAGACGATTGAATAACATCTCAAAGCAATAAGCCCAACCTAGTCGTTTAAGAACGTCCCCAATGACCACCTCTAAGGCGCCGCAGGTTGAGCATAAGTCAGCGAAAACGCCCCTAAGCGAGCAAGGTGACGTGAAAGAGGAGGGAAGCGTACTTCGGTACGCGACCGACGATTGAACGTCAGATTGCCGCTTAGGGGCGTTTGCAGCGTCGAGCCGTTACGCGGTTTGGTAAAACCGCGTAACCTAAACAGCCTGTGCCAGCTTCTCGGCTCGCTCGGCGGCGGCGAGCGCCTCGATCACGGTGCCGAGCTGGTCGCCCAGAAGGACGCCGTTGTAGGTGGAGTTGAAACCGATGCGGTGGTCGGTCACGCGGTCCTGGGGCTGGTTGTAGGTACGGATCTTCTCGGAACGGTTGCCGTGGCCGATCTGGCTTTGGCGCTCGGCACCAAGCTCTGCCTGCTGCTTCTCGAGCTCCATCTCGTACAGACGGGCGCGCAGCATCTGCATGCAGACCTCGCGGTTCTGGATCTGGGAGCGCTGCTCCTGCGACTGCACCACGGTGTTGGTGGGCAGGTGGGTGATACGCACGGCGGAGTAGGTGGTGTTAACGCACTGACCGCCAGGGCCCGAAGCGCAGTAAGTATCGATGCGCAGGTCGGACTGGTTGATCTGGACGTCAATCTCCTCGGCCTCGGGAAGCACGGCGACGGTTGCCGTGGAGGTCTGGATGCGGCCCTGGGACTCGGTCTTGGGAACGCGCTGGACACGGTGCACGCCGGACTCGAACTTCATGACGGAGTAGACGCGGTCACCCTCGACCTTGAACTCGATGGACTTAAAGCCGCCGGCCTCGCTGGGACTGGAATCGAGCACGGTGGTCTTCCAGCCGCGAGACTCGCAAAAGCGCTGGTACATCTTGTACAGGTCGCCGGCGAAGATGGCCGCCTCGTCGCCACCGGCGGCAGAGCGGATCTCGACGATGGTATTCTTGTCGTCGTTGGGGTCGCTCGGGATGAGCATGTACTTGATATCTTCCTCGAGCTGGGGAAGCTTAGCCTCGTTTTCGGAGATGTCCATCTGGAGCATCTCCTTCTCATCGGCGTCGGTGGTATCGTGGAGCATTTCCTTGGCAGCCTCGATGTCGTCGAGCGCGCCGATGTACTCGCGCGAGGCAGCAATGAGGTCGGACTGGTGCGCGTACTCCTTGTTGAGACGCGTGAACTCCTTGATGTCGGAGGCGACGGCCGGGTCGGACAGCTTCTTCTCGAGCTCCTCGTAGGCCTTGATGATCTTTTCGAGCTTGTCGCGCATGGCAGGACTCCTTTATATGCGTGAAGATGAAAATCGGCAGAGTTGATGGGGCGCATGGCGCCACTGCGGGGGTAAGCCCAGCTAGAACATGTCGATCTTCAGATACATGCGCATCCCTTCGCGTGTGGGGTACATAGTTGCGGTCTAACCCATACATGATAGCGTGCGCAGACAAACCTGCATATAACCCGCACGGAATGAGTGGACGTAGCCGTTGGGGACGCTCCTTAACGACTAGTCGTTTAAGAACGCCCAACGGCTAACAAAGGGACTGTCGCTTTGTCACATTCTAGAGCGTTTGAAGCAGAGCGATGAAAAAGCGGATACCCTGGAGGTAGGCGCGGCGGGTAATGCGCTCGTTAGTGCCGTGGACACCGCACTCACACTCGTCGTCATCAACCACAAAGGCCGAGAAGCGAATGCACTCAGGGCAAATGTGCTGGTAGTTGGCAGCGTCGGTCGCACCGATTACGGTCGAGGGCACAATTGCTACCGGCTCGAATGATCCGTTTTCCTCCGTCCCCTTTGGATCACGGAAATAGCGGGCGGCAATGGAGCGAACCGCCTCGAGGCCGGGACCACCGATGCGCGGGGACGGCGAGGGTTCGGAGCTACCGGGGCCCAGCTCCACTTCGACACGACCGGCAAGGTCCGCCCCGGCAACCGCCTCACGGCAGCGCGCCACAACGTCGGCCACGCTCGTGCCCTCGAGCATGCGGAAGTTGATGTTGGCCCACATATCCTGCGGCATTACGTTGGCGCCGGTGCTGCCACCCTCGATCTGCGTGGGTGCGCAGGTGGTCGTCACCAGCGGATAGAGCTTTTTGCTGGCGAGGCAATCGCAGACAATGGCATCCCCGTTGGCGGCAATTTCATCGGCCGTGTAGAGCCCCAACTCGACGAGTTGGGCGGCAAGCAAGTCGGTCACGCGCGGCGGCCACTCGATATCGCAGATTGCGGTGATGGCACGACTGAGCATCTCGAGCGATGTGCCGCCGTAGGGGTTAGACGAATGCCCGCCTTCACTCTTCGTCTTGAGCACGATATCGGCATAGCCCTTCTCCGCGAGGTCGGCATGCATAAGCCAGCCCTCGCCCGCGCCATACTCGGCATCCGAAACGATGCGGTAGTCGCCCTCGTCGATCAGGTATTCAAGTTCAATACCGCGCTCCTCGAGCACACGACCGATCGCTCCCGCGCCGTACTGCGTGGTTTCCTCGTCCTGGCCAAAGGCGAGCAGCAGGGTGCGCTCGTGCTCCCAGCCGTGCGCCAGCGCATACTCAACCGCCTCGAGAATGCCTGCGACCTGGTCTTTCATGTCGATAGCGCCACGACCCCAGATGTAGGTGTCGTCCACGTGCCCGCTAAAGGGGTCGTGCGTCCAGTCGGCCTCGGTACCCGGCACCACGGGAACCACGTCCATGTGGCCCATGAGCATAATGGGCTTGAGGTCAGGGTCGGAACCGCTAAGCGTCACCAATAGCGAATGGTCGATAAGGTCGACCTCGCCCGCCGCGAACACGCGCGGCCACGCCTGCTGCATATAGGCGCGCAGGTCGTCGAACGGCTGCCAGTCCACCGCCTCGGCATCCATACTCGAGATGGTCGGAAATGACAGCACGCGGCCCAAGCGCTCGCACGCGCCAGTTTCGTCCAAATCAGCAAAATCGTCCTCATGCGCAAAGAAGCGCCAAACCTCGGCCATGACATCCTTTCGACTGTGATGACGAGGGCCGCCCCACCGGAGCGGCCCTGCCACGTAAGCGTTTGCGGTCGGTTATTTGTCCTCGAGATAACGCGAGAGGAACTCGCGGGTGCGCTGGTGCTTGGGATTGCCGAAGAGCTCGGCCGGCGCGGCGTCCTCGAGCACCACGCCCTTGTCCATAAAGACCACGCGATCGGACACGGTGCGGGCAAAGGCCATCTCGTGCGTGACGACAACCATGGTCATGCCGTCGGCAGCGAGCTTGCGCATGACCTCGAGCACCTCTCCCACGATCTCGGGGTCGAGCGCGGAGGTCGGCTCGTCGAACAGCATGATCTGCGGATTCATGCACAGGGCACGAGCGATGGCCACGCGCTGTTTTTGACCACCGGACAGGCGGCCCACGGCGGCGTGCGCGAACTTTTCGAGTCCCACGCTCGTCAGATGCTCCATCGCGACCTTCTCGGCCTCGGCCTTGCTCATCTTTTTGAGCGTGACGGGCGCGAGCGTGCAGTTGTCGAGCACATCCATGTTGTTGAACAGGTTAAAGCCCTGGAACACCATGCCGATGTCCTCGCGGAGTTTATTGATATTGCAGCGTTCGGCCGTAAGGTCCTGGCCGTGGAACCAGATGTGGCCCGCGTCCGGGGTCTCGAGCAGGTTGAGGCAGCGCAGGAAGGTCGACTTGCCCGAGCCCGAGGCACCGATGATGGTGACGACCTCGCCTGATTTGACGGACAGGTCGATGCCTTTGAGCACCTCGAGCGAGCCGAAGCTCTTGCGCAGGCCCTCGACGCGAATGAGCGGCTCATTGGTCTGTGCGGCGGCCGCGGTGCCGGTAGTGGCGGTATCTGCCATGATGATTCTCCTCGTCTTGAGCCTAGTTGGAGCTGGGCAGCGTTGCCGGAGCCCCGGCACCGAGTTTTTTGCCAAAGGCCTCGAGCAGGCGGCTCGCCACGAGCGTCAGGATCAGGTAGACCACAAGCGCCACGCAGTAGACCTCCATCTGGCGGTAGTACACGCCGGCGACCGTGGTAGTAGCGTACATAAGGTCGAACACGCCGATGACCGAAAGCACCGACGAATCCTTGATGTTGATGATGAGCTCGTTGGTGAGCGCCGGAATCGCATTTTTAATGCCCTGGGGGAACACGACTTTGCGCATGGCCTGCCACTGCGAAAGACCCAGCGAGCGCGCTGCCTCGGCCTGGCCGGTATCGATGGACTCGATGCCGCCGCGCAGGACCTCCATCATGTAGGCGGTGGAGTTGAGCGAGATGGTGACGAGGCCGGCGGTGAAGGTGCTCCAAATCTGGTTGGCCTGGGCGGTCTCAAAGCCCATGCCACGCAAAACGGTGAAGCCCGCGTAATAGATGAGCAGGCCCTGGACCATCATGGGCGTGCCGCGCACGATGGTGGAGTAGATGGTCGCAAAGCCGCGGCCGATACTCTTAAAGAAGCGCACCAGGTCGTTGTCCACGCGATCGAAGGTCTGAATACGCAGGAACACAAAGAGCAGCGCCAGGAAGAATGCAATGACGGTGCCGAAGGTCGCGAGCGCAATGGTGATCTCGATACCGCGGATGAAGAAGTCGCCACTCTTGTAGGTCATGTAGACCAGGCTCGACAAAAAGTCGCTAGGGTTGGAATCCGAGACAATGCTCACCTGCACCAGGTCGATAAACGACATGACGCAACGGTCCACGAAAAAGATCGCCGCGATGGCGACCACGACATAGCTGCCCAGGCGCGCGCCGTGGCGGAAACGCTCGGATGCGAACGGCGACTTTTCGCGATAGTCGCTCCAGTGCATAAGCTTGGTGACGAGCGCCGCCGCCGACACGACAATCCAGGCCCAAAGAATCGCCCATAGGCAATCCTGGAAGATACCGGTGGGGGCTAAGAAGCTCAGCGGTGTGGGATTGCGCTGGCTAAACGCCAGGCCGAGCGCCGCAATGACGCTCGTGCCCAGATATACATAACGGTGGTCGGCCTTGATAAAGGAGGCCAGACGATTGATGGTTTTCATGCTGCCTCCCTATGCCGGCTGACGGTCGAGGCACGCGTCCCACATTTGGTCGCGTTCCTCTTGGCTAATGCCCTTGAGTGTCTTGTCGATGAGTTTAAGCAGTTTGTCCGAGCCCTTGCGACAGCCGACGTTTGCCGCGACCTCCTGCTTAAAGCCCTCGCCCTCGGCAAAATGAATAGGGACGATGCCCGGGTTTTGAGCCATATAGCCCTTCTCGTTCTCGGTGTTGTAGGTCACGGCGTCGCACGTGCCCTGCAGCAGATTCGAGAACACCGTGGGGACCGAATCGACCGGGTTTTTGTGCACAACGCCCGGGATCTCGTCGATGACGGTATCGAGCATGGTGTCCTTTTGGCCGAGCACCGTGGCGCCGCTAAAGTCGCTGAGCTTGGTGGCGTTTTGGTAGGGCGAGCCCTCTTTTACGAACAGGCCAAAGTAGCCGATAAAGTACGGATCGGAGAAGCCGACCGACTCCTCACGCTCGGGCGTGGCGCTCATACCGGCGATGATGAGGTCGATCTGGCCGTTGTTGAGCGAATCGATGAGACCCGAGAAGCTCTGTTTGACGGCAACGGGCTCGCCGCCGAGGGCCTTGCAGACGATCTTGGCGATCTGCACGTCGTAGCCATCGGCGTAGGCGCCCTGCACGTTATCGATGGGGATGGTGAACTCGCTGGCCTCGGAAACCTGCCAGTTGTACGGGGCGTAGGCCGCCTCCATACCAATGCGGATCTTGTCCTTGCCAATCACGGAATCGGACAGGTCGTCGCGACCGCCGCCCGTCGTGGGCTGAACCACCTTGAGCGTGGACGGGCGCTGACAGCCGGCGAGCGCGCCGGCGACGACGGAAGCGCTCGCAGCGAGAGCGCTACCCAAAAAGATGCGACGACTGCACACCGGCTGGGCCTGCATGCCGCGCTGTTGGGGAGAATGCATAATCTGCCTTCCCTGTTGAATCGTATGCTGACGACTTAACAGGATATACGCCAGCGACCAGCAGTGCAGCACAAGCTCGAAAAATTAATAGACACATGGTAGTCATTGGGGACGTCGATGTTTTGGCAATGCCGGCGAGCGACGTCCAGAGCGAACAAGTGGCATGAAAAAGACAAGGCATGACCAGAAGGTCTATGCCTTGCCTTTTGAATGACAAATTATCGCTCTGGACGGCACGCAGCATCGACCGAGCGGCGGAACCTCTAGAGCAAGGTGACGCTAAAGCTGCGTTTATCGGTAGCGCCGGGGGCCAAGGTGATGGTGTTGACCTTGTGCTCAAAGACGTCGTCCTCGGTGGACATGGTGGTGTGACCGGTCCAAGGCTCGAGCGCCACAAACGGAGCGTCGTTGGCGGCGGACCACACGCCGATGTACTTAAAGCCTTCAAAGTCGATCTTGACGCCGTGGCCCGACTTGCGGCCGCGCAGCGTGAGCGTGGAGCCCGGGGTATCGGTGAACATGATGGCGTCGTTATCGAAGCTGCGGTGCGTGATGGGCAGCACGTCCGAGTTATCGGGGGCCTTGTAGCTACCCTCGAACGTCATAAGGCCATCGGGCGTGATGACGGGGGCCTCGTTAGTCCAAGCCTCGGTAAACGCCAGCTCGTAATCCTCGAACGCCTCGTCCTCGGCGCCGGGGGCGGGCACGTTAAATGCGGGGTGGCCGCCCACCGAGAACGGCAGGTCCACGTCGCCGGTGTTGGTGACGGCAAAGGTCTGCGTAAGGGTGGCGTCGCCGGTCAGGGCATAGGTCATGTTGAGCTTAAAGTGGAATGGGAACGCCTTGAGCGACTCGGGCGTGTCGGTGAGCTCGTAGGTAACGGACGAACTGTCCTCCGACACCTCGACGATCTTGTGCTCCACGATACGCGCGATGCCGTGGCGCGCCATCTCGCAGGTGCCGGCGGCAGACGTCGCCGTGTTGTTGCGCAGCGATCCCACGATGGGGAACAGGATGGGCGCGTGCTTGCCCCAAAAGGCCGGGTCGCCCTGCCACAGATACTCATTGCCGTTGAGGGCAAGGCTCGTGAGCTGGGCGCCCATGGAATCGATGGCCGCGGTGAGGCCGCCGCGCTTGATGGTAGTGACGGTGGACATGCTACTTCCTCCAAAAGTAAACAACAGTGTCGAGGGTTATTGTCCCACTCTTGGCAGCAGGGCTGAGCGGCAGGCGCAGTTATTGAGCAATAGCGTAAAGGTCAAACCCGCCCTGCGGCGTGCTATCGACCGTGTCGGGCGCCTGTGAATTAAAACTCACCGGGACCATGCGCTTTGAGGCGCGGTAACGCGTGCCGTCGGTGGCGACGGGTGGCTCATCGACCGTGAGCTCGTAGTCGCCGGGCTTGAGCTCGATACCGTCACCTTCGGAATTGACGTATTGGTACTCGTCGATTGCTTGTCCCCTGAGCGTGCGGCCCACGATATGGACGAGCATTTGGCTGTCGCCGCGCGCGGTATCCCACGTCGCGCCGTCCTTAACCTCGACCGACACATGCACCGAGCGCGTGCGGCTGAGCGATTGCTCGACGGACATCTCGACCTTGGCGGCGTCTTGGCGCTGCTGCTCGACATGACCCCAGATGCTGCCGATTGCCGAGCAGGCGATTACGCCGGCCATGAAGGCGATGAGGATGGGGCCGAGCGGAGAACGGCGGCCCGCGTCTTCCTCACGAGCCAGGTCGGGGCGATGCGTGGGCGCTGGCGCCTGGGCGCCTTGCGCGGGCACGTCGAGAATGCTGAAAGATGCCGTACTGCCGGGGTCGATGGTGTGGCGCGGTTGCGGGGTCTTTGCCGGCGAAATGGACATGTCGGCTGGCTCACCCAGCGTGGCCGTGGCATCGGCCTTTGCCTCGTCGGCCTCGGCCTGGGCCCAGGCCTGTTCAAAGGTCAGGGGCTCGACGGGGTCGGAGGCGGCGTCCATCTCGACGGCATCGTTACCGGTCTCGTCTTCGTCGCTCGACACGTCACGCGGCGCGGGCTCGTCCCACTCCTCGTCCGGAGCCTCGCCCTCGCTATACCACCATTCAAAGTTATCGATATCCATACGGGGCGCCCCTTAGGCCTCGCAAATAAACACTTGCTAGCCTTATACCCCCAGACAGCGCTGGAGCTCGCATGGAATGCGATAAAGGAACTGCTCCTTTGTCGCATCGAAGTTGCGGTGGAATAGTTCCTGTTTGCACGCCCACTCGAGCTATTTAGGGACTATTTCACCGCAAGTTATTTGAGGGCGACGGGGATTTGGATACAGCAGAAGTCCTCTTGGTGAGACTCGTCGTAGCTCGTGGTGTCCAGGTAGCAAAAATCGAAAGCATTGCCGATGGGCTGGAGCGCGTGCCTGTCCATGCAGGCCACGATGGCGCGGATACCCTCGGGCTCGTACGGCATGCCCCAGCGACTCATGCACAGGTACGTGCCCTCGGGCAGCACCTCGACGCCAATCTCCGCCAGCTCGGCAAGATCGCTCGGCAGTATTTCCTCGGCACCACGCGGCAACACGGCAAAGGAACCGGCACCGGCGATGGGGTCGTCGGAATGCAGCGCCTCGCGACGCAGCATGGCGCCCCAACCGCGCATGGGGCGTGTGCCCGTGAGCGCACGCATGCGCAGAATCGCCCGCATGAGCGTGGGGTGCAGCATCGAGCGGCCACGCTCGATATCGCTCGGGAACTCCTCAAAGACCACGTAGCGGCGCTCGAATTGCTTGAGCTCCGGTTTGCCCTCGCGCTCGCGCCAATAGACCGCCTCGTCGTAAAAACTCAGCCGCTCCTGCACGCTCGCGCGCTCGGCTTTGAGCCCGGCAATCTGCTCGTCGAGCGCCTGCACCCGCGAGCGCAGGTGATCGGTCATCTCTCCAATGTCGAACGTCGAGGTCAGGCGATCGATCTCATCGAGTTCCAGTCCCAAGTCGCGCAGCATGCAGATCAGACGCATGAGCGGGATCTGCGTGGGCGAATAGAAACGGTAGCCTTTTTCGTTAACCACGGCGGGTTTAAACAGACCGATCTTGTCGTAGTAGATGAGCGTTTGGCGCGAAACGTTAAACAAGCTCGCCATCTCGCTAATCGCATACATACCCGTCTGCATAGGTCCTCCCGACACACCCTTTGACACGAAAAGCCCGCCGCCCACAGGGGCAGCGGGCTCAAACACTACTCGTATCCTACCCTAAAGATGCCTATGACCAGCGCTTATAGTTGGCGCACGACACGCCGACGGCCTCGAGTGCCTTGGCGGCGATGTGATGCACCGCCTCATCGAGCGTGGCGGGGCCGTTGTAAAACGTGAGCATGGGCGGCATGAGCATGACGCCCGGCACGCGCGCCAGGCGTGCCATGTTGTCGACATGGATCGCACTGAAGGGCGTCTCGCGCACCATAAGCACCAGGCGGCGCTGCTCTTTCATCTGCACATCGGCCGCACGCAGCAACAGGTTTTCGCTGTAGCCGCTCGCGATGCCGGCGAGCGTCTTCATGGAGCAGGGAGCCACGATCATGCCGTCGACCGGATAGGTGCCGCTTGCGATGGCAGCGCCAATGTTCTTGTTGTCGTAGACCACATCGGCATAGCACGCAAACTCGTCGAGCGTCATGCCGAGCTCCTGCTCGATGGTGATCTCTCCCCCGCGCGTGACGACAAGCGCCGACTCAGCGCCGGCCTGGCGCAGGCATTTGAGGCATTCAAGGCCCAGTGCCGCACCGCTGGCGCCAGACACGCCAACGACAATGCGACGGGGACGAACAGAAGACTCAGGCATGACAACTCCTTAACTACTTGGTAGGGCTACTTACTAGAAGGCGAGCTCGGCGGCCCACTTCTCTTCATCGATCTCCATGAACTGCGAGCGGATGAAGTTCTTCTTGAGGTTAAACGGAACCGTGCAGTCGAAGATGGCCTTGCAGGCGATACCGTGCTCGCGGATCGAAGGATCGAACGCGGGGTCGTTGGACGGATCGAGCACGTGGCAGTGGCAACCGGGGATGGTGATGAGGTCCACGTCGGCCTGGAAGCGCGTGGTCATGGCCCACATCACGTCGCTCATATCGAAGATGTCGACATCCTCGTCGACAAGGATGACGTGCTTGAGCTCGGAGAACGCCGAGAAGGCGAGCATGGCGGCGTTGCGCTGACGGCCCTCGTCATTTTTGCTCGACTTCTTGAACTGCATGATGGCAACGAACTTGCCGCCACCGCAGGGAGCGGCGTGAACGTTGAGCAGGCGGCCCGGGATAGCGGTCTCGACCATCTTGTAGATGGAGGCCTCGGTGGGGATACCAGCCATGGACACGTGCTCGTGCGAAGGGCCGATGCAGCTCTCCATAATGGGGTTGACGCGCGTGGTGACGGCGGTGATCTTGATCACCGGGCAGACCTTGGCGCCACCGGTGTAGCCGGGGAACTCGGGCATGGCGTAGCCGTGGCCGTTGACATCCTCGTTGATGGTCTCGTCGTGCATGAGGTAGCCCTCGAGCACGTACTCGGCATTGGCAATGCACTTCTGCGGAACGGTGACGCAGTCGGCAAGCTCGACGGCGCGGCCGCGCAGGGCGCCGGCGATCTGCAGCTCGTTGAAGCCGAGCGGCGTGGTGGGAGCCTCGAAGCCGCAGCACATGTACACGGCGGGGTCCAGGCCGATGGAGATGGAGATGGGCATATCCTCGCCGCGCTGGCAGTACTCGTCAAAGAACGCACCCAGGTGACGGCTGCCCGGGGTGATCCACATGGCGAGCTTGTCCTTGTCGACGCAGGAGAAGCGGTGGATGGTTACGTCGGACTGGGTGCCATCGGGGCTCGTGCCATAGGCGAGGCCCATGGTGATGTAGGGGCCGCCGTCAACGGGCGTGTTGGTGGGAGCGGGAACGATCTTGCGCAGGTCAAAGCCCTCGTCGGTCGCCTTGTACACGACCTCCTGGCAGTCGACGTGCTTGCCCTCGGCGATCTGCTCGGGGGCGATCAGGTTCTCGAAGCGCTTGCCGATCTCGAGGCCCAGGTGCTCCTCGTCCAGGTCGAGCAGGGCGGCAACGCGCTTGCGGCTGGCAAGCATACCGATGCAGACCTTGGCGTCGTCAAAGCCCTTGACGTTGTTGAAGACCATCGCCGGACCCTCTTTGGTCGGGCGCATGACGGTGCCGCCAGCACCGACGTGACGGTAGACGCCCGAGACCTCGGCATCGGGATCGACCTGGGTGTCGGTCTCGAGCAGCTGGCCCGGCATCTCACGCAAAAAGTCGAGCGCGGAACGCAGATCGTGGATCTGGGAAGCATCGGTAGTGGACATGGCGTACTCCTTTCGGGAGAGTGTCCGGCGACGGGGTGCCGCCGGACGGGGTAACGTAATGGGGCCGCGGCGCTCACAAATGGAGCGCTCGACCACTCGAAGTTCAAGCGCTTGGCTGCTTACAGCCGGGGCGCTCGACCGCTTACATCAGGCCAAAGAGGTGGAACCAGGCGGCCTCGACCAGCACGACGACAAAGACGACCGCGGTGAGGGGGATGCCCATGCGCATAGCCTCTTTGGAGGTGTAGCCGCCGGCGTCCTTGCCTTCGCCGATAAGGATCGGCAGGTTATGGAACGGCAGGATGTAGTGGATGTTGATGGACGTGAAGACGATGAGCGCCACGGCGAGCGGGCTCACGCTGGAGCCGGCGGCAAAGCTGATAAATGCCGGCACGCACACGCCGAGCACGGCCATGACCGAGCCCATGAACATGTGGATGATCATGGAAAGCGCAGCGACGAGCAGGGCGAACAGGAAGATGTTCTCGGGCACGGAGCTGGGGAGCACGACGTCGGCGATCCAGGCGTTCATGCCGGTGGCACCGCCCACGGAGCCCACGGCCATGGCGGCCGTCAGGAACATGAGGGACTTGATGTCGACAGCGTTCCAGCTGGCGGGAGTGAGGACTTCGCCGATGATGGGCATGGCGAGAGCAACGCCAATGGCCAGGGTGACCCAGCCGATATAGTCGCCCGAGACGGTGAGCCACAGCGCGATGGCGATGACAAGCCACACGATGGTGCGGATCTCCTTGACGGAGAGCTTGCCGAGCGCGGCCTGCTTGGCCACGATCTGCTCGCGATCGTAGACGAGCTCCTTGCTGGGCTTAAAGAGGAAAAGGCCCAGGAACAGGGTGCACAGCAGCGCAACCAGCATAGGCACGCTCATGTACAGGAACCAGTCGACGAAGGACGGGCTCATGCCGCCGGCCTCGGCACTGTACTGCGCAACGAGCGGGTTAAGCGTGGAGTCGCCCGTCAGGAAGAACATGGAACCCGGGGCGGCAGCGGCAAACACGAGGAAGCCGAGCTTGCCCTTGTCGTCGTCACCGTAGCCGGCGGACTCGGCAATGACCGAGACGACGGCGAGGATGAGGAAGGCGCGGGGGAACGGATGCGGGATCAGCAGCGACAGCACAAAGGTGAGCGCGAAGATCGAGATGATGAGCGACTTGGCGTCGCGCACGAACTTGAGCATGAACGCGTAGGCGATGCGCTCGCCCAGGCCCGACTCCTTGACCGCGCTGGCGATGAGGTAGGCGCCGATGACGAGCCACATGGTGGCCTTGGTCCACGAGCTAAACGTGGAGGCGACCGTCGCCGAGACGCTCGCGGCGCCCGTGTCGTCCACGCACACCTTGAACAGGACGAGCAGTGCGCAGTAGAGCAGGCCCACAAAGCCCGGCTGTGCCACGCCGCATGCCCAGAACACCACCGTGGCGAGCGTCAGTGCCAGACAGGTCTGACCGCCGACCGTGAGCTCGACCGTCGAGCTCAGCTCCGCCAAAGGAAGAAACTTCACCAGCAAAAAGACAACGATACCCAGCACAAAGCCAATTTCGCGCTTGGTGATCTTAAACGCCTTCTTTTCCGCTTCCATCTCCCCACCTTTCTTGTTGGGGGCGCTCCGAATTCGCAGCCATGTTGCCGCTTAAAAAGGGGCGCCCGTTATCGGACACCCCTTACGTTGCGCTGTGTTGCGGCAATACAGTCAAGCGGATTTTTTGGATGAGAAGCGATTCCCTAGACAAAAACCGTCACAACATTCGACGCTTTTCCTCGTTTTCGAGATTTTCGCCGAATGTTGTGACGGTTTGGATGTGGCAAAGGGACTGTCTTTTTTACATAGCGAGGGCCGTGCGGATGAATGGGTCGCCGAGGGCCTCGCGGAGCCAGGGGGCCAGCTGCTCGGGGTGACCCTGCAGGTAGCCTTTGAGCTCGGACGGAGCCACGCGACGCACTTCCGAGATCTCCTCTTGGTTGATATGCAGCTCGCCCGGCTCAACATGGGCAAGGTAGACCTCGCACCATTCGCACTCGCAGCGACCGTCGCCGTGGTCCTCGCGGTACACCACGTGTCCGAGGTGCTTGAGCTGATCGGGCTCGCGCGTAATGCCGAGCTCTTCGTTGATGCGGCGCGCCGTGGCGGCCGCGACGTCTTCCCCGGGGAGCGGATGGCCGGCGCAGCTATCGGCCAGCACCCCGCCCCACAGGCGCTTGAGCGGACTGCGGCGACAGAGCAGCAGGCGCGCGTCTTCGCCCCGGCCCTCGACCAAAAGCGTCAGAAATGCCTGATGCAGGATGCCCTCACCAGCATGGGCCTCGATGCGGTCGACGGAGCCAAGCGCCTCGCCGGTCGCAGCATCGACCGCCACGACCTCGGCGCCCGCACCGCCCTCATCCCAGCCGGCGCGCAGAATGCGGGCTGCGGCTTCCTCGAGCGCGGCGATGAGCTCCTTGGTGGTGTCGAGCACGCGCTGCAGGTCGTCACCGCTCGCTTGTTCAACATGAAAACCCGTGCTTGCAACTACCGGCACGCCAAAGCGCGTGGCCAGCGCCGCCGCGATATCGTGCGCCGGGATCTCGTCTCGATGGCACGGAACGGCCAGGATGCTCACCGTTGCCGTACGGCCGGGCTCGGGGCGCGGAATGGCCTGCGCCGTGGCGCCCAGGTGCGCAAACTCCGGCGAGCAGGCGTACACCGCCATGCCTCGCGGCGTCACCGTCAGCTGGGCCTCGAGCGCAAACTTGCCCTCGCCCACTGCAACCTTTGTCGTGTGCATACCCATGGGATCTCCTGCCGCCCGCGATGTACCTGAGACCATCTTCGCCTGTATTGCGACTATACAGGCAAGCCCTCCATGTGACAAAGGAGCTGCCCCTTTGTCACATTCTGCTAGAGTTGCAGGGATTGAATCCCGCCTATTCATGCGACATTGGAGTGACAACCTTGACCGCCGCAACCACGCCTAAAAGTAAGCCAACCGCCGCCGCGCTCTCCCCCGCGCGCACCAAGCTCTGCCTGGCGCTGCTCGTGCTGTTGGGATTCTCGCTCGGCTGCTCCGAGTTCGTGGTCATCGGTATCGAGAGCGACTTGGCAACGGAACTCGGCGTATCACTTGCCACTGCGGGCCAGCTCATCAGCGTGTTCGCGCTCGTCTACGCTATCGCTACGCCGGTGCTTGCGCTTGGCACGGGGCGGTTCCGCCGCTACCAGCTGCTCGTGTGCTATAGCGTCGTCTTTGTGCTCGGCAACCTGGTCATGGCGTTGGCTCCCAACTTCCAGGTGCTGTTTATCTCACGCATTGTCCTGGGCTCTGTCTCGGGTGCGCTGCTCGCCGTGGGCGTGACGTACATCCCTGAGCTGCTATCCCCGCAGCAAACCTCACTTGCCATCTCGGTCGTGTACGGCGCGTTTTCCGTGGCGATGGTCTTTGTGACCTCGATTGGCAAGTTTGTGGCCGACACGCTCGATTGGCACGTGGCCATGTACGGCACGCTGACCTTTGCCGTTCTGATCTGCGGAGCGCTCGTGGCGTTTATGCCGCGCGCTGGGCAAACCGACGAGCCTGCCACCTTCCGCGAGCAGGCGGGGCTGCTACGCGAGCCGAGCATCATCACCGGCATGCTCATCTTCTTGTTTGGCGTGGGCTCGGTCTACGTATTCTACGGCTACGTGACGCCTTATCTGGAGCAGGTGCTGGGCATGGATACCGTTCAGGCGAGCACCACACTTATGGCCTATGGCGTGTTCTGCCTGATCTCGAACATCCTGGGCGGATGGATCGATGCGCGTTTTGGCATGAAGGCGCTGCTGGTTACGTTTGTGCTGCAGGCGGCGGCACTGCTCGGGCTGTTTGCCGTGGGCGCCGCCATGCCGCTCGCGCTGGTCTTTGTCTTTAGCCTGGCGATGCTCATGTACCTGTTCTCGGTCTCATGCATCACGCACTTTATGGACGTGGCACGCAGCCGCCATCCCAAGTCGATGGTACTCGCAAGTTCGGTTGAGCCCATGGCGTTTAACGTCGGCATCTCGTTTGGCACCGCAGTGGGCGGCGCCGTGGTAAGCAGCGTTGGCATTGCGTACGTGGGCGCAGTGGGCGCCGCGTTCTCGCTTGTGGCCTGGGCCCTCACGCTGGTGACGATTAAGCTGGCTCGCTGGGAGCGCCGTCGTCAATCAGCACGGCCCTCAATACGGGCATAGGGGCAAACATAGCCCAAGGTGGCGAGTAACCGGTGAAAACCGCCCAATATGAGTATGTTTATCCGCCTGGAAGCTTCAGCAGTGCAATTTCGTGTATTTGAGATACACGCTTTTCTAT
Source organism: Collinsella sp. i06-0019-1H4 (assembly GCF_042849575.1). Taxonomy (NCBI): domain Bacteria; kingdom Bacillati; phylum Actinomycetota; class Coriobacteriia; order Coriobacteriales; family Coriobacteriaceae; genus Collinsella; species Collinsella sp. i06-0019-1H4. The sequence continues at coordinate 2,315,260 of NZ_BAABYB010000001.1, forward strand.
TATTTCGTGTATTTCAAGTACATGAAATCGTACTAAACTATGTATCTGAAGTACACGAAATTGGAAAGGCGGCCCCATGCGCAGATCAATCGAGTCCGTTATCGAATCATGGGCGACAAAGGACGCCTCACGCCCCCTCCTCATCCGTGGTGCGCGACGCGTAGGCAAAACGTACGCTGCCGAGGAAATCGGCAGGCGAATCGCCGGCGATGCGTTTGTCAAACTCGACTTTCAGACCGATCTTGAGCTGATCGCTCCGCTGTTCGATTGTCCCACCGACGACGTTGACACCATCGTGGCGCGGATTTCAGACTATAAACGCGCCCCCATTCGCAAAGAAACCACCTTCATCCTGTTTGACGAGGTGCAGCTCTGCGAACGGGCGCTCAACTCGCTTCGCTTTTTTTCGGGTTCGGGCTGGCGCATATGCGCGACCGGCAGTCAGCTCGGCGTCGCCACGCGCAAACGTAAGCTGCCTTTTCCCAGCGGCGTTCGTCAAGAGACCATGCATCCTATGTCGTTCGAGGAGTTTCTCTGGGCGCTCGATGAGGAGCAGATGGCCGATGCCATTCGTACCCACGCCGGCACGCTCGAGACCTACGCCGCGCACCAAGCCGCGCTCAGCCTGTTTCATCGATACCAGATCGTGGGCGGCATGCCCGCCGCCGTCAACGCATATCGCAAGACGTTATCCATCGAGGATGCGCGCGTCGAGCAGCGCGAAATCAACGAGACCTATACCGCCGATATGACCGACCCCGAAAACGGGATCAGCGGCGTGGCGGCACGCAAGGTCTGGCGCTCCATTCCGTCCCAGCTGCTGAGATCGTCCACAAAAAAATTCAAGTACTCCGAGGTCGAACGCGGAGGCCGTCGCGCCAAGCTTATCGAGCCGCTCGACTGGCTCGAAGGCGCCGGTATCATATCGGTCAACAACCTGACCGAAGGCATCGAGCCTCCCCTCGTCCCCTTCGACGACGAAGATGGAAGTTTCTTTAAGGTCTATCTTCTCGATACCGGCCTCATGTTCTACAAACTCGGCATCAACCCGAGGCTCTGGCTCGACCTCAAAGAAGATTCCGCCATAGCGCTATCTTCCGACTTCCGAGGCGCCCTGGCGGAAAACTCGGTCATGCAAGCATTTTCGGGTAACAGCTTGCAGACGTATTACTGGGTGCCGCCGTCGTCTTGGAAGACGACCGGCGAGCTCGATTTTCTACTTCAGACCGACCGTATGGAAATCGTGCCCGTCGAGGTAAAGTCCGCACGCAACGTGCGCGCGAGAACCCTCGGGTCGTTCATGGACAAAGCCCGATCGCCATATGCCTACATTTTGTCCGAGAACAATTTTTTCCGCAGCGAAACCGATGACGGGCGCGAGCTACGCCACCTCCCCTTGTACGCAGCGGGCTTTATTGGAGCAGACTGCCTCAAGAGCAGTCTGTAAGCCCTGCGCGACCGCCTAGAAAGGAAACCGCATATGCACCGCGTACTGTTTATCTGTCATGGGAACATCTGTCGCTCGACGATGGCTGAGTCGGTGTTTACCGAGCTGGTGCGGCGCGCCGGGCGCGCGGGCGAGTTTGTCATTGACTCCGCTGCGACCTCGACCGAGGAGATCGGCAACCCGCCACACCACGGTACCGTTGCCAAGCTGCGCGAGGTCGGGATTCCCGTCGTCGCACATCGTGCACGTCAGGTGCGTCGCGCGGAGTATGGCGACTGGGACCACATTGTCTATATGGACGACGAGAACGCGCGTGGCCTGCGTCGCATCTTTGGCGACGACCCCGACGGCAAGATTACGCGCATGCTCGATTGGACCGAGCGCCCCGGCGACGTGGCCGACCCCTGGTACACCGGCAATTTCGATGCCACCTACCGCGACGTACTCGACGGCTGCACCGCTATGCTCGAGCAGCTGTAGGCAATCGAGGTCGCGGGCCACGCCTTTGTCACATCCGGGACTAGCCCTAGACCGGCTTGACCTCCAGCTTTATCCCCTCGGCGCAGGAGTCGCCCAAAACATCCGAAAGGGCCCAGGTCGCATATAGCGGCAAATAGAGAACCGCTCCGTTGCGCTCAACGTTGCCTCTCGAGAAAACAATCCCGAGCCTTACGCCATATTCAGCCGTATCAAGCACATGACCGAGCGCAGCGTGCGCGTGGTAATAGGAGCCCGATTTAACCTCGATCGGAACAGCCGTCCCATCCGGTCCATCGACCACAAAGTCCACTTCACCGCGCTTTTTTGTCTGATAGTAGTAAAGCTGGCGATTTTGGGCAGCCAGCTGCTGGGCCACCACGTTTTCGTAAATGCCGCCCAGATTGGGCTCCTTGCTATCAAGATACGCCGCTTGGGCGACTCCGACGGGGTAGCGCGCCATCAACATGCCCGTATCCGATTGATATAGCTTGAACTGCGATGGCCGTGCCGTCTTGAGCAAGGGCGATTTTGGCTCGGTTACGATATCGGCTTTGAGAGCAACGCCGGCATCGACAAGCCATACAAAATCTCGCTGATACTTCTCGTAGTGAGCCTTGGGGTCAATGGAATTGAGCACGAAGCGCTTGTTTTCGCCCTCGAGCATAATAGGGAGCTGATCGTAAATGCTCTGCACCTGAAGGGATCGCCCGCTTGCATACTTGGAGATATCCCGCCGGTACTGTTCGTTGAGCTCTGACTGTAGCTGACGAACAGAGGCAAGGTCGCCCTGCGTGTCAAGGAAACGCTGCACGACCTCCGGCATTCCGCCGACAACGGTATAGGTCCTGAAGTTTGCCATCATCGCGTCATGAATGTAATCAGGAACGGGCCTCTCGCTGATACACGCGTCACGTATCGTTTGGCGAGCCCCCTCGCTCACCCCGGTTGCCCAGCAAAACTCCTCAAAATCGAGCGGGAACATCCTAAGCTCGTGGACATACCCCACGGGATAGGACCTGACGCCCTTGAACTGAGTCCCGAGCATTGACCCCGAAAACGCCCAGCGGCACCTCCCGTCCTCAACAAGGAACTTTGCCATCGTCATGATGTCGGGGGCCTCTTGGACCTCATCGATAAACACGAGCGTTTTGCCTGGCGCAATCGACTTTCCCGAAAGAAGCGTCACCCTGCTGATGAAATCATCGGCATTCCGCGCCTCGAGAAGAGCATCTTTTGCCTGGCGGTTTTCCATGAGGTTAAGCTCGATGTAGGTTGCATGGTTGGCTTTGCCAAATGCGCGAATCGAATAGCTTTTGCCAATCTGGCGAGAACCCGTAATGAACAAGGCCTTTTGCTCGGAAGACTTCAGCCAACGCTCCAGCTCTGCCGCTATTTTCCTGCGCAGCATAGGCTCTCCCCTCGGTGTCATCGAATGAAATGCAAAGTTTTATACGCTTGATTATCAATGAAACGCAGAATTTTTAGAACCTAAAATCGGATGAAATGCAGAGATTTGAAATTATAAGCAAAAGGAGGGGCATCACCGGCGAATGTGTCAAAGGGGCTGCCCCTTTGTCACATTGCGCTCGACTACTCGTCAACGATCTCGGCAAGCCAGACGTTCAGCGTATCGACCTCGGGGCAGCAGAACTTTGCCGTACCAGGCTCGTTGCCAGGCACGGTTCCGCCATAGCGCAGGATATCGATATAGAGAAAGCCCACATGGCAAGCCATGGCGCACATCTTGCCGCGATCGCGGTCGAAGTCAAAAACGTCGCCCGGCTTGTGACCATGGTGGCAACGGCACGTTCCCAGCTGGTCCACGCAGCTCACGCGGATACGCGGACGCTTGCCACGCGGCGCGCCGAGCGGCTTGCTCTCGCCTGCAGGCTTGATGCCGCCCTCGCCAGCGTTACTCATGGTCGATCACGTCCAAGCAGGCCTCGATGGGAAGGCCGGCCGACTTGTCCTCTTGGTCGGCATTGCGCTCGATAAGCTCAGCCACCACACGCATGGCATCGGACGTCGCGCGCTGCAGACTCCAACCTGCCATAACGCGGCCGACGAGCACCGCCGAGAACGTGTCGCCCGTGCCCGGGAAATACACCGGAATGAGCTCAAAGGGAATCGTGAAGTACTCCCCCGCTACATGGTCGTAACCGATAACCGCGTTCGTGCCATTGACCACGGCGCTCGTAATGACCACCGACTTGGCACCCAGGGCACGCACGGCGTCCACAAGAACGCGGCCCTCATCGGGCGTGATTTGCTCGGCAATAGGCGTATCGGTGAGCAGACAGGCCTCGGTGTAGTTAGGCACCGCGTAGTCGGCGCACTCGAGCAGGTGCCTCATGAGACCGATCGTGGACTCGGGCACGCCGGCGTAGAGCTTGCCGTTGTCGCCCATGATGGGGTCGACGAACACCTTGGTGCCCTTTTGCGCGCGACGGTGGCAGAAGTCCGAAATAATGCGCGTCTCTTCCTCGGTCACGATAAAGCCAGTCGAGATGGCGTCGAACTCAAAGCCGAGCTCCTCCCAGATAGCGAGGCTCCGGCGGACATACTCCGTGGTGTCGTGGATGTAGAACTTGGGGTAGTTGAGCGTATCGGAAACGAGGGCCGTCGGCAGGTTGTGAATGCGATAGCCCATGTGCGACAGCACCGGCAGCATTGCAGAAAGCGCGACCTTGCCGTAACCGCACATATCGTTGATCAGCAGCAGCTGGGTATTCTTCATGAGGGTCTCCCTTGTTTCGGGCGCGGCGCGGCAGCGCCACAGTGCGACTAAGTGTAGCGCAGGGGACGTTGCGAGCGGAGGCGAGCGGTGCGAAGTGCAAATTGTTGCGGAAAGGTTTCGGAAATGGGAGGCAAATCGCGGCGGTAGCGGCACAGTAGCTGCCATCTATTTACTACCATTCCAAAACTATGCCGGATTACTACGATAAACCGCCAGTCTCCAACCACAACGAATTGCACTCCAGCAAAAACCGCAGGTAGACAGCTTGTGATTTTCCGAAAAACAATGCCGAGGTCTGAGATTTCGAATTCATCGTAGTAATCCGGCATAGTTTTGGGCAAAGCAACTTCGGAAGGGTGTCACCGCAGCCCAAAATGATCCCTTTTCCTCCGTCCCCAAGGGATCAACATGCACCGAAGCGGACCGTGGCGGAATCACAGGTTGAGGACGGACAGCGAAAGCGTTCCTAAGCGAGCAAGGTGGCGTGAAAGAGGAGGGCATAGGCCTTGTGGCCATGCCCGACGATTGAACGCCAGATTGCCGCTTAGGAACGCTTGCAGCGTCGAGCGGTTACGGCGTTTGGCAAAACGCCGTAACTTAATAAGTTTGGTACCTTGACATTTATTTACCATGCTCCTAGATTAGTTAGGCACAAAACAATTCCACTACCTAACTAAAGAAAGGAGCGAAGCTTAGATATGTGTGTTGAACCACTCGTCCTTCCACATGAGCCCGGCGGTGACCCGTCGCAACCGGTAGACATACCCGAAGCGGTCAGCGCCGAAGACAAACTCGCCAAGCGCATCCTGAGCGGCCTGGGCTTTTGCGGCCATTACATGCACTTTCATGGCGGGGGCGTGTCCGGCAAGGCGCCCATCGTCTGCCTGCTCGCCAAGCAGCCCACCGGCGAGCTTTCCCAGCAAGAACTCGGCATGCACTTCGACCTCAAGCCGGGATCCCTTTCCGAGATCCTGTCCAAGCTCGAAATGGGCGGCATCATCGAACGCAGTCGCAATCCCAAAGACCGCCGGCAGCTCACCATACGCCTAACCGAAGCGGGGTGGGAAAAGGCCCGCGTTGAGCAGGCCGCCCGCATTCGCTTTAGAGAGCAGGCCTTTAGCGCCCTCACCCACGACGAGCGCGAGCAACTCGCCGAAATGCTCGAGAAAATCCGTGTAACCTGGGAGGAACTGGATGATTAAAACCCTCATGGGCAGCATCCGCGACTATATGAAAGTCACCGTTGCCACGCCGTTGCTCGTGCTTGGCGAGGTGCTCTGCGAGATGCTGATTCCATTTATCACCGCCAACCTGATCGACGCCATCAAAGACGGCGCCACCGTAGCCGAGATGCTTCCCACCGCAGGCCTTTTGGTGCTCATCGCGCTGACATCGCTTGCTTTTGGCGCCGCTGCCGGCGTCACCTGCAGCCATGCGAGCTGCGGCTTCGCCAAGAACCTGCGTCACGACCTGTTCTACAAGATCCAGACGTTCAGCTTTGCCAACATCGATGAGTTCTCGAGCTCCTCGCTCGTCACGCGCCTGACCACCGACATCAACAACGTGCAGCAGGCCTTTATGATGATCATCCGTATCGCCGTGCGCGCGCCGTTGGTATTGATCTTCGCCTTTACCATGGCATTTATCATGGGCGGCAGCGTCGCCATGGTCTACCTGATCATCATTCCGCTGCTGGGCTTTGGACTGTTCTTTATCATCTTTAAGGTGCGCCCCATCTTCTCGCGCGTGTTCCACAAGTACGACGCCCTTAACGAGTCCGTCGAGGAAAACGTCACCGGCATGCGCGTGGTCAAGAGCTACGTGCGCGAAGACTTTGAGAAGGAGAAGTTCGCGACCGCCGCACGCGACGTCCAGATGGACTTCACCCGCGCCGAGAAGCTGCTCGCCTTTAACAACCCCATGATGAACATCTGCGTCAACGGCGCATTTGTCATCATCATCTACCTGGGATCCAAGCTCATCATCACGAGCCAGGGCACGCTGTTCGACGTGGGCCAGCTCTCCTCGATCTTTACCTATGGCTTCGCGATCCTCATGAGCCTGATGCAGCTGTCGATGATCTTTGTCATGGTGACCATGGCCGACGAATCGGCGCACCGCATTACCGAGGTGCTGGCCGCCGAGCCCACGATCGCCGATCCCGCCGAGCCCGTGCTCGAGGTTGCCGACGGTTCCATCGACTTTGACCACGTGAGCTTTAAGTATTCCGCGCATGCGAAGCGCCAGGCGCTCGACGATATCGACCTGCACATTAAGAGCGGCGAGACCATCGGTATCATCGGCGGTACCGGCTCGGCCAAGTCCACGCTTGTAAACCTCATCGCCCGTCTGTACGACGCCACCGAAGGCACCGTGCGCGTGGGCGGCATGGACGTACGCGACTACGACCTGGACGCGCTGCGCCACCAAGTGGCCATGGTGCTGCAGAAAAACGTGCTGTTTAGCGGCACCATTGCCGAGAACCTGCGCTGGGGCGACCCGAACGCCACCGACGAGGAAGTCCGCGAGGCGGCACATCTGGCCTGCGCCGACGAGTTTGTCGATGGCTTCCCCAAGGGCTATGACACCTGGATCGAACAGGGCGGCTCCAATGTTTCCGGCGGTCAGAAGCAGCGCCTGTGCATTGCGCGTGCCCTGCTGCGTCGCCCCAAGATCTTAATCCTGGACGACTCCACCAGCGCTGTCGACACCAAGACCGACGCCAAGATTCGCGCAGGGTTGGCAAGCTATCTGCCCAACACGACCAAGCTCATCATCGCCCAGCGCATCAGCTCCGTGCAGGACGCAGACCGCATCATCGTCATGGAGGGTGGCCGTATCGCGCAGATCGGCAACCATGACGAGCTGCTCAAGACGAGCGAGATCTACCGCGAGACCTTTACCTCGCAAAACAAGATGTCTGCCGAGGGCGAAGGGGCCGTCGAGGCCGACACCGAGGCATCCGCAACACAAGCTCAGACCCAGGAAGGAGGCGAGGCACATGAGTAAGGCAACGACCGCCGAGCGCGCGCTCAACCGCAAGGGTGGCACCATGTCGCGCCTCATCAAGACGCTCTTTGGCTTCTACCCCGTGCTTTTGCCCCTCGTCGTCGTCGGCGTGGTGCTCTGCGCCATCATCAACTCCATCGGCGCGACCTTCCTTCAGAGCGCTCTGCAGATTATTAGCGAATCGTGGCAGTCGGGCGATTGGGAAGCCGCACAGCCCAAGATCGCACAGCTCGTGACCACCCTCGCCTGCATCTACGGCGTCGGCATCCTGTCTTCGCTCTTCTGGAACCGCGCCATGGCCATCGTCACGCAGGGCTCGCTCGAGAAGCTGCGCGAGAAGATGTTCAACCGCATGCAGGACCTGCCGATTCGCTACTTCGACACGCACCAGCGCGGCGACATCATGAGCCACTACACCAACGACATCGACACGCTGCGCCAGATGATCAGCCAGTCGCTGCCCAACCTGCTCATGACGACCATCGTCATCGTCACGGTGTTCTTTATCATGCTGTACTACAGCGTTTGGATGTGCCTGGTCATTGTGGCAGGCGTCGCCTTTATGACCTTTATGACCAAGCTGCTCGGCTCCAACTCCGCGCGCTTCTTCATTGCGCAGCAGACCGAGCTCGGCGTGGTCGAGGGTCATATCGAGGAAGTCATGAACGGCCAGAAGGTCGTCAAGGCATTCTGCCACGAGTCTGCCGCCGAGGCCGATTTTGACGAGCGCAACGAAAAGCTCTTAGAGGTCTCGCAGAAGGCCAACATGTACGCCAACATCCTCATGCCCATCCTTATGAACCTGGGCAATCTGCTCTACGTGCTGGTGGCCCTTGCCGGCGGCATTTTCCTGGCGCTGGGCGTGCCCAACCTGAGCATCTCGGGTATGGCGCTGTCCATCGCCGTCGTGGTGCCGTTCCTCAACATGACCAAGCAGTTCTGTGGACAGATCGGCCAGATCTCGCAGCAGATCAACGCCGTGGTCATGGGCCTCGCCGGCGCCGACCGCATCTTTGAGCTCATCGACGAGAAGCCCGAGACCGACGAAGGCTACGTGACGCTCGTCAACGCGCAGGTGAACCCCGATACCTGGCAGCTCGAGGAGGCCGACCACCACACCGGCATGTGGGCGTGGAAACACCCGCACCGTGCAACCGGCGAGATCGAGTACGTACCGCTGCGCGGCGACCTGGTCATGGACAACGTCGACTTTGGCTACACGCCCGACCACGAGGTGTTGCACGGCGTGTCCGTGTTTGCCAAGCCGGGCCAGAAGGTCGCGTTTGTCGGCGCCACCGGTGCCGGCAAGACGACCATCACCAACCTCATCAACCGCTTCTATGACATCGCCGACGGCAAGATTCGCTACGACGGCATCAACGTCAACAAGATCCGCAAGGCCGATCTGCGCCGCTCGCTGGGCGTGGTACTGCAGGACGTGAACCTGTTCACCGGCACCGTGATGGATAACATCCGCTACGGCAACCTGGACGCCACCGACGAGGAGTGCATCGCGGCAGCCAAGCTCGCGGGCGCCGACGACTTTATCACCCGCCTGCCCGACGGCTACGACACGATGCTCACCGGCAACGGCGCGCAGCTGTCGCAGGGCCAGCGCCAGCTGATTTCGATCGCACGCGCCGCCGTCGCCGATCCGCCGGCAATGATTCTGGACGAGGCCACGAGCTCCATCGACACCCGCACCGAGGCCATCGTGCAGGCTGGCATGGATAAGCTCATGGAGGGCCGCACGACGTTTGTCATCGCACACCGCCTGTCCACCGTGCGCAACTCCGACGCGATCATCTGCCTGGACCACGGCCGCATCATCGAGCGCGGCAACCACGACGAGCTGATCGCTAAGCATGGGTACTACTACCAGCTGTACACCGGTGCGTTTGAGCTCGAGTAGGTAGGTTTGTTTCACGGAGGACCCCCAGGCGGGCCGGGGTGTAACCTCCGTGCTCAAACATTCTCGCTTCGCTGCGAAACTGCGCGCGGAGGTTACACCCCGGCCCGCCTGGGGGTCCTCCTGCGCGCAATCAGCCCGTCGTTTAGAACGGAATAAAAGTTAGTGAGGCCCTGGCCGGTTGGCCAGGGCCTCGTTTTGTAAGGATGATTTGGGAGGTGGTGGGGGGACTGGTCAAGCTAACGGAACGCCGTAGCTAAAAATCCCCGTCCCAGAAAAATCATTGCGCAGGTAGGACGGCAAAGGTAGCTAGAAAAGCCCATCCTAAATGAGCTACAAGATTTCGGCTAGGAGCGCTCGGCGCCCATTTGTTTTATCGCTGCAGGTAGAAAGCGCGATGATGCGCGAATCAGGGCCAACGTCATCCATGTCCGCATGCACCGCCGTCTGCGAGATATGCGTGAGCAGCGTCTGCATCGAGGCCTGGTCCAGGTTTCCCGGCCCAAAGATAATGTCATCACTCGCAGCAAACGAACACACGGCAACGATGCGCAGCCGGAACGCCCCATCCTTTGTGTAGAGCGTGCCCGTGCGGTGCAGGTCAAAGAAGCCCCTGTCTAGAAACCGATCGACATCGCCAAACATCGCACCGTTATCCATGTGGTGCGCATAGAGCAGATTGTAGGGATCGGTCATCGCGCGGCTGTTGCGCGTATCCAAAAACACCGCTCCCGAAACCGCGGACTCCCCCAACACGTTTTTGTTGAGGTATTCCTGGTTATCTTTTCCCTGAACGAAGGGATAATCGATGTTGGTGCCATCGATGGTGACCCATCCGACAACGTCGGGATTTTTGGCCATCAGATCCTGCAGGCGTGCGCAATCGTTGGTCCCGGTGGGTTTGTAGTGCAGCAGCTCATCGCTGATGAACCCGCCGTTCATAACGTTGTTTGTATCCCACAGCGAATAGCCCCCGTACAGCAGCATGAGCAGCACGAGAAAGCCGGCAAACCACGTAAGCACGCGGTCGCCGGCTCTCGCCAGCCGAGCTATGCGTTTAAGCTCCATCGGCTGTAATCCTCGCTGTTTTAACGACGATTACGACGAGGACGGAAGAAGACCACGCCCATCACGGCAGCAAACGCGACGATTGCCGCATAGGGAACGACCGTCCGAATAACATCGGTCGGAACGGTAACATCCTTGGTGTTGGTAAAGATCACCGTGGTGTCGTAAGCACCGATAGCTTCCTCGACAATAGAGCTACCTTCTGTCGAATTGGTGCCATCACCAATCTTGTACGACGTCTTATAACCGTCGCCATGATAATCCGCCTCAGTTACGGCGAATTTATCCTCCGATGAGAGACCGTAAACGATGACGGATTCCCCATGCTTAAGGCTTACGGTAACCGCAGTTCCCGACGTAGCTGGAGTTTGGCTCATGGTGGTGGCACCGTTTTTCACAGTGGCGTACTCATAGCTCTCCCCGTCAGCGCCTTTAATCGTGAAGGTAAAATTAAAGTCCTTATTCTTGTCACCTTGGTTGCCCTTGACGACCTTTGTGATGGTCAGCTTATGGGTGACATATTTGTTCAAAAAACCTGCGGTCTTCTCGCCCGAGCCTGCTTCTGTTCTAAGAATACAGCCCTTAACAACATAGCCCGAACCGCCATTCTCTTCGTTTTCTACGTAAACATCCAGGAAGAGCTCCTTGTATGTAACGTTGAGACCGTCCAGCCCTGACGGCGTCTGCGTAATTTTATATCGATAGATACCCGGAGCCTTGAACAGAGAGGTTTTAATTTCGGCACTCAGTTTGGCGGTTATTGTCTTAGTTTTCTCACCGGTATTCTCTGTGCTTGTAAGGCCTTTGTTGGAAAAATTAACGGAAGTCGGCGAAAGCGTGACGGCGTCTGTCACTCCAGCATAAACGGGCATACCGCTCGTGCTCGTAAGCTCACTCTCCTCATCCGCCGGCGCAATCGAATAGTTAAACGTCGCATTAGGCACCACGGCATTCTCATTCATGGTAAGCGTCGAGGTGATCGTAACCTTGTTGTCTTTTACCGGCAGATGCGGTTGAGCGGCACTGTCCTCCGCCCACGCGGGCGCGACAACTCCCACCAAAGCCAGCAGCATCGTGGCAGCCACAACTGCAAATGCTGTCAGTCGTCTCTTTCCAGTTTTCATGTTGTATCCCTCCTCTCGGGCATATGCCCTTAATAAAACCAATCTCCGTGCCTACAGGTTCGACCTGCGCAGCACGCTGATCACGTTGCCCTTGATCTGCGAGCGGGCAATCGGCCCGTACAGGCGGCTGTCGTGGCCGCCCTCACGCAAATCTGCCAGTACAAAGAACTCATCCGTTCCCAGGCGCACGGGATAGTCCACAGCAGACTCATAGCGCGGCGTCGGCGTGGTGATGTCGCTTTCCACAACAACAGCCCCGTTAACCATGAGCTCGCCTTCCTCGGTAATCGTGACCTCATCACCGGGACGGGCAACCACGCGGCCTAGGCGCTCTGCGCCATCCGCGGTGTATACCACCACGTCACCCTCGTTGAAGCTCTGGCTGAACCTCCAGTAGAGCATGACGTCACCCGAACAGATACGCGGGGCCATCTCGCCAGTCGTGACTGCACCCACGCCCAAGACCACGCCAAAGAGCAGCCAGAGCGTCACGACAAAAAATGCCAAGCGCGCCAGAAAACCCACGATATCGCGCCGGTCGTCCGCTTCTCCCAGATCTGGCGCCGCATGGGCGCCCAACCTCACGTTCGACGCGGCCGAATACCGCGAGCCCCGGGGTCTTCCCTGCGGGGCCGCTCGTGCGGCTGGCCCATCACCAGCATTGCTGGCGCCATGTCTTCTCATAGGCGCCCGCCCCTCTTGGAGCCGCGGCGTAAACGCAGCGCAACCATGCCCGTAGCCAACAGCACGCCGGCGGCCAAAATCGCCAGGGCATAGATGGGGTTGCGCGTAATACCCGTAGGCACCGCGACCTGTCGGGAATTGGTGGCCTTAGCTTCAACGGCAACGGTCACACGCGGACCGTTGAGCGTGCCGCTCGCACCCGTAAGCTCGGCGTGGTACCCCAACGACGAATAATCGTCTTCGCTCACGGTATAGACCGCGTTGTAATCCAGCGCCTTAATCGAAACGGTCAGGCCGTCCTTAACGGCAAACGGCACGGTCGCCTTGCCCTGGCCATCGGCCGTAAAGGCCGTCTTGTTTTCCACGGTCTCGGCCCGATCATTCGGTCGCGCCACGAGCGCATGGCTGCCTTGGGCAGACGCATCCGAATACTCGATGGCGTAGGTCTGACCAGCCTTGAGGCCCGTAAAGGTCGCCGTCATCTTAAAGTAGGCACGCTTGTCGCCCATATTGCCCGTAACGCTCTTGGAAACCTTGAGTGTGTAGGTGCGCGGGGTGAATCGTGCGTATACGCATCCCGTATGGCGATCTTTTACGTTGTACGTATAGGTGGGTGAAGACGACAGCAGCTCCGGGGCGTCCGGATTCGATAGGTCGTACCAACCCTCAAAGTGATAGCCCTCCTTGGGAGCGGCCACCGCCTCCACAAACGTGCCGTCATCCACAAAGTAGGCAACGCCCGATTTTTTGTACGCGTCCTCGTCCTTGCCCGAGCCATCCCCGGCATCGATGGAGCCCTTTGCCCCCTTAAGCTTGGAGCTGACCGTGCCGCCCGTCGTTACGTTGCTCCACGTGCCATCGGCATTTTTAAGCTGGGCAACAAAGGCCTGACGATACTTCCATTGCGCCACGAACGTCGCGCCCTGGCTCTCGGGAATGTTTTCGACGGTTACCGCATCGCCCACAGCACCGGTATCCGGATTGACCTTCTTGCCCTTAATGGTAAGAGTGCCGGAATCCGTGGTGCCCTCGGGAGCTGTATGGGTCACCGTGTGTTTGGCATCGAAGCGAACGGCTTTTCCCGAGCCCGCGTACTCCCAGCCCATAAACTTCCAGTCGTCGTTTTGTCCAACGGCAGCATGGGAGGTATAGCTCGCTCCAGCGCCAGAAAGCTGTACGAAATCGCCCGTGGACTCATTGTACGGATCGTAGTGATACGCTTTGCCGCCGTTCACATCGTATTGAACGCCTGCCTTGGAAAACACGAGGTGCACTTTGTAGTGCTTTGTGACCTTGTCGACCTCAAAGCGATAGGTACCATCTTCCAATCTGGTCCAATGTGCGTCGTCGTCTGCGGAATAGAACTCGCCGTTGACAAAAGCACCGATAAAGACTGCCCCGTCATCGCGTTTGGCATCGACCATAAAGTAGGAGTTCTTCTCCTGTTTACCTACGTAGTTTTTGGCATAGGTAAAGTCCGCCGTCTTGGTATTGGCGTTATAAAAATACGTTCCGCTTCCGTTGGGCGTCGTGTATGTCTCGATGCGATAGAACTCCCTAAACGAGATATTGTCGAGGAAGTTGCCGGTCGAATTGCTCCCGTTGGCCGTGTTGTAGGCCACAAAAGCAAAGACGCTCTGGTTTTGGCCATCCGGAATGGTGTAGGTATAGTCGTAGTCAACCTTTTTGCTCTGCTCGAGCGCGTTGGAACCGTAGGAAGCCCACGCGTCGTTTTCGGACGCCATGATCCATACGCACCATTTTTCGGTATGCTCCGCATCGGCCGTCCATGAGAACGCGCTTCCGCTGGACGCATTGGCAAATCCGCCCACTTTGTCAAACTTGGTTGAATACAGGATGATCTTTTTGCTGCAGCCCGATTGGGAAAAATTGACCACATCCAAGCCGACATAGTTGTCGACGCTCATTTGAATCCATTGAACAATTTGCTGGTACTGATCGAGTGCCTTTTGATTGTCCTTGTACGGCTCGTTTTCTTGTCGCGGACCGATGATAAGGGCCATGGCGTCTCGACCCGAGCGGCCGCGGTGGTCGAGCCCCCACTCGTACTGTTTTTCCGGCTCGGTCGTCACATATTGGTAGAGCGAACTCGCCTCGTGTGCGTTGAGCTCGGCTGCATAGTCACCATCGGAGGGCGTAAACGTAACAGAATGCCCAACTGGGTCGATATAGTAGTCGTTCTTGGCAACGATCTCGATACGATGGTCCGTCTCGGTCGTACGCCAATGGGGCGAGCACAACGTAAACTTGCTGGGCCTCTGGTTCCCTAGATGTATATCCTCTTCAAAGCTGCCGTTAGCAATGTTCGTATTCTCGTTCTTAAGATTCGAGGTCGAGAACGCATAGTTTGTGAGCGTTGTCATGGTCTCGGACGAATTTTCCCAATACACCTTGGCAAAGTCGCTATAGATGTCGCGTGTGCCCTGCTTTTCCACGTGAACGTCGTTGACCAGATTACCAAACCACTCCCGGTATTGTTCGTTCTCCCCCGTAAGATTTGAATCGTAGCAAGTCAGCGCAAGCATCGTTTTGTCGGACGCTGCGGTATAGTCAGCCTGATAGGCAAACTCATCGTCTTCCTCGGGAAGATCTCGATAATAATGCGTGCTGTTGGTGCCAAAGGAGAACCAACCCTGTCCGTTAGAGCTTACGAGCCACACAGAAAGCGCGATGCGACCGTCGCTCTGTTCAAACGAAAAGTGGGATCCATCAGCACTGTTACCAGCAAATCCGCCGTTTGCAGCAAAGGGATCGCTGTAAACGGTGTACTGCTCAACGGTATTTCCCTGGGGCATCTTGACCTGCGCCTTAAGCCAAGCCCGCAGCTGCATAAGCTGGTCTTGGCCTGCGCTGTTAATCGACAGATTCTCCTGTTGAGGACCCATCGTGAGCATCAGCACGTCGTGGTCGGTTGCGGCGCGATGGTTTAGGCCCCACTCGTACGTGGCGCCGCTCTGGGTGGAAAAGGTGGTGTAGGTTGATCCAGGTTCAAAATAAAGATTGGTGCCCTGTGGCCTAAAATTCCACGCAAGCGCAAAGTGATTGCCGTTAGCTTGTTTGGTGTTCGTTTGGGGCTTAAGGAGCTGCGTGGAAAGCTCGAGCTTCATCGTCTCGCCGATTCTCTCATTCGGAGAGGTCGTCGACCAGCCAGTAGCTTGGTTAAGAAAGTTTGGGTTTGTTATAAGGTTGCCATCGTCACCGTACGCGCGCGAGGGCAACCCCCCCCCCCGGCCATAACGAACACGCATAAGGCCGCTGCCAACATCATAAAGGTGCGGCGCATCGACGCAATATGACCGAAAGGACCCTGCACGGGCGCATCCCCCCCCAGCCGCAGCCCGAGCTTTCGCGCAAGCTGCACAAGTAGTTCGTTTAAGCTTTTTGATTCTACAACCAGCCCAGGGCAAAAGCAAAATCATGCGTGACCGATTTGCAGTCATTTTTCGCATCATTTTTCGCATTGTGCTGGTAGTGCGGCGAAAGTAGCTAAAAAGCCCCGTCCTAAATTAGCTAGTTAAGGAGTTGGGCCATGGCGTTGACGAATTTTTGGACTTGGAGGGTGGGCTCGAGCGGGTAGTGCAAGAAGACCGGCACCTCGCGACCGCATAGAAACGGTACGCCCACAAAGGCCGGGTGCGCGCCCGACCACGCTCCGCAGGTGAGCACCGCATCGCCCTTTTCCTCCGCCTCGTTAAAGAGCGCAAAGTCGAAGCTATCCACGTCGATCACGTCCACGCCGCCGTCGGCCAACAGGTCGATGCGCAGGCTGTCCATAGCGTCGTTGCCGTGACGGAGCACGCGCAGGCGCATGCCCTCCAGGTCGGCAACCGTGATGCGCGTCTTGCGCGCAAGCGGGCTCGTGCGCGGCACATCAATATAAAACGGTACGTTGACGATAAGGAGCTTTTGGCAGGCGTCGCCCCAGCGCGGGGTCGAAAAACTCGACTGCACTACATCCACTTCGCGACCAAGACTGCGCATGACGGTCTCGCGCTCATCGTAGAGGTCACTCACCGGCACAATCTCAAAGCGCAGCGACGGCTCCAGCTCGTGCACACTCGGCCACATCGACAGCGTTTGGCGCCCCGGGCACATCATCGACACGCCCAGACGCACGGCGCCGCCATCGCCCGCTGCGCGTCGGGCACGGCGCAACGCATCCTCGGACTGACGCATGATCGAGCGCGCATCGTCTACCAGCAGCGCACCCGCCGGCGTCACCTTAACGCCCGAATGCGAGCGCTCGAACAACGTGATGCCAAACTCGGCCTCGAACCCCGACACCTGTTTGACGAGAGCCGGGGTCGACACACGTAGTTTTGCCGCCGCGCGCGAGAAGCTTCCCAGCTCCGCGGCGGCCGATATGGCCTCAAGTCGTCGATCGTACACGTCAATCTCCCGTTTTCGCGCCCGTGGCCACATGGTGCCACAGGAGGTTGTTTTCGCAGGTCATGCGCTCAATTGAGAATAAACTGCATCGCACAGTGTAAACCTATGGTTAACGCCATTCTAACAAATATGCAATTCACCTGCGCAAATGCAAAGCATACGATAACCAGCGAAAACCACGTGGGTCGATTAATGGGAGCGACCCACCGGGAGGCACAAGAAGGGAAGTTCCTATGAGCAATTGGCTTAAGCTCGAGGGCGATGTCTGCGCCGTGACCGGCGCGCTCGGCGGTATGGGCGTCGAGATTTGCCGCGAGTTCGCCCGCAACGGCGCCAACGTCGTCTTGCTCGACCTAGACGAGGAGAAGGTCAAGGCAGCAGCCGCCGACCTCGCCGCCGAGTTTGGCATCCACGCCGAGGGCTACAAGATGAACGCCACCGACGAGGCCGAGGTTCAGGCCGCCGTCGACGCCACCATCGCCAACTTCGGCCGCGTCGACGTTCTCGTCAACACCGCCGGCATCCTGCGCTTCGCCGCCATGGAGGACCTGCCGCTAAGCGACTGGGAGCAGGTGCTCAACGTCAACCTCACCGGCTACTTCATCACCTCGCAGCGCTTTGGTCGCGAGATGATCAAGGCCGGCCAGGGCCGCCTGGTGCACATCTCGACCGTTGCCAGCCACTCCCCCGAGACGTTCTCGGGCGTGTACAGCTCCACCAAGGCGGGCGTCAACATGATGTCCAAGATGCTCGCCGCCGAGTGGGGCCCCTACGGCGTCCGCTCCAACTGCGTCGAGCCCTGCTTTGTCAAGACACCCATGTCGGCAAGCTTTTACGCCGATCCCGAGGTCGAGAAGAGCCGCAGCCGCCTCATCGCCACGCGCCGCATCGGCGAGGTCAGCGATATCGCCAACGCCGTCATGTTCCTGGCGTCCAAGCGCTCGGACTTTACCACCGGCGACGCCATCAAGGTCGACGGCGGCTTCTCCAACATGATGGGCGACCTCACCGCCAAGCCCGGCGGCCGCCGCGCCTTTGCCGACAACTACCTCAAGAACAAGGGCGTCGAGCTCTGGTCCGATGAGTCCGGCGTCGCAAAGCCGACTGACCAGTAAACCAGCCCGGTAGAAAGGGGCGCGGGGCAAGCACCTCAGCGGCGTTTGCCCCTCCCCTCCCCCGTATCGATTAGAAAGAGTCCAATGGCTTCCACCAACTCCAACAAGGGTCGCGCCGTCGTGCTTTCCGCCGCGTGCGTCACCATGTTCTTCATCAGCTCCATCGCGCTGTATTCCGTTGTGAGCAAGAACCTGCTCGCCGTCTATCCCGAGTGGTCCAGCGCTCTTACCTGGGCTTTCCCGGTCTTCCAGACCATCATGGCCGTGACGGGCATCTTCGCCGGCCGCATCTCCGATAAGATCGGCCCGCGCAACGTCGTGATCGCTGCCGCCGTGTGCTACGGCGTGGGCTGGTTCATGTCCGGCACCGTCACCGAGCCGTGGCAGTTCTACCTGTGGTTCTCGCTCGTCGCCGCCATCGGCAACGGCCTGGGCTACAACCCCGCGCTCACCACCGGCCAAAAGTGGTTCATCGACAAAAAGGGCCTCGCCTCCGGCATCACCCTGGCCGCTTCGACCGCCGGCCCCGCCGTGCTGTCCCCGGTGCTCGCCTCGCTGCTCATCCCGAGCCTTGGCATCTTTGGCGCCCTTAAGGCACTCGGCGTCATCTTCTTTGTGACGATCGCCGCCTCCGCCCTGTTCCTGAAGGCCCCCGAGGCCGGTTGGCTGCCCGAGGGCTTCGAGGCCCCCAAGGGCGGCGCGCACGCCGGCACTTTCGGCGACCTCACCCCGGGCGAGATGGTCAAAACCCCGCGCTTCTGGGTCCTCATCGCCACCTTCGCCTTCGCCGCCACCGCGGGCACCCTGCTCGTGGGCAAGGTTGCCTCCATCGCCGCTGTCCAGCTCTTCGCCGACCCCACGAGCGCCGCGGCCGTCGCCCTCGGCGGCGTGGTCGTCTCCGTCAACACCTGCGCCAACCTGGTCGGCCGTCTGTCCTTTGGCCAGATCATCGACAAGCTCGGCGCCTACAAGTCGCTGCTCATCAGCCTTGTCGTCACCATCGTCGCGCTCGTCATCATGTCGATGAGCTTTACGCAGAGCATGTTCTTTGTGGCGCTCGCCCTGCTCGGCTTTAGCTTTGGCGCCCTGCTCGTCATCTACCCGCCGCTCACCGGTGGCGCCTTTGGCACCAGCAACATCGGCGTCAACTACGGCATCATGTTTTTGGGCTATGCCGCTTCCACCTGGATCAGCCAGCCCATCACCGCCGTGCTGTATCACGCCGAGGCCGGCAGCGCCGCCTACCAGCAGTCCTTCTACGGCGCCATTGTGATTGCCGCCATCGCCGTCGTGCTCACCGTCTACATGATGGTCTCCGACAGCAAGAAGAAGTCCGCTTAGTTTTGCTTGACGCGGCAAGGGCCGTTCTCTTGCCGCATTCCACCGGTCACCAGTATTAAGGAGTCGAAATGTCTGAGCTCAACCCCGTCCGCATTGCCGTTATCGGCGCCGGTGCCATGGGCCGCAACCACATCCGCTTTGTCACCGAGGAGCCCGAAGCCGAGCTCGTCGCCATCGCCGACGCCTTTGAGGGCGCCCGCGCCACGGCCGAGGCCGCCGGCGTGCCGTTTTACACCGATCCCGCCCAGATGATGGACGAGGTCAAGCCCGAGGCCGTCATCATCGCCACCCCCAACGACCTGCATCTGGGCGTTGCCCGCGAGGCCGTGAAGCGCAACATCGTGCCGCTGGTCGAAAAGCCGATCTCCAATGACCTCGAGGATGCCCAGGCCTTCGCCGCCGAGGCCGAGACCGCCGGCGTGCCCGTGCTCGTGGGCCAGCACCGTCGCCACAACCCCTTCGTCAACAAGGCCAAGGAGATCATCGAGTCCGGCGAGCTGGGCAAGCTCACCGTGTCGAGCTTCCACTACATGATCTATAAGAATGACGAGTACTTCGATGTCGAGTGGCGCCGCAAGAAGGGTGCCGGCCCGATCCTGGTTAACCTGGTTCACGACGTCGACCTGCTCCGCTATCTGCTGGGCGAGCCCGTTGCCGTCCAGGGTATGCAGTCCAGCGCCGCCCGCGGTTTTGAGACTGAGGACTCCGCCGTGGTCAACGTCCGTTTTGCCGATGGCGCGCTCGCAAGCATGACCATCTCCGATGCCACCGCCAGCCCCTGGAACTGGGAGGCCACCGCTCGCGAGGACCCGCAGTACCGTCCCTTCGACGCCGACGCCTACTTTATCGGCGGAACCTTGGGCGCCCTTTCGCTGCCCCGCCTGCACCAGTTCTCCTACGACGGCGCCTCCAACTGGCACAAGCCGCTGCAGATGGAGATTCCGGCCGTGGACCCGGCGCTGCCGCACAAGATGCAGCTCAAGCACTTTGTGAAGGTCGTCCGCCGCGAGGTCGAGCCCGTCGTAACCCCCGCCGACAACGTCAAGACGCTCACGCTTCTCAACGCCATCAAGGAGGCCGCCGAGACCGGCCAGCTCGTCGAGCTGTAGCACCTTAGGACAGGCCGCGGCAGAAACCCCATGCCGGGCCCCTCGGTCCGCCACAAATAAGCCCCTCTTCTTTGCCCCGCGAGCAGCTTCCTGCCCGCGGGGCATTTTGCTACGTTGCCAATGATTTTTCTGGGACGGGGGACTTTTTGCACCTTAGCTTGATTCGTTCGCCACGAAATGTGCCTATCTACTACGTTTAACCAATCACCCTCATCCATACAGAATTTCGCGAAATAAAAACCGCAGGTAAACGGCTTGCGCATTTTCGGAAAACCGGGGGATGGTCGACCCACACGGTTCAAACGTAGTAGATAGGCCGCTTTCGTGGTTCCGCGCCAAAACAGTCTTTTTTGGGCGAAGTGGCAGGTGGTATCCTTGGTAGCCCTGTGCTGCAAACGCACCTTAAACGCAAGGAGTCCCATGGATCTTATCGCCCAGCTCGCCCGCGAGCTCAACCTTAAGGCCGCCAACGTCGAGGCGGCTGTCAAGCTCATCGACGAGGGCAACACCATCCCCTTTATCTCGCGCTACCGCAAGGAGGCCACGGGCGGCATGGATGACGTCGCCCTGCGCGCCCTCGACGAGCGCCTGTCATACCTGCGCAATCTTGAGCAGCGTAAAGAGGACGTCATTCTGCTCATCGACGCCCAGGGCAAGCTCACGCCCGAACTCGAGCAGCAGATTCGCGAGGCCACGCAGCTCCAGCGTGTCGAGGACCTCTACAAGCCCTACCGCAAAAAGCGCATGACCCGCGCGCAGAAGGCCCGCGAGGCCGGCCTGGAGCCACTCGCCAACATGATCATCATGCAGGCTTCGGCCAAGGGCAGCGCGCTCGACGCCGCCGCGGACTACGTCAACGAGGAGGCCGGCTTCGACACGCCCGAGAAGGCGCTCGCCGGCGCCGCCGACATCGTGGCCGAGACGGTGGCCGAAGATCCCGAGAACGTCGCCGACCTGCGCGCCTTTACGCAAAACACCGCCGACATCGTCGTCGAGGCAACCGACCCCGCCGAGAAGACCCCCTACGAGCCCTACTACAGCTATGACGAGCCCCTGCGCCGTATTCCCAACCACCGTGTGCTGGCCATCGACCGCGGCGAGCGCGAGGGCAAGCTCCGCGTGCGCGTGAACGTCGATGGCGCTGCTGCCACGGCGCGTCTCGGCAGCCGTTGGCCCCGACGCCAGGGCGTCTTCGCCCCCATCTTCGATGCCGCCATCGCCGACGGCTATAAGCGCCTTATGGCCCCCTCGCTGGAGCGCGAGGCCCGCGCCAAGCTCACCGTTCGCGCCCAGACCGAGGCCATCAACGTCTTTGCCAAGAATCTCGAGGGCCTGCTCTCGGCACGCCCCGTGCGCGGCGCCCGCGTGCTCGCGCTCGACCCGGGCTACCGCACCGGCTGCAAGGTCGCCGTCATGGACGAGACCGGCAAGCTGCTCGACCACGGCGTAGTCTACCCCACCAAGCCGCGCCACGACGTCGCTGGCACCAAGCGCGAGCTCGCCCGCCTCGTCAAGAAGGACGGCGTCAACACTATCGTCATCGGCAACGGCACCGCCAGCCGCGAGACCGAGGAAGTCGTCTCGGAGTTCATTGCCGAGCAGGCGCCCGGTCTGCGCTACACCATCGTCAACGAGGCCGGCGCATCGGTGTACTCCGCTTCCGAGCTCGCCAGCCAGGAATATCCGGACCTGGACGTCACCGTGCGTGGCGCCATGAGCCTGGGTCGCCGCCTGCAAGACCCGCTGGCAGAGCTCGTTAAGATTCCGCCCCAGTCCATTGGCGTGGGCCAGTACCAGCACGACCTTGACCAGGCCGAGCTTTCGCGCACCCTGGGCCACGTGGTGGAGGACGTCGTCAACCGCGTGGGCGTCGACGTGAACACCGCGAGCGCGAGCCTGCTGGGATACGTATCGGGCATCACGCCCGCCGTGGCCAAGAACATCGTGGCCTACCGCGAGGAAAACGGTGCCTTTACCGATCGCCGCCAGCTCAAGTGTGTCCCCAAGCTGGGACCCAAGGCATATCTCAATTCCGCGGGCTTTTTGCGCATCAGCGACGGTAAGAACCCGCTCGACGCGACAAGCGTCCATCCCGAGAGCTACGAGGTGGCCACGGCCGTCCTGGAGCGCGCCGGCGTTGCGGCAAGCGAGCTCAGCCGCGGCGGCGTGCCCGACATCGAGCGACGCCTGGGCAGCATCTCGGCGCTGGCAAGCGACCTGGACTGTGGCACCCTGACGCTCATCGACATTGTCAACGAGCTCAAGAAGCCCGGCCGCGACCCGCGCGACGACGCGCCCGAGGTGGTCTTTAGCCGCTCGGCGCTTTCCATCGACGACTTGGAACCCGGCATGGAACTCAAGGGCACGGTGCGCAACGTCGTCGACTTTGGCGCGTTCGTCGACGTGGGCGTGCACCAGGACGGCCTCGTACACATCTCCAAGCTCGCCAACCGCTTTGTCAAGCACCCGAGCGACGTGGTACGCGTCGGTGACACGGTCAAGGTGTGGGTCGAGAAGGTCGACCGCGACCGCAAGAAGATCTCCCTCACCATGGTGCAGGGGAAGTAAACCGCCAAAGCAAGGGTCCCCCCTCTCGCGACGTGCAAAATCGCGAGTATTCTGCAAATTCCACCGTTCCGGATGCCCCTCAGAGACGAAAAAGCATGGAACAGCCCCCGTTTTAGCGTCATCAGAGCCAAAACGGGGGCTGTTCCATGCTTCACCCAGCTGGTAAAAGCCTTTACCTTGCTGAATACTCTCAATTTTGCACGGCGCAGGCGGGGGTACCTTTGTCCACGGCAGGATATGGAAGCCTATCACCAACCTACCGGCAAGTTCGTGTCGGCAGCCCCGGCCTTTCCTTTGCCTAGCGCGACCCTCGCGAAGCGCGTGAGCGATAGGGAAAGGAAAGGCCGGGGCAACAACCCGCGATGTAGCCAGCGTTCGCGTTACGGCAGGATATGGAAACCGAGCGAGGCGATATCCTTGGCAAAACCGCGCACGGTATCGAGCGAGACCTCGTACGGGTCACGGCCGATGTTCTTACGCTTGGCCAGGATGCTGTTGGGCACCGTGATGATCTGGCAACCGCATCCTTCCGCCTGGTAAATATTGATAAGCTCACGCGTGGACGCCCACAGGACCTCGCAGTTGGGCTTGGCGGCGGCCTTCTTCACCGACTCCGTCATAAACGGAATGGGATCGACGCCGGTGTCAGCGATACGACCGGCAAAGAGCGAGATGATGGACGGCGTCTCGGCGTCAACGGCCTCGACCATCTCATCGACCTGCTCGGGCGTAAAAATGGTGGTGACGTTGACCTTGATGCCGTCGGCCGAAAGCTTGCGCACCAGCTCGGCAGTGGACTCGCCCTTGGTGGTCACGCACGGAATCTTGACGTAGACGTTATCTGCCCAGGTAGCAATCTCGCGCGCCTCGACCTCCATGGTCTCGACGTCATCGGCAAAGACCTCAAACGAGACGGACACATCGGTGATGTGGGCCAGGACCTCCTTGGCAAACGCGCGATAGTCCGTCACGCCACCCTTCTTCATAAGGGACGGGTTGGTCGTGAAACCCTGAACGTTGCCGTTCTCGTACATGTCGAGCATGCCCTCGAGGTTTGCACCGTCAGCGAACACCTTGATTGCCATCTGCCTGATTCCTTTCGTTAGCATACGGCCGATAAACTGCTAAACACTTTACCTATGTTTATCAAGGCGTGAGCTGCGGGTTTTTATCTTCTCGGCGAACGGTATAAACACCTCAGCGTTTGGATTGATAAATCGATTGAGCATGCAAAAGCAAAGAGTCGCAGTTTGAGCAAACGTCAGAACGCGGGATTCCTTAGATGAGGCCGAAATGCTGCATGGCGGTGACGGTGCCGTCGTGCGCGACGTCGTCGGTCACGTAGTCGGCGATCGCCTTGACCTCGGGCATGGCGTTGCCCATGGCGACAGCCGTCTCGACAGCGGCGAGCATACCCAGATCGTTGCCGGAATCGCCAAAGCCAAAGGTGCGCGCGTTGCCGGTGCGACCTAGGTATTCCAGCGCTCGCGCCACGCCCACGCCCTTGTCGATGCCCTTGGGACTCAGCTCGCGGTTCTGGCCGCCAGTATTGCACAGCTCAAAGTTGCGATCGATAAAGCCGTCATCGTTGGCTACGCGAGCCAGGTTGCACGCGTTAATGCACACCTTGCCTACGTGCAAGCGGCCATCGACGCACATCTGATCAACGCCATGCACCACGCCGGCGCCTAGCAGAAATGACTGTTCGACACCAACTGGCTCAAGTGAATAGGTGGCACCGTTCGTCTCGAACAACGCCTCGCCGCCCGCCACAGTAATGCGGCGCGCGAGCTCCTCAACAATGTCTTCGTCAATGCAATCCTCGTGCACCACGCGTCCCTCGACCTCGAGCGTGGCGCCCGCCATGGCAACGATTCCCGCCGGGTTCAGCGCACGCAGGCCATCGGCAACCAGCCACAAGGGACGGCCCGTGCAGATAAATGCCTGGTGACCCGCATTGCGCAGACGACCAAATGCATCGACAACAGCCTTCGACGGATGGATTGCATTGAAGTCCTTATCGGTCATATCGTCGGGGTCGAACGACGTCAGCGTGCCGTCCACGTCAAAAAAGAGCACAGCGGAATCGGGGCACGCATCAATCATATGGGTTCCTTTCGAGGGCGATGGCAAACGAAGCATCCATCATATAATGGAGCGACGCAACCAGAGAGGTCACCCATGGAATTTTACGCAAGCTGCCCCGAGGGCTTTGAGTCCGCACTCGCCGACGAGCTTAAACGGCTCGGGCTTTCGCACGTTCGCCGGCTGAAGGGCCGCGCTACGTTTGAGGGCGAGCTCGAAGAAGGCTACCGCGCCTGCCTGTGGTCGCGCCTGGCTAGCCGCGTGTTTGTGGTGCTTGGGCGCTTTGAGGCGCAGGATGCCGATGAGTTGTACGACGGCGTTTACGGCATCGCCTGGGAGAGCATTGTTCGCCCCGGCGCCACCATCGCCATCAGTGCCCGCGGCGTGACCGAACAGCTGCGCAACACGCGCTTCTCGGCCCTGCGCGCCAAGGACGCATTGTGCGACCGCCTGGCCGAGACCACGGGCCGTCGCGCAGACGTCGATGCCGCCGACCCCGATGTTCACCTACTGCTTTCGCTGCGTCAGCGTCGCGCGAGTATTAGCCTGGACCTTTCGGGCGACCCGCTGTTCAAACGCCTGCCGCCCGCAGCGACCCGCGCCGGCGAGGGCGCACACGTGCTGCGCCCCGACTACGCCGCTCTGGTGCTGGCGCAGGTCGGCTGGACCGCGCTATGCGAGCGCGAGCTGACGGCCGACGATTACGAGAACGAAGCCCTGCCCACGCTGGTCGACGCCTCATGCGCCGGCGGCGGCCTGCTGCTGGAGGCCGTGAACATTCTGACCGACCGCGCCCCGGGCGCCGTACGCGAGCGCTGGGGCTTTGAGGGCTGGCAGCTGCACGACGCCGCCCTATGGGAGCAGCTGCTCGCCGAGGCACGCGAGTGCGAGGCGGCAGCACGCGAGCGCCAGGCACGCATCGTGGCTGTAGACATCGACCCCGCCGCCCGCAAGACCGCCGAGCGCATGGTCAAGTGCGCCGGCTACAAGCGTTTTGTCGACTTTTGCGCTGCCAAGTCCGCCACCGTGCTGGACCATGCAGGCGCTGTCGCCGGCGCCGCCGTGGTCGCAGACACCACCGAGACCCCGCTTTCGCTCATGCACGACGCCATGACGCTGGTCGGCGAGCTGCGCCGCGCGCCCGAGCTTACCGCCGCGCCGGTCGCCGCGCTCACCCGCGATGGCCTTATAGCCCGCACGCTCCATGCCGAGCCCACGCGCTCCATCGCTGTCATGCCCAACAACGAAGAGGCGACCATCGAGGTCTGGCCCTCGCTCGACCACGCCGCCGCGGCATTTGAAGCTGCGACCAGCGCGGATGCCGAAGAGCAGGCCGCGGATGCCGAAGACGAAGCCGCCGACACCCCCATGCCCGAACCTGCCGCCATGCTCGACCTGGGCGACGGTAAGCCGCTGCCCGTTCTCATCCCCGAGTCCGAGCAGTTCGCCAACCGCCTGCGCAAGAACGCACGCCTGCGTCGCAAGTGGGCAAAGCGCGAGGGCGTGAGCTGCTACCGCGTCTACGATGCCGACCTACCCGACTACTCCGCCGCCATCGACCTGTACGAGGGCTGCCCGCAGACGCCGGGCCGCTGGCTCGTCATCGCCGAATACGCTGCGCCCAAGACCATCGACCCCGCGCTGGCCCAGGCCCGCATGCTCGACATCTTGGCCATCGCGCCGCGTATCCTAGATGTTCCCGCCGAGCATGTGCACGCCAAGGCCCGCATGCGTTCGCGCGGTGGCTCGCAGTACGGCAAGCAGGGCGCCGGCAAGGGCGGATCGGGCGAACGCGCCAACATCGCGCGCCGTCGCCTGCCGCTCATCGAAGAGGGTGGCCTCACCTTTGCCGTCAACTTTGACGATTACCTGGACGTCGGCATCTTCCTGGACCACCGCGTCACCCGCAACCTGGTGCGCGAGCACGCCAAACAGGCGCGCCGCTTCCTCAACCTGTTCGCCTATACCGGCACCGCCACCTGCTACGCGGCAGACGGCGGCGTCGAGGAGACCGTGACGGTCGACCTTTCCAACACCTACCTGGACTGGGCCGAGCGCAACATGCGCCAGAACGGCTTTGTGGGTCCGCAGCATCACTTTGTGCGCGACGACGTGCTCGCCTGGATTCGCGACCAGCGCCAGACGCGCAACCGCTGGGACCTGATCTTTGTCGACCCGCCCACGTTTTCGAACTCGTCCAAAATGGGCCGTCGCACCTGGGACGTCCAGCGCGACCATGTTGAGCTTTTGGCCGGCGTATCTCGCCTGCTCGCACAGGGTGGACATGCCATCTTTAGCTGCAACCTGCGCGGCTTCCGCCCCGAGACGCGCAAGCTCGCACGCGCGGGCGTTGTGCTGGAGGACATTACGGCGCAGACCATCCCCGAGGACTTCGCGCGCAACCAGAAGGTGCACCATTGCTATATCGTGCGCCGCCTGCCCATCGAGGACGCCATGGCCGAGGTCGGCTTTAGCGCCGAGGAAATTGCCGAGCGAACCGAGGAACTGCGCAACCCCGAAACCCGCAAGCCTCGCGCAACGGCGCCTGCGCACGCACAGGCCGGAGACCGAGGGCCGCGCGGCGACGGCAAGCCCTCCCCCGCCGGCAAGCCCAAAAAGAAGAAGTTCTACGCCAGCAAGCCCAAGGGCAAATAGCAAAGTTGCGGTGGAATACGGACTGTTTTGCCTTGAATTAGGCAAATTTAGACCGTATTCCACCGCAACTCATATTGGGATGGTGATTGGCGATCTAGCCTTGGGTGACCAATCGGTAACCGATACCCACGTGCGTCTGGATATAGCGCGGATGCGCGGGGTCGGACTCGATCTTCTTGCGCAGCGTGCCCATAAAGACGCGTAGACTCGCCAGGTCGCTCTTAGTCGCCGTACCCCAAATCTCGTGCAGGATAAACTGGTGCGTCAGCACCTTGTCGGCGTTGTGTGCCAGCAGGCATAGGAGTTTGTACTCGATCGGCGTCAGATGCAGCTCCTCGCCATCCATCGTGGCGATGCCGGCATCAAAATCGATATGCAGCTCGCCGGTATCGAACGATCCCGCAGAGGCAACGCCGCCCGTTTGCGCATACGAAAGGCGCCTGAGCGTCGTGCGAATGCGCGCGAGCAGCTCCTCGACCGAAAACGGCTTGGTCAGGTAATCGTCGGCGCCGGCATCGAGCGCACGGATCTTGTCCGCATCCTCGCTGCGTGCCGAGACAACGATGATCGGCATGCCCGACCACGCGCGCACCGACTCCACCACCTTGACGCCGTCCATATCGGGCAGGCCCAGATCGAGCAGCACAATGCTTGGCGCCTGCGACGAGGCGGCGGCGATAGCGGCATGAGCGGTCTCCACAGCCATATGGCGCAGGCCGTGCGCCTCGAGCGCGGCAACGATGAGGTTGCGAACGGCTGGATCGTCCTCAACGACCAAGATGAGCGGTTTCACGGCAGAGTTCGGCACGGTGCTACTCCTTATCAAACGAAACGTCGGCGGCGGGAAGCTCAATCGTGAAGACCGAGCCGTGCGGATCCGCCGCGGCAACCTCTATGCTACCGCCATGCGCCAACGCAATGGAGCGGCACAGGGACAATCCCAGGCCCACGCTGCGTTGGCTATCGGCCAAGCCATGGTTGGCGGTGTAGAACGACTCAAAGATTCGCTCGCGGTCCTCGGGCGCAATGCCCGGGCCGTCGTCGGCGACCGAACACCTCACGCACCCGCCGTCAGCGCCAATCGAGATCACGATATGCGAACCCGCAGGCGTATAGGCAATGGCGTTGTTCACCAGGTTGACCACGAGCTGTACCATCAGGCGCGCGTCGACGTTGACAAGCGCCGGCTCATCGCACGCCACCACCTTAAGGTCGTGCTCGCGCACAGCCGGACTTACGTGGCGCAGCGCCTCCTCGACGATATCGTCCATGAGCTCGAGCGTAGTCGACAGATGCATGCCGCCGCCCTCGAGCTTGGTGATGGCGAGCAGGTTCTCGACGGTGGCGTTGAGCCATTGTGCATCCGAGCGAATGGATAGGAGCATGCCGCGGCGCGTCTGGTCGTCGAGCACGGCCGTGCCGGTCGAACCCTGGTCGAGCAGCACGTCGGCATTGCCCGAGATACTGGTAAGCGGCGTGCGCAGATCGTGCGAGATGGACCGCAGCAAGTTGGCGCGCAGCTGCTCGTTTTTAGCGAGCACCGCCGCCTCCTCGCGGGCCTCCATGGCGCGGGCGCGATCGAGCGCCAGCTCGCCTTCGCTCACGATGGCATCGGCAAGTGTCCGCTCCTCGTGCGTCAGCACGTCGGGCTCGGCAACGATAGCCAGCACGCCCACCACCGAGGCGGGGTCGCCCGAGCGCACGAAGCCGTCACCTGTGCGGACCGTCAGGTAGATGCCATAAAACGCCGAGCCGCCATAGGTGGCATCGAGCGGCGTTCCCACATAGGCGGACGCCGAGAGCCGCGGCGGCATCTGCGGCGCCAGTTCGTGCACCGGCGCGGCATCGCCCACGGCCGTGTATGTCGCACGCGGCAGCAGGTCATCATCGTCGGCGTCGGCGCTGTACCACACGACCGGACAGCCCGAAAGACGCGCCAGCTGCGTTGCCATGGCATGGATAATTTGCTGCTGGTCGGCGCACCGCTGCAGCATGCGGTTAGTCTCGAGCACCATATGCGTGCGACGGTCGCTGGCGGCAGCCTGCGCCAAGGCGCGGCGCAGGGCCAACGCAATCGAGCTCGACACAAGCGAGACCACGAACATGATGAAGAACATGCCGGGATAGACGCGGTCGATAAGCGACAGCGAGTAGCGCGGGTCGACAAACAAGAAGTTGTAGAGCGCCACGGCGGCAGCCGAGCTCAGCAAGCAATACAGGCGACTCCAGGTAAAGAATGCGCACAGCTGAACGGCGAACACATAGACGATCATGATGCTCGGCGCGAGACCCGGATGGTCGAGCAGCGCGCCCACAATCGTCGCTGCGACCAGCAGCCCCGCCGATACGCAGGCGTCATACAGAGGAGTGCGGCGCGTCAGCGTTGTGCGCCGCCACCAAAAGTTATCGGCAATATCGCCGTCCGCACGGACGTCCATAGACACCGTACCCCTCCCTCAAAAACAAAAACCACCACAAAGGGGACAGGCACCTTTGTGGTGGTTTTCCCTCGTGGTGGTTCTAAGTGTAAAGCCTTCTACGACCGGCAGTCGCTAGACAAACAGCACGTGCGCGAGCAGGGCACACACGCACACCGCTCCAAATACCAGTGCCACGATCGAAATTACGCGATCGGCCATGTCCATGTTGGCCCGATTCGTAAAGAACCGATCTTCGGCAGCGTCGACACGCGCCTCACGCATCATTTCGACCACCGCCTCACGGCCATCGAGCGCCTTTGTATCCATGTTTACCTCCCCGGCCTCATGCTTATCCATCAAAAACCAACTCCGTGTAGCCGCCGACGTCTACGGCCGCTCGTTGGGAGCCAGGCGCTGCATCTTGTTCACGGCCTTGAACTTGGTGAACAGCGGCACGTACTCAAAGCTCACGTTGGAGTTCTCCAGGCCGTACCAGCGTGCAGGCGTGCCGGCGGCGCGGCGAATGATGTACTTGAGCGTGATGGCCGTACGCTCGCTGGGCTCCACATCGCTTTCGGGCGCCAGAAGCTTACGGATCAGGACGAACTTGAACGTACCGATGTTACCCGGATCCTTGTAGACCGAGTAGTCATGCGTCTGCGGCGGCAGCTCGCCGGTGGCAGCCAGGTCCTGAACAACCTGACGCAGGTAGGCATTGACGCGCTGGTTGATCTTGTAGCCCAGGTACAGATGCACGCGGAACACGTAGTCGGTGCCGAACGTCTCGACCGAATAGGCAAAGGTGTGCGGTTCGTCCATGGTCTCGACATTCACAAACCACCAGGCGCGGGCGCGCTTGGGATGCTTGTCCAAGATCGAATAGACGATATCGCGGTCGATGTAGTCGGTATGGGCGTCCTTGGTCAGGTACACGACGTTGTCGCTCATGCGCTCGTAACGGTCGTCGTCACGCAGGCGCTTGAGCTGCGGCAGGTAGCTGCGCAGCGGCAGCAGCGTAAACTGGCGCTGCTCGACCGCCGTGCCGTTGTACCAGCACACCATAATGCCCATGATGAGTGCAGCCATGAGGATGGTGAAGTAGCCGCCGTGGAAGAACTTGGTGAGCGAGCTTACGAAGAAGAAGCCTTCGAGCAAAAGGAAGAAGGCAGCGAAGATCCACGGAGTAACCTTGAGCTTGCGCTCCTCGTGCAGGTAGAAGAAGAGCAGCAGCGTGGTGCACATCATAGTCAGCGTAATGGCAAGGCCGTAGGCGGCTTCCATATGCGCCGAGTTCTGGAACAGCAGCACCACGATGACGCAGCCGACAAGCATGACGTTGTTGACCATGGGGATGTAGAGCTGGCCCTTGGTCTCGGCAGGGTAGAAGACCTGCATGTGCGGCATAAGGTCCAGGCGGCTGGCCTCGGACACCAGCGAGAATGCGCCGGTGATGAGCGCCTGCGAGGCGATGATGGCCGCGATGGTGGAAAGGCCGACGGCAAACGGGCGCAGGCCCGGGGCGAGCATCTGGTAGAACGGATTGAGGTCGGCAATGCCCATGAGCTCGGGGTTGGCAGCGTTGTTCATAAGCCAAGCACCCTGGCCCATATAGGAAAGCAGCAAGCAGCACTTAACGAACGGCCAGGTGGCGTAGATGTTGCCGCGGCCGACGTGGCCCATGTCGGAGTAGAGCGCCTCGGCACCGGTGGTGGCGAGGAAGCAGCTGCCCAGAATCATGATGCCCGCGTGGTTGTTGGGGCTTAGCAAAAAGGCGATGCCGCGCACCGGGTTGAGGCACAGCAGCACGGCGGGGTGTTGGAAGACAAAGAACAGACCCGTACCGCCCAGGAACAGAAACCACAGCGTCATGATGGGGCCAAAGGCGTGACCGATCTTGGCCGTACCGATGCGCTGTACCAAGAAGAGCGCGATGATGATGGCGAGCGTAATGGCGACGACGCGGCCCTGGTCATCGCCCAGCACGGCATGGACCGCCGGGATGGTGCGCAGGCCCTCGATGGCCGTGGTAACGGTAACGGCCGGCGTCAGGATGCCGTCGGCGAGCAGCGCGGCGCCACCCAGCATGGCGGGGATGATAAGCCACTTGCCGCAGCGCTTGACCAGGCTGTACAGGGCAAAGATGCCGCCCTCACCATGGTTATCGGCGCGCAGCGAGATGAGCACATACTTGATGGTGGTCAGCAGCGTGACCGTCCACACGACAAGGGAGAGCGCGCCAAGCACGAACTCCTCCGTCACACTTCCGATGCCGCCGTTGCCGGCAACGAGCGCCTTGGTTACATACATAGGGCTGGTGCCGATATCGCCGTACACCACGCCCAGCGTGACGAGCATCGCCGAGATGCTCACAGGAATCGCAGCGTGCGAGGCTGCCTCCTTGGCCTTTTGTTCCATAAGCCGGTTTCCTCCCAACTTTAACGTTCGAAGGGATTATAGGTAATCGGCCCATGTTTTAATGCACTGTTTTCCCAGCTAGATAAAGATTTATACAGTCTTTAGGCTACCGCGGCGATATGGAATGTGACAAAGGGACCGTCCCCTTGTCACATTCGTCATTTTCCGAGCCAGTTTTTGAACCACCACTCCATGGAGCGGCTCATCTCGGCCATAAAGGGACTAGTGTGTTTGCGGGTGTAGATATCCACCACGCGCTCGCCCACCTCGCGGGCATGCGGACGGAACATCGCGTCCATCTCGGCCACCTGCGCATCCATGGTCGCGGCATCGGCGCGGCGATAGCGCTCCTCGTGCACCAGGTTCACCACGGGATGCGCGATCGCCGGGCGCTCCTTACGGGGCGTGCCGATGATGAGCATCGACAGCGGCATGGTATAGGGCGGCAGATCGAGCAGCTCGGCAACTTCCTCGGCGTTCTCCACGATGTCGCCAATGTAGCAGCTCCCCAGGCCCAGGGCCTCGGCGGCAACCACGGCGTTTTGCGCAGCGATCACGGCGTCCTGGGCCGCGATGGCAAAGTCGCCCAAACCCGGCGCGCGGCGGGGCGCCTTGCCCGTGCGCTCGACAAACTCGGGCTCAAAGCAGCCCACGTGCTCAAACAGATCGATCCACTTGGCATAATCGACCACAAATATTAGTGCCCAGGGCGCCTTGGCGATCATGGGCTGGTGGTCGCACAGGTCGGCCAGACGGTCCAGCGTAGCCTGCTCGCGAATGCTTACGATGGAATACATCATCATGGCGCCCGCCGACGGCGCGCGACTCGCCGCATGCAGGATCGCCGCACGCTGCTCGTCGGTCACCGCCACGGGGCGGTCGTCGTCATCACGCGCAAAGGCACGCGTAGACGAGCGATGCTCCAAGATGTCCAGCACCACGTTGCCCGTAGTCTCGACCGGATAGCCGTGCGTATCCACAGCCTTGGTGCAAACCTGCTCGCTCATAGCCTCATCCCTGCCATTTCTTTAAGAAGCCTTTACGTTTCCGTGTAATTCCCGTCCATTATCGCGCAGGTCGCCACTACATTGCGCCACACCGCCACACGTGCGCGTTAATATGGCTGGTTGTTGTGCGCAGCCACCAATTGCAGCGCATATCTTGGTAACAATCGGGTAAACCCCCGCTTTCGTAGGTTTTAAGTTTGTGAGGAGTCTCAGCATGTTCGCTGCCGCCATCTCGCTCGTCGGTCTTGCGGCGACCGTCTACCTTGTTTTGCGCGAGGCCAAGGCCATTCGCGCTCAGTCGGGCACCGTTGCCAAAAGCGCTCTTGGGTGGAGCGTCGCCTTCGGCCTGTTCCAGCTCTTTTTGACCATTTGGAGCGCCATTGGCCTCGTCGCGCAAAACGAGCCGCTCGCCTTCGTAATGCTCATCCTGACCAACGCCATCCTCACCGGCTGCGCTTGGGCCAGCATCGCCCGCGACCGCATCGCCCCGCGCGTCTTTGCGTTCGCCGGGCCCGACGCCCCCGCCCCCACCGGCAAGCTCGCCCGCCTGCGCGGCGCCTTTGTGGGCAAACCGCTCGTCGCCGCCGTCTTGTGCCTGCTGCTCGCCGGCGTCTTTGCGCTGCTGGGCATGGAGGTCTCGTCCAACCACGACTTTACCTGGGTCTACCCCCTGTGCATCCTGCTCGAGTGGGCCATCATCACCACGCTCATGGTCGGCCTGTTCTTCCTGTTCCAGCGCCACGGCGCAGCTCCCGCGGTCCTGGCCTTTGCCCTCTTTGTCCTGGGCATTGCCGAGTTCTTCGTCATCACGTTTAAATCCATGCCCATCCAGCCGGGCGACCTTTCGGCCATCTCCACCGCCGCCGCGGTCGCCGGCACCGGCTACACCTTCTCGATCTCACTGTTCTGCGTGCTGTCCATGGGCTTTACCGCCATCGCCATGCTGCTATGCGAGTACGCCGGCCTGGTGGCACCGCACCGTCAGAAGGGCGCCGCCAACGCCAAGCGCATGCTGCTCACCAACCTGCTCGTCGCCGTGCTGTGCCTGGGCGGCGTGACCGCGCACGTCACGCTTATCGACTACTACAACACCCTCGGCATCACCGTCTACACCTGGCGCCCGCTCGAGAGCTACTGGCGCGAGGGCTACCTGCCCGCTTTCATTAGCGCAGCGCAGTCCATCAAGCCGCCCAAACCCGCCGACTACTCCGTCGACGATGCCAAGGCCACGCTCAAAAAGTACGCCAAGGCCTACGACAAGTCCGACGCGGCCAAGAGCGACGAGCGCGCCGCCGCAAAGGAGCAGTTCGACAGCGAGAAGCCCACGGTCATCGCCATCATGAACGAGACCTTCTCGGATCTGTCGATCTACCAGAATATGCGCGCCGGCTACGAGGGCCCGCAGTACTTTAAGAACCTGCCCAACTGCCTCAGCCGCGGTAAGCTCTACGTGAGCGCCTACGGCGGCGGCACCGCCAATACCGAGTTTGAGTTTATGACCGGCAACTCCATGGCCAACCTGGGCTCGGGCGTGTACCCCTACACCATCTACAACATGGAAACGACCGGGAACCTGGCAGAGCAATTCAAATCGCTCGGCTATTCCACCACGGCCATGCACCCCAACCACGCGACCAACTGGAACCGCGAGAACGTCTACAAGGACTTTGGCTTTGACCAGTTCCTGTCTATCAACGATTTCCAGGGCGCCGACACCCTGCGCGGTATGGTGACCGACCAGGCTACCTACGACAAGATTCTTGAGCTGCTCGACCAGAACGCCGATCCGCAGTTTATCTTCGACGTGACCATGCAGAACCACTCGGGCTACGATACGGGTCTACTGCCGGCAGATAAGCAGATGCACCTGAACATCGACACGACCGACCTGGACGCCAAGACTGTCGAGGACGGCACGTTGTCCGATGTCGACGAGTACGTCTCGTGCATTGAGCAGTCCGACCAGGCGCTGCGCTACTTCCTCAACGCCCTGAACAAACTCGATCGCAAGGTGGTCGTGGTGTTCTGGGGCGACCATCAGCCGTTCTTCCCG
Source organism: Collinsella sp. i06-0019-1H4 (assembly GCF_042849575.1). NCBI lineage: Bacteria > Bacillati > Actinomycetota > Coriobacteriia > Coriobacteriales > Coriobacteriaceae > Collinsella > Collinsella sp. i06-0019-1H4. Next base: position 2,350,896 of record NZ_BAABYB010000001.1, read on the forward strand.
TCCAAGTTCAACGACAAGTGGTTTACCGACGAGGATGACGCCACCCACCAGGAGCGCTTGTGGCAGACCGACTACATCATTTGGGCCAACTACGACGTTGCCGGCTGCGACCAGACGAGCGAGACCGACGACCTGTCCACCAACTACCTGTCCACGCAGCTGATGCAGTTGATCGGCGCCCCGCTGACCGACTACCAGAAGGCGCATGTGACGCTGCGCGAGTCGCTGCCCGCCATCAACTCCGTCGGCTACGAGGACGCCAGCCTGCGTTGGGCGCTTTCCTCCAACGTCACCGGTGACGACGCCGCTGCCGCAGCCGCCACCAAGGCACGCGAGGATTACGCCAAGATGCAGTATTACGAAATGTTCCGCGACGGCAAGAACGTCTATACGGAGCACTTCCAGACCGAGGCCAACGAGACCGACCCCAACCTGGCGCCGGGCACAACCAAGATTAAGTAGCTGCTAGCTGCTGAGCCACAACTGAAACGTCTGTCCAGGCGGAGGCATATAAGGTTCCCTGCTCTACAGTCCTGCGCAAGACGAAGGCCACTTAATGTGGCCTTCGTCTTGCGCAGGACTGTAGAGCAGGGAACTTCGTGCCCGCCGCCCGGGAGGGCGTTGCGTTTAGAAGATGGACCTAGCGCTTATCCCTCCGGGACAAAAGTAGCGCGGCTATAAAAGCGATGCTGGCAAGAGTTAGCAAAACCAAAAGCAACGTGAGCGTGTTGTCGCCCGTTGCCGCCAGACCAAGCAAGCCGGGCTTCTTGCTGTCAGCAGACTGCACGGGAATCTTCTCGCCATCGTCCTCGGCGGTAATCTCCCAGCGAATGGTCTTGTTTGCGTCGGCAAGCTCGTTGCCCACCGACGTCGGAACGCTTAGCTGCAGATTAAGTACCGTGCTGTCATCGCTCGTAAACGTGGCGATTTGCGTGGGATAGGCGAACACGCTGCCCGGTGTTCCTGTCTGGAGCCAACCTGCAGAGACATCGCCCACAGTCGCCGTTAAGGTGATGGGCGACAGCAGGCGTGCCGTCTCGTGATCGACAACGGCCCGCACAAACACGCGCACCTGGGACTTTACGCCCGTGGCACAAACCTCAATCTGCTGCTCGCGCACATCGCCGGGCATTAGATCTTTAAAGGCTGGAAACAGATCGGGTTCCCCTGAGGAGCCCGTCGCCCCCGAGACCGTCAGCTGACGCGCATTTCCGTCATAGGCAATCGCGGGAGTATCGGCAAACGCACGGGCGGGAACAGCGAGCGCGACCACGCAGAAAATGGCCGCGACCATGCAACGCAAGGAGCGCGCAACACCTTTACGAATCGGGAACGCCATACTTACGCACCTCCATGCGGCGGCACCAGCACGCCATCCTTGACTGCACAGCCCCATGCCTCTGCAGCTGCATCGCCGGGCGTGGATTGAATTGCCTGGGTCGAAATGTCAACGACCAGGTTCTTCCCATCTGCCTTCTGCTCAGTCACGCTCTTGATGAGCACATCGGTTTTGCCCATCGGAGCAACGGGAGACGTCCAGTAGTAGTACCCGTCGGACGCGACAACCCAAGACGAGGCGGTGTTAGAAGCAGATGCCTTGGACACACTGCCCCACGCAATGACGTAGTCGGTGCCGGCAACTGGTTCATCCCACAGGCGCGCGCCATTCTGGTCCTGCCAGTAGATATCCACCGCAACACGCAGGTATGCCGGGGCCGAGCCGTTGTTTGTAATCATGACGTTGCTCTTCACATTGCCATCGAGCTTCTCATCTACCGAGGGCGCCACCGAACCAAAACCAAACTCGTTGACCAGCACGCCCGTAACCGAAAGCCACGCAAAGGTACCGGCAGCGCCAGCCAACAGGAGAACGCCAACAAGGAGGGCGACGATTTGCTTGCGCTTAGTCATCCTAGTCCTCCTTCTTCAGCGTGCCGTTTTTCCAAACATTCTTGGCACGCGAGCCACCATCGACCCATTTGTCATTCGCGCGCGTGTTGACGCACGTCACCACGGTGTCGCCCGCACTCGAGGCAGACGAGATGATGAGCTCGGCAGATTTGCCGGGCGCCTTGCCCGGCGTACTCAGTTCACCCTCGTAGCGCCATGCCCAAGCCGTGTCTTCCTCGACGGTATAGGTGCCCGCCGGAGCAGCAAATTGCACGCTGCCGACATACCAGACCTCACCGTTTTCGTCGCGCTGCTCGCTAACTTTCACCTCGACCATGCGCGTCTCGGCAGGAGAACCCTCCGACGCCTCTCGCGTTACCTTAAAGCGGAACGTTTGCCCCATTGCGCTGGCGTCGGTAGTCTTTTTAACGATCGTCAGCGCATGATTCTGGGTAAATTTGAACACGGCATTACCGGGACCTTGCTCGCCTTCGCCTGTCTTCTTGGACTCCAGGCGGTTGACCAGGTCGAACGAGCCGCCACCCGAACCCAGACTGTAGAGCGAGACAAACTTGCCGTTCACAGGCTTTTCCGCCGCAGAAACGCCCTCTGCACCAGGGCCGTAGCTTGCCTGCGTTACCGTAACAGTCAGTTGCATCCCCATAAACGGCTTGGCAAAGCAGACCTTAAACGGCGCATTGTCGGCACTGTCACCGACGGTGTTGGCCGCGGCGGGATCGAGCAGCCACTTAAGCTGCGCGGTCATAGTTACGGGGCTCGCGGGATCAGACGTATCGTTGGCAACCACGCGATACGTCACAGGATACAGGTCCATGTCACCCTTGACTGGCTCGCCCTTGAACTCATCCCAAGACTTTGCAGTGCCATCGGCACCCACATATCGCCACTCCAAGAAGAGCTCGCGCTTATCGCCATTGGCAGCAGCCTGTTCATCGAGCAGCGCGACGATCTTGGAGTGGGCGTCCGGGTCGTACGCCACGGATTTTTGCTCCATCACAGGATTGCCGTCGTTGTCGTAGACAGGGTTGCCGCTCTCGTCCATTTTGGGAACATCGACCGTGTAGACAAAGCCAGGCTTACCGTCCTGCGCGCGCTCGTCGCCCGAGTCGACCGTCGCCGCAAAGATGATCGCCCCGTCGATGCTGTGATAGCGCACCTTATACGGCGTGACCTTGTACACCGCGGTATACGTCGCGCCCTTAAAGGGTTCACTACCCTCGAGGGGATACTTATCGTCTTCGGTCATCAGAGTGTATTTACTATCGGATTCATAGTCACGCGACCAGCCGACAAAGTCGTACTTGGTGCCATCCTTGCCGACAACCTCAGCTGTAGCTCTTACTTCCAGCGAAATTTGATCGCCAGAGTCGGTGCGCGAAAGAGAACGCACGGAATCGGGGTTATCCAGATTGGCATCGATATTCGATTGGACAATTACCGCGCTGGCACGGTAGACCGGGTACAGCTCCATGGGGGCGTTAACCACAGTGTTTGTATTCACCATGGGAAGGCCGTCCGACCAAACGACATAACCGTTGCCGGATGCCGGTTTAGTTTCCGTCCAGCCTACGAAGGCATTGTATGCGTTCGTTGCAGCATCGATGTCGCCGACGTTATACGTCGGCAGCGGCATGCCACCCGTAAGGTTGCCGAGTCTATCGCCCTGCTGAGCAACTTTGCCATCCACATCTTTGGCATTGAGATGATACACGACCGCCAACGGCGAATAGTACGCCACAAATGTATAGGCCCCGCCGGGTTCCACCTGATGGGAATACGAGTTATCGCCGTTAGGTTCGATCTCTTCAACTTCGCCATTCGGAAGCTCGATCTCAACCTTCTGCAACTTATACAGCTCACCGCCTGCTTTATAAACCGGAGTCGTGACGTCAGGGGTCACCGTTGCCGTAGCAGGGTCGGGGCCCGCGTTGATAACGGGATCGATGTCGTACCTAGGCACATTGACCTTGTCCGTGCCCTTAAAACCGGCGCGGTGCAGGTTGGTGGTGTAGTTAACGTCGTACTTCGCGTACACCGGATAGGCATCCTGGTACTGGGTGACCTTGAAATCTGGTTTCACCAGATACGGTTCGGCCTTATCCGGGTCAGAAGTGGTGAAGGAATCACCCTTGACATCGTAGATATAGTCCCAGACGGCAGAATCCTTCTTGACCTCGGCGGTCGAAATCCAGCCCAGGAACTTATAGCCCGGCACGGCCATGTCGGCATCGGTCGGGGAAGCTTCGAGGGTCAGGGGGCTCTCATACGATCCCTTCTCACCATCTTCTGGCTTTTCGGCCACTTTAACCGACTTATTAACATGCGGGTAGTAATACGTGAACGTCGGATCCGCCCCGTTCACCTTGGTCTGCAGCAAGTTACTCTCATAGCGCCGCGTGGCAGTCCTCACGACATTATCGTCCTTGTTGTAGAAATTAACGTCCGTGGTAATCATCGCGCGAACGTAGTACTTCTTATCTGTACGCACCATGCTCTCGATGGGATTTTTCACATATGTCCAATATTCACCATCGCGCTCAAGCGTCCAGAAATTCAGGCGATAGCGATCATTCACCGGTTTGACCGTTACGTTCAGCGAAGCCGAAGTCCAAGTATCGCTTAGCGTTGCAGCGCCTGGAAAATCGGTATCGGCATAGAGGTTTTTTAGAGTATCGGCTCCCGTATCGTTTTTAACGTTGTGCGAGTACGCGTTAAGGGGACTCACGACAAGGGTTTCCTTCGTGAAGCGCGTGCCACACGTTTCATAACTATCCTTTATACCGTGGTCAACATGCTCCGGGCCCCAGTGGACGACGTTTTCACGCACGAAGGTACTACCGACGTTTTCCTCAAAGGGCGTTTGATAGCGATTCCAAACGGAACAGAGTAGCTTGCTGTCCGTAAACTCATGGTTGGTATAAGCCCGAACGTAATAGTCCACGCGGTACTCAAAGCGGGCGATGTAGGTATGTGGCACAGTTAGATCGACATCGGCAGGGAGTGTGTAGCTGGGGTCGCGGCTTACGCGCACCTCGAGCGGGGCATCCTCGGTCCCCTTGTTTTCATACCAACCCAGGAAGCGGTAGCCATCGGGCAGCGAGCCGCCTTCGGACAAGGGCTTGTTGTCCACGCCGCGCACCTGCACCGTGTAAACGCTGGCCCCATCCTCGGCAGTCTGGACATCGACATGAGTGTTGCCCACGTCGACACGCTGGGTCGCATCTTCAAGCCCATCCTGCTCATTACCCTCGAACACCGTCATGATGTTCGAGACGTAGTCGCTGTACACCGGATAGAAATCGGTCGGGCCAAGCACGGTGATCTCGGTGCCGGCAGGATAGAACGCACCGGCGTTTTTAAGCGCGGCAAGCTCAGGCGAGGTGATGGCCGCGTAACCGCCATGCATCCCGGCATCGCCGCTCGGCTGCGTCGTCCAACCGATAAAGGTGGCGCTGGCAGACAGAGCGCCGCGGTCCGCAGGGGCAACCGGCGTTAAACCAACACCATAGCGATACCAGTCCGTCGACTTGTCATGCGCAGCGCCGCTCTGCCACGCGAGCGTCTCGCCCTTGACGTTATAGAACAGCACCTGCGCCTCGTACGAAGCAATAAACAAGTCGTTGCCCTTAAAGGCCTTGGCCCCCTTCGCGTTATCGGCGGTATAGGTCGACGTTTTCTCGTGCGCTTCGTTCTTCTGGACCTGCTTGCCAGCCTTAACGGCATCAGCATCGGTCTTGCCGTTAAACCAGGCGTTATCGGCATCGATACGGTTCACATTGACTCCGGTCTCGCGGAACCAGCCCATGAAGCGATAACCGCCGTTGGCATCGGTCAAGCCCTTGGGCTTTGCGGAGGTATCCTGCCTAAACGTCACCGATGTATCGCCCTGGGCCAAGCCCTGAGCCGTTCCCGCCAGCACGGCGCTCACGGCAAAGGCATACGGGTCCGAGGTCGCCTGATCAATACCAAGTTTGGTTGCCTCGATGGTCGCGGTACCCGCACCGGGAAAATCGATCGTCGCCTTAACGCTCTGGCCATGCACGGGAATCTTCAGCTTGTAATCCATCGCCCACTCATTGGTGTGCTGGCCACCCAGGGCATCGTCGTTGGCGGTCGAGCGCATGGTGCCGGCACAAAAATCGTAGTCGTGCTCCTCCCACAGCTCACGCGTGGTGTAGCGCTCGTCGTCCCATGGACCATAGCTGTCGCCCTTGGTGGTACCATCGCCGCCAAACGAAGGGATCTTTTTCTTAGCCGCGGTACCCTGGCTGCTGCCTTTTAGGCTCACGCTCGGCTTAAAGTAGCACTCGGTGACCGTGGCATCATCCTTGTTGGCACGCGCGGCAATGCCGCCCAGGTTCACATCGTTTTGAATGATGGGGATCACGGCGATAGGATTGTACTGACGCGAGCTCAAGTCACCCGCAAAATGGCTTCGAACGAGCTCGTTGCCCTTTTCGGTTAGAATACGACCCGCCAAGCCACCCGTCCACGCACGCGTCACGGCAACGACGCCCACGTACGACGCGGCATAGCTGTAGCACTGCGCCGTCGAGAAGCAGTCGATAATCTTGGCGTTACCCGCCATGCAGCCCACAAAACCCGAGGCATACACGTTGTTGCCGCCCAATGCGCCAATGGCCACGTCGTACTTATTGGTGACGTCGGTCATGCCCTTCTCGGCAATCGAGCCGTCGTCCTTACGCGTCGGCGTCACGCGGCAGTACTCGATAGTCGAGTTCGTAACGTAGCCGGCAAACGCCGCCATATACAGACCCTCACCGCCGAGCGCCTGCACGCCCGAGGTCGCATTGTTGACGGCACGGCCGCCACGGACCTCGCAGTTGTAGAGGGTGCAGTCGTCGAGCTCGCCGGCGATGAGACCGCCCTCAAAGCCTGCGTTGGTAATGAGGTTGAGGGCGTTGTTGGCGCAGGTCACGTGCAGCGTGCTTTCCATGACCATAACGTTTTCGAAGCGCGTATTGACGGCCTTGCCCACGATAATGCCGCCGCGGAAGTCCGCCCACACGTTGGCGTCCTTAACCAGGAAGTTTTTGATGGTGGCACCGTTGGTCTCGGCAAAAAATCCCGTATCGCGCTCGGGGTCAAAAGCGTCTTTATCGTAGTTCAGGCCCTCAACGGTGTGGTTTTGACCATCGAACACGCCCTTAAACGGATGCTCCTTGTTGCCAAACGACAGATGCTTAACAGTGTTTGCAACGATGGCTTTCATGTCGTCGCTGTCGAGCTCAATGTCGTTATCGAGATAAACGTGCCAGCCGGACGTATCGCGCTCGCGCGACAGCGCCACATACAACAAAAAGTCAGCCTCGTTTTTGATGTGGAATTCGTTTTTGTTCTCGGGCACGTCCTCGGCATGCACCACCGTTGGCAGCGCCATAACGCAGCAAAGGACAATCGCTGCGACGGCAACCAGCCTGCTAAGCATACCCCGGTTCATGTTCTTGATCTTCATAGGCTAGTTCGCCTCCGGCCAACCCACAACGTCAAGTACGTCGAGGGCGGTATCGCTTGCCTGCTGGTTTTTGGCCTGCACGGCCTGAACATCGATATCGAGCCTGAATGAGCCGCCGCGCGCGGCATCGTGGTAGTCGCCCACAAAGCGCAGCGAGTCCATGAGGCTTTCCGTCATGACGCCGGGGTCGAGCGTGCCGCCACGCCCGGCCAATCCGCGGTAGTAGTACCACCCATCGCCGCCGTCGATCCACGGGGACCCCTCGCCCACATTCACATGAAACGCAACGTTGCCCGAGGCATCCGCGCACGAGCCGTCTGGTGCCACCGACGTCATGCGCAGGCGCGCGCGAACGTACTCAGGCTGCGCGCCAGCGTTCTCCACGCGCACAATGCGGCTGATGTCAGAGCCGCTGGCCTTGGTGTCGGGATAGTCCCCGTACTCGTTGGCCTCAAACGGAATCTCTTCGCCTTGCTCGTTGAGGGTGTATTCGCAGACTCGTACCTTCACGCTGCCAAACGATAGGACGTTGTTCGCCGGAACCATATCAACGGTAAAAGCCAGCGTGCCGCACAGGCACGCCAGGGCCAACAGCGCCATCGCGGCAAGCGCCAAGGTGCGTTTCTGATTGTCGGAAAGATTATTGAGCATTACGTTCGCCAGTCGTCGATAAAAAGGGGGACTGAGATCCCAGCCCGAATATAGGGGTGGGGGCGGGCCGGGATCTCGGTGGAGGGGGTTACTTCTTGGATGCTGCCCAAGTCTTAGCCTGAGCAACGGCGTTGGCGGCCGGAGTGGTCTCCTCGCCCTTCTGATCGGCGCCGAAGATGTAAGCAGAGACCGTCATCTTGGGGTTCTCAGCAACCATGGAGCCATCCAGGGTGCTGGGGAACACGACCTTGCTAAACAGCTCGCCGGTGTAGACATCCGCGGCAGCATCCTTAGCGCTCAGGACAGCAGGGCCGTTCGTAGAACCTTTAGCGTACATGAACAGACCGCTCAGATACTTTCCGTCGGCAGAGGTGGTCACTTGACCGTCAACCGGCTTCCAGTTGTTGTTGAGTGCGAAGTACGGGGTGTTCGCGTGAGCGGTGCCTTCCTTGACCATGGCGTTCTTCACATAGATGAACACGTAGGCGTCGTCGGAACCCTTCTTGATGCCAACGTTGGGGTTCTTGTCGGTGGTGGTGCCAGGAACGATCTTGGAGTTTTCAACCCACTTGGTCTCGAACAGGTAGGCTTTGCCGTCATTCGTTTGGTCGCCGGGCTTCTCGGGATCAGTCGGATCAGGTTTTTTGTCCGTAGGGCCAAAGCTGCCGACCGTAAACACGTTCTCCAGGCTCTGCGTAGCCGTCAGCCATGCATAGGTGCCAACGCCGGCGGCCAGCACCAACAGCAGCAGGGCGGCAATGATGCCGTAGCGCTTTTTCTTCTTGTTTTCCATCGTTCTCTTCCTTTCGAGAATCGTTTTCCCCGGCAACGGCCCCTACCGCCGCCGACGCTTTTCCCTGCCGCTATGAACGCCGCTCCCTCGCATGCACGCGGGTATGCTTGCCCGCAGGCTCGTCGGGAACCATCCGATCGAGCACTATCGACGCCGCGATCAGCAGCGCCAGAACGGCCACCACAACAAGCAAACCGGGCATCGTCGTGCAATATGCGTTGACGAAGCCCAGGTAAGGGACACAAAAAGAAACAGTGCCGATAACACTCGAAAAAGGCGTCTGCTCGGCATCGTGCATGATGCTTCCGTCTGCATTTTTGTTCGCAATTCCCTGCGTGCCGATCATCTGCGCCACAGGGTCGATCTGATACACCTGGTGCGTCACCACGGCGCCATCCGATCGGTAAAAGGTTGCATTGTCGCCCACGGCAATATCCGTTGGCTCAACCTGGCGGACAAACACCATGGAGCCAACGGGAAGCTCGGGTTCCATAGAGCCCGAGAGCACGGCAAAGGGCATGTAACCAAATGCGCGAGGAACAAAAGAAACAACGGCAAGGGCTATGACAAGCGCGAACGCCAAGCTACTCAAAAGTGCAATAAATCGTTTGAGTCTACGCGCCGTCAAAGTGATAATTCATCCCCCTTGAGGACCTATTCGACCCATCCAAAGGTCAGCAAGTTTCAACAGGAACCGCAAGGCGCTTGAAAAGTGAGTCCGAAATAAGCCAATTTGGAATCTTTTCGTAATAAAAACATAGCGATGTGCTACACATTTTTCAATGTTTTGTCGCTAAATGCTACTAATTTTGGCGTAAGTGGTCATTTATCCCCAAATTGGTCTGCTTTATCCAATATCTGTGACTAACCCCCTACGCAACTTCCCCATAGAGGGATCGACTTTTTGCGGAACTAAAATAATGGTACCCCCCCCACATTAAAACAAATTGCTGGAAGTGCCCTTTATTTCCGACCCCTTTTACTGGAGTTTTATGACAGCCCCATCTAGTTCGCAGCCCATAACCCTCTGAAAACCGTGTCCCAGAATTCCCGTCCGGAGTGGGATACGGCTTCCGCTTGTGCCCCCGTTGGGAAACCACATCCCACTCCGATCACAAATTCCGGGTCGCACTTTCCGCCAAGGCCCTCAACCGGAAACGGCATCCCATTTCTCGGCCGAAAACTGGGATGCGGTTTCCACAGAGCCCCTCAACGGGAAACCGCATCCCATTCCAAAGGCAAATTCCGGGACGCAGCTTCCGCAACCCCACCCATCCGGAAATCCCATCCCACTCCGCACACATCCGGGCATAGAACAATCAGCTTATTAGGCCTTCCATCAATAAAGGGGCGCCCTCGTGTCACGAAAAAAGCCTCGAGAATTTCGAGGCTTTCACGTTTGTGTTATCTCGAGCGCGAGGCGACACGCCTACTCGCCCAGCACGGCCTTTTTTGCGACTGCAGCCATGTTATCCATATCTTCCTTGGTGGGATGGTCCTTCGCGGCAACCCAGTTGTCGAGCAGCATCTTAAATCGGGCGTTTTCGGGATCTTGCTCGAGCATGGCCTCGTAGCGCTGCTTAACCGCGGGGCCCATCTTACCCTGACACATCGCCCAGCCCGCAAGCTCGGCATCCACGGCCAGATTGGAAGTTACGCGGTCGATAATCTGCTGGTAATAGCTCTGGTCGGCCCCAAAGCCGCAGGTGCCAAACAGGAACACGCGCTTGCCGTGCAAGGCGGAAAGCAACGCCGCGACCGAAGGCGTGCACGCGCCCTTGTCGCACCAAAAACCGACGAGCACCGTGTCGGCCGCGCAGGCGCCCTGCGCCTCGAGCGCAACCTGATCTGCATCCGCATCGTCGCTCAACGCCGCGGCATGGACAAACTCAACACCCGCAGCCTGCAGAGCGCGCTTGATCGCGCCCGATACCATCCTGGTATTACCGCTCTTGCTGTTAACCACCATTGAGCACGTCATAGTCACGTTGCCTCGTTTCCCCCAAAACTAAAGCCACTAATGCAATTTATTAGATGAATATCTTAGTACTAACGTGACAGATGTAAACCACCGTCTGTCGATTGATTAATTTGCCCCACGGGCTTGCTCACTGGGCGAATTGGCTGCGGTAGAGTTCGGCGTAGAAGCCGCCTGCCGCTAGCAGCTCGTCGTGCGTGCCGCGCTCGATAATCTGGCCGTCGCGCATGACCAGAATGCAGTCGGCGTTGCGAATCGTCGACAGGCGGTGCGCCACGACAAAGCTCGTGCGACCGGCCATAAGCTCGTCGAATGCCTCCTGAACCTGCAGCTCGGTGCGGGTATCGATGCTCGAGGTCGCCTCGTCCAGCAGCAGAATCGCCGGGTCGGTGAGCATAACGCGCGCGATGCACAGCAGCTGCTTTTGGCCCTGACTAAACGTGCCGCCGTCCTCGCCGATGACCGTATCGTAGCCGCCTGGCAGCTGCACGATAAACTTGTGCGCGTGCGCGCGCTTGGCGGCTTCGATGACCTGCTCGCGCGTGGCATCTGGGCAACCGTAAGCGATGTTTTCCGCCACCGTGCCCTCGAACAGCCACGTATCCTGCAACACCATGCCAAAGGCACGGCGCAGGCTCGCGCGCGTGTAGTCGCGCGAAGCCTTGCCATCGACCGCGATGCGGCCGGCATCGATATCGTAAAAACGCAGCAGCAGGTTGATGAGCGTCGTCTTGCCGCAGCCCGTGGGCCCGACCAGGGCAAACCGCATGCCGGGCTTGGCCTCGATGCAGATATCCTGCAGCAGCTTGCGATCGGGCACATAGCTAAAGTCCACGTGCTCAAAGGTCACCTCACCCTGCGGGGCGGCAAGTTCAACGGCATCCGCCGCATCGGGCTCTTGCTCGCGTGCGTCGAGCAGTGCAAACATTCGGCGCGCCGAGGCATACGCCGTCTGGATCTGCGTGATGACGTTGGTGACCTCGTTGAACGGCTTAGTGTACTGGTTGGCGTAGGACAGGAAGATCTGCACGCCGCCCACCGTAAGCGCCGCGGGCACACCCGTGATCACGCCGACGCAGCCGATCAAGGCAACCACGGCGTAGATGATGTTGTTGATAAAGCGCGTGCCTGGGTTAGAAAGCGAACCCATAAACTGCGCGCGTTCACCTGCCGTATAGAGCTCGGCGTTGAGGGCGTCGAAGCGCGCTTGGGCGTTCGGGCCGTAGGCAAACGCATCCACCAGCTTTTGCTCGCCCACATACTCCTCGATATGACCGCCCAGTTGACCCTGAATACGCTGCTGGGCCGTAAAGCTTTTATTGGAAAGCTTGGCGATGGCGCCGGCTGCAAAAATGGAAAGCGGCGTGACGAGCACCACCACGAGCGTCATGGCCAGGTTGATGGAGAGCATAAACGCAAGCGTGCCCACGATGGTGATGACGCCGGTAAAGAGCTGCGTAAAGCCCTGCAGCAGGCCGTCACCCACCTGATCGACGTCGTTGACCACGCGGCTCATAAGGTCGCCGTGGGCATGGCCGTCGATAAAGCTGAGTGGCATGCGGCTGAGCTTGTCGCTCGCCTCCACGCGCATGTCGCGCACCGTCTCGTAGGACAGACGGTTGACGCAGTAGCCCTGCAGCCACTGGAAGGCCGCAGCACCTACGACGACAATCGCGAGCTTGGTAACGAGCGGCAGCAGCGCATCGAAGTCCACCTGGCCCGTGGCAACGATCAGGTCGATGCCCTCGCCGATAAGGATAGGTGTGTAGAGCTGCAAGATCACCGAGATGGCAGCGCTCACAAACGACGCCGTGAACGAAATGCGATGCGGGCGGACGTAGCCCAGCAGGCGGCGAGTTACCGCGCCCACGGGATAGCGCTCGGGGTCGCCGGGCTGGCGCGGGCCGTCGCCCAGGTCGTTAAGGCTATCGTTGCCGGACACGTTAGCCGTCATCGTGGCGACCGAACCGGAAGAAGTATACGGATTCATTTAGCAGCCCTCCTTTGCGCAAGTGGATGCGGAGGCGGTCGGGACGGACACGGCATTTGGGGCGGGCGCGGGCACCGCACTCCCCTGCTGACCCTCGAGCTCCTCACGACGAAGCTGCGACTGGCAGATCTCGCGGTAAAGCTGACAAGTCGCATACAGCTCATCATGCGTACCCAGGCCCGCGACCGAGCCGTGATCGAGCACGCAGATCATGTCGGCGTCGCGAACGGTCGAGACGCGCTGGCTCACGATGACGGTCGTCAGCGGCAGCCCGCCCTCGGCGGCACCGCGCACGCTGCGCTCGCGAATGGCATGGCGAAGCGCCGCGTCGGTCTTAAAGTCGAGCGCCGAGGCGGAGTCGTCCATGATCAATATCTGAGGCGAACCCACCAAGGCACGTGCGATAGTCAAGCGCTGGCGCTGGCCACCGCTAAAGTTCTTGCCGCCCGCCTCGACCGGGGCATCCAGGCCTTGGGGCTTGTTGCGCACGAACTCGCTCGCCTGCGCCATGTCGAGTGCCGCCCAGAGCTCCTCGTCGGTCGCCGCCTCGTCACGCCAGGTCAGGTTGCTGCGGATCGTGCCGCTCACCAGCGACGCGCGTTGCGGGACGGTCGCGACCACATGGCGCAGCTGATCGAGCGGCCAGGCACGCACGTCGGAGCCCATCACGCTCACGCTGCCGGTGCTCGCATCGTACAGGCGCGAGATAAGCGAGACGAGTGTGGACTTGCCGCTGCCCGTGCCGCCGATAATGCCGAGCGTCTTGCCCAGTGGGAGTTCCAGGGTCACATCGTTGACGGCATTTGCCGCGCCCGCGCCAAAGGAGAAGCTCGCATGGTCAAAGCTCAGCGCGGGAACTGGGGCGGCATTGCCCGGCTTGGGCAGCGCGACCGGCTGGTTGCCCTCGTCGGTGATGCTCGGCACGCAATTGAGCACCTCGTTGATACGCGACGCACTGGCGCTCGCCTTGGTAAAGACCACAACCAGGTTGGCGACGTACACGATGGAGGTCAGGGTCTGCGTCATGTAGTTCACAAACGCCATGACCTGACCCTGCGTGAGCTCACCCACGTTGACCTGGATGCCACCCACCCACAGGATGGCGCACACGCCCAGGTTCATCACAAGAAACGTGACGGGATTAAGGATCGACGAGAGCTTACCCACCGCGATGGCAGTATTGGCCTGGTCATCGGCAGCTTGGGCAAAGCGCTCGCGCTCGTGGTCCTCGCGCACGAAGGCGCGAACCACGCGAGCGCCTGAAAGGCCTTCGCGGCAGATAAGCGCGATGCGGTCGAGCTTTGCCTGCAGCTGCTTGTAGTACGGGATGCAGCGCGCCATGACAAACCAAAACACCAGGCCGATAGCGGGCGTGCAAATCAAGAAAATCACGCCCAGCTTAAGGTCGATGGCAAGGGCCGCAACCATGGAACCCACGGCCAAGAAGGGCCAGCGGATGAGCATGCGCACGCCCAGCGCCACGGCAAGCTGCACCTGGTTGACGTCGTTGGTGATGCGGGTGATAAGCGACGGCGTGCCAAAGCGGTCGAGTTCGGCATAGCTCAGTTTGTTGATGTGCTGGTAGAGTGCGCCGCGAATGTCGGTGCCCATGCCCTGCGAGGTGAGCGCCGCCATCTTTTGGCAGACGAGCGTAAACGAGATGCCGATCACGGCCATGGCGGCAAGCACCATGCCGTAGTGGACGACGGCGTCCACGTCGTGCGAGCCAATGCCCTTATCGATCATCTGGGCAATCACCAGCGGCGTCAGCAGGTCAAAGATCACTTCGATCAACTTGCACGCAGGGCCGATCACCATATATCGGCGAAACTTACCACCAAAACGCCTGAGCAACTCAATCATGTATAGGCGCTCCCTATCATCATCTCTCTTCAATCTGATTCATGATAGTACGGAGAGCCCTGGAGATGCGTAAGCAACTCGTTACAGATGTAAGGGCGACGTTCGCTATCGCCCAAGGCATGTAGCAGCCGATGTTTTGGCAACGCCAGCGAGCGGCATAACGCCAGGGATTCAATTATCAGATAAATGTGACCCTTCAGGCGGTTTTGGTCGGCTACCCGCGAGTGTCGGCAGGGCGCTTGGTAGTCGCGCGATCCCGCAGGCGAAGCCGAGGACCAGCGAGACACCAAGCGCCCTGCCGGCACTCGCGGGTAGCCGCGGCACCAAAAAGCGCCTGCGCACTCGATGGATTCGGATGCCCGACAGAGGCTCCTTATGGCTGCTTCCTTCCGGACCTGACCAGATTCGGAACATGTCGTCATCCGAACCCATCGAACGCGCTAGGCGCTCGGTATATCTTACCCGCTCTCGCTCGCCACGGCAAGATAGCTAGTTTGGGACAGGGCTTTTTTGACTACTTTTTGGCTATCCAAGCTAAACCGAACGATCATTTTACTAGAGTCGGCCGAGGTCGTAGGATCGGGCGGCGGATTCACCGGCGCAGATGAGGTTAGTTATGGCTTCCTGGGAATCGAGCGCCAGCTCAAGGCCCATGGGTCTGCGACAGACTGGCAAAACCAGGTCGATGCCCTGCCCATACACCGCATCCAGGTTGTCAGCACGACCGCCCACGACAGCGGCTACCGACTTGCCATATCGCTTGGCGCGACGCGCCACGCCCACCGGTGCCTTACCGGCGGCGGATTGCTCGTCCATATTGCCCTCGCCTGTAATGACCAGGTCGACATCACGCACGCGCTCATCAAACCCCACGAGATCGAGCACCGTCTCAACGCCCGAACGCAACTCCGCCCCGAGCGCCAGCAGCGCGGCACCCAGGCCGCCAGCAGCACCGGCACCGGGCACGCCGAGCACCGAGCCAAATGTCCGTGCACCCTCGGGCACGCGCAACAACCCCTGAGCCCGCGCCCCGGTAATCGCTGCATCGAGCAGGCGGCCGTAGCCGACCATCCAGCTGTCGTACCTGCTCAGCACCTCGGCATCACCCGTCGGCAGACCCTTCTGCCCGCCAAACACCGCCAGTGCGCCTCGACGCCCCACGAGCGGATTCTCGACATCGGAAAGCACGATGATACGCGCGCCATTCAGCGCCCGAAGCGCCGGTGCCAAATCGATACTCGTCACGTGTTCAAGGCCCGCGAGACCGGGGGCGATATTGCAGCCACACTCATCGACAAGGTGGGCGCCCAGCGCCTGCAGCATGCCGGCGCCACCGTCGTTGGTGGCACTGCCGCCCAGACCAATATAGATAGTCTTTGCACCCGCGCGAAGCGCACGAAGCATCAGTTCGCCCACGCCATAGGTTGTGGCCGCCAACGCCGCCGACTCCGTGCAAGGTGAATACCCAATACCCGCCGCCTCGGCCATCTCGATGACCGCGGACTCGTGCTCGCCGTCCACCAGCATCCGGGCAGACACGCGGTCGCCCAAGGGACCTGCAACCTCGCAGGTTGAAAGCTCGCCACCGCGTGCGGCGATGGCGTCGAGCGTTCCCTCGCCACCATCTGCCAGCGGCAAAGCGCCCAGCTCGGCATCGGGCCACACACGGCGCACGCCTTCGGCAACGGCCTCCTCCGCCTGCGCACTCGACACGCTGCCCTTGAAGGAGTCGATCGCCAGCAGCACACGGCGGGGCCGCCGCTGCACGGGGCCAAAGTCGACCGTCTCGTCGGTGAGATCTCCAACACCCGCGAGCGCCTCGGCGTGAGACGCATGCGCCTCAAGGTTCAAACCGCAACCGACGCCGTCGACACCGCGCAGGCCAGCAAAATAGCTGCTCAGCACTTCACGGCACTCGCCTGCCAGCACGCCGGCGGTCACATTAAACCGATGGTTCAGGCGCGAATCGGCATTGAGGTCGTACAGCGAACCCAGCGCGCCCGCCTTGGCATCGGTCGCGCCATACGCGCAACGCCCCACGCGCGCGTTAACCATAAGCCCCGCGCACATACAGCAGGGCTCGAGCGTCACGTAGACCGTGCAATCGGAAAGGCGCCAGCGTCCAAGCGTCTGAGCGGCGGCACACAGGGCCAAAAATTCGGCATGCGCCGAAGGATCCTGGTCGAGCTCGCGGCGATTATGCGCCCTCGCGACAATCTCGCCCGCGCGCACTACCACGGCACCAATCGGTACCTCGCCCACCGCAGCGGCGGCGCGCGCCTCCGCCAGCGCCTCGCGCATGAACTTCTCGTCGATTTCGGTGATCGTCATCGTTCGCCTTCCCTGTTGCAAATTCAAAACGATGCTATCATTACGACTCACGGAGAGATGGCAGAGCGGTTGAATGCGGCGGTCTTGAAAACCGTTGAGCGCGAGAGCGTTCCGGGGGTTCGAATCCCCCTCTCTCCGCCACCTTAGTGATTCACCGGCGTCATGGTGCGCTCAAACAGCGCATCGACCACGTCGGCTATCTCGGGTCGACGCTCAAGATCGTGACCCGACTCCCACCAATTTGTGAACAGTCGAATAATGCCACCGGCGATAAACTCCGATGTCGTCTCGAGCGAAACGGGCGCCAGGGCATCTTCGGCAAGCGAGCTCATCACACGCTCGCGGATGGAACGCGCAATGCGGTCGCAAATCATGCCGGTCAGCATGCCCGACATGCTGCTGGCCAAAAGGTTATCCATGAGCTGCTCATGCGCCAGAATCATATTCATGGCATCGTCAAAGACCTCATGGCGAAGCGCCCGTACGTCATCAAGCGGCTCCGCGTCCGCTGCATCGGTCCGGTTTTGCGGCAAGCCCGTCATAAGCTCATCGATATAGAAGGCAAAGTAATCGTTTTTATCGCGAAAATGCTTATAGAACGTCGTGCGGCGAATCAGGGCCCGGTCGCAAAGCATGGCAACCGTCAAATCCTCAAACCGATGCTCTTCCAAGAGCTCGGTAAAAGCATCGAACAGGGCACGATAGGTTTTCTTGATGCGAAGGTCCATCCATATCGCCATCCTCAAGGTGTAGACAGCATTCCTTAATTTGTCGCATATCTTACACCTGTACCACCCGTTCCATATTGGCGGCCCCTCCTTGGCGGAAACATAACGCTTACCGGAAAGTTCGGTATCGCCAAAGGTTGCGGGTATACTAGTAGCGTTACACCAACGGCAGCCGGCGCAAAACGCCGCTGCCATTCGAAACGGAGACATCATGCTTCCCGTCATCATCGGTATCGTTGTTGTCGTTGTGATCGCCAGCGCCATCGCCGGCATCTACAACAACATGGTCACCAAGCGCAATCGCATCGATAATGCCTGGCAGAACATCGACACGCAGCTGCAGCGCCGCAACGACCTGATCCCTAACCTGGTCGAGACCGTCAAGGGCTACGCCAAGCACGAGCAGGACACGCTCGCCGCCGTAGTCAACGCGCGCAACGCCGCCGTGAGCGCCACCACCCCCGAGGCCAAGATGGAAGCGGACAACGTGCTGACCGGTGCGCTGCGCCAGCTCTTTGCCGTCGCCGAGGCCTACCCCGACCTTAAGGCAAATACCAACTTTACGCAGCTCCAGTCCACGCTCGAGGACACCGAGAACAAGGTGAGCTACGCGCGCCAGAGCTACAACGATTGCGTGCTCAGCTACAACAACGCCATCCAGACGTTCCCGGCTGTTATCTTTGCCGGCATCTTCCAGTTTAAGGAGCGCCAGGGCTTCGAGGCCGCCGAGGCCGCCCGCCAGGCACCAACCGTCAAGTTCTAGTGAGCCGTTGACGCATCCACAACCGTTTTTGCATAAACCGCCCCGTCGAATGCATACTTCGACGGGGCGGTTTCCTTTGTCGCGAAGGTCCCCCTCAAGGCGCCGTGCATTTTTGTGAGTATTCAGCATGCCCGACAGCTTCGAGCGCCACGATAAATGCCAAAGACCGCGAATATTCCTGCAAATCAAACGCTATCAGCCCATAGCCCCGCCCATCATTCGTAGAAAACATCGATAAATCCCGATTTTTCGCCCGAGGTCGGTATGCAAGGGCCTTCGATTGCAGAATACTCGCAAAAATGCACGTCGCCACCACCCCCCACATGGCTCGAAGCAAAACAAAAGCGCGGCCAAAAGGCCGCGTACCATCTTTAATTCAGATCTATATTGCCCGTAACGGCAGTACCGAGGTAACGCAGTCCCGAGGGCAACCTACCTTTCCGGCGCACTCCGCAGGACGAAAGAACCTCCGCCGCACGAAGTGCGCAGCGGAGGTTCTTTCATGTCCGAGGACGCGCCGGAAAGGTAGGTTGCCCTCGGGCCGGACATACAAGGCAGCTTATGCGACGGTGTAAACCCAGTTGTGCTTATCCTCGACAGCACCGGACTGAATACCAGTCAGGGTCTCGCGAAGCTTCTTCATCACGGGGCCGATCTCGGTGCAGCCAGCCGGGAAGGTCACGGTCTCATCGGCACCGTAGACCTTGTTGTCGATCTCGCCCACCGGGGAGATGACGGCAGCGGTGCCGCACAGGCCGCATTCCACAAAGGTGCCGGCCTTGACCTCGGCCCACTCGACGGGACGCTGGTCGACGGTCATGCCCAAATCCTCGGCAACCTGAACGAGCGAGCGACGGGTGATGGAGGGCAGGATGGAGTCGGTGTGCGACTGAGGAACGACGAGGGTGCCGTTCTCCTTCACGAACAGAACGTTCGCGCCACCGGTCTCCTCGACATAGGTGCGGGACTCGGAGTCGAGATACAGGTTCTCGGCATAACCCTCGCGATGGGCCTCCATCGTGGGCTTGAGGGACATGGCGTAGTTCAGGCCGGCCTTGATATTGCCGGTGCCGTGCGGTGCGGCGCGGTCGTACTCGGAAACGCGCAGCTTGACGGGCTTGAGGCCGCCCTTAAAGTACGGACCGACCGGGGTCACGAGAATGCGGAACGTGTACTCAGGAGCGGGAGCCACGCCGATCACGTCACCGGAGCCGATCATAAACGGACGCACGTACAGGGTCGCACCAGAACCGAAGGGCGGAACCCAAGCGGCGTTGGCAGAAACGACCTGCTTGACGGCCTCAACAAACTTATCCTTGGGGAACGGGGGCATCTCGAGGCGCTGGGCAGAGTTATACATGCGCTCGGCGTTCATGTCGGGACGGAAGCAGACGATGCTGCCGTCCTCGGCGGTGTAGGCCTTCAGGCCCTCAAAGACCTCCTGGCAATAATGGAAGATGCCGCCGCACTCGGAGACATGCAAGGTGTGGTCGGTGGTCAGGCCGCCCTCGTCCCACTCGCCGTCCTTCCAATGAGCCTCGTAGCTGTAATCGGTCTTCATGTAGCCAAAGCCGAGGCTACCCCAATCGATATCCTTCTTCTCGACAGTCATATGTCGCTCCTTACATACACAGTTGCATACTCGCGAACTCGCACGCAAGGACCGAGGCCGACCGCGTCGCAACGTCGCACGCCCGGAGCGTAGAGCCGGACGGGACACGCGAACGGCATCAAAGCCAATGGCACGTCGATTCGCATGCACGAGATTGTACTCCGCACGCGCGTCGGATAAAACGTTTTTCTTTAACTAACTAAAGTATTTTCATTTGACCGAAACTAAAGAGGCCCGCCACCGTAAACGGTGACGGGCCTCAACGACACGATTTGTGCGCCGGCTCGAGCTATGCGTTCTTTTTGCCCAGCTTAGCCTTAACCAAGCCGACCACGGTCGGGATGATCGACACGGCGACAATGCCGATAATCAGCAGCTCAAAGTGCTCCTGCACAAAGGGAATGCCGCCAAAGAAGTAGCCCAGCAGCGTAAAGACCGTCGACCAGGTAATGCCGCCCAGCACGTTAAAGACAACGAAGTTGCGCCAATGCATGCCGCCCATGCCGGCGATAAAAGGCACAAAGGTGCGGATGAACGGGAAGAAGCGGCCGAGGAAGATGGCCAGATGGCCCCACTTATCCAGGAAATCCTCGGACTTTTTGATGCGCTCGGGCGTCATGGCCTTTACCTTGCCCGAGGCGATGATCTTGCGGCCAAAGAAGTGGCCGATCATAAAGTTGCACTGATCGCCCAGGATGGCTGCGGCCCATGCGGTGGCCAGAAGCGCCACGATGTTAAAGCCGCCGTTGTGGGCAAAGAAGCCCGAGGCAAACAGCAGCGAGTCGCCGGGAAGGAACGGGAAGAACACCACGCCTGTCTCAATGAAGATGATCAGGAACACGCAGCCGTAGGCCATAAGCGGGCCGGCGGCGATCCAGCTGGCGATCGCAGCGCGCGGATCCTTAAGCAGCTCGGCAATGAAATTGATGAAACCCATGAAGTAAAACCTCTCAGTTGTGGGCGCGGATACGTCCAAGTTGACCAGTATACGGTTGCGGCGCGAGCACGGGCCAAACCCCTCAAAAGTCTTACTTCATTACCAGCAAGTTTGCATAACTGACACCTGTCGCGCAAAGCCGCCAAGATTGTTCTTCCTAATCCCTAGCGAATCGCTATACTTTATTGAATCGCATTGCCATGGCGCTAAGGGAGGGCGGCCGGTGAGCTTTATCAATACCATTCGCGAGGACATCAAGACCGTCCAGGCGCAGGACCCCGCCGCACAAAGCGGTCTGGTCATCTTCCTTTCCTATCCTGGCCTGCACGCCAAGTGGAACCACGTGCCCGAGCACTGGCTCTGGGAGCACGGTCATCGCTCGCTCGCCCGTGTGCTCTCGCAAATCACCCGCCACATCACCGGCGTCGAGATTCATCCCGCCGCACAAATCGGCAAGCATTTCTTTATCGACCACGCCATGGGCGTCGTCATCGGCGAAACCACCGTCGTGGGCGACAACTGCGTGCTCTACCAGGGCGTTACGCTCGGCGGCACCGGCAACGAGACCGGCAAGCGCCACCCCACCCTGGGCAACAACGTCACCGTGGGCACGGGCGCCAAGGTGCTCGGCAACATTCGCATCGGCAACAACGTCAAGATCGGCGGCAACTCGGTCGTCGTCAAGGACGTGCCCGACAACTGCACCGTCGTGGGTGTGCCTGGGCGCATCATCAAGCGCAACGGCTGCCGCGTGTTCGAGGAGAGCTTCGACGCCAAGCAGCATCGCGAGTACATGCCCGACGATGCCGCCGAGCAGAGCGCCCTCAACCGTCAGGGCATCACCGAAAACGCCCGTCGCGTCAAGGAACTCGAGCAAGAGGTGGCCGAGCTCAAAGCCCTCGTCGCCAAGCTCGTGGACGAGCGCTAAGGCCGCGGGCAGCCGCCACAGCATGAACGCCAACACAAAAGGCGCGCTGGGGAATCCGCCCCCGGCGCGCCTTCTTTTCGATGTGGCATGCGGGACTGCCCCTTTGTCACCTTATGCGAACTGGCTTAGGTAGAGGTCGGCGTAAGCGCCCTCGGCAGCCAGCAGCTCCTTGTGCGTACCCTGCTCGATGATATTGCCGTGGTCCATGACCAGGATGAGGTCGGCATCGACGATCGTCGACAGACGGTGCGCGATCACAAAGCTCGTGCGCCCGCGCATGAGCGCGTCCATAGCACGGCCGATGGCGAGCTCGGTGCGCGTGTCCACACTCGACGTCGCCTCGTCCAGGATGAGGATCGCCGGGTTGTTGAGCAGCACACGCGCGATGGTCAGCAGCTGACGTTGGCCCTGGCTGATGCTCTCGGCATCGTTAGCCACACGCGTGTCGTAACCCTGCGGCATAGTGCGCACAAAGAAGTCGACCTGAGCGGCACGTGCGGCCGCGACAATCTCCTCGCGCGTCGCCTCGGGACAGCCATAGGCGATATTCTCGGCAATCGTTCCGTCGAACAGCCAGGCATCCTGCAACACCATGCCAAACTGCTGGCGCAGCTCGCCACGATCCATGCGGCTCGTGTCCACGCCGTCGAGCGTAATGCGCCCGCCGTCAATCTCGTAGAAGCGCATGAGCAGGTTGATGAGCGTGGTTTTGCCCGCGCCCGTGGTTCCCACCACGGCGATCTTCTGGCCCGGCTCGGCGGTAAACGACACGTCGCGCATGAGCGGCTTGTCGGGCGCGTAGCCAAAGCGTACATGCTCAAAAGCGACACGGCCCTCAACGCGACCCGGCAGCCTGGCGGCCTCGCCCGGCTGCGGATCCGCCTCCATCTCGGGCTCGTCGAGCAGGTCGAACACGCGCTCCGCACTCGCCAGCGCGCTCTGCAGCGAGTTGAAGGTAAATGACAGCTGCGTCATGGGCTCAGATGCCTCGTAGATAAACTGGAAGAACGCCTGGAACACGCCGACGGTCATGTGGCCGGCAACCAGCATACTGCAGCCCACAATCGCAATCACGATCTGTGCCAGGCGGCCGATAAAGCGCACCGCGGGGCCGACGGCGTTAATCATGAAGTCGGCCTTGGCACTCACGCGTGCCAGCTCGCCCGAGGCCTGGTGTACCTCGGCAGAACTTTGGCGCTCGCGGTTAAACGCGCGAATCACCAGACGGCCCGAGTAGCCTTCCTCAACCGCGCTCGTAATCCTTGACACCCACTCCTGGCGCTCACCGGTTACGTCATGCGTGCGGCGCGAGACCACCTTGGTCACCAGCAGCGACAACGCCGTAAAGAACAAAAAGACGAGCGTGAGCGGCACGCTAAACACGAACATCACGCTCACGGCGCCCACCACGGTACCGATCGACACCAGAAGCTGCAGCAAGCCACGCTGCATGCTCTCGGACATCTTGTCCAGGTCGTTGGTCGCACGGCTGACGACCTCGCCGGGACGATGCGCGTCAAAGAAGGCAAGCGGCAGACGGTTGAGCTTTTGTGCGATGCGGTTGCGTAGGCGCAGGTTGAGGCGTTCGGCCACGCTCGACATCAAAAAGCTCTGGAGCGCGTAAAACGAGGCAGCGGCGGTCCAAATCATAAAGTAGATGAAGATGGTCCTGCCGCAGTTCTCCCAGGTGATGTTGAAGGTGGTGTCGTTGGCAAACGCCACCTGAATGTGGCTCCACAGCTCATCGATCACGCGGGCGCTATATGCCGGCGCAGCGGTGTTAAAGATGGCATAGAACACAATGCTCGCGAACACGATATAGAAGCGCCAATGGTCGCCGGCAGCCTCGCTCCACAGGCGGCGCACCGTCGCCCAGGTGTCGCGGGGTGTCTCGTCCTCATCCTCGTCGTCAACGTCGCGCATGCGCTCCGCCTCGGCGCGGGCGCGCTCGTCCTCGGCGCGCTCATTTTCCTCATAGAGTGCCTGGCGACGAGCCTCGCGCTCCGCCGCCTTGGCGGCTTCGTCCAGGTCGGGCGTGGCGCCCGTCTCCTCAACTGTCTCTGCATCCGCGGCGCCATCGGCGATGTCCTGCTTCTTGAGCTCCTCGGTCATGCTACTCACCTCCCTTCATCTGCGATTCCGCGATAGCACGGTACACCTCGCAGGTTTCCATGAGCTCGTCGTGCGTGCCTAGGCCCACGACCTCGCCATCCCTGAGCACCACGATCTGGTCGGCATGCAGAATGGTCGAGATACGCTGCGCGATGATGAGCACCGCGGCATCGCGCGTCTCGTCCTGCAGCGCATGGCGCAGTGCCGCATCGGTCTTAAAGTCCAGGGCCGAGAAACTGTCATCGAAGATATATAGATCGGCATGCTTCATGAGCGCACGGGCGATGGCCAGACGCTGGCGCTGGCCGCCCGAAAAGTTCGTGCCGCCCTGCGCCACCGGGGTATCGAGCCCCTGCGGCTGATCGAGCACAAAGGTGCTCTGGGCAACCCGGAGCGCATGAAGCATGTCGGCCTCAGTCGCGTCTTCGTTGCCAAAGCGCAGATTGCTTGCCACGGTGCCCGAGAACAGCCATGCCTTTTGCGGCACATAGGCAATGCGCCCGCGAATCTCGTCTTGCGAAAGGTCGTGCAGATCAACGCCGTCCAGGCGAATGGCGCCCTTGGTGGCATCGTGGAAGCGCAGCAGGAGCTTGGCCACCGTCGATTTGCCCGAGCCCGTCGAGCCGACGATCGCGGTCGTCTGACCGCGGCGACAGGTAAAGCTCAGATTGCACAGCGTGTCCTCGTCGGCGTCGTCAAAACGAAACGACATATGATCGAACACGGCGACCGCGTCGGCTCCGTCTGCGGACTCAGGCGCCCCGTCGCCCAGCGTAGCCTTGCCGTCCACGATGCTCGGCTCGATTTCGAGCACCCGCTGCGCACGGTTGAGGCACGCCGCGGCGCGCGGAAGCGTCAGAATCACCATCTGCGCCATCATCACAAAGAAAAGAATCAGGATCGCGTATTCCAACACGGCCGAAATGCTGCCGATTTGCATGGCGTGGACGCCCACGCGGTTGCCGCCCACCCACAGCACCGCCACCTCGGCGATGTTCATCAAAAAGAAGCTGGAGCTGTCGAGGCCCACAAACAGGTGGTTGACCTTGATGGCGTTGGCCGCGTAATCGCTAAACACCTCGTCCAGGCGCTGCTCCTCGTGGCGCTCCTTGTTAAATGCGCGGATGACGCGCACGCCCACGATGTTCTCGCGCAGCACCACGTTCATGCGGTCGATAAAGCTCTGCAGGCGCATAAAAATCGGCGCGGCGTTAGCCACCGTAAAGACCGCCGCCACCAGCACGATCGCAACCACCACGCCCAGCAGCGTGCCCATGGCGGGATCGATGAACCAAGCAAAAATGATGCCTGCCACGGCCAAGAATGGCACCGGCAACACCAGCTGAATTGTCTGCAGAATCGCCTGCTGGATCACGTTGATGTCGTTGAGCGAGCGCGTGATCATCGAGCCGGTGCCAAAGCGCTCAAAGTCGCTGGCAGACAGCTCGAGTGACTTGTCGTAGACGGCGTTGCGGATGTCACAGGCCACGTTGGCCGCCAGGCGAGCCGAAAGATAACAGCCCAGCACCGCGCCACCGCTGGCCATGCCGGTCGCGATAAGCATGTACAGGCCGTTGCGCAGGATGTAGTCGACATCACCCGTCGTGATGCCGGTATTGACCATATTCGCCAACATCGTAGGCACCAGCAGCGTGCCGACGTTATCTATCAGCAACACAAACAGTGTCACCGCAATCAGCCCGCGATACGGCTTCATAAACCTCATCAAGAGTCGCACGTCTCCCCCTCTTCTTGGTTTTCCGCTTGGCTCTCGGCGGCCATCTGCTGTTTAAACGCCTCGCACTCCTCGTTGAGCACGTGGGAAAACTTGCCGACCAGGCGCATAATCTCACACTGTTCCCAGGGCTCGAGCGCGCCAAAGGCACGCTGCTCGGCTTTAACCGCCGGCAACGCATAGTGCTCGGCGAACCGCCGGCCCTCATCGGTCAAACAAACGACCTTATTCTTGCGGCTGCCTTCGGCAAATTCCAGCGTCGCGAGCCCTCGCGCCGTCAGGGTTTTAATTGCCGAGTTAATGGTCTGCTTGCTATAGAACCATTCGCTCGTGAGTTGGCTCACGGCAACGTCTTCGTCCGCCGTGCTGATATCGACGAGCATCCAATGGGCGCAATCCGAAAGGCCGCAGGCACGCGCGAACTCTGAGTAAATACGGTCGAGCCCGTTGAGCATCCGGTCAAAATCGACCGACGTAACCGCGCAATCCATCTCTCCCACCATTCGATAGTCCGAATTTTGACTAATTGAAGTTTCAGATTAGTCCGAGTTTTGACTATCGTCAAGGGCTTCATTCGCAGCGCGCAAGCTATACAACATATCGACAAAAAAGACCGCCGGCGCGGGGGCAGCGCCGGCGGTCATGAGAGGAAATAGATTATCTGCCCGTTAGGCGGCAACGGCCTCGTAGACCGTAGCGCCCGAGAAGCTATCGTGCAGGCTCTTGCCGCAGATCCAGGGCAGCTCGACGACCTCGCAGACCGTGTTGACCAGCTCGGAGCAGTCAGTAAAGTGGCCCTTATCGTTGAGGGCCTCGCAATCCTGAACACGCCAATAGCCATCGGTGTGCGTGATGTAGTACTCGTGATCGTTGATCGACACGAAAGCGCGCGTCTTGGAACGCAGCAGCTTCAGAAATCCTTCGAAATCGGTCTCGACGACATCTCCAGCCTGGAACATGATAGTTACCTCCTGGCCCGGCGCCACCACGGCGCGTTGATAAACGTTGGTACTCCTTTAGTAAAACCTTTATCAGAAGTTATGCGGGCATCATTTAGGCAAGTGGTAAAAAACCGCAGGGTAGACGGGATAAAACGTTTAACCATCCCACTGGTTAATCACATTCTGACTGCAGTTTTATGCAAGCCGACTTTTCCGATTGGTGGCTATTGCTGTTTGGAGTCCTCTGCGCGATTACGGCTACGGCACGACGGGTAAGAACGGAGCATCTGCAACGTCATCGCTAGGAGAGCCCATGGAGACCATCGAAGCGCTCATCCGCCGCCGCAGCTGCCGCAAATACAGCGACCGCCCTGTCGAGACCGAAAAGCTCGCACGCATTATCGAAGCCGGCCAGTATGCACCGAGCGGCATGGGGCGCCAGCCGGTGACGTTTGTCGCCGTTACCGATCCGGCGACCGTCGAGCGCCTCTCGCAGCTCAACGCCCAAGTTATGGGCAGAGAGGGAGATCCCTTCTACGGCGCCAAGACCGTTGTGGTGGTGCTGGTCGACCGCAGCGTGCCCACGCACCTGGAAGACGGCTCGCTCGCCATGGGCAACCTGCTCAACGCAGCCTATGCGCTGGGCGTTGATTCATGCTGGATTCATCGCGCCCACGAGGTTTTCGATTCGCCCGAGGGCCTGGAGCTGCTGGCCAGCTGGGGTCTGTCCGCCGACGGAAGCCTGCGCGGTGTTGGCAACTGCATCCTGGGCTATGCCGAGGGCACGCTTCCCGAGGCCAAGCCCCGCCGCGAAAACGTGGTGTATGTTCCGCCGTTCTAACGAACGGCGGACCCGCTGAAAGGCCCCGTCCCATATTTGCTGCCCCACTCGCAACTTATCTTGCCGATGGAGTTGTTGCCGTTTCGCTCGTCTGACTCGCATCGGCGTCGTCGCTTTGCCCGCCTTCGTCCTTTTGAGCATCGGCAATGGTGGCAGCAGCTGCGACCATACCGCGCTGGGGCGCCACACCCGTCTGGTCTTGTGCGCCTTCAACAAGCTCCGTGCCAGCATGCGCAAGTTCAGGCGATTTGAAAATCGCGCCCAGACTCGCGCCGTCGCCGGCATATCCGAGCGCCGCGAGCGCGATGACGATTATCGCGGCAACGACCACGATCGGCACGTAACGATGCCAGCCTGCAGGATTGAGGCCGCTACGGCGGGCAGCACCGCGGCTGATGTAGCCAAGCGTTCCATCGTGCTTGAGCTTTGAGCCCACCACGCGCCTTCGTCCCCACAACGAGGACTCGGCCTGCATGGCCAAGCGAGCGCTTGCCGAAGGATAGCCATATTTTGTGCGCTTGAACGAGCCGTCGAACCCCGAGGCGCTTTTGCCCCACGTCCGCGAAGTCGTACGCCGGCCGACCGGCGCCGCACTTCGCTTTGTTCGGTTCGTTTTTGAAGTCTCCGCCATACTCCCCCGCACGCCGTAACACAATCGAAACAATGCTTCTTTGGACTGTATCACACGCGCCGCACGCGGTCACGGCGCCTCGCTCAGCGGTCGTTGTCCTTCAGCAGGCGCCATAAAGTCGTGCGGCTTATACCGAGCACCTCTGCCGCACGTGTCCTGTTGCCGTGAAGGTGCTGCAGGACCAACCGTGCGACATCGCGCTCGGTATCGGCCAGGGGACGCAAGATGTACAAATCGCTTTCGAGCGCCGGGGCGCCAAAGGTCGCGGTCTTGATAACGTCCTCCTGGGCAAGCACCTTTTTCGCCACGGCACGCTCCACCGTACCCGCCCCCACTAATATATAGAGTCGTTCAGAGACTTCACGCAGCTGCAGGTAATTGCGGGGCCAACGGTACGCATCGAGCGTCTCTGCCGCGGCGGCGGACAACATGGGGGCACCCGTCTTAAACATATCTGCCAGATACCCCAGATAGCGCGCAACCTTTTCCGACGCGCCGCCCTGCTCGGCAATCGCCGGCGCCACACTCACTGCACAGGCCAGACGCTCGGTTACAAAAGCAGCCTGATCGCTTTCGCCGCCGCCCGGCATATCGTTTGCCGTCAACACCACATGGCAACGAGTTGCGAGCACCGTGTCGATCATTGCGGACACGAGCTCGCGCAGACGTTGGGGGCCAACAGCATGCCAGCCGCCCATGCAAAGTGTCAGCCCCGTTTGGAATAGCGGCGATTCGGAACTTTTGAGCAGATGGCGCCAGCCGCGATCCGTAAGCTCATCGAGCGCAACGGACACAAAGGGCTGATCGGCATAGGGTCCATCCAGGTACAGGCGTTTTGCAATCTGATCCTGCCCCGCGCCCAGCTCGCCCTCGAGCATAAGGGGCACCCCACGCGCATAGCTCCCACGTACGGGGGCAGCGACCGCCGCCGCATCTTCGACGATGCCGTACGTGCTCGACGCGTAGCGAGCCTCGACTTCGTCGGCATTGAGCCACTCGATGCCCGCATGCGTCGCAGCGGCGCGCACCTCATGCGCCACGACCACCCAAAGCGCTCCGCGCTCCTTGGCCGTCGGGCGCACCGTCAAGCTCAACCGCACGCCCTCGTGGCCCATCACCAGGCGCGCCCCATCGCCCACGCGAGCGAGACGCTCGGAAACAAAAGCGGCGATATCCTGCTCGAGTGCCGCGTCACTCATAGTCGAGATCACAACGCCACCGCGCTCGTCGACTGCCAGCGCCGATACTCCGGCTGCGGACAATGCCTCAATCAGAATCTGCAGCTTGGCATCGCTATCCATGATTTGCCCCTGTCCGCGGCGACGTGCAACCGCCGACGGTCGCACGACCGAATGTTTCAAAATTGAACGATATTACTCACCAAACACTATAGGGCAAAAGTCGCCGTCCTGCGAGTATATGAATTGCCCCGCATCGCCATCCTGGCGGGGCGATAAGAGCTCTTCGGGACCTATCAACCTGCGGACAAGCCATACCCGCAAGAGCTCCTATCGCTCCACCGCAGGTATGCGCTCGCCAGCACGCAACACGCAAATCAGCTACTTCTCTACCAGATTCCCAGCACGTGCTGCATTCCCAAACTCATGCATGCAATGCCAATCCAGCAGCAAAAGCCCAACGCGATGGGTTTGCCGCCCTTTTTGACCAGCTCGACGATATCGGTATTAAAGCCAATAGCCGCCATGGCCATCACGATAAAGAACTTCGACAGCTCCTTGATGGGCGCCGTAATGGACGCAGGAAGCTGAAGCACCGTGGTGATCACGCTCGCCAGCACAAAGAACAACACAAACATGGGAAACGCACGTTTAAGCGAGAACGTGCTTTTGGCGTCGCCGCCGGCCTTGCGCGCCAGATGCATCTGCCAGCATGCGAGAGCCAATGTAATGGGAATAATGGCCAGCGTCCTGGTGAGCTTAACCACTGTGGCGCTTTCGAGCACATTGGCGCCGGGATGCATGCTATCCCAGGCGCTCGCCGCAGCCGTTACCGACGAGGTGTCGTTGATGGCGGTGCCGGCAAACAGGCCAAAGCCCTCGTTGGTCAGCCCGAGCATGCCGCCGAGCGTCGGAAACACGAGCGCCGCGATAACGTTAAACAGGAAGATGACCGAAATGGCTTGGGCAATCTCGCGATCGTCGGCATCGATGACGGGCGCGGTCGCAGCGATGGCCGAACCGCCGCAAATCGACGAGCCCACACCCACAAGCGTCGCAATCTTGCCCGGCACGTTCATAACGCGGCAGAGCACGACGGCGATGACAAGCGAGGTCGAGATCGTCGCCACGATAATCGGCAGCGACTGGGCGCCCTTGGACAGAATCTGGGAGAGGTTCATGCCAAAGCCAAGCAGGATAACCGCGTACTGCAAGACTTTTTTAGACGTATAGGTGACACCGGCGGCGAGCTGTTCGCGACGATTCTTGGGAAAGACGAGCGCCAGGACCATGCCAAAGAGAATGGCAAATACCGGACCGCCGACCACCTCAATTTGTTTGCCGAGCAACGTCGCGGGAATGGCGATGATCAGGCAGAACAAGACGCCTTTCCAGCGCTCGCGTACGATATTCGCCAGTTGCATATGAGATTCCTTCTTTCTATTTCACGTTTGCGACGGCTTATGATACGGCAATGTTGAGCACAGCCCTGCGCAAATACAGACTAAGATGCCGCAATAGTTCTCGGACAACAGCCGAATTACCCACCGCGGAGAGCTGGTTCGCGGCATAATAAACAACTGACATATGAGTTTGATAGAACAGTTGCGAGGCGCTATGGAAGAATCGATGCACGTCGGCGAGCAGGAAACGAGCCTACAGGACCAGTCCTACCACACCATTCGACGCAAAATCGTCTACCTGGACTACAAGCCGGGCGAAAAGCTAGGCGTCAAGCAGCTTTGCGACGACCTGGATATGGGGCGCACCCCTGTGCGCGAGGCACTGGTGCGTCTGGCGCAAGAGAGCCTGGTGCGCACCGTGCCCCAAAGCGGCACCTATGTCTCGCCCATCAACCTCACCTTTGCCGAGAGCGCCTGCTACATTCGCGAACACCTGGAAAAACAGGTGATTGTGGAGTGCTGCGCCCGTGCCACCTCGGCAGGCATCGAGCAGCTCGACCGAGCCATCGCGCTGCAGGAAAAGGCCATGGCCGAAGAGGATCGCATCGGATTCTTTTTAAGCGACAACCTCATGCACCGCATGATCTTTAGCATCGCGTGCCGCAGCACCGTGTGGTCGTGGCTCGAGGCGACCAATGCCGACCTGGAGCGCTTCCGCTGGCTGCGCGCCGCCACGCAGAGGCTCGACAATCAGGAGATTGTTAACGAGCACAAGCAAATCCGCCGCGCCATCGCCGGCCGCGACCCCATCGAGGCGAGCTTTTTGGTCAGCAAGCACCTGCATATGATGTTCCGCAACCAGACCGAGGTCCTGGACCAATATCCCAAGTATTTCGAGACCAGCAAGCTCCGCTAACCTGCCAAAAAGGGACAGGTTTATTTCGGCAGGTTTTATCTGGGCAAATGCAACAAGGCCCGACTCCGCCACAACGGAGCCGGGCCTTGTTGTTGGCGCGTTTCGACAACAGAGCACTCGATGTCAGTCGTCAACAGTGAGCGAGCCGCATTTGCGCCAAGGTGACGTGAAATGAGAGGGCGCTGACCTTCTGGTCGCGCCCTCGAAATTGAACGTCAGATTGGCGTGAATGCGGCTCGCGCAGCGTCGACCGGTCCGCCGTTCGGCAGAACGGCGGAACAACAATTACTCGACAGTAACGCTTTTCGCCAGGTTACGAGGCTGGTCAACGTCGCAACCGCGCAGGATGGCCACCTCGCGGGCGAGCAGCTGCAGCGGAACGCTCGCCGTGATGGGGCTGAACACGTCACGGACGGACGGCACGCGAATGATGCAGTCGGCAATCTTGTTGATTTCCTCGTCGCCCTCGGTAGCAACGACGATGACCTTGGCGCCGCGAGCCTTGCACTCCATGAGGTTCGACACCGTCTTATCGTATGTTGCGCTCTTGGTTGCCACCGCGATGACAGGGAAACCCGGATCGATCAGCGCGATGGGGCCGTGCTTCATCTCGCCGGCGGCATATGCCTCGGCATGCAGGTAGCTGACCTCCTTGAGCTTAAGCGCGCCCTCATAAGAAATGGCGGCGCCCATGCCGCGACCCACAAACAGCGCGGACTGCGCGTCCTTGCACACAAGCGCGGCCTCGTGCACGGCCTCGGTCTGCGTATCCAGGATCCACTGGATCTGCTCGGCCGTATCGGAAAGCTCGCGGAACAGCATGCGCGTCTGCTTGGTGGTCAAGCGGTACTTGACCTGCGCCAGCAGCAAGGCCAAAAGCGTGAGGCTCACGACCTGACCGATGAAGCTCTTAGTCGAGGCGACTGCAATCTCCTTGTTGGCCTTGGTGTAGATGACGCCGTCGCTTTCGCGCGCCACCGGGCTGCCCACCACGTTGGTGATGCCAAAGACCTTGGCGCCCTTGATGCGCGCATCGCGAATGGCGGCAAGGGTGTCGGCCGTCTCGCCCGATTGGGACACGGCCACGACGAGCGTCGTCGGCGTGATGATGGGGTTGCGGTAGCGGAACTCGCTAGCCGCCTCAACCTCGGTAGGAATACGAGCCCAGCCCTCAATAAGGTTCTTGGCGATGAGTCCGGCGTGGTAGCTGGTGCCGCAGGCAATCACATATACGCGGTCGATATCGTTGAGTTCCTCGAGCGAAAGGCCCAACTCGTCGATATCGAGCTCACCGGCAGGGGTCATGCGGCCCACCAGCGTGTCGCGCACCACGCGCGGCTGCTCGTGAATCTCCTTGAGCATAAAGTCGGGATAACCGCCCTTTTCGGCCATGTCCAGGTCCCAGTCGATATGGGTGATCTTGGGCTCAATCACATTGCCGGCCTCGTCGGTATACTCGACGCCTGCGGGCGTGAGCTTGGCAAACTGACCATCTTCGAGCACCACGACATCGCGGGTGGCATCGATAAGCGCGATCACATCGGAGGCAACGTAGGAGCCGGTCTCGCCCACGCCGACCACAATCGGGGAGTCCTTGCGGGCAACGGCGATCACGCCAGGTTCGTCGGCGCACACGGCGGCCAGGCCATAGGCGCCCACCACGTGGGTGCAGGCCTCGCGCACGGAAGCCATCAGGTCGCGCGTCTCGGCATAGGCCTCTTCGATCAAGTGCGCGAAAACTTCGGTATCGGTCTCGCTCTTAAAGTGATGGCCGCGGCCCTCCAGCTCTTCGCGCAGCTCGGCGAAGTTCTCGATGATGCCGTTGTGGACGATGGCGATGCGACCATCGCAGCTGGTGTGGGGATGGGCGTTGACAACGGAAGGCTTGCCGTGAGTGGCCCAGCGGGTATGGCCGATACCGCAGGTAGCGTCGCTGTCGATATTGGAAAGCTCGCTCTCCAGGCCCGCAACCTTACCCACGCGGCGGATGACGTCGAGGTGAGCCGCGGCGCCCTCGCCCACCTCGAGCGCGACGCCCGAGGAGTCATAACCGCGATATTCCATACGCTTAAGGCCCGTGACCAGAATGTTCTTTGCAATATCAGAGCCGGTGTAGCCGACAATTCCGCACATAGGATAAATCCCTTCGCTCGCGTGACTGCAAAACGCCCACGCACGACGGGCGCTGAGACGTATAACGTCCGAGTATTGTACTCACACAAACGCAAGCTGATATACCAGAAGTGGTATCTTAAACTGGATACCACTCGATGCACACACCCTACCACCACAACGGTAACAGGCACCTTTGCTGTGGTTGGCACTCCCCTAGGGACGCAGGCGGCGTTCGAGCCGATTGCCCAGGGCCGTGAGTGCCATAACAATGACGTAGTAGACCACGGCCACCACTAAAAACGGTTCAAAGGCTCGATAGGTGAGCGCCTGCACGCTCTGGGCGGCGCGCATCATATCCATCAGGCCGATGGTTGCCACCAGCGAGGAGCTCTTGAGGACCGTGATCACTTCGTTGACCAGAGCAGGGGCAATCGAGCGCATCGCCTGCGGAACGATGATCTTGCGCATCATGGGAACATAGCGAAGCCCGATGGCCCGAGCGGCATCGTACTGCCCCCGGTCAACGCCCTCGATACCACCGCGCACCGTCTCGGACACCGTCGCTGAGCCGTTGAGCCCCAGCGTAATGGCACCGGCGGCAAACATCGAAATTTTGAAGCCCGTGAGCTGCGGCGTCGCAAAGTACGCCAAAAAAAGCAACACGATGAGCGGCACGCCGCGAAAGATAGAGGTGTAGAAGTTGAGCACCGCACGCAATGGGCGACAGGGCAAAACCTTGAGCACGGCAATGAGAAAGCCCAGGACGAGTGCTAGGGCCAGCGCGGCGGCCGTCACCTGACAGGTCACGACCAGGCCGCTCATAAACATCGGTATATATGGTTCTAGCAGTTCAAACTTCATCAGCATGCCCTTGGCGCGCGCCTCACCGGCTCGCTATTTTCCGGCAACCGTCGACGTACCGGAAGCGGAATAGTCGCCGTTCCACATGAAGTCGGCGCCCACATACTGCTTGATGCAGTCATCGATGGTGCCGTCCTCGAGCATCTCGCCGATGCATTCGTCAAGCGCCGCGACAAATCCGGCACCCTTCTTGGCCATCAGGCGGTACACGCCCACGTGATCGCTCGTCTCGGAGCGATCGAGCAGGCCCAGCACCAGGCCCTCATTCGCATCGCGCATGGACTGGCCCTCGGCGCCGTCACACAGGTAGGCATCGATGCGCCCGGCGAGACCTCTTGCAGGCACTGGTCGCCACCGTCGTACGTGTGAATATCAGCATCGGGCATGACCTTGGCGATGAACTTGTTCTGCACGGTACCGGTGGTGCAGGCGATAGACTTGCCGACGAGGTCCTCAACGCGCTTGACGGGATCGCCGCCGAGCGTGAGAACGCCCACAAGCGGCTGATAGTAGCCGCGCGTGAAGTCGTAGGTCTGCTCGCGCTCTTCGTTGGAGCTCATCGCCATGGTAAAGGCCTTGTCATCGCTCTGCACCGATGCAAGCGTGGCGGCAAAGTCCTGCGGCTCAAAGTCGTAAGAAAAGCCCAGGCGCGAGACCATCTCGTCGGCAATGGCGATATCCAGGCCGACAACCTTCTGCTTGCCGTCCGACTGCGTCTCCAGATAGCGATAGGGCGCAAAGGCATCGTCGCCCACAAAGGTGAGCTTGGCGCCCTTGATATCGTCGCCCGCAACCGCGGCAGAACCGGCGGCAGAGCCCTTGTCAGCGCCACTGCCAGCGCAACCGCTCGCCGCAACCATTGCAGCACCGGCGATCAAACCCAGGAAATCACGACGAGAAACAGCGCGAGTCATACCAAAGCCTTTCAATCTACGATCAAAACGGCTTCTATTGTAGACACTCCACTGTTTAACGCGCAGCCCAGCCGCGCCAAAACCACCACAAAGGGGGACAGGCACCTTTGTGTGGTCTGGACTCCGGTGTTTGCCCAGATAAAACCTGCCAAAATAAACCTGCCCCTAATTGGTGGGTTTTGACACCCTGGGAACGGGCGATGCTACAATCTGACTCGTACTTGAAACGCATCAAAGGGGCCGCTATGGCAAAGGTAAAAATCAGCGACGTCGCGCGCGAGGCAGGAGTCTCACTGGGCACGGTATCCAACGCGCTCAACCACCCCGAAAAGCTGCGCCCCGAGACCCTCAAGCTCATCAACGAGACCATCAATCGCCTTGGCTACCTGCCCAACCAAAGTGCTCGTCAGCTCGCGGGCGGCGCCACCAAGTCCTTTGGCCTGGTCCTCCCCCGTCTCGACCATGGCTTCTCTCTCCAAATTGCCAGCGGCGCCCATAACGAGGCCCGCAAGCACGGCTATGACCTGCTCATCGCCAACGCCGATAACGACGACATCCTCGAGGACCACTACCTGCGCTATTTTATGGGCACGCAGATGTCCGGCGTCATGGTTCAGCCTATGGCGTCCCCCGATTGGCACCCCGCAATGACCAAGATGCCCGTGCCGATCGTCCATCTGGACATCCACTGCCCCGAACCCGGTTACTACGTGGCCGCCGACAACGAGGCGCAAGGGCGCATTATCGCCGAGCTCGCCATCACCCGCGGCGCGCGCCATATCACCGTTGTGGGCAGAGCGGCATTTATGCAGCTCACCCTGCGCGTACTTGGCATTCATAAGGCCCTCGTCCTGCATCCCGATATCAAAATTGAGGTCATTGACGCCGGAGAATGGAATACCGCTGCCGATGGTTACAGCATCGGCGCTCAGATTGCCGAGCGCTCTACCGGCGAGCGTCCCGATTTTGTCATCGGCCTGACCGACGTATTGGCCTCGGGCATCATCGCGGCACTAACCGACAAGGGCATTTCCGTCCCCGACCAGATTCTTGTCGCCGGCTGCGACGGCAACCCGCTTGCCTGGAGCGGATCGGTCCCCCTCACCACGGTAGCACCACCGGGCTACGAGATCGGCCGCAAGGGCGTGCAGCTGCTCATGGAACAAATCGAGGATAAACCTGCCGCCAAGACCAAACGAGTCCGCATCGGCTCCGCCGCGCGCACCGTCACCACGGTCACGGCCACCGAGGACATTAACCGTCAGGAGCTCGTGCGCCCCTTCTTGCTCGAGCGTGTGAGCACCCAAAAGGCCGAGCAGCACCCGACGGGCCCATCCGCGGCCCCAATAACCGACATCAACCTGGGCGCCTACTTGTAACAAAAAACGCCGCAACGGAAACAGGCCCGCTGCGGCGTTTTTTACTGGCCCCATGTGCCCTCCCCGTTTAGCCGGACCTGCAGCTACGGATATTTATGGAATGTAATCCATTTTTCATTAACTTTTTTGTTAGAATAGACTCAATTCCATATTTTTAGATATTTCCTATAAGTATTGATTTTGCTCCAGTTTTTTCTCGCCAAGAAAGGGGTTTCATGAATCTGATTGATCGCAAACAGTACCTCGACTGGCTCATTTCGTGGAAAGACTCGCACGTCATCAAGGTCGTTTCGGGCGTGCGAAGGTCCGGCAAATCAAAGCTATTTGAAATCTACCGCAGCTACCTGCGCGATCATGGAATCACAGGCGGCCAGGTTATATCCCTCAACTTTGAAGACCTGGAGTTCGAGTCGCTTACGTCGTATAGAGCACTCTACGACTACATTTCCGCCAGACTCGTCCCCGATAAGATGAACTACGTTTTTCTGGACGAGATACAGCACGTCGAGCATTTCGAAAAAGCCGTCGACAGTCTTTTTATCAAGGACAATGTCGACCTCTACATAACCGGTTCCAACGCCTATCTGCTCTCGAGCGAACTGGCAACTTTGCTCTCCGGTCGCTACGTAGAGCTCAAGATGCTGCCCCTATCCTTTAAGGAGTTTTGCTCGGCAAAAACCAATGACGGAAAGGCTCCCGCGCAGTTGTTTGACGAGTACATCACCCGGGGCTCTTTTCCCTTTATCGCCGAGACGGGCATTCAAGGACCTCAGGCGCGCGATTATCTTATGAGCCTCTACGATACCATCGTCATACGCGACGTTATCGAACGCCTGAAGGTCTCGGACGTCCCGACCCTGCGCGATATCACCAAGTTCCTACTCCATAGCATTGGAAACCGGATCTCGATTAAAAAAATCTCCGACACGCTCTCGTCCAACGGCAACAAAACCGACCAGAAAACCGTAGCCAAGTACCTCAAAGGCTTAACAGACAGCCTTGTGCTGTACTTTGCTCCGCGCTATAACGTGCGCGGTCGGCAGCTTCTTTCAACAAACGGCAAAT
This sequence comes from Collinsella sp. i06-0019-1H4, assembly GCF_042849575.1. Classification (NCBI taxonomy): domain Bacteria; kingdom Bacillati; phylum Actinomycetota; class Coriobacteriia; order Coriobacteriales; family Coriobacteriaceae; genus Collinsella; species Collinsella sp. i06-0019-1H4. The sequence goes on from NZ_BAABYB010000001.1 coordinate 2,388,948, forward strand.
ACTACGCCGTTGATCTTGGACTTAGAGGCGCTCTCGTCAAAACCCAAAGCAGCGATATCGGTCATATCCTCGAAAATGTTGTTTATCTCGAGCTCCTACGCCGTGGATACGACGTCTACGTGGGCGATATCGACGGCGGGGAAATCGATTTTGTTGCCCTAAAGTCAGACGAGACAGCCTATTTTCAAGTTTCAGCCACAACGCTCGACGAAACTACCCTCAATCGAGAGTTGGCCCCCTTTAAGAAGGTCCGAGACAACTACCCCAAGACGCTTCTTACGCTCGACACGCTGTTTGCGGACGCGAACTACGAAGGAGTCCGCAAGCGCAACGTGATCGACTGGCTCCTGGAGTAACTTGTAGCGTCATAACCCTCCGCCAGCTCCTTACCAAGGCCGCAGCCCCAGTCGCTTAAAGCACAATGCCCCTCTTATCGGCCAAAACAGCAATCTTGGCGTGATAAGAGGGGCTGACTGCGTCAGCGCCTCCACGCAGGCGCCGTTACCGTCACCGTCCCGCGGGATCGGGTGCGGGATATGGCGACTCACGTGCGAACGCTAGCGCACAGCCTTGACCGCGGCCGGCAGATCGAACAGCGTATCGAGCACAGCCTCGCAGCCATCCACCACGTCCTGCGGCAGCGGCACGATATCGGGAACGGCAAAGACGTGGCAGCCGGCCGTGATGCCCGAGACGCAGCCGTTGCGAGAGTCCTCGACCACGGCACATTCCTCGGGAGCGAAGCCCGCGCGCTCGCAGGCAAGCAGGTACATCTCAGGGTTGGGCTTGCCGTGCACGACGTCCTCGCCGCAGGTCACCGTTTCAAACTTGTCAAAGAGGCCGACCATCTTAAGGTTGCGCTCCGCCGTAACGTGGCGCGACGACGTCGCAAGGCCCACGTGATAGCCCGCAGCCAGCAGCTCGTCTAGACACTCGGCGGCGCCGGCCTTAAGCTCCAGTTCGGTCTTGACTATCTCGTCGCGAATCTCCTTGTGGCGGACATAGATCGCCTCGGCGGTTTCGCGACTACCGTAATGTTCATCAAGGATGTCCATGACATCGGGCAGCGTGCGGCCGATAAACTGATGGATCAGAGCATCATCAATCGCGATCCCCAGCTCGGCAGCGCCCGCCTTCCATGCCTTGATGCCTAAACGCTCGGTATCGACCAGCGTTCCGTCCATGTCAAAAATAACAGCCTTGATCATATCGGCCCCCTCACCGGATTGCATTACTGCCACTCTACCGCACTTTACAAACTTGTATATAACGTATATAGCATATTGCACTTTCGTTACATAGGTAGAGGTCTTATGACAGGCAGCTCGGTAGGATTATAGTTTTCAACCGAGTACTCAATGGTAAGGATCGTTTCATGCTTTCAGACACTACTGCACCTGCAGAGGAGCTTCAGGACAAACTCGCGACGCTCGAGCAGTTGCTTTTGGCATACGGACGCGTCGCCATCGGCTTTTCCGGTGGCGTCGATAGCAGCTTTTTGGCCGCGGTCTGCGCCCGCATTATGCCTGCCAGCACGCTTCTCGTTCACCTCACCACGCCGCTCATCGGCACGCCCGAACAAACCTCGTTTGAGCGATCCGTTGACGGGCAAACCAATGAGGGGCCGCATTTTAAGCTCCCCGTGCTCAATCTTTCGGTCGATCAGCTGCAGCTCCCCCAAGTAGCCTGCAACGACGCCAATCGCTGCTACCACTGCAAGCAGGCCGGCTTTACCGCCATCGTCAACCACGCCAAGTCGCTGGGCTTTTCCACCGTCATCGATGGCAGTAATGCAAGCGATCGCGGTGACTACCGCCCCGGCATGCGCGCGGCAGAAGAGCTCGGCGTACGCTCCCCTCTCATGGAGGTCGGCTTTACCAAGAACGAAGAGCGCGAGCTGTTGCGTGCATGGGGCTATCCCGTTTGGAGCCTGCCGGCGGGAGCCTGTCTTGCCACGCGCGTCCCCACGGGCGAGGAGCTTACGCGCGAGAAGGTCGATTTGATCCGCGCCTGCGAGGATTACCTGCACGATCTTGATCTGGCACAGGTACGCGCGCGCTTGGTCGGCGGCTGCATGCATATCGAAGCCGCTCCCGCAGATGTCACCAAGATTGCCGCCCTCGGCGGTACCGCCGTCGATGCCGAAGGCAAGACCCCGCTGCCCGCCGCCATCGAGTCCGCGCTGCGCGAGCTGGGCTGCGGCCACATCTCCCCCGAGGTCACCCCCTACATCCACGGCAACATGAACCAATAGCGCATCCCGATGAGTTGCGGTGGAATAGTTCCTGTTTTGCGGCCAATCGGGCACAAACAGGAACTATTCCACCGCAACTTCGTTTGGCGGGCATTGACCCGCAGACCTGCCAATAAGGGACAGGTTCATTTTGGCAGGTTTTATCTGGGGAAACGCCAGACAGCCCCATATACACAACCGCCGCAGCTCCATATGAGGCAAATGAATCAGCAGCGTCTATTCCAAATCTTGAGTATTTGTTCGGCGGGACGGCCTCTGCCGGCTCCTGCTAGACTGGTAGATTCCCAACCGTCCATCCAGGAGCCTCAATGTCGCGCAAGTCCGCTTACAAGCAAGTGCTTTCCATCGGCACCGCCGTGGTGCTGGGGTTTGCGCTGTTCACAGGGTCGCTCGACGGAGCGCCCAAGCTGTTGTCGCCGCAAAGCGATGAGCAGGCAGCGGCTCTGGCCGAAAAACAAAGCGAGAGTCCCAGCCGCACCGACGACGAGGCAGACCTGGTCGCTCGACTCGAATCGGGAACAGCGAGCTCCTCGGTCTCTCAAAATAGCCAAGACTCTGGCGATGACTCAGATTCCGCCGCGAGCGACACCGATGACGACGCCTCCGCGGACAGTGCCGCCACCCCTATCGACGCGGTCGAAAACCCCGATCTCGACCGCGCCCGCGGCGTATACCTCAGCAGTATTCCCGACTACGCGGGTAACCCCTATGTTGCCCTGCGCGCCGATAGCACGCACCCGCTCGGCACACCATCATTCACGCTCGATGAATACGAGCGGGCCACCGAAGAAGGATGCTTTAAGAAGTTCTCAAAGCTCGACAGCCTGGGCCGTACCCGCAAAGCACTCGCCTGCATAGGACTCGAATCGCTCGGCAAAGGCAAGCGCGGCGATATCTCACGTATCCACCCCGCCGGTTGGCACCAGCAGCGCTACGACTTTGTTCCGGGCCAGAGCCTCTATAACCGCTGCCACCTTATCGCTTGGTCGCTCTGCAGCGAAAACGCCAACCGCAAAAATCTCCTGACCGGCACGCGCTATCTCAACGAGACGGGCATGCTGCCGTTTGAAGAGCAGATCCTCGGCTACATCCGCGACACGGGCAACCACGTGCTCTATCGCGTCACGCCCATGTATAACGAGGAGGAGCTTGTCTGCCGTGGCGTGCGCCTTGAGGCGCAATCGGTCGAGGACCACGGCAAGACCCTCTGCTTCCACGTATATTGCTACAACCTGCAGCCGCATGTGCAGATCGACTACGCCACCGGCCGCAATCAGGCCTCGGGAGACTAGGGCCGACCGCGCCTCCCGTAACCAAAAAAATGATCCGTTTTCCTCCGTCCCCAAGGGATCAAATAAGGCCGCCCCGGTTACCCAGGGCGGCCTTTTCGTCAGCACCTACATTGCAGGCAACGCCACACGCTACTTGGCGCGACCCTCCTCATAGCGCTCGACCAGCTTGGCCTGAACGTCATAAGGCACCTGCTCGTAGCCGGCGGGCTTCATGGTAAAGTCGCCCGTGCCGCGCGTGATGGAGCGCAGACGCGTCGAATAATCCGTCAGCTCGGCCAGCGGCGCCTGGGCAATAACAACGGTGTCGCCGCGTTCATCGGTCTCCATGCCCGTCACGCGACCGCGCGAGGCCGAGATATCGCCCATCACGGCGCCGGCGTAGCTCTCGGGGATGGTCACCGTGATTTCCTCGATGGGCTCCAGCACCACCGGGTCGGCATCGGCGCATGCCTTGCGCAGGCCGATGCGAGCCGCCGCGCGGAACGCCATCTCGTTGGAGTCGACGCTGTGATACGAGCCGTCGTACACAGCCACGCGGATGCCAGTAAGCGGGTAGCCGGCAATAATGCCGTCCTTCATGGTCTCCTGAACGCCCTTGTCCACGGCGGGAATGAGCGAACGCGGAATGCGACCGCCCACGACCTCGTCTACAAACTCATAGCCATCGCTCGTGCCGTCGGGCCCAATGAGTGGCTCAACGCGCAGCCAGCAGTCGCCATACTGACCGGCACCGCCAGTCTGCTTCTTGTGGCGACCCTGGGCACTTGCCGTGCGGCGAATGGTCTCGCGATACGGAATACGGATCGGCACGCTCTTGGCCACGACCTTGGTGCGATCCTCAAGGCGATTGAGCAGGACCGAAACCTGCGCCTCACCCACGGCGGAGATGATAGTCTGGCCGGTCTCCTCGTCACGATCGATGCTCATGGTCGGATCGGCCTTGCACGCCTTCTCGATAAACGTGTATAGCTTCTCCTCGTCACCGCGGTTCTCGGCCTCGATGGCGATGCGGTACTGCGAGTTGGGGAACTTAAACGCCGCAGCCTCGACCTTGCCGGTAATCGAGAGTGTATCGCCCGTCTCGGCCGCCAGCTTGGGCGCCACGATGATATCGCCGGCATAAGCGTGGCCGACCTCGGTCATGTCACGGCCGCACATCACATACAGGTGGGCCAGACGCTCACCCTTGCGCGTGCGCGCATTGACCAGCTCAAGGCCCGGCTCAAGCGTACCCGTCAGCACCTTGATAAAGCTGATGCGACCCTGTTGCGGATCGGCCAAGGTCTTAAACACAAATGCCACCGGGCGGTCATCGTCACTCGAGATCTTAAGCGAATCGCCGTCGATGAGCGGCATCTCGCCGTAGTCCGTCGGCGCCGGGAAGTACGTGGCGATATCGTCCATCAGCGAGTTGACGCCCTGCTCTTTAATGCAATCGCCCGCAAAGACCGGCACAAAGATGCGCTCGGCGATCGCCTTCGACAGCAGGCCTTCAAGCTCCTCCTGCGTCAGTGTCTCCTCGCCTTCCAAGTACTTCATCATCAGTTCGTCGTCAGCCTCGGCCACCAGCTCGCACAGATGGTCATGGGCTTCCTCGGCCTGGGCACGATACTCCTCGGGAATCTCCGACTCAACGGCTTCAGTGCCGTTGCAATGGCGTGCCTTCATGCGCACCAGATCGATGATGCCGTCGAAGTCCTCGCCCTCGCCCCAGGGAAGGGTCACGGCGCCCAGGCGCATACCAAAGCGCTCCTGCAGCAGATTCATCGTGGTCGCAAAGCTGGCCTCAGAGCGCGACAGGCGGTTTACGAACACCGCACGCGCCAGACGCAGGTCCTCGGCGGCATACCAGAGCTTAACCGTCGTAGGCTGTGGGCCGGCCTCGGCATCGACCACAAACAGAGCCGTCTCGCAGACGCTCATCGCGGCAAAGGCGTCGCCGATAAAATCGGGATAGCACGGGGCATCGAGCACATTGATGCGCGCGCCCTTCCAGTCGATCGGCGCAATGGTCGTCGAGATGGAAAATGCACGCTTGACCTCCTCGGGGTCATAGTCGAGCGTGGGCTTGGTGCCGTCGTGGCCGCCCAGGCGGGCGGTCTTGCCAGAAAGGTGGAGCATGGCCTCGGCGAGTGAGGTCTTGCCCACCCCGCCTTGGCCTACGAGCACCACGTTCCTTACGTTACCGGTCTTGGGAGCACCCATGATGACCTCCTTGCAGGGCCGCGCGCAATGCGCGACGCCAACGGGGAGAGTTCGCGGTCGGTGCCATCCCGGGAGCAGCATGGTCGGCAGCCGAGCCGACTCACCCTCCAAATGTCCTATGCCACCACCCTACCCTCACGGGCGACCGTCCATGCATACCTTTCGGCGCACGTATGAATACAGGCGGCGAGAGGAAGAAGAGCGCATGCGAGGCGATTATTAAACCCCATCGATACAAATAAAAGCCGCCGCAGACCATAAGACCTGCGGCGGCTTTTTCTCAATATATAGCTGAGCCTAGCCCTCGATACGGCTCAAGAACTCACGGGTACGTTGCTCACGCGGGTGATCGATAACCTGCTCGGCAGGACCCTCCTCGACAATGCGACCGCCGTCCATAAAGACCACGCGGTCGGCAACATCGCGCGCAAATTGCATCGCGTGGGTCACGATCACCATCGTCATATTCTGCGCGGCAAGGTCTTTAATGACACGCAGCACCTCGGCCGTTAGCTCGGGATCGAGCGCCGAAGTCGGCTCGTCAAAGAACAAGATCTCCGGGTCGAGCGCCAAGGCGCGGGCGATACTCACACGCTGTTGCTGACCACCCGAAAGCTCACATGGCACCTTGTTCTCGTTGCCCGTAAGCCCCATCTGCGCGATCAACTCACGCGCACGCGCTTCGGCCTGCTCGCGCGGACGCTTGAGTACGCGAACCGGAGCGTCGGTGATGTTTTTCATCACCGTATAGTGCGGGAACAAATTGTAGTTCTGAAACACCAGACCAAACCGCGAGCGCGCCTGTTTAGGCACATCGCCCTTTGCGTACACCGCGCCCGAACCCGCATCCGTCGCGACGGCAAGGTCGCCAAACGAAAGCGAGCCACCGTCGAGCGTCTCGAGCAGCGTGGCGCAGCGCAGCAGCGTGGACTTACCGCCACCCGAAGGCCCGATAATCGCCACAACCTCGCCACGCTTTACCTCGAGTGAGATATCCTTGAGCACCTTATTGCCGCCAAACGCCTTGCGCGCGTTCAATATTTTCATTACCGTTCCGGACACGGGAACCTCCATGTGTTTAAAAAGTCAGCGAGCGTGTGACTGGCGAGACAATGTGCTCCGAAAGAGGAGCGCCGCGTACTTCTGTACGCAAGCGACGGCTTGAGGAGCAGATTGGCCGTCAGGCACGCGCGCAGCGTCGAGCAGTCCGCCGTTCGCTAGAACGGCGGAACGATCTAGTCATGGTAGTAATCCAATTTTTTCTCGGCGGCGCCCAGCAGCATCTCGACCACAAAGTTAAAGACCCAGTAGATCAGCGCCGCAATCGCAAACGGCACCATGCTCACCTGCGAGGCAACCAGCGCCTTGGCGGTCGAGAACATCTCACCCACGCCAATGGCAAACGCCAGCGACGTGTCCTTGACCAGCGTGATGATCTCGTTGCCCATCGCCGGCAGAATACGCTTGGCGACCTGCGGCATCACGATATACAGAAACGTCTGCGTGCGCGAATAGCCCAGCACCTCGGCGGCCTCATATTGACCGCGCGGAATCGACTGCAAGCCCGAGCGATAGATCTCGGCAAAGTAGCCGGCGTAGTTGATGATGAACGCCACAACGCACGCCGTCCATTTGGAATCGGGCGTGAGCGAGATGCCGAACACGTAATACGGGGCAAAGTAGATGGCAAACATCTGCAGCATGAGCGGCGTACCGCGCATGACCGAAATGTAGATGCGCGCAATCCAGCGCAGCGGCGCGACCTTGCTCATGCGCATAAACGCCACGGGAATTCCCAGGGGAATCGACCCGAGCAGCGTCAGCACAAACAGCTGCAAACTGACCAAGAATCCCTGGCCAAGCATCTGCATCATGACCTGAATAGACAACCCAAGCTCTCTTTCACAGTAACGGAACAGCGAACCCAATGCTAAAGCGGGTTTTCCAGGTGCCCGAGTTTGCCGTGAAAGAGGAGCGCCGCGTACTAAATGTACGCAAGCGACGGTTTGAACGGCAAAATCGGGTGCCTGGGAAAGCCGCTATTTGAGCACCCAGTTGTCGAAGGAAAGACCGTAATCTGCATATTTATCACACAGGTCCTTGACCGTGCCGTCCTCATAGAGTGCCTTGAGCGACTCGGTCACGGCATCGGCCGACTTGGTGTCGCCCTTCTTAAAGCCGACGGCGTAGTGCTCGCTGGACAGCGGCTCATCAAGCTGTGTATAGGCATCGGGCTTGGCGGCAAGCTGATACTGGGCAATCGAGAGGTCACAGGCGACGGCATCGACTGCACCACTCTCGAGCTGCATAAACGCCGTGTTGTACTCACCGATGGTATCGAGCGTGGCAAACGTCGCGGCCAAATCCTTCTGGTCGCCCTCGAGCACATCCTGTGCAGCGGAATCAGTCTGGGTAATCACGGTCTTGCCGGCAAGATCGTCCCAGCTCTTGATGCCTGCATCCTTCTTTACCACCAGCACCTGCTCGTTGAGCATGTACGGCTCGGAGAACGTGTAGTCGTCCTCGCGGCCCTCCATGGTAAAGCCGTTCCAGATACAGTTGATGGCGCCCGAGTTGAGCAGCGTATCCTTGGCATCCCAGTCGATGGCCTCGTATTTGACCTCCCAGCCCTGCTTATCGGCAACAGCCTTGGCCAAATCGAGATCAAAGCCGGTGTACTCGCCATCGTCGCCCACAAAACCATACGGAGGATAGGACTTATCAAAGCCCACCACGAGCTTCTTGGACTCCGCAGCGCCCTTCACATCCTTGGCCGCGGCAGAGCCAGCGGCGGAGCCCTTGCCGGCGCCACCGCCGCAACCGACAAGACCAAGGCCAAGCACCGTGGCGAGCGAGCCGGCTAGACCAACAAACTGACGACGAGACATATCGGTGTTCATGGTATTCCCCCTTGATGACACTTTAGTTAGGTAAAGTGAGTCATGTAACGTTCAGAATAATACACTTTAGCGTGATAGAGCACAAGGCGAGTTTGCCCGCCGCGTGAGGGGTGTGGGGGTTAAGTTTCCTGCTCTACAGTCCTGCTCACGACGGAGGCCACATTAAGTGGCCTCCTGTTCGTGCGGAACTCGCGATAAACTTAACCCCCACACCCCTCACGCGGCGGGCAACCGTCGTTGGGCTTATCACTGACACGAATAAACCGCTTGTATATCGTCTGCTGGCTTGGCACGGTACAATACTTGCAGCTTTAATTCATGAATTAGTGGAGTTATTGATGGCAGAATCTCGTGCGGAGCGTAGGGCTCGTCGTGCTTTGATCGAGGCGGCTGAGGGGTCGGAGGAGAAAAAATCTTCTAAGAAATCCAAGTCGTCTCAGGATGCGAAGGGCAAGTCAGCCAAAGGCAAGGCTAAGGCCAAGCGTCCCGGCTCTCGTCGGAGCGAGGACAAGGCATCTCAGACTCGCTCCAAGCGCTCGCATATAGATCAGGTTTCGTCTGCGCGTAAGGCTGTGGATCCCAAGTCTCCCTGTCCGATCATGAAAGCTTGCGGGGGGTGCACGGCGCTCAATCGTCCTTATAAAAAGCAGTTGGCAGCTAAGCAGGCTGTTATGGAGGAGCTTTTTGCTGCTCTTTGCGAGCGCGAGGGTATTAGCGTCGACCCCATTCGCGGTATGGGCGTCACCCTGGGCGACCCGGGCAAATATCCTGCGCCGCGCGGGTTTCGCCATAAGGCCGCCACTCCCTTTGCCCCCGGCAGAGAGGGCGCTGTCCGTTGCGGTTTCTTTGAGCGCGGCACGCACAAGATCGTTGCCGTACCCGAATGCCCCGTCGAGGCACCGGGTGCCCGTCAGATTCTCAACGGCATCGCACGCGAAGCTGAGCGGCTGCATATTCCCGCCTTTAATGAGGACAAGCATCTTGGTTTGCTTCGCTATGCCGTCGTCCGCTGCGGCTGGCGTACCGACCAGGTCATGGTCACGCTCGTGACCGCTCAGCGCGACTTGCCGCATGCGCAGGAGTTCTTTGAGGCTGTCGCCGCACTCAATCCGCACATCGTCACCGTCGCCCAAAACATCAACGGACGTCCCGGCAACGCCATCCTCGGCGAGGAAACCCGCATTGTATATGGCGCCGAGTGCATGCGCGACCAGCTGCTCGGTTGCGAATTCGATATCTCCCCTACCGCGTTTTATCAGACCAACCCGCAACAGACCGAGCTGCTCTATCAGCTCGCTATCGACGGCATGGATTTGCACCAGGGCGATGTGCTCATGGATGCCTACTGTGGCAGCGGTACCATCGGCCTGTGCGCAGCCAAAGCCGCCCAGGACAAGGGCATCGGCATTATGCTGCTTGGCGTGGAGCGCAACCACGCCGGCATCGCTGACGCACGTCGCAACGCCGAGCTCAACGGCCTTACTCGCAACGCATGGTTTATGGCCGACGATGCCACCGATTACATCCTAGATGCCGCCGACAACAACGAGCGGATCGATGTCCTTTCCATCGATCCGCCGCGCGCCGGCTCCACCCCCGAGTTCCTCGAAGCTGCCTGCGCACTTAAGCCGCGCCGCATCACCTATATCAGCTGCAACCCCGTGACCCAAGAGCGCGACCTGCATCAGCTCTTCGACGGAGGCTATCGCCTGCTCAAGATCACGCCCGTCGACATGTTCCCCCATACCGACCACACCGAAACCGTAGCGGTCCTCGAACGCCGCTAACCAACCTCAGTAGATTTTTGGGACAAGAAAGGGGGCGACCCGTCTGGGCCGCCCCCTTTCTTGGTTTATTAATTCCGCTACATCCCCTTGCGCAGGTCGCACACGCCGGCTGCCGCCATCTCGCGCAGCAGCGTCTCGCGATCGCGCGTCACGATCAGATCCAACGGGAAGTGAATCTCGTCGAGCATCTTGCGAGCGTAATCGAGCTTACCAATGGCCATGCCAATGTGCGCATCGGTCGAAACGCCAATGCCCACGCCCAGCTCGGCGCAGCGCTCAGCGATCTTGCGGCATACGGCCCAATGCTCAGTGTCAACACCGTGTTCAAGACTATGGTTGTTGATCTCGATAATCTTGTGCTTGGCCTTAGCCGCCAACAGCACCTCGTCGATATCGAACGGCACGCCCGAACGCCCCGTGTGACCCAGCATGAACACCTTGGGGTGCTCCAGGGCATTGATATACATCTCGGTCGCCTGGGCCAGCGTCGCGCCCTCAGCAATCTGTGGATTATGCACGCTTGCAACCAAATAATCCAAATTACGCGTAACCAAATCGAACAGCGAATGCTGACGACTGTACGAATCGCCAGCGATATCGAGCGTGACAGGAGTGTCCTCGCCAAACAGGCTTCCGTCCAGCGAAACGATATCGGCCTCGGCACCACGCAGCACCAGCACGCCGCTCCAAATGCGCGGCCAGATATCCTGGTTGATAAAGAATTGGTAACTGCGCAGGTCATTGGGACAAGCCGTAACCATAGAGCTCAGATGGTCGGCAGACCCGAGCACCTGCAGGCCACGCTCTGCCGCCCAGTACACATTCTCCTCAATGGTCGAATATGCATGCGCAGAGAACATCGTATGGGTATGAATGTCACAAGAAAGCAGGTAGGGCATCAGGTCTCCTTATCTGGCACGGCCGTCGCTTATATTCATTGTACGCATTGCCTTCGATAGTCGTAAAACCACTCCATCCCAAAGACACAACGTCCATGACAACGGGGTCCGGCTTAACACCAAACCCCGTTTCACGTAAAACATTGTAGGCAGAGCGCTTTACTTTTAACGATACTCGTCCGCCAACTGTTTCCAAGCGGGTAGCGAATTGACAATCGTTTCGTAACTCACGCAATAGCCCAGGCGGAACCAACCCGGCATACCAAAGCTGTCCGAGGGAACCGCAAGCAACTCATACTTCTTTGCGCGCTCGCAAAACGCATTCGCATCGGGCTCCAATGCTTTCACCCATAGGTAGAACGCGCCATCCGGCTCAACATAGGTGTAGCCATACTCCGCTAGTGCGTCGGTAAGCGCGGTGCGGTTGCGTGCATAGGCCTCAACGTCACTCGGCTCATCGATGCAGTCGATAATTACGCGCTGAAAGAGCGCCGGCGCGCACACGAAGCCCAGCGTACGGGCGGCACCGGCAACGGCCGGCATCAGACGGGCAGCCTGCGGATTGGTGTTGGGAACCAAGATCCACCCCACGCGCTCACCCGGCAGCGACAGCGACTTGGAATACGAGTAGCACACGATGGTGTGCTCGTAGATCGAGGGCACCCAAGGCACCTCGGCACCGTACACGATCTCGCGGTACGGCTCATCCGAGATGAGCATAATCGGATTCTCGGGATCGCGCTGAGCGTTGGCCTCGCGCAGAACATTGGCCAGTCGCGTCAGCGTGTCGCGCGTATATACGGCACCGGTCGGGTTGTTGGGCGAGTCGATAATGACGGCTGCCGTCTTGTCGGTGATCGCCTTGAATACGTTATCCACGCTCAGCTGGAATGTGTCCTCGTTGGCAAGCGCCTCGACACACGTGCAGCCGGCCTTCTCAATCCAAACGCGATACTCCGGAAAGTACGGGGCGATAACAATAACCTCGTCGCCCGGATTCGTAACGGCGTTGAGCGCGCAGGTGAGCGAAGCCGCGGCACCCACCGTCATAAAGACGTCTTTGCCCTCATAGCTCGTGCCAAAGCGGCGGTTGAGCGATTCGGCCACAGCGGCACGACATTGCGGCAGGCCCGGTGCGGGCGTGTAGCCGTGCAGCTGGTCGCTCGGCAGCTCCAGGGCCTTCTTAATGGACTCCGCCACAGCAGCGGGTGCCGGAACGCTCGGATTGCCCAGCGAAAAATCGAATACGTTTTCCGCACCGATCTGCGCCTTGCGCTCAAGGCCATAGCTAAAAATCTCACGGATGATGGAGCTTTCCGCACCGCGAGCATACATGGTTTCGTTGATCATCTGTTCCCCTTTCGCATAGGCGGTATTGTACGCTTTAGTTGAGCAAAGTGCCGCAGCAATGTTAATTGGGGACAGACTTAAATGCGTGAAAACGCTCATTTAAGTCTGTCCCCAATTAACAGATGGCCCCATATCGCTAAAAAAAAGGCTCTGTTAGACCAAGGTTGACATAAAAACGATGTCACCGCGAGGCGGTACCCTTCAATTAACGTCGAAGGAGCGCCCATGGATGCAGACGACCTGGTCATCACCCTCAAGAAGAGCCTGGCGAAGCTCAGCAGGACCGAGCGCCGTAAAGCCGTCGAGTTGGTCGGGGACGTCGTCCGCGCCGCCATGTTCGATGACGCGGCGGGAGATGGCCATGAGGTAGAGCGCTGCCCCCGTTGCGGCTCGGTCGCTATCGTCAAGAAGGGCAAGTCCAGGAACGGCGAGCAGCGCTACCTCTGCCGCGACTGCGGCAGGACGTTCTCCGGCTCCACCGACCGGATCCTCGGCGCGAGCAAGTTGCCCCGCGAGACCTGGATGGCCTACGCCGAGTGCTTCGCCCTCATGCTCCCTCTCCGCGAGTGCGCCGGCCGCTGCGGTGTCTGCCTCAAGACCGCCTGGACCATGCGCCACAGGCTCATCGAGTGCCTGAGGGAATACTCGCCCACGTTCCATGTGGGGCAGGGGCAGGCTTGCGAGCTCGACGAGACGTACTTCCCCGAGTCCTTCAAGGGCAACCATTCAAAGGGCTCCTTCACCCTGCCGAGGAAGGCTCGCCACCGCGGCAAGCAGGTCCATAGGCGCGGCCTCTCCCGCGAGCAGATCTGCGTCATGACGGGCGTCAGCGACACGGACGCCACCTTCTTCGAGGTCTCGGGCCGCGGCGTTGTCTCGCGCAGGCGTGCGGCGGAGGCCCTTCGCGACCGCATCGGCGCGGGCGCGGTCGTCGCCACGGACAAGGCGGCCGCATACATCGACGTGCTGCGCGACCTGAAGGTCGCCTCGCATGAATCCTATGATTCCAAGGACCGTTCGGAGGGCACCATCAACCGCATCAACGCCGTCCATTCGCTCCTCGGCTCGTTCATGGCCCGCTTCAGGGGAGTGTCCACCAAGCACCTGGGGGCCTACCTCGACTGGTTCCGCTGGTGCCGCACCTTCATGGCGGCGGGCTCGCGCGCGGCGGAGTCCACGGTCGCCCGCCAGCTCGCCAACGGCTCCTGCTCGACCCGCGTCCGCGGCATGTTCGGCCTCGAGCCTCCCCTCATGGACTACTGGGACGGGCGGGCGGCCTAGCGAATTAAAATGGTGGCCACGGAGCAGCGACCGCGGAAGGAGCGGCAATGACATCGAACGTCCCGGCCACCACGATAAGAATCGATCCCGAGGTCAAAAGGGAGGCCGTGGCCGTGCTCGACGAGCTCGGGCTCTCCATGTCGGGCGCCATGAACATATTCCTCAGGGCGGTGGTCCGCGAGGGCGGCCTGCCCTTCGACGTCAGGCTGGGATCTTCGGGGAAGGCTGACGGGGAGGGCGCGGACCGCGATGGGCGGGGATAGCCCGATTATTTTCCGGTTCGGCGAACAGCCGATCGTGTCAAATTTGGTCTAACAGAGCCAAAAAAAAGCCTCCGCAGGTTTCCCCGCGGAGGCTTTCGCCACAAAGACTATTTGTCGTCGTCGGCGTCGGCATCGGCGTTGACGGCATGGTCATCGCCAGCGCCATCGGATGCCACTTCGGCATCCTCCTGCATGGCCGCCTGCGCAAAAGCCGCGGCATCAGCCGCCAGCTCCTCCTCGCTCATACGAGGCGCGCGCTTTTTGGTCGGCATACCGGCCGCCTTGGCATTGCGCTCCTCCTTGGCCGCCAGGATATCGCCCTCGCGCTCAAGGTAGGCATCCCACTCGTTGTCGAGCAGGGCATTCACGGCGTCGCCTTCGACGGTCTCGCGCTCAAGCAGCACCTTCGCCATCAGATCAAGCTGATCGCGACGGGCATCCAGAATCTCGACCGCGCGGCGATGGGCCTCGCGCATAATGCGCTGGACCTCGATATCGATGCGACGCGCCGTCTCCTCGGAGTAATCCTGGTGATCGGCGTAATCGCGGCCAAGGAACACCTGATGCTGCGCCTCGCCAAACACTTGCGTGCCGAGTTCCTCGCTCATGCCCAGGCGCGTGACCATCTCGCGTGCCATCTTGGTCGCGCGCTCCAGGTCGTTGCTCGCGCCCGACGTGATGTCATCGCACATGAGCTCCTCGGCAACGCGGCCGCCCAAGAACACGGCAAGCTCGTCGAGCATCTCGTTCTTGGTCTTGAGGAAGTAATCCTCCTGCGGAAGCTGCAACGTGTAGCCCAGAGCCTGGCCGCGGCTGACGATCGAAATCTTATGAACCGGATCGGAGTGCTCCAAGATGTGACCCACCAAAGCGTGACCGCTCTCATGATAGGCAATCGTGGTGCGCTCGGCCTCGGTCATCACGCGACCCTTGCGTTGCGGTCCGGCAATCACGCGCTCCATCGACTCCTCGACCTCGTCCATCGAGATCACGGAACGATGGCGGCGAGCGGCCAGCAGCGCAGATTCGTTGAGCAGGTTTGCCAGATCGGCACCGGTAAAGCCAACGGTCATCTGGGCGAGCTTCTCAAACTTAACGTCCTCGTCCATCGGCTTATTCTCGGCATGTACGCGCAAGATCTGCTCGCGACCCTTTACGTCCGGACGGTCGACCGTGACCTGACGATCAAAACGACCGGGGCGCAGCAATGCCGGATCCAGAATATCGGGGCGATTGGTTGCGGCGATCAGGATGACCGACTCGCTTTCCTCAAAACCGTCCATCTCGACCAGCAGCTGGTTGAGCGTCTGCTCGCGCTCGTCGTGACCGCCGCCCAGACCGGCTCCGCGCTGACGTCCCACGGCATCGATCTCGTCAATAAAGATGATCGACGGAGCCTGAGACTTGGCCTCCTTAAAGAGGTCGCGCACGCGGCTGGCACCGACACCCACGAACATCTCGACAAAGTCAGAACCAGAGATGCTAAAGAACGGCACGCCCGCCTCGCCGGCAACGGCCTTGGCCAGCAGCGTCTTACCGGTACCCGGAGGGCCCACCAGCAAAACGCCGCGCGGGATCTTGGCACCCAGTTTGCGATAGCGGTCCGGATCGCTTAGGAAGTCGCGGATCTCCTCGAGCTCCTCGACGGCCTCGTCCACGCCGGCCACGTCCTCGAACTTGACCTTGGGACGCGTCGCCTCGTTGGTCTTGGCATTGGTCTTGCCAAACTGCATGTTCCTGTTATTGGCGCCCATCATCTGGCGCATAAAGTAGAACATGATGGCGATCAGGGCGATCGTCGGCAGCACGCTCATCGCCAGGTCGCCCCAAAAATCGGGGTCGTTGGTGTTGACGATGTACTTGGTATCGGGGTGCTCCGCCATAAGCTCGGCAAGCGAATCGGAGCCGACATAGGTCGAGGAGAAGCTCTTGAGCTCGCTCGTATCGCCCTTGTCCTTTTTCGTCTTCCAGTAATGCCCCGCCACGCTTCCGTCTTGAACCGTATAGGTCAAATCTTCGACGCGATCCTGCTTAATGGCACTGACCATCTCGCTCGTCGCGAGCTTAACGGTATTGCTGGAGTTGGCAAAGCCGGAACCCATATTAAAGAAGGCATAGCCCAGAAGCGCGCAAGCCAAAAGAAAATACAGCCAGCCCGTACGCGTGGGCTTCTTGCCTCCGGGCATCCCCGGAATCTTTGGGTCCCGGGGAGTCTGGGGATTGTTGTCGTTACGGTCGTCGGGCATCTTACGAATAAACCTCCGGTTTCAAAATGCCCAGATACGGAAGGTTGCGATAGCGCTCGGCATAGTCGAGGCCGTAGCCCACCACAAAGGCATCGGGGCAATGGGTTCCAACATACTTGGGCGTGATGGCCGAGGTACGGTCCTCAACGTCCTTCCACAGGAAGGCAGCGACCTCCAGCGAAGCGGGCTTGCGGCTCTCGAGGTTCTTCATCAGGTACTTGAGGGTCAGGCCCGAGTCCAGAATGTCCTCGACGATCAGCACGTCGCGACCACGGATGTCGATATCCAGGTCCTTAATGATACGCACGATGCCCGAAGACTTCACACCGTCGCCATAGCTCGAAACAGCCATGAAATCGATGTTGGTCGGCAGCTCGATCTTGCGCATCAGGTCGCCCATAAAGACAACGGCGCCGCGCAGAACCGCGATCAACACCAGATCCTTACCAGCGTAGTCGCGCGTAATCTCCTCGCCCAGGCGAGAAACGATACCTTCGATATCCTCCTGCGTAAACAGAACCTTCTCGATATCCGGATGTTGAGAAGCCATGACAACCCTTTCTTGTGCTTAATCGCCCACACACCGCCGTATGGACGCGAACTACACATTCTAGCAGCGCACGGGGTATATTTTCCAGCCCGCGCATCATCAGCGCTGGAATACCGTCAACGCCGCACAGAAAAGCTGGTACGAGGGGCTAATCCGCGTCAACCACGCGAAGCAGATAGGCCACACGCGTCGCCGCCGTGCACTTAAAGCGTTCGTCCGCGCGAACTCCGGCGACCCACACCACGGCACCTCCCGGCGCCGTCCTCACCATGGGCACGCCGGCGCGCTCGGAAACGGGAATGCGAGCCTCTCCTAGCAAGTCGGATACCTTCTTGCTTCGGCCACTCATTCCTAACGGGCACATCACGTCTCCCGGTGCGGGACCGTCCACCCATAGGCGCGCCAATCGCGCCTCGGCAGGGATCTCGCCACGCGAGCCCGCCAGGATCCGCTCGCTATCGCTGTCGGCAAAACCCAGGGCAGCCGCGTCTACCAAAGCTGCCACTTCCCCGGCAGCCGCAAGCTCACGGGCGCGGCGCACGATATCGCATCCCGGTTCAACGGCCATCGGCTCTGCGACCAGCATACGTCCCCCGCCCAACGGCAAACGACCGGGTACGGTAACCCAGTCCGCGACCAGGCCCTCGCGAGCCACCGGAGCCTTAAACGCCAGCATGCCAAATTCGACGCGTGCGTCAATCCCCGCCGGAAGCGTGACCGAGCCTGCGCCCTCGGCAACGCAGGAAAGGACTCGCTCCACATGTCGCATCTCTGGACGAGCGTCCGGATCGATGCGTTTGATCGCCAGTCGCACGATGCGCCGCGCGATTACCACCTCGGCCGCAGCAAGGCGTCTGGCATCGAGCACTAGCGCACCCGCCGCCTCCTTGCGCAGGCAGCTTCGAAACGCCTGTGCCGACAGCTGGGATAGAAACGCATCTTCGTCACCAAGGATCTCGCAGGCGGCGCCAATCGTCTTGCACACGCTCGCATTACGCTGTGCCACCACTGGCATTACCCGATGGCGCACGTAGTTTCGCAGATACGAGATATCCTCATTGCTCTCGTCCTCACGCCACGGCTGACCATGTACCTGTAGATAGCCCACGAGCTCGCCATGAGTTAGGTCGAGCAAGGGGCGCACCACGATATTCCTCCGGCGAGGAATGCTCGATAGGCCAGCGGGCCCTGAACCCTTAATCGCGTTCATCAAAAACGTTTCCGCGCGATCCGAAGACGTGTGCGCGGTGCAGATACGAGCCGCCGTTCGCGGTGCCCCCGTCTGGGCGCAGAGCTCGCGAACATACCTCCGCGCCGCGGCATAGCGCACCTCGCGGGCCGCGGCCTCAATATTGCCCGACTCCCCATCAAAATAAGCGTGCTCCACGCACAGCGGTAAACCATATTTCGCGCAGAGCTCACGCACAAAGGCCTCGTCGCCATCGGACGCCTTGCCGCGCAGATGATGGTTTACATGCAGCACATGCAGGCGCTCGCGAGCAATGGGGGCAACACCGCGTCCGTCTTGGATATCCAGCTTTGATGTGCACGCCATAAGAAGCAGTGCCGTCGAGTCCGCGCCGCCTGATACCATGAGCACGACAGGAGCAGCCTGCTGCCTCGTCCGGGTCTCATCGACTGCCCCAGGCACGGCATGGTGTCCATAATGCTGAGATACCGTAGGCATTTGCTTCCTCCCCTATTCGTCCGCACCCATTGTATCCTTTGGAATCTTATGTCTCGTCTGCACCTTCATATCCTCGGCAGTGGCTCTAAAGGCAACTGCGCACTCATCGAGGGCCCGCAAGGGCTCATTATGGTCGATGGCGGACTGTCCCGTCGTGAGACACTCAAGCGCATGGCAGAGCTCGGCCTTTCGGCAGACGACGTGTCCGCCCTTGTGGTCACCCATGAGCACAGCGACCACATTAAGGGGCTTGAGGTTTGGTGTAAGCATTGGAATGGCCCGGTCTTTTCCAGCAGAGGCACGCTCACATCAAAAGAAAGCCTCGCACATCTGCCTGTTGAGGAATTCGACCCAGGCGACACCCTCTCTATTGCCGGAGTCCACATTCAGACGTATTCGACATCCCACGACGTCGTCAATCCCGTCGGCTACCGGTTTGACGCTCAGGGTGATTCGATTGGCTTTGCAACCGACACCGGCGCGTTGTCGAAGCATGCCATCGATACGCTCAAGGACTGTCGCATTCTCGCACTCGAAAGCAACCACGACGTGGCCATGCTGCGTCAAGGCGACTATCCTCGCTTTCTTCAGGAACGTATCCTGTCTGTAAAAGGACATCTCTCCAACGATCAGGCCGCCGATGCCGCACGCGCGTTGGTAACCGATCGCACCGAGCAACTTATCGCGATGCACATTAGCCAAGACAACAATCGCCCAAGCCTGACCGTCAAAAGCTACGCAAGCTCCCTCGGCGCAACACTCGACAACGAACTTGGCAGCGCCGCCACCCGCGTTGAGGGGCTGCATAAACTCACAATACGTCCCGCCGGGCAATATCGGCCCATGACCATACAGTAAACAGCAAAGGGGGCTGGGAATCACTTCCCAGCCCCCTTAACGTAGGCACCGATTTTAAAAGCCGATAGCCTTAATCGATGGAAATCTTCGTAACGTTCTTCTTCTCGACAATCTTAGGAACCGTAACGGTAAGGATGCCGTCAGCGTACTTTGCAGAAAGGCCCTCGCTCGAAGCATCCTTCAGGTACACGCCGCGCATCGCGCTGTACGAGCTGAACTCCTTCTGCAGGAAGTTCTTACCCTCGTTCTCCTCGTCTTCCTCGACATTCACGCTAATGGACAGACGGCCCTCGTTAAGCTCGACATCGATATCGTCCTTGGCGACGCCGGTCAGATAAGCCTTGACCTCATAGCCATCGCCCTTATCCTCAACGTCAACGGGGAACGCCTTAGAGGCAATCGAGCTGTTCGCTAGGTCGCTCATATCATCAAAGAGATCAAACAACGAGCTAGCAGAGGGACGAACACCAAAGACCGAACGATAAGGAACCATGCTTGCCATGACTACCACTCCTTTAAGGGACTGCCGAGCCATCTTCCAGGTGGCAGGGACTTCGTTTGACGCTCTAATATATGCCCAACGATTACGTATATATACATTTTGCTATAAAGTTTTTTAAGTCTCTTTCTATAAGCATATCTAAGTCTGGTTGACTAAGGTTTTAACGAGGTTAAGGTTATTTGAACAGAGCCCTGAATACCAAATACGCGCCTGTCAAAACGAAGCAGGGAGCTTACAATGAGCGCATACTCGTTGTTAATGACAACCTAAGGGCATCATGGACGATCAGACCTCCGACAATTCGTTTGAGCCGCTGCAGAACGATAGTTCTGCCTACTCACAGCCCATACGCTACCATCGTCCCCATATTTCCCAAGAGCCCATTAACGATGCAGAGCCTGAGTATGTAACTCGCAATCGATATCAAACCCTAGAAGAATCTCATTCAGCGCGTAGACACATGGGTGTCGCCTCGAGCGATCCGGTGTATCTAAAAGATGCCCCCTTATCCAAAAACAGCGCATGCAGCCAGGAGCAGACACAAACACCCACAAAGCAACATCGTAGAGGGCCCCGTCCCAAGCAAACTCTAACGCATTCCGCCCGCTATCTCGAGACGCCTAAGCAGGGGAAATCGATATTTACATCGTCAAACAGACGGCGCAGACAGCACCGTCTCCAAATTGCGCTCTTGATCATTGCCATCGTGGCAATCGCGCTGGTCATTCATTTTGTTTTCTTCAAATAGAAAAGGCTATTAGGCCATAGAGGCGTTTAGCTCATATCGACCAAACGCAAAAAAGGGGGAGGCCGCGAGGCCTCCCCCTTCTACATTCCCAATGGCGGCTCGGTGCCGTCCACCGGTCAGCGGCGCCCTGGCCTCCCACGGGCTGACCCCGCAGTACTCTCGGCGCGATGGGGCTTAGCTTCCGGGTTCGGAACGGGACCGGGCGTGCCCCCCATGCTCTGGCCGCTGACCGGTGGGCGGCGCCCACCGTTCTCGGTGTCCGGTATCGCGTACACGTGCCCTGGGGGCCGCATGGCGTATAGGGGGGAGTGACTCGGGGGCATCCTCGTGCCCGGACCGCGCATGGGCGCTGGGTCCCGCGGGCCGCGAGGTGCGGTTCCGGAAGAGCTCGGGCGATTAGTGCGGCTCGGCTGAGGACGTCGCCGTCCTTGCACCTGCCGTCTATCGACCAGGTAGTCTACCTGGGCCCTTACCGGAAGGAGAACTAATCCCTGGAACGGCTTCCCGCTTAGATGCCTTCAGCGGTTATCCGCGCCGCACGCGGCTACCCGGCCGTGCCGTTGGTCGACAACCGGTTCACCGGAGGTGCGTCCACCCCGGTCCTCTCGTACTGGGGGCAGCCTCCATCGATTCTCCTGCGCCCACGGAGGATAGGGACCGAACTGTCTCACGACGTTCTGAACCCAGCTCGCGTACCGCTTTAAACGGCGAACAGCCGTACCCTTGGGACCTGCTCCAGCCCCAGGATGCGATGAGCCGACATCGAGGTGCCAAACCTTGCCGTCGATGTGGACTCTTGGGCAAGATCAGCCTGTTATCCCCGGAGTACCTTTTATCCGTTGAGCGACGGCCCACCCACTCGGGGCCGCCGGATCACTAGAGCCTGCTTTCGCACCTGCTCGGCTTGTGGGCCTCGCAGTCAAGCCCGCTTGTACTCTTGCATTCAAAAGGACGGTTGCCGACCGTCCCGAGCGGACCTTCGCGCGCCTCCGTTACCCTTTAGGAGGCGACCGCCCCAGTCAAACTGCCCGCCTGGCACGGTCCCCGAGCCGGTTGACGGCCTCGGGTTAGGACGCCGGTCGCGCGAGGGCAGTATTCCAAGGGCGGCTCCCCGGGGGCTGGCGCCTCCGGATCGATGCCTCCTGCCTATCCTCTACACGCGGGACCAGCGGCCAATGCCAAGCTGCAGTGAAGGTTCACGGGGTCTTTCCGTCCTTCCGCGGGTAAGTCGCATCTTCACGACCAGTGCAATTTCACCGGGTCCATGGTCGAGACAGCGCCCAAGTCGTTGCGCCTTTCGTGCAGGTCGGAACTTACCCGACAAGGAATTTCGCTACCTTAGGACCGTTATAGTTACGGCCGCCGTTTACCGGGGCTTGGCTTCGGGGCCTCGCCTTAACGGCTAACCCCTCCGCGTGACCTTCCGGCACCGGGCAGGCGTCAGACCCTATACGTCGCCTTGCGGCTTCTGCAGAGTCCTGTGTTTTTGGTAAACAGTCGCTTGGGCCTCTCCACTGCGGCCCGCCTCCGCTCCCCGGGCAAG
Source organism: Collinsella sp. i06-0019-1H4 (assembly GCF_042849575.1). Taxonomy (NCBI): domain Bacteria; kingdom Bacillati; phylum Actinomycetota; class Coriobacteriia; order Coriobacteriales; family Coriobacteriaceae; genus Collinsella; species Collinsella sp. i06-0019-1H4. Next base: position 2,411,313 of record NZ_BAABYB010000001.1, read on the forward strand.
CCGGTTCACGTACGCGCGGGCACCCCTTCTCCCGAAGTTACGGGGCCATTGTGCCGAGTTCCTTGACCATGGTTGACCCGATCGCCTCGGTATGTTCTACCCACCCACCTGTGTCGGTTTGCGGTACGGGCGCGCACGCGCCTGCCTAGGGGTTTTTCTAGGGACCTCGGGCTCACTCGCTTCGCTCAGTCGCTTCGTCCGGAGCCTCGCCCTTCTGCGGACCGGATTTCCCTGGTCCGCGGGCCGCGCTCCATCACGGGGACGTCCAGAACCCCGCCGAGCCACCCCCATCCGTCGCCCCGTCGGTCGTAGCGCCGCGTGCGCGGTGCAGGAATGTCTGCCTGCTGCGCGTCGGCTACGCCTCCCGGCCTCGCCTTAGCCCCCGACTGACCCTGGGAGGATTAGCCTTGCCCAGGAAACCTCGGGTTCACGGCGGACGAGTTACTCTCTCGTCTCTCGCTACTCATGCCAGCATTCTCACTCCCATGCGCTCCACCGTCGGTCGCCCTGACGGCTTCTCCGCCCATGGGAAGCTCCCCTACCGATTCTAATGAATAAAATCCCGCCGCTTCGGTGTCCAGCTTAGCCCCGTGTATTGTCGGCGCATGTCCACTCGACCAGTGAGCTGTTACGCACTCTTTGAATGCATGGCTGCTTCTAAGCCAACATCCTGGTTGTCTGGGCGGACGCACATCCTTTGCCACTCGGCTGGAACTTGGGGACCTTAGCGGGCGGTCCGGGCTGTTTCCCTCTCGAGCACACAGCTTAGCCCACATGCTCTGACTGCCGCGCTCTGGGCCGCCGGCATTCGGAGTTCGGTTGGATTCGGTAGGCGGCGAAGCCCCCTCGTCCATCCGGTGCTCTACCTCCGGCGGTGAACGCGCGACGCTAGCCCTAAAGCTATTTCGGGGAGAACGAGATATCTCCGGGTTTGATTGGCCTTTCACCCCTATCCGCAGGTCATCGCCGCCGTTTTCAACCGACGTGCGTTCGGCCCTCCACGGGGTCTTACCCCCGCTTCAGCCTGCCCACGGATAGCTCACCCGGCTTCGCGTCCGCGGCGCGGGACTCAAGTCGCCCTGTTAAGGCTCGCTTTCGCTCCGGCTCCCTTTCGGTTAACCTCGCCCCGCGCCAGCGACTCGCTGGCTCATTCTACAAAAGGCACGCCGTCACACCCTAAAAGGGTGCTCCGACTGCTCGTGGGCGCACGGTTTCAGGTACTGTTTCACTCCCCTCCCGGGGTGCTTTTCACCTTTCCCTCACGGTACTGGTGCGCTATCGGTCACAGGGTAGTACTCAGGCTTGGATGGTGGTCCACCCAGGTTCGGACCGGGTTTCACGTGCCCGGCCCTACTCAGGGACCGCGTCGCGCCGTCCGGTCTGGGTTCGCGTACGGGGCTGTCACCCGCTGCGGCCGGCCCTCCCATGCCGTTCCGCTCCCCAGCCGGACCTGCGCCCGGGGGCGGCAGCCCCCGGATGCGCGGCCCTGCAACCCCGTCGGCGGAACCCCTGCCGGGTATGCCCGCTCGACGGTTTGGCCATCGGTCCCCTTTCGCTCGCCGCTACTCGGGGAGTCTCGAGATTGATTTCCTCTCCTCCGGGTACTTAGATGTTTCAGTTCCCCGGGTTGTCCTCCCCGGCCCTATGTGTTCAGGCCGGGGATATGCACACTGCTGTGCATGGGTTCGCCCATTCGGAGACCCCCGGGTCGAAGGATGTGTGCTCCTCGCCGGGGATTATCGCAGCTTGCCGCGTCCTTCATCGGCTCCCTGTGCCAAGGCATCCGCCGTGCGCCCGTGGTATCTTGCGGGACCGCATCGGGCCCGCGGGATATCCACGTGTCGCTAAAATTAATTAATCGATATCATGAATAGCGCTCGTATGTCGCAATTCGGGTATCTCATACCGCGGCACAGTGTATGTACTGTGCTCGCGATCAGATGCTCCTCACTCATATATAAGTGAATTCTTCTTGTTTGGATCGGATGAATGATTGCTATCATTCTCTGTTTAAATCGCAGAAAAGAATCGAGTCTGGAAGATGAATCTCTTCCATCTCTCTCCTATCGCTATGCGGCTCTCAAGGTACGCGGGTGCGACCCCGGGGACCGGGTGCTGCGGGGACTTCCCCGGGAAGACATCTGCCGGACGGGCTCCTGCCCTCTATTCGAGTTAAGTTGATCTCTCTAGAAGATTTATCTCCCTAGAAAGGAGGTGATCCAGCCGCACCTTCCGGTACGGCTACCTTGTTACGACTTCACCCCCCTCACCCTCCACACCTTCGGCGCCTCCCCCCTCTCGGTTGGGCCGGCGACTTCGGGTGCAGACGACTCGGGTGGTGTGACGGGCGGTGTGTACAAGGCCCGGGAACGCATTCACCGCGGCATGCTGATCCGCGATTACTAGCAACTCCGACTTCATGGGGGCGGGTTGCAGCCCCCAATCCGAACTGGGGCCGGCTTTCCGGGATCCGCTCCCCCTCGCGGGGTGGCATCCCTCTGTACCGGCCATTGTAGCACGTGTGCAGCCCAGGGCATAAGGGGCATGATGACTTGACGTCGTCCCCGCCCTCCTCCGCCTTGACGGCGGCGGTCCCGCGTGGGTTCCCGGCATCACCCGATGGCAACACGCGGCGGGGGTTGCGCTCGTTGCGGGACTTAACCCAACATCTCACGACACGAGCTGACGACAGCCATGCACCACCTGTATGGGCTCCTCTCGGCCACGGGGTCTCCCCCGCTTCACCCATATGTCAAGCCCTGGTAAGGTTCTTCGCGTTGCTTCGAATTAAGCCACATGCTCCGCTGCTTGTGCGGGCCCCCGTCAATTCCTTTGAGTTTTAGCCTTGCGGCCGTACTCCCCAGGCGGGACGCTTAATGCGTTGGCTGCGGCACGGGGGGGATCGTCCCCCCACACCTAGCGTCCATCGTTTACGGCTGGGACTACCAGGGTATCTAATCCTGTTCGCTCCCCCAGCTTTCGCGCCTCAGCGTCGGTCTCGGCCCAGAGGGCCGCCTTCGCCACCGGTGTTCCACCCGATATCTGCGCATTCCACCGCTACACCGGGTGTTCCACCCTCCCCTACCGGACCCAAGCCGCGGAGGTTCCGGGGGCTTCGGGGGGTTGAGCCCCCCGCTTCGACCCCCGGCCTGCCGGGCCGCCTACGCGCGCTTTACGCCCAATGAATCCGGATAACGCTCGCCCCCTACGTATTACCGCGGCTGCTGGCACGTAGTTAGCCGGGGCTTCTTCTGCAGGTACAGTCTTGACTCTTCCCTGCTGAAAGCGGTTTACGACCCGAAGGCCTCCGTCCCGCACGCGGCGTCGCTGCGTCAGGGTTCCCCCCATTGCGCAAGATTCCCCACTGCTGCCTCCCGTAGGAGTCTGGGCCGTGTCTCAGTCCCAATCTGGCCGGTCGGTCTCTCAACCCGGCTACCCGTTGTCGGCACGGTGGGCCGTCACCCCGCCGTCTACCTGATGGGCCGCGGAGCCATCCCCTCCCGTCGGGGCTTTAGCCGGGGTGCCATGCGGCACCCCGGGGTATCCGGTATTACCCGTCCTTTCGGGCGGCTATCCCGGGGGAGGGGGCAGGTTCTCCACGTGTTACTCAGCCGTTCGCCACTCGCTTCTGCCCGAAGGCAGGTGCCGTTCGACTTGCATGTGTTAGGCGCGCCGCCAGCGTTCATCCTGAGCCAGGATCGAACTCTCCGTCCAAAGTAAATGGGCTTCGAGCCCGTCCGGTCCTCTCAGTTCATCGCTGATCGGTTCCGTTCGATTCATATGGTTTTAGTATAGGAAAAGGAATTTCTCGGGGCCGCCTCTCGGCGGCCTTGCGAAAAACAAATCCAAGTTAGACCATTTCAAATGGTTCGATGTCTGCCCGGATGCGACACTGAATGTGTCCATCCTCGCAGTATCCGGTTCTCAAGGTGCACGCCCCGCGGCTGATCCGGTCCCACCGGGCCGCGCGGCAAGGAGATATATTGCCAGACCGGAGGGGCCCCGGGGGCGGGAATCTGGCACTCCATATTTTGTTCACAAATGAATCTTGGGACCCTGGAACCCGTCAGGGTCTAATCAACGATCATATATCTCAGACAGACCGTATGACCTCGGTGTTCTTGCTGTCTGATGTAGACGTATCGCTTATATACCCAAACCAGAACTGAATAGCGCCTAGGAGATGGATTGCTTAGGTTCCCCTTATAGAGCCTTTACGCGGCAAAGGACCCCGCCAGACAGCGCTGGAACCCCATTGGTGTGCAACCCCAAGCTGCAAAACGCGAAACGCGAGAAAAGATTGATTTGTGATCTAAATTGGCAGATCCATCTAGGAAATACACAACCAGCCAAAGGAGCGTTCCTAAGTGCGGACTATAAAGAACGAGTCCCAAGACAGGCCTCGAAGAGAATCAGCCCACTCCATATGCTATTGCGACTTTAGAATAAAGAAATCAGCTATCTAGAGCCACGGCTCGATATAAACGCAAAAAAGGGGGAGGCCGCGAGGCCTCCCCCTTCTACATTCCCAATGGCGGCTCGGTGCCGTCCACCGGTCAGCGGCGCCCTGGCCTCCCACGGGCTGACCCCGCAGTACTCTCGGCGCGATGGGGCTTAGCTTCCGGGTTCGGAACGGGACCGGGCGTGCCCCCCATGCTCTGGCCGCTGACCGGTGGGCGGCGCCCACCGTTACGGTGTCCGGTGTCCACTCACGTGCCCTGGGGGCCGCATGGCGTATAGGGGGGAGTGACTCGGGGGCATCCTCGTGCCCGGACCGCGCATGAGCGCTTGTCCCGCGGGCCGCGAGGTGCGGTTCCGGAAGAGCTCGGGCGATTAGTGCGGCTCGGCTGAGGACGTCGCCGTCCTTGCACCTGCCGTCTATCGACCAGGTAGTCTACCTGGGCCCTTACCGGAAGGAGAACTAATCCCTGGAACGGCTTCCCGCTTAGATGCCTTCAGCGGTTATCCGCGCCGCACGCGGCTACCCGGCCGTGCCGTTGGTCGACAACCGGTTCACCGGAGGTGCGTCCACCCCGGTCCTCTCGTACTGGGGGCAGCCTCCATCGATTCTCCTGCGCCCACGGAGGATAGGGACCGAACTGTCTCACGACGTTCTGAACCCAGCTCGCGTACCGCTTTAAACGGCGAACAGCCGTACCCTTGGGACCTGCTCCAGCCCCAGGATGCGATGAGCCGACATCGAGGTGCCAAACCTTGCCGTCGATGTGGACTCTTGGGCAAGATCAGCCTGTTATCCCCGGAGTACCTTTTATCCGTTGAGCGACGGCCCACCCACTCGGGGCCGCCGGATCACTAGAGCCTGCTTTCGCACCTGCTCGGCTTGTGGGCCTCGCAGTCAAGCCCGCTTGTACTCTTGCATTCAAAAGGACGGTTGCCGACCGTCCCGAGCGGACCTTCGCGCGCCTCCGTTACCCTTTAGGAGGCGACCGCCCCAGTCAAACTGCCCGCCTGGCACGGTCCCCGAGCCGGTTGACGGCCTCGGGTTAGGACGCCGGTCGCGCGAGGGCAGTATTCCAAGGGCGGCTCCCCGGGGGCTGGCGCCTCCGGATCGATGCCTCCTGCCTATCCTCTACACGCGGGACCAGCGGCCAATGCCAAGCTGCAGTGAAGGTTCACGGGGTCTTTCCGTCCTTCCGCGGGTAAGTCGCATCTTCACGACCAGTGCAATTTCACCGGGTCCATGGTCGAGACAGCGCCCAAGTCGTTGCGCCTTTCGTGCAGGTCGGAACTTACCCGACAAGGAATTTCGCTACCTTAGGACCGTTATAGTTACGGCCGCCGTTTACCGGGGCTTGGCTTCGGGGCCTCGCCTTAACGGCTAACCCCTCCGCGTGACCTTCCGGCACCGGGCAGGCGTCAGACCCTATACGTCGCCTTGCGGCTTCTGCAGAGTCCTGTGTTTTTGGTAAACAGTCGCTTGGGCCTCTCCACTGCGGCCCGCCTCCGCTCCCCGGGCAAGCCGGTTCACGTACGCGCGGGCACCCCTTCTCCCGAAGTTACGGGGCCATTGTGCCGAGTTCCTTGACCATGGTTGACCCGATCGCCTCGGTATGTTCTACCCACCCACCTGTGTCGGTTTGCGGTACGGGCGCGCACGCGCCTGCCTAGGGGTTTTTCTAGGGACCTCGGGCTCACTCGCTTCGCTCAGTCGCTTCGTCCGGAGCCTCGCCCTTCTGCGGACCGGATTTCCCTGGTCCGCGGGCCGCGCTCCATCACGGGGACGTCCAGAACCCCGCCGAGCCACCCCCATCCGTCGCCCCGTCGGTCGTAGCGCCGCGTGCGCGGTGCAGGAATGTCTGCCTGCTGCGCGTCGGCTACGCCTCCCGGCCTCGCCTTAGCCCCCGACTGACCCTGGGAGGATTAGCCTTGCCCAGGAAACCTCGGGTTCACGGCGGACGAGTTACTCTCTCGTCTCTCGCTACTCATGCCAGCATTCTCACTCCCATGCGCTCCACCGTCGGTCGCCCTGACGGCTTCTCCGCCCATGGGAAGCTCCCCTACCGATTCTAATGAATAAAATCCCGCCGCTTCGGTGTCCAGCTTAGCCCCGTGTATTGTCGGCGCATGTCCACTCGACCAGTGAGCTGTTACGCACTCTTTGAATGCATGGCTGCTTCTAAGCCAACATCCTGGTTGTCTGGGCGGACGCACATCCTTTGCCACTCGGCTGGAACTTGGGGACCTTAGCGGGCGGTCCGGGCTGTTTCCCTCTCGAGCACACAGCTTAGCCCACATGCTCTGACTGCCGCGCTCTGGGCCGCCGGCATTCGGAGTTCGGTTGGATTCGGTAGGCGGCGAAGCCCCCTCGTCCATCCGGTGCTCTACCTCCGGCGGTGAACGCGCGACGCTAGCCCTAAAGCTATTTCGGGGAGAACGAGATATCTCCGGGTTTGATTGGCCTTTCACCCCTATCCGCAGGTCATCGCCGCCGTTTTCAACCGACGTGCGTTCGGCCCTCCACGGGGTCTTACCCCCGCTTCAGCCTGCCCACGGATAGCTCACCCGGCTTCGCGTCCGCGGCGCGGGACTCAAGTCGCCCTGTTAAGGCTCGCTTTCGCTCCGGCTCCCTTTCGGTTAACCTCGCCCCGCGCCAGCGACTCGCTGGCTCATTCTACAAAAGGCACGCCGTCACACCCTAAAAGGGTGCTCCGACTGCTCGTGGGCGCACGGTTTCAGGTACTGTTTCACTCCCCTCCCGGGGTGCTTTTCACCTTTCCCTCACGGTACTGGTGCGCTATCGGTCACAGGGTAGTACTCAGGCTTGGATGGTGGTCCACCCAGGTTCGGACCGGGTTTCACGTGCCCGGCCCTACTCAGGGACCGCGTCGCGCCGTCCGGTCTGGGTTCGCGTACGGGGCTGTCACCCGCTGCGGCCGGCCCTCCCATGCCGTTCCGCTCCCCAGCCGGACCTGCGCCCGGGGGCGGCAGCCCCCGGATGCGCGGCCCTGCAACCCCGTCGGCGGAACCCCTGCCGGGTATGCCCGCTCGACGGTTTGGCCATCGGTCCCCTTTCGCTCGCCGCTACTCGGGGAGTCTCGAGATTGATTTCCTCTCCTCCGGGTACTTAGATGTTTCAGTTCCCCGGGTTGTCCTCCCCGGCCCTATGTGTTCAGGCCGGGGATATGCACACTGCTGTGCATGGGTTCGCCCATTCGGAGACCCCCGGGTCGAAGGATGTGTGCTCCTCGCCGGGGATTATCGCAGCTTGCCGCGTCCTTCATCGGCTCCCTGTGCCAAGGCATCCGCCGTGCGCCCGTGGTATCTTGCGGGACCGCATCGGGCCCGCGGGATATCCACGTGTCGCTAAAATTAATTAATCGATATCATGAATAGCGCTCGTATGTCGCAATTCGGGTATCTCATACCGCGGCACAGTGTATGTACTGTGCTCGCGATCAGATGCTCCTCACTCATATATAAGTGAATTCTTCTTGTTTGGATCGGATGAATGATTGCTATCATTCTCTGTTTAAATCGCAGAAAAGAATCGAGTCTGGAAGATGAATCTCTTCCATCTCTCTCCTATCGCTATGCGGCTCTCAAGGTACGCGGGTGCGACCCCGGGGACCGGGTGCTGCGGGGACTTCCCCGGGAAGACATCTGCCGGACGGGCTCCTGCCCTCTATTCGAGTTAAGTTGATCTCTCTAGAAGATTTATCTCCCTAGAAAGGAGGTGATCCAGCCGCACCTTCCGGTACGGCTACCTTGTTACGACTTCACCCCCCTCACCCTCCACACCTTCGGCGCCTCCCCCCTCTCGGTTGGGCCGGCGACTTCGGGTGCAGACGACTCGGGTGGTGTGACGGGCGGTGTGTACAAGGCCCGGGAACGCATTCACCGCGGCATGCTGATCCGCGATTACTAGCAACTCCGACTTCATGGGGGCGGGTTGCAGCCCCCAATCCGAACTGGGGCCGGCTTTCCGGGATCCGCTCCCCCTCGCGGGGTGGCATCCCTCTGTACCGGCCATTGTAGCACGTGTGCAGCCCAGGGCATAAGGGGCATGATGACTTGACGTCGTCCCCGCCCTCCTCCGCCTTGACGGCGGCGGTCCCGCGTGGGTTCCCGGCATCACCCGATGGCAACACGCGGCGGGGGTTGCGCTCGTTGCGGGACTTAACCCAACATCTCACGACACGAGCTGACGACAGCCATGCACCACCTGTATGGGCTCCTCTCGGCCACGGGGTCTCCCCCGCTTCACCCATATGTCAAGCCCTGGTAAGGTTCTTCGCGTTGCTTCGAATTAAGCCACATGCTCCGCTGCTTGTGCGGGCCCCCGTCAATTCCTTTGAGTTTTAGCCTTGCGGCCGTACTCCCCAGGCGGGACGCTTAATGCGTTGGCTGCGGCACGGGGGGGATCGTCCCCCCACACCTAGCGTCCATCGTTTACGGCTGGGACTACCAGGGTATCTAATCCTGTTCGCTCCCCCAGCTTTCGCGCCTCAGCGTCGGTCTCGGCCCAGAGGGCCGCCTTCGCCACCGGTGTTCCACCCGATATCTGCGCATTCCACCGCTACACCGGGTGTTCCACCCTCCCCTACCGGACCCAAGCCGCGGAGGTTCCGGGGGCTTCGGGGGGTTGAGCCCCCCGCTTCGACCCCCGGCCTGCCGGGCCGCCTACGCGCGCTTTACGCCCAATGAATCCGGATAACGCTCGCCCCCTACGTATTACCGCGGCTGCTGGCACGTAGTTAGCCGGGGCTTCTTCTGCAGGTACAGTCTTGACTCTTCCCTGCTGAAAGCGGTTTACGACCCGAAGGCCTCCGTCCCGCACGCGGCGTCGCTGCGTCAGGGTTCCCCCCATTGCGCAAGATTCCCCACTGCTGCCTCCCGTAGGAGTCTGGGCCGTGTCTCAGTCCCAATCTGGCCGGTCGGTCTCTCAACCCGGCTACCCGTTGTCGGCACGGTGGGCCGTCACCCCGCCGTCTACCTGATGGGCCGCGGAGCCATCCCCTCCCGTCGGGGCTTTAGCCGGGGTGCCATGCGGCACCCCGGGGTATCCGGTATTACCCGTCCTTTCGGGCGGCTATCCCGGGGGAGGGGGCAGGTTCTCCACGTGTTACTCAGCCGTTCGCCACTCGCTTCTATCCGAAGATAGGTGCCGTTCGACTTGCATGTGTTAGGCGCGCCGCCAGCGTTCATCCTGAGCCAGGATCGAACTCTCCGTCCAAAGTAAATGGGCTTCGAGCCCGTCCGGTCCTCACAACTATTAGCTGATCGGTTCCGTTCGATTCATATGGTTTTAGTATAGGAAAAGGAATTTCTCGGGGCCGCCTCTCGGCGGCCTTGCGAAAAACAAATCCAAGTTAGACCATTTCAAATGGTTCGATGTCTGCCCGGATGCGACACTGATTGTGTCCATCCTCGCAGTATCCGGTTCTCAAGGTGCACGCCTTGCGGCTCATCCGGTCCCACCGGGCCGCGCGGCAAGGAGATATATTGCCAGACCGGAGGGGCCCCGGGGGCGGGAATCTGGCACTCCATATTTTGTTCACAAATGAATCGATCCTTCAGTTGTTCCACTGAAGTCATGTCTGAAGCATCGGCTTCTGGTATTGGCGATGACCAGCTGGTTTATAGGTGTTAAGGCATCGGTCATCTCTGGTGCGCCACTTTACTCCAAAAGCATCAGCTATTTGTTTCCCGTCGGTAAAAGGCAGGTTTTGTTCGCCAAGCGTTCTTATATATAGAGAAGTTCGGGTTCGAACCCGTACACCGGCAACAAAAAAGCGACCAACCGAAGTTGATCGCTTTCAATTCTATGCTGGAGCATCTAGAGGGTGTTTCCGAACTCATTTTCTCGCTGCCATTCATGCTTTCGAAGCATCGTTCGACCTCCGCAGCCTCATGTTTTGAGGATCTGCCGTGTTTATCACTGTTATTAATGAGTGTGTGGAAGTGATCCTCATACAGATACGTCGATCCGCCAGATAACTGAGAAGCATCTTTCTGCAGCCCTCGTTGTCTATCCTCACATCTCTCAGGTCTTCCGGAAATTCACAAGCAGTCTTAGGGTCAATTTGTTTCTGCTTTCAGAGACTTGTTTGAGAGTTTTTAAAGACAGTTCAAAACAATAAGTGAGACACCATAAAGCAGAGCAAGATGTGCCGGATAGAAAATGTAGAAGAAATATTTCAGCTTCAGCCCTCGCTTGCCATTATAAAGATTGATAAGCAGCAACGAAACGACCGCGGCGGCAACATCAGGATTTAATACATTAGCTGTAGCAAACTCAAATCCGCCGCCAACTATATGGCACGACGAAAGGAACACTGCGCATACTGCAGCAAAGAACATCTTGGCCTTGTTGTCGTGGAATAAATAGAACGCAGCCACAAGCAGAATGCCATACACACCGCCATCTAGTTTAGTGTATTCAGCTGCCAGTGCCGTCAAAACAATCAGAGCAATTTCTGCGATGTGCCTCTTCCATTTTGAAAGACTTTGTATCTTTTCCAGAATAATCAAAAAGACCAAGGAAAGCAGGAGCTCATACATAACATTCTGTTGCCGAAGGTCAAATAGCTGCCCGGTTTGAACGAAATCGTATATGGGCTCCGCAATGATTGCGAAGACAAGCATATTTCGCAGGTACTTCTTTATGTCATGAGTATGCAAAAATCCCTCAACTATCAAAAAGCAAAATAAGGGAAATGCAATTCTGCCAAGAACATGAAGCACATCCGAAGCCTCGCTTAGAATCGCCCACTGTTCGTCTGATATCTGATTGTACGATGCGTGAGTCATGATTCCATTGGTCAGGACGATCCTGCTTACATGATCGAGAACCATCGAGATGGCCGCTATTATCTTTAATGTGCTGCCGCTAATTCCGTATCTATCTGTTTTCATTTCTTTTTCCTTTCTTTGGGTGGGCCGTCAGGGGTTCAGCCTGCTCCGCAGGCGGCCGCTGCGGCGCTTCGCGCCTTGCGCGCTGCGCTGGCAAACGCTCACGCGTTTACTCAGCTCCGCGCCCCGACGGGTTCGAACCCATGCCTTGGCAACAAAAAAGCGACCAACCGGAGTCGATCGCTTTCTATTCTATGGTGGGCCGTCAGGGGTTCGAACCCTGGACCTTGGGATTAAAAGTCCCCTGCTCTGCCAGCTGAGCTAACGGCCCGCGGGTGGCATTGTACCACGGTCTGGGACTATTCCCAACTCCATTGGCCGTTCTGGAAAATCACAACTTCGCGTCCATCGGGCGTAATGCCCACAATATCGATGTCGTCCGTACCGATCATAAAGTCGACGTGCGTGCTCGAAACGTTGACGCCATGCTCAATGAGCTCCTCTTTGGACATATCATATCCACCCTCAATGCACTCGGGGAAGCCGACTCCCAGTGCAAGATGGCAGCTGGCATTCTCGTCATAGAGCGTGTCATAGAACAGGATGCCGCTTTCGCGAATCGGCGTGTTCTTGGAAATGAGCGCAACCTCTCCCAGATGAGCAGCGCCCTCGTCAGTATCGATGATACTTGCGAGTGTCGCCTTTCCCACACGGGCGTCGTAATCCACCACACGACCGTTCTCGAACTTGATCCAAAAATCGTCGACCTTGTTACCGTGATGGATAAGCGGCATTGCGGAATAGACGATTCCGTCAGCACGCATACGATCGGGCGAGGTGAAGACCTCCTCGGTGGGGATGTTGGGGAAGAAGGGGTGACCGTCGGGGGTCTCGCCCTTACCGCCGGCCCACTCATGCCCCTTCGTCATACCAATTACCAGGTCGGTTCCATTCGAAGCGGTATAGCGCAGGCAGTCGAAACGATTTTCGTTCAGAAAGCGCAGGTTCTTTTCAAACGCCGCATCGTGAAGCTCCCAGTCACTCTCCGGATCTTGGCCGTCAGCACGGGCGGTATGCAGGATCGCAATCCATAGTTTATAGATTGCAACCTCATCGGCGTCTCCCGGGAACACCTCGCGCGCCCAAGCCACGACCGGCGCTCCGGCAATGCACCACGGGTTGATGTTGTAATCCAGTCCGCGGCGGAAAATCTTGCACTGCGTGTTCCTCGCCTTGGAAGCGGCAGCGGGCTTGGCAGGATCGATGCCCTTGAGAGCGGCGGGGTCAGCACCCTCGATAAAGATAAAGCAGGCACCGTCCTGGGCCAGAGAATCCAGCTGTATGCGCTTCCACTCGGGCGTCTGCCCAAAATAGCTTTTCTCGACATGCTCGTACGCAAGCCTCGTCACGGCGTCGTCGGCCCAGATGACCGTCACGTGACCGGCACCGGCGTCATAAGCCTCCGCAACCACCACGCGCGCAAATGATGCGCACTCGACGGGAGACTGAACGACGACCTCCTGGCCGGGCTTAACGTTTACACCCTTGCGGATAACGAGACGCGCATAATTTTTAATCTTGGGCTCAAGGGTCTTCATGCCCTCAAGAGCTTCCTCGACCGTTAGGGCAGCTCGAATCATGTGCCACTCCATCTATCTATAGAACAGTAAAAAGGCGCGCCGCAAAAACGACGCGCCTTATATCTTAGCGATATGTATGGATACAAACGCTACTTCTTCTTGGAGTCCTTCTTGTCCTCCTCGGCAGCCGAGCGCTCGATAAGAGCGTTGAGCTTGTTCTCGGACATGCCCTCGGCCTGCGCGCGGTACATGTTGCGCAAGGGACGAATACGAACGAAGTCGTAGATAAAGTCACCCAGGATGATGACATAGGACAAAACGATGCCGACCATCTGAACAGGACTGGACACCGTGCCGCCGGGAGCGAAGTAGAGCGAAGCCCAAATTGCCACGACGAGTACCATGCCGATGGCGAGCACGGCCCACCAGATACGACGGCGCTTGGTGTAGTCCTCATCCTGCTTGAGAAGAATATTCGACACCGTATAGATACGATCCTCGCGAGCACGCTGCTTGGCCTTGCGGGCGCGCTTCTCCTCCTTGGAAAGGCCTTCCAGGTTTTCACCCTTCTCGAGCTCTTTGCGGCGAGCTTTAGACGAAGCCGGCACGACGCGAACGGAGCTCGCTGCTTGGCGGGCGGGTTTAGCAGATGCGGCGGACTTGCGCGCAACCCCGGTAACTTCGTGGGATTGCGTGCGCTTGTTCGTGGCGCTACGGGTACTCACTTATGCGTTCTCCTTCATGCTTGTGAACTGGGAGCCCGTGATGATCTGGAAGGCCTCGCGATAGCGCTCGGACGTGCCATCGATGACCTCGGCGGGCAGGTGCGGGGTCTCCCCCGTCATATCCCAGTTGGCCTTGAGCCAATTGCGGACGAATTGCTTGTCGTAGCTAGGCTGGATCTTGCCCTCCTCGTAGCTGGCGGCGGGCCAGAAACGGCTGGAGTCGGGCGTGAGGCACTCGTCGATCAGCGTGACCTTGCCATCGATAACACCAAACTCAAACTTGGTGTCGGCAATGATGATGCCACGGGTCGCTGCATACTCGGCAGCAGCCTTGTAGATCTTGAGAGACAGATCGCGAATCTGCGTGGCGATGTCCTCGCCAACGATCTCGCAGCAACGCTCAAACGAGATATTCTCGTCGTGATCACCGATCTCGGCCTTCGTGGACGGCGTGAACAGCGGCTCGGGAAGCTTGGAGGCCTCGGTCAGACCCTCGGGCAGCTGGATGCCGCAGACGGTGCCGTTCTCGTCGTAGGTCTTCTTGCCCGAACCGGTCAGATAGCCGCGGACGATGCATTCGATGGGAATCGTCTGGGCCTTCTTAACCAGCATGGCGCGGCCTGCGAGATAGTCACGATACTCGGCAAACTCCTCGGGGAAATCCGCCGGATCGATGGAGACGAGGTGGTTGGGGACGATATCGGCAAACTTATCGAACCAGAATGCCGAGATGCGGTTGAGCACCTCTCCCTTAAACGGAATCTCGTCGGGGAGAATAAAGTCGAACGCAGAAATGCGATCGGTGGCGACCATCAAAAGGTTTTCGCCGGCATCGTAGATATCACGAACCTTGCCACGGGAATCCGGACGACGCTCCATCGTTGTCACGTGAGTCACTCCTTACCTAAATACGACAGAAATGCGGGTTCTTTCCCGCATGTTTTCGCAAACTCGGAGCGGCAGGAACGCGGCCCCTCCTTCACCGAATAGCGAAAAGCTAGTGCTCCATTGTAGTAGATGCCGCGTCCGCCGTGTGCTCGCGAGGCAGATGAATCGTAAAAGTCGTACCCTTTCCAAGCTCCGACTCCACGGATATGTAGCCATGGTGACGCTCGACGATTTGCTTGGTCACGGCGAGGCCAACGCCCAGGCCGCCGGCTTCGCGGGCGCGGCTGGCATCTGCGCGCCAGAATCGCCCGAAGATGCGCGACAGGTCGTCCTTGGCAATACCGATACCGGTATCCGAAACGGCAATACTGACATGCTTGCGGTCACTGAGCACCGACACCACGACCCAACCGCCCTCGGGGGTGTAGCGCATGGCGTTGCTCATGAGGTTGATGACGCACTGCGTGATCATGTCGGGATCGGCCTCGACGACATCGTCGTGACCTTGGGTCTCGTCAGCAAAGCGCAAGCGCAGATCGCGGTCAACAAATAGGCGCTCCTGAGCGTTGACGATAGACCGCACAAAGGGAACCATGTCCACCGGTTCGAGATTGAGCGGCGCCGTGCTGTTTTCCATACGCGATAGGTCGAGCATCTGCTGCACCAAACGAGCCAGGCGGCGCGTCTCGGAAGCGACCGTCTCCAGATGCTCATCGTCGGTGGGATACACGCCGTCCTGCATGGCCTCGACCGTTGCAAGCATGGCCATGAGCGGCGTGCGAAGCTCGTGTGCGACATCCGAGGTCAGGCGCTTTTCGTGCTTCATATCTTTCTCGAGCGAGGTGGCCATCTCGTCAAAGGTCTCACCCAACTGATCGATTTCATCGTCGCCGCGCAAACCGGTACGAGCGGACAAATCGCCGTCGCGAATTTGCTTGGCTGTGCTGGTTATACGATGAATCGGTCTGGTAAGCATGCGCGACACGAACGATCCGATAACAACTGAGATGCAGACCGCAACAACCGCGGCAAGGGCCATGGCGTTAAAAGTCTTTTCCCTAAACGCAGAATCCGCCTTGGTGAGCAGGGCATCGGAGCCGATAGCCCATAGCTTCACCTGTCCGACATGCTCGCCAGAAGACGTTATGATTTCGACGTTGGCAACGCTATCGGAGTCGGTGGGCGCCGACGAGACCGGGCTATGCGAGGCCTTTTTACCGCTCGAGCTGCTCGACGCCGATTCGCTCTCGCGCACATCGGCGGTCGCACTTGCCGAAGGCCATGAGTCGTCATAGACGACAACGCCCTTTTTGTTGACAACCTGCATACTCAGGTCGTCGGACACCAAGCTCGATGTCGCGACCGTGCGTAGCTCGCCCGCAGTCCAGTTGCCGTTTTCCTCGTACGACGTCGCAAGCTTTTCGGCGGCAGAATTGGCAATCTCGACGATATTGGAGCGCATGTAATCCGAAAAGACGGTACCCCACACAACGGAGACAACGCCCACCAGCACCAATACCGTCATGAGCGACGTCAGGGCAAAAGCCAAGGCCATGCGCGAGGGATAGCTCATCGCTGGCCGTGAATCGGAACGAGGCGTGTTCCAACTTGCCTTGGAACCCGCCTCGTTCTCCTGCTTATGCTTTTGCCCAATTTCAAAGCGCGCAGGTGTCATATGTGATTTCCCTATTTCTCGTCCGACTTATCGGTCTTGGCCGGAGCCTCGAAGCGATAACCGACGCCGTGAACGGTGTAGAGCCACTTAGGCTTCTTGGGGTCGTCGCCCAGCTTGGCGCGAAGGTTCTTGACGTGACTGTCGATGGTGCGCTCGTAGCCCTCAAAGTCATAGCCGAGCACCTTCTCGACCAGCTCCATACGGTTATAGACGCGACCGGGATGGCGAGCAAGCGTGGTGAGCAGCTTAAACTCGGAAGCAGTCAGGTCTACTTCCTTGTCCTCGACCAAGATCTTGTGGCCCGAGATATCGATGACCAGATCGCCAAAGTCGAGCACCTCAACGGCGGGCTCGTCTGCCTGGTGAGCACGACGGAACAGGGCGCGGACGCGGGCAACGAGCTCACGCGGCGAGAACGGCTTAATCAGGTAGTCGTCGGCACCAAGCTCAAGGCCGATGATGCGATCCTCGATCTCGCCCTTGGCCGTCAGCATAATGATGGGGACATCCGAGGTGTCGCGAATGGTGCGGCAAACGCGCTCGCCGGGAATCTTGGGGAGCATAAGGTCGAGCACAACCAGGTCGAACTGGTGCTTCTCGAACTCCTCGATCGCAGACTGGCCGTCCCCGACGCCAACAACCCAGTAGCCCTCGCGCTCGAGATAGGCAGCGACAGCGTCACGGATTGCCTTCTCGTCCTCGACCAGCAGAATCTTTTTTGCATCTGAAGCCATAACACGGCCCCCCTGTCTCAATTAGCTAAGAACAAGCCCATTTTAACGCACCTATGCCCGCCGAGCACCGCTACAGTGCGGCGGCTCGGCGGGCGGCACTCACAATTACAACGCGTTTATTCCCCCGTTGGCGCCCTTTTAACCCCTCGGCGCTAAAGAGAGAACAGGCGGGCGGTAACCGTCTCGGGAATTCCTTGGCTATTACGCACCGTGGCATAGGTTAAAAACGTATTCGATTTACCCGCCGTAGCTGGATAATCGCCATATTCGAGAGCGCGGTCGGGCGACAGCAGCG
This sequence comes from Collinsella sp. i06-0019-1H4, assembly GCF_042849575.1. Classification (NCBI taxonomy): domain Bacteria; kingdom Bacillati; phylum Actinomycetota; class Coriobacteriia; order Coriobacteriales; family Coriobacteriaceae; genus Collinsella; species Collinsella sp. i06-0019-1H4. The sequence continues at coordinate 2,428,523 of NZ_BAABYB010000001.1, forward strand.
AACCATAGGTTTTGGCGGAGGTATCGATCAGAAAATGCGATGCCTGAACCTTAACCAGATATTTGCCTTTTCTGCCGGCAGCACACGCAAGCGGCTCGCGCGACAGGAATAGGAACGTCCCATTCTCGTTACCGATATAGGTGCCCATGTTGCCTAGGCTCCCCACGCCGCTATAGGTGGCCTCGATGGAGAACACAAACGTGTCGCCCATATATACGGCCTCGAAGGGAGACACCGATGAGGGAAGGACCAGCTGAGCCCTCTTGGTATTGTTGCCGTCCGTCAGGTCGATCGCCGTCATGCCGTAGTAGACGCCCTCGTCGTTGCGCACACGCGGGGAAATGGTCAAGATGCCGTCACTCACACGCGGGGCGGATGCAAAGCGGCCCGTTGACTTCCAAATGGCCTCGGCCTTTGCCTCGTCGAGCGAGCGGCGGTAGCAATACGAGTCGTGACTCGTCTTATTGCCGCCTGCAGCAGGCATCTTGTACCAAATGACGGACGATTCGAACGCCGTAAACAGCGGCGGGTCGTAGTCCTTGCCGCCTCGGTCGAGCTCGACCACATCGCCGACAAGCGACGCACCTGCCGTATTTTGCGCATAGAGTTTCCATGATGCATTCGCAAAGTTCATCTCGACCCAAGCAAATACGCCATCGCCGGCGCGGACATCGTAAAACGAATACCCCGCACCTTCCACGGGATCCTCGACGAGCGTCGTGAGTGAGCCGTCGCCCAGGTTGAGCATGCCGAGCGTATTGGCATGCCGCGCCGATGCGGGCGCCATCATCGCCGCGGCGTAATCACCGTCGCAGTAATACAGCAGCGTACCCAAAGGCAATGTCCATGAAGCTGCAGGCTCGAGGTCGATTTCGACAGCCTCGTACTCATCCGTAATCGAGACGATTTTTGAGTCATCTTTGATAACCTGCGGCTCGCCGGCGGCATCGTCGCTGGTGCCCGTTTTTTTCGAGCATCCGGCAAGTACCGTGGCAGCGCCCGCGGCAGCTCCACCGAGCACAAAGCCGCGGCGCGATATTCCGTTCTTGATGTGGTCGGCGATACCCATTAGGCGATCTCGGCGCGAGCGGCCTCGATAGCGCGGGTAAGCTGGTCGGCGCAGGAGGTCTTTTTCATACCGCAGGTATTACCGGCGAGAACCTCGATTACGCGATCGGCAGGAGCACCCTCAACCAGCTTGGAGATAGCCTTGAGATTGCCGTCGCAGCCGCCGGTAAACTCGACGCCCAGCACTTTGCTGCCGTCATCGGAAAGATTGAGGTGGATATTGCGAGAGCATACACCCTGAGGCTTGTAGTCAAAACTAATCATTGAGATCCCCTCTCAGAAAGAAATTTCAGACGTCTATTATCCCCGCCTGGCCCGACTTATTATCGTAAGCACCGATTCAACATCCTACGATGCATAGATTAGTGGGGGCAAGATTAGCAGCCCGTACCCCGTGCGTGGACTGTGCGCTTCTCCCGATACATATTGTGGTCGGCGACACGATATACATCGGCCAGCGTATTTCCAGCCGTCTCGACGGTCGCCACGCCAATCGATGCGCTGACCGTCAGTGCCTCATCGCTTACCGCGGCAAGACCGAGACGAAGATCCTGTTCCAGCCCGAGCGCAGACTCGTTGTCAGTATGGGGGCAAACCAGCAAAAACTCGTCGCCGCCAACGCGCATCGGCAGGTAATCCGCACCAGCCACCCGCCGCAGCACGGACGCCGTCCGTCGCAGCAGTTCATCCCCCATCTCGTGACCGTAGATATCGTTGGTCCGCTTGAGATAATTGCAGTCCAACATAATCACGCTCACGGGCAAGCCCTCGTTTACCAGGCTATCTCCGCGCGATTCAAGGTAGTTGCGGTTGCGAAGCCCCGTCAGTTTGTCTTGGTATGTCAGCTCCTCGGCATGTTTGACCATCGATATGTTGTGCGTCGCCACGACGACCGACTCCAGCCGGCCTTGCTCATCGCGATGCTGGGGGACAACCTGTAGCGAGTACCAAGCGCCTCGACAATCTCGCACCTCGGCAGCCAAGTACGGTACGCCCTCCATACGTTCGCGAAGCGTACTTATATCTACGAGTCCCACAACCGCTTCGCGGCTTTCGGGGCTCACGACATCCCGGCAGACCGTGTCCATAAAGTCATATGCCTCGCTGTGCTCGGCAAATATCTTCGCTATCGTCGGCGACATATTGATTCCCTCGATCTCGAGGGTGTCGAGATGCAAAAGGAAGGTCGAATCGTAGATGGCGCTTATGGCATTGATAATGCCGAGCTGTTTATCCTTTTCGACCAAATTGCGGCGATCAACGATATTTCGAGCCAACAGTACCACGACCCAAAACGCAAGGCACACCAAGACGCCAGCGGCGACAAATGTGATCCTGCCAGACATGACCTCAGATTTGGGATACAGCGCAAACAGGCGGTAGTCCTTGTATGCCGCACGCACCGCGTACCATTTGTCTCCTCGATATTCGATGCGCGTTAGGCCATCGTCTTTCCACTCAACCCCTGCGCTGGTGAGGAATCGGGCGAGCGACACGTCAGCATCGGCGCTGTTGGATGAGACAATCTCCGCATCCTCCATAACAAGCACCGTGGGGCCCTGGTGGAAGGTGCTGTTCGAAAGCACGTCGGCTATGGCATATGAATAGTCGTCCGCTGGATCGGAAACAAATGAGCGGTATGCCAAGGCAACGCCGTCGCCATACGGGATAGCGCAGACGGCAAAAACGACACCACGGCGCTCGACGACAGTTGAGTAGGTCACTTTGGAACCTTGATACATCGATGCGACCGGCGCACAGGCCAGCTCCTCTCGCCACAACATGAGCGGATCGCGACCATCGATGTCGTAGTGGGCAGCCATATGGCCATCGGAGTCCATGACCATCAGCCCCGAAAGGTTCTCGGCATGGACAAATTGCTCGATAAGATCGTCGTTAACCTCAACGCGATCAGAGGACAGGAACGTCGCAAACGATTCGATCGCGGCGAGCAAATCGTGCGTCTCTTCGGTTTTTCTCCCCTGTTCGTAGCGGTCATATTTTTCGCAAGCGTTTTCCAAAAACGCCATGGTTTCTTGGCCAAACCCAAGCGTTTTTTCGAGGCAGCGATGGGTTCCAACCGTATACAACAGGCCTAACAAGACAGCGCTGACAATAACGCCGACAGCTATGACGGTCAGAGTCTTTCGACGCAAGCGGTGCTCATCATTTGTCATGGATTTGCTCCTTGCCCGCCCGTCGTCGCTCCTGTCTTGTAATTGCCCACAATACGGTCAATCGTGCCATCTCGGTCCATGGCAAACAATGCGGTATTGAGATCCTTTACGATCGGTCCTTCATAGCCGTCATCAAACGCGACGCCCAGATCAACCGTCATAACGTTGTCAGCGAACACGCGGTAAAGGCCGGGATACCGGGCGGCAAGTCGGTCAAGCGGCTGAACGTCCGCCATCCAACAGTCGACATACCCTTTGGCGAGGGCGGCTTTGCAGAGTTCGGCAGAACCATACGATTTGATTTGCACGTTCGGCGAGATTTCCAGATCCCCTGCGAGCAATCGGCGTTCACTCACCGAGCCCGCAATTACCGCGATGGTCTTGCTTCCATCGAGATGCGCCAAGGACTTGATGCCACTCGTTTTCTTGGCGGCAACCGAGACCGTCACGGTTAGATACGGCTCGGTCCAGTAATACTTATCCTCGCGATAACAGGGAGAATAATCACACCACAGGCAATCGATATCACCGTTTTCGAGCAGCCGGTCGCGATCGTTCCAGTCAATATCGACAAACTGTGGCTTGAGCCCCGCACGCTCACACGCCTCGCGGGCGATGTCGATATCGATACCGGCGTAATCGCCCGTGGTATCGACATACACATAGGGGTCGTTATCCGTAACGCCGATTTTGAGTACCGGGAGATCTTTGTCGGCTTCATTCGAGGAGGAAGAACTGCTTCGAACGGTATACGTCAGGGCGGCCACACAGGCGGCAACAAGGAGCATGAGCGCAAACGAGACGATGGCGGCTCGCTTGATACGTCCGGGCACAAGCCTCCCTTCATCGAAACAGCAGTCGGATTTCATTGTATACCCGGGGCTGATGCGGCGATAAAAAAGCGCCTCACCCAAGATGGGCAAGGCGCCAAAGGTTGGAATGCATCCGCAAACAGCCGAATTAGGTTAACCCTACTCGAAGCTCACCTGCTCCAGGCGATCGAAGACCGTGTCGATGCGGGTGAGGAAGTCCCACGGATCAAAGATCTCGTCGAGCTTCTCCTGGCTGACGGTGCAGCGCGGATCGGCCTCGAGACGCTCCTTAAAGGTGGGACCGGAAACACAATCCTGCACTTCGTGCCAGGTGGCCATGGCGTTTTCCTGCACGATAGCGTAGGCGTCCTCGCGGGTGATGCCCGTGTCGACGAGGGCGAGCAGCACCTTGGAGGAGAAGATGAGGCCGCGGGTCTTGTTGAGGTTGGCCATCATGCGGGCGGGATACAGCTGCAGGCCGTCGATAACGCGGATGAGGCACTGGAACATGTGGTCGAGCGCAATGAAGCTATCAGCCTGGGCGACACGCTCGGCGGAGGAGTGTGAAATGTCACGCTCGTGCCACAGGGCGACGTTGTCGAAGGCAACCTGCGCGTTGGCCTTCACGACGCGCGACAGGCCGCAAACCTTCTCCATGGTGATGGGGTTGCGCTTGTGCGGCATAGCGGAGCTGCCCTTTTGTCCCTTGCGGAAGGGCTCTTCGGCCTCGAGCGTATCGGTCTTCTGCAGGTTGCGGACCTCGGTCGCGATGCGCTCGCAGGTGGCCGCTGTAGTGGCAAGCACGCCGGCGAGGTAGGCGTGGTGATCGCGGCTGATGACCTGCGTGGACAGCGGATCGTGAACCAGGCCCAAGTGCTCGCAGACGTACTCCTCGACGAACGGCTCGATGGAGCTGTAGGTGCCGACGGCACCGGAGATGGCACCGAAGGCAACGTTCTTGCGAGCGTCCTCAAGACGATCGAGATCGCGCTTGAGCTCCCAGGCCCAAGAGCCAAACTTCATACCGAAGGTCATCGGCTCGGCATGGATGCCGTGAGTACGGCCGGCGCAGAGCGTATTGCGCTCTTCGAAAGCGCGGCGCTTGCAGATCACGCCGAGCTTCTTGACGTCCTCGATAATCAGGTCACAGGCCTGAGTAAGCTGATAGCACAGAGCCGTATCACCCAGGTCGGAGCTGGTCATACCATAGTGAACCCAGCGGCTAGGCTTGGGCTCGCCCTCCGGAACATCGGCGTCGATGTACTCCTTCATGTTGGTCAGGAAGGCGATGACATCGTGGCGCGTGACTTCCTCGATCTCGTCGACCTTTGCCTTCTCAAAGTTGGCATGGTCGCGGATCCATTGGGCCTCGTCTTTGGAAATACCGATCTTGCCGAGCTCCGCCTGGGCCTCGCAGGCCAGGACCTCGATCTCCTGCCAAATGGCGTACTTGTTCTCGAGGGAGAAGATGTGTCCCATCTCCGGGCGGGTATAGCGATCGATCATAGCGGCTCCTTTTTGGTTATTGGCACGTTGGTCGTAACTCGACTATTGTACCGTGCGCAGGCGCCCGTATGAGCAACGGGCATCAACCTAACATGTTGCAGATGGAGCGGTCATGAGGACGTCCGCGTATTTGCGAAGCAAATACGCACCGGCTTCAGGCGAGCCCCTCGGCCTCACGAAGCCGCGGGGGAAACTTTGTTGAATTGGCCGTCCCCATGTCTCCCGTGCCCGGTGGAGCGGGCAACGGGACGTCCGCGTATTTGCTTCGCAAATACGCACCGGCTTTAGGCGCCTGCCGGCGCCTTCGCCTGCTCGCTACAAACGCTTCGCGTTTGCTTTACGCTCACACCCTGGCGGGTTCGAGTCCCGGCACTTTATTGAAAAAGCACGGCACCGTAATGGTGCCGTGCTTGTGCTTTTAACTGGAGCGGGCAACGGGACTCGAACCCGCGAGTGTCAGCTTGGGAAGCTGATGCCTTACCACTTGGCGATGCCCGCATATGTGGAGGATAGTATAACGCGGTTGTCTTGTTCGATACAAGGGTGACGATGCTTGTTTTAGCTGTGGAGAATCGTCCTAAAAACAGGCCAATTGTGAAGATAGGGACCTGTACGTTCTTCTATTTACCGTTGTCTACCTGCAGATTTATTCCATTATCTTTCATAGGCGCCATTTGTCAGATATCGGGCAAGCATTTGGTCAGGTTCCGGTACTTACCCGCATGAACCTTGGGGATAGCCTCATCCTACGCGCCGCGGCCTCCCCGTGCGGCGCACGAGGGATAAGGAGCAGCCATGTCCAACGCACCCACGCACTCTGTCCACAGCGCAATCACAGCAGGATCGCTGCTCCTAGTCCTCTTTTTACTTTTAGGCTGCATGACACCGGATGCCGCGCTCGCCGTCGACGGTTACGAATCGCTCGGATTCCGCACTATCAGCAATGAATGCGGTCCTTTTGGAGTTGGCAAATACGAGGCACAGGATTCTTCGACTGCCTATTGTATGAACCAGGACCGATTTGGCCCCAGCACACCGGGCGGACCCTGGCTCACCTACAATCAGGGCTGGGTATGGCTCGAAGACGAATTCGCGGCCATCATCTGCCATGGCTACCCCACCGCCACATCCTTTGGCGGGCATAACCTGTCCCCCGATCGAGCGCGCGCCGCAACCCAACTTGCCGTCTGGATGCTCAACGGCACCACCCATACCGACGGATCATTCTCATATACAACCGCCCAGGGCGTCACAAAGAGCGGAAACTTTTCCGGCGACAATGAGGTCGTTGCCGCAGCGCGCTGGCTCCACGACAGCGCCAAATCGGGAAGCATTAAAGCCGCACCGCATCGCGCACGGCGCTATTTGGGAACTGTGTCGGGCGGCAGCAAGCGTCAAGACATGCTCTACGTGCTCCCGGCCGTCTCCGCATCCTTCCAAAAACAGTCAGCCAACGCCGCCATCACGAGCGAAAACGATACCTACAGGCTCGACGGAGCGAGGTTCGACATCTATGAGAGCGCCGGCGACAAGCGTGTCGGCAGCATCCAGATGGACAGCAGCGGTCGCGCACAGGCGACACTTTTGCCCAATACGGCATATTATCTGGTCGAAACCAAAGCTCCAGCGGGTTATATCCCCAGGAGTGACCGCATCGCCTTTTCCACCGGCAATGACGGCGGGAATGTCGTCATCGATGAGCAGCCCGGTACCATTACCCTGCGCATCGCAAAGGTCGATGCCGCGACAGGGGCAGGTCCTCAAGTCGGCGCGTCACTTGCCGGCGCTGAGTTCACCTGCGTCTCACAGTCTACCCCGGGCTGGTCGCACACCCTCACGACGGATGAGGACGGCCGGGCAACACTTACCGACATCCCCCTGGGCACCTTTACCATCTATGAGTCAAGAGCTCCCGAGGGCTATCTGCCCTCCGATGAAACCTGGAGCTACACCATCGGTGCCGATCAGCTCGGAGACGCGGGCGTCGTTGAGCTCGAGCGCCGCATCCCCAACATCCCCATCGCTTTTGACCTCGAAATTTCAAAGTTCAAGGACTGCGGTAATAGTGACGAATCTGGTGTAGAGCAGCCGGCGGAAAGCGTGGTCTTTGAAGTGGTAAGCAACACTTCGCAGCAAGTTGTTGGAACGCTGACCACCAATATCTACGGTTTCGCATCGACCAAAGACCAGGCTGGAGCATGGTTTGGCGCAGGAAAGCGCCCCGATGGCGTCAGCGGAACCATACCGTATGACCGTGCCGGCTACACCATTCGTGAGGTTGTCGACACTGTGCCCGACGGCTTTAAGCAGGCAGGGGAATGGACTATCACGGCAGAGCAGATCACGGACGGCGCAGAGCTTCAGTACATCGTAGACAACCACGCCCTGTCGACACATCTTCAAATCGTGAAGCGCGATGCTCAGACCGGCAACGCTGTACCACGTGCCGGGTTCACCTTTCAGTTGCTCAATGGCGACCGTGAGCCCATCTCGCAAACATCCTGGCATCCCGCCCATACCGTTATGAATACCTTTGCGACCGATGAAACCGGTACCGTCACCCTGCCCGAATCGCTTAACCCGGGCACGTATTACATACGAGAGACTTCCGCCAAGGAACCGTATCTTGTTGATGAAGATCTGGAGATAACGATTCCCGCCGACATGAACTTAACGCCCGTCGCGGTCGCCTCGTTTTACGACGACGCGGCAACAGGAAGCATCGAGATCGTCAAGAACGATGCCGTAGGTGGGCGCGCCCTTGCCGGTGCTGTTTTTGATATCCGTGCCGTGGGCGATATCGTGCGCCCCGACGGCAGCATTGCTGCCCTGGACGGCGAGACTGTCGCCACCATCACGACCGACGAACGGGGATTTGCGTGCGCAAATCATCTTTCGCTGGGGTGCGGAACCGCCACCTATGAGGTAATCGAGGTGCAGGCACCCGAAGGTTACCTGCTCGACCAAAGCGTCCACACCGTCGAGCTGTCGTATGCCGGTCAGGAAACACCCGTGATCGATGCGCACCTCGACGTTTCTAACGACTACACCAAAATCGACATCTCCAAAGTCGATTTGACCGGCAAACAAGAAGTAGATGGCGCCCGGCTCTCCCTCCACGGTGCCGACGGAACCGAAATAGACGCTTGGACCTCCTCTGACAAACCGCATCGCATCGAGCATCTTTTGCCCGGCACCTACACCCTGCGCGAAGTGATGCCCCCGCGCACTTACGACCTTGCCGAAGACATGACGTTTGAAATTAAGGCCACAGGAGAAGTGCAGACGGTAGCCATGAAGGACGCACCCATCGAGATCGAGGGCAAAGTCGACAAGCGGCAAGAGATCGCCCGCCCTATCGGTAAGGGTCTCGTCGCCAACGGCGATGGCAAAAACCGAGCCGTGGCACAATCCGATGCGGACGGCTCCTTCTCTTATACGCTCGATGCTAAAAATGAGTCGAATACCTGGGTTGATGAATTCACCATCACTGACGATCTCGAATGCGCCAAGGAAGGCACTGCCAAACTCATCGCCATCGAAACCCCTGTCGCGACCGGGGACATCGACGGTCTTTGCAACGTGTGGTATCGAACGTCTCCAGTGGGAAGTATCGATACGGGCGAACAGACCAATGCAACGCTCAGCGACGGGCATGACAACCCCTGGCTCGAAACGGACGAGGTCAAAAAGCTCCTAGGTGACGATTTGCGCATGGTCGATTACGGCGATTGGCATCTTTGGAAAGCCGATATCCCAACAACGGAGTCGGTCACCCTCGAGGCAAAAGAGCTCGCTCTTTTGGACGATACCGCCGTCACGGGCATTCGTCTTGAGTACGGGGTCGTATCGGCCGACTTCACGACAAGAGGCGCTGCAGAATCTTGGACCCGCGAGGACCTCAAAGACGAGCATGACGACCTTGATGATGTGAGCGCCGTCCTTGACTCGGATATTCACGGTGCCGTCATCCATATGCAGGCCGCGTCGTCTTACACGCCTCAGACCGCACTCGCCAACAGCGCTCGCGTTGACCTCTGTCGCAATGGCGGCGGTAGCAACCTTGAATCACATGACGAGGATCGCGTCATCCAGCGATGCGCCATGCCGCAAGATTTACCGGCAACGGGCTCCCTTCCCATTGCCGCCTGCCTCACCGCCTTCGTGACCTCCGGCGCCGCGGCAATCTGGTTTGCCCATCTAAAGCTGGCGTCAAAACGTCGCTGACGCAATAAAAAAGAGGCGAGCCCGTCTCCCGGCTCGCCTCTTATTCGTTCGTGGCGAAATGGCTATTCCCCAGATGCAGACCCACCGTCGATAAGCGCTTGATCGGACTCGGAGATGCCATCGGCTCCCAAACTCTGCTCGTGCTCCACTTCTTCGCTAATCGTGGACTCAGGCGTTGAGCCTTTAACGCCCACGATATACGCGGCCCCGAAACCAAGGACAATGGCGATCAGGGCCAAGATGAGATAGACGGGCCAGTGGCGCTTGATGTACGAAAACACGCAGACTCCTTATAGGTCAACCTACGAACGACGAATGACCTCGGTCACGACCTCGGACACCGTAGCGATATTTGTCGGATTGACGTTGTACGGCAGATCGTCCTCAGTGTGAGCGCATGCCAAACGTGGGCCGTCGACGCCGGCAATGGTAAGGGCGCGTCGGCTTGCCTCGAGAGCAGCATAGGCATCGGTCTTGGCATAGGGCATCTCAAATGCACCGCAATCGACATGGAACGACTTGCACACCTTGTTGACCAAGTTCATGATGCGTCGGTCACCCTTGAGCAGCTGCTGCTCGCCCTCGACCGTCACGACCGAAAGCCTACCGGCACCAATGGACTCAAGGTTGATAAAGAACACGCCACGGAGCTTGTCGCGATGCGCGGCCAGGAACGCCTTCATGCCGGCGCCGTCGCAATCGGAAGCGCCTGTAGCCACAAACCAGATGTCGTGGCCAAGCAGCTCGTCATCGCCCATGGAGGCAACGGCAGCGAGCATATCCTCGGCGGAAGCTCCATCGGAAGACGTGGCACCGCCCTTCCAGCCGTCGTCGTCATCCTCGAAGTTATCCCACGAGCCGATACCGCGACCAGACTTCTTGGCGTCGTAATCATCCTCGACACCAAGCCAATCGCTCATGCTGTCCTGCTCGTTTTTCTTTTTGCGACCGAACAGACCGCCCAAGCCGCGCTTTTGCGGCTTGGCGGCCGGAGCGGCAGGAGCCGAGATAGTCTCAAGCGGCTGAACATCCGAGCTGACCGGCATGGGGGGAACAACCGGAGCCGATGTGGGCTCGGGCCCCTGTGCCGTCGCGAAGGGATCGTTAACCTGAGCCGAAGGGTCGGGAAGGTCGAACAGCGAGGTGCGCGAGGCGACATTGGCCTGCTGCATCGAAGGCATCGAGGGATCGGGGACCGAGGCCAGCGGAGACGCAGAGGGCATGGGAGCCGGCGCGGATGCCGAGTCGGGAACGTTCATGTTCGGGCGCGGCGACGCCTGAGACGAGATTTGAGCCATCAGAGCATCGACCGTCTCGGCCTGCGACGGAGCAGCATTGGCAACCGTGGCGCCGGGATCACTCGGCGCGGGCATGGTGAAGATCTGCGTAGAGTAGGGCCTCGACTCATCCGCCTGCGGAGCTTCGGGGGCCACGGGCTCAGGCTCTTGCTCGGAGCTGTCCGCAGCGACCTGTTCCGCCACAGATTGATCCTCGACCGTATCGGGCGCAGCGGGCTCGTCCTCGACAGGAGCGGAAAGGGGCTCGGCGATAGCGGTGCCCTGCTTCTCAAACGTCATCGTGGCATCAAACGACACAGTGCTGTCGACCGGCTGTTGGGTTTCGAAAGTCGCCGTCTCCCCGGCAACATCCGCAGGCGAAGGCTGCGGCGCCTCGAAAGACGTCGTGGCGTCGGCAACATCAACAGATACCGGCTGCTCGGCGTCGTTTTGCTCAAATTCCTGTGCCGCGCGCTCGCGCTCGGCCTCGGCCGCCTGTTGCTGGGCTGCAGCCTCGCGCTCGGCTGCCTCGCGGGCAGCGGCGCGCTTTTCCTCAAAGTCGTCAACGAGTTTCTTGCCCTTTTCGAATGCCCCCTTAAAGAAATGGGAGGCGCTGGCACCGATCGAAGAAAACGCGGAAGCGATATCGGCATGGGGCGTCGTCACCGGAAGCTCGGCAGAAAAATCGGTGTCGCTCTCGTAGGACACACGCTGCGGATACGCATCGTAGTCGTCCTCGGTATTATCGAGCTCCTCGGGCGCCGGGGCAGGCGCCATGACGTCCAGACCGGCTGCGGGATCGATAGCAGTCTCCGCATCGGCTTCCGTCTCGACGGCATTGGCCTCATCGGGCTGCGCAGCCACGACCGGATCGGGCTGGGGCGCGGGCTCGAACGTCGGCTCCTCGCCCTCTTCGTAATCGAGCGTACAGGACTCGGGAAGCATTCCCAGGGCACGGATGGCATCCGAGCCAAACCGGATGTTGCCGGCGGCATTGCGATAAAGCTTGGGCTCGGGCTCGGCCTGCTCGGCCGCGGCAGGCTCCTCTGCCGACTCGGCAGCGGACTCGTCTGCAACGGGCTCCTCGGCCGGAATATCTTGGACCTGGGACTCGGGTGCAATGACGCCAATCAGGGTCTCGTCGGCAGAAGCACCTTCGAATCCATCGATTTGCTCATCAAAAGCCTCGCCCTGCTCACCCTCGGGAGCGACCGGCTGGCCATACTCATCCTCGGTATAGGCAGGCTCTTCGTACTCGATGGTATTGCCGTAATCATTTTGCTGCTGGGCTGCGGCGTACTCGGCTGCCGCGCGCGCCATCTCCTCGGCGCGACGCTTCTGCTCGCCAAAATACGTGTCAAACGGAATATCGTCAGGGAACTCGTTCTCGCCCTGATAGGGGGCGACGTTATCCATGACACCCAGCATGGCGGCAACAGAGGACTTGTTGCAAACCGAGCCGGACGTGTAGGGAAGGACAAAACGATTGGAAATGATATTGGCGGCATTGGCGAGCGCCACGAGGGAGGCAAGGATCGCGACAATCCACAGCAGGACCTTCAACGCGCCGGGAAGCGGCAAGATGCGCAGGATGGCAATAGCCGCGGGAGCAATCGTGGCAATCGGGAGCAATTTGGCGATCAGCGCTCGGTACGGCGCATAGGGCTCGCGAGCGAGCAGTTCGGCGCGCGGGGAGTCATAGTGCGCGACGACGACAACCGGGCGATTGCGCGGAGAGGCAAGCGGACCAGAGGCCTTGTGATAGGCGATGACATTTTGGCTCACGCCCGTCTTGCCCAGGCGCGAGATCACGGGGCGCCCGGTTCGCTCGAGCACATAGAGCACGGCTCCGACAATGGCCAACAGGGTGCCGACTAAGCCGATACCGCCACCGATGCCCATAAGCAGGGCACCGGCAAATGCCAGAATGCCCGTAACGGCAAACGCCATCCTGCTCGGCGCGGGAGCATTAAACTCCTGCACCTCGGGATCAAAGCCGTGGTTGCGGAAAATTTGAGCGATATCTTCGGCAGCCAAGCGCTCTTCTTCGCTGCACGCCGGCGTGATGCCAGTGTTCTGCAACAGGTGGTTAATATAGTTCTGGGTGTTCGCCATATGCGCTCCACATCCATAATCCGACAAATAGGCCCAATGTATGCACATTAGAACCGTATATAGTCGAAAGTATACCCCGAGCGGGCGCAAACGGCCGAATTCTGGGCATCTTACCGCCCCAAGCGGACAAGGATATAGCCTAATCTCCATATCGGACTAAAATCATGGCATCAAACACCTTCCCATGCGAGGATTCTATGACGGCAAGCGATACAACCGTAACGAATAAAAATGGGGTGCCGGAACCCGGTTTCGACAAGACCGCCCAGCGCATCCTCAATCTGTTCTTTGTCCTCAACAGCTCTCCCGAGCCATTGACCACAGAGCAAATTGTCCTGGATTCCGATCTTGGCTATGGGTCGGGCAATATCGACTCGGACAAGCGCAAGTTTCGCCGCGATCGCGAAAAACTCCTCGAACGCGGAATCACGATCAAGGAAGTTCGCGCAGCAGGCGCCCAAGAAACCGAAGAAAGCGCGTGGACCATCGATCGCGAGCACACGTTTGCGGCCGGTGGCCTCATCACCGCAGACGACGCGGACATCTTGCTCGACGCTATCGACCAGACCCTTGCGACCGGTTCGGCCGCGTTTGCCACGCCGCTTGCAGACATACGCTCCAAGATCGCCTACCTCACCGGCGCATCGACCGCAGAAGAGCCTCCCGCCCGTCGCTTACCCGCCGTCGATGCGGTGTGGAGCGCTTTCGCCGAACGCTGCGCACTGCGCTTTTTGTATCAAAACGGGCACGGGGAGCAAAAAGAGCGCACCGTCTGCGTATACGGCATGTTTGAGCACGAGGGTGTGGCGTATTTTTGCGGACTCGACAACGCCACCGATGAAATCAGGACGTTTCGCTGCGACCGTATCGTTCGCGCATGGCGCCCCTCGAAGGCCTACTCCATCCCCGCCGACTTTAACCTGAACGATCGCCTGTTCTTTGAGTTTGATTTTGCCGATTGCAAGCCCGTTATGGCGACCTTTTCGTTTGCCCCGCAAGCCCAGGCCGACATGGTCAGCGGCCTAACGCGCGGTCGCGGGGAGCTCACGCACACCGAAGAGGGTTGGACCTGGACCGTCGGCGTGCGCGACCTTAATGCCGCTGCCTCGTTTTGTATGGAGCACGCCATGGACGGCATGAGACCCGTTGCCCCCGATGCACTTAAACTGGCGTGGAACCACCTCATCGAAAGGACGGTGCACGAGCATGCCCGCGCGTAAACTCACCAGCGAGCAAAGGCTCTCGCGTGCGATTGACATCATGGAGGCCCTCTACGCTGCCGGTGGGACCGGTATGACACGAGGGGATATCTGCAGCCGTTTTGATATCACGGGTGCGGCGCTCGACGAAATTATCGATATCGTCTCGACCCTCGCTGACCGTGAGTCGGGCGCACGCATCATCTGCGAACGCCACGGCGAGTGCATCATCCTGACAGGCGATGCGGGGCGTGTGCTGCCCTTGCGCCTAAGTGCCGCCGAAGGTGCCGTGCTCAACCACGAACTCGAATCGATGGGAATCGACTCTCGGGCAGCAGAGCGTATCCGACACGCCCTCCTACCCGAGAAACTCGGCTACAACCAGCGCGTCGTCGATACCGTTGCCCGAGGATCGCACTGGCAACAGCTGAACTGCGCGATTCAAGACGGCGTTCGATGCCGCATCATCTACCGTTCGATGGACGACACACGGCCGCGTGAGCGTCTCATCGACCCCCTGCGCATCGCGACGCATGGCGACCAAACATATCTGATTGCCTGGGATGTCGAAGTTGATGCGCAGCGCTCCTACCGCATGGACAAAATCGAAGGCCTTGCCCTTACCGACGATTCTGTGGAGCGCCACGCGCCCGCGTCCGCATCCCTCCACGAATCCCTTTCCAAAGCGGAGCAGAGCGCAAAACTCCTCATGCCGCTCGACATGGCAGAGCGCCTAGACTGGGCCGGCATCATGTCGATTGAGCCAAACGGGGCAGACATGGCAACGGTGACCGTGCGTTATGGGTCAGAGCACTGGCTGTTCTGCCAGGTAATCGCAGCGGGCGGAGCCATCCGCATACTGGATGACCCCGCCCAGGCATTGCGTCTATGCGATATGGCGAAGAGCCTGACCTGCCCGCTTTAACGGCGTCGCTCGTGGCGCGCACGCCACAGCTGCAAATAATGACCGATCTGCGCCGACTCGATACGCTGGTAGGAAGTCGTGGGCAGCGACGTCAAGAACTTCTTGCCGTAGCCCTTTGTCACCAAGCGCGGATCTGCCAAGATGAGCACGCCGCAATCGGTCGATGAGCGGATAAGACGGCCGGCGGCCTGTTTGACCTCGAGCACCGCCTCGGGCAGCGAGTAGCGCGCCCAGGCGCGGTCCTCACGCAGATTGCGCTCACACGAAAGGGGATCCGTGGGGCTCGAGAACGGCAGCTTGGGGATAATGACGCAACGCAGCGTCTCGCCGCTGGCGTCAAAGCCCTCCCAAAAGGCCTTAAGCGCAAAGAGCGATGAGGTCGGCTCGTTGATAAACCGATCGCGCAGGCGACGCGGGGACGAGTTGCGTTGCTGGCAATTGAGCTCCAGGCCCGCTCGCGCCAATTTGGGCTCGACACGGGCATACAGGTCCTCCATATCGCGCCTGTTGGTGAAAAGCGTGAGCACCGATCCACCCATGGCGAGATGGGCATCGACCAGCACGCACTCGAGCGCCGAGAGATAGCGCTCGCGATCGCGCGGATCGGGAATGTCCCCCGCCACGACCACGGCCATATTCGAGTCAAAGTCATAGCTCGAATCCAGGTGCAGCGATGAGGATGTCGACGCACCGATGCGATCGAGGCCGACAGCATGGTTGAAATGCTCAAAGCTCTTGGACACCGTCATGGTCGCCGAAGCGAAGATGGCCGTGTGCACTTCGGGCAGCCACTCGTTCGCCAAGGCCTCGCCGATATCGATGCGCTCGGCGGTCATAGACTCCCCGCCCGCACGCAGCCGACGGTTAACCTGCAGCGAGTACACATAGTGCTCGTCCGTACCCTCAATGATGAGCTTGAGATTCTCGGCCAGCTCGTGCAGACGGCGCGAAATGTCGCCTAGGTCGACAACGACCTCGGGCTTATCGGCGGCGACGGTCTGCACCAGCGCGTCTACGCTTTTATCCGCCTGGTCCAGCGCATCAATTGCGGTATGGGCCGACTGCAAAAAATCGTGCCAGTCATCCGACTCGCGCAGCTCGGGGCCAATCCACAGATTCGCGTTATCGTAGCTCCCACGGGCGCGACGGCCGAGCTCGCGCACACCATCGAACACATCGGCAATCGCCATGCTCGCGCGGGCAACCGTCGACGTCGCTTTGGCGGTGAGTCCCAGGTAGAGCGTGGAGCCCTCGGAAGTGGCCAAATCACGGGAAACCTGACTCAGCGCGCCGGCACTCGACCCACCCAAGCGCTCAAACAGCACGCGCGACTCATCTGCCGAAACCACGCGCGCCCATTGGCGACGGGCCTCGCGCTCGATGGAATGGGCCTCGTCGACCACCCAGTGACGAATCGGGGGCAAAATCCTCCCCTCGGCGGCCACGTTGCGGAACAACAGAGAATGGTTGGTGACCACCACGTCGGCATGTGCCGCACGACGGCGCGCCCCGTGGACCAGGCATTTGTCAGGGAAGAACGGACACAGACGACGAGCACACTCGCGCGAAGCCGTCGTAAAGTCGGGACGGTTGACGCTGCGCCAGCGAATGCCGAGTGAATCGAGGTCGCCATCGGCAGATTGGCACACATACGCCATGATCACCGCAACCGCCGTGAGCGTGTCAGCAGGATCGCGCTTGGTGGTGATCTCAACCTGACCACGGCTCATGCGCTCGAGCTTGCGCAGACACGGATAGTGGTCATAGCCCTTGAGTGCACAAAACGACAGGCCCCCGTCCAGCTGCTCGGCGAGCTTTGGTAGCTCATGGTACATAAGCTGGTCGGCAAGATTATTCGATTTGGTCGCAATGCCGACGGTAATGTTGTTTCGGCGGGCGGCCTCGGCGAAGGGCACGAGATAGGCCATCGACTTACCGACGCCCGTGCCCGCCTCGATCACGCGATGGGTGCCCGTGACCAGCGCATCGCGAACCTCAACCGCCATCGCGATCTGCTCGTCGCGCGGCTCATAGGTGGGGTACATGCGATTGACCAGGCCGCCGGGGGCGTAATCTGCCTCGATCTCTTCACGACTCGGCATCTTAAGGACCGGCAGCTCGTCCGCATCAACGCGATCGTCTGCGCGATCGGCCTTGAGCACATCGGCACGAGCGGCGCTGAGCGAAAATATCGAACCCGGGTTCTGTCCAGCCAAAAAAGAAAAAATGGGGCGATATGACCAAGGCACGTCCGCGTGCATGTCCGCCAAGCGCGCCATAAGGCCCGAAGGCAGGTCGGTAAGTGCGACCAACAGCACGCGCCACACACCGCACAGGGCATCAACGTCGGCGTTCGCACGGTGCGATACTGAATCGCACCCAAACAAGTCGGCCATAAAAGACAGCTTGTGCGAGGCCAGGCGCGGAAGTGCGATGCGCGACAGTGCCAGCGAATCGATCCAGATGTCGCTGACGTTGACACCGCCCTTGACCGACTCGATAAACGACCGGTCAAACGTGGCGTTATGCGCGATAACAGGACAGCCGCCCACAAAGTCGGCGAGTGCCGCGACGGCCTCGACGGCCGACGGAGCATCTGCCACATCGGCGTTCGTAATGCTCGTGAGCTCGGTAATCTCTGCAGGAATCAGCTGCTTGGGATGCACGAACGTATCAAAGCGGTCAATGACCTCGCGGCCCGAAAGGCGGGCCGCGGAAATCTCAATTAACTCATTGTCCTGCACCGAAAGACCCGTGGTCTCGGTATCGAGGACGATTACGTCCTCCTCGATGAGGCCAAACGATTGCGTCTTAGCGCGCTCGGCGAGCGTGGCGTAAGAATCGATGACGAACTGCGGCGTTCCAGGAGATACGGCGTCCTCGATTAGCATGCAACGCCCGCCCGGCGGAGACCCATACGGATCAGGCTGTCGCACACCTGCGGGAACGTCATGTCGTCGGTATGGCGAATCTCATCGGGATACAGCGACGTATCGGTCATGCCGGGAATGGTGTTGGTCTCGAGAATGACAGGGCCGTCCTCGCTCACGATAAAATCGCTGCGCGAAACGCCCAGACAGCCGAGGGCCTTATGGGCCGCACAGGCAAGTTCCTGGGCACGCGCATAGTTTTCGGGCGAAATCTGCGCCGGAATGCGGTGGATGTCTGTGGGGTCGACGTACTTTACATCCAGGTCGTAGAACTCGCAGTCCTCAGGCTTGCGAATCTCCACAATCGGCAGCGCGCGCACGTCGTCCTCGCCGTACACGCCCACAGTGATCTCGGTTCCCTCGATGCACTTTTCGACCAGCACTTTATCGCCGTACTCAAAAGCCTTGGCGATTGCCGCCGGCAGCTCTGAGGGCTCGTGGACGAGCGAAATGCCGTAGCTGGAGCCGTTGACGGCGGGCTTTACAAAGCAACGCTCGCCACAAATCTCGACGATACGATCAATATCGACCTCGTCGCCCGCCTCAAGCGCCAGGCCGGGGGCAATGGGGATGCCCGCCTTGGCATACAGAAGCTTTGAAACCTCTTTATCGGCGCCACATGCGCTGGCGAGCACGCCTGACGCCGTGTAGGGGATACCCAGCGTCTCCATGGCCCCCTGCATGGCGCCATCCTCGCCGCCGGCGCCGTGCATGGCGATAAACGCCACGTCGAAGCCACCGGTCGCCATAGTCACCATAAAGTCATCGGCGGCGGTGTCGAGCAGCTCCACCGAGGTGTAGCCGGCCTCCTTCAGTGCCACCACGACATTCTTTCCAGAATTGAGCGAAATCTCGCGTTCGGCGGAATGGCCGCCCGCCAAGACCGCTACGTGCATGTTCTCTAGGCTTTTACCCGGCATGGGCAGACTCCTCCTCTATAATTCCTGCAGCTGATACCATATTGTAGCGATACCCTCTACGTTTCCCCAAAATCGAAAGGCTTCCATGAATCCCAGGACTAAATCTCAAGACATTCGCGACTTGAGCCAAAACGATATTCGCGAACTTGTCGCCGAACTCGGCCAACCCGCTTTTCGCGCAAAGCAGCTCATCGAATGGGTTTTTGAGAAGAACGTTTGTTCGTTTGATGACATGACCAACCTTCCCAAGGCCTTCCGCGAGCAGCTGAAGGAGGCATTTGCCTTCGACACGCCGACCGAGCTCGCCAAGCAGGTGTCTAAGGATGGCTCTCGTAAATACCTACTCGAGTACCACGACGGTATCTCCGTCGAGACCGTCGGCATGCCTCGTCGCAACAAGCTGTCTGTCTGCGTATCTACCCAAGCCGGCTGTGGTATGGGCTGCGCTTTTTGCGCTACCGGTCTGAACGGCCTCAAGCGCTCACTGACCGCTCAAGAGATCGTTGACCAGGTACTGCATGTTTCCAACGACTTTGGTGAGCGCGCGACGAGCGTCGTGTTCATGGGCCAGGGTGAGCCTTTCGCCAACTACGACGAGGTCCTCAAGGCACTGCGTATTCTTAATGACCCCGATGGAATCGGTATTGGAGCACGTCATCTCACTGTCTCCACCAGCGGCGTCATTCCTGGTATTCGCAAGTTTGCCGACATTCCCGAGCAGTTCACGCTCGCCGTCTCGCTGCACTCTGCCATTCAGTCCACGCGCAATAAGCTCATGCCGGGCGTTAAGAAGTACACGCTTTTGCGCCTTCACGAGGCCCTTCAGCTCTACACCGAAAAGACCGGCCGCCGTCCGACATACGAATACGCCATGATCGAGGGCGTCAATGACACCAACCCCGAGATGCAGGCGCTCTGCGACTTCTGCGAGGGCACGCTGTGCCACGTCAACCTAATCCAGCTCAACGATATCGAGGGCAGTCCTCTCAAACCGTCACCGATTCATAAGGTTGAAGACCTTCAGCGTCGTCTTGAGTCCCGTGGCATTGAGACCACGATCCGTAACTCTCGCGGCAACGATATCGACGCTGCTTGCGGCCAACTCAAGCAGCGCTTCAAGGTTCAGAAGAACGCGTAGGGGAGACCAACCTAAACGTTTCATGTGAAACATCGAACAGCCCCGGTTGCTTAATTGCAACCGGGGCTGTTTCATATCTATCGCTAATTCGCATCGAGCGATTGTTCAACAACTTTTTCGAAAGAAATAAGGGGTCCTTGTTCTGGCGTTCAGACAAGGACCCCTTAAAAAAGGCTAGTAATTGTTAGGTACCTAAAAGCCTACATTTTCCCATTGATGGTTAACCCAATCTTGATTAATCTTGGGATTCTTAGTTACCTGAGCTGTACGCATAGCGACATCCTCAGTCATAACATCCATTTTCTTTTTGGACGTATCGACGATATCTTGCGCTCCGCGAAGCAGACGACCACGCAATTCATCGTCTGTTGCGATCTTAAATCCCGCAAACGCACCAACCGCTACAGTTGCAGCCAAAGCAAGAGCAGTCAGAACTTTATTCTTCATCCTGATCTCCCTGGTCAAATTGAATCATCTCGCCAAGAATGCGAGACAGCTCTTCCTCATCCTTAAACTCGATCTCGATTTTATTCTTGCCGCGCGAGCTCTTGACGCGAACGTTCGTGTTAAACACCTGACGCAGAACGCGTGCAGCCTTCTTAAAAGACTGAGGCGTTGCAGGGCGAGGTGTTTTAGGCGTCTCTCCGGCAGAAAACAGTGGGGCAAGATTTTCTGTCGCACGGACAGACAATCCCTCTGCAACAACCTTCTCAGCAAGATTAATGCGCGCATCTTCATACGGAACCGCAAGAATTGCACGCGCATGACCAGCAGTCAGCTTGCCTTCGAAGATCATCTGCTGAACTACCTCTGGAAGATCAAGCAGGCGCAACGAATTGGTGATTGCGGAACGAGACTTGCTGACAGCCTTTGACAAGGCTTCTTGAGTCATACCGCTCGCATCAATGAGCTGTCGATATCCCTTTGCCTCTTCGACGGGGTTAAGGTCAGAGCGCTGAAGGTTTTCAATCAGCGCGAGTGCAAGCATCTGCTCATCATCAACATCTTTAATGATGACGGGGAGCTCCTCAAGACCCGCAAGTTTCGAAGCCTGATAACGGCGCTCACCCGCGATAATCTCATAGCCATTACCGTGCTTGCGCACAAGAAGCGGCTGAAGAACGCCATGCTCCTGAATTGACTCACTCAACTCTCGAAGCTCGGTCTCGTTGAAGTGAATTCGTGGCTGATTTGGGTTCGGAACGATGTCTTCGATTGGAAGCTTAGTTTCCGAAACGGCATTTGATGCTGACGCTGCAGATCCACCAGTCTCATATTCAGCTTCTGAGACCAGTGCATTGAGACCACGACCCAAGCCGCCGCGCTTCTTAGGACTAGGCACGCTTAATCACCTCTTTAGCAAGGTTCATATACGCCTTTGCGCCCTTGTTCTGTGGCGCATAGGTAATTACTGGCTCACCGAACGAGGGTGCTTCTGAAATTTTAACTGTGCGTGGAATCAAGGTCTTGAATGCCTTGTCACCAAAATACGATTGAACCTCTTCCACAACCTGGTTCGAAAGCGATGTGCGCGAATCGTACATAGTCATGAGCACGCCATAAGTATCAAGGCTCTTATTAAGGCGTGTTTTAACCATCTTCATCGATTCAAGCAGCTTTGTGACACCTTCAAGTGCGTAATATTCGCATTGAATAGGAATCAAAACACTGTCTGCTGCTGTTAACGCATTGATGGTCAGCAAACCAAGCGATGGCGGGCAATCGATGAATATAAAATCAAACTCATCCTGAACAGGCTCAAGCAGATCCTTTAAGCGAGTCTCACGGGCAATCGCACTGACAAGTTCGATTTCCGCACCCGCAAGCTGGATAGTTGCCGGGATTACAAATACCTTATTGCAATTTGTATCAAGAACGAGCGATTCCGCCGGAACATCGTTCAGCAATGCATCATAGATGCAGTGATCGAGTTCTTCTTTTTCGATTCCAAAACCACTCGTACTATTACCCTGCGGGTCAAAATCGACAATTAACGTCTTTCGGCCCAGTTCACCCAACGCTGCTGCAAGATTTACAGCCGTGGTGGACTTACCTACGCCGCCTTTTTGGTTGATGATAGCAATGACACGCGTGTCTTTTGCACTCTTAGAACGCTTAACGTCGCGAAATCCCACGGTCCCTCCTGGTGTATTTAAAGCTGTTGAATGGAGGATGTTTCACGTGAAACAATCCGATTCGACATCGATTGTTATGTTTCACGTGAAACATAACAATCGACACTATCCATTATGTTTCACGTGAAACATCTAGGCAAGCGGATTCTTTTTTGCCATGCCATTAGCACGCGGAAGGGAAACAGATGCCTGACGAGTCTTTTTAAGGATAATAAATTCACGGTGACCCAGACCATTCGGCAAATCAAGGTCGTCCGTCATAAGCGTGGTAAAGCCGCATATCTTTGCAGCAGCAATACCAGATTGAAACTCTTCATCAGATGGATTCCCCTTCGTAATAACAAAGAGACCACCATCTTTTAGAAAAGGAGAAGCATATTCAACGAGAACCGGTAATGGTGCGAGCGCACGGGCGGTCACAACTGCAAATTGCTTCTTATGGGATCGAGCATATTCCTCAAGACGATCGTGAACGGCATAAGCATGCTTGAGTCTAAGCGCACTAACAAAGGAGTTAACAGCATCTACTTTCTTGCCAACGGAATCGATATAGGTAGCCTTTCGCCCACTTGCAATAGTCAACGGAATACCTGGAAATCCAGCACCGGTACCCATATCAAGCAAAGCACCTTCAGGAGCTTTATCAATATAGAGCAGTAAAACAAGTGAGTCCAGAATATGAAGGACGGCTGCATCATCAACATTCAGGATGCGCGTTAGATTAGTAGTCTTATTGGCCTCCAGAACAAGATCAAGATGCTGGATACAGACACGAAGGCTCTCGTCGGAGACCTTCAAAGAATAGTCTTTGCGATACGAAATAAGACGGCCCAGCATTTGGCTTGCCTGCTCATCAGTTAAAACAAACAAGACGACTCCTTTCTGACAAAAATCAGTGTATCGAGAACTTTTGACAAAAAAAGGGGACGTGGAAACCACGTCCCCTTAGCATAGACTCGAGAAGATTATCGAGCAACAATCACAACATGGCGATCGGGGTCAGAGCCCTCAGAATGCGTGTCGACAGCATCGTTACCACGAAGGGCAATATGAACCAGTCGACGTTCGTAGGCATTCATAGGCGGCAAGGAAACACTTTTATGAGTGCGAATAGCGCGCTCGGCAGCGGACTGGGCCATAGAAGCAACCTTGTCCTGTCGACGGCTCTTATAACCTTCGACGTCGACGACGACCGGATACCTAAAGCCAAGCTTGCGACTCACCAACAGGGAGAACATAACTTGAAGAGCATCGAGGGTACGTCCATGGCGGCCAATGAGAACAGCAAGATCAGGAGCAGTTACGTCCAGGATCAACTCGCCCTCGTCACCCTCATACTCATCGATGGGTGAGTTCGCCGCATCGAAGTGCGAAAGGATGGAACGCAGAATGGAAATAGCCACATCGGCAATGGTGTCGAGCTCCTCATCGGTCAGCTCTTCACCAGCCTTGTAACGCTGTGCAATCTCGGGATAATCGCCCGCGACCCGCGGGGCAACCTCCTCAAGCATATCCTCGACGATCTCTTCAGACATAACGAACTCCAAAAGTTAGGTACCTAAATAAGAATACTATCCCACTACTTCTTCTTGTGCGGGCGCGGCTTCTTCTCGCGACGAGTAACCTCGACCTGCAGCGGAGCGTTCTTAAGACGCTCTTCCTCATCGGCCTTGGCCTTATCGATAACCTTCTGCGTCACGAAGATCTGCTGGACAACCTGCCAGGCGGAAGACACGTCGTAGTACAGCAGAACGCCGACGGGCAGGCTCCAACCCATCCAAAGCATCATGACGGTCATGACAACGGCCATCATGCGCATGCTCTGGGCCTGCTGACCAGTCTGATTGCGTGACATATACAGCTGCGGAATCAGGGTCAAGACAGCGAACAGAATCAGGCAAACCAGCGCAGGCAGCGCAACCATAAAGCCATCGGCAAAGGAAGCGCTCGGCGTGGTGGTAAGGTCAGGCAGGATATTGAAGAACGAGAACGTGCCGTCGCTAAAGTAGTTCGGCAGGTTACGCAGCAGCGTAAACAGGGCGAACAGGATAGGCATCTGAATCAGCAGCGGCAGACAGCCAGCCATGGGGTTGAACTTGTTCTCGCTGTAGAACTTCTGCATCTCCTCGGCCTGACGCTGGGGATCGTCGGCATAGCGCTCCTGGATCTCGAGCATCTTGGGCTGCAGCACCTGCATGCGAGCCGTCGACTTGGTCGACTTGAGCATGAGCGGCGTCAGCAGCAGACGGATGATGACCACCAGGATGATGATGGACAGGCCCCAGTCGACCGCAAAGGTCTGGATGAGCTTGAGCAGCTCGAAAAGGATGTTAACGATCCAATCCCACATGTAAGTTTTCCTCCGATAGCGAGTGCCCGCTAGGGCACAGGGTCATAACCGCCGACGTGCAGGGGATTGCAGCGAGCGATGCGCCTCACGGCAAGCCAGCAGCCTCTCAAAACACCGTGCTTCTCAATCGCCTGGACGGCGTATTGCGAGCACGTTGGGTAATAAATGCAGGCGTCAGGCAATAAGGGCGAAATAACCTGTTGATATATGCGAATAGGAGCGATGGCAACACGTCGCAAAACGTGATTGCTCATCGCTCCTCCCCGGCAACGCCGGCGCGCTTCATAAGCGAACGCAACGCCTTGTCCATCTCCTGCGGCGAGGAAACCCTCGTCTTGGGAGTTGCAAACAAGATGATGTCATAACCCGCAACGGGAAATCCGCAGCTGCGGGCGGCCTCGCGCATCACACGCTTAGATCGGTTGCGCACGACGGCACAACCGAGTCGCTTAGCACCAACGAAGGCGACCCTTCCGGAGTCGCCTTCGCCAACCGATTCACATATGGTCATTCGAATCAGAGGGTGATTGAAACGACGCCCCTGACTGAACACATGCTCGAAATCTTGCCGAGACTTAATAGTCTTCATGCGAGATGTGTGTATCGCTGCTAGACAGTGAGACGCTTGCGGCCCTTGGCACGACGACGGGCGAGCACGGCACGACCACCCTTAGTGGCCATACGGGCACGGAAGCCATGGGTCTTGGCACGCTTACGCTTATTAGGCTGATACGTACGCTTCATCTTAAGTTCCTCCTGCTGCATTTCGAGTGTCCGCGGGGACGCGGACGCAGATATAGACACGTGAGCTTGAAGATTGTAGGGAAATCAATGTTCAAATGTCAAGAAATCAAAGGTAAAAGGTTGCGCAGTTCACACGGTTCCCCCATAAGCACAACCGAAATTTGCGCCTCATGGCAACATTTCACGATATTTCATCGAGTTTTCAACAGGTCATGTTGGCAATGTTGAGAACTTTTCGCCCGTTTTCCAAAGTTTTCAACAAGTTTTGAAAAGTTGTCGAAAGATGAGAAACGTTGCACGGTGAGCTACTATTTGTTCGAAACCTTTTGAAAGATTGCGAGCGGCATGTCTGACGACTTTTACACCATGGTCGATTCCGGAGACCCGGCACCCGACAACGAGCACATCACCGGCGTGCGTGAAGAGCGTGCGGAAGGCGAGCAGACGACCACGCAGGCGCCAAAAGCCATGTACGCCGCGCGCATCGCCGTCTATGACGACATGCTGTCGACACCGCGCGTGATCGTCATTGATCCGCAAGATGTCCGCACGTATTTGGAAGAGACGACCAACACCGTCTACCAGTGCATGAAAGAACAAGGTGGCCATATCTCGCTCATGGTCATCCGCGAGATTGTCGAAAACTTTATCCACGCACACTTTGCAGAGCCCATCATCTCGATTCTGGACGGCGGAGACACCATCCGCTTTGCTGACCAAGGACCCGGCATCGACGACAAGGAACGCGCTTTCGACTTTGGCGTTACCAGCGCAAACAGCAAGATGAAGCGCTATATCCGTGGAACCGGAGCAGGGTTTCCCATGGTGCAGGAGTATTTGGAAAACGCCGGCGGTGCCGTATCCATCGAGGACAACATGGGCAACGGCACCGTGGTTACGGTAAGCCTGAACCCTAAACGCGTGCAGGAAATCGAGCGTGCCGGCGGACGCGGTGCTGCCGTGCGGCCCGAGACGGAGCAGCCCACATATCCCCTGCCGGGAGCTTTTGCGCAGCAGCCCATGGCAACGCAGCAGATGCAGCCCCCCGTGGGGCAGATGCAGCAGCCCGGAATGCTTCCCACACAAGAGCCCCAGGCGGCATCTATGTCGATGCCGCCAAACATGCCAGAGGCCATGCCGCTGGCTGATCAGGATGCAGCAGCAATGCAGCAGGCGACGGGGGCGCCGGGTGGCCAGCAAATGGGCTATCAGCCGTACCAACAGGGATATCCATATCAGCAGATGCCGCCACTGGGGTATGGCCAGCAGTTCCCGCAGCAGTACCAGCAGGGATATCAGCAGCCGTACCAGCAGATGCCGCAGCAGCAGTACAACCCCTGGGCCCAGCAGACGCCTCCGCAGCCTTACCAACAGTGGCCTCAAAGTTTTCAACAGCAAATGCCGCCAATGCAGAGTTCTCAACAACCAGCAGCTCAAATGATGTATCCTAATGCAGCAAATCAGTATGCACAGCCACAACCGGACGTGTTCGTAAGCGATCGCGGCAACGCCGCGCTGGGCTATCTGGCGCAAAATCAAGCGTGCGGTGCAACCGATCTGGCGAGGGCATTTGGAAACTCGGCCCCCACTTGGTCACGCACGCTCAATGACTT